>NZ_AP035976.1:0-4178925 GCF_059730795.1 Pantoea sp. X-Soil-ISGK-275
CCAGTAGTTATCCAAAGAATAACGGTTGATTCTATTTTGACCTGTGTATAAGTCGCTATTTTGATCCCAGCTTATACGGATCAGGATCACCGATCATTCACAGCTAATGATCTTCTCTAATCTGCTGTTAAGCCTGCGCTTTTCGAGGTTATCAACAGCAAGGTGCGATCCTAATAGTAGATCTAACAGAGAGATCATATAAAAGACTTAAGATCCTTTCTTTTAAATCTCAGGATCCCGCGACTTTCGCCGCCGACATTATTTCAGTAGAATCCACCGCCCAGGGCAACGATCCCTGTCCGAAACATTAACGAGGACCCACTTCATGTTTTATCCAGATCCTTTTGACGTCATCGTAATCGGTGGTGGTCATGCGGGCACCGAGGCCGCGATGGCCGCAGCCCGAATGGGTCAGCAAACCCTGTTACTCACCCATAACATTGATACGCTTGGACAAATGTCCTGTAACCCGGCGATCGGTGGCATCGGGAAAGGACATCTGGTGAAGGAAGTGGATGCCTTAGGCGGTTTGATGGCCACGGCAATTGACCAGGCAGGTATCCAGTTTAGGATACTAAACGCGAGCAAAGGCCCCGCCGTTCGTGCCACCCGTGCTCAGGCTGACCGTGTACTGTATCGCCAGGCGGTACGCACTGCGCTGGAGAATCAGCCGAACCTGATGATCTTCCAGCAGGCGGTTGATGATCTGATTGTGGAAAACGATCGTGTCGTCGGTGCGGTAACGCAAATGGGCTTGAAGTTCCGCGCCAAAACCGTGGTGCTGACCGTTGGAACCTTCCTCGATGGCAAAATCCACATTGGCCTGGATAACTACAGCGGTGGCCGTGCAGGCGATCCGCCATCAATCCCATTGGCAAAACGCCTGCGTGCACTGCCGCTGCGCGTAAATCGTCTGAAAACCGGTACGCCGCCACGTATTGACGCACGCTCGATTGATTTTTCGGTGCTAACACCGCAGCACGGTGATAATCCGATGCCGGTGTTCTCGTTCATGGGCAAGGTTTCACAGCATCCTCAACAAGTGCCGTGCTGGATCACCTACACCAACGAACAGACGCATGATGTGATCCGCAATAACCTCGATCGCAGCCCGATGTATGCCGGGATCATTGAAGGTATTGGTCCACGTTACTGTCCGTCGATCGAAGACAAAGTGATGCGCTTTGCCGATCGCAACGCGCATCAGATCTTCCTGGAGCCGGAAGGCCTTACCAGCAACGAGATCTACCCGAATGGTATCTCCACCAGCCTGCCGTTTGACGTACAGATGCAGATCGTACGTTCGATGATAGGACTGGAAAACGCGAAGATCATCCGTCCGGGTTATGCTATTGAGTATGACTTCTTCGATCCACGCGATCTTAAACCGACGCTGGAGAGCAAATTTATCCACGGCCTGTTCTTTGCTGGCCAGATCAACGGCACCACCGGCTACGAAGAAGCGGCAGCGCAAGGTTTGCTGGCTGGTCTGAACGCAGCACGCGCTTCCGCCGACAAAGAAGGCTGGGCGCCACGCCGCGATCAGGCTTATCTCGGTGTGCTGGTTGACGATCTCTGCACGCTTGGCACGAAAGAGCCGTACCGCATGTTTACATCGCGCGCGGAGTACCGCTTGATGCTGCGCGAAGATAACGCCGATCTGCGTTTGACCGAAGCCGGTCGCGAACTCGGTCTGGTTGATGATGCACGCTGGGCGCGCTACAACCAGAAACTGGAAGCGATTGAGCAGGAGCGTCAACGTCTGCGCGATCTGTGGGTGCATCCAAAATCGGATAACGTGGCTGAAGTGAACGCGGTGATCAGCGCGCCGCTTACCAAAGAAGCCAGCGGTGAAGATCTGCTACGTCGTCCAGAGATGACCTATCCGCTGCTGACGTCACTCGCCAGCTACGGTCCGGCACTGCCTGATGAGCAAGCCGCTGAGCAGGTGGAGATTCAGGTGAAATACGAAGGATACATTGCGCGTCAGCAGGAAGAGATTGATCGCCAGCTGCGTAATGAAAACACCTTGTTGCCTGTTGAGCTCGACTATCGTCAGGTGAATGGCTTGTCGAATGAAGTGATCGCCAAACTCAACGATCACAAACCGACGTCCATCGGCCAGGCTTCGCGTATTTCGGGTATCACGCCTGCGGCAATCTCAATTCTGCTGATTTACCTGAAAAAACAGGGCCTGCTGCGTAAAAGCGCCTGATAGACTTTGGGGCGAGGCAACTCGCCCCCGTTAATGGAATTCTCGTCGTGATCAACAAACTCTCCTCGCTGCTCAATGCGGCAAACATTTCCCTTACCGATCAACAAAAACAGCAGTTGGTTGGCTATGTTGAGTTGCTGCATAAGTGGAATAAGGCCTATAACCTGACATCGGTGCGCGATCCGCAGCAGATGCTGGTGCGCCATATTCTCGACAGCGTGGTGGTTGAGCCACATTTGCAGGGCGAACGCTTTATTGATGTGGGCACCGGTCCGGGCTTACCGGGTATTCCGCTGGCCATTGTGCGCCCGCAATCGCATTTCACCTTGTTGGATAGCCTTGGCAAACGCGTGCGTTTCCTGCGTCAGGTACAACATGAGTTAGGACTTACTAACGTCACGCCAGTGCAGAGCCGCGTTGAAGAGTTCCCGTCTGAGCCGCCATTTGATGGTGTTATCAGCCGTGCATTTGCGTCACTTGAAGATATGCTGAACTGGTGCCATCATCTGCCGAGCCCTGAAGGTCGCTTTTATGCCCTGAAAGGCGTGCGTCCGGATGATGAAATTGCTGCATTACCCGCAGGCTTTACAGTAGAGAAAATTCAACCGCTGCAGGTACCCGAACTGGATGGTGAACGTCATCTGGTGGTGATAACCCGCCAATAGCCTTTTAAACGGTATGGATTTAAGCCAGTTCATGCCGTTTGCCTTCGTCTTTTCACTGAACGAAAAAGCAGCGATTGAACACTTTTAGGTAAACGCTTTTATTTAGCAGGGCAGGGCGAGCGAGTTAACAACTCCGACGGAAATTATCCGAAAAGCTCTGTTACATTTAACGAACATTTCACATTTCATTATCACTTAGATCACTTTATTGCGTGTATTTACCCAACCAAATAATCACTGGGGAAAATATAACTTTGCAATAAATTGGCGTGCGTAATATCAGTTTTGCGTTTTTATTGCAGCGCATGATGTCAATAGAGTGTTTTTCTCGAAAATCGTAGTGCATCACCTAATAAATAAATTTAATGCACTGATTTATTGATGCTTTAGGCGTATTTGAAATCCTATAAATCTTGTCTGATACAAATTCAGTCAGGCATTCCTTGTTTATTATGTGATCTAAAGCACGCTTTAAAAGCAAGTCGATCGGGCATTTTCAGCATTTAAGTCAGACATTGCCTAAAGACGATGTTTTGAAAAATAGCCCTTCAGAAAGAAATTTAAATAATTGTTCACCTTTTCGCTACTTACCGATTGAAATCGCAGGTGGCGCCCGTATAATTTGCACGGCTTTTGCTGCTTGACTCAAATGAGTAAAGGCAGTCTTATACGACACGCGACATACCCCGTTCGGGGCAGGAGAGTTCAGCGTCATGTCAGTGTCTCTTTACAGTGTGAAATTAGCCCGGGCCGTGCTGATCATTCAGCTGGTGACCTTTGTCATCATCGGTGCGCTCTTTACCCTGAAAGAGGTTACCTGGGGCGCCTCCGCCTTCGCGGGTGGAGTGGCAGCCTGGCTGCCGAACGTGTTGTTTATGTTTTTGGCCTGGCGCCTGCAGGATCAAACGCCTGCGAAAGGACGTGTTGCCTGGAGCTTCGCCCTCGGTGAAGTGTTGAAGGTGTTCACAACCGTCATTTTCCTCGCGGTGGCGTTGGGTGTGTTTGGAGCGGTCTTCTGGCCACTCGCAATCACGTGGTTATCGGTGCTGGTGGTGCAGATCGTCGCTCCGGCTGTAATTAACAACAAAGGGTAAGAGGCATCATGGCTGCTGGAGAAATCTCTACTCCGCAAGAATACATAGGTCACCACCTGAATAACCTTCAGTTGGACCTGCGTACTTTCGAGTTGGTGAATCCGCACGACGCTCCCGCGACGTTCTGGGTATTAAATATCGATTCCATGTTTTTCTCTGTGGTGCTGGGACTGATTTTCCTGGTGTTGTTCCGTAAAGTGGCGAAAAGCGCTACCAGCGGTGTTCCAGGGAAATTACAAGCGGCTATCGAACTGGTTGTCGGCTTCGTTGATAACAACGTGCGCGACATGTACCACGGTAAAAGCAAACTTATCGCCCCGCTGGCTCTGACGATTTTCGTCTGGGTCTTCCTGATGAACTTCATGGATCTGCTGCCTATCGATTTGCTGCCGTTTATCGGCGAGCACTATTTAGGCCTGCCGGCGCTGCGCGTCGTGCCGTCTGCAGACGTGAACATCACGCTGTCTATGGCGCTGGGCGTATTTATTTTGATTCTGTTCTACAGCATCAAAATGAAAGGCATTGGCGGCTTCACCAAAGAGTTGACGCTGCAGCCTTTTAATCACCCGATCTTCATCCCCATTAACCTGATTCTTGAAGGTGTTAGCCTGCTGTCCAAGCCTGTTTCACTGGGTCTGCGACTGTTCGGTAACATGTATGCGGGTGAGTTGATCTTTATCCTGATTGCCGGCTTGCTGCCGTGGTGGTCGCAGTGGTTGTTGAATGTGCCTTGGGCCATTTTCCACATCCTGATCATTTCGCTGCAGGCTTTCATTTTCATGGTCCTCACGATCGTCTATCTGTCGATGGCATCTGAAGAACATTGATTTTTATCTCAACACTTAAGCTTTTAACTGAAACAAACTGGAGACTGTCATGGAAAACCTGAATATGGATCTGCTGTACATGGCTGCCGCTGTGATGATGGGCCTGGCGGCAATCGGTGCTGCGATCGGTATCGGCATCCTCGGAGGTAAATTCCTGGAAGGCGCCGCGCGTCAACCGGATCTGATCCCTCTGCTGCGTACGCAGTTCTTTGTTGTAATGGGTCTGGTGGATGCAATCCCGATGATCGCTGTAGGTCTGGGTCTCTACGTGATGTTTGCTGTCGCTTAAACCTGGTAGCCTTGTTCACTCATGGCACCTGGTGTGATGAGGGACGGATTCTGCCGTTTATCTCTGATAGCGGCAGAGCAAGTTAACTTAATAAGAGGCATTGTGCTGTGAACATTAATGCAACAATCCTCGGCCAGGCCATCGCGTTCATTCTGTTTGTCGCGTTCTGCATGAAGTACGTATGGCCGCCGATTATGGCTGCCATCGAAAAGCGCCAGAAAGAAATTGCTGAAGGCCTTGCTTCTGCTGAGCGCGCGAAGAAAGATTTAGATCTCGCGCAGGCCAATGCGACCGACCAGCTGAAAAAAGCGAAAGAAGACGCTCAGGTCATTATCGAGCAGGCGAACAAACGCCGTGCCCAGATTCTGGACGAAGCGAAAACCGAAGCTGAGACTGAACGTAACCGCATCGTGGCACAGGCGCAGGCAGAAATTGATGCCGAGCGTTCGCGTGCCCGTGAAGAGCTGCGTAAGCAAGTCGCGTTGCTGGCATTAGCTGGCGCCGAGAAAATCATCGAACGTTCCGTGGATGAAGCTGCTAACAGCGACATCGTTGATAAACTGGTCGCTGAACTGTAAGGAGGGAGGGGCTGATGTCTGATCTGATTACTGTAGCTCGCCCCTACGCCAAAGCAGCTTTTGACTTTGCTGTTGAGCATCAAAGCATCGATCGCTGGCAATCAATGCTGGCGTTTGCCGCAGAAGTGGCTCGCAACGAACAGATCGCAGATCTTCTTTCCGGTGCGCTTGCACCGGAAGCGTTATCTGCTTCTTTCATTGCAGTTTGTGGCGATCAACTTGATGAAAACGCCCAGAACCTGATTAAGGTAATGGCCGAAAACGGACGTTTGACAGCGCTTCCAGCCGTACTGGCTCAGTACATTCAACTGCGTGACGCTTATGAAGCGACAGCCGAAGTTGATGTGATTTCTGCCAGCACGCTGAGTGACAGTCAGCTGACTAAAATCAGCGCCGCGATGGAAAAACGTCTGTCACGTAAAGTTAAGCTGAATTGCAAAATTGATAAGTCTGTAATGGCAGGTGTGGTTATCCGTGCGGGTGACCTGGTCATTGATGGCAGCGTACGCGGCCGTCTTGATCGTCTGGCAGACGTCTTGCAGTCTTAAGGGGACTGGAGCATATGCAACTGAATTCCACCGAAATCAGCGAACTGATCAAGCAGCGCATTGCTCAGTTCAATGTCGTGAGTGAAGCTCACAACGAAGGTACTATTGTTTCTGTAAGTGACGGTATCATCCGCGTACACGGCCTGGCCGATGTGATGCAGGGTGAGATGATTGCCCTGCCGGGCAACCGTTACGCTATCGCACTGAACCTCGAGCGTGACTCGGTTGGTGCAGTAGTGATGGGCCCGTATGCTGACCTCGCGGAAGGCATGAAAGTAAAATGTACGGGTCGTATTTTAGAAGTTCCAGTTGGCCGTGGCCTGCTGGGCCGTGTGGTGAACACCTTGGGTGCACCGATCGACGGTAAAGGCGCAATCGAAAACGACGGCTTCTCGCCTGTTGAAGTGATTGCACCGGGCGTTATCGACCGTCAGTCAGTAGACCAGCCTGTTCAGACCGGTTACAAATCTGTCGATGCGATGATTCCAATCGGCCGTGGCCAGCGTGAGCTGATCATCGGTGACCGTCAGACCGGTAAAACTGCAATGGCAATCGACGCCATCATCAACCAGCGCGATTCAGGCATCAAGTGTGTCTACGTTGCGATTGGCCAGAAAGCGTCAACCATTTCTAACGTAGTTCGCAAACTGGAAGAGCACGGCGCGCTGTCTAACACCATCGTGGTTGTCGCTTCTGCTTCTGAATCTGCAGCACTGCAGTACCTGTCACCGTACGCCGGTTGTGCGATGGGTGAGTACTTCCGTGACCGCGGTGAAGATGCATTGATCGTGTACGATGACCTGTCTAAGCAGGCTGTTGCTTACCGTCAGATTTCTCTGCTGCTGCGCCGTCCACCAGGTCGTGAAGCATTCCCTGGCGACGTGTTCTATCTCCACTCTCGTCTGCTGGAGCGTGCATCACGCGTTAGCGCTGACTACGTTGAGCGCTTCACCAATGGTGAAGTGAAAGGCCAGACCGGTTCTCTGACAGCACTGCCAATCATCGAAACTCAGGCGGGTGACGTTTCTGCGTTCGTTCCGACCAACGTAATCTCGATTACTGATGGTCAGATCTTCCTGGAATCTAACCTGTTCAACTCAGGTATTCGTCCAGCCGTTAACCCGGGTATCTCGGTATCCCGTGTTGGTGGTGCTGCACAGACCAAGATCATCAAGAAACTGTCCGGTGGTATTCGTACCGCGCTGGCACAGTATCGTGAACTGGCTGCGTTCTCTCAGTTCGCTTCCGATCTGGACGATGCAACGCGTAAACAGCTGAGCCACGGTCAGAAAGTGACCGAGCTGCTGAAACAGAAACAGTATGCGCCGATGTCAGTCGCGCAACAGGGTCTGGTGCTGTTTGCTGCTGAGCGCGGCTATCTGAACGATGTTGAACTGGCGAAAGTCGGCAGCTTCGAAGCCGCTCTGCTGGCGTTCGCGGATCGCGATCACGCTGAGCTGATGGCTGAAATCAACCAAGCGGGTAACTTCAATAACGAAATCGAAGAGAAGCTGAAAGGCCTCCTCGAAACGTTTAAAGCAACCCAGTCCTGGTAATGTCTGGCGGCTTGTCTGAAAAGGCAGGCCGCAAGGCTTTGAGGAGAAGCTAATGGCCGGCGCAAAAGAAATACGTAGTAAGATCGGAAGCGTAAAAAATACGCAGAAGATCACCAAAGCGATGGAAATGGTCGCCGCCTCCAAAATGCGTAAAACGCAGGAACGCATGGCGGCCAGCCGTCCGTATGCAGATACCATGCGCAAAGTGATTGGTCACCTTGCTCTGGGTAATCTGGAATACAAGCACCCTTACCTGGATGAGCGTGACGTTAAGCGCGTCGGCTACCTGGTCGTTTCGACTGACCGCGGGCTTTGTGGTGGTTTGAACATTAACCTGTTCAAAAAATTGCTGGCAGATATGAAAGGCTGGGCAGATAAAGGCGTACAGAGCGATCTGGCCGTTATCGGTTCGAAGGGCAATTCATTCTTCGGCTCTGTAGGTGGCAACATCGTGGCACAGGTCACCGGTATGGGCGATAAGCCTGCACTCTCTGATTTGATCGGCCCGGTAAAAGTGATGTTGCAGGCCTATGATGAAGGTCGCATCGACAAGCTGTATATCGTTGCCAACAAGTTTAATAACACCATGTCTCAGACTCCGACCATTACCCAACTGCTGCCGTTACCGCCAGCGGAAGGTGAAGAAGAGATGAAGGCGAAGACCTGGGATTACCTGTACGAACCCGATCCGAAAGCGCTGCTGGATACCCTGCTGCGTCGTTACGTCGAATCGCAGGTTTATCAGGGTGTGGTGGAAAACCTGGCCAGTGAGCAGGCCGCACGTATGGTTGCGATGAAAGCTGCAACCGATAACGGCGGAAACCTGATCAAAGAGCTGCAGTTGGTTTACAACAAAGCTCGTCAGGCCAGCATCACCCAGGAACTTACCGAGATCGTCTCGGGAGCCTCCGCGGTTTAACCAGGCATATATCCTGTCGCGCGAGCGCGGCTGGGTATTTTCGTATTAGGTAGAGGATTCAAGATGGCAGCTGGAAAGATTGTCCAGATTATCGGCGCCGTAGTTGACGTCGAATTCCCTCAGGACGCGGTACCGCAGGTATATAGCGCTCTCGAGGTGAAAAATGGTGATGCTCGTCTGGTGCTGGAAGTTCAGCAGCAGCTGGGTGGTGGCGTGGTTCGTACCATCGCCATGGGTACTTCTGACGGCCTGAAGCGCGGTCTGGAAGTTACTGACCTGAAAAAACCTATCCAGGTTCCGGTTGGTAAAGCAACCCTCGGCCGTATCATGAACGTATTGGGTGAGCCAATCGACATGAAAGGCGACCTGCAGAATGACGACGGCACTGTAGTAGAGGTTTCCTCTATTCACCGTGCAGCACCTTCTTATGAAGATCAGTCTAACTCGCAGGAACTGCTGGAAACCGGCATCAAGGTTATCGACCTGATGTGTCCGTTCGCTAAGGGCGGTAAAGTCGGTCTGTTCGGTGGTGCGGGTGTTGGTAAAACCGTAAACATGATGGAGCTGATCCGTAACATCGCGGCTGAGCACTCAGGTTATTCGGTATTTGCTGGCGTGGGTGAGCGTACTCGTGAGGGTAACGACTTCTACCACGAAATGACTGACTCCAACGTTATCGATAAAGTAGCGCTGGTGTATGGCCAGATGAACGAGCCGCCGGGTAACCGTCTGCGCGTAGCACTGACCGGCTTGACCATGGCGGAAAAATTCCGTGATGAAGGCCGTGACGTTCTGCTGTTCATCGACAACATCTATCGTTACACCCTGGCCGGTACTGAAGTATCAGCACTGCTGGGTCGTATGCCATCTGCGGTAGGTTATCAGCCAACGCTGGCAGAAGAGATGGGTGTGTTGCAGGAGCGTATTACCTCCACTAAGACTGGTTCAATCACCTCTGTACAGGCCGTTTACGTTCCTGCGGATGACTTGACTGACCCGTCACCAGCAACCACCTTTGCTCACTTAGACTCAACCGTTACGCTGAGCCGTCAGATCGCCTCTCTGGGTATCTACCCAGCCGTTGACCCGCTGGATTCAACCAGCCGTCAGCTGGATCCACTGATCGTGGGTCAGGAGCACTATGACGTTGCGCGTGGCGTGCAGTCTCTGCTGCAGCGTTACCAGGAATTGAAAGACATCATCGCCATCCTTGGTATGGACGAGCTGTCTGAAGAAGACAAACTGTTGGTGGCACGTGCGCGTAAGATTCAGCGCTTCCTGTCTCAGCCGTTCTTCGTTGCTGAAGTCTTCACCGGTTCTCCAGGTAAGTACGTGACCCTGAAAGACACCATCCGTGGCTTCAAAGGCATCATGGAAGGCGAATTCGACCACCTGCCAGAGCAGGCGTTCTACATGGTCGGCGCTATCGAAGAAGCCGTAGAAAAAGCGAAGAAACTGTAATTTAGGTTTCCCAGGAGGAATGGTATGGCTATGACTTATCATCTGGACGTGGTCAGCGCGGAGCAACAAATGTTCTCCGGTCTGGTCGAGCGTATCCAGGTGTCAGGTAGCGAAGGTGAGTTGGGGATTCGTCCTGGCCACGCCCCGCTGCTGACAGCCATCAAGCCTGGTATGATTCACATCGTGAAACAGCACGGCGAAGAGGAGTTTATTTACCTCTCTGGCGGCGTGCTGGAAGTTCAGCCTGGCAGCACCACCGTTCTGGCCGACACCGCGATTCGCGGTGAAGACCTTGACGAAGCGCGCGCGCTGGAAGCGAAACGTAAAGCAGAAGAGCACATGAACAGCAGCCACGGCGACGTGGACTATGCTCAGGCTTCTGCGGAACTGGCGAAAGCCATCGCGAAACTGCGTGTCATCGAGCTGACCAAAAAAGCGATGTAATCAGGCTTTATGCGTCACGAAATGCCAGCCCTTTGGGTTGGCATTTTTTTTGCCCAAAATTTGGCGTCTGGCGCTGAGCCCGGCTAATTTCGACCCGAGAAAAATGTAGTAATCTCGGGGTTAAACCTTACACTTTCGACAGTTGAAGAGAATCAGGATAGTTATGTCTACGAACGCGATGAGTGTGGTGATCTTGGCCGCTGGCAAAGGCACCCGAATGTATTCCGACCTGCCCAAAGTTCTGCACACCCTTGCAGGCAAACCGATGGTTCAACACGTTATTGATGCCGCCACCGGTTTGGGCGCCCAGCAGATCCATCTGGTTTATGGCCACGGCGGAGATTTGCTGCAATCGACGTTAGCGCATAACGCACTCAACTGGGTGCTGCAGGCCGAACAACTCGGTACCGGCCACGCGATGCAGCAGGCTGCACCTTTCTTTGCCGATGACGAAGATATTCTGATGCTGTATGGCGATGTGCCGCTGATTTCGCAGGCCAGCTTGCAGCGTCTGCGCGATGCAAAACCGGCGGGCGGCATTGGTTTACTCACCGTGGTTCTGGATAACCCAACCGGTTACGGTCGTATCGTGCGTGAAAACGGCACGGTGACCGGCATTATCGAGCAGAAAGATGCCTCGCCAGAACAGCTGAAAATTCAGGAAATTAACACCGGCATCCTGATTGCCAACGGCGGCGACCTCAAGCGCTGGCTGTCGCAGCTCAACAACAACAACGCGCAGGGCGAGTTCTATATCACCGATATCATCGCCATGGCGCACCACGAAGGCCGCGTGATCAATGCGGTGCATCCGGCGCGCATCAGCGAAACCGACGGCGTCAACAACCGCCTGCAGCTGGCAACGCTTGAGCGTGTCTATCAAAGCGAGCAGGCAGAAAAGCTGCTGCTGGCGGGTGTGATGCTGCGCGATCCGGCGCGTTTCGATCTGCGCGGTTCGCTGCAACACGGCCGCGATGTTGAGATCGATACCAACGTGATCATCGAAGGCAAGGTCACGCTCGGCAACCGCGTCAAAATCGGTGCCGGCTGCATCATCAAAAACAGCGTGATTGCTGACGACTGCGAAATCAGTCCCTATTCGGTGATCGAAGATGCCACCCTAGCCGCCGCCTGTACGGTTGGACCTTTTGCGCGTCTGCGTCCAGGCAGCGAGCTGGCGGAAGAAGCGCACGTTGGCAACTTCGTTGAAATGAAAAAAGCCACGCTGGGTAAAGGCTCGAAAGCCGGTCATCTCTCTTATCTTGGCGATGCGGAAATTGGCGCAGGCGTAAATATCGGCGCGGGTACCATTACCTGCAATTATGACGGCGCCAACAAATTCAAAACCATCATCGGCGATAACGTGTTTGTCGGCTCCGATACGCAATTGGTAGCGCCTGTAACCGTAGCGAGCGGCGCCACTATCGCTGCCGGCACCACGGTAATGAAAGATGTCACCGCGGCGGATCTGGTCTACAACCGTAAAGAGCAGAATCAAAAATCGGGCTGGCAGCGCCCTGTTAAGAAAAAATAAATTTTAAAGGCCGACAACGATCGGCCTGTTTGCAGTGCCATAAAAAAATATCCCCACTCTCTACAAGGCTCGGGGAAATCAGGTCAGATGACAACGCAATGGCCGAAAGCCATGAAGTCAGGAAATTACTATGTGTGGAATTGTTGGTGCAGTAGCGCAGCGTGACATCGCAGAAATTCTGCTGGAAGGTTTGCGTCGTCTTGAATATCGCGGTTATGACTCAGCGGGATTATCCGTTGTCGATCGTCAGGGCCATATGACGCGCCTGCGTCGTCTGGGCAAAGTGCAGAACCTGGCGGAAGCCGCAGAGCAGCAGCCGCTGATTGGCGGCACCGGTATCGCACACACGCGCTGGGCGACACACGGTGAGCCGTCGGAGGCCAATGCGCATCCGCACGTTTCTGAGCACATCATCATCGTGCACAATGGCATCATTGAAAACCATGAGCCGCTGCGCGCGCAGTTGCTTGAGCGCGGCTATCACTTTGCCTCAGAAACTGACACCGAAGTGGTGGCGCATCTGGTGCATTGGGAGCAGAAGCAGGGCGGCACGCTGCGTGAAGTGGTGCTACGCGTCATTCCGCAGCTGCGCGGTGCGTATGGCATGGTGATCATGGACAGCCGCGATCCGTCGCTGCTGGTGGCGGCGCGTTCCGGTAGCCCGCTGGTGATTGGCCGTGGCGTGGGTGAAAACTTTATTGCTTCCGATCAGCTGGCACTGCTGCCGGTGACGCGTCGCTTCATCTATCTGGAAGAGGGCGATATTGCCGAGATCACCCGCCGCGAAGTCACCATTATCGATCGTGACGGTAACACGGCTAAGCGCGCCGAAATCGAATCGACCGCGCAATACGATGCCGGCGACAAAGGCATCTATCGTCACTACATGCAGAAAGAGATTTACGAGCAGCCGAACGCGATCAAAAACACCATCACCGGTCGTTTTAATCACGGCGAAGTCGATCTCAGCGAGCTCGGTCCGGATGCTGAAAAGCTGCTGAGCCAGGTCGAGCATATTCAGATCATCGCCTGCGGTACGTCATACAACTCCGGCATGGTGTCGCGCTATTGGTTTGAGTCGCTCGCCAACCTGCCTTGTGATGTGGAAATCGCTTCGGAATTCCGTTATCGCAAATCTGCGGTGCGTAAAAATAGCCTGCTGATCACGCTGTCACAATCGGGTGAAACTGCCGATACGCTGGCGGCGTTGCGCCTGTCAAAAGAGCTGGGTTATCTCGGTTCGCTGGCGATCTGTAACGTGGCCGGTTCATCGCTGGTGCGCGAGTCAGATTTGGCGCTGATGACCAAAGCCGGTACCGAAATTGGCGTTGCCTCGACTAAAGCTTTCACCACGCAGCTGGCGGTATTGCTGATGCTGGTGGCGAAACTGGGGCGTCTGCACGGCATGAAAGCCGAAATCGAGCACGAAATTGTGCACGCGCTGCAAGCCTTGCCGAGCCGCATCGAACAGATGCTGGCGCAGGACAAAGTGATCGAAAATCTGGCGGAAGGTTTCTCGGATAAACATCATGCGCTGTTCCTTGGCCGTGGCGATCAGTATCCAATCGCTATGGAAGGCGCGCTGAAGCTGAAAGAGATCTCCTACATCCACGCCGAAGCCTATGCGGCGGGCGAGCTGAAGCACGGCCCGCTGGCGCTGATTGATGCCGATATGCCGGTGATCGTGGTCGCGCCGAACAACGAACTGCTGGAGAAGCTGAAATCCAATATTGAAGAGGTACGCGCGCGCGGCGGTTTGCTGTACGTGTTTGCCGATCAGGATGCCGGTTTCAGCGACAGCGATGGCATGAAAATCATCTCTCTGCCGCATGTAGAAGAGGTGATTGCACCGATCTTCTACACCGTGCCGCTACAGCTGCTCTCGTATCATGTGGCGCTGATTAAAGGCACCGACGTTGATCAACCACGTAACCTGGCGAAATCGGTTACCGTTGAATAATCAGTAACAAGAGTGGGCCCGCAATGGGCCCGCTTCATTTCTACATGCTGTCATATAACTGTCATATTTCGTACATTTCACTGTCATCAAACTGTCCTATTTTCCCTCCAGCAGCAATCACTAACTCCTACTAAAAAGGCATTGAGCCTGATTTTTTTAAATCCCCTGGAGGGAACATGACACTGATGCGTAGCACCGTAGCCCGAATCCTCGCCGCCACCTTCGCAGTAAGCGCGGTCTCTGCTTTTGCAGCAACCGATCTGACGGGCGCAGGCGGGACATTCCCGGCGCCGGTTTATGCCAAGTGGGCAGCCGAGTACCAGCAAGCCACTGGTAGCAAAATCAACTATCAGGGTATTGGTTCTTCAGGCGGCGTGAAGCAAATCATCGCGAAAACCGTCGATTTCGGTGCGTCTGATGCACCAATGAAAGAAGAAGATCTGCAGAAAAATGGCCTGTTCCAGTTCCCTACCGTGATTGGTGGCGTGGTGCTGGCGGTTAACATCCCAGGTGTGAAATCAGGTGAACTGACTCTCGACGGTAAAACCGTGGGCGACATCTACCTCGGTACCATCAAAAAGTGGAACGACCCGGCGATCACTAAACTGAACCCAGGCGTGAAACTGCCAGATTCCAACATCAACGTGGTTCGCCGCGCTGACGGTTCCGGTACTTCATTCGTCTTCACCAGCTACCTGGCGAAAGTGAACGAAGAGTGGAACAGCAAAATCGGTAAAGGTAACACCGTTAACTGGCCGACCGGTCTGGGCGGTAAAGGTAACGACGGCGTGGCCGCATTTGTACAGCGTCTGCCGGGTTCAATTGGCTATGTGGAATACGCTTACGCCAAGCAGAACAACCTGACCTACACCAAACTGGTTGATGCTGACGGTAAAGCGGTCGCACCAAGCGAAGAGAGCTTTGCGAACGCCGCGAAAGGCGCAGACTGGAGCAAAACCTTTGCTCAGGATCTGACCTTCCAGAAAGGCAATGCAGCATGGCCGATCACCTCAACCACCTTCATCCTGATTTACAAAGATCAGGCGAATGCGGAGAAAGGTAGCGAAGTGCTGAAGTTCTTCGACTGGGCTTACAAAGGTGGCAGCAAAACCGCAACCGACCTGGATTACGCCGCGCTGCCAGAAAGCGTTGCTAACCAGATTCGTGCAGCGTGGAAAGCGAACATCAAAGATAGCTCCGGTAAAGCGCTGTACCAGTAACAGATTTACCTGGCCAGCCGAGACGGTTGGCCAACCCCAATGGGCGGCCTGCGTGCCGCCCTGACATCCTCCTGAGAACAGAGAATTCTATGGCTGCCACTAAGCCGACGTTCAAAGCCCCCGGTAAACAAGGCGACATGATTTTCGGCGCGCTGGTGAAGCTCTCCGCGCTTATCGTGTTGTTATTGATGGGCGGCATTATCGTCTCCCTGATTTTCTCCTCCTGGCCAAGCATCCAAAAATTTGGTTTCTCTTTCCTGTGGAATAAAACCTGGGATGCGCCAAACGAACAATTTGGTGCGCTGGTACCGATTTACGGCACCCTCGTCACCTCGATTATTGCCTTGATCATTGCCGTACCGGTGAGTTTCGGCATCGCGCTGTTCCTGACGGAACTGGCGCCAGGTTGGCTGCGTCGCCCGCTGGGCACCGCCATTGAGCTGCTGGCGGCGATCCCCAGCATCGTTTACGGCATGTGGGGCCTGTTTGTTTTCGCCCCGCTGTTCGCCGAATATTTCCAGACGCCGGTGGGTAACGTGATGTCGACTATCCCGATTGTCGGCACGCTGTTCTCTGGCCCGGCATTTGGTATCGGTATTCTGGCGGCGGGCGTGATTCTCGCCATCATGATCATTCCGTACATCGCCTCGGTGATGCGCGACGTGTTTGAACAAACGCCGGTGATGATGAAAGAGTCGGCTTACGGTATCGGCTGCACCACGTGGGAAGTGATCTGGCGCATCGTGCTGCCGTTCACCAAAAACGGCGTGATTGGCGGCGTGATGCTCGGCCTGGGCCGCGCGTTGGGTGAAACCATGGCGGTGACCTTTATCATCGGTAACACCTACCAGCTCGACAGCGCTTCGCTGTTTATGCCGGGCAACAGTATTACCTCGGCGCTGGCCAACGAATTCGCCGAAGCGGAATCGGGTGTGCACGTGGCAGCACTGATGGAACTGGGTCTGATCCTGTTCGTGATTACCTTCATTGTACTGGCGATCTCCAAACTGATGATCCTGCGTCTGGCGAAGAGTGAAGGAGCCCGTTCATGACCGCTATTGAAGTTCAGGCTCGCGCTGAGCTGGAAGCCTCGCGCCGCAAAATGCAGGCGTGGCGCAGTACCAAAAACAAAATTGCCCTGACGCTGTCGCTGATGACCATGGCTTTCGGTCTGTTCTGGCTGGTGTGGATTCTGTTCACCACCATTACGCGCGGTGTTGATGGTTTAAGCTGGTCGCTGTTTACCGAATCGACGCCGCCGCCGAATACCGCGGGCGGTGGTTTGGCCAACGCCTTAGTCGGCAGTGGTTTACTGATTTTCTGGTCGACGATCGTCGGAACGCCGCTCGGCATCATGGCCGGGATCTATCTGGCGGAATATGGCCGTAAACACTGGCTGGCGGAAGTGATTCGCTTCATCAACGACATTCTGCTGTCAGCACCGTCGATTGTGGTGGGCCTGTTCGTCTACACCATCGTGGTATCGCAGATGCAGCACTTCTCCGGTTGGGCCGGCGTAGTGGCGCTGGCGCTGCTGCAAATCCCGATTGTGATCCGCACCTCCGAAAACATGCTGCGTCTGGTACCAGATAGCATGCGTGAAGCGGCTTATGCACTGGGTACGCCGAAGTGGAAGATGATTTCGGCGATTACGCTGAAAGCGTCAGTTTCCGGCATCATCACCGGTGTGCTGTTGGCCGTAGCGCGTATCGCCGGTGAAACCGCACCGCTGCTGTTCACTGCGCTGTCGAACCAGTTCTGGAGCACCGACATGATGCAGCCGATCGCGAACCTACCGGTCACCATCTTTAAATTCGCCATGAGCCCGTTTGCCGAGTGGCAAAGCCTGGCGTGGGCAGGTGTGCTGATTATTACCGTGTGCGTGCTGCTGCTGAACATTGTGGCGCGTGTGGTTTTCGCCAAGGGCAAACACTAATTTCCCGGCGCGGCTTCGGCGGCGCTGCTTATGAGAGACGAGAATGAGTAACGTGACTTCATCAGCCGGTAAAATTCAGGTCCGTAATCTGAACTTCTATTACGGTAAGTTTCACGCGCTGAAAAACATCAACCTGGATATCACCAAAAACCAGGTGACCGCGTTTATCGGCCCATCAGGCTGCGGTAAATCCACTTTGCTGCGCACCTTCAACAAAATGTACTCGCTCTATCCGGAGCAGCGTGCAGAAGGTGACATCCTGCTGGATGGCGATAACATTCTGGCTTCCAATCAGGATATCGCCCTGCTGCGCGCGCGCGTCGGCATGGTGTTCCAGAAGCCGACGCCGTTCCCGATGTCGATTTATGACAACATCGCCTTCGGCGTGCGTCTGTTTGAAAAGCTGTCGCGTGCCGATATGGATGAGCGCGTGCAGTGGGCGCTGACCAAAGCCGCGCTGTGGAATGAAACCAAAGACAAGCTGCATCAGAGCGGTTACAGTCTCTCCGGCGGCCAGCAGCAGCGTCTGTGCATCGCGCGCGGCATCGCCATTCGCCCGGAAGTGTTGTTGCTGGATGAGCCTTGCTCCGCGCTGGATCCGATCTCAACCGGTCGTATCGAAGAACTGATCACCGAACTGAAGCAGGATTACACTGTGGTGATCGTGACCCACAACATGCAGCAGGCCGCGCGTTGTTCTGACCACACCGCTTTCATGTATCTGGGCGAGCTGATTGAGTTCAGCGATACCGATACCTTGTTTACTAAGCCCGCACAGAAGCAGACCGAAGATTACATCACCGGTCGTTACGGCTGATTCAGGAGACGCACATGGATAATTTAAATCTGAACAAACACATCTCCGGTCAGTTCAACGCGGAGCTGGAGCACATTCGCACGCAAGTGATGATCATGGGCGGCATGGTTGAGAAGCAGCTGATGGACGCCATCACCGCGATGCACAACCAGGATGGCGAGCTGGCGCGTCACGTGATCGACGGCGACCAGAAGGTCAACATGATGGAAGTGGAGATTGATGAAGCCTGCGTGCGCATCATCGCCAAACGCCAGCCCACCGCCAGCGATTTGCGTCTGGTCATGGCGATCATCAAGACCATTTCTGAACTGGAACGCATTGGCGATGTGGCGGAAAAAATCAGCCGCACCGCGCTGGAGAAGTTCAGCCAGCAGCACCTGCCGCTGCTGGTGAGCCTTGAAGCGCTGGGTCATCACACCGTGCAGATGCTGCATGACGTGCTGGATGCGTTTGCGCGCATGGATCTCAACGAAGCCATCAAAATCTACCGTGAAGATAAGAAGGTGGATAAAGAGTACGAAGGCATCGTGCGTCAGTTGATGACCTACATGATGGAAGATCCGCGCACCATCCCAAGCGTGCTGACCGCGCTGTTCTGCGCGCGCGCCATCGAGCGTATCGGCGATCGCTGCCAGAACATCTGCGAAATTATCTTCTATTTCGTCAAAGGTCAGGATTTCCGTCATGTGGGCGGCGACAAGCTGGATGAACTGCTGTCGGGCGATGATGGCAGCAATAAACCCTCTTGATTGACGCGTCGGCGGCCCGTTGCCACTGTGGCTAACGGGCTGCCTGCTTAAATTCTGTCTGTTCTCAGCGATTCCCTCTCTTTATACTTGGCGCACTTTTTTCTGCCAGGTGCTGTTACATGTCCTCCCCAACTCCTAAAAAACAAGCCATTACACCGGCGAAAGCCATGGTGGCTGCGATCAGCGGCTACGCGATGGATGGATTTGATCTGCTGATTCTTGGTTTTATGCTGCCAGCGATCAGCGTCTCGCTGGCGCTCGATCCTTCTCAGGCCGGTTCGCTGGTCACCTGGACGCTGATCGGCGCGGTGATCGGCGGCATTGTGTTTGGTCATCTGAGCGATCGTTATGGTCGCATCCGCATTCTTACCGTCACCATTCTGGTGTTCTCGGTGTTCACCGGCCTGTGTGCGGTGGCGCAAGGCTATTGGGATCTGTTGGCGTACCGCACGCTGGCGGGTGTGGGATTGGGTGGCGAGTTCGGCATCGGCATGGCGCTGATTGCCGAAGCCTGGCCGAAAGAGAAGCGCAACCGCGCCTCGGCGTGGGTTGGCATTGGCTGGCAGCTCGGTGTACTTCTGGCGGCCTTTATCACGCCGCCGCTGCTGAGCGTGATTGGCTGGCGCGGCATGTTCCTCGTCGGTTTGCTGCCGGCGCTGGTGTCGTTTGTGATCCGCCGCAGCATGGGCGAGCCGGAAAGTTTTACCCGCCACGTTGAGAGAACGCCGCAGCTCTCCTTTGCCGCACGCATTAAATTGCTGTTTGCCGACCGCGCCACCAGCAAAGCCAGCCTGGGAATTTTCATTCTCTGCTCGGTGCAGAATTTTGGTTACTACGGATTGATGATCTGGATGCCGAGCTATCTGTCATCCAACTTCGGGTTCAGCCTGACCAAATCTGGCCTGTGGACCGCCGTCACGGTGGTGGGCATGACCTTCGGCATCTGGCTGTTTGGCGTGCTGGCCGATCGCTTCGCGCGCTGGAAAATCTTCCTGCTGTATCAGTTCGGCGCGGTGGTGATGGTGGTGGTGTACGCGCAGCTGCGCGATCCGACGGTGATGCTGTTTACCGGCGCGCTGATGGGGATGTTTGTAAACGGCATGATTGGCGGCTACGGTGCGCTGATTTCCGACACCTTCCCACCGCAGGCACGCGCGACGGCGCAGAACGTGTTGTTTAATTTGGGACGTGGCGTGGGCGGATTTGGTCCATTGGTGATTGGCCTGCTGGCGACCAATATCTCTTTCACCGCGGCGATTACGCTGCTGGCACTGATTTATCTGCTGGATATCGCCGCCACGCTGTTCTTGCTGCCGAAGAAGCAGAGCAACGAGGATTCGTTGGGGGCGATTGGTTGATTACCCTCACCCTAACCCTCTCCCGCAAGCGGGAGAGGGAATAGTTAGCACGATCAGCTCCTTCTCCCGCTTGCGGGAGAAGGTTGGGATGAGGGCCAGCGCGCACCTTACTTCACCAAATCCCACCCACGCGCACGCCACAGATCCGGCAACTGCGCCATATCATCAAAGCGCGTCACCAGCGGATGATCTAATTCAGGATTGTGCGCATCGGCGCAGTAGTAAAACACTGGAATCCCGGCCGCGATCCCCGCGCGCGCACCAGCCTCGGAATCATCCACCAGAATGCACTTCTCAATCGGCACCTGCATCTGCTCGGCGGCGTGATACATCAGCTCTGGATCCGGCTTCCAGTGGTTAATGTCATAACCGCTATACAGCTTGCCATCGAGATACGGCAGCATGCCGGTCAAGCCCAGCGAATGTTGCATCTTCTTCACCGTGCCGTTGGAAACCACGCACATCTTCACTTTGACACTTTCCACCAGCGCTTTGGCACCGGCAATCGGTTTTAAATCGAGATCAAACAATCTAGCCACTTCGGCGCGATAGGCGGTTTCCACCTCTTCGAGCGGCAATTCAACCTGATGTTCGGCCGCCACATCGCGGATGATGTCGTAAAGCTTCACCCCTTTATACTGCTCAAACATTTGCTGTAGAGAGCATTCAATACCGTAGCGGGCAAAGGTGTTGACGTAAGCTTGCGTACAGATCACTTCGCTGTCGACCAGCGTGCCGTCGCAATCAAAAAAAATACATTCAACCGACATTGCACATCATCCTTTTGTTAAACAATAAGCTGACACTCTAACGCACTGAGCGCAGAAAGCGACCCTGAGCAACCGGTTGCGAAAAATCAGTGTTTTGCCGCGCTAAACTCTATAGGATACGCGGCGATAAATTTTTTAGCGGAACAGTGGAATGACTAATCAGGGCCTTTTGCAGCGTATCTTCAAACTGCAGGAACACGGAACCACGGTGCGCACCGAAGTGATTGCCGGTTGCACGACTTTCCTGACGATGGTGTACATCGTTTTCGTTAACCCGCAAATTCTCGGTGTGGCGGGCATGGATACGCAGGCCGTGTTTGTTACTACCTGCTTGATTGCCGCGTTCGGCAGCATTCTGATGGGGCTGGTGGCGAATCTGCCGGTGGCGCTGGCGCCGGCGATGGGCCTGAACGCCTTCTTCGCCTTTGTGGTGGTCGGTGCCATGGGTTATTCGTGGCAGATTGGTATGGGCGCGATTTTCTGGGGCGCGCTGGGTCTGCTGATCCTTACGCTGCTGCGCGTGCGTTACTGGATGATTGCCAACATTCCGCTCAGCCTGCGCGTGGGTATCACCGCCGGTATCGGCCTGTTTATCGCCATGATGGGGCTGAAAAACGCCGGTATCATCGTGCCAAACGCCGATACCATCGTTGCTGTTGGCAATCTGACCTCGCACAGCGTGCTGCTTGGAGCGCTCGGTTTCTTCATCATCGCGATTCTGGCTTCTCGCAATATCCATGCGGCGGTGCTGGTGTCGATTGTGGTGACGACCGCGCTGGGCCTGATCATTGGCGATGTGAAATTCAGCGGCGTGTTCGCGGCGCCGCCTGCGATCACTTCCGTTGTCGGCCAGGTCGATATCAAAGGCGCGTTCAACATCGGCATGGCCGGTGTGATCTTCTCCTTTATGCTGGTCAATCTGTTCGACTCATCCGGCACGCTGATTGGCGTAACCGATAAAGCCGGGCTGACCGACGAGAAAGGCACGTTCCCGCGCATGAAGCAGGCGCTGTACGTTGATAGCATCAGTTCAGTGACCGGTTCGCTGATCGGTACCTCATCGGTGACCGCCTACATTGAAAGCTCGTCCGGCGTGGCGATCGGTGGTCGCACCGGCTTGATGGCGGTGATTACTGGCATTTTGTTCCTGCTGGTGATGTTCCTGTCACCGCTGGCGGCGATGGTGCCTTCTTATGCGGCGGCGGGTGCGCTGATTTACGTTGGCGTATTGATGACGGCGTCGCTGTCACGCGTGCAGTGGGACGATCTCACCGAAGCGGTGCCAGCATTCGTTACTGCGGCGATGATGCCTTTCAGCTTCTCGATCACCGAAGGTATCGCGCTGGGCTTTATCTCTTACTGCGTGATGAAGTTGGGGACCGGCCGCTGGCGTGAAATCAGCCCGTGCGTGGTGGTAGTCGCGCTGCTGTTCGTGCTGAAAATCGTCTTTATCGACGCCCACTAAATAGAAGAGGCCGCTGATGCGGCCTTTTTTATGACGGATGTCCCATCTCATGCGGCGTGACCAAACTGGTCAGGCGCAAGGTACGCGGCCCGATATTGGGTTTGCTCATCTCGACATCGCGCAGCGCTTGCAAGTGCTGCGCGCCATCAATCTCCCACAAGTGTAAGCGTTCGGTGCCGGGCGACAGCGCGCAAGACCACACCAGCGTTGGCTCAGCATCACACACCGCCTGAATATCGGGAAACACGGTGGAACGCAGCCGACCGGCCGCAGGATGCAAACGCAGTGAATCAATGCCGCTATTGGTTTCGCCGGTGAGCTTGAGAATGCTTTGGCGCAGCGTCCAGATTTGCGTCACCGCTTCCATGAAATCCTGCTGCGCGTTGATCCAGGCTTTTTCGCCGGAGGAGAGATCCTGCGTCAGCATATCCTGCGTTTGACGGCTGTGTGCGCGCACAATCTCCATATCCAATCCGGCGCGCCCGCCTTCTTCGGCCAGTAGCACACCGATGGTGTTGCCAGCGTAGGAAATACTGAAGTCGGGCAGGTTAGTATCGGCAAAGCAGGGACGTCCGCTGCTGGAGGTCGTCAGCGCGGGGAGTTCGCGAATGCCATAAACGCGCAGCATCAGTTGCGCCAGCAGTTCACGCGCGGCAAGAAAGCGTCCGCGACGCTTGTCAGCGAAGCGCTGAGCGCTGTTGATCACTTCCTGTGGCACCCGCATATTCTCGAAAGAAAAGGGCGGATTACCTATCCAACGTACAAAATGACTAGCCATCTGTCGCTCCGTGAAAATGGTCGAATAATCATCAGTGCTATTGTAAGAATTTTCTCATGGGTTTGCATCCGGCTTAAGATGGAATCGGCGATATTTCAGATAAGGACGAAGCCAGGCGGCAATCCCATTTGGCAACTTTGCATAGAACGCTTTTGCAGATTCGTGTCTCAACGGATGCCGAACGGCCTGATGTGGTGTAGGATTTGGACAGTAAAAAGGCACAGTGAAGTGCGCTAACCAATTCATTCATCTGCCAATCGTGCGCATCTTAGAAGCATGCACGTCGGAGTTTTCTATGTCAGTTACCGCTATTTCTCGCCAGGAATCGATCTCGCTTGATGAGTTTCGTCACGGCATGCGTCGCTTAACCGCGGGTGTTTCTCTGGTTACCACCGAATTTCAGGGCGAAAAGCTGGGGCTGATTGCGACGTCGGTCAGTTCGCTGGCGGCTGAGCCACCAAGTCTGCTGGTGTGCGTCAATCGCAGCGCATCCAGCCATGATGCCTTTATCAACGCCGGCCATTTTGCCGTTAACGTGCTGCGTGAACAGCATGACGACTTATGTGCCCAGTTCAGCCAATCCTCACGCCGCGACGAGCGCTTTCAAAGTGGTACGTGGCAGACATTAAATACCGGCGCGCCGATTTTAGCTGATGCGCTGGTGAGTTTTGATTGTCAGCTGGAGAAGGTGGTGGAGTGGAACACGCACAGCGTGCTGCTGGCGCGTATCGTGGGGATCGCTCTGCCCGGTGAAGCGGCAGAGCCGATGATCTACTTCAACAGCGGCTTCCATTCACTGGGATAACCGCTTAAAACCGGCGTCGTGGACTCAGCCCGACGCCTTTTCTCAATCAGGCAAAGGTGCTGGCTTCATCAAAGCCCAGACGCGGCAGACGCGCATGCAGTTTGCTGGCTTCGCCATAGCCGAGATTGATCAGTAAGTTCACATGCCATTTACTCTCGCTGAAGAACGCCTCGTTCACTTTTGACGGATCGAAACCGGACATCGGGCCCGCATCCAGGCCCAGCGAACGCGCGGCCAGAATCAAATAACCTGCTTGCAAGCTGCTGTTACGGAACGCGGTTTCTTTCGCCAGATCCGGGCTGCTGGTAAACCAGCTGCGCGCATCACCGTGCGGGAACAGCTTTGGCAGCGCTTCGTAGAATTCAGGATCCCACGCCACGATCACCGTCACCGGTGCGGCCATGGTTTTATCGACGTTGCCGGAGGAGAGCGCGGGTTTCAGCTTCTCTTTCCCTTCCTGCGAGGTCACAAATACAAAACGGCCTGGCGAGCAGTTAGCGGAGGTTGGGCCCAGCGCGGTCAGGCTATAGAGCTGCTTCAGCAAATCCTGCGAAACCGGTTTGTCCTGCCAATAGCTGTGGGTGCGGGCTTCGTTGAACAGCGCGTTCAGCGCCACGCTGTCGAGCGTTGTACTCATGTTTCTCTCCTGTTCAGGCAGCAACTGGCGCCCAATATTTAGCATGAATAATGAATGTACCCAGCAGGACCTGTACGCCGGGCAGTGATCGTTATACTGCAAAGGCGTTGGGGAGCCAAATAACAAAGACGCATGATTAACGGGATTGCGCACCCTACATTAGAACGCCGTAGGGTCGCCATTCATGGCGACCACGTAACAGGTCATTACTTACCAATACAGAAACTGGAGAAGATTCTGCCCAGCAAATCGTCTGAGGTGAATTCACCGGTGATTTCGCTCAGCGCTTGCTGCGCTAAACGTAACTCTTCTGCCAGTAATTCGCCGGCCCACGCGCCTAACAGCTGATGCTTGCCCTGCTGCAAGTGCGTTGCGGCTAACTCCAGTGCTTGCAGATGGCGGCGGCGTGCGAGAAATCCGCCTTCCATATTGCCGGCAAATCCCATGCTCTGTTTCAGGTGATCGCGCAGCGCTTCCACACCTTCCCCGGTGCGCGCCGAGAGACGAATCAGTGAGTGACCGTTCACTTCAGTGAGGCCCAGCTCTTCGCCGGTCATATCCGCTTTGTTGCGCACCACGGTTATCGGCAGCGCTTCCGGCAGACGGGCAACAAAATCCGGCCAGATTGCGGCGGCTTCGGTCGCGTCGGTGGTGGTGCCATCAACCATAAACAGCACGCGGTCGGCCTGCTCGATCTCCTGCCACGCGCGCTCAATACCGATGCGCTCGACTTCGTCGCTGGCTTCTCGCAAACCTGCGGTATCGATGATGTGCAGCGGCATGCCGTCAATGTGGATATGCTCGCGCAGCACGTCGCGCGTGGTGCCAGCGATATCGGTGACGATCGCCGCTTCGCGCCCGGCTAAGGCATTGAGCAGGCTCGATTTCCCGGCGTTGGGACGACCGGCAATCACCACCTTCATCCCTTCACGCAGCAGGCTGCCCTGACGCGCTTCGGCACGCACGCCATCAAGGTCGCCGATCACCACATTGAGCTGGGCTTCAATTTTGCCGTCGGAAAGGAAATCGATCTCTTCATCCGGGAAGTCGATGGCTGCTTCCACATAGATGCGCAGGTGAGTAAGTGCTTCCACAAGTGCGTTGATGCGCAGGGAAAATGCGCCCTGCAACGAGTTCACCGCCGAGCGAGCGGCTTGCTCTGAACTGGCATCGATCAGATCGGCAATCGCTTCGGCTTGCGCTAAATCGAGCTTGTCGTTGAGGAAGGCGCGTTCCGAGAATTCGCCTGGCTGGGCAATACGCAAGCCGGGCAGCGCCACGATGCGTTTCAGCAGCAGGTCAAGAATTACCGGGCCGCCATGGCCTTGCAGCTCCAGCACATCTTCACCGGTAAAGGAGTTCGGGCCAGGAAACCATAGCGCAATGCCCTGATCGAGCACGCTGCCATCGGCATCGGTAAAGGGCAGATAGTCGGCATAGCGCGGTTTTGGCAGCTTGCCGAGCACGGCTTGCGCCACCTCAGCGGCTTTTGCGCCGGAGATACGCAGAATGCCGACGCCGCCGCGGCCTGGAGGCGTCGCCTGGGCAACAATAGTGTCGCTGTGGCTCATGATTCACCTTTTCTCAAAACAAAAAAACAGGGCGACATAAATGCCGCCCCTTAATTATACGCTGCTGCTGGTTGCAGTCAGACGTTACGCTTTCTTCTTGTCGCGGCTATGCAGACCACGTTTTTCCAGGCCGCGATAAATCAGCTGCTGCTGGAGAATGGTCACCAGGTTGCTGACGATGTAGTACAGCACCAGACCTGATGGGAACCACAGGAAGAACACGGTAAAGATAACCGGCATGTAGGTCATGATCTTCTGCTGCATCGGATCGGTCACGGTAGTCGGTGACATCTTCTGAATGAAGAACATGGTGATACCCATGATGATCGGCAGAATGTAGTACGGGTCCTGCGCTGACAGGTCATGAATCCACAGAATAAACGGCGCATGACGCAGTTCAACCGAGCCTGACAGCATGTAGTACAAGGCCAGGAAGATTGGCATCTGGATAACCAGTGGCAGACAGCCGCCCAGCGGGTTCACTTTCTCCGCCTTATACAGCGCCATCATTTCCTGGCTCTGCTTCTGCTTATCATCGCCCAGACGTTCACGCATCGCCTGAATCTTCGGCTGCAGCATACGCATCTTCGCCATCGAGGTGTACTGCGCTTTGGTCAGCGGGTACATGATGCCACGCACGATGAAGGTGATAACGATAATGGAGAAGCCCCAGTTACCGATGAAGCTGTGGATGAACTTCAGCAGCTTAAACAGCGGCTGAGAGATGAACCACAACCAGCCGTAATCCACGGTCAGATCCAGGTGCGGCGCGATGGCTGCCATCTGGTCCTGAATTTCCGGGCCGACCCACAGTGTTGCGCCGAGATCCTGCTGTGCGCCTGCGCCAACGGTAACCGGTGCAGATTTGTAGCCAATTGCCGCGATGCCATTGCCGAGGTTGCTGGTGTACAGCGTGTTGTTATCCTGCGTGCGTGGCACCCATGCGGTAGCAAAGTACTGCTGCAGCATCGCCACCCAACCATTGCTGGTGGTGGTATTCAGGTTCTCATTATCCGCGATGGTGTCGAATTTATATTTTTCGTATTTCGCATCGCTGGTTGAGTACGCTGCGCCACGGAAGGTGTGCAGAGCAAAGTTGTTGCTGCCGGTATCACGGTGCTTAGGCACGTCGATCGTCTGCTTCAGCTGACCAAACATCGACACTTCCAGCGGCTGCTGAGTGGTGTTGTTGATGTTGTAGTCAACGTTTACCGCATACTCACCGCGCTTAAAGACGAACGTCTTGGTGTAAACCACGCCGTTTTCACCGGTCCAGGTCAGCGGCACGCGCAGTTCGCTCTGGCCATCCGCCATCACGAAGCTTTCTTGCGAAGTGGTATACAGCGGACGTGCGCCATTGTTCGGGTTATCCGGACCGTTACGGCCCGTTAAGCCGCTCTGCGCCTGATAAACGAAGGCAGGTGTGGTTTCAAGCAGCTGGAACGGTGCGTCTGAACCCAGTTTGTCCGGGTAAGTCAGCAGCTGAGCCTGCTCAATATCGCCACCACGCGTATTGATGTTGAGTGACAGGACATCTGTCTTAACGGTGATCGTTTTGCCCTGTCCGCTAGCCGGCACGCCGGAAGTGGCGGCATCACCCGCTGCGCTGCTTGTGTTTTGCGTGGTCTGGGTTTGCTGTGGCTGCGGAGCGTGGTCCGTCTGCCAGGCTTGCCAGATCATAAAAGACACGAACAGAAAAGCGATGAGAAAGAGATTGCGTTGCGAATCCATCGTTAATGTTCTCTGGTATCAAAGGTTTTTGGCGGCACAGGATCGTCACCACCCGGGTTCAAAGGGTGGCATTTTAATACGCGTTTTATCGTCAACCAACTGCCTTTTACAACGCCAAAGCGGCGTAAGGCCTCAATCCCATACTGCGAACAGGTGGGATGGAACCGGCAATGAGGTCCCAGCAGTGGGCTGATGGCGCGTTGATAAACGCGTATCAGGGCAATCAGGAGCCGCGAGCCAGGCGACAGTGACGACGCCATAGTTTCTCCAACGCTTCCGTCAGCGCACGGTTATCCAGGTCAGCAATCCCTTTTTTAGCCACGATCACAAAATCCATCGCAGGGAGCTCATGTTGACGCAGACGAAAGCTTTCGCGGGTCAATCGCTTGATCCGGTTGCGTTCATGGGCACGTTTTACATGTTTTTTTGCGACGGTGAGACCGATGCGGGGATGCCCCAGCGCGTTAAGTCGGCCGAGTATGGTGATTTGCGGCGTACCGGCTCGTTGTGGCTGCTGGAAGACGAAAGTGAAATGAGTGGGAGTTAACAAACGTAACTCCCTGGGAAATGCGAGCTTAACCACGAGGGTTAGCTTTATTACTTAGAAACGGTCAGACGAGAACGGCCTTTAGCACGACGACGTGCCAGAACCTGACGACCATTTTTTGTTGCCATACGAGCACGGAAACCGTGTGAACGGTTGCGCTTCAGTACGGACGGTTGAAAAGTGCGTTTCATGGCGATTTCTACCTAAACTTGAAAATTTTCACTGGGTGACGCGTTTTCGGGCCAGTAAATCGACCAACGCCTCAATGTGTCTTTAATAAAGAGGCGGGATTGTAATAATTGTACAGTCCAGAGTCAATTTACTTCGCTGGTCGCGGCACCTGGAAACCCAGATACAGCCCGCTGATTCCGGGCATCAAGGCTTCACGCAATAATGCCGGGTGGGGAATTATACGGGCTGTGGGTTAAAGCGCAAGGATCGCGCAGGATCTTCTTGCGATCAATTTGCAGATTTGTTGCGCAGAAACGAGAGCTCGCCAGAAAAATTACCGCTTTCAGCCACATTAACGCTGGCTTTTTTCGCAGAAAGCGTAAACTCATTATCGCTTCAGCAGCCTGTGGATAAATTGGATCAAAACTGTGTAGAAAGGGAAGATCTCTGTGCGGCTTTACGTTATGATCCGCCCTTCCGCTGACGATCCTCACTGCGATCGCCGGGGAAGACTACCGCGAATAGCGGTCGCAGGCGCTTTCCAACCGTCTGTGTCTAAAAATTACGTTTCTATTTATTAGCGCCTAAAATTCTTATCGATTTTGTACGAGTGGAGTCCGCCGTGTCACTTACGCTTTGGCAACAGTGTCTTGCCCGTTTGCAGGATGAGCTTCCTGCCACCGAATTCAGCATGTGGATTCGTCCGCTGCAAGCTGAATTGAACGACAATACGCTGACCTTGTATGCACCAAATCGGTTTGTACTCGACTGGGTTAGAGATAAATATCTCAATAGTATCAATGGGCTGCTGAATGAATTCTGCGGTGCAAATGTGCCGTTACTGCGTTTCGAAGTCGGCACGCGTCCTGCCGCACAGGTGACAACCAGCCAACCGGCGATGGCCACGTCCAGTTACAGCGCACCTGCACCGATTGAAAATCGTCCCGCGCCGACGCAAATCCTGCGTCCAAGCTGGGATTCTGTGCCTGCGCCGGCGGATGTCACTTACCGCTCCAATGTGAATAACCGTCATAACTTCGACAACTTCGTTGAAGGTAAATCGAACCAGCTGGCGCGCGCGGCGGCACGTCAGGTGGCGGATAATCCTGGCGGCGCGTATAACCCACTGTTCCTTTATGGCGGCACCGGCCTGGGTAAAACTCACCTGTTGCACGCGGTGGGTAACGGCATTATTGCGCGCAAGCCCAATGCCAAAGTGGTGTACATGCACTCTGAGCGTTTTGTGCAGGACATGGTTAAAGCCTTGCAGAACAACGCCATCGAAGAGTTCAAGCGTTACTACCGCTCGGTTGATGCGCTGCTGATCGATGACATTCAATTCTTTGCCAATAAAGAGCGCTCTCAGGAAGAGTTCTTCCATACGTTTAACGCGCTGCTGGAAGGCAATCAACAGATCATCCTGACCTCGGATCGTTATCCAAAAGAGATCAACGGCGTAGAAGATCGCCTGAAATCACGTTTTGGCTGGGGATTAACTGTGGCGATCGAGCCGCCAGAGCTGGAAACGCGCGTCGCGATCCTGATGAAGAAAGCCGATGAAAACGATATTCGTCTGCCAGGTGAAGTCGCCTTCTTTATTGCTAAGCGTTTACGTTCCAACGTTCGTGAGCTGGAAGGCGCGCTGAACCGCGTGATTGCCAACGCGAACTTTACCGGTCGCGCCATTACTATCGATTTTGTGCGCGAAGCGTTGCGCGATCTGCTGGCGCTGCAGGAAAAGCTGGTCACCATTGATAATATTCAGAAAACGGTGGCCGAGTATTACAAAATCAAAGTGGCGGATTTGCTGTCGAAACGCCGTTCGCGTTCGGTAGCGCGTCCGCGCCAGATGGCGATGGCGATGGCGAAAGAGCTCACCAACCACAGCTTGCCGGAGATTGGCGATGCGTTTGGTGGCCGCGACCATACCACCGTGCTTCACGCTTGCCGTAAAATCGAGCAGCTGCGTGAAGAGAGCCACGACATCAAAGAAGATTTCTCTAACCTCATTCGAACACTATCTTCCTGACGCATATGAAATTTATTGTAGAACGTGAGCAGTTACTGAAGCCACTGCAACAGGTTAGCGGTCCACTTGGCGGACGCCCGACGCTGCCGATCCTGGGAAATTTACTGCTGCAGGTGAGCGAAGGCTCGCTGCGCTTGACCGGTACCGATCTGGAAATGGAAATGGTAGCCCGTGTTGCGCTGACGCAGCCGCACGAGCCGGGCGCCACCACGGTTCCCGCGCGTAAATTCCTCGATATTTGCCGCGGTTTGCCGGAAGGCGCGGAGATCAGCCTGACGCTGGAAGGCGACAGAATGCTGGTGCGCTCTGGCCGCAGCCGTTTCTCGCTGTCAACGTTGCCCGCCAGCGACTTCCCGAATCTGGATGACTGGCAGAGCGAGGTGGAATTCACCTTACCGCAGGCGACGTTGAAACGTCTGATCGAAGCCACGCAGTTCTCAATGGCGCATCAGGATGTGCGTTATTACCTCAACGGTATGTTGTTCGAAACCGAAGGCGAAGAGTTGCGTACCGTCGCCACCGATGGTCACCGCCTTGCGGTGTGCTCCATGCCGATTGGTCAGGCGCTGCCGAACCATTCGGTGATCGTACCGCGTAAAGGTGTGATTGAGCTGATGCGTTTACTGGATGGCGGCGAAACGCCATTGCAGGTGCAAATCGGTAGCAGCAACATCCGCGCACACGTGGGTGACTTCATCTTTACGTCGAAACTGGTTGATGGCCGTTTCCCGGATTATCGCCGCGTACTGCCGAAGAATCCCGACAAAGCGCTGGAAGCTGGCTGTGATATTTTGAAGCAGGCGTTTGCGCGTGCGGCAATTCTCTCGAATGAGAAATTCCGCGGCGTTCGCATCTATATCACGGAAAATCAGCTCAAGATCACGGCGAATAATCCTGAGCAGGAAGAAGCAGAAGAGATGCTGGATGTCTCTTACAACGGCACCGATCTGGAGATCGGTTTCAACGTCAGCTATGTGCTGGATGTGTTGAATGCGCTGAAGTGCGAGAACGTGCGTTTGCTGCTGACCGATGGCGTTTCAAGCGTGCAGATTGAAGATGTTGCCAGTCCGGCTGCAGCCTACGTCGTCATGCCAATGCGCTTGTGATCATGCCATTCCCCCTCCCACTTGTGGGAGGGGGCTAGGGGGAGGGACAGCGAGCAGATAACCTATTTCGCTGTCTTTCCCCCACCCAGCCTCCCCCGCAAGCGGGGGAGGTGAAAACCACTTCGACCCGGACTTTTCATGGCTTTAACCCGCCTCCTGATTAAAGATTTTCGCAACATCGAGCAGGCCGATCTGGCCTTAGCGCCGGGCTTTAATTTCCTGGTCGGTGCCAACGGCAGCGGCAAAACCAGCGTGCTGGAGGCGATTTACACGCTGGGGCACGGTCGCGCGTTTCGCAGTTTGCAAGCGGGCCGCGTGATTCGTCATGAGCAGGACGCCTTTGTGCTGCACGGTCGCATTGAAGGCAGCGAACGAGAATTGTCGGTCGGTTTGACCAAAAATCGTGCTGGCGACAGTAAAGTGCGTATTGATGGCAGCGATGGCCACAAAGTGGCGGAGTTGGCGCAGTTGCTGCCGATGCAGTTGATTACGCCGGAAGGGTTTACCCTGCTCAATGGCGGTCCAAAATACCGGCGTGCCTACATCGATTGGGGCTGTTTTCACGCTTCGCCCGGATTTTTCCATGCCTGGAGCAATTTGCGTCGTCTGCTCAAACAGCGCAATGCTGCGCTGCGTCAGGTTTCGCGCTATAGCCAGATTCGTCCGTGGGATCAGGAACTGGTGCCGCTAGCTGAGCAGATCAGTGCCTGGCGGGCCGAATACAGCGCGGCGATTTCCCGCGAGATCATCGCCACCTGCGGCCAGTTTTTACCGGAGTTTGAGTTGGCGTTCTCTTTCCAGCGCGGCTGGGATAAAGAGAGCGACTACGCCGAACTGCTGGAACGCAATTTCGAGCGCGACCGCGCGCTCACCTACACCGCCAGCGGCCCGCATAAAGCCGATTTTCGTATTCGTGCCGAAGGTACGCCGGTGGAAGATTTACTCTCACGCGGTCAATTGAAACTGCTGATGTGTGCGCTGCGTTTAGCGCAGGGCGAATACCTGACGCGCAGCAGTGGACGACGCTGTTTGTATTTGATTGATGACTTTGCCTCAGAGCTGGATGACACCCGTCGTCGGCTGTTAGCTGAACGCCTAAAAGCCACGCAGGCTCAAGTATTTGTCAGCGCCATTGGTGTCGAGCATGTAATCGACATGAGTGATGAAAAGGGCAAGATGTTCCGCGTGGAACAGGGTAAAATAGTGGTTCAACCTGAAGATTAAATGAGCGAGAAACGTTGATGTCGAATTCTTATGACTCCTCAAGTATCAAAGTCCTGAAAGGGCTTGATGCGGTACGCAAACGCCCGGGCATGTACATCGGCGATACGGATGACGGCACCGGTCTGCATCACATGGTATTCGAAGTCGTGGATAACGCAATCGACGAAGCGCTCGCCGGTCACTGTAGTGATATTACCGTTACTATTCATGCAGATAACTCTGTCTCAGTGCAAGATGATGGCCGTGGTATTCCTACCGGCATTCACCCGGAAGAGGGCGTCTCTGCTGCTGAAGTGATCATGACCGTCCTGCACGCCGGCGGTAAATTTGATGATAACTCGTATAAAGTTTCCGGTGGTCTGCACGGCGTTGGCGTTTCAGTGGTAAACGCCCTGTCGCAGAAGCTGGAGCTGACCATTCGCCGTGAAGGCAAAGTGCATCAGCAGGTTTATCAGCACGGCGTGCCGCAGGCACCGCTGGCAGTATCGGGTGATACCGATGCAACCGGTACTCGCGTGCGTTTCTGGCCGAGCTACGAAACCTTCACCAACGTGATTGAGTTTGAGTACGACATCCTGGCGAAACGCCTGCGTGAACTGTCGTTCCTGAACTCTGGCGTCTCAATTCGTCTGGAAGACAAACGCGACGGCAAGAACGATCACTTCCACTACGAAGGCGGCATCAAGGCGTTTGTTGAGTATCTCAACAAGAACAAAACCCCAATCCATCCAACGGTGTTCTACTTCTCGACGGAGAAAGATGGCATCGGCGTGGAAGTGGCGCTGCAGTGGAACGATGGTTTCCAGGAAAACATCTACTGCTTCACCAACAACATTCCACAGCGCGACGGCGGTACGCACCTGGCCGGCTTCCGTGCGGCAATGACACGTACGTTGAACGCCTACATGGACAAAGAAGGCTACAGCAAAAAAGCCAAAGTCAGCGCCACCGGTGACGATGCGCGTGAAGGCCTGATTGCCGTGGTTTCCGTGAAAGTGCCGGATCCGAAATTCTCTTCTCAGACCAAAGATAAGCTGGTCTCTTCAGAGGTCAAATCGGCGGTTGAGCAGCAAATGAACGAACTGCTGGCGGAATACCTGTTGGAAAACCCGTCTGACGCAAAAATCGTGGTCGGCAAAATTATCGATGCGGCGCGTGCGCGTGAAGCTGCCCGTCGTGCACGTGAAATGACTCGCCGTAAAGGCGCGCTGGATTTGGCCGGTCTGCCGGGCAAATTGGCCGACTGTCAGGAGCGCGATCCGGCGCTGTCTGAAATCTACCTGGTGGAGGGTGATTCTGCAGGCGGTTCAGCCAAACAGGGTCGTAACCGTAAGAATCAGGCGATTCTGCCGCTGAAAGGTAAAATCCTTAACGTAGAGAAAGCGCGTTTCGACAAGATGCTCGCTTCACAGGAAGTTGCCACGCTGATCACCGCGCTGGGTTGTGGTATCGGCCGTGATGAATACAATCCGGACAAACTGCGTTATCACAGCATCATCATCATGACCGATGCGGACGTCGACGGCTCGCACATTCGTACGCTGCTGTTGACCTTCTTCTATCGTCAGATGCCAGAAATCGTGGAACGTGGTCACGTCTACATTGCTCAGCCGCCACTGTATAAAGTGAAGAAAGGCAAGCAAGAACAGTACATTAAAGACGACGAAGCGATGGACCAGTATCAGATTTCTATCGCACTCGACGGCGCAACGCTGCACACCAACGCCAGCGCACCGGCATTGGGCGGCCAGCCGCTGGAAACGCTGGTGGCTGATTTCAACGGCACGCAGCGTATGATCAAACGTATGGAGCGCCGTTTCCCTACGGCCCTGCTGCGCGGCCTGATCTACCATCCAACCTTAAGCGACCTCAGCAATGAAGCCGATGTTAAGAGCTGGATTGACGGTTTAGTGGCCTATTTGACCGAGCGTGAAGCGCACGGCAGCAGCTACCTGGCGCATGTCCGTGCTAACCATGAGCAGAATCTGTTTGAGCCGGTGCTGCGTGTGCGTACGCACGGCGTGGATACCGATTATCCGCTGGACAGTGAGTTCATCGATGGACCGGAATACCGCAAAATCTGTGCGCTAGGCGAGCAGCTGCGCGGCCTGATCGAAGAAGATGCTTATATCGAACGTGGCGAACGCCGTCAGCCGGTCACCAGCTTCGAGCAGGCGATTGAGTGGCTGGTGAAAGAGTCGCGTCGCGGCCTGTCAGTGCAGCGTTATAAAGGTTTGGGTGAGATGAACCCAGAGCAGCTGTGGGAAACCACCATGGATCCTGATAGTCGCCGCATGTTGCGCGTTACCATCAAGGATGCGATTGCTGCCGATCAGCTGTTCACCACCTTGATGGGCGATGCGGTAGAACCACGTCGCGCCTTCATTGAAGAGAATGCGCTGAAAGCCGCCAACATCGATATCTAATCGACACGGCAAAACGTAAAAACCCTTCCCTGGTGGAAGGGTTTTTTGTTTTCAGCGTAGTAACTGAACAACGCTCACTATGAGAAAAAATCTTAAGTTAGGCGCAAAACTGGTCAGTGTGAGCTGAATCGCGCTAGCATTGATCGAAACCCTGACACACGAGGACGTTATGGCTATAAAACTGGTAGCAATCGATATGGACGGCACGCTGCTCAATCCGCAGCACGAGATCACGCCTGCAGTTAAATCGGCCATTGAGCGCGCACATAAAAAAGGTGTGATGGTGGTGCTCACCACCGGCCGTCCGTTGGTCGGCATTCAGCGCTATCTGATGGAGCTGAATCTGGTTGATGAAGGCCAATATTGCATCAGTTACAACGGTGCGCTGGTGCATCGCGCTAATGATGGTGAGTGTGTCGCGGAAATCACGCTGGGTTTTGACGACTATCTCTATATCGAACAGCTGGCGCGCGACCTTGGCGTCCACTTCCAGGCCTTCGATAAATCCTTCCTCTATACGCCGAACAAAGACATCAGCGAATTCACCATCCACGAAGCGAGCCTGACCGGCATTCCGGTGCGCTATCGTTCCGTGGAAGAGATGGATCGCGCCACGCGTTTCCCTAAGCTGATGATGATTGATAAGCCCGATCTGCTGGATTCTGCCATTCAGCGCTTGCCGCAGCAGGCTCGCGACAACTACACCATTCTCAAAAGCGCACCTTACTACCTCGAAATCCTCGATTCCCGCGTGAATAAAGGACAAGGCGTGAAAATGCTGGCGGATAAGCTCGGCCTGGCGCGTGAAGAAGTGATGGCGATTGGCGATCAGGAAAACGATCTGGCGATGATTGAGTATGCCGGAACCGGCGTAGCAATGGGCAATGCCATTGATTCCGTGAAGAAAATCGCGCAGTTCATTACCAAAACCAATATGGAAGACGGCGTAGCGCACGCCATTGAAGAGCTGGTGCTGTAAACCCTTCTTATTTCTTCTCACGCTTTTTTTGGTCGCCATAAATGGCGACCCTACAAACCTCACCAATCCATCGTAGGGTCGTCATTCATGGCGACCTTATCGCATCATCGCACATGCATTGTCTATTTTGTGATCCAGATTGTAGTACAACTTAACGTTATGGTACTACAATCGACGGCACAGGTCAGGGCGGCCGTTAGGCTTCGCTCCGCGAAAGCAGTAATCTGATGCGTAACTGCCTTTCACTGAATGGAACATCATGACGCAAGAACAATTAAGCAAAACAGAGCGCATCATCCTGACGCTGGGTGAAGAGATTGTGGCCGGCAAATTTGTACCGGGCGCGGCGTTACCCGCCGAAGCTGAGCTGTGTGAACGTTTCGGCACCTCGCGCAATATCATCCGCGAAGTGTTTCGCTCGCTAATGGCGAAACGTTTGATGGAGATGAAGCGCTATCGCGGCGCGTTCGTCACGCCGCGCAATCACTGGAACTATCTCGATAGCGACGTATTGCAGTGGGCGCTGGCGCACGATCAAGACCCGCGTCTGATTGCCGCCATGAACGAAGTGCGCGTGCTGGTTGAGCCGCAGATTGCGCGCTGGTCTGCTGAACGCGCCACCTCAAGCGATCTGGCTGCGATTGAACAGGCGTACAACGACATGGTGGCTAACCACCTCAATCGTGATGCCTTTAATGATGCGGATATCCGCTATCACGAAGCGGTGCTGAATTCGGTACACAATCCGGTGCTGCAGCAGCTCAACGTGGCGATCAGCCAGCTGCAAAAAGCGGTGTTTGCGCAAACCTACATGGCGGACGAAGGCAACATGCCGCGCACGCTCGCCGAACATAAAGCGCTGTTCGATGCCATTCGTCATCAGGATGGCGATGCTGCTGAGCAGGCGGCGAAAGCGATGATTGCCAGCTCAACGGCGCGACTCAAGGAGATTATGTGACCCGCTATATCGCGATTGATTGGGGCTCAACCAACCTGCGCGCCTGGCATTATCAAGCCGGCGTTTGTATTGATGAGCGCCGCTCTGAAGCTGGCGTTACGCGCCTTGGCGATCGCACGCCAGCTGAAGTATTTGCTAGCGTCACTGCGGGTTGGCCAGTCAACGACGTGCCGGTGGTGATGGCGGGCATGGTGGGCAGCAATGCCGGCTGGCTGTCGGTGCCGTATCTCTCCTGTCCGGTGGCGCTGGGCGAAATCGCTGGCCGCCTGACGCGCGTTGAGGAGAAAGCGTGGATCGTGCCGGGATTGAGTGTGGAACGTGCTGACAACTACAACGTGATGCGCGGTGAAGAGACGCAGCTGCTCGGCGCGGTGGAACTGCAACCTGCGCCGCTCTACGTGATGCCAGGCACGCACGCTAAATGGGTGCAGATGGAACAGGATCGCGTGCTGGATTTCCGCACCGTGATGACCGGCGAACTGCATCATCTGCTGCTGAAACAGTCGCTGATTGGCGCGGGTTTACCCGAGCAGCAAGAGAACGCGGCAGCTTTCCGCGAAGGCGTGCAAGTCGGCAGCAACGATGCTTCGATTCTCTCGCGCCTGTTTGAAGTCCGCGCTTCTCACGTGCTCGGCGCACGCGACCGCCGCCATATCAGTGACTTTCTTTCAGGCTTGCTGATTGGTCACGAAGTGGCGCTGATGACGCAACAGGCCGACGCTACCAGCCAACCGATCATCATTATTGCCGGGAGCGCGCTGGCGCAACGCTATCAGCAGGCGCTGCAGTTTATCGGCATGGATTCAGTCACGCTGGAAGGCGATCGTGCTTTCCAGCACGGAATAAGGAGTATTGCGAATGTCCTGGCAAACTAAAGTCCCGCTGATCGCCATTCTGCGTGGCATCACGCCGGATGAAGCCGAAGCGCACGTTGGCGCACTGATTGACTCGGGTTTCGATGCGATTGAAATCCCACTTAACTCGCCGGAGTGGGCGAAAAGCATCGGCGCGATGGTGAAAACCTTCGGCGATAAAGCGCTGATTGGTGCCGGTACGGTGCTGAATCCGGCGCAGGTCGATGAGCTGGCGACGCTGAACAGCAAATTAGTCGTCACGCCGAACACCGATGCCGCCGTGATCCGCCAGGCGGTCGCCAAAGGGATGATCGTCGCCGCCGGTTGCGCCACCGCGACCGAAGCGTTTGCCGCCTTACAGGCCGGTGCGCAGGCGTTGAAAATTTTCCCGTCGTCAGCCTTTGGGCCGGGCTACATCAAAGCGCTGAAAGCCGTGCTGCCGCCGGAAGTGCCGGTGTTTGCCGTGGGCGGCGTGACGCCGGAAAACCTGCATGAATTTATGGCCGCAGGCTGCATTGGCGCGGGTCTGGGCAGCGATCTCTATCGCGCCGGCCAACCGCTGTCGCGCACTGTGGAACAGGCTCGCGCATTTATTGCTGCATATAAGGACGCTGTACGATGAAAATTACCAAACTGACCACTTATCGCCTGCCGCCGCGCTGGATGTTCCTGAAAATCGAAACGGACGAAGGCATTGTAGGCTGGGGCGAACCGGTGATTGAAGGCCGCGCGCGCAGCGTAGAAGCGGCGGTGCATGAGCTGTCGGAATATCTGATTGGTCAGGATCCGGCGCGCATCAACGATTTATGGCAGGTGATGTATCGCGGTGGCTTCTATCGCGGCGGCCCGATTCTGATGAGCGCCATCGCCGGTATAGATCAGGCATTGTGGGATATCAAAGGCAAAGCGCTCGGCGTGCCGGTTTATCAACTGCTGGGCGGTTTGGTGCGTGACAGCATCAAAGCCTACAGCTGGGTGGGCGGCGATCGTCCGGCGGATGTGATTGATGGCATCAAGAAACTGCGCACCATCGGTTTTGATACCTTCAAGCTTAACGGCTGCGAAGAGATGGGCATTATCGATAACGCGCGCAAAGTCGATGACGCGGTGAATACCGTGGCGCAGATCCGCGAAGCCTTCGGTAAAGAGATTGAGTTTGGCCTCGATTTCCACGGCCGCGTTAGCGCGCCAATGGCAAAAGTACTGATCAAAGAGCTGGAGCCGTATCGCCCGCTGTTTATCGAAGAGCCGGTGCTGGCGGAGCAGGCGGAATATTATCCGCGTCTGGCGGCGCAAACTCACATTCCCATCGCCGCTGGCGAACGCATGTTCTCGCGCTTTGAGTTCAAACGCGTGCTGGAAGCGGGTGGACTGGCGATTCTGCAACCGGATCTGTCACACGCGGGCGGCATCACCGAGTGCTACAAAATTGCTGCGATGGCCGAATCTTACGATGTGGCGCTGGCTCCACACTGTCCGCTGGGCCCGATCGCGCTGGCCGCGTGCCTGCACGTTGACTTCGTCTCACGCAATGCGGTGTTCCAGGAGCAGAGCATGGGGATTCACTATAATCAGGGCGCTGAACTGCTCGATTACGTGATCAATAAAGACGATTTTAAAATGGATGACGGTCATTTCTATCCGTTAAATAAACCGGGCCTCGGCGTGGAAATTAATGAAGAGCTGGTGATCGAGCGCAGTAAAAATGCACCTGACTGGAGAAACCCGCTTTGGAGATTCCCCGACGGTTCAGTTGCCGAATGGTAATTAACACGTACTAAAAATAGTCATTTGAAAATATCTATATGCCGGTGAAATAGGGCATAGGGCTTCGCTCAGCCTGTTTCCCGGCACAGCTTATTTACCGTTGACGCGGTTTTACCTTTGATATCGCTACCCTACATCTGCCGGGGCGTGCTCTGTCGCGCCTAAACGGCAAAACGATTACGGAGAAACACCATGGATCTCTCTGCTGTTCAGGCCAAACCGACGCGCCGTCGCTATATCACGCTACTGATGATATTTATTACGGTGGTCATTTGTTATGTCGATCGCGCTAATTTAGCTGTCGCGTCCGCGCATATACAGGAAGAGTTCGGTATTACCAAAGCGCAAATGGGTTATGTCTTCTCGGCCTTCGCCTGGTTATATACGCTGTGCCAGATTCCCGGCGGCTGGTTCCTCGATCGCGTAGGTTCACGCTTAACTTATTTTATTGCCATCTTTGGCTGGTCGGTTGCGACCTTATTACAAGGTTTCGCCACCGGCTTATTATCGTTAATTGGTCTGCGTGCGATTACCGGCATATTTGAAGCGCCGGCTTTCCCCACCAATAATCGTCTGGTAACCAGCTGGTTCCCGGAGCAGGAGCGCGCTTCCGCCGTCGGCTTCTACACGTCCGGTCAGTTTGTCGGCCTGGCTTTCCTCACACCACTGCTGATCTGGATTCAGGAACTGCTGAGCTGGCATTGGGTGTTCATTATTACCGGCGGCATCGGCATTGTTTGGTCGTTCATCTGGATCAAGTTCTATCAGGCGCCGAGCCAGAGCAAAGGCATTAATAAAGCCGAGCTGGAATACATCCGCGAAGGCGGCGCGATGGTGGATGGCGATGCGCCGAGCGAAAAGAAGACCCGCACCAAACTCACCGCCGCCGATTGGAAACTGGTGTTTCACCGCAAGCTGTGCGGCGTCTATCTTGGCCAGTTCGCCGTGACATCCACGCTGTGGTTCTTCCTGACCTGGTTCCCGAACTATCTGACGCAGGAAAAACACATCGCGGCGCTCACCGCGGGCTTCATGACCACCGTGCCCTTCCTCGCGGCATTCGTTGGCGTGATTCTCTCGGGTATCGTCGCCGATCGTCTGGTGCGCAGCGGCCGTTCGCTGGGTTTTGCGCGCAAAACACCGATCATCTGCGGCCTGCTGATTTCCACCTGCATCATGGGCGCGAACTACACCAATGATCCCATCTGGATTATGACGCTGATGGCGATCGCCTTCTTCGGCAACGGCTTCGCCTCAATTACCTGGTCGCTGGTCTCCTCGCTGGCGCCGGTGCGTCTGATTGGTTTGACCGGCGGCATGTTCAACTTTGTTGGCGGCCTGGGCGGTATCACCGTGCCGCTGGTGGTGGGCTATCTGGCGCAGGATTACGGCTTTGCGCCAGCGCTGGTGTATATCTCGGCGGTGGCGCTGATCGGCGCACTGTCCTACATCCTGTTAGTCGGTGATGTAAAACGCGTAGGTTAATACACCCCGTAGGGTCGCCATTTATGGCGACCTGGCCAACAACCGCACGATAATGGCGACCTTGCAGATAACCGCACAATAACCGCAACCCGGTTTATTCGCATCGCTAAATCACGTAATTTATCCGGCAACAGTTTGATGGAAGGTTGCCTCATGTCAGAAAAACAAATCACCTTTGCCGCGCGTCATCATCAACTCACCAACATCAACGTCTGGACCGGCGACAGCCAGTGGCTGGCATTTGATGTACGGCCTTCCGGCGCTTCTTTTACCAGCCTGACCATTGAGCGCGTCAACGTGGTGAGCGGCGCCGTTGAGGTGCTGTATCAGGCGCGCGATGGCGCGCATGTTGGCGTGGTCACCGTCAGTCCGGATTTGCCGCCGCGTTACGTCTGCATTCATGGCCCGGAACATCCGGATGCGCACTGGCACTACGATTTCCATCACCGTCGCGGCGTGATCGTGCAGCACGGCATCGCTGAGAACCTCGACGCCTGCGATATCACCGCGCCTTACACGCCCGGCGCGCTGCGCGGTGGCTCGCATGTTCACGTCTTCAGTCCGGACGGTTCGCGCCTGAGTTTTACCTACAACGATCATGTGATGCATGAAAAAGAGGCCGGCGACGATCTGCGTAACGTCGGCGTGGCCGTGCCGCTGCATCCGGTGTGTCCGCCCAAACAGCATCCGCGTGAATATGAGGGCAGCCATTATTGTGTGGTGGTCAGCCAGACGCAGCGCGATCCACAGCCAGGCAGCGACCAGATTGACCGCGCCTATGAAGAGTGCTGGATCGGGAATCAAGGCTATCAGAAAGCAGATGGCAGCTGGCAGCGCTGGGCCATCGCCTTTATCGGCGATACGCGCGGCGCGAACGGCGACAAAGTGCCGGAGGTGTTCGTGGTGGATCTGCCCGCCGCGTTAGCCGATTACGCCAAAGCTGGCGCATCGCCCTTGCAGGGCACGGCGGATAAATTGCCTGCGCCGCCAGCTGGCGTGCAGCAGCGCCGCATCACGCACACCAACGGCCTGGCGTTGCAACCGCGTCACTGGCTGCGCGCCTCAGCGGATGGCAGCGCCATCGCCTTTTTGCTGGCGGACGATCAGGGCGTGATTCAGCTGTGGACGGTTTCACCTAATGGCGGTCAGCCGCGTCAGGTGACGCAGCTAGCAAGCAGCATTCAGTCGGCGTTTAGCTGGCATCCACAAGGTGGCGCGATAAGTTTTATCTGTGATAACAGTGTGATGCGCTGTGAGATGGCGACGGGGAAATGTACGCGCTTAACACCACGTAGCGATCAAGCGCCATCCGGTGATGCGGTGGTTTGGTCACCGGATGGGGAAAAGATCGCTTATATGCGGGAAGTAGACGGCTGGCGGCAGCTGTTTTGCGTTAATGCGGCTGCACGGGCATAGCCGCCGCGGTCGCCAGGCTGGCTTGCGTGCCGGCCATTTTCTCGCTCTGCATCACGCGCTCGTGGATGGAATCCTTACTTTTATCGTCGTCAGAACGGAAGTAATCCCACGGCAGCAGCACGGTGTCCATCACCGCTGAGAACGGGAGATCGATCAGCGCCAGCGGCTTGATCGCCCAGCTGGTGTTGTCGTCAGTGATCATCTCTGCGCTGGCGCGCGTGCCGGGGTAGTAGCCCTGACTGGCGCCGGTGTGAGACATAACGCTGGAGCAGCCCGAAGTAACGAAGGTACTGCAAACCAGCACAGCTGTGAGCGGAAAGCGTTTCATCATATTCATCATCATCATCCCTTCAGTCATGGCATGGCCCTGGCTGGAGTGTTTCACCTGACGTTAAGCAAAGCTCTATGGCTAGGTCTTGGATCTCAGGCGATTGGTCCCCTGAGTGTATGTCATATCGTCAAATTTGCTGTAAAAAAATACGCATCAGCCCTTGAAAGCGACCAGGCTGCACCCACTTTTAAGGAACGGTCTTGTTGTTGTTGCCGGAAGGGACAACAACGGGCTGCACAACCTGTCCATGGTGGAAGGTTGCCTAAACTTGCTGAATATCAGGAGTCTTATTATGCGTAATTTTGATCTCTCTCCACTTTATCGTTCTGCCATTGGTTTCGATCGCCTGTTTAACCTGCTTGAGTCCAACCAAAACCAGGCCAATGGTGGCTATCCTCCGTATAACGTTGAGCTGGTGGATGAGAATTTCTACCGTATCACCATTGCCGTGGCGGGCTTTGCCCAGAGCGAGTTAGATATCACCTCGCATGACAACGTGCTGGTGGTGCGCGGTGCGCATCCTGAAGAGCAGCCGGAGCGTAAGTACCTGTATCAGGGCATCGCCGAGCGCAACTTCGAGCGCAAATTCCAGCTGGCCGATCACATCACGGTGCGCGATGCGCGTCTGGAGAATGGTCTGCTGAGCATCGATCTGGTTCGCATCGTCCCGGAAGAGGCGAAACCGCGTCGTATCGAAATCCTGTAATCAGGATGTGAGTTGAAAAAAACGCCGCTGAAAAGCGGCGTTTTTGTTTAGGTGCGCACCAATAATCGCTGACTGACCATGCCGCCAAACACGTTCACCAGCAGGCCAAGGATGATCACTGAAACCCCAATCATCTGTTGAATCGACAAGGTTTCACCGAGAATTAGCGCCGCGCTGAGAATGCCCACCACCGGCACCAGCAGCGACAACGGAGCCACGCGCCAGGTTTCATAGCGACTCAGTAAGTTACCCCAAATCGCGTAACCGACAATGGTGGCGATAAAGGCGAGATAGATCAGCGCCAACACCGTTTGCAGCGAGATGTGCAGCAGGCTGGTGACAATCGCCGCCTTACCATCGAACAGCCACGAGCAGGCAAAAAACGGCACTATCGGCACCAGCGCACTCCACACCACCAGCGACATCACCGGCACTTTGCGGTTACGCAAAATGATTTTGTTGGTGATATTGCCGAGCCCCCACGACAGCGCCGCAGCCAGCGTCAGCATCATGGTAGTGAGCGTAATGCCCGCCGTGGTTTGGCCTGCCATGCCTGCGGTCGCCAGCATAAACATGCCGAGCGTCGCCACTAAAATGCCGGCGATGTGATTCCAGCGCAGCTTCTCCGCCAGGAACAGCGCGCCCAACAGCAAGGTGAAAAAGGCCTGCGCCTGCAGCACCAGCGACGCCAATCCTGCCGGCATGCCCAGCTTGATGGCAAGGAACAGAAAAGCGAACTGACCAAAGCTGATGGTCATGCCATAGACGACCAGCCAACGCAGCGGAATCGCCGGACGTTTCACAAACAAGATCGCCGGAAATGCCACCAGGCTAAAGCGCAATCCCGCCAGCAAGAAGGGCGGCATGTCCTGCAGGCCCAGCTTAATCACCACAAAATTCACGCCCCACGCCACCACAACCAGCAGGGCTAACAACATATCTTTAACTGACATACTCATTCCTTCCTGCCGTAATCAGGCAGTTACCGTTACCGGTGTCGCGATCTCGGCACAACATTCTTCACCGACAATCTGAAAGAAATCATCCACCTGTAAAGCAATGGAGCGATCCAGTGCGCCCGCGTTGAACCACAGCGTGCCGACGTCGCGCAGGCGCGCATCGACGCGCAGCGCCAGCCGGTCATCAAAACTAAACGGCGGCACCGCGCCCATCACGCACTGGGTTAACTCCTGCGCTTTCTCTGGCGGCGCAAAGCTCGACTTCTTGCCGCCAATTGCGCGTGCGGCGCTTTTGAAGTTGATCTTGCAGTCGCCCGGCACAATCGCCAGCAGATAGCGCGCATCCGCGCCATCCGGCATCGTCACTTCCAGCACCATCGCTTTGGCCGCCTGATTGAGATCGTTACCGCGAATCTCGCTAATCAGGTCGGTCTGGCCGATGGCTTCATGCTCCACCACGCGATAACGCGCCTGATGCTGATCCAGCAGGGCCGCTACTTTTTCATAGGTATTCATGCTCGTCTCCTCGTCGAAAACCTGGCGTTAACTCCAGGCGATGGCGTGTTTCATTTTTTTGTCGGTCAGGCCAAAGAAGAAGCCCATGGTGATGCGCGTGTCGCCTTCCACGCGATCAATTTCGTGATAAAACGCAGGGTTAAACAGATAGATATCGCCACTGCGCGGTGAGAACTCGCACACCTCGCTGTGCTCAATGACGCCGGTTTGATAACCGAGCTCGCCCGGCGTTTTGTAATACTCATCCACCGGCTGCCACTTCTTATTGAAGATGCGCAGCTCGCCGCCGGCGTTGCACTCCTGCAAACAGACCACGCAGCTGAGTTGATGCAGGATGTGGGTCACCGCCAATCCGCTGCCAGCGGCATCGCGCACGATGTTGTCGTTATGCAGGGGATTGGCGACGCCGTTAGCATGGAAGCGCACAATCGAACCGGCGTAATCGCCCAATTCAGGTTCGTTGGCGGTTTGCAGGCTTTCCAGGCGCAGCGCGTGCTTCACCCAGTTGTAGATCTGATCGCGCAGGCAGTGCAGCGACGGCGGCAGCGCGGGCTGGATATCGCGCAGCTCGGTGAAGTAGTTTTCCGGTGCTGCGGTGTGCTTCGCCAGATAAGGGCCAAGCGTGGTCAGCGCGCCGTTCGGATAGTGCGACACCCGCACCTGTTCGCGGCACTGCTGTAAATCATCGACCACCGCTGCGCGCACGTCCGGCGTGAGGAAGTTACGTAATACCAGCAACGGCACGCGCGCGGTGACGATGTCATCCAGCCAGGTGCTTTCCACAAACATGTTCGGATGAATAACGCGGATCTGATTGAAAATCGCCATGTTGATCACTCCCCAATAGGAAACTCATGAAGTTCATGGTTACTCATACGACGCCATTCAGACGCCGTGCCCAGTGCTGAAGTAGGTTCAGAAGAGATAAATGTGGTGTTGTTGTTCTGTAAGCGGTGCAGCGTGAAATAGTTGGGATAGGGCGTATCGTCGGGATGCCATTGCCACGCCCAGGCTTTATCGCGGGTGACAAAAATGGCGTTTGCCGAACTGCCGCCCGGCGCGACCTGCGCCATCTTGTCGCGCAGATAATCGCGGGTGAAATCCGCGGGCGTGGCGCGATCGACCATATATTCCAGATACTCAGCGGAATCAAAACGCGACTCCGCCATGCCCAATTGCTGATAAACGGTGGGCAAAAAACCGTTATGCATCATGTACCACTGCGTTGCGCCGCTGGTGCGCCACAGCGGATGGGAAAATTCGATACCGTGATTTTTGCTCAGCGTGGCGTGGCGGACATGCACCGCCAGAAAGCGGCCGCGCAGGCGATCAACATCAATGGTCGGCAGCGCATCGGCGAAAGTGCCGGTGCCGTGCAGCGTGCGAATGTGCCCTTGTTCCAGCCATAAACAGCCCCAACCGTTGGGATGCTGTTTAATCGGACCTTCGTGCGTGGCGGTCTCGCCGCAGCTCATGGCACGCGCGGCGTCGAGCACTGCGGCGGCATCAAATTGGCCGTGCGCCACGATCATTCTGCACATAGTAAATCTCTCCGTGTGGTGAGCGATGAGACTTCAAGGATCTGATGGAACACCGCCAGAATTTCGTCACGGCTGGTAGCGGCGAGGCGGAAGGTGGCGAGAATGCCGGCGTGGCGGGTTAAATCGGCATACAGCGAAGAGCGCGGCGAAACCGCCAGCGCCGGCAGATTGAGCGGCGGCAACAGCTGACCGCGTTGATGCTGCTCGATCCAGCGTTCAGCCGCGTCATACTGCAGGCGCTGACGCAAACGCACGCGGCCCACCGCCTGCGGCTGCGGCGGAAAATGCAGCGGCGGCATGCCGTGACCGGCTTCGATGTGGAACGCCACTTCCGCCCAGTTGATGCCGGTGACTTCCTGCACCAGATTCACCACGCCCATGCCGGAAAGGCGGAAGCCCATTTCGAGGAAATGCGGTTCGCCGTTGACCATAATAAAGTCGATGTGAAACGCGCCCTGACGATAGCCGAAGGTTTCGCAGCAGAAGCTCATCAGGCTGCTAAAGCTGGCGGGCAGCTGTTGCGCCGCGACCGCCACATGACCGGATTCGTAAAAACTGACGCAGCCATCGGCATCGCGATGGTGTTCGATCACCTTTTGGCAGCAGGTCAGCGCCACGGCGTGGCCGTCCGCCACCACGCCTTGCAGCGAATACTCATCGCCCGCCAGCCAGCTCTCAACGATAAATCCGCTGAAGCCGCGCCCGCCGTAATTCATGGTATCGACCAGCTTGCCGATCACCGCATCAAGCTGGCTGGCCTCTTTCACCAGCCAGATGCCAAGGCCGCCGCCGCCATCAACCGGCTTGATCACGCAGGGATAGAGCAGCGCTTCACGCGCATCGCGAATACTGAGCGGCGAGGCAAAAAAGCGAAACTCCGGCTGCGGAAAGCGCTGCCAGGCTTTGCGCAACGCCATACGCTGCGCGTACTTATCTGGCGGAATAAAGCTCACACCGGCGTCGGGCCCCGCCAGCAGTTCGCGCACGCGACCGGCGCTGGCGTTGTAGGCTTCAAAGCCGGCCAGCACCACGTGAGGATGTTCCATCAACCCGGCATGCAAACAGGCTTGCAGCACATCCCACGGATTTTCCGGGCGATCGAGCCGCACAATCAGATCGAACGGCAACGGGATGCTCAGCGATTGGTAATCGACGAAGTCGCCCATCTCCGCCAGCACGGTAAAGTAGCCCTCGCGTTTGGCCACCGCGCAGTAAGGATTTTGTCCGTCGCGGGTGGCGCCAATCTGCAGGAAAATCTTTCTCATCGCGTTGCCTTACCGGGTTAACGCCCGGAGATCACTTCAGTGACGACGTCTTGCATGACACCGTTATTCACCTGAATCACTGCTTTGTGCGGGTCAAAACGCAGCACGCGCGAAAGCGCATCGCCGCGCTGATCGTCCAGCAGTGAACTCACCTGCGCGCTGCGCCAGCAGTGACGCATCTGCGCCACGGTCAAACCAGAAAGTTGCTCCAGCTGCTGCGCCAGCAACAGATCGTCGCTTTCGCCGCGCAGCAGGGCGCGCACCGCCGCTTCGTCCGGCGCATCGACCAACTGCTGCAGCCAGCTTTTGAGCTGATGGCCTTCGGCGATAAACGGCGAATAGATCATGCAAACCAGTTGGGTTTCATTGAGGCTGAATGCTTGTTCGGCGAACTGCGCAGCGCGCTGGCGGGCGCGCTTAATCGCCTCATCGTCCTGATAGCGTGCCGCCATCTCATCGATCAGCTGCGGCGGGAAATCCTTTTTCACCATCAGCCCGAGCGCAAAGCGCACATATTCGCGAATGCCTTCGGCGTAGCTGCGCTGCAACAGCGTCTCCGCTCGCAGACCGCGAATATGTGCCATTAACGTCGGATTACCGCAGTCCGATTCGGAGAAGCTGAACATCAGTTCATCAAAGCGGAAATGCATAAATTCGGTCAGCAGCGCCCAGTGCGCGCCAGCTTCATACGCGGTGTCCTGATAGATGTTGAAGAACAGCGGATCGCGTTCCAGCTGCCAGGTGATACGGTGCGCGGGCGTCACCTGATCGGCACCGTAAATATCGGCGAAATAGCGCTCGGCCACGCCATCCAGCGTCTGCAGGAAGCCGCTAAAGCCGCGCGATTTATCCGCCACCGGCGCATCAAACAGCCGCGAAAGATGGCGCGCCCATGCCAGATAAGCGGTTTGTTCCTGCGGCGAATCGCCGGTGATGATCACATCAACGCCACCGTCGTAATGCGCCGCCAGGCCAAACGAGTTCACCATGCTGAGATTGCAGGCGTTACAAAAGGTAGAGCGCGCATCGGCGCGGAAGCGGTGGCCATTCATCAGTACATCGTTGCGATTTTGCTGGCGCACGCTGTCGGGCATCGGTAAATGGCGATCGAAGTGGCGGATTTGCAGGCCGTCGGTCACCAGACATTCGGTAAAGTCATCATCGGGGATGTGCAGCGCGCGATACACGCGATCGATATTCTCCATCACGCTGTCGTTCATCGCCGCATGACGGTTGGTGCTGATGCGTAGCTGAAAGGTGGTGCCGTGCTGCTGCCAGATCAGCCCCTGAATGTAGCGTACGTACGCCACCATATAGCTGCTGTCTTTGCCGCCGCCGTAGGCCAGCAGCACGCGGTTATTTTCCGGGTGCGCGGCATCGGGAAGTGCGGCCAGTAAACGGCGTGAACAGTGTTGCGCTGAATCGATAATCGTCGGAGTGAGATATCCACTCATCTCTCGCATCATGGTGGACAGATTATTCATTTTTCACTTCATCCTTTGGCTAATAAAGTCGCTGCTGCCGTGCTGGCGGCAACAGACGGGAAATGGGCCACGAAGGTGCTACGGAATGAATTTTTTAGTCGGAAGCGGCACTGCAACTAATGCGTATGGTTATCAATTAACTAATGCAGCCTAAAGTACTTTGAATGTAATCTGGTGAAAACGCACAGATCCGGACGAAATAGGGTGGAACAGATGGCGGGTGAAACGGAACAGGGCAGTCGTTACCGTCAAATCGCAGAGCAGATAAAACAAGCCATTCACAGCGGCTCGCTGCCGCCCGACAGCCGTTTACCGTCGGTGCGCACGCTGGCGACGCAGTACAGCGTCAGCATGACCACCGCGCTGAAAACATTACGTACCCTTGAGGATGAGCACTACGCGGTGGCGCGTCCCAAGTCTGGTTTTTTTGTCGCCCCGCGACCTGCTAATAAAGCGTTTCCCACGGTGATCAACGAGCAAGCGCGCGAAGTGGCGCCGCTCGACGAGCAAACCGAGCTGCATCTGGCGATGCTCGGTTCAGACTGCCGCGTGCGGCTGGATCTGGCCAACGGCGACATCTCACTCTATCCGGTGAAGAAGATTGGTTTGCTGATGCGCCAGATGGGATACAGCAAACCGGCGCTGCTCGGCAACACCGTGAAGGGCACCGGCTATGCGCCGCTGAAAAATGAAATTGCACGCCGCGCGGTGGATTATGGCTGCAATATCAACGCTGATGACATCCTGATCACTAACGGCTGCATTGAAGCGATTTCGCTGGCGCTGCGCGCTACTACGCGGCCGGGCGATATCGTCGCGGTGGAATCACCCTGCTATTTTGTGCTGCTGCAGATGCTGCATAACCTCAATCTGCGGGTGATTGAGGTGGAAGCCGGGCCGGAAGGCTACGTTAATGTCGAGAAACTCACCGCGCTGTTCAAGCGTAAGGCGGTGCAGGCCTATCTCACTATCAACAACATCAATAACCCGCTGGGCAAAAGCATTCCCAACGAGCAGAAAGCTTATATTGCGCGTCAGGCCGACGAGAACGATGTGGTGATCATTGAGGATGATATCTTCGGCGATACCGCATTCGGCGAGCGCCGCCCGTTCCCGATGCGCGCCTTCAGCCCGAACGCTATTTTGTGCAGCGGCTTCTCGAAAACTGTCGCGCCCGGCATTCGCATTGGCTGGGTGCACAGCAGCAACTACATGCGCAAAATCGCCTCGCTGAAATACACCACCAGCATGGGCACGTCGGTATTGTCGCAGGCGGCGATTGCCGAACTGCTGCGCAGCGGCGGCTACGATGCGCATCTGCGTAAGCTACGGCGTGAGTTGAAGAATCAAATCCAGCATATGCGTCAGGCGGTGCTGCGCTACTTCCCGCCGGGTACGCGGGTTTCAGACCCTGAAGGCGGCTATGTGTTGTGGGTGGAAATGCCGATCGGTGCATTGAATGTGCGCGCGCTGTTTCTCAAGGCGCGCAATGCGGGCATCGGTATCGCGCCGGGGCACATTTTTGCCACGGATCACCGCTACGATCACTGTTTTCGACTCAACGCTGGTTTTGGCTGGAATGCCGAAGTGGAGCAGGCGATTCAGCAACTGGCGCAGTGGTGCCAGCTGTCGTTGCCAGCGAATTGATGCGGAGGTCGCCATAAATGGCGACCCTACAAAATCACCCCGTAGGGTCGCCATTTATGGCGACCTGGCCGAACACCGCACGATTATCGGCGACCTGCCCGATTAATCGCTAAATGCGCTTTCCAATTCTTCCGCCAATATCTGCACCGCGCGCTCAATCTTCTCCGCATCTGGCACATAGTTCATGCGCATGCATTGATGGGTATGCGGCCATTCGTGTTCCAGGCCGGGGAAGAAGAAGTGGCCGGGCACCATCAGCACACCGCGCGCCTTCAGGCGCTGATACAGTGTTTCGGTGCTGATCGGCAGATCGCGGAACCACAGCCAGAGGAAAATTGCGCCTTCGGGTTTATGAATCAGGCAGCGATCTTCTGGCAGATAGCGGCGCAGAATCGCAATCGTCTCGCTCACTTTCGCCTGATAGAACGGCTTGATCACCTCTTCCGACAGACGCAGCAGATCCCCGCGCACAATCATCTCATTGGCAATAGCAGGACCGATGCTGCCCGGCGCCAGACTGATAATACCGTTCATGTTACCAATGGCGGTTATTGTGCTCTCATCGGCGACGATAATGCCGCAACGTGCGCCCGGCAGGCCGAGTTTAGACAGGCTCATACACAGAATGGTATTGGGATTCCACAGCGGACGTGCTTCGCTAAAGATGATGCCGGGAAACGGCACGCCGTAGGCGTTATCAATCAGCAGCGGTACGCCGTGCTGCTGCGCCAGCGCATCCAGCTGCAGCAGTTCGTCATCAGTGATGACGTTGCCGGTTGGGTTAGTCGGGCGCGATACGCAAATCAGGCCGACATCATCATTCAGCGGCAGATGATCGAAATCGACGTGATATTTGAACTGGCCTTCCGGCAGCAGCTCAATGTTGGGCTTGGCGGAGACAAACAGATCCTCTTCCAGACCGGCATCGGCGTAGCCGAGGTATTCCGGTGCCAGCGGGAACAGCACGCGCTTTTTGCTGCCGTCGGCGCGACGTCCGGCGAACAGATTGAAGAGATAGAAGAACGCGCTCTGGCTGCCGTTGGTCAGCGCAATATTTTGCGCGGTTAATGGCCAGCCAAGTTCGTCACGCAGCATCTTCGCCAGCGCATCCAGCAGCAGCGCTTTGCCGCGCGGACCATCGTAGTTGCACAGCGCTTCGCTCAGCTTGCCGTCCTGATGCATCTGCATCAGCAACTGGTTGAAATAGTCATTCATCGCCGGGATCTGCGCCGGATTACCGCCGCCAAGCATGATGGTGCCGGGCGTGCGCAGGCCTTCACCCATGTCTTCCATCAGACGTGAGATGCCGGAGTGTTGAGTAAATTTGTCGCCGAACTGAGAAAAGGACATAGGAAGTTAAAACGTTGTGAAATCGAATGGGGAACCACCATAGCGCCCGCCGCAGGCAGGCGCAATGGGTAAACGGCAAGCTTAGCCTTGGATCTGCGGGTTAACGCAGTTTTTCTCGACTTTGCCGCTCAGGGCGGCGATCAGGTTATCTACCGCGTCGCGCGCCATGCCGTAACGGGTTTCATGGGTGGCGGAACCTATGTGCGGCAGCGCCACCACGTTCGGCAGCGTCAAAATCTCGGCATCGGCAGGCACCGGCTCAACTTCGAACACATCCAGACCGGCGGCGTGGATGGTGCCGTCTTTCAGGGCCGTTGTTAGCGCCTGCTCATCCACTACCGGACCGCGACCGGCGTTGATCAGAATTGCGCTTGGCTTCATCAACTTGAGCTGCGCCGCGCCAATCATATGGTGCGTCTGTTCGGTCAGCGGCAGGCTGATGCAGACAAAATCACTCTCTTTCAGCAAGGTTTTCAGATCGCAGGCACGCGCACCAAAGCGGGTTTCCGCCTCTTCATGCTGACGGCGCGCGTTATACAGAATGTTCATGCCGAAGCCAAAGTGCGCACGCTGCGCCAGCGCCAGGCCGATGCGGCCCATGCCGAGAATGCCAAGGGTTTTGTGATGCACATCGATGCCGAAATGATCCGGGCCGATGCTCTTTTTCCACTCGCCGGCTTTCACCCACTTATCCAGCTCGGTCACGCGACGCGCGGTGCTTAGCACCAGCGCCATCATGGTGTCGGCGACGGTTTCGGTCAGCACGGTTGGCGTATGCATCAGCAACACCTTGCGTTGATTCAGCGCGTCTACGTTGAAGTTGTCGTAACCCACCGACACGGTGGAGCAGGCGCGCAGCGCGGGCATTTTTGCCAGCAGCTCACCATCCACTTTGCCGCCAGAGCCGAGCAAACCTTGCGCCTGTTCGAACTGCGCCGCGTGTTTCTGGATAGTTTCCGGGGAAATATCATGCACTTCAGTGACGGTGAAATGGGCATCCAGCTTGGTGCGCAGGTCATCTGGCAGGCTCTTATAAAGAATCACAGCAGGTTTCATCTTTTGCTCCCTATGAAATGGTGAGGAGGCCTTGAGGCCTCCCGAATTGATTACGCGTGCTTTGCGCCATGCATCGGCGGCGATGTTTTATTCTGCGCCGGTTTGACGATCAACGTCAGCCAGACCGAGGCCAACAGCGCAGCACCCATGAAAATGTAGGAGGCGGCAGGCGAACCGGTCGCGCCATTAAGATAGCCTACAATCCACGATCCAACGAAGGAACCGAGTGCGCCCATGCTGTTGATCAGTGCCATCGCACCACCGGCGACGTTGCGCGGCAACATCTCCGGAATGATGGCGAAGAACGGACCGTACGGCGCATACATCGCACCACCGGCAATCACCAGCAGCGTATACGACAGCCAGAAGTTACTGGAACCGACCAGGTACGAACCAAGGAATGCCAGTGCGCCAATCAGCAGCAGCGGCCAGACAAAAAGTTTACGGTTCTGGGTTTTATCGGAGGCCCACGACACCACGATCATCGCAATGGTCGCCACCAGATACGGCACCGCTGACAGCCAACCGGCTTCCACCATGCCCATCTGCGAACCGTTACGCAGAATGGACGGCAGCCACAGCACGAAACCGTACACGCCGATGCTCCAGGCAAAATATTGCAGGCACAGCAGGATCACGTTGCGATTACGGAACGCTTCACCATAGTTACGTACCGCTTTAATGCCTTCCTGCTCTTTTTGCAGTTGCGCCTGCAGCGCGGCTTTCTCGCTTTCACTCATCCATTTGGCCTGGGCTGGTTTGTCCTGCACAAGGAACCACCAGGCAACCGCCCAGATCACCGCCGGAATGCCTTCAATGATAAACATCTCGCGCCAGCCAAAGGATTCAATCAGATAGCCGGAGACCACCGACATCCACAGCACCGTGACCGGATTACCGAGGATCAGGAAGGTATTGGCGCGCGAACGCTCGGATTTGGTAAACCAGTTGCTGATATAGATCAGCATCGCTGGCATCACCGCCGCTTCCACCACGCCGAGCACAAAGCGGATCGCCGCCAGCATCGGGATGTTGCTGACCACGCCGGTCAGCGAGGCGCAGCCGCCCCATAAAATCAGGCACCAGAAAATCAGCTTCTTCACGCTGCGACGTTCGGCATACAGCGCACCGGGAATCTGGAAGAAGAAGTAGCCGAGGAAGAACAGAGCGCCCAGCAGCGATGACATGCCTTTGGTGATGCCAAGATCGTCATTTATCCCTGCGGCAGAGGCGAAGCTGAAGTTCGCCCGGTCCAGATACGCCAGACTGTAAGTGATAAACACGATGGGCATGATAAACCACCAGCGTTTTGGCGCGATTGTCTGCGATTTCATGGGTGACTCCTCTGGTTGAGGTGGACGCATTTAGGGGATGCGCCTCGCAATATAGTTGTAGTAGGTACAGATATTTTTTAAATCTTTGTCGGGAGGTCGCCATAAATGGCGACCCTACAAAAACGCATCGACTGTCGTGAGTATCAATAATCACCCAACGCCGCGCGCGTCGGCAGGCCTTCGCTGTCGCCAGCGACCTGAATCGCCAGCGAACCGATTTTATTACCGCGCAGAATCGCTTGCGGCAGGGATTTTCCCTCCAGCAACGCGCTGATCAGCCCAACAGCAAAACCGTCGCCGGCACCGACAGTATCGACCACGTTCTCGACACGAATCGGTGCGACCTGGCCTTGCTGGCCGTCAGCGGTTTTGTACCAGGCGCCGTCGCCACCGGTTTTGATCACCACCGCTTTTACCCCTTTATCGAGGTAGAAATCGGCGATGGCTTCCGGCTGGCGATAGCCGGTAAGAATCAAACCCTCTTTTTCGCCTGGCAGCACCCAATCGGCATATTCCGCTAAATGATTGAGCTGCTTACGCATCTCCTCTTCGCTGCGCCATAACACCGGGCGTAGATTGGGATCGAAGGAGATGGTTTTGCCCCGCGCGCGCATCTCTTTTGCCGCATGTTGCGCCAGGACAAGTGAGCTGTCGGAGATCGCCGCCGCCACGCCGCTTAGATGCAGATGGCGCGCGCTGCCAAAGTAGTCATCGTTGAAATCGTCGGGCGACAGATGGCTGGCGGCGGAGCCTTTGCGGAAATATTCCACTTCCGGATCGGAGCCGTCATCGACGCGGGATTTGAGCTGGAAACCGGTACGATAGCGTGCGTCGGTGGTGACGCAGCGGTGATCGACGCTCTCTTTTTCCAGCTGCTGCAGCGTGAAGCGACCAAAGCTGTCGTCGCCGACGCGGCTCACCCAACCGACCTGCAAACCGAGACGCGCCAGGCCAATCGCCACGTTGAGTTCGGCACCGGCGATGCGTTTGACGAAGCCTTCCGCTGCGGCGAGATCGCCGGTTTGCTGGGCGATAAACATCGCCATCGCTTCGCCAATCGTCACCACATCCAGCGTTTTATGCGTCATCATCGGCTCCTTACGCTGCACGCAGCAGGTCAACGTAATGGCGCGTGACCGCCAGCAAATCCGCGCCTTCCAGCGGGAATTCGATGCCGCGCGGTGCGTCGGTTGGCAGCGCGTTCAGCAGCGAGCGCCAGCTATCGTCGGCCTGATCCAGCGCGATAGCGCGGAAAGTCTCACCGTGCGGCACCGCCGTTTTAACGTGGATGTAGCTAACGTAGCGGCTGAGTTGCGCGGCGGCTTGCAAACCGTCTTCGCCGGTCCACTGCCAGTTGCCCATATCGAAGGTCATATCCAGCGGCAATGCGGCATCACAAGCCTGATGGAAGAAGCGCAGCATCGGCGCCAGTTTGCTGTCCGGGGTTTGATCGTTCTCCACCACCAGCGTCACCGTTGAGGCGTTCAACACAGCGCGCAGCGCACTGGCATCGAGCTCCACAAAATGACCGAGCGCCACTTTCAGGCGCTTAGCGCCGATTTGTTCGGCCTCCTGCAGGAATTGCGCCAGACGCGGATTCAGCGCGCCATCATCCAGCCACAGCGCTTCCGGCACGGAATAGCTGGCGCTCAGCTGATGCTGGGAAATCGCATTGCCGAGTGCGTGCAGCAGGCAGAGTTCGTTTTCGTTGAACAGCTCGCGACGGATTTCGACGCCATCCGCGCCCGCCTGTTTGATCAGCGGCAACAGCGCGGTCTGGCCACCCAACTCTGCTACTTTCTGCGCGCCGTATGCGGCAGTTACAACAATAATTTCTGGTTTCATCACGTTTCTCCGGGCATGACCACATCCCATTCGTTATAAAAAACCTAAATGGAACCGGTTCCAAAGAGAAGAGGCAGACCGTGAAATTATGATCATGCTCACGAAGTGAGCCATAAAAGGGGAGGTTAGCGCAGCGGCTGGCTGGAGCCGCGCACGATCAGCTCGCCGGAGAAGAGCTGTTCGCTGATCGATTGCTCGCTGCCTTCAATGCGTGCAATGACTTGTTCCAGCGCGGCGTAACCAATCTGCCAGGTGGGCTGTTTTAACGTGGTGATGCCGACGCCCGCCAGCGCCGCCCATTCCAGTTCGTCAAAGCCCAGCAGGCCAATCGCTTCGCCCCAGCGCAGCTCAAGGCGCTGCAGCGCGCGCGCCACTTGCAAGGTCAGCGCGCCGTTGGCGGCGATCACCGCACAGCGTTTGTCAGGATGGCGCTGGTGGAACGCGCGCAGCTGTTTTTCCAGCGCGTCGGGCTGATGCAGCGCCACTTCGGCATTCTCTGCCGCAATCTGTGGCGCGCTGTTCACCGTGTCGTAGAAGGCGCGCAGACGTTCACGGCGGGTGTTGACGCTGCCAAGTGGCTCGCTCAGGAAGAGCAGGGCTTGATAGCCGTTATCCAGCAAATGTTGAGTCGCAATTGTGGAGGCTTCAACGTTGTTGAGCCCCACCATATCGCAGGCGAAATCGGGAATTTTACGGTCGATCAACACCATTGGCAGCATCGACTGTTGCAGGCGATTAAGGACTTCTTCATGCATGCCCACGGCATTCACCACAATGCCTTCCACCTGATAACTGCTGAGCAGTTGCAGGTAATGCTGTTCGAGATCGACTTCGTTGTTGGTGTTACACATCAGCAGAGTAAAGCCCTGCGCACGGCACGCCGCTTCGATGCCGCTCAACACGTCAACCGAGTAAGGATTGGTGATGTCGGCAATGATCAGACCAATCAAACGCGTGCGGCCGCGTTTCAGTCCACGCGCCATCTGGCTGGGACGATAGTTGAGTTCGGCGATGGCCTGTTCGATACGGGCTTTGAGATCGGGCGAGAGCAGATTCACTTCGCCATTCAGATAGCGGGAAACGCTGGTTTTACCGGTTTTTGCCGTACGGGCAACGTCACTGATTGTGGCTCGTGGCGGCCTGGTTTTCATTGCTTACACCTGCTGAAAAGAAACAGGCGAAGACTAACACAGCTCAGGCCAGTCGCAATCATTGCGTGTCTGAAGTGAGTCGCAGCACCGGTTGCCAGAGCGTTTGCAGCTCGCTCAGCGGCGCATCATCCAGCAGTTGCAGCACCATTTCGGCGATGCGCTCGCCAATGTGCTGCTGGGATGATTGCAGAATGGCGTTTACCGGCTGATCGACAATCGAATCGGGCGGCAATCCATCATACACATACAGCGGAATCGCCTGCGCGCCCTTCAGGCGGGCCGCTTGCTGCAGCGCAATCGCGGCTCCTTCACCCAGCGTGCTGCAATCGGTAATGATCGCTTGCGGCGCATCGCCTTGGGCCAGCCAGGCATTGGTTTGTTGATAGCCGGAGCGGCGCGTGGCGGGCAATGTAGCCATCAGAGATTGATCGACCGGCGCCTGATGCTGAATCAACGCATCAATAAATCCCTGGCGGCGATCGAGGATATACGTCGCCGATTCGTTACTGCCGAGATAAGCCAGACGCGGCCATCCTTGTTGCAGGCAGTGTTGTGCCGCGAGAAAAGTACCGGCGTGATTATCGTAATCAATCCACGCGTAAGGCTGCGGCAGCTCGCTGCGACCCAGCGTCAGGAAGCGGAAACCTTTCTGTTGCAGGCGTTGCAAACGCGCATCCTGCGGCATGGTGTGGGTTAAAATCAGGGCATCGATGGCGCCGCTGCGCAGCATGCGAATCAGCTTGCGTTGCAGCTCCTGCGGCTTATCGGGTAGCAACAGCAGATCAATATCGTGCTGCGCGAGACGTTGATCCAGCGTCAGCAGCATTTGGCTGTAGTAGCTGTCATTGAGCGAGGCGTGGCTGATGGGAAAGAGCAGTCCAACCGCATTGGCGCGCCCGGTTTTCAGGCGACGGGCCGCATCGTTGGGACGATAACCGCGCGCTTGCGCTTCATCTTCAATGCGTTTGCGCGTGACGGCCGCTACATCGTCATAGCCATTTAGCGCCCTGCTCACGGTAGTAACAGAGAGGCCAAGGGTAGCGGCGATGGCTTTCAGTGACATGATAGCGTCCCATTGATCAATTTTTGATCACGCTAGCATAAAGGAAAAGGCGGCTCTATCAGTTACGAATTTTTTAGCTTTTTCTGACAAAGGTGGCGTCAAAAGTGGCGAAAAAGAGTGATAAAAGCCGACCTGCTGGCGCAGATCGGCTTTACTTTTAGCTCAGCGGGCTGAGGGTGATCTCAACGCGACGGTTCTGTGCTTTACCGTCTTCGGTGCTGTTGCTGGCGACCGGATTATCCGGGCCTAAACCCTGAGTACGCAGGCGGTTCTGCGCCACGCCCTGCAGAATCAGACCGCTGGCGACGCTGTCAGCACGCTGCTGTGACAGGCGCATATTCAGCGCGCGCGTGCCGGTGCTGTCGGTGTAGCCCACCACATTCACGGCGGTTTTTGGATACTCTTTTAGTACCATCGCGACGCCGGTCAGGGTGTTAGCGCCCGCCGGTTTCAGGTTGCTGCTGTTGGAATCAAAGGTGACGTTATTTGGCATGTTGAGCACGATGTTGTCGCCCTGACGCGTCACGCTGACGCCGGTGCCGCGCATTTTGTCGCGCAGTTTCGCTTCCTGCACATCCATGTAATAACCCGCGCCGCCGCCCAGTGCCGCACCGGATGCCGCGCCAATCAGCGCGCCTTTACCGCGATCTTTCTTCGACGACGACAGCACGCCCACGCCCGCGCCTAACACCGCGCCTAAGCCGGCACCGATGCCCGATTTGCCCGCCTGCGATTCGCCGGTATATGGATTGGTGGTACAACCCGACAGCGCCAGGCTGCCGCTCAATAACAAGGTCAGCGCCAAAATACGCTTATTCATGAAAAATCCCTCACAGATTTAAACGGGGAAAAGCCCCAAAACGGCACTATTATGCCGTTCAATTATGGGGAAATGCGTGAGGGTCAGTCTTAATTTGTAAACTTTTGCTTTAAAGATTATCAGGATGGCAGAAACAGCTGGTTTGATGATCGTTAATTAAGCCGCAAGCCTGTAGAAATGAGTGGCAGGTTGTGGGACCGACGAATTTAAAACCACGCTTCTTAAGTGCTTTAGAGAGCGCAATGGCGGGCTCGGAGGTGGTTGGCGCGTCTTTATAATTCGCGTAACGGTGCAAAATCGGCGTATGGTCGACAAAAGACCAGATAAAGCGCGAAAAGTCCTCTCCGGTGGCTTCCAGCGCCAGCAATGCGCGCGCATTGTTGATTATTGCCTCCAGCTTGCCGCGATGGCGAATCAGTCCCGCATTTTGCATCAGACGTTCCATGTCGCTTTCATCCATCAACGCCACGGCATCAGGATCGAATTCATGGAAGGCGCGGCGGTAATTTTCGCGTTTTTTCAGCACGGTAATCCATGAAAGCCCCGCCTGCTGACCTTCAAGACAGACCATTTCAAATAAGACTCGCTTATCGGTTTGCGGCACGCCCCACTCTTGATCGTGGTACGCCAGATACAGTGGATCCTCAGTTACCCAGCCACAACGCTGCATTGCATCACTCCCTTAGCATATGAAATAGCGATAGATCCCTTGACGTATAGCAAATTCGATTAATAGTTATACAACGGGCGCCGATATAGATCTTATAAAACCTAAACGCCCCTCTCTTCCCGGCTCGTCAGGAGTCCTTCATGTTGCAGAAAAGTCAGCGGACAGGCCAGCACAAAATTGCGCTGGTTTTTAGCGGTTGGTGGCTATTATTTCTGGCCGGGAATGCCTATGCCTTTGATCAGTCGAGCCAGAATAGCGCGCCCGATTACAACGCAATACTTGCTGAAAAAATTTCCAGTAATCATCTGATGTTGACAGAAAATCCCGATGCCAACCTGTTTGACGCTGCGCTCAATTCGCCGAACGACTTCGCGATGGTGATGCACAATGAAACCGCCAGCGTCGGTGCCGCGCCCTTTGTGAATCGCTATTCGGCCGGTTGGTCGATGCCGATGAGTGAAGCGGTGAGCACCGGGCCGGTGGCGCAGTTTGCGGTAGATGATTCGACGTTGAGCTGCCCGAAGTGTGAACGCGTGGACAGCAATAATGCCGAGCATATTGCCTCGCTCGGCTGGCGCGTGGATTCCAGCTTTGGCTGGATATCGCCGTGGGCACAGGTGAGCTACAGCCATCTGGTGAATGAAGAGCTGCCTTCACCCACCCGTGAACACGCTGACGACATGAACGGCCGGGAAAACAATTGGGTGGATGTCAGCGTCGGTGCCAATATGCCGTTGGGGCAAAATATGGCTGCCTTTGCTTCCTTCGCGCAAACCGGTGCGGTGAGCAGCGGTGAGCAGTTCATCTACAGCCTTGGCGTCAGCGCCAGCTTCTAAATCGCGCGCGATCCGCCGCGCTAAAACAGTTACACTGAGCGTATTACGTCGGGCTGAATTAACCGTCCGGCGCACCATGCTGGTTAACGTCAGGTTTCTTCATGTCAGTCAAAATCTTATCTTCAACGTTGGTGGGGCTGGATGGCTTCTGCCATGACCCGCTCGCCGTGCTGCAGCAGGCCGATAACGGCACGCTGGCGGTGCTGCATAACAATACGCCGGCATTTTATGCGCTTACGCCGCAGCGTCTGGCGCAGCTGCTGGCGCTGGAAGCCGCCACGCAGCAGCCCAATGATGTCACGCTGGATGAGAGTCTGTTTCAGACCGATAGCGCGCCTATCGCTACACCGGTTGGCAAGTTCGCGATGTATGAAGGCTGGCAGCCGGACAGCGATTTTCAACGTCAGGCCGCCATCTGGGGCGTGGCGTTGAGTGAAGCCGTTACTGCCGCCGAGCTGGCCACGTTTGTGGCGTACTGGCAGGCGGAAGGCCGTTTGTTTCACCATGTGCAGTGGCAGCAGAAGTTAGCGCGCAGCGTGCAGATGAATCGCGCCGCCAATGGCGGGCAGCCAAAGCGCGATCTCACGCAAATCAGCAATACTGATTACGATATTCCCGATGGATTCCGAGGTGAGTAATGAAAACGCCGAACGATCTTTTTAGCCGCCTGAAAAAGATGATGCCTTCCGAAGTGCAGCCGAAATTCAAAAACGGCGCGGAGCTGCTGGCCTGGAATCAGGAGCAGGGCCGTTTGCGCTCGGAAGCGATTGTGCGGGAAAACCGCGCGATGAAAATGCAGCGCATCATGGGGCGCTCGGGCATCCGCGAGCTGCACATGAACTGCTCGTTCGACAACTATCGCGTGGAAAATGATGGGCAGCGTAAAGCGCTGGCGATGGCGCGCGAATACGCCGCCGGATTTGAAAATAGCATCTCCAGTTTTGTTTTCTCTGGCCGTCCCGGCACCGGTAAAAACCACCTTGCTGCGGCGATTGGTAACGATCTGATTATCCGCGGTAAAAGCGTGCTGATTGTCACCGTCGCCGACTTAATGTCGAGCATGAAGGGCACTTTCAGCGGCGGCAGCGATTTAACCGAAGAGCGCCTGCTGCACGATCTCAGCCATGTGGACTTGTTGGTGATCGATGAGATCGGCATGCAGAGCGAATCGCGCTATGAAAAAGTGATCATCAATCAGATTGTCGATCGCCGCTCATCGTCGAAACGCCCAACCGGCATGTTATCGAACCTCGATCCGGCGGGCATGAATTCGCTGTTGGGTGAACGCGTGATGGATCGTATGCGCCTCGGCAACAGCTTGTGGGTGCGCTTTGACTGGGAAAGTTATCGCAGCCGTGTGCGCGGTGATGAGTATTGAGGAGTGCTATGAAAGCAGCCGGTAAAGGTCCAGCACTACTTCGTCTGAACAACCTGAAGCGGGTGATGACGCAACTGCGCACCACCCGCATCACCTCCCGCCAGGATCTGGCATTAGCGCTCGAGCTGAGCAAAAACACCGTTTCACTGATTGTCGATGATTTGCTGGAAGCCGGGCTGATCAATGAGCTCGGCCCGGTTAGCGTGGCTTCTGCGGGCCGCCCTAAAATCGAAATCTCGCTGCGCGCGGAAAAGCTGAAAAGCGCCGGCATCATGGTGGAGCGCCAGGCGATTCACTGGCGCGTGTGCGACTACTACTCGCAGGTGATTGCCGAGCAAACCTGGCGCACCGAAACCAGCGATCCTGAGCATCTGCTGCATGAGCTGGTGGAAGTGTGTCAGACCTTGCACGCGGCGCATCCCGAGCTGCTCGGCGTGGCGATTGGCTTCCCCGGCATCATCGATCCCCATCGCGGCTGGGTGCATTTTTCCGCCCATCTTGGCTGGCAGAATGTGGATGTGATGACCATCCTCAGCCACGAGATGCCGCTGCCGCTGCGCATCATGAATAACGTCAAAGCCGCCGCGCTGCTCTCGGTGCAGCAACTCGAACTGAATAAGTCGCAAAGCCATTTCTATCTGCGTATCTCAGAAGGCTTGGGCGGCGCGCTGGTCGAGCAGGGCGAAGTGTTTACCGGCAGCAGCTGGACGGCGGGTGAGATCGGCCATCTTACGGTGCAACCCAACGGCGAACGTTGTAGCTGCGGACGCTTAGGTTGTCTGGAAACGCTGGTGAGCAAACCGGCCATTCAGCAGCAGTTGGCAAAACGCAAGCCGGGCCTGCGTTGGCAGAATGGTGATAGCGAGCCGGAAATGCTGAAAGAGGTGATGACGCAGGCGGGCACCCATTTGGGCAACGCGTTGAGTCAGGTGATGCAGCTGGTGAATCCGGCCAGCATCATTATTGATGGGCCGTGGAATGCGCAGCCGGCGTTTGTGCAGGCGGTACAACAGGCGGCGCAGGCCGGTACACTGGCCTTTACCTTTGCCCACACCGCGCTGCATTTCCTGCCGCTGCGTATTGATCCGGCCAACGGTTTAGCGCTGGCGGTGATTGAGCAGTATGAGCGCCTGAATTAAACAGGCGCCATCAATGATCCCGTAGGGTCGCCATTGATGGCGACCAAATGCTTTAATGCCTCGGAATATCAAACGACTCACTCGCTTTCGTAGTGGACGTCGTCTTCGGCAGATCTGCTTCAACGTTAAATTTACGCAGTACCAGCGCATGAATCTTCTCAAGCGACACGCCGGCGGTTTCTGGCAGATAGCGGAAGGTGAAGAAGTACATCCCCAGCGAGAAAATCGCGAACAGCAACAGTGGGAAGCCACCGTGGAATATATCCAGCAGCATCGGGCTGCTGTTCATGATCGGGAAGGTGCTGCTGATAACAAAGTTGGCCATCGACATCGCGCAGATGGAAATCCCCACGCAAATCGAACGAATCTCAGTTGGGAACACTTCGCCCAGCACCGTCCAGACGATCTGGCCCCACGTCATACCGAAGAAAATCATGTACGCGAACAGGCCAATCACCGCCAGCATGCCCGGCAGGTGGTAATAGAAGGCGATGAAGGAGTAGGTCAGGCACACGCAGGAGGTGATGGCCCCCAGCAGCAGCAGCTTACGACGACCAACTTTATCGATTAGCATCATCCCCGCCAGCACGCCAATGAACTGACAAATCGACAGCCAGAAGGTTTGCAGCAGCGCTGAGTCCGTGCTGCCCGCGACGTTTTTCAGCAAGGTTGGCCCAAAGTACTGAATCACGTTGATGCCGCTGATCTGGTTACCCACCGCCAAACCGATACCGACGATCAGCAGTGGAATGGTGGTTTTATCCAGACGCAGACGCGATTTGTGCTGATGCGCGGTTTTATCAGAAAACGAATGTTTGATTTCATTGAACACGCTCTCGGCATGCTCGCGGTTTGAGATTTTGGTCAGCGTATCCAGCGCTTCATCGTACTTGCCTTTCAGCACGTTCCAGCGCGGCGATTCCGGGATAAAGGCGATGAACAGGATAAACAGCGCGCACGGCACCAGCGCCGTGGCGAGGATGTAGCGCCAGCCCATATTGATCATCACGTCAGGCAAGGTGGATTTGGTGATGAAGTAGTTAGTCAGTAACACCACCGATTGTCCGCCGACGCAGCACACCGCATACAGCGCGGTAGTACGGCCACGAAACCTGGAAGGCGACAGCTCCGCCAGATAGATAGGCGAAATCACCGACGCCAGACCAATCGCCAATCCACCAATCATGCGGAAAATGACGAATACGGTGAAGTTATGCGCCAGCGCCGTCCCGATCACCGAAACGGTAAACAGCAGGGCGGTGATGGCGAGGGATTTTTTGCGTCCCAGTTTGTCGCTGAGGCGCGGTGCCATAAAGCAGCCGATCAAACTGCCGAGCAGGATATTGGAAACGGCCCAGCCGGTTTCAGCGGGCGATAACTGGAAATATTCACTTAAGGGTTCGATTGCACCGGAGATAATTGAAGAGTCATATCCCATCAGCAGACCGCCGAATGCCGCGACAGTACAGCAGAGAATGACATACTTCATGTTGTAGCGTTTTTGCCTGGTATCCATTGTTATAGCCCCTTGTCTCTACGGCCTGAACGTTACTTGTTCAGAAAGAGGGTGGTGTAGGTTTAGATGTTCAACTTTTATTCACGCGAGGTCTTCGTGTTGGAATATATGTTCTAAATGATGGTTTTTGGATCATTTTTTCCGAAAAGTGTGAAGAGGGTTGCGAAAATTGCTGAATAAGTCGTCAGGGGCATGTTTATAGCCTAATGAAATGATAGGTTTTTCATCAATTCACTTTGTAAGGACATTGCAAAGTTTGCTTTTTATTGGAATTTTCATTCTGTTATGCACGGCGCTTTGCCGATTATATTTCATCCGGCTGAGCGCACGGGCGCGTTTCATTTTTTAACAGGCAACGGGCATAATACGTTGATTCTCAGCCCCTCTTTGCGGACGCCGTAATGAAAACGCAGCGCATCACTCTGGACGATATTGCTACCCTGGCGGGCGTCACCAAAATGACGGTAAGTCGCTATCTCCGCACGCCGGAAAAGGTCAAAACGGAAACGGCGGAGAAGATCGCCAGCGTGATTGCCGAAATTGGCTACGTGGCGGATACCGATAATTTCGCGGCGACCAAACAGAACCCACCGCGCATCGGCGTGTTGATTCCTTCCTTTAATAATCAAATCTTTGCCGACCTGCTGGCGGGCATTGAATCGGTGACCAGCGCGCACGGCTATCAAACGCTGGTGGTCAATTACGACTACAACGCGCAACGTGAAGAGGAGCAGATCGCCACGGTTTTAGCCTTTAACATCAAAGGGCTGATCCTGACCGAATCGGTACACACCGTACGCGCGGAAAAATACCTTAACGCCGCCAACATTCCGGTGGCGGAAGTGATGGGATTGACCGAAGCGCGTGGACGCATCAATGTTGGCTTCGACAACTATCGCGCCGGCTACGATATGACGGCGATGCTGCTGGCCAGCGGCAAACAGCGTGTTATCTACTTTGGTTCGATGTCCGATCGTCGTGATGAGCAACGATACGCCGGTTATCGCGATGCGGTTGAAGCGGCCGGTTTGCCCGCAGGGCGGATTGTGCCGAACAAGGTCTCATCGGTATCGATTGGCACCGGCATGATGACGCTGGCGCGCCAGCTCTATCCCGAGATGGATGCGATTCTTTGTACCAATGATGATCTGGCGGTCGGCGTGCTGCAGGAGTGTCAGGCGGCGCGCATTGCCGTGCCGCAAGCGATGGCGATTGCCGGTTTTCACGGACTGGAAATCGGCCAGGCAACCACGCCACGCTTAGCCAGCGTCATCACGCCGCGCTTTGAGATGGGAAAAGTGGCGACGGAGATCATCCTGAAAAAGATCAACCAGCAGCCCACCATCGAGCAGGTCGACCTGCATTATCGCCTCTCAATGGGTGCGACGATTTAATTCACTGCCCGTATCGCAGATGAAGCAGCGGAAAAGGATTTCCCTGACCATCCAGTGGCGAGCGGCCGGTGATAACAAATCCCTGATGCTGATAGAAACTTAGCGCCTGCGGATTCTGCTCGTTCACATCCAGTTCGCTGACATTCATTTGTTCGATGGCGAAGCGCAGTAGCTGTTTGCCTATGCCAAGACCAAACACTTGCGGCGCGACAAACAACATCTCCAGCCGATTTTCCGCCACGCCGAGAAAACCGACAATGCTCTGCTCTTCATCGCGATAAATACGCAGCTCAACCATCGGCAAATATTGCTCGCGCACCAGCGGGCGCAAAGCGCGGATATCCGCATCTTGCAGGAAATGATGCGTCGCCCGCACCGACGCTTCCCACACCGTGGTTATCGCCTCGAAATCGCTCTCCTGCGCGGGGTAAATTCCTTTCATGGTGTTCTCCCTTTCAACTTCGACCTACGGCTAATCTTGTAAATCATGACCTCATATAATACTAAATTTGCAAAAAAATGGTTTGAGTAAATTAGCAGCTTAAATTGAGCCAATAGCTAGCGTAAGAAGGTAAAATTTAACGAAAATTATTTTTATATGATAATCATATTTAGAATTAAGGGAGGGGGCGCTCAGCATTTATATCATCAGAGAACATAAAGATATCTAACTTTAATGCTTCAGAAGCATGAAATAATAGGTGGTATACATAAATAACCGCATGTTATAAAATATATCAATGATTGACTCAGCTATGCATTTTTTGTTGATGGTTTTTTCATAGAAGATCTATTAATACTAGAGAGTTAGATGAACTCTTATATATTAATTTGGTGACAAGATAAAAATACTAAGCTATCATGTACGTGTATGGTTTTAATCACTCGCAAGAATGTTAATTTGAAGCGAAGTATAATTAGATATGTGAGGATCGGTGTGATGCATCCTACGCAAATTGCAGTTTTATCAAAGATGTTTTCAACATCTATCGTTTCCGAAATGTCTAAAAAAGGACATTCTCGTCTTTTTGGTCGCTTACTAATTGACTCAAATTTGCTAAATTACACAGATAGCTCCAACACGACAGTTGGAGATGCTTTCGATATTGCATTTTCCTTATTGAAACAATCTGGTTTAAGGACCGAGTACATTTATCGTTCAGCTTTAATACAAAATATTCTTCTCGGGCGTCATTCCCTGCGCACAGCAAGTGCTCTCACTGAGTTTAGAATCGGTTCTTGTAAAGCTGATTTGATTATTTTAAATGGTTCTGCAACTGTTTATGAGATAAAATCGGATCGTGATTCTCTTTTACGTTTAAATAATCAAATCACTAATTATTTAAAAGTTTTTAGTAAGGTTTATATTATAGCTGGTGTGGCTCATATTGATTCGATACTTGAAATGACATCTGAGAATATCGGAATCATGAGTCTTTCTCGTTGGAATAGAATTACTACTATCAGGGAGGTGAAAGAAGATACTACGCATCTATCTGCAGAAGTTATGTTTGATTCGCTAAGATTAAGTGAAGCAACTCACATTTTAGATATGATGAATATTGATTATCCTAATTTACCAAATACGCTTATCAGGACAGAATTGAGACGGATTTATTCTTATCTTGATCCCAAGGATGTTCAAGAAAAAATGATTGGAACCCTCAAGAAGACTCGTAATCTTGCTCCTATGGGGAGTCTATTGTCAAGTATGCCTTTGGCCTTACAAACAATGGCTTTAATGGTGCAGTTACGAAATAAGGATCATTCTCGCCTAATCGAAACGTTGAATAAACCAATCGACGAGGCATTAAATTGGAATTAATAATATGTATCATCCCTATTTTAGAGGTAAGCAGTTTGAATTATTAGCTATCAGAGACTCAGCAGATATACTTGCTAAGTCGGGTTTCATACCAATAATAGAACCTGTAAAAGAAAACTTTAACGGTTTAGAAAAAACGTTAAATTCGATATGCGATGCCAATGGTAGTGCCATTGTAGTGATTAATCCATCATATGGAGATCACTCCATTACGGGAGAAAACATTTCAACCTTTTTAAAGAGTGGGTTTAAAGGTAATGATCGTATCAATGCTGGGATTCTAATCAGTGAAAAAACAAACGAGAGTGAAGTTTTAAAACTATTAGATGAGCATAGTGATCATCATCCATGCTTAATTCATTCTGGTTACGGTGAACCTGCTGTATTGTCAGAAAAAGTAAAAGGAAGAGTATCCAAGCATATATTTATCGAGAAGTTTTGTGGGAAATTATATCGTAGACATTTTAAAGGTGCGGAAAGAGTATTAATTTCAGATGGCTTTGTTAAAAGGAAGAATTCTGAATATCCTCCTTTGGAATATTTCTCAGATCTTCATATAACATATCCAGATGAAGGTATGGATGGTTTTGGTGATTTTCTAATTGTTGGTGATGATTATTCAGAAGGTGGGGGGCCAGCTTATGCTGTTGCTATTCACCTAACTTACATCGATAATAATAAAGATGAAGTAATGAATATCTATCACTTTATTTCAACAAGCAATAATACCCCTACTGATCCTGCAGGAAAATTTGGACAAGCACTAGATAAACTAATACATTTAATAAACTCATCTAATTGCATGATAATAAATACTAAAGCGATATCACAATTCAAAATATTGCATGCAAAAGGCCATTTTCCTGGGTTGGGAACAGTCAAAAAAATTTCCATGAATCATCATATTGAGGTTATGGCACATTTTTTGAGGGGCGCATATGATGAATAGATGTTGCCCTTTATGTTTTGGCGATACCGGACTAGAAAACAATATTATTCCCAGCCTGGAACCAATAATAGGAAATTGTTCCTTTTGTAATTCAAAGGGCGTCTTCATTATTGAACCGGGTAAATTATATGATTACTTTGAACTGCTTATAAATGTTTATGAGGAGGATCCTCATGGCAAAACGTTAATTGAATGGTTAAAAGACGATTGGGCATTATTTTCACATCCAGTAATGGATAATGCTCATGCAAAAGAGTTGTTGAGTGAAGTTCTTGATAATGGCGATGTAACACGAAAAAAATTCATTCCATCATCGCAGTATATTAGTAATGGATTAGCCCAATGGGATACATTACGAGATGAGTTATTAAATAGGAATAGATATTTTTTAAATGAAAAAATAGATAATGATAGACTCAGCGAGTTATTAAGCCATCTTAAAGCACATAATTTCCCTGAGTTATGGTTTAGGTCGAGAATAAACCAAACAGATATTCCTTATAAACCTGAGGAAATGGGAGCGCCCCCGGGAAGATTGGCCAGTTATGGGCGAGCTAATCCAATAGGGATACCCTATCTCTATTTGGGATCAACGGCTGAAACTGCAATATCAGAAACCAGACCTCATACAGGTGAAGTAGCAACAGTTGCAAGTTTTCAATTGGCTAATTCACTAAGCATTGTTGATTTGCGCCATCCCAAAAAGCATGTCTCGCCATTTTTGCTTACTGATTCTGAAGAAATAGGAAAAATGAGGGCCGATATCCCTTTTTTAGAAAAGCTTGGTGAGGAGTTAACCAGACCCGTACTTCCAAGAAGTGCGGCAATAGATTATATACCAAGCCAATATTTATGCGAATTTATTAAGCGGATTGGTTTTCATGGTGTCATCTATCGTAGTTCCGTTAGCGATGGGATGAATCTAGCTTTATTTGATCCAGGTCTTGCAGAAGTGATGTCGTGCTCGCAATACGTTGTTGATCAAGTCTCCGTTAATGTTCTTGAGTTAAAATGAATAATTTTTTTTGTAATTTGCCGGCAATGGATAATTGCTGGCATTCTTCCATTCTATTATTAGTATCTTTTTTTAAGAAATATTTTATCTGATTTGAATTTTTATGATTTTCAGTGAAAAAATTAATTAGTATCAAATCTTTAAATTATAAAATTGGCGAGTTATCGTTATTTATTGGCTTTTGACCATCACATAGCCAGCGAGCGGCTTTCTATAATGCTTGCCACTTGCCGGATTTACGTCCGGTTTTCATTTCGACATCAGGAGGAAAGATGGATATGCACGCCGCCTTCATGCAGCAACTGATGCTCTGGATTGAGGACAATATTGAGCAGAAACTCATTCTGGAAACCGTGGCGCGACGCGCCGGGTATTCGCAGTGGCATCTGCAGCGACTGTTTCGCAGTTACACCGGCGTTGCGCTTGGCACCTACATTCGCGAGCGCAAGTTAACGGCTTCGGTGATCGCGCTGTTGAACAGCAATACGCCGCTGATGGATATCGCCATTAAATATGGCTTCGACTCGCAGCAAACTTATTGCCGCACTTTCCGCCGCATGTTCGATCTGCCGCCCGGCGCATTCCGGCGTAAATATCAGCACACTTTGCCGGACATTGATGGACCTGCTAGCTTGCTGTTTTTGCATCCGCAGAGTCGGCTGGCGGCGTAAAGTATTTGCCTGGCGTTGAACCAAACGCGCTGCGAAAAGCGCTGATATAGCTGCTAACGCTGTCGAATCCGACCTGCCACGCTACTTGCTGCACACTTTTGCCCGCCGCCAAACCTTCCAGTGATTTAAGTAAACGTGAAACCTGGCGATAGCGCGTTAAACTCATGCCCACCGCGCTGGCCCAATGTCGGCTCAAACTGCGCGGGCTGAGTCCCGCCCAGCGCGCCAGTTCTGGCCCGGTGCGGGTATCGGAGGGATCGTCCATCAACAGGCGTGCAATCTGCAGCAAGCGCGGTTCCGTCGGCAGCGGTAACGTCAGCGGATGTTCGGTCGATTCATATAACTCATCCAGAAACACCTCGCTCAGGCGATTGTAGCGCGCGCTGCCCCAGTGATCGGGCGACAAGGTTGCCAGCCTTTCTGCCAGCGGCTCCAGCACCGACGGGCAGGAGAGCAGGACCGGATGATCTGGCAACGGCGCGGCCAGCGCGTCGTCAACCAATACCGTCCAGCCAAGCACCGGGCCCGGCCCGATGATCGCATGTTCAAAGTAGGGCGGAATCCAGCCCACCAGTCGCGGCGGATTGGCGAAAATACCGGACGGCGTTTTCACCGTCATTAATCCCTGTTTCAAACAGAAAAGCTGCCCAGCTGCATGGCGATGCGTGAAGGTTTCACGGTCCAGCTGTTTCGCTAACGCAGCGGCAATCACTTTCGGCGCATCCGGCTCCAGCAGGCGCTGACGCAGCTCAGCCTGACGCGGATTGCCCGAGAAAGTCAGAGTATCAGTTGGATGGATTAACATGCCAGGCTCCACAATGCGATGAAGGAGCAAAGTGGCGGAGATTGGTGGGGAAGTAAAGCGTGGGTGTGTATGAGTTAAGGTGCGAAAGCGGGAGGAGGCTCAGCGGCGATCATTTCGATTTCTTAGAGTCTGGTTGCCACTGCAGCAAACTGGCAATATTCTTTTCACCTTCTGCCTCTTTTAAACGACGCTGTTGCTCGGCGAATTCACCGTATTCAGCCTGCGCTTTTTCATCGGCCATTTTCTTACTGATTGAACCTGCACCTTGCAGCACATCGCGATCGTTAAATTGCAGAAATTGATCGAGTTTGCTCTGCCAATCGCGAAGAAAAACCTGCTGGCGACGGCGCGCCTGGTCTTCGGCAAAATCCAGCCACATTGTGACCACGCGATTGAGCTCGCTCACTTCGTCCTGAACCAGATAATTTTTAGCCACCGTGACATCGCTTCTGCGCACCTCTTCACCTTTGAAACTCGTCAGCCCCATATGAGGTTGGCTGGCGTCAGCGCGCAGATGAATCAACTCGGCAGCGGTATAACCGGTACAGGCAAAGTGCAATTTATTCTGGATGGTTTGAAAAAACTGCGTGGTCTCTTTGAGGGAAGGTTGATAGTCAGCCGCTAAGGCAAAAATCTCGCGAACGCGTAAATACATCCGACGCTCACTGGCGCGAATGTCGCGAATACGCTCCAGCATCTCATCGAAATAGTCAGGTACAGCGGATGAACCCACCGGCGGATTTTTCAGCCGCTCGTCATCCATCACGAAGCCCTTGATCAAATATTCTTGCAGAGTTTGCGTTGCCCATTGGCGGAACTGAGTACCGCGTGGAGAGCGGACGCGATAACCGATGGCGAGGATCATTGGCAAGCTAAAGTATTGAACCTGATAATTTTTTCCATCACTGGCAGTTGTTCGGTAAAACCGAACAACTGAATTTTCCAGCAGTTCACCCTCTTCGAAGATGTTTTTGATATGGCCACTGATGGTCGCTTTCGCTTTATCAAATAGCTCACATATCATTGCCTGAGAAAGCCACAACGTTTCGTTTTCGAAGCGACATTCAACCCGCACTTTCCCATCGCCGCTCGCAAACATGACAAATTCGCCTGCTGGTGATGGTGTGGATTGCTCCTCTGACATGTCGCCTCCGCTCTAATAGGATCTGCTGCACAGTATGCCAGAGAGACGCAATGAAGCTCATTAGTCGATTGGCGATTATTTTATCAACTGCAATGGAGCCGAACCGATAAATGGTTAAGGTGTTCCACAATTACAACCTCATTAACAGCGTCTACAGTTAACCTATCCACCTTCCTTCACTAAGCCTCTGACACCATGAGCCTTTCCATGATGCATTACCTTCGCGCACGCCTGCGTTTGCTGGTTTCGATTGTGGCTGGCGTGGCCTGTTATTTTTTCCTGCCTGCACATCTGGGCATGTTGCAGCGTCTGCTGATTGGCTGGAACGTGCTGGCATGGCTCTATCTCGCTTTTCTGTGGCTGCGCATGTTAGGTACGGAGGCCAAAGACATTCCGCATATTGCGAAAATCGAAGATGAAAGTGCGACGTTGGTGCTGAGCATGGTAACGCTCACCTGTATGGTCAGCATTCTGGCGATTCTGATGGAGCTCACCACGCTGAAGAGCCTGACGGGAACGCCACGCATTCTGCATTTGCTGCTGACAGCGGCAACCTTGGTGGTCTCATGGGCGCTGCTTCCCACTTCATTCGCCATGCATTACGCGCATCATCACTATCTGCGGCGCAGCAAGGATGTCACGCCGATGATCTTTCCTGAAAAGCCCGAGCAGCCGGGATACTGGGATTTTCTCTACTTCTCTTTCACCATCGCGGTGGCGTCGCAAACCGCCGATGTAGCAACTGGCACCACAGATATGCGGCAAATCGCTCTGTTGCAGTCGGTGATTTCGTTCGTGTTCAATCTGGCGATTTTGGGATTGTCGGTGAATGTGGGGGCGGGATTGTTGAGTTAGCGGGAGGGGAAAAGTAAGTGGCGGAAGATCACAGGAGTCGAACCTGCCCAGGACCGCTGGCGGCCCCAACCGGATTTGAAATCCGGCCGCCTCACCGGAGACGACGATCTTCCTTTGAAGATGCCGCAGGAGTATAGCGACAATCGCGGCGGAATTCTTGATCTTAGCCGTGCGTCACAGCACGTTTTCACCGTGAAGCTGCCGATACTCCTTCGGCGTGTTGGCATAACTCTTCTTAAACACTGAATAGAAATATTGCAGCGACGGGTAGCCACACATTTGTGAGATCTCATTGATGCTCAATGAAGAACACGCCAGCAGCTCGCGCGCTTTCTCCAGTTTTTCGCGGTGAATCATGGCGTGAATGGTGTCGCCGGTTTCATCGCGAAAGCGTTTTTCCAGATTCGATCGCGAGATGCCGATGGCATCCAGCACCTGTTCAACCTTAATGCCTTTGCAGGCGTTGAAGCGGATATAATGCATCGCCTGAATCACCGCCGGGTCGTGCAAGGAGCGGAAATCAGTGGAGCGGCGCGCAATCACTTTTACCGGCGGCACCAGAATGCGTTGCAGTTGCAGACGCTGATTATCCAGCAGGCGATGCAGCAGTTTTGCCGCCTGATAACCCATCTGGCGCGAACCCTGTGCCACGGACGAGAGCGCCACGCGCGACAGATAACGCGTCAGTTCCTCGTTATCGATACCGATCACCGTGAGCTTTTCCGGCACCGGGATTTTGAGGTATTCGCAGGCCTGCAGCAGATGGCGAGCACGGGCATCGGTAACGGCGATGATGCCAGTTTGCTGCGGCAGCGTTTGCAGCCAGTCAGCCAGGCGGTTTTGAGCGTGCTGCCAGTTTTCCGGCGCTGTTTCCATGCCCTGATAGACCACGCCTTGATAACGCTCGCGTGCCACCAGTTGGCGAAACGCATGCTCACGCTCTTGTGCCCAGCGTTTGCCGCTGGCTGCGGGCAAACCATAGAAAGCAAAGCGGTTCACGCCTTTCTCTTTCAAATGCAAAAAGGCGCTCTCGACCAGCGCGGCGTTGTCGGTGGCGATGTAATGCACGGGCGGATAATCCTGCGGCTGATGGTACGATCCACCAACACCGACAATCGGCACCGACACGTTGGCCAGCAGTTTTTCAATTGAGGGATCGTCGTAATCCGCGATAACTCCATCGCCCAGCCATTCCCGGATGTTGTCGATGCGACAGCGAAAATCCTCTTCAATGAAAATGTCCCAATCCGTTTGAGATGCCTGTAAATACTCACCGACGCCCTCAACCACCTGGCGGTCATAAACCTTATTGGCGTTGAACAGCAACGTAATGCGAAAGCGTTTCTCATGCATCGTGGCGCACTCTCCTAAATCGACAGCACCTTGCATAGCATGGCACGATGGACAGCAGAAAGAATTTGCGCCACATTGTGATCCCCCACGCGATTACACCCGACGGCGCGTCGCGGTATCCATCCACACTGCCAGCAGCAGGATGGCGCCCTTGACGATGTACTGCCAGAAAGTCGGGACATCCATCATGCTCATGCCGTTATCCAGCGAAGCCATGATAAATGCGCCGATCACTGCGCCCGCCACCGAGCCAACGCCGCCCGCCAGGCTGGTACCGCCAATCACACAGGCGGCGATGGCATCCAGTTCGGCGATGTTGCCTGCCGAAGGCGAACCTGCGCCAAGGCGTGAGCTAAGAATCAGGCCTGCAATCGCCACCATCACGCCATTGATGGCGAAGACCGCCAGCTTGGTGCGGGCCACATTTATGCCGGAAAGGCGTGCGGCATCCAGGTTGCCACCGATGGCATAGATCCGGCGACCAAAAGCCGTGCGGGTCGCCATAAACATGCCGCCGAGCAGCAGCAGCGCCAGCAGCAACACCGGCGTTGGCACGCCGCGATAATCGTTGAGCAGCCAGATCGCGCCTAACACCAGAACAGCGGTGATGACCTGTCGCACCAGCGCACCGCTGACGGAGGGTTGCGTCAGACCCAGCTGTTGGCGGCGCAAGCGCAAACGCCATTGCCAGAGGATAAACAGCGCCAGACCGGCAAAGCCGAAGCCAAAACCTATCCCGCCAGGCAGATAGCTTTGCCCAATCTGCGACATTGCTGGGCTGGTAGGCGCTACGGTTGTGCCGTCGGTGATGCCGACCAGAATGCCGCGAAACGCCAGCATCCCCGCCAACGTGACAATAAACGACGGAACTTTGCGATAGGCCACCCACCAGCCGTTCCAGGTGCCGAGCAGCAGGCCCATCACCAAAGTTACGACGATGGTGAGCGGCAGCGGCCAACCGAGCCAGACGTCAAAGATGGCCGCTGCACCGCCGAGCAATCCCATCATCGAACCGACTGAGAGATCGATCTCCGCTGAGATAATGACGAACACCATGCCGACCGCCAGAATGCCGGTGATCGCGGTCTGGCGCAGCAGGTTGGAAACGTTACGGGCGCTGAGCCACGCACCGTCGGTGGTCCAGGTGAAGAACAGGGCGATCAGCACAATCGCCCCCAGCATCACCAGCACCTGCAGATTTGGCAGCGAGACTTTACCTGGCGCACCTTTACCCGGCGTAGTGAGGCCGCGTTGCGTACTTTCGGTCTTAAACATAGTGTTCACTCCGCAGGGCGGCTTCCATCACCTGCTCCTGAGTCAGGTTATCGTTAATCAGATCGGCTTTGATTTTGCCTTCATGCATCACCAAAACCCGATCGCTCAGGCCCAGTACTTCGGGCAGCTCAGACGAAATGACAATCACGGCAATCCCTTGCTGCACTAACGAATTAATCAGCAGATAAATTTCCTGGCGCGCGCCCACATCAATGCCGCGCGTCGGCTCATCAAGAATGAGGATTTTTGGATTGAGCAGCAGGCATTTAGCGAGGATGGCTTTCTGTTGATTCCCGCCGCTCAGGCGACCAATCGGCAGGTCTGCCGACGAGTTTTTTACCCGCAGGCGTGCAATGGCCTGGTTAATTGCCTGCTGCTCCTGCGCTTCATCCAGCAGCGAAAGTCGGTGACTAAATTGGTCCAGCGCGGCCAGCGTGATGTTTTTGCCCACGCCCATCAGCGGTACGATGCCATCCTTTTTACGATCTTCCGGCACCATTGCGATGCCGTGAGCGATGGCGGCGCGGCAGTCATTGATACGGACTTTCTTACCGTTGATATGAATAGCGCCCTGCCAGCGTCCCGGCCAAACGCCAAACAGACACTGCACGGTTTCGGTTCGCCCGGCACCGACCAGCCCGGCAATGCCAAGGATTTCGCCGCGCTTCAGGCTGAAAGAGACGTTATCCACCCGGCGAATATGGCGGTTAACAGGATGCCACGCCGTGAGGTTCTCCACCTGCAGCAGGGTTTCGCCAATCTCGTGTGGGCTATGCGGATAGAGCGCCGTCAGTTCGCGCCCGACCATCATAGTGATGATGTCATCCTCACTCAGCCCGGCGGCCGCGCGGGTCGCGATGTGCTGGCCGTCGCGGATCACGCAGATGGTGTCCGAAATCGCCTTTACCTCATTGAGTTTGTGCGAGATGTAGATGCAGGCGATGCCGTGTTCGCGCAGGTTTTTGATGATGCTCAGCAGCACCTCGGTTTCCTGTTCGGTGAGCGAAGAGGTCGGCTCGTCGAGGATTAGCAGGCGCACCTGTTTATTCAGGGCGCGTGCAATCTCCACCAGCTGTTGCTGGCCTAATCCCAGCTCGCCGACGCGCGTATCCGGCGAGACATGCAGCTTGACCCGCTCCAGCAGCTGCTGGCAGCGCAGCGTCATGGTTTCGTCATCCACCATGCCGAAACGCCCCAGCTCAGCGCCGAGGAAAATGTTCTCCATCACCGTCAGCTGCCGCACCAGCGCCAGCTCTTGATGGATGATCACGATCCCTTTGCGTTCAGTATCGCGAATGGTCTGCGCCTGAATCTCGTCGCCCGCAAAATGGATAGTTCCTTCGAAGTCACCGTGCGGAAAAAGCCCGCACAGGATCTTCATCAGCGTCGATTTTCCCGAGCCGTTTTCGCCGCACAGCGACATCACTTCACCCGCTTCCAGCTGCAGGCTCACGTCATCCAGTGCTTTCACCGCGCCGAAACGTTTGGTGATATGGTTCATTTCCAGCAACATCGACATATCTCCTTCGCGGGCTCGCGCCTCAGAGTTCGCTCTGCTTGTGGAAGCCGTCTTTAACTACCGTGCTTTCAATGTTGTCTTTGTTGACCGGAATAGGATTCAGCAGGCGCGATGGCACATCTTTCAGGCCGTTGTTGAGCTTGCTGTTGCTGGCGGGTTGTTTGTCGTCACCGAGTTCCACCGCGATTTTGGCCGCTTCGGTCGCCAGTTCAGTGATAGGTTTGTAAACCGTCATGGTTTGCGTGCCGTTCATAATGCGTTTGATGGCGGCGAGATCGGCATCCTGACCGGAGATCGCGACTTTGCCGGAAAGTCCCTGCGCGCTTAATGCCTGAATGGCACCGCCTGCGGTGGCATCATTCGACGCTACAACCGCATCAATGTGGTTGCTGTTCGCGGTTAAGGCGTTTTCCATTATTTTCAGCGCATTTTCCGGCAGCCAGGCATCAACCCACTGATCGCCGACCACTTTAATGCTGCCATTATCAATATAAGGTTTTAACACTTTCATCTGACCGGCACGGAACAGGCGCGCATTATTATCCACCGGCGATCCGCCCATCAGGAAGTAATTACCTTTAGGCACTTGCTTTACAATACTTTCGGCCTGTAATTCGCCCACTTTTTCATTATCGAATGAGATATAAAAATCAATATCGGCGTTATTTATCATGCGGTCATACGCCAGCACTTTAATGCCTTCACGTTTCGCTTCCGCCACCACGTTACTTAAAACCTGGCCGTTATAAGGAATGATGACCAATACATCGACGCCGCGATTGATCATATTTTCAATTTGCGACATCTGCGTTTCTTCGTTGCCGTTGGCCGATTGCACAAACACTTTGGCGCCCAGTGATTCGGCTTGTTTAACAAAGATATCGCGATCTTTTTGCCAGCGTTCCAGACGTAAATCATCAATAGCCATACCGATTTTGACTTCTTTAGCGCTACCCGCGTGACTAAACAGGGCCAGAGCCGCGCAGGCGGCCAACAGTGATTGTTTCATGTTCATGGTATTAATCCTGTAGGTTGAGGCTGTTGTCGTTGTAAGGCTTATAACCAGGCCGATGAATTGTTGCCCTGAGTTTCAGATGACATCAATTACTGATTTTTATCCGGCTATTACGTTTTTTGGTTTATTTACGATTTTATGAGCGCGATCGATATTTCAACGCTTTCAGAAAAAACGAAGTCGAGAAGACTGAATGAAAATAATGACATTATTTTGCGAGCTGGCGCACAAATAATAATTATCTTACGTTGAGTGTTAAATATCGTAATTGAGCAGCAGTAAATTACATCATCACAATAACCGCTCAAAGCTGACCATTCGGGTCCTCATGCTAAGGAGCTAACTATGCACGCCTATTTCGACCAGCTTGATCGCGTTCGTTATGAAGGGAGTAATACCCGCAATCCTCTGGCGTTTCGTCATTACAACCCGGACGAAGTGATTCTCGGTAAAACCATGGCGGAGCATCTGCGCTTTGCGGCCTGTTACTGGCATACCTTCTGCTGGAACGGCGCGGATATGTTTGGCGTTGGGGCGTTTGATCGTCCGTGGCAGAAGCCGGGAGATGCGCTTGAGTTGGCGAAACAAAAGGCCGATGTTGCCTTTGAGTTCTTTCATAAACTGAATGTGCCTTATTACTGCTTCCACGATGTGGATGTCTCGCCGGAAGGCGATTCGCTGAAAAGCTATCGCGAAAACTTTGCCGTGATGACCGATAAATTGCAGGAAAAACAGCAGGAAACCGGCGTGAAACTGCTGTGGGGAACCGCCAACTGCTTTACACATCCGCGTTACGGTGCGGGTGCGGCAACCAATCCGGATCCAGAAATTTTTGCCTGGGCCGCCAGTCAGGTGTGCAGCGCCATGCAGGCCACACAAACCCTTGGCGGCGAGAACTATGTGCTGTGGGGCGGGCGCGAAGGGTATGAAACCTTACTGAATACCGACCTGCGCCAGGAGCGCGAGCAGATTGGCCGGTTTATGCAGATGGTGGTAGAGCACAAACATAAGATCGGCTTCCATGGCATGTTGCTGATTGAGCCCAAGCCGCAGGAGCCGACAAAACATCAGTATGACTATGATGTGGCAACGGTTTATGGCTTCCTGAAGCAGTTCGGGTTAGAGAAAGAGATCAAAGTGAATGTGGAGGCTAACCACGCAACGCTGGCGGGCCACTCATTCCATCATGAAATCGCAACGGCCATCGCGCTGGGCATTTTTGGCTCGGTGGATGCTAACCGTGGCGACATGCAGTGTGGCTGGGATACCGACCAGTTCCCGGTCAGCGTGGAAGAGAATGCGCTGGTGCTGTACGAAATTATCAAAGCGGGCGGATTCACCACCGGCGGCTTAAACTTTGATGCCAAAGTCCGCCGCCAGAGCACCGACAAATATGACCTGTTCTACGGCCATATCGGCGCAATGGATACCATGGCGCTGGCGTTAAAAGTCGCGGCCCGCATGGTGGCGGACGGCGAGCTGGATAAGCGTGTGGCACAGCGCTACAGCGGCTGGAACGGTGAGTTCGGACAGCAGATTCTGAAGGGTGAATTTTCCCTCGCCGCACTGGCGGAACAGGCGCAGCAACAGCAATTCAATCCACAGCATCGTAGTGGACGCCAGGAACAGCTGGAAAATCTGGTGAATCACTACTTGTTTGATTTTTAATTTTTCAGGAGCGCAGCATGGTTATCGGCATCGATTTAGGCACCTCCGGCGTGAAAGTGGCATTGCTGGATGCGCACGGCAAAGTGATGGCAGTGGAGAGTACGCCGCTGGAGGTATCGCGGCCGCAGCCATTATGGAGCGAGCAAGATGCCGAAAGCTGGTGGCAGGCAACCGATCGTGCCATGCAGGCACTGGCGCAGCAGCACGATCTCAGCGGCGTGAAAGCGATTGGCCTGAGCGGGCAGATGCACGGTGCTACCTTGCTGGATAGCGTGAATCGGGTGCTGCGTCCGGCGATTTTATGGAATGACGGGCGCAGCGGCGAGCAGTGTCAGGAACTGGAAAAGCGCGTGCCGGATTCGCGTCGCATTACCGGCAATCTGATGATGCCCGGCTTCACCGCGCCTAAGTTGCTGTGGGTGAAACAGCATGAGCCGCAGGTGTTTGCCCAGGTGGCGAAAGTGCTGCTGCCAAAAGATTATCTGCGCTTCCGCATGAGCGGCGACTTCGCCAGCGATATGTCGGACGCGGCGGGAACGATGTGGCTGGATGTGGCGCAGCGCGACTGGAGCGATGAGATGCTTAGCGCCTGCGAGTTGCAGCGCAGCCAGATGCCGCAACTGTTTGAAGGTAATCAGATCACCGGCACGTTATTGCCAGATGTCGCCGCGCGCTGGGGCATGCAAAGGGTGCCGCTGGTGGCGGGCGGCGGCGATAACGCGGCGGGCGCGGTGGGTGTCGGCATGGTCGAGCCGGGACAAGGCATGCTGTCGCTCGGCACGTCGGGCGTCTATTTCCTGGTAAGCGACGGTTATCTTAGTAATTCTCAGCGCGCGGTGCACAGCTTCTGCCACGCGCTGCCGCAGCGCTGGCATTTGATGTCGGTGATTTTGAGCGCGGCTTCCTGTCTCGATTGGGCGGCGGCGTTAACCGGTTGTGAGGACGTGCCGCAACTGCTGAGTGAGGCGGAGAAAGCGCGCAGCGATGTGCCGCCGGTATGGTTCCTGCCTTATCTCTCTGGCGAACGCACGCCGCACAATAATCCGCAGGCGCAGGGCGCGTTCTTTGGTTTAACGCATCAGCATGGCCGATCTGAACTGGCGCGCGCGGTGCTGGAAGGCGTGGGCTTCGCGCTGGCCGAAGGCATGGATGCGGTGCATGAGTGCGGCGTGCAGCCGAAAACCGTGATGCTAATTGGCGGCGGCGCGCGCAGTGCGTATTGGCGTCAGATGCTGGCGGATATCAGCGGGCAAACGCTGGATTATTGTCACGGCGGCGAAGTCGGCCCGGCGCTGGGTGCAGCGCGACTGGCGCAGCTGGCGATAGATCCGGCGAGCGAATGGCCGTCGCTGGACCTTGCGCAGCGGCATCAACCGGATGCGGCGCGGCATCAGGCGTATCAGCCGCAGCGCGCGGTGTTTGCGCGCTTGTATCAACAGCTGCAGCCGTTGATGTCTTAATGTGGGAGGGTGATGGCTGGATTTGGCAGGGTGTCGGGGTTTTTATCGGGTATTATTGGGGTTTCGTGTTAAATGTAGTGGCCTGATTTGCCCTCACCCCAACCCTCTCCCGTAAACGGGAGAGGGAGTCGTTAGCTCGATCGGTTCCCTCTCCCGCTTGCGGGAGAGGGCTAGGGTGAGGGAAAAAACACACCAAACCCAACCGGAGCCCACCATGCCGCAGTCCGTCTTCTTCCTCGTGCTTCCCGGCGTGATGGCGCTGGACCTCACCGGCCCCGCTGAAACCCTGCAGCTGGCCGACGGCCACTTTGCGCTGCATTACATTGGCCCGCAGCCGAGCGTGCTGTGCTCCACCGGCATGACCATCGCTGACATCGCGCCGTTGCCTGCGCAACTGCCGGAAAACAGCCTGCTGGTGGTGCCCGGCGTATACAATTCGCGCGTCTGTTTCGATACCGAACCGGCAGCCATAGCGCGTGACTGGCTACGCCAGCAGCAAGCAGCGATTACCGATCAGCGCATCACACTGGTGTGTATCTGTTCCGGCGCACTACTCTCGGCGCAGGCGGGATTGCTGGATGGCATTCAGTGCACCACGCATCACGATGTGTTACCGCGCCTGAAAGCTGCAGCGCCAGCGGCGTTAGTGAAAGATAACCGGGTTTTCGTCGAAGATGGCGGCATCTGGACCAGCGCGGGCATTACTGCGGGTATCGATCTGGCGCTGCATTTAATCAATAGATTGTGCGGTGCGCCGCAGGCATTGAAAGTGGCGCGCGAAATGGTGGTGTGGTTCCGCCGCTCCGGCGACGATCCACAGCTGTCGCCGTGGCTGCGCTATCGCAATCATATGCATCCGGCGATTCATCGCGCGCAGGATGTGATGATTGCCCATCCCGAACACGATTGGTCGCTTACTGCCCTGGCCGAGCGGGCGCACGTCAGCGAACGTCATCTTACGCGGCTGTTCCGCCAGCATCTTGGCATCAGCGTGCGCGAGTACCACGAACAGTTGCGCTTAGTGATTGCGCGGCAACGTCAGCAGCAGGGCGAAGCGGCGGAGAAAGCGGCGCTGGCCGCCGGATTCTCCTCGGCCCGCCAGCTGCGCCGTGCTCATCAGCGCTGGGACGATCAGCTCACCAGATGACGCTTATCCACGCGCTGTAAGCCCATCGCCAGCAGCAGGCTGCCGATCAGCGTCACGCCCATCACCCACGGCAAATCGAGCCACGGACGCGACATATCGTCGTAGTGATTGGTGCGCAGAAAGTGGATAAACAGCGCGTGAAAGCCGTAGATCGGCAGTGAATAGCGCGAGATAGTGGCTAGTACCGGCAGCGCGCGCTGATTCAGGGTATTTTTGAACAAAATCAACAAGCTGATGGCGGCAATAAATACCAGCGGCCCGCAGTAGAGATACCAGGTATCGTTGAACGCGCCGTTGATTTTCAGCATCTGTTTGGTGCCGAGCGCAATGCCAACCACGCAGGCAACAAAGCCCAATCCCGCCAGCCAGCTGATGCTGCGCTTGTCGGTCTCCATGCAGCCAATCGCGCGTCCGAGCAGCGCATACAGCAGGTAATAGATGCTGTCGCCGCTGACATACAGATTCACCGGCAGCCAGTGGAACGGCCCTAGCGATTGGCTCACGGTATTCGGATTCGCCAGCACCGCCAGCACGATCACCAGCATGGCGACATAGCGCGGCGCCACGCTTTTCACCTGAATCAGCGGGGATAACAGATAGATGCCGATAATGGCGAAGAAGAACCACAGGTGATAGAACACCGGTTTTTGCAGCAGCTTAAGCAGCGATCGCCCTTCATTGATCGGCGTTAGCCAGGTGATATAGACCAGTGCTACCGCGCTGTAGAACAGCAGGCACAGCACGATGCGCAGCAGATGCCGCCCTTGCGCGCTGCGTTCGCCGAAAAACAGATAGCCTGAGATCATAAAGAACAGCGGCACACAGACGCGTGACGCCGAATTAAGCAGGTTCGCCACATCCCAGCTCATGCCTGTCACCGCCATTGGACCGGTGATGTACCAGGTTGTAGTGTGAATGACGATTACCATCAGGCAGGCAACCGCGCGTAAGTTGTCGATCCAGTAAATTTTTTGCTGCATGGCGTCCTCTTGCATTAGCTGCGAAGAAGGGTAGCCAGTGAGCCGAGCGGCAACAACCTTTTGCGGTGTAATTCAGATCACTCTGTTACCAGGTCGCCATAAATGGCGTAATGCTCGTCAGTTAAGACTTAATCATGCCGGAACGCATAGCGTTTCGGCTTCTTTTTCACCGCTCGCGGATAATGTCTCGTCCGCCGGGTTGGCAGCACGAAGCTTCCCGCCATCGCCATTATTTCATCTATTATTCTCGGAATTTTTCCCGGCGCTACCGCAGGCAGGAGTCTCAGTTGACCTGTCAGGTACAGTGCCGCCTGCTTAAACCCCAGCTGATAAGGCTCCACGTTTTTCAGGCTATAGGCCATCTGCGCCATCATAAAACGCAGCAGGTTATACGCCAGCGCAACGCCCCATAACTCCTGCTTCACCAGTTCCGGTGTTTTGCTTCTCAGCGTGAGCTCGTTGTTCAACAGATGCTGCTTCATCTCCCGGAAGCCATGTTCTATTTCCCAGCGATGTCCATAAAGATCAACGATATCCCCTCCCGGATATCGCAATGGATCGCACATTGACGTCAGGATTTTCACCACTCTCCCGTTAACCTTTTTGCTTATCAGTCGCGCCGTCAGCGTTTCCGGCACATCTTTCCATTTTTTACGCGCCTGCCACGACAGGTCCAGTTCTATCAGCTCGCTGCCTGAGCCCTGTTTTTGCAGAACACGGTATTTTGCATCGTTGCGCAGAGGTAGCATCCAGTGTCTTTCCACCCCCGAGGTCTGCCAGTAATGCAGGAAGCCGGGCGCATAGAAGCCTTTATCCAGGATCGTTAGCGAGTGATCCGGCGTCTGTCCCACCAGTTGTGCCGCAAGATCAACCTCGCTGGTTTCGGTCACGCTGCCAAAGCTCACGCCCGATAAGAGATGGCTTGTCAGCTCCATCTGGCAGACCATGCGCAGCTGAGGCCAGTCAGACTGACTGTGTGCATTTGCCGTCCGCCCAAAGGCCTTATCGTTTTCCGGCGTATCGGGGGCCCGCCACAGCGTGCCGTCGACCGCCAGCAGTGTCAGGCCGTTCCAGTGTGACAGCGGTGTTTTATCAAACCAGAGCTGGCGTGACTTTTCAAAGACCCGGCGGACCACGTCTTCTCCGAGCCGCTGACGCGCCTGCACAACCGCGCTGGTCGCGACGAATGGGCGCTTGCCCGGCAAAACGATATCCAGATGAGAAACAATCTGGTTCATGGAAAGCGAGCGGAACAGGGCCATGCCGGTAACGGCCCAGACCATCATCTCCATTGGAAGACGGCGTTTTCGCACGGTCACGATACCAGTATCAGCCAGGCATTCGTCGATGAGTTCAGGCGAGAGCAGATCGGAGAGCGCGGAGAACTCTTTGGGCGTAAAGTTAAGAACGGCATCGAGAGCCTGACTGAGTAACATAAAAAAATCCGTAATTCCTGTGAGATTACGGATTTTTGCAGAACTGGAGGATCGTTCAACCGATCATTTCGGGCTTAACTGATCGGCATTACGCCATAAATGGCGACCCTACAAAAACAATGCCGATCCGTCGTAGGGTCGCCATTCATGGCGGCCTTGCTAATCACGCACCAAAAACTTCTCGATCACCGCTTCGTCGGGTTCAACGCCGAGGCCCGGCTCGCTCGGCAGCCACGCGTAACCGTCGGCGATGCGCACCGGATTCTTCGCCAGCGAGCGGCTGATCTCGCCCGGCTCGACGCAATACTCCATCACCAGCGCATTCTCAATCGCGCAGAGGAAATGCAATGATGCGGCGGTATTAATGTCGGTAGTGAAGTTGTGGTTGCACACTTTGCGTCCGCGGCTGTGCGCGTAGCTGGCGATCTCCATCGCCTGGGTGAAGCCGGTGCGCGTCAGGTCGATCTGCACGATATCGATGCCGCCTTCATCTATCAGGCGCTGGAAACCCGTTACCGAACACTCTTGCTCACCGGCGGCGATATGTTGCTGGCACGCCGCCGAAACCTGGCCGTAACCGGCGTAGTTATCCGGATGCAGCGGCTCTTCAATCCAGAACAGATTGAGATGTTCATAGCGCTGGCTGCGGCGGATGGTGGTTTTGGCATCCCACACGTGGCCGACATCCAGCATCAGATCCACGTTATCGCCCATCGCTTTGCGCAGCGCCTCGAGATAGCGCAGATCCTGCGCTTCGTCAGTGCCAAACGGCTCCCAGCCAAACTTCACACCGCTATGGCCGGTATCAATCGCGTGTTGGGCGCGCGCGACCGTCTCTTCGACGCTGAACTGGAACATGTTGGAGGAATAAACGCGCATCTTGTCGCGCATCGCGCCGCCCAGCAGTTCAACAATCGGCTTGCCGAGCGCTTTGCCTTTGATATCCCATAACGCGATATCGATGCCCGCCATCGCCTGCAACACCGCGCCGCTGCGGCCGTAGTAGATGGTGGCTTTGTGCATCTTCTTCCACAAACGACCGGTTTCCAGCGGGTTTTCGCCAATCAACAGCGATTTCAGGCCGGTGACCATGGTGTGCGAATAGGGTGCTTCGATGATGGCTTTGGTGACATACGGACTGCCATCCACTTCGCCCCAGCCGGTGATGCCGGCATCGGTGGTGATTTTGATCAGCAGCGCATCCTGAGAGCTGTCGGTGCGCCGCTCAATCACTGGCAGGCGCAGGTAAAACGCCTCAACGTTAATGATTTTCATGGTGTTTTCCCTGGTGTAAAGGCAATGCGAAATTAGCCGAGAGCGGAACGGTGCTGGCGGCGTTGGGTAATCAGGGTTTCGTAATCCACGTCCAGCGCCTGAATGCGGATGTGGTTCTCAACCTCGTCGGTCATTTTGGCGATGTCGCCATCGGCAAAGACATTAATTAGCCGCTGGTGCTCCTCGATGATGTCGCTCATCGATTTGCCCATGGTGGAGAGGCCGAAAATCACCGTCAGCTGACGGGCAATCGACTCCCACAAATTGCTCAGCACCGGGTTGTGCGCGAAGCTGCACAGCGTGCGGTGGAAATCGGTATCGGCGGAGGCAAAGCCGTAAACGTCATCGTTTTGCATCATCGCCTGCATCTGCGCCACACCTTGATAGAGCTGATTAAGCTGCTCGGCGCTGTTGCGTCCGGCCTCAATCGCGCGGCGACAGGCCAGCGTCTCCAGCGGAATGCGCACATCGATAATCTGCTCCAGCCGCTGATGCGAAATCTCCATCAGGCGAATGCCTTTGTACGGCTCGCTGGTGACGATGCCCTGGCTCTCCAGAATGCGCAGCGCCTCACGAATCGGTACGCGGCTCATGCCGAGTTTGGCCACCAACTCCGGTTCCGCGATGCGATCGCCGGGCAAGATCAGGCCGCGCGAGGCGGCGCTGAGAATGGCATCCACAGCGTGATCGACCAGCGTGCGCGGACGCGCGGTATTCCAGTTGTTATCGGTGGCCGCGTCCTGCGCCAGCGGGGCGCTGTTTTTACGACGAGCGGTAGAGGATTTTCCTGCCATGTTATTTGTCCTGTTTAAACCTGTCGGGTCACGAACTGACCGAAGCCAGGCTCAACCTGCATCTGGTCATCCTGGAATACCGTGACGCCACGAATCAATGTGCGCACCACTTTACCCTGACAGCGCATCCCTTCAAATGCGCTCCACTTGCCGAGTCCCTGAAAATTCACGCCGCTTACTGTCCAGCTTTGGCTGGCGTCGTAGAACACCAAATCGGCGTCGAAGCCGGGCGCAATCGCCCCTTTTTTGCCCCACAGCTGGAAGGCTTTGGCCGGGCCGCTGGCGGTCATGCGCGCAAACTCGCTGAGCGCTAAGCCACGTTCACTATGGGCCGCACTGAAGAACATCGGGCTGAGGGTTTCCACGCCGGTTAATCCCATGCCTGCATCCCAGATACTGGCTTCACCTGCCTGCTTTTGTGCGGGCGTGTACGGACAATGGTCGGAGGCGATCATGTCGATATCGCCGCGCAGCAGCACCTGCCACAGCGCATCCACCACCGGACGCGGGCGGATCGGCGGGCCGCAGCGCGCGTTAGGGCCGATGCGCACCAGATCGTCTTCATCGAGCAGTAAATAGTGCGGACAGGTTTCGAAGCTGGCACGGACGCGGCCTTTGGCGGCGACAATGGTTTCCGCCGCGCGCGCCGAGCTGACGTGCACGATATGGCAGCGCGCGCCGGTCTCTTCGGCAATCGCTAACACGCGTCCCACCGCTTCGATCTCGGCGATTTCCGGCCCCGCCAGCGCATGCGCGCGTGCATCATTGCGTCCGGCACGACGCTGTTCGCTGCCAGCACCGATCAGAATTTCGTGGTTTTCCGCGTGCACACCAATCAGCCCGTCGAACGTGGCCAGCTCGCGCATGGCACGCAGCAAAACGTCATCGTCGAGACGCGGCAAACCTTTCTCGTCGGTGGCTTCACCGTTGGGCGCGCCGCTGCACAGGAAAGCTTTGAAGGCCAGCGCACCGGCCTGATCCAGCGCCGCCAGTTCATGTACGTTGCGGCCATCCAGTCCGGCCCATAGGGCGTAATCCACCGAGCAGTTGTCTGCCAGCCAGCGTTTCTTGGCGCTGAAGTTAGCCAGCGATGTCGCCGGTGGCAGCGAATGCGGCATTTCGACGATGGTGGTGACGCCGTGCGCCGCCGCACCGCGCGTACCTTCGCGCAGTTCCTGCTCGGGGAAATCGTGCGAGCCGGTGAAATGGGTATGCACATCAATCGCGCCAGGCACGATGATCAAGCCTTGCGCATCGATCACCTCGTCAACGCCGTGTGTAATGGCGCCAGGCGATAACACGCCGCTAATCTTGCCGTTTTCGATCAGCAGATCCGCCAGTTCAGCGCGGGTTTCTGTCACCACCAAACCATTAATAATCAGCTGTTTCATCACTCTGCTCCTGCCTGCGTCACCAGCGCCGCATACGGCACCGGCTGTGAAGAGTCGAGCCAGCCGATAGCCGTTAACAGCTGGCTGAAATGCACAAATTCGGCGCGTGGAATCACGCAATCAGGCGCAAACACGCCGGCCTGTTGATAGGCGGCAAGGCCGCGCACCAGCGCATCGCGCGGATAATCGGGGTAAAAAGCCTGCACCTGTTGCGCCAGTTCAGTGGCGTCATGGTTGGAGATCCACGCCAGCGCCTGCGCAATGGCGCGGGAGAAGGCGGCAAAGGCGGCGGCTTTCTCCTGCAGCACATCAGCGCGGGCGATGTAGGCGCTCCAGGGTACGTGGCCGCACAAACTGGCGAGGCTGCTAATGCTGTGGAGTTGTCCGGCGGCGATGGCGGGCGCCAGCATATGCATGGCGTGCAGCGCATAATCGGCTGCGCCATGGGCGACGGCTGCGAAATCTCGCGCCTGGTCGCCGCTGCCGGCGATCAGCTCGACATCATCCTGCAAACCGTGACGCGCCAGTAACCAGCGGAACGTGAGCGTGGCGGTACCGACATTGCCGACATCCAGCACGCGTTTACCGCGTAAATCGCTGAGCTGAAAATCCGGCTGCGCCTGCACCGCCGCAAAAAACCACGGATTGGCTGCCACCGAGGCGCAGAAACACTGCAGCTCCGCGCCGTGCTGCTGAAAATGCTTCATCACCACCATCGGGCCGCCGAGCGTGAGATCGGCGTCGCGATTCAGCACTGCGGGAACCTGGCCGCCTTGTACCGTGTGTCCGCCCGATTCGCTAGTGGTGAAGATCACATCAACTTGTTCGGCGGCAAACAGGCCAAGGCTCTGCGCCAGATAGTGCGCGCAGTAATAGATGCGCGATTCGCTGGCATCGCCTTGATTGAAAATCAGTGTCTGCATTAGCCGCGCACCTCCGTGATGAAACTGCCGTTAAGGCTGGCCATATCGCTGACGCCGCACCAATGGCTGATCGCGGTGATTTCATTGATCCAGCCGGACAGCAGATCGAACACCGCGCTTTCGCCACCCGCCACTAACGCACTGATGATCGGTCGCACGCTGAGCGACAGCGACGCGCCAAGACAGCGCGCCACCACCGCATCGCTGCCGCAACGTACGCCGCCATCCAGCAGCAGCGGCAGCCGCGTCACCGCCTGCAAATCGGGCAGCTGATCGACCGGCGTGGCCCAGCGCGCGCTCTGACGCAGGCCAATGTTCGAGGCGATCAGTCCACTGACGCCGTGCTGCGCGGCCTGCGCCGCATCGTCATGATGCAAAATACCTTTCAGCCACAGCGGAATGTGATGATCGGCGCAGTGCGCCGCCACCTCGTCAATGTTCTGCCAGCGCCACACCGGAAAAGCCGGCAGCGGTGTAACGCCCGGCTGTGTGCCGCCGATGGTGTGCCAGCCGCGCTGTTTTAACGCATCGCCAATCGAGAAGCCGCCGGGCTGTAATCCCGCCACCGGATGTACCGGTGCCAGCACCGTTAGCACGATATTTTTAAATCCGGCCTGTGCAGCCTGATCGATTAACCCTTTAATGCGGCCGACATCGCCCGCCGCACGCAGTTGCAGCCAGCAGCGATCGTACTCCGCACCAATCTGCTCCAGTGGCGTGACGGTTTCTTCCGAGATCACCAGCGGCAGTTGCAGACGTTTACAGGCGCGCGCAATCGGCAACACACCTTCTTCGTGGAAAATACGGTCACCGGCAAAGGCGCCGACGCCAAGCGGTGCGGACCAGTTTTGCTGCTGCAGTGAAATCTGCGTGTCGATGCTTTCATTGCCCTGCAGTACGCGCGGTAACAGACGAAAGCGGCGCAGCGCCTGCTGATTGGCATCGGGTTCGTTACCCAGCGCATCGGCCGGTTGGCCCTGCATATAGCGGAACAACGCATCGCCGAGGCGCTCGCGTGCCGTGAGTTCAAAGCGCATGGGCATGTTGCGCCTCCACAGCATTTTCATGTTCAAGGAAGGTGGCAAACGCTGGCGTTTGCGGATTTTGCAGAATCGTCGGCGGACCTTCTTCAATCAACGCGCCGTTCTGCAGGAACACCACGCGATCGGCAACGCCCGCCGCAAACGCGATGTCGTGGGTGCTGATGATCATGGTGATGCCGGTTTGCGCCAGGCTGCGCATGGTTTGGTTCACTTCGCGCACCAGTTCGGGATCGAGCGCGGAAGTCGGCTCATCAAACAGCAGGATTTGCGGTTCAGCCGCCAGCGCACGCGCAATGCCGACGCGCTGCTTCTGTCCGCCGGAAAGTTCATGCGGCAGCGAGGCGGCGAAATCACCGAGTCCTACCATTTTCAACGCGCGCATCGCTTTGCCACGCGCGATTTCCGGCTGTGCGCCCTGCACGTGCAGCAGAATGCTCATCACGTTTTCCAGCGCGGTGAGGTGATCAAACAGCGCGAAGTGCTGGAACACGATGCTAATGCCTGATTTGGCGCGGTTCAGCGGCAGATGACGCTGCGCCAGCGCGCGACCGTTTTCGTCGCTGCCCATAAAGTGGCCTTCAGTTTGAATGGTGCCGCTGCTGCGCGGCGTCAGCGCCAGAATCGATTTCAGCAGCGTACTTTTGCCCGAACCAGAGCGACCGAGCAGCACCACCACTTCGCCGCGACGTACGGTTAACGACAGCGATTTCAGCACCGCTTTCCCGGCGTATTCGACGCACAGCTGATGCACTTCCAGCACCGGCGCGGCGGTTTGCGTATCCCAGCGTCGTTTCGGTAGCTGCATCGGCATCACTTCCGCTTCTGGCGGCAGTTTCGCCAGCCGCGCGCGTGCCCGACGTGCGCGTTCATCAAGGTTGTAGAACTTCTCCAGCCACCACTGACCGCCCGCCAGCAGCGTGGAAAGAATCAGGTAGATGCCGCCCGACGCGACCAGCACCGGAATAAACAGGAAATTTTGCGACACAATCGCCTGGCCGCGCATCGTCAACTCATTGACGCCCACCACCGAAGCCAGCGAAGTGGATTTCAGCAAGCCCACGGTTTCGTTGCCCATGGTGGGCAGAATGGCGCGCAGCGCCTGCGGGATCACCACGTGAATCATCTCTTTGCTGCGCGAGTAACCGAACGCCTGCGCTGCCATGCTTTGGTCGCGATCGGTCGCCATAATGCCGCCGCGAATGATTTCGGCGCAGAAGGCGGTTTCGTTGATCATCAGCGCGACAAGGGCGCTGGTGAACGGGCTCAAACGCAGACCAAATTCCGGCAGCACGTTGTACAGCAGAATCAGCTGCAGCAGCACCGGCGTGCCGCGCAGCGTATAGATGTAGATTTTCACCGGCACGCGAATAAACCCGTGCTTTGAGCTGCTGGCTAACGCCAGGAAAAAGCCAATCAAAATGCCGCCCGCCAGCGCGCCAACCAACAGCTGCACGGCGATGACAGCGCCTTCCCACAAGTAGGGGAAAGTCAGGTACTTAAGAAAATCATCCAAGGCGTTATCCTCCTCAACGCCTCGGTTTCGTCACCGAGGCGGCTGAGTTTATGCATTAACCACGCGCAACCACCGGACGTTCGGCAGCACTGCCCTGGCCCCAGTAATCCAGCAGTTTTTTCTGTGCGCCGCTCGCCTGAATCACTTTCATCGCGTCCAGCACCGCTGCGCGCAGCGTGGCGTTGTCTTTGGCGATCGGGAAGCCAACCATGATCGGCAGATCCACGGTGAAGCCGCTTTGCAGCGATTTGTCCGCTTTGGCGATGGCAATGGCTGAACCGGCTTCGGTCAGATAAACGTCCGCGCGACCGCTTTTCACCGCCTGAATGCTGTTGTCGGTGTTCTGCACCATCAGCATGCTCACTTCTGGCTTACCGGCAGCGCTGCATTTGGCGCTTTGCTCCGGCACCAGTTTGTTAGCTTCGTAAGAACCCGCTGCGGCGGCGACGGTTTTGCCGCACAGATCATCGACGCTGTTGATTTTCTTCGGGTTGCCTTGCGCCAGCACTGAGCCATCCTGCACCTGCATTGAGGCGACAAAGGCGATCTGCTTCATGCGCTCTTCGGTGACGTACAGCATCGGGCCGATATCGGCGCGTCCGCTGGAGATGGAGGTGAGCAGCACGTTGAATGAGCCGCTTTGGTAGCTGTGTTTCGCGCCGAGGCAGCTGCTGATGCGCTCGAACAGTGAAGGATCAAGCCCTTCAATGATGCTGGGATCTTTTTCCGATGGCGCTTCAAAGCCTTTGGTGTAGCCGCCAAGGCCAACCACCAGATCTTTGCCTTTCAGCGACGGATATTTGGTTTGCAGCGCTTTGCACTGCGCCATCGCCGCGAAGTCGCTGGCGGTAGGCGTGATGGGATCGGTGCTGGCTGCGTGGGCGCTGGAGATGCCCGCCAGTAAGCTGCCGCTGAGACCAGAGATTAACAAAGCAGTGCGTGCAAATTTCATAATAAGGTTCCCCTGATGCTGGTGAATGAGAAAGCGATGACCTTGTGATTTATGAACGTCTTTGGTATTTGGGTGCTGCTTGTCCCTCACCCCAGCCCTCTCCCGCAAGCGGGAGAGGGCGCCGATAGTGCGGGCTGGAAATCTATTCATCCCCTCTCCCATTTATGGGAGAGGGTTAGGGTGAGGGGAAAAGCGCACCCTTAATAACCTCGTGCCGGATCAACCTGATTACGCAGCGGTTGCCCGTGGCGGAAACGTGCCAGGTTATCGATAAACACCTCAAGGCATCCGGCGAGATAGGCGCTGTGATCGTCGAGGCTGCAGTGCGGCGTCATTACTACGCCGGGCGTGTGCCACAGCGGGTCGTCGGCGGGTAACGGCTCTTGCGGATAGACATCCAGCACCGCGCCAGCCAGTTCGCCCGCATTGAGTTTTTCGCGCATCGCGCTGTAATCGAACACATCGGCGCGGCCAACAATCACGATGCCCGCGCGTGCGGGCAGCAGATCGAAGCGGCGGCGATCGAACAGGTTGTGGGTTTGTGGCGTCAGCGGCAGCGTCGACACCACCACATCCACCTGCGGCAGCACATCGTCGAGCGCGTCAATGCGGATGCAGCGCGCCACGTTGGCATCACACTGGCCGCTGCGCGTCACGCCAATCACGCGATAGCCTTGCGCCGTTAGCAGTTTTGCCGCTGCGGCGCCAATGCCGCCCACGCCCAGCAGCAGCACGGTTTTGCCGCGTGCGCAGCCGCCAAAGGTTGGACGCCAGACACGCTGCGCCTGATCCTGCAGAAAACCGGGAATGCCGAAGTTGAACATCAGCGCCGCCATCAAAATGAATTCGGCACCTTTATCGCCGTGCACGCCAGAGGCATTGGTGAGCGTCACGCCCTGCGGCCAGTGCGCCAGCCACTGTTCAACACCTGCCGACATCACCTGCACCCAGCTCAAGCGCGGCGTGCTGAATTGATCGAGCGCCAGCTTGCGGCCGCTCCAAAGAATGTCGCAGCGGGCGAGGAAGTCGTCGGTCTGCGCCGCATGGCTGTTTTCGCTCAGCGTGAAGTGGCTGCGCAACGGCGGATGCGCGTCGAGCTGCAGTTGCAATTGCTCAGCAGAGAGATGGAGTGCGCGCGGCGCGCTGGCGTCGTTCTCGATATGAATATGCATCAGCGCATCGCCGTCACTTCCATCTCGACCAGCAGGTCAGGATGGTTGAGTTGAATGCCCACGGTGGCGCGCGCCGGGAAAGGGAACTGGAAGAATTCACTGTAAGCGGCATTCATCGCGCTGAAGGTGCTGAGATCGGTGAGATAAATGGTGACGCGGACTACGTTGCCGAAGGTCATGTTCGCTTCGCTCAGCAGCTCGCCGACGTTTTTCAGCACCTGACGCGTCTGGCTGGCGATGTCGTTGCCCATCATCTCGCCGCTGTAGGGATCAATCGCCACCTGGCCTGAAATAAACAACATCGGTTCGTGCAGCACGGCGGCAGAGAGCGGCGCAGGCCCCATTGGGCGATCGCTGGCGTTCATTCCGGGATAACTCAACGCAATCTTCATGGTGAAATCTCAAGCAAAACTGTTTCACCGCAATTTCGTATACGATTATACGAGTGTCAATGCGCGATTTTTAACCATCGGGTCAAAAAGGTGATGCGTATCACGTAATAGGATTTGCTGATGTATCAATCAATATAATGAAATTTAAGGGTTTAATGAGGTTTTTTCTGTGAGTGATGGCGGCGAGTGCGAATCGTATACGATTTTCTTATTGTTCTGTTTTTGCCCGCAAAACCCTGCTGCAATCGCCTGGCCGCTGGCCTGGATTTCCGGCTGCACAATCCGCGGTCAAAGGGTATACTGGCGCACTCTTTTTTTAACCGATCCGTATCGCGTGCGAATTCAACATGCAAAAGTTTGATACCAAGACCTTTCAGGGCCTGATCCTGACCTTGCAGGATTACTGGGCGCGCCAAGGCTGCACCATTGTCCAACCGTTGGACATGGAAGTGGGCGCCGGCACCTCACACCCGATGACCTGTCTGCGTGCCTTAGGCCCAGAGCCGATGGCGACCGCTTACGTGCAGCCATCTCGTCGTCCAACCGATGGACGTTACGGTGAAAACCCGAACCGTTTACAGCACTATTACCAGTTCCAGGTGGTGATTAAGCCCAACCCGGACAACCTTCAGGAGCTGTACCTTGGGTCGCTGAAAGAGCTGGGTATGGATCCCACCATCCACGACATTCGCTTTGTCGAAGACAACTGGGAAAACCCAACGCTCGGCGCGTGGGGACTCGGTTGGGAAGTGTGGCTAAACGGCATGGAAGTGACGCAGTTCACTTACTTCCAGCAGGTTGGCGGCCTGGAGTGCAAGCCGGTCACCGGCGAGATCACCTACGGCTTAGAGCGCCTGGCGATGTACATTCAGGGCGTAGACAGCGTTTACGATCTGGTGTGGAGCGACGGTCCGTTCGGTAAAACCACCTACGGCGAAGTGTTCCATCAGAACGAAGTGGAGCAGTCGACCTACAACTTCGAATACGCTGACGTTGACTTCCTTTTCACCTGCTTCGAGCAGTATGAGAAAGAAGCGCAGCAGCTGCTGGCGCTGGAAAAACCGCTGCCGCTGCCGGCTTACGAGCGCATTCTGAAAGCGGCGCACAGCTTTAACCTGCTGGACGCCCGCAAAGCGATTTCGGTTACCGAACGCCAGCGCTATATCCTGCGTATCCGCACCCTGACGAAAGCCGTGGCGGAAGCCTATTATGCGTCCCGTGAGGCGCTTGGCTTCCCGATGTGCAATAAAAACAAGTAAGAGGCAGCCATGACCGATAAAACTTTCCTGGTGGAAATTGGCACCGAAGAGTTGCCTCCGAAAGCGCTGCGCAGCCTGGCAGAAGCCTTTGCTGCGCACTTCACCGCTGAACTCGATAGCGCCGGTCTGGCGCACGGCGAAGTGAGCTGGTTTGCTGCGCCGCGTCGTCTGGCGCTGAAAGTGGCCCAGCTGGCTGCCGCGCAGCCCGATCGCGAAGTGGAGAAACGTGGCCCGGCTATTGCCGCCGCGTTTGATGCCGATGGCAACGCCACCAAAGCGGCCGAAGGTTGGGCGCGTGGTAACGGCATCACCGTGGCGCAGGCGGAACGTCTGAGCACGGACAAAGGTGAATGGCTGGTGCATCGCGCCGCCATCACCGGCGAAAGCGCGCAGGCGCTGCTGCCAGCGATGGTTGCTACCGCGCTGAGCAAGCTGCCGATTCCTAAGCTGATGCGCTGGGGCGCGAGCGACGTGCAGTTTGTGCGTCCGGTGCACACCGTTACACTGCTGCTGGGTGACGAGCTGATCCCCGCGAAGATTCTGGGCATTCAGTCCGATCGCGTGATTCGCGGCCATCGCTTTATGGGCGAGCCAGAATTCACCATCGACAACGCCGATCAATATCCGCAGCTGCTGCTGGAACGCGGCAAAGTCGTTGCGGATTACGCAGCGCGTAAAGCCAAAATCAAAGCGGACGCGGAAGCAGCGGCCCAAAAGATTGGCGGCATCGCCGATCTGAGCGAAAACCTGCTGGAAGAAGTGACCTCGCTGGTGGAATGGCCGGTGGTATTGACGGCGAAATTCGAAGAGAAGTTCCTCGCGGTGCCGGCTGAAGCACTGGTTTACACCATGAAAGGTGACCAGAAGTACTTCCCGGTGTACGACGCGGCGGGCAAGCTGCTGCCGAATTTCATCTTCGTCACCAACATTGAATCCAAAGATCCTCAGCAGATTATTTCCGGTAATGAGAAGGTAGTGCGCCCGCGTCTGGCGGATGCCGAATTCTTCTTCAACACTGACCGCAAAAAGCGTCTGGAAGATAATCTGCCGCGTCTGGAAACCGTCCTGTTCCAGAAAGAGCTGGGTACGCTGCGTGATAAAACCGATCGCATTCAGGCGCTGGCTGGCTGGATTGCCGCGCAGATTGGTGCTGATGTGAATCACGCAACGCGTGCTGGTTTGCTGTCGAAATGTGACCTGATGACCAACATGGTGTTCGAGTTCACCGACACGCAGGGCGTGATGGGCATGCACTACGCGCGCCACGATGGCGAAGCGGAAGATGTGGCGGTTGCGCTGAACGAGCAGTATCAGCCGCGCTTTGCCGGTGACGATCTGCCGTCAAATCCTGTGGCCTGTGCCGTCGCGATTGCCGACAAGATGGACACCCTTGCGGGTATCTTTGGCATCGGTCAGCATCCGAAAGGCGACAAAGATCCGTTCGCCCTGCGCCGTGCCGCGCTGGGCGTGCTGCGCATCATCGTTGAGAAAAACCTGCCGCTCGATCTGCAAACGCTGACCGAAGAAGCGGTGCGCCTCTACGGCAGCAAGCTGAGCAACGGCAAAGTGGTCGATGAAGTGATCGACTTTATGCTGGGCCGTTTCCGCACCTGGTATCAGGAAGAGGGCCACAGCGTTGACACCATTCAGGCGGTGCTGGCGCGTCGTCCAACCCGTCCGGCTGATTTCGATGCGCGCATGAAGGCGGTTTCGCACTTCCGTACGCTGGAAGCGGCCGCGACATTGGCCGCCGCCAACAAACGTGTGTCCAACATCCTGGCGAAATCGACCGAAACCCTGAATGACAGCGTGCAGGCTTCTCTGCTGAAAGAGAACGAAGAGATCCAACTGGCGACCTTCGTGACCGCGCTGGGCGATAAGCTGCAGCCGTACTTTGCAGAAGGTCGCTATCAGGATGCGCTGGTTGAGCTGGCGCAGCTGCGTGAAGCGGTGGATAACTTCTTCGATAAAGTGATGGTGAACGCTGATGATCAGGCGGTGCGTATTAACCGTCTGACGCTGTTGGCACAGCTGCGCCAGCTGTTCCTGCAGGTGGCGGATATTTCGCTGCTGCAGTAGTTTACCTGGTCGCAATAAATGGCGGCCCTGCGAAAAAAGGGGACGAGAAATCGTCCCCTTTTTGTTTTCAAAACTCGGCGCTAACGTCCTGCGAGTGGTGCAAGATACGCCCGATGAAGATTTCATCCACTTCAGCGCGATAGATTACAATATGCTTACCTAAAGGCAGCGAATAAATCTGCTTACCTAAATCCGGTCGTTTGCGACCTAAATCAAACATGGCAAGCTTTTCGAAGAGCACAGCAAATCTGGCGCTGTAGTTATCAGCTAACTCCTCTCCATAATTCCAGTAGCCATAAATCCAGATCTTCATCAGATCTGCATCAGCTTCCGGTTTTATCGTGATGGTCCTTTTCATAAATGCCTACCCTGGCTTTTGCTCGTCTTAGAAAATCTTCATGATCCCACTCTTTTCCCGGGCCGCTTTCAAAGCCCTCTCTGACCAACTCTCTGAGTTTTTCCAGCTTTGATTCCGCCTGCTTCTCACGCAGCAAGCGCAGCGAGTCGCGCACCACTTCGCTTTGCGTACGGTAGTCGCCGGACTCAACCAGAGATTCAACAAACTCGCGCAGTTCATCGCCTAAATCGATCGTCATGGTACGTGCCATCATTGCCATCCAATGTAAGAGTATTTCTTACATTCTGGCACTTATTTGCACAACTGGGAATGTGCGTTGCAGCGCAGTTACAAGCTGAACTGCGAGGCAACGCGAGAGATTTTATTCAGATGAGGTGGGAAACAGGCGTGCGTCACGCAGCAGATGATCGTTGCCACGGCGGCGGGTGAAGCCGCTGCGGTCGAAGAATTCCAGAATCTGTATCGCCACTTTGCGCCCGGTGCCCAGCTGGTTGCGGAAGTCGGCGGCGCTGGTGCTGCCCTCTTGCGCGGCGCGGCTCCGAATCAGATCGGCGAAGATCTGGATTTGGTCGCTGCGATAGTAGCGATCGCGCACGATCGCGGTGATGTGTCCGAGCCGTGCGGCAGTGAGCAGCAGCGATCGAATCGCCTGTTCATCCTGCTGCAGCGCCAGCGCGATATCGCGCACCCACAGCGGCTGGTCGCCAAACAGCGGGCCGACCTGCTGCCAAAGTGCTTCTTCCTGCGGGTTGAAGCGCGGTTCGAAATCGGGCAGATGCAGCCAGCCTTGCCGCTGTTGCAGCTGGCCTTGCGCCAGCAGCTGATCAATCAGCGCTAGCACCCATTCGGCAGGCTGATGCGGCATTGCCACGCGACGCAGACGATCGTGGCCGATGCCCGGCACTTCGGGATGCTGCTGATGAAAATGTGCCAGCGATTCCAGCAGCTTTTGCTGCCAAAGTGCCGCCTGCGCAGCACTCATTAGCGCGTTACCGAGCTGCACCGGCGCTGTGTTCTCAATCAGTGCATCCAGCGCGGGTTCGGTAAGCTGACGCGCCCATGCCAGATCGCGTAATTCTGTCGGTTGATACGCCAGATGCGCCTGCAGGCTGGCGTCATCATCTTGTGCGGCGGCCAGCTGCTGCAGCCAGACGAGATACTCCGCCTGACGTTTGCCACGCTTTTTACTGTTAAGCAGCAGCACGCGCGCGCCGCCCAGCGTGTGCTGTGCATTGCTGTCGCGGATAATCAGCCGATCGTTCTCCGCCAGCCACAGCGGCTCGTTCAGGACTATTTCCGCCACATCATCCGCCAGCAGCGTGATGCGTCCGGTGACGTGGCTGGCGGCGTGGTGGATATGAATCGGCTGCGATGCACTTTTCAGCGGCTGCAGCAAGCGCTGCGCCACGGTTAAGCGCGTGGTGCCTTCCGCTTTGGCCTGTGACAGCAGCCACTCGCCGCGCGCGATCTGCGCTTTTTCCACATCGCCAACGATATTTAATGCGATACGCTCACCGGCCTGCGCGCGCGTCACCGATTGGTTCTGCGCATGCAGGGCACGCACGCGCAGCGGCTGATTCAGGCTGCTGAGCCAAAGGGTATCACCGACGTTCACTTCACCCGTCAGCGCGGTGCCGGTGACCACCAATCCAGTACCTTTCAGCGTGAAGGCGCGATCGATGGCGAGACGAAAACGGTAACGCGGGTCGAACGCCGGTTCCGCCAGCGTGCTGAGATGCTGGCGCAGCGCGTCGATGCCTTGCTGCGTGTGGCTGCTGGTGACAAATTGCGGCACTGCCGGCCAGCCGAGTTGCTGCGTGAGCTGCGCCACCTGTAGCTGGACTGACGCGATGCGCGCCTCATCCACGCGATCGGCTTTGGTCAGCGCCACGCTAAGCGGTGGCTGTCCGGCCAGGCTCAGCAGCTGCAGATGTTCGCGGGTTTGCGGCATCACGCCATCGTCGCAGGCCACCACCAGCAGCGCGTGATGAATGCCGCCAATGCCCGCCAGCATATTGGCGAGAAATTTCTCGTGGCCCGGCACATCAATAAAGCCGAGTACGCGTCCGTCCGGCTGCGGCCAATAGGCGTAGCCGAGATCGATGGTCATACCGCGCCGTTTCTCTTCGGGCAGGCGATCGGCATCCACGCCGGTTAATGCCTGTAGCAGCGCGGTTTTACCGTGATCGACGTGTCCAGCGGTGGCAATAATCATGGCGCTATGGCCTGAATCAGCGCGCTTTCATCATCAAGGCAGCGTAAATCCAACCACAGTTTGCCTTCCTGAATGCGGCCAATTACCGGGCGCGCTAAGCTGCGCCAGCGCTGTGACAAACTGGCAAGCTGGCTGCCGCGACCATCGCGTGGCGTGAAGGTGATGGCGAAACTGGCAATACGCTCAACCGGTAGCGATCCGCTGCCGATTTGCGAAGAACAGGGCGCGATCGCCAACGAAAAATCATTGCTAAAAGTCTTTTCTAATGCGGGCATCAATCGTTCGGCCTGCTGCAGAATATCGTGCGAGGAACGCGTCAGCAGCCGCAGCGTCGGCAGGGCTTCGCGCAGCGTGTCTGGCTGGCGATAAAGTTGCAAGGTGGCTTCCAGCGCTGCGAGCGTCATTTTATCGACGCGCAGCGCGCGTTTCAGCGGATGCGACTGCAGTTGATCAATCAGCGCCTGCTTGCCGACGATAATGCCGGCCTGCGGACCGCCGAGCAGTTTGTCGCCGGAGAAGCTCACCAGACTGACGCCCGCGGCGATCAGCTGCTGCGGCATCGGTTCGGCGGGCAGACCAAATTCGGTCATATCGACCAGCGAACCGCTGCCAAGATCGGTGATCACCGGCAGTTGATAAGCGTCACCCAGCTCAACCAATTCCGCTTCTGTTACCGCATGGGTAAAGCCCTGAATCTGATAATTGCTGGTGTGCACCTTCATCAGCAAGCCGCTGTTTTCCGCGATCGCGGCACGATAATCTTTCAGATGCGTGCGGTTGGTGGTGCCGACTTCAACCAGCTTGCAGCCCGCCTGGCGCATCACGTCGGGGATGCGAAAGGCACCGCCAATTTCCACCAGCTCGCCGCGCGAGACAATCACTTCGCGTCCCGGTGCTAAAGCCGCCAGCATCAGTAACACGGCGGCAGCGTTGTTGTTGACGATACAGGCCGCTTCTGCGCCGGTTAATTCGCACAGCAGCGCGCTGACGGTGCGATCGCGATGGCCGCGCGCCGCATCATCCAGCGCATATTCCAGCGTGACCGGCTGACGCAGGCTGTTAACCACCGCATCGATGGCGCGATCGCTCAGCTGCGCGCGGCCGAGATTGGTGTGCAGCACGGTACCGGTGAGATTGAACACCGGACGCAGCGCACTTTGCTGCTGCTGCTGGCTGCGGCGCAGCGCTTCATCGGGCCAGTTCACGTGCCATTCCGGCAAGGTTTGATGCTGCTGAATGTGCTCGCGCGCTTCCTGCTGCATGCTGCGCAGCTGGCGCGTGGCAAAGGCGGTACCGTGATGCGCCAGCAGCGGCTGCAGCGCTGGATCGCGCAGCAGGCTGTCGATAGCAGGTAATTGGCTGTACAGGTTTTTCATCAGGTGACTTAGAGAGTGGGCGGAACAGTGCGGGCAAAGCTTTCGCGCGCAAACAGGTTTTCGGCCAGCTTCACCAGCGCCGGGCGATTCACGCACCAGTTAGGCAGCACGCGGCGGAAATTCAGGTAACCAATCATGCAGCCGGTGGCGATATCGGCCAGATTCAGCGTGCCGCTATTGAGCCATTCGCCCTGTGCGGCGGCGGTTTCCAGCGCATCAAGGCCGCGCTGAATTTTGTCGCGATTGCGCAGCAGAACCTCTTCGGATTGCTGATCGCCGGGTCGCATTTGCTCGCGCACGATCATCACCGCGGCGTCGTTGATGCCGTCGGCGAGTTTTTCCAGCTGACGAATTTGCAGCGCGTGCAGCGCATCATCAGGCAACAGCACAGGCGCATCGCCGCGCAGTTCAATCACCTGCGCGATGATTGAGGAGTCGAACCAGGTGAGCTGATTGTCATCAATCAGCGCCGGCACTTTGCCCAGCGGATTGTACTGCGGGACATCGCTGTCATCGGTCCACGGAGAGTGATTAACGAATTCGAAAACCAGGCCTTTTTCCAACAGAATGACGGATATTTTGCGTACAAAAGGGCTGGTGTAGCTGCCAATCAGTTTCATCGTTCGCCTCCGTGTTGAGCTGCGTGGATTTGTGCGTTCATTGAGAAGGTCGCCATGAATGGCGACCTACAGTTAGTCGCCGGGGAACATAAACGGATTCAGGCTGCTGCGTGCGAATCCTTCCTGCTCCATGCGGGCATCCAGCACCAGCGAAGCGAGGTCATCGGCCACCGGTTCCACCGCCGGATCTTTTTCCTGATACAACATCTTCAGGTAGGTTCCGCAGTCGCCGCAGCTCTCTGCTTTCACCGCCGCTTTTTCGCTGTCCAGCGACCAGTAATGCAGATCGCCGGTTTGCTCGCAGTTGGAGCACTTGCTGCGCACCACATACCATTCGCTTTCACACAGATTGCAGTGCAGATAGCGCAGTCCTTGCTGGCCCACGCTCATGTGCACCACGCTGGTGACTGGCACGCTGGCGCACACCGGACAGAACTGGCGATGCTCACCGTATTCTGCGCGTGCTTTACCGGGAATCAGCGCCGCCATTTGCGCCCAGTAAATCGACAACGCCGCCCAGATGAACGGCGATTTATCGCTGCTCACCTGCGCGAAATCGCCTTCCAGCAGCGCATGCGCCAGATTTTCCAGCTCGGTAGTGGAGGCTTTTTCCAGATTCTCCAGCACCGCCAGCGCCTGGCCGCTCATCTCCGGCTTCAGCTCGGCGATCAGCGAATGCAGCAGACGTTGCCAGTGCGCATCGCGCGGGTAGGTGTGGATATCGAGCGGCGGCTTGCCCTGTTCGGCGCTCTGCTCCAGCCGCTGTTGCAAATCGATTTGCAGCGGATGGTCGTACAGCACGATCTCCTGCGCCTCGGCGATCACCGCAGCAAAGCGCAGGTAATCACCCAGCGGATTCTTCGCGGCCAGGTCGCGCAAACGTGCCGCACGGCGGCTATACAGATTTTTCAGCCGGGGGAAAAGTAACGGCGGAACTTGCTCCGCCGTCAGTTTTGCACCTTTCTCCAGCTGGTCCTGCGGGATGATGCGAATACTCATCAGGGACGTTTTTCCTGTTGTGTTTGGCGTTGGCGCTGCTCGCGATACCAGCGTGGGTGATGTTTCTTCGCCCACGCGGCCGGAACCCAGCCCTCAACCATGGCGGTAATGGTGCCTTTTACCCACAACGCGGCGTAAATGTGCACCATAATCACCATGATCAGCGCCACAGCTGAGACCGAATGCACCACTAGCGCGATGCGAATCAGCGGAATGGTAAAGGCGCCGGCAAAGTACGGGCGCCAGATAACAATTCCGCTCACCAGCAGCAAGACTAAGCTGATGATAGCAGCCCAGAACACACACTTCTGCCCGAAGTTGTATTTGCCGGTATCGCCGACCTCTTCGTTTTGCACGATTTTGTGGATGTTTTTCGCCCACACCAGGTCTTCGCGATTGATCAGATTATGTTTCCAATAGCGTAAGAACATGATGATAAAGGCGGCAAACATCACCGTGCCAATAAAGGGATGCAGGATACGCGCCAACTGCGGCGTGCCGAGCACGTGCATCAGCCAGTTAAATGACGGGAAAAAGAAACCCAGTCCGCTCAGGGCGGCGAGCACAAAACAGAACGCCACAATCCAGTGATTGATGCGTTCCGGTGCGCTGTAGCGCACCAGACGATCGCGTTTTTTCATTATTCGCGCTCCTCTTTTTCGTGCAGGTTCTCGTCCTCATCCTCTTCCACGCGGTTCGGCCCTACGCCAACGTAGTGGAACACTGAGGCGGCAAAGGTGGCGGCAAAACCGATCGCTGCCAGCGGTTTCCAGATCCCTTTCCAGAAAGTCACCGCCGGGCTGATGCTCGGGTTGGCCGGCAAACCGTGATAGAGTTGCGGTTTGTCGGCGTGGTGCAGCACGTACATCACGTGCGTGCCGCCGACGCCTTCTGGATCGTACAAGCCCGCGTTGGCATAGCCGCGCGTATTCAGCTCGGCCACGCGTTCACCCGCCAGCGCCTGCATATCGCTTTTGCTGCCGAAGTGAATCGCGCCGGTTGGGCAGGTTTTCACGCACGCCGGTTCCTGACCAACATTGACACGATCGACGCACAGCGTGCATTTATACACGCGATTGTCCTCTTTATTCATACGCGGCACATCGAACGGACAGCCAGCGATGCAGTAGCCGCAGCCAATGCACTGTTCTGACTGAAAATCGACAATGCCGTTGGCGTACTGAATAATCGCGCCTTCAGACGGACACGCCTTCAGGCAGCCGGGATCGGCGCAGTGCATGCAGCCATCCTTGCGGATCAGCCACTCTAACTTGCCGTTCTCCTCCACTTCTGAGAAGCGCATCACCGTCCAGGATTTGGCGGTCAAATCGGCGGGATTGTCATACACCCCTACGTTATGTCCCACTTCATCGCGGATATCGTTCCACTCCGAACACGCCACCTGGCAGGCTTTGCAGCCGATGCAGGTGGTCACGTCGATCAGTTTCGCCACTTCCTGCTGATGGTTACGCGCCTGCGGGGCAGGCGTGAGTCCATTGGTGGCGGAGCGGCGGATAATGTCTTGAGATTGATAAGCCATATTCGTTCTCCTTACACCTTCTCGACGTTGACCAGGAACGCCTTAAATTCTGGCGTCTGCGTGTTGGCATCACCGACAAACGGCGTCAGGGTGTTGGCGATAAAGCCTTTTTTCGCCACGCCCTGATAACCCCAGTGAATCGGAATGCCGATGGTATCGACGATTTTGCCGTCGACGTTGAGTGGACGGATGCGCTTGGTGACCACCGCTTTGGCTTTGATGTAGCCGCGATTGGAGCTCACTTTCACCGTATCGCCCTGCGCGATGCCGAGCTTGTTGGCCAGCTTCTCGCCGATTTCGATAAACTGTTCCGGCTGCGCGATGGCATTGAGCCGCGCGTGTTTGGTCCAGTAATGGAAATGCTCGGTGAGGCGATAAGTGGTGCCGACATACGGGAACTGCTCCGCCTGGCCCATCGATGCCAAATCGTCCTTGAACACGCGCGCCGCCGGGTTGGATACCACGTTCGGATGCAGCGGGTTGGTACCAATCGGCGTTTCAAACGGCTCGTAGTGTTCCGGGAACGGACCTTCAGCCATTTTGTCGAGCGCAAACAGGCGGCCCATGCCTTCCGGCTGCATGATGAACGGCCCAACATCGCTGCCTGGTGCGGCGGCGCTGTAATCCGGCACATCCATGCCGCCCCATTTCGCGCCATCCCATTTCAGGATTTGGCGTTTCGGATCCCACGGATTGCCTTGCGGGTCAGCCGAGGCGCGGTTGTAGAGAATGCGGCGGTTAAGCGGCCACGCCCAACTCCAGTTCAGCGTGTTGCCCAAACCGGTGGGATCGGTGTTGTCGCGGCGCGCCATTTGGTTACCGTCCGGCGTCCAGCTGCCGGCGAAAATCCAGCAACCGCTGCTGGTGCTGCCGTCATCTTTCAGATGGGCAAAGGTGCTGAGCTGTTGGCCTTTTTTCACCAACAACGTGCCTTTGTCATCGTACACATCGGCCAGCGCTTTACCGTTGTTCTCCATCGCCACTTCTTCCGGCGCTGGATTTTCTGGCGTCAGGTAGTTCCAGCTCATGTTCAGCACTTGCTCAGGCAGCGCGCCGCCTTCACTGGCGTACATTTTGCGCAGGCGTGAATAGATGCCGGAAAGGATTTCGCCATCATTCAGTGCTTCACCCGGTGCATCCTGACCTTTCCAGTGCCACTGCAGCCAGCGGCCCGAGTTGACGATCGAACCGTTCTCTTCAGCGAAGCAGGTGGAGGGCAAACGGAACACTTCGGTCTGAATTTTTGACGTATCAACATCGTTAAACTCGTCGTGATTCTCCCAGAAGGTAGCGGTTTCGGTGTTGAGCGGGTCGATGGTGACCAGGAACTTCAGCTTCGACAGTGAATCAATCACTTTGCGCTTGTTCGGGAACGACGCCACCGGATTAAAGCCCTGGCACAGATAGCCGTTGACCTTGCCTTGCGACATCATCTCGAAGTACTGCAGCACGTCGTAGCCTTTATCCCACTTCGGCAACCAGTCGAAGCCCCAGTTGTTCTCTTTCTGGGCTTTGTCGCCGAAGAAGGCTTTCATCTGGCTGACGAAGAATTTCGGGTAGTTGCTCCAGTAGTTCACCTGGCCCGGCAGCAGCGCTTTTGGCGTGTTGGCGGCGAGATAACTCTGCAGATCGGTTTGTTTCTCCGACGGCAAGGTCATGTAACCCGGCAAACTTTGCGACAGCAGACCGAGATCGGTCAGACCCTGAATATTCGAGTGGCCGCGTAGCGCATTGATGCCGCCGCCAATCATGCCCATGTTGCCGAGCAGCAGCTGAATCATCGCCATGGTGCGGATGTTCTGCGCACCTACCGAGTGCTGCGTCCAGCCGAGCGCATACAGGAACGAGGTGGTGCGATCGCGCGCGCTGGTTTCGCCCAGCAGTTCGCAGACATGCAGGAAGTCAGCTTTTGGCGTGCCGCAGATGCGTTCAACAATTTCCGGCGTGTAGCGGCTAACGTGTTGCTTCAGCAGGTTCCACACGCAGCGCGGGTGCGTCAGCGTGGTGTCGCGTTTAGCAAAGCCGTCATCGCCCAACTCGTAGTTCCAGCTGGTTTTGTCGTACTTGCGATTCGCTTCGTCGTAGCCGCTGAACAGGCCATCTTCAAAATGATAATCCTCACGCACAATCAGGCTGGCGTTGGTGTACGCCTCGACATATTCGCGCTGGATTTTTTCGTTTTGCAGCAGCCACAGCAGTACGCCCGACAGGAAAGTGATGTCGGTGCCCGAGCGGATCGGCGTATAGAAATCGGCTACCGATGCGGTTCGTGTGAAACGCGGATCGATAACAATAATTTTGGCTTTGTTGTGAATTTTGGCTTCCATCGCCCAGCGGAATCCCACGGGATGCGCTTCAACGGCGTTACCGCCCATCACAACGATCAGATTGGCATTACGGATGTCGACCCAGTGATTGGTCATCGCACCGCGACCAAATGTTGGAGCAAGACTTGCTACCGTTGGTCCGTGTCAAACGCGTGCCTGGTTGTCGACCGCTAACATGCCGAGCGATCGGGTAAATTTCTGGGTTAAGTAACCGGTTTCGTTGCTGGATGCCGAAGCACACAACATGCCGGTGGAGAGCCAACGGTTTACCGTCACGCCAGCGGCGTTCTGCGCCACGAAGTTAGCGTCGCGGTCGGCTTTCATCAGCTTCGCGATGCGATCAAAGGCATCGTCCCAGCTAATGCGCTGCCATTTATCGGAGCCAGGCGCGCGGTATTCCGGATATTGCAGGCGACTTTCACTGTGGATGAAGTCGAGCAGACCTGCGCCTTTCGGGCACAATGCGCCACGGCTCACCGGATGATCCGGATCCCCTTCGATGTGGAAAATGGTCTCTTTGGCGTTTTTCGCGCCGTCACCGAGGCTGTACATTAACAAGCCACAGCCGACTGAGCAGTAAGTGCAGGTGTTACGGGTTTCGCGCGCGCGCAGCAGTTTGTACTGCCGCGTTTCCGCCAGCGCTACCTCTGGCGCAAAGCCGAGCAGCGCTGCCGTTGTCCCTGCCATACCGCCAGCACACACCTTGAAGAATTTTCTTCGGCTGACGTTCATGGATTATCCTTTCAACATGATTGATTGTACTTTTGCAGTGCAGTGGATCGGGCGTCACAATAACCCGACGAATATTGCGGCAATAGCGACCTAATAATACCACTACTTTAGTAAGGTTGTTGTATGAGGCGAAAAAAGTGACAGAGAATGAGCAGGAAAGTCATATTAATGTGAATAAGATCTCAGGCGCGGTGCAGGCGCAGGTGCATCAGCGGCGTGATATCAGCCTCGCGGAAACTGACTGGCTGGCCGAGGAAGTGCCGGTGGCGCTGGTCTACAACGGCATTTCACACGTTGTGATGATGGCGACACCCAATGATTTGGAAGCTTTTGCGTTAGGTTTCTCGCTCTCGGAAGGCATTATTGCGCGCCCGGATGAAATCTTCGGCATCGATGTGGTGCCGGGCTGTAACGGTGTTGAAGTGCAGATTGAGCTCTCCAGCCGCCGCTTTATGGCGCTGAAAGAGCAGCGTCGTGCGATGGCTGGCCGCACCGGCTGCGGCGTATGTGGCGTCGAGCAACTTGATCAAATTGGTAAGCCGCTACAGCCGCTGCCATTCAGCCAAACCTTTGATTTAGCAAACCTTGATACAGGCCTGGCGCAGCTGCGCGATTACCAGCCGATCGGCAATCTCACCGGCTGCACGCATGCGGCGGCGTGGATGTCACCGCAAGGCGAATTGCAGGGCGGCTATGAAGATGTCGGTCGCCACGTTGCGCTGGATAAATTGCTGGGGAATCGCAGCCAGCAGCCGTGGCAGCAGGGCGCGGTGCTGGTTTCCAGCCGCGCCAGCTATGAGATGGTGCAGAAATCCGCCATGTGCGGTGTGGAGATACTGTTTGCGGTTTCGGCGGCGACGCAGCTCGCCGTTGAGGTGGCTGAACGCTGTAATCTCACGCTGGTTGGCTTCAGTAAGCCGGGCCGCGCCACGGTTTACAGCCACCCGCAGCGTCTGCGTTAAACCACCTGTACCTGCGGCAACGCCTGTTGCAGCGCTGCCAGCGCGCCAGGTTTTGCCGCGCCGCTGTCGCAAATCAGCAGATCAACTTCCGCAATCGGCGCGTAAACGGTGCGGCTGATCACGCCGAGTTTGCTGTTATCCGCCAGTAAAATGGTGCGATTCGCCTGCTGCACCATGGCGCGGGCAATCGCCGCTTCGTGGGGATGAAAGCTGCTGGCACCGTTTTTAGCATCGATACCGACCGGCGAAAGCAGCGCCACATCGGCGCGATAACGATAAATTTCGCCGATGGTCATCTCCCCGCGCGTTTGCTGCGCGCCCGCCATCATCATGCCGCCAAGCAAAATCACCTGATTATTCAGCGTCTCATGCTCTTCCGCTGCGCTCAGCGCCAGCGCGGCCTGCAAACTGTTGGTGATGATGGTTAAACCCGACATGGTGCGCAGCTGTTCGGCCAGCATGGTGGTGGTGGTGCCGGCATCAAGGAACAGCGTTTGGCCGGGCTGAAGATGCTGCGCGGCAGCAACCGCAATCGCGCGTTTCTCTTTCGCCTGCGCGTTGCGGCGCACCTGTAGTGGCGGTTCCGGCTGGCTATCGACGGCAACCAAACCACCATGTACACGCCGCGCCAATCCCTGCGCTTCCAGTTCAATGATGTCGCGCCGCGCGGTTTCGCGCGAGATGCCAAGCTCATTGATGATGCGTTCGGTGCTGAGCTGATGTTGCGTGGTCAGCAGCGCGCGAATGCGGTGTAAGCGGGTTTCCTGCAGCATGACTTTTCCCTGTGGCGTGTTCAACCTGGGCCTAAGCTTACCTGAGTGTCATGACGCCGTCATGTGTATTTGGTTGTATTTGTGTATTTTGTTGCATTTATCGCCAAAGCAGGCATGATATGGGCAAACGGCGATTTCGCATGCACCCCTTTCACCTTCGCAACGGGAGTTACCATGGCTACACGTTCTACCATCATGGATACCAACAGTTTTCGTGCTGAGCATGCCGACGGGCTGGATGCGGCAACCCGCAAGCTCACCGACAAGCGCAGCAAAGTGTTGGGCGAGTCGTATCGCCTGTTTTACCGCAAGCCGGTGCACTTGGTGCGCGGCGAAGGGCAGTATGTGTGGGATGCCGCCGGTGATAAATATCTTGATGTGTACAACAACGTGGCGAGCATTGGTCACTGCCATCCGGCGGTGATTGAGGCGGTGAATCAGCAGATGAAGATGCTGAATACCCACACGCGCTATCTGCACGAACGTATTCTCGATTACACCGAAGAGCTGCTGGCGACCACGCCGGATGCCATCGATCGCGCCATGTATATGTGTACCGGTTCGGAAGCCAACGATTTGGCGATCCGCGTGGCGCGTGCTTTCAGCGGCGGCACCGGCATTATTGTGTCGCAGGAGGCGTATCACGGCACCAGCGATCTTACGTCAGGCGTGTCACCCGCGCTCGGCAGCGGACAGCCGCTGGCGGCAACCACGCGTCTGGTTTCACCGCCAGATGCTTATCGCGTGAATGCGCCGGATCTCGGCGAGTGGTTTGCCAATGAAATCCAGCAGCAGATTGACGATATGAAAGCGCACGGCATTAAGTTTGCCGGTTTCCTCGCTGACTCGATCTTCTCATCCGATGGCGTATTGCCGAACCCGCGCGGCTTCCTGCAAAAAGCGGTCGATGTGGTGCATGCCAACGGCGGGATTTTCATTGCCGATGAAGTGCAGCCGGGCTTTGGTCGTACCGGCGATGCGTTCTGGGGCTTTGCGCGTCACGGCGTGGTGCCCGATGTGATCACCACCGGCAAACCGATGGGCAACGGCATTCCGGTTTCGGGCCTGCTGGCGAAAAGCGATGTGCTTGCCGCGTTCAGCGATGAAATTCCTTACTTCAACACCTTTGGCGGTAATCCGGTGGCGATGGCCGCCGCGCAAGCGGTGTTGACGGTGATTAAGGAAGAGGGCTTGCAGGAGCACAGCCGCGTGGTGGGCGCAAAACTACTAGGTGAATTGCAGAAACTGATGGATCGCCATGATTCGATTGGCGATGTGCGCGGTGCAGGTCTGTTTATTGGTTTCGAACTGGTGCAGGACCGCGCCAGCAAAGCGCCGGACAAAACGCTGGCGCTGGATTTGATCGAAAAACTGCGCGAACACCGCGTGCTGACGTCAGTGGCGGGGCCGTACGGCAACGTGCTGAAACTGCGTCCGCCGTTGGCGTTCCAGGAAGCGGATATCGACTGGCTGGTGGGCGCGCTGGATAAGTCGTTGAGTGAGTTGGGGCGGTAAAACCGTCGCTGTGGATAGGGTGCGGTAATGAATGAGGTCGCCATGAATGGCGACCCTACAGGGTATTACGCTGCGGTTTCCTCGGCGAAAATGCTCTCCATCTTCTGCCACGCCTGCGCCACATCGTCATCCAGATTAAACAATCCTGAGGTGCCAACGATAAACACATCGACGCCGGAAGCGGCGATTTGTTTAAAGGTGCGCGCATTGCACGAACCATCAATTTCGGTAAGATAGTGATAACCGTGCTCTTCGCGCATGGCGATCAGCTGGCGAATCTTATTCAACGTTTCCGGAATAAACGTCTGGCCGGCGAAGCCCGGATCCACCGACATCACCGTCACTTTATCCAGCAGATGCGCATATTCACGAATACTTTCTGCCGGTGTAGCCGGATTTAACACCACGCCGCAGCGACGGCCCGCGTCTTTAATCTGCGTCAGCAAGCGGAAGATTTTATTGTTGGCGGTTTCCGGGTGGAAGCTAATAATATCGGCGCCCGCCTCAATGCACATCGGAATAATGTCTTCCGGATGATTCACCATTAAATGCACGTCAATCGGCACATCGGTAATTTTACGCAGGTTCTCAATAAAGAATGGCGACAGCGTAATATTCTTCACGTAGCTGCCATCCATAATATCGACATGATAAAAGGCGGCGGTGCTATTCATCGCTTCGACCTGCTCGCGGAAGCGCGTGAGATCCATGCACATTAAGGAGGGGGAAAATTTGGCTTGCATAACTTATTTCCTCATTACAAAAACAGCGCCCGCAGGCGCTGTTGATGACATCAATGGAAGAACGAAATAATGTGGCCGAGCACGATACCGACAATGCCGAAGTCAGCATCGCCGAAGGTGGTGGAAGCAAAGCCGAGGTCGCCCATCAGCGGCAGCAGAATCGCTGGCAGGAAGGAGATCAGCAGGCCTTGCACAAAGGCGCCAATCACTGCGCCACGACGTCCGCCGGTGATATTGCCGTAGACGCCCGCAGTTGCACCGCAGAAGAAGTGCGGCACCAAACCCGGAACGATGACGCTCAAACCAAACAGCGGGCACAGGAACATGCTGATCAAACCGGCGGAGAAGCTCGACAGGAAGCCGATGATCACCGCGTTTGGTGCGAACGGGAATACGGTTGGGCAATCCAGCGCCGGTTTGGCGTTGGGTACCAGCTTATCGGCGATACCTTTAAAGGCCGGCACGATCTCCGCAATCACCATACGCACACCGGCGAGGATGATGTAGACGCCAGCAGCAAAGGTAATCGACTGAATGATGGCGAACACAATGTAGTTCTGGCCGCCACTGATGCTTTCGGTGAACGCTTTGCCCGCAACCAGAACCAACGCGATAAACAGAATCATCATGGTCAGCGAAATCGCTACCGATGAGTCGCGCAGGAAGTTGAGGGTTTTCGGCACTTTGAGCTCTTCAATCGACGGGCTGCCTTTACCGACCACTTTGCCGACCAACGCGGAGAGCAGATAACCGGTTGAGCCAAAGTGGCCGAGCGCCAGATCGTCCGAGTTGGTGATTTTGCGGGTGAACGGCTGCAGAATCGCCGGGCAAACCACCATCATGGTGCCGAGAATCAGCGAACCAATCAGCACCAGCCAGAAGCCGTGTATGCCGCCTACCGATAGAATCACCGCCAGCATCGCCGACATATATAGCGTGTGGTGACCGGTCAGGAAGATGTATTTCAGCGGTGTAATGCGTGCCAGCAAGATGTTCACCAGCATACCGAACACCATGATCATGGCGGTTTCGGTGCCGTAGCTCTTCTGCGCCAGCGCCGCCATTGCATCGGTGTTGGGTACCACGCCCTGAATATTAAACGAGTGCTCAAACAGCTGGCTGAAGATGGTTAATGTGGCCGCAATTAAATTGGCCCCGGCGATGAGAATAACAAAACCCATGATGGTTTTAAGCGTACCGGAAATAACATCAGAAACCGGTTTCTTTTGCAGTAATAAACCAAACAGGGAAAAAAGGCCGACAAGTATTGCGGGTGTTCCAAGAACATCCTTTATAATAAATTGCAGCATAACCTACTCCGTATTAAGTAGCGTGTACTTGCCTTACAAGGTTATTAAATATTTTCAGCGATAATTTCTTTGATTTTTGCATTATCCAGCAGGTTAGTCAGGCCAACGACTTTCGCGCTGTGTCCGGCTAATTGATCGGCAATATCTTTCGCGGCAATAATTAAATCAGCCTGTTCAGATTTCGCTGAGGTTAAATCGGTGTGGCCCACTTCGGCTTCTTTACCCAAATCCGCCACAATCTTCTTCACGTTCATTTCAACAATGAAGCTACTGCCTAAACCATTTCCGCACACAATCAGCACTTTTTTCATAATAGGGTTCTCTGGTTATTTATTTTCAATGACAGCTTCAATCGCTGACAGGGTAGAAGCCGACAGCAACTGCTGCAGGTGGGATTCGTCGCTGAACACGTCGGCTAATGCGGTGATCATCTGAATATGATCGTCGCCAGACACCGCACATAGCATGATGACCACATAAACCGGATCGTTTTCATCGGCCTGAAAGCTCACGCCATTCTTCACATGCAGCAGCGACAGGCCGTTTTTGCGCGCGCCTTGTTCCGGGCGGGCATGTGGCATCGCCAGACCCGGCGCCAGCACGTAATACGGGCCGAGCTCGGCATGCGAGGTGAAAATGGCATCGAGATAAGCCGGGCTGATGGCACCGGCGGCCAGCAGCGGTTCGGCGGATAAACGCACCGCTTCCTGCCAGTCGCTAACCTGCTCTACGACACGAATATGTTGCGGTGTTAGCCATTGAGTGAGCATCAGTAATTCCTGTTTATTCGTCGATGGGGTGCAATGTAGGTTATTTTCTCAGCGGTTTTCTGTGATGATTGTCGCAAAAGTTAGCGCTAACACCGTTATTGTTAAAAAACGTGTTATCGCTAACATTTCCTTGCTGCGCGTTTGTCTTCGTTGCAAGCACCTGACATGCTCAATCATTCTGAAAAGATCGCGGGGTGAGGGATGCCCGAAACTGTGGTTTTTCACATGGCGCGTTAACAGATTTGGTTTTAAGCTGCGTCCTGGCAAAAAAGTAGCGAGTAATGCAGGAGATCGCATGACAGAAAAAAAGCGGCGCGGTACCGGCAAAAGTACTTTAGCCGATGTTGCCCGTTTGGTGGGTGTAAGCACCATGACAGCATCGCGTGCGTTGCGCATGCCGGAAAAAGTGTCGCCTGAAATTCGCGCCAAAATCGATGCGGCGGTGATTGAGCTCTCCTATGTCCCGAACGTGCAGGCGAGTAATCTGGCATCGGCGACATCACGCTTGATCACCATGGTGGTACCGTCGTTTGCCACGCCGGGCAGTGCGATTGTGTCGGAAGCGCTGCAGGAAGTGCTGCGGCCGCAGGGTTATAACATGATGCTGGCGGAAGCCAATCATTCGGCTGCGGAAGAGAGCGAGCTGATCGAAATGCTGCTCTCCTATAATCCGGCGGCGATGGTGCATTTCAATTTCGATAACGCCGCCGAAGCGCATCGCCTGCTGAGCAATTCCGGGTTGCCGGTGATGGATATTGGCGGTGTGCATCCGAATTCGGCGGGGATCAGCATTGGTGTCGATTACGCCAAAGCGATTCGCCAACTGGTGCAAAGCCTGGTCGAGCGCGGTTATCGTAATCTCGGTTTGTTGTGCACGCAGAGTAATAACACCATCTTCCGCCAGCTGTTGAATGGCTGGCACAGCGGCATGCTGGCGATGAATCAGGCGCCGCATCGCGTGGTGACATCGCCGAAAATGCCAACCTTTGCCGCCGGGCACAGCTTGCTGGCAGAGATTCGCCTCACCTGGCCAGAGCTGGATGTGCTGATTTGCACCAGCGATGAAGTGGCTTGCGGTGCCATCATGGCGTGTCATGCGGCGGGGATTGCCATTCCCAGCCAGTTAGCGATTGCCAGCATCGGCGGCGGCCCGTTAGCGGCAGTGTGTTCGCCGCCGCTGACCAGCATTGTGCTGCCGTATGAAGAGATGGGGCGCACGGCGGGTAAACGTCTGCTGGCGGCGCTCAAAGGCGATGAACCGCCAGCCATCAATGAGCTGCCGGTGCAGCTTAAACTGCGCGCCAGCAGCCACAAGGTGTAGCCGTGCGTGCGCACCTTTTCCCAGATTCATCAAATCCTTATCAATTCTAAGGCATTGATAACCCTTTTACGGATCATGTTTTTAACTATAATGATCCGACTGCTTACGCGGCACGCCCAGTGAGGTGGTGCTGCAAAACACTAAAATGGAGAGGAAGAACATGAGTTATTCACTGCCATCCCTGCCGTATGCGTACGACGCACTGGAACCGCACTTCGACAAGCAGACGATGGAAATCCATCACTCTAAACACCACCAGGCCTACGTTAACAACGCTAACGCTGCGCTGGAAGGTACCGAATTCGCTGACCTGCCGGTTGAAGAACTGATCGCTAAACTGGATCAGCTGCCAGCAGACAAAAAAGGTCCACTGCGTAACAACGCAGGCGGCCACGCTAACCACAGCTTCTTCTGGAAAGGTCTGAAACTGGGCACCTCGCTGCAGGGCGAGCTGAAAGCTGCCATCGAAAAAGATTTCGGTAGCGTTGAAGCTTTCCAGGCTGAGTTTGAGAAAGCCGCTACCACTCGCTTCGGTTCAGGCTGGGCGTGGCTGGTGAAAAAAGGCGACAAACTGGCTGTGGTTTCAACCGCAAACCAGGACAGCCCACTGATGGGTGAAGCGGTCGCTGGCGTTTCAGGCACTCCGATCATCGGCCTGGACGTGTGGGAACACGCTTACTACCTGAAGTATCAGAACAAACGTCCTGATTACATCAAAGCATTCTGGAACGTGGTGAACTGGGACGAAGCTGCAGCGCGTTTCGCTGCTGCGAAGTAAGTTCAGGCTATAGCCGCAACACGAAACCGGTGATGATTTCACCGGTTTTTTTTCGTCTTTTTTAAACCCTTTCTAAACGACCTGAATATTCACGCGTACGATTATTGCGCGGCGAAAGCTTATTAACCTGCCGTTGATAATTTGGGGCATATAGTAGCGACAATTTGTCTCGCTAGGCCTAAATAATCATGTCTACTATCACAACTTCTGTGACGAATAATGATTCGTCAGCGCCGCTGTTTTTGCCATTAATAAGCGGAAAGTTCAGGCCGAATAAATTATGGAATAGCGGAAGTTTTCGCGCGAAATTTGCCTTAAGGTCACTAGTCTTTCCTGTGACGACCTTTAATTATCTGCAGCAGTTAACGAAATTGTCTGCGCTACCGCAGCTGTTGACCATGCAAGGTTTGCTGCCGGCCAAGCCACATCGTCCTTATCTGCGTGCGGGATTCAGCGTGGCGCAACGTGCGCAGGCTATCATCGATCACTACACCTTGATGGAGCAGTTAGAGAATACGGCACTGCGCCAGTTGTTGCAGAGTCCGGGCGATAATTTGCTGGCCACGTTGAGCGGCAAAAACGACGAGGCGTTTGTGATTCACTGCTGTCCGGGACGTTTTGACCGTGAAGGTGAAATTACCCTGGAGCTGCATTATCAAACGCAGTTAATTGCTTCGCTCTCTTTCTCAATTATTCGCGAACAGAACAAGCGCACCTTATTAATTGGTGGATTGCAGGGACCGCGTAAACATATTTCCAACGACGTGATTCGCGATGCCACGAAAGCGGCACACGGCGTATTCCCGAAACGTTTGCTGATGGAAGCGGTATTTAATCTGGCGCAACAGTGTGGCGTTGAGGCGATCACTGCCGTTGGCGATACCACACACGTGTTCCGCAGCCTGCGCTACCGCCACAGTAAAGGCGACAAGTTTTTTGCCAGCTACAGCGAGTTTTGGTTGTCGTTGGGTGGCGTGGCGCGTGCTGATGAGCTGTTTGCGTTGCCGTTACGCGCGGAGCGTAAAGATCTGGAAGAGATTGCCAGCAAGAAGCGCGCCGAGTATCGCCGTCGCTATGCCTTGCTGGACAGTCTGAATGAACAAGTTCATCAGGCGGCTGGCATCCTACGCGACGTCTCACACGCCGCGTAAGTCAAGATTAGAACGGCTGCTTGGCGTAGCCGGTCATCACTTTCAGTCCCATCTCACGTCCGAGCGCGGTCATTGGGTGTACCACCACCAGGCCGCGCACGCTTTTCTTAAATGCGCCCATGTTGGCCTGTTCTTTCTTGGTGATTTCGCGGCTAAAGCCCAGCTTCTGCAGCTGTTGCGCTTCTTTGCTCAGCTTCTCAGTGCGGACGCTGCGCAGGCGCTCAATTTCCAGCTCCAGCTTCTCTTTTTCACGCAGCAGTTCACCGAGCTTTTCGGCATCGCCAGAGGCTAGCAGCGGGGCTTCTTTGCGGTTGAGCGCATCGAGCTGATCGCTCAGCAGTTTAATCTCGGCTTTTTCTTGTTCTTTCATTGGGGGAAAACTCGTTAAGGAAAACAGGCAAAGGATACACAAATCTACGCAGTTTTGCAGCGTGGCGCGTATTCATGCTCGCCTGGTCGCCATGAATGGCGACCCTACACTGCCGGCTTTTTAAACACCTGCTTGTGCGAAATGCGTGAAATCAGCTCGGTGAGCGACAGCACCATGGTTGAACGTACCATCTGCAGATAGCGCTGCTGCTGCATGGAGCGCAGTTGCTCGTCGTCGCGGTTGAAATCCGGCTGCGGCGGCCAGGCGGCCACGCAGTGCAATTCGCCAAACGGGCCGAGGATCTCATCGTCGGTAAATCGATAATCGCTGATGTCGTGATTCAGCTCCTCACGCAGCGCCAGCAGCAGTTCACAATCTTCGTACTCATGCCGGTTGATCACGCCCAGGCCGTAAATCAGCTTGAGGCGAACCGAGAGTTCGCCCAGCGGACCATTACCCAGCAGCAGCGGCTCTACGGCATATTTGACCGCGTAATCGTCCTTGCGAAACACTTGCAGCACCAGCAGGTTAACTGCTTCGGTCAGCAGCTCAACGGCGGCGATCAGGAAGCTTCTCACCGAACGACCGGCGTTCAGGCGCTCAAGCACCCGGTTTTCAAAAGCCTGCTTCTCTTCCATCATTGCCTGCATCGTTCAGCTACCGCCAGCGGGCACGCAAGCGCGCCCGAGTTAACCACTCAAGGGCGCGCATTATGCCATAGCGTTGTAAGCGCTCACCACTGAGGTGACCACTTCGCTATTGGCATCCAGGCCAGAAATTTCCGCCAGCGTGGCTTGCGGGCCTTTTTCTGCCAGCAGCGCGACCAGTTCCTGCGCCTGCGGATCGGCTTCGCTGCGATAGTGCATGGCGGCGGCAATGCCCTGGACCAGATTAGTGTGCGGCAGGTTGTATTCAATGGTGCCCAGCGTTGGCTTGATCAGGCGATCGCCCGCGCTCAGTTTACGCAGCGGCTGACGACCTACGCGCTCAACGTCATCTTTCAGGTACGGATTTTCGAAGCGGGTGAGGATTTTCTGGATGTAGGCAGCATGCTTATCGGCCTCAAAGCCATAACGCTTGATCAGCACGGCACCGCTTTCCTGCATCGCGCCTTGCACTACCGCACGCACTTTCTCATCAAGAATCGCGTCACGAATGGTAGCGTGACCGGCCAACTGACCGAGATACGCGGTGATGGCGTGACCGGTATTGAGGGTGAACAGCTTGCGCTCAACGAACGCCATCAGATTGTCGGTCAATTCCATGCCAGCAATGTTTGGCAATTCACCTTTGAACTGGGTTTTATCAACAATCCACTCGCTGAAGGTTTCCACGGTGACTTCCAGCGGATCGGTGGTGCCGGCTTCGGATGGCGGCACGATGCGATCGACCGCAGAATCAACGAAGCCAACATGCGCTTCAACCCACGCGTGATACTGCTCTGGCAGCGCTTTCAGCACGTGCTGTTTCAGCTGGCTGGTACCGCGCACCATGTTTTCACAGGCGATGATGTTGAGTGGACGGACGTTACCGCTGTCGCTGCGTTTAGCCAGACCTTTCGCGACGCCACCGGCGATGCGCTCCAGAATCTGCGGGCCAACCGCCGTGGTCACGATATCAACCTCCGCAATCAGCGCAACGATGTCATCGCTGGTGCTGTTGACGGCGCTGACGCCTGTTACGATTTCGACTTTTGCCTGCTCGCCAACCACATGAACCGGATACTCATGACGGGCGTTAAGGGCATCAAGTATCACCTGATTGACGTCAGCAAACACCAGCTCGATGCCGGCATCCGCCAGTAACTTACCGATAAAACCGCGACCGATGTTACCTGCTCCAAAATGTAACGCTTTCATAAATTTGACCCATATCAAATGACGAAAGGGCGGGCAAGTCCGCCCCGGAAATGTGGGACGGGCTTACCCGCCCCAGGGAAGGTAAAACGTGGTATTACGCTTTAACGATGTTGCCTGAGAGCAGGTCCAACACGTCCTGCACGCTGGTGGTATTGGCCAGCTTCTCAATCACGCTGTCATCATCCAGCGCGTTGGTCAGGCTGGTAATCACCTGAATGTGCTCGTTATTGCGCGCGGCGATACCAATCACCAAACGCGCCACGTCTTCTGGCTCATCACCAAACTGCACGCCTGCCGGATACTGACAGAACACCACGCCGGTTTTCAGCACGCGGTCTTTCGCTTCTACGGTGCCGTGTGGCACAGCAATGGATTCACCGAGGTAAGTTGGCGTCAGCTTTTCACGTTCCAGCATCGCTTCAACATATTCCGGCTGCACGTAGCCGCCTTTCACCAGCTGCTCACCCGCAAAGCGAATCGCCTGCTCTTTATGGGTGGCGCTCAGGCCGAGGAACACGTTGTCTGCACCCAGTTTAAACAGGTGCGCGTTGCCTTCGTCGTAGCTGTCAGCCAGCGTAGTCTGCACGGTTTCGCGACGCGCTTCACTGCGGTTAGCGGCAACCAGACGTTCAGTCAGATTGCTGTACAGCGCGCTATCGAGGAAGTTGTTCAGCGAAATATGCTGCGCTTGCGGTGCCTGACGCATCGCACGTTCGGTCAGATCGCGGTGGGTAATCACCAGATCGACGTCGCCTGGCAGCGAGTTAATCGCCGTGTTGGTGACGGAGATATTGCTCAGACCCGCGTCCTGCACTTTCTTACGCAGCACGCCTGCACCCATCGCACTTGAACCCATACCGGCGTCACAGGCTACGATGATTTTGCGTACGTGGTTCAGGTCAACGCTCATCGCGTCGCCAGCAACCGGTGAACCGGCAACGGCCTGACCTTTCGACTGCGCTTTCATATCCTGCATGCGCTGTGTCGCGGCTTCGATATCGTCATCTTCTTTCACTTTGCTGGTTTTCAGCAGTATTGAAGAGACCACGAAGGAGACGGCAAATGCAGCGATGATGGCCGCGATGTTCGCGAAATAAGCGCCTTTTGGCGTCATCGCCAGCACGGCCAGGATGGAACCTGGAGAAGCCGGAGAAACCAGGCCGCCGTTCAGCAGCGTCAGGGTGAACACGCCGGTCATACCGCCGAGGATTACCGCCAGCAACAGACGCGGCGCCATCAGCACGTATGGGAAGTAAATTTCGTGGATACCACCGAGGAAGTGGATGATCGCTGCGCCGCCTGCAGATTGTTTAGCGCTACCGCGACCAAACATCATGTAGGCAACCAGCACGCCCATACCCGGACCTGGGTTGGCTTCAATCAGGAAGAAGATTGATTTGCCGGCCTCGCTCGCCTGCTGGATACCCAGCGGAGAGAAGATACCGTGGTTGATGGCGTTATTGAGGAACAGGATTTTCGCCGGTTCAACAAAGATCGAGGTCAGCGGCAGCAGGTTGTTCTGCACCATCAGATTCACGCCCGCGGCGAGAATGTGTGACAGGCCTTCAACCAGTGGACCGATTGCCAGGAACGCTAACAGCGCCAGCAGCATACCGATGATACCGGCCGAGAAGTTGTTAACCAGCATCTCGAAGCCGCTTTTGATCTTGCCATCAACGGCGCGGTCAAAGGACTTGATCGCCCAGCCGCCCAGCGGACCGGCAATCATCGAGCCGAGGAACATCGGCATATCGGCACCGACGATCACGCCCATGGTGGTGATGGCACCGACCACGCCACCGCGATCGCCGCCAACCAGACGTCCACCGGTGAAACCAATCAGCAGCGGCAGCAGGTAGGTGATCATTGGGCCGACGAGTTTCGCCAGCGTTTCGTTTGGAATCCATCCGGTTGGGATGAACAGCGCAGTGATGATACCCCATGCGATAAACGCACCGATGTTAGGCATCACCATATTACTCAGAAAGCGACCAAAGCTCTGAACCTTGACCTTTACTGATGAGGACATAAACCCACCCCTTATTGAGACGCGCTGCAATAAGAGAGCGCGTTTGTTTTTGTTTGAACGTTACGGCGGGGGCCGTGGCATTACTGTATGCACGCGGACTCTAGCACTAGTTTATTACGCTGCGTAGAGCAGCCCCTAAGTGTGATGCAGATCACGCTAAGTTGGGGTGGTTGGGGTGCAATAAGGTGATACTGATCACAAAAAGACGCTGTAAGAAAGCAACGATGCCGAAAAATTAAGCAAAACAAGATGACGAATGTGACTTAAGTCACCTTTTAATCTGGGTGCTTTGTTGTGTAAATGTGATCAATGTCACAAACTATTTTTGGTCGAAAATGCGCCAGATCACAATATGCTGCAGCAGAAAAGTGGGCTGTAAGGAAGTGACGTAATTCTGAAAAGAAACGAATGGCTTGTAGGGTCGCCATTGATGGCGACCACTAAAATAGTTCGGCTGTTATAACCCGCCTTGCACCGCATTTTGCGCTTGCGTCAGCGCCTGCGCATTGCTGGAGAGATTGCTCATCAGCGTGTTGTACTGCGTTGCCTGATCCTGCGTTGGGAATTGCACGCCGCCGTCGTTGAAGGTTACGCGTGTGCCTTGCGATTGCAGATAGTCGCCGGTTTGCACCGCCGCCTGGCTCAGCGCCTGCAGCTGTGGCAGCAACGGAATCAGCGTGCTGGCTGGCTGCGTTACCACTTTGGTAAACGCGGCGTCGTAGACTTTCTTCAGATCATCCGGCTGCTTCAGCGTGGCTTTGCTGCTGTCCGCCTGCATTTTGGCGCTCTGAATCTGCTGGGTCAGCACGCTCAGATTACCGCTGACCTGGCGCAGGCTATCGCGGCGCGTCAGGTAATCCTGCGGTACACGAATCGCTGCTAATTCATCAACCACCGGACGCATACCTTGCTCAATCGCCTGATTGGTCTGCTGCGAGAAACCATAAAGGATGGCGTAATCGCTGGCGTAGTTACCGAAGGTCTGCTTCTGGTTTTCACTCAGGCTTGGCAGATGTTCGCCGCTGCGCATCACTGTGTTCTGAAGGAAGTCACTGAACGCTTTACGCTGATCGCCCTCTTTGTCGCCACAGGCCGTAAGTTGCAGCACGACCAAGGCACTGACCATCAGCATGCCGGTGCGCATCCAGATGCGGGAAATTCCTGACGCCATGATTAACTCCTGTTATGGCAAATTCGATTCGGTGGGAATGGTCCTAAAGGATAGTGCAATGGCCTGGCGGGTACAACGGGCGGCGTTTGCCTGGTGCGCATAAATGCGCACCCGACAAGGAAATGGCGGAATTCGTAGGGTCACCATTCATGGTGACCGTTTTAACACGTTAAATCAGAACACCAGCGCCTGCCCATCTTTGCGGCTTTCGGTGGCGGCGATGTAGAAGCCTTGCGGATCGCGCACAATCGCCTGCGCACCGCCGAAGTTATAGCCAAGCAGCGGATCTTCCAGCGTAATTTGATGCCCCATTTCGCGCAGCTTTGCCAGTACGTTACGGTCGATGCCCGGCTCAACCACCACCGCACGTCCTTGCTCAACGCGCCAGCGCGGGGCATCAATCGCTGCCTGCGGGTTTTGCTTGTGCTGCATGATGCGCAGCGCCATCTGCAAATGACCTTGTGCCTGCATCGGGCCGCCCATCACGCCAAACGACATCAGCGGCTGGCCGTCACCGTCGAGGGCAAACGCCGGAATGATGGTGTGGAACGGGCGCTTGCCGCCGGCCACCACATTGGGATGCTGCGGATCGAGTGAGAAACCGCAGCCACGGTTTTGAAGGCTGATGCCGGTGCCCGGCACCACTACGCCAGAACCGAAGCCCATGTAGTTTGACTGTATAAAGGAAACCATCATGCCGCTGGCATCGGCGGTGGAGAGATACACCGTGCCGCTCTGCTGCGGGGAGCCAAAGGTAAAATCCCCGGCCCGATCGGGATTAATCAGCTGCGCGCGCTGTTTCAAATAGTCATCGCTCAGCAGCAGTTCCGCCGGGAACTCGAGGTGATCGTAATCGCTGACGTAGCGATCCAGATCGGCCAGCGCCAGCTTCATCGCTTCAATCGACAGATGAAGCCACGGCACTGAATCCGGTTCATAGCGGCCAATATCCCACTGTTCGAGAATGCCCAGCGCAATCAAGGTGGCGATGCCCTGACCGTTCGGCGGCAACTCCTGCACCGATCCGCCCGCAAATGGGCGCGATAACAATTCCACCCAATCAGCGCGATGATTTTTCAGATCATCAAGGCTGAGCGCCGCGCCATGCTGCTCAGCAAACGCCACTATCTTTTCGGCCAGCTCGCCACGATAGAAGGCTTCACCGCGCGTCTCGGCGATTTTTTGCAGCGTTTCGGCTTGCGCCGGATTGCGGAACAGTTCACCAGCACGCGGCGGGCGACCCTCAGGTGCAAAGCACTCGACAAAACCAGGCTGATCTTTCAGCTTGTTGTAGGCACGCTGCCATAGATGACCAATCAGCGGTGAAACCGGGAAACCGTCACGCGCGTATTCAATGGCCGGTTGCGCCAGCGTGGTAAGCGGCAGCGTGCCAAAGCGTTCGGCCAGCTCAACCCACGCCGAAACCGCGCCCGGCACGGTGACTGCTTCCCAGCCGATTTCCGGCATGGCATCGCGTCCGGCAAAGCGTTCCGGGTTCCATGCCGCAGGCGAGCGGCCCGAGGCATTCAAACCGTGCAGTTTTTTGCCATCCCAGATTATCGCAAAGGCATCACTGCCGAGGCCGTTACCGCTGGGCTCCAGCACGGTTAACGCCATCGCACTGGCAATCGCCGCATCTACCGCATTGCCGCCCTGTTGCAACATGCGCATCCCCGCCTGCGCCGCCAGCGGCTGCGAAGTGGCAACCGCGTTGCGTCCCATCATCGGTACGCGGTGTGAGGCATAGCTGACGTTAAAATCCAGTTCACTCATGATCGTTCCTTAGTGTGAGTCATCGCGTGGGTCGAGCGCGTCGCGCAAACCGTCGCCCAGCAGGTTGAAGCCCTGCACGGTGAGAAAAATAGCCAGGCCGGGGAAAATCGACATCCACGGCGCCTGTTCGAGAAAGCCTTTGGCGGTATTCAGCATCGCACCCCATGAAGGCGAGGGCGGTTGCTGGCCGAGGCCAAGGAAAGAGAGGCTGGCTTCGGTGATGATCGCCGAAGCAATCGCCAGCGTGGCCTGTACCAGAATTGGCGACAGCACATTGGGCAGCACATAACGCAGGATGATCCAGCGATCGGGCAAACCAATCGCCCGCGCGCCATCAATGTACTCTTCGTGACGAATGGCGATTACCTGGCCGCGCGTCAAGCGGGCGAAAATCGGCATCGCAGATAAACCGATGGCAATCATTGCATTCGACAAGCTCGGGCCGAGAAACGCCCCCAGCGCGATCGCCAGAATCAGAAACGGGCACGCCAGCAGCGCTTCGATAAAACGCGAAATAATGCCGTCGCACCAGCCTTGCCAGTAACCGGCAATGAGCCCCAGCGGCACACCAATCAGAATGGCGATCAGCACCGAAATGCAGCCCGCCAGCAGCGAGGTGCGTGCGCCCCACACCAGGCGCGACAAAATATCGCGCCCCAGCTCATCGGTGCCGAACCAGTGCAGCAGCGTTGGCGCTTTACGCACCGCAAGGAAATTGGCTTTGATGGGATCAAACGGAGCCAGCCACGGTGCCAGCAGCGCCACGGCGACAAACAGCAGCACAATCACCGCACCAATCAGCGCACTTTTGTTACGCAGGAACTTTTTCAGCACCCGACGATTCGGCTTTGCCACTGCAGGCAGTGCGCCAGCGGTTAATACCTCGCTCATGGTCAGCCTCGCATTTTCGGGTTAATGATCATATAGAGCACATCGGCCAGCAGATTGAGCAGCAAGAAGCCAATCGCCACCACCAGCACCACGCCTTGCACCACGGCGTAATCACGGTTGAATACCGCATCGACAATCATCTTGCCAAAGCCGGGCAGCGTGAAGACCTGCTCGGTCAGCACCGCGCCACCCAGTAACTCGCCAAACAGCAGCGTGGTGAGAGTAACAATCGGCATCAATGCATTACGCAACGCATGCTTCAACACCACTTTCTTTGCCAGCAGCCCTTTGGCGCGTGCGGTGCGAATGTAATCCGCTTTTAGCACGGCGATCATTGAAGCGCGGGTGTGACGCATTAAGGTGGCGGCCAGTCCGGTGCCGAGCACCAGCGCTGGCAGCAGAAGCGTTTTCAGGTTCTGCGTCACATCTTCGCTAATCGGTACAAAGCCCGATGCCGGCAGCCATTGCAGATGCACGGAGAACAGCAAAATCAGCAGAATACCGAGCCAGAAGTGAGGTACTGAAATCCCGGAAAGCGCGACAAAGTTGGTGGTGTGATCGACCCAACTGTCTTTGCGCACTGCGGCGATGATGCCCATGCTGATGCCAATCACCAGCGCGATAATCATCGCCAGCAATGACAACTCCAGCGTCACCGGCAATTTGCTGGCGATCAGCGCCGTCACCGGCTCTTTTGTGCGCAGCGACATGCCCAAATCGCCGGTTAGCGCATTACCAATCCAGGCGAAATATTGCGTGGGGATCGGATCGTCCAGATGGTATTCCGCCCGCAGCTGGGCGATAACCGCCGGATCACGCTCTTCGCCCGCCATCGCCAGCACCGGATCGCCTGGCAGCAGCTTTTGCAGTGCGAACACCATAATGCTCACCAGCAGCAGCGTCGGAATCGCCAGCAGTAGCCGTTTTACAATCAGTTCCAGCATCCTCGCTCCTTAGCGGTTTACTGCGCCAGACTTACGCCAGCCAAACGCACCAATCCGTCCGGCCAGGCTTTGAAGCCCTGCAATTTCTTCGACATGCCAAAAATGCGTGGCTCAAAGTAGAGGTAAGCAATCGGCATATCGGTTTGCAGTTGGTTCACTACCTGGGTGTACAGCGCCTGACGCTGTGCCTGGTCGTTGGTGAGACGCGCGGCGTTCAGCCACTCATCGACATGCGCATTGCTGTAGCGTCCGTCGTTAAGCGTGCCTTTGCTGTTAATAAACGAATAGATGCTGCCGTCCGGATCGGGACGACCAGACCAACCCGACAGGCTGAGCTGATAATCCCCGCGTTGCTGACGATCCAGCAGCGTAGCGAACTCACTCATTTGCAGATTGAGGTTGAAACCGGCTTCGCCGACCATCGCCTGAATCACCTGGCCCACTTGCTGCGCGGTCGGGTTATTGCTGACCAGCAGCGTCAGATTCAGCGGTGTTGTAACACCCGCAGCCTTCAGCAGTGCTTTGGCTTTCTCAACATCACGCGGTGCGATCGGTGTGTTGACGTGATACGCGCTGACCGGTGAAAACGCCTGATTGGCTGGCGTATACAAGCCTTCAAACGCCACCTGATTTAGCGCATCGCGGTCAATCGCCAGTGAGAACGCTTCACGCACGCGCGCATCTTTCAGCGGACTGTTGGCATCGACTTTGCCGTTGTTGATATTGAAGGTGATGCCCTGATAACCAAGGCCCGTGACTTTTGCCAGCGCCAGTTTGCTATCGGCTTCAACGGTTTTCACATCGCTGGCGGCTACGCCTTCGGTGAGATCCAAATCACCCGCACGTAGGTTCGCGAGGCGTACGGAAGCATCCGGGATCGGCAGAAAAATCACCTTATCGAAGTGATAAGCGCCTTTATTCCAGTAATTGTCATAGCGCTTCAGCACGATGCGATCCTGCTGAACGCGGCTGTCGAACTGATACGGGCCGGAGCAAACCGGATGGGCGGCGAAATCGGGCTTTTTCGCCGCTTCCGGTGCCAGCATGGCGCCAGCGCGGTCGGTCAGCTGGCTCAGCAGCGCCGCATCCGGGTTTTTCAGGTGGAATTTCACCTGCATCGGGCCGCTTACTTCCACACTTTCAATCGAGGAGATTTCACTTTTGCGCAGCGAACCCGGCAGCGTCTGCGCACGTTCGATATTGAATTTCACCGCCTGCGCATCAAACTTTTCGCCATCGTGGAAGGTCACGCCGCTGCGCAGATTCATGGTCAGCGTTTTACCGTCATCGCTCCACGCCCAATCGGTGGCCAGACCCGGCACCACTTTGAGGTTTTGATCGACATCGACCAGACGATCGCACATCGCCGCAAACACAAAACGGCCGTAATAGGTGCGCGCCAGATGCGGATCGAGCATGTCAGGATCGGCGCCCAGGCCGATGCGAATCACGCTGTCAGCATGGCTGTGGGCGCTAGCGCCGAGCAGTAACAGACCGCTGAGGGCGGTTAATAACGTATGACGAGCTTGCTTCACGGTGTCTCTCCAGAGGTTAGGCTTGCTGATTCACCGCCTGCTCAAACAGGGCGCGGCGACGTAAAAAAGCGGCGGAAGGTGGCGCAAGAGTGATGACGCTGCGATCGCGATTAATCTCCTGCCAGCGGTGACAGGCAATTTGACGGCCGCCGCTCAACACCTGATTAATCGGTTCAAACTGGCGACATTCCGCCGTGGCATAGGGACAACGGGTATGAAAACGGCAGCCGCTCGGTGGATTGGCGGGATTGGGCAGGTCGCCTTGCAACATCGGAATGGTGCGGTTGCCACCCGGCTGCATTTGCGGCGCAGAGGCAATCAGCGCCTGCGTATAAGGATGGAGCGGCGCATCAAAAATCTCATCGACGCTGGCCAGTTCAACAATCTGACCGAGATACATCACCGCCACGCGATCGCTCATATGACGGATTACCGCTAAACCGTGCGCCACGATCACCATCGTCAGACCAAACTGCTGTTTCAGGCTCTCCAGCAGATTCACCACCTGCGCCTGCACCGACACATCCAGCGCTGAAACCGGCTCATCGCCGAGCAATAATTTCGGTTGGGATGCCAGGGCGCGGGCAATACCGATGCGCTGGCGCTGACCGCCTGAAAACTCGTGCGGGTAACGCTCGGCCCAGGCCGCAGGCAGGCCAACGGTGCGTAGCAGTTCGGCGACGCGCGAATGGCGCTGATCGCGGCTCATCTTTTCGTGCAGCCACAAGGGTTCGCCAACAATCTGCTGCACCGTCATGCGCGGATTGAGCGAGGCAAACGGGTCCTGGAAGATAATCTGCAATTCACGGCGCAGCTGATTGAGCCGCGCGCCGCTGGCATCAGTAATGCTTTCGCCCTGATAGAACACGTCGCCAGCGCTGGCGGCCAATAACCGCAGCAGCAAACGGCCCAGCGTCGATTTACCGGAACCGGATTCGCCGACAATCGCCAACGTTTCGCCCGGCATCACCTGCAGCGAAACGCGATCAACCGCCGTCACGCCGCGATTGCGTGAAAATAGCCGGTTGCCCGCGGAGAAGGTTTTGCTTAAATCGCGGCACTCTAAAATCGGCTTCATGCACTTTCTCCCAGCGTGACGTATTGCTCTAACGGGGCGCGGAAACAGGCCACCTGATGATCGTTCGCCAGCGCGCGTAACGCCGGGCGATGCTGGTGGCAGCGTGTTTCGGCGAAGGGGCAACGCGTGGCAAAACGGCAGCCAGCCGGCATGTTTTCCGGCAACGGCACCTGGCCGGGAATGGTGGCCAGCGCACCTTCGCGTGCGCTCAGGGTGGGAATTGAGCCCATCAGGCCAATGGTGTACGGATGCTGCGGATCGTTAAAAATGCGCTCGACGCTGCCGCTCTCCACCACCTGACCGGCATACATCACCGCCACGCGCTGCGCCACTTCCGCCACCACGCCGAGGTCGTGGGTGATCATCAGCACTGCAGTGCCGGTTTCCTGTTTTAGGGTGTTCAGCAGCGCCAGAATTTGCGCCTGAATGGTGACGTCGAGCGCGGTAGTGGGTTCGTCGGCAATCAGCAGTTTTGGCTGGTTGATCAGCGCCATCGCAATCATCACGCGCTGGCGCATGCCGCCGGAGAGCTGATGCGGATAGGCTTTGAGCCGCAGTTCTGGTGCCGGGATTTGCACTTTTTGCAGAATCGCCAGCGCCGCGTCCATTGCCTGGCGCTTATTCACTTTGCGATGGCGCATCACCGCTTCACTCAGCTGATCGCCAAGCGTGAAGGCCGGATTAAGTGAGGTCATCGGCTCCTGAAAAATCATCGCCAGTTGGTTGCCGCGCAGACTGGCGTATTCGCTGCTGCTGAGCTGGCGCAGATCGCGGCCATCAAACAGCATGTCGCCCTGCAAGATGCGCGCGCTGTCAGGCTGCAAACCCATCAACGTCAGTGAGGTGATGCTTTTGCCGCAGCCCGATTCACCGACCAGCGCCAGCGTTTCTCCCGCCTCTAGCTGCAGAGAAATATCATCCAGCACCGTGACGGGCGAGCCGTGAAACTGCACGCGCAGATTGCGCAGCGATAAAACGGGATGTGCGGTCATGGCATATCCTCCTGGCGGGAATAGAGCGTTTCCATCAGCGCCTGTTGCAGCGCAAGCAGATGTTCACGCATCGCCGCTGCCGCTTCATGAGGCTGGCGCTGGGCGATGTGCATCACCAGCCGCTGATGATGGTTGTCATAGTTATCCAGGCGCGCCGGGGTGCGCGCCTGCACTCGCAAATGCTGCCAGCCGGGATCGCGGCGCACGGCATCAACGGCGTCGAACAGCCCGAGCATCAGACGATTGCCTGCCGCTTCGGCGATGGCGCGATGAAAGGCGCTGTCCCACAGTTCATGTTGATCGCCATCTTCTGGCGGCGTGATGGCGTGCATGCGCTCCAGCAGGCGTTTCATCAAGGCAATTTGCTCTTTGGTGGCGCGCAGGGCGGCAAGACTTGCCAGCCCCGGCTCCAGCTGCAAACGCGCTTCCATCACTTCAAGCAGATTCGATTGCTGCGGCAGATCCTGTAACACCAGCGGCTGCACCGGCGCGGAGGGCCCAACAAAGGTGCCTTTGCCCTGTTTACGCCAGATGCGGCCCTCTTCTTCCAGCACATCCAATGCCCGGCGAATTTCACGACGACCCACGCCAAAGCGCTCCGCTAACTCACGTTCGGTGGGCAGCGCGCGATCCGGCGTGTGCTCCTGTTGCTGAATCAGCTGGCGCAGTTGCTCAAGTGCGGTGCTGGAGTTGCGGCTGGTTTCTGGCGTGTCATTCATGATTGGTTCGCCTGTTTATGCATCAGAAAAAGATCGGTAAACGCCGCGTATCCAGCCCTTTTCCTGATGAAAGGCGAATTGGACCGCTTTCTTAGCGTAGGCAAGAAGTGAACCAATACTTAATTGGTTCAGCTTGGTGTGTCATCAATGTGTAATAACCACATGATCGCAAAGTAAAAGTTTTTTCAGTGCCCGTTCGGAATTGCGAGAGGCGTCAACGTTTCCATCGATGGGCTGCTTCACGTTGGTGCGCGCACGCTGCTTTTCTGTGCAATGCCAGCAAAGCGGCGACGCGCGGATCGTTAATATTTTATGTTTTTCAGCGGGATATAACCTTGGCATCCATTTTGTATGTGTTAACGCAGATGCAGGAGCGATAGCGGGCAACCGAGGTCGCCAGACAATTTGCAATGGGTCACTAGGGTTCCGGTCGAAAGATGCTGGTCCGAGAGTGGCCGACCGTCCTCTGACGGTTACACGGCGGGAAAAAAGCCCGGGAGGAAAGCGAGAACGTTGCTCGCCGCCTCCTGCTTTTTTTTCGCCCGTTAACGTCAGAGGAACCATCATGATCAAAGCCTGCCTTCGCCTGCTGTTGCTTTGCACCATCACGCTGTTCAGCGTCAATACGCTGGCCGCCGACAAACCCTCCTTCAAGATTTGCTGGTCGATCTACGCGGGCTGGATGCCGTGGGATTACGCGCAGCAGAGCGGTATCGTCAAAAAATGGGCCGACAAATACGGCATCGATATCCAGTTTGTGCAGGTTAACGACTATATCGAATCGGTGAACCAATACACCGCCGGTGGCTTTACGGGTTGCACCATGACCAACATGGATGCACTAACCATTCCCGCGACCGGCGGCGTGGATAGCACGGCGCTGATCGTCGGCGATTACTCCAACGGTAACGACGGCATTCTGCTGAAAGGCGCGGGAAACCTCTCGGCGCTGAAAGGCAAGCCGATCAATCTGGTCGAACTCTCGGTTTCACATTACCTGCTGGCGCGAGCGCTGGAAAAATCCGGCATGAGCGAGAAAGACGTCAAAGTGGTGAACACCGCCGATGCCGATTTGGTGGCGGCGTTTGGCACCGCCGATGTCAACGCTATCGTGACCTGGAATCCGCTGCTCGCCGAAGCGGAGAAGCAGCCGAACAGTCATCTGATTTTCTCTTCCGCGCAAATTCCGGGTGAAATCCTCGATCTGCTGGTGGTCAACAGCGCCACGCTTAAAAAGTATCCGCAGCTCGGCAAAGCGCTGACCGGCGCATGGTATGAAACGCTGAAAACCATGTCCGGCCCAACCGACAGCGCCAAAGCGGCACGCACACAAATGGCGCAGGCTTCCGGCACCGATCTGGCGGGCTTTGATCAGCAGCTGGCCGCCACGCATCTGTTCAGCGATGCCAAAACCACCCTCGATTTCGTCCAAAGCCCACAGCTCAAAGCCACCATGCAGATGGTCGCCGAGTTCTCGTTCAAGCACGGCTTGCTGGGCGAGGGCGCGCCGAGCGCCGATGTGGTTGGCGTGGCAACGCCTGCGGGCAATTGGGGCGATGCGGGCAACATCAAACTGCGCTTCACCGATGAGTACACCAAACTGGCCGCCGCCGGGCAGCTGTAAGCGAGGCGATGCCGATGCGTAAGTTGATCAACTACCAACCGCTGCCGCTGGGGCGCTTGCTGCTGGGCATCTTGCCGCTGCTGGCGCTGCTGCTGGTGTATCTGTTCGCGTCGGATGCGCGTCTCAGCCTGAATGCGGCAGACAAGCTGTTGCCGGGCTTTAACGCCATGGGCGACGCCATCAGCCGCATGGCGTTTCAGCCCAGCCCGCGCACCGGTGAATATCTGCTGTGGAGCGATACCGCCGCCAGTCTGCTGCGTTTGCTGTGTGGCGTGGCGATCAGCGCGCTATTGGCGCTGGCGCTGGGTCTGTTCACCGGCGCGCTGCCGGTGGTGCGGGCGGTGCTGGCGCCGCTGGTGACGCTGTTTGCACTGGTACCGCCGCTGGCGATTCTGCCGATTCTTTTTATCTGTTTTGGCCTCGGCGAAGTGTCGAAAGTGGTGCTGATTGTCATTGGCATCACGCCGTTGATTACCCGCGATTTGCAGCTGCAGGTGCAGAAAATCCCGCGCGAGCAGCTGGTGAAGGCGCAGACGCTTGGCGCGCACAGCGCGCAGATTTTGTGGCGCGTGATCCTGCCGCAGCTGATGCCGCGCCTGTTGGATGCGGTGCGGCTGTCGCTGGCGTCGGCGTGGCTGTTTTTGATTGCCGCCGAGGCTATCGCCGCCACAGAAGGTTTGGGTTATCGCATCTTCCTGATGCGGCGTTATCTGGCAATGGATGTGATTCTGCCGTACGTGGCGTGGATCGCGCTGCTGGCCTTCCTGCTCGACCTGTTGCTGCGGCTGATTAGCCGTCGCTGCTGGCCGTGGTATCACGCGAAATAAGGGGCGAGCCATGCCGTTACTGCAACTGAAAAACCTTGAGAAACATTACGGCCAGCAAGTGGTGCTGGAGCGCCTCAATATCGAGGTCGAAGAGGGCGAGTTTGTGGCGATTGTCGGCGCGTCCGGCTGCGGCAAAACCACCTTCCTGAATATGCTGCTCGGCACTGAAGCGCCCAGCAAAGGCCAGCTGTTACTGGATGGCGAACCGATTCCCGACGAACCGGATGCGCATCGCGGCGTGGTGTTTCAGCGCTATTCAGTGTTCCCGCATCTGACGGTGCTGGGCAACGTGATGCTGGGCGACGAGTTCAGCAGTGCGCGTTGGCTGGGCCGCGTGTGGGGAAAGAAGCGTCAGGCGATTCGCCAGCGTGCGCAGGCCATGCTGGCGCAGGTCGGCCTTGAACATGCGCAGAATAAATATCCGCATCAGCTGTCGGGCGGCATGCAGCAGCGTCTGGCGCTGGCGCAGGCGCTGATGAAGCAGCCGCGCATTTTGCTGCTCGATGAACCTTTTGGCGCACTCGATCCCGGCATCCGCGGCGAGATGCACCAACTGATTACCCGCTTGTGGCAGCAGCACAACCTGACCATTTTCATGATCACCCACGATCTGAAAGAGGGATTTAGCCTCGCCTCGCGTCTGCTGGTGTTTGACAAGCTGCGCCACGATCCGCACGCGCCTGAAGCCTGGGGCGCGACCATCACGTACGACCTGCCGCTGGATCGCACACAGCCATCCGAACCGCTGGTCGCCTAAAGGAGAAAACCATGAAGCCTTATCAAACCTTGTTGCCGAGCGGCGCGCACTGGTCACTGGTGATGCGCAGCGGCAGCGCGCTGACCCTCACCGATGTGGAAGGTGGCGCCAACATCGGCCTGCTGTTTTACAACCCGGAAAACCTGCTGGAGCGCTATAACGCGCCTGACACTTTGAAGTGCCAGCACACTTTCCGCCTCACCGCCGGTCACTGTCTCTATTCAGATATGGGACGCATTTTCTGCGGCATTGAACACGACAGCTTCGGCTGGCACGAAAGCGTGTGCGGCACGCTGAATGCCGAACAAACCGCCGCGCGCTTTGGTGCCAGCACCTATCAACAGGCGCGCAACCTGCGCCATCAAAACGGCTACGACAGCTTTCTCGTCGAGCTGGCGAAGTATGGGCTCGGCCAGCGCGATATGGCGTCCTGCCTCAATCTGTTTGCGCAGGTGCGCGCCGACGATAACGGCACTTTGCGGCTGGAACGTCAGGGCGCGGCGGGTGCCAGCGTGCGTTTACGTTTTGCGATGGACACGCTGGTGCTGCTGCACACTTGCCCGCATCCGCTGAGCGCATCGCTGGATTATCCGCGCCAGCCGGTGCAGATCGAACTGGATGCTCAGCACGCGCCATTACCCGAAATCTGTCTGCAACGTGCTGAAAATCAACGCGGCTTGCGTAATAACGCGCTGTATCAACTGCAAGGAGAAATGTGATGATCACTGAAAGTCCGCGCAATCCAGACGAAGCGCGCTTACAACATCAAATTGATGCCGGTGATTACTGGTTGCAGCGTATCGAAGCCGGTCAGACGCTACGCATCACCGATCTGGAAGGCAATCAGGCCGCCGATACGCTGTTTTTCAATGCTGATGACACCGCTGAACGCTACAGCATGAGCGACACGCTGCGCGGGCAGAACAATGTGTTTCTGACGGCCGGCAGCGTGCTGCGCTCCAACCGTGATCGCCCGATGTTGACCATTACCGCCGATACCTGCGGCCGTCACGATACCTTGGGCGGCGCCTGCTCGTGCGAGAGCAACACCGTGCGCTATGACCTGGAAAAGCGCCATATGCATTCGTGCCGCGATAGCTGGATGCTGGCGGTGGCGGAGAAGCCGCAGTTTGGCCTGATGCGCCGCGACATCACCCACAACATCAATTTTTTCATGAACGTGCCGGTGACGCATGACGGCGGATTGACCTTTGCCGACGGCATTTCTGCGCCGGGCAAATATGTCGAGATGGTGGCGCACATCAACGTGCTGGTGCTGATCTCCAACTGCCCGCAGCTCAACAATCCCTGCAACGGTTACAACCCAACGCCGATTTTAGTCAGCGTGTGGTGATTCTCTGACGCAACGGGACGACCCGATTTCTGCCGTCAATGCCACGCAGGACGACCTGCCGCAACGAGAGTATTCAGTCATGATTGATCGCGTATTAATTGCCAACCGTGGCGCGATTGCCGTGCGCATTATTCGTACCCTGCAAGCCATGAATATCCGGGCGATTGCAGTGTATGCCGAAGCCGACCGCCATGCGCGCCATGTGCGTCTGGCGGATGAAGCCTGGTCGCTCGGCGAAGGTCAGGTGCGAGACACTTATCTCAATCAGGATAAATTGCTGGCGATAGCCGCGCAGAGTGGCGCGCAGGCGCTGCATCCGGGCTACGGTTTTCTCAGTGAGAATCCAGAATTCGTCACGCGCTGCGCAGCGGCGGGCGTGCATTTTCTTGGGCCGAGCGCCGAGCAGATGGCGGCTTTTGGCCTGAAACACAGCGCGCGTGCACTGGCCGAACAGAACAACGTGCCGCTGCTGCCGGGCAGCGGCTTACTGGCTTCGCTGGCCGAGGCGCAGCAGATGGCGGCGCAGATTGGCTATCCGGTGATGCTGAAAAGCACCGCGGGCGGCGGCGGGATTGGCATGCAGCGCTGTGACGATGCCGAACAGCTCGATGCGGCATTTACCCGCGTGAAGCGCCTGGCAGGCAACAACTTCGCCGACGATGGCGTATTTTTAGAGAAGTTCATTGCGCGTGCGCGCCATATCGAAGTGCAGATTTTTGGCGACGGCGCAGGTGAAGTGATCGCGCTTGGTGAGCGTGATTGCTCTGCTCAGCGCCGCAATCAAAAGGTGCTGGAAGAGACGCCTGCACCGGGCTTGAGCGCTGCCGTACGCGCGCAGTTGCAGGCCACCGCCGTCAGGCTCGCGCGAGCGGTGAACTATCGCAGCGCGGGCACGGTGGAATATGTGTATGACGATGCCAGCCAGCAGTTCTGGTTCCTCGAAGTGAACACGCGTTTGCAGGTGGAACATGGCGTCACCGAAATGGTGTATGGCGTTGATTTGGTGCGCTGGATGGTGGAACTGGCGCAGCAAAAATTACCGCCGCTGGCCGATTTGCAGCCGGTCGCGCAAGGTCATGCCATTCAGGTACGGCTTTACGCCGAAGATCCCGCTAAGCAGTTCCAGCCCAGCGCTGGTTTGCTCAGCCATGTGCAGTTCCCCACTGAGATTGAGGGGGCCACGCTGCGCATCGACAACAGCGTGGAGAGCGGCATGGAGGTTTCGCCGTTTTACGATCCGATGCTGGCGAAAGTAATTGTGCATGCTGCCGATCGCGCCAGCGCGCTCGGCAGCATGGTGCAGGCGCTGCACGCCACCGAGCTGTACGGCATCGAAACCAATTTGCTGTGGCTGCGCCAGCTGTGCACGCTGCCGGACGTGCAGCAGGGACGCATCATCACCGCCACGCTCGGCACCCTGCAGTGGCAGCCGCCAACGCTGGATATTCTCAGCGGCGGCACCTTAACCACAGTGCAAGATGCGCCGGGCCGCATCGGCTATTGGCACGTTGGCGTGCCGCCTTCCGGTCCATTCGACAGCCGCGCGTTCCAGCTGGGTAATCGCCTGTTAGACAATGATGCTCAGGCCGCCGGGCTGGAGATCACCTTGCGTGGCCCGACGCTGCGCTTCAACCAGGCCTGCAGTTTTGTCCTGACCGGCGCGCCGATTGCCGCGCAGCTTGATCAACAAAGGTTACCGATGAACCAGCGGCTAACGGCGCAGGCCGGGCAAACGCTGACGCTCGGCGAGGTGCGCGACGGCAGCCGCAGCTATCTGCTGCTGGCTGGTGGCCTCGACACGCCGCGCTATCTGGGCAGCCGCAGCACCTTCACCCTCGGCAAATTTGGTGGTCATGCCGGACGCGCGCTGCGCGCCGGTGATGTGCTGCATCTCGCCGCGCCGCAGGTGTTGAGTGCCGCAACATTGCCTGACGAACTGCTGCCGCAACTTAACGGTTGCTGGCAGCTGCGGGTGATTTACGGCCCGCATGGCGCGCCCACCTTCTTCACCGATGACGACATCGCGGCATTTTTTGCCGCTGAGTGGCAAGTGCACTACAACTCCAGCCGCACCGGCATTCGCCTGATTGGCCCAAAACCGACCTGGGCGCGCAGCGACGGTGGCGAAGCGGGCATGCATCCTTCGAACATCCATGACAATGCCTACGCCTTCGGCACGGTGGATTTCACCGGCGATATGCCGGTGATCCTCGGCCCGGATGGCCCATCGCTGGGAGGATTTGTCTGCCCGGCAACGGTGATCGAGGCCGATCTGTGGAAGCTGGGGCAACTGAAAGCCGGCGATCGCGTGCAGTTCCAGCCGATCGATCTTTTCACCGCCGATCACCTGGCGCAGGCGCAGCGGGACGAGATCATCAAACTGCAATCTCAACCGATTACAGTGAACGCGGCGCTGCCGTTGATTGATCCTGTGCTGCACCATCATGCGGCAGCGGATCAACGTCCTTCGCTCTCTATTCGAGCAGCGGGCGACAGTTTTCTGCTGGTGGAATATGGCGATTTGCAACTGGATATCGCGCTGCGTTTTCGCGTGCATGCGCTAATGCAATGGCTGGAAGCGCATCCGCTGCCGGGGCAACTGGAATTGACGCCTGGCATCCGCTCGCTACAAATCCATTATGACGCGCAGCTGTGCGCAAGAAGTGAGCTATTGGCGCAAATATTGCACGCTGATTTAGCATTGGGGAGCCTGGCCGATGCGGCCGTGCCTTCGCGCACCGTATGGCTGCCGCTCAGCTGGGATGATGCGGCCTGTCGTGAAGCGATTGTGCGCTACGACCAATCCGTCAGACCGAATGCGCCGTGGTGCCCAAGCAATATTGAATTCATTCGCCGCATCAATGGGCTGGATAGCATTGAGGCGGTAAAAGAGATCGTCTTTAGCGCTTCTTATTTGGTGATGGGATTGGGCGATGTCTATCTCGGTGCGCCGGTGGCGACGCCACTCGATCCACGTCATCGCCTGGTGACCACCAAATACAATCCGGCGCGCACCTGGACGGCGGAGAATTCGGTGGGGATCGGCGGCGCTTATATGTGCGTGTACGGCATGGAAGGGCCGGGCGGTTATCAGTTTGTTGGACGCACCATGCAGATGTGGAACCGCGATCGCCCAACCGCTGCATTTACCCAGCCCTGGTTACTGCGCTTCTTCGATCAAATTCGTTTTTATCCGGTAGAGGCCGACGAGTTGCTGCAGATTCGTGAGCGTTTTCCGTGGGGCGATTATCCGCTGCGCGTGGAACAGGGCGAATTCCGTCTCGCCGACTATCAGGCAATGCTGACGCAGCAAGCGCAGGAGATTGATGCCTTCCAGCAACAGCGCCAGCAAGCATTTGATGAGGAGTTGGCGTGCTGGCGAGCCGAAGGGCAGTTTACCTTCGATAGCCAGCTGCAAGCGCAGAGCGGCGAAGAGAGTGTGGTGCCAGCCGGATGTCATCCCGTTGAGAGTCAGGTGGCGGGCAGCGTGTGGCAATGGCTGGTGGAGGAAGGCAGTGAAATTCGTGCGGGTGCCACGGTCGGCATCCTCGAATCAATGAAGATGGAAATCCCGATCGTCGCGCCCGTCAGTGGAAAAATCCATAGTCTGACGCGGCTGTCCGGGCAGCAAGTGCAGGCGGGTCAATTACTTATGGTGATCGACCCAAAAGTGGCATAAGAAAGAATAAAAAATAATCAGGAATCTGGCAGCAAAGTCGGGGATCTGTCCCATACTTAGAAACCCGAACTATTGTTGCATTGCCCTGACATCTTTTGCAGTGCTCAACAGGCTGTGTCCCGCATCGGTTTGATAATAACTATGCGAAACCGCTACGGGATACAGCCTGATCGTCCGGTTTCAGCGCCTGGTGGCGCTTACCTCTCTACTTTCACGTGCTTCATAGTGAGTTTTTAAGGAGTTCTCTATGGAATTAAAAGATCCCATGGTCGAGTTGCTCAGCAGCCTTGAGCAGATTGTTTTGACACGTGACGCTAAGCCATCCGTATCAGAAATTTCTATCAACCAGACTACAGTTCCCGAGCCGCAGCGTTTACGCGAAATGACCGGCATGCAGGTTGACGAATTTGCCCGCGTGATGGGTGTTAGCGTTTCGTCAGTTAAAAGCTGGGAGGCGCAACGTACGCGTCCTTCCGCTACGGCGCGCAAACTGATGAAGCTGTTACAAGCTAACCCGTATTTAGGGCGCCAGCTGCTGGAGTAATCCTTGTTGAGGATGCTCCAACCCGCCTAAATGGCGGGTTTTTTAATTTATAGCGCCGTACTTTGCCGCCTGTTTGATGAACCAACTCTCTGGCACGCTGTATGGCGGCTGCGCTAATTGCGCTAATCCCTGTTTGATGGTTTGTTCAGCTTGCTGCCACAAATGACTATCGCCCTCGCGCAGGAGCTGAATCTGAATCTGCTTTTCCACCAGATACACGCGCGCAAAGTCGGCATCGTACTGCACGATGGCGCGGGTGTTGTCGATGATGTCGGCCAGCTTGATGGTTTGCGCCTCGGGCGAGGCATCGGCGGTATGACGGAAATGCGCCAGCTTACGTGCGGCGCGATTTTTCGCTGCAGGCTGCGCGCTGTCGGTGAGTTGATCTACCAGGTCCGCCACGCGCGCGCCGAAATGGCGCTCGATATCATCCAGAGTGCTGGGCGTGTCTTCGACCGTGTCATGCAGCCAGGCGGCGGCAATCATCTGTTCATCATCGGTAACGCTACGCACTAATTCGGCGACGGCAGCCGGATGCACAATGTAAGGCTCGTCAGTGTATTTGCGGCGTTGACCCGCAGCAGCATGCGCTTCAGTGGCATAACGGCGCGCTTGCTCTTCCAGTGAATCTCGCATATTTCACTCTCCCAGAGAAAAGTCGCTTGCAATTATCTAGCGCGCTATTTATATTCAAACCCATGAACAGTAATCAAGATGACAAAAAAGTGAAGCAGGCGCCACTTCAGTTAGATCAGCAGCTCTGCTTTGCGCTGTATTCGGCGAATCTCGCGATGCACAAAGTCTATCGCCAGCTGCTATCCAGGCTGGAGATTACCTATCCGCAATATCTGGTGATGCTGGTGCTGTGGAATCAGGACGATGTGACGGTTTCCGAGATTGGTGAGCAGCTGTTTCTTGATTCAGCAACGCTGACGCCGCTGCTGAAACGTCTGGAGAGCGCGGGTTTACTGCGACGCCAGCGTTCACGCCAGGATGAGCGTCAGGTTGTGGTGACGTTGACCGATGAAGGTCGAGCGTTGCGTGAGAAAGCGGAAAGCATTCCGGAAGCCATTCAGTGTGCGACGGCCTGCGATGATCAGGCAATGGCGTCACTGAAAGGTCAGTTAGACGATTTGCGCGACAGCCTTTACCGCGCCAATTGATGTTGAGTAGGGGAAGTCGCTGTCCCGACATCCCCATAGATGACGTTCAGGTTTGCGCATAATAAGTAGTGCGCGATTATATAGCGAATTAACGAGGTTATTATGTCTTTAGAACAAGTTGTTTATACTGCAAAAGCAAAAGCCACCGGCGGTCGTGATGGTCGTGCGACTTCTTCTGACAACGTGCTGGATGTAAAACTGGGCGTGCCAAAAGAGATGGGCGGCGCAGGCGGCGAAGTGACTAACCCAGAGCAGCTGTTTGCCGCGGGTTATTCAGCCTGTTTCCTCGGCGCGATGAAGTTTGTAGCTGGCCGCGACAAGATTGCGATGCCGAAAGATGCATGGATTGAAGGCGAAGTGGGTATTGGCCCAATCCCGAACGGTTTCGGAATTGAAGCCAAGCTGAATATCCATCTGCCAGAAATGGATGCGGCTGAAGCGCAGAAGCTGGTGGATGCGGCGCACATCGTTTGCCCATACTCAAACGCAACGCGTGGCAACATTGACGTGACGCTGAACATCATCAACTAATTGATGTGGCTAGCGATAAAAGGCTCCTGCGGGAGCCTTTTTTACATCTGAATTACATTCGAACTGCTTCAATTAGAAAAATTGTCTGGTCTTACCATTGGTTAAATGTTCTACTGCTCGGCTTCGCGCCATCGCCCTTTCGCCAGTCGGAATCGTCCCGATCCTGCATCTTGCGTCACGCTTTTTCCGCGGTTTAGCGAACTCTGCTGTCTTTAAACAGTCACATAACGGTTGATACAACGACACCAGGTCGGGAATAGATATTTTCATGAATTATATTAAAAGTTTAACGCAGCAAAAGCTGTCTCTGCTGCTTGCCCTCTATCTGGGCATCTTATTGAATTTGCCAATATTTTATCGCCGCTTTGACGGCTTTTTAACAAAATCCAATATCTCAAATTGGCTCTCAGCTGCCGCAGAAGTGATGGCTGCCGTACTTCTCACCTTTTTCCTGATGCGCCTGCTGTCGCTGGGCGGGAAATGGGCTTATCGCATACTGGCCACACTCACCGTGATCATTTCTGTTGCTGCCGCCTATTACATGGCGTTTTTCAACGTGGTGATTGGTTACGGCATTATCGCCTCGGTGATGACCACCGATATCGATCTCTCTAAAGAAGTGATTGGCCTGCATTTCGTGTTGTGGATGGTGCTGGTGAGCGCGCTGCCGCTGCTGCTTATCTGGCGCAATAACCTCAGCCACACGCTGATTGAACAACTTAAAACGCCTGGCCAACGTCTGAAGCCGATAGCCGTTATGCTGCTTAGCGTCGCGCTGGTGTGGCTGCCAATTCGCTATTTCGACAAGCTGCAAAAGGTGAATGAAGAAATCACCAACATCGATTTACCGAGTTATGGCGGCGTGGTGGCGCACTCCTATCTGCCATCCAACTGGATCGCCGCACTGGGCCTGTTTGCCTGGACTAAAGTCGATGAAGAGTGGGATGGCCAGGAGTTGCTCGATCCGGCGAAGAAATTTACCTACGTCGCGCCAGCGGGCATCGACGATACCTATATGGTGTTCGTGATTGGTGAAACCACGCGCTGGGATCACATGGGGATGCTTGGCTACGATCGTGATACCACGCCGAAGCTGTCGAAAGAGAAGAATCTGGTCGCGTTCCGTGGTGAATCTTGTGATACCGCCACCAAGCTGTCGCTGCGCTGCATGTTCGTGCGCGAAGGCGGCACCATGGATAATCCGGGTCGCACGCTGAAAGAACAAAACGTTTTCGCTGTATTGAAAGAGCTGGGCTTTACGTCTGAGTTGTTCGCGATGCAGAGCGAAGTGTGGTTCTACGATAACGCTGACACCAATAACTTCTCGTTCCGCGAGCAGATTGGCTCAGAGAAGCGTAATCAGGGCAAAGCGGTCGATGACATGCTGTTAGTGCCGGAGTTACAGGCATCGTTACAACGCTTCCCGAAAGGCAAGCATGTGGTGATTCTGCACACTAAAGGCTCGCACTACCTTTATTCTCAGCGTTACCCGCGTGATTTCGCGCGCTATAAGCCGGAATGCATGGGCGTTGATGAGAAGTGCAGTAAAGCGCAGTTGATTAATGCCTATGACAACTCGATTTTGTACGTTGATACCATGCTGGACAGCGTGCTCGATCAACTGCGTGATAAGAAGGCGATTGTGTTCTACGCCTCCGATCACGGTGAGTCGATTAGCGAGAATATGCACTTGCACGGCACGCCGCGCGAGATGGCGCCACCGGAGCAATTCCGCGTACCGATGATGGTGTGGGCTTCTGATAAGTATCTTGAGGACCCAACTAACCGCAGCAACTTCGAACGTTTGCAGGCACAGCAGCGCGTGGGTAAAACTCATCGCCATGTTGAGCTGTTCGATACCATTATGGGTTGCCTCGGCTACACCTCGCCAGACGGCGGAATTAAAGACGCGAATAACTGGTGTTCGGCACCTCCGGCCACGCCTGCTAAACCGCTGTGATTTGCTGGGGTTGCTGACTTCTGCTTGCTTTCCAGGCGATCAGATGGGTTTTCAGTAAAAGGCATTGACGCTTTTTTAGCAGCGCAGTAATATGCGCCCCCATCGGCGAGTAGCGCAGCTTGGTAGCGCAACTGGTTTGGGACCAGTGGGTCGGAGGTTCGAATCCTCTCTCGCCGACCATCTTTGAAGAAACCTGCTTTTATAAGCAGGTTTTTTTTCGTCTGTAATTTGGGATTCTATATAGTTCGCTCCTCAGCCGATCAGGCTGAAATACAGGGCCGCTCCGTAAAGTCGCCGTGGACACATCCCTGTGGGCTCTGCCGACGCATCCATGCGTCGGAAGCTTTACTCCGCGGCCCTGTATTCCATCCTTAATCAAAATCCTCTGCATTGTTTTAACAGCAAAAACTAAAGTCAGCAGAGCGATGGGAAGGCGGCTCGGTTAGCAAAGCGTCCGCCGCAGGGATGCGGCGGTCGAGGCTACAGGGACGTATTCACGCCGACTTTGCGTTCGAGCCGCCTTTCCTGAGCAACGCACCAATAATCATCAAAACCCCTAAATTTACTCGTTCCATCTCCCAAACCAACAATACTCACCATTATCCCAACTTAACCCCGTGCACCCCACGCCAAATCGAACCCGCGCGCTTAATTCGCGAAACATTCTTCTTATGACCGGTTTATGCATCATGCTGATTTCTTATGCCATTTCACTAGCACATTCCGCTGCCTGAACGTCATAACGCACGAAGAATCGTTCAGATATTCAACATTTACCAATAAGTTTTGTGTGTTTTTTAACGGTGATAATCACTGCCATTTGGCTACATAGCCAGATAATCACGCGGCATTGAGCGCTTTATCACCTTTTTTAATTTTGGCTTACGCTGAGAAGGGTGTTTTTTATCGTTGCTTGCACTTACTCACACTCTGTGTAAATAACCCCACACTGTATTGACGTTCATTGCAACTGTTGACAAATTGATGCGTCAATAAAATGTAGAGAAGGACGTGTCTGACAGATTCCACGGTGCCAGCACAAAAAAATAACCGCTCACATTTTGCTTACTCTTAATTGACCTGCCCGAACCGCATAAAAAAATCAGAGGTCGGGCGACGCACACAACATCACATCACAATGGAGCAAAACATGATCAACTCCCTGGCTAAATCCAGGATGCTGAAGGTCGGTCTCAGCCTGATTGCTATGACCGTTGCCGCTGGTGTCCAGGCGAAAACCCTCGTTTATTGTTCAGAAGGTTCGCCGGAAGGCTTCAACCCGCAGCTCTTCACATCGGGCACCACCTACGACGCCAGCTCCGTACCGATCTACAACCGTTTGGTTGAGTTCAAAACCGGTACCACCGAGCTGCAGCCAGGCCTGGCAGAAAAATGGGATGTCAGCGCGGACGGTAAAACCTATACCTTCCACCTGCGTCAGGGCGTGAAGTGGCAAACCACCAAAGACTTCAAGCCAACCCGCACCTTTAATGCCGATGACGTCGTGTTCTCCTTCGAGCGTCAGCTCGACAAAAACAACAAATACCACGGTGTTTCTGGCGGCAGCTACGAATACTTCGAAGGCATGGACATGCCTAAGCTGATCGCCAAAATCGAGAAAGTTGACGATTACACCGTACGCTTCACCCTGACGCGCCCAGAAGCGCCGTTCATCGCTGACCTCGGCATGGACTTCGCCTCAATCATTTCTAAAGAATATGCCGACAACATGCTGAAAGCGGGCACGCCTGAGAAGCTGGACCTCAATCCAGTGGGCACCGGTCCGTTCGTACTGCAGCAGTATCAGAAAGACTCGCGCATTCTGTACAAAGCGAACCCAGACTTCTGGGGCACCAAGCCGAAGATTGATCGCTTAGTGTTCTCCATCACGCCAGATGCGTCTGTGCGTTATGCGAAACTGCAGAAGGGTGAGTGCCAGGTAATGCCGTATCCGAACCCGGCCGATCTCGCCAGCATGAAGAAAGACGACAAAATTAACCTGATGGAACAGCCTGGTCTGAACGTCGGTTACCTGTCGTTCAACACCGAGAAAAAACCGCTGGATAACGTGAAAGTGCGTCAGGCACTGACCATGGCGGTGAACAAACAAGCCATCATTGATGCCGTTTATCAGGGCGCTGGTCAGGCCGCGAAAAACCTGATCCCACCAACTATGTGGGGCTACAACGACGACATCAAAGATTACGCCTACGATCCTGAGAAAGCGAAAGCGCTGCTGAAAGAAGCGGGCATGGCGGATGGTTTCTCTATCGACCTGTGGGCAATGCCGGTTCAGCGTCCATACAACCCGAACGCACGCCGCATGGCGGAAATGGTTCAGGCTGACTGGGCGAAAATTGGCGTGAAAGCCAAAATCGTCACCTTCGAATGGGGCGAGTACCTGAAGCGTGCGAAAGCCGGTGAACACCAGACCGTAATGATGGGCTGGACCGGTGATAATGGGGATCCAGATAACTTCTTCGCCACGCTGTTCAGCTGTGCAGCGGCGAAAGACGGTTCTAACTACTCACGTTGGTGCTACAAGCCGTTTGAAGATCTGATTCAGCCAGCCCGTGCTGAAGCCGATCACAACAAACGTATTGAACTGTACAAACAGGCTCAGGTAGTGATGCATGACCAGGCGCCAGCGCTGATCATCGCTCACTCAACCGTATACGAGCCAGTGAGCAAGAAAGTAACAGGTTATGTGGTTGATCCATTAGGTAAACATCACTTCGAAAACGTCGATATCCAGGAATAACCTTTCGGATTATCGCGGTCAGGGCCAGCATTGCTGGCCCTCGGGCGGCACCTTCGCCGCCCGTATTCCGCTCTTTTTTTCCGGCAAATTCTAATATTGAAGCGCTTCTTGCGTCGCGTCTGCCCCTGGCGGGCTGCGAGTGTTGAGCAATGTTGTCCCCGGCGGTAACGCTGTGGGAAATGTCAGAGAACCAGGCTTATGCTGCAATTCGTACTCCGACGTTTGGGCCTTGTCATCCCAACGTTCATCGGTATCACATTATTGACCTTCGCGTTTGTCCACTTGATCCCCGGCGATCCGGTACTGATCATGGCCGGCGAGCGCGGTATCTCTCCTGAACGTCACGCGCAACTGATGGCGCAATTTGGCCTCGATCAGCCGATGTGGAAGCAATATCTCACCTACATCAACGGCGTCTTGCACGGTGACCTCGGCATCTCGCTGAAAAGCCGTATCCCGGTCTGGGACGAATTCGTACCACGCTTCAAAGCCACGCTGGAACTGGGCATCTGCGCCATGTTGTTCGCCGTGGCGGTTGGTATTCCCGTTGGCGTGCTGGCCGCAGTAAAACGCGGCTCGATCTTCGATCACACCGCCGTAGGCATCTCGCTCACCGGTTACTCGATGCCGATTTTCTGGTGGGGCATCATGCTGATCATGCTGGTCTCGGTGCAGTTGAACCTCACGCCGGTCTCCGGGCGCGTCAGCGACACCATCTTCCTCGACGACAGCCATCCACTCACCGGCTTTATGCTGATTGATACGCTGTTCTGGGGCGAAGAGGGCGATTTCAAAGATGCGGTGATGCACATGATTTTGCCGGCCATCGTGCTCGGCACCATTCCGCTGGCGGTGATTGTGCGTATGACGCGATCCTCAATGCTGGAAGTGCTGGGTGAAGATTACATCCGTACCGCGCGTGCCAAAGGCCTGACGCGTATGCGTGTGATTGTGGTGCATGCGCTGCGTAACGCCATGCTGCCGGTTGTCACCGTAATCGGTTTGCAGGTCGGTACGCTGCTGGCCGGTGCGATTCTGACCGAAACCATCTTCTCGTGGCCAGGACTTGGTCGCTGGCTGATCGAAGCGCTGCAACGCCGTGACTATCCGGTGGTGCAGGGCGGCGTGCTGCTGGTGGCGATTCTGATCATCGTGGTCAACCTGCTGGTTGATCTGTTGTACGGCGTGGTCAATCCACGTATCCGTCATAAGAAATAAGGGGGAATCATGTCTGCTGTTGATCCCGCAAGCGTAACTGCTGCACCCAAGCCGATGACCCCGTTGCAGGAATTCTGGCACTACTTCAAACGTAACAAAGGCGCGGTAATCGGCCTGGTTTACATCGTTCTGATGCTGTTGATCGCCATCTTCGCTGATGTGCTGGCACCGCACGCACCGGCCGAGCAATTCCGCGATGCCTTGCTGCATCCGCCAGTCTGGCAGGAAGGCGGCAGCTGGAGCTACATCCTCGGTACCGATGACGTGGGCCGCGATGTGCTGTCGCGCCTGATGTACGGCGCGCGCCTGTCGCTGCTGGTCGGCTGCATGGTGGTGGTGCTGTCGCTGATTCTCGGCGTGATATTTGGTCTGATGGCCGGCTACCTCGGCGGTGTGGTTGACGCCATCATTATGCGTGTGGTCGATATCATGCTGGCGCTGCCAAGCCTGCTGCTGGCATTGGTGCTGGTGGCAATCTTTGGTCCGTCGATTGTTAACGCCTCGCTGGCGATTACCTTCGTCGCCTTGCCGCACTATATCCGTCTGACGCGTGCTGCGGTGCTGGTTGAAGTGAACCGCGATTACGTCACCGCTTCGAGCGTGGCGGGTGCCGGTACGCTGCGCCAGATGTTCATCAATATTCTGCCTAACTGCCTGGCACCGCTGATCGTGCAGGCATCATTAGGTTTCTCCAACGCCATCCTCGATATGGCGGCGTTGGGCTTTCTCGGTATGGGGGCGCAGCCGCCAACGCCGGAGTGGGGCACCATGCTCTCCGACGTGTTGCAGTATGCGCAAAGTGCCTGGTGGGTGGTGACATTCCCTGGAGTGACCATTCTGCTAACGGTTCTGGCATTCAACCTCATGGGCGATGGTTTGCGTGATGCACTCGACCCGAAACTCAAGCAGTAAAGAGGCACCGAGATGGCGTTATTAAATGTAGACAAGTTATCGGTGCATTTCGGCGACGAAAAAACACCGTTCCGTGCGGTTGACCGCATCAGCTATCAGGTCGAGCAAGGCCAGGTGGTGGGTATTGTTGGTGAATCTGGCTCGGGCAAATCCGTGAGTTCACTGGCGATTATGGGCCTGATTGATTATCCCGGCCGCGTAATGGCGGAAAAACTGGAGTTCAACCAGCGCGACCTGCAGAAAATCTCCGAAAAAGAGCGCCGCCAGCTGGTGGGCGCAGAAGTAGCGATGATTTTCCAGGACCCCATGACCAGCCTCAACCCGTGCTACACCGTGGGTTTCCAGATCATGGAAGCGCTGAAGGTGCACCAGGGCGGCAGCAAACGTACGCGTCGTCAGCGCGCGATTGATCTGCTCGATCAGGTGGGCATTCCTGACCCGGCATCGCGTCTTGATGTCTATCCGCATCAGCTGTCGGGCGGTATGAGCCAGCGCGTGATGATCGCCATGGCGATTGCCTGCAAACCGAAACTGCTGATCGCCGATGAGCCAACCACCGCACTCGACGTCACCATTCAGGCGCAGATCATCGAACTGCTGCTGGAGTTGCAGAAGCAGGAGAACATGGCGCTGATCCTGATTACTCACGATCTGGCGCTGGTGGCCGAAGCGGCACAGCACATCATCGTGATGTATGCCGGACAAGTGGTGGAAAGCGGTAAAGCGGTGGATATCTTCAAAGCGCCACGTCATCCGTATACGCAGGCGCTGCTGCGCGCGCTGCCGGAGTTTGCCGCCGATAAAGCGCGTCTGGCCTCGCTGCCGGGCGTGGTACCGGGAAAATACGATCGTCCAACCGGCTGCCTGTTAAATCCGCGGTGCCCGTATGTGACCGATCGCTGCCGCCGCGAAGAGCCGGAGCTGCGCGACATTCCGGGCCGTCAGGCCAAATGTCACTTCCCACTGGATGATGCCGGGAGACCGACTTATGAGTCTTGATAACAACCAGCAGGATTACCTGCTGCAGGCGATTGACCTGAAAAAACACTACCCGGTGAAGAAAGGTCTGTTTGGCCAGGAACGTCTGGTAAAAGCGCTGGATGGCGTCTCGTTCAACCTCGAACGCGGCAAAACGCTGGCGGTGGTGGGTGAATCCGGCTGTGGTAAATCCACGCTGGGCCGCTTGCTGACCATGATTGAAACGCCAACCGAAGGCCAGCTGTTCTGGCACGGTCAGGATCTGTTAAAACACGATCCGCAGGCGCAGAAACTGCGTCGTCAGAAAATCCAGATCGTGTTCCAGAACCCTTATGGTTCGCTCAATCCGCGTAAGAAAATCAGCCAGATTCTGGAAGAGCCGCTGGTGATCAACACCTCGCTGACCAAAGCGGAGCGCAAAGAAAAAACGCTGGAGATGATGGCGAAGGTAGGCCTAAAAACCGAGCATTACGATCGTTATCCGCACATGTTCTCGGGCGGCCAGCGTCAGCGTATCGCGATTGCGCGTGGTTTGATGCTCGACCCGGATGTGCTGATTGCCGATGAGCCGGTCTCCGCGCTCGACGTTTCGGTGCGTGCGCAGGTGCTTAACCTGATGATGGATTTGCAGCAGGATTTAGGCTTGTCCTACGTCTTTATCTCGCATGACCTGTCGGTGGTGGAACACATCGCCGATGAGGTGATGGTGATGTATCTCGGCCGCTGCGTTGAGAAGGGCAGCAAAGAGGCGATCTTCAGCAATCCGCGCCATCCTTACACGCAGGCGCTCCTGTCAGCGACACCACGTCTTAACCCGGACGATCGCCGCGAGCGCATCAAGCTCACGGGCGAACTGCCGAGCCCGCTCAATCCGCCGCCGGGCTGTGCGTTTAACGCGCGCTGCCGTCGTCGTTTTGGCACCTGCGTTCAGTTGCAGCCAAAGCTGAAGCAGTATGGCGATCAACAAATCGCCTGCTTCGCGGTGGATCAGGATGAGAACCAGCCAGTGGGCGCGTGATAAATTACCGCTATAAATGAATGAAGGCTCCTGCGGGAGCCTTTCTTTTATCCTTAATACATCAGATTAATTAACGACAAAACCTGTTATGGCCAAAGCCATGCAAAAAGCATTACGCGAGTGCATCAGTGTTCAATTGGTCCTGACCAGGTCTTAAAGCGTAAAGGCAAATTCTTATTTGCGTCAGGATTGCGTGAGCGACTTCACAATGAAATAAAATCCATAAATTGCAGCGCAATAGAGAAAATTCAGTAGCTTAGGTTAAAATCCCCTGCGTAATTATTTCTGTTAATTGATACTAATTAATACCCGTCAATAAATAACTGCACGCTTCTTGCATGCCCGTTTTTTCAATCTTAAAGATAGAATTCTTTTGTTGAATGCGGCGTTTTAATAATCAGATTTGTCTCACCGTCTTTTAATGTGTGTGATATATTCGCGGAAAATTCCCTCCCGCTTTTACAGGCTCTGATCATGAAGAATTACGACGATCTGCAGCGTTTTAAAGAGAAAACGCAGACGCTTGATATCGCTTTTAAGGATATGTCCGGTCAATCGCATGAAGCCGATCAAAGTCAGTGGGCGTTACTGCGTCAATTGACCACCGATCAAGAGCCTGAATTAGGAAGCGGCCAGCGCATCGATATGCCGCAACCGCATCCGATTCGCGGGGATGAATTTAGCGCACCGCCGGAGCCTGCTCAGGCTGCACCTGACAGTCCGGCTCGTGGATCGATTCTCGACAGCCTGAACGCGCCTGCCGCTGCCCAGCCGGAGACCGGCTCATCGCTGTTCCCGCCCGCGACATCAGCGAAACCGGTGTCGTCTGCTACGCCATTAGCGCCAAAAGCCACGTTGGTGGAGCGTCAGGCCACAACTTCACTGTTTCCGCCGGCCAAACCTGTCGCCGCATCCGCTGCACCAATTGCTCAGACTGCTGCTGTTGCCGCGCCTGCACCGGCAGCGCCAGCGCCGATCGCGCCAGCCCCTGCGCACACCTTTGCCGCTGCGGTTGAACCGGCACGTCCGGCTGCGCCCGCACCGTCTCGCTTTGGTGCGCTGTTCCGCTCGCGTCCGGCCGAGCCCGCTAATTTGTCAAAAGAAACACCGTTAAAACCGCTACTGGAGAAGATTGCGCTATGCCGTTAGTTTGTGTGTGCTCGCCAAAAGGGGGAGTAGGGAAAACCACCATGGCGGCCAACCTTGCGTGGAGTTTGGCTCGCGCTGGCAGCAAGGTCTTGGCAATCGATTTCGATGTTCAGAACGCCTTGCGCCTGCATTTCGGCGTACCGCTGAATGATGGTCGCGGCTTTGTCGCGCGCTCTGAAGATCAGGCTGACTGGAGCCAATCGATTCTGACCACCGGCGGCAACATTTTCGTCATGCCTTATGGCGAAGTCAGTGAAGAGCAGCGTGAACGTTTTGAAGAGAACCTGGTAAAAGATCCGCATTTCCTGAAACGCGGTCTGGACACGGTATTGAATTATCCGGGACTGGTGATTATCGCCGATTTTCCGCCAGGTCCGGGTCCCGCGCTTAAAGCAATGCAGGCACTTGCCGATATGCATTTAGTGGTGATGTTAGCGGATACCGCGTCGGTCTCTTTACTGCCGCAAATTGAAAATGACCGCATGATTGGTCAGCCGCTAAATAATAAACGTGGTCATTATTTTGTGCTTAATCAGAGCGACAATCGCCGCAATATTAGCCGTGAAGTTACCGCTTTTATGCAGCAGCGCCTGGGTGAGAACTTATTAGGCGTGGTACATCGTGATGAAAGTGTCGCGGAAGCCAATGCCTCGCAACAATCTGTTTATGATTTCAGCCCAGCTTCCGCCGCTGCGTTTGATATCGAATTAGTGGCAAAACGCGCAGCCAATATCCTGAATATCACCGTCGGCAACGGCGAAGTTCAGGCACCTATTCGCAGCCACTATTAATAATGAGGCCGTCTCCGGCCCCATAATAACAACACAGCTTCTTCAGGGTGAATCATGAGTAAACTCGGGTTTTACCTGCTGCTGCTGGTGCTTGCACCAGTGGCGGCGGTAATCGTCATCACGCCTATGGACAGCCAGAAGCAATATATATTTGGCTTAATCAGCATCGGCATGATGTTTTTACTGGGCTTCAGCAAAAGCCGCAAAATAACTATCGTCATGGTTATCCTATCCGCGCTGATGTCGACCCGATATATCTGGTGGCGCACCACGGAGACGCTGCAATTTAATTCTGAGATTGAAGCGATTCTCGGTATCGGCTTATATCTGGCCGAACTGTACGTCTGGCTGATCTTAATTCTCGGCTTCCTGCAAACCACCTGGCCATTAAAACGCACCATCGAACCTTTGCCGGATGATACCAGCCTGTGGCCGACGGTGGATGTGTATGTTCCAACCTACAATGAAAGCCTCGATGTGGTACGTGATACTGTGCTGGCGGCGCAGTGTATTGATTACCCGCGCGACAAGCTGAAGGTCTATTTGCTGGATGACGGTAAACGCAGTGAGTTTGCGGTATTTGCCGCTGACGTCGGCGTGGGTTACATCACCCGTGACGATAACAATCACGCCAAAGCCGGTAACCTCAACCACGCCATGAAGATCACCAAAGGTGAGCTGATTTGCATCTTCGACTGCGATCACGTGGCTACGCGCACCTTCCTGCAGGCGACGGTCGGTCCGTTCCTGAAAGATCCCAAGCTGGCGCTGCTGCAAACCCCGCACTACTTCTATTCACCGGATCCGTTCGAGCGTAACCTGCGCGCGGCGCGCAGCATCCCGAACGAAGGTTCACTGTTTTACGGCCCGGTACAGCAGGGTAACGATAACTGGAACGCCACCTTCTTCTGCGGCTCCTGTGCGGTGATTCGCCGAAGCGCGCTGGAAGAGATCGGTGGCTTTGCGGTAGAAACCGTGACGGAAGATGCGCATACCGCACTGAAAATGCAGCGTCTCGGTTGGGGCTCGGCCTTCCTGGCGATTCCGCTGGCGGCCGGTCTGGCCACCGAGCGTCTTGGTCTGCACGTGGTGCAGCGTAATCGCTGGGCGCGCGGCATGACGCAGATTTTCCGCGTCGATAATCCGCTGCTTGGCCGTGGATTAAAGTGGCAGCAACGTCTGTGCTACCTCAACGCCATGCTGCACTTCCAGTTCGGCTTGCCGCGCGTGGCGTTCCTGACGGCACCGCTGGCCTACCTGCTGTTCAACCTGAATATCATTCACTCGTCGGCATCGCTGATTTTCGCCTACGTCTTGCCGCATCTGGTGATGTCGCTCTACGTCAACTCACGGATGAACGGCAAGTTCCGTTACACCTTCTGGGGCGAAATCTACGAAACCGTGATGTGCTTCCACCTCGTAATCCCCACGCTGTTGACCATGCTGGCACCGAAGCGCGGCAAGTTTAACGTAACGGATAAAGGTGGCCTGCTCGATCAGGGCTTCTTCGACTTCCACATCGTGCGTCCACACGTGATTGTCGCGGTGCTGCTGTCGATTGGCATCATCGCTGGCGTGGTACGTGCGACGGCGCATGACTACTTTGGCGTCGATCCTTACGTTATCGCCCTCAACGTCGGCTGGGCGGTGTTCAGCCTGATTATCCTGATGGCGGCGATTGCCGTGGCGCGCGAAACCAAGCAAGTGCGTAAAACCATCCGTATTGAAGTGCAGATTCCGGCGGTGATTCACTACGCCAGCGGCATCTCGTCGCGCACGAAAACCAGCGATCTTTCGATGGGCGGCGCGCAGCTGGATGCGCCGGACAATCGTCACGAACACGATGAAATCGAAGAGATCGACCTGTTGCTGAAATCGGGCACCATCACCATTCCGGTGAGTAAAATCTCCGGCGATGAAGAGAGCATCCGTCTGCGCTTTGGCGATATGCCGCTGTCGCGCCGTCGTGAATTGGTGCGCGTGGTGTTGGCGCGCGCGGATGCCTGGATTCAGCCGGAATATAAGCAAGACAATCCACTGGTTTCGCTTGGCACCATTATTCGTACCGTCTTTGAGCTGTTCTGGCTGACCTGGAAAGATCGCCGTGAGAAGCGTAAGCGTGATAACCAGCCCGCCGCAAAAGAGGACAGCGCTGCATGAAGAATTTGACGCAAACGTTGCTGGCAAGCTCGCTGGCAACGGCGCTGCTGTTTGCGCCAGCGTGGGCCGACACCCCAGCGGTCACGCAGGATAGCGGTGCGCTTTCTGACGTGCCGCCGCCGCAAGGCATTGAAAGTGCGGCCGATCAACAGCTGCAACAGGCGGCAGGCGCGGCACCTTATGCGCCAGTAGAAACCGCACCACAAACTGCACCGGAAGCTGCACCGCCAACCGCACCGACAACGGTAAATGAAACTCCCGCCGAACCGGCGGCCAGCGAACCTGCACCTGTAGCCGCACCAGAAATGGTGCTGCCAACGGTAGCACCAACCGCACCGGCGGTGATGCCAGAGACGGCTTCCGCGACGCTCAACCAGCCAATCAGCAGCACTGTTTCGGTGGCGCAGATGGGCCAGCCGCGCGGCATTACATTGACCGGCGGTCAGCTGCAATCCGGTATCGTGTTCACGCTGCCCAGCGATGAAGTGATCACCAACGCGCGCCTCAATCTGTCGCTGCGCGTCTCGGCGGCGCTGGCAGCGCGTAACACCTCGCTGCAGCTAATGCTGAATGGTCAGCCGCTTGGCACCTTGCCGTTGGGCTCCAGCGACAGCGATGTCAGCGATTACCAGCTGGATATTCCGGCGGCGATGGTGGTCTCAAGCAACAACCTCAGCTTCAAGATTAACGATGCCGACAAGCTGCTGTGCGAGAAAGAGAGCGCGCAGCAGTATCAGGTATCGATTCTGCCGAAAACCACGCTGAGCCTTGAAGGCCAGCAGCTGAACATTGGCACCAGCCTGCGTAACTTCCCGCGTCCATTTATCGATGCGCAGCGCATGACGCCCGCCAGCGTCACCTTTGGCTTTGCCGCCAATGCCGCGCCGGACAGCATCAGCGCCGCTGCGCTGGTGGCATCGTGGATGGGCATTCAGTCGGATTATCGCGGCATCCGTTTCCCGGTAGTGCGCGGCGATCTGCCTGAGCACAACGGTATTCTGATCGGCCATCCGGGCGACAAAATTGGCACCGTAACCTTGCCAGCCACCAACGGTCCGCTGCTGCAGGTGATCGATAATCCCAACAATCCGGTCTACAAATTGCTGCTGGTGGTCGGGGCGAATGACGACCAGCTGCGTCAGGCCGCTAACCGTTTAACCACTCAGCCGCTGGCGACCGATGCCAGCAGCCTGAACGTGCAGCCGCAGCCAATTGGCGTGCGTAAGCCGTACGATGCGCCGCGCTGGATTAACACCACGCGTCCGGTGCGTCTGAGCGAACTGCTGCGTAAAGATCAGAGCCTGACCACCACCGGCATCTGGCACGATGCGCTGAGCGTTAACTTCCGCGCCGCGCCGGATCTGTTCCTGTGGGATGGCGATACCATTCCGGTGGAGCTGCACTATCGCTTCCCATCCGAAAGCTGGATTGACGAGAACAACTCGTTCCTCAACGTGATGATTAACGGCACCTTCCTGCGCAACCTGACGGTAAATAAAGTCGGCTTGCTGGAAAGCGCCTGGCATCGTCTGGGCGGCGACGCGCGTCAGGAGCATTACACCCTGAAGCTCGAGCCGTACCTGATTTACGGTGACAACCAGCTGGCGCTCTACTTCAACATCAAGCCGAAAGCGGATGCACCGTGCGGCGTGCTGCTGAACAACAACATTAAGAGCCGCATCGAAGAGGATTCGTGGATCGATTTAAGCCACACGCGCCACTTCACCATGCTGCCAAACCTCTCTTACTTTGTGGGCGCCTCGTTCCCATTCTCACGTCTGGCGGACTTCTCGCAGACCACGCTGCTGCTGCCGGAACAACCAAGCGATGCGGAGATCTCGACGCTGCTGGATATGGCTTCCCGCGCCGGGAACGCCACCGGCGTGCCGCTGCTGCAAAACCAGGTGCTGTTTGGCCTGCCAAACGGCGGCACCAACATGACGCGTCTGCAGCAGAGCGATCTGCTGGCGGTGAGCACCACGCAGAACAACGACTTTAATCAGGCAATGCTGGCCAACACGCCGTTTGATACCAGCGGCAACACGCTGGGCGTGAAAGAGCCGACCACCTGGGACAAGCTGCGCGGCTGGCTGACCGGCGACTGGTATCGCCAGCAGCTGGATGCCGATCGTTACTTCTCCTCTAACGAAGCGTGGCGCGGCTTTGTCAGCTATCGCTCGCCGTGGAACCCGGATCGCTTAGTGGTGATGACAGTGGCGACCAGCGATCAGCAACTGCTGCGCCTGCATGAAGACCTGAATTCCGCGCGCATCAACGCCGGTATTCGCGGCGATACCGCCATCATCACCGATGAGAACGGCATTCGCAGCTTCCGCGTCGGCCCGCAATTCCCGAGCGGCGAAATGCCGTGGTACATGATGGTGGTGTGGTATGCCAACCAGCACTCGGTGCTGATGGCGCTGGCGGCGCTGCTGCTGTCAGCGTTGGTCGGCGGCGGTGCATGGGTGATGCTGAAACGTCATGCGTGGCGTCGTCTCAACCCCAAAGTTGATAGCAAGTCCGGCAAGAAGTAAGGATAAAAACAATGAAAAAACATCTGTTAAGTGCCGGTATTCGTCATGCCCTGATTCTGGGTGGGGCACTGACGCTCTCTCAGCCGCTGCTGGCGGCGGAGAGCACTAATCCTGCGTTACAGGCGCTGTTCGATCAGGCGGCGTACTGGCACCAGAAAGCGCATGACGATTTGGCGAAAGCCTCGCTGCAGAAAGTGCTGATGGTTGAGCCGAACAACACGCAGGCGCTCTATCTGCTGGCGCTCTATTCGCAGCAGAGCGGCGGCACGGCGGAAGCGGCACAGTGGCGTGCGCGCCTGAGCGCGGCCTCGCCGAACGATCCACATCTCACCGAGCTGGACAATGCACGCCAGCTGCAAACCATTCCGCAGGCGCAGCTGCAGTTAGCGCGCCAGCAGGCACGCAGCGGCAACATCGCGGCGTCGCTGCAAACCTGGCGTAACACCTTCAGCGGCAACGAGCCGCCGCCGAGCGTAGCCGCCGAATATTATCTGACCATGGCGGGCGATCGTTCGCTGCTGCCGCAGGCGGTGGAAGCGCTGCGTCAGTTCTCCGCCGATCATCCGCAGGATACCGGTGCCAAACTGGCGCTGGGTAAAGCGCTGACTTATCAGGAATCGACGCGTCGTCAGGGTATCGATGTGCTCGGCAGTCTGGCGGACGGCAACAAAGAAGCGGATCGTTCGCTGCGTCAGGCGCTGTTGTGGCTGGGTCCGCAGGCTTCTGATGCGTCGCTGTACCAAACCTGGCAGCAGCGCCATCCACAAGATAACGCGGTGCTGGATTACTACCGTAAAAACGTCGGCGGCGCGGAGAAAGGCGCGGGGTTTACTGCGCTGAACAGCGGCGACGTCAGCAACGCGCAGAACAACTTTGAGAAAGTGCTGCAAGCCAACCCGCAAGATGCGGATGCGCTGGCTGGCATGGGCTATGTTGCTCAGCGCGCCGGACGTTATGCCGAAGCGGCGGATTACCTGACGCGCGCGGCGCAGTTGGGTGGCGATCAGAGCGACACGCGCCAGAAGCAGGCCGCCGATGCCCGCTTCTACGCGCAGTTGGCCACCGCGCAGCAGGCGCTGAAAAACGGTGACAGCGCACAGGCGTTGGCGCTGAGCGAACCGCTGGCGCAGGCCGACGGTGAGAAAGGCGTCTCCGCCAAACTGTTTCGCGCCGATGTGCAGCGGCGCAGCAATCAGCTCGTTCAGGCGGAGCAAACCTATCGTTCCATCCTGCAAAGCGATGCCAATAACCGCAATGCCAAAGAAGGCTTGTTCTACGTGCTGCGTCAGCAGAACCGTGGCGCAGAAGCCAACACCTTGCTGGCATCGCTGCCCGACAGCGTGCGTCAAAGCGTGGCACCGCGCGGCAGCAGCACCGATCCGATTCGTGCGCAGGCCAAGCGTGAAGTGGCGGCGGGCAACAACAGCGCCGCTATCGCCACCTTGACCTCGGGTATTCAGCGCTATCCCAACGATGGCTGGCTGCGTCTCGATCTGGCGCGTCTCTACCGCGCGCAGGGCGATAACATGATGGCAGCAAATATCATGCAGCCGACCCTGCGCAGCGGTGCCAGCACGACAGAACTCTACGCGGGTGCGTTAAACGCCAGCGAAAGCAGCGCCTGGCAGCAGGCGAGTTTGCTGCTGTCGCGCATTCCTAATAGCAGCAAGAATAGCGATATGCGCGAGCTGGCGCAGCGCGTCAACTTTAACCTGCAGATGGCCACCGCCGATCAATATCTGGCGCAGGGCTCGAACGCGGCAGCGGCCAACACCTTGCGTGCGCTGGCATCGACGCCGCCGTCTAATCCGGTTGATGCCGGTAATCTGGCGCAGAAGCTGGCGAAAGCCGGCGATATCACCACTGCCGTTTCTGTGGTGCGCAGCAACATGCAGCGCGGCATTCAGGGCAACGCCGGTGATTACGCCGCGCAGGTGGCGGTGCTGAATCAGGCCGGTCTGAACACCGAAGCGCAGAGCTTCCTCAGCAGCCCGGAATTGCAGGCACGCAGCACGCCAACTCAACTGGCGGGCATCCGCAACGGCTACGTGATCAACGAAGTGGATCGTCTGCGTGAGCAGAAACAGTACGCCGCCGCTTACGACAAGCTGGTGGGCGCGCTGCAGCACGATCCGCAGAACCGCGATCTGATGTTCGCCATGGCGCGACTCTATCAGTCCGGCAAGATGAACAAAGAAGCGGGCGTGGTGTACGACTACCTGATGACGCAGGATACGCCAACGCAAGACGCGCGCACCGGCGCCATCAACGTGGCGCTGGCGCAGAATGACGTCAACAAAGCCAACACCTTAACGCGCGGCCTGCGCAATGAGCAGTCGCCAGATCGCTTGCTGCTGTTAGCCCGCGTGGCCGAAGCCAACGGTGAACACAGCCAGGCGATGAGCTATCTGCGCACCGCGCGCGGCCAGCTGATTGGTCTGCAGGGCGCAGAAACCGGCAGCGTGCCAAGCGTCGGTGGTTTGGCATTGGCCGACAATCCGTTTATCAATCGCGGCACCTCGCCGGTGGGCCGTTCGCCGTCCAGCTATGGCGCGGTGATGCCGTGGCAGTCGGCTCCAGCGGCCACCAGCAGCGCCGAAGGCGTGACGCTGGCAAGCAACACGCCGGCGATTCAGCAGAGCCAGACGCTGCGTCAAATCGACAACATGATGGACGATCTGCAAGAGAAAACCGGCACCTGGGTGCAAGGTCAAATGCAGGTACGCGGTCGTGATGGCGAATCAGGCTTGAGTAAACTCACCGAAGCCAAAGCGCCACTGACTTTCTCCACCGTGCCGTTTGGCGATGCGCGCTTTGACTTCACCATGACGCCGATTTCCCTCACTGCAGGCAGCGCCGGTGGCGACGCATGGCGCCGTTTCGGCACCAACTCGCTGGTGCAGGGACAGGTGGTGGCATCGGGTGATGCGAAGATTGACGACGTGCCAAACTCCTCCACCGATTCGCAATCCGCGACCGGCGTGGAGCTGAACATGGCGCTGAAGGGCGACAGCTACAAGATTGACCTCGGCAGTACGCCGCTGGGCCAGGACTTGAGTACGCTGGTGGGCGGCGTGCAGTGGTCGCCGAAGCTGACCGACTTCCTGACGCTGATCCTCACCGGTGAACGCCGCGCGATGACCGACAGCCTGCTGTCGTATGTGGGTGTCGAAGACAAAACCAGCGGTAAACGCTGGGGCCGCGTGACCAAAAACGGCGGTAACGCCTTGCTGAGTTACGATAACGGCGATGCCGGTTTCTACGTCGGCGGCGGTGCGTACAGCTACATCGGCGAAAACGTGGCGAGCAACAACAGCGTGCAGGCGACTGCAGGCGCGTATGTGCGTCCGTATCACCTCGACGATCGCGAGCTGAAAGTCGGCATGAGCTTGTCGTGGATGGATTACTCTAAAAACCTCAGCTACTTCAGCTACGGTCAGGGCGGTTACTTCAGCCCGCAGAACTATGCGTCGGTGTCGTTCCCCATCGAGTTCAGCCGCAAGTTTGACGACCTGAAAGTGAACGTCGGCGGTTCGGTGGGTTATCAATCCTACAGCCAGGATAAGAGCGCCTACTTCCCGAATAATCCGTCGTTGCAGGCGCAGCTGCAAAGTCTGGCCGATCAAGGCTACGTGAAGGATGCGTTCTACAGCGGCGAGAGCAAAAACGGCATTGGCTACAACCTGCATGCCGGTGCGGATTATAAGATCAATAAAGATGTCACCGTGGGCGGTCAGCTCGGCTACGACACCTTTGGCGATTACAACGAAAGCACAGCCAATCTGTACTTCCGTTACATGTTCGGAGATTACTAATGAGTGAGCAAGTAACCGCACGCGTCAGCCATCCGCATCAGCCGGGCTGGTTTGATCTGGTGAGCGCGATGATTGAGAGCATGCTGGACAACGCGGGCGAGGAAGCGGAAGGCTTTCTCAACGGCGTCGGCGTTTCGCTGGCTACGCGCTATCCTTTACCCGACGCGCGCACCGTGCAGGATCTGGAGCGTGAAATGAATTTGCAGCTGGCGCGCTTTAACTGGGGCTTTGTGCAGTTACAGCCGCAGGAAAATGCCATTCTGATTCAGCACCACGCGCTGCCGCAGGGCGACAGCAACGTCGGTGTTGAACGCTGGCAGCTGGCGCTGAGCGCAGTGCTGACGGGCGTGTATGCGCAGTGGCTGCAGGCACAAGGTGGCAGCGCGGCGGTGCCGGTGACGCTTGAGAACAACGACGGCGGCACGCTGCACTATCGATATCAATAGGAAGCTGTAATGAGAGTAATGCGGTTCTGGCGTCAATGGATGCTGTGTTTCATGGTGATGTTTTTTAGCGCGCAGGCAGCCGCAGATGGCTGGAGTACCTACAAAAGCCGCTTTATGGGCAGCGATGGCCGTATCAGCGATACGGCAAACAACAACGTTAGCCATACCGAAGGTCAGGGCTATGGCATGCTGCTGGCGGTGGCGCATGACGATCGCACCACCTTCGATCTGCTGTGGCAGTGGACGCGCACCCATCTGCGCAATCCGCAAAACGATCTGTTCTACTGGCGCTACACGCCGGGCGCGGCCAATCCGATTGCCGACAAAAACAACGCGTCCGATGGTGATGTACTGATTGCCTGGGCGCTGCAGCGTGCGGCGCAGAAGTGGGGCGGCGATTACCAGCAAGCGTCTGACCGCATTCAGCGTGCGATCGTGAAGCTGAATGTGATCAGCTACGGCGGACATAAAGTGATGCTGCCGGGCGCGCAGGGTTTCAACAAAACCAGCTATGTGGTGCTCAATCCGTCCTATTTCCTGTTCGAGGCCTGGCGCGAGTTTGCCGAGCACAGCCATCTGCGCATCTGGAATGAGCTGATTGATGACGGCATGGATTTGCTGGGCGATATGCACTTCGGTAAAACCGGCCTGCCGCTGGATTGGGTGGCGCTGAATGCCGATGGTTCAGTGGCACCGGCGATCGGCTATTCCAACCGCTTCAGCTATGACGCGATCCGTATTCCGCTGAATATCTGGTGGTACGATCCACAAAGCTTGCGTCTGGTGCCGTTCCAGCGCGTCTGGCAAGGTTCGGCGCGCATGACTACGCCCGCCTGGTATGATGTGTTGGGCAACACACCAGCGCCGTACAACATGGAAGGGGGATTGATTGCGGTTCGCGATTTGACGCTGAATCAAACCGGTTACCTTAATGATCGTTTAGCGCCGGATCAAAACTACTTCTCCGCCAGCCTACAGCTGCTGACCTGGATGGCGTATCAGGAAAAGCGGTAAGCCTCGTCTTTGACCAGGTCGCCATGAATGGCGACCCTACAAAACCTGCAACTCATCCGTAGGGGCGCCATTTATGGCGACCTCCATTGATGCTTATTTAAAATCCGCATACGGCGTCAGCGGTTGTGGTGGCATATCCATATCGCCGTTCCAGCCGGACATGGAGTAGCGCATGAAAATCAAACCGTGGCTTGGGGTGTAATCCTTCGCCTGTTGAATATCCATCGCCAATCCCACCGACCAGTGCGGCGTAATGCGTCGCTCCACCAACGCCTGCAGCGTGTAGCCAAAACCGGTACCCGAGCTGCTGTCTGAGGTAGGATTTGACGCCAGCGTGAAGCCCGGATTGACCGGATAGCGCTGCTGTCCATCGGTATGCGATTGTGACCAGGAAACCGAGCCGCCGAGATCAAATGACCAGTTTTCCGTGCGCTGGCGATAGGTCACCGGTACCGACAGCGAGAAATATTGCTGCGGGCTGTAATAGCCGCCCTGGCCGAAGGTGTAGTCGCTGAGATCCTTTTGGTAATGCCACAGCATGCTGTTCAGGCCAACGGTGGCGCGGCGATTATCTTCATTAATCAGCTTGTAGTAATAGCCTGCCATCAGGCGTTCGCGGCTATTATCCGCGACGTTATCACCGCTGAGTTGATGCGCACTGATATCGGCCCACACGCCATGCGCGCCGCCCTGATCGTAACTCAGCCCGAGCGAGCCGCCGGTTGCGACTACGCCGCCCCAGGTTTTGCCGCCGTTCGCAGCGGGATCGCGTGCGCCTGCGTACGCCAGCAGCGAACTGGAGATCGGTCGGCGTGATGCGGTGAACGTCAGGCCAATGTCTTTGACGTCGGTTTTCCAGCTGACGCCGCCGACCCAGTTGCGGGTCTCGAAGCCGAGCGGCGTAGTGCCGATATCCGCCGACCATATATCGTTATGCCAGCCCACGCCCAGCGCGGTTCCTTCATCGCGCTGGTTAAAGTCGCGGCTGCATCCGCCAGAATTGTCATCATTACAGCTGCCGAATTGCTCGCTGTGGCTGCCGTTGGTGGTGGAGAAGGTGCCGGCTGAAACCAGCACATGATCCACGCGCACAAAGCTGCGGCCATCAGCCAGCGGCGTTTCTGCCTGCATCATGGTGGTATGCGCGGTGAAATCGGAGGTGCCGCCGTTGCCTTTGTTGCGCGAGTAATCCTGCTCCAGTGTGAACGTGGTGTCCTGCTGGCGATACAGATCGCTGGCGTCGCTGCGGATGCTGCGTTTCAGCCAGTCATCCTGCGCCTGATTGCGGGTTAACGCCGTATAGCGATCGTTATCCTGTGGCACATCCGGGCTGATGCCGCTTGCGGCCATCGCCAGCTGATAATCCTGCTGCGCTTGTGTGGGCTGTTGCAACTGCGTGTCCAGCCGCGCTGCATCGCGATACACCAGCGCTTTTTCCTGCGACGGTGCCAGTTTCGTCGCGCGGGTTTTCAGCTCAGCAAACATCTGTTGGGCACGATCGGCATCGCCACTGTTTTGCCAGGCGATCGCCACGCGTCGCCCGCTGTTGACGCTTTGCTGCGCTACGCTCGGCGGCAAGGTTTGTAACGCGCGCTGCGCTTCCGCAGGTCGTTTCAACGCGATCAAGGCTTCGATGCGACCCAGCGCCGCATCGCCGTTTTTACTGTCTTGCTGCAGCACCTTTTGATAGCTCGCCAGCGCGCTACGGGCATCGCCGCGCTCCAGCGCCCAATCGGCCAGCGTGATATCGCGGCGGATGGAAGCGGGTTGCTGTTTTAGCAGCGCAATCGCCGCCGTTTCATCGCCGCGCGTGCGTAAATCACTGGCGCGGGTAAACACTTTGTCCTGCTCGAGACGATCGGCCAGCTCATGCATGTTGCTGTCCCAGCGCGAAGTGGGCAAGCGATGCAAAGTCGCCAGCGCCGCGTCATCGCGGTCGCCGGAAGCCAGCCACAGCGCCGACGCATACAGCGCGGCGGGTTCCTGAGGATGCTGGCGCACCATCGCATCCATCACCTGCGCGCCCTGGGTTTCTTCGCCGCCGTTGCGCAGCGCGCCAGCCAGTCGATAGGCCAGCCAGATATCATCAGGACTCGCCTGCGCCGCCTGGCGATATTTCTCCGCCGCCTGATGCCATTGACCTTGCTGCGCCAGCGTATCGGCTTCGGCCATCAGCGCATCGGTACGCAGCTGTAGCAGACGACTTTTTGCTGTGCTATTGCTGCGATCCCGCCGCAGCGCCTGCTGCCAAAAACTTTCTGCCTGCGCGGCGTTCTTGCGCGCCAGCGCCGCATCACCCAGGCCAATCAGCGCCCAGCTATCGCGATTATCCAGCGCCTGCGCGCTGCGGTAATAACGCTCCGCCGCTGCGATATCGCCTTTTTTCAGCGCCGCATCACCATTGTTGATCGCCAGCCAGTAGCGGTTGGTTTGCAACAGAGACTGCCACTTGCCGATCTGCGTGCTTGCCTGGCCGGCCTGAATCGCTTTCTCCAGCCAGCTAATGGCGGCGGCGCGATTGTTGGCTCGCGCCTGCGCCTGGCCCATCGCGCCCATCAGTTCGGCATCATTAGGGTTGGCTTTTAACGCGGCATTGAGCGCGGCAATCGCATTTGCGCCGCCACCGGCATCGACCAGCGCCAAACCACGCATGCGCTGGCGATACGCGGGATCGGCGAGCAGTTTTTGCTGACGTGCCAGCTCTTGCTGACCGCGCTGCTGAGCATCGCCTTCGGTGAAGGTTTGCAGATATTGCTGCAGGCTGGCGACGCTACGTTCGCTCACCGGCTGATTCTGGATCTGCTGCAACCACAGCTCGGAAGCGGCATCGCGCCCGCCGTTGCGGTTGGCGAGACGACGCAGCTGCGTGAAGGCTTCGCCCGGCTGATTGTTATCAAACGCCATGCGCGCCAGCTGCAGCTCAACGCCGATGTTGCCGGGATAGCGCTGCTCCAGCGCCTGCAGCTGTTGATACGCTTGCGGCTGCTGGCCGGGTAAACGCGCCACCAACCGCCAATACTCCAGCTCGGTATTCACATCGGGGAACACGCCGTGGAACAGCGCGTCCCACGCGGCTTTGGCTTCGGCGACGTGTCCGGCGGTGGCCAGCAAGCGCGCCTGCTGTAACTGCTGACGACCTTCCGCAGTCACCAGACGCAATCCGGCTGCCGATTCGCGCGTGGCGGCGGCATTCGGTGCCACGCGCTTCAGTTCATCCAGCAGTTTTTGCGCTTTGGCCTGATCGCCCTGACGCAATGCCATGCGGATTTGCGCCGCCAGCACCTGCGGATTATCAGGATCGATTTTTTCCAGCCGATAGAGCGATTGCTGCACCAGATCGAGTTTGTTGGTCGATTCGCCGGTGCGAATCTGCATCAGCAGCCACTCGACCGGCGAAACCTGTGGACCGATCGGGGCGGCAGCCGAACCGGCTAACACCCCGAGCGTGCTGCCAATCAGCAATCCAAGCTGCAGTTTATTCATCGTCATCCAGCTCGGCCAGACGGCGACGGCTCACCATGCGCATTAAACGCCACGCCATCAGCGCAAACAGAATCACCACCACAACCGCGCAAATCGCCAGCCACACCGGATGCGTTGCCAGCAGATTCCACAGACGTTCCCACCACGGCAGGTGACCCACGTAATAGGTTTCGCCGACACGAATGCTATTCACGCCTGACTCACGGATCACCGCAGCGGAACCGAACACCGCCGCGCGTTTGCCGCTGTCGAGCAATGCATTATTCAGCAATTCCCAGCCGCGTGGGCTGTCGGCCAGCAGCGCCACGACGCTGCGTTGATCGTTAAACGGTGACTGGAAGCCAACAATGGCGCCCATCGGCCCGCGTGAGCTGATGGTGGTTTGGCTTTCCGCAGCGCGTTCACTGTCAGAAATCGGCACGTTGGCCGCCGCATTGCTGCGTGCAGGCATGCTGATCCAGCTGCGTGCGGCATCGGCCAGCAGCGGGATCTTGGTGTCGTCCTGCAGATCCGGCGGAATGCCGCCGATCATCAACATATCCGCATCCGCTGATTTCGCTTTGCTCCAGTCATCGCTCATCTGCACGCGCAGCGCAGGATAACCGGTTTGCGCGCCGATGCTGCCGAGCGCATTGAGCAGCGTGCTGACTTCGTCATTGCTCGGTTTAGGCTGCACCAGCACCAGCGTTTGCGCCAGATCGGCGAAGCGGCTATACGGGAAACCGGCGTTGGCGAACGCACCCAGCGACGGCATTTCGATGTAATGACGATAGCCGGAGAAATCGATGCTCGAGGTATCGTCGATCACCACGTGATGTCCGACGGCGGTGACGGTTTCGCAGCGGCCATCGGCGGTGCCACCGATAAAGGTGTTGGCGTAATCAAAGTTAAAGCGCAGCTGATTCACCACACCGAGGCGCAGCGCCGGAATGGTCAACTGGCGATTGCTGTCCTGCAAACCCTGCATCAGCGGAATGCGCATCAGCTGCTGACCGGCGGTATCTTTCGGCGTCAGCGGATAATCCTGCATGAACTGATTGTTAAGATGCACCGCGAGACGCGAGCCATCCTGCTGAATCGGCGAGGTGTAGCGGTAGCGCAGATCCATATCGATACCGCGCGCACGCACCAGGAACAGATCCGGTGGCAGATTCAGCGTCAGGCTGATCGGATTCGGCTGTAAGCCGTCGCCCTGTAGCTGATTTTGATACTGCGTCAGCTCGGCAAAGGTAGTGCGGCGATCGGTGCGCACCCAGTTCGGTGCATCGTACGCCTGGCGCGCGGCCAGCAGTTTTACGCTGTCGATGGTTGAGGTGTCGCCGCGCAGCAGCAGCTGACCTTGTGCAATCCCTTCAACCGCAGCTAACAGGTCCTGATCGTCGCGACCCAGAATCAGCAGCATTTTCTCGTACGGATTGTCCGGCTGATTGACCATCTCCACCGTCGGTTTCTCCACCGGCGGCAGGTCTTTCAGGAAGTCGGGACGATGATCGTTGGTGGCAAACACCACCGCATGCTGCTCTTTAGGCAGCTGGTTATACAGCACTGGGAAAGATTGTCCGCGCCACTGTGCTTTGCTGCCAAACCATGAAGCCAGAATCCCGGCCGCACGCTGTTGCAGCAAATTCGGCTGGGCGTTAAAGACCATCGGCAGCTGCAGCGGGCGGCTGTCGCGCGTATCAAAGAACGGCTCCGGGAAATGCGACAGATCGTTCTTTAACGGCAGCTTTTGCAGCGTCAAATCAAGTTTGCTGGCTTTGCCGATATCCAGCCAGATGGTGCTGTTGGCCGGGTTTTCACACACGTTGGCGTAGTGACCAACCAGCTCAAGGCGCACGCGGTTGAAGTCGCTGATAAAGCGTGGATCGATAGGGATCTGCTTTTGATTCTCTTTGCCAAGCTGATCGGCGGTGACGGTCACCAATCCCACCAATTCATCGTTGAGATAGACCTTAAGCTGCGACAGCGTGGGAATCAGCGCTGGCGACGGACGATAGCTCAGATTCAGCAGCGCACGCGTCACCACTTCATCGCTGCGCACGCCGAACTCAATCTGGCTGCTCGGTTCGGTTCCGCGCAGCGTCATGCTGCCGGGCGGTGGGGCGACCTGATTAAACACCAGCTGGCTGTCACGCAGCGGCGCGTTGGCGTCGACCAATGCGTTCACCTCCGGTAACGGCTGCGGCGCATTGAGGGCGCCTGAGGTCTGTGGCGCGGCCTGCACCACAGCTACGCAGCCCAGCATCAGGGCGGTGAACCAACTCAGTTTTTTCGTCATGGTCATATCATCAACTTAAGTAAAATCGGTTTTGATCGTCGCGGGCTGGCGGTCAATACGCTGCGGCAGCAATGTCGCCAGCCAGCTCACCAATGCGGTGAGGCCACGGAATACACGGCGCAGCGGCGCAGGGCCATACTCGGCCAGACGCAGATAGCCTTTAAAACCCAGCACCATAATGTCGGCCAGACTTTGCACCGGTTTGTCTTCCGGGAAGCCGTCCTGCCACAGCGCCCAGGTATCGGCGCGAGCGAAAGTGCACTGAATAAATTCAATGTGTTGGCGCGTGCTGAGTTGATGCAAACGAATGCCGGCGCGACGGCCAAACACGCGCTGCACCTGACACGGGAAGCTGAACTCTTGCTGACCACGGCGCAGCAGCAGCGACACGGTTTCGTCCTCTTTCAGCGCATCGGCTTCACGCAGCTCAACGCCCACGCCGCCATCGGAATAGTCGCGCAGCGTGCACGGCACCATGTGTCCATCCTCACGCGCGATGGCGGCGGGCATGGCGATTTCCACACGATGCGCTTCGCGGATTTGGCGCGCTTCAACCGACACCGCCACCGCGCCGCCGAGGATAATCATGTTGTAAATCACCCACACCAGGCTGACCCAAATGGTGAGCATTTCGTTGGCCGGACCGTACGCCATGCGCCAGAAGGCCATACCGATACCGGCGATATTCAGCAGCACCAGCATCATGTACGGTTTGGTAATCACCCAATCGAGATGACGCTCGGCCACCAAACCGCCCTTGGCGGTCACGTTGAACTTGCCTTTGTGCGGGTTGAACAGCGCCACCGTGGTTGGCCGCGCGATGTACCACGCCAGCACGGTTTCATACACTTCGCTCCAGAACGAGTGACGCCAGCGGCCCTGAATGCGCGAGTTGGTCAAACTGGTGTGCAGCATGTGCGGCAGCACGTAGATGGCGATCGCCAGCGCGGGCGCGTAGATGATGTAGGCGTGGAACAGCAGAAACGCCAGCGGTGCCAGCAGGAAGATCAGGCGCGGAATCCCAGCGAGAAAGTGCAGCATGGCGTTGGCGTAACACAGGCGCTGCACCAGCTTTAACCCTTTGCCAAACAGCGGGTTATCGAGGCGGAAAATCTGCACCATGCCGCGTGCCCAGCGGATACGCTGGCCGATATGCGCGGACAAACTCTCGGTGGCCAGACCGGCAGCCTGCGGAATACGGATATACGCCGAGGTGTAACCCTGACGATGCAGGCGCAGCGAGGTGTGTGCATCTTCGGTGACGGTTTCTACCGCAATCCCGCCAATCTGATCCAGCGCGGTCCGGCGCAGTACGGCACAAGAGCCGCAGAAGAACGCTGCATCCCAGGTATCGTTGCCATCCTGCACCAAACCGTAAAACAGCGAACCTTCGTTCGGCGTCTGGCGGAAGCGGCCGAGGTTACGTTCGAACGGATCGGGCGAGAAGAAATGGTGTGGTGTTTGCAGCATCGCCAGCCGATGATCTTTCAGGAACCAGCCCATCGTCAGCTGCAGGAATGAGCGTGTAGGCACATGGTCGCAGTCAAAAATCGCCACATATTCGCTGCGGCATACGGCTTTCAACGCATGGTTGATGTTGCCCGCTTTGGCATGTTCGTGAGTCGGGCGCACCACGTAATTGACGCCAACGCTGGCGGCAAACTCGCGGAACTCTTCGCGCGTGCCGTCATCCAGCAGGTAGATATTCAGTTTGTCCTGCGGCCAGTCGATGCCCATCGCTGCGTAGAGGGTTGGCTTCACCACGCTGAGCGGTTCGTTGTAGGTCGGCACCAGAATATCGACGCTCGGCCACGAGGTAATGTCCGGCGGCATCGAAACCGGCTGACGATTGAGCGGCCACAACGTCTGGAAATAACCCAGCACCAATACCGCCCACGCATAGGTTTCGGCACCAATCAGCAGCAGACCAAACGTCAGGCTGAGCGGATCGTCCCAGTTGAGGGTTTCGGTATAGCGCCACCACAGATAACGGCAGGAAATCGTCAGCGATAACACGATCAACATGATGGTGGACAAGCGTCCCGGCACGCGCCGCACCAGCATCGCTAATCCCCATAACAGCAGCACGAAGACAAACTGCGTGGTGATGCCGAACGGTTGCGAAATGCACAGCAGCGCCAGCAGGCTGGCAACAATCGCCGCCGCGATAAACAGCAGCTGGCGCAACCACGCGGGCATCGCCTGAATACGTTGTTCGCTGCGCTGAGCGAAACGGTTATGTTCCAGCCGTGCCGGCAGCGCGCCGAGCCATTGATACAGGCGTTCACGCCAGCGAAACAGCGGCTTGACGCTAAAACTTTTACGCGTGCGCTTGTCGAGCGGCAAGACCAGCATCAGCCACAGGCTTTGCAGCGCATAGCGCAGCGGGTCAAGCGGTCGCGGGCGCAGCGGCGAAATTTGCGGATAGTAACGCTGACGATGTTGCAGGATGCGCTGCCAGCCGGGAGTTTCCAACCGCAACAGCGACCACGCCAGCACGCACCACATCAGATGCAGTGCGATGGTGAAGCGGCCCGCGCCATACTGATGCGCCAGTTGAGCGCGGCGTTGCAGCGCCTGATACGCTTGCGGCATCAGCAGCCAGCGTAATGGAGTCACGCCGCGCCTCCCGCCACATGCAGCAGCAGCCAGTTGGCCAGCGTGTTGATCTCTTCACTGGCCAGCGCATGCGGCCGATATTCGCCTACCGGCTGCTTCATCATCAGCGCTTCCGCCAGCGCTTCATCGCGGTGGATGACCTGAGGAACCAGGTTTTTCAGCGAGCTGATCCACAGCTGATGCAGATCCTGCTGCAGCTGGCTGTTGGCGTTGAACTGGTTGATCAGGAACAGCGTGTGCGCAGGAAAACGCGCGTGATGCAGACGCAACTGGCAGTTGGCATCCAGCGTCAGCACCTGCAGCAGACGATCGGCTGCTGCAACAAAGGATCGCTGCCACGGCAACAGATCCGCAGGCATATCGAAAATAACCCAATCGTAGTGCGATTTCAGGGCCGGTAACGCATGTAGCAGCGGTGCGGCAAATTCTGAGTTGATAGTAGTGATGTGGGCGCGCTGTTGCGGCGTGAGTGCGCCAAACGGCAGAAAATCCAGCCCCGCTTGATAGCGCTGGGCGCACTGCTGCCACGCTTGCTGTTCGAGCAGCGCAGGTGCCCAACCCTGAGTGTGGCTGAGCGACAGATTAAAGTGGGCAGCCAGTTGATTTACCGGGGAAAAGTCGATAACCAGTACCGATTGCTGCAGCGCGTTAAACGCCCAGCCGAGCGCGGTGCTCAGCGAAGTGGCGCCACAGCCGCCACGCAATCCTTGTAATGCTATAACAGGCATTAACGTTCTGACTCCTGTGCCGCGCTTATTTCACGCAGCAATGGCCAGCGCGTCATAATGGTATTAAGTCGCGCTTCACGGGCAATATCAATGTAGCGAAATGCCTTAAGGGAAAAGGCATCACTCAAAGCGTTGATGTCATCGTGCTCTTCGCTGCTAGCAGCATTCAGCGAAAATGCATTTTCTGTTTTCATTATTTTTTTGCCACCGAAAAATCGACAACGGATGAATTGTGATTCTATTTTTTGTAAAGTTTAAACCTGAAGTAAAGAAAAATGCTATCCGCAGATCAATGTGATTTGCACTAAGAGGCTATTTTTTATTTCACCGGTTCCAATTGTGGCTGTGTGGATTAAACTAGCCTGGATTGTATCGATCGCGAATAAAATATGAAAAATCATTATGCGCTTGGCCTGCAGCAGATTCAGCAGGAATTAAATACTCTGCAGAATCCAGGGTTTTACTGGATTACTAGCCAGCGTCAGGAAGATGCAGGAATGCTTTTGCGTCAGGTGGTTAGCCAGCAAAAGGCGGCGACACTGATCAGTGCTGACGAGAAACCGCAGGCGCTGCTGACGCCCGATCCCATCGGGGGTCCGGCGCGTATGCCGTTATTTTCCTTACCAGCAAATAAAAGCAGCTTACAGCAACTGGAGAGTGATTTTTCCCGCGTGCTGAATAGCCGCAGTGGACTGGTAATTTTTTATAGTAATGCCGCGTTGTGGGGAAAACTATCACCCGATGAATTGGCCATTTGGCTTAAGCGCATGCGTCGATTGATAACTAAAAAACAAATCACGCTGTTAATGATCACCTCCGGCACGTCAATAATTCACTTACGTCATCATCTGCAAGCTTATTTTCGTCAGCTGGATGGTCTCGCGCATTTAGATTTTCAGCAGGACAGTTGGCAATATCGAATTAACTGGTGGTCTGCAGCAGATAAATTGCTGGCCGATCGTGCGATCCGTTTGATTTGCGGTGATAATCAATTTATTGCCGTAAATGACGCAGAACAAAATATTCCATTAAGCCGCAATGATGAAAACCAATTCCTTGCGCAAGAGGGTGTGCTGGAAGGCGCACCGCCACTTTCTGTGCAGTGGCAATTATTTAGTGACAACGAAAGCGTGTTCTCACGTGCTCAGCAGGCAAATGCGGCAACCGTCATCTTTAGCCTGGTCCATAACCAAGACATTAATTCTTTAGCAACCATGGTCCATAGTCTGCGCCGTTCACGTGGTAGCGCGCTTAAGATTGTGGTGCGCGAAATCAGTACCACGCTGCGCTACAGTGATGAGCGTTTGCTGCTGGCCTGCGGCGTGAATGCCATCGTGCCGACGGCGGCCAGCTTGTCGCGTTTTCTTACCATGCTGGAAGGGATTCAGGGGCAACAGTTCTCGCGCCATGTGCCTGCCAATCTCAATGCACTGATGCAGGCGTTGCAGCCCTTGCAGCAGAAAGGCTATTTACCGCTGGACGCGTTTTGCGCGGCGGTGCAGCAGCTAATGGCCAACACGTTGCTGCCGGAAAATGACAAAGGTTTGCTGGTGGCGCTGCGCGCGGTGCCGCAGCTGAAACCCGAACAGATTCTGACGCTGTGTAAACCGCGCCGCTTTGGCGATTTGGTGACGCTGGTGAATGACCGCATTTATCTGTTCCTCTCTTCGTGCCGCTTCAACGATTTGGATATCGCGCTTAAATCAATCTTCTCCTTGCCGCATGACGAGCTGTTTAGCAATCGCATCGTCTGGTTTGAAGATAATCAGATCGTGTCGGAGGCGGACAAAATTCGTCAGCTGACATCGGTGATACAGTGCGACAGACAAGCCGCGCCGCTGGCCGCTGTGCCCGTCGCTGCGCAGGCCGATGTGCCTGAGCGCGGAGCACAAACGCCGCAGCCGATCACCCTCAACCTCGATGGAGCAAGCCACTAATGACACTGATGGATTGGGTGCAGGTGGCGATCCTGCTGTTACTGATTTTACTGTTCCTGAGATCGCTGTTTGGGCGCGGGCTCACGCGCAGCGGCACCAATCCGCTGCTGCGTTTGCTGCCGACGCGCGCATTGAAATCAGAAGGACAGTGGCAACGCAAAACCAATAAAACGGATAAACATGAATAACAGATTCACGATGCACGGTTCGTGGTGGCGCGGCCTCGGTGGCTGGAACTTTTACTTCCTGATCAAATTTGCGCTGCTGTGGTACGGCTACCTCAATTTCCACGCGCTGAGTAATCTGGTGTTTCTGGCGTGGCTGCTGTTCCCGCTGCCGAGCGCGCGGCTGCATCGTCTGCGTCAGTGGATTTCGCTGCCAATTGGCATTGCGCTGTTCTGGCACGATACCTGGCTGCCGGGACTCAGCTCGATCATGAGCCAGGGCAGTCAGCTGGCGGGCTTCTCGCCCAGTTACTTGCTCGACCTTGCCAATCGCTTTATCAACTGGGAGATGATTGGCGCGGGCTTTGTGCTGCTGGTGCTGTATCTGTTTGTCGCGCAGTGGATTCGCGTCACCGTGCTGGTGTCGCTGATGCTGATCTGGCTCAACGTGCTGACGATTGCCGGACCGGCAATGAATTTACTGCCAAGCAGCGCCGCTACGCCGACGGTGAAGCTCAACGATACGCCAGCGGCGAAAGCACCAGATGGCCTCGATCAATCCGCGCCGCCAACCAGCGCCAATCTTACCGCGTGGCTTAACCGTTTTTACGACGCCGAGCGCCAGCGTTCAACGCACTTCCCGGACGCATTGCCTGCCGATTCGCAGCCGTTCGATATTCTGGTGATCAATATCTGTTCGCTGTCATGGTCGGATTTGAATGTCGCGCAGTTGCGCAATCATCCGCTGTGGCAGCACTTCGATATTCTGCTCAACAACTACAACTCCGCCACCGGTTACAGCGGCCCGGCGGGGATTCGTCTGCTGCGTGCCAGCTGCGGCCAGAGCTCGCACAGCGATCTGTACAAAGCAACCGATCAGCGCTGTTATCTGTTCGATAATCTGGCCAAGCTGGGCTTTAAACAGCAGTTGATGATGGATCACACCGGCGTGTTTGGTAACTATCTCAAAGAGCTGCGCGAAGAGGGTAATCTGCAGGCGCCGTTGATGTCGCAGGCGGGCATCGCGCCGGAGGTGACGTCGTTTGATGGCTCTCCGGTATTCAATGATGCGCAGTTGATGCAGCGCTGGCTCGACGACCGCACCAAGAGCAGCGATGCGCGCTCCGCCACCTTCTATAACCTGATTCCGCTGCACGACGGTACGCGTGAACTCGGCAGCACGCGCAGCGCAGACTGGCAGCCGCGCGCCAAAGTGCTGTTTGATCAGCTCGATGCTTTCCTGACTAATCTGGAGAAATCGGGTCGCCGCGTGATGGTGCTGGTGGTGCCGGAACACGGCGCAGCGCTGCAGGGTGACAAGATGCAGATGTCGGGATTGCGTGACATCCCAAGTCCGGATATCACCCATGTGCCGGTCGGCATTAAGTTTGTTGGCATGAAAGCGCCGCATCAAGGGCAGCCGCTCAGCGTGGAGACGCCAACCAGCCTGATGGCGATTTCGGAAATGGTGTCGCGCGTGGTGGATGGTCAGGTGTTTAACGCGCCGAACGTCAATATGTCGGTGATGACCGATAATCTGCCGCAGACGCCGGTGGTGTCCGAGAACGATAATGCGGTGGTGATGATGTATCAGGGCAAACCGTGGATCCGCCTGAACGGCGGCGATTGGGTGCCATATCCGCAGTAATCCGGAACGAGGATGAACCAGGTCGCCATAAATGACGACCCTACAGGTTTTATATCGTAGGGGCGCCATTTATGGCGACCTGGCATGCATTTACTCACGCCAAAACCTGCATAATTCCGAATCACTTCATAAATAACCCAACTTACCGATTTTTCGCCTTTATCCCGGCGAAAAAAACGCGTGACCTAGGATATACTCGCTGCGAATTTCATCTCATTACACGCTTGTGTGGCCTGGAGAAGTTTTGTTGCGCGTCAGTCGTTCTCTAACGATAAAGCAGATGGCGACGGTTTCTGCCGTGGCGATGGTGACCATCTGCATCTTTATTGTCATCCAGCTCTTTCACTTTGTGCAGCAGCGCAGGATTGACTACGCCCAGCAAATGGAAAATGTGGCGCACACCGTGCGTCAGCCGCTCTCCGAAGCGGTACTTAAAGCCGATATCCCGCAAGCCGAACGCATCCTCAATACGCTAAAACCGGCCGGTATTTTATCGCGTGCCGATGTGGTGTTGCCGAATGCCTTCCAGGCGCTGCACGCTGATTTCGCGCCGGAAAAACCGGTGCCGCGTTGGGTCGCACGCCTGTTTGAACTACCGGTACAAATCACGCTGCCGCTCTATTCGGTGGAGCGATCGGGCTTGCCGAAGCCGATTGCCTATCTGGTGTTGCAGGCCGACTCCTCGCGCGTTTATCAGTTCCTGCTCAGCACCTTGTCGACCATGATCACCACCTATCTGCTGCTGGCGCTGATTCTCTCTATCGCCATCAGCTGGTGTATCAACCGCTTGATAGTGCATCCGCTGCGCGACATTTCGCGTGATTTGCAGGAGCTGCCGCCGCAGGCGATTCTGACTCATAAAATGAAGCTGCCGCATAATCATCGCGATGATGAAATCGGTATGCTGATTCGCAGCTACAACCGCAATCAGCAGGTGCTGGAGTCGATTCACGACGAAATGAGCCGCATGACCACGCATTTCGCCGTGACGGACCTGCCCAATCGCGCGTTGTTCCTTGCGCTGCTCGAACAGCACATGAGCCATCGCCACAATCGTCAGGCGTGGGGCTTGATGGTGATTCGCATTGAAACGCTACAGGAAGCCAACGGCGTTTTGAGCGATGAGCAGCGCGATACGTTGATGCTGACGCTGGTGGAGAAGATACGCAGCACCGTTGACGATCACTCGCTGCTGGCGCAAACCGGCCCCAGCGACTTCGCCTTGCTGATGAAGCGCGCGCACAATCCTTTCCGTGCCATGCGCCTGGCGCGCAACCTGATGATTCGCATCAATCAGCCGGTGAACCTGCAACAGCTGCAGCTGCGTCCGAATGCCAGCATCGGTCTGGCGCTGCACGAAGAGAACAGCATTTCGGCCAGCGAACAGCTTGATCGCGCGACTTCGGCGATGATGTCGGCGCGCCATCAAGGCAAAAACCAGATTCTGTTCTTCGACCCGGCGCTCACCGAGCGGGCGCAGAAGCGTTTAACGCAGGAGCACGACATCTTGCAAGGTTTACAGGACGAGCAGTTTGCCCTTTATCTGCAACCGCAAATCAATATGGAAACCGGCGGGCTGGCCGGTGCCGAAGCGCTGTTGCGCATGCGCATGCCGGATGGCAGCTACGGATTGTCAGAAGAGTTTATTGCCAGCGCCGAAGAGATTGGTGTGATTTCGGCCATTGGCCGCTGGGTGTTTGAGGAAGCCTGCCGCATTCTGGCCGGCTGGCAGAAGCAGGGCATTAATATCCCGCTCAGCGTCAATATCTCGGCGGTGCAGCTGCGTGATGCCAGCATGGTCAGCCATTTGCAGGGCTTGCTGGAGCGCCATCGCATTGCACCGGGCAACTTCGTACTGGAAATCACCGAAACCGCACAGATTGGCGATGCCGAGCAGGCGATTGCGCTGCTGCGCTTATTACAGCAAACCGGCGTGGCAGTGGCGCTCGACGATTTCGGTATGGGCTACTCCAACCTCAACTATCTGCATCAGTTCAAAGCGCTGCCGGTGAATAAGCTGAAAATGGATCGCAGCTTCGTCGCCGCGCTGCCGGATGACGACACCATGGTGCGCATCGTGGCGGCGATTGCCGACATCATTCACCTCGACGTCATCGCCGAAGGTGTGGAAACCGCCGAGCAGCGCGACTGGCTGCTGGCGCGCGGAATTACTATAGGGCAAGGCTACTTATACGCTGAAGCGCTGCCGCTCCACGTCTTTAATCAACGCTGGCTCAATAGCCCGCAACTTCCTGAATAATCACCTTGGTTATTGATTTTCCTTACAAAATTGTAGCGAAGCGCTGTGCTGAAGCGTTTCAGTTCATAGTTAGAGTTTTGTAACTTTTGTAAGGAATAGTAGGGGATATTAATCTTGTTAACAGGGTGTTATTTTCCTCGCCATCGGTAAGGTTTTACGCTTCTGGCGGCTTGCCGCATGCGTTCTCCACAACAATGGCGGTGCGAACCGTCTTACTGGACACCTGTTATGAAAATCTTAAAAAGCCTCTATTTTCAGGTACTGGTTGCCATCGGCATCGGCGTCCTGTTGGGCCACTTCTATCCTGAGTTAGGCGCGCAAATGAAGCCGCTTGGCGATGGTTTCGTTAAGTTGATCAAGATGATCATCGCCCCCGTGATTTTCTGTACGGTGGTGACCGGTATTGCCGGCATGGAGAGCATGAAAGCCGTTGGACGTACGGGCGCAGTGGCGCTGCTGTACTTTGAAGTGGTCAGCACCATCGCGCTGATCATCGGTTTGGTGGTGGTTAACGTGGTGCAGCCAGGCGCGGGCATGAACGTTGATCCGGCCACGCTGGATGCCAAAGCGGTCGCGGTTTACGCACAGCAGGCGGAGCAGCAAGGTGTGGTCGCCTTCCTGCTGGATGTGATTCCAAATAGCGTGATTGGTGCCTTCGCCAGCGGCAACATTCTGCAAGTGCTGCTGTTCGCTATTCTGTTCGGCTTCGCTCTGCATCGCCTCGGCAGCGCTGGCACCGTGATGTTCAACGTCATTGAGAGCTTCTCGAAAGTGATCTTCGGCGTGATCAACATGATTATGCGTCTCGCGCCAATCGGTGCCTTCGGGGCGATGGCCTTTACCATCGGTAAATATGGCGTCGGCTCGCTGGTGCAGCTGGGTCAGCTGATCATCTGCTTCTATATCACCTGCGTGCTGTTCGTGGTGGTGGTGTTGGGACTGATTGCGCGCTTCGCTGGCTTCAACATCTTTAAATTTGTCGCCTATATCAAAGAAGAGCTGCTGATTGTGCTCGGCACTTCCTCATCTGAATCGGCGCTGCCGCGCATGCTGGATAAGATGGAGAAGCTGGGCTGTAAGAAATCGGTGGTGGGTTTGGTGATTCCAACCGGCTACTCCTTCAACCTCGATGGCACCTCGATTTACCTCACCATGGCGGCGGTGTTTATCGCGCAGGCGACCAACGCGCATATGGATGTGTTCCACCAAATCACGCTGTTAGTGGTGCTGCTGCTCTCCTCAAAAGGCGCAGCAGGCGTAACCGGCAGTGGCTTTATCGTGCTGGCGGCCACCCTGTCAGCGGTGGGACATTTACCGGTTGCTGGTCTGGCGCTGATTCTCGGTATCGACCGCTTTATGTCCGAAGCGCGTGCGCTAACCAATCTGGTGGGTAACGGCGTAGCGACCATCGTGGTGGCGAAGTGGGTTGGACAACTGGATGAGAAACAACTGAATGCGACGCTTTCTGCAGGGAAAAAGGTGAATAACGCACCAGAAACCGCCGCATAACCTGCTATTTGCGTTAATTTGCCGAGAAATGCCCGCTGTCGCTTGCCCTGACAGCGGGCATTTGCATAATAAACCCCATTGATTTTTTTCCCGATTTTTTGCCTCGTTGCGCGACATCCTGACCTTCTCGTGGTCAAAGAGTCTGTTATTAAATAAACGTGGCGGCAAAATGCCGCACCGGTCACCCCAGATGTGGCCGAACATGCCGCGTTAACGAGCGTTGATCTGTTTGAGTAGGGGTTCACATGCAGGGCACCAGAATTCGGCTTTTGGTTGGCGGATTGCTACTGGCAGCGTCCGGTTTTGGCGTGCACGCCGAGACGCTCCAACCCGATCCCGCCTGGCAGGAAGGCAAACTGGACAATGGTTTTAGCTGGCAGCTGCTGACCACACCACAACGTCCAAGCGATCGTATTGAACTGCGCCTGATTGTTAACACCGGTTCGCTGGTGGAGAGTGCGCAACAAACGGGCTATAGCCATCTTTTACCGCGTTTAGCGATGGTGCATAACGCCACGCTGGACACCAATCAGCAACGCGCGCTGTGGCAGCAAGCCATGGATCCACAACGTCCGCTGCCGCCTGCCATCTCCTCGTACGATTACACCCAATACAACCTGAGCTTGCCGAATAACCGCCCTGATCTGCTGAAAGAAGCGCTCAGCTGGCTGGCGGCGACCGCCGGGAAAATGACAATCAATGAGCAAGTGGTGGCTACCGCGTTAACGGCCACCGATCCGATTGCCACCTGGCCCGCCAATACCCAGGACGTGTGGTGGCGCTATCGCCTGAAAGGCTCGGCGATGCTGGCGCACGATCCGGGCGAGCAACCGCGCGCGCCGGTGGATATCGCCCAGCTCAACAGCTTCTATCAGCAGTGGTACACGCCCGATGGCATGACGCTGTACGTGGTGGGTAACGTCGATAGCCGCAGTATGGCGGAGCAGATCAACAAAGCCTTCGCGCCGCTGAAAGGCAAGCGCGTGGCACCTGCCGCGCTACCGACGCTGTCACCGCTGCCGCATCAGCCGGTGAATCTGGTGAATGGCGGCATGAGTCAGGATCGCCTGTCGCTGGTGTGGGACACCGCATGGCAGCCGATTCGCGATTCGCAGAATTTGCAGCGCTACTGGCAGAGCGATTTAGCGCGTGAAGCGCTGTTCTGGCATGTGCAGCGGGCGCTGGCTGACAGCAAAGCGCAAAGCGTGCAGGTTGGTTTCGATTGCCGTGTGCTCTATCAACGCGCGCAGTGCTCGATCAACATGGACAGCCCAAACGCCTCTTTGCCGCAGAATATGAACCAAGTGGCGAAAGAGCTGGCGGCGGTGCGCGACAAAGGGTTACCGCAGGAGGAGTTTGATGCGCTGATGGCGCAGAAGCTACTGGAGCTCAACAAGCTGTTTGCCACTTACGCCCGCACCGATACTGATATTCTGATGGGCCAGCGTCTGCGCTCGCAGCAAAATTCGGTCGTGGACATCGCGCCTGAGCAGTATCAAAAGCTGCGTCAGACGTTCCTCGGCGAGATGACGCGTGACCAGTTGAATCAGGAGCTGCGTCAGCAATTGTCGCAGGAACTGACCATGGTGCTGATTCAGCCGCAGGGTGAAGCCGAGACCAACGTGAAGATGCTGCAGGAAGGCTGGGATAAAGTGATGAAGCTACCGGTACCGCCAGCGGCGCCGGCTAGCCCGGAAGACGTGAAGCCGGATAGCAGCGCAGGCGCGGCGGAACAGACCGCGCCATCATCCTGATGTTCAGGTCTTCGCTCTGAGCCATTCGGTGACGAGCATCGGCCAGCTCGCCAAAGGTAAATCTGCCACGCCACGGATACCAAATCCGTGGCCGCCTTTTTGGTAAAAGTGAATCTCCACCGGCACTTTGTGCTCACGCAGCGCGCTGAAGAATACCATGCTGTTGTTCACCGAAACCGACTCATCATCGGAAGCGTGAATCAGCAGCGTCGGTGGCGTTTGTGCGTGTACGCGCGTCTCCAGCGAATAAGCATCAACCATCTTTTGATCCGGCCATGCGCCAAGCAAGCGGGTGCGTGCACCTTCATGCGCCAGACCTTCACGCATACTGATCACCGGATAAAGCAGCACCATCGCATCCGGGCGCGGCGTAAAGCTGTCGGCCTGATCCTGCACCGGATAGAGTTTCTCGCCAAAGCGCGTGCCGAGGCTGGCAGCAACGTGTCCGCCCGCCGAGAAGCCCATCATCACGATATATTTGCCGTTCAACCCGCGCTGCGCACGTTCACGCAGCACGCGCACCGCACGCTGCGCATCAGCCAGCGGCGCGTCTGGACCTTCATGGTGACCGTCATACGGCAGGCGATAGGTCATCACCGCCAGCGTGTAGCCCATTGACGTGAAGAAGGTGGCGAGCGCGCTGCCTTCACGGTCGATCAATACCCGCTGATAACCGCCGCCCGGCGCCACCAGCAGCGTGATGCCGTTGGAGGTTTCCGGATGCCAGATAGCAATCTCCGGGCAGCGCACGCCGGTGGCGGCGCGGTCATAAGGTTCGTATTCTTTGGCGAGATCGACGATCTGCGGCTGAGCGCGCGAATCGCTCGCGCCTGGCGCATCACCGTGTGGCCAGATGTTGATGATTTCTGTGTGCATAAGTCAGTCCTGAGCGAGTCATGTTGCCGTTATTTTTTTCGCGGCCGGAGTAACAGCGTCCTGCTGTTATTGATTAAAACATGGTCTCTTTTGCAGCTGGCGTCCAGCCGAAAACCGCCGATTTAGCCAGTTTCGGACTATGCCTGGCGGCCAGATTTCGTGCCATAACGCATTGAATTTAAATCGATCTGATTAGCGTGATTGAAGAAGCAATACGGGTTTTGTTACAGAAGTGGATGAGTCAGGTGATTAGCGGAAATTGGCAGGGAAAAATGCTGCGTTAAGGCAAACTGCGCGGGCGGGTTGGTTAGCACAGGTAATAAATGGCGCAGAGATTTTTAGCGGCGCGATTCATCGCGCAACAAATTGCGCCGCTACGGTTGGTGCAGGTGGTTATGTCATTTCGGCATCGCGCTGAGCGGGATAATCGCGCCGCGATGCTGGATCACCGTGCTGGCGGTGAGATGACCGCGTGCGGCGGCATCTTCGGCGCTTCCTCCGGCTAAACGCACCGCCAGATAACCGGCGCTGAAGGAGTCGCCAGCCGCGGTGGTATCGATCACTTTCTCTTTCGCCAGCTTGATGGCGGCGACTTCGCGCAGTGGCTCATCGCCGACCGCCACCAGACAGGAATCCGCACCGCGTTTAATGGCAATCTCCTGCACGCCCGCAGCGCGTGTGCGGGCAATCACCGCATCCAGCGGCTGCTCGCCCCACAGCAAATCTTCGTCGTCGAGCGTCAGGAATGCCATGTCGGTATGGCGCAGCATCTCGGCATACGCCTGCTGGGCGCTGGCTTTATCGGCCCACAAGCGCGGCCGATAGTTGTTGTCGAAAATCACCTTGCCGCCGTTCTGACGACAGGTGCTGAGCAGCGCCATCAATTTGTCGCGACTGGCCGCTGGCAGAATCGCCAGGCTGATGCCGCTCAAATAGAGATAATCGTAGTGTGCCAGCTGCTGGCAAATCAGGTCTGCTTGGGTGCTGTCCAGCCAGAAACGGGCGGCGGCGTCGTTGCGCCAGTACCAGAAGGTCCGCTCGCCGTGGTCGTCGGTTTCGATGAAGTACAAACCCGGCATTTTATTGTCGAGGCGCTGAACCAGCGCGGTTTCGACCTTTTCCTGCTGCCAGGCGGCGATCATCTGGTCACTGAAGCTGTCGGTGCCGAGTGCGGTGACATAATCGACACGCAGCTGTTTATCTGACTGACGCGCCAGATACACCGCCGTGTTCAGCGTATCGCCGCCAAAACCGCGTTTGATGTTCTCACCTTTCTCGGACAGCTCAATCATGCATTCGCCAATAATGGCGATTTTCTTCTGCGTCATGGTCTTCGGCCTATAGTGAATTCTGCCTTAGTCTCGCGTCTGGTATGGCAGTCGTCAATGGTTTTTAAAACGATGTTTTGATTTAACTTAAGGCAGTAAACCGCCTACGCTACGGCGATTTAACGGCCAAAGCGCGTTTTGTTTTGCCGATTAAGCGCGGCGCACGCTGTTACACTCAACTCTTCATGGGACTAACGAGATTGATAAAGTTATCCCGGCGATCGCCGATACTTGCCGCTGAGATGCTATTTGCAGGCACTCGACACCAACCAGGAAAAAACCATGGTGATGAAGAATTTGAGTCATCGGCTGCCTGTTTCAAATGAACTGGAGCAACAACAGGAAACGCGTCTCTTCTGGCAGAAATGCCAACGATTCTATACTTTCCAGCCGATTTACCAGGTCTCAGGCCGCTTGCTGGCCATTGAATTACTGACGGCGGTGACTCATCCCTCCGCGCCAGAGAAAAGGCTGTCGCCCGAAGACTACTTTGAAGCACTGACTATCGCGCAGCGGCTCGGTGTCGTCCAGGAACAACTTGAGCTGCTGATAACATGGTCAGCGTTTTTCAATCAGCGTCAGCTGGTGGCGTCGGTGAATATCGACGGTCCAACGTTGATGGAGATTGAGCAGCATGAGTCGATTCGCACGCTGATCGCGCAGCTGCCGTGGGTGCGCTTCGAACTGACGGAGCATCATGCGTTGCCGCAGGAAGAGATGGTCGCCAAGATGCCGGAACTCGGGCCGCTGTGGCTGGATGATTTTGGCTCCGGCATGGCGAACTTCTCGGCGCTGACCGAACTGCGTTACGACTACATCAAACTCTCGCGCGAGCTGTTTATGCTGCTGCGTGCCACCGATGAAGGCCGCTCAATGTTCTCGATGCTGCTGGCGTTGATTAACCGTTATTGCAACGGCGTCATCGTCGAAGGTGTAGAAACCGAAGAGGAGTGGCAACAGGTACGCAGCTCGCCAGCCATGGCAGCGCAGGGCTACTTCTTCTCGCGTCCGGTGCCGTTTAGCGAGCTGGAACGTATGGCACTTGAGCTTCCCTGATCCCGTTCCGCGACGTCTCGACTATCCTTAGTCAGACGTGGAAGGGCAAGGAGGAAGCAATATGTCACGTACTCGAAAGATCCTGAGCTGGGTGTTCGGGATTTTTTTGTTATTGGTTGTAGTGATTGTGGTGATCATCGCCACCTTTGACTGGAACCGCCTGAAACCTACGATTAATCAAAAAGTTTCGGCCGAACTGAACCGACCTTTCGCGATTCGCGGCGATCTCGGCGTGGCCTGGGTTCGCAATCGCGAAGAACCTGGCTGGCGCAGCTGGGTGCCGTGGCCGCAGGTGCATGCCGACGATGTGATGCTCGGTAATCCGCCATCCATTCCTGATGTCACCATGGTGCATCTGCAGCGCGTTGAAGCGACGATTGCGCCGCTGGCGCTGCTGCATCAGCAGATCTACCTGCCGTGGATCAAGATGCAAAAGCCGGATGCGCGGCTGGTGCAAACCGCTGATAAAAAGAATAACTGGACCTTTGATCTCGCCAGCAGCCAGAACAGCGATGCTAACGCCGCGCCTTCTGCCTGGTCCTTCCGCCTCGACAACATTCTGTTCGATCAGGGACAAGTGCGCTATCGCGACGCCGTCAATAAGGCCGATGTCACGGTAACCATCAATCCGCTGGGCAGACCGGTGCCGTACGCACAGGTAGCGGGCGGTGACGATCAGCAGAAAGGCGCGGGTGATTTTGTCTTTGGCTGGCAGGCGAACGGCACCTACAACAATCAGAAGCTGGATGGCGACGGCAAAATTGGCGGCATGCTATCGCTGCGCAGTAAAACCACGCCGTTCCCGCTGCAGGTGGATGTGCGTAATGGCACCACGCGCGTACGTATTGACGGTACCTTGCAGGACCCGCTCAATCTCGGCGGGCTGGATGTGCGCCTGCGCTTCGCGGGCGATACGCTGGCGAATCTGTATGGCCTGACGGGCGTGCTGCTGCCTGATACGCCGCCGTACGAAACTGACGGCCATTTGATTGCGCGTTTCAATGAGGAGAAAGGGCCGCTGTTCCGCTACGAGAAGTTTAACGGCCACATCGGCGACAGCGATATTCACGGCTCCCTCGTTTATCGTCAGGCCAAACCGCGCCCAACCTTGACCGGTGAACTGACCTCAAACCAATTGCGGATGGAAGATTTGGGGCCGCTGATTGGCGTCAACTCGGGCAAAGGTAGCGAGAAAACGCAGCAGGCCAAAGCGCAACGTGGCGATGCCTCAACGCAGCCCGCCGATCGCGTTCTGCCGCATGACAAGTTCGATACCAAGAGCTGGGATGTGATGGATGCGGATGTGAAGTTCAGCGGCAAACGCATCGAACACAGCAGCAAGCTGCCGCTCAGCGATCTCTATACGCATCTGCAGCTGAAAAACGGCGACCTGTTGCTCGATCCGCTGCGCTTCGGTATGGCCGGCGGCAGCATCAACTCCACCATTCATCTGGAGGGCGACCGCAGCCCGATGCGCGGACGTGCCGATTTGCACGCGCGTAAGCTGCGTCTGCGTCAGCTGTTCCCGGATGTCACGGCGATGCAGAACAGTTTGGGCCAGCTCAACGGCGATGCCTCGCTGAGCGGCACCGGCAATTCGGTGGCGGATCTGCTCGGCACCAGCAATGGCGAACTGAAGCTACTGATGAATGATGGCCTGATCAGTCGCAGCCTGATGGAGATTGCCGGACTGAACGTCGGTAACTATGTGGTAGGCAAGCTGTTCGGCGATGATGAAGTGAAGATCAACTGCGCGGCGACCGATATGAATATTCGTCAAGGCTTAGCGACGCCGAAACTGTTCCTGCTGGATACCGAGAATGCGGTGATCAACGTGACGGGCAACGTCAACTTCGCGAATGAACGCATGGACTTGTCGATCAATCCGGAGAGTAAAGGGATCCGCATCATCACGCTGCGTTCGCCGCTGTATGTGCGCGGCACCTTTAAAAATCCGGATGCCGGGGTGAAAGCCGGACCGCTGATTGCACGCGGTGCCGCAGCGGTGGCGCTCGGGGCGGTGGTTGCTCCCGCCGCCGCGTTGATCGCACTGATTTCGCCTAGCGATACTGACGACAATCAGTGCAGTAATGTGCTGCAGCAGATGAAGAATCAGAAGTAATCAGTTACGCCACAGCACTTTGATGATGTGGTAACCAAAGGCGGTTTTCACCGGTCCGTAAGGCTGTAGCAGCGGACATGAGAAGACCGCCTTGTCAAATGCCGGCACCATTTGTCCTTTACGGAACTCACCCAAATCACCGCCGTTGCGTCCGGATGGGCAGGTAGAGTGTTTCTTTGCCAGCTGCTGGAAGTTCGCGCCTTTTTCAAGCTGCGCCAGCAGGGATTTGGCCTGCGCTTCCTCTTTCACGAGGATATGTAAAGCCGCCGCGGTTTTCGCCATGATGAAGTCCTAATGTGTATAATCCGGCCATTATAACCCTGTTTCTTTTGATCCCACTGAGCGAATTCCGTTATGCGTTTAAACCCCGGCCAACAACGAGCTGTCGAATTTGTCACCGGTCCTTGTCTGGTGCTGGCCGGTGCTGGCTCGGGTAAAACCCGCGTGATCACCAACAAAATCGCCCACCTGATCCGCGAATGTGGCTATCAGGCGCGCCATATCGCCGCCGTGACCTTTACCAATAAAGCCTCGCGCGAGATGAAAGAGCGTGTGGCGCAAACGCTGGGGCGTAAAGAGGCGCGTGGCCTGATGATTTCCACCTTCCATACGCTGGGATTGGAGATCATCAAACGCGAATATAAGGCGCTGGGAATGAAAGCCAGCTTCTCGCTGTTCGACGATCAGGATCAGCTGGCTTTGCTCAAAGACCTGACCAAACAGTGGCTGGAAGAGGACAAAACACTGTTACAGCAGCTGATTTCCACCATCTCCAACTGGAAGAACGATTTGGTCGATCCGCAGGGCGCAGCGGGTTTGGCGCAATCGCAGCGCGACCAGATTTTTGCGCACTGTTATCAGCTGTATGATCAACACCTGAAATCCTGCAACGTGCTGGATTTCGACGACTTAATCGCGCTGCCAACGCTGCTGCTGCAGCGCAATCACGAAGTGCGCGAACGCTGGCAGCAGCGCATTCGCTATCTGTTGGTGGATGAGTATCAGGATACCAACACCAGCCAATATGAGCTGGTGAAGCTGCTGGTGGGTGCGCGGGCGCGCTTTACCGTGGTGGGCGATGACGATCAGTCGATTTATTCGTGGCGCGGCGCGCGTCCGCAAAACCTGGTGCTGCTGCAACAGGATTTCCCGGCGCTGGAAGTGGTGAAGCTGGAGCAGAATTATCGCTCGACGCAGCGCATCCTGAAATCGGCCAACATCCTTATCGCCAACAATCCGCACGTGTTCGAGAAACGCCTGTTCTCAGAACTGGGGCAGGGCAGCGAGCTGAAGGTGCTGAGCGCTAATAACGAAGATCACGAAGCGGAACGCGTGGCGGGCGAACTGATCGCGCATCACTTCATCAACAAAACCGCCTACAAAGATTACGCCATTCTCTATCGCGGCAACCATCAGTCGCGGGTGTTTGAGAAGCAGCTGATGCAGAACCGTATTCCGTATCGTATCTCAGGCGGTACGTCGTTCTTCTCGCGTCCGGAAATCAAAGATTTGCTGGCCTACCTGCGTGTGCTGACCAATCAGGAAGATGACAGCGCGTTTCTGCGTATCGTGAATACGCCGCGCCGTGAGATTGGTCCGGCAACGCTGCAAAAACTGGGCGAATGGGCCAACCTGCGCAATAAAAGCCTGTATAATGCCAGCTTCGATATGGGACTCGAACAAACGCTGAGCGGGCGCGGGCTCGAGCATTTGCAGCGCTTTACGCACTGGTTGAATGAGATCGTCCAGCTGACCGAACGTGAGCCGGTTAATGCGGTGCGCGACCTGATTCGCGGCATCGACTACGAAAGCTGGCTGTTTGAAACCTCGCCCAGCCCGAAAGCGGCTGAGATGCGTATGAAGAACGTTAATCTGCTGTTCCAGTGGATGACCGAGATGCTGGAAGGCGATGAGCTGAACGAACCGATGACGCTGGCGCAGGTGGTGACGCGCTTTACGCTGCGCGACATGATGGAGCGCGGTGAGAGCGATGAGGAGCTCGATCAGGTACAGCTGATGACGTTGCACGCCTCAAAAGGGCTGGAGTTCCCGTATGTCTATCTGGTCGGCATGGAAGAGGGCTTATTGCCGCACCAGAGCAGTATCGATGAGAACAATATCGAAGAAGAGCGACGTCTGGCTTACGTGGGGATTACGCGAGCGCAGAAAGAGCTGACCTTTACGCTGTGCCGTGAACGCCGTCAGTACGGCGAGCTGATGCGCCCGGAACCGAGCCGCTTCCTGCTGGAGTTACCGCAGGACGATGTGGTGTGGGAGCGCGAGAAAAAAGTGGTGAGCGCAGAAGAGCGCGTTAAGACCGGACAGACGCGTGTCGCCGGGTTAAGGGCGATGCTGGAGAATGCGAAGAAGGGTTGAGTTCTTAGTCCGTGCTTGCAGTCCCCCTCCTCGGTCCTCCCCCATTAATGGGGGAGGAAGATGCTGCCACATGTCAGTGATGGAGCTGCATGTGGCAGCATCTCCTTCCCCCGCTTGCGGGGGAAGGTCGGGATGGGGGGCAGCCAGCACATGCCAAATCAGGAAATCGTCAATAACCAGTGCACGTACGACTGATAATGACTCTCCTGCTCCAGCAGCTCAGAACGCAATGGATGCACTTCGCGCCAACCGGCTGGCAGCGTCAAATGCAGCGCATCATCATCCGCCTGTAAACGCACGGCAGGCAAAGTGTCATCGCGACGGCGACTTGAGAAGATAATCGCTAAGCGTAGCAAACGACTTAAACGCTCCGCCATGCGCGGCGGTACGGCATTTTGCTGGGTCAGCAAGGCCAAATCGATGCTGCCGCTTTGGTTCTGCAGCAGGCAAGCCAGCATTTTTTTCTGCGCGGGAGTGAAGCCAGGAAGATCGAGATGACGAATCAGGTAAGCGGCGTGCTGCGGTGCCTGGCGGAAATCGACGCTCAGGCCAATTTCGTGGATAGAACAGGCGCTAAGGAGTAGATCGCGACATCGGTTATCCAGCTTCCAGCTGCTGCTCACCTGACGGAAGAAGCTCTCCGCCAACTGACGCACACGACCGGCCTGATCAATATCAATGGCAAAACGACGCTGCACGTTCTGCAATGTGCGGCTGCGGATATCGCGATCAACCGGCAGATGCAGCATGCCATACACTAAGCCTTCGCGCAGGGCGCCACCGGCCAGCGTCATACCTTCAATGCTCAGTTCCTGGAAGATAGCGATGAGGATCGATAAACCGCTCGGGAACACTAAAGCGCGCTCCAGCGTCAATCCTTCAATTTCCAGCTCTTCCAGCTTGCCGCACTGAATCGCGCGTTGTTTCAACTGTTGCAGCTTGCTCAGGGTGATGCGCTCATCCATGCCCTGCGCCATCATAATTTCCTGCAACGCTTGTACGGTGCCTGACGCGCCGACACAGATTTGCCAGCCTTTCTCGCGCAGCGCAGCGGCCACCGGACGGATCATCTCGCGCGCGGCCAGTTCGGCCTGCTCAAAATTCTCTTTTGCCAGATGACGATCGCTGAAATAGCGTTCAAGCCAGGTTACGCAGCCCATCGACAAGCTGAACAGCGTGGTGGCATGCGAACCTTCGCCGGTCACCAGTTCGGTGCTGCCGCCGCCGATATCAACCACTAAACGCTGATCGGAACCACCGGTGGTATGCGCCACGCCCTGATAAATCAGGCGCGCTTCTTCTTCGCCGCTGATGACATTCACCGCGCAGCCAAGAATCTGTTCTGCCGTTGTGAGGAAATCCTGCGCATTTTCAGCAAGGCGCAGCGTGGCGGTTGCCACCACGCGGATTTGTTCCGCAGGAATATCCTGTAGCTGTTCGGAGAACAACTTCAGGCACTGCCAGCCGCGTTGCATCGCCTCGGCAGAGAGATGATTCGCTTTGTCGAGGCCAGCCGCCAGACGCACTTTGCGCTTTATCCGCGCGACGGTCTGAATGCTGCCAGACACCTCGCGCACCACCAACATATGAAAGCTGTTAGAACCTAAATCAATCGCTGCATAAAGTGACGATGCGCTTAGCATGGTGTGCTTAACCCGAACGTTTACGGTTGCTATTGCGCGGCGCGCCGCTCCGACGGTTATTGTTGTTCCCGCCACGGCGTGGACCGTTTCCTGAACGACTGCGTTGCAGACGCTTCGGCGGTGGCAGTTCATTCAGCAAGGCATCGCTGTTGTACTTGCTCACCGGAATACCGTGACCGATGTACTCTTCGATTGCCGGCAGGTTCAGCGCGTACTCTTCGCATGCCAGGCTGATGGAGTGACCGCTGGCGCCCGCGCGGCCAGTGCGGCCGATACGGTGAACGTAGTCTTCGCGATCGTCAGGCAGATCGTAGTTGAACACATGCGTGACGGCAGGAATGTGCAGACCACGTGCCGCGACGTCGGTGGCAACCAGGATATCCACATCGCCTTTGGTGAAGTCGTCGAGAATACGCAGACGTTTTTTCTGCGCCACATCACCGGTCAGCAGACCCACGCGATGACCATCGGCAGCCAGATGGCCCCAAATGTCTTCGCAGCGGTGCTTGGTGTTAGCAAAGATGATGGCGCGATCTGGCCACTCTTCTTCTACCAACGTCTGCAGCAAGCGCATTTTCTCTTCATTCGAAGGATAGAAAAGCTCTTCTTTAATGCGGTGGCCGGTTTTCTGCTCGGGCTCAACTTCCACGTATTCGGCGTTGTTCATGTGCTCAAATGCCAGTTCACGCACGCGGTAAGACAAGGTCGCAGAGAACAGCATACTCAGGCGTTGGGTGGCCGGCGGCATGCGGCGGAACAGCCAACGAATGTCTTTAATAAAGCCGAGATCGAACATGCGATCGGCTTCATCCAGCACAACAACCTGAATCGCGCCCAGGTTGACATGGTTCTGCTTGGCGTAGTCGATCAGACGTCCGGTGGTGCCCACCAGAATATCGACACCATCAGCCAGCACTTTCAGCTGTTTATCGTAGCCGTCGCCACCATAAGCCAGGCCCAGCTTTAAGCCAGTGACCTTCGCTAATGGTTCAGCATCGGCATGGATTTGTACGGCGAGCTCACGCGTCGGGGCCATGATCAGCGCACGTGGCTGATTAGTCTGGCGACCTTCTGCGGCAGGATGAGAAAGAAGATAATGAAACGTTGACGTAAGAAACGCCATCGTTTTGCCGGTACCGGTTTGCGCCTGACCCGCAACATCACGCCCTGTAAGCGTAAGAGGCAACGCGAGCGCCTGAATAGGCGTGCAGTGGCTAAAGCCTTTAGTATCAAGGGCTTCTATCACCTGAGGGTGCAGGGCGAAGTCGGAAAACTTCTGTTCAGTTAAGTGTGTTTTGCTCATAGTGTGGTAGAATATCAGCTTACTAGCGCTTTACGAAAGCGTATCCGATGAAATAAAGTCAACCTACGTTGGTATCATTTCCGCCAATTCGCCAGGCGCAATCTTTTGGAGTTAAACATGAGCAGCGATAAGATCGTTCACTTGACCGATGACAGTTTCGACACAGACGTACTGAAAGCAGACGGTGTCACTCTGGTTGATTTCTGGGCTGAATGGTGTGGTCCTTGCAAAATGATCGCCCCAATTCTCGACGAAGTCGCAGAAGAGTACGAAGGTAAACTTACCATCGCTAAGTTGAATATTGATGACAACCCGGGTACGGCGCCGAAATACGGCATCCGCGGTATCCCAACTCTGCTGCTGTTCAAGAACGGCGAAGTGGCGGCAACCAAGGTTGGCGCACTGTCTAAAGGACAGTTGAAAGAGTTCCTGAACGCCAACCTGGCCTAAGCCCAGCAGGGTGTTTGTTCGGCAGTGGTGAATTTTTTCGCCACTGCTGGACGTCTCACTTTAAGCGTGTTAAGTTGAGTTCACTGCATTACGCTCTTACCTTGTAGTTTGCATCTAAGTTTTCCCTTGTCAGACCCTACTCGCAATGAACGTTATCGTGGTTTGGCAATCTGATGACTAGCACATTCGGCATCATCTTTCGACCGTCTCCTCGTTTCCTATCGCCACATCTGACGATAATCGTCGAGCTGAGTTGAAAAAGAGCCATTAACAGGCATGGAATTTTTGCCATACCACTCACGACAATCATTTCGAGAATTACCCCGAGTTTAAGAACCCATCACTATGAATCTTACCGAATTAAAGAATACGCCGGTTTCTGAGCTGATTACCCTCGGCGAAAATATGGGGCTGGAAAACCAGGCGCGTATGCGCAAGCAGGATATTATTTTCTCTATCCTGAAACAGCACGCAAAAAGCGGCGAAGACATCTTTGGTGATGGTGTGCTGGAGATATTGCAGGACGGATTTGGTTTCCTCCGTTCTGGAGATAGCTCCTACCTCGCCGGTCCTGATGATATCTACGTCTCTCCTAGCCAAATCCGCCGTTTCAACCTCCGCACTGGTGACACCATTTCTGGCAAGATTCGCCCGCCAAAAGAAGGTGAACGTTACTTTGCGCTGTTGAAAGTTAACGAAGTTAACTACGACAAGCCGGAAAACGCGCGTAACAAGATTCTGTTCGAAAACCTTACGCCGCTGCACGCCAGCAAGCGTATGCGTATGGAACGCGGTAATGGCTCGACTGAAGACCTGACTGCACGCGTGCTGGATCTGGCTTCTCCGATTGGTCGTGGTCAACGTGGTCTGATTGTGGCGCCGCCGAAAGCGGGTAAAACCATGCTGCTGCAGAACATCGCGCAGAGCATCGCTTACAACTATCCAGATTGCCTGCTGATGGTGCTGCTGATTGACGAACGTCCAGAAGAAGTGACCGAGATGCAGCGTCTGGTTAAAGGTGAAGTTATCGCTTCGACCTTTGATGAGCCAGCATCACGTCACGTGCAGGTTGCTGAGATGGTGATCGAGAAGGCCAAGCGCCTGGTTGAGCACAAGAAAGACGTGATCATCCTGCTTGACTCCATCACGCGTCTGGCGCGTGCCTACAACACCGTGGTTCCAGCATCAGGTAAAGTCCTGACTGGTGGTGTGGATGCCAACGCCTTGCATCGTCCGAAGCGTTTCTTCGGTGCGGCACGTAACGTGGAAGAGGGCGGCAGCCTGACCATCATCGCGACCGCGCTGGTTGATACCGGTTCGAAGATGGACGAAGTGATTTACGAAGAGTTTAAAGGTACAGGTAACATGGAATTGCACCTCTCGCGTAAAATCGCTGAGAAGCGTGTATTCCCAGCGATTGATTACAATCGTTCCGGTACCCGTAAAGAAGAGCTGCTCACCACACAGGAAGAGCTGCAGAAAATGTGGATCCTGCGCAAAATCATCCATCCAATGGGTGAAATCGACGCGATGGAGTTCCTCATCAACAAACTGGCCATGACCAAAACCAACGACGAATTCTTCGATATGATGAAGCGTTCCTAAGTTGCGATCGGCGAGTCGCTAAGCCAAGCGGTGATTCGCACAATTTGCCAGGAAATATTGCTAACGCCACGTCTTAACGTGGCGTTTTTTATTTATGGGCATTAGGATTAGCGCAGTCAGGAAGCTTTTATAATGACTGTGGCAGAGATGCGTTTGTTTTTTCAACAATCAGGCTTTTCTGCAGCAGAATTCGGAATAGGGATATGCGGCAATGGCGGGTGTTTTGCATATTGTTGTCCACGATTTTAGCTGAGAGCATTAATGTGAATTTACTCACTATGAGTACAGAGCTTGGTCTAACTTTTCTTTTTTCTTTGGCCTTTATCTTCATCGCTCGAAAAGTAGCGAAAAAGATAGGGTTAGTAGATAAGCCAAACTTAAGGAAAAGACATCAGGGTGTTATTCCTTTAGTTGGTGGGATCTCTGTTTATGCAGGCGTCTGTTTTGCTTTTATGATTACAAAATCCTATATGCCGAACGGGTTTCTCTACCTGATATGTGCTGGCATTTTGGTTCTGGTTGGTGCTCTTGATGACCGTTTCGACATTAGCGTTAAATTTCGTGCCTTCGTACAGGCGGTAATTGCTGTTGTCATGATGGTAGGCGCCAAGTTATATCTCCTGAGCCTTGGATTTATTGTTGGTCCGGTTGAATTTATCGTTGGGCCTTTTGGATACGTACTTACCCTTTTTGCCGTCTGGGCCGCAATTAATGCATTCAATATGGTTGATGGTATTGATGGCTTACTTGGCGGCCTTTCATGTGTCACCTTTGCCGCTATGGGCATCATCCTTTATTTTGATGGGATGTTTAGTCTTGCGATGTGGTGCTTTGCCATGATTGCAGCCACCATCCCTTACATACTTCTTAATCTGGGATTTCTCGGACGACGTTATAAGGTCTTCATGGGTGATGCTGGCAGCACCATGATAGGTTTTACGATTATTTGGATATTGTTAGAAACGACTCAAGGGCTTAGCCATCCGATAACACCGGTTACTGCGCTCTGGCTCATCGCCATACCTTTGATGGACATGATAGCGATTATGTACCGTCGCTTACGTAAAGGGATGAGTCCTTTTTCTGCAGACAGGCAACATATTCACCATCTCATCATGCGAGCGGGATTTTCGTCCCGACAGGCTTTTTTACTCATTACCGTTGCAGCCGCATTATTAGCGGGTATTGGCGTATTAGGTGAATATCTCGCTTTCATTCCAGAATGGGTCATGCTCGTCCTTTTCTTAATGGCATTCCTTCTTTATGGCTATTGCATCAAGCATGCCTGGCGGATGGCACGTAGATTGCGTCGCTTAAAACGTCGATGGAATAAGGCCACTTCTGGCAATAATTACTCCAGGTAAGTAAGTGCCTAAATAAGGATTTTGTTATGACCTCTGTCGTTGTGGAGAACGAACTGGATATGCGTGGCCTTGGCTGCACGCTCTGGCGTGGTAAACGCTGGATCATCGGTCTGGCGCTGCTGTTTGCGCTGGTCGCCTGGCTGGCATCGATGTTAATGAAGCAAGCGTGGAGCACCACGGCAGTGACCGATCGTCCAACGGTGAATATGTTGGGTGATTTCTTCGTGCAGCAACAATTCCTCAATAATCTGGATGTGCGCACTAATACGCTCAATCTCAGCTCGCCCGCCCCAACCGTGATGGATGAGGTTTATCAGGAGTTCACCATGCAGCTGGCATCCTGGGATACGCGTCGTGATTTCTGGCAGCAGACTGAATACTTCAAAAGTCGTAAAAGCGGCAACGCGCACAACGATGCGGCGCTGCTTGATGATTTGATCACCAACATCCAGTTCACGGCTGCCGATCCGGCGCGCAATATCTTAGATAACATCAAGCTGGTCGCCGAAACCGCCAGCGATGCCAACAATCTGCTGCGTCAATATATTGCCTACGCCAGCGAACGTGCGGCGCGTCATCTGAATGCAGAACTGAAAGGTGCCTGGCAGGCGCGCAGCGTGCAGTTGGCGTCGCAGGTTAATCGCCAGCAGGAAGTGGCGCAGGCGGTATTTGAACGTCAACGCCAGCGCATCGAGCAGGCGCTGAAAGTGGCGAGCGAGCAGGGCATCAAAGAGAACCGGGCACCGGCAACCGGCGAGGCGCTGCCAGACAGCGATCGTTTCCTGCTCGGGCAGCAAATGCTGCAGGCGCAACTCGACACTTTACAAGCCAGCGGACCTGCTTACGATTTAAGCTATGATCAAAACAAAGCGATGCTGAGTACGCTGCAGGCCGGGCCGCGTCTGGATCAACAATTCCAGACTTACCGCTACTTGCGCACCCCGGAAGAGCCGGTGTCGCGCGACAGTCCGCGCCGCCTGTTTATGATGATCATGTGGGGCGTGATTGGCGCGCTGGTCGGTGCCGGAGTGGCGCTGGTGCGTCGTCCGCGTTCAACGTTAGCAACGAGCCATTAAGAGAAGCCACGTGAAAGTTCTGACGGTATTTGGCACGCGTCCTGAAGCGATCAAAATGGCTCCGCTGGTGCAGGCGCTGGCGCAGGATGCTGCGTTCGAGTCGCGCTTATGCGTCACCGCACAACATCGTGAAATGCTCGATCAGGTGCTGCGTTTGTTCCAGCTGCAGCCTGATTATGATCTGAATATCATGCGTCCGGAACAAGGGCTGACGGAGATCACCAGCCGCATTCTGCAGGGCATGAAAACCGTTCTGGCCGATTTCCAGCCGGATGTGGTGTTAGTGCACGGCGATACCACCACCACGTTTGCGGCGAGCCTGGCAGCGTTTTATCACCAGATTCCGGTGGGTCATGTGGAAGCAGGATTACGCACCGGCAACCTGATGTCGCCGTGGCCCGAAGAGGCCAATCGCACGCTCACCGGCCATCTTGCCAGCTATCACTTCACGCCGACGCAAAATTCGCGGCAAAACCTGCTGCGTGAGAATCTGCCGGATGCGCGCATTTTTGTCACCGGCAACACAGTGATTGATGCGCTGCTGTGGGTGCGTGACCGCGTGCTGGACGATGCCGATCTCAATGCGCGCCTTGCCGCGCGCTATCCGTTCCTCGATGCCGACAAAAAGCTGATTCTGGTCACGGGCCATCGCCGCGAAAGTTTTGGCGACGGCTTCGAACGCATTTGCAGTGCGCTGGCGCACATCGCGCGCCAGCATCCGCAGGTGCAAATTGTCTATCCTGTGCACCTCAATCCCAACGTCAGCGAGCCGGTCAATCGCATCCTCAGCGGCATTGAAAACATCATCCTGATTGAGCCGCAAGAGTATCTGCCGTTTGTCTGGCTGATGAATCGCTCATGGCTGATTCTTACCGATTCCGGCGGCATTCAGGAAGAAGCGCCATCGCTGGGTAAACCGGTGCTGGTGATGCGTGATACCACCGAGCGTCCGGAAGCCGTGGACGCAGGCACGGTGAAACTGGTCGGCACCGATATCAGTAAAATTGTCGCTGAAGTCAGCCTGCTGTTGCAGGACGATGAAGCCTGGCAGGCAATGAGCCGCGCGCACAATCCGTATGGCGATGGCCATGCCTGCGCGCGCATCTTGCAGGCCCTAAAACAACACAGAGTCTAACCATGCGTTTTGAAACCATTTCCGTTATCGGACTGGGCTACATTGGGCTGCCAACGGCGGCCGTTTTTGCCTCAAAGGGAAAGAAAGTCGTTGGCGTGGATATTAATGTCCGCGCTGTCGAAACCATTAATCGCGGCGATATCCATATCGTGGAACCCGAGTTGGGTGATGTGGTGCGCGAAGCCGTGCGTGCCGGTCATCTGCGTGCCACCACGCAGGCCGAAGCCGCCGATGCGTTCCTGATCGCCGTGCCCACGCCGTTTATCGGCGACCATCAGCCGGATCTCAGCTATGTGCAGGCTGCGGCGCTGTCGATTGCACCCGTGTTAAAAGCGGGCGATCTGGTGATCCTCGAATCGACGTCGCCGGTGGGCGCCACCGAGCAAATGGCGGAATGGCTGGCGGCGGCGCGTCCCGATTTGCGTTTCCCGCAGCACGGTGATGCGTGCGATGTGTTTATCGCTTACTGCCCGGAGCGCGTGTTGCCCGGCAAAGTGATGGTCGAACTGCTGGAAAACGATCGCGTGATTGGCGGCATGACGCCAGCCTGTTCCGCACGCGCCAGCGAGTTGTATCGCATTTTCCTGCGCGGCGCGTGTGTGGAGACCCATGCGCGCACCGCCGAGATGTGCAAACTCACCGAAAATAGCTTCCGCGATGTGAACATCGCCTTTGCCAATGAGCTGTCGCTGATTTGCGCCGAGCAGGGCATCAACGTGTGGGAGCTAATCGCGCTGGCGAATCGCCATCCGCGCGTCAACATCCTGCAACCCGGACCGGGCGTCGGCGGGCACTGTATCGCCGTCGATCCGTGGTTTATCGTGGCGCAAAATCCCGAGCAGGCGCGACTGATTCGCACCGCGCGCGAAGTGAATGACGCCAAACCAGGCTGGGTGCTGGATCAGGTAAAACAGGCGTTAGCAGAGTGCCTTACCGCCAGCGGTAAACGCGCCAGCGATGTCACCATTGCCTGCTTTGGCCTGGCCTTCAAACCGAATATTGATGATCTGCGCGAAAGCCCGGCGATGAGCGTCGCCCATCGGATTGCCGAATGGCACAGCGGCAAAACCTGGGTGGTTGAGCCGCATGTGAAAGACATTCCACAACGTCTGGCACATGAAGCCACGCTGGTTGCCACTGACGTGGCGCTGCAGCAGGCGGATATTCTGGTGATGCTGGTTGATCACGCCCAGTTCCGCGCAATTGATGCGGCACAGATTGCCCAGCCGTGGATTGTTGATACCAAAGGCGTTTGGCGATGAAACAGTTTCTGGTCACCGGCGGCGCAGGTTTTATCGGTTCGGCGCTGGTGCGCTTTCTGCTTGAACACACCGATCACCGCGTGGTGGTGGTCGATAAGCTGAGCTATGCCGGCAATCTGGCGTCGCTGGCACCGGTGCAACAGGATGCACGTTTCGCTTTCGAGCAGGTGGATATTTGTCATCGCGCCGAGCTGGATCGCGTTATGGCGCAGTATCAGCCGGATTGTATTATGCATCTGGCGGCGGAAAGCCATGTTGACCGTTCGATCGATGGGCCAATCGCCTTCGTCGAAACCAATATTGTCGGCACCTATCAGCTGCTGGAAGCGGCACGTCATTACTGGAATGGCATGGCAGATGAACGCAAAAAAGGCTTCATTCTGCATCATATCTCCACCGATGAAGTGTTTGGTGACCTGCACGGTAGCGACGACTTCTTTACTGAAACCACGCCATACGCGCCGAGCAGCCCCTATTCGGCGACCAAAGCCAGCAGCGATCACTTGGTGCGCGCCTGGCTGCGTACTTACGGTTTGCCGGTCATCATCACCAACTGTTCTAACAATTACGGTCCGTATCATTTCCCGGAGAAGCTGATCCCGCTCACTATCATCAATGCGCTGGCGGGCAAACCGCTGCCGGTTTACGGCAATGGCAGCCAGATACGTGACTGGCTGTACGTAGAGGATCACGCGCGGGCGCTGTATAGCGTGGTGAGCAGCGGCAGAGTGGGGGAAACCTACAATATTGGCGGCCACAATGAACGACGTAATCTTGAGGTAGTGGAAACGCTGTGCGATCTGCTGGATGAACTGGCACCGCAGCAGCGTGCGCCGCATCTGGCTCGTTATCGTGATCTGATTACCTTTGTTACCGATCGTCCCGGTCACGACCAGCGCTACGCCATCGACGCCAGTAAAATCGCGCGCGAGCTGGGTTGGACACCGCAGGAAACCTTTGAGAGCGGTATCCGCAAAACGGTGCAGTGGTATCTGGCCAATCCGCAATGGTGGCGGTCGATTCTTAATGGCAGCTATCGTGGCGAGCGTTTAGGCTTAGCCACACCGCGCTGAAACCCATGATGAAGGAGCAGCGATGAAAGGCATCATTTTAGCCGGTGGTTCGGGTACGCGTTTGCATCCGATCACCCGCGCCATCTCGAAACAGCTGTTGCCGGTGTACGACAAGCCGATGATTTACTATCCGCTGTCGGTACTGATGCTGGCGGGAATCCGTGAAATTCTGATCATCACCACGCCGGAAGATCGTGCCCACTTTGAACGCCTGCTGGGCGACGGCAGCGAATTCGGTTTGCAGCTGGCCTATGCCGAGCAGCCGAGCCCGGATGGGTTGGCGCAGGCGTTTATTATTGGTGAATCCTTTATCGGCAATGATCACTGTTGTCTGGTGCTGGGCGACAATCTTTATTTCGGCCAGGGATTCAGCCCCAAACTGAAGAAAGTGGCCGCGCGCAGCAGCGGCGCGACCGTTTTTGCCTATCAGGTGATGGATCCGGAACGTTTTGGCGTGGTGGAGTTTGATGACGATTTCAACGCGCTCTCCATTGAAGAGAAACCGCAGCAGCCGAAATCGCGCTGGGCGGTAACCGGCCTCTATTTTTACGATAACCGCGTGGTGGAGTTTGCCAAACAGGTGAAACCTTCCGAACGGGGTGAGCTGGAAATCACCGCCATCAACCAGATGTATCTCGATCAGGGCGAGCTTTCAGTAGAGTTGCTGGGGCGCGGATTTGCCTGGCTGGATACCGGCACGCACGACAGCCTGATTGAGGCGAGTATGTTTGTGCAGACGGTGGAAAAACGTCAGGGCTTTAAGATCGCCTGCCTGGAAGAGATTGCATGGCGTAACGGCTGGCTGAGCGATGCCCAGCTTTTAGCTGCCGCTCAGGCGCTAACCAAAACCGGCTACGGCCAGTATCTGCTGGATGTTCACAATGCCCGTCCGCGTCAATATTGATCCCCTTAAATGGGAAAATGACTTCTTCGGTCAGAACAGTGCGCGCTTGTCGCTGGATGGCGATCTGCCGCTGGCCGAGGCGCTTCAGCAACCTTATGCGCTGTGGCAGGTGAAGGTGCCTGCTGAACGTGTTGATGCCATTGATGCACTGAGCCAGCACGGTTTTCAGTTGGTGGAAGGCGAAGCTGATCTCACTCTCAGCATCAAACACACCGAGCGGCAAGTTGGCGTGCGTATTGCGCGGGAAGCACAAATCCCGGTACTGCGTGAAGCGGCTGCGCAGGCGTTTAGTCAAAGCCGTTTCCGCGCACCGTGGTTTGCTGCGGCGGACAGCGGTCGTTTTTACGCGCAGTGGATTGAAAATGCCGTGCGCGGCACCTTTGATAATCAATGTCTGGTGGCCTGCGATGAGCAGGGCTCGCTGCAAGGTTTTGTCTCGATGCGCGAAGTGGACGGCGAAATGCGCATCGGTCTGCTGGCGGTATTGCCAGCCGCACAAGGCTGCGGCGTCGGCCAGCGCCTGCTGCTCGCTGCCGCCGACTGGGGCCGCGTGCGTCAGCTAACGTATCTGCGCGTGGCGACCCAGCTCAGCAATCTCACGGCGATGCGCCTCTATTTACGCAGCGGTGCGCGGCTGGAAAGCACCGCTTACTGGTTCTACAGGAAAGCCTCATGATTCCATTTAATGCGCCGCCGATTGTCGGCAGCGAAGTTGAATATATGCAGTCGGCGATGGCCAGCGGCAAGCTGTGTGGCGATGGCGGCTTTACTCGCCGCTGCCAGCAGTGGATGGAACAACATTTCGGCAGCAAAAAAGTGCTGCTGACGCCATCCTGCACCGCGTCGCTGGAGATGGCAGCGCTGCTGATCGATCTGCAGCCTGGCGATGAAGTGATCATGCCGAGCTATACCTTCGTCTCCACCGCCAACGCCTTTGTGCTGCGCGGCGCGACCATCGTGTTTGTCGACGTGCGTCCCGATACGTTGAATATCGACGAAACGCTGATTGAAGCGGCGATCACGCCGAAAACCCGCGCCATCGTGCCAGTACATTACGCGGGCGTGGCCTGCGAGATGGACAGCATCATGGCGCTGGCGGCGAAGCATAAACTCTATGTGATCGAGGATGCCGCGCAGGGCGTGATGTCGCAGTACAAAGGACGCGCGCTGGGCACCATTGGTCATATTGGCTGCTTTAGCTTCCACGAAACCAAAAACTACACCGCGGGCGGTGAAGGCGGCGCAACGCTGATTAATGACGCGAAGCTGGTGGAGCGGGCCGAGATCATTCGTGAAAAAGGCACTAATCGCAGCCAGTTTTTCCGTGGTCAGGTGGATAAATATACCTGGCGCGATATCGGCTCCAGCTATTTGATGGCGGATCTGCAAGCAGCCTATTTGTGGGCGCAGCTGGAAGCGGCGGAGCAGATTAATCAGCAGCGTTTGCGTTTATGGCAGCGCTACTACGATGCGCTCCAGCCGCTGGCAGCTGCCGGCCGTATTGAGTTGCCGGTAGTGCCAAAAAATTGCCGCCACAATGCGCACATGTTCTACATCAAGCTGCGCGACAGCGACGATCGTCAGGCGCTGATCAACTGGATGAAAGAGGCGGAAATCCTCACGGTGTTCCACTACATCCCGCTGCACTCGTCGCCAGCGGGTGAACGTTTTGGCCGCTTCCACGGTGATGATGCCTTTACCACGCGTGAAAGCGAGCGCCTGCTGCGCCTGCCGCTGTTCTACAACTTGTCGGATAACAATCAGCGTACGGTGATCAGTTCGCTGCTGAGTTTCTTTGCCTGATGTCATTAGCAAAAGCTTCAGTCTGGACCGCCGCTTCGACGCTGGTAAAAATCGTTGCTGGCCTGCTGGTAGTGAAACTGCTGGCGGTGAGTTTCGGGCCGGAAGGGATCGGGCAAGCCGGTAACTTCCGCCAGTTGATTACCGTACTCGGCGTGCTGGCGGGCGCGGGCATCTTTAACGGCGTCACTACGCTAGTCGCGCAACATCAGCAACAGCCACAGCAGTTACGCGCGGTCACCGGCACGGCTTCGGCGATTGTGCTCGGCTTTTCAACGCTGCTGGCGCTGCTGTTTTTGCTGGCGGCGTCGCCGATCAGCACGGCGCTGTTTGGTCATGCTGAATATGCAAACGTGGTGCGCATTGTCGCCTTTCTGCAACTCGGTATTGCCTGGGCCAACCTGACGCTAGCGTTGCTGAAAGGTTTTCGCGATGCGCGCGGTAACGCGCTGGCGCTGATTGCTGGAAGTGCAGTGGGCGTGCTGGGTTATGTGCTGTGCTGGTGGCTGAGCGGCTATGCCGGTGCGTTAGTGGGATTGGCGCTGGTACCGGCGCTACTGGTGTTTCCGGCATTGCTGATGCTGCGTCGCCATCGCGATCAGTTGCCGCTAAGCTGGCTGATGCCAACCTGGCATCCCGAACTGGCGCGCAATCTGGCGAAGTTTACGCTGATGGCGCTGATCACCTCGTTCACCTTGCCGGTGGCGTGGGTGATGATGCGAAATCTGCTGGCTGAGCAACAAGGCTGGTCGCAGGTGGGTTTATGGCAGGGCGTGACCAGCATTTCCGATGCTTATCTGCAATTTATCACCGCCACTTTCAGCGTCTGGCTGCTGCCCACGCTGGCGCGGCTGGAGCAAAAGCCGCAAATCGCGCGTGAGATTGGGCGTGCACTGCGCTTTGTATTACCTGCCGTCGCGGCGGCCAGTTTCTGTGTATGGCTGCTACGCGATGTCGCTATCTGGCTGCTGTTTTCGCCACAGTTCAGCCCGATGCGTGACCTTTTCGTCTGGCAGTTGTGCGGAGATGTGTTTAAAGTCGGCGCCTATGTTTTCGGATATCTGGTGATCGCCAAAGCGTCGCTGCGCTTCTATATTCTGACTGAAATCAGCCAGTTTGCCCTGCTGACCGGCTTTTCTCATTGGTTGATTCCGCTGCACGGGACTGCCGGAGCCGCGCAGGCTTACATGGCAACCTACGTTCTCTATTTCGCCCTGTGTTGTGGCGCCTTCATGATTTATTGCCGGAAAAAATGACGACTTTTCACGTATTGGGATCGGATATCCCGCATCACAATCATACGGTGCTGCGCTTCTTTAATGACGTGATGAGCGCCGAGCTACCAGGCGATGCACCACGTCAATTTATGGTGGTTTCCAGCGCGCCCGAGACGCTGCAGGCGTATAGCTCATTGCAGATTGAAACCTTTGCCAGCAAGCGTGCGCTTGCGCAAGCGGTGATAGCGCGTGCCGCCGATCGCTCGCAGCGTTTCTTCTTTCACGGCCAGTTTAATCCCAGCATTTGGTTAGCCTTACTGAGCGGCAAACTGCGTCGTCAGCAGGCGTTCTGGCACGTATGGGGCGCGGATCTTTATGAAGAAGGGCACGGCCTCAAGTATCAACTGTTTTATCTGCTGCGCAGAATGGCGCAGGGGCGCGTGGCGCGCGTGTTTGCGACGCGGGGTGATTTGTACCATTTCCAGCAGCGCCATCCGCGCGTTCCCGCTTCGCTGCTCTACTTCCCGACGCGCATGCCGGATGTGGCGCCGCCCGCGCAGGTGGAAAATCCTGATTTCACTATCCTGCTCGGTAACTCCGGCGATCGCAGTAATCGCCACATTGCCGGATTGGAGGCGATCCGCGCGCAGTTTGGCGAACAGGTAAAAATCGTCGTGCCGCTCGGTTATCCGCAAAATAATCACGCTTACATCGAAGAGATTGGCGCTGCCGCACAGCGCCTGTTCCCGGCGGGGCAGGTGACGTTGCTGCGCGACAAGATCGACTTTGATGCCTATCTGACATTGCTTAGCCGCTGCCAGCTCGGCTATTTTATGTTCGAGCGCCAGCAAGGCATTGGTACGCTATGCCTGCTGATTCAGGCCAATATTCCGTTTGTGCTGAACCGCAAAAATCCGTTCTGGCGCGATCTCAGCGAGCAAGGCTTGCCGGTGCTGTTTAGCGAAGATGCGCTGGATGCGGCCAGCGTGGCCGAAGCGCAACGACAATTAGCGCAATGTGATCACGCATCGATTGCCTTTTTTGCCCCTGGCTATCTGGCAGGCTGGCGCGACGCGCTTACCCTGAGTGAAAGGGAGAGAACATGAGCCTGATGCAGTTTAGTGGTCTGCTGGTGGTTTATCTGTTTTCGCTGGGTTTCATTCTGACCCTAACCTGGCGAGAATTTAAGCGGGTGCGTTTCAACTTCCACCTGTTCTTCACCATTCTCTTTTTGCTGACCTTCTATTTCGGCTTCCCGCTGACCAGCGTGCTGGTGTTCCGCTTTAACGTGGCGGTGGTGCCGCCGGAATATCTGCTGCAGGCGCTGCTGGCCGCTACCAGCTTTTATGCCATCTATTACGTCAGCTACAAGGTGCGGCTACGGCCGGCCCATGCGCCTGCGCGTAAGCCCTGGCTGCAGATGAATCGGGTTGAAACCAATCTGACCTGTTTGCTGCTGGCGCTGGTGGCGATTGGCACTGTCACGGTGTTCTTTATGCACAACGGCCTACTGCTGTTCCGGCTTTCGGCTTACAACCAGATTTTCTCCAGCGAAGTGTCCGGCGTGGCGCTCAAACGCTTCTTCTACTTCTTTATTCCGGCGATGCTGATTCGCTACTTCCTCAAGCCAACCCAGCGTCAATGGCTGTGGTTTTTGCTGGTGTCGGTGGCATTTGGCTTGCTGACTTACGCGCTGGTGGGCGGCACGCGCGCCAATATCATCATCGCTTTCGCGCTGTTCCTGTTCATTGGTATTACGCGCGGCTGGATCACGTTGTGGATGCTGGTCGGCGCCGGTGTGATGGCAATCGGCGGCATGTTCTGGCTGGCGCTGCGTCGCTATAACCTCGACGTGGTGGGTGATGAGGCGTTTTACACTTTCCTTTATCTGACGCGCGACACCTTCTCGCCGTGGGAAAATCTGGCGCTGTTACTGCAGAACTACGACAAGATCGATTTTCAGGGCCTGGCACCGATTTGGCGTGATTTCTACGTGTTTATTCCCAGCTGGATGTGGCCGGGACGTCCAGCAGCCATTCTCAACAGCGCCAACTACTTTACCTGGGAAGTGCTAAACAACCATTCCGGGTTGGCGATCTCGCCGACGCTGTTGGGTTCGCTGGTGGTGATGGGCGGCGTGTGGTTTATCCCAATCGGTGCGGTGGCTGTTGGCCTGCTAATGAAAGGATTCGATAACCTTTATCTGTATGGCCGTGATACCAGCAACCGTTACAGCGGGGCGATTTTGCAGAGCTTCTGCTTCGGCGCGGTATTTAATATGATCGTGCTGGCGCGTGAAGGGCTGGATGCTTTCGGCTCGCGCGTGGTGTTTTTTTGTTTGATTTTTGCGGCCTGCATGTGGGCGGCAAAATTGCTTTACTGGCTGTTGGCGCGCGCGGGATTGATTCGTCCGCGCAGCGAGCCGGTTTTACACAGCCCATCTTAACCTCTGGGCACAACGGGAAATTCATACCATGGAAACCGATAAGCCGCGCTATAGCCTGCGCGGAGTCGATCTTCACGCCTTCAACGATATGGCAAGTTTTCTGCGCTTTCTGCTGCCCGAGGGCAAGCCGCGCTGCGGCACGCTGGTGGCGATGAATGCCGAGAAAATGCTGACGCTGGAAGAAGATGCGCAGCTACGCGCACTGATTGCTGAGGCCGAATTCAAATATCCGGATGGCATCAGCATCGTCCGTTCGCTGCGTAAGAAGTATCCCCAGCTGCAGGTGAACCGCATCGCGGGCGCGGATCTGTGGGAAGCGCTGATGGAGAGCGCGGGACGCAGCGGCATTCCGGTGTTTCTGATTGGTGGACGTCAGGCGGTGCTGCAGGAAACCTGCGACAAGCTGCGCCAGCAGTGGAATGTGAATATCGTTGGCAGCCAGGATGGTTACTTTGCGCCTGAAGCGCGCGACGCGCTGTTTGCACGCATTGCGGCAAGCGGTGCGCAGATTGTCACGGTGGCACAAGGTTCGCCGCGCCAGGAGCTATTGATGCGTGATTGCCGCGCACATTGGCCGCATGCGCTCTATATGGGCGTTGGTGGCACTTATGATGTTTTTACCGGGCACGTTAAGCGCGCGCCGGTTTGGTGGCAAAAATCCGGACTGGAATGGCTCTATCGTCTCATTCGTCAGCCTTCGCGTCTGCGTCGCCAATTAAAGCTGCTGAAATATTTGCGCTACCATTGGCGCGGCGATCTCTGAAATTGCTGGTTTTTTCAGCAGAAATACGAGGGTAAGCACCTCAAACTGCTGTAATTATCGATGGAATGCACAAAGCGTAATCAAACGCGGTTTTTTTCTAAAAAAGGGCTGGACAGCATGAGGTCAAGCCCGTAGTATGCCCATCCGCAACGGCGCTACGCGCCCGTAGCTCAGCTGGATAGAGCGCTGCCCTCCGGAGGCAGAGGTCTCAGGTTCGAATCCTGTCGGGCGCGCCATTTAGTTTGTGCGCAAGAGCTTCGGTGGTTGGTTAGACCGCGTTATGCAGTGAATTTTAGTAAGCGAGACATGCTTACGCACCAGAATTATGGTGGCTATAGCTCAGTTGGTAGAGCCCTGGATTGTGATTCCAGTTGTCGTGGGTTCGAGTCCCATTAGCCACCCCAGATTTTGCTCGGTCACGCGATGGTGGCGGAATTGGTAGACGCGCTAGCTTCAGGTGTTAGTGTTCTTACGGACGTGAGGGTTCAAGTCCCTCCCTTCGCACCAGGCAAAATTACGCAGTAGCGTTAAAGAAGTAAAAAATCGGCGAGTAGCGCAGCTTGGTAGCGCAACTGGTTTGGGACCAGTGGGTCGGAGGTTCGAATCCTCTCTCGCCGACCATATTCGAAAAGCCTGCTTGAAAAAGCAGGCTTTTTTCGTTTGTACCCACCTTCCGCGTTCGCCACTCATCCCATCATTTCCTTAAAACGTAATTCTGCACATTGTCGCTATTCAGATACATATAACTCACTGATTTATAATGGCATGACAATTCCTTGCATAGCTTGTCGTTTTACGGAGACAGCTTTTGGGCTATGCGTCGCGATTTACCGACAGCGGCTAACACGTGGATCGTGTGGTGGGTTGTATCCTATTGATAGAAAATAACTTATTGCGTTAACTGCAACTTTGGCACGTCTTGTGCAATAATCTCCCTGTAGATGCTCATTCCACCTCTTATGTTTGCTGATGCTACATAAACCTGGGAATGATGCAGAGCCCCTTACGGCATCCGTTGTCCAGCCTGGCAGTATTTGCGCACGCTTTACTGCAGTAAGAAGGACATTACGTTGAGTCGGATGCCATCAGTTGTCTGAACGACCTGATCTTACACCTGCTTATGGCAGGTGTTTTTTTGTCTGCAGTTTATGACAGGCAAAAAAAAGCCGGGACCAGCCCGGCGTGCACAAAAGTAACAATCGTAAAATCAGGCGCTGGGATTGGTCTTCAGCGTAAGTAGCAGGCCTTCGCGACGCATTTTGGCGGCGTCTTCCGGGCGATGCAGGCGGTCGTAAACATCGGCCAGCCAGGCATAATCAAACGCATCAGGACGCTGAGCCAGCGCTTGCTGGAACGCTTCTGCCGCCTGCTGCCATTCTCCATGACGCATGAGCATCTGTCCCAGCGTGCTGTGCAGCAGGGGCGTGGCGCCATGCTGTTTAATCTGCTGACGCAATGCTTTCTCCAGAGATTGCGGATCGCCACTTTTGATGCGCGGCATCAGCAACACCAGACGATCGTCATATTGACGCTTCAGACCTTCCAGCACGATGCTCTGCGCGGTGTCCGGATCGTCACACTCAATCAGATGTTCTGCCATCGCCACCTGCAAGGCGGTTTCCTGACGCGTTTTGCGGCTCTGGTTCTGCCACCATTTTTTCAAACCGTCGCTGCCTTGATCGGCCATCGCCTGGTTCATCAGGCCCAGCCAGGCCTGCTGCTGCAAGGCATCGCGCTGTGCTTGATCATTGATCTGCACTTTCTGCATTGAAGGCAGAATGTCGAGCAATGCGCCCCACGCGCCGGTACGAATGTAGGCTTGTTCTGCCAGACGCAACACTTCCGGATGGCGCGGCGCGACTTCCAGCAAGCGGTCAACGCCGTGACGTGCAGCATGATCTTCGTTGCGTGCCAGTTGCAGACGTACGCGCGTGATTTCAACTGGAATCGTATCATTCACCGACAACTCAGAAGCGCGCTCCAGGTGCTGGTTAGCACGGATTTCGTCCCCGCGTTGCTGCGCCGCTTCGGCAGCCAGCAAGTAGTTAGCTACCGGCTGATCGGCGTGGTCGGCATTTTTCGACAGCAATTTTTCTGCCTGCTTGAAGTCACCTTCCGCCAGTTTCATCAACGCGCTCTGCGTGTGGCGCTGTGCGCTACGACGCTTGCGACCGGTGAACCAGCCGCGGGTACGTGCGCCGGTGCGGAACAGGCGACGCAGAATCCATTCCAGCAACAAGATCACCAGCAGGCTGAGAATCAAAATGATCGCCAGGCCCGTTACGCTGGTTTCAATGTTCCAGTTGTCGGTCTGGATCAGCACGTAGCCCTGATGGCCTGCAACCATCGGTCCAACCACAATGCCGGCAATCAGCAGCAGGAAAAGCACCAATACTTTCAGCATGGTTAGCCTCCCTGTTGATCAGCAGCAACCGATGGCTGAGCCAGCAAATTACGCACGCGAGTTTGCATCAGTTTTTCCAGCAGCGGCTGGCTTTCCAGCGTATCCGGCACATCCATCGAAATGCTTTGCTGGCTCAGTTCATCCAGCTGCGCAAGGAAGGCTTTGGTGGCGGCATCGTTGGTGTCGTACCAGGCACGAACCCAGGTTGATACCGCATCGATAGACTGTTTGTAGATCTCATCCTGATGACGCGGTACGGCCTGGGCGGCAATCAGGAGGCGCGAACGAATGTTTTCGCGCAGGTAGACGTCCTGATTCGGAGCCAGCAGCGGCTGTGCGGTGTTATCGCGGCGGCGGATGGTGATGAAATCATCCATAAAGTTGTGCCAGCTTTTCACCAGATTTTGACGCCACTCGTGCAGAGAACTGGAGAGCTCACCGCCATCGGCGTCCATAGGTGAATCATCGCTGTCGTTGTCAGCCAGACGCAGATTATCGACGCCGTTCGACAGCTGATTGAGCTTGAGGATGGTGCCGTCATAATCAATCTGGCTGACGGCGGAGAGTGAACTGATGTCCTGCGTTAGGGCGCGACGCACGTTCATTACGCTTGGATCGTTCATGTCTGCCAGGCTGGTATCGGCACTTTTCAGTAACGCTGCTGCAGTGGTGACATCCTGATCGCTCCACAATTTGCGGCCCGCCAGTTTGACGAGGTAATCCGCCTGCGCCAGCAGCCAGGTACGCGTGTCGTTTCCAGAGATGGTGGCGACTTTATCACGCAGGGTTTCCAGCTCTTTAGCGCTGTTATCCTGCTGCGTGCGCGTCTCCTGCAAGGCGCTGTTGGCGCTAGCCAGCTGTTGCGTCAGTTGCTGTTTGTCGCTGCCCAGTTGCTGCTGCAAGGTGCTAAGCTGCTCACTGAGATTCTGATTAGTTTGAGCCTGTAAATCGGCCTGGTGTTTCCCATTAAGGTAAAGTCCCGCCCCAATCGCCAGCGCAATCACAATCGCCACTGCACTCAGCACCTTGCCATCGCTTTTTTTATCGCGTGGTGGCTTAGTTGCTGGAGAGGGAGAATTGTCCGCTGGGGTGGTTTCTTCAACCATGGCGGAGGAGGCTTTTTGTTCCGTCATTATGGCTCATCCCATTGTTAAGTTCAGCGTAACGCGCGCAGCAGCGCGTCGTTATCGGCACCATCGGCTACATCAATGTCCTGCCAGCCTAGTTCAGCGGCTTGCGTAGCCAAACGTTCACTGACGACCACAAGCCGACAGTGTAGTAACCATTCCCGACGATCAATTGGCGGAAACAGAGAAAAGAGTTGTTGTAACATTTCGCCGCTGGTGACCACCAGCGTTGTAATGCCGCGATCGCGCCAGCGGCGGCCTTCAGTCGCGCCGTTGTAGTGCTTTTCACAGCGCTGATAACACTCGCAATATTGCACCTCAGCGCCGCGCTCAATCAGCGTTTCCGCCAGCAACTCGCGTCCCGGGCTGCCGCGCAGAATCAGCGCGCGTTTGCCGCTAACCTGCTGCAGACGATTCAGGCGCACCAGCTCTTCACTGGTCTCCCGCGCATGAGGATAGTCTACTTTTAGATTACTGACGGTATGCAGGGCTAAAGCAGTGCTGCGGCCAATAGCATAATAGTTGAGTGCTTCAGGCCACGTAGTCGCGCTCTGCTGTAAAGCGGGTTCGGCGAACGTGACGACCTGCTGCGACAGCAAAAACACCAGATCGCCTGGCTGGAGCGCAGCAAGTTGCTTAGGTAAATGAATAAGATCGCGACCCGGCGTGAATTCAATCAGCGGAAGGCTCCATGCCAGTTTGCCCAGGCTGCGCAAACGCGAGACCAGTTCAGTGGCGGCCGGTTCCGGGCGGGTCACGAGGATGGTCATGCTGGCGGTTGACCTTGATAGACTTCACGCAGAATGTCGCGCGCGCCGCCATCCAGCAGCTCTTCGGCCAGCGAAATGCCCATTTTTTCGGCGTGATCGCGTGGACCCCGGCGCTCGCCCACCACCATTTGACTGCCGTCCGGCGAGCCGACTAATCCGCGCAGCCACAGCTGATCGTCTTCCAGCACCGCGAAGCTGCCGATTGGCACCTGACAACCGCCTTCCAGCCGTGTATTCATCGCACGTTCGGCACGCACGCACACGGCGGTATCGTCATGATTCAACGCCTGGAGCAGCGTAATTAATTGCTCATCATCCACGCGACATTCAATGCCGACGGCGCCCTGACCCACAGCGGGCAGGGAAATTTCTGCAGGCATTGCCTGACGAATGCGATCTTCCAGACCTAAACGCTTCAAACCCGCCGCCGCCAGTATGATGGCGTCATATTCACCTGCATCGAGTTTGCCCAGACGCGTACCGACGTTGCCGCGCAGCGAGCGAATCACTAAGTCCGGACGGCGGGCGCTAAGCTGACACTGGCGGCGCAGGCTGGACGTCCCGACAACCGCGCCTTGCGGCAGCTCATCAATACTGTTGTAACGATTGGAGACGAAAGCATCGCGCGGATCTTCACGCTCGCAAATGGTCACCAGACCAAGACCTTCTGGAAAATCGATCGGCACATCTTTCATCGAGTGCACGGCGAGATCGGCACGCCCTTCCAGCATTGCCAGCTCAAGCTCTTTAACGAACAGCCCTTTGCCGCCAACCTTTGCCAGTGGCGTATCAAGGATGACATCACCTTTGGTGACCATCGGCAGCAGCTCAACTTGCAGACCCGGATGAGCCGCCATCAGGCGCTGTTGGACATATTGTGCCTGCCACAGAGCAAGGGGACTTTGTCTGGTAGCAATTCTGAAAATTTTGTTTAACATGCTGTTAACCATTTTGATCGTTCATCGAATATCCTATCATTGATAGGGGAATGCTGTCAGTTTCAACGGATTGAAAAGGCCGCGATGTCAGACTGTGCCTGGATCTTGAGGGTCGCAGTTGAGAGTCGAAGTCTGAAAAAAGCAGAGCTACGGTCGGAACATGCTAAACTGTTAAGTAGCGCAACTTTCTTTACGGTCAATCCTCCAGGTGTTAGATTGATCACGTTTCCAGCAATTATTTGCCCAATATCTTTATTATTAAGCGGCAAAATTCGGAAACAGGGTGCTTAACACTGGGACAATCAGGCGAAACGTCTTGTACCTCTACATTGAGACACTGAAACAGAGACTGGATGCGATTAACCAGCTGCGTGTAGATCGCGCACTGGCTGCCATGGGACCTGCTTTCCAGCAAGTCTACAGTCTGCTGCCAACATTATTGCACTACCATCATCCACTGATGCCTGGCTACGTTGAAGGTAACGTTCCGCATGGCGTCTGCCTCTACACGCCCGATGAAAACCAACTTCAGCTGCTGCAGAACTTAGCGGGCGGTCAAGCGCTCGAGCTCAGCTCTGCCGTGGCGGGCGAACGTCCGATTACCGGCATTTACTCAATGGGCAGCACCTCGTCCGTTGGGCAAAACAGTATCTCCGATCTTGATATCTGGGTGTGCCACCAATCATGGCTGGATAATGAAGAGCGCCTCAATCTGCAGCGTAAGTGTACGCTGTTACAGAAATGGTGTGTGTCGATGGGTGTGGAAGTCAGCTTCTTCCTGATTGACGAGAACCGTTTCCGCCATAACGAAAGCGGCAGCCTCGGCGGTGAAGACTGCGGTTCTACCCAACATATTTTGCTGCTGGATGAGTTTTACCGTACCGCCGTGCGTATGGCGGGTAAACGCATCCTGTGGAACATGGTGCCTGGCGAAGAGGAGCACCATTACGACGATTACGTCATGTCGCTCTATTCACAAGGCGTTCTGACGCCGAATGAGTGGCTGGATCTCGGCGGGCTTGGCACGTTGTCAGCGGAAGAGTACTTCGGTGCCAGCTTGTGGCAGCTGTATAAAAGTATCGATTCGCCATACAAAGCGGTGCTGAAAACCCTGCTGCTGGAAGCCTACAGCTGGGAATACCCCAACACGCAGCTGTTGTCGATGGACATCAAGCAGCGCCTGCACGACGGCGAAATTGTCTGCTTCGGTCTCGATCCTTACTGCATGATGCTGGAACGCGTAACGCGCTATCTCACCAGCGTTGATGACATGGCGCGTCTTGATTTAGTACGTCGATGTTTCTATTTAAAAGTGTGTGAAAAGCTCTCGAGCGAAGATCACCATCATCAGCGCACCGGCTGGCGTCGCGAGATTCTTTCGCAGCTGGTTAAAGAGTGGGGCTGGGATGAGGAGAAGTTAGCGGTTCTGGATAACCGCGCGCAATGGAAAATCGAACGCGTACGCGAAGCGCACAATGAGTTACTGGATGCGATGATGCAGAGCTATCGCAACCTGATTCGCTTTGCGCGTCGCAACAATTTAAGCGTCAGCGCCAGCCCGCAGGATATCGGCGTGCTGACGCGTAAACTGTATGCCGCGTTCGAGGCGCTGCCGGGTAAAGTCACCTTAGTGAACCCGCAGATTTCGCCCGATCTTTCGGAAGAGAATCTCACCTTTATTCACGTCCCGGCGGGCCGCGCCAATCGCGCCGGTTGGTATCTGTATAACCAATCGCCGGACATGAGTTCCATCATCAGCCATCAGCCGCTGGAATATAACCGCTATCTGAACAAGCTGGTGGCGTGGGCGTGGTTTAACGGTTTGCTGACCAGCAAAACGCGTCTGCATATGAAAGGCAACGATCTGTGCGATCTGCCACGTTTGCAGGAGCTGGTGAACGATGTGTCGAGCCACTTCCCGCTGCGCGTGCCGGCACCGACGCCGAAAGCGCTCTACAGCCCGTGCGAAATTCGTCACTTAGCGATTATCGTTAACCTTGAACACGATCCTACCTCGGCGTTCCGCAATCAGGTGGTGCATTTTGATTTCCGTAAGCTGGATGTGTTCAGCTTCGGTCAGCAGCAGCAATGCCTGATTGGCAGCATCGATCTGCTCTATCGCAACTCGTGGAATGAAGTGCGTACGCTGCACTTCAACGGCGAGCAGGCGATGATTGAGGCGCTGAAAACCATTCTGGGCAAAATGCATCAGGATGCTGCGCCACCGGATACGGTGGAAGTGTTCTGCTACAGCCAGCATCTGCGCGGTTTAATTCGTACCCGTGTGCAGCAGCTGGTTTCGGAATGTATTGAGCTCCGTCTGTCGAGCACGCGTCAGGAACCGGGCCGCTTTAAAGCGTTGCGCATGGCGGGCCAAACCTGGGGCTTATTCTTCGAACGCATGAGCGTGTCGGTGCAGAAGCTGGAAAACGCCGTCGAATTCTATGGCGCGATTTCTAACAACAAGCTGCACGGCTTGTCGATCAAAGTGGAATCGAACCAGACGCCGCTACCGCCGGTGGTAAACGGCTACGCCAGCGAAGGCATCATTCAGTTCTTCTTTGAAGACACTAATGACGATCGCGGCTTCAACATCTATATCCTCGACGAAACCAATCGCGTTGAGGTTTATCACCATTGCGAAGGCAGTAAAGAAGAGCTGGTGCGCGACGTGAGTCGATTCTATTCGTCGTCGCATGACCGTTTTACCTACGGTTCCAGCTTTATCAATTTCAACCTGCCGCAGTTCTACCAGATTGTGAATACTGGCGAACGTTTCCAGGTGATTCCTTTCCGCAGCCAAACGTTAACGCAGCTCTGCGCTACGCAGCCTGACAACGACAACGGCGACTTCCAGCCACGCTACCAAATGCATTGATCCCGCCTGCGTTCGCGCGGCGGGATGCGCTGTAACTCTGACCTGCCGCAGGAAATGCGGCTATTTCCTGTTGCTTTTACAACGTCAACTGCGATGATAAGCAACCATGGCTTAAGGACAGAAGAGCAGACAGAATGATACGAGTGATGAGTCAGCTGGGTATGGCGCTGGCACTGGTCAGCCTGGTAGGCTGTGGCCTGAAAGGACCGCTGTATTTCCCGCCGCAAGATCAGCCAAACAAGCCGAAACAGCAGGTCACCGAGCAGCAGCAAAAAGCCGCTCAGGATGCTGATGTCGGTGGTTTGGTTACCAGCAAGCCTGGTTCGCAGGCGAACTAAAATCTATGAGTAATCCGGCGGAGCAGAAAATGCAGTTCTCAAAAATGCACGGTCTCGGCAACGACTTTATGGTTGTGGATGCTGTGACGCAAAACGTCTTTTTTTCGCCGGAACTGATTCGCCGCCTGGCGGACAGAAATCTGGGGATCGGTTTTGATCAGCTGCTGATCGTCGAGCCGCCCTACGATCCGGATCTCGATTTCCATTACCGCATTTTCAACGCCGATGGCAGCGAAGTCGCGCAGTGCGGCAACGGCGCGCGCTGTTTCGCCCGCTTTGTGCGTCTGAAAGGGTTGACCAACAAAAGCGACATTCGCGTCAGTACGCAAACCGGCCGCATGGTGCTCAGCGTCACCAATGATGAGCTGGTGCGCGTCAATATGGGCCAACCGAACTTCGAACCGCAAAGCGTGCCGCTGCGTGCCAATAAAGCCGAGAACCTTTATTTGCAGCGTGTGGCCGATCAAACCGTGATGTTTGGTGCGGTATCAATGGGCAATCCGCACTGCGTGATTCAGGTCGAGAGCGTGAAAACCGCGCCGGTGGAAACGCTCGGTCCAGAGCTGGAAAGCCACGAGCGTTTCCCGGAGCGCGTCAACGTCGGTTTCATGGAAGTAGTCAATCGTGAACACATCCGTCTGCGCGTATACGAACGTGGCGCGGGCGAAACCCAGGCATGCGGCAGCGGCGCGTGTGCGGCGGTGGCCTGCGGCGTTCAGCAGGGCATTTTGGCGGAGAACGTTCGCGTCGATTTGCCGGGCGGAACGCTGCATATTGCCTGGAAAGGGGAAGGGCAACCGCTGTTTATGACCGGTCCTGCCACACACGTCTACGATGGGTTTATTCATCTATGAAAAATGTCGAAGAGCAGACCGAAAGCGAGGTTTTGCTGGACGATCAATCGGTAAGCGCATTTCTGCGCGAAAACCCCGATTTCTTTATTCGCAATGCGCGCCAGGTCGAACAGATGATGGTGCCGCATCCGGTACGCGGCAGCGTTTCGCTGGTGGAGTGGCATATGGCGCGTCAGCGTAACCACATCCAGCAGTTGGAAGAGGAGATCACGCTACTGATGGAGCAGGCTACGGCTAACCATCAGCTGTTTGATCGCCTGCTGGCGCTGCAAGGTCATCTTGCCGCCGCCGACAGCTTACAAGAGATGCTGACGCGTCTGCATCGCTGGGCGCGCGAACTCGGTCTGGCCGGTGCGCACGTGCGCGTGTTCAATGACAAATGGCACATCGGCGCGCCATCTGACTTCACCCAACTCGGCTTATCGCGTCAGGCATTCGAACCGCTGCGCATTCAGCGCTTCGGTAATGAACATCACTATCTCGGCAGCCTCAACGGCCCGGAACTGCTGCTGCTGTTGCCGCAGGCCAAAGCGATTGGCTCGGTGGCGATGTCGCTGATGGGCGAACGTGGCGAGCTGGGCGTATTGATGTTCACCAGCCGCGATAATCAGCACTATCAGGCAGGCATGGGCACGCTGCTGCTGCAGCATCTGGCGCAAATGCTGCCGGACTTGCTGTCACGCTGGATTGAACGCGCATGAGTCACGTCAGTCCGCTGCTGCCGGCCGTGGATGACTTTCTGCGTTATCTGAAGGTCGAGCGCCAGCTCAGTCCGCTGACGCAAAAGAATTACCAACGGCAATTGCAGGCGATTATGGCAATGGCCGATGAGATGAAGCTGACGAGTTGGTCGCAGCTGGAACCGGCGCAGGTGCGCAGCCTGGCGGCGCGCAGCCGCCGTGGCGGTTTGGGCGCCAGCAGTCTGGCGCTGCGCATGTCGGCACTGCGCAGTTTTCTCGACTGGCAAGTCCATCAAGGCATGCTGAGCGCCAATCCCGCCAAAGGCATTTCCACGCCGCGTAACGCGCGCCATCTGCCGAAAAACATGGACGTCGATGAAGTTAACCAACTGCTGGAGATCGATCTCAACGATCCGCTGGCGGTGCGCGACCGCGCGATGCTGGAAACCATGTACGGCGGCGGCTTGCGTCTCTCCGAGCTGGTGAATATGGATTGTCGTCACATGGATTTGGACGCGGGCGAAGTTCGGGTGCTGGGTAAAGGCAGCAAAGAGCGCCGCGTACCGATTGGCGGCACGGCGGTCACCTGGATTCAGCACTGGTTATCGCTGCGTGATAGCTTTGCGCCGCAGGATGATGCGGTGTTTGTCTCTAGCCGCGGCAGCCGGATTTCGACGCGCAACGTGCAGAAGCGTTTTGCCGAATGGGGCATCAAGCAAGGCGTTGCCAGCCATATTCATCCGCATAAACTGCGCCACTCTTTTGCCACGCATTTGCTGGAATCGAGCGGCGATCTGCGCGCGGTACAGGAACTGCTCGGTCACGCTAATCTGGCGACCACGCAAATCTATACCCATCTGGATTTCCAGCATCTGGCGACGGTTTATGATGCGGCCCATCCGCGTGCCAAACGAGGAAAGTCTTAATGAAGTTTTATCGTCCGCTCGGCCCGATCAAAGCGATCACTTTTGATCTCGACGACACCTTGTATGACAACCATCCCGTGATCCGCAAAACCACCGCCGAATCGCACGCTGCACTGCAGGCGTATCATCCGGCGCTGCGTGAATTCACCCTGGCAGATTATCAGGCGCTGCGTAATGAGTTGCTGGCGCGTGAGCCGGAAATTTATCACGACGTGTCTGAATGGCGCCGCCGCTCGGTGGAGCTGGCGTTGCTCAATGTCGGCTTATCGGCATCAGAAGCCAGTGCCGGTGCCCGCGACGTGATGAGCGTGTTCCATCACTGGCGCAGCGAAGTGACGATGCCGGAAGAGACGCATCAAACGTTGACGTGGCTGGGCGAGCGCGTGCCGCTGGTGGCGATCACTAACGGTAACGCCTGCCCGGAAAAGCTCGGCATCCATCATCACTTCCAGTTCGCGCTGCGTGCCGGTCCGCACGGTCGCGCTAAGCCGTGGCAGGATATGTATCATCTGGCCGCTGAGCGTTTGGACATCGCCCCGCAACACATTCTGCACGTTGGCGACGATCTCACTACCGATGTTGCCGGTTCGCTGCGTGCCGGCATGCAAGCCTGCTGGATCAACCTGCGTGAAGGCAATCTGATGAAGATCGACGATGCGCGTTTGCTACCGCATGTTGAAATTGATCGGTTGGCATCTCTGACCTCGCTGCTATAATCAACAGCTGTAAATACATCCAGTCGTATCCATCATCATTCGACTTGCCGCCGCGTTGGCTGCGCGTGCTCACCCCGGTCACTTACTCATGTAAGCTCCCGGGGATTCACACACTTGCCGCCTTGCTGCAAGCCGAATGATTTTGGATACGTATCTCAATTGTTAAAACGGTGCTTATGGACGTTTCTGAACTGCTTGACGGCTTGAATGACAAACAGCGCGAGGCGGTCGCCGCACCGCGCAGCAACCTGCTGGTGCTGGCCGGAGCAGGCAGTGGCAAAACCCGTGTGCTGGTGCATCGCATTGCGTGGCTGCTGTCGGTAGAGAACTGCTCGCCGTATTCGATTATGGCGGTGACCTTTACCAACAAAGCGGCGGCGGAAATGCGCCATCGTATCGATCAGCTGATCGGCACCAGCCAGGGCGGCATGTGGATTGGTACCTTCCACGGCCTGGCGCATCGTTTACTGCGCGCGCATCACCTTGATGCCGGTTTGCCGCAGGATTTCCAGATCCTCGACAGCGACGATCAGCTGCGTCTGCTAAAGCGCCTGATCAAAGCCATGAACCTTGATGAGAAACAGTGGCCTGCGCGTCAGGGCATGTGGTACATCAACGGCAAAAAAGATGAAGGTCTGCGACCAAAACACATCGAAAGCTACGGCAATCCGGTTGAACAAACCTGGCTGCGCATCTATCAGGCGTATCAGGAAGCCTGCGATCGCGCTGGTTTAGTGGATTTCGCCGAGCTGCTGCTGCGCGCCCACGAACTGTGGCTCAACAAGCCACATATCCTCAACCATTATCGCGAGCGTTTCAGCAACGTGCTGGTGGACGAATTCCAGGATACCAACAACATCCAGTACGCATGGATTCGCATGCTGGCGGGTGATACCGGCCGGGTGATTATCGTCGGCGATGACGATCAGTCGATTTACGGCTGGCGCGGGGCGCAGGTGGAAAACATCCAGCGCTTCCTGCAGGATTTCCCTGGCGCGGAAACCATTCGCCTGGAGCAGAACTATCGCTCGACCAACAACATTCTGAAAGCCGCGAACACGCTGATCGCCAACAACAATGGCCGCCTCGGTAAAGAGCTGTGGACCGACGGCAGCGATGGCGAAAAGATCTCGCTCTACTGCGCGTTCAACGAGCTGGATGAAGCGCGCTTTGTGGTCAATCGCATCAAAAGCTGGCATGAAAACGGCAACGCACTGCAGGATTGCGCCATTCTCTATCGAAGCAACGCCCAATCGCGTGTGCTGGAAGAGGCGCTGCTACAGGGCAGCATGCCTTATCGCATTTATGGCGGCATGCGCTTCTTCGAGCGTCAGGAGATCAAAGATGCTTTGGCCTATCTGCGTTTGATGGCCAATCGCAATGACGATGCGGCATTTGAGCGTGTGGTGAACACGCCGGTGCGCGGCGTGGGCGATCGTACGCTCGACGTGGTGCGCCAGACCGCGCGCGATCAGCAACTCACTTTGTGGCAGGCTACGCGCGAGCTGCTACAGAACAAAGTCTTAGCCGGACGCGCCGCATCGGCGCTGCAACGCTTCTGCGAGCTGGTCGATTCACTGGCCAGCGAAACATCCGAGATGCCGCTGCATGTGCAAACCGATCGCGTGATTAAAGACTCCGGTTTATGGGTGATGTACGAGCAGGAGAAGGGCGAAAAAGGCCAGGCGCGTATTGAAAACCTTGAGGAACTGGTCACGGCAACGCGCCAGTTCAGCTATCAGGACGAAGACGAAGATCTGATGCCGCTGCAGGCGTTCCTGTCGCATGCGGCGCTCGAAGCGGGCGAAGGTCAGGCCGACAAATGGCAGGACGCGGTGCAGCTGATGACCATGCACTCGGCGAAAGGGCTGGAGTTCAGCCAGGTCTTTATCGTCGGCATGGAAGAGGGCATGTTCCCCAGCCAGATGTCGCTGGATGAAGGCGGTCGTCTGGAAGAGGAGCGTCGTCTGGCTTACGTTGGCGTGACGCGTGCGATGGTCAAGCTGACGCTCACCTATGCCGAAAGCCGTCGTCTTTATGGTAAGGAAGTGTATCACCGTCCATCACGCTTTATCGGCGAGCTACCGGAAGAGTGCGTGGAAGAGGTGCGTTTGCGCGCCAGCGTCAGCCGTCCGGTGAGCCATCAGCGCATGGGCACGCCCATCGCTCAAAACGACAGCGGCTTCACGCTCGGCCAACGCGTGCGTCATGCCAAGTTCGGCGAAGGCACCATCATCAACCTCGAAGGCAGCGGCGAACACAGCCGTCTGCAAGTGGCGTTTCAGGGCCAGGGAATCAAGTGGCTGGTGGCGGCTTACGCCCGTCTTGAGACGGTGTAGCGCGGTTGCGCTACCTTGACGACTTTTTCGTCTCAGCGTAACATGCGCGCACTATTATCATGAGAGGACAATGCCTTGGACGCGCCCAGTCGATGCTGGCTCAATCACCTGTTTAACAGGAACTCCTAAGGTTACCTCTTTTAGCTGGTAGCCTTAGCGGTTATCAGCGACCTCCCTTTTTTACTCTCGTCGCGTGAGTTAGCACTGATTTACCCTTGAAGCGAAAGTTTCCGTGTTCAGGCTTCGCCGTGCCCGTAATCTACAGTGGTCACCGCCTTGTCCCATTCCGAAAAATGGGGAGTTATTGCTATGCTGAGCGCATTTAAACTCGATCGTAATCGCCTGACGCGCATCGAGCTGGAAGAAGACAACGACAAACTCAACACGTCTGTTTGGGTCGATCTGATCGAACCCGACGACAGCGAACGCGATCGTGTGCAGTGCGAGCTCGGCCAGAGCCTGGCAACGCGTCCGGAGCTGGAAGACATCGAAGCCTCGGCGCGTTTCTTCGAAGACGAAGACGGCCTGCACATTCACTCCTTCTTCTTCTTTGAAGATGCCGAAGACCACGCGGGTAACTCCACCGTGGCATTCACCATCCGCGAAGATCGACTGTATACGCTGCGCGAACGCGAGCTGCCGGCTTTCCGTCTCTATCGCATGCGTGCGCGCAACCAGATGCTGACTGATGGCAACGCCTATGAACTGTTGCTGGATCTGTTTGAGACCAAAATCGAACAGCTGGCGGATGAAATCGAGAACATCTATAGCGCGCTGGAGAAACTCAGCCGCGTGATCATGGAAGGCCAGCAGGGCGAAGAGTACGACCAGGCGCTGTCACGTCTGGCAGAGCTGGAAGATATCGGCTGGAAAGTGCGTTTGTGTCTGATGGATACCCAGCGCGCCCTCAACTTCCTGGTGCGCAAAGCGCGTCTGCCGGGCAACCAGCTGGAGCAGGCGCGTGAAATCCTGCGCGATATCGAATCACTGCTGCCGCATAACGAATCGCTGTTTCAGAAGGTTAACTTCCTGATGCAGGCGGCGATGGGCTTCATTAACATCGAGCAGAACCGCATCATCAAGATCTTCTCGGTGGTATCGGTGGTGTTCCTGCCGCCAACGCTGGTGGCATCAAGCTACGGCATGAACTTCGAGTTTATGCCAGAGCTGAAATGGAGCTTTGGTTATCCGGGCGCGATTAGCCTGATGATCCTCGCCGGCCTTGCGCCGTACCTCTATTTCAAACGCAAGAACTGGTTGTAACCGTTCTCAAGTCCAGGTCGTCATGAATGACGACCCTACAAAACCGCTCATGACAAACGTAGGGTCGCCATTTATGGCGACCTGGTAGATAAACTTCAATTTTCTGCGTAACCTGTTGGCTCTGCTCACTATCTGATTCTCTCCTATGGCGCGCTTCTCATTGCGACTGCAATGGACACTTCTGCTGATTGCTTCGTTAGTGCTGGGGATGATCCTCCAGCTGTTTCACCTTCCTGCGGCATTGCTGCTTGGCCCAATGATCGTCGGCACCGCAATGGGTTTGTCCGGCGCCACCGTGCGCATCGATAAACGCCTCTTCGTGCTGGCACAAGCGGTGCTCGGCTGCATGATCGGCCAGACTTTATCGCCGGGCATTCTCACACCACTGATCCAGGATTGGCCGGTGGTGCTGGCGGTGCTGCTGCTGACGTTAGCGGCCAGCGGCTTGTCCGGTTTTCTTTTGGTGCGCTTTAGTAATTTGCCTGGCCCAACTGGCGCTTGGGGATCATCGCCCGGCGGCGCTTCGGCGATGGTGGCGATGGCCGGTGATTTCGGGGCAGATGTGCGGCTGGTGGCGTTTATGCAGTATTTGCGCGTGCTGTTTGTCGCCACCGCTGCTGCCGTGGTGGCGCGCATTGGCCTCGGCACCAACGGCGGTGCGGCTGAACTGGTGTGGTTTCCCGCGCTGCACAGCAGCTTTCTGCTGACATTGCTAGTGATGTTCGCCGGTGCGTGGCTCGGCCAGAAGCTGCGCATTCCTTCCGGTGCTTTGCTGCTGCCGGCGCTGATTGGCGCGGTGCTGCACGGCACCGATGTAGCGACCTTGCAGGTGCCAGAATGGTTGCTGGCGCTGGCTTATGCGTTGATTGGCTGGAGCGTGGGATTGCGTTTCACCCGGCCGATTTTCAAGCTGGCGCTGCGAACGCTGCCGCAAATGTTGCTGTCGATTTTCGGTTTAATGCTGCTGTGCGGCGGATTAGCCTGGATGCTGACACGCGTTTTGCACGTCGATCTGATGACCGCCTATCTGGCAACCAGCCCGGGCGGGCTGGATACCGTGGCGATTATTGCGGCCGGCACGCGGGTCGATATGGCATTTGTCATGGCGCTGCAGACGCTGCGTCTGTTCACCATCTTGCTCACCGGCCCGGCGCTGGCGCGTTTTATTTCACGCTATGCGCATGCGCGCCCGAGCTGAGAACGCGACCGCATCAATAATGAACACGGCGAGCGCCAGCCAGATAAAGCCGAAGGTCACCATTTTATCCGGCGTCAGGCTCTCGCCGTAGAACAGTATCGCCAGCAGGAACATCAGTGTCGGGCCGAGATACTGGAAGAAGCCGACAGTCGATAAGCGCAGACGCGCGCAGGCGGCCGCAAACAGCATCAGCGGAATGGTGGTGATAATGCCCGCCGCGACCAGCTTGAGATTAAGGCTCATAGCGTTGGCGCTGAGATGACTGGTGGCGCTGTCGGCAAAGCCAAACAGGTAAATTGCCGCCAGCGGAAACAGCCACAACGTCTCGATCAGCATGCCGCTCTGCGCATCGACCTGAATCTTTTTGCGCACCAAACCGTACAACGCAAAACTCAGCGCCAGGCCAAGGCCGATAATCGGCAGCGATCCAAACTGCCACAACTGCACCAGCACGCCGGTTGTCGCCAGCAATACCGCCAGCCACTGCAAGCGGCGGAAGCGTTCACGCAGGAACAGCATGCCAAACACCACGTTAATTAGCGGGTTGATAAAGTAGCCGAGGCTAGCTTCCAGCATGTGCTGATTGTTCACCGCCCAGATAAACAGCAGCCAGTTGCCGCCAATGGTCACGGCGGTCAGCGCCAGCAGCAGCACCTTTTTCGGCTGCGCCAGCACGCTACGTACCTGCGCCCAGCTACGCGTCAGGGTGATCAGCAGCAGCATAAACAGCGCGGACCAAATCACACGATGCGTCATAATTTCGGTGGCGGGCACCGCTTTGACCAGCTTGAAGTAGGCGGGCGCGATGCCCCAAATAAAGTAAGCGCCGAGCGCGTAGCCAATACCCTGGCGAGTTTGTTGCGAATCCATCATGTCATTCCAAAAGTACTGATTAGCCAATCATGTAGGTGGCGGTAGCGGTAGCGATGTAATCGCCTTGCTGGTTATGTAACTCCACGCGCGCCACGGCAACTTTGTTGCCGCCGCGCAGCAGGCTGCTGGTGGCGATAAAGCGCTCGCCGCGGCCAGGGCGCAGATAGTCAACGCGCATATCGATGGTGCCCATGCGGGACAGGCGCTGACGCAGTTCTTCCTCGGTAATGCTCTCCTGTCGCGTCAGCGCATAGCTGACACACACTAGCCCGGCGGCGACATCCAGTACCGAGGCGATGACGCCGCCATGCAAAATCTGCTGCGCCGCGTTGCCGACCAGCATGGTTTTATTGGCGAAGCCGAGTTCGGCGTAATCCGCTTCCAGTCGATCCAGCTCTAATCCGAGCGCCTGATTGAAGGGCATGTGATAAACAAAAATTTCGCCAATCAGACGGCGCGCTTCCTGCTGTGTCAGCAACGGGGATGACATAATTCCTGCCTTAAAATGTTAACGAGTTGTGTATATTATGCCGCGTTCGAGCCGCTTTCCAGTTTCGGAAATCGGCGCTGATCAACCGCAGGTTTTGCGTGTAGAATGGCCTGCTTTTTGAACCGTCACTTGACGATTACGACACGCAGTTCTCTGGAGAATTCTATGCGTAAGCATTACGCCTTGCTGGCCGCGGCGCTGATCCTTCCTGGCCTGGTGCAGGCTGAAGAAGCCACGATAAAAGAGGTTCATGATGCACCGGCAGTGAAGGGCAGCATTATCGCTAACCTGCTGGAGAAACACGATAACCCGTTCGTACTTTATCCTTACGAAAACAACTATCTGCTCTACACCTACACCACCGACATGAACAAAGAGGCGATCTCTTCGTACAACTGGGCAGACAAAGCTAAAAATGATGAAGTAAAATTCCAGCTCAGCCTGGCGTTTCCGCTATGGCGCGGCATTTTAGGCGATAACTCGGTGCTGGCGGCGTCCTATACTCAGCGCTCGTGGTGGCAGCTCTCGAACCGTGGTGCGTCATCACCGTTCCGTGAAACCGATTATGAGCCACAGATTTTCCTCGGCTGGGCCACCGATTACACCTTCGCAGGCTGGACTTTACGCGATGTGGAAACTGGCTTAGTGCATCAGTCGAACGGCCGCAGCGAGCCAACTTCGCGCAGCTGGAACCGCGTTTACGCGCGCTTCATGGCGCAGAACGGCAATCTGCTCGCGGAGATCAAACCTTGGTATCGTCTGCCAGAAAGTGAAAGCAATGACGATAACCCGGACATCACCAAATACATGGGTTACTACCGCGCCAAGCTCGGCTATATGATGGGCGAGAACATTTTCAGCGTGGAAGGTAACTACAACTGGAACAGCGGCTTCGGCGGTGCAACTTTCGCCTGGAGCTACCCAATCTCTGAACATGTGCGCTTTTACACGCAGGTGTTCAGCGGTTATGGTGAATCGTTGATCGACTATAACCATCGCCAGACGCGCTTCGGCGTGGGCGTGACGCTCAACGATCTGTTCTAACCCGCAACAAAGACAGGATTACCGTGGCAACATCGGCAGTGCTTAATCAGGAAATGCTGGCGCAGCAGGTATTACAAGATACCTTCGGCTATCAGCAGTTCCGCCCAGGTCAGCAAAACATCATCGAAACCGCCCTGTCAGGACGCGATTGTCTGGTGGTGATGCCGACTGGCGGCGGCAAATCGCTGTGCTATCAAATCCCGGCGCTGGTGCGCGAAGGGCTGACGCTGGTGGTTTCACCGCTGATTTCACTGATGAAAGATCAGGTCGATCAGCTGCTGGCCAACGGCGTGGCTGCAGCGTGCCTCAACTCGACGCAGACGCGTGAGCAGCAGCAGCAGGTGTTTGCGGATTGTCGTACCGGCAAGCTCAAGCTGCTGTATATCGCGCCTGAACGTCTGATGATGGACAATTTCCTCGACAGCCTGCACCAGTGGAATCCGGTGATGCTGGCGGTGGATGAAGCGCACTGTATTTCGCAGTGGGGCCACGATTTCCGTCCGGAATATGGCTCGATCGGCCAGCTGCGTCAGCACTTCCCTGATTTGCCGGTCATGGCATTGACCGCCACCGCCGATGAAACCACGCGTAACGATATCGTCCATCTGCTGCAGATGGACGATCCGCTGATTCAAATCAGCAGCTTTGACCGCCCCAATATTCGCTACACGCTGGTGGAGAAATTCAAACCCACTGAGCAACTTCTGCGTTATGTGCAGGATCAGCGCGGCAAAAGCGGCATCATTTACTGTAACAGCCGCGCCAAAGTGGAAGACACCGCCGCGCGCCTGCAGAGCCGTGGTTTGAGCGTTGGCGCGTATCACGCCGGCATTGATAGCGCGCAGCGTGCCAGCGTGCAGGAAGCCTTCCAGCGTGACGATCTGCAAATTGTGGTCGCTACCGTGGCGTTCGGGATGGGCATTAACAAACCCAACGTGCGCTTTGTGGTGCACTTCGATATTCCGCGCAACATCGAATCCTATTATCAGGAAACCGGCCGCGCCGGGCGCGATGGCCTGCCTGCCGAAGCGATGATGCTTTACGATCCGGCCGACATGGCGTGGTTGCGTAAATGTCTGGAAGAGAAAGTGCCTGGCCCGTTGCAGGATATTGAACGCCACAAGCTCAATGCGATGGGCGCGTTTGCTGAAGCGCAAACCTGTCGTCGTCTGGTGTTGCTGAACTATTTCGGCGAAGGTCGCCAGCAGCAGTGCGATAACTGCGATATCTGCCTCGATCCGCCGCGTCGCTACGACGGTTTGCTGGAGGCGCAAAAGGCGCTGTCGAGCATCTATCGTACCGGCCAACGCTTTGGAATGGGCTATATTGTTGAAGTTTTGCGCGGCGCCAGTAATCAGCGCATTCGCGACAACGGCCACGACAAACTGCCGGTGTACGGCTTAGGCCGCGAGCACAGCCACGAACACTGGATCAGTGTGCTGCGTCAGCTGATCCACCTCGGGATGGTAACGCAAAACATCGCCATGCATTCGGCGCTGCAACTCACCGAAGCGGCGCGTCCGGTATTACGTGCGGAAGTGCCGCTGATGCTGGCGGTGCCGCGTATCGTGACGGTGAAAACGCGCGGCAGCAGTTCGCCGAAGGTGCACAGCGGCAATTACGATCGCCAGCTGTTTGCCAAGCTGCGTAAGCTGCGCAAAGCGATTGCCGATGAAGAGAATATTCCGCCGTACGTGGTGTTTAACGATGCCACGCTGATTGAAATGGCAGAACAAATGCCGATTAGCGCGTCAGAAATGCTCAGCGTGAACGGCGTCGGTCATCGCAAACTGGAGCGTTTTGGTAAGCCGTTCCTGGTGATGATCAAAGAACATGTTGATGAAGGTTAAAGGAAAAAATTCATGCTGATGTTATTCGCCACCGTCGCGCTGGTGCATTTGGTTGCGCTGATGAGTCCCGGCCCGGACTTCTTCTTTGTGTCGCAAACGGCGGCGAGCCGCTCGCGCAAAGAGGCGATGATGGGCGTTTTGGGCATTACGTTGGGCATTGTGATTTGGGCCGGTGTGGCGCTGATGGGCCTGCATCTGATCCTGGAAAAAATGGCCTGGCTGCATGAAATCATTATGGTTGGCGGCGGCTTGTATCTGCTGTGGATGGGCTGGCAGCTAATGCGTTCAGCGCGTCAACGTCACAAGCAGCCGCAATCGGAAGCGCCGGTGGTGGAGCTGCCGAAAAGAGGCATGAGCTTCCTGAAAGGTTTCCTGACTAACCTGTCGAACCCAAAAGCGATCATCTACTTCGGTAGCGTGTTCTCACTGTTTGTTGGCAACGACGTCGGCGCGATGGAGCGCTGGGGTTTGTTCCTGCTGATTATCGGTGAGACGTTCGCGTGGTTTACGCTGGTGGCGGCGATTTTCGCTATGCCGTGGATGCGTGATAAGTATCAGCGGATGGCGAAGTGGGTGGATGGTATGGCGGGCGTGTTATTCGCGGGTTTTGGCATTCATCTGATTATTTCGCGCTAAGCCTGGTTTACTTGCCATTTCGGCACCGGGCAGTGCTCGCCCTCCTCACGTACTACGTGTACGCTCCGGGGGCTGCGCGCTGGCCGGCACCGAACTGGCTGCGCCACCGACGGCTTTGAATTGGCTGCGGCTTTCTTTTACGCCATTCTGCGGGCGCTGGCTAACAGCGCGCCCACCGCCATAAACAATCCACCAAAGGTGCGGTTCAGCAGCTTCATCTGCTTCGGTCCTTTAATCCAGCCGGCGATACGCGTTGCCAGCGTGGCGTAACCAATCATCACGATGATATCGACCACAATGGTGGTCACGCCGAGCACCAGATATTGCATCAGCTGCGGCTGGTGCGGCTGAATAAACTGCGGGAACAGCGCGGCAAGAAACACGATGCTTTTCGGGTTGGTGAGGTTCACCAACAAGGCACGCTTAAACAGGCGGCGACGCGGCATGGCTTTGGCAACGGCGTCGAGATCGATACCGCCCGCTGAGCGCCACTGCTGAATGCCCAGCCACACCAGATAGGCTGCGCCAGCCCACTTCAGGACTTCAAACGCCAGAATCGATTGGGAAAACAGCGCACCCAAACCGGCGCCGACCAGCACAATATGAATCGCCAGGCCAAGCTGCAAGCCGGTAATCGATGCAACCGCGCCGCGATAACCGTGGCTAATACCGGTACTCATGGTGTTAATCGCACCGGAACCGGGTGAAAGGCTGAGGATAGTTGTGGTCAGCAGGTACGTTAACCACCATTCAATGGTCATGTGTGACATTCCCTGAAGTTAGCGAAGTGTGACACAATACGACAGAAAATCGCCGCACGCTACGCAGCACGGGCGCGCGAATCACGTTTTTTTCAGGGGGACGGATGCAGCAGCATAAACAGAGTTGGCTCGGACGTGAGCGAGGCTTTTCGGCCTTTGCTACCGGTCCGCTGCTCGACTTCTGGCGTCGCCGTGAAGAAAGTGAATTCACCGGTGTCGGCAACCTGAAGATTCGCTACGTTCGTTTCACCTCACCGCAACATCGTCGTGTCATTCTGGTCGTGCCTGGCCGCATTGAGAGCTATATCAAGTATCCTGAACTGGCTTACGACCTGTTTATGTGCGGCTACGATGTGGTGATCCTCGACCATCGCGGTCAGGGACGATCTGAACGTCTGCTGGAAGATTCGCATCGCGGCCATGTGGTGGAATTTGGCGACTACGTTGACGATCTGGAAACGCTGTATCTGAAAGAGATAGTCAGCAACCATTATCAACAGCGCTACGTGCTGGCTCACTCGATGGGCGGCGCGATTTTAGCGCTGTTTCTGGCGCGTCAACCGCAGGCGTTTCATGCTGCGGTATTCTCCGCGCCGATGTTTGGCATTGTGCTGCCGCTACCGGACTGGATGGCGCACCGCATTCTGGACTGGACCGAAAAACTGCCCGCGCTGCGTGAGGGCTACGCATTGGGCACCGGGCGCTGGCGCGCCAATCCGTTTGGCATCAACCGCCTGACGCACAGCCGTGAACGCTATCGCCGCAACCTGCGTTTTTACGCCGACGATCCGGCGCTTCGCGTTGGTGGTCCCACTTATCACTGGGTGCGCGAAGGCGTGCAGGCCGGGCGCGACATCTTCAATCAGGTGGCGAACATCACCACGCCGACCTTGCTGCTGCAAGCCAGTGAAGATGATGTGGTGGATAACCGCTCACAAAATCTCTTTTGTACGGCGATGGCCGAAGCAGGACATCCCTGCGCGGGCAACGCGCCGTATGTGATCAAAGGAGCGCGTCATGAGATCCTGTTTGAAACAGACGCGATGCGTGCCGAAGCGTTAAACGCGGTGGTCGATTTCTTTGAACGCCACGCTTAATCAATTTTACTTTCCGATATCAACACCCGAGGTTTACATGTATCACATCGTCGCATCCGACCTGGATGGCACGCTGCTCTCTCCGGATCACCGCCTGACGCCGTTCGCTCGCACTACGCTGCAGGAACTGGTGGCGCGAGACATCCACTTTGTTTTTGCCACCGGCCGTCACTATATCGACGTCGGACAGATGCGCGATAAGCTCGGTATTCCGGCTTACATGATCACGTCTAATGGTGCGCGCGTGCACAACGCCGAGGGTGAGCTGGTGTTCAGCCACAACCTCGACGCCGACATCGCCAGCGATTTGTATGGCCTGCAATATCATGACGAGCACATCCTGACGCACGTTTATCGCGACGATGAGTGGTTCATGAGCCGTCATCGCCCAGATGAGCAGGACTATTTCCGCGAATCGGTATTTAACTATCAGGTTTACCAGCCGGGCATGCTGCCGACCGACGGCATCAGCAAAGTGTTCTTCACCTGCGAAGATCCGGAGCGCCTGGTTCCAATGGAGCAGGCGATTGAAGCGCGCTGGGGCGATCGCGTGAATGTCAGCTTCTCGTTGCCAACGTGCCTGGAAGTGATGGCGGGCGGCGTTTCCAAAGGTCACGCGCTGGAAGCGGTAGCGAAGCAGCTCGGCCACTCGCTGAAAGCGTGCATAGCCTTCGGCGACGGCATGAATGATGTGGAGATGCTCAGCATGTCAGGCAAAGGCTGCATCATGCGTAATGCACAGCAGCGCCTGAAAGATACCTTGCCGACGCTGGACGTGATTGGCAGCAACGCGGATGACGCCGTACCGCACACGCTGCGTAAATTGTTCCTCGCCTAAAAAAATGGGCCGGTTATCACCGGCCCGTTCTGGTTATTCCAGCTGTTTCTTGTGCTTATGTTCACTGACCATGGTGAGCAGCAGCAGAATTACCGCCAGCACCGATCCGCCAATCATCACAATAAATCCGCCGTCCCAGCCGAAGTAATCCACGGTATAACCGACAATGGCACTGGCCGCTACCGATCCGCCGAGATAGCCAAACAGCCCGGTAAAGCCCGCTGCCGTTCCGGCCGCTTTTTTCGGCGCCAGCTCCAGCGCGTGCAAGCCAATCAACATCACCGGACCGTAAATCAGGAAGCCGATCACAATCATGCACAGCATGTCGATGCCTGGATTGCCTGGCGGGTTCAGCCAGTACACCACGGTGGCGATGGTCACCAGCGTCATAAAGAACACGCCGGTTGCGCCACGGTTGCCGCGGAACACTTTGTCCGACATCCAGCCGCACAGCAGCGTGCCGGGAATACCGGCATATTCATAGAAGAAGTAGGCCCACGAGGATTTATCCAGTGTGAAGTGCTTCACCTCTTTCAGGTAGGTCGGCGACCAGTCGAGAATGCCGTAACGCAGCAGGTACACAAACACGTTCGCCAGTGCGATGTACCACAGCAGCTTATTGGGCAGAATGTACTGCATGAAAATCTGCTTCGCCGTCAGCTCCTGCTCGTGCTCCTCGTTGTAATCCGGCGGATAATCATTCTTCCACGCTTCAATTGGCGGCAAACCGCAGGATTGCGGCGTGTCGCGCATCAAGGCAAAGGCGATAATGGCGATGAGAATGGCGCCAAACGCCGGCATATACAGCGCGGCTTTCCAGTCGTTAAACCACGCCATGCCAAGCAGGAACAGCAGCGGAGGAATACCGCCACCGACGTTATGCGCGCAGTTCCACACCGATACGATTCCGCCGCGCTCTTTCTGCGACCACCAGTGCACCATGGTACGCCCGCACGGCGGCCAGCCCATGCCCTGGAACCAACCGCACAGGAACAGCAGCACAAACATCACCATGATGCTGGAGGTGGCCCACGGCACGAACCCCATCACCAGCATCACCGCCGCAGCGAGAATTAATCCGGCGGGCAAAAATACGCGTGGATTCGAGCGGTCCGATACCGAACCCATAATGAATTTTGAGAATCCGTAAGCGATGGAAATGCCCGAGAGCGCAAAGCCGAGATCGCCGCGCGAAAAACCTTGTTCCACCAGATAAGGCATCGCCAGCGCAAAGTTCTTACGCACCAAATAGTAGGCGGCATAGCCAAAAAATATTCCCAGGAAAATTTGCCAGCGCAGGCGACGATAGAGTGGATCGACACGATCATCGGCCACTTGCGGGCGATGCGGTGCAGGTTTGAAGATACTCAACATGAGTGTGGCCCTCCAGGGCGCAATATAGTTATGGATTCCCAGCAGGTTGGGGCAAAAGCAACAGACGTTAAAAATGGAAAAGCGAAGTTTCCATTTCGCGCAAAGGATAGTGATGGTCACGCGCGGTTACTGTGACATGTGACACATATGTTACAGTTTTATGACATTAGAGAGCGATAAAAACCAGGAAATGTTGTATTTCGCGCATTTTTATCCAGGCGAATAGGCGATCAGTTAAAACTAATTGTCGTCATTTTGTACAATCGTAAACCAGATAGTTCACGCCAATCGCGACAGTTTGTTTACACTAACGCCACTGTTCATTTTGAGATCGTTACCGTGCCGTTACTGATCGTTACCACCATTCTGTGGGCTTTTTCCTTCAGTTTAATCGGGGAATACCTCGCAGGTCAGGTGGATTCCTGGTTCTCTGTGTTAATGCGTCTGGCGCTCGCCGCCATCGTCTTCTTGCCGTTCCTGCGCTGGCGCGGATATCGTGCTTCCACCATCCTGCTGTATATGCTGGTGGGCATGCTGCAGCTCGGCATCATGTACCTGCTGAGCTTTGAAGCCTATCTCTATCTGAGCGTGACCGAATTCCTGCTGTTCACTGTGATGACGCCGCTGTACGTCACGCTGATCTACGATTTGCTCAGCCGACGTCCGCTGCGTATCGGCTATGCTTTCAGCGCATTGCTGGCGGTCATTGGTGCGGCGATTATTCGTTACGACAAAGTCAGCGATCATTTCTGGTTCGGCTTGCTGCTGGTGCAGGCGGCAAATATCTGCTTCGCCATCGGCATGGTGGGCTACAAGCGTCTGCAGGAAACCCGTCCGATGCCGCAGCACACCGCGTTTTCGTGGTTCTATCTGGGCGCAGTGATCATCGCGGTAATCGCGTGGAGCTTGTGGGGCAATCCGAACAAACTGCCCACCACCTCGCTGCAGTGGGGCATTCTGGTGTGGCTGGGCGTGGCGGCTTCAGGATTGGGCTACTTCATGTGGAACTACGGTGCGACGCAGGTGGATGCTGGCACGTTGGGTATTATGAACAACATGCATGTGCCTGCTGGCTTGCTGGTGAATCTGGCGATCTGGCAGGAGAAACCGCATTGGCCAAGTTTTATCGCCGGTGCCGCCGTGATTTTTGCATCCCTGTACGTACATAAACGCTGGGTGCTCGGCAAGACCACCAAAAGCCACGCCTAGGCCGAAAGGGAGGGGATAGCGCGGCAGAGAAGCAAAGCATCCGAGCCATGGATGGCGAGGCTGATCCACAGGGAAGTGGTTACTCTTTGCGATCTGCCGCGCTATCCCTGACCCGGCTCGAACAAAGAAGCGATTACGCTTTCTTAGCCGGACCGGGACGATGAATCATCGTCAAACCTTTCAGGAAATTACGCAGAATCTGGTCACCGCATTCGCGGAAATTCTTATGGTCTGGATTGCGGAAAATCGCGCCAACCTCAGCCTGTGAAATCTTAAAGTTCGCTTTCAGCAGCACATCCGGGATATCGGTGGTCTTCAGCTCAAACGCGATACGCAATTTCTTCATGAAAATGTTGTTATTCATGCGGCGCTCAATCGAAGGCGCGGGCGCATCTTCACTCTTACCGCGACGGTAAAAAATCAGACCGTTGAGGAAATAACCCATCAACACATCCGGCAGCTTACGAAACGCAGCATCGTCATCCTTCTTCATCCACGCCTGCACGTCTTCCAGCGGCACTTCACTCCCCGCTAAGGCAAAAATCTCCACCACTTTGCTATCGCTCAAATCAAGCATATAGCGCACGCTGCGCAGAACATCGTTACTCATCATGGTGAAACTCTCTTGGTCGCGGGTTGAGGCGGCGCATTATAGAGCAGGCGGGACAGGGATAACAGCGCGGGCGACCTTCGCCGCCCAACAACATCAGGATGAGAGGGTTTGCAGTGAGCCGGGACGCGCGGCATCGCGCACGAAGGGCAGATGTTCACAGGCGTGCTGACGGGCAAACCGCACAAAGGCTTCCATCACCGGCTGACGCTGCTCGCCTTCGCGTACGGCGGCATACAGGCGGCTCCACAGGCCATCACCCAAAGTCTTGGTCACCACCAAACCTTGCTGCTCAAAATTCTCGACCACCCAATGTGGCAGCGCGGCGATGCCCATGCGTGCCGACACCATTTGAATCAGTAACAGCGTATTGTCCACGCTCTTCAAAGCCGGGCTTACGCCCGCAGGCTGCAGGAAATGGCGCCACACATCTAAACGCTGACGCTGAACCGGATAGATCATCAATACCTCATCGGCCATATCTTCCGGGGAAATATGCTCAAGCTGCGCCAATGGATGATCCGGTGCCATCACCAAACGCACTTCAAAATCGAACATCGGTGAATAGAACAATCCGCTGCGCGGCAGAATATCGGAGGTCAACACCACATCCAACTCGCCCTGCTGCAATGCGGGTTGCGGATCAAAGGTCACACCGGATTTGAAATCCATCACTACCTGCGGCCAGCTCTGGCGGAAATTATTCAGCGCAGGCGTCAGCCACTGAATACAGCTGTGACACTCAATGGCGATACGCAACGTGGCCTGATGCGGCTCATGACACGCCTGCAAAGCCTGTTGAATCTGCGGCAAAACCTGCTCGGCCAACTGCAGCAAAATCTCTCCCTGCGGCGTAAAACGCAGCGGCTGGCTTTTGCGCACAAACAGACGAAAGCCCAGCCGCTGCTCCAGATCGCTGAACTGGTGAGACAACGCCGATTGCGTCTGATGAAGCTGTGAGGCGGCGGCGGCTAACGAGCCGGTGTTCCGTAACGCCTGCAGCGTCCGCAGGTGTTTGAGTTCGATCATGAGAATCCTTCACATCGAGATTGAACAAATTGCGCTTGAGGAACATACAGTACCCGCAGATTATGGCGGTGTAAACATCTGGACGGCTAAACATCTCTGCACCCTACTCAGTTAAGAATATCTGGAGAACAGAAAATGACCATTCTGAACCACACTCTCGGTTTCCCTCGCGTTGGATTGCGTCGTGAATTGAAAAAAGCACAGGAAAGCTACTGGGCAGGTAAAAGCTCACAGGAAGAGCTGCTGGCGGTGGGGCGCGAACTGCGCGCCCGTCACTGGCAACAGCAGAAAGAGGCGGGAGTCGATCTGTTGCCGGTCGGTGATTTTGCCTGGTACGATCACGTGCTGACAACCAGCCTGCTGCTGGGTAACGTGCCCGCACGCCACCAGAACAAAGATGGATCCGTTGATCTCGACACGCTGTTCCGTCTTGGTCGTGGCCGCGCACCAAGCGGTACACCGGCGGCAGCGGCGGAAATGACTAAATGGTTCAACACCAACTATCACTATATGGTGCCGGAATTCACGCAAGGCCAGCAGTTCAAACTGACCTGGACCCAACTGCTGGATGAAGTCGACGAAGCGCTGGCGCTCGGCCACAAGATTAAACCGGTGCTACTCGGCCCGGTTACCTATCTGTGGCTGGGTAAAGTGAAAGGTGTGCCTTTCGATCGCCTGTCATTGCTCAAAGACATTCTTCCGGTTTACCAACAGGTGCTGGCGGAACTGAAAAAACGCGGCATCGAATGGGTACAAATCGACGAACCTGCACTGGCGCTGGAATTGCCGCAGGCGTGGCGCGATGCATACAAACCGGCTTACGACGCGCTGCAGGGTGAAAGCAAACTGCTGCTCACCACCTATTTCGACAGCATCGGCCAGAACCTCGACGTGATCAAAGCGCTGCCGGTGCAAGGCTTGCACGTTGACCTGGTGCACGGCAAAGACGATATCCAGCAGCTTAATGGGCAGATCCCGGCAGATTGGCTGCTTTCTGTCGGCGTGATCAACGGCCGTAACGTGTGGCGCGCGGATCTCAGCAGCTGGTTTGAACGTCTGCAGCCGCTGGTGGGCCAGCGTCAACAATTGTGGATCGGATCATCTTGTTCGCTGCTGCACAGCCCAATCGATCTCAGCGTGGAAACGCGCCTCGATGAAGAGGTGAAAAGCTGGTTCGCCTTTGCCCTGCAGAAGTGTGCGGAGCTTGCACTGCTGAGTCAGGCGCTGAACAACAACGATGCCACTTCGCTGGTGGAGTGGAGCGCACCGATTCGTGCGCGTGCCAACTCCACGCGCGTGCATAATGCCGCAGTCGGCGAGCGTCTGGCGAAAATCCAGGCCAAAGATGTTGAACGTACCAGTAACTACACAGAACGTGCCAAAGCGCAGCGTAACCGCTTCAACCTGCCAGCATGGCCGACCACCACCATCGGTTCATTCCCGCAAACTACCGAAATTCGCGGCCTACGTCTCGACTTTAAAAAAGGCAACATTGATGGCGGTAACTACCGTACCGGCATCGCCGAACACATCAAACAGGCGATTGTTGAGCAGGAACGTTTGGGCCTCGATGTGCTGGTGCACGGAGAAGCAGAACGTAACGACATGGTGGAATACTTCGGCGAGAACCTCGACGGCTTCGTGTTCACCCAAAACGGCTGGGTTCAGAGCTACGGTTCACGCTGCGTTAAACCCCCGATCATCATCGGCGACGTGAGCCGTCCACAAGCCATCACCGTTGAGTGGGCGAAGTACGCGCAGTCGCTGACCGACAAGCCGGTGAAAGGCATGCTGACCGGTCCGGTAACGATTCTCTGCTGGTCATTCCCGCGTGAAGATGTGAGCCGTGAAACCATCGCCAAACAGATTGCGCTGGCGCTGCGTGATGAAGTGGAAGATCTGGAAAAAGCCGGGATCGGCATTATTCAGATCGATGAACCGGCACTGCGCGAAGGTCTGCCGCTGCATCAGTCCGATTGGGCCGCGTATTTGACCTGGGCGGTGGATGCATTCCGTCTCAATGCCGCCGTGGCGCAGGATGACACCCAGATTCACACCCACATGTGTTATTGCGAGTTCAATGACATTATGGATTCGATTGCCGCGCTGGATGCGGACGTCATCACCATCGAAACCTCACGTTCCGATATGGATCTGCTGGATACCTTCAAGGAGTTCGACTATCCCAACGAAATCGGTCCGGGCGTGTATGACATTCACTCACCGAACGTGCCGAGCGTGGAGTGGATGGAAGAGTTGCTGCGCAAAGCGGCGCAGAGCATTCCGGAAGCGCGTTTGTGGGTGAATCCAGATTGTGGCCTGAAAACCCGGGGCTGGACGGAAACCCGTCAGGCATTGGCGAATATGGTCAAAGCGGCGCAAAACCTGCGGGGTGAAACGGCTTAGTCGCGGTAAATGAGATGGGGGCGCAGAGGCGCCCCTTTTTATTAGGCGTTCGGCGCCACGCCATGCTGCGCGAACCACGCCAGCATGCGTTGCCAGCCATCTTTGGCGGAATCGGCGTGATAGCTGGCACGATAATCCGCGTTGAAAGCATGTCCGGCATCCGGATACACCACGATCTCTGCCTTGGCATTGGCGGCGTGCAGCGCCTGACGCATCTTATCAATGCTTTCCAGTGGGATGCTCTCATCCTGACCACCGTAAAGACCCAGCACCGGCGCATTTAAATCGACCGCAACATCAATCGGATGCTTCTGCTGCTTCAACGTCTTTTCACCGTCTAAGCGGCCATACCACGCCACCGCTGCGCGGACCTGGGGATTGTGCGCGGCAAACAGCCAGCTAATGCGTCCGCCCCAGCAGAAACCGGTAATCGCCAGACGACGGATATCACCATCGTGGCGCGTGGCCCAGTTGGCCACATGATCGAGATCGGACAACACCTGCGAATCTGGAACTTTGCTCACTAGCTCTTTGAACAGCGTGGGAATATCGTTGTAATCGTTGGGATCGCCTTCACGAAAATAGAGTTCGGGCGCGATCGCCAGATAACCTTCCAGCGCCAGACGGCGGCAGACATCGCGGATATGCTCGTGCACGCCGAAAATCTCCTGCACCACCAACACCACCGGCAAGGTGCCTTGATACTCTTTTGGTCGGGCATAATAAGCAGGCAGATTTTCGCCCTGGCTTGGAACCGAGGTCTCGCCAGCATGAATGGCGTCGCTGCTGGTAATAATGGTGCTGCTTGCGGTGGGCTGAACGGCCGGTGCAAAGCCGCCGGGTGCCGTTTTTTGTGCCATATTGTCTTCGGTTTTCATTGTTCTCTCCGTGCTAGCAAATGCGCAATCACGTAACTATAGCCTGGCGAAGTAAAGCAAGGCTGGCGTAAGGTGCAGAGGGATTTTTTTCACGTGTGCTGCTTCTCTATTAACATTGCCACCAACACTTACGCAGCACCGCTTGTAGCAATTCAGAATTGCACAGCGCTAATGCGTGATGTAAGTCACATAATGTTTTTCTTATAATGTAATTTTCATTATCGATGGTGAATTGAGTCACATATTTATGCCTCCTGCTGACGTAGAGTGGCGCGTACATCCCCAATTATCAGGAGTCTGTTATGGCCCAGTCTGACGTTTTCCACCTTGGCATCACCAAAGCTGATTTGAAAGGAGCCACGTTGGCCATCGTGCCTGGCGATCCTGAGCGCGTGAAGAAAATCGCCGCGCTGATGGACAATCCACAGCATCTGGCTTCACACCGTGAATTCACTACCTATCTGGCCGAAGTGGATGGCAAACCGGTTGTGGTGTGCTCCACCGGTATCGGCGGACCTTCAACGTCGATTGCGGTTGAAGAGCTGGCCCAGCTTGGCGTGCGCACTTTCCTGCGCGTTGGCACTACCGGCGCTATCCAGCCGCATATTAATGTGGGCGATGTGCTGGTCACCACCGCATCGGTGCGTCTCGACGGCGCCAGCCTGCACTTTGCGCCGATGGAATTCCCGGCCGTAGCTGATTTCACCTGCACCACCGCGCTGGTGGCAGCCGCAGAGGCGTGCGGTGCGAAAACCCACATCGGTATTACCGCCTCATCTGACACCTTCTATCCTGGTCAGGAACGGTACGATACCTTCTCCGGCCGCGTGGTGAATCGCTTCCAGGGTTCAATGGAAGAGTGGCAGCAAATGGGCGTCCTTAACTATGAGATGGAATCCGCTACACTGTTAACCATGTGCGCCAGTCAGGGACTGCGTGCCGGCATGGTGGCGGGCGTCATCGTGAACCGTACGCAAAAAGAGATCCCGGATGCCGCAACCATGAAACAGACCGAAAGTGATGCGGTGAAAATTGTGGTTGAAGCCGCGCGTCGCTTAATTTAGTGCGCCAGTCAGGGATGAATTCGAGACCAGGCTTATAAGGATTTCAGCTATTTCCTGATTAGAATGCGCGCAATTTCAGCAGCTACTGAGAAATTTCTTATGCGCAAAATGGTTTCTGTCTCACGTCCCAATTTCATGAATAATCCCGCTACTGCACAATCACGCGTTGAAGGTGCAGCAGCGAGATTTCGCCAGGCGATGGCGGCGAATAACTATCCTCTTGCGCGTCAGTGCTGTGAAGAAGTGCTGCGCGTCTTACCCAATCATATGCAGGTGCTGAGCGACTACGCGTTAACCCTGATGCGTGTGGGCGAGCACAAAAAATCCTATAAAATTTACCAGAAGATCTATCAAGCTCCGGCCGCGCAACGCGCGCAGGCGTCGGAAACATGGCTGGATGGATTAACGGAAGTGTGTGGCTGGCTGAATAAAGAGGATGAGGTGGCGCGTTACGGCCTCGAATCACTGCAGAATTCCGATGTGACCTTCAGCAAAGGGGCGAAAGTGGCATTCCCTTCTGACGTGCCGCCACCGATCAACCGCAACAATCTCGCAGAAAATATCATCTCCTTTAGCCTGTATGGCGGCCAGCCACGCTACTGCGAAACCTTGATTAAAAACATCGAAGTAGCGCGCGAGTTCTATCCCGACTGGATTTGCCGCATCTATCTTGACGACAGCGTGCCGCAACACGTCTGGCAGCGCCTGAAGCAGCCAAACACCCAGTTAGTGGATATGTCGCATGAGAAAACCATTTTCCCAACGCTGTGGCGTTTCCTGGTGATGGATGATGCCAGCGTCAAACGCTACATCGTGCGTGACGCGGATTCCTTGCTCTCCGAGCGCGAAGTGGTGGCGGTAGAAGCCTGGCTGGATTCGCCTTACTGGTTCCATCATATGCGTGATTACTTCTCGCATACCGAGTTGCTGCTGGCGGGCATGTGGGGCGGCTGCCACGGCGTGTTCCACAATGTTGAACAGCAGATGCGTGACTTTATCGCGCAATATGAAGGCAGCGAACGCTTCACCGATCAGTACTTCCTCAAAGTGGCGCTGTGGCCAACGGTCCGCGAAAGCATATTGAATCATGACGATATCTTCCGCTTCCACCATGCACAACCGTGGCCGGCGCATCAGCCGATTCGCTGGCAAACCGACAGTTTCCACGTCGGCAGCAACGCCGGTTTTGCCAGCATGGCAGGCCAGGTCGAAAATGCTGATAACGGTTGGCAGCAGGTTGAGATCACCTACGACGGGAAAAGCTGGACTTATCCGGCCAAAATCCACGGCGAAACCGAATGGGTGTTGCCGATGCCCTTCTTCCTGATTGATGCGTGGAAAGCGGGCGATCTGACAGTGAAAGCGCTTTAACATTCTTCTGGACATTCATACAGTACACCTCTACCTTTTCCCTCAGCGAGACGATCCGCGGGGGGATTATGGATCAGCAACTTATCATTAGCGGCGCGCTGGCGCTGGCCGGTTTGGGCATTGGCTGGATCATTGCTCAACTGCGCGCCGGCCATCAGTACGCCAGCTTCACTACCGAGCGACGCCTGCTGGAAGAGGCGCAGCAGCGTCAACAGCTGCAGCTCGAACAGTTACAGCAGCAAATCCAGCAACGCGAACAGGAGATGCGCCAGCTACACGGCGCGCTCAGCGGTGCGCAGGAACGTTTGCAACAGCTTGATTACTGGCGCGGCGAAAGTGAACAGCTCAGTCGTGAGCTGCGCAATCAGCTGGAAGTGAACAGCGCGCAGGAAGCCGAACTGCGTGAAGTGACCATTCGTCTTGAAGAGACACGCTACGGTGCAGAAGAGAAACAGCGCCTGCTGACCAACAGCGAACAGCGCCTTAGCGCGCAGTTTGAAAATCTCGCCAACCGCATCTTTGAAAACAGCGGACGGCGCGTCGATGAACAGAACCGTCAAAGTCTGAATAGCCTGATTGGCCCACTGCGTGAACAGCTGGACGGTTTCCGTCGTCAAGTGACTGATAGCTTTGGCGTGGAAGCGCGTGAGCGTCACACGCTGACCCACGAAATTCGCCAGTTGCAGCAACTCAACGCGCAGATGGCGCAGGAAGCGGTCAATCTTACTAAAGCGCTGAAAGGCGACAACAAAATTCAGGGCAATTGGGGCGAAGTGGTGTTGGCCCGCGTGCTGGAAGCCTCTGGCTTGCGTGAAGGCTATGAATACCAAACGCAGGTCAGCGTGCAGCTGGAACAGCAGGGCAGGATGCAACCGGATGTGATCGTGCGTTTGCCGCAGGGCAAAGATGTGGTGATTGACGCTAAAATGACGCTGGTTGCCTACGAGCGCTACTTCAACGCCGACGATGAAGCCACGCGTGAGCAGGCGATTCAGGAGCACGTTAGCGCCATGCGCGGACACATTCGCCTGCTGAGCCGTAAAGATTACCAACAATTGCCCGGTTTACGCTCTCTGGATTATGTGTTGATGTTTATCCCGGTGGAACCGGCGTTTCTGTTGGCGATCGATCGTCAGCCCGAGCTGATCAGCGAAGCGTTACAGCAGAACATCATGCTGGTCAGTCCCACCACATTGCTGGTGGCGCTGCGTACTATCAACAATCTCTGGCGTTATGAGCATCAAAGCCGCAACGCACAGCGCATCGCCGACCGGGCCACGCGGCTGTACGACAAAATGCGGCTGTTTGTCGATGACATGAGCGGCATCGGCCACAATCTCGACAAAGCGCAGCAAAGCTATCATCAGGCGATGAAAAAGCTGTCTGAAGGGCGCGGCAACCTGATCGCGCAAAGTGAAGCTTTCCGTTCGCTTGGCGTGGAGATCAAACGTCCAATTAATCCGCAACTGGTTGAACAAGCGCAGCCGGAAGAGGCGGATGAAGATTGGGCAGACGATCGCACCGAGGATGAAAACGTTGCAGAACCAACAACAGACTCGCTGCGCCGCATCAACGAATAGCACGGTGGTCGCGTGCTCGTGTAGCGCGACTCTGATACACTTCGGCAAGAATTGTTTGTGGAACAGGTAAAACCGATGGCAGATGAATCACAGCAGGAAACTACCCATTTTGGCTTCCAGACCGTCGCGAAAAGCGAAAAGGCCGATAAAGTCGCGGACGTGTTTCACTCCGTTGCGGCAAAATATGACCTGATGAACGATTTGATGTCGTTTGGCATCCATCGTGTCTGGAAGCGTTTTACCATTGACAGCAGCGGCGTGCGCCGTGGTCAACGCGTGTTGGATCTGGCGGGTGGTACCGGCGATCTAACGGCAAAATTCTCACGTCTGGTGGGCGAGACCGGCCAGGTTGTGCTGGCAGACATCAACAGCTCGATGCTGAAAATGGGCCGCGAAAAGCTGCGTAATCTCGGCGTATCGGGCAACGTTAGCTATGTGCAGGCCAACGCCGAAGCGCTGCCATTCCCGGATAACTATTTCGATTGCATCACCATCTCCTTCGGCTTGCGTAACGTGACCGAAAAAGAGAAAGCGCTGGCGTCGATGTTCCGCGTGCTGAAACCGGGTGGACGTCTGCTGGTGCTGGAGTTTTCGAAGCCGCTGCTGGAGCCGCTCAGCAAAGCTTATGATACCTATTCATTCCACATACTGCCGCGTATTGGCCAGCTAGTGGCGCAAGACGCTGAAAGCTATCGCTATCTGGCGGAGTCGATTCGTATGCATCCCGATCAGGAAACCCTGAAAGCGATGATGAACGACGCGGGCTTTGAAAATACCACCTACTTCAACATGACGGGCGGTATCGTCGCGCTGCATCGCGGATTTAAATTCTAATCCATCATGACTTTAACTCCTCTCATCACCGGCGGTCTTGAGACCGCCCTGAACCGTGCTCTCTATCGCGATCGCAGCCTGAAAGCCGCACGCCAGCGTCTGGCGGGCAAAGTATTGATGCTGCGTCTGCAAGAGCTCGATTTTCCTTTGGTACTGGTGTTTAGCGAATCGCAACTCGATGTGCTGAGTGATTGGCAGGACAACAGCGACTGCACGGTGAGTTTGCGTGTCAGTACCTTGCCGAAACTGCGCGATCGCCAGCAGCTCACCAGCTTGATTCGTAGCGGTGAACTGGAGGTGGACGGCGATTTGCAGGTGGTACAGCAATTCTCCGCGCTGATGGATCTTGCCGAGCTGGATCCGGCGGAATACCTCGCGCCGTGGATGGGCGATATCGCCGCGCAAGGTGTAAGTCAGGCCGCGCAGCAGGCGCTGAAATTCGTGCAGCAGCAGTTTACCCGCCGCCAGGATTATCTTGGCCAGGTGCTGACGGAAGAGTGGCGTGTCGCGCCGGGCGCACTGGAGCTGGCATGGTTTTGCGAGGAAGTGGAAGCGATGGAACGTTCGCTCAATGCGTTTGAAACGCGTTTAGCACAGCTGGAGGCGAAATGACGTTGGGAGAAATTCGGCGCTTATACTTCATCATCAAGATCTTTCTGACTTACGGCCTTGATGAACTGATTCCCCGCATGCGCTTCACACTGCTTTTACGCTTGTGGCGGCGCTGTATTTTCTGGATCCCTAACCAACATAAAGACGCTTCCGCCGGCGTGCGCATCCGTTTAGCGATGGAGCAGTTGGGTCCGGTATGGATCAAATTCGGTCAAATGCTCTCTACGCGTCGCGATTTGTTCCCACCCGCGATTGCCGATGAACTGGCGGTGCTGCAGGACCGCGTTGCGCCATTTGATGGCGTGAAAGCCAAAGAACAGATTGAAAAGTCGATTGGCGGCCCGGTGGAAACCTGGTTTGAAGACTTCGATATCAAACCGTTGGCGTCGGCGTCTATCGCGCAGGTGCATACCGCCACGCTGAAATCCAATGGCCGCGCGGTAGTGATCAAAGTGATTCGTCCCGACATCCTGCCGGTGATCAGAGCCGATATGCGACTGATTTACCGTCTGGCGCGTTGGGTGCCGCGTTTGCTGCCGGATGGACGTCGTCTGCGTCCGGTGGAAGTGGTGCGTGATTACGAAAAGACCTTAATCGATGAGCTGAATCTGCTGCGTGAAGCGGCGAACGCCATCCAGCTGCGTCGTAACTTTGACCAGAGCCGCATGCTGTATGTGCCGGAAGTGTTCTCGGATTATTGCAGCGAGTCGATGATGGTGATGGAGCGCATTTACGGCATTCCGATCTCGGATATCGCCACGCTGGAGCAGCATGGCGTCAATATGAAACTGCTGGCCGAGCGCGGTGTGCAAGTGTTCTTCACCCAGGTATTCCGCGACAGCTTCTTCCATGCCGATATGCATCCCGGCAATATCTTCGTCAGCTACGATCACCCGGAAGATCCGCAATACATCGGCATCGACTGCGGTATCGTCGGTTCGCTGAATAAAGAAGATAAGCGCTATCTGGCCGAGAACTTCATCGCCTTCTTCAACCGCGATTACCGCAAAGTGGCCGAGCTGCATGTGGATTCTGGCTGGGTGCCGCCCGATACCAACGTTGAAGACTTTGAGTTTGCCATTCGCACCGTGTGTGAGCCGATTTTCGAAAAGCCGCTGGCTGAAATTTCGTTTGGTCACGTGCTGCTGAACCTGTTCAACACCGCGCGTCGCTTCAATATGGAGGTGCAGCCGCAATTGGTGCTGCTGCAGAAGACGCTGCTGTATATTGAAGGGATTGGTCGCCAACTCTATCCGCAGCTCGACCTGTGGAAAACCGCCAAGCCGTTCCTCGAAGATTGGATCAAAGATCAGATTGGTATCCCGGCGATTATGCGGGCGGTGAAAGAGAAAGCACCGTACTGGGCGGAAAAACTGCCGGAGTTGCCGGAGCTATTTTACGACAGCATGCGCCAGCACAAATTATTGAAGCACAGTGTCGATAAACTCGTCACCGATTTAAACGTACAGCGAACACGCAATCATCAGGCGCGCTATCTGTTTGGTGTAGGCGCTACACTGTTATTAAGTGGCACCGCCGTGCTGTTAAGTCGACCGGATTGGGATTTCTTCCCGGCGCTATTAATGGCCACTGGCATCGTCACCTGGCTTATTGGCTGGCGCAAGACAAACTGATTGTCTGCCTGGTACAAATCGCGTAATGTCGCAAGCTAAAGCCCGAAATCATACGGGCTTTCTGTGCGTTACAGTCAACAGTTTTTCACAGAATATTAGAGGCATATCTCATGGGCGGTATCAGTATTTGGCAATTGTTAATCATTGCCGTCATTGTTGTTCTTCTGTTCGGTACCAACAAGCTTCGCAACCTGGGTTCGGATTTAGGATCTTCCATTCGCGGCTTCAAAAAAGCCATGGGCGATGAAGACGATAAAAAGGATCAACCGAAAGAGCAGGACGCTGACTTCAACGCCAAAACTCTGGCAGACAAACAGCAAACCACGGCGACTAAAGACGACGCCCGGAACGACAAGCAGGTATAACTGTGTTCGACATTGGTTTTAGTGAACTGGTATTGGTGTTCGTGATCGGGCTGATTGTGCTTGGCCCGCAACGATTACCGGTTGCGGTGAAAACCGTCGTCGGCTGGATCAGAGCCATTCGCTCGCTGGCCGCGAATGTACAAAACGAACTGGCGCAAGAGCTGAAACTGCAGGAATTGCAGGACAGCCTGAAAAAGGTGGAAGAAGCGGGCCGTGGCACGCTATCACCTGAGCTGAAAGAGTCGATGGAAGAACTGCGTAAAACCGCCGACTCGATGAAGCGTTCGGTGCAGCAGAGTATCGATGTCGAAAAAGAGGAAGATGAAGCCAACACCATTCATCAGACTCAGCCAGCAGCAGCGCAGCCCGGCACTTCACCTGCGGTCACGCCTGCCTCAGCGGAACATCAAACCAGTGCACCCGCACAGGCTCCGCAGCCAGACAACATCGCTTCAGAAGCAGAAACCCATCCCGTCGCCAGTGCTCCTGAAAGCACCGCGAAGATTTCTCTCGTAAAAGATGAACGATAAACATGGCCGTTGAAGATACCCAACCGCTCATTAGCCATTTGATTGAGCTGCGCAAGCGTTTGTTGAATTGCATCATCGCTGTTTTAGTCATCTTTTTGTGTCTGGTCTATTTCGCGAATGATATCTACCATCTGGTCGCGGCACCGCTGATTAGCCAGATGCCAGCCGGTGCGAGCATGATCGCCACCGACGTGGCATCGCCGTTCTTCACGCCGATCAAACTCACCATTATTGTTTCGGTGTTTCTGGCCGTGCCGGTGATTTTGTATCAGGTGTGGGCGTTTGTGGCGCCTGCGCTGTATCGCCACGAGCGCAAACTGGTGATGCCGTTGCTGTTCTCCAGTACGCTGCTGTTTTACGTCGGCGTGGCGTTTGCCTATTTCATCGTGTTCCCGCTGGCGTTTGGCTTTTTCGCCAAAACCGCGCCGCAAGGTGTGACCATCGCAACGGATATCACCAACTACCTCGACTTCGTCATGACGATTTTCATGGCGTTTGGCGTGGCGTTTGAGGTGCCGATTGCGATTGTGCTGCTGTGCTGGACCGGCATTACGTCACCCGAAGATTTGAAGAAGAAACGTCCTTATATGTTGGTTGGCGCGTTCGTGGTTGGGATGTTGCTCACACCGCCGGATGTTTTCTCGCAAACTTTGCTCGCTATTCCGATGTACTGCCTGTTTGAAGTCGGCGTATTCTTCTCCCGCTACTATGTGGGTAAAGGACGTCAGTCTTCGGATGAGGAACACAACACCGAATCCTGATGTCTTCGGTAAGATGCATCTAAACCGCCCCGTTGGGCGGTTTTTTATTGGGGAGAAAACATGTTTGATATCGGTGTAAACCTGACCAGCACGCAATTCGCAAAAGATCGCGATCAGGTGGTAAAACGTGCGCGCGAAGCAGGCGTCACCGGCCTGTTAATTACCGGCACCAATGCATTAGAGAGCCAGCAAGCGCGCCAACTGGCTACGCAACATGCAGGATATTGCTGGTCAACCGCTGGCGTCCATCCTCACCATGCCAGTGAATGGTCGGCGGAAACCGCGAATACCTTACGTCGCCTGGCGGAAAGCGAGCAGGTGGTCGCAATTGGCGAATGTGGCCTGGATTTCAATCGCAATCTCTCGGCCCACGATCAGCAGGAATACGCTTTCGATGCGCAGCTGGCGTTGGCCGCTGAGCTGCAATTGCCGGTGTTTCTGCATTGCCGAGAGGCGCACGATCGTTTTGTCGCGGTGCTTGAGCCATGGCTGCCCAAATTGGTAGGCGCTGTCGTTCACTGCTTTACCGGTACGCGTGATGAACTGCAAGCGTGTCTGGCGCTGGGATTGTCGGTGGGCATTACCGGCTGGGTGTGCGATGAGCGTCGCGGTATGGAACTGCGTGAATTGCTGCCGCTGATTCCGGCTGAGCGCCTGTTACTGGAAACCGACGCACCGTATTTACTGCCGCGCGATATGCATCCACGTCCCACTTCACGCCGCAATGAGCCGTGCTTCCTGCCGCATATTGTGCAGCAGGTGGCGAACTGGCGTGGCGAAGAAGCAGAAGCGCTAGGCGCGCAGGTAAATCTCAACGCGCGTCAGCTGTTCAAACTCGCTTAGAGTTTGCGGAACTGCTTGTTATCCACGCTGCGCATCACCTGTTTGTTCAGCATGTTGAGCAGCAGAACGGAGCGCGTTTCACCATCCGGCTCGGCAAAAATGGCGCGCAGCCCTTCGAAAGTGCCATCGGTGATGATCACTTCATCACCGCTCTGCGGGGTTTCCGGATCCAATACGATCTGCGGTGCATCAGTTTGCAGCGCTTCGATCACATCGTGCGATACGGTGGCCGGCATGGTGCCAAAGCGCACGAAGTGGCTGACGCCGCGCGTGCTGCTGATGGTGGTGGTGTGAATCGCTTCGGGATCGAACTCGATAAACAGATAGTTAGGGAACAGCGGCTCACTCACGGTGGTGCGTTTACCGCGCACAATCTTCTCCAGAGCGATCATTGGGCTGAGGCAATTCACCTCTTGCCGCTCAAGATGCTCTTTCGCGCGCAACAGTTGTCCACGTTTGCAATAGAGTAAGTACCAGGATTCCATAATCGCTCCCAAATAATGGACGCTAAGAATATCAAATCAGTTGTCAGAGTTATAGCGCATCGGCGGGTGGAAACCGGGTGCTGAAAACAATTTCACTACGATTTATCCGATTGATGCGGCTTATTTACGCTTTCTTGTAAGAAAATTGACGGCTGACGACCATCTGTATCAGACTCCATCCCCATCTTTCGATTGAAAAGGAGTGGCTGATGGAACTGTTCCTGTTAAGTAACGGCAAAGTGGCTGACGATGCGCCGCTGTTAGGTTACGCCCACCCGCAGCTGCACGCGATGATCGCCCAGCGCGGTATCACCTCGGCGGTGCTGGTGCCGTACGCGATTATTCGTGGCGATCATGCGCAGCGCGCGCAGGATTTATCTGCGTCGTTAGGCATTGAGGTGCGCACCGCGCACGAGTTTGCCTCGCCCGTTGCGGCGATTGAACACGCTGAGCTGATTCTGGTGAGCGGCGGAAATACCTGGTTCCTCAACCAAATGCTGCATGAGCACGGCTTGATCGTCGCCATCCAACGCGCGGTGCGAGAGCGTGGTGTGCCGTACGTTGGCTGGAGCGCCGGTTGCAATGTGGCAACGCCTTCCATTCGCACCACCAATGACATGCCGGTGCGCAGCAGCGTAGTGTTGCCCGCGCTTGGGCTGTTCCCGGTGCAGATCAATCCGCATTACCTTGATGCGCACGTCAGCGGCCACATGGGCGAAACGCGTGACGAACGTCTGGCCGAGTTCTGTGCCGTTAATCCGCATGAATCGGTGATTGCGCTGCGCGAAGCCAGCTTCCTGCACGTGAGCGAGAATCGCCTGCGTTACTACAGCGCTCGCGGCGAAGACTTCAAAGTGTTCCGCCACGGCGAGCCGATTGCTGCGTATCACGATGTATTGGCGATTCAGTCGCTGGTGCCGTTTTCCTGTCAGCCTGCCTGACGCAAAACCTCAACATGTCAGCGTGAAACGCCCCTATAATGGCGCTTCACTCTGGCCGGAAAGCTAAAGCCGCATGAAATATCAGGATTTACGAGACTTCCTCGCATTGCTGGAACAGCGTGGCGAGTTAAAGCGCATCACTCAGGAGATCGATCCTGAGTTAGAGATGACTGAAATTGCCGATCGTACGCTGCGCGCCGGCGGCCCGGCGCTGCTGTTCGAAAACCCGAAAGGCTACGACATGCCGGTGCTGTGTAATCTGTTTGGCACACCAAAGCGCGTGGCGATGGGCATGGGCCAGGAAGAGGTCAGTGCGCTGCGTGAAGTCGGCAAGCTGCTGGCGTTCCTGAAAGAGCCGGAACCGCCAAAAGGCTTCCGCGATCTGTTCGATAAGATGCCGCAATTCAAGCAAGTGCTGAACATGCCGACTAAGCGCCTGCGCAATGCGCCGTGCCAGGAAGAGATTTTCAGCGGCGATGAAGTCGATCTGTCGCGCATTCCGGTGATGAAATGCTGGCCGGGCGATGCTGCGCCGCTGATTACGTGGGGATTAACCGTCACGCGCGGCCCGCATAAAGAGCGACAAAATCTGGGTATCTATCGCCAGCAGGTGATCGGCAAGAACCGCGTGATTATGCGCTGGCTGTCGCATCGCGGCGGCGCGCTGGATTTCCAGGAGTGGTGTAAAGCACATCCGGGCGAACGTTTCCCGGTGTCGGTGGCGTTGGGCGCCGATCCAGCTACCATTCTCGGCGCGGTGACGCCGGTGCCAGATACCTTGTCCGAATATGCCTTTGCCGGTTTACTGCGCGGTAACAAAACCGAAGTGGTGAAGTGTATTTCGAACGAACTCGAAGTGCCGGCCAGCGCGGAAATCGTGCTGGAAGGTTATATCGAGCCGGGCGATGTCGCGCCGGAAGGTCCGTACGGCGACCACACAGGCTACTACAATGAAGTAGACAGCTTCCCGGTGTTTACCGTGACGCACGTAACGCAACGTCGCAACCCGATTTATCATTCAACCTACACCGGACGTCCACCGGATGAACCGGCGGTGCTGGGCGTGGCGCTCAATGAAGTGCTGGTGCCGATTCTGATTAAGCAGTTTCCGGAGATTGTAGATTTCTATCTGCCGCCGGAAGGCTGTTCTTATCGCCTCGCGGTCGTGACGATCAAGAAACAGTACGCGGGTCACGCCAAGCGTGTGATGTTCGGCGTGTGGTCGTTCCTGCGTCAGTTCATGTATACCAAGTTCGTGATTGTGTGTGATGACGACGTCAACGCGCGCGACTGGAATGATGTGATTTGGGCGATTACCACGCGTATGGATCCGGCGCGTGATACCGTGCTGGTTGAGAACACGCCGATCGATTATCTCGACTTCGCCTCGCCAGTTTCCGGCTTAGGCTCGAAGATGGGAATGGATGCGACCAATAAGTGGCCGGGCGAAACCACGCGCGAGTGGGGCACGCCGATTGTGAAAGATCCGGCGGTGACCGCGCGCATTGACGCCATTTGGGATGAGTTAGCTATCTTTGCCGAGCCGCCGCAGCGCTAACGGCGGCAGACCAATTAGATCCGAAGAAAAAGGGAACGCATGACAACGTTAAGCTGCAAAGTGACTTCGGTTGAAGCGATTACGGACACGGTTTACCGCGTTCGTTTAATTCCGGCGGCGGATTTTAACTTCCGCGCAGGACAGTATTTGATGGTGGTGATGGATGAGCGCGATAAGCGCCCGTTTTCCCTGGCTTCTACGCCAATGGAAAAGGACATCATTGAGCTGCACATCGGCGCATCGGATCTCAATCTCTACGCGATGGCGGTGATGGACCGCATCAAGAACGATCGCCAGATAACCGTCGATATGCCGCACGGCGATGCCTGGCTGCGTGAAGATAGCGATCGTCCGATCATTCTGATTGCGGGCGGCACCGGCTTCTCCTATGCGCGCTCTATTCTGCTGACCGCGCTGGCACAGAAACCCGATCGCGAGATTGCGATTTACTGGGGCGGCCGTGAGCTGATGCATCTGTACGATCTGGATGAGCTGAATGCGCTGGCGGTGAAGCATCCGAACCTGAAAGTGATCCCGGTAGTGGAACAACCGGCAGATGACTGGACCGGGCGCAGCGGCACGGTGCTGACGGCGGTGATGCAGGATTTCGCATCGCTCAGCGAGCACGATATCTATATTGCCGGTCGTTTTGAGATGGCGAAGATCGCGCGTGAGCGTTTCTGTGCTGAGCGCGGCGCGCTGGAAGCGCAGATGTTCGGCGATGCGTTTGCGTTTATCTGATGGCCGCCATAAAAAACCCGCCCGAAAGGGCGGGAACACGTGCAACATTAACGTATTAAACCCGTTCGAACACTGTGGCGATGCCCTGGCCTAAGCCAATGCACATGGTCGCCAGACCAAATTGCGCATCGCGACGCTCCATCAGATTCAGCAGCGTGGTACTGATACGCGCGCCGGAACATCCCAGCGGATGACCGAGCGCAATCGCGCCGCCATTCAAATTCACTTTCTCATCCAGCTGTTCCAGCAAGCCCATATCCTTGATGCACGGCAGCGCCTGTGCAGCAAAAGCCTCGTTGAACTCGAACAGGTCGATATCCTGCACGCTCAATCCGGCACGCTTGAGCGCCAGCTTGCTGGCGGGAACCGGACCGTAACCCATAATCGACGGATCGCAGCCGACCACCGCCATGCTGCGAATACGCGCGCGCGGCGTCAGACCGAGTTCGCGTGCGCGGCTTTCGCTCATGATCAACATTGCCGCTGCGCCGTCGGAGAGCGCGGAGGAGCTGCCTGCGGTCACGGTGCCGTTGACTGGATCGAACGCCGGGCGCAGCGCAGCCAATCCTTCGAGGCTGGTCTCTTCACGAATCACTTCGTCGCTCTCGAAACGTTTCAACACGCCGTTGGCGTCGTGGCCGTAGGTCGCCACAATCTCACGCTTGAAGTCGCCGCGCTGGGTTGCCGCCCAGGCGCGCTGGTGTGAACGCAATGCGAAAGCATCCTGCTGCTCACGCGTGATGTGATGCATGCGCGCCAGCATCTCGGCGGTTAACCCCATCATGCCTGCCGCTTTCGCCACCGTGCGACCCAGGCCCGGATGGAAATCCACACCGTGGCTCATTGGCACGTGGCCCATATGTTCGACGCCGCCAATCAGGCAGCTGTGTGCATCGCCAACCATAATGGCGCGCGCCGCGTCGTGCAGCGCCTGCATCGACGAACCGCACAGGCGGTTGACAGTGCTGGCAGGCACGCGATGCGGGATCTCGGCCAGCAGCGCGGCGTTACGTGCAATGTTGAAGCCTTGCTCCAGCGTCTGCTGCACGCAGCCCCAGATAATGTCGTCCAGCGTGGCGGGATCGACCGCCGGATTGCGGCTCAGCAGCTCGCGCATCAAATGCGCCGAGAGATCTTCTGCGCGCACCTGGCGAAACGCACCGCCTTTGGAGCGTCCCATCGGCGTGCGGACCGCATCAACAATGACTACTTTTTCCATTTTCATTACCTCAGGCACTTTGCAGCGCCGCTTCGTCAATCGGTTGCACCGCGGGATACCAGCTCTGGTGCTGATGGGCTTTTTGCAACAGCAGCTCCGGCAGCGCGTAAAGCGGGCCGAGCGCGGTATAACGTTTGGCCTGATCGACCACGTTGCTGTTGCCCAGCGTATCCATGTAGCGGAACGCGCCGCCACGGAACGGCGGGAAGCCTAAACCGTACACCAGCGCCATATCGGCTTCGGCCGGTGAAGCGATGATCTTCTCTTCGAGGCAGCGCACCACTTCGTTGAGCATCGGCAGCATCATGCGGTTGGCGATCTCGTCATCGCTGAACACGCGCGTCGGCTGGCAAATCGGTTCCAGCAATGCATCGACAGCCGCATCGGCCTTCTTCTGCGCCTTGCCTTTTTTATCCAGCTCCCAGCGGTAAAAGCCCTGACCGTTTTTCTGGCCGTAACGTTTGGCTTCGAACAGCACGTCGATCGCGTCGCGATAATCTTTCTGCATGCGAGACGGGAAGCCTTGCGCCATCACTTGCTGAGCGTGGTGCGCGGTATCAATGCCGACCACATCCAGCAGCCACGCTGGGCCCATCGGCCAGCCGAACTGTTTTTCCATTACGTTATCGACCTGACGGAAATCCGCGCCGTCGCGCAGCAGCAGGCTGAAAGCGGCGAAGTAGGGGAACAGCACGCGATTCACAAAGAAGCCGGGACAGTCATTCACCACAATCGGCGTCTTGCCCATTTTGCTCGCCCAGGCCACCACTTTGCTGAGAGTCGCTTCTGAAGTTTTCTCACCGCGAATCACTTCGACCAGCGGCATACGCGGCACCGGATTGAAGAAGTGCATGCCGCAGAAGTTTTCCGGACGTTTTAAGGCTTGCGCCAGTTGGCTAATCGGAATGGTTGAAGTGTTGGAGGCGAGAATGGCGTCCTCACGCAGATGCTGTTCGGTTTCTGCCAGCACTTTGGCTTTGATCTGCGGATTTTCCACTACCGCTTCCACCACTACGTCGGTGCGTTCGAATCCGGCGTAATCCAGCGTCGGCTGAATGGTGGTAAGTACGCTGGCCAGTTTGGCGCCGTCAATTTTGCCGCGCTCCAGCTGTTTGTTCAGCAGCTTGCTGGCTTCGGTCATACCCAGCGTTAACGCCTGCGGATTGATATCTTTCATCATCACCGGCACGCCTTTCCATGCCGATTGATAAGCAATGCCGCCGCCCATAATCCCTGCGCCCAACACTGCAGCTTGCTGCGGCGCACCGGCCGCGCTGCTGTGCTTCTTCGCCAGGCCTTTGACGTACTGATCGTTCAGGAAGATACCGACCAGCGCACGCGCCACATCGCTCTGCGCCAGCGGCACAAACGCGGCGGTTTCCAGCTTCAGCGCATCATCACGTCCGAGGCTGGCGGCGGCTTCAATGGTTTTCACGGCAGTAATCGGTGCCGGATAGTGTTTGCCTGCGGTTTGCAGCACCATGCTTTTGGCGATGGTGAAGCTCATGGCGGCTTCAATCGGGCTGAGTTTCAGCGGTGCCAGCTTCGGCGCGCGACGTGCTTGCCAGTTGCCTTGCACAATGGCGTCCTGCAAAACGGTGAGTGCGGCGGCACGTAGTTTGTCGCTGCTGACCACCGCATCCACCAAACCGAGTTTCAGGGCGCTGTTGCCATCAACATCTTTACCGGCGGCGATGATTTCCATCGCGCTGTCGGCACCGAGCAGGCGCGGCAAACGCACGCTGCCGCCAAAGCCCGGCATGATGCCCAGTTTGGTTTCCGGCAGGCCGATGCGTGCGGTGGGTGTGGCAACGCGGAAGTCGGTCGCCAGTATGCATTCACAGCCGCCGCCCAGCGCATAGCCATCAATGGCGGCCACGGTTGGCACCGGCAAATCCTCTAAGCGATTGAAGATGCTGTTGGCAAACGCCAGCCACTGACTCAGCTTCTCTTCTGGCGCATCAAACAGCGACAGAAATTCTGTGATGTCAGCACCGACGATAAATGCCGGTTTGGCCGACGAGAGCAGCAGACCGCGCAGCGCAGGTTGCTGTTCCAACACGCTTAATGCCTCGCCCAATGAGGCAACGGTTTTGGTATCGAGTTTGTTCACCGAACCGGGCGCATCGAAAACCAGCTCGGCGATGCCGTCGTCAAGCCAGTGAACTGAAAGGGTATCGCCTTGGTAGAGCATGTCCGTCTCCTGAAACCGCGAAAGTTGATCTGGTCATACCAGATGAGTTGGAGTGTGAGTCTGATGTTAATTATTTGCAAACGAGAGTTTGCTTATTTGATACAACGATCACAGCGTGTGCAGCACGGCATCGCTTACACGGCTGTGCTACACTGCGGCCACTTTCGCGACATTGGAGACAAGTCCATGGATTCACTGAAAACCCTGTATCACGCGCACATCAATACGCTGCAGCAGCGAGCGCAGCAGGTGCTGGCTCGCTTTAAGCTTGATGCCATGCTGATTCATTCCGGCGAGCTGCTGACCGTTTTTCTCGACGATCACGACTATCCGTTTAAGGTGAATCCCCAGTTCAAAGCGTGGGTGCCGGTGACGCAGGTGCCAAACTGCTGGTTATGGATTGATGGCGTGAATAAACCCAAGCTGTGGTTCTATTCGCCGGTTGATTACTGGCACAACGTTGAGCCGCTGCCAAACAGCTTCTGGACCAACGATGTGGACGTGATTGGCCTGAAGAGTGCCGATGAGATCGCGCAGTTGCTGCCTGCACAGCGTGAAAACGTGGCCTATATCGGTCCGGTGCCATCACGTGCTTCACAGCTCGGTATTAACAGCGAGCAGGTGAACCCGAAAGGTGTGATCGATTTCCTGCATTATCATCGCAGTATCAAAACTGAGTACGAACTGGCGTGTATGCGTGAAGCGCAGAAGCTGGCGGTGGCGGGTCATCGCGCGGCCAAAGAGGCGTTCTTCTCGGGTATGAGCGAGTTCGATATCAATATCGCCTATCTGACCGCAACCGGCCATCGCGACACCGATGTGCCTTACGGCAACATTATCGCGCTGAATGAACATGCCGCAGTACTGCACTACACCAAACTGGATCATCAACCGCCGGCCAAACGCCACAGCTTCCTGATTGACGCCGGTGCGGAGTATCTCGGTTACGCCGCTGACCTGACGCGCAGCTATGCGGCGCAGAGCAAATCGCGCTATGCCGAAATGGTTGCGGCGATGGACAAGGAAGAGCTGGCGCTGATCGCTACCTTGAAAGCTGGCGTGCGCTATACCGATTATCATCTGCAGATGCATCAGCGCATTGCGCGTCTGCTGCTGAAGTTCGAACTGGTGAAAGGCCTGACCGAAGAGACGCTGGTGGCGGAAGATTTAACCGGTCCGTTTATGCCGCACGGCCTTGGACATCCGCTCGGCCTGCAGGTGCACGACGTGGCTGGCTTTATGCAGGACGACAACGGCACGCATCTGGCGGCACCGTCGCAATATCCGTACCTGCGTTGTACGCGCGTGCTGGAACCTGGCATGGTGCTGACTATCGAACCAGGCTTCTATATTATCGATTCGCTGCTGGCGAAGCTACGCGGCGGCAAGTTCAATCAATACTTTGACTGGGCGGCAATCGATGCTCTCAAACCGTACGGCGGTATTCGTATCGAGGATAACGTGGTGGTTCACACCAATCGCATTGAAAATATGACGCGCGATCTGCACCTTGCCTGATGGATGCTTACGATATTCCCGCTGAGGCCGTGAGTCTCAGCGAGGAAACCATCAAGAAAAGCCGCTTCATTACCTTGCTGGCGCACACGGCGGGCGTGGAAGCGGCGCGCGCGTTTGTGCAGCAGGTGAAGCAGGAACATCCCACTGCGCGGCATCACTGCTGGGCGTGGGTAGCAGGCGCGCCGGATGATTCGCAGCAGTTGGGTTTCTCCGATGATGGCGAACCATCCGGCACCGCCGGCAAACCGATGTTGGCTCAGTTGATGGGCAGCGGCGTCGGAGAGATCACCGCAGTGGTGGTGCGTTACTATGGCGGCATCATGCTGGGCACCGGCGGACTGGTAAAAGCATATGGCGGCGGTGTGCAGCAAGGGCTGAAGCAACTGGCGCGTCAGCGTAAAGTGCCGATGGAATCTTTTACCCTGCAATGTGAGTACGCCCAACTGAGTGACATCGAGCGCCTGCTGCAACGTTTTGACGGCATTATAGAAGAGAGCCATTATCAGGATCGTATTGCGCTGCGTTTAGCGTTGCCGCATGCGCAGATTGATGGCTTTCGCCAAAACCTCTCTGATTACAGCCGGGGCGCGCTGACGCTCATCCCGCTGACAAACTAAAAGCTTCTGTTTAAAGGAAACGGCTGAATGCATTTTCGCGCCATTACCCGCATCGTGGGCCTGCTGGTGATTCTGTTCTCGGTGACCATGATTTTACCGGGCCTCGTCGCCTTGATTTACCGTGATGGTGCCGGGCGCGCGTTCAGTCAGACCTTTATGATGGCAATCGTCATCGGTTCGCTGCTGTGGTGGCCTAACCGCAAGCAGAAAAGCGAACTTAAGCCGCGCGAAGGCTTCCTCATCGTGGTGCTGTTCTGGACCGTGCTGGGCAGCGTCGGTGCGATGCCGTTTATCTTCGCCGAGCAGCCGCATCTTTCAATCACCGATGCGTTCTTTGAATCCTTCTCTGGCCTGACTACCACCGGCGCCACCACGCTGGTGGGGCTGGATACGCTGCCGAAAGCGATTCTGTTCTATCGGCAGATGCTGCAGTGGCTCGGCGGCATGGGGATCATTGTGCTGGCGGTGGCGATTTTGCCCATTCTGGGCGTGGGTGGCATGCAGCTTTATCGCGCTGAAATGCCGGGGCCGCTAAAAGATAATAAGATGCGCCCGCGTATTGCGGAAACAGCGAAAACGCTGTGGCTGATCTACGTGTTGCTCACCGTGGCGTGCGCGGTGGCGCTGTGGCTGGCGGGCATGCCGATGTTTGATGCTATCGGCCATAGCTTCTCGACTATCGCGATTGGCGGGTTCTCAACCCATGATGCCAGCATCGGCTACTTTAATAGCCCAACCATCAATACCATTGTCGCGGTATTTCTGCTGATCTCGGGTTGTAATTACGGTCTGCACTTCTCTTTATTAAGCGGTCGCAACCTGAAAGTGTATTGGCGCGATCCCGAATTTCGCATGTTTATTGGCGTACAACTGACCTTAGTGCTGATCTGTACCATCGTGCTGTGGTTCCACAATGTGTACGCCAGCGGCTGGCAAACGCTGAATCAAGCGTTTTTCCAGGTGGTTTCGATGGCGACCACGGCCGGTTTCACCACCGACAGCATTGCACGCTGGCCGCTGTTCCTACCGGTGCTGCTGCTGTGTTCGGCCTTTATCGGCGGCATGGCGGGTTCTACGGGCGGCGGATTGAAGGTGATCCGCATTCTGCTGCTGTTCAAACAGGGTTCGCGTGAGCTGAAGCGTTTGGTGCACCCGAATGCGGTTTACACCATCAAACTGGGTAACCGCGCGTTGCCAGAACGTATCCTCGAAGCGGTGTGGGGTTTCTTCTCAGCTTATGCGCTGGTGTTCCTGCTCAGTATGCTGGCCATCATCGCCACCGGCGTGGATGACTTCTCTGCTTTTGCTGCCGTGGCCGCGACTCTGAATAACCTCGGGCCCGGTTTGGGTGTCGTGGCAGACAACTTCACTTCAATGAATGATGTCGCGAAGTGGATTTTGATTTTGACCATGCTGTTTGGACGCCTTGAAGTGTTCACGCTGCTGGTGCTGTTCACGCCGACCTTCTGGCGCGAATAATAAAATAGGATTGAGTAATGAAAGCGTTGATTCTGTATTCCAGCCGCGATGGGCAAACCCGTGACATTGCCGCGCGCATTGCGCAGACGTTAGTGCCGCATCAACTGTGTGACGTGATCGATCTACTGGAGGCAAACCAGATTGATTGGTTGCAGTACGATCGCGTGCTGATTGGTGCTTCGATCCGCTACGGTCATTTCAATCCGGCGTTGCTTAAGTTTGTTACGCAGCACAGAGCACAGTTGCAGCAGCGCGTAAGCGGCTTCTTTAGTGTTAACCTCACAGCGCGTAAAGCCGATAAGTGCACGCCAGAGACCAATGCGTATACGCGCAAGTTCCTGGAGCAGTCACCGTGGCAACCCGATTGCTGTGCGGTTTTCGCTGGCGCGTTGCGTTATCCGCGTTATCGCTGGTTTGATCGCGTCATGATTCAATTCATTATGCGTATGACCGGCGGCGAAACAGATGCATCGAAAGAAGTGGAATACACTGATTGGAATAAAGTGGCGCTTTTTGCCCAGGATTTTGCGCAGTTACCAGGCAAATCGTTGTGAAATACAGCGTTGTGGCGAAATTTAGGTCGAACAGTAATTTATTTGCAATAAACCCTTGTCAGCTCCGAATAACTCCCTATAATGCGCCACCACTGAGACGGCAAAGCGGCAACGCAGACGGCTCAGCAGGGAGTGAAGAAATTCATCCCGCCGGATGAAAACGCTGAAAAAAGTGTTTGACTCCGAAGGAGAGTAGCGTAGTATACGCCACCTCGCGACAGACGGTTCAGCCGCTGCTCGCAACGCTCTTTAACAATTTATCAGACAATCTGTGTGGGCACTCGCAGGATTGATATCAGCGTCTCCGGACGCAACAAAATATCAAAGCCTCACGAGTGAACACATAATGAAATTCATTATGACGTTTTACAGATGAGCACCGCTGAACTTGTTTCAGCAAATCAAACTTAAATTGAAGAGTTTGATCATGGCTCAGATTGAACGCTGGCGGCAGGCCTAACACATGCAAGTCGAACGGTAGCACAGAGAGCTTGCTCTCGGGTGACGAGTGGCGGACGGGTGAGTAATGTCTGGGAAACTGCCCGATGGAGGGGGATAACTACTGGAAACGGTAGCTAATACCGCATAACGTCGCAAGACCAAAGTGGGGGACCTTCGGGCCTCACACCATCGGATGTGCCCAGATGGGATTAGCTAGTAGGTGGGGTAATGGCTCACCTAGGCGACGATCCCTAGCTGGTCTGAGAGGATGACCAGCCACACTGGAACTGAGACACGGTCCAGACTCCTACGGGAGGCAGCAGTGGGGAATATTGCACAATGGGCGCAAGCCTGATGCAGCCATGCCGCGTGTATGAAGAAGGCCTTCGGGTTGTAAAGTACTTTCAGCGGGGAGGAAGGCGGTGAAGTTAATAGCTTCACCGATTGACGTTACCCGCAGAAGAAGCACCGGCTAACTCCGTGCCAGCAGCCGCGGTAATACGGAGGGTGCAAGCGTTAATCGGAATTACTGGGCGTAAAGCGCACGCAGGCGGTCTGTCAAGTCGGATGTGAAATCCCCGGGCTTAACCTGGGAACTGCATTCGAAACTGGCAGGCTAGAGTCTTGTAGAGGGGGGTAGAATTCCAGGTGTAGCGGTGAAATGCGTAGAGATCTGGAGGAATACCGGTGGCGAAGGCGGCCCCCTGGACAAAGACTGACGCTCAGGTGCGAAAGCGTGGGGAGCAAACAGGATTAGATACCCTGGTAGTCCACGCCGTAAACGATGTCGACTTGGAGGTTGTTCCCTTGAGGAGTGGCTTCCGGAGCTAACGCGTTAAGTCGACCGCCTGGGGAGTACGGCCGCAAGGTTAAAACTCAAATGAATTGACGGGGGCCCGCACAAGCGGTGGAGCATGTGGTTTAATTCGATGCAACGCGAAGAACCTTACCTACTCTTGACATCCAGAGAACTTAGCAGAGATGCTTTGGTGCCTTCGGGAACTCTGAGACAGGTGCTGCATGGCTGTCGTCAGCTCGTGTTGTGAAATGTTGGGTTAAGTCCCGCAACGAGCGCAACCCTTATCCTTTGTTGCCAGCGGTCCGGCCGGGAACTCAAAGGAGACTGCCAGTGATAAACTGGAGGAAGGTGGGGATGACGTCAAGTCATCATGGCCCTTACGAGTAGGGCTACACACGTGCTACAATGGCGCATACAAAGAGAAGCGACCTCGCGAGAGCAAGCGGACCTCATAAAGTGCGTCGTAGTCCGGATCGGAGTCTGCAACTCGACTCCGTGAAGTCGGAATCGCTAGTAATCGTAGATCAGAATGCTACGGTGAATACGTTCCCGGGCCTTGTACACACCGCCCGTCACACCATGGGAGTGGGTTGCAAAAGAAGTAGGTAGCTTAACCTTCGGGAGGGCGCTTACCACTTTGTGATTCATGACTGGGGTGAAGTCGTAACAAGGTAACCGTAGGGGAACCTGCGGTTGGATCACCTCCTTACCTGAAGATACCTTCCCGCGCAGTGCTCACACAGATTGTCTGATAAAAAGTAATGAGCAAGACGGCTGCGAAGTCGTGACACTATCGTGTCCCCTTCGTCTAGCGGTTAGGACTCCGCCCTTTCACGGCGGCAACAGGGGTTCGAATCCCCTAGGGGACGCCACTTGCTTGGTGACAGGTGAAAGGTGTCTCCACGAAGTATCTCAAAACTGACTTAACCGTCATGTTTGAGATATTGCTCTTTAACAATCCGGAACAAGCTGAAAATTGAAACGACGTGTTGGTTCATTTCTCCGTAATAAGAAATGAATAACAACATGTTCGAGTCTCTCAATGCCTGCAGTCCGCAGCGTTGCAAAACGCCTGTGGGTTGTGAGGTTAAGCGACTAAGCGTACACGGTGGATGCCCTGGCAGTCAGAGGCGATGAAGGACGTGCTAATCTGCGTAAAGCGTCGGTAAGGTGATATGAACCGCTACAGCCGACGATGTCCGAATGGGGAAACCCGGTGCACTCAGTGCATCATCGCAACATGAATACATAGTGTTGCGAGGCGAACCTGGGGAACTGAAACATCTAAGTACCCAGAGGAAAAGAAATCAACCGAGATTCCCCCAGTAGCGGCGAGCGAACGGGGAACAGCCCAGAACCTGAATCAGTTTGTGCGTTAGTGGAAGCGTCTGGAAAGTCGCGCGATACCGGGTGACAGCCCCGTACACGAAAGTGCACATTCTGTGAGTTCGAAGAGTAGGGCGGGACACGTGGTATCCTGTCTGAATATGGGGGGACCATCCTCCAAGGCTAAATACTCCTGACTGACCGATAGTGAACCAGTACCGTGAGGGAAAGGCGAAAAGAACCCCGGCGAGGGGAGTGAAACAGAACCTGAAACCGTGTACGTACAAGCAGTGGGAGCCTCTTTAATGGGGTGACTGCGTACCTTTTGTATAATGGGTCAGCGACTTATATTCTGTAGCAAGGTTAACCGTATAGGGGAGCCGCAGGGAAACCGAGTCTTAACTGGGCGTTAAGTTGCAGGGTATAGACCCGAAACCCGGTGATCTAGCCATGGGCAGGTTGAAGGTTGGGTAACACTAACTGGAGGACCGAACCGACTAATGTTGAAAAATTAGCGGATGACTTGTGGCTGGGGGTGAAAGGCCAATCAAACCGGGAGATAGCTGGTTCTCCCCGAAAGCTATTTAGGTAGCGCCTCGTGAACTCATCTTCGGGGGTAGAGCACTGTTTCGGCTAGGGGGCCATCCCGGCTTACCAACCCGATGCAAACTGCGAATACCGAAGAATGTTATCACGGGAGACACACGGCGGGTGCTAACGTCCGTCGTGAAGAGGGAAACAACCCAGACCGCCAGCTAAGGTCCCAAAGTCATGGTTAAGTGGGAAACGATGTGGGAAGGCACAGACAGCCAGGATGTTGGCTTAGAAGCAGCCATCATTTAAAGAAAGCGTAATAGCTCACTGGTCGAGTCGGCCTGCGCGGAAGATGTAACGGGGCTAAACCATGCACCGAAGCTGCGGCAGCGACACTATGTGTTGTTGGGTAGGGGAGCGTTCTGTAAGCCGTTGAAGGTGGCCTGTGAGGGTTGCTGGAGGTATCAGAAGTGCGAATGCTGACATAAGTAACGATAAAGCGGGTGAAAAGCCCGCTCGCCGGAAGACCAAGGGTTCCTGTTCAACGTTAATCGGAGCAGGGTGAGTCGACCCCTAAGGCGAGGCTGAAAAGCGTAGTCGATGGGAAGCAGGTTAATATTCCTGCACTTGGTGTTACTGCGAAGGGGGGACGGAGAAGGCTAGGTTATCCGGGCGACGGTTGTCCCGGTTTAAGCGTGTAGGCTGATATCTTTGGTAAATCCGGGATATCTTAAGGCTGAGGCGTGACGACGAGCCACTACGGTGGTGAAGTAACTGATGCCCTGCTTCCAGGAAAAGCCTCTAAGCTCCAGGTAACACGAAATCGTACCCCAAACCGACACAGGTGGTCAGGTAGAGAATACCAAGGCGCTTGAGAGAACTCGGGTGAAGGAACTAGGCAAAATGGTGCCGTAACTTCGGGAGAAGGCACGCTGGCGCGTAGGTGAAGGGACTTGCTCCCGGAGCTGAAGCCAGTCGAAGATACCAGCTGGCTGCAACTGTTTATTAAAAACACAGCACTGTGCAAACACGAAAGTGGACGTATACGGTGTGACGCCTGCCCGGTGCCGGAAGGTTAATTGATGGGGTTATCCGCAAGGAGAAGCTCTTGATCGAAGCCCCGGTAAACGGCGGCCGTAACTATAACGGTCCTAAGGTAGCGAAATTCCTTGTCGGGTAAGTTCCGACCTGCACGAATGGCGTAATGATGGCCAGGCTGTCTCCACCCGAGACTCAGTGAAATTGAAATCGCTGTGAAGATGCAGTGTACCCGCGGCAAGACGGAAAGACCCCGTGAACCTTTACTATAGCTTGACACTGAACATTGAGCCTTGATGTGTAGGATAGGTGGGAGGCTTTGAAGCGTGGACGCCAGTCTGCGTGGAGCCAACCTTGAAATACCACCCTTTAATGTTTGATGTTCTAACGTAGGCCCGTGATCCGGGCTGCGGACAGTGTCTGGTGGGTAGTTTGACTGGGGCGGTCTCCTCCCAAAGAGTAACGGAGGAGCACGAAGGTTGGCTAATCCTGGTCGGACATCAGGAGGTTAGTGCAATGGCATAAGCCAGCTTGACTGCGAGAGTGACGGCTCGAGCAGGTGCGAAAGCAGGTCATAGTGATCCGGTGGTTCTGAATGGAAGGGCCATCGCTCAACGGATAAAAGGTACTCCGGGGATAACAGGCTGATACCGCCCAAGAGTTCATATCGACGGCGGTGTTTGGCACCTCGATGTCGGCTCATCACATCCTGGGGCTGAAGTAGGTCCCAAGGGTACGGCTGTTCGCCGTTTAAAGTGGTACGCGAGCTGGGTTTAGAACGTCGTGAGACAGTTCGGTCCCTATCTGCCGTGGGCGCTGGAGAATTGAGGGGGGTTGCTCCTAGTACGAGAGGACCGGAGTGAACGCACCACTGGTGTTCGGGTTGTCATGCCAATGGCACTGCCCGGTAGCTAAGTGCGGAAAAGATAAGTGCTGAAAGCATCTAAGCACGAAACTTGCCCCGAGATGAGTTCTCCCTGACTCCTTGAGAGTCCTGAAGGGACGTTGAAGACTACGACGTTGATAGGCCGGATGTGTAAGCGCAGCGATGCGTTGAGCTAACCGGTACTAATGACCCGTGAGGCTTAACCTTACAACGCCAGAGGCGTTTTGGTCTGAGAGACCGGAGATTTTCAGCTTGTTTTACGGATTAAAGATTCAGCGGAAGCGGATGTTATTCGTTTTTGCGCAAAGAATTTGCCTGGCGGCTTTAGCGCGGTGGTCCCACCTGACCCCATGCCGAACTCAGAAGTGAAACGCCGTAGCGCCGATGGTAGTGTGGGGTCTCCCCATGCGAGAGTAGGGAACTGCCAGGCATCAAATTAAGTGAAGAAGCCCCGAACGAAAGTTCGGGGCCTTTTTACGTCGGCACATCAGTAATATCCCATCAGAAATACGAAAACATCAAACTAGCAACCTGCCGATCAGGTAAACTACGGCCAGATTAATCAGTAAAGGCCGTGAAATGTCCAGCCCCAATACATCCCTAGAAGCTTTCAACACCCTTGGTCTTGCGATCAATGCCCAAACGCTGACCATCGCTGAAACTCCTGACGCTATTACCCTTGCCTGGAAAAACAGTCAGCAATTAAATCTGCCCTTTATTGTATTAGGCGAAGGGAGCAACGTACTCTTTCTGGAAGATTTCAGCGGCTCTGTGGTCGTTAATGCGATTAAAGGCATAACTATCGAAGAGCATGACGAAGCATGGCATTTACATGTTGGTGCTGGCGAAAATTGGCATGCTTTAGTTGAACAGACGCTAAAGAAAGGCATTACAGGACTGGAAAACCTGGCGCTAATTCCCGGCATGGCAGGCTCAGCACCGATTCAAAATATCGGTGCATATGGTGTCGAATTTAAAGATATCTGTCACTACGTTGACGTTTTACATCTTCCAACGCAAAAGATTATTCGTTTGTGCCGGGAAGAGTGCCAGTTTGGCTACCGCGATAGTGTTTTCAAACATGCAATGAAGAATGACTATGTCATTGTTGCAGTGGGATTACGCCTGGCAAAACAGTGGAAACCTGTTCTGACTTATGGTGATCTAACTAAATTAAACCCAGCAACAGTCTGTGCGTGGGATGTATTCATTGCTGTTTGCCATATGCGTCAAAGCAAACTGCCTGACCCAAAAATTACAGGCAATGTGGGGAGTTTCTTCAAGAATCCGCTCATCACCGCTGAGCATGCAACTGCGCTAGTTAAGCAGTGGCCATCCATTCCTCATTATCCTCAGGTCAGCGGTGAAATGAAATTAGCAGCTGGCTGGTTGATCGACCAATGCGGCCTTAAAGGCTTTCGTGTTGGCGGTGCCGCAGTTCACCGACAACAGGCTTTGGTACTGATTAATGAAGATCATGCCACTCCACAGGATATTGTCGATTTGGCGCATCAGGTCAGAAATAGAGTCGGTCAAAAATTTGATGTTTGGCTGGAGCCAGAAGTGCGCTTTATCGGTGCTCGAGGCGAGCGTAACGCCGTTGAGGTAATTTCATGAAAGATAATAGCGTGCCGTTAAAGTTGGTGGCATTGGTGGCTGATGGTGAATTTCACTCTGGTGAACAACTGGGCGAAGCACTTGGCATGAGCCGTGCAGCGATCAATAAACATATACAGACCCTGAAAAGCTGGGGTCTGGATGTCTATACGGTGACGGGTAAAGGCTACAGCTTACCGGAACCTATCCAGTTACTGGATGAAGAAGTCATTCTATCTCACCTGCATCAACCTAATCTGGCGGTGATTCCTGTTATCGATTCTACCAATCAGTATTTGCTGGATCGGATGGATAAATTGCCGTCTGGCTATGCGTGCATTGCCGAATATCAGCAAGCAGGGCGCGGACGTCGCGGCCGTAAGTGGTTTTCTCCATTTGGCTCCAACCTGTATATGTCCATGTATTGGCGCCTGGAGCAGGGGCCAGCCGCGGCGATGGGCCTGAGTCTGGTGATTGGTATCATCATGGCAGAGGTGATTCAATCATTAGGTGCGCCGAATGTCCGGGTTAAGTGGCCAAATGACCTCTATCTTAACGATCGTAAACTTGCCGGTATTTTAGTTGAGTTAACCGGTAAAACAGGAGATGCCGCTCAGATCGTTATAGGTGCGGGCGTCAATTTGCTGATGCGTTCAGAAGGTACGGCAGAAATTAATCAGGGTTGGATTAATCTTCAGGAAGCTGGTGTTGGTATTGATCGCAACGAGTTAGCTGCAAAGTTGATCAATAGCCTGCGTGAAGCGTTACCCATTTTTGAGCGCGATGGTTTGGCTCCTTTTGTCTCCCGCTGGGAACTCCTTGATAACTTCATTAATCGCCCAGTAAAGCTACTTATTGGGGATCGTGAGGTATATGGCATTGCGCGTGGTATTGATAAGCAGGGCGGTTTATTACTGGAGCAGGACGGAGTCATTAAATCCTGGGTCGGGGGCGAGATTTCACTGCGCCCAGACAATTAATTCATACCAACTAAAAAATAAAATGCCCACACTCTTTTATGGGCATTTCATTAAAAAAACTATTTTCTCAAACGTACACTTTGCACAGCATGATCAGCCGACTTAGTCATAATAAGGCTGGCCCGCTCACGTGTAGGCAGGATATTTTCCTTTAAATTAAGCCAGTTAATCTCTTTCCAAAGCCCGCGCGCAATATTGAGTGCATCTTCTTCTGGTAATTGCGAATAGTGATGGAAATAAGAGTCAGGATCGCTAAATGCACCCTCACGGAATTTCAAAAATCGATTTACATACCAATTCTCGAGTAATGACTCTGGTGCATCGACGTAAATTGAAAAATCGACGAAGTCAGACACAAATACGTGATGAGGATCGTGAGGATAGTCCATACCGCTTTGCAGCACATTCAATCCTTCAAGAATAAGAATATCAGGCTGTTGTACAACCTTATCGCCATCCGGAATGACATCGTAAATCAGATGAGAATAAACCGGCGCTGTCACCTGACTGGCACCTGATTTTAAATCAGAGACGAAGTTAACGAGGCGATGCATATCGTAGGATTGTGGGAACCCTTTTTTCTTCATCAGACCGCGCTCTTTGAGCACGGAATTAGGATGCAAAAAACCATCAGTAGTGATCAGTTCTACTTTACGGTGTTCTGGCCAGCGGCTAAGCAGCGCCTGAAGCACACGAGCGGTTGTGCTTTTTCCTACCGCAACGCTGCCGGCAATACTGATGATATAAGGGATTTTCTGCCCATTAGTGCCAAGGAATTGCTCAAGCACTGCCTGACGACGCAGATTAGAACTGATATAGAAATTAAGCAGACGCGAAAGCGGCAGATAAATCTCGGCCACTTCTTCTAATGAAAGGTCTTCATTGATACCACGCAGACGCTCAATTTCACCTTCAGCCAACGTCATTGGTACTGAATCGCGCAGTGCTGCCCATTGCTGGCGATTAAACTGCAAATAGGGCGTAGTAAGAGATGTCGTTTTTTTACTCATAAGCATGCATTTGAGTGCAAATTCTGATTCATCAACACCTTGCTGCATTAGGCATACAACGATGTATCAAACTCAATTGCACGTCACAGGGGTAATTAACGAGAACAATGGGCAGGAGGGTAACACCAGTGTGACTTTAAAAAGAAGTAAAATGATAAACAGGAGCACGCTTTCGCAAGCGTGCCCGCATTTTTCTTGTCGGTCAGTAGCTTGTCACTACATTTTCTGCTGGGCGGGCGCGCAGACGTTTATAGTAAATCGCGCCGGGATGAGGATGCCCATCCGCGCATAATGCATAGTCGGGCAATTCCCCTAAATAGTGATAGCCGTGCGAACGGTAAAAATTCTCTGCTACAGAACCCGCAATGACATCCAAATAAAGCAGACCACGTTGATAGCTTTCTGCCTTGTGCTCAAGCGTTTGTATTAATCTGCGCCCGATCCCTTCTCGTTGAGCGCTGGAATGCACGAGCAGCTGTAAAACCTCCGCGCGATTTTGTCCATCTGGGCGCTGACAAATGTTGAGCTGTACGCTTCCCACCACAACCGAGTCGATGATTGCGATCCATAACAGTAGCTCATGGTGTGCCATTTGGTTGCGCAAGCTATGAAAATAACGCTCGGCATCCTGATACTTTTGCATCTTTTGCATCTTTTGCATCTTTTGCATCTTTTGCATCTTTTGCGAATGTTGGAATGCCGAAGTCATATTGTTTTTTACCGCGTCTATCATCAGGGCAGCCAAAGCCTCGCGATAACGGGGTAATGTTTCTGCAGTAATCTGAACAATATTCATACGACACACTCCATTTAATGACCCGATTTAATAGATAGGCAAAATGCGGGCCAGCCGAAAAAATGGCTGTGGAGGAGGTTTTCACAAAAAAAGTCTAAAATTTGCACAGGAGAAAGGCAGTGCGCTTCAAATATGTGCATTGGCAATGATGTTGATACAGAGAAAATCAATCGACAGAGTGATGTAAAAATGGACATGTTTTGGATGATTTTACTGCATGAGATAGCTAATTTGAGATGATTTGCACAAATAGTAAGCGATAGAGCAATTTTGGCGATTTTTTTGTTGCATCCTTCTTCGGGTCTTCCTAGAATGCGCTCCACTTGATGCCGGCTTAGCTCAGTTGGTAGAGCAACTGACTTGTAATCAGTAGGTCACCAGTTCGATTCCGGTAGCCGGCACCATCAAGTAGGTGGGATTCCCGAGCGGCCAAAGGGAGCAGACTGTAAATCTGCCGTCACAGACTTCGAAGGTTCGAATCCTTCTCCCACCACCATCTCAACCTCCTGGTTGGGCATCAGATAAAGTCTTTATCTGATGGGTGAGTTCTTCATCTCTCACCTTCGAATTTCAGATTGCGCATTAGCGTAATCAAAGTTGGTCAGAAACTCTGACCGGCTCGAATAATAGAAGGTCTTCTTTTATTATTCATAAGCTACAGAAAGAACAGGTAGCCGAGTTCCAGGATGCGGGCATCGTATAATGGCTATTACCTCAGCCTTCCAAGCTGATGATGCGGGTTCGATTCCCGCTGCCCGCTCCAGATGTGCTGATATGGCTCAGTTGGTAGAGCGCACCCTTGGTAAGGGTGAGGTCCCCAGTTCGACTCTGGGTATCAGCACCACTTCCTTTATCTCTCTCCTGATTCTCTCTCTGTAAACCAAACAGTCAGGCCTTGCCTGGTTGATATGACGATATCTTCGATATATCCGTGTCTTAGAGGGACTAGCGATGGCTAAAGAGCAATTTCAGCGTAACAAACTGCACGTAAACGTCGGCACCATCGGTCACGTTGACCATGGTAAAACCACTCTGACTGCAGCAATCACCACCGTTCTGGCTAAAACCTACGGCGGTAAGGCAAGCAAATTCGACGAGATCGATAAAGCGCCAGAAGAGAAAGCACGTGGCATCACCATCAACACCTCTCACGTTGAATATGAAACCCCGACTCGCCACTATGCGCACGTTGACTGCCCAGGCCACGCCGACTATGTGAAAAACATGATCACCGGTGCTGCGCAGATGGACGGCGCGATCCTGGTTGTTGCTGCGACTGATGGCCCTATGCCACAGACTCGTGAGCACATCCTGCTGGGTCGTCAGGTTGGCGTTCCTTACATCATCGTGTTCCTGAACAAGTGCGACATGGTTGATGATGAAGAGCTGCTGGAACTGGTTGAGATGGAAGTACGTGACCTGCTGTCAGCATATGACTTCCCAGGCGACGACACTCCAATCGTTCGTGGTTCTGCTCTGAAAGCGCTGGAAGGCGAAGCTGAGTGGGAAGCTAAAATCATTGAGCTGGCTGAGCATCTGGATACTTATATCCCAGAGCCAGTTCGTGCAATCGACATGCCGTTCCTGCTGCCAATCGAAGACGTATTCTCAATCTCTGGCCGTGGTACTGTTGTTACCGGTCGTGTTGAGCGCGGTATCGTTAAAGTGGGCGACGAAGTTGAAGTTGTTGGCCTTAAAGATACAGTGAAATCAACCTGTACTGGCGTTGAAATGTTCCGCAAACTGCTGGACCAGGGTCAGGCAGGCGAGAACTGTGGTGTTCTGCTGCGTGGTATCAAGCGTGAAGACATCGAGCGTGGCCAGGTTCTGGCTAAGCCGGGTTCAATCAAGCCACACACCCAGTTCACTTCAGAAGTTTACGTTCTGTCTAAAGATGAAGGCGGCCGTCATACTCCGTTCTTCAAAGGCTACCGTCCTCAGTTCTACTTCCGTACTACTGACGTGACCGGTGACGTTCAGCTGCCAGAAGGCGTTGAGATGGTAATGCCAGGCGACAACGTAAAAATGACCGTAACTTTGATCAAGCCAATCGCTATGGATCAGGGTCTGCGTTTCGCAATCCGTGAAGGCGGCCGTACTGTTGGTGCGGGTGTTGTTGCTGAAATTATCGCTTAATTGCGATAACATTTGACGCAATGCACAAGGAAAGGGCATCATTTGATGCCCTTTTTGCACGCTGTTACATAGAACCTGGCTCATCAGTGATTTTCAATCATAATCATTGTTGAGACAGGCTCTGTTTCACGGCGTTGGATACCGAGTTACGCTCAAAAGCTCATTCGGTTTGGATGCCTCGCTCTGCGGGGCAGAATAGTTTCTGAATTATTGTGGCAGGTTGGTTTATGAGTGCGAATACCGAAGCTCAAGGAAGCGGGCGCGGCCTTGAAGCGATGAAATGGGTAGTTGTGATCGCATTGCTCCTGGTAGCAATTGTCGGCAACTATATTTATCGCGATGTAACTCTGCCGCTGCGTGCGCTGGCTGTAGTAGTGCTGATTGCTGCAGCAGGCGGCATCGCACTGCTGACAATCAAAGGCAAAGCGACTGTGGCATTTGCCCGTGAAGCAAGAACCGAAATGCGTAAGGTCATTTGGCCAACTCGCCAGGAAACATTGCACACCACGTTAATCGTTGCCGCGGTAACTGCCGTGATGTCACTGATTTTGTGGGGGCTGGATGGTATTCTGGTCCGTCTGGTATCGTTTATCACTGGCCTGAGGTTCTGAGATGTCTGAAGCTCCAAAAAAACGCTGGTACGTCGTTCAGGCGTTCTCCGGTTTTGAAGCTCGCGTAGCTAAATCGCTGCACGAGCATATCAAACTGCACAACATGGAAGAGCTTTTTGGCGAAGTCATGGTGCCGACTGAAGAAGTCGTCGAGATCCGTGGTGGCCAACGTCGCAAAAGCGAACGTAAATTCTTTCCTGGCTACGTATTGGTCCAGATGGTAATGAATGACGCCAGCTGGCACTTGGTACGCAGTGTACCGCGTGTGATGGGCTTTATCGGCGGAACGTCCGATCGTCCTGCGCCAATCAGTGATAAAGAAGTTGATGCGATTATGAACCGCCTGCAGCAGGTTGGTGATAAGCCGCGTCCAAAAACGCTATTCGAGCCAGGGGAAATGGTGCGCGTCAGCGACGGTCCGTTTGCCGATTTCAACGGTGTGGTCGAAGAAGTGGACTACGAGAAGAGCCGCTTGAAAGTTTCTGTTTCCATCTTTGGCCGTGCAACGCCAGTGGAACTCGACTTCGCTCAGGTGGAAAAAGCTTAACCCTTTTGTTCACTTTTTAGCTCTTGCAGAAGGCGCGAAATTTACCTATAATTTCGCGCCTTTTGTTTTTATGCGCTGCTATTAGCGTGTAAATCGTTATCACGGGGAGCCTGTTTTTTCAGGCGCTAAAACCCAATTGAGGAAATATCATGGCCAAGAAAGTACAAGCCTACGTCAAGCTGCAGGTTGCAGCTGGTATGGCTAACCCAAGCCCACCTGTTGGTCCAGCTCTGGGTCAGCAGGGTGTTAACATCATGGAATTCTGCAAAGCGTTCAACGCTAAGACAGAATCACTGGAGAAAGGCCTGCCTACTCCAGTTGTTATCACTGTATACAGCGACCGTTCCTTCACTTTCGTTACCAAAACGCCTCCGGCTGCCGTTCTGCTGAAAAAAGCAGCGGGCATCAAGTCTGGTTCTGGTAAGCCGAACAAAGATAAAGTCGGTAAAGTGACTCGTGCTCAGGTACGTGAAATCGCAGAAACTAAAGCTGCGGACATGACTGGTTCTGACGTAGAAGCGATGACTCGCTCTATTGAAGGTACTGCTCGTTCCATGGGCCTGGTAGTAGAGGATTAAGAAATGGCTAAGCTGACCAAGCGCATGAGCGTAATTCGCGACAAAGTTGACGCGACCAAGCAGTACGACATCACCGAAGCTGTTGCTCTGTTGAAAGAACTGGCTACCGCTAAGTTTGTTGAAAGCGTTGACGTTGCTGTTAACCTCGGCATCGATGCACGTAAATCTGATCAGAACGTGCGCGGCGCGACCGTTCTGCCACACGGTACTGGTCGTTCAGTACGTGTTGCCGTCTTCACCCAAGGTGCAAACGCTGAAGCTGCTAAAGCAGCTGGCGCAGAGCTGGTTGGTATGGAAGACCTGGCTGAGCAGATCAAAAAAGGCGAAATGAACTTTGACGTTGTTATTGCATCTCCAGATGCAATGCGCGTTGTTGGCCAGTTGGGCCAGGTTCTGGGCCCACGCGGTCTGATGCCAAATCCGAAAGTTGGTACTGTAACCCCTAACGTTGCTGAAGCAGTTAAAAATGCTAAAGCAGGTCAGGTTCGTTATCGTAACGACAAAAACGGCATCATCCACACCACCATCGGTAAAGTGGATTTTGACACTGACAAATTGAAAGAAAACCTGGAATCCCTGTTGGTTGCGCTGAAAAAAGCTAAACCATCTCAGGCGAAAGGCGTGTACATCAAGAAAGTCAGCATCTCTACCACCATGGGCGCCGGCGTTGCCGTTGACCAGGCTGGTCTGAGCGCATCAGCAAACTAATTGCTGCTTGTAACGGGCGAAAAATTCATCTAGAATCTTACGCCCGTTGTTCTGGTTGTTAATGCAATTCAGAACCCAGATTCAAAGTGAGTGAATGACAAAGTCTAAAGGCTTAGTTATTCAATCGCTTAGGTTGGAGCCAGGCCTTATCCTGGCCTCCGTCCGAGACCGCAGGAGCAGAATATTTTCGGATATCTTGCTTAATACCCTGCGTAGACGGTGACAGAACCAAAAAGAATTTTTTCTTCGCTGGATTCTGCTCACCGTGTAATAGCGCTTATCGCCTTCGGGTGAATGAGTGAAGTGAGTTCCGGGAAATTATTCCCGGCCAATCCAGGAGCAAAGCTAATGGCATTAAATCTTCAAGGCAAACAAGCGATTGTTGCTGAAGTTAGCGAAGTAGCCAAAGGCGCGCTTTCAGCGGTTGTTGCGGATTCCCGCGGCGTAACCGTTGATAAAATGACCGAACTGCGTAAAGCAGGTCGTGAAGCTGGCGTTTACATGCGTGTTGTTCGTAACACCCTGCTGCGCCGCGTCGTTGAAGGTACTCCTTTCGAGTGCCTGAAAGACACGTTTGTTGGTCCGACCCTGATTGCATACTCTTTGGAACACCCGGGCGCTGCTGCTCGTCTGTTCAAAGATTTCGCTAAAGCGAATGCAAAATTTGAGGTCAAAGCTGCAGCCTTTGAAGGTGAGCTGATCACGGCGGCCAATATTGACCGTCTGGCAACTCTGCCGACTTACGAAGAAGCACTGGCACGTCTGATGTCGACCATGAAAGAAGCCGCTGCTGGCAAACTGGTCCGCACTCTGGCTGCTGTGCGCGATGCAAAAGAAGCGGCTTAAGGCCAAATTCTTTTCCTTCGTGCTTGCTAACGTATAAACTTTTTCTGATTTTTAGGAACAATCGATATGTCTATCACTAAAGACCAAATTCTGGAAGCTGTTGCCGCTATGTCCGTAATGGAAGTAGTTGAGCTGGTTTCTGCTATGGAAGAAAAATTCGGCGTTTCTGCTGCTGCTGCTGTAGCTGTTGCTGCTGGCCCAGCTGAAGCTGTTGAAGAGAAAACTGAATTCGACGTAATTCTGAAAGCTGCTGGCGCTAACAAAGTCGCAGTAATCAAAGCGGTTCGTACTGCAACCGGCCTGGGCTTGAAAGAAGCTAAAGACCTGGTTGAAGCTACTGGCGCAATCAAAGAAGGCATCAGCAAAGATGACGCAGCTGCTCTGGAAGCACTGCTGAAAGAAGCTGGCGCTGACGTTGAAGTTAAGTAAGACAACCTTCGGGTTGCAGCCTGAGTTACATTAGGCTGATGGCTGGTGACTGTTTAGGTCACCAGCCTTTTTGCGCTACAGGGGAGTGATGGCGTTTCGCACTGTTTGTCCGTCATTCCTCTTCAATATCTTTTTCTATCGACGCCTTAATATATCGCTCTCCTGCAAAGGTTCCCTGCCTAAGCAACGGCGATGAAATGATTTAAGAGTGATAGAAAGATGTATTGCATGGGGTGCTGCGCATCGCATGAAAAACAAAAAATAGTGTTGCATGAACTGTCCTTTTCAGGACGGACAGCGTGGTTCGACATGTCAGCTAGCTGAGGAACCCCATGGTTTACTCCTATACCGAGAAAAAACGTATTCGTAAGGATTTTGGTAAACGTCCACAAGTTTTGGACATACCTTATCTCCTTTCTATCCAGCTTGACTCGTTCCAGAAGTTTATCGAGCAAGATCCAGAAGGCCAGTACGGTCTGGAAGCAGCCTTCCGCTCCGTATTCCCAATCTCAAGCTACAGCGGCAACTCTGAGTTGCAGTATGTAAGCTACCGTTTGGGTGAGCCTGTCTTTGACGTAACTGAATGTCAGATCCGTGGCGTGACCTATTCGGCACCGCTGCGTGTGAAACTGCGTCTGGTGATCTACGAGCGCGAAGCGCCGGAAGGCACCGTAAAAGACATTAAAGAACAAGAAGTCTACATGGGTGAGATTCCACTCATGACGGACAACGGTACCTTTGTTATCAATGGTACTGAGCGTGTTATCGTTTCTCAGCTGCACCGTAGTCCTGGCGTGTTCTTCGACAGCGATAAGGGTAAAACGCACTCTTCCGGTAAAGTGCTGTATAACGCACGTATCATCCCTTACCGCGGTTCATGGCTCGACTTCGAGTTTGACCCGAAAGACAACCTCTTCGTCCGTATTGACCGTCGTCGTAAGCTGCCGGCCAGTATCATTCTGCGCGCGTTAAACTTCACCTCAGAACAAATCCTGGATCTGTTCTTTGACAAAGTCGTTTACGAAATCCGCGATAACAAACTGCAGATGGAACTGGTGCCTGAGCGCCTGCGTGGTGAAACCGCCTCCTTCGATATCGAAGCAAACGGCACGGTCTACGTTGAGAAAGGTCGTCGCATCACTGCGCGCCACATCCGTCAGCTGGAAAAAGACAACATTCAGCACATCGAAGTGCCAGTTGAATACATTGCTGGCAAAGTGGTTGCTAAAGACTACGTCGATCTGAACACCGGCGAGCTGATCGTTCCAGCGAACATGGAATTGTCACTGGATCTGCTGGCGAAGCTGAGCCAGTCAGGCCACAAGCGCATTGAAACGCTGTTCACCAACGACCTGGATCACGGTGCGTACATCTCCGAGACCCTGCGTGTTGACCCAACCAACGATCGCTTAAGCGCGCTGGTTGAGATCTACCGCATGATGCGTCCTGGTGAGCCACCAACGCGTGAAGCCGCTGAAAACCTGTTCGAGAACCTGTTCTTCTCTGAAGATCGTTACGATCTTTCTGCGGTTGGCCGCATGAAGTTCAACCGTTCTCTGCTGCGTGAAGAGATCGAAGGTTCAGGTATCCTGAGCAAAGACGACATCATCGAAGTGATGAAAAAGCTTATCGGTATCCGTAACGGTATCGGTGAAGTGGATGATATCGATCACCTCGGTAACCGTCGTATTCGTTCTGTTGGCGAAATGGCAGAAAACCAGTTCCGTGTTGGCCTGGTTCGTGTTGAGCGTGCAGTTAAAGAGCGTCTGTCTTTGGGCGACCTCGATACGCTGATGCCTCAGGACATGATCAACGCTAAGCCGATTTCGGCGGCGGTGAAAGAGTTCTTCGGTTCAAGCCAGCTGTCCCAGTTTATGGATCAGAACAACCCGTTGTCTGAGATTACGCACAAACGTCGTATCTCTGCTCTGGGCCCAGGCGGTCTGACCCGTGAGCGCGCCGGTTTCGAAGTACGTGACGTACACCCAACCCACTACGGTCGTGTATGTCCTATTGAAACCCCGGAAGGCCCGAACATCGGTCTGATTAACTCACTCTCTGTTTACGCGCAGACTAACGAATACGGTTTCCTAGAAACCCCGTATCGTCGCGTTGTTGACGGAAAAGTGAGTGATGAAATTCATTACCTCTCTGCAATTGAAGAGGGTAACTACGTTATCGCTCAGGCGAACACCAACCTCGCAGAAGATGGCAGCTTTGTTGACGATCTCGTCACCTGCCGTAGCAAGGGTGAGTCAAGCCTGTTCAGCCGCGATCAGGTTGACTACATGGACGTTTCCACCCAACAGGTGGTTTCTGTCGGTGCGTCACTGATTCCGTTCCTGGAACACGATGATGCTAACCGCGCCTTGATGGGTGCGAACATGCAACGTCAGGCGGTTCCAACTCTGCGTGCTGATAAGCCGCTGGTTGGTACCGGTATGGAACGTGCAGTAGCGGTTGACTCCGGTGTAACTGCCGTCGCGAAACGTGGTGGTACCGTTCAGTACGTTGATGCTTCTCGTATCGTTATCAAAGTTAACGAAGAAGAGATGTATCCGGGCGAAGCGGGTATCGACATCTACAACCTGACCAAGTACACCCGTTCTAACCAGAACACCTGCATCAACCAGATGCCGTGTGTCAATCTGGGTGAGCCGATTGAGCGTGGCGACGTGCTGGCAGATGGCCCGTCTACCGATCTCGGTGAACTGGCGCTGGGTCAGAACATGCGCGTGGCGTTCATGCCATGGAACGGTTACAACTTCGAAGACTCCATCCTCGTATCCGAGCGTGTGGTTCAGGAAGACCGTTTCACCACTATTCACATCCAGGAACTGGCATGTGTGTCTCGCGACACCAAGCTGGGGCCAGAAGAGATCACCGCTGATATCCCGAACGTGGGTGAAGCTGCGCTTTCTAAACTGGATGAATCCGGCATCGTGTATATCGGTGCGGAAGTGACCGGTGGCGACATTCTGGTTGGTAAGGTAACGCCGAAAGGTGAAACCCAGCTGACGCCAGAAGAGAAACTGCTGCGTGCGATCTTCGGTGAAAAAGCCTCTGACGTGAAAGATTCGTCACTGCGCGTTCCGAACGGCGTATCCGGTACGGTTATCGACGTGCAGGTCTTTACCCGCGATGGCGTGGAAAAAGACAAGCGCGCGCTGGAAATCGAAGAGATGCAGCTGAAGCAGGTTAAGAAAGACCTGTCTGAAGAACTGCAAATCTTTGAAGCGGGCCTGTTCGGCCGTATCCAGGCAGTACTGATCTCGGGTGGTGTTGAAGCTGAGAAGCTGGACAAACTGCCACGTGAGCGCTGGTTGGAGCTGGGCCTGACTGACGAAGAGAAGCAGAATTCTCTGGAGCAGCTGGCTGAGCAGTACGACGAGCTGAAGCACGAGTTTGAGAAGAAACTTGAAGCGAAGCGTCGCAAGATCACTCAAGGCGATGATCTGGCACCAGGCGTGCTGAAAATCGTTAAGGTGTATCTGGCCGTTAAACGTCAGATCCAGCCTGGTGACAAGATGGCAGGTCGTCACGGTAACAAGGGTGTTATCTCTAAGATCAACCCTATCGAAGACATGCCTTACGATGAGAACGGTACGCCGGTCGATATCGTACTGAACCCGCTGGGCGTACCATCGCGTATGAACATCGGTCAGATCCTGGAAACTCACCTGGGTATGGCGGCGAAAGGCATTGGTGAAAAAATCAATGCGATGCTGAAGAAGCAGGAAGAAGTCTCCAAACTGCGTGAGTTCATCCAGCGTGCTTACGATCTGGGCACTGATGTGCGTCAGAAAGTTGACCTGAACACCTTTACAGACGACGAAGTACTGCGTCTGGCAGAAAACCTGAAGAAGGGTATGCCAATCGCGACTCCGGTGTTTGACGGTGCGAAAGAGAGCGAAATCAAAGAGCTGTTGCAGCTCGGCGGCTTGCCTTCTTCCGGTCAGATCACCCTGTTCGACGGCCGTACCGGTGAGCAGTTTGAGCGTCAGGTAACCGTAGGTTACATGTACATGCTGAAACTGAACCACCTGGTCGACGACAAGATGCACGCACGTTCTACCGGTTCTTACAGCTTGGTTACTCAGCAGCCGCTGGGTGGTAAAGCGCAGTTCGGTGGACAGCGCTTCGGTGAGATGGAAGTGTGGGCACTGGAAGCATACGGTGCCGCGTATACCCTGCAGGAAATGCTTACTGTTAAATCTGATGACGTTAACGGCCGTACGAAGATGTATAAAAACATCGTCGACGGTAACCATCAGATGGAACCGGGCATGCCGGAATCCTTCAACGTACTGTTGAAAGAGATTCGCTCGCTGGGTATCAACATCGAGCTGGAAGACGAGTAAGTACTCGCAAGTACTGGTTACGGGACGTGCACTTCGGGTGCGCGTCCCTGAGAGTTCCACTCCGACGGGAGCTAATCCGTGAAAGACTTACTTAAGTTTCTGAAAGCGCAAACTAAGACCGAAGAGTTTGATGCGATCAAAATTGCTCTGGCCTCGCCAGACATGATCCGTTCATGGTCTTTTGGTGAAGTTAAAAAGCCGGAAACCATTAACTACCGTACCTTCAAGCCTGAGCGTGACGGTCTTTTCTGTGCCCGTATTTTCGGACCGGTAAAAGACTACGAATGCCTGTGCGGTAAGTACAAGCGTTTAAAACATCGCGGCGTGATCTGTGAGAAGTGTGGCGTTGAAGTTACACAGACCAAAGTACGTCGTGAGCGCATGGGCCACATTGAGCTGGCTTCTCCAACTGCGCACATTTGGTTCCTGAAATCACTGCCTTCGCGTATCGGCTTGCTGCTGGATATGCCACTGCGTGATATCGAGCGCGTGCTGTACTTCGAATCTTATGTGGTTATCGAAGGCGGCATGACCAACCTGGAAAAACGTCAGATTCTGACGGAAGAGCAGTACCTTGACGCGCTGGAAGAGTTCGGTGACGAATTCGACGCGAAGATGGGTGCGGAAGCTATCCAGGCGCTGCTGAAAAATATGGATCTGGAGCAAGAGTGCGAGCAGCTGCGTGAAGAGCTGAACGAAACCAACTCCGAGACCAAACGTAAAAAGCTGACCAAGCGTATTAAGCTGCTGGAAGCGTTCGTTCAGTCTGGTAACAAGCCAGAGTGGATGATCCTGACCGTTCTGCCGGTTCTGCCGCCAGATCTGCGTCCGCTGGTACCGCTGGATGGTGGTCGTTTCGCTACGTCGGATCTGAACGATCTGTATCGTCGCGTGATCAACCGTAACAACCGTCTGAAACGCCTGCTGGATCTGGCTGCGCCAGATATCATCGTACGTAACGAAAAACGTATGCTGCAGGAAGCGGTTGATGCACTGCTGGATAACGGCCGTCGCGGTCGCGCCATCACTGGCTCGAACAAGCGTCCGCTGAAATCTCTGGCAGACATGATCAAAGGTAAACAGGGTCGTTTCCGTCAGAACCTGTTGGGTAAACGTGTTGACTACTCTGGTCGTTCAGTTATCACCGTTGGTCCATACCTGCGTCTGCATCAGTGCGGTCTGCCGAAGAAAATGGCTCTTGAGCTGTTCAAACCGTTCATTTACGGCAAGCTAGAACTGCGTGGCCTGGCCACCACCATCAAAGCCGCGAAGAAAATGGTTGAGCGCGAAGAAGCTGTCGTTTGGGATATCCTGGACGAAGTGATCCGCGAACACCCGGTACTGCTGAACCGTGCACCAACTCTGCACCGTTTGGGTATCCAGGCGTTTGAACCGGTTCTGATCGAAGGTAAAGCGATCCAGCTGCACCCGCTGGTTTGTGCGGCATATAACGCCGACTTCGATGGTGACCAGATGGCTGTTCACGTACCGCTGACGCTGGAAGCCCAGCTGGAAGCGCGTGCGCTGATGATGTCGACCAACAACATTCTGTCACCCGCGAACGGCGAGCCAATCATCGTTCCTTCACAGGACGTTGTTCTGGGTCTGTACTACATGACCCGCGACAAAGTGAACGCCAAAGGCGAAGGCATGGTGCTGACTGGCCCGAAAGAAGCTGAGCGTGTTTACCGCGCTGGCCTGGCCGAGCTGCATGCACGCGTTAAAGTGCGTATCACTGAATACACAAAGAACGAGCAGGAAGAGTTCGTTGCGAAAACCAGCATTATCGACACCACCATTGGTCGTGCGATTCTGTGGATGATCGTTCCGAAAGGCCTGCCTTACTCCATCGTCAACCAGGCGCTGGGTAAGAAAGCAATTTCCAAGATGCTGAACACCTGTTACCGCATCCTGGGCCTGAAGCCGACCGTTATCTTTGCTGACCAAACCATGTACACCGGTTTTGCTTACGCAGCCCGTTCAGGTGCCTCTGTAGGTATCGACGACATGGTGATTCCAGCAAAGAAAGCGGAAATCGTAGCCGAAGCGGAAGCGGAAGTTGCTGAGATTCAGGAACAGTTCCAGTCTGGTCTGGTAACTGCTGGCGAACGTTACAACAAAGTTATCGATATTTGGGCCGCCGCTAACGAACGCGTTTCCAAAGCGATGATGGATAACCTGCAAACTGAAACCGTGATCAACCGTCATGGCGAAGAAGAGCAGCAGGTATCGTTCAACAGCATCTACATGATGGCCGACTCCGGTGCGCGTGGTTCTGCTGCACAGATTCGTCAGCTGGCCGGTATGCGTGGTCTGATGGCTAAGCCAGATGGCTCAATCATCGAAACGCCGATCACCGCGAACTTCCGTGAAGGTCTGAACGTACTCCAGTACTTCATCTCCACGCACGGTGCGCGTAAAGGCCTTGCGGATACCGCACTGAAAACTGCTAACTCCGGTTATCTGACGCGTCGTCTGGTAGACGTAGCGCAGGATCTGGTTGTTACCGAAGATGACTGCGGCACGTTCGAAGGCATCATGATGACTCCGGTCATCGAAGGTGGCGACGTTAAAGAGCCGCTGCGTGAGCGTGTACTGGGTCGTGTAACGGCTGAAGACGTTCTGAAGCCGGGCACTGCAGACATCCTGATCCCGCGTAACACCCTGATCGATGAGCACTGGTGTGATGTGATCGAACTGAATTCAGTCGATGCGATCAAAGTGCGCTCGGTTGTTGGCTGTGAAACCGACTTCGGTGTGTGCGCACACTGCTACGGTCGCGATCTGGCACGTGGTCACATCATCAACAAAGGTGAGGCCATCGGTGTTATCGCAGCACAGTCCATCGGTGAGCCGGGTACTCAGCTGACGATGCGTACGTTCCACATCGGTGGTGCGGCATCTCGTGCGGCTGCTGAATCCAGCATCCAGGTGAAGAACAAAGGTACTATTAAGCTTACCAACGCGAAGTCTGTAACCAACTCCTCAGGAAAACTGGTTATCGTTTCACGTAACGTTGAGCTGAAGATGATCGACGAGTTCGGTCGTACCAAAGAGAGCTATAAAGTGCCTTACGGTGCGGTTATGGCTAAAGGTGATGGCGAGCAGGTTGCAGCGGGCGAGACCGTAGCAAACTGGGATCCGCATACCATGCCGGTAATCACCGAAGTGGGCGGTTTCATTCGCTTCACTGACATGATCGACGGTCAGACCATTACGCGTCAGACTGACGATTTAACCGGTCTGTCATCGCTGGTGGTTCTGGATTCTGCAGAACGTACTGCGGGCGGTAAAGATCTGCGTCCTGCGCTGAAAATTGTTGATGCCAACGGAAATGATGTTCTGATTCCAGGTACCGACATGCCAGCACAGTACTTCCTGCCGGGCAAAGCGATTGTTCAGCTGGAAGATGGCGTTAAGATCAGTGCCGGTGACACGCTGTCGCGTGTTCCGCAAGAATCTGGCGGTACCAAGGATATTACCGGTGGTCTGCCGCGCGTTGCTGACTTGTTCGAAGCGCGTCGTCCGAAAGAGCCAGCAATCCTGGCGGAGATCAGCGGTATCATCTCCTTCGGTAAAGAGACCAAAGGTAAGCGTCGTCTGGTAATCACGCCGGTTGATGGTAGCGATCCGTATGAAGAGATGATTCCAAAATGGCGTCAGCTTAACGTATTCGAAGGTGAGCGCGTAGAACGTGGTGACGTCGTATCTGACGGCCCAGAGTCTCCGCACGACATCCTGCGTCTGCGTGGCGTCCATGCTGTTACCCGTTACATCACCAACGAAGTGCAGGAAGTTTACCGTCTGCAAGGCGTTAAGATTAACGATAAACACATCGAAGTCATCGTTCGTCAGATGCTGCGTAAAGCAACTATCTCGAGCGTGGGAAGCACCGACTTCCTGGAAGGTGAGCAGGCTGAATACTCTCGCATCAAGATCTCTAACCGTGAACTTGAAGCGAATGGCAAAATCGGCGCGACATTCATGCGCGATCTGCTGGGTATCACCAAAGCGTCACTGGCAACCGAATCGTTCATCTCTGCAGCATCGTTCCAGGAGACCACACGTGTCCTGACCGAAGCAGCAGTTGCAGGTAAGCGCGATGAACTGCGCGGCCTGAAAGAGAACGTAATCGTGGGTCGTCTGATCCCAGCCGGTACCGGTTATGCTTATCACCAGGATCGTATGCGTCGCCGCTCTGCGGGCGAAGCACCGGTTGCACCGCAGGTTACTGCGGATGAAGCCTCTGCTAGCCTGGCTGAATTGCTGAACGCCGGTCTGGGCGGAAGCGACGACGAGTAATTCGTCTGCTAAAGCTGACCAATAAAAAACCCTGCCTCGGCAGGGTTTTTTTTCGTCTTGATTTTGTCAGAACTTACGGCAGACATCTTCGCGTGTCAGTCCGATATCCCGCAGCTGATTGTCACTCAGTTTTGACAGGATGCGATGCGTTTCCCGCCGTGCTTTCCAGTGTTTAACCATACGTACTGCGCCACGGAAGATATCCAGTAAAGTGACATCAAAAGGTTTAGCCGCGCGGTTTTGATCGAATTCCATAATCCTTGCCCTCAGTAGGTTGCCTGAGATGCATTGTCCAATTCCTACGTATTATGATACAGACGCAAAAATCACTTATCTTTAACATACAGATTGCGCTGTGATGAATCTGAATGGTAATAATAAGGGCTATCTGTACTGGTTTGTCATGATCTAAGGCTTAGTGAGGCATACGATGACGCGCTACCAACATTTGGCATGTTTGCTTTCGGATCGAATTGAGCAAGGGCTGTATCGCAGCGGCGAGCGCTTGCCATCGGTGCGCACGCTTAGCCTGGAACACGGCGTGAGTATCAGTACCGTTCAGCAGGCATATCATCTGCTGGAAGAGAAACAGCTGATCGTGCCGCAGCCTCGATCCGGGTATTTCGTTGCAACGCGCAAAGCGACGCCGCCGATGCCCGCCATAACCCGACCGGCACAGCGCCCGGTGGAAATCACACAGTGGGAATCTGTGCTGGAGCTGCTCAGCAGCAGGACTAACAGCGATGTATTGCAACTCGGCAGCGGTATTCCCGATCTCACTCAGCCCACGTTGAAACCGCTGTGGAAAATTCAGAGCCGCATGGCGCAGAGGCAGGAAATTGATCAGCTCAACTATGACAGTTTGTTGGGCGTCGCGGCATTGCGCGAACAGGTTGCGCGTCTGACGATTGACAGCGGTTGTCAGCTCACGGCAGAAGATATCGTGATTACCACCGGCTGCCATGAAGCGTTGTCGATTTCGATTCGTGCAATATGCCAGGCCGGCGACATCATTGCGGTGGAATCGCCGACTTTCCACGGCACCATGCAAACCCTGCGCGGCTTCGGCATTCGCGCTATTGAAATTCCTACCGATTCGGTCACAGGCATCAGCCTGGAAGCGCTGGAACTGGCGTTCGAGCAGTGGCCGATCAAAGCGGTGGTGGTAGTGCCAAACTGCAATAATCCGCTGGGCTTCATCATGCCGGAATCTCGCAAACGTGCGCTGGTTACGCTGGCGCAGCGTTTCGATGCCGCGATTATTGAAGACGATGTGTATGGTGAGCTGGCGTGGGAATATCCGCGTCCGGTTACCATCAAGTCGTTGGACCACGATGGCCGCGTGTTGCTGTGCAGTTCGTTCTCCAAAACGCTGGCGCCGGGATTGCGGGTCGGTTGGGTGGCGCCGGGGCGCTATCGCGATCGCGTGCTGCATATGAAATACATCAGCACCGGATCGACGGCCACACAGCCGCAGCATGCGGTCGCCGAATTTATTCGCCTTGGTCATTATCTGCCGCACTTGCGGCGCATGCGTCAGGTGTATCAACGCAACTACGAAACTTTCAGCTGTTGGGTGCGCCACTACTTCCCGTGCGGGATTTGTGTGTCGCGTCCGCAGGGCAGTTTCCTGATGTGGATTGAATTGCCAGAGGCGTTTGACGCGGTCAGGCTCAATACCGAATTGCGTGAGCTGAACATGCAGGTTGCGGTGGGCTCGTTGTTTTCGGCCTCGGGCAAGTATCGCAACTGCTTGCGCCTGAATTATGGTTTGCCAATGAATGAGCATACGGAACAGGCGATAGCCCAACTCGGTGCAGCAGTAGAACGTGCCATGCTGGCTTGTAGTGTGGAAACCGTACATACTTCCTCCCTGACTATGTGAAGAAAGGCAGGGCTGGGAGAGGTTAAGACCAGCCCTGGCCCGCTGCAAGCGACAGCGGGCAGGCACACTTTAGCTTTATCAGGAAAGGGCGCTAGCCATCACATCACGCTGCTGCGCGACAGATTCCAGCGTTTCATCCTCACTTACCACGCATTACATTACTTTTGCAGGTTCGATTCCATTTTCCACCAGTGACAGCAACTGCTGCGTTGCTGCGCGCCAGTCTACGGCCTGGGTAATCGCACTCACCACCGCAATACTGCCCACGCCGGTAGCCAGCACTTCAGGCACGCGCGCCAGTGAAATACCGCCAATCGCCACGGTTGGCACATCCTGTAAACGCGACAGATGGCGTTTCAATTCCACCACGCCCTGCGGCGCAGATGGCATGTCTTTGGTTTGCGTAGGATAGATGTGGCCAAGCGCAATGTAAGAAGGGCGCAGCGCCAGCGCTCGATCCAGCTCGGCATCGTCATGCGTCGATAAACCCAGGCGCAATCCCGCCTCACGAATGGCCGCCAGATCGGCGACATCGAGATCTTCCTGGCCAAGGTGCACGCCATAAGCATGATATTTAATGGCTAAGCGCCAGTAATCATTGATAAACAGGCGTGCCCGATACTGTTTGCCAAGCGCAATCGCCTCGCGCACGGCATCTTCCACCTCATGATCTTCACAATCTTTGATGCGCAGCTGAATGGTGCGCACACCGGCTTCCAGCAAGCGCGCGATCCATTCCACGCTATCAACAACCGGATACAGCCCCAGTTTTGGGGCCGTGGCAGGAAAGGCGTCGGTCATACATTTTCCTCTTTAAGGGTATCGGCAGCGTGATAAAGCTCGCCGCCACGATTGCGGAAGGCATCCGACATTTGCGCCATTCCCACCTCAATCGGCTGAGCTTCAGCCTGCTGGCGGGCGGCAAACTCGCGCACTTCCTGAGTAATTTTCATTGAGCAGAATTTCGGGCCGCACATCGAGCAGAAGTGCGCCACTTTGCCTGATTCCTGCGGCAGAGTTTCATCGTGATAGGCGCGTGCGGTGTGCGGATCGAGCGCCAGATTGAACTGATCTTCCCAGCGAAATTCAAAACGCGCTTTCGACATCGCATTGTCGCGGATCTGCGCGCCCGGATGACCTTTCGCCAGATCCGCTGCGTGCGCGGCGATCTTGTAGGTGATCAGCCCTTGCTTCACATCCTCTTTATTCGGCAAACCGAGGTGCTCTTTCGGCGTCACGTAGCACAGCATTGCGCAGCCGAACCAGCCGATCATGGCCGCACCGATGCCAGAAGTGAAATGGTCATAGCCGGGCGCGATATCGGTGGTGAGCGGGCCAAGCGTGTAAAACGGCGCTTCGTGACAATGCTCAAGCTGTTCAGTCATATTGCGACGAATCATCTGCATAGGCACATGGCCCGGACCTTCAATCATCACCTGCACATCGTATTCCCAGGCGATTTTGGTCAGTTCGCCCAGCGTATGCAGTTCGGCAAATTGTGCCTCATCGTTGGCATCCTGAATCGAGCCGGGACGCAGGCCGTCGCCAAGCGACAGTGCCACATCGTAGGCGGCACAAATTTCACAAATCTCGCGGAAGTGCAGATAGAGGAAGCTTTCGGTGTGATGCGACAGGCACCATTTCGCCATAATCGAGCCGCCGCGCGACACAATGCCGGTCAGCCGGTTGGCCGTCATCGGCACATAGCGTAGCAATACGCCAGCGTGAATGGTGAAGTAGTCAACGCCTTGTTCCGCCTGCTCCAGCAGCGTGTCGCGGAAAATCGCCCAGTTGAGATCTTCTGCAATGCCGTTCACTTTTTCCAGCGCCTGATAAATCGGCACTGTACCAATCGGCACCGGGCTGTTTCGCAAAATCCACTCGCGCGTTTCATGGATGTAGCGGCCGGTTGAGAGATCCATCACGGTGTCTGCGCCCCAGCGCGTCGACCACACCAGCTTCTCCACTTCTTCTTCAATCGATGAACTCACCGCCGAGTTACCAATATTGGCATTTACCTTCACCAGGAAGTTGCGGCCGATGATCATCGGTTCGGATTCGGGATGGTTGATGTTAGAAGGAATGATGGCGCGGCCGCTGGCGACTTCCTGGCGAACAAATTCAGCGGTGATATTTTCCGGCAGATTAGCGCCAAAGCTGTGGCCCGGATGCTGCTGTAGCAGCACTTCACCGCGAATACGCTCGCGGCCCATGTTTTCACGCAGCGCAATAAACTCCATCTCCGGCGTGATGATGCCCTGTCGCGCATAGTGCAGTTGGGTAACCCGGCGACCCGCTTTGGCGCGGCGCGGTTGTGGCAGATGCTCAAAACGCAGGTGATCCAAGCCTTCATCCGCCAGACGTTGCTGCGTGTAGTTGGAACTTAGCTGGTGGATAGTTTCACTGTCCTCACGTTCTTCGATCCAGTTAGCGCGCAGCCTGGCGAGTCCCTGATGCACATCAATAGTGGCTTGAGGATCGCCATAAGCACCGGCGGTGTCATATACCGGCACCGCTTCATTCGGCTCATATTGCGGATGTTCTTTGCTACCGCCGATGTGTGTCGGGCTGAGCTGTATCTCACGCATCGGCACGCGAATATCCGCCCGGCTGCCGGTGATCCAGATACGTTTGGAGTTGGGGAAAGCGGTTCCTTGCAGGGAATCGATAAATTCTTGCGCCTGAGCGCGCTGTTCACGACGAGTTGTTTTAGCAGACATAGCAAGTTTCCGGTAAAGGTTGGAAGTTGCTTGTCCAGAGTTCGGAAGGAGTAACAGCGACGATGCTGGGCGCCAGCTTGCAACGTGCTGATGATGTCTACTCTTGTTCCCTTCGCAGGTACTAACCTGATCAGGTTCCGCGGATCCCGAATTAACGGTCTCAGCCCCGGAGGGCACTCCGACAAGGTTGTGTTTTACGATATAAGCTACTTTTATCGCAAAATTTGACTCTTGATTGTCGTTAAAGAAGACAATAAAAAAGCCCATTTAGCATAAGAGGGCTTTTCTTGAATAACAAGTTTTTTACAACTTCAGGATGTTAAGCCGGGCGGGCGATGACGCTGTCATTAGCCACCGGCGGGCGCGCCAGCAGGTGATCCCAGGCGAGCTGCACCAGCTTATCTTCCAGCGTAAAGCGCGATTCCAGCACTTCACCGACTTCGGAGAGCGCGGTTTGAAAATCCACGCAATTATCATCGTTAATCGCTTGCTGCAGATGGGTGTCGTAAAGCTGCATGATGCGATCGGTATTCGCCTCAAGTGCCGGATAAATCTGCGCGGCCACGATTAATGGGCTATCACCCTGCATCTCACTAATGATGTGTTCATACACACTGAAATGGCCGGTAGACAGGTAATCTACCAGGTTGTGACAAAACGCATCCAGCGCCTGTTCATCCAGCGCAGTTAACGCATCTTTTTGTGGCTTCATGCCAATAAGCTCGTAGTAAGTGACGAGCAGCTGTCGACGGGCGCGCAGCCATGAATCCACCAATTCATTTCTGCCACCGACACGCTCTGTCAGGTTCTCTAACTGGTTAAGCATATGGGGCTCCAGGTAGGTTATAGTTGTTTATTACACACTTAATATTAGGATTTCAGCGTGCGATTTGACGCTAAGGACAACGATTAAGATGCAACGTGAGATCTCAAGCTTAGACGCTGGTTGGTGGGTTGTCAGCCATGAGCAAAAACTTTGGATGCCGCAGGGTGAATTGCCGCATGGCTTAGCCAGCGATTTTGGCCTGAACGGCAGCAACGGCATGTTGATTGGCGAGTGGCAGGGCGAGAATGTCTGGCTGGTACGCGAGTCGCGCCCGGACAGCATGGGCTCGGTGCGCCAACTGATTGATGAGGATGTCGGCCTGTTCCAAATCGTCGGGCGTGGCGTGCAGCTGGCGGAGTTTTACCGTTCGCATCGCTGGTGCGGCTATTGCGGCCATGAGATGCACATCAGCAAACGCGAATTTGCCTGCTTGTGCAATCATTGCCGCGAGCGCTATTACCCGCAAATTGCGCCGTGCATCATCGTGGCCATCCGTCGTGGCGATGAGATCCTGCTTGCCAATCATGCGCGTCATCGCAACAACATCTATACCGTGCTGGCAGGGTTCGTCGAAGTGGGCGAAACCTTAGAACAAGCGGTAGCGCGGGAAGTGATGGAGGAGAGTAACGTGCGGGTGAAAAACGTGCGTTACGTGACCTCGCAGCCGTGGCCGTTCCCGCATTCCCTGATGATGGCGTATATGGCGGAATATGATGGTGGCGATCTGCAACACGACGGCAAAGAGCTGCTGGATGCCGGTTGGTATCGCTATGACAATCTGCCGCTGTTACCGCCGCCCGGCACGGTGGCGCGTCGCCTGATTGAAGATACTGTTGCCCTGTGTCGCGCCAGCGCGGCGTGAAAATGCTACACTGCCGGCCTTAGCATGAGAGAGCCCATTATGAGTGAACTGAAGAACGATCGTTATCTGCGCGCCCTGTTACGTCAGCCGGTAGATGTCACGCCGGTATGGATGATGCGACAAGCTGGGCGCTATTTGCCGGAGTACAAAGCCACGCGCGCTGAAGCCGGTGATTTTATGTCGCTGTGTAAGAATGCTGAGCTGGCGTGTGAAGTCACGCTGCAACCGCTGCGTCGCTATGCGCTGGATGCGGCAATCCTCTTCAGCGATATCCTCACCATTCCGGATGCGATGGGACTTGGGCTCTACTTTGAGACCGGCGAAGGCCCGCGTTTCTCCAACCCGATCACCTGTCGTGCGGATGTCGACAAACTGCCGGTGCCGGATCCAGAGCATGAACTCGGTTATGTTATGAACGCGGTGCGTACCATTCGTCACAACCTGAAAGGCGAAGTGCCGCTGATCGGTTTCTCCGGCAGCCCGTGGACGCTGGCAACCTACATGGTTGAAGGCGGCAGCAGCAAAGCCTTCACAAAAATCAAAAAGATGATGTACGCCGAGCCGCAAACCCTGCACAAATTGCTGGATAAGCTGGCGGACAGCGTGATTCTTTATCTCAATGCGCAGATCAAAGCTGGCGCGCAGTCGATCATGGTGTTCGATACATGGGGCGGCGTGCTGACCGGACGCGACTATCGCGAATTCTCGCTCTATTACATGCATAAAATCGTCGATAGCGTGCTGCACGAGAACGAAGGTCGTCGCGTACCTATTACGCTGTTCACCAAAGGTGGCGGCCAATGGCTGGAAGCGATAGCCGCGACCGGCTGTGATGCGCTGGGGCTCGACTGGACCACCGATATCGCCGATGCGCGTCGTCGCGTAGGTGACAAAGTGGCGCTGCAGGGCAACATGGATCCTTCCATGCTGTATGCACCGCCTGCGCGCATCGAGCAGGAAGTAGCCGGGATTCTTGAAGGTTTTGGCGCGGGCGAAGGCCACGTGTTTAACCTGGGCCACGGCATCCATCCAGACGTACCGCCTGAGCATGCCGGTGCGTTTGTAGAAGCGGTGCATCGTCTGTCACGTCCTTATCATCAGGGCTGATGGTGGATTTAGCCGCACTACGCCAGGAACAGTTGCAACGCGCTGCTGATGTGGTGCGGCAGGATGATTTCGACGTGCTGCCGCCGCGTTTTATTGGTGGCGCCGACGTAGGTTTTGAACAGGGCGGTGAGATCACACGCGCTGCTCTGGTCATCCTCGAGTATCCATCCTTAACGCTGGTGGAACATCGCATTGCACGCGTGGCCACTACCATGCCGTATATTCCGGGCTTCTTATCCTTCCGCGAAATGCCGGCACTGCTGGAAGCCTGGCAGCAACTCTCCCACATGCCCGATCTGCTGTTTGTTGATGGTCACGGTATTTCCCATCCGCGTCGGCTTGGCGTGGCGGCGCATTTCGGATCGCTGGTGGATGTGCCTACCATTGGCGTAGCGAAGAAGCGTCTATGCGGGCGTTTTGCTGAGCTGGACGCTGAGCCAGGCAGCCGTCAGCCGCTGCTCGACAAAGGTGAGCAGATTGGCTGGGTATGGCGCAGTAAAGCGCGCTGTAATCCGCTGTTTATCTCGACCGGCCATCGGGTCAGCATGGATAGCGCCTTGCATTGGGTGGAAGCCTGTACCGCAGGCTATCGTTTGCCGGAACCGACGCGTTGGGCGGATGCTGTCGCCTCTGGACGCCCGGCCTTTCTGCGCTGGCAAAATACGCCTTAACGCTGTTTGTGCCCGGCTTTTGCGGTACACTGCCGCCAGCTAACCTATTGAGAGTAAGTTTGATGTTACAGAATCCCGTCCATTTGCGTCTGGCGAAGCTTGAAAGCTGGCAGCATATGACTTTCATGGCCTGCCTGTGCGAGCGTATGTTCCCCAACTATTGGGCTTTCTGTCAGCAGACCGAATTCGCCGATCCGCAACTCTATCGCCGCATCCTCGATCTAATCTGGGAAAGCCTGACGGTCAAAGATGCCAAAATCAATTTCGACGGTCAGCTGGAGAAATTTGAAGCGGCGATCCCTGATGGTGACGATTTCGAGGTTTACGGTGTGCATCCGGCGATTGATGCCTGCGTGGCATTAAGTGAACTGCTGCATGCACAACTCAGCGGCGAAACGCTGGAGCACGCCATTGAAGTCAGCCGTACATCGATCACCACCGTGGCGATTCTGGAAATGACGCAGGCCGGTCGCGAAATGACCGACGAAGAGCTGCGTGGAAATCAGGCGGTAATCGATGAATGGGACCTGCAGTGGGAGATTTTCCGCCTGCTGTCAGAGTGCGAAGAGCGCGACCTCGAATTGATTAAAGGCCTGCGTGCAGACCTGCGCGAAGCGGGAATCAGTAACATCGGTATACTTTTTCAGCAATAAGGCAAGAAAACGTGACTTCAGGCCCGAATTACCGCGCCTGGAGGCTTCACATCGGCCCCCTGTCTGGTCTACATTTGGGGGGCTGAAAATTGTGGCTATCGGTGCGTGCCGGCTGAACAAGGCCTGAGAAGGGCTTTTCCCTCGCACTCGTTGCTTAGCAAGCGATAAATACACTTTAAGGATAACTTATGAACAAGACTCAACTGATTGATGTGATCGCAGAGAAAGCTGACCTGTCTAAAACCCAGGCTAAGACTGCGCTGGAATCTACCCTGGCTGCGATCACTGAGTCTCTGAAAGAAGGTGATGCTGTACAACTGGTTGGTTTTGGTACTTTTAAAGTGAACCACCGCGCTGAGCGTACCGGTCGCAACCCGCAGACTGGCAAAGAGATCAAAATTGCAGCGGCTAACGTGCCAGCGTTCGTTTCAGGCAAAGCTCTGAAAGACGCTGTTAAGTAAGTTTCCGCATTGCGGTTTAGCTTTAAAAGAGGGGGCGTTAGCGCCCCTTTTTGTTGCCGGGACCTGCCATGCTGAATTCAATTCCTCAGCGCGTGTGCGCCCTGTTATTCGGTGCGCTACTTACGGGCTGTAGCTCCACTCCTGATCTTCCTGCCTTTACGGCGAGCGGCTATCTGGCCGACCGCGGCACCGTGCGCATCTGGCGCAAGAATAGCGACCATCAAGTGGTTCATCTGCGAACGGTCTTCACGCCCTTTAATGGCGATGCTATGGAAACCACTGATTACAACTGGCAGCAGCAGAAGCTGATTAGCGTCGAACGACGCGTCGCGGGTGCACAGCCGGATGATGTCACCTTACGCTTCGATCATCAGGGCAATCTCAATTTCATGCAGCGCCAGCTGGCGGGACGACGTGAAGCAGTCAGCGCTGATAGCGTTGAGCTGTATCGCTTCGATGCGCAGCGCATGCTGGATCAGAGCAATGCGTTGCTTGCAGGCCGCGTATTGCTGCGTCAGGGCCATTGGCTGGGCGGCAATCAGGTACGAGAGTGCGATGACAGGCTGGTGAATGCGGCCTTTGATCGCGACACGCTGTATACGCTAAGTCGCCAGCAGCAGAGCCAGTCTGCGCCGTTGATGGTGTCGTGGCTGGAAGCGCCGGAAGGTGTGCAACTGCTACGTGCTACGCCGGATGACGAATGCAGCTGGCAGCCAAAAGAGAGTGATTTCTAGCAGGCAGATAAGTGAAGGGGCACATGCTGTGCCCCTTTGCGTACTTATTTGCGGTTAATGGCGCGATAACCGATATCACGGCGGCAGAAGCTGCCATCCCACGAAATATGCTGCGCCAGCGCATAAGCGTTCTTCTGCGCAGCGGCTACATCGTCGCCCAGCGCGGTCACGCACAGTACGCGGCCACCGTTAGTCACCACCAGATCGTCTTTCATGGTGGTACCAGCGTGGAACACTTTGCCGTCCGGCACTTCTTCGAGCGGCAGACCATGAATCTGATCGCCTGTGTTGTAATCGCCCGGATAACCACCCGCCGCTAGCACCACGCCGAGAGAGGGACGCGGATCCCACTGCGAGGTTTGCTGATCCAGTTTGCCATCGGTCGCCGCCAGACACAGCTCAACCAGATCCGACTGCAGACGCAGCATGATTGGCTGAGTTTCCGGATCGCCGAAGCGGCAGTTAAACTCGATCACTTTAGGCTGACCGGCTTTATCGATCATTAAACCGGCATACAGAAAACCGGTATAGATGTTGCCTTCAGCTTTCATACCGTTAACGGTTGGCCAGATGATCTGATCCATTACGCGCTGGTGGATCTCATCGGTCACCACTGGCGCCGGAGAATACGCGCCCATGCCGCCGGTGTTTGGACCGGTATCGCCATCGCCGACACGCTTGTGATCCTGGCTGGTGGCCATCGGCAGCACATTATTGCCGTCGACCATCACGATAAAGCTGGCTTCTTCGCCATCAAGGAACTCTTCAATCACAATGCGGTGACCCGCATCGCCGAACGCATTGCCAGCCAGCATATCCTGCACAGCGGCTTCGGCTTCCGCCAGTTCCATCGCCACGATCACGCCTTTACCGGCGGCGAGACCGTCAGCTTTAATGACGATCGGTGCGCCTTTCTCACGCAGATAGGCCAGCGCAGGCTCCACTTCGGTGAAGTTCTGGTACTCGGCGGTTGGGATCTGCTGACGTGCCAGGAAATCTTTGGTGAACGCCTTTGAGCCTTCCAGCTGGGCGGCGGCTTGCGTTGGGCCAAAGATCTTCAGACCTGCAGCACGGAACGCATCAACCACACCCATCACCAGCGGCGCTTCCGGGCCAACGATGGTCAGATCGATTTTTTCCTGCTGCGCAAAAGCCAGCAGCGCGGCAACGTCGGTGGCGCTGATTGCCACGTTTTGCAAAGCCGGCTCAAGCGCGGTGCCCGCATTGCCCGGCGCGACAAACACTGTTTCGGCCAGTGACGATTGTGCCGCTTTCCATGCCAGCGCGTGCTCACGTCCGCCATTACCAATCACTAAAATTTTCATCTGTACTGCTCCCAACAATTAATGGCGGAAATGACGCATGTCAGTAAAGATCATCGCGATGCCGTGCTCATCAGCGGCGGCAATCACTTCATCATCACGGATTGAACCGCCTGGCTGAATCACGCAGCTGATGCCGACAGCCGCTGCGGCGTCGATACCGTCGCGGAACGGGAAGAATGCATCAGACGCCATTGCGGAGCCTTTCACTTCCAGACCTTCATCACCCGCTTTGATGCCGGCAATTTTGGCCGAGTAAACGCGGCTCATCTGGCCGGCGCCAATGCCGATGGTCATATTGTCACGTGCGTAGACGATGGCATTGGATTTAACGAACTTCGCCACTTTCCAGCAGAACAGCGCATCACGCAGTTCCTGCTCAGTTGGCTGACGCTTGCTGACGACGCGCAGCTGGCTGGCATCGACCATGCCCAGATCGCGATCCTGAACCAGCACGCCGCCGTTGACGCGTTTGAAATCCAGCGCCGCAACACGACCTTGCCACTGACCACACACCAGAACGCGCACGTTCTGCTTGGCCGCAGTCACTTTCAGCGCTGCTTCGCTGGCGGATGGCGCGATGATCACTTCAACAAACTGACGGCTGATGATCGCCTGTGCGGTGGCTTCGTCCAGCTCGCGGTTGAAAGCGATGATGCCGCCGAAAGCAGAAGTCGGGTCAGTTTTGTAGGCACGCTCGTAAGCGTCAAGGATCGAACCGCCAACCGCCACGCCGCATGGGTTAGCGTGTTTGACGATCACGCAAGCAGCTTCGTCGAACTCTTTCACGCACTCGAGTGCGGCATCGGTATCGGCGATGTTGTTGTAAGAGAGCGCTTTGCCCTGAACCTGCTGCGCGGTGGCAACAGAAGCTTCAGCAACATTCTCTTCTATATAGAAGGCAGCATCCTGATGGCTGTTCTCGCCGTAACGCATATCCTGCTTCTTGATGAAGTTGAGGTTAAGCGTGCGCGGGAAGCGGCCGGCCGGCTCTTTGCTGTCGCTGTGATAAGCCGGCACCAGGCTACCGAAGTAGTTGGCAATCATGCTGTCATAAGCGGCAGTGTGTTCGAAGGCTTTGATGGCCAGATCGAAACGCGTTTCTAGCGTGAGCGAATTTTCGTTGGCATCCAGCTCAGCAATGATCGCCTCGTAATCGCTGCTCTTGACCACGATCGCCACGTCTTTATGGTTCTTCGCCGCTGAGCGAACCATGGTCGGGCCACCGATATCGATGTTCTCAACCGCATCAGCTAATGAGCAATCAGGTTTGGCAACGGTTTGTGCGAAGGGATACAGGTTGACGACCACCATGTCGATTGGGTTGATGGCGTGTTCAGCCATGATCGCATCATCCTGACCACGACGACCCAAAATGCCGCCATGCACTTTCGGGTGCAGCGTTTTGACGCGTCCATCCATCATTTCCGGAAAACCGGTGTAGTCAGAAACTTCGGTGACGGGCAGGCCCGCATCTGCCAGCAGACGTGCGGTACCGCCTGTGGAGAGCAGCTCAACACCACGACTGGAGAGTGCCTGAGCAAATTCGAGGATACCGGCTTTGTCAGAGACACTGAGTAGAGCGCGGCGTACAGGACGACGTTGTTGCATGGTGGTTTTATCCCTTGGCTTTGTTTCGCGTAAAAAAGAGCGTTACATCAAGCTTAGTGTCTCTCTTCTATATAGAAGGAAACGCTTGCCTCATGTAACGCCCCAAAAGGGGCATCCTTGACGTCGCCGGGCATTGTAGCGAAAACGTTTGCGTGATGCTCGCCTAAATTCATTTGTGCGGCAGAGTGTGGATAACACTGTGTGTAACTGCGTATAAGGCTGGGTTTTGCTGTGGAATGCAGCGAACGGTTGTTTTTATTGAATTTAGCGGTTGCGCGCTGATAACAACTCCCTATAATGCGCATCCATCAACACGGCACAACGGTTTACGAAATGCGGTGTTGGTGAGGAAGATTCGATAAGAACTTCCGCCGGATGAAAACGCTGAAAAAAGTGTTTGACTCCGAAGGAGAGTAGCGTAGTATACGCCACCTCGCGACAGACGGTTCAGCCGCTGTTCGCAACGCTCTTTAACAATTTATCAGACAATCTGTGTGGGCACTCGCAGGATTGATATCAGCGTCTCCGGACGCAACAAAATATCAAAGCCTCACGAGTGAACACATAATGAAATTCATTATGACGTTTTACAGATGAGCACCGCTGAACTTGTTTCAGCAAATCAAACTTAAATTGAAGAGTTTGATCATGGCTCAGATTGAACGCTGGCGGCAGGCCTAACACATGCAAGTCGAACGGTAGCACAGAGAGCTTGCTCTCGGGTGACGAGTGGCGGACGGGTGAGTAATGTCTGGGAAACTGCCCGATGGAGGGGGATAACTACTGGAAACGGTAGCTAATACCGCATAACGTCGCAAGACCAAAGTGGGGGACCTTCGGGCCTCACACCATCGGATGTGCCCAGATGGGATTAGCTAGTAGGTGGGGTAATGGCTCACCTAGGCGACGATCCCTAGCTGGTCTGAGAGGATGACCAGCCACACTGGAACTGAGACACGGTCCAGACTCCTACGGGAGGCAGCAGTGGGGAATATTGCACAATGGGCGCAAGCCTGATGCAGCCATGCCGCGTGTATGAAGAAGGCCTTCGGGTTGTAAAGTACTTTCAGCGGGGAGGAAGGCGGTGGAGTTAATAGCTTCACCGATTGACGTTACCCGCAGAAGAAGCACCGGCTAACTCCGTGCCAGCAGCCGCGGTAATACGGAGGGTGCAAGCGTTAATCGGAATTACTGGGCGTAAAGCGCACGCAGGCGGTCTGTCAAGTCGGATGTGAAATCCCCGGGCTTAACCTGGGAACTGCATTCGAAACTGGCAGGCTAGAGTCTTGTAGAGGGGGGTAGAATTCCAGGTGTAGCGGTGAAATGCGTAGAGATCTGGAGGAATACCGGTGGCGAAGGCGGCCCCCTGGACAAAGACTGACGCTCAGGTGCGAAAGCGTGGGGAGCAAACAGGATTAGATACCCTGGTAGTCCACGCCGTAAACGATGTCGACTTGGAGGTTGCTCCCTTGAGGAGTGGCTTCCGGAGCTAACGCGTTAAGTCGACCGCCTGGGGAGTACGGCCGCAAGGTTAAAACTCAAATGAATTGACGGGGGCCCGCACAAGCGGTGGAGCATGTGGTTTAATTCGATGCAACGCGAAGAACCTTACCTACTCTTGACATCCAGAGAACTTAGCAGAGATGCTTTGGTGCCTTCGGGAACTCTGAGACAGGTGCTGCATGGCTGTCGTCAGCTCGTGTTGTGAAATGTTGGGTTAAGTCCCGCAACGAGCGCAACCCTTATCCTTTGTTGCCAGCGGTTCGGCCGGGAACTCAAAGGAGACTGCCAGTGATAAACTGGAGGAAGGTGGGGATGACGTCAAGTCATCATGGCCCTTACGAGTAGGGCTACACACGTGCTACAATGGCGCATACAAAGAGAAGCGACCTCGCGAGAGCAAGCGGACCTCATAAAGTGCGTCGTAGTCCGGATCGGAGTCTGCAACTCGACTCCGTGAAGTCGGAATCGCTAGTAATCGTAGATCAGAATGCTACGGTGAATACGTTCCCGGGCCTTGTACACACCGCCCGTCACACCATGGGAGTGGGTTGCAAAAGAAGTAGGTAGCTTAACCTTCGGGAGGGCGCTTACCACTTTGTGATTCATGACTGGGGTGAAGTCGTAACAAGGTAACCGTAGGGGAACCTGCGGTTGGATCACCTCCTTACCTGAAGATACCTTCCCGCGCAGTGCTCACACAGATTGTCTGATAAAAAGTAATGAGCAAGACGGCTGCGAAGTCGTGACACTATCGTGTCCCCTTCGTCTAGCGGTTAGGACTCCGCCCTTTCACGGCGGCAACAGGGGTTCGAATCCCCTAGGGGACGCCACTTGCTTGGTGACAGGTGAAAGGTGTCTCCACGAAGTATCTCAAAACTGACTTAACCGTCATGTTTGAGATATTGCTCTTTAACAATCCGGAACAAGCTGAAAATTGAAACGACGTGTTGGTTCATTTCTCCGTAATAAGAAATGAATAACAACATGTTCGAGTCTCTCAATGCCTGCAGTCCGCAGCGTTGCAAAACGCCTGTGGGTTGTGAGGTTAAGCGACTAAGCGTACACGGTGGATGCCCTGGCAGTCAGAGGCGATGAAGGACGTGCTAATCTGCGTAAAGCGTCGGTAAGGTGATATGAACCGCTACAGCCGACGATGTCCGAATGGGGAAACCCGGTGCACTCAGTGCATCATCGCAACATGAATACATAGTGTTGCGAGGCGAACCTGGGGAACTGAAACATCTAAGTACCCAGAGGAAAAGAAATCAACCGAGATTCCCCCAGTAGCGGCGAGCGAACGGGGAACAGCCCAGAACCTGAATCAGTTTGTGCGTTAGTGGAAGCGTCTGGAAAGTCGCGCGATACCGGGTGACAGCCCCGTACACGAAAGTGCACATTCTGTGAGTTCGAAGAGTAGGGCGGGACACGTGGTATCCTGTCTGAATATGGGGGGACCATCCTCCAAGGCTAAATACTCCTGACTGACCGATAGTGAACCAGTACCGTGAGGGAAAGGCGAAAAGAACCCCGGCGAGGGGAGTGAAACAGAACCTGAAACCGTGTACGTACAAGCAGTGGGAGCCTCTTTATGGGGTGACTGCGTACCTTTTGTATAATGGGTCAGCGACTTATATTCTGTAGCAAGGTTAACCGTATAGGGGAGCCGCAGGGAAACCGAGTCTTAACTGGGCGTTAAGTTGCAGGGTATAGACCCGAAACCCGGTGATCTAGCCATGGGCAGGTTGAAGGTTGGGTAACACTAACTGGAGGACCGAACCGACTAATGTTGAAAAATTAGCGGATGACTTGTGGCTGGGGGTGAAAGGCCAATCAAACCGGGAGATAGCTGGTTCTCCCCGAAAGCTATTTAGGTAGCGCCTCGTGAACTCATCTTCGGGGGTAGAGCACTGTTTCGGCTAGGGGGCCATCCCGGCTTACCAACCCGATGCAAACTGCGAATACCGAAGAATGTTATCACGGGAGACACACGGCGGGTGCTAACGTCCGTCGTGAAGAGGGAAACAACCCAGACCGCCAGCTAAGGTCCCAAAGTCATGGTTAAGTGGGAAACGATGTGGGAAGGCACAGACAGCCAGGATGTTGGCTTAGAAGCAGCCATCATTTAAAGAAAGCGTAATAGCTCACTGGTCGAGTCGGCCTGCGCGGAAGATGTAACGGGGCTAAACCATGCACCGAAGCTGCGGCAGCGACACTATGTGTTGTTGGGTAGGGGAGCGTTCTGTAAGCCGTTGAAGGTGGCCTGTGAGGGTTGCTGGAGGTATCAGAAGTGCGAATGCTGACATAAGTAACGATAAAGCGGGTGAAAAGCCCGCTCGCCGGAAGACCAAGGGTTCCTGTTCAACGTTAATCGGAGCAGGGTGAGTCGACCCCTAAGGCGAGGCTGAAAAGCGTAGTCGATGGGAAGCAGGTTAATATTCCTGCACTTGGTGTTACTGCGAAGGGGGGACGGAGAAGGCTAGGTTATCCGGGCGACGGTTGTCCCGGTTTAAGCGTGTAGGCTGATATCTTTGGTAAATCCGGGATATCTTAAGGCTGAGGCGTGACGACGAGCCACCACGGTGGTGAAGTAACTGATGCCCTGCTTCCAGGAAAAGCCTCTAAGCTCCAGGTAACACGAAATCGTACCCCAAACCGACACAGGTGGTCAGGTAGAGAATACCAAGGCGCTTGAGAGAACTCGGGTGAAGGAACTAGGCAAAATGGTGCCGTAACTTCGGGAGAAGGCACGCTGGCGCGTAGGTGAAGGGACTTGCTCCCGGAGCTGAAGCCAGTCGAAGATACCAGCTGGCTGCAACTGTTTATTAAAAACACAGCACTGTGCAAACACGAAAGTGGACGTATACGGTGTGACGCCTGCCCGGTGCCGGAAGGTTAATTGATGGGGTTATCCGCAAGGAGAAGCTCTTGATCGAAGCCCCGGTAAACGGCGGCCGTAACTATAACGGTCCTAAGGTAGCGAAATTCCTTGTCGGGTAAGTTCCGACCTGCACGAATGGCGTAATGATGGCCAGGCTGTCTCCACCCGAGACTCAGTGAAATTGAAATCGCTGTGAAGATGCAGTGTACCCGCGGCAAGACGGAAAGACCCCGTGAACCTTTACTATAGCTTGACACTGAACATTGAGCCTTGATGTGTAGGATAGGTGGGAGGCTTTGAAGCGTGGACGCCAGTCTGCGTGGAGCCAACCTTGAAATACCACCCTTTAATGTTTGATGTTCTAACGTAGGCCCGTGATCCGGGCTGCGGACAGTGTCTGGTGGGTAGTTTGACTGGGGCGGTCTCCTCCCAAAGAGTAACGGAGGAGCACGAAGGTTGGCTAATCCTGGTCGGACATCAGGAGGTTAGTGCAATGGCATAAGCCAGCTTGACTGCGAGAGTGACGGCTCGAGCAGGTGCGAAAGCAGGTCATAGTGATCCGGTGGTTCTGAATGGAAGGGCCATCGCTCAACGGATAAAAGGTACTCCGGGGATAACAGGCTGATACCGCCCAAGAGTTCATATCGACGGCGGTGTTTGGCACCTCGATGTCGGCTCATCACATCCTGGGGCTGAAGTAGGTCCCAAGGGTACGGCTGTTCGCCGTTTAAAGTGGTACGCGAGCTGGGTTTAGAACGTCGTGAGACAGTTCGGTCCCTATCTGCCGTGGGCGCTGGAGAATTGAGGGGGGTTGCTCCTAGTACGAGAGGACCGGAGTGAACGCACCACTGGTGTTCGGGTTGTCATGCCAATGGCACTGCCCGGTAGCTAAGTGCGGAAAAGATAAGTGCTGAAAGCATCTAAGCACGAAACTTGCCCCGAGATGAGTTCTCCCTGACTCCTTGAGAGTCCTGAAGGGACGTTGAAGACTACGACGTTGATAGGCCGGATGTGTAAGCGCAGCGATGCGTTGAGCTAACCGGTACTAATGACCCGTGAGGCTTAACCTTACAACGCCAGAGGCGTTTTGGTCTGAGAGACCGGTATTTTCAGCTTGTTTTACGGATTAAAGATTTAGCGGAAGCGGATGTTATTCGTTTTTGCGCAAAGAATTTGCCTGGCGGCTTTAGCGCGGTGGTCCCACCTGACCCCATGCCGAACTCAGAAGTGAAACGCCGTAGCGCCGATGGTAGTGTGGGGTCTCCCCATGCGAGAGTAGGGAACTGCCAGGCATCAATTAAGTGAAGAAGCCCCGAACGAAAGTTCGGGGCTTTTTTACGTCTGAAATTTAGAAAAACACTTCAGATTTAGTACCATCCTGAAGCTAAAATTCGCCACATGACATACTCATCTCCCTAACGACTTTCCCAAATCCCACCTAAAGCTGAAACATTTTCATAAACCGCATGAAGACTCGACATTCTCGACATAACACGCTAATGTCGGGCATCTGGATGTCTAAACGTTTATACGGTTATCAGTAAGAGGTGAGCAGGTTATGCCAATCAGGATTCCCGACGAATTACCGGCAGTGAATTTTTTGCGTGATGAAAATGTCTTTGTCATGACGTCGTCGCGCGCCAGTGTTCAGGAGATCCGTCCGCTAAAAGTGCTGATTCTTAACCTGATGCCAAAGAAGATTGAGACAGAAAACCAGTTCCTGCGCCTGCTCTCAAACTCACCGTTGCAGATTGATGTGCAGCTGCTGCGCATTGATAGCCGCGAGTCACGCAATACGCCGACAGAGCATCTGAACAACTTCTACTGCAACTTTGAAGACATCCAAAACGATAATTTCGATGGACTGATTGTGACCGGCGCGCCGCTGGGATTGGTCGATTTCAATGATGTCGCGTATTGGCCACAGATCCAGCGCGTGCTGCACTGGGCGAATGAGCACGTCACCTCCACGCTCTTTGTCTGTTGGGCGGTTCAGGCGGCACTCAACATTCTGTATGGCATTCCTAAGCAGACGCGGCAGAACAAATTGTCCGGTGTTTATGAGCACCAAATCCTGCATCCACATGCTTTACTGACGCGTGGCTTTGATGACAACTTCCTGGCCCCGCATTCACGCTATGCCGATTTCCCAAGCCAGCTGATCCGCGATTACACCGATCTCGAGTTGTTTGCCGAATCGGAATCAACCGGCGCGTATCTAATGGCAAGCAAAGATAAGCGCCTGGCGTTTGTCACCGGCCACCCTGAGTACGACGCTTTGACGCTTTCAGGTGAATATCATCGCGATTACGATGCGGGCCTACAGCCGGACGTGCCGTTCAACTATTTCCCACACGACAATCCAGAATTGCCGCCGCGCGCCACCTGGCGTAGCCACGGCAATCTGCTGTTTTCCAACTGGCTGAACTACTACGTTTATCAGATCACGCCGTTCGATCTGCGTCGAATGAACCCAACGCTCGAATAACTCCAACATCTGATTTGATCCTGCCGCGCTAGCCGAAAGCTATCGCGGCTTTTTTTTGCCTTCTGTTCAGGGGTGGAAGTAGTTGCCTTTAATTCGAGAAATTAAATTACATAAATATCAATCTGATAAATCACTATAAATATAAAAATGGAAATAGTTTTTGAAAATAAAATAAAAATCATTATGCTCTGATCTTGCAGGTTATAAAACACCCTACATCCGGATCCGATCGTTAAACGATGGATCAACCCAGGAGGCAGCCCGCATGACAGACTCGGTTATCAGCAATACGCTAACCTTCAGCCAGCCCTTTACCCACGCGGAAAAGCAGCTGCTTACCCCAGAAGCGATCGACTTTGTACACGCATTAGTAGTGCGTTTCGCACCAGAGCGCGAACGCCTGCTGAAGGCACGCCAGCAACGCCAGAAGCGTTACGATCAAGGTGAGTTACCGGGATTTGATTCGGAAACCACTTCCATTCATGAAAATGCGTGGCAGGTTCGTCCTATTCCGCAACTGTTACAAGATCGCCGCGTGGAGATCACCGGGCCGCCGGATCGCAAAATGGTGATCAACGCACTCAATGCGAACGTCAACGTCTTCATGGCCGATTTTGAAGATTCATTGGCGCCAACCTGGCAGAAGCTGGTTGATGGACAATTAACCTTGCGCGATGCGGTCAATGGCACGCTGAGCTTCACCAGTGAAACCGGCAAGATCTACCAGCTGCGTGCCAATCCGGCGCTGCTGATGTGTCGGGTACGGGGTCTGCATCTGAATGAAAAGCATGTGGAGTGGCGCGATCGGGCCATTCCCGGCGGATTGTTCGACTTTGCGCTCTACTTTTTCCACAACGTTGAAGCGCTGCTGGAGAAGGGCCACGCGCCATGGTTCTATCTGCCGAAAACCGAGCATGCCGCTGAAGTGGCGTGGTGGCGTGAGATCTTCCGCTTCAGTGAAGATCGCTTCGATCTGCCGCGCGGCACCATCAAAGCCACGGTATTGATCGAAACGCTGCCGGCGGTATTCCAGATGGATGAGATCCTGTGGGAACTGCGCGATCACGTGGTGGGCTTGAACTGTGGCCGTTGGGATTACATCTTCAGCTACATCAAAACGCTGGGCCAGCATCCCGATCGTATCCTGCCGGATCGCCAGCAAATCAGCATGGATCAGCCATTCCTTGATGCTTATTCACGCCTGCTGATCAGAACCTGTCATCGCCGTGGTGCGCTGGCAATGGGCGGTATGTCGGCGCTGATTCCGAGCAAAGACGCGGAGCGCAATTTATGGGTGACGCAGAAGGTGCAGGAAGATAAAGCGCGCGAAGCGGGCAACGGTCACGACGGAACCTGGGTGGCGCATCCCGGCCTGGCAGATATCGCGATGGAGGAGTTTGACCGCCGATTGGGCGATCAACCTAATCAACTGCACATCACACGTGAGCAGGATGCACCAATCACCGCCGAGCGTCTGCTGGCGCCGTGTCGCGGTAAGCGTACCGAAGCGGGCATGCGCGCCAACATCCGCGTGGCGCTGCAATATCTGGAAGCCTGGATCAGCGGCAACGGCTGCGTACCGGTTGACGGATTGATGGAAGATGCCGCCACCGCTGAAATCGCTCGTACCTCCATCTGGCAATGGATTCATCACAAACAAATTCTCAGCGATGGCCAACCGGTGACGGTGGCGCTGTTTGAACGGCTACTGGCGGAAGAGCTGGCTGCCTTGCAGCAAACCGTTGGCGCAGAGCGTTTCCAGAATGGACGCTTCGACGATGCCGCCGCGCTGATGGCGCAAATCACCACCGATGACGAACTGGTTTCCTTCCTCACTCTGCCGGGCTACCGCCTGCTGCCTTGAACCTGGAGATATGACGATGAATCGTACGCAACAGATCAAACAACTGGAATCGAGCTGGAATGATGCGCGCTGGCAGGGAATCACGCGTCCGTACAGTGCGGAGGATGTGGTCAATCTGCGCGGCTCGGTCAATCCCGCCTGTACGCTGGCGGAGCGCGGTGCCACCAAACTCTGGTCGCTGCTGAATGGTGAATCGAGCAAAGGCTACATCAACAGCCTCGGCGCGTTGACCGGCGGACAAGCGGTGCAGCAGGCGAAAGCCGGCATAGAGGCGATTTACCTCTCCGGCTGGCAGGTGGCGGCAGATGCTAACCTGGCCGGGCAGATGTATCCCGACCAATCGCTGTATCCGGTGAATTCGGTGCCAAATGTGGTGGAGCGGATTAATCAGAGCTTCCAGCGAGCCGATCAAATTCAGTGGGCCAGCGGTGTATCGCCAGAAGATAATGATTTTATTGATTACTTCCTGCCGATTGTCGCCGATGCGGAAGCGGGCTTTGGCGGCGTGCTCAATGCGTTCGAGCTGATGAAATCGATGATTCAGGCCGGTGCCGGCGCGGTGCATTTTGAAGACCAACTGGCGGCGGTGAAGAAGTGCGGCCACATGGGTGGCAAGGTATTAGTCCCGACGCAGGAAGCAATTCAGAAACTGGTGGCGGCGCGTCTGGCCGCAGACGTAATGAACGTCCCGACAGTATTGCTAGCGCGCACCGATGCGGATGCCGCCGATCTGATCACCTCAGACTGCGACCCGCGCGATGCGGCGTTTATCACCGGCGAGCGCACCTTAGAAGGCTTCTTCCGCACCCATGCCGGGATTGAACAGGCGATCAGCCGCGGGCTGGCATATGCGCCTTATGCCGACGTGCTGTGGTGCGAAACCTCGACGCCAGATCTGGAGATGGCGCAGCGCTTTGCCGACGCGATCCACGCACAGCATCCCGGCAAACTGCTGGCCTACAACTGTTCGCCCTCGTTCAACTGGAAGAAGAACCTCGACGATCGCACCATCGCGCGTTTCCAGCAGGCGCTGAGCGAAATGGGCTATCGCTTCCAGTTCATTACGCTGGCCGGAATTCACAGCATGTGGTTCAACATGTTCGATCTGGCGCACGCCTATGCGCAGGGCGAAGGCATGCGTCATTATGTGGAAAAAGTGCAGCAGCCAGAGTTTGCGGCGCGCGATAAGGGCTACACCTTCTCGTCGCATCAGCAGGAAGTCGGCACCGGCTATTTTGATCGCGTCACCAATGTCATTCAGGGCGGACAATCCTCAGTGACCGCGTTGACCGGTTCCACCGAAGCCGCGCAATTCTAAAGCCGTCGTAGGGTCGCCATTCATGGCGACCATTTCCCCGGAGCGTTGCCGATGACACCGAGAGAATCGCTGATCGCCCACACCATCCTGCAAGGTTTTGACGCGCAGTATGGCCGCTTTCTGGATATCACCGCCGGCGCGCAACAGCGCTTCGAGCAGGCTGACTGGCACGCGGTGCAGCAGGCCATGAAAGCGCGTATCCACCTCTACGATCACCACGTTGGCCTCGTCACCAACCAGCTGCGCATTCTCAATGACACGTCGGATTGGGACGACGCGTTCTGGCTGCGGGTGAAAAGCCATTATGAAACCTTGCTGCCCGGCTATCCGCGCCATGAAATCGCCGAAAGCTTCTTCAACTCGGTCTATTGTCGGCTGCAGGGCCACAGTCATCTGTCGCCCGAACGCCTGTTTATCTTGCCGTCACAGCCGTATGCGCCTGCGCCGGTTGCCCAGCGTCCGTTGTCACGTCTTTATCGCCCGCAACACAATTGGCAGGAAACATTGCGTCAGGTGCTGAATGACATTCCGCTGCGCTTAACGTGGCAGGATCAAACGCGCGATATCGGCTGGATTGTGCGCCATCTGCACGAGCAGTTTGGTGCCGCGCAACTGGCGACGGCAACGCTGGATGTCGCCAGCGAGCTGTTTTACCGCAACAAAACCGCATGGATCGTGGCGCGCCTGCAGCTGAGCGATGGCATGGTGCCCTGTTTGCTGCCGATTCAGCGCGATGATGCAGGACGATTGTGGATCGACACCTGTCTCACCGATAGCGATGATGCCAGCATCGTGTTTGGCTTCGCCCGCGCCTATTTCATGGTGTACGCGCCGGTGCCCGCCGCGCTGGTGGCGTGGCTGCAACCGATTCTGCCGGGAAAAACCGTGGCTGAACGCTACATGGCGATTGGTTGCCAGAAGCACGGCAAAACCGAGTGTTATCGTGAATATCTGCACTATCTGGCGCACAGTCAGGAAGATTTTACCGTCGCGCCCGGCATTCGCGGCATGGTGATGATGGTGTTCACGCTGCCGGGTTTTGATCGGGTATTTAAGGTGATCAAAGACCGCTTCGCCCCGCAAAAAGAGGTCACCGATGCGCAGGTGCGCGACTGCTATCGCATGGTTAAGGAGCATGATCGCGTCGGTCGCATGGCGGATACCCAGGAATTTGAACACTTTGCGTTACCGCGCGCGCGTATTCCGGCTGAACTGATGGCGGAGTTTGAGCGCGATATCCCGGAAAAAATCGAGCTGCGCGACGACGTGGTGATCATCCGCCATTTGTGGCTGGAACGTCGCATGGAGCCGCTCAATCTGTGGCTGTCCCAGGCTTCGCCGGAACAGCGCCAGCATGCGATTGGCGAATACGGTGATGCGATTCGTCAGCTGGCGGCGGCGAACATTTTCCCCGGCGATATGCTATACAAAAACTTTGGCATGACGCGTCACGGCCGCGTGGTGTTTTACGATTACGACGAAATCCGCCCGATGACCGAGCTGGTGTTCCGCGATGTGCCGCAGGCGCGTTATGAAGAAGATGAGCTGCAGGCCGAGCCGTGGTACAGCGTTGGGCCGGATGATGTGTTCCCGGAAACTTTCCGCTATGCGCTGTGCAGCGAACCGTCGACCGGCAAACTGCTGCAGGCGCTGCATCCACAACTGTTTGATCCCAACTGGTGGCGCGCGCTGCAAACGCGCATCCGCGAAGGGCATATTGAAGAGGTGATTGCGTGGCGCGCCAGCCAGCGTTTCAGCGCGCGCTATGCTTCGGTGGCCGCTTAGCGGCCAGAGTAGGTTTGGGTCACCTGTTTGGCGGCGCGGATCACCAGCGCACCGAGCTCGGTGATGCGGTCGTCAGTCATGCGCGCAATCGGGCCGGAGATCGAGATGGCGGCGAAGGGTTCGCCATGTTCGTCATAAATCGGCGCCGCAACGCAGCGCAGACCCAACGCGTGCTCTTCATCATCGTGTGAAAAGCCCATCTTACGAATCAGCGCCAGATTTTCCTTCAGGCTGTGCGGCGACATCAGCGTTTTCGGCGTGTAATGATGCAATCCCTTTTGATGCAGCAGCGCGGTAACTTGCTCATCGCTGAGATGCGCCAGAAACGCTTTACCCGCGCCGGATGCATGCATCGGCAGCTTGCCACCAATCGGCGCGGACATGCGCATCAGCTGCGTACACTGCACCTGATCGATGATCACCGCCTGATAATCGCTGAGATCCAGCACCGCCAGATTCACCGTCTCACCGGCATCTTCCATCAGCTTGCGCAGCAGCGGATGGACAATCGCCAGCAGATTACGGCTCTGCAGGAAGCTGCTGCCCACCACAAAGGCGTGCGAACCAATGGTCCATAAACCTAAATCGCCCACCTGATGCACAAAACCTTGCTGCTGCATGGTGGAGAGCAGGCGATGAGTGGTGGAGTTGGGTAAACCGGCCTGTTGCGCCAGTTCGGTCAGCGCCACGCTGCCGTGGGATTCGGCAATCAGCTCCAGCAGGCGCAGGCCGCGCGTCAGAGATTGTACTTGCCCGCCGACAGGCGCGCTGGTGGGTGTCGTTGTAGCACGGGGTTTCTTGCCGCGTTTAACGGGCGCAGGGGTTGCCATAACGTCTCCAATTCGCATCAATGCTGGAAACCATTTTCGTTTTTAACTGCATTAATGCAAACGCTGACTTTCTGGTCAGACCTGTAAGGCTTAATAGCTGAAAATGTCTCATCTGAGCTGACTTTTGATCACCTGCAAGTTGTGCCAGTATGTCTGGCTGGCATATTAGCCAACGCAATGACGTGGACGGGGCGAGAGTGAGCAACAAAACAGAAATGCTGCAGCAGCAGCTGGCACAACGCATTATGATTCTGGATGGTGGCATGGGCACCATGATCCAGAGTTATAAACTGAGTGAGCAGGATTTCCGTGGCAGCCGCTTTGCCGACTGGCCATCTGATTTGAAGGGCAACAACGATCTGTTGGTGCTGACCAAACCGGACGTCATCCGCGAAATCCACGATGCCTACCTCGCCGCCGGCGCGGATATTCTGGAAACCAACACCTTCAACGCCACCACCATTGCGATGGCCGATTACGCGATGGAAGCGCTGTCGGCGGAGATCAACTTCGAAGCCGCCAAGCTGGCGCGCGCCAGCGCCGATGAATGGACGGCGAAAACGCCGCATCGTCCGCGCTATGTGGCGGGCGTATTGGGCCCGACTAACCGCACCTGTTCGATCTCGCCGGACGTCAACGATCCCGCTTATCGAAACGTAACCTTTAATCAGCTGGTGGAAGCCTACCGTGAATCCACACAGGCGCTGATTGCTGGTGGTTCCGACCTCATCATGATCGAAACGGTGTTCGATACACTGAACGCCAAAGCGGCGATCTACGCAGTGCAGGCCGAGATGGAAGCGATGGGCGTGAAGCTGCCGCTGATGATCTCCGGCACCATCACCGATGCGTCCGGTCGTACGCTTTCCGGCCAAACCACTGAAGGCTTCTATAACTCGCTGCGTCACGCCGAACCGCTGTCGTTCGGCCTCAACTGTGCGCTGGGCCCGGATGAACTGCGCCAGTATGTGGCGGAGCTGTCGCGTATTGCTGAAGGCTACGTCACCGCGCACCCGAACGCCGGCTTGCCCAACGCCTTTGGTGAATACGATCTCGATGCGGCGATTATGGCCGAGCAAATTGGCGAATGGGCGCGCGCCGGTTTCCTCAATATTATCGGCGGCTGCTGCGGCACCACGCCAGAACACATCGCGGCGATGGCGGCAGCGGTAGACGGCGTTGCGCCGCGCCAGTTGCCAAAGATTCCGGTTGCCTGCCGCTTAGCCGGGCTTGAACCGCTGAATATTCAGGCTGATTCGCTGTTCGTCAACGTCGGCGAACGTACCAACGTCACCGGCTCAGCCAAGTTCAAGCGCCTGATTAAAGAAGAGAAATATAACGAAGCGCTGGATGTGGCGCGCCAGCAGGTGGAGAGCGGCGCGCAAATCATCGATATCAACATGGATGAAGGCATGCTGGATGCGGAAGCGGCGATGGTGCGCTTCCTCAATCTGATCGCGGGCGAACCCGATATCGCACGCGTGCCGATCATGATCGACTCCTCGAAATGGGAAGTGATCGAGAAAGGCCTGCAGTGCATTCAGGGCAAAGGCATCGTCAACTCCATCTCGATGAAAGAGGGCGTTGAACCCTTCATCGAGCACGCGCGCAAAGTACGTCGTTATGGCGCCGCGATGGTGGTGATGGCGTTTGATGAAGTGGGCCAGGCGGATACGCGTGCACGCAAAATCGAGATCTGTCGTCGCGCCTACAAGATCCTGACCGAAGAGGTCGGTTTCCCGCCTGAAGACATCATTTTCGATCCGAATATTTTTGCCGTGGCGACCGGCATTGAAGAACACAATAACTACGCGATGGATTTCATCGGCGCTTGTGAAGACATCAAGCGCGAACTGCCGCACACGATGATCTCCGGCGGCGTCTCCAACGTGTCGTTCTCGTTCCGTGGTAACGAACCGGTGCGCGAAGCCATTCACGCGGTGTTCCTCTATTACGCCATTCGCAACGGCATGGACATGGGCATCGTCAACGCCGGTCAGCTGGCGATTTATGACGATCTGCCTGCCGAGTTGCGCGACGCGGTGGAAGACGTGGTGCTGAACCGCCGTGACGACGGCACCGAGCGCTTGTTGGAGCTGGCGGAGAAGTATCGCGGCAGCAAAAGCGATGGCGAGCAGGAGAAACAGCAAGCCGAATGGCGCAGCTGGGACGTGGTTAAGCGTCTGGAATATTCGCTGGTTAAAGGCATCACCGAATTCATTGAGCTGGATACTGAAGAGGCGCGTCAGGGCTATGAACGTCCGATTCAGGTAATCGAAGGGCCGCTGATGTCCGGCATGAACGTGGTCGGCGATCTGTTCGGCGAGGGCAAAATGTTCCTGCCGCAGGTAGTGAAATCGGCGCGCGTGATGAAGCAAGCGGTGGCGTACCTCGAACCTTATATCGAGGCGAGTAAAGAAGCCGGACGAAGTAACGGCAAGATCGTACTGGCGACGGTGAAAGGCGACGTGCATGACATCGGCAAAAACATCGTTGGTGTGGTGCTGCAATGTAACAACTACGAAATTATCGACCTCGGCGTCATGGTGCCGAGCGACAAAATCCTCAAAACCGCGATCGCTGAGAACGCCGATATCATCGGGCTTTCCGGCCTGATCACGCCGTCGCTGGATGAAATGGTCAACGTGGCGAAAGAGATGGAGCGTCAGGGCTTCACCATCCCGCTGTTGATTGGTGGCGCGACCACCTCTAAAGCGCATACCGCCGTGAAGATCGAACAGAACTACAGCGGCCCAACTGTCTACGTGCAGAACGCCTCGCGTACCGTGGGCGTGGTGTCATCGCTGCTCTCCGAGACGCTGAAAGAGGATTTCGTGGCGCGCACGCGTAAAGAGTACGACACGGTGCGCATTCAGCATGGGCGTAAAAAGCCGCGCACCCCGCCGGTAAGCCTGCAAACCGCGCGCGATAATGATTACGCCATCGACTGGGAAAGCTATACGCCGCCAGTGGCGCATCGTCTCGGCGTGAGCCCGGTCGAAGCCAGCATTGAAACGCTGCGTAATTACATCGACTGGACGCCGTTCTTTATGACCTGGTCATTGGCCGGCAAGTATCCGCGCATTCTGGAAGATGAAGTGGTGGGCGAAGAGGCCAAACGCCTGTTTGCCGACGCCAACGCCATGCTCGATATGCTGAGTGAGACTGGCACGCTCAATCCACGCGGCGTGGTGGGGATTTTCCCAGCTAACCGTGTCGGCGATGACATTGAAATCTACAGCAATGAGAACCGCAATCAGGTGCTGTGCGTGAGCCATCACTTGCGTCAGCAGACCGAAAAAACCGACTTCGCCAACTACTGTTTAGCCGATTTTGTTGCACCGAAATCCAGCGGCAAAGCTGATTATCTCGGCGCGTTTGCTGTTACAGCCGGGATTGAGGAAGATGCGCTGGCCGAGGCATACGACAAGCAGCACGATGATTACAACAAAATCATGGTGAAAGCGGTGTCAGATCGTCTGGCCGAAGCCTTTGCCGAGTATCTGCACGAGCGCGTGCGTAAGGTGATTTGGGGCTTTGCCGCCCATGAAAATCTCAGCAACGAAGAGCTGATTCGCGAGAATTATCAGGGCATTCGTCCCGCGCCGGGTTATCCGGCTTGTCCGGAACACACCGAGAAAGCGCCGATTTGGCAATTGCTGGATGTGGAAAAACACACCGGCATGAAGCTGACCGAATCGTTCGCCATGTGGCCAGGCGCGGCGGTTTCCGGCTGGTACTTCAGCCATCCCGACAGCAAATACTTCGCCGTGGCGCAGATTCAACGCGATCAGGTAGAAGATTACGCAGCGCGTAAAGGCATGAGCGTCACCGAAGTCGAACGCTGGCTGGCGCCGAACCTGGGTTACGACGCGGATTAACGCATCTCGTAGGGTCGCCATTCATGGCGACCTTCTATATGTATGCACAAATTAAAAAGGTCGCCATAAATGGCTTAATGCTTGTCAGTTAAGCCAGCGGCGAGTGCGCAGGCCGGAGTCACTTTTGGTCCGGCGGTCCTCGCGCCGCTAGCGCGGTACCTTCACTTCGCTCGTCTGCCTGACGGACCGGCGGAGACGGGACGTCCTGCCCCGGCTCCGCCTTTCGCCCGCGTCCTGCGGGCTCTCCTGGCTTCCTTGCTTCGTTCAGCGCTGCGGATTGCCTGCCCAAAAGCGGCCCCGGCCTGCTTAAACTTCAGTGCGAATTGTTGAAAGGGGCACATTTACCACAGGCGCTGGCGCGTCTGCTGCGGCAAAAGGGCTATCCGCAGCGCTGAGGCTTTTACGTTGGGCCATGAGCCTCACGCATGGATGCGTGAGGCAGTTCGGGGCCGGCCAGGACGGCCGATCCCCGGACGGTCCGTTGGCACAACGTGGAAGCCGAAGGCACCGCGCTAGCGGCGCGAGGACGGCCCGTGACGCAGCAGATGTGTCAGCGCCCGCTAACTACTTAAAGCAAAATGCTTTATTAACTGACAAGCATGACGCCATTCATGGCGACCTTCTTACATGCAAGCACAAATTAAAAAGGTCGGCATTAATGCCGACCTTACGATTAATTCAAATGAATCAATTAATTAAACCGCGCATCCCGATCTGACGTCAGGTCATATAGCTGATATTTACGGCCCAACATCTGACCGCCATCACGCGTCAACGGCACCCAGTTCACCTGTGCACGGCCACGCGTTGGTGTCACGGTAAACAGGTCCATTGGCACCGAAATGTAGAAGCCTTTGGTGAAGGTACCTTCGCCATACTGTTCGGCAGAGACGTTAGTTTTAGTGGCATAGAAACCAACCATCACGCCGCTGTCAAAGCGCTTCGACACATCCAGCGTCACGCCTTTATCCTTCGCCAGATACTGCCCGACGCTGGCCTTCACCAACACATCCTGCATAAACCATGGGCGCCAATACGCCGTCAGATTTCCGGTTGGCGCTTTGTAATCGGTGAACTGCATCATGTTGTCCCAATCACGCTGCTTCACGTAGTTGGCATCAACACCGAATGCCCAGTTGCTATCAATCGGACGATACAGCACTTCGCCGCCGACGCCGCCGTACATGGTTTCCAGATAACCGCCGTAAACCTGGCCGTAGAAACCGTTGCCCAGCGCATGCATGTAGTTGGCTTGCAGGTCGTTAACGTAAACGTTGTTCTCAACGTAATCACGAATGTGCGTGCGCACGCGCGGCAGTGTGGAATCCGCTGGAGCGCCGTTGTAGTTGAACTTGTCGTAGTTATTGGCGATGTTGCCAAACAGACTGCCGCCGACCAACAGGTGATCGGTAAGCCAGTAATCGGCATTGGCCATTACGCCAACCTGATACATGTAGAAGCTTTCTGGTCCACCAACCGACTGATTGAGCACTGGCGACAGGCTGTAGTTCAGGCGATCTTTGCGGATAAAGAAACCTTGCTCGGTGGTGCCGGGATCCACCGGATCTTCACGCGTCTGCTGCAGCGGCTGTTCATGGCCCAGCGGATAACCCGTCAGCTCGTTGTGCAGGCTGGCAACGTTGGTGCGCGTGCTGACCTGCGGCATATTAAAGCGCGACTCGGTGACGTCGATGGTATCGATGCCAGCCGGCAGGTTGTTCATGATGATGCGATTGGCGCGATCGACACCTTCGCGCGTGTCGCGATATTTGGTCTGCTCGCCAGAGACATACAGCGTGCTGCCTTTGGTCTGAATATGTGGGCCATTCAGTCCCGCGTTGTACTTCAGATCGGTCAACTGGTTCGCCACCACCGTTGGCTGCAACAGGTCGCCCTGTGGCTGCGGGTTGTAGGCTGGCTTCTCGCTATCGATGTGCGACTGATGCAGATCGTTGAAGTTGGTGCGTAGAGTAAAGCCGAACATAAAGGTGTTGCCGCGCTCGTAGCTGGCGTTGATGTCCGCCCAGTCGGTGATGCGATAAATCGCACCGACGTTAACCTTGCTACGTTGCTCCAGGCGACCGGCGAAATCATCCTGATAATCGTTACCTTCGTACTCCAGCTTGAGGCGCAACGGCTGCCACGGCGTTTGGTATTCCACGCCGCCAAACAGCGCTGCCGGGCCGTGGAACATCTGTGAACCGTTGATGGTGCCGGTTTCGCCGCCGCCACTGCGGCTGCAATAGCTGTCGCTGTAGGAGCAAAATGGATTTTTAAGGGTGCCGCTGTTGCCGAGATAACCCCAGCCAATACCGAGACTGAAATCGAATGGCCCCCACGCTTTGCTGGCCACCAAATATTCGCTGTCGAACAAGCCGGTGCCGCCTAAGTCGCGCGAGCCAACCGCCACTTCCGGCAACCAATAGCTCTCCTGCCATAAACGTAGCTTCACATCGAAGGCTTTATCTTTATAGCTTTGGTTGCCGCTAAAGCCTTCCACCGCGCTGTAACGGCGGGTACGCACATCGGTATAACGCACGGTGGTTTCCAGCCACGGGAACAGCTGCAGTGAGGCGGAATAGTAGCGATATTGATCGTTATCGCGGAAGTTGACGCTAAATTCGCCCTCTTTCGCCATCCGCGCGGTCGGCGTCTGCATCAGACCAACGCCACCAAAATCTGATTGCGAAGGGCCGACCGGTTCAGGCCAGGTTTCCGCATGTACCTGGCAAGCGGCGGAAACAGAAGCAGCCAACAGGCTGAGAAGTAATTGTTTTTTCATCAGTCTGGTATCCGGTGAGTCAGAACGGAAAGCATGCGCGCATTTAAATCGCTTTGGCCCCATGGCAAGCTCCATGAGGTGAAACCGAGCCAGATGATGCTGCCGGGTTCCACTTCGATATGGCGATGATTCCAGTACGCGACCGGCACTTGCTGAGTGCTGCCGGACGGTGCAATCACCGTGGCATAGCTACGTTCCGCGCCGGAAAGGCGATCGTGGCCGTCGAGGTAATCACGCACTTCACGGCCCGGCTGCCAGCTCTCTTTACCCGGATTGCTCAACGCCCCCAGTACCAACACCTGCGTCGGCGGCGCCAGCGCGTAGAGATCATAGCTGCCTTGCAGCGTGCGGTTATCCTGTGGACGCAGGCGCACGGCGTCGGGATCGAGCGAGGTGAACTGGCGGCCCGTTACCTGCATCGCGCCAAGCTGGTGGATAACCGAGCCGATAGTTGCGGCCAGAGACTCGCCGCTGTCGGCTTGCCAGGCACGCAGATCGGCCAGCAGCTGTTTCTGCTGCTGCTGTGCTACCGCAGTCGCGCCACGCTCGGCAATCACGGTGCCCGGCCACCAACTGCGCAGTTCAGGATGGGTGAGTAACTGGCTGAGATTCTGTGCATCGTTGATTTGCAGAGTGTTTTTTCCCTGCAGGTCGTGTACGGTGACGTGCGCCGCCGCCAGCGCGTGGCCTGCCGTGAGCAGCGTTAACGCTGCCAGCATTGGAGTTATTTTTTTCATGATTTCGCCGGCTTCAGAATAGTGGTTTCAACTGGGAAGGCATCGGCGGCCAGCATCTGATTGGCCTGCAGCACCGTGCCATCGCGGTTATCGATCCAGAAGGTGTTCTGCCACTCCGCGCCCACGCTCTCCATGCGCACGGTTTCATGCCAGACGCGGCATGGCACGCGTTCACCGGCGATATCCAGCACCGTATCGTCACCGCGATCTAAACGTGAGACGGCAGTGGCGGCACGCACTTTGTCTTGCTCGCGCCACTGCACCACGCGCGTCCAGCTGGCACCGTTTTGCAGATGCAGCGCATCGGCGAGCGGATCCTGCGCCAGGTTACTGACGTCAGTGAGATTGCTCGGTAACCCCAGGGTTTTGATCAGGCGGCCATGCTGCATCACCAGCATCGCTTTATCCTGGGTGATCCACTTCTGTTGGCCGTTTTCGTTGTAACCGAGCACCACGAAAATGCGCGGACCTTGATTGATGCGGGCATAGAGGCTGGCGTAGGGCAGGTTAGCAACCTGTTCGTCGCTGACCGTGACATCATCCGGGCCGTTCACGGCCAGCATCACGGTTTGTTCAAGGCCTTTTTGCGTTTGTGTGCAGGCCTGCAACAACAGGCAAAGAAGTAGCAAAGAGAGTCGGCGCACTGTGTATCCCTGTCTAAATAAGCCAAGCAAAAAATAACCACACGGGTGTGTGGTTATGCTTAAAGGTGTTACATCAACGAGTGGTGCTCGTTGTGGTGGTTGTTGTTGTACCGGTATTTGCACCGTCACCGCCGCCAGAAGCAGCAATGCCGAGACCCACTAACGCACCGAGCGCGCCGATACCCACAGCGGTTGACGCGCCAGTTGAGATTGCTCCCGCCTGTGCGCCTGCTGCAGCACCAGCTTCTTCCGGCGCGGCAATCGCAGCGGAAGAAACGGCAACATAAAGTAAGGCTGCACCGGCAACCATCAGTTTTTTCATAACAACGTTTCCTGCATTTATATGAATCAATGAATGTAGGATTTACCCAGATTTCGGGCGCGTTCAGTATAGGGCAACAAATTACCAGAGTTCAGCATGAGTAAAAGAGGGCAGAAACCAGGGATGTTTCTGGTGATAAATAAGGCGAATTGGCGTTAGCTGCTTTTTTTAAATGCCTTTTTTTGGACTAGTAGAACAACTGCATACCTGGTGATTTCCCGGCAGAATTTTTCACTTTTGCACTAAATATTGGTACGGAATGGGAATAATCGGAATTTGCTCATGAGGGTTAAATAAAAATCATATATCTATCAGAAGGATAAATTATTAAAGGTGTTAAATTAGGTCCATTTTAAAGCGGAGTAATCTGCAGTAGATTGAAGTGAATTACGAATTTCCTTACGCCATTTTAAGAATTTTCTAACCCTATTTAATGCAGTAAAAACAATATTGCGAGTGAGGCGGCCTGGTTGACATAAAAAAAGGCGGCAATTACGCCGCCTTCTGCAAATTAGCCGGGAAATTAACGCCAGGATTTATAGCGATTAATTAAGCCATTGGTGGAGCTATCGTGGCTGCTAATTTCAGCGTCATTTTCCAGCTCTGGCAGAATACGGTTTGCCAGCTGTTTACCCAACTCAACGCCCCATTGGTCAAAGGTGAAGATGTTGAGAATCGCGCCCTGCGTGAAGATCTTGTGCTCATACAGCGCAATTAGTGAACCGAGGCTGAATGGGGTGATTTCACGCAGCAGGATGGAGTTGGTTGGACGGTTACCCTCAAACACCTTGAACGGCACGATGTGCGCGACAGATTCGGCAGATTTACCGGCATCGGTAAACTCTTTCTCTACCACGTCGCGTGACTTACCAAACGCCAGCGCTTCGGTCTGCGCGAAGAAGTTCGACAGCAGCTTCGGATGGTGATCGGTCAGCACGTTGTGGCTCAGCGCCGGTGCGATGAAGTCGCATGGAATCAGTTTGGTGCCCTGATGAATCAACTGGTAGAACGCGTGCTGGCCGTTGGTGCCTGGCTCGCCCCAGATGATTGGGCCAGTCTGGTAATCCACTGGATTGCCTTCACGGTCAACGTATTTACCGTTGGATTCCATGTTGCCTTGCTGGAAGTAAGCAGCAAAGCGATGCATGTACTGGTCGTACGGCAGAATCGCTTCGGTTTCGGCACCAAAGAAGTTGTTGTACCAGATACCGATCAGCGCCAGTAACACCGGCAGGTTCTGCTCGGCAGGCGTATTAGCGAAGTGCTTATCCATCGCGTGTGCGCCGCTCAGCAGCTGCTCGAAGTTCTCAAAGCCGATGGAGAGAATGATCGACAAACCGATAGCTGACCACAGTGAATAGCGGCCGCCAACCCAATCCCAGAACTCGAACATGTTGTCGGTATCGATACCGAATTCACCTACCGCTTTACCGTTGGTCGACAGCGCAGCGAAGTGCTTCGCCACGTGCTGCTGATCGCCGGCGGTTTTCAGGAACCAGTCACGCGCGCTGTGGGCGTTGGTCATGGTCTCTTGGGTGGTGAAGGTTTTTGATGCCACCAGGAACAGCGTGGTTTCCGGGCTGAGATCTTTCAGCGTTTCGGCGATGTGCGTGCCATCGACGTTAGAAACAAAGTGCATGTTGAGGTGGTTTTTGTACGGACGCAGCGCTTCGGTCACCATGAATGGGCCGAGGTCTGAACCGCCGATACCGATGTTCACCACGTCGGTGATGGCTTTACCGGTATAACCTTTCCAGTCACCGCTGATGATGCGCTCGGAGAAGCCTTTCATCTTCGCCAGCACCGCGTTGACTTCCGGCATCACATCTTTGCCGTCCACCACAATTGGCGTGTTGCTGCGGTTACGCAGCGCAACGTGCAGTACTGCGCGCTCTTCGGTGCGGTTGATCTTCTCGCCAGAGAACATCGATTTGATGGCGCCTGCCAGATCGGTCTCTTTAGCCAGCGCCTGTAATTTTTCGAGGGTTTCCTCGGTGATGCGGTTTTTTGAGAAATCCACCAGCATCTGGTCATCGAAAGTGGCAGAGAATTTCGCAAAACGATCGGCATCTTGCGCAAACAGGTCGGCGATTTGCACCGATTTCATCTGTTCAAAATGCTGCTGCAGCGCTTTCCAGGCAGCGGTTTGTGTCGGATTGATATTTTTCATGGCAACACTCTAGTTGAAATAAGAACCGTCATTCCATCCGGGGCATCCTGCTGGCCCGGCATCCATAACACTCTTGCACGGGGAAGAGTATGACCACAGTTACCAATGAAGGGAAAAAATTTGTGACCGTGGCCGCACTGTTTCAGGTAAATCCGGCAGCGATTGTCGGTGCTGCGCCAGGAGAATTCCCTGTGCCGTATCAGAAAAAAGCCGCTTTTGTCTGATTCGGACACTACTTTAGGCCGCGGTTGACGGGCACGTTTGTTCAACGATGCGTTTACCGAAGTGTAAAAGTGAGAAATCCTCAAAGTGCAGGGATGGACAGGGGGGAAAATAATCAGTAATTTATGCGCGCTACTTACACCTCCGGGTGTAAGCCAGAAGAGGCGCGTCGCCCAGGCAGTGTGTTTGAGGATCCGTATCCGCAGAGAACACATCAGGGGGTGTGACGCCGAGGTGGGGCAACACGCGGGGTGTTGCACTGTCGGCTGCAGGGGCTGAATCCTCTGGGTTGTCACCAGAATCGTCCACAGTCGGACGGTTCGCAAGGTGAAGCGCTTTTGGTGACTTGTCTACTACTGATCTTGTCTGCCCAATTCTGCTCTTCTCTTGTGCCTAGGCTGCTACTATGTCTTCCGCCCCAAAACGGAAGAAAGATAACCTGACACGGGGTTCGTAATATGTCCCAAACTCTTATCGTGGCTAAATTTGGCGGCACCAGCGTTGCCGATTTTGATGCTATGAACCGCAGTGCAGATGTTGTGCTGTCGGATGCCAATACGCGTTTAGTGGTGCTCTCAGCCTCCGCTGGCGTCACCAATCTGCTGGTTGCCCTTGCTGAAGGTCAGGAACAAGCGCAGCGCGCTTACCTGCTGGATGAAATCCGCCGCATTCAATACGCCATCATCGATCGTCTGCAATCGCCGGATGTGATCCGCGATGAGATTGATCGCATGCTGGAAAACATCACCATGCTGTCTGAAGCCACTTCGCTGGCGACCTCACATGCGCTGACCGATGAGCTGGTGAGCCACGGTGAGTTGATGTCGACGCTGCTGTTCGTGGAGATTCTGCGTGAGCGTCAGGTCAACAGTGAATGGTTTGACGTGCGTAAAGTGATGCGCACCAGCGATCGTTTTGGTCGCGCAGAACCGGAAGTGGCGACGCTGAAAGAGCTGGCCGCAACACAACTGCAGCCGCGCATTGCGGAAGCGCTAGTGGTAACGCAGGGCTTTATCGGTAGTGAAATCAAAGGCCGCACTACCACGCTCGGTCGTGGCGGCAGCGATTATACCGCTGCGCTGCTGGGCGAAGCGCTGCAGGCCGCACGTATTGATATCTGGACTGATGTGGCCGGTATCTACACCACCGATCCACGCGTGGTGTCCACCGCTAAACGCATCGAAGAAATTACCTTCGAAGAAGCAGCGGAAATGGCGATCTTTGGTGCCAAAGTGCTGCATCCAGCAACGTTGCTGCCCGCCGTACGCAGCGATATCCCGGTATTTGTCGGTTCGAGCAAAGATCCGGCCGCAGGCGGTACGCGCGTCTGCAACGAAACCAAAAATCCACCGCTGTTCCGTGCGCTGGCGCTGCGTCGCAAGCAGACGTTGGTAACGCTGCACAGCCTGAACATGCTGCATGCACATGGCTTCCTTGCCGAGGTGTTTAACATCCTGGCGCGCCACAGTATCTCTGTCGATCTGGTGACCACCTCCGAAGTGAGCGTGGCGCTGACGCTGGACAGCACCGGTTCAACCACCACCGGCGACAGCTTGCTGACCCAGGCGCTGTTGACCGAACTCTCTTCACTGTGCCGTGTGGAAGTGGAAGAGAACCTGGCGCTGGTGGCGATCATCGGCAACAACCTGTCAAAAGCCTGTGGCGTGGGTAAAGAAGTATTCGGCGCACTAGAGCCGTTTAACCTACGTATGATTTGTTACGGTGCCAGCAGTTATAACCTTTGCTTCCTGGTTCCAACGCCAGATGCGGAAGAAGTGGTACGCGCGCTGCATAAGAATCTTTTTGGTTCTTAAGGCAAATTTTTAGCAGAATGAATCAAGCCGGACATTGTCCGGCTTTTTTATTGATTAAATTTGTTAAGCAATATTTTAAGCCCAGCGGCAGCCGCTCTTTCGATCCCGACATTTCTGATGATCCCCATTATAGCTCGCGAGAATCGTCTTTTTTTCGCTGGAATTGCCTAAAAATCACACTAATCTCACATTCAGCGGTAGCGCTTTAATCGCCGAAAACGATAATCCCGCCGCGAAAACATTAAATTATTTGAGGGAATAGATATGAAGAGATTAGCGGCTGAAAACTCGGCACCTTTGTACTGGTTTTAAGCGGTTGTGGTAGTGCGGTTTTGGCTGCGGCTTTTCCAGAATTAGCTATTGGTTTTGCCGGTGTCGCGCTGGCGTTTGGTTTGACGGTGTTGGTGATGGCATTTGCCGTCGGCCATATTTCAGGCGGCCATTTAACCCGGCGCGCAGCACCGCTGTGGCGATCTTCCAGGGGGTTAGGCGTTGGAACAGCTGTGGATGTTCTGGTTGTTACCGATTATCGGTGCCGCGATTGGTGGTGCGATCTACCGCTTTGTACTGGAAAAAGCAGAGTAACTTCGCCGTATTTCTGCGGATCGGCAGCAGCCGATCCGCATTTTCCCCCGCAAGCGACTTCCCGCCTTACGTCAAGATAATGAAATGTTATGATCCCGCGTCCGTCGCTGTGGTCGTTCCCTGCGCGACATTTCATCTGTGGCAATATAAAAAAATTCCTAAGGAAGTCTGGTTATGCTCGGCAAACTTACCCGCCTGTTCCCGCTCTGGGCCGTGCTGCTCTCGGTCGCTGCTTATTATTCTCCCACCACCTTTCTCGGCATTGGGCCGTGGGTGACCTATCTGCTGATGCTGATCATGTTTGGCATGGGCGTGACGCTAAATATCGATGATTTCAAACGCGTGCTGGTGCGTCCGGCGCCGGTGATCGCCGGTACTTTCCTGCATTATCTGGTGATGCCGCTGGCCGCGTGGGGCCTGGCAAAGCTATTCCAGATGCCACCTGATCTGGCAGCAGGGATGATTCTGGTCGGCAGCGTGGCGAGCGGTACCGCTTCTAACGTGATGATTTATCTGGCGAAGGGCGATGTTGCGCTGTCGGTGACCATCTCATCCGTGTCGGCGCTGGTGGGGGTTTTCGCCACGCCGCTGCTGACTCGCTTCTACGTTGATACGCACATTCAGGTGGATGTGGTGGGCATGCTGCTCAGCATCGTGAAAATCGTGGTGATTCCGATTAGCCTCGGCCTGATTATCCATCACTCCATGAACAGCGTGGTGCGCCGCGTTGAGCCGTATCTGCCGGCGTTTTCGATGGTGTGTATTCTGCTGATCATCAGTGCGGTGGTGGCAGGCAGCCAGAGCTTTATCGGTTCTGTCGGCTTGATGGTGATTGTGGCGGTGATCCTGCACAACGCGATTGGTCTGCTGGGCGGTTATTGGGGTGGCAAGCTGTTTGGCTTCGATGAATCGACCTGCCGCACGCTGGCGCTGGAAGTCGGCATGCAGAACTCAGGTTTGGCGGCGACGCTGGGCAAACTTTACTTCTCGCCGTTGGCTGCACTGCCGGGCGCGCTGTTCTCGGTGTGGCACAACCTGTCAGGTTCGCTGCTGGCCGGTTACTGGTCGGGTAAACCGATCGATAAGAAGCAGAAGTAATTGCGGTTTCAATAAACAGCGGTCGCCATGAATGGCGACCCTGCAAAACGCACCTCTCTGCTGTTACAACTTCAGATACGTGCGAATCCCATCCAGAAACATCTGCGTCGCCAGCATAATCAAAATCAATCCCATCAGGCGCTCCAGCGCGTTAACGCCTTTGTCGCCCAGCAGGCGTAAAAACAGCCCTGACATCAGCAAAATCACCACCGTCACGCCCCACGCGATCAGCAGCGCACCGACCAGATGCGTCATTTGATTAGGATATTGATGCGACAACAGCATCAGCGTCGCCAGCAGCGACGGACCGGCCACCAGCGGGATCGCCAGCGGCACGAGGAACGGCTCTTCACCGGCCGGTAAGCCGCTGGAGCTGCTCTCCTCGGAAGGGAATATCATGCGAATGGCGATCAGGAACAGAATGATGCCGCCGGAGATCGACACGGTTTCGGTGCGCAGATTAAGAAACGCCAGAATGCGTTCACCGGCGAATAAAAACAGCAGCATCAGAATCAGCGCGATCAGCATTTCGCGCATCAGCACCACGCGGCGGCGTTTGGGTTCCAGATGCTTCAGTACCGACATGAAAATCGGCAGGTTGCCCAGCGGGTCCATAATCAACAACAGCAATATGGTCGCGGATATCATTTCAGTCATGTTGGGTTAGCCATTATTAGTTGTACTGCTGAAAAAGTTAACGCAATCGAATTAATTCACTTGCCAGAAGTGCTGCATTTTGTAGAGTTGACGGTCATAGGTAAACCTGATTATTACGCAGACTGGCACGATTATCTGGCCAGTCTTTTCCTCGCACCACACGGCCTCTTTCGAGAGCACCCGAGACGGACAGAAAATGAAGAATGTAGGTTTTATTGGTTGGCGTGGCATGGTCGGCTCAGTGCTGATGTCGCGCATGAGCGAAGAACGTGATTTTGATGTTATCAATCCGGTCTTCTTCTCCACGTCACAGCTTGGTCAGGCGGCACCAACATTCGGCGGTAAGTCGACCGGTGCGCTACAGGATGCTTTTGATATCGAGGCGCTGAAGGCGCTGGATATTATTATCACCTGCCAGGGCGGTGATTACACCAGTGAAGTCTATCCGAAGCTGCGCGAAAGCGGCTGGCAGGGTTACTGGATTGATGCGGCTTCCACGCTGCGCATGAAAGATGACGCCATCATCATTCTCGATCCGGTTAACCATAATGTGATTCGTCAGGGCCTCGACAACGGCATCAAAACCTTTGTTGGCGGTAACTGCACCGTCAGCCTGATGCTGATGTCACTGGGCGGTCTGTTTGCGAACGATCTGGTTGAGTGGGCGTCGGTTGCCACGTATCAGGCGGCATCGGGCGGCGGCGCGCGTCATATGCGTGAACTGCTGACGCAGATGGGCATGCTGCACGATCACGTGGCGAAATCACTGCAGGATCCGGCGTCAGCGATTCTGGATATCGAACGCAGCGTGACCGATTTCACCCGTTCTGGCACCTTGCCAACCGACAACTTCGGCGTACCGCTGGCGGGCAGCCTGATTCCGTGGATCGACAAGCAGCTGGATAACGGCCAAAGCCGCGAAGAGTGGAAAGGCCAGGCGGAAACCAACAAAATTCTGCGCACCAGCAATGTGATTCCGGTTGATGGCCTGTGCGTACGCGTTGGCGCGCTGCGCTGCCACAGCCAGGCATTCACTCTGAAGCTGAAAAAAGACCTGCCGCTGAGCGAAATCGAACAGCTGCTGGCTTCACATAACGAGTGGGTGAAAGTGGTGCCAAACGATCGCGAAATCACCATGCGCGAACTGACACCCGCCGCCGTCACCGGTACCTTGACCACGCCAGTGGGTCGCCTGCGCAAACTGAATATGGGACCGGAATACCTTTCCGCCTTCACCGTAGGCGATCAGTTACTGTGGGGCGCGGCTGAACCGCTGCGTCGCATGCTGCGTCTGCTGATCGACTAAGCGCAGCGGCAAACCAGACAGGCCGGGGTTTCCCGGCCTTTTTTTAGTAATCCAGGCTGCAAAAAGTTATGCAAATTGTGCCTGACAAGTGATCCGCTTCCCCTTTTTGCTTACCCGATAAGTATTTTTCACGATCCTCCCTGGTTTCTGCTGTCCCCAAGCTATGATTTAACAGAGATGTGCCGGTTGTTAACTGTTTTTGTTTTTTCGAACTGAATGGTTGTTGTACACGGTGAAGATCTTTCCCACGGACGGTTGTGTCCTCGCGGTGTACCTATGGCTCAATGAAAAGCAGCGCACCCGAGGCGATAATCCTGCCGACTCGGGTCGCCTGCGCAAAATCATAGGAAGAAAGTCATGTCAGAGCTTCCCGATCGCCAGGCGATCAATGCCCTTTTTGCCGGGAATTATGCCGATCCCTTTTCACTACTGGGAATGCACCAAACTGCCCAAGGCCTTGAAGTGCGTGCGCTGCTGCCCGATGCCTCCGATGTTTGGGTGATTGAAACCAATACTGGACGCAAATGCGCCCAGCTTACCTGCCTCGACTCACGCGGTTTCTTCTGTGGCGTGATTCCGCGCCGAAAAAACCGGTTTGGCTATCAGCTGGCGGTGAACTGGCACGGCCAGCAAAACCTGATTGATGATGCCTATCGCTTCGGCCCGCTGCTGGAGGAGATGGATGCCTGGTTATTGGGTGAAGGCACGCATCTACGTCCTTACGAAACCCTCGGCGCGCACGGTACCACCATTGACGGCGTACACGGCACGCGCTTCGCCGTTTGGGCACCTAACGCGCGTCGCGTATCGGTGGTGGGCGAGTTCAACTTCTGGGATGGCCGACGCCATCCGATGCGTTTTCGCCGTGAACTCGGCGTTTGGGAACTGTTCATACCGGGCGCGGTGAACGGCCAGCTGTATAAGTTTGAAATCGTCGATAATTCCGGCCAGATGCGCATCAAAGCCGATCCCTTCGCCTTTGAAGCGCAAATGCGTCCACAAACCGCCTCGATGATCTGCGGGCTGCCGCCGAAAACCGAGATGCAGCCACGGCGCAAAGCCGCCAATGGATTTGACCAGCCGATTTCGATTTATGAAGTGCATCTCGGTTCATGGCGACGTCACACCGACAACAATTTCTGGCTCAGCTACAAAGAGCTGGCGGAGCAGCTCATCCCTTACGTCAAAGAGATGGGATTCACCCATATCGAACTGATGCCGATTAACGAACATCCGTTTGACGGCAGCTGGGGCTATCAGCCGCTCGGCATGTATGCGCCGACGCGCCGTTTTGGCACGCGCGATGAGTTCCGCCATTTCATTGCCGCCGCGCATGATGCCGACATTAATGTGCTGCTCGATTGGGTGCCCGGCCACTTCCCAAGTGATGATTTCGGCCTGGCGAAGTTCGATGGCACCGAACTCTACGAACACAGCGATCCGCGCGAAGGTTTTCATCAGGACTGGAATACGCTGATCTACAATTTTGGTCGCCGTGAAGTCAGCAATTATCTCTCCGGCAACGCCTTGTACTGGATGGAGCGCTTTGGCATTGATGGGCTGCGCGTCGATGCGGTGGCGTCAATGATCTACCGCGATTACAGCCGCGCCGAAGGCGAATGGGTGCCAAACCACTTTGGTGGGCGCGAAAACCTCGAAGCGATTTCGTTCCTGCGTCATACCAACCGCATTCTGGGCCGCGCTGCGCCCGGCAGCGTCACGGTAGCCGAAGAGTCCACCGATTATCCTGGCGTTACGCGTCCTTCGGAAGATGGCGGCCTCGGCTTCTGGTTTAAATGGAATCTGGGCTGGATGCACGACACGCTGGATTACATGAAACTCGATCCGGTACATCGTCGCTACCATCATCAGCTGATGACCTTCGGCATGCTCTACAACTACACCGAAAACTTTGTGCTGCCGCTGTCGCACGACGAAGTGGTGCACGGCAAACGTTCGATCCTCGATCGTATGCCCGGCGATGCCTGGCAGAAGTTCGCCAACCTGCGCGCCTATTACGGCTGGATGTGGGGCTTCCCCGGCAAGAAGCTGCAATTTATGGGCAATGAATTTGCTCAGGGACGCGAGTGGAACCACGACACGAGCCTCGACTGGCATCTGCTGGAAGGCGAGGATAACTGGCACAACGGCGTGCATCGTCTGGTGCGCGATCTCAACCACACTTATCGCCATTTCGCGCCGCTGCATCAGCTCGATTTTGATGGGCAAGGTTTTGAGTGGCTGGTGGTCGATGACCATGAGAATTCGGTGTTCGTGTTTGTGCGCCGCGATCGCGAGGGCAATGAGATCATCGTGGTCAGCAACTTTACGCCGGTAGCGCGTCCGCACTATCGCTTTGGCGTCAATCAGCGTGGCGGCTGGCGCGAGATCATGAATACCGACCAGCACGATTATCACGGCAGCGACACGCGCAATCATGGTGTGGTGCACACCGATGAGATTGAAAGCCACGGTCGGCCGCAGTCGCTGAGTTTGACCTTACCGCCGTTGGCAACGCTTTGGCTGGTGCGGGAGAGCGACTGATGCTGGAGCAGGGGCAGCCGGAACCCTTAGGTGCGCACTATGATGGGCATGGCGTTAATTTCACGCTGTTCTCCCAGCATGCTGAACGCGTTGAACTCTGCCTGTTCGACGCGCACGGTGCTGAGCGCCGTTACGCGCTGCCCGCGCACAGCGGTGATATCTGGCACGGCTATTTCCCCGCGCTGAAGCCCGGCCAGCGCTATGGCTATCGCGTACACGGTCCGTGGGCACCGCAGCAGGGACATCGCTTTAATCCCGCCAAGCTTTTGGTCGATCCCTGTGCCAAAGCAGTAACGGATGAAGTGGTGGACGACGCGCGTTTCAACGGCGGTGAACGTGAACCGGATGGTGCCGACAACGCTGCCATCGCGCCGAAATCGCTGGTGATTGCCGAAGATTTTGACTGGGAAGGCGATTGCGCGCCGTGCACGCCGTGGGGCAAAACGGTGATCTACGAAGCGCATGTGCGCGGCTTAACGCAGCAGCATCCGGAAATTCCGGAAAGGCTGCGCGGCACTTATGCGGCGCTGGGTCATCCTGCTATGGTGAAGTACCTGCGCCATCTCGGCATCACCGCGCTTGAGCTGTTGCCGATTGCTCAATTCACCAGCGAGCCGCGCTTGCGCCGCTTAGGGTTGAGTAATTACTGGGGTTATAACCCGTTTGCCTTGTGGGCGGTGGATGCGCGTTACGCCTCGGGCGAAAACGGTTTAACGCCGTTGCAGGAGTTTCAGCAGGCGGTCAAAGCGCTGCACGCGGCGGGCATCGAAGTGATTCTCGATGTGGTGTTCAACCACACCGCCGAGCTGGAAGAGATCGGGCCAACGATTTCGCTGCGCGGCGTGGATAACGCCAGCTATTACTGGCTGGATGGCAACGGCGAATACCAAAACTGGACCGGCTGCGGCAACACGCTGAACCTCAGCCATCCGCAGGTGATGGCGTGGGCGCTGGAAGCACTGCGCTACTGGGTGCGCGTTTGCCATGTTGATGGTTTCCGCTTTGACCTCGCCAGCGTGTTGGGGCGCACGCCGGAATTTCATCAGGATGCGCCGCTGTTTGCCGCCATCAAAGCCTGTCCGTTGCTCTCTAAGGTGAAGCTGATTGCCGAGCCGTGGGACATCGGTCCCGGCGGTTATCAGGTCGGCAACTTTCCGCCGGACTTCGCCGAGTGGAACGACCATTTTCGCGATGCGGCACGCCGTTACTGGCTGCAGGGTCAACTGAATAATGGCGATTTCGCCCGCCGTTTTGCCGCATCCAGCGACGTTTTCCAGCGTGAGGCGCGTCTGCCGCACGCCAGCATCAATCTGATTACCGCTCACGACGGTTTCACGCTGCGTGATGTGGTGAGCTTCAACAACAAACACAATCAGGCCAACGGCGAAGACAATCGCGACGGCAGCAGCAGTAACTTCAGCCATAACCACGGCAAAGAGGGATTGCAGGTCAACTTCGATATTGTCGAACGGCGGCGGCGTAGCGTCCATGGCTTGCTGACCACGCTGCTGCTGGCGCAGGGCACGCCGATGCTGCTGGCGGGTGACGAACGCGGTCACAGCCAGCACGGTAACAACAACGCCTATTGCCAGGACAATCCGCTGACCTGGTTGAACTGGCAACAGGATGATTTTGGCCTGGTCGACTTCACTGCTGCGTTAATCCGCCTGCGCCAGCGCATTCCCGCGTTGACGCAGGATCGCTGGTGGCAGGAGGGCGATGGCAGCGTGCAGTGGTGCAATGCCAGCGGCACACCACTGGAAGCCGAGCAGTGGGAACAGGGGACGCACAGAATGCAGATCCTGCTCTCCGGCCGCTGGTTAATAACAATAAATGCCACGGAATCGGTGAGTGATATCGCCTTACCAGACGGAGAGTGGCGTGCCATTCCTCCTTTCGCCGGGGAAGATAACCCCATCCTGACAACTGTCTGGCACGGTCCCGCACACGGTGTGTGTGTGTTCCTAAAGCAATCATAAGGAGTCAGACATGGTGAAATTAGATAGAACAGATCATCTGATGCTGGCGCGCCAGCTCCCTACACAAACGGTTGCCCTGATCCTTGCTGGCGGGCGCGGTACGCGCCTGAAAGATCTCACCGCGAAACGCGCCAAACCTGCCGTGCACTTCGGTGGCAAGTTCCGCATCATCGACTTTGCGCTGTCCAACTGCATCAACTCGGGCATTCGGCGCATCGGCGTGATCACCCAATATCAGTCACATACGCTGGTGCAGCACATCCAGCGCGGCTGGTCGCTGTTCAACGAAGAGATGAACGAGTTTGTCGATCTGCTGCCGGCACAGCAGCGTGCCGCTACCGAACACTGGTATCGCGGCACGGCCGATGCGGTGACGCAGAACCTCGACATTATTCGCCGCTACAACGCGCAGTACATCGTGATACTCGCCGGGGATCACATCTACAAAATGGATTACTCGCGCATGTTGCTCGACCATGTCGATCGCGGCGCGAAATGCACCATCGCCTGCTTACCGGTGCCGTTGGCCGAAGCCACGGCGTTTGGGGTGATGGCGGTGGATGCCGAAAACAACGTGGTCGATTTTGTCGAAAAACCGCCGAAGCCGCCGTCAATGCCGGGTGATGACAGCCGCGCGCTGGCCAGCATGGGCATTTACGTGTTCAACGCCGATTACCTGTATCAACTGCTGGAAGAGGACCTGCAAGTGGCCGATTCCAGCCACGATTTCGGCAAAGATCTGCTGCCGAAAATCGTCGCCAGCGGCGAGGCGTATGCGCACTCCTTCACGCTCTCCTGCGTGCAGGTGGATGAAAACGCCGAGCCGTACTGGCGCGACGTCGGGACGCTGGAAGCGTACTGGCGCGCCAATCTCGATTTGGCGTCGGTTACGCCCGAGCTGGATATGTACGACCACAGCTGGCCGATACGTACCCACATGGAACCGCTGCCGCCGGCGAAATTTGTGCAGGATCGATCCGGCAGCCACGGCATGACAATGAATTCGTTGGTGTCGGGCGGCTGCATCATCTCCGGTTCGGTGGTGGTGAATTCGGTGCTGTTCCCGCGCATTCGCATCAACTCGTTTTGCAACATTGATTCCGCAGTGCTGCTGCCTGATGTGGTGGTTGGCCGATCGTGTCGTCTGCGTCGCTGCGTGATCGATCGCGCCTGCGAGCTGCCAGAAGGCATGGTCATTGGCGAAAACCCCGACGAAGACAGCCGTCGTTTTTACCGTTCTGAAGAGGGCATCGTACTGGTGACGCGCGCCATGCTGGCCAAATTGGCCGGAGGCGGTCAGTAAGTGACGAAAGATTATAGAGAAAATTGCCGCGTGGAACGTGTGCGATAACAATAGGGGTTCAGGATGCAGGTTTTACATGTCTGTTCAGAGCTTTTCCCGCTGTTGAAAACCGGCGGACTGGCTGATGTCGTCGGTGCATTACCACAGGCGCAAATAGCCGATGGTACGGATGCGCGGGTGTTGATTCCCGCCTATCCGGATCTGCGTAAAGGAATTCCTGATACTGAGGTCCTGGCGGAGTTGCAAACGTTTGCCGGACCGGTACGCTTACTTTTTGGACAATTTAACGGCGTTGGTATTTATTTAATCGATGCGCCGGGATTGTATGAACGTCCCGGCAGCCCGTATCACGATACCTCGCAGTTTGCTTACGTGGATAACTATCTGCGTTTTGCGCTGCTGGGCTGGATGGGCGCCGAGATTGCCAGCGGGTTAGATACGGATTGGCAGCCGGATATCGTGCACGCGCATGACTGGCATGCAGGCTTAACCTGCGCCTATATCGCCGCGCGCGGCCGTCCGGCAAAAACGGTGTTCACCGTGCATAATCTGGCGTATCAAGGGCTGTTTTCTGCGCGTCATCTGGATGAGATCCAGATCCCGCGCGCCTTCTTCGACATGCATGGACTGGAGTTCTTCGGGCAAATTTCTTACCTCAAGGCGGGCCTGTTTTATGCCGATCATATAACGGCGGTCAGCCCGACTTACGCGCTGGAGATCACCCGACCGGAATTTGGTTACGGCATGGAAGCGCTACTCGAGCAGCGACTGCGTGAAGGACGACTGAGCGGGATTTTGAACGGCGTCGATCCGGGCATTTGGGACCCGGCGCACGATCTGCTGCTCACCGCGCGCTACGACAGCGAAACGCTGGAGAGCAAAGCGGAGAACAAGCGCCAGCTGCAAATTGCCATGGGCCTGAAGGTGGATGATAAGGCGCCGGTGTTCTGCGTTATCAGCCGTCTGACCAAACAGAAAGGGCTGGATCTGGTGCTGGAAGCACTGCCGGGCTTGCTGGCGCAGGGCGGACAGCTGGTGCTGCTCGGTCAGGGTGATGCCGAGCTGCAGCAAGGTTTCCTGGCGGCGGCGGCCGAACATCCGGGCCGCGTTGGCGTGCAGATTGGCTATCACGAAGCCTTCTCGCACCGCATTGTCGGCGGCGCGGATGTGATTATGGTGCCGAGCCGTTTTGAGCCGTGCGGCTTAACCCAGCTGTACGGTTTGAAATATGGCACGCTGCCGCTGGTGCGTCGCACCGGTGGACTGGCGGATACGGTGCAAGACAGCTCGCTTGAGAACCTGGCGGATGGTGTTGCCAGCGGTTTCACCTTTGAAGACAGTAATGCCTGGTCGCTGCTGCGGGCGATTCGGCGCGCATTTGTTCTGTGGTCTCGTCCTGCACTCTGGCGCTACGTTCAGCGGCAGGCGATGGGGATGGATTTTAGTTGGCAGGTGGCAGCACAAGCCTACCGCGATCTTTATCAACGTTTGCTGTAATGAGAGATTGGGATACTTGATATGAATGCACCTTTCACCTATGCCTCACCCACGCTGACGGTTGATGCGCTGAAGCACTCAATCGCCTATAAGCTGATGTTTACTATTGGTAAAGATCCATCGATTGCGAATAAGCATGAGTGGCTTAACGCCGCGCTGCTGGCGGTGCGTGATCGCATGGTGGAACGCTGGTTGCGCTCCAGCCGCGCGCAGCTCTCGCAGGATGTGCGACAGGTTTATTATCTGTCGATGGAGTTCCTGATGGGGCGCACGCTCGGCAATGCGTTGCTGGCGATGGGCATTTATGAGGATCTCAATCAGGCGCTGGAGGAGATGGGCCTCGATCTCAGCGAGCTGATGGAAGAGGAGAACGATCCCGGCCTCGGCAACGGCGGTTTGGGTCGTTTAGCGGCCTGTTTCCTCGATTCGCTCGCCACGCTCGGTTTACCGGGGCGCGGTTACGGCATCCGTTACGATTACGGCATGTTTAAGCAGAATATCGTTGACGGGCAGCAGCGCGAATCGCCGGATTACTGGCTGGAGTACGGCAATCCGTGGGAGTTTCAGCGCTTTAACACGCGCTACAAAGTGCGCTTCGGTGGCCGTCTGCAACACGAAGGCGCGCGAGTGCGCTGGGTGGAAACCGAGGAGATCGTGGCGATGGCCTACGATCAAATCATTCCCGGTTTTGATACCGATGCCACCAACACGCTGCGTCTGTGGGGCGCGCAGGCCAGTAATGAAATCAACCTCGGTAAGTTTAATCAGGGCGATTACTTCGCTGCGGTAGAAGACAAAAACCACTCGGAAAACGTGTCACGCGTGCTCTATCCCGATGACTCTACCTATTCAGGCCGCGAACTGCGTCTGCGTCAGGAGTATTTCCTCGTCTCCTCGACGGTGCAGGATATTCTCAACCGTCATTGGCAGATGCATGAAACCTGGGACAATCTGCCGGACAAAATCGCCATCCACCTGAATGATACGCATCCGGTGTTGGCGATCCCGGAACTGATGCGAATACTGATCGACGAGCAGAAATTCAGCTGGGACGATGCCTTTGAAGTGACCTGTCAGGTGTTCTCCTACACTAACCACACGCTGATGACCGAAGCGCTGGAAACCTGGCCGGTGGATATGATCGGCAAGATCCTGCCGCGTCATCTCAGCATCATCTTTGAAATCAACGACTACTTCCTGAAAACCATCCAGGAATACTATCCGGATGATTGGGAGCTGTTAGCGCGCATCTCGATCATCGACGAAAACGATGGCCGCCGCATTCGTATGGCATGGCTGGCGGTGGTGGTGAGCCACAAGGTTAACGGTGTATCGGAGCTGCACTCCAACTTGATGGTGCAATCGCTGTTCGCTGACTTCGCGCGTCTGTTCCCTGGCCGTTTCTGCAATAAAACCAACGGCGTGACGCCACGTCGCTGGCTGGCGCTGGCCAATCCGGCGCTCTCCGACGTGCTGGATGAGGCGATTGGCCGCAACTGGCGTACCGATCTTGGCCAGCTTAATGAACTGACCACGCAGGTCGATTATCCGGCCTTTATCGAACAGATCGCCGACGCCAAGTTCGCCAACAAGAAACGCCTGGCGGATTGGGTGGCGAAGAACATGGATATCGTGCTTGATCCCCATGCGCTGTTCGATGTACAGATCAAGCGCATCCACGAGTACAAACGTCAGCTGCTGAACGTGCTGCACGTGATTACGCGCTACAACCGCATCAAGGCCGATCCCAACGCCGAATGGGTGCCGCGCGTCAACATCTTCGCCGGCAAAGCGGCATCGGCCTATTACGTGGCGAAGCACATCATTCACCTGATCAACGATGTCGCCAATGTGATCAACAACGATCCGCAGGTGAAGAACAAGCTGAAGGTGGTGTTCATTCCAAACTATGGCGTGAGCCTGGCGCAGATCATTATTCCGGCGGCGGATCTCTCCGAGCAGATTTCAACGGCGGGAACTGAAGCCTCAGGCACCAGTAACATGAAGTTTGCGCTGAACGGCGCGTTAACCATCGGCACACTGGATGGCGCAAACGTTGAGATGCTGGAGCATGTCGGCAAGGAGAATATCTTTATCTTCGGCAACACCACGCCGCAGGTCGAGAAGCTGCGCACCGACGGCTACAACCCTCGTAAGTATTACGAGGACGATCCCGAGCTGCATCAAGCGCTGACGCAAATCGCCAGCGGCGTGTTCAGCCCGCAGGAGCCAGGTCGTTACCGTAATCTGTTTGATGCACTGGTGAACTTCGGCGATCACTATCAGCTGCTGGCGGATTACCGTAGCTATGTGGATACGCAGGACAAGGTGGACAAGCTTTATCGTCAGCCGGACAAGTGGCAGCGCAGCGCAGCGCTGAATATCGCCAATATGGGTTATTTCTCGTCGGACCGCACCATTCAGGAGTATGCGGATGAGATCTGGCACATTTCGCCAGTGAGATTGTAAGGCGAGGGTTGCAAACCAGGTCGCCATGAATGGCGACCCTACGAAAACCGCATTGAGCCATTTGTAGGGTCGCCATTCATGAACTGCACCCCAAATGTTGGACCATAATCTGACATTGAAGGTGCAGCTCTATGACAACAAAATATCCCATCGAATTTAAACTCTCGGCCATTCACTATTTTCTTAGCGGCCATGCCGGTATTGATGGAACGGCTAAGCACTTCAGCATTGCCCCTACTAACCTCCGCCGCTGGGTTGCGCGCTATCAGCATCACGGTGAGCAGGCTTTGCTTCCCCGCGGGCACCGGCGTTATTCTTCTGACTTCAGGGTCCAGGTGGCGCATTATGCTCTGGCTCATACCGGTGAGTCATACGCTGCGGTTGCGGCGCGTTTTAATATCAGCTCACACAAAACGGTTGAATCCTGGGTCCGCCAGTACAGCCTTAAAGGTCACTATGCTTTCCCGCCCGAAAACAGCACGCGGAGAACACCAATGTCAGGCAAAGAAAAATCACCAAAACCAGTCGGGTCAATGACGCCGGAAGAGCTGCTTAAGGAGCTCGAATACCTGCGTGCCGAAAACGACTATCTGAAGGTCATGCAGGAGATTATCCTGGAAAAAAAGCGCCGGGAGCGGGAGAAAAAGCCGCAGCCGTGACGCTGCTGCGCACGCGGCATCGCCTGCCGGTGCTGCTGAGCGTATCGCGGCTGCCAAAAAGCACTTTTTTTTATCAGCTTGCCCGCCAGCAGGCAGCGGATAAGTACGCAGAGGTGAAGGCGCTTATCGTCAGGCTGTCAGAGGAGCATCGCAGTGTTTATGGCTACCGGCGCATGGGCTGCCTGCTCAGGCAGCACGGCTGGGCGCTGAGCGGGAAAACCGTGCTGAAGCTGATGTCGGCGCTGGGTCTGCAGTCGCCGGTAAGAAAGAAGAGATACCGGTCCTGTCGCGGGCCCGAGGGGCGGACAGCCGGCAACGTGCTGCAGCGCAACTTCCGGGCACAGGCACCGAACGAGAAGTGGGTAACGGACGTAACGGAGTTCAGCGTTGCGGGTGAAAAATGCTACCTGTCCCCGGTTCTGGACCTGTATAACGGCGAAATCGTGGGCTGGGAAACGGCGCGTAAGCCGCTGATGCCGATGATAAACGGTATGCTGAGCAGAGCCTTACAGCATCTGACGGGCGAGCAGCGTCCGCTTCTTCACAGCGATCAGGGCTGGCAGTATCAGATGCCGGAGTATCAGCGGCGCCTGGCGGAAAACGGGATAAAACAGAGCATGTCGCGCAGAGGAAACTGCCTGGACAACGCGGTGATGGAAAACTTCTTCGGTCATCTGAAGTCGGAAATGTTTTACCTGAAGAAATACCGTGACGTAGAGGAGCTGGAGAAGGACATCGGAGACTATATCCACTTCTGGAATACTAAGCGGATAAAAATGGGGCTGGGTGGGCTGAGTCCGGTAGCGTACAGGACTCAGCATTACGCAGCGCTTTAACTAAACGGTCCAGGTTATGGGGTTCAGTTCATTCATGGCGACCGTTCCAAAGCTTATTTCAATGTGATGCTTTTGACGATGTTATCTGCATCGCTTTGCGCCTGCTGTTGGTTATCAGCTGGCAAGGTAATCTGCAGCGTCAGCAGTTTTCCGTCCACTTTTGCCAGAATCACCGAAGACCATGAGGTCTGATTGTTGGCAGAAATCACCGTATCCAGCTGTTGTGCCGGCTGGTCTTTCAGCGTTACCGCTTTGTTAGACACCACCTGCAACTGTGGATCGCGACCGCGCTGCTGCTGTTCCAGACGCTGTGCCAGCGCATCAAGCGCTTCGTTGGTGGGATCGCCCGCAATCACGATAATCGCGCGCTGACCGGTTTCGTCGGCATAGACGTGCATGTTGGTGGATTCAGAGCCGAGCTTGCCGCTCTTGTCAGACATGCCCGCAGGCAGTGAGAAGCTCAGTTTGCCGTCCATCAGGTTAACCGTCTGGGACGACTGGCTGGCGTTCGCACCGTTGCTGTTCGCTGCCGCATCATCTTTCTTCTGGTCACATGCCGCCAGGCCGATAACCAACAGGCCAATACCCACATATTTCACTACGTTACGCATTCTTTTCCCTTTTACATGATTCCAGTCGTTTAGGTTTATAGCCTAAATAATTCAAGCGGCAGAAAGGCGGTAAGCGCGTGAACCCATGAGCTTACATGAGTAAGTGATTGGGTGAACGCGTGCAACCAACGCATCTGCCGTTTGAAGTATGACGGCTATAAAAACGGAATCGGCGGTTAAAAGCAACCGCCGGTATGTCAGGAAATCTTAGCGTAATGCGGCATTTGGTGTATGTGCAATTAGCCGAAATTGATCTGCTGCTGCGCGGAACGTTCCGCTAAGCGCTTCAGCATGGCATTCAGCAGTACGCCGTAAGCTGGGAGGAAGAAGATCATGCAGATCAGCACCTTGAAGCTGTAATCCACCAGTGCAATTTCGACCCAGTGCGCCGCCATAAACGGGTCTGGACTCTTGTAGAAGGCGATGAAAAAGAAGGCCAGCGTATCGCTGATATTACCGAGGAACATCGCTGCCGCTGGGGCAATCCACCACTGCGATAAACGGCGCAAACGGTTAAAAACGTGGACGTCGAGAATCTGTCCCAGCGCATAAGCCATAAAGCTGGCGCAGGCGATGCGTGCAACAAACAGATTCACCTCTTCCAGTGATGCCCAACCTTGCCATTCGCCCTGATAGAACACGCAGGAAACGATGTAGGAGATCACCAGCGCAGGAATCATCACCGCCAGAATAATGCGACGAGCCAGCGGCGCGCCAAAGATGCGCACGGTCAGATCGGTAGCGAGGAAAATAAACGGAAAGCTAAACGCGCCCCATGTTGTGTGGAAGCCGAAGATGGAAACCGGCAGCTGTACCAAATAGTTACTGGACGTGATCACCAGCAGATGGAAAAGCGAAAGCCAAAACAGCGCATGCATGCGCTGACGTGCAGAGAAGTTGATCATTGTAAGCCTTTTTAGTGATGGGGTGAGGGAACCCAGGTTCGTGCGTTGGCACGATGGTAAATAAAAAATCGGCGGCATCTTAACGCGTTGCGCAATTTATGCAATGGTTAATTTTAACGCAATCGTTATCGCCTTGCGTTGGCTCATTCGCGCGCTAGAATGTGCGCCCATCACTAACAACTGACAGAGAATCATGAGCGATCCCTTTTCTGCGCCAGACCATCAGCTTGATGCCCTTGGCCTGCGCTGCCCGGAGCCGGTAATGATGGTGCGTAAAACCGTGCGCAGCATGCAGGCCGGTGAAACCTTGCTGATCATTGCTGACGATCCCGCTACTACGCGCGATATTCCTGGTTTCTGCCGCTTTATGGAGCATGAGTTGCTGGCACAGCAGACCGAAAGCCTGCCGTACCAGTTTCTGATTAAAAAAGGCGCCTAACGCTGACGCAGCAAGCGCAGCGCGTTGGCTGTCACCAGTGCGGTGGCACCGGAATCCGCTAAGACCGCCAGCCACAAACCGGTGAAGCCGAGCAGCGTGGTGACCAGAAAAATCGCCTTCAATCCCAACGCCAGCGCCACGTTTTGACGAATGATGGCGCGCGTGCGCCGTGCCAGCACAAGGGTGCGCGGCAGAATCGCCAGCTGATTTTGCGTTAATGCCACATCCGCGGCTTCCAGCGCCACATCGGTGCCGCTGCCCATCGCAATGCCAATGGTGGCGGCTTTCATGGCGGGCGCATCGTTAATGCCATCGCCGACCATCGCCAATGCCTGCTGCGCGCCTAACGTCCTCACCGCCTCAACTTTATCAGCGGGCAGCAAACCCGCGCGATAATCGATGTTGAGTTCAGCCGCAATGGCGGCGGCCGCGCGTGGATTGTCGCCGGTGAGCATCACGCTATTCACGCCAAGCTTCTGCAACTCAGCCAGCGCGCGGATCGCTTCGCTGCGCAACTGGTCCTGCAACGCTAACGCGCCCAGCACCTGCTGCTCCTGCAACAGCAGCACCACGGTTTGGCCCTGCGCTTCCAATTCAGCAATCTGCTGTTGCTGTGCGTCGTCGAGATGGCTGACTTCGCGCGGCGTGAGCAGTTGATAGGTTACGCCAGCGATCGCGGCACGAATGCCGCTGCCGGCCAGGGTTTGCTGCTGTGCCGCTTGCGGAATGGTGAGCGCGCGACGCTCGGCTTCGCTGACAATCGCCCGCGCCAGCGGATGGGTGGAACCTTGTTCAACGGCGGCGGCGATACTTAGGAGATTGTCTTCCGCCATCGCGCCAAAAGGCTGGATGTGGCTGATCTGCGGTTTACCGGCGGTCAGCGTGCCGGTTTTATCGAACGCCATCATACTCACGCGACTGAGACGCTCCAGCGCCGCGCCGCCTTTGATCAGCGCGCCCTGACGCGCGGCAGCGGCCAGGCCCGAGGTGATGGCGGCAGGCGTCGAGATCACCAGCGCACACGGGCAACCAATCAGCAGCAGCGTCAACCCTTTATAAATCCACGGCAACCACTCCCCAAAGCCCAGCAGCGGCGGCAGCACCATCACCAGCAGCGCCAGCAGCATAATAGCGGGCGTATAAATGCGGCTGAAGCGATCGATAAAACGCTCAACCGGCGCACGATGGATTTCGGCTTCCTCAATCAGTTGCAGAATGCGGTCAATGGCACTTTGGCCCGGCTGGGAAATGACTTTCAACGTCACCAGACGATCAAGGCTGGTGGCGCCGGCCATGATCTGTTCGCCTGGCTCACGCGCTACCGGCAGCGATTCGCCGGTCAGCGCGCTTTCATCAAAGCTGGCGCTGGCGTGCAACAGTTCGCCATCGGCCGGTAAACGTGCGCCAGCCGCCACTTCAATCACATCGCCGGGTTGTAATACCTCTAAGCGGACGTTTTCCCGCTGCGTGTCGTTGATGCGCGTGGCGGTATCCGGGCGCAGCGCCATCAGCGCGGTGACACCACGGCGTGCACGTGCGGCGGCGTAAGCTTCCAGGCGTTCACCCAGTTGAAACAGCAGCAACACCATCGCGGCTTCAGCATGCGCGCCAATCACCAGTGCGCCAGCGGCGGCGATGGTCATCAGCATCTCAATGCTGAACGGCGAACCGCTGCGCAGCAGTTTCCAGGCACTGCGGGCAATCGGCGCTAAACCAACCAAGGTGGTGGCAATAAACAGGCGATCGCCCCAAAGCGGCGAAAACTGGCTCAGCAGCCAGCTGGCGAGCATTAGTCCGCCAAGCAGCAGCAAACCGGCATTTTCCTGCCAGCGGCTTTCAGGTTGAGGAGGCGATGGGGAATCGCTGGCGCTCAGCGTGTAGCCAGCATTTTTCACCACCTGTTCGATGGTGGCGCGGATATCGTGGTCGGCATCAACCACCAGTTTTTCACTGGCAAAAATCACGCGGGCTTGTTGTACCTGCGGCACGCGTTGCACGGCGGTTTCAATTTTACGCGCGCAGCTGGGGCAATCCATGCCAGCAATCTGCCAGCGGAATTGATGTGAGGTGAGCGCGGGCCTGTCGCTTTCGGCGTCGCTTTCGCCGCCGGGCGATCCGCTGTCGCTGTCACAGCAGCCGCAATCGCTGTCTGGTGTAACGGGCTGCGCCGCGGAGATTTTCATTGTTACGGGTTTTATGCTGCGAATTGAGCACAGCGGCTGCGGCTGACGGTGAGATTTGCCACAGCGGCAAGGGTGAGCATGTTGATGCATATAACCTCCGAAATCAGGGGCGGGCTGATGCCCGCGCCCTAATGCTACACTCTGGAGTGGACTCCAGAGTCAAGCGGAAGGTGAGGTTATCTTCAGTAGAGCCACAGTGAACGCACAATCATGAAGTGACCGGCGAAGTAGCAGGCGGCGACGATGGCGCTATCGGCGCTGAAACGTCGGCGATAATGCGAGATAAACCAGACAATATTGGCTAACAGCAGTAACGCGGCACCCACCAGCAGCGAGAAGCTGAAGTCAGTTGGACGGAAGAAGTAGTTCTCCGCCGCCATCCAGTTCATCACCAGCGTCATGCCGATCAAGGTGCATATCGGCCAGCGTAGATCTTCCAGCTTGGTCCACAGAATCCCGATAACAATCACACCAATAATCAGGAAGGTGAGAGGAATCGGCCAGAAGAAACTCATGGTCATGTGCGCAGCAAAACTGATGGTGTACAGCAGATGCGACAGGAAGAACGCGCCCAGCGCATAGAGCATCTGCTGACGCGGCAACAGCATTAACGCGTCACCCACCAGCGTGGCGACCAGACCGGCCAGAATCAAATAATCGGTGGTGTTGAAGGTTGGAGCTTGCCACGCCCAGGCAACGAGCAACAGCAAGGTGACAGGTTTAAATAGCCAGCGTTGCCATTGCGGACCGCGGTATGAAGCATCGACGTAGAGCCAGCCGGAAAAAAGTACGGCAAGGAAAGACCAAAGCATTTTTTCTCCCTTTTCTGGACGAAATGTCCGCCAGTTTGATGAATTTTCCCAAAATCACCTTCTCAGTGTAAGTTACCGCCGCCGAATGTGACAATCAGCCGACTCTGGTTGTATGCTTTGTCGTCTTTACCCGTTCCGAATTAACGCAAAGCACGAGATAAATCATGAGCAAACCACCGCTAATCTTTTTCATCGTACTGGCCATTATTGCCGTTTTGGCGACCCGTCAGTTTATTAAACAGCGCCGCGAAACGGCGGTGAACGATGCCTCGCCGGTGCGCTCGCTAAGCGTGGAAGTGAAAACCAAACGCGAATTTCCGTCACCCAATCGCCGTTCACGTCAGCGTGAAGAGATTGTGGCGGAAGAGATGAAGTATGAAGCCTGGTTCCATCCGCTGAACGGTGCCAGCGATATTAAAGTGACGGTGAACGCGAACGAGTATCACCAGATCGATAAGGGCGCGAAGGGCGAGTTGAAGATGAAGGGCACGCGTTTTGTAAGTTTTACCCCGGCCCCGTAGGGTCGCCATTTATGGCGACCTGGCCACAAACCGCACAATCATGGCGACCTGGCCACAAACCGCACGAAACTACATCTTCGGATAATGCTTTTTCTGCCACGCCAACAGTTCAAACACGCCAAAGAAGAAGATCTTCGCCTGGGTTACGCCGCTCAGTTTCGGGGCGTCTTTCGACTGGGTCGCGCGCAGCAACACCAGTTGCAGGCCGTGCATAATCACCATAAAGAACAGCGCCACGTGCACGAAATAGCGCAGCGGCGTCGGGAAAGGGTGCACCAGATTGAGCAGTAAAAAGGCCCAGACGCATATCATCAGCAAACGTCCCACATTAAGCCACATCGTGCGTCTCCTGTTGACGTTGATAAAGGCGATAAGCCACCTGACCGGCAATCTTTTCGCGATACAAATCCCAATTCGCGGGTGCTACGGGCGTGCCGTTTTCCACTTCGCTCTCGACATAAATCAGCGCTTCAGCCGCTAACCAGCCATTTTTCTCCAGCAGCGTCAACGTTTCCTGTAACAACCCTTTACGGAACGGCGGATCGACAAACACCACATCAAACGGCTCGCCCGGCTGGCTCAGCCACTGCAGCGTATTGGTTTGCACCACCTTGGCCTGCGAGGCGCGCAGCGTTTGCAGGTTCTGTGACAGCTGTTGCGCCACAGCACGCTCCAGCTCCAACAGCGTGGCTGAAGCCGCATAACGAGACAGCGCTTCCAGCCCTAACGCGCCGCTGCCGGCGAAACAATCGAGGCAGCGCGCTTCCTGAATATCCGGTGCCAGCCAGTTGAACAGGGTTTCACGTACGCGATCGGTGGTGGGGCGCAAACCTGCGCTATCCGGCACCGGTAATTTACGGCCGCGCCACTGACCGCCAATGATGCGGATCTGGCCAGCGCTGCTGCTACGGGGGGCTTTACTCATTTTGCTCACAACTCGTCATAATTTGTTGCGTAGTTTAACGGGCGTAGCGGGCAGAAGAAACGTTAAAAAAGGGTGCTGTGGTGCGCTGGCTGGAAAGTGTTAGACTACTGAGTTGGTATAGTGCGCGTAATTACCTGATTTTTACGCCGCTCACCCGCTTAAAATTGAATATTTTATCCCCTGGGAACAAGCGTGCTACCGGGAATAAGCCATCGAGGAGTAGGGTCACACAATGGCAAAAGAGAAAAAACGCGGCTTTTTTTCCTGGTTAGGCTTTGGCAAAGAAGAAGAGACGCAACAACCTGCTGAAGAGCAGCAGCAAACCACCGAGGTGGTCGCTGAGCCTGCCGTTGAAGAGAGTGCGCTCGATCGTGCCGAAGCGCAGGCTGTCGAAACCGTCGCCGTCACCGAACAGGTGGCGGAACAGCAGCAGGTTGAAGCGGAACTGATTGAAGCGCCGGTTATCGAGCCGCAGGAACCTGAACCGGTTACCGCCATCGTTGAAGACGTGCTGCCGGAAGAGATAACGCAGCCGGATGTGGCACCAATCGAAGAAGAGCCGCAGCGGGAAGAGCTGGCGCTTGATGAGCCAGAACGGGATGAAGAAGCGCCTTTAACCGATGAAGAACTGGAAGCGCTGGCGTTAGCGGAAACCTATGCGGAAGATGCCGAGCTAGCCGAAGCTACGCAGGATACCGTGAGCGATCTGCCGCTGGCCGCTGCGCCGATAATTGCGCAGGAGCAGGAACGTCCTACCAAAGAGGGCTTTTTCGCCCGTCTGAAACGCAGCCTGGTCAAAACCCGTGAAAACCTCGGTTCGGGCTTTATCAGCCTGTTCCGTGGTAAGAAAATCGATGATGATCTGTTTGAAGAGCTGGAAGAGCAGCTGCTGATTGCCGACGTTGGCGTTGAAACCACGCGCCGCATCATCACCAATCTGACACAACAGGCCAACCGCAAGCAGCTGCGCGATGCGGAAGCGCTGTATGGCCTGCTGAAAGCTGAAATGTCCGGTATTTTGGAAAAAGTGGATCAGCCGCTGGAAGTGGGTGGCAAAACGCCCTTCGTCATCCTGATGGTGGGCGTCAACGGCGTGGGTAAAACCACCACCATCGGTAAGCTGGCGCGTCAGTATCAGGCGCAGGGCAAATCGGTAATGCTGGCCGCGGGTGATACCTTCCGTGCCGCGGCCGTTGAGCAGCTGCAGGTTTGGGGCCAGCGCAACAACATTCCTGTGGTGGCGCAGCATACCGGCGCCGATTCTGCCTCAGTGATTTTTGACGCCATCCAGGCCGCCAAGTCGCGCAATGTGGATGTGCTGATCGCCGATACCGCCGGTCGCCTGCAGAACAAATCGCACCTGATGGAAGAGCTGAAGAAAATTACCCGCGTGATGAAGAAGCTGGATGAAGATGCGCCGCATGAAGTGATGCTGACGCTCGACGCCAGCACCGGGCAAAACGCCATCAGCCAGGCCAAACTGTTCCATGAAGCGGTGGGCCTGACCGGCATCACCCTGACGAAACTGGATGGCACCGCCAAAGGCGGCGTGATCTTCTCGGTTGCCGATCAGTTCGGCATTCCGATTCGTTATATCGGTGTTGGGGAAGGCATCGAGGATTTACGGCCGTTTAAGGCCGCAGACTTTATTGAGGCACTGTTTGCCCGAGAGGAATGATTGGGATGATTCGCTTTGAAGAGGTCAGTAAAGCTTACCTGGGAGGACGTCAGGCGCTGCAGGGAGTGGATTTCCATCTGCGTCCCGGCGAAATGGCGTTCCTGACCGGCCATTCCGGTGCGGGGAAAAGTACCTTACTGAAGCTGATTTGTGGCATTGAGCGCCCGAGCGCCGGGCAGATCTGGTTTAGCGGCCACGATATTTCGCGTCTGCGTCACAGCGAAGTGCCTTTCCTGCGACGTCAGATCGGCATGATTTTCCAGGATCACCATTTGTTGATGGATCGTTCGGTCTACGACAACGTGGCGATTCCGCTGATCATTTCCGGGGCCAGCGGCGAAGATATTCGTCGTCGTGTGTCGGCAGCACTGGATAAAGTCGGCCTGCTCGACAAAGCGAAAAGCTATCCGATTCAGCTCTCTGGCGGTGAACAACAGCGTGTCGGCATTGCCCGCGCGGTGGTGAACAAGCCTGCGGTGCTGCTGGCGGATGAACCTACCGGTAACCTCGACAACGCGCTGTCGGAAGACATCCTGCGCCTGTTTGAAGAGTTCAACCGCGTTGGCGTCACGGTATTAATGGCAACGCACGATGTCGGGCTGATTGCACGCCGGAATTATCGCGTGATGACGCTCAATCAGGGACGTCTGCACGGAGGCCACGATGGTCAATAAACGCAACAAGCGCGCACCTGCGCCGAAAGCGAAGCAGCCCTCTAAAAGCAAGGCGCTGAAAGGCGGCTGGCAGGAACAGTGGCGCTATGCGCTGCGCGGCACGCTGTCGGATATGTGGCGTCAGCCGCTGGCAACGCTGCTGACGGTGATGGTGATTGCCATTTCCCTGACGCTGCCAAGCGTGTGCTACATGGTGTGGAAGAACGTCAGCCAGGCGGCGACGCAGTGGTATCCCGCGCCACAGTTAACGGTGTATCTGGATAAAGCGTTGGATGACACTGCGGCGGAGAACGTTACTGCACAGCTCAAGCAGCTCGACGGCGTGGATAACGTCAATTACCTGACTCGCGAAGAAGCACTGAATGAGTTCCGTAACTGGTCTGGTTTTGGTGGTTCGATGGACATGCTGGAGCAGAATCCGCTGCCGGCGGTGGCCATCATCACGCCGAAACTCAATTTCCAGAATTCGGACACCATGGCGAATCTGCGCGATCGCGTCGCGAAAGTGCAGGGCGTTGATGAAGTGCGCATGGATGACAGCTGGTTCGCGCGTTTAGCGGCCTTAACCGGGCTGGTGGGGCAGATTGCCTCAATGATTGGCCTGCTGATGGTGGTCGCGGTGTTCCTGGTGATCGGCAACAGCGTGCGGCTCAGCATCTTTGCGCGGCGCGATACCATTAACGTGCAGAAGTTGATTGGTGCCACCGACGGCTTTATCCTGCGTCCCTTCCTGTACGGCGGTGCGCTGTTAGGATTTGGTGGCGCGGTTCTCTCGCTGCTGCTCTCCGAAGTGCTGGTGTTGCGCCTGCAATCGGTGGTGGCGCAAGTGGCAACAGTATTCGGTACCACCTTTGTGCTGGAAGGTTTTTCCTGGGATGAAGGGCTGCTGTTATTGTTGATCGCCGCCATCATCGGCTGGATTGCTGCCTGGCTAGCAACGGTACAACATTTACGCCGTTTTACGCCGCAGTAACCAAAAGCAACGTTTTTTGATATACTCTTCCTCTGCTGCCGACGACCTGGGAGCAGAGGAATCCTCCTATTTTCCCCGCCGTCATCTGTGTGTAAAATATTCACTGCTATAATTGAACTTGTGGATAACTTTGTCGTCCAAGTAGCACAGATTGCTTCTGGTTTTCTCGTGACGTTGACATAATGTAGCGTCTGCGCAAAATACCGTGCGGCAAGTCCATTGAATTTGTGAGGGTTTGAATGACCAAAGAAATGCAAACTTTAGCGATTGCTCCTCTGGGTAACCTGGAATCTTACGTCCGGGCTGCCAACAACTGGCCGGTGCTGACGGCAGAAGAGGAAAAAGCATTGGCTGAGCGGCTGCATTACCAGGGCGATCTGGATGCAGCTAAGACGCTGATCCTGTCTCACCTGCGCTTTGTTGTTCATATTGCTCGTAACTACTCCGGTTACGGCTTGCCGCAGGCAGACCTGATTCAGGAAGGTAACATCGGCCTGATGAAGGCGGTGCGTCGCTTCAACCCTGAAGTCGGCGTGCGTCTGGTGTCATTTGCCGTGCACTGGATTAAAGCAGAGATTCACGAATACGTGCTGCGTAACTGGCGTATTGTGAAAGTCGCGACCACCAAAGCTCAGCGTAAGCTGTTCTTTAACCTGCGTAAAAGCAAACAGCGTCTCGGTTGGTTCAACCAGGACGAAGTGGAAATGGTCGCACGCGAGCTGGGCGTGAGCAGCAAAGACGTGCTGGAAATGGAATCGCGCATGGCCGCGCAGGATATGACTTTCGACATGTCGTCTGATGACGAAGCAGGCGAAGGCAAATCAATGGCGCCCGTGCTGTATCTGCAGGATAAAACCTCTGACTTTGCCGATGGCATCGAAGAGGACAACTGGGATGCACATGCGGCGGACAAGCTGAGCGATGCGATGCTGAGCCTCGACGAGCGTAGTCAGGATATTATCCGCGCCCGTTGGCTGGACGATGACAACAAAACCACGCTGCAGGAGTTGGCCGACAAATACGGCGTTTCTGCAGAGCGCGTGCGTCAGTTGGAAAAGAACGCCATGAAGAAACTGCGTGTGGCGATTGAAGCCTGATAGTGATCGGGTGGCAAAACGGGGCGACTTTTAAGTCGCCCTTTTTATTGCGTGGTCGCCATGAATGGCGACCCTACGACAAACGGTGCGGTCGATCGTACCAACGTATGTCATTTCACCCAACCCTCAGCCTGCGCACGAAAACCACAAGCTTGCATAAACGCCGCACGCACGCCCTGATCGGCATCGCCGTCATCGGCAATCCACCAATCGGCTAACGCGCTGTTCTGCGCCATCGTCTCTTCCAGCAAGTATTGTCCCACACCGCGTCGACGCGTGACTTCACGCACGTTGAAATGAGTGATTTTCCCCTGCGTGCCGCTGAGGGTCAGCTGCAGCGCCGCCAGCAATCTGTCATTAAAACGCGCCGCATACAGACGCTGCGTGTCGCTGAGTTGCGCTTCCAGTTGCACAATATCGATTTCCGGCCAGACTTTAGCTAAATCGATACGATCCTGAGCGGTTAACGATGCTAAGCGCTGGATTGTCAGCTTCATACCTAATACCTGTACTAGTGCAAAGGCGATAGTGTAGCGAATTTAGACAGTCAGAGCGCTGTCACTTTTTTCTGATGAAAATAGGTCAAATGCCAGCCAGTTTGCCAGGATTGTGGAGTAAGCCATCAACGATAGCCGAAAAAGCCAGCATAACGCGCTGGTATCCTGCTGAAAAATCGGCCATAACAACCAGACGATTCTGCTGATCCACTCAGCCAATTCTGAATATGTCAGTTGATTTACAGAAGAAAGTTCCTGTTTAATAACCTGAAAAATAAAGCCTTATTACCTATAAATGCCAGAAAAGCGTGCTAACCCATTATTGCAAAATGAGTTTTCCTCTTTGACTGGCAGAAAATAAACAATCACAACAAACACGACACAACAGATGGGGAAGTTCGCATGAAAATGAGTAAAGGACGCGCATTACTGGCGGGCTGCGTTGCCCTGGCGATGAGCCATGCGGCGCTGGCAAAAGACATTAAAATTGCCATCGTCGGCGCATCAACCGGTCCGGTCGCGCAGTACGGTGACATGCAGTTTACCGGTGCCGCGCAAGCGATTAAGGACATCAATGCCAAAGGCGGCGTTAACGGTGACAAACTGGTTGGCGTGGAATATGACGATGCCTGTGACCCGAAACAAGCGGTTGCGGTTGCCAACAAAGTGGTTAACGACGGCATTAAATACGTTATCGGCCACCTGTGCTCCTCCTCTACTCAGCCTGCTTCAGACATCTATAACGACGAAGGCGTGCTGATGATCACCCCAGCCGCGACCGCGCCAGAACTGACTGCGCGTGGCTATGCTGACGTGCTGCGTACTACCGGTCTGGATTCCGATCAGGGCCCAACGGCGGCGACCTACATCCTCGACCACATCAAACCAAAACGCATCGCCGTGGTGCATGACAAGCAGCAATATGGTCAGGGTCTGGCGGAATCCGTGCAGAAAACCCTGAAAGCCAAAGGCGGCAACGTGGTGCTGTTTGAAGGTATCACCGCCGGTGATAAAGACTTCTCCACGCTGATTGCGCGCCTGAAGAAAGAGAACGTCGATTTCGTTTACTACGGCGGTTACTACCCGGAGCTGGGCCAGATTCTGCGTCAGGCAAAATCCGCAGGCCTGAATGCCGGCTTCATGGGCCCGGAAGGCGTGGGCAACGCTTCTCTGTCTAACATCGCCGGTGATGCGTCTGAAGGCCTGTTCGTAACGCTGCCGAAGCGCTACGACCAGCTGCCAGAGAACAAAGCGATTGTTGATGCGATTAAAGCCAACACCGCGTCGAACCGCAAAGATCCTACCGGTCCGTTCGTCTGGACCACCTACGCGGCGATTCAGTCGCTGGTTGCCGGTATCGAGCGCAGCAAGAGCGATGAGCCCGATGCGATTGCTAAGAACCTGAAAGCAGGTGCTGCCGTTCCAACCGTGATGGGCAACCTGAACTGGGATGAGAAAGGCGATCTGAAGGGCTTCGAATTTGGTGTCTTCAAATGGCACAAAGACGGCTCTTCTACCGCAGTTAAGTAATCCCCCCAAATTCCCTCTCCCGCGCGCGGGAGGGGGAATTATTTAGCTCCAGAGCAGGTCCTCACTATGTCCGAGCAGTTTCTCTATTTCATTCAGCAGATGTTCAACGGGGTTACCCTCGGGAGCACCTACGCGCTGATCGCCATCGGTTACACCATGGTTTACGGCATTATCGGCATGATCAACTTCGCCCACGGCGAGGTGTACATGATCGGTAGCTATGTCTCCTTTATCGTGATTGCCGCCCTGATGATGATGGGCATCGACACCTCGTGGCTGATGATCGCCGCCGGTTTCGTGATGGCGGTGATCATCTCCAGCGCCTATGGCTGGAGCATCGAACGCGTGGCGTACAAGCCGGTGCGATCGTCCAAACGCCTGATCGCGCTGATCTCCGCGATCGGTATGTCGATCTTCCTGCAGAACTACGTCAGCCTGACGCAAGGCTCGCGCGATCTCGCGCTGCCAAGCCTGATCACCGGCCAGTGGACGCTGGGCGAGAGCAACGGCTTTGCTGCCACGCTCTCCACCATGCAGCTGGTGATTTGGGTGGTGACCTTCCTGTCGATGCTGGCGCTGACGCTGTTTATCCGTTATTCGCGCATGGGCCGCGCCTGCCGCGCCTGCGCAGAAGACCTGAAAATGGCCAGCCTGCTGGGCATCAATACCGACCGCGTTATCTCTCTCACCTTTATCATTGGTGCGGCGATGGCGGCGGTGGCTGGCGTATTGCTCGGTCAATTCTACGGCTCGATTAACCCGTTCATCGGCTTTATGGCCGGGATGAAAGCCTTCACTGCCGCAGTATTGGGCGGCATCGGCAGTATTCCTGGCGCGATGATTGGCGGCCTGGTGCTGGGTATTGCGGAAGCGCTGACCTCAGCGTATCTCTCGACCGAATATAAAGATGTGGTCTCCTTCGCGCTGCTGATCGTGGTGCTGCTGGTGATGCCAACCGGGATTCTTGGCCGTCCGGAGGTGGAGAAAGTATGAAACGCCTCGGTTTGGTCAACGCCGTGATCTCCACGGTGATGTTGCTGATTCTCGCCACCTTCTTTATGGGCGTGCGCCTCGATCTGGACGGCACCAAACTGGTGGTCGCCAACGCGGGCGCGGTGCGCTGGAACTGGATTTTCATTGGTTGTGCGGTGGTATTTGTCTTCCAGCTGCTGCGTCCGCTGGTGCAGGGTAAATTCAAGCGCAGCGGCAAAGGTTTTGTCCTGCCGGGCTTTGATGGATCGACGCCAAAACAGAAGCTGTTGATGGCGCTGGTGATTGCCGCCGCGGTCATTTGGCCGTTTCTGGTCTCGCGTGGCAGCGTCGATATTGCCACGCTGACATTGATATATGTGATGCTCGGTCTTGGGCTGAACGTGGTGGTGGGTTTATCTGGTCTGCTGGTGCTGGGCTACGGCGGTTTCTATGCCATCGGCGCGTACACCTTCGCCTTGCTGAATCACTATTACGGCTTTGGTTTCTGGGAAAGCCTGCCGCTGGCCGGTTTAGTCGCCGGTGCGTTTGGCCTGATGCTCGGCTTCCCGGTGCTGCGCCTGCGCGGTGACTATCTGGCGATCGTCACGCTCGGTTTCGGTGAAATCGTGCGTATTCTGCTGCTGAACAACACCGCGATCACCGGCGGTCCGAACGGCATTGCGCAGATTCCCAAGCCAAGCCTGTTTGGTCTGGAGTTTGGCCGCCGCGTCAGCGAAGGCGGCTGGAGCACTTTCCATGACTTCTTTGGCCTGAAATACGATCCCAGCGACCGCGTGATTTTCCTTTATCTGGTGGCGCTGCTGCTGGTGGTGCTGACGCTGTTTGTTATCAACCGCTTGCTGCGTATGCCGTTGGGCCGTGCATGGGAAGCGCTGCGCGAAGATGAGATCGCCTGCCGTTCGCTCGGCCTGAGCCCGACGCGCATCAAGCTGACGGCATTTACCATCAGCGCGGTGTTCGCCGGTTTTGCAGGCACGCTGTTTGCGGCGCGTCAGGGCTTCGTCAGCCCGGAATCCTTCACTTTCGTCGAGTCGGCCTTTGTGCTGGCGATTGTGGTGTTGGGCGGCATGGGCTCGCAGCTGGCGGTGATCCTTGCGGCGATTCTGTTGGTGGTATCGCGCGAGCTGATGCGTGATTTGAACGAATACAGCATGCTGGTGCTCGGCGGTTTGATGGTGCTGATGATGATCTGGCGCCCACAAGGCCTGCTGCCGATGAAGCGTCCGCATCTGAAGTTGAAAAGCAGTAAACAAGGAGAGCAGGCATGAGTCAGCCTTTATTAGCCGTTGAAGGCCTGATGATGCGCTTCGGCGGCCTGTTAGCCGTCAACAATGTGGCGCTTGAGCTGCATCCACAGGAAATTGTTTCACTGATCGGCCCGAACGGTGCCGGTAAAACCACGGTGTTCAACTGCCTGACCGGTTTTTACAAACCGACCGGCGGCACCATCAAACTGCGCGATCAGCAGCTGCAAGGTTTGCCAGGCCAGAAGATTGCGCGCATGGGCATCGTGCGGACTTTCCAGCACGTACGTCTGTTCCGTGAAATGACGGTGATTGAAAACCTGCTGGTGGCACAACATCAGCACCTGAAAAGCGGCGTGTTCTCTGGGCTGTTCAAAACCCCGGCTTTCCGTCGCGGTGAGAGCGAAGCACTGGATCGCGCAGCCACCTGGCTGGACCGCATCGGTCTGCTGGATTTGGCGAACCGGCAGGCGGGTAACCTTGCTTATGGTCAGCAGCGTCGTCTGGAGATTGCGCGCTGCATGGTGACGCGCCCGGAAATCCTGATGCTGGATGAACCGGCGGCCGGTCTTAACCCGCGTGAAACGCACGAGCTCGATGAGCTGATCGCCGAACTGCGCGGTGAGCACAAAGTTTCCGTGCTGCTGATTGAACACGATATGAAGCTGGTGATGGGCATTTCTGACCGCATTTACGTGGTGAATCAGGGAACGCCGCTGGCTAACGGCACGCCGGAACAGGTGCGTAACAATCCGGATGTGATCCGTGCTTATTTAGGTGAGGCGTAACATGGCAAACCCGATTTTAACTTTGCAGAGTGTCAGCGCCCATTACGGTCCGATTCAGGCGCTGCACAACATTAATCTGCACATCAATCAGGGTGAGATCGTCACGCTGATCGGTGCCAACGGCGCGGGTAAAACCACGCTGCTCGGCACTTTGTGCGGCGAACCGCGCGCCACCAGCGGCACCATCACTTTTGATGGTAAAGAGATCACTGACTGGCAAACCGCGAAAATCATGCGTGAAGCGATTGCGATTGTGCCGGAAGGCCGTCGCGTGTTTTCGCGCATGACGGTGGAAGAGAACCTGGCGATGGGCGGCTTCTTTGCCACGCGTCAGCAGTATCTGGAGCGTATCGACCGCGTTTATCAGCTGTTCTCTCGCCTGGCAGAACGTAAAGCGCAGCGTGCGGGGACCATGTCCGGCGGTGAGCAGCAGATGCTGGCGATTGGTCGCGCGTTGATGAGCCAGCCGCGCTTGCTGCTGCTGGATGAGCCGTCGCTGGGTTTGGCGCCGATTATCATCCAGCAGATCTTCGACACCATTGAGCAGTTGCGTAAAGAGGGCATGACCATCTTCCTCGTCGAGCAGAACGCCAACCAGGCGCTGAAGCTGGCGGATCGGGGTTATGTGCTCGAAAACGGTCATGTAGTGCTGGAGGATAGCGGCGAAGCGTTGCTGTCCAACGAAGCGGTGCGGAGTGCTTATTTAGGCGCGTAAGTTAGTGCTCGCTGTCCCCCATCCCGGCCTTCCCCCGCAAGCGGGGGAAGGAGACGCTGCCACACGCAGCTTCAACACTGACATGTGGCAGCATCTTCCTCCCCCATTAATGGGGGAGGACCGAGGAGGGGGACAGCCTGCACGTACGAAAGAACAGCCAGCACGTACCAGCCAGCACTCCCAACCCATCTGTCACACCGCCGTCATAAACCTGTTATTAATCCGTCATTTCCCCGTGTCATGTTACGTCGCGAACTAAAAAATGCGCGCATTCGCGCGTACTTAACAGCACAGGAAAAACCTTATGTCCGCTTTTACGCTTCGTCCCCGCCTGATGAGTGTCGTACTCGGTCTGGCGCTCAGCGGTAATGCGCTGGCTGCAACTGAGATCCCTTTCTGGCACTCAATGGAAGGCGAGTTAGGCAAAGAAGTTGATTCTCTGGCACAACGTTTTAACCAGGCTCATCCCGATTACAAAATCGTTCCGACTTACAAAGGCAACTACGAGCAGAGCTTAGCGGCGGGTATCGCGGCGGTGCGCGCCGGTAAAGCGCCTGCGCTGCTGCAGGTGTATGAAGTCGGTACGGCGACCATGATGGCGTCCAAAGCTATCGTCCCGGTCAACCAGGTGTTTAAAGACGCTGGCGTGCAGATGGATCCGAAGCAGTTCGTGCCAGCCGTTGCCGGTTACTACAGCGACAGCAAAGGCCAGCTGATCTCTCAGCCGTTCAACAGTTCCACGCCGGTGCTGTACTACAACAAAGACGCGTTCAAGAAAGCCGGTTTGAACCCGGATCAGCCACCAAAAACCTGGCAGGAGCTGGCGAAAGACGCCGAAGCGCTGCGTAAAGCGGGCCTGACCTGTGGTTACGCCAGCGGCTGGCAGGGCTGGATTCAGATTGAAAACTTCAGCGCCTGGCATGCGCTGCCGGTCGCCACCAAAAACAACGGCTTTGACGGTACCGATGCGGTGCTGGAATTCAACAAGCCGGTGCAGGTGCGCCACATCGAAATGCTGGAAGCGATGAACAAGAAGGGTGATTTCACCTACTTCGGTCGCAAAGATGAATCTACCGCCAAGTTCTATAACGGCGATTGCGGCATCACCACCGCGTCTTCCGGTTCGCTGGCCGACATCAAACACTACGCCAAATTCAACTTCGGCGTGGGCATGATGCCGTACGATGAAACCGTACCGAACGCACCGCAGAACGCCATCATTGGCGGCGCGAGCCTGTGGGTGATGAAAGGCAAAGATGCCAACACCTACAAAGGCGCGGCGGAATTCATGAAGTTCCTCGCCCAGCCAGAAATCGCTGCCGAATGGCACCAGAAAACCGGTTATCTGCCGATCACCACCGCCGCGTACGAGCTGACTAAGCAACAGGGCTTCTATGACAAGAACCCAGGCGCGGACATCGCCACGCGTCAGATGCTGAACAAAGATCCGCTGCCGTTCACCAAAGGCATGCGTCTGGGCAACATGCCGCAGATTCGTACCATCGTGGACGAAGAGCTGGAAGGCGTGTGGACCGGCAAACAGGCGCCGCAAGCTGCGCTGGATAACGCTGTGAAACGCGGTAACGAACTGCTGCGCCGTTTTGAGCAGCAAGTGAAGTAACACCGTTATCTCGGGGCAGATGCCTGGCGTTCGCCCCGATTTTCTTCTTTGATTGAGCCTGCTATGTCCTCATCGCGCCCGGTATTTCGCTCCCGTTTTCTGCCCTATTTGCTGCTGTTGCCGCAACTGGTGATTACGGCCATCTTCTTCCTGTGGCCAGCCGGTGAAGCCTTGTGGTATTCGCTGCAAAGCATCGATCCTTTTGGCATCTCCAGCACCTTCGTTGGGCTGGCGAACTTTAAGCGCCTGTTCAGCGACGAATACTATCTGGCCTCCTTTTGGACCACCATCGAGTTCAGTGCGCTGGTGACGATTTGCGGCATGACCTTTTCCCTGCTGCTGGCGGCGCTGGTCGATTACGTAATTCGCCTGCGCAAGCTCTACCAAACCTTGCTGCTGCTGCCGTACGCGGTGGCGCCGGTGGTTGCGGCAGTGCTGTGGATGTTCCTGTTTAATCCGGGCCTCGGTTTGTTCAGCCATCTGCTGAACCAAATGGGCTACAACTGGAACTACGCGCAAAACAGCGGTCAGGCGATGTTCCTGATTGTTCTGGCGTCGATCTGGCAGCAAATGAGCTACAACTTCCTGTTTTTCTTCGCCGCGCTGCAGTCGATTCCCAAATCGCTGGTAGAAGCGGCGGCGATCGATGGCGCCGGTCCGGTGCGTCGCTTCTTCAATTTGTCCCTGCCGCTGATCACGCCGGTGAGCTTTTTCCTGCTGGTGGTCAATCTGGTGTACGCCTTCTTCGATACCTTCCCGGTGATCGATGCCGCCACCGGCGGGGGTCCGGTGCAGGCCACCACCACGCTGATCTACAAAATCTATCGCGAAGGCTTCACCGGGCTGGATCTCTCTTCCTCCGCTGCGCAATCGGTGGTGCTGATGCTGCTGGTGATTGGCCTGACTATCCTGCAATTCCGCTTTGTCGAGCGTAAGGTGCAATACCAATGATTGAGAATCGACGCGGGCTGGACATCTTCAGCCATACCTTGCTGGTGTTGGGCGTGCTGACCATTCTGTTCCCGCTCTACATCGCTTTTGTCGCGGCAACGCTGGATAACGAGGCGGTGTATCAGGTGCCGATGACGCTGCTGCCGGGCACGCATTTGTGGGAGAACATCTCGCGTATCTGGACGCACGGCGTGAATGGCAGCGGTCCGGCGTTTGGCATGATGATGCTCAACAGCCTGCTGATGGCGCTCGGCATCACCATCGGCAAAATCAGCGTCTCGATGCTCTCCGCCTTCGCGCTGGTGTGGTTCCGCTTCCCGCTGCGCTCGCTGTTTTTCTGGCTGATTTTCATCACCCTAATGCTGCCGGTGGAAGTGCGTATTTTCCCGACGGTGGAAGTGATCTCGACGCTGAATATGCTCGACAGCTACAGCGGTTTAACGCTGCCGCTGATGGCGTCGGCTACCGCCACTTTCCTGTTCCGTCAGTTCTTTATGTCGCTGCCGGACGAGCTGATTGAAGCGGCGCGTATCGACGGTGCCAGCCCGATGCGCTTCTTCTGGGACATCGTGTTACCGCTGTCCAAAACCAATCTCGCCGCGCTGTTCGTGATCACCTTCATCTACGGCTGGAACCAGTATCTGTGGCCGCTGCTGATCATCAACGATACCAGTCTCAGCACCGCCGTCGCCGGAGTGAAAAGCATGATCAACAGCAGCGGCGGGCCGACGCAGTGGAATGAAGTGATGGCGGCAATGTTATTAACCCTGATTCCACCGGTGGTGGTGGTACTCGTGATGCAACGTGCGTTTGTGCGTGGCCTGGTAGAGAGTGATAAATAAATGGCAGGCGTAACCCTTCAGACCGTGACCAAATCGTATGACGGCAAAAATCAGATCATTCAGCCACTGAATATCACCATTAACGATGGCGAATTTATGGTGATGGTCGGCCCTTCCGGCTGCGGTAAATCGACGCTGCTGCGCATGGTGGCGGGCCTTGAGCGCGTATCGTCGGGCGATATCTATATCGACGACAAACGCGTCACCAACATGGAACCGAAAGATCGCGGCATCGCCATGGTGTTCCAGAACTACGCGCTCTATCCGCATATGACGGTGGGCGAAAACATGGCGTATGGCCTGAAAATTCGCGGCATGGGCAAAGTGCAGATCGATCAACGCGTAATGGAAGCGGCACGCAGCCTCGAGCTGGATCATCTGCTGCATCGCCGTCCACGCGAGCTGTCGGGCGGACAGCGTCAGCGTGTGGCAATGGGGCGCGCCATCGTGCGTGAACCGGCGGTCTTCCTGTTTGATGAGCCGCTGTCGAATCTGGATGCGCGCTTGCGCGTGCAGATGCGCCTTGAGCTGCAACAGCTGCATCGTCGCCTGAAAACCACCAGCATTTACGTGACGCACGATCAGGTGGAAGCGATGACGCTGGCGCAGCGCGTGATGGTCATGAACAAAGGCGTGGTGGAGCAGGTGGGCACGCCGGTGGAAGTGTACGAGCGTCCGGCCAGCCAGTTTGTTGCCTCGTTTATCGGCGCACCCGCCATGAATTTGCTGCCAGGACAAATCAGCAGCGACGGCACGCGTTTCACGCTGGATGCGCTCAACAGCTTGCTATTGGGCGAAAGCAAAGCCAAATGGGCCAATCGCCCGCTGACGCTCGGCATTCGTCCCGAGCACATCAAGCTTAGCAGCCGCGACGCGGGCGGTATTCCGCTGGTGGTGGAGACGCTGGAGATGCTGGGCGCGGATAATCTGGCGCACGGCCGCATCGGTAATGCACGCATGGTGGTACGTTTGCCGCACAGCGAGCGCCCGCAGGCGGGCAGCACCTTGTGGCTGCATCTGCCATCAGATGCGTTACACTTCTTCGATTCAACCTATGGAAAGCGTCTGGAATGAGTCAACATAACTGGCCTTATCCGCACATTGTCGCGCATCGCGGCGGCGGCAAACTGGCCCCGGAAAATACCCTCGCGGCGATTGATGTCGGTGCGCAGCACGGTCACACCATGATCGAGTTTGATGCCAAGCTATCGGAAGATAAGCAGATTTTCCTGCTGCACGACGACACGCTGGATCGCACCAGCAACGGTTGGGGCGTGGCGGGCGCGCTGTCGTGGCATAAGCTGTCGCAGCTGGATGCCGGCGGCTGGTTTAGCCGCGATTATGAAGGCGAACCGCTGGCGCTGCTGAGCGAAGTGGCCGAGCGTTGCCGCCAGCATCAGATGATGGCGAATATCGAGATCAAACCCACCACTGGGCAGGATGTGGAAACCGGACGCAATGTGGCGCTGGCCGCACGCGAACTGTGGCAAGGACAAACCGCGCCGCTGCTCTCTTCATTCTCTTACGCTGCGCTGGAGGCGGCAATGGAAGCGGCACCTGAACTGCCGCGTGGTTTGCTGCTGGATGAATGGCACGACGATTGGCAGGCGCTGACTTCGCGTCTGGATTGTGTCTCGATCCATCTCAACCACAAATTGCTCGACGCGGAACGCACCGCGCAGCTAAAAGCGGCCGGTCTGCATATTCTGGTGTATACCGTGAATCAGCCCGCGCGGGCGCGCGAGCTGTTAGGCTGGGGCGTCGATGCCATCTGCACCGATCGCATCGATATTATCGGGCCCGACTTCCGTTAGTTCTGCTGCTGTTGCTGGCCCGGCTGCGACTGAATCACGCGCTGCTGGGCGCTATTCCGCTGTTCCTGCACCTTGCGCTGTACATCCTGACTTTGCTGCTGCTGACTCTGCTGCAACTTGAGCTTCTGCTGTTGCTGCTGACTCTGCATCTGCGACTGCATCCGCTGCTGGCTCGGGTTATAGCCGGGTTTGTTCGGGTCGTTGGTGCTGTTCAACGTATTTGCCATGCTGCTTAACGGCAGCAATGCTGCGATCACAATTAGCCATTTGTTCATGGTCTTCCTCCATTCATGCAGCCTGCTGTGTGCTGATGCTGCCAATGCGGCAACACGCGCTGCAGCCATAAGTTTATGCGATATCACAAACCTATGATCCAGGAGTGCGCCGAATTTAGCTTACTGCTACGCTTTTTACCGTGTTTGCAAACACTTGCATCAATAAATAACAAATGGATACCCAAAATAATTCAAGGCGCAGGAAGGCGGCAAACGAGAGAGTCCCGATGAGCTTACATAAGTAAGTGATTCGGGTGAACGAGAGCAGCCAACGCATCTGCACCTTGAAGTATGAAGGGTATAAATAACTTTAAAAGGATGGTGGCAGATGAGGATACAGGGCAACGTGCGGCAGTTCGGCTGGGCATTATTGATGAGTTTTACCGTGGTGCAGGGTGCACAAGCTGCGCCCGCCAACGCGCCGCCGGTTTCGTATGGCGTTGATAGCGATACCTTTCACCCGGTAAAAGCCAAACATGGCATGGTGGCATCGGTGGACGCGATGGCGACAGAAGTTGGCGTCGATATTCTTAAGCAGGGCGGTAACGCAGTGGATGCGGCCGTTGCGGTGGGTTTCGCGCTGGCGGTGACGCATCCGCAGGCCGGTAACCTCGGCGGCGGGGGCTTTATGCTGCTGCGTACCGCATCCGGACGTACCACCGCTATCGACTTCCGCGAAATGGCACCGGCGCGCGCATCACGCGATATGTTCCTCGACAAGCAGGGCAACGCTGATAGTAAGTTGTCACTCACTTCTCACTTAGCCTCAGGCACGCCGGGCACCGTTGCCGGTTTTGCGCTGGCGGCACAGAAGTACGGTACCTTGCCGCTGAGCAAATTACTGGCGCCCGCCATTAAACTGGCGCGCGATGGCATCGTGGTGAACGATGCGCTGGCCGACGATCTCGCCACCTACGGCAAAGAGACGCTGATCAATCACGACAACAGCCGTGCGATTTTCTACAAAGCCGACGGTAAGCCGTACCAAAAGGGCGAACGTCTGGTGCAGAAAAACCTCGCACACAGCCTGCAGCTGATTGCCCAGCAAGGTCCGGATGCGTTCTATAAAGGCAAAATCGCTGATGAAATTGCCGGTGAAATGGCACAGCACGGCGGCCTGATCGGCAAGCCAGATCTGGCGGCTTATCGCGCGGTAGAACGCAAACCGGTGAGCGGCACCTATCGCGGCTACGAAGTGTTCTCCATGCCGCCGCCATCGTCCGGCGGGATTCACATCGTGCAGATCCTCAATATCCTGGAAAACTTCGACCTCGCGAAGTTTGGCTTTGGCAGCGCCGATGCCATGCAGGTGATGGCGGAAGCGGAAAAGTACGCTTATGCCGACCGCTCGGAATATCTTGGCGATCCTGACTTCGTCAAAGTGCCGCAGCAGGCGCTGACCAGCAAAGCCTACGCCAAAACCCTGGCGCAGCAGATTGACGTCAATAAAGCGCGTCCATCCAGCGAGATCAAACCGGGCAAACTGGCGCCGTATGAAAGCAATCAAACCACGCACTTCTCGGTGGTGGATAAAGATGGCAACGCGGTGGCAGTGACCTACACGCTGAATACCTATTTCGGTAGCGGCATTGTCGCCGGGCAAAGCGGCATTTTGATGAACAATGAAATGGATGATTTCTCGGCCAAACCGGGCACGCCCAATGTCTACGGCTTAGTGGGCGGTGAGGCGAATGCGGTGCAACCGGCCAAACGCCCGCTGTCATCGATGTCGCCCACCATCGTGGCTAAAGACGGTAAAACCTGGCTGGTGACCGGCAGCCCAGGCGGCAGTCGCATTATCACCACCGTGCTACAAATGGTGGTGAACAGCATCGATTTTGGTATGAACGTTGCGGAAGCGACCAACGCACCGCGCTTCCATCATCAATGGTTGCCGGATCAGCTGCGCGTGGAGAAAGGTTTCAGCCCGGATACGCTGCGCCTGCTGGAAGCCAAAGGCCAGCATGTGAAAGTGATGCCGGCGATGGGCAGCACGCAAAGCATTATGATTGGGCCGGATGGCACGCGCTATGGCGCATCGGATCCGCGCTCGGTGGATGATTTGAGCGCAGGTTATTAATCACTTGTAGGGTCGCCATTCACGGCGACCTGGTTTCCAGGTGCGCATTAATGCGCACCCTACAAGGCAGCTGTGCATTCACATCAACCTTTCAAGCGCGCCATGTAATGCGTATCCACCATTTCGCCGTCGCGCATTGCGTGTCGACGCGCGGTGCCTTCAATCTCAAAGCCAAACTGCTGATACAAGCCAAGCGCTTTATGATTATCGGCGAACACCGTCAGCTCAATGCGCGTCACCTGCAGCCAGTTGTCGCACAAATCGATCATCGCTGACATCAGCGCTTTACCGACGCCGCGCCGATGAAAGGCAGAATCGACGCCCATGCCAAACGTCGCCGCATGGCGACGGCGCGCCACTGACAGCACTTCAAGGGTGAGTTGCCCGGCAATCTGATTGTCAATACACGCCACTAGCATCTGCACACCCGGCCGCGGATTGCTGAGGCGTTCCTGCCACAGCGCTGGCGATTGAAACGGCAGATGCAGCGTGCTGGCCTGCGGTTCAGGCTGGCTGTACATGCGCGTTAAAGCGGCGGCATCTTCGGGAATGGCGTGACGAATGACGATCTGACTCATAGAGCGCTCCTTGTGCAAAATGGAATAAATCCCCTTTAACATCAAGGAATTCACATCGTTCGTCAACGCAAAATAATCCGCAAAAATACTTTACAGACGCGAATGATAATGATTATTATTGTCATGCGAGCTCGGAAACGTCTCCTGACAACCGGGTAAGCACGACATTGCTCACATTGCTTCCAGGTATTATTTAGCCAGCTCGGGTGCTGGCTTTTTTTTGCCTTTTACAGGGTGTACCAGGTTGCTGCACCGGGCCCGACCGGCAGGTTGAAGACAAACACCCACAGAACAAACAGCAGCGTCCAGCCAATCATAAACACCACCGAATACGGCAACATCATTGCCACCAGCGTACCGATGCCCATATCGCGACGATAACGTGCCGCCACCGCCATAATCAGGCCGAAGTAACTCATCATTGGCGTAATTACGTTGGTCACCGAATCACCAATGCGATAAGCCGCCTGAGTCACTTCCGGCGCAAAGCCGACCAGCATCAGCATCGGTACGAAAATCGGTGCGGTCACCGCCCATTGCGCCGAGGCGGAGCCAATCATTAGGTTGATAAAGCCGCAGATCATGATGAAACAGACAAACAGCAGCGGCGCGCCCATATCCAGTGATGCCAGCAAATTGGCGCCTTTCACCGCCACCACGGTGCCGAAGTTGCTCCAGTTAAAGAACGCCACGAACTGCGCGGCAAAGAACACCAGTACGATGTACATGCCCATGCTGCTCATGCTGGCAGACATGGCGTTGATCACGTCGCGATCGTTGCGCATATTGCCAATCATGCGGCCATAAACCATGCCGGGGATGGCGAAGAAAACAAAGATAAACACCACAATGCCTTTCAGGAACGGCGAGCCCGCCAGCGTGCCGGTTTTCGGGTTGAGCAACACCCCATAGCCTGGAATTACGGTCAGAATCAGCAGCAGCGTAACGCCGAGAACCGCCCAGCCTGCGCCTTTCAGCGCGCGACGTTCTTCTGCCGATAGCGCGCCCATATCGCCACGCACCGCCTCGCCTTCGCCGTCGTGATATTTGCCAAGCTTAGGTTCGACGATGCTGTTGGTAATCCAGGTGCCAAGAATGGAGATCACGAAGGTACTGACAAACATGAAGTACCAGTTCACTTCCGGGCCAACATGGTAGTCAGGATCGATAATCTGTGCGGCGCTTTGGGTGATGCCAGACAGCAGCGGATCAATGGTGCCGAGCAGCAAGTTGGCGCTGTAGCCGCCGGAAACGCCAGCAAAGGCCGCTGCCAGACCCGCCAGAGGATGACGTCCCAATGAGTGGAAAATCATCGCAGCTAGCGGAATCAGCACCACATAGCCCAGTTCAGACGCAGTGTTTGAGATGATGCCGGCGAAGACGATGGTGAAGGTGATGAGCTTTTTCGGTGCGTTGAACACCAGCGCGCGCATCGCGGCAGAGAGCAGCCCTGAATGCTCGGCAATCCCCACGCCGAGCAGCGCAACCAGCACGGTGCCGAGCGGCGCAAAACCGGTGAAGTTGGTGACCAGATGGCTGACGATGCGCTGCAAGCCTTCGGCACTCATCAGGCTAACCACGTGAATCACGCCATCTGGTGCGCGGCCCGCCGCACCTACCGGGCGCGGATCGATCACGCTGACGCCGAAGGCGGCGGCAATCGCGGAGGCGACGATGATGAACAATGCAAACAACGCGAAGAGCGTAATCGGATGCGGTAATAAGTTTCCTAGCCACTCAACGGTATTGAGAAAACGCTCAATTGGGCGTTTGGCTGGTGTAGAGGAATGGTCCGTCATAATGGTCCTTTTTTTCGTCATTTAGTCTACTGTGCAGGACTGCCGATGCTCTTTGTTCCTTCTCTGCTTGGCTACAAGACCATTCTCGTTAGTTCTGCCTGAGGAGGGGGCCCGCAAAACCTGCACCTGACAAAAAAATGATAAACTCGGTTTATCTCTGATCTCAGGCGCATAAGATGAAGAAGAAAAGACCGGTATTACAGGACGTTGCCGATCGCGTCGGCATCACAAAAATGACCGTCAGCCGCTACCTGCGTAACCCAGATCAGGTCTCGGTAGCGCTGCGCGATAAGATTGCCGTGGCGCTGGATGAGCTCGGTTACATCCCCAATCGCGCACCCGACATGCTCTCCAACGCCACCAGCCGCGCCATCGGCGTGCTGCTGCCTTCGCTGACTAACCAGGTTTTCGCCGACGTCTTGCGCGGGATCGAAGCCGTCACCGACGAAGCGGGTTATCAAACGCTGGTGGCGCACTTTGGTTATAACGCGCAGAAAGAGGAGCTACAGCTGCGCTCGCTGCTCGGCTGGAACATTGATGGCGTAATCCTCACCGAGCGTACCCATACGCCAGGCACGCTGCGCATGCTGGAAGTGGCGGGCATTCCAGTGATTGAGATGATGGATTCGGTAACGCCGTGCCTCGATATGGCGGTGGGCTTCGATAACGTCGAAGCCGCGCGCCAGATGACGCATGCTATTCTGAAAAAAGGCCATCGCCACACCGTCTATCTCGGCGCGCGCCTTGATGAACGTACCTTGCAGAAGCAGCAGGGCTACGAAAAAGCGATGCGCGAAGCGGGGCTCACGCCACACAGCGTGATGATGGAGGATGCCTCTTCGTTCAGCGCCGGCGCGCAACTGCTGTGTGAAGCGCAAAAGCGTTATCCCGAAACCGACAGCCTATTTTGTACCAACGATGACCTGGCGGTGGGCGCGATGTTTGAGTGTCAGCGTCAGGGATTGCGTGTGCCGGAGCAGATGGCAATTGCTGGTTTTCACGGGCACGACATCACGCAAGTGGTCAATCCGCGCCTGGCCACGGTGTTAACGCCGCGCGAGCGTATGGGACGCGAATCGGCAGCGATGCTGCTGGCGCGGATTGGTGGCGATCGCACGATGACGCAACCGCTGGATGTTGGCTTTGAAATCTCCGAAGGTGACAGCATCTGATTTTGGCGATTTTTTGAGTCAGTTCACACTTTCGTGCTTTTCCGCCTGAGAAGGGTTGCCAGCCTTTCAGTGGGCTCTGACAATGGCAACTCGATTTGTTATCGGTAACATTGGGCAGAATTCACTGCCGGAGCGCAAAACAATGACTACGCCATCTCCATCGCATCACGTCTTTATCCTGATGGGCGTTTCCGGCAGCGGAAAATCTGCCGTCGCCAATCAGGTCTCTTACCAGTTAAACACCGCGTTCCTCGATGGGGATTTCCTCCATCCGCGCAGCAACATCATGAAAATGGCGGATGGCCATCCGCTGGACGACAACGATCGCCAGCCGTGGCTGCAGGCGCTGAATGATGCGGCATTTGCCATGCAGCGCACGCAGGAGATCTCCATCATCGTCTGTTCGGCGCTGAAAAAGTCCTATCGCGATATCCTGCGTCAGGGCAACGAGAACCTGAAATTTATCTATCTGCAGGGCGATTTCGAAACCATTGAATCCCGCCTGAAAGCGCGTAAAGGTCACTTCTTCAAACCGCAGATGCTGGTGACGCAGTTCGCCACGCTGCAGGAACCCGGCGCGGATGAGCCCGATGTACTGGTGGTTGATATCAATCATTCACTGGATGAGGTAGTTGCGGCCACGGTTGCGACCATTGAGGGTGCAATCAACAAGGGTTAGTCATGAGTACCGCAACGTTAGTGTTAACCGCAGCAGGCTCTGTCCTGCTGCTGCTGTTTTTGGTGATGAAAGCGCGTATGCACGCCTTTGTTGCCCTGATGTTAGTCTCCATTGGTGCCGGTCTGTTCTCCGGCATGCCGCTCGATAAAATCGCTGAAACCATGGAAAAAGGCATGGGCGGAACGCTCGGCTTTCTCGCCATTGTGGTGGCGTTGGGCGCGATGTTCGGCAAGATCCTGCATGAAACCGGCGCCGTCGATCAGATTGCCATCCGCATGTTGAAAACCTTTGGTGAAAGCCGCGCACACTATGCGATGGGCGTCGCCGGATTGATCTGTGCATTGCCGCTGTTCTTTGAAGTGGCGGTAGTGTTGCTGATCAGCATTGCGTTCGCCGTAGCGCGTCGTACCCAAGGTAATTTGGTTAAGCTGGTGATCCCGCTGTTTGCCGGCGTTGCGGCTTCCGCTGCGTTCCTGCTGCCGGGACCGGCACCAATGCTGCTGGCTGCGCAGATGCACGCCGATTTTGGCTGGATGATTCTGCTGGGCCTGTGCGCCGCGATTCCGGGCATGCTGATTGCAGGTCCGCTGTTTGGCAGCTTTATCGCGCGTCACGTTAGTTTTAGCGCGCCACCGGAAGATCATCAGCCGGAAGTGGAAGAGGGCAAACTGCCGTCGTTTGGCTTCAGCCTGGCGTTAATTCTGTTCCCGCTGCTGCTGGTGGGCCTGAAAACCATCGGTGCACGTTTCACCACGCCAGGCTCTCATCTGTATGAGTGGCTGGAGTTTATCGGCCATCCGTTCACCGCGATTCTGCTGGCCTGTCTGATGGCGATTTATGGCCTGGCGTATCGTCAGGGCATGGATAAAGAGAAGGTGATGCAGGTGTGCGGCAGCGCGCTACAACCGGCGGGCATTATTCTGCTGGTGATTGGTGCCGGCGGCGTGTTTAAGCAGGTGCTGGTGGATTCGGGCGTTGGCCCGGTTTTAGGGCATGCGTTGACCGGCGCAGGTATGCCGATTGCGCTGGCGTGCTTCATCCTTTCTGGCGCGATTCGCGTGATTCAGGGTTCGGCCACCGTGGCGTGTTTAACCACCGTCGGTTTAGTGATGCCGGTGATAGAACCGCTGCACTACAGCGGCGCGCAGCTGGCCGCGCTGTCGATCTGTATCGGCGGTGGCTCGATCATTATCAGTCACGTGAATGATGCGGGTTTCTGGCTGTTTGGCCGCTTCACCGGCGCCACCGAAGCCGAAACGCTGAAGACATGGACGCTGATGGAAACCATTTTGGGCACCACCGGCGCGATTGTTGGCATGATTGCGTTTAGTTTGTTGTCGTAAATTTGGTGTGGTCGCCATCAATGGCGACCCTACGAAACGACATTTAATCCTCTTCCCGCTCATCATCTGGCTGATCTAAAACCGTGTACGCCACGGCGCAGAACAGCGAATTTAAACGCTTCATATCGCCCAGTAAACCCAGATGCAGCGAGCTGGTTTCGATACTTTGCACATTCTGCAGATGCAAACGCTCAACGTGCGCGTGCGAAAAACGGCGAATCAGGATGCGGAAGCGATGCTTAGAGCGGCGCAGGCGCTTGGCGCTAGTGACATCGTGCGACAGAAACACCGACAAACTCAGGCGCAGGTTATATAGCACCTGCTCCTGCAAGGTTTGCAGCTCCTCTAATCCCTCCGCAGAGAAGGCGCGGCGCGCGGTCAGCGACTTATCCGCTACGTCGGCACACATGCGTTCGATGATGTCGCCCGCCTGTTCAAGGTTGAGCGCCATCTCAATGATCTCCGCCCAGCGGCGTGAATCATCCTCCGGCAAGTCTTCTTTCGGCATACGCGCCAGATAGAGTTTGATGGCGGTGTAGAGCACATCAACATCATCATCCAGCCGCCGCACCGCGCGCTCTTCGCGCAGGTCGCCGTGCACCACTTTATTGAATGACTCAATCATCTGCTCGACCACATCGCCGATGCGCAGTGTTTCGCGTGAGGCATTAGCCAGCGCTAATGCGGGTGTATCGAGTGCGCTGCTGTCGAGGTGTTTGGGTTTCAGATGCGTTTCGTTTTCAGGATCATCGGCGATCATACGGCGGCACAGGCGCGCCATCGGATCGGCAAACGGCACCATGACCAAGCAGCGAATCAGGTTGTAGAACACGTGGAAGAAGATGACCAGCTCTTCATCTTTGACCGGCATTTTATCCAGCACGTCAGCGACCACATTGACGAACGGCAAAATGGCGATGCTGCCAATCAGCTTAAACAGCAGGCTACCGAGCGCGACGCGTTTGCCCGCTGCATTGGAGCCGCTGGCGTTAATCATCGCCAGCAGGCCGCTGCCGAGGTTGGCACCAATCACCAGACAGAGCGCCACTTTGAAGGAGATGACACCGGTAGCGGTCAGCGTGGCGGTAATCAGTACCGCCGCGAGGCTGGAGTAGCTGATGATGGCGAACACCGCGCCAATCAGTGCATCGAGCATCACATCGCCGGTCAGTGTTGAGAACAGTACCTGAACGCCCGACGCCTGAGTGATCGGTTTGGCGGCCGCGACAATCAGCTGCAGCGCCAGCAGAATCAGTCCGAGCCCAATACTGGCGCGGCCCAGCTGCCCAACGCGCGTTTGCTTACGGCTGAGGAAGAACACCACGCCAAAGAAGATAAACAGCGGCGACAGCCACGACAGATCGAAGGTCAGGATACGCGCCATGATCGCGGTCCCGACATCCGCGCCCAATACCACTACCAGCGCGGGCGTCAGGCTCACCAGATTCTGCGCAACAAAGGAGGTAACCAACAGCGTGGTGGCGTTACTGCTTTGTACCAGCGCTGTCACGCCGATGCCGGCAAGAAACGCCATCGGTTTTTTTTCGACGCTGCGGCTGAGTACGCGACGCAGATCGGCACCGTAAACGCGCATGATGCCGGTTCGCACAATGTGTGTGCCCCAAACCAGCAGCGCAACGGCGGAGAGTAGATTAAGCAGAGTTAACACGTATAGAGGCTCCTCATCCGTCAGGCTCAAATCACACCGATTGCCAGCCTGACGGTGAGCACAACCGGTAAAACCTTCGCCGCGTTGTGTCGCCTTTTTTCGTTTAAATTAAGCAACCTGGCGCAACGTCGACATCTCTAACTGTAGCCCAATCTGCATGCCAGCGGGATGCAAATCTGCCACGCTGCGATTGAGCACATCAACTGAGAGCTCTACATTTTGCGCGCGCACCCGATAGCGAATCACGTTGCCGAGCAAGCTATGGCTGAGGATGGTGGCGGGAATGCCAGCCTGCGGCGCGCACAGTTGGATTGACTCGGGGCGAATCGCGACCTGGCCGCTGAAAGCCTGTCCGGTCAGCTGCGTTGCCTGCTCGGCGCTCAGCAGGTTGTAGTTGCCAATAAAACCGGCGGCAAACACATCGGCCGGTTGGGTATAGAGCATTTCGGCGTTGCCGTTCTGCACGATCTTGCCCCGGTTCATCAACACGATGCGATCGGACATGGTCAGCGCCTCTTCCTGATCGTGGGTAACGAACAAGGTGGTGAGCTTCAGCTCGCGCTGAATATGGCGGATTTGCTCGCGCAGATGGCGACGAATGCGCGCATCCAGCGCCGACAGCGGCTCATCCAGCAGCAGCAAGCGTGGACGCGTCACCAGCGAACGCGCCAGCGCCACGCGCTGACACTGTCCGCCAGAAAGCTGATGCGGATAACGCCGCGCGAACTCGGTGAGTTCCACCAGCGCCAGCACCTCCATCACGCGCTTTTGAATCTCGCCGCTCGCCAGTTTCTGCATCTTCAGGCCAAACGCCACATTCTTCTCAACCGTCATGTTCGGGAACAGCGCGTAGCTCTGGAACACCATGCCGATGGTGCGCTTCTGCGGCGGCAGCGGCACGATATCCTGACCTTGCAGCAATACTTTGCCGCTATCGACGTCGGTCAATCCGGCGATGCAGCGCAGCAGCGTGGATTTGCCGCAGCCGCTGGGGCCGAGCAGCGTGACAAATTCGCCTTCTTCGGCGCTGAAATCGATGTTTTCAAAAATGGCGGTTGGGCCGTAGCTTTTATTCAGCTGGGTGACGCTCAAATAACTCATGGTCAGCCTCGTTCAGGATTGAGGGCATTCGCCAGCCAGGTGACCAGCAGGACGACGGCAAAGTAGGAGATCACCAGCGCGCTGGTGAAGTGGCCGCTGCCGTTGCGCATGTTAAACAGATACACCTGCAAGGTTTCATAGCGGGTGCCGACCAGCATATTGGCGAAAACAAACTCGCCAATCAGGAAGGAGAAGGAGAGCAGCACCGCGATAAACACGCCTTTACGCAGGTTCGGCAGCACCACAAACAGCGCCGCTTGCCAGGTGCTGGCACCGAGCAGCTGGGCGGCATCAATCAGCTCTTTCAAATTGATAGCCTGCATATTGTTGGAGATGGCGCGATAGATAAACGGCAAGGCGATGGTGAAGTAGCAGCCGATCAAAATCCACGGCGTGCCGGTGAGCATCAGCGGCGACGACGAATAGAGCTGCAGCAGACCGACCGACGAAACCACCGGCGGCACGGCGAATGGCATCAGGATCAGCACGTTCATCACCGCATCCAGCTTCGGATAATAGTAAGCGATCACAAACATGGCAGGCAGCACCAGCACCAGCGAGAACAGCAGCGCACCGAAGCAAACCAGTAACGAATGACCGAGCGCGGTGAGGAAACGCGGATCGCTCCATAGCGCGCTGAGCCACTTCAGCGTAAAGCCCTGCGGCAGGATGGTATCGCTCCAGCTGGTGGAAATGCCGTACAGCAGCGTTGCCAGCAGCGGCGCGGCTAAAATGCCTAGCAGCAGCCAGACAATCAGGCGATGGTAAAATTTTTCCGCGCGCGACAAGGTTGGCTCCTCAGGAAGGTTTGGCGTTGAGATAGCTGCGGCGCACCAGATACTGCTGCACCACGGTAATCAGCGCCATAATCAGTACCAGCAGCATCGCCAGCGCGCCGCCGGTGTTGGGATCAAGCGAGATATCGCCGGATACCAGCGCAGCAATGCGCACCGGCACCACGTTAAAGTTGCCGGTGGTGAGTGCGTAAATGGTGGCGTACGCGCCAAGCGCATTCGCCAGCAAAATCACGAAAGTCCCGAGCAGCGCCGGGAACAGAATCGGCAAACCGATGTGCCACCAATAGCGCCAGCGGCCTGCACCCAGCAGCGCGGCGGACTCTTGCCAATCCTGGCGCAGACCATCAAATGCTGGATAGAGCAGTAAAATGCCAAGCGGGATTTGGAACCAGGTGTAAACCAGCACCATGCCATCACGCGAGAACAGCTTGAAGCCCTCCAGCACGCCGTAATGGCGTAGCAGCAGCGTCAGACAACCGTTCAGACCGAGCAGAATCACAAAGGCAAACGCCAGCGGCACGCCGGCGAAGTTGCTGGTCATGTTGGTAAATGACATCAAAAAGCGCTGAAAACGGCCGCTGCCGAGACGATGCAGCGAATATCCGGCAACCAGCGAGATCAGCAGGCCATAAATGCTCGACCAGATTGAAATGTCGAGCGACAGGCGAAACGCCTGTAAATAGAACGGCGAGGTGAGGATGTCGCTGTAGTTGTCGAAGCCCCAACGCTCATTGATGTCGCTCCAGAAGCTGTTGATGGCAATCCACAACAATGGCGCGAGCTGGAATGCCACCCAAAACAGCGCAAACGGCAGCAGCAACAGCGCAGCGAGCGTTTTGCCCTTCATTACTGCGGCTCCGCCAGTAACGCATGACAAACCGGTTTGTCATGTTCGACGCCGAGCAGGCTGCAGACGATGCCGCACAGTTCGATTTGCTGCGGCTGGAGATCCGGCTGCAGCGAGAAGCCTTTGCCAAACACGAACAGCGGCACTTGCGTCTCTTCCGGCAAAATGCCGCCGTGCGAGCGGTCATCGTTCATGCCGTGATCGGCGGTGACAATCACCTGATATCCGGCCGCCAGCCAGCCCGGCATCCACTGCGACAGATAACCATCGGCCATGCGCGCGCGGTTGCGATATTGCGGCGATGACAAGCTGTGCTTGTGCCCGGCATCGTCAATGTTCATCGGGTGGATCAGCAGGAAGTCAGGATCGTGCCGCAAACGCAGGCTTTCTGCGTCTTCGAACAGGTGGGAATCCGGATAACCGTCATCCCAGTAAAAGTGGCCGTACTGAATGGGCCGATCGGGCGCGACCGTATGGCGGTCGCGCGCCGCGTTGAACGGGGATTGGTTGTAGAGCTCACTCACCCAGTGATAAGCGGCCGCAGCGGTGGTGAGACCGGCAGCACGCGCGTAATGGAAGATGCTGCGCTGATTACTTAAGCGGCTGACGCCGTTATGAATAATGCCGCTGCGCACCGGTGGAATGCCGGTGAGAATGCATTCGTACAGCGGGCGCGACAGCGAAGGCAGTTCGCAGGTCAGCGTGTAATATTGGCCGTTGCCCTGCGCGCATTCGGCAAACAGATAGCCCATTGCGTGTTGCGCCACCTGATTACTCAGCCCATCCAACACCACCAGGATCGTTTTCATCCCTCGCTCCTTACTGCTTCATATTGATGATGACGTTCTCTTGCCACAGACGCGGCAGCATTTTCGAGGTTTTATCCCATGCGGCCTGGTCCTTGATTGGACGAGCATTTTTATACTCAGACTGCGGTAGCAGCTTAGCCTGCACGTCGGCTGGCAGTTTCAGGTGTTCGGCACGAATCGGACGTGCATAACCTTTCGCCAGGTTGATCTGACCTTCATCAGACAAGATGTATTCACGCGCCAGCTTGGCGGCATTCGGATGTTTGGCGTATTTGTTGATGATGGTGCTGTAGCCAGACGTCACGGAACCATCGGATGGAATCACCACTTCGTAGCGGTTTTTATCGATCTGATCGCGGTAGTTCAGGCCGTTAAAGTCCCACACCACCGCCACCTGAATTTCGCCTTTCTCGATGTTGGCAATCACCGGATCGGTCACGCCAAGGCGGCCTTCTTTCGCCAGATCGCCGAAGAAGCTCAACGCCGGTTTCACATTCTTCTCGTCACCGCCCAACGCGTAGCTGGCTGCTAACACGCCGTTGGCCGCCTGAGCCGCAGTGCCGACGTCACCGATAGTGACCACATACTTACCTTTCTTCAGATCGGCCCAGCTGTGCGGCACATCTTTCACCTGCTGCTTATCCACCAGGAACGCGATGGTGCCGGTATAGGCCAGCATCCAGTTGCCATCCTGATCTTTCGCCCAGCTTGGGATTTGATCCCAATGCGTTGGTTTATAGGGTTGCGCCACGCCTTTCGCCACGGCAATCGGACCGAAAGCCGCGCCCACATCACCGATATCGGCGCTGGCGTTCTCTTTCTCTGCATCAAATTTTGCCAGTTCCTGCGCAGAGGACATGTCGGTGTCGCTGTGCTTCAGACCATATTTGCTGTTGAGGTCACTCCAGGTATCTTTCCAGTTGGCCCAGCTATCGGGCATGCCGACGCTGTTAACCTGGCCTTCGGCGCGCGCGGCTTTTTCTAACGCGGCGAGGTCATTATCTGCGGCTTGCGCGGCAGGCAGCGCAAGCAGTACGGCACTGGCTACTACAGAGGCGATAAACGCTTTCATCTCGATTGCTCCCGGTATATGTTGTGGGACTTCTTGGTCTAGTCCAGCAAGAACCGAGCCAATGTAGCCCGAGTAGATGAAGGTTTTATGACCATGGTGGTGAAATGGGGTGTGGCGCGACGATCCACATGCGGTTACAGCGCGCTAAAGCGTGGGTTGTACTCTGTCACATTGTAGTCATCGAACTGTCATAGTGCAGATTTGCCCCAAAATGAGGCTGAAAAATGATGTCGAAAACGGCAGATGTGATTGCGGCAGGGCTGCGGGAACGCATTGAAAACGGTGAATTTGCCAGCGGTCGTTTGCCTGCCGAACGCAGCTTGAGCGAACACTATTCCACCACGCGCATCACGCTGCGTGAGGCGCTGGGGTTACTGGAAGCGCAGGGCATTATCTACCGGGAATTGCGTCGCGGCTGGTTTCTGGCACCGCCGCGGCTGGTCTATAACCCATCACATCACAGCCATTTTCATGCCATGGCCGCCGAGCAAGGCCGCATTGCCAGCACCGAAGTGCTGGAGGCGCGGGAAGTACCGGCACAACTGGCGATTGCGCGTCATCTGCAACTGCTGGAAGGCGATAAGGTTTACCGCATTCGCCGCCTGCGGCGTATTGACGGCCGCGCCGTGTTGTATGTCGAGCATTACCTCAATCCCGCCTTTTTTCCGGGATTGCTGGATGAAGACCTGACGCGCTCGCTGACCGATCTCTATGACCAGCGCTATGGCATTCGCTACGGCGGTGCGCGTTTTACCATGTTGCCGGGACCGCTGCCGGTGCGCGCCGCGCCCGCGCTCAATGTGGCGAGCGGCACGCCCGGATTGTTAATCACCCGCATCAACCGCGATCAGCACAAGCGCGTGATTGATTGCGACTGCGAGTTCTGGCGCTACGACGCGCTGTGCGTGGATGTCGAAGTATAAATATTGTGATTTTGATCACACTACAGCATGATAGCGCCAGTAAGTAATTGAGAGCGTGAGGCGCAAAAAATGACAATAAAAACAGGGGTTGGGCAGTACATTTCTTTAGCACTGCAGTGGGTGCTGAATATTGGTCTGATCATCCTGGCCATTATTCTGGTGGTGTTTCTCGGTAAAGAAACCATTCATCTGGCCAATGTGCTGTTTAGCACTGGCGAGCAGACCTCTTCCTATCTGCTGATTGAAGGCATCGTTATCTACTTCCTCTACTTCGAATTTATCGCCTTGATTGTGAAGTACTTTCAGTCGGGCTATCACTTCCCGCTGCGCTACTTTATCTATATCGGCATCACGGCGATCATTCGCCTGATCATCGTCGACCATAAAAATCCGTTTGATACGCTCTACTATTCAGCGGCGATTTTGATTCTGGTGGTGACGCTGTGGCTGGCCAACAGTAACCGTCTGAAGCGTGAGTAATAATATCGCGTGGCACAACCAGCAGTGCCACGCATTCTCCTCTGCGTTAAACTAGGGCAACTTTTTTTCCGGAGATGTCCTGATGTCGCATGACGCGCTGCGCCAGTTACGCGCACTGCACTGGCTGCCAGCCTCTTCCCCGCAGCTTTCTGCCCCGTTACTTGACTGGTTAATGGAAGAAGATTCCATGACGCGTCGCTTCGAGCAGCATTGTCAGCAAGTGACCGTAGAAGTGATCCGTGAAGCGTTTATAGGCGCCGATGAAATAACGGATGAGGCGGAATTTCTGCCCGCCGATCCGCGCTTCTGGCTGCGCGAAATTGTGCTGTGCGGTGATGGCGTACCCTGGCTGATTGGCCGCACCGTGGTGCCAGAAAGCACGCTGAACGGCCCCGAGCAGATGCTGCAACAGCTCGGTACGCGTCCGCTCGGTCGCTATCTGTTCTCATCATCTACCCTGAGCCGCGATTTTATCGATCCCGGTCAGGTTGGCGAGTTATGGGGACGCCGTTCTCGCCTGCGCTTGTCGGGCAAACCGCTACTGTTAACTGAACTGTTTTTACCGGCGTCGCCGCTCTATCGCGCGCTGGATCAAGGATAAACCACTGTGCAAAACACCTTACCCATGACCAAATGGCAGGCTTACTGCCGCCTGATGCGTATTGATAAACCCATCGGCACCGTGCTACTGCTATGGCCAACCCTGTGGGCATTGTGGCTCTCCGGCATGGCGATTCCACCGCTGCCGGTGCTGTTAGTGTTTGTGCTCGGCGTGATCGTGATGCGTGCTGCAGGCTGCGTCATCAATGACTACGCTGACCGCAAAATCGATGGTCACGTAAAGCGCACGGCGTCACGTCCGCTGGCCAGCGGCGCGGTATCTGAGAAAGAGGCCAAACTGCTTTTCGCCGGTCTCGGCTTGCTGGCGTTTATGCTGGTGCTGACCATGAACACCATGACCATTTTGCTGTCATTTGGCGGCCTGGCGCTGGCGTGGGTTTATCCGTTTATGAAGCGCTATACGCATCTGCCGCAGGTGGTGCTCGGCGCGGCATTTGGCTGGGCGATTCCCATGGGTTGGGCGGCAGTTAGTGAGTCTTTACCTTTGGTCTGCTGGCTGGTTTTCCTGGCAAATATCTGCTGGACGGTGGCCTATGACACGCAGTACGCAATGGTCGATCGTGATGACGATTTGAAGATTGGTGTGAAGTCGACGGCGATTCTGTTTGGTCGTTATGACAAACTGATTATCGGTTTATTGCAGCTGGCGACGCTTGGCCTAATGGCATTGGTGGGCATGATGCTCAATCTGAATGGCGCGTTTTACTGGTCACTGTTACTGGCAGCTGGTTTGTTTGTGCATCAGCAGAAGCTGATTGCCCAGCGCGAGCGTGATCCCTGCTTCCAGGCGTTTCTGAATAACAACTATGTGGGCATGGTGCTGTTTCTCGGCATTCTGCTCAGCACCGTGCCGTTCGCGGATTTGTTATAAACAAAAAAGGCGCACTGAAGCGTAATATTGTTCAGTTAAGCGCAGAGCGACTTTCGTTCGCTTTGCGCTGAGGCAGTTGCAGCACCTTCGTGCGGCGACCGAGCAGAGAGCGCCTGGCCGCGCCCTCTGCACTCCCGGGCCTTGCGCCAGCCCAGCTCGCCGCTGCGCGGTGCCTTCACTCGTTCACGATTCCTGACGGACCGGTGGCGATTCGCTCCTGCTCAGCGCCACCTCTCGCCGCATCCATGCGGCTCGCCCTGGAATCCCTCACTCGTTCAGCGAGTTGGGATGTCGCCTCAACACCCGCGCTGCACCATCAAGGCATAATTTTGACTCGCCATCGCTACAAGTCTCGTAGGGTCGCCATTCATGGCGACCGAGATGAGTCATCAGGCAGGAGGGATCGTGGGAGAATAGCGAGGACTTAGCAGGGCGCACCGAAGTGCGCCTTTGTGTTTTCATGTCGCCTACTAATCGTGGGTGACCGCGCTCTCAATCGTCAGACGGACATCGCTGGTGACCAGCTCCGCCAGCATCTGCCACATCATATGGCTGCGTTCCGCATCGGCATCGCCTTTGTCACTGATATAACCTTCATCACGCAGCGTAAGTACCAATGCAGTGAATACCGCTTTATCAAAGAACTCGGGTGCGTTGATACCGTGCAATACAGAAAGGCGTTGAGCCAGGGTGCGGCTCTCTTTCTCCAGCGTGCCACGGTTGATGGCCGGTTTCGCGCTGAGGATAGCGAAGGTAATCGCGAAGCGCTGAAGCGTCTCACGAATACCCGCCGCCAGCAGTTGCAGCGAACGGTGACGTGCCGGCGTCATTCTTAGTTGACCATCCTGCAAGGTGATCAGGCCCTGGCGCGCCATCTCTGCACAGAGTGCGTTAAGTAGTGCAGGCAACTCCGCCTTGTCCCAGCGTAAGAACAACTCGCTCTTTAGCATCGGATATACCAGGCTCACCTGACGCAGCAGCTCTGCTTCGCTGATTTCACGATGTTGCTGCACGATGGCGGCAATCAACGATGGCATCACTAACATGTGATGAATGTTGTTGCGATAGTAGGTCATCAGCACTGCCTGCTCGCGCGGCAGAATGATAATGTCGCCAATGCTGTCTTGCTCGGTCTCGAACTTGTTCATGCCCATCGCGTGGTCAAGCAGCGCTTCGGCGCTCATATCGGGCACCGTGGCTTCTGGCGAATACGGCACGTTGCGCAGCAGTTGGGTGTAGCACTCTAACTGCTCAATCAGCTGTTCGCGAGTTAATGAACGCTGACGTGACGCCAGCAGCGCAGTCACGCACAGGTTCATGGCGTTGGCCGCACCGGCTTCGTTAATGCGCACCATCAGCTTCGCCGCAATGTCATTCACAGCAGGTGTCATCCACGCAGGGCGTTGCGGTTCGATAGGATCAATCGCATCGCGCCAGTCCGGCACGTTTTTGTTCAGGTAGTTCATCAACGGCAGCGGTTCGCCGAAGTTAACGTAGCCCTGACCAAGATTGCGCAGCTTACGCAAGCCGCGCACCATCTGCAGGAAGCTCTCTTTCTCTTTGGCCGCGCCACGCAGCTCTTTGGCATACGTGCCCACTTCCATCACGTGCTCGTAACCGATGTAGATCGGCACGAAGGTGATCGGGCGACTGCCGCCACGCAGCATCGCCTGCAGCGTCATCGACAGGGTGCCGGTTTTCGGGTCCAGTAAACGGCCGGTACGCGAACGTCCGCCTTCCACAAAATATTCAACGGAGTAACCACGGCTAAACAGCTCGCCGAGATATTCACGGAACACGGTGGAATAGAGTTTGTTGCCCTTAAAGGTACGACGAATAAAGAACGCGCCCAGGCGACGGAAAATCGGGCCGGCTGGCCAGAAGTTCAGGTTGATCCCCGCAGCAATGTGCGGCGGCACCAGGCCTTGATGATAAAGCACGTAGGAGAGCAGCAGATAATCCATGTGGCTGCGGTGGCAGGGCACATAGACAATCTCATGACCATCCTGCGCCAGCTGACGCACGCGCTCACCGCCATGTACGTTGATGCCCTGATACAGGCGGCTCCACAGCCAGCCCATCACGCGGTCAGTGACCTTAATCGCTTCGTAAGAGAAGTTCGCCGCCACTTCTTCCATCATTTCGATGGCGTTCTGCTGGGCTTTCTCATGCGAAATCTTTTTGCTGCGTGCTTCATCTTCTACCGCTTTTTCAATCGCTTTGGACTGTAAAAGCTTGTTGAAGAGATCCTGACGTGCAGGCAGACGCGGGCCGACCGCAGCCAGACGTTGGCGGGCAAAATGAATGCGCGCCACGCGAGCCAGCTTCTGCGCAATCGACTTATCGGTACCGTGTTCGGTCGCCATCTGGCGTAGCGAAACGGTTTGCGAGAAGCGGACAAAGCTGTCGCGGCCGTGCCACAAAATGGCGAAGAACTTCTGCACGCCATTCAGCACGCGCAGATGCGGCGTGGATTCACCGGATGTTTCACGTCCCGGCGCGCGACCAAACATCACCGCGACCGGCAGCATTTGCACGTCGAGTTGCGGGTTGCTGCGGTGCAAATCCAGATAATCGTGGAACAACTTCACCGATTCGGGATTGGCCACGAAATAGGGAATCACGCGTGGGCCATCGTGGATAAACACGTGGCGCGGCAGCAGGGTGCCATCGATCTCCAGCGGAGCCAGCGGATCGGGCAGATCATGTTTCAGGCATTGAGCACGCAGCGTGAGCAGATCAGCCTTTGAATCATAAGGCAAAACATACATCACCGGACGTGTCGGATCGATCCCGTGTTCAGAAACGGGATCGGTCGGAATGACCTTACTTTTTACCAAAATAGAGAGTGGTAAATTCAATAATTTGTAATAGAGTTTACGCCAACCTGACATAGACAACTTTAAGCCTCTTGTTAGCAAAGCGCGGCAAGCATACCAGAAAGCGCAGCGAAGGTCTGTGGCTCTGCCGCCTCAAACTGCCCACACATTGACGTCAAAATAGTTCAAGGGTTCCATAGACATGGCAAATAACGTCACCGGTTTAATAAGAATAGTGAAAGCAGCCGGTTATTCCTGGCAGGGCCTACGTGCCGCATGGCAGCATGAAGCCGCATTTCGGCAGGAAGCCGTTGCCGCGCTGGTGGCCATTCTCGTGGCGTGCTGGCTGGATGTAGATACCCTCTCCCGCATCTTGATGATTGGCTCGGTGGTGCTGGTTATCATCGTTGAGATCCTTAATAGCGCTATCGAGGCGGTGGTCGACCGCATCGGGCAGGAACAACATCCGCTCGCGGGCCGCGCCAAAGATATGGGATCGGCCGCCGTATTGCTGACTATCTTACTGGCTCTGTTCGTCTGGATCGCGCTGCTCTGGACGCATTTGAGATAGGGATTCCAGATTCATCAAACCGCTGATTTTTCCCTCTGTTACGGTTTTCATTTCGCGAATACCTGTATATACTCACAGCGACTGTATAAACAACCAGGGGGCGGGATGAAAGCGTTAACTGCACGGCAGCAACAGGTCTATGACCTGATTCGCGACCATATTAACCAGACGGGCATGCCGCCAACGCGTGCGGAAATTGCTGCGCAACTGGGTTTTCGCTCGCCCAATGCTGCTGAAGAGCATCTGAAAGCGCTGGCGCGTAAAGGCGTAATTGAAATTGTTTCCGGCGCATCGCGCGGGATTCGTTTACTAATGGAAGAAGAACCAAGCGAAGGGTTGCCGCTGATTGGTCGCGTCGCTGCCGGTGAACCCTTGCTGGCGCAGGAACATATTGAAGCCCACTATCAGGTGGATGCGAATCTGTTCAAACCGAGTGCCGATTTCCTGCTGCGCGTGAGCGGCATGTCGATGAAAGATATCGGCATTATGGATGGCGATCTGTTAGCCGTGCATAAAACGCAGGAAGTGCGTAACGGCCAGGTTGTCGTGGCGCGCATTGATGATGAAGTCACCGTGAAACGCTGGAAAAAGCAGGGCGCGATTGTCCATCTGCTGCCGGAAAACACCGATTTCCAGCCGATTGTCGTTGATACCCGTGAGCAGTCGCTAACCATTGAAGGTTTAGCTGTCGGGATTGTACGCAACGGCGAGTGGCTCTGATCAGTTTCTGATCCTCCCCAACTGCGGCGGTGCGAATTTGCGCTGACCGCAGTCTGCTGTTTTACTTCTCTGTGACTCTTTCTGCGGCTCATGCTGGCGCCATTACGCTGATTACCGCACACAACGGAATGGGCTGATGCAGCTGTTTTCCTCTTCAGATAAAACACTCTGGCGGCTAGCGCTGCCGATGATCCTGTCAAATATCACCGTCCCGTTACTGGGCGTGGTGGATACCGCCGTTATTGGTCATCTCGATAGCCCGATTTACCTCGGTGGCGTCGCCGTGGGCACAACAGCGACCAGCTTCATCTTTATGCTTCTGCTATTCCTGCGCATGAGCACCACCGGATTGACCGCTCAGGCATTTGGCGCCAATGACAAAACCGCGCTGGCGCGCGCCTTAACGCAACCGCTGCTGATTGCCCTGGTTTTTGGCGTGCTGTTTATGGTGCTGCGAACGCCGGTAAGCAGCCTGGCGGCAGCTTTAATGGGCGGCAGCCCGGAAGTGCAGCAGCAGGCGCAAATATTTATTGAGATTCGCTGGCTGAGTGCCCCCGCAGCCTTAGCCAATTTGGTGATTCTTGGCTGGCTGCTAGGCGTGCAGTATGCGCGCGCACCGATGGTGCTGCTGATCATCGGCAATCTGGTGAATATCCTGCTTGATCTGCTGTTCGTACTCAAACTGCATTGGGGTGTGGCTGGCGCGGCGGCGGCCACCGCGCTGGCAGAATATGTCACGCTGGGCGTGGGTTTGTGGATGGTGGCGCGCGTGCTGAACATGCGCGGTATCCATTTTACTCTGCTTAAAAGCAGTTGGCGTGGCGATGCGGCGCGGCTATTCCGCCTCAATCGCGACATTATGCTGCGTTCTTTGATGCTGCAAATTTGCTTCGCGTCACTCACCATCCTTGGCGCGCGGATTGGCCCGGATGTGGTGGCGGTCAATGCGGTGCTGTTGATGTTTCTCACTTTTACCGCATACGCGCTGGATGGTTTTGCCTATGCGGTTGAAGCCTGTTCGGGTGAAGCGGTTGGGGCCAAAGATCGCAGTCGGCTGTTGCTGATTTGGCATGCGGCTTGTCGTCAGGCTTGCTTCGTTGCAGCAATCTTTGCGCTGATTTATGCGTTCACCGGTCCGCAAATTGTGGCGATGCTGACGTCACTGGAAGCGCTACGCGAGATGGCCGACCGCTATCTGATTTGGCAAGTGATTCTGCCGCTGATTGGCGTCTGGTGTTATTTGCTGGATGGCATGTTTATCGGCGCGACGCGCGGTCGTGAGATGCGCAACAGCATGGTGATAGCGGCAATCGGCTACGGTCTAGCGCTGCTCACGTTGCCATGGCTTGGCAATCACGGTTTATGGCTGGCAGTGACGGTGTTCCTGGCGTTACGCGGACTGACGCTGTGGCTGATTTGGCGCGGTCACTGGCTGCGCAATAGCTGGTTCAACGCCTGAATAAGCGAAGCGTAACCTACAGATTAATCTGTATTTCTCTGCAAACTGCGAAGCGGCTACTACAATTACCTTATACGGCGCACATGAGTAGCGCGTTGTCTGGGTATATCGCCAGCTAAGCAGGCAATATATCTATCTCACTCAGGATGTAGTGGAGGATTATTATGAACAAAGACGAAGCGAGCGGAAACTGGAAGCAGTTTAAAGGTAAGTTTAAAGAGAAGTGGGGCAAGCTTACCGATGACGATATGACGGTGATCGAAGGTAAACGCGATCAGCTGGTCGGTAAAATCCAGGAACGCTACGGTTATGCAAAAGACCAGGCCGAACAAGAAGTTAAGGACTGGGAAAGCACCAATAAAGATTACCGCTGGTAATTGCCCCTGAGGAAGATGCTCCTACCCGCCAATCATTTAGCGTAGTGATTGGCCCGGCACAAGGACGTGCCTCTCTATTTTCTTACCCGTTTTTTTCCCTCAACCTGATGATCATGCTCGCAGCTTTCATGATGCGTGCAAGCCGCCACTTCTGCGCAGCTCTCACACAGGCCATGTGCCTCAATCACGGTATGACGCAAAGAAAATCCCGCCTGATCCGCTAACGCAGCAATGGTCTTTTCCACACCATGAGCATGTTTTTCAGTCACTGCCGCGCAACCGTCACACACCAACATCACTGAAGTATGTGCCGGCTCATCAAAATGATGACAAACCACATAGCTGTTATTCGACTCAACGCGATGAATAAATCCCTGTTCCAGCAGGAAATCCAGCGCGCGATAAATGGTGGGCGGTTTAGCTTGCGGTTCACTGACACGCAGCTGATCCAGCAAATCGTAAGCGCTTATCGAACCATTCTGCTCTGCCATCAAGCGCAGCACTTCGGCGCGCTGAGTGGTGAGGCGCACGCCGCGATCAAGGCAAAGTGATTCAGCCTGGGTAAGAAGTTGTTCTGGCGTGAGGTTTGACATAAGCATTCTCCGGGTTGCAGGTGATGTTATTTTATCACACAAATTTTTACGCTGCTGTGATTGCTTATTTTCCTTAAACTCCTGCAGAAAACTCCCACCAATCAATCGATTATCCTTCCTGTTTACCCAACAACATTGTTGCAACCATTATGTCTGAAAAATCCGTCCAGCCAGACAGCGCAACGGCTACAAGGATTTTGCTTTGCAACTCACCGGGTTAGCGTATAAGGTTCAAAAGGTCTTAAGTAATTTCTGGTATCAATTTATTCACTGTTAATTTTTCTGCATATAAACACAGCAGAATGGTGCTTACGCATCCAATTCTGCGAATAGCAGTGCTATTTCCTTTTAATTCACAGCAATGAAGCGTTAGCCAGGGTTCAGAATGGCGGCTAACTAAACTTTCAGTCGGTGAGTGATTCAGCGACATTTCAAAGGTGATGGCAGGCTCATGGCGAAGACATTATTCAGGCACAAAAAAGTAGCTTATCTTGTTGTTTTGAATGCAGTATTTCTTTCTTCCTCAGCTCTGGCAGCAGGTACATGGTATGACGCGCGTAACGATGCGATGGGCGGTACCGGCGTAGCCTCTTCCACCTGGAGTTCCGCAGTGCTGGCTAACCCAGCATTGATGACCAAAGCGCAACCTGAAGATAGCGTCAGCATCATTTTTCCTTCAGCTGGTGCACAGGTTACTGATAAAGACAAATTGATCGACCGTGTCGATGACATCACTGATACCGTTGATCGTTATCAGGACGTAATCGATAACCTCACCTTTGCCGATTACCTCAATGGTTACCCGCAGTTGAAGGCCGCAGCAGGCGATATGGCTAATCAGCTCAGCGATCTGCGCGGCAATAAAGCCAACGCAACGGCGGGCGTAGCCCTGGCCGTCACCGTTCCAAATGAAACCTTACCTTTTGCCTTCATCACTAAGGCGTACGGCACGGCGCACGTGCGCGCCAACGTAGCGGATAGCGATATTGCCTACCTGCGCGCTGTTGCCGATGGGTCAAGAATTCCTGTTCCGGGTGATGAAAATAACTTGCGCTCCAGCGCCAATGGGCTGGCGGCTTTGATCACCGATTATGGTGTGTCAGTTGCGCATGAGTTCTCGATTGCTGGCCACCCTGTTTCGATCGGCGTGACGCCAAAGCTACAGAAAACCTGGCTGTATAACTACACCGCGAGTATCTACAACTACGACAAGAGCGACATTAACAGCAGCCGCTATCGCAGCAGCGATACCGGTTTCAACGTGGATGCTGGCGTTGCAACGGATTTCGGTGAGAACTGGACCTTCGGTGTGACTGGGCAAAACCTGATCTCGCGCGATATCGACACCAAAGAGGTGAACGGCTACCGCGATACTTACCAAATTCGTCCACTGGTTACGACCGGGCTTTCCTGGAATAGCGGGCCGTTCACGTTGGCCGGTGATGTTGATCTGACTGAAACTAAGCGCTTTAAATCGGAAGACAGCAGCCAATATGCTGGCGTAGGTGCGGAGTATCGTGTGCTGGATTGGCTGGCGCTGCGTGCCGGTTATCGTGCCGATCTGAAGTCGAACGATACTGACGTGTTCACCGCCGGTTTAGGTGTGTCACCGTTCAACAATACCGTTCATCTCGATCTGGCCGGTTCTGTGGGTAAAGACAACACCGTGGGTGCGATGCTGCAGCTCGGATTTAACTTCTAATTCCCTGTCTGATAACGGGCGGCTGTGCCGCCCGTTTTGCTGTGGTATGATTGCGCAGTTTCTCATCACTTAACTTACTGCGGATTCACTGCGTTTCATGACCGATACTTTCTCCTCGCAACGTTTTTCCATCGCCCCCATGCTCGACTGGACCGATCGCCACTGTCGTTATTTCCACCGTCAGCTGAGCGGCGACACGCTGCTGTACACCGAAATGGTGACGACCGGCGCGATCATTCACGGTAAAGGCGACTATCTGGCCTACAGCGAGGAAGAGCATCCGCTGGCGCTGCAGTTGGGGGGCAGCGATCCCGCCGCACTGGCGCAGTGCGCTAAGCTGGCAGAAGAGCGTGGCTACGATGAGATCAACCTCAACGTGGGTTGTCCGTCCGATCGCGTACAGAATGGTCGTTTTGGAGCCTGCCTGATGGGCGATGCGGCGCTGGTTGCCGACTGCATTAAAGCGATGCGCGATGTGGTGAGCATTCCGGTGACGGTCAAAACCCGTATCGGGATTGATGAGCAGGACAGCTACGAATTCCTGTGTGATTTTATTGGCACCGTGGCGCAACAGGGCGGCTGCGATACTTTTATTATCCACGCGCGTAAAGCCTGGCTTTCCGGTTTAAGCCCGAAAGAGAATCGCGAGATTCCGCCGCTCGATTATCCTCGCGTTTACCAATTGAAGCGCGATTTCCCGGCGCTGACCATGGCGATTAATGGCGGCATCAAAACCCTGGAAGAAGCTAAGCTGCATCTGCAGCATATGGATGGCGTGATGATGGGGCGCGAAGCCTATCAGAATCCGGGCATTCTGGCGCAGGTTGACCGCGAGCTGTTTGGTCGCGATATGCCGCGCGTCGATCCGGTAGCGGTGGTGCGCTCGATGTATCCCTACATTGAAGCTGAACTATCCAAAGGCATGTACCTCGGCCATGTGACGCGCCATATGCTTGGCCTGTTCCAGGGCATTCCGGGTGCGCGCCAGTGGCGTCGCTATTTAAGTGAAAACGCCCACAAACCCGGCGCCGATGTGCGCGTGCTGGAAGCGGCGTTAGCGCTGGTAGCGGATAAGATCCCGCAGGAAGTGATGTGATCACTGTTTAGCATGCCGGAACGTTCCGGTTTGATACGGTGCGCCTTCATGCGCACCGTAAAGCCAGTACCATAATTTTATAGATGGTTATTTCTACGCCGAGAATTAGTTTTTTTCATCACCTCATTACTTCTTCATTCAACTCTTGTCCATTGCTTTCAAGCATTTAGCTATTTTTATAACCTGGCACGTATCTTGTAATGTTCCTGATGTTACTTACACAGGAGAGCCTTCGTGGAAATTCTATTTGTTATCGGCTTTTTTCTGATGCTGCTGTTCACTGGCGTTTCGTTGCTGGGCGTTATTGCGGCATTGGTGGTGGCGACCGCTTTGATGTTCTTTGGCGGATTGCTGGCGATTGTTATTAAAGTGTTGCCATGGCTGGTATTGGCGGTTGTCGCTGTCTGGCTTTATCGGGCATTTACCACGCCTTCAGGTGAGGCAAAGTTGCGCAGGCTGAAAAGAAAAATCAGCGACTTAGATAGAAGGGATTGGCGCTAACTGCGGTGACGATCACAGACTCGGAAATTGCTTAGCATAATTCCGCATTTAAACATATTTTTTACTTATGTTTTCTGTCAGGATGATTGGCGTTGTTTCAAACGAATTCATCGCCGCTGTCCCTACACCAGCGCGAACTATAAAAAAGAAAGAAAAAGGGGCTTCCTACGGGAAGCCCCATTTGCATTTAGCATCAGGGAATCAGCAGGCTGGAACCCTGAGTCGCGCGACTCTCCAGCACCTGATGCGCGCGCACTGCGTCAGGCAAGGCTAATTTCTGCTGCTCTGGCACGTTAAGCTGAATTGCCCGGCTGGCGATCAATGAGAACAATTCATTGCTGGCGGCATCCAGTTCTTCACGATTGGTGATGTAGCCGAACAGCGAAGGGCGGGTAACGAACAGTGAGCCTTTCTTATTGAGAATGCCAAGATCAACGCCGGTTACCGGACCCGATGCATTACCAAAGCTGACCATTAATCCGTGGCGACGCAGGCTATCCAGCGAAGGTTCCCAGGTGTCTTTCCCCACCGAGTCATACACTACGGCCACTTTCTCACCGTTGGTCAATTCGCTGACGCGCTTCGCAATATCCTCTTCGCGATAATTGATCGTCGCCCAGGCGCCGGCATCTTTGGCAATCTTCGCTTTCTCTGCAGAACCTACCGTGCCAATCAGATGTGCGCCGAGCGCTTTGGCCCATTGGCAGGCGATCAAACCCACGCCACCGGCTGCGGCATGGAACAGGAAGATTTCATCGGCTTTCACTTTATAGGTTTGGCGCAGCAGATACTGCACGGTTAACCCTTTAAGGAAAGAAGCCGCGCCTTGCTCAAAGGAGATGCTGTCCGGCAAGATCACCAGGCGATCTTCCGCCACATTGTGCACTTCGCTATACGCACCGAGCGCGGCCTGGCAATAGACCACGCGATCGCCCGCTTTAAAACGCGTCACCGCCGATCCGACACGCTTCACCACACCGGCTGCTTCAGTGCCCAAGCCGGAAGGGAAGCTGCTTTGCGGATACAAGCCGCTGCGCACATAGGTATCAATGTAGTTAATGCCAATCGCCTTGTTTTCCACCTGCACTTCGTGCTCGGCGGGATCGGCCAGTTCGAAATCGACCCATTGCAGCACATCTGGGCCGCCGTGTTGGTTGAACTGAATACGCTTTGCCATTCTGACTCCTGTGATTGTTCATCCTGGGACGTTATACTTGCGCGTCCCTTTCACGATCGGTAATGCATTCACTATGGCAGGAAATAAACCCACCAACAAATCGAACGAACCCCGCGATCGGCAGCTGGAAGGCGTGAAAATGCCGCCGCATTCCATAGAAGCGGAGCAGTCGGTGCTCGGTGGGTTGATGCTGGATAACCAGCGCTGGGACAACGTTTCGGAGCGTGTTGTCGCCAGTGATTTTTTCAACCGCTCGCACCGCATGATTTTCACGGAAATGCAGCGTTTGCTGGAAGCGGGCCAGCCAATCGACTTGATTACACTCTCTGAATCGCTGGAAACGCTGGGCGAGTTAGAAATGGCCGGCGGTTTCGCCTATCTGGCCGAGCTGGCAAAAAATACGCCAAGTGCGGCGAACATCGGTGCTTATGCGGATATCGTGCGTGAACGTGCGGTGGTGCGTGAGATGATCTCGGTGGCGAACCAAATCGCCGATGCCGGTTACGATCCGCAAGGACGCAGCAGTGAAGATCTGCTCGACTTCGCTGAATCCAACGTTTTTAAAATTGCTGAACAGCGCGCCAATAAAGATCAGGGCCCGCAGAATATCGAGCAGATCCTCGAAGCCACGGTTTCGCGTATTGAGTCGTTGGTCTCAACGCCGCACGATGGCGTGACCGGCGTCGATACCGGCTATCAGGATTTGAACAAAAAAACCGCCGGTTTGCAGGGCTCGGATCTGATTATCGTGGCGGCGCGTCCTTCGATGGGTAAAACCACCTTCGCCATGAATTTGTGCGAAAACGCCGCGATGTTGCAGGACAAGCCGGTGCTGATTTTCAGTCTGGAGATGCCCAGCGAACAGCTGATGATGCGTATGCTGGCATCACTGTCGCGTGTGGATCAGACGCGTATTCGTACCGGTCAGCTGGAAGATGAAGATTGGGCGCGTATTTCCGCCACCATGGGGATTTTGCTCGAGAAGAAGAACATGTTTATCGATGACTCTTCTGGCCTGACGCCAACCGAAGTGCGCTCACGCGCGCGCCGTATTTTCCGCGAAAACGGCGGGTTGAGCCTGATCATGATCGACTACCTGCAGCTGATGCGCGTGCCTGCACTGTCGGATAACCGTACGCTGGAGATCGCTGAAATCTCGCGCTCGCTCAAAGCGCTGGCGAAAGAGCTGAATGTGCCGGTGGTGGCGCTGTCGCAGCTGAACCGCTCACTGGAACAACGCGCGGATAAGCGTCCAGTAAACTCGGATCTGCGTGAATCAGGCTCGATCGAGCAGGATGCCGACTTGATCATGTTCATCTACCGTGACGAGGTGTATCACGAAAACAGCGATCTTAAAGGCATCGCCGAGATCATCCTCGGTAAGCAGCGTAACGGCCCGATCGGTACGGTGCGTTTGACCTTTAATGGCCAATGGTCGCGCTTTGATAACTACGCTGGCCCGCAATACGACGACGAATAACCCTTTTAACCCGGATGCATGCACGTTTTGTGCATGCATTTCACGTCATCAGAAAATAGTGTTGGACAACCCCGGCTTCAATCAGGTTATCTGTAGCAAAGCGCCCCTTATTTCGCTGTGGAAACAGAATGACTCAGGTAGACGATCACGACCTTAAGATATTGACATTATTACAATCTAACGGACGCCTCACCAACCAGGAACTCAGTGATTTAGTCGGACTTTCGGCATCGCAATGTTCACGCCGCCGCATCAATCTTGAGCAGGCCAATCTCATTCTCGGCTATCACGCGCGGCTCTCGCCCGACGCGGTGGGCCTTGGCATGGTGGGATTGATTGAAGTGCGATTGAAAAACCATACGCCGGATTACGAAGAGAGTTTCCATCGCATGGTGGAAGAAGAAGCCGCCATCGTCGATGCCTTTAAAACCACTGGCGATGCCGACTATCTGCTGAAAGTAGCGGTGGCCGATCTGGCGTCATTGAGCGCACTAATCAGCCAGTTAGTGGCTGGTCATCAAAGCGTGGCGCACGTGAAAACGTCCGTGGTATTGAGCCGTTTAAAAGAGAACGGTGTGATGATAATCCCGCAGCACAAAACGCGCCAAAAAAGTGCGTGATGTGCTAATCTGGTGCAATTATTGCCTTAATAATGCAAAAAACGCGCACCAGAAAACAGATTTGTGCATGGGTTGATGGTTTGAGTCTCAATTGATGCACAAAAACCTGCAATAAAGCGCCTTAGTTATCAATTGGATAATCGCTGGCACCCATCGGCGGCGCGCATACGTCGCCGATGTGGTGCGTTTTTTGCATTTGAACCGCATCATTTGCAATGAGATTAATCCATGGATAACGTTGTTCAACCCACCAAAGTTCCCCATTCGCTGATTGAAGATGCGCTGGCGATCGTCCTCGGCACGCTGATGGTCTCTTTCGGCGTCATCATGCTGAAACAGGCTGGCGCACTGACCGGCAGTTCGGCGGGTATTGCCTTCTTAATCAGCTATTTGTCGCCGCTCTCTTTTGGTAGCGCCTTCTTCCTGATCAACCTGCCATTTTACTGGCTGGCCGTGCGACGCATGGGCTGGGAATTTACCCTGAAAACCTTCTGCGCGGTTGGCCTGGTGTCGCTGTTTACCCATTTGCATCCGCTGTTTGTGCATTTTTCTGCGCTAAATCCGTTTTATGCGACACTGTTCGGTAACGTGGTGATGGGCATTGGGTTTATAGTGTTGTTCCGTCATAAAGCCAGCCTCGGTGGCATCAATATTTTGGCGCTCTGGCTGCAGGACCGCATCGGTCTGCGTGCCGGAAAACTGCAAATGGCGGTTGATACCTGCGTGGTATTAGCGTCACTGTTTGTGGTGTCGTTACCGATGCTGTTTGCTTCCATCGCGGGCGCGGTGATCCTCAATCTCATCATCGCAATGAATCATCGTCCCGGCCGTTACATGGTTTGATGACGCATCTTTACCTCTTATTTCTGACCAATCATGGAGATCTGCACCGTGTTTCAAAACGTTGATGCCTATGCCGGCGATCCGATTCTGTCGTTGATGGAAACCTTCAAACAAGATCCGCGCGATAACAAAGTAAACCTGAGCATCGGTCTCTATTACAACGAAGCGGGCATCATTCCTCAGCTGCAGGCAGTTGCCGCAGCAGAAGAGCGCCTGCAGGCGCAGCCGCATCAGGCATCGCTGTATCTGCCGATGGAAGGTCTGAACGCTTACCGCAACGCCATTGCACCGCTGCTGTTCGGTAAAGAACATCCGATGCTGCACGCGGGCCGTATTGCCTCCATCCAGACCTTAGGTGGCTCAGGTGCGCTGAAAGTCGGTGCTGATTTCCTTAAGCGTTACTTCCCAGCGTCAAACGTGTGGGTGAGCGATCCAACGTGGGAAAACCATATCGCGATCTTTAACGGTGCGGGCTTCGAAGTAGAGACTTATCCGTGGTACGACGCAGAAACCAACGGCGTGAAGTTTGATGCGTTCATCGCCAAACTGAAAACCTTGCCGAAACAATCCATCGTGCTGCTGCATCCGTGCTGCCATAACCCAACCGGCGCCGATCTGACTAATGCGCAGTGGGATGAAACCACCGACGTGCTGAAAGCGCAGGAGCTGATTCCGTTCCTCGATATCGCTTATCAGGGCTTTGGTGCGGGCATGGAAGCGGATGCTTATGCCATTCGCGCCATTGCGGCTGCCGGCTTGCCAGCGCTGGTGAGCAACTCGTTCTCCAAGATCTTCTCGCTGTACGGCGAGCGCGTTGGCGGCTTGTCCATTGTCTGCGACAGCGCGGAAGAATCCGCTCGTGTGCTGGGCCAGCTGAAAGCGACCGTACGTCGCAACTACTCCAGCCCGCCAAACTTTGGTGCGCAGGTGGTTTCATGCGTGCTGAACGACGAAGCGCTGCTGAATAACTGGCTGGCAGAAGTGGAAGCGATGCGTCTGCGCATTATCGAAATGCGCCAGGCGCTGGTGAATGTGTTGAGCACCAAGCTGCCAGGTCAAAACTTCGATTACCTGCTGAAGCAGCGCGGTATGTTCAGCTACACCGGCCTGAGCGCGCAGCAGGTTGATCGCCTGCGTGATGAGTTCGGCGTCTACCTGATTGCCAGCGGCCGTATGTGCGTTGCCGGCCTGAACAGCCGTAACGTCAACCAGGTTGCTGAGGCATTTGCTGCGGTAATGTGAGTCAACACCCAGTCAACACAGAGCCACCACGCTGACATCATCCAGTATCAAAACCATGGCCGCTAAGCTGAGCGACTAACCTTCAGGCGGCAGAGTTCACGCTCTGCCGCTTTTTCCTCTCTTCAGGGTTTACCTTTCGCCGACATGCTGCACACTTAAACGGTGTGATTACTTTTAGGATTCTGGCATGTGGCATCAACAAACGCTTACGCTTGGCGCCAAAGCGCGCGGCTTTCATCTGATTACCGACGAGATTGTCGGCCAGCTTCACGGCTTATCCGATGTGCGCGTCGGCCAATTGCATCTCCTGCTGCAACACACATCGGCGTCGTTAACGCTGAATGAGAATTGCGATCCCACGGTGCGCAGCGATATGGAGCAGCATTTTTTACGCCATGTTCCGGAAAGTGCGCCTTATCAGCACGACTACGAAGGGGCCGACGACATGCCCGCACACATCAAATCGTCGCTACTCGGCGTTTCGCTCCTGATTCCGGTCAACCGTGGTCGCCTGATGTTAGGCACATGGCAGGGAATCTGGTTGGGTGAACATCGGGTGCAGGGCGGTGCGCGGCGTATCGTGGCGACCTTACAAGGGGAATAAAACATGAACACATCGGATTTACTGACGTACTGCATGAGCAAGCCGGGCGCGGAGCAAAGCTTTAAAGAGTGCTGGCAGGCGACGCAGATTAAAAGTGAAGGCGTGCTGTTTGCCATGCTTTATGAGGTCAAAGGGCGTCCGGCTTTGTCGCTGAAGGCGACACCTGCGCTGGCGGAATTATTACGTGAGGAGCATAACGATGTGTTTCCCAGCGAGCACTTAAACAAGTCGCACTGGAGCACGTTGTGGCTGGATGGTTCGCTGAAGGATTCGCAGATTTACTATCTGGTGGATGCTTCCTGGCAACAGGCTGACGCCACGCGTGAAGCGGGCGTCAACCATGATGAACACTGAGGCGAATTAAGCCGCAGATTCTTCGCGCAGGGTATTGATATCAATCACGAAGCGGTATTTCACGTCGCTTTTCAGCATACGTTCGTAGGCTTCGTTGATTTGATTCATCGCGATCAGTTCGATATCTGAAGTGATACCGTGCTCGCCGCAGAAATCCAGCATCTCCTGGGTTTCCGCAATGCCGCCAATCAGTGAACCGGCGATGCTGCGACGTTTGAAGATCAGGTTGAAGACCTGCGGTGCCGGGTGATCGTGCTCCGGCGCGCCGACCAGCGTCATGTTGCCATCACGCTTCAGCAGGGCGATGAACGGGTTGAGATCGTGCTGCGCCGCAACGGTGTTCAGGATGAAGTCAAAGCTGTTAGTGTGCGCGGCCATTTGATCGGCATCTTTCGAGATCACCACTTCATCCGCGCCCAGGCGTTTACCATCTTCAATTTTTGACGGTGACGTGGTGAACAGCACCACATGTGCGCCCATCGCATGAGCCAGTTTCACGCCCATGTGACCGAGGCCGCCCAAACCGACAATACCGACTTTTTTACCCGGACCGACATTCCAGTGACGCAGCGGCGAGTAGGTAGTGATACCGGCACACAGCAGCGGCGCAACGCCTGCCAGATCGAGATTTTCGGGTACGCGCAGCACGAAGCTTTCATCTACCACCATGCTGGTGGAGTAACCGCCGTAGGTGATGGCTTTGGTTTCACGGTCTTCACCGTTATAAGTGCCAACGAAGCCATTTTCGCAATACTGCTCCAGCCCTTCCTGACAGCTTGGACAGCTGCGGCAGGAATCAACCATACAACCCACGCCGACCAAATCACCCACTTTGTGATTGTGAGTGTGCGCGCCAACGGCAGTGACGCGACCCACGATTTCATGGCCCGGCACCACAGGGAAAATGGTGTTGCGCCATTCGTTGCGCGCGGTATGCAGGTCAGAGTGGCAGACGCCGCAGTACAACACTTCAATCTGCACATCATGAGCGCGCAGTTCGCGTGGCTTAAAGTCGAACGGGGCGAGTTTTGCTTTCGCGTCCTGTGCGGCATAGGCATGCGTAATATTCATGGTGTCTCCAGTAGGATGTGTCGTGATTTTTATGCGGGATCCCGTCAGGGATAAAAGGCGCGTGAGTCACGCCAAAAGGAACGCTGTAAGGATAGTCAGCAGGATGGAATGCGTATATGCCTGAAGTTGTCTGATTCTTGCCTGTTCCTGCATTTCGTTGCGGAATTCGACAGATAAAAATCAGGCCCGCAATGGCGGGCCTGGGAGAAAATTACTTCTTCAACATTGGTTTAAGGAAACGCGCCGTGTGTGATTTTTCACACTCCACCACCGTTTCTGGCGTGCCGGACACCAGGATTTCACCGCCGCCGCTACCACCTTCTGGGCCGAGATCGACAATCCAGTCCGCGGTTTTCACCACGTCGAGGTTGTGCTCAATCACCACGATGGTGTTGCCCTGATCGCGCAGCTGATGCAGCACTTCCAGCAGTTGCTGAATATCCGCAAAGTGCAGGCCGGTGGTCGGCTCATCAAGGATATAGAGCGTCTGGCCGGTGCCGCGTTTGGACAGCTCACGCGCCAGCTTAACGCGCTGCGCTTCACCGCCCGAGAGCGTGGTCGCAGACTGGCCGAGGCGGATGTACGACAGGCCAACATCGATCAGCGTTTGCAGCTTACGCGCCAGCGCCGGCACCGCATCAAAGAACTCGCGCGCTTCTTCGATGGTCATATCCAGTACTTCGTGGATGCTCTTGCCTTTGTATTTGATCTCAAGCGTTTCGCGGTTATAGCGTTTGCCTTTGCACTGGTCGCACGGCACGTAGATGTCCGGCAGAAAGTGCATCTCTACCTTGATCACGCCATCGCCCTGACAAGCTTCGCAGCGTCCGCCGCGCACGTTGAAGCTGAAGCGGCCCGGATTGTAGCCGCGTGAGCGCGCTTCCGGTACCCCGGCGAACAGCTCACGTACCGGCGTGAAAATGCCGGTATAGGTCGCGGGATTCGATCGTGGCGTACGGCCAATTGGGCTCTGATCGATATCGATCACTTTATCGAAATGCTCGAGACCCGCGATCTCACGATACGGCGCGGCTTCGATGGTGGTAGCGCCATTGAGCTGGCGCTGCGCAATCGGGAACAGCGTATCGTTGATCAGCGTTGATTTACCGGAGCCGGACACGCCGGTGATGCAGGTAAACAAGCCGACCGGAATCGTCAGCGTGACATCTTTGAGGTTGTTACCGCGCGCACCGGTGAGTTTCAGCACTTTAGCGGGATCGCCTTTGACGCGCTGTTTAGGGATGGCAATCTCACGTTTGCCGCTGAGGAACTGGCCGGTCAGGGAATTTTCATTCGCCATGATCGCGTGCACATCGCCTTCCGCAACCACCTGACCACCGTGCACGCCGGCGCCCGGACCGATATCGATCACGTGGTCAGCGGCACGAATCGCATCCTCATCGTGCTCCACCACAATCACGGTATTACCGAGATCGCGCAGGTGAATCAGCGTGCCGAGCAGGCGCTCGTTGTCACGCTGATGCAAGCCGATAGACGGTTCATCCAGCACGTACATCACGCCGACCAAACCGGCACCAATCTGGCTGGCCAGACGAATACGCTGCGCTTCACCGCCGGACAGCGTTTCCGCCGAGCGTGACATCGACAGGTAATTCAGGCCGACGTTCACCAGGAAGCTCAGGCGATCGCCAATCTCCTTAAGGATTTTTTCCGCGATCTGCGCACGCTGGCCGCTCAGCTTCATGTTAGCGAAGAAATCCATCGCATGACCGATGCTCATTTCTGAGATGGTTGGCAGGTTGGTGTCTTCGACAAAAACATGGCGTGCTTCACGACGCAGGCGCGTGCCTTCGCAGCTGGCGCAGGCGCGGTTGCTGATAAATTTCGCCAGCTCTTCGCGTACCGCGTTGGATTCCGTCTCTTTATAACGGCGCTCCATGTTGTGCAGCACGCCTTCAAACGGATGGCGGCGCACCGAGGTGTCACCGCGATCGTTGATGTATTTGAATTCGATATTCTCTTTGCCGGAACCGTACAGAATCACATGGCGCGCGTTGTCACTCAGGCTGTTGAACGGGGCTTCGACATCGAATTGCAGATGCTCAGCCAGCGAGCGCAGCATCTGGAAGTAGTAGAAGTTACGGCGATCCCAGCCGCGAATGGCGCCGCCCGCCAGCGACAGCTCGGGATTTTGCACCACACGATCGGGATCGAAATATTGCTGCACGCCCAGGCCATCACAGGTCGGGCAGGCACCGGCCGGATTGTTGAACGAGAATAGGCGCGGTTCGAGTTCACGCATGCTGTAGCCACAAATCGGGCAGGCAAAGTTGGCCGAGAACAGCATCTCTTCGGCGCTGGTATCATCCATATCGGCGACGATCGCCGTACCACCGCTCAGTTCCAGCGTGGTCTCGAAGGATTCGGCCAGACGCGTTGCCAGATCGTCGCGCACGCGGAAGCGGTCAATCACCACTTCAATGGTGTGCTTTTTCTGCAATTCCAGTTTCGGCGGATCCGACAGATCGCACACTTCACCATCGATACGCGCACGGATGTAGCCTTGCGCGGCGAGGTTTTCCAGCGTTTTGGTGTGCTCGCCTTTGCGATCTTTCACCACCGGTGCCAGCAGCATCAGACGACGGCCTTCTTCCTGCGACAGCACCTGATCGACCATTTGACTGACGGTTTGCGCCGCCAGTGGAACGTCGTGATCCGGACAGCGCGGCTCACCCACGCGTGCAAACAGCAGGCGCAGATAGTCATGAATTTCAGTAATGGTGCCGACGGTGGAACGTGGGTTATGCGAAGTCGATTTCTGCTCAATGGAGATGGCGGGCGACAGACCTTCAATATGGTCAACGTCCGGTTTCTCCATTAATGAAAGAAACTGGCGCGCATAGGCCGACAGCGACTCGACATAGCGACGCTGGCCTTCCGCATACAGCGTATCAAACGCCAGCGAAGACTTACCGGAACCTGACAGACCGGTGACCACAATGAGCTTATCGCGAGGGATGATCAGGTTGATGTTCTTCAAATTATGGGTGCGAGCACCGCGGACTTCGATCTTATCCATTCACCTTTCCCGGATTGAACAACACTCGCCATGCCTTGCCAGCACGACCAGCAGAAACGGTCCATTATGGCACAAAAAATAAACTGAATAAATATCCAGTGTTTTTGCTATTCTGTCCGCCGATAAATTTTGGAATCCCGCTCTAAAGTGGGCACACGCCAATGTGACGTGATACAATTTTTCGCTTAGACTTTTAGCATCAACTCATCGGGAGACAGCAACATGGCCAGTCGTGGCGTAAACAAAGTGATTCTAGTCGGGAATCTGGGTCAGGATCCGGAAGTGCGCTACATGCCAAATGGTGGCGCGGTAGCCAACATTACGCTGGCCACGTCAGAGAGCTGGCGCGACAAGACAACCGGTGAAAACAAAGAGATCACTGAATGGCACCGCGTTGTGCTGTTCGGCAAGCTGGCGGAAGTGGCTGGCGAATACCTGCGTAAAGGTTCTCAGGTTTACATCGAAGGCCAGCTGCGCACCCGCAAATGGACCGATCAGGCCGGCCAGGAAAAATACACCACTGAAGTGGTAGTTAACGTTGGCGGCACCATGCAGATGCTGGGCGGACGTCAGCAGGGCGCGAACGCAGGTGGCGCACCTTCGGGCGGCCAGGGCGGCGGCAATAACAACGGTTGGGGCCAGCCACAGCAGCCACAACAGCAGCCGCAGGGCGGTGGTAACCAGTTCAGCGGCGGTGCGCAACAGCGTCCACAGCAGCAGAGCGCACCAGCCAACAACGAACCGCCAATGGATTTTGACGACGATATTCCGTTCTAAAAATGCAGAACGTAGTATTTGTTAAGAGCCCCGCAATGCGGGGCTTTTTGTTATTCAAAAGAGGATGTTTTTTTATTTTATCAATCGTTTATCGAATGCAAACGGTAACTTATTTACGCTCGACAGATAACTCTCAAATACTGGATGCTCCGGGTTCAATATCGCATTATTTTCCATCGGAATAATGCTTGAAGGAATGATCAGTGCTGCACCTTCTCTCGATTGCAGCCAACCTGTGCCCAAATCCATAGTTGAAACTGGAGCCGGATCCTGGCGCCAGTCAGCAGGCAAAAAGTCTTCTGAAATGTAGGAGACTTCATCGTCAGGAATCTCGATGCTGAATAAAGTGTACTCATCCAAAATCGACTCGTTCGAAACGTGCACCAGCACTTCAAGCGCGGCAAGTGAAACCGAGGTCGCGACATAAATGGTTGGGTGGCCTTTGTGATTCCAGCGGCCACCATACTGTTTCGCACCGTTGCCGGTCCAGGCTTCAGAAGCGTATAGCGTTTTGGTTAGCCGATAGAAAATCACGAGAAGACACCATGCTCCAAACGGCCAATCAAATCGAGCACATCCAGTGCGCCGCTTTCAGTGGCTAGCAAGGTAATAGGTGCAATGTTGCCTAATCCTTTGACCGGCCGGCTTAACCATTGCGTAGCATCTTCTTTATTACCACCAAACAATTGAACGGCTGCATCCATCACTCGGACGAAGCGGGCTATGCGTTCGCTCTCATCGGGTGACAAGCTTTTACCTGCGCTTTTACGGCGGGCAATATTTCGCTCATTGATGCCAGTGACCTTCATAATTTCGGCTCTACTCATTGCCGACCAATGACGAATGTCATCAATCACCGCGACCGGCAAGCCCGCCTCAAGCATGCGAGTTAGCTCCAATCCGCGTGGGGGTAAGCCAGCAAAGCGCCAAAGTGCATTGTCATGTGATTTGCCATCAGGAATGTAGGCTCTCATAAGATTCTCCAAGTCTGACAAATGTCATACTCTATTATTGACACTTGTCAGAAGTTTTCAATAGCAGAACCTTTAATGCGGTCGCCATTCCCGCAATAACGCTTCCGTCTCACGCACCCGCACCGGATTGTCCGGCATAATCAAATCGGCCCACACTTCGTTGTGCTGATTGATCTGCTGCTGCGCGGAAACATACGTGCGGTCGGCGGTGGTATGCGCATCGGCGGCGACGGTGATGTGATAGCCGAGGCTGGCGCCGACTTTGATGGTGGTATCGACACAGTAATCGGTCGCGCAGCCGCAAATGACGAAGCTTTTAATGTCGAGTTGGTCGAGTTGAGCGGCGAGATCTGTTTGCCAGAAGCTATCGCAAGCGGTCTTATTAATGAAGATGGCGTTGGCTGGCTGCTGCAGCTCGGGCACAATCGCCCAACCAACTGAATCAACTTCTAAACCTGGCCCAACGTGCTGGATGAAGATCACCTGATCGGCCGCAGCGGTTAACTGATTGATTCGCTCACAGCGTCCGGCGCGATCAAAACGCGGCGTTGCCAGCACGCCATTTTGCATATCCACCACAACTACGACTCGATTCGCCATTTCACTCTCCTAAGTTTGAAGCCTCAGTGTGGATTGCCGACGCGTAGAGGTAAAGCAATTCACCTTTGCATTTCTCGCCACTGCCGCGCATGCTTATAAGCGCTTTTATTCCGGAGGTGTGTTGTGAAGGTGGTTCCTGAAATCTTTCCTTGTGAGCAAGATCGTGCGCAGTTTCAGCATTTCGCTGAGCTGCCGGGCATCGAGCTGTATCAGGCGCACATCTCCCGCTACGCTTTTGAACCGCATACCCATGAAGCCTTTGGCATCGGTACGATTGAGTCCGGCGCCCAGCGTTTTCGCTATCGCGGCGCCAATTACACCGCGCCACAGCATTCGTTAGTGATGATGAATCCCGATGAACTGCACACCGGTGAATCTGCCTGCGACGAAGGCTGGCGCTATCGCATGATCTACATCGATCCGCGGGAGATGGATCGTCTGACCGGCGACCGTGATTGGTGGTTCACCGATGCGCTGCGCACCGATGCGCGACTGGCGCAGCCGTTTTCGCAACTGCTGGCGCAGATGTGGCAGGCGGAAACCACACTGGAGCGCGAAAGCAATTTGCTTGAACTGCTGGAGTTAATGCGTCCGCTGGCGCGTCAGGGACAGCAACGACCTGCCGAAGGTGCACATCGCTTTGATGCGGTAAGAGACTATTTGCGTGAAAACCTCGCCGAACCGGTACGGCTTGAAGAACTCGCTGCGCTGGCATCCCTGTCGCCGTGGCATTTCCTGCGCAGTTTTAAACAGCACTTCCACGTTACGCCGCATCAAATGCTGATGGCTTTTCGTCTGTTCGCCGCGAAGCAGCAGCTGGCGCGCGGTGACAGTGCAGCAACCGTTGCGGCATCGGTCGGTCTTACCGATCAGGCACATCTCACCCGCGCCTTCGCGCATCGCTACGGCATCACGCCGGGCCGCTATCAAAAACAAGTGTTCCCTTCACGCTAACCGCAATCTGCTACAAGCCTTTCGCCTCCGCCTGCGTCACACTGCAGCGGAATGCCTATAAAGGAAGAGTTTATGTTTGCTGGAATACTGTTTGCGCTGGCAGCGGGACTGATGTGGGGATTGATCTTTGTGGGTCCGCTGCTGATACCGGATTATCCGGGCACCTTACAATCTGCCGGACGCTACGTTGCCTTTGGATTGGTGGTGTTGCCGCTGGCCTGGCTGGATCGCCGTCGTTTGCGTCAGCTGGCGCGCAAAGATTGGATTGAAGCGCTGAAGCTGTCGCTGATTGGCAATTTACTCTATTACGCGTTTCTCGCCAGCGCGATTCAACGCACCGGCGCACCCATTTCGACCATGATTATCGGCACCTTGCCGGTGGTGATTACCGTGACGGCCAATCTCTGTTATGGCCATCTTGAAGGGCGTTTGCCGTGGCGCAAACTGACGCCAGCTTTGCTGATTATTGCCGCAGGCCTGGTTTGCGTGAATGCCGCCGAACTTCAGACGCAAGGTCCCGAATTTGATTGGTCGCGCTATCTCACCGGTTTAGGGTTAGCGGTTCTGGCTGTGGCATGCTGGACATGGTATCCGCTGCGTAATGGTTTATGGTTGCGCGCGCATCCCCAGCACAAGCCATCCAGCTGGGCGACGGCACAAGGTTTGGTGACGCTGCCGCAGGCGTTGGTGTTCTATCTATTGGTCTGCGTACAGCTCCACTGGCAACAACCTGAGTTTGCGCTGCCCTTCGGGCCGCAGCCGCAACGCTTTCTATTATTAATGTTAGGTATCGGGCTGATCTGCTCATGGCTGGGCACACTTTGCTGGAATGCTGCCAGCCAACGCGTACCAACGGTGATCATGGGGCCGCTGATTGTGTTCGAAACCTTAGCCGGATTGCTGTGGACATTCCTGTGGCGACAAAGCTGGCCGCCGCTGTTAACTGCGGTCGGCATTGGCTGTTTGATTGTTGGCGTAATCTACGCAATGCGCATTAAACCTCAGCCGCATATTACAGCGGTATAAGTCATCAATGAGCGCTGCTGAAAAACATTTCGGCAGCGTACTCCGCTGTATTTTAAGAATTTGACCAACCTCTTTCACACCTCTAATCCCGCTTTCTGACGCTGACCAGGCCGTCGATATAACTTTTCGGCTTATTTCAGCCGCTTTTTCAGCCCTGATTTGTCATAAACAGACATGTCGCTGCGTCCCGCGCGACAGTGTTTGGCCGTATGAAGGCGCACTAAACCTTCATTAATCTTCGTTCTTCCTGGCTATAGCAGGCCCTAAAGTGGAAAAAACCGGCGCGTTAAGGCGGAAAAACATGCATCTAACCTACCGTTTATTGCCGTTTGGCACTGAAGATTGGCACTCGAAAGCCACTTTTTGCTTAAGGGAATAGGGCGATGTTAAGAAAGATTCCATTAATCTTTGGCAAAAAACCATTAAGCGTAACGATGAATAGGGTGCAGTAATTTAACTTATCCCCCACTTTTTGGCTGTTATTGTTTAGGCTCGATAACCTTTCTTATCAGGGTTATTCCTGGCGGCTTGATAAGGAATGCTGGTCTACGCGCGTCAACCGAATGATGAATGAATTCAGGAGTAGGTCCAGTTAATAACAGAGGTTATGTGTGAACGGTTACACACCGTTGTTCATTAATGCTTAACAGAATTGTCTGCATTCAGGGCTGATGATTAATGTTGGTAAAGTAATAATTGAAGCGCCAATCTCACCGAAATGAGATTGGACTTCGTTTGAATGGCTTGAATAGAGAGACTTTTGCTGATGTGAATCTATTTTACCGCAAAAAAGGAAGCAATTCCGCGATGGTATTCATCAGGAAAAATTGGAGCGAATTGTTATGTTGTGAACGCCGTATTAAATGATCTTCATATCTTCTGGTAAGAACAAATCTCAGCATTAAGTCAAATAACATCGGCCTTAATGGTGTTAGCGATTATCTGTACCTGCAGGATAATGATAAACGCTACGGCTAATATCCAGTAAACGACAGCTACGACGGGTACCTATGTCGAATGTCGTTTGCAGAAAGTTAACCGCCTGACGCTTTTCATTCGTGGTAAAGAAGTTTTTCAATACGCTTTGCAGCATCTCTTTATCGGAACTCAGAGATTGCAGTTGACGCGTGAGGTTAAGAAGCTGATCTTCCAACTCCTTGATTTTTCGACCTTCCTCGGAAGAGAGCCCAGAAAACTTCTTCTTCCAGCTATAGAAAGTGGCCTCGGAAATGCCAAGCTCCTCACAAATCTCCCTGACTTTCACTCCCGTTTCAGAAGCTTTAATGGCATTTGTGATTTGCTCTTCGCTATATCGTGACTTTCTCATAAATGCTATTACCTTTCTTATCAATTAGTGGATGAGAATTACTGTATTAATATCTGGCACTGCAAAAACACTATTAATTCAGTATTAAAGTGCGCGATTTGAATTGCGAGGGTTAAATTAAGATATTTAGAAGAAATATCATCATGGGATAAATCTTATTTTATTCCGAATGGCATTGAACGCCTTCCTGGCTTTAGGTTTTTGATATAAATTCTCTCCATCCCAAATGCAGAAAAATACTACATTCATTGGAAAAACGGCATAAACCACTTGCAGAAATGTCAGGGTGTGCCAGTAAACCTTTGCTTAGAATTTAAGCTGAAATCGTTTACATCCACCGAGTTTCGCACCGGATATAATCGGAATTTTCCTGAATATAATTCCTAATTGCTGACGCGAGTCTCATTTTTCGGACCAGTTTGGTTTGAAGTTAATAATTTAAGTCAGGCCCACTGAGCGCTTGTTAATTCATTTCAAGGACGTTGTACCGAAAGTTGTTGTAGTTCGTAATACTAAGGATCAGTCAATGAAATTGAGCGTAATGTCTAATGCCGCCTGGATGATGTCTGAAAAGATCGTCTCCGTGTTCGGCGTCATATTTGTGACCTCCTACGTGGCAAAATCCTTTGGTCCAACCATCTTTGGCCAAATGGCGTTTTCGACCTCGCTGTTTTCCATGGTGCAGACCGTGGCGATTTTCGGTACGGAAACCATTCTGTTTAAACGTATCAGTAAGAGTGCGCCGAAAGGGCTGCGCCTGATGACCGTAGCGCGCAACATGCGCATGGTTTTGCTGTTGCTCACATCGCTGCCCGTCTTGATTTGGGTCTGGTACAACATGCAGGAAAACTTCCTCGCCTTTGCACTGGCCTCGTTTATCTCTTCGGTTTTCGTGACGCAGGACACCTTCAGTGTCTACAACAATGCGCGCTTAGCGTCGCGACTGAACACCATCGCCAACTCTGTCGGTTTGCTGCTGGGCTTCAGCTTAAGTTTTGCCATTGCCTGGCTGCACCTCAATCCGCTGTGGCTGACCGTATCGATTGTCGCCGTCACGCTGGTGCCGTATGTGATTAAGCGTTTTAACTTTTACCGCGAAAATCAGGACGTGGCGCCGCCGCAGGATAAGCGCAACACCTATCTGCGCTATTTGCTGTATGCCGGATTACCGCTGGCCATCTCCAGCATCTTTATCTCGGTGCAGGTGAAAGCGGCACAGATGTTCCTGGCGGGCATCGCCTCGGCGCGCGATCTCGGGCTGTTTGCCGCCGCCAATACCATTTCGGCCTCCTGGATTTTTATCCCGGTCGCCATCATCACTTCCTGCTTTTCGGAAATCTTCCGCGAGCGTGGAGAAGCCGCCATCAAGCTGACAGCACGGCTTAATGGTTATGTCATGGGTGTTTCATTGTTGTTGTTAGCGGTGATCGCAATGTACGGCGAAAAAATCATCATCGCTTTATATGGTCACGAGTACACACAGTCAGGAAGTCTCATTACGTTGTTGTCGTTAGCGACCTGCTTTTCGGCGATGGGGACCGTAGCGTATCGCTACATGGTCAAAGAAGGCGGGTTTAATTATCTGTTGAAGAAAATTGTTTGCCTGATGGTGATCAGCTTGCCGCTGTCGTGGTGGCTGATCCAGGGCTACGGCATCATGGGTGCCGCATGGAGCGTTTTCATCTCAGAATTGCTGTCTCTTACCGTAATGAATTACTCCTTCAAAAACGGCGTCATCCAAAAAATCCAGGTTTCCTCACTCAACTACAAAACCTACAAATGAGGTCAGATATGCTCAAGTTGAAAGATGAACTCAGAAGAAGCGTGCAGTACTTCATCAAGAAGATGCCCTGGGCATACCAGGATCGTATCTACTATTTTCATAAGTTCCGCAAACTGCCCAATTTGCGTGAGCCGAAAGTGTTTAACGAGAAGGTGCTGTACCGCAAATTCATCCATGGCGATTATCAGATGTATGGTCGTCTGTCGGACAAATATTCGGTGCGCGAATATATCGCCGAGAAAGTGGGCAGCGAATACCTGATCCCGCTGGTGTACGAGACCAGCGATCCCAGCTCTTTGCACACGCTGCCGAGCTGGAAAAATACCGTCATCAAGCCGAATCACGCCTCTAACATGGTGGAGATTTTGCTGGAAGAGCCGGATGCCCTGAAGAAGCAGCAGATTATTAGCGACTGCCATCGCTGGCTGAAGACCGATTTCGCCAACGAAGCGCGCGAGATTCACTATCGCTACATCAAGCCGCGCATTCTGGTGGAGCAGTACATTGGCGATGGTAAATCGGCGCCGATTGACTACAAGTTCCACATGTTCAACAAGCGCGACGGCAGCTTTGAGTATGTGTTGCAGGTAATCTACAACCGCTGCAATCCGCTGTTGTCGATGAACTTTTACGTCAACAACCTCAACGAGGCGTATCATAAAATTCGTGATACCGGTCTGGACGTGACGCCGCAAATGGCCTCGTTGCAGCACGCGTTGGCGTTGAGTAAAAAGCTGGCGAGTGATTTCGATTATGTGCGCGTGGATTGGTACATCGATAAAGAACAGATCTACTTCGGCGAGTTGACCTTTACGCCGGGCGCGGGTTTGGTGACCGGTCTGGATCGCGGGCTCAATCAGATGATGGGTGATATGTGGATTCAGGATCGTCGCGGTACGAAGATACCGGGCATCACGGTGACGGAAGTGACCATTCCGGCCGTATTGAAGAAAATTTAAGTATCACACAGCAAAATAAAAAACCCCGCTTCGGCGGGGTTTTTTATTGGCGGCGATTAAGGCATTGGCCAATCGGTTGGCGTCTGGCTCATCACTTCAATAAAGGCGTTTTTGGAGATTTCCATGAAGTTATGCAGATTCTCCATGCTCAGCGTGATACCGAGCAGGCCGGTGACAAACCAGCAAGACATGCCCACGCCAATACCACCGCACAGCAGCGCCATCACGTGATGACTGTTCTGACGCAGTCGAATTTTCATGGTGCTGGCGAAGAACATCATTACCGCACTCAGGAGTTCCCAGCGCATAACAATTAAACTGGTGGTTAAGGTGGCCATCTGCAAAAACCTCTTAGAATCAGTGATATCCCCGACATTCAATCGACATCACTGGCGGCGAAGAAGGAAGGTCAGGGAAGTCCTTCAGGCCGTCTTACTGAATACAGGAAAGTGTGACTTGGCTCACATTATATCACTCGATTTTAAATTTTGAACAAAATTTATACCGGGTCAGGTAGAAAGATTTTTATCGAACTGGAGGCTGAAGCAGGCAGGAAAAGCGAGGTGCGCCCGCAAGGGGCGCGCAGTAAAGGTTAGCTAACCGGGCAGCACTCGCCGGTTGTACGCTGGGCAAAACTGGTCATGTTGTTGTCTGCACAGTCAAAACTGAGCAAGCGTGGACGCTGAATCATCGCCTGGCGACGCATGGTGTGACGATAAGCGGTAGGCGTTTGTGAGAACTGACGGCGGAACACGCGCGAGAAAGTCTGCTGCGAGTCATAACCGTATTGCATCGCGATATCGAACACCGGACGCTGAGTTTGGCGCAGCGCTTCAGCGGCCAGCGTCAGACGACGTTCGCGAATATAGCCACCCAGCGTTTGTTTCGTGACGGCACGGAACATACGCTGCAGGTGCCATTTTGAGTAACCTGATTTTGCCGCGACTTCATCAATAGACAGCGCTTTATCCAGATTCTGATCGATCCAGTTGGACAGCGAATGAATGATTTCCTGTTGCATCATAGCCTCATCCTTCTGATGTTGTTTGCCTGGTGAGAAATTCGAAGTTTTGCTGGGGTGCGAGTATAATTCCTCAAGTTAACTTGAGGTAAAGGCCCTAAATGAAAAAAGAACGCAATTACCCGAAGCCGGTTTTAACGCCGGGTGAAGTGGCGAAGCGCAGCGGCGTGGCGGTGTCGGCGCTGCACTTCTATGAGACCAAAGGATTGATTTTCAGCTCGCGCAACGGCGGCAATCAACGTCGCTACAGCCGTGACGTGCTGCGTCGCGTGGCCATAATCAAAATTGCGCAACGCATCGGCATTCCGCTGGCGACGGTGAGCGACAGCCTGACACATGTGCCGGCCAATAAGCGCATGTCGACGCAGGAGTGGGACGCGTTGACGCAACACTGGCGCGAGGAGCTGGATAAACGCATCGAAACCCTGACGCGCCTGCGTAACGATCTGGATGGCTGCATTGGCTGCGGCTGTTTATCGATGCGCGATTGCCCGCTACGCAATCCGGGTGACCGCCTGGGCGAGCAAGGTTCGGGTGCGGTGCTACTCGATCCGGAACAAGACGAGCAAAAACGCTGATCGACTATACTTGGCGGAACACTTTTACCGGCAAGGAAACCGTATGATCACCGTTCACCATCTGGAAAACTCCCGCTCGCATCGCGTGTTATGGCTACTGGAAGAGCTCGCGGTGCCTTACCAAATCAAACGCTATCAGCGTGAAAACACTCTGCTGGCACCCGATTCGTTAAAGAAAGTGCATCCGCTGGGTAAATCACCGGTGATTACCGACGGCAATCGCGTGATTGCCGAGTCGGGCGCGATTCTCGAATACCTGCAACTCAAATATGACAGCGAGCATCAGCTGGCGCTGAGCCATGAAGATGAACAGATTCAGGCGCGTTACTGGCTGCATTACGCGGAAGGATCGCTGATGCCGCTGCTGGTAATGAAGCTGGTGTTTGCGCAGTTTGGCAAAAAGCCGGTCCCGTGGCTGCTGCGTCCGGCGGGTATCGCGCTGAGCAAAGGGATTCAGAAAGCCTGGCTGAATAAGCAGCTGGCTTTGCACGGCAGCGTGATTGAAGAGCATCTTACGCAGCATCCATTTTTTGCCGGTTCACGTTTTAGTATCGCCGATGTGCAGATGAGCTTTCCGCTGCTGGCGCTGCAGTTGCGTGGTTCACTGCGCGATATGCCCGCCACCGCCCGCTGGCTGGAAACCATGCAGCAGCGCGCTGCCTGGCAACGTGCAATCCAGCAGGGTGGTGAGATTGAGTTGAGCCGCTAAGTTCAGCCAGGTCGCCATGAATGGCGACCCTACGGGGCGAAAGCCTGGATTTATCCTGTCATGCCCGCGATTAGGAGTTGAAAACCCCATGGCAAACGCCAGATAATCGTTTGCCTTTTTTCAGCGTCCCCCTTTACGACCTGGAATACGCGGCGACGTAAACGTTTGCCTGGATTTTCGTCATGAAAATCCGCCATCAGGGAACAGCAAACGTGCGCCGCGCGGCGACTCACATCACAAAAATATTGAGGAAGAATTATGTCTGGCGAATCGCGCCCGGCCAGTGGAAAACTGGACGCCTGGTTCAATATCTCTGCACGCGGCAGCAGCGTGCATCAGGAAGTCTTGGCGGGTCTGACAACGTTTCTGGCGATGGTGTATTCCGTCATCGTGGTGCCCGGCATGCTGGGCAAAGCGGGCTTCTCGCCAACGGCGGTGTTCGTTGCCACCTGCTTAGTCGCTAGCTTTGGTTCGATTGTCATGGGCTTGTGGGCCAACCTGCCAATGGCGATTGGTTGCGCCATCTCGCTGACAGCCTTCACCGCCTTCAGCCTGGTGCTTGGCCAGCACATCAGTGTGCCGGTGGCGCTTGGCGCAGTGTTCCTGATGGGCTTACTGTTCACGCTGATTTCGGTCACCGGCATCCGTGCGTGGATTCTGCGTAATTTGCCGATGGGCGTGGCGCACGGAACCGGTGTCGGTATCGGCTTGTTCCTGCTGCTGATCGCCGCTGACGGCATTGGTTTGGTGGTGAAAAACCCGGCTGCGGGTTTGCCGGTGGCGCTGGGTCAGTTCGCGTCGTTCCCGGTGATCATGTCGCTGGTCGGCCTGGCAGCGATTTTCGGTCTGGAAAAACGCCGCGTGCCGGGCGGTATTCTGCTGACCATCATCGCCATCTCGATTCTTGGCCTGATTTTCGATCCAGCAGTGACCTACCAAGGCCTGTTCGCCATGCCGAGCCTGAAGGATGCCAACGGGCAATCGGCGATGTTTAGCCTTGATATCATGGGCGCGCTGCAACCTGTGGTGCTGCCAAGCGTGCTGGCGCTGGTGATGACCGCAGTCTTTGATGCCACCGGCACCATTCGCGCGGTAGCAGGCCAGGCGAATCTGCTGGATAAAGAGGGGCAGATCATCAACGGCGGTCGTGCGCTGACCACCGATTCCGTCAGCAGCCTGTTCGCTGGTTTGGTTGGCGCTTCGCCGGCTGCGGTCTACATCGAATCGGCGGCAGGCACGGCGGCGGGCGGTAAAACCGGTCTGACGGCGATTGTGGTGGGTTTGCTGTTCCTGGTAATCCTATTTATGTCACCGCTAGCCTATCTGGTTCCCGCTTATGCGACGGCTCCAGCATTGATGTACGTTGGCCTGCTGATGCTGAGCAACGTGGCAAAAATCGACTTCAACGATTTCGTTGATGCGATGTCCGGCCTGCTGACCGCAGTGTTCATCGTGCTGACCTGCAACATTGTCACCGGCATCATGCTCGGCTTCGCTTCACTGGTGATTGGTCGCCTGTTTGCCGGCGAGTGGCGCAAGCTAAACGTTGGCACCGTGGTGATTGCTGTCGCACTGGTGGCGTTCTATGCCGGTGGCTGGGCCATCTGACCTCAAAGTTGAATAATTCCAGGATTATTCGCTTTCTGCGCCACGCCGCACATCGGGTTGCCCCGCTGTGCGGCGTTTTGTTTTACACTTTCCCACGCAACAACATCGCTTTAATGAAATTGATTCGCCTAAGGAAAGCATGGAAATCTTCTTTACTATTCTCATCATGACGCTGGTGGTTTCACTCTCCAGCGTGGCGGCACGTATTCTGCCGTTTCAAATTCCCCTGCCGCTGGTGCAAATTGCCGCCGGTGCACTGCTCGCGTTTCCCGTCTTCGGCCTGCATGTCGATTTTGATCCGGAGCTGTTCCTCGTGCTGTTCATTCCGCCGCTGCTATTCGCGGATGGCTGGAAAACGCCGATTAATGAGTTCCTGCATCACGGTCGCGAAATCATGGGGCTGGCGCTGGTTCTGGTGCTGATCACCGTGGTCGGGATTGGCTACCTGATTTACTGGCTGGTGCCAGGCATTCCGCTGATTCCCGCCTTTGCGCTGGCGGCGGTGCTGTCGCCAACCGATGCCGTGGCGCTGTCCGGCATTGTCGGTGAAGGGCGCATCCCGAAAAAAATCATGTCGATTGTGCAGGGCGAAGCCCTGATGAACGACGCATCGGGTCTGGTATCGCTGAAGTTTGCCGTCGCGGTGGCGATGGGCACCATGGTGTTTACGTGGGGCGGCGCCAGCGTCGAGTTTCTCAAAGTGGCGGTCGGCGGTTTGGTTGCCGGTGTGGCGATATGCTGGCTGTATGGCCGCTCACTGCGTCTGCTAAGCCGCTGGAGCGGTGATGACCCGGCAACCCAAACCGTGCTGCTGCTGCTGTTACCGTTCGCCTCATACCTGATTGCGGAACACCTTGGCGTGTCGGGCATCCTCGCCGCCGTCGCCGCCGGTATGACCATCACGCGTTCCGGCATTATCCGCCAGGCACCGCTGGCGATGCGTCTGCGTGCGAACAGCGTGTGGCAGATGCTTGAGTTCGTGTTCAACGGCATGGTGTTCCTGATGCTCGGCCTGCAACTGCCCGACATCCTTTCCACCTCGATTGCGCAAGCGCAAGCCGATCCCAACGTCGAACTGTGGATGCTGTTTACCGACGTTCTGTTGGTCTACGCCGCGCTGATGGTAGTGCGTTTCGGTTGGTTGTGGATCATGAAGCGCACCAGTATGCGTCTGCTGAAAAAGAAGCCGCTGGAGTTTACCAACTACTCGCTGCGTGAACTGCTGATTGCCTCTTTTGCCGGGGTACGCGGCGCCATCACGCTGGCCGGTGTGCTGTCGATTCCGCTGTTCCTCAGCAACGGCGATCCGTTCCCAGCGCGCTATGAATTGGTGTTCATCGCCACCGGCGTAATCCTGGTGTCGCTGCTGGTGGGTGTGGTGATCTTGCCGATTCTGCTGCGTGACGTTGAGAGCATCGACAAGGTTGGCCATCGTCGTGAGATTCAGTTCGCACGTGCTGCGATGGCGGGCGTGGCGATTGAGAGCCTGCATAAAATGGAGCAGCGTCTCGAAACCGACACCGAAGAGAACATCGATCCGGAACTGCTGAAAGAGGTCAGTTTGCGCGTGATTGGTAATCTGCGTCGCCGCGCGGAGGGCAAAAACGATATCGAACAGGCGCAATTTGCCGAAAACCTCGAACGTCGTTTCCGCCTCAATGCGCTGCGTGCCGAGCGTGCCGAGGTTTATCATCTGCGCGCCACGCAGGAGATCTCCAACGAGACGATGCAGAAACTGCTGCACGATCTCGATCTGCTGGAAGCGCTGCTGATAGAGAAAGAGGAATAGCAGCAAGCCAAACGTAGGGTCGCCATTCATGGCGACCTATCGACATTAATGCGCTGCGGCCGTTTTCACACCGACAGCCGCGGCGCACTATCCGGCCAATGTTCACGGCAACACTCAATCCACGCCTCGGCGCTGCGCGACAGATAACTGCCTTCCCGCCAAATCAACCCTAAACTCCACTGCAACTCCGATTCCAGCGGCAGCCACAGCAGCGATTGTTTATCCAACCGCTGACAAATGGGCTCCGGCAGAATCGCCAATCCCATGCCCGCCTGCACCATCGCGGCGAGAAAATCCCACTGCGCGCTGCGCAGCGCAATCGTCGGCGTCAGGTTCTGACGTTGAAACGCTTTGCGGATCTGGCGATTCAGCGCGAACTCTTCATTGAGGATCAGCAACGGATGTTCAGCTAACTCCGCCAAACCGACTGTGTGGTGATCGTGCCATTGTTCACTGCGCGGCAGCAGCACGCACAGCGGATGGTGCATCAGCTCCAGCGTATTGAGCGGCAGTTCTGGCTCAATCGGCAGCGCGGTGAGGGCGATATCCAGCGCGCCACTCAGTACCGCTTGCTGCGCCGTCAATCCACCGAACTCGGATATTTTCAGCTGTACGCCCGGATAACGGCGGCGAAAGGCGGAGATCGATCCGGCCATCTGCATGCCGACCATCGGCGGAATACCCAGCCGCAGCTCGCCGGTTTTCAACTGGTTAATGTCGCCCAACTGCGCTTCGAGCTGGTGGAATTCCTGCAGAATCACCAATCCGCGCTGGTAAACCGCCTGGCCGCTATCAGTAAGATGCAGTTTGCGACCTTCACGCAGCAGCAAGGTGCAGCCGAGCTCCTCTTCCAGCTGGCGCAGCATTTTGCTGATAGTCGGCTGCGTCACGAACAGCTTCTCAGCGGCGCGGGTGAAGCTTTGCTGACGCACCACTTCAGTGAAGTAGCGCAGGGCGCGCACGTCCATAAACATTCCTTTTTGGCATAGTTTGAATGATTTTAATTCATTTCTTTCACCGTTTGCGGCGGATTTATACTGGACACCTCAATTCTTCCTCAGGGTGCAAGGCAATGATGGCATTAAGTCCGCGCAGAACGGATCTCCTGCAACGTACGTTTGTTCCGCTGCAGCTGGTGCTGTATGTCGGGTTGTTTATTTTTAGCGACAGGCTGGTGAGTTGGCTGCATCTGCCGCTGCCGGCCAATGTGGTTGGCATGGTGCTGCTGCTGGTGTTAATCATGACGCGCATCGTGCCGCTGCGCTGGGTGAAAGCCGGTGCTAACTGGCTGCTGGCGGAAATGCTGCTGTTCTTTATTCCGGCAGTGGTGGCGGTGGTGAACTACAGCGATTTGCTGCGCAGCGAAGGCTGGCGCATCTGCGTGGTGATTGGCGTCAGTACCTTGCTGGTGCTGGCTTCCACTTCACTGGTGGTCGATCGTTTATACCGCTTCGAACTGGCGCGCGCCGCGCGTAAGCAGGTGCATCATGAATGATCTGTTGATTAGCCTGCTGTGTCTGACGTTCACGCTGCTGGTCTATTACCTCAACAAGATTATCTATCGGCGCTGGCGCACGCTGCTATTGATGCCGCTGGTGTTGACGCCGCTGGTGCTGGTGGCGCTGCTGCTGCTCACTCATGTCAGCTGGAAAAATTACATCGCCGAAAGTCACTGGCTGATTTGGTTGCTCGGTCCGGCCACGCTGGCATTTGCCGTGCCGGTGTATGAGAACCTCGACATCATCAAGCGCCACTGGCTGTCGCTCAGCGTGGGCGTGCTGACGGCCACGCTGGTGGCGGTATGCAGCTCGGTGTGGCTGGCGCGCTTGCTGACGCTGCCGGAAACCATCCAGCGCAGCCTGGCAGTACGCTCGATCACCACGCCGTTTGCGCTGGCAGCCGCGCAGCCGATTGGCGGGCAGCCGGATCTGGTGGCGCTGTTTGTGGTGATCACCGGCGTGTTTGGCATGGCGGTGGGTGATGTACTTTTTCTGCGTATCGCTATCAAACAAGGCGTCGCCAAAGGCGCGGGATTTGGCGCCGCATCACATGGCGCAGGTACCGCGCGCGCTTACCAACTCGGCCAGCAGGAAGGCGTGGTGTCCAGCCTGGTGATGATGCTGTCTGGCGTCGTGACGGTGATTCTGGCGCCGCTGCTGAACCATTTATTATGGGTGTCATAATGCCTTTGTTTTGAGTCATTGCTCATACTGCAACCACATCGCTTTGCTTATTGTTTGCCCGCTTAAACGATAAGGAAGCGAAAAAATGAAAAGTCAGTATTTTGCAATGGGGCTGCTGTTGGCCTCCGCTGGGGTAATCGCTCAGGAAATCGGCGTAAAGGGTGGGAGTGATTTCTTTGCTGCCGCAATCAATAGCCAAAAAACCGCGCCAGGCCTGCAATATGGGATTGAGTATGTGAATGCAAAACATCAGTCAGAATTAGTGGACGCGAATCTGGGGTATGGTGTCGCTATGGGCGCACTGCGTATTGTTCCTCGCGTGGGCTTATTCTGGGCTGAGTTGAACCATGATAAATCCTCCAGCTTCGGGGCAAATGCAGGTATCCGTGCGATGGCTCCGCTGCCGCAAGCTAATCATACCTGGCTCTACCTCGATTTCAGCATGTCGCCAAATGTCGGCAATTATAACCTGGAGCACCTGCATCAGTTTGAGGCGGGAATTTACTACCAACCAGCCCACTGGTTAACGCTAAGTTCCGGTTACCGCTACTTGGGCAGTGGCTTGAGCAGTAATACTACTCATCGTTCGGTTGATGGTCTTTTTCTTGGAGCAGCCTGGCGTTTCTAGTCTTACAAATGGCCCCTCGGGGCCATCTTCCCCCCGCTGTAATCCATTTTTACGTAAAGCTTTCCAAATAATGTTGTCTCTCGTCGCCAGGCTGGTACCCTTGCCGCCGAATTAATTGTCCTTCATGGAGTGGAATCACATGTTAAAGCAACTTGTTACTGGAAGCGTTTTGGGTCTGGCACTGCTGAGCAGCGGCGCGCAGGCAATTGAGGGCAGTGTTGACGTGGGTGAGCATAGCACCAACCTGAACCTTGGCCTCGGCACCACTTCACCTGGCCTGTTCCTGAAAGGCAACTGGCTGCGCAGCGATCACGATGGCAGCACCTACGGCGCGGGCCTCGGCTATAACATCGACGTGGGCGATTTCCGCATTGCACCTACTGCGAAAGCGCTGTTCACCCATCCGGAAGATGGTCGTGATGGCTTCACCGTGGCAGTCGGTGGTGCAGCGCAATACAGCTTCAACAGCATGTGGGGCCTGTACGGCGAATATTACTATGCGCCAGAAGCCTTCTCCGATCGTCTGGATAGCTACCAGGAAGCCTCGGGCGGCCTGAGCTTCACGCCGATCTCTCTGCTGAACCTGCGTGTGGGTTATCAGTACATCGAGCTCAACAATAAAGGCAGCCGCAAAGATAACGTACTGGTCGATGGCCCGTACGTCGGCGCGTCACTGCGTTTCTAATCATCTGAATTAAAATGAAAAATGGCGGCCCAACGGGTCGCCATTTTTGTTTGGGAGCGGTCTGTCCCTCATCCCGGCCTTCTCCCGCAAGCGGGAGAAGGAGAAAAACGCGCCGATCGGTTCCCTCTCCCATTTATGGGAGAGGGTTAGGGTGAGGGGAAGCCAGCACGGACTTAATGCGATTTACCCTGCGAAATCCCAATCCCCGTCTGCGAGCGAATAAACTGCCCACGGAAGCGCGCACGTTCCTGCGCCCCGCGTGCTGAATGGTCGGTAATCGAGAACAGCCAGATGCCGATGAACGCCGCCAGCATTGAGAACAGCGCCGGATACTCATACGGATAAATCGGCTTCTCATGCCCCAACACCTGCACCCAAATCGTCGGGCCAAGGATCATCAGCAGCACCGCAGTAATCAGTCCCAGCCAACCGCCCACCATCGCGCCGCGCGTGGTCAGTTTCGACCAGTACATCGACAGCAAAATGATCGGGAAGTTACAGCTGGCAGCAATCGAGAACGCCAGGCCGACCATGAAAGCAATGTTCTGTTTCTCAAACAGAATCCCCAGCGCAATCGCCACCACGCCCAACACCAGCACGGTGATCTTCGAGATGCGCAGTTCATCGCGTTCCGTCGCCTTACCTTCGCGGATCACGCTGGCATAAAGATCGTGTGAAACCGCCGACGCGCCCGCCAGTGTTAAACCGGCCACCACCGCCAGAATGGTGGCGAAGGCCACCGCCGAGATAAAGCCGAGAAACAGGCTGCCGCCGACCGCATTCGCCAGATGCACCGCCGCCATATTGGTGCCGCCGAGCAATGCGCCGCTGGCGTCTTTGAAGGCGGGATTCGCTCCCACCAGCAAAATCGCGCCGAAGCCGATAATAAAGGTCAGGAAGTAGAAGTAGCCCATAAAGCCGGTGGCCCAGAACACGCTTTTACGCGCTTCACGCGCATCAGCCACGGTGAAGAAGCGCATCAGAATATGCGGCAAACCGGCGGTACCGAACATCAAACCAAGACCTAATGAGAGCGCCGAAATCGGATCTTTCACCAGCCCGCCAGGCTGCATAATCGCCGCGCCTTTTGGGTGCACCGCCATCGCTTCGGTGAACAGCGTATTGAAGCTAAAGCCAACAGCTTTCATCACCATAATCGCCATAAAGCTGGCACCAAACAGCAGCAGCACCGCTTTGATGATCTGCACCCAGGTGGTCGCCAGCATGCCGCCGAACAGCACGTACAGCACCATCAAAATGCCGACCATCACCACCGCGATATGGTAGTCGAGGCCAAACAGCAGCTGGATCAGCTTACCGGCACCCACCATCTGCGCAATCAGATAGAGCGCCACCACCACCAGCGAGCCGCAAGCCGACAGCGTACGGATCGGTTTCTGCGCGAGGCGATAAGAAGCCACATCGGCAAAGGTATAGCGCCCGAGGTTACGCAACCGTTCGGCAATCAAAAACAGGATCATCGGCCAGCCGACGAGGAAGCCGAGCGAGTAGATCAGCCCGTCGTAACCCGAGGTGTAAACCAGAGCAGAAATACCGAGGAAGGAGGCGGCGGACATAAAGTCACCGGCGATGGCGAGGCCATTCTGGAATCCGGTGATATTGCCGCCTGCGGTGTAATAATCGCTGCGTGAGCGGGTACGTTTGGAAGCCCAATACGTGATGCCAAGCGTCGCGGCGACAAACACCACGAACATGATAATGGCTTCATAGTTGGTGGCTTGCCGTTGCACCGCGCCGGTAATGGCATCGGCGGCAAACACGCTGGCGGGCACTACCGCGAGAAATATTGAAAGCAGGCGCTTCATGATTTCACCTCGCTCAGGATCTGTTTGGTCAGACGATCAAACTCGCCGTTGGCGCGCCACACGTAGACGCCGGTCAGCACGAATGACATCACGATTAAACCGACACCAATCGGAATACCGCGCGTGACGTTAGTGCCGGCGTGCAGCGGCGTACCGAGCCAGCCGGGTGCGAAGGCGATCAACAGAATAAAGCCGATGTAGAGCACCAGCATGATCACGCTGAGCAGCAGCGCAAACGCCTGGCGCTTGTGCACCAGCTCATGAAAGCGCGGATTATTCTCGACTTGTTGCCAGACTGCTTCCTGTTCAGGGGTTTCGTTCATCACATTTTCTCCAGAGGCAAGGCAGACAGCAATCTCACAATAAAGTGATTTAACCATCTGAATATTCTAGTTATATAGGTTGTGCGATGGTGAAAAGCATACGGCGTAAGGTAAAGGTGACGGAGAGGAGCCTGCCGGGGACAGGCTGACACTCTCCGTCGGGTCAATGCCGCTTACGGCATTGAGATGGACTGTTTCTCCTCCAGCAATTTCTCTACCACGCCCGGATCGGCCAGCGTAGAGGTATCGCCGAGATTGCTGGTATCGCCCGCAGCGATTTTGCGCAGAATGCGACGCATAATCTTGCCGGAGCGGGTTTTTGGCAGCGAGTCGGTCCAGTGCAGCACATCCGGCGTGGCAATCGGGCCAATCTCTTTACGCACCCAGTTACGCACTTCGGTATACAGCTCTGGCGACGGCTCTTCACCGTGGTTGAGCGTGATATACGCGTAGATCGCCTGGCCTTTGATGCTGTGCGGAATGCCCACCACCGCCGCTTCGGCAATCTTCGGATGCGACACCAGCGCCGACTCAATTTCGGCGGTGCCAAGACGGTGACCGGAAACGTTCAGCACGTCATCGACGCGACCGGTGATCCAGTAATAACCCTCTTCATCACGGCGCGCGCCGTCACCGCTGAAGTAGCGATTTTTGAAGGTGGAGAAGTAGGTTTGCTCGAAACGATCGTGATCGCCATACAGCGTACGCGCCTGGCCTGGCCAGGAATCGACGATCACCAGGTTGCCTTCGGTCGCGCCCTCGAGCGGATTGCCTTCGTTATCCACCAGCGCAGGCTGCACGCCGAAGAACGGTTTGGTGGCGGAACCGGCTTTCAGTTCAGTTGCGCCCGGCAATGGCGTGATCATGAAGCCGCCGGTTTCGGTTTGCCACCAGGTATCGACGATTGGGCAACGGCTGTCGCCAATCTTCTTGTAATACCACTCCCAGGCTTCCGGGTTGATCGGTTCACCCACCGAACCCATGATGCGCAGGCTGCTGCGATCGGTGCCTTCAATCGCTTTATCACCTTCGGCCATCAGCGCGCGAATCGCGGTTGGCGCGGTATACAGCAGCGTCACCTTATGTTTATCCACCACTTCCGCCATGCGGCTCGGCTTCGGCCAGTTCGGCACGCCTTCAAACATCAGCGTGGTTGCGCCGCACGCCAGCGGACCGTATATCAGATAGCTGTGACCGGTGATCCAGCCGACGTCGGCGGTACACCAGTAAACATCATCCGGATGATAATCAAATACGTACTTAAAGGTGCTGGCGGCATACACCAGATAACCGCCGGTTGTGTGCAGCACGCCTTTCGGCTTGCCGGTGGAGCCGGAGGTATAAAGGATAAACAGCGGATGTTCGGCATCAACAGCAACCGGCTGGTGCTGATCGCTGGCCTTCGCCATCAGATCGTGCCACCACAGATCGCGGCCTTCGCGCCAGCCGGTGTCTTTACCGGTGCGCTTAAACACCACCACATTTTTCACCGTGGTGACGTTGGGATTGTTCAGAGCATCATCGACGTTTTTCTTCAGCGGAATGCTGCGACCAGCACGCACGCCTTCATCGGCGGTGATGATCAGTTTGGCGTTGGAATCGACCACGCGTCCAGCAACCGCTTCCGGTGAGAAGCCGCCGAAGATCACCGAGTGCACCGCACCAATGCGCGCACAGGCCAGCATCGCTACGGCCGCTTCGGGCACCATCGGCATATAGATCGCGACCACGTCGCCTTTCTTCACTCCCAGGCTGCCGAGCACATTGGCAAAGCGGCAGACGTCCGCATGCAGTTCGCGGAAACTAATGGTTTTGCTTTCGCTGGCGTCGTCGCCTTCCCAGATGATGGCAGGATGGTCGCCGCGCGTGGCCAAATGGCGATCAAGGCAGTTAGCGGCGAGGTTTAGCTCGCCATCTTCATACCAGCGAATGGAAATATTGCCGGGGGCAAAGGAGGTATTTTTCACTTTGCTGTAAGGCTTAATCCAGTCGAGGATTTTGCCTTGCTCACCCCAAAAGGTGTCGGGATCGTCAACCGATTGTTGATACAGCGCCGCATACTGATCGGCATTAATGAGAGCATTCGCTGCAATGGCAGCGGGTACGGGATGCTTGTGTATTTGGCTCATGGCTGACCTCCTTGAAGATGTTAATCATATGTCAATCAATGGTTAATTGAAGACCGCAACAGGGCTTTGTTTCTGTTTTGTAGTCTGGATCACGACCTGTTATCACCGCCAAATGCCTCACGAACGCAGAGTCAAAACGCCGCGCGATCAGTCCGATTTTCTGCTTTAAGCCTAAGAGATTTCTGGTTCTTCTGTGCAAATAATCAGCAAACGCGCCGGGCCGCTTTTTGCGCAATATTGCATAGCTATGCTGAAAATTATCGAATTAACACTTTTCATAACAGCGAGTTATAGCTGTTAACCTTTGTCAGCATTTTATGCTACTAACCTGAATAAGATTTGCGCTATCACGCCGGGGGTTGCATTTACCGTAGTGAAAATGGTACTTATCTCGGCCCTGTTCAGCAGGTATCAACTCAGACTGCATCACTCCGCAGGCGCAAAATGCCTGCACAGCTGTAACCGACGTAGTCATAAATAACCCTCTATTTTATCGGGCTTTTGCTCACTTCCCTGTGTGACATTTCTCCTGCACCTTCGCAGCAGAGCAAAGGGGTTTTTAACTGAGGAAATAACGCGTTATGAAAGGTTTTAAGTTCACCCTTGCATGGCAAATCCTCGTCGCGCTGATTTTGGGCGTGATTGTGGGAACCGTGCTGCATAATCAGCCCGACGATCGTGAATGGTTAATCACTAACATTCTGACGCCAGCGGGTGACATCTTTATTCATCTGATCAAGATGATTGTGGTACCGATTGTTATCTCCTCACTGATTGTCGGCATTGCTGGCGTGGGTGATGCGAAAAAGCTCGGACGTATTGGTGTCAAAACCATTATCTATTTTGAAGTGATCACCACCCTTGCCATTGTGGTCGGCATCACGCTGGCCAACGTATTCCAACCCGGCAGCGGCATTGATATGTCAACGCTGGCAACGGTGGACATCTCTAAATACGAAGCCACAACCGAAGCCGTTCAGGGCGCACCGCACGGTCTGGTCACCACCATTCTGTCGCTGATCCCGCAGAACATCTTCGCCTCGCTGGTGAAGGGCGACATGCTGCCGATTATCTTCTTCTCGGTGCTGTTTGGGATGGGCTTGTCGGCGTTGCCATCGGAACATCGCGATCCGCTGGTCACGGTATTCCGTTCGATTTCCGAAACCATGTTTAAAGTGACGCACATGATCATGCGTTACGCGCCAGTCGGCGTGTTTGCACTGATTGCGGTCACCATTGCGAACTTCGGTTTTGCTTCGCTCTATCCGCTCGCCAAGCTGGTGCTGCTGGTGTACGTGGCGATTCTGTTCTTTGCTTTCGTGGTGCTCGGCACGGTGGCGCGCTTCTGTAAGCTGCGCATTACTACGCTGATGCGCATTCTGAAAGACGAGCTGATTCTTGCCTATTCCACCTCCAGCTCAGAAACCGTGCTGCCGCGCATCATGCAGAAGATGGAAGCCTACGGTGCGCCGAAAGCCATCACCAGCTTCGTGGTGCCAACCGGTTACTCGTTTAACCTCGACGGTTCAACCCTGTACCAGAGCATCGCGGCGATCTTTATTGCCCAGCTGTATGGCATCGACCTGTCGCTGACCGACGAGATTATTCTGGTACTGACGCTGATGGTGACCTCGAAAGGTATCGCCGGCGTGCCGGGCGTCTCCTTCGTGGTGCTGCTGGCGACGCTGGGCAGCGTGGGCATTCCGCTGGAAGGTCTGGCGTTTATCGCCGGTGTGGATCGCATCATGGACATGGCGCGTACCGCGCTGAACGTGATCGGTAACGCGCTGGCGGTGCTGGTGATTGCGCGCTGGGAAGACCAGTTCGACACCAAACAAGCCGCCGCCTACGAGCAACAGCTGCGCACCCAAAGCGCCAGTTAATAACGTCGTAGGGTCGCGATTAATAGCGACCGCTACGCACTGAAACCCGCTTCGGCGGGTTTTTTTATGCCTGCTGTGGCAAAAGCAAAAAAATCACACGCAGCAGAGGAATTAACAATTCTGTGTGATATATAGTTTTACGAATAAATTATTCTCTCACAGGAGTGTCGCATGCAGATCGATCTCAGCCAGATGATCACCGAAGGTCGTAATCCCGCCAGTCAGAACATCGATGAGCTGTCCACCGAAGCCATGCTGCGGGTGATTAATGATGAAGACAAAAAAGTGGCGCTGGCGGTAGAAGCCATCGTGCCGCAGATTGCGCAGGTGGTGGATGGCATTACCCAAGCCTTCAGCAAAGGCGGTCGCCTGATCTATTGCGGCGCGGGCACGTCGGGTCGTCTGGGGATTCTGGATGCCAGCGAATGTCCGCCGACCTTTGGCACGCCGCGCAGCCAGGTGGTTGGGCTGATTGCCGGCGGCCACACCGCGATTCTGCAGGCGGTAGAAAACGCCGAAGACAATGTGGGGCAGGGCGCGCAGGATCTGCGGGATATCCAGTTCAATGCTAATGATGTGCTGGTCGGCATTGCCGCCAGCGGCCGCACGCCGTATGTGCTGGGCGCGCTGGCGTATGCGCGTCAGCAGGGCGCATTTACTGCGGCGTTAACCTGCAATCCCAACAGCCCGATGTCGCAGGCCGCGGATGTGGCGCTAACGCCGGTGGTGGGCCCGGAAGTGGTTACCGGTTCATCGCGCATGAAGGCCGGAACGGCGCAGAAGCTGGTGCTCAATATGCTCACCACCGGCGCGATGATTCGCAGTGGCAAGGTGTACGGCAATCTGATGGTTGATGTCGAAGCCACTAATCAGAAGCTGGTGCAGCGCCAGGTGAACATCGTCAAACAAGCCACCGACTGTGACGATGCCACCGCGCAGCAGGCGCTGGCGGCGTGTCAGGGACACTGTAAAACCGCGATTGTCATGGTGCTGGCGGGATTAACGGCCGCTGAAGCGAAATCGCTGTTAAGTCAGAATCAGGGCTTTATTCGCAACGCGTTACGTGACGCAGGAGCGCAATGATGGCGGCCATTACTGAAGGTCTGGTGCGCGACATTCTGCAGGCGGTGGGCGGCGCCAGCAACGTGCAGCAGTGCGGCAACTGCATGACGCGTCTGCGTCTGACGCTTAACGATGCCACGCGAGTGGACAGCACCACACTCAAAACGCTGCCGGGCGTGCTGGGCGTGATCGACAGCGATGCGCAGTTGCAGATTGTGCTCGGCCCCGGCAAAGCACAAACCGCAGCGGAGAAGATGCAGGCGCTGCTCAATCAACAAGCGCCAGGCGATCTGCAGGCCATCGCCAGCGCGCAAAAGCAGCAGATGAAGGCGAAACAGACCAGCGCGCTGCACCGTTTTCTCTCCTGCTTTGCCACCATTTTTACGCCGCTGATCCCCGGTTTTATCGGTGCCGGTTTACTGCTGGGTTTTGCCACGCTGATCGAGCAGATCTTTCACCTCAATCAGCCGGGCGATCATGCACGCTGGCTGCTGGATACCGTGGCGTACATGAAGGTGTTCGGCAAAGGGCTGTTTACCTTCCTGAGTATTTTGATCGGCTACAACGCGCAGAAAGCCTTTGGTGGGACCGGCGTCAACGGCGCCATTATCGCCTCGCTGTTTGTACTCGGTTATGTGCCTGACGCCAAAGTTGGCTATTACAGCGGGATGCAGGATTTCTTCGGTATGGTAATTGATCCACGCGGCAATATTATAGGCGTGCTGCTGGCGGCGATATTTGGTGCCTGGATTGAGAAACAGCTGCGAAAAATCATTCCCGATAATCTCGATATGATCCTGACGTCGTTGCTGACGTTATTAATTACCGGTGCGGTGACTTTCCTGGTGATTATGCCGATCGGCGGTGAACTGTTTAAAGGCATGTCATGGTTGTTTATTCATCTCAATAACAATCCATTTGGTTGCGCTATTTTGGCCGGACTGTTTTTGATCGCGGTGATGTTTGGCATTCATCAGGGCTTTATTCCAGTCTATTTCGCGCTGATGGAAACCCAGGGCTTTAACTCGCTTTTTCCCATTCTGGCGATGGCTGGCGCGGGGCAGGTGGGCGCCTCGCTGGCGTTGTGGTGCAAAGCGGACAAACACTCGCTGCTGCGTAAACAGATCAAAGGTGCGATTGTGCCGGGGCTGCTTGGTGTCGGTGAACCGCTGATTTATGGTGTGACGCTGCCGCGCCTGAAGCCGTTTATTACCGCTTGTTTTGGCGGCGCGCTGGGCGGCTTCTTTATCGGGCTGGTGGCGTGGCTGGGATTACCGGTGGGCATGAACACCGTGTTTGGCCCTTCCGGTTTAGTCACGCTGCCACTAATGACGTCATCGCAGGGCATTTTTGCCGGAATGGCGGTGTATCTCGCCGGTCTGATTGTGGCGTGGATTGGCGGGTTTGCCTTTACCTGGTGGGGCGGCACCCGCGATGTGGATTTGAGTTAAGTAAAATGCGGATATCGACCAGGTCGCCATTCATGGCGACCTGGTATAAACGTGATTTCGATCACGCTTTAAGATTCTCTCGTCTCGCTCACCCTGGCACTGCCCCATTAATCCATTAAGTGCCATCTGTAAGTTAAGTGTCAGTAAAAAATAAAGGATTTATTAAGGAGATAGATAACCAGAACTTAAATTTATATTGGTATTATTTATTTTTAAATATTTAATGCACATCGCAACCATTTGTCCGATTTCACAATTAGTTGCCCGAAATTGCTTTTTGCATCGGCAAGCAAAAATGTCTATACCTTAAGCCAATTAATCTATAACAATAATTCCATCCCTTTTTTCGCTGCACCGTATTTCTTCACACAGTTGTTCTCAAATTAGATTGCTACACGGGATTGGTATTCACCTGCCGCTTTATCCCCTCGCGATGAATTTAACGCTGTTGCAATAACAGCGCGGACGCTGCACGCCCATTGGAGGAAGTATGAGGTTTACATTAAATCCTATCGCATTAGGAATGTTGGCGGCGCAATTGCTGGTTTATCCAGCCATGCAAAGTCAGGCTGTTACATTAGGGACTTACACACCACAAAATAATGACAACCAAATAGGTAAAATTACCGTCAGCAGCGGCAATGAAACCCTTACCGGGAATCAGGCGTTCACGGCAGGAACAGATGGCGCAGTCACCACCACGCTCGGACAAGTAGCAATCACCTCGGGATCGCAGTATCTCAATCAGGATCGCCTTGATCCCGGCCCGCAAAACTTTGCCATCACCACGCCCGATGCAGCCACCGGCACCAACAGCACGTTCCAGGTTTACAACTCTGCGAGTCTTGTCGCATTAGCGCCCGTCACCAGCGCCACCAGCGTGCCGGATGTGCAAAACGTCAATAATGGCCAATATATCGACGCGCGTATTGCCGATGTGACAGGTGGCACGCTGGACGTGAATATCGGCCAGGCCAATGCGCTCAGCAGCGCCAGCACCAACAGCTGGACCATGGCAGCCAAGCAGACAGCGCTTTTTGATGTGAGCGGCACCGGCACGGTAAACTGGAACAGCAACAACCGCATTAGCTTCTTCGGCTCAACCGCTACGCCAGACGGCGCAGGCTCGGCCACCAGCAGCTATCAGGTGCAAAATCTCGCCACCTATAACGGGGCCTTCAGCGTGCAGACGCTGGATGGCAACAGCACCAGTTTTAGCGTCACTAACGCCAGCCAACTGCAAAGCTACAATAACTGGCTGATCAGCCAACTTCAGTCAGGCAACCTCGATAAAACGCGCTATCTCACCGAATTCAACAAAGCCGTCACCTTCACCAATGCCAACATTGTTTACAACGTCAGTGCCACACCGCCCGATGAAGTCACGCAACCGATACAAAATCGCATTGTGATTAATGCCAATGGCGCGGGGGCGAAAGTGAATCTGGCGGCGGGTAAAACGCTGGAAGTGGTGGGCGCAACCGGCGGAGCGATTAAAGCTTCGAACGGTGCGCAGGCGGTGATTGATGGCAAGCTGGCGAGCCGAGGCAGCATCACCAATAACGGCACGGCGCTGGTGCTGACCGACAACAGCAGCGGGATTAACAATGGTGTGATTAACGGCGGATTTCTCAACCGTCAGGATGGCACCGGCATTGGTTCGACCGGCTACGGTGCCAACGGCGTAGCCGTGCAAACTGGCAGTACCTTCAACAACAACGGCATCCTCAATTTCGCCACCACCGGCAGCAATTCGCAGTATGGCGTGGCGGGCATCAATCTGGGTGTGTCTTCCAGCGCCAATAACAGCGGCAATATCAACGTCGGCGTTAACGGTTCCAGTGCGCGCGGCACCGCATCCGGCGTATTGCTGACCGATGCCACTTCAAGCTTTACCAATAACGCCAGCGGCAATATCTACATTGGTCGCGGCCCGCAAAACAGCCTGGGTGAGGCGACGGCGGATACCGCGATGAACCAGAGCGGGCTCACCAGCGGTATCGCCTTGGTCGCCAACGGCAACGCGGTCAACGAGGGCAGCATTACCATCGGGACGAAAACGCAAAACGCAGCGGGGATGTCGGCGACAGGTGCTAATAACGCCACCATGATTAATAACGGCACCATCAATGTGAACGGCGCGGCTGCCACCATACCGCGCGAAAACGTCGGCATGCTGGTGACCAACAGTGCGGGCAACATCAATAACGCGGGCACCATCAATCTGAATGGCGTGAACGGCACCGGCCTGAAAGTGCTGGCCACCAATGGCAACACCGCGAGTGCCACCTCAACCGGCACCATTAACGTGGCGGGCGGGGCCGATCCGGCCAGCGGCACGCGCAACTACGGCGTGTGGGTGGAAGGGCAAGGAACGGGCACGGCGCAAGCCACCGTCGATGGCCCGATTAACCTTAGCGGCAATGGCGCGATTGGCGTGCATGCGCGCGGTAATTCCACTGTTACGGTGGATCCGGCTGCCGTACCGACTTTCTCCAATGGCACCAACCAGATTGCCTTCTTCGCCTACGGCCCCAATGCGCTGATCAACGTGCTGGGCAATAATCCGTTTGATGTCACCACGCAGAACTCCAAGCTGTTCCGCGTTGAGCAGGGCGCAGACTTTAACGGCAACGCCTTGTCGCTCACCGCTTCCGGAGCAGGTTCAACAGCGGTGCTCGGCAGCGGGGCGGGCACCGATGTCAACAGTGGTGCGGCGGTGATCAACGTCAGCGGCAGCGGCGCGAATGGCATCACGGTGGAAGGGGGCGCAAATGGCGTGATTAACGCGGCAACCACCATGAACCTCACCGGCAGCAACGCGATTGGCGCGATCGTTGACGGACAAAAACACGATATCTTCGGCAGAAACAGCGGCTCGCCGGTGACCAGCACCAGCCTGAACTCTGCGGCGTCTTTAAATGCTGCGCAGAGTGGATTGACCGGCTATGTGGCGCGTAATCGCGCGCAGCTGACCAACACTGGCGATATCACTTTCACCGGCGCCAATTCAACCGGCATCCGCGTGGAGAGCGGTGCAATCGGCACCAACAGCGGCAACATCAATATCAACGATGGCGGCACCGGCATCGCAGTGAACAGTGGCAGCAGTACCTTTGCCACCACCGCCAATAATACCGGCACCATCAACGTTAACGGCGGCAGCACCACCAACCGCAGTCGCGGCGTTAGCGCCAGCGGCAATCGTGCGGTAGCGAACCTGAATGGTGGGACGTTGAATTTGAACGGCACCGGCGCAATCGGGGCGGAAGCGCTCAACGGCGCGCTGGTGAATATCGCTGCTGGTTCAGCGCCGGTATTCAACAACAGCGACCAGATCGCCTATCACGCGGCGGGCAGCGGATCGCGCATCAGCTCCGCCACCAACGCCTTGGACGTTAACACCAGCGGCTCAACCGGTTATCGCATTGATGACGGCGCAGCGCTAAGTTTCGCCTCTCCAACAACCCTTACCTCCAGCGCCAGTAACAGCACCGGCGCGATCATCTCCGGCAGCGGCAGCAGCCTGAATAGCCGCAACGCCAACTTCACCGCCAGCGGCCAGGGTAGCACGGCAATCCGCGCAGAAGGCGGCGCGAGCGCCACGCTGGACAGCGGCAGCAGCATTAATCTCAGCGGCAGCAACGCGGTCGGCGTGCTGGTGAATAATCTGCGTACCGATCTGAGTAACGCGCTGGATGGCACGTCAGCGGCTACCCGCGTCACCAGCAACGGCAACGTCAGCGGCGCGGGCAATGGTGCGATTGGCTTTGACGTCACCAACGGCGCAGAGTTGGTCAACAACGGCAATGTGAATCTTACCGGCAGCAACAACATCGGTATCCGTTCGCGCGCTGGCAGTACGCTGACCAACAACGGCGTGGTCAACGTGGCCAACGGCACCGGGCTGGATGTCTCCGGCAGCGGCAGCACGCTGGCGAAAGGCGGCACCATTAATGTCGATAACGGTACGGCGGGCGTGCGCATCAGCGATGGCGCGCAGCTGGCTTTAACCGGTAGCGACACGGTGATCACCACGCGCGGCAACGCGCACGGCATCTTGCTGGATAGCGGCGCGACCGCACTCAGCGCCAGCGATGCCACGGTTAACGTGCTGGGCAGCGGCAACGGCATCGAAAACCGCGCCGAACTGAGCAACGTCGGCCTGCGCAATCTCACCATTAATGTCGGCGACGGCAACGGGATTCGCACCGCCGTACCGTTCGATCCGGCTTCAACCGTGACCACCAACGTGAACGGCAGCGGTACCGGTTTGAACATCGCCAACGCCGATGGCTCGACCACCGGCGGCGATCTTACGCTGGGTTCGGGCTATCAATTTAATGTTACCGGCGCGGGCGGCACCGGTATTCGCGCCAACACCACGGGCAATGTCACCACCGCCGCTAATGTGAATATTGATAATGCGGCGGGTGGATCGGCGCTGGTCTCAAGCACCGCAGGCACCATCGTCAATACCGGCAACTTCACCTCCAACAGCCTGACGGCGCCGGTGGTGGATCTGCGTGGTGGTAAAACCATCTTCGAAAACCTCGGCAGCATCATCACCGCCAATCCACAAACCGTGGCGGTGGCGGGCAGCAACGCCGATGACGAAATCCTGCTGACGGAAGGCGCAGTGCAGGGCGATATCAACCCAGGCGGCGGATCGGATCGGTTCCGCTGGACGGGCGGTACGCTCAACGGCAGCCTGACCATGGGCAATGACAACAACAACACCGCTGAAGTGAGCAATGTCGATCTCGGCACCACCTACCATCTCACCAGCGGCACCGGCACCGGTAACACCTTAACCTTCAACCAGATCGATTCACGCGGCGGTAGCTTCAGCGCCGACGATCTCAGCAAAGGGGTCAACCTCGGCAGCGGCTGGAGCACCATCAACTTCGCCAACACCCAATGGACTTTGACCGATAACCTGCAACTGGCGCACAGCACTATCAACGTGGATGCTGACTCTACGCTGTTTGCCGGCGATAACGTGCATCCAACGCTGTCGGGTGGAACGGCGGATTCGCTGGTGGTGAACAACGCCGGTACGCTGGATCTCACCAACGGCGCGGGTTCGCCGGGCAACACGCTGGATATTGCGGGCTCACTGGCATCAAGCGGCGGCCAGCTCAATCTGGTCACCAATCTGAATGAGGGCGGTGCGCTGAGCAACCAGTTCACCGACCATCTCAATGTCACCGGCAATGCCAGCGGTACCACGCTAGTGAATGTGGAGCTTGCCGATGCCAGCACTGGCGCACTGACCGATCTCAATCAAAATGGTGGCGTGGAGGGCAACGAAGGGATCTCGCTGGCACAGGTCGGCGGTAATGCCAGCGCTAACAGCTTCGCGCTGAAAGATGGCTATCTCGGCGCCGGGCCGTGGCAATATCGCCTCTACACCTTCGCGCCGGGCAGTAGCGATCCCAATCAACGCTTAGTCAGCGGCAGCGGCAATAACTATTGGGATTACCGTCTGGCGAACTACTACGTGTGTGAAGATGGCAACAGCTGCCAGCCGACCTTCATCACTGATGCCTTTGGTACGCCGCAAAGCTACGATTCGCGCCCAGCGGTGGTGCCGCAGGTGCCTTCCTATGTGTCGGCACCGGTTGGCCTTGCCTATTACACCTCGGCGATTATCGACGATCTGCATAAGCGCCTCGGCGAACTGCGCCACGAGCAGACGCGTCCGGAAGGCAACGGCGGCGAGATGTTCCTGCGCTACATCGGCTCGAACCTGAAGTACAAGAGCGATAAGAGTTTCCGCGACTTTGGTTATGACTTTGATCTTGATTACAGCGCGGTACAGGTGGGCGGCAATCTGTTGCGCCTCGACGGCGAGCAAGACAGCTTGCGCGGCGGTTTGGCCTATACGCGCGGTAATACACGCATTCGTCCACACGCGGCTGACGGTTACAGCAGCACCACGTTCGACAGCGATAGCCTGGCGTTTTACGGCACCTGGCAGCGTCAAAGCGGTTTCTATCTGGATGGCGTGTTGTCGTTTGACTGGCATCGCGGCGAAACCGACATTGCGCGCACGCAAGAGGTGGCGAAGTTGAAAGGCAACGGCTGGACGGCATCGCTGGAGAGCGGCTATCCGTTCGAGTTGGGCGATGGCTATAAGCTGGAGCCGCAGGCGCAGCTGATGTACATGAAGCTGGATATGGACGACTTCACCGATAAAGACGGCAACAAGGTACGTTACGGCGATTACAACCAAACCATTGGTCGTTTGGGCGCGCGCCTCGATCGCACGTGGACCGACGACAGCAATCGCCAATACACCCCTTATCTGCGCGCTAACTACTACAAAGGTTGGGGCGGAGCGGCGGATACGTCGGTGTCTTCGGTGGATAATCCGGCGTTTGGCGCCACCTTCAGCAGCGGAAAATTTGGTCAGATGTGGGAAGTGGGTGCCGGCGGCACTGCCACCTTGCAGAAGGATGTATCGCTGTACGCCGAGGCGGATTATCGCAAAGAGATTGCGGGCAACGGTGCTAAAGGGTGGCGGTATAACGTGGGGGTTCGCTGGCAATTCTGATTTCCCTGCGCCCTTTGCGCTGCAGGTGCGTTTTAAATTAAAAGATTGATTGGGTTTACTGTAAAACCAGGTTAATAGATGACATCAGTAACCAAAGTGTGAAAGCCGCTGCAAAGCGGCTTTTTTATTGCTTTGAATGTGAAACTGGCGCTAAAGCTCAAGCCGTGCGCTGCCGAAAAGGTAAAAAAGCATAATCGATTTTTCTTTTCGCCTGCGTTTTGCAAGGACACACACATGCGTAATAACCAGCCCGTCACTCAGCGCGAATTCGCGTTTGAGGATGACGCCACTTTGATGTCGACCACCGATCTCAACAGCTATATCACCTACGCCAACGACGCCTTTATTGACGTCAGCGGCTTCAGCCCGGAAGAGGTGAATGGCCAGCCGCATAACATGGTGCGCCATCCGGATATGCCACCGGAAGCCTTTGCTGATATGTGGGCGACGCTCAAGCAGGGCGAGCCGTGGACGGCGCTGGTTAAGAATCGGCGTAAGAATGGCGATCACTATTGGGTGCGCGCTAACGCCATTCCGGTGGTGCGCGAGGGCAAAGTGCAGGGCTTTATGTCGGTGCGCACCAAGCCGTCAGCGGAAGAGGTGCGTCACACCGAAACGCTGTACCGCGACTTCCGCGAAGGGCGCGCCAAAGGACGTCGTTTCCATAAAGGATTGATCGTTGGCACCGGCTGGCGTGCCCTTGGCTCGATCCTGAAAACCCTGCCGCTGCGCTGGCGCATTCGCTCCACTTTATTCACGCTACTGCCGCTTTCCGTGCTGGGTGTTTGGCTGCTTGATGTGACACCGCTGGCGATAGGCTGCTTTGCTGGCGGCATGGCGGGCCTGTTGCTGCTGGCGAGCCTGTGGCTGGAGCAGCAAATTTCACGTCCAATGGAACGCATGTGCCGTCAGGCATTAAGCGTGGCGACCGGCGCCAGCCATAAAGTGGAACAGATCGATCGCGTCGATGAGATTGGCGTCACGCTGCGCGCCATCGGCCAGCTCGGCCTGATGTTCCGCTGGCTGGTGGATGATGTTAGCGGTCAGGCAATTAACGTGCTCAGTGCCAGCGATGCCATCGCGCGCAGCAATGACGAACTCAGCCGCCGCACCGAACAAGCTGCCGCTAACGTGCAGCAAACCGCTGCCACCATGAACGAAATGACCGCCACGGTGAAGAGCAACACCGATACCGCCAAAGAGGTGAATGGCTTATCGGAAAATACCAGTCATGCGGCGATCAAAGGTGGCAAGGTGATGCAGGAGATGGTGGGGATGATGGCGGAAATCGCCGACAGCTCGAAACGTATCGCCAATATCACCAGCGTGATTGACGGCATCGCCTTCCAGACCAATATTCTGGCGCTGAATGCGGCAGTGGAAGCGGCGCGCGCCGGCGAGCAGGGAAAAGGATTCGCGGTGGTGGCCGGTGAAGTGCGCAGCCTCGCGCAGCGCAGCGCCAAAGCCGCCAGCGAAATTAAAAATCTGGTGGAAACCAGCGCCAGCCGCGTCCAATCGGGGAGCGATCACGCTGATGCGGCCGGTCACACCATGCAGGAGATTGTTGATCAGGTGCAGAATGTCACCGCGTTGATCGCGCAGATCAGCGGCGCAACTGCCGAGCAGGCCATCGCGCTAACGCAGGTCAGCACCGCGGTGGAAGATCTCGACGACATCACCCATCAAAACGCTGCACGCGTGGCAGAAGGCGCTGAAGCGTCCGGACGCATGAAGCACCAGGCCAATCGTCTGGTGGAAGCGATCAGCGTGTTTCGTTAACGCATTTCCCGTTCGGCGCGCAGTGCACCGGGCGGTGTGCCGACAATGCGTTTGAATGCGCGGCTAAATGCCGCCAGCGAACCGTAACCTAGGTGGAAGGCGACGCTTTCCACCGCTTCGCCTTCATGCACGATACGTTCCACCGCCAATCGCATACGCAGCTCAGTGAGATAGCGCAGCGGCGTCATGCCGGTTGCGCTCTGAAAACGAGCAGCAAACACCGAACGCGAGCTGCCGGATTCCCGCGCCAGCCGTTCCACCGTCCAGTTTTCACCAGGTTCACGATGCATCGCCGCCATCGCCAGGCTGAGACGCGGATCGCGCAGCGCCTGCACCAATCCGCTGCCTTTGCCACAGCCGTTCTCCACCCAGCCGCGCACAATCTGCGCCGCCACTACATCTGCCAACCGCGACAGAATCCCGGCGAATCCGGCTTTGCGCTGCCGCGTTTCGCGCTCCATCGCATCGAGAATCGGCTGGATTTCCGGGTACTGCGCCAGCAGCGTACTCACCAGCATCACATCCGGCATGGTATGGACCAGCGGCTGCATGCCGCCAAGCTCAAACGCCATGCAGGCGCTGAACAGAATCACATCGCTGTCATCCGGGCAGACGTCTACGCCGTCGCCGATGGCACAGACGCTGTCGCAAATTGGGCGACTGTTAAAAGTCGAAATGGGTTCACAGATTGCCTCTTCGCTGGAAATCAACGCATGTGGTTTGCCGTGCGGGATCAGCAACGCATCGCCCGCCTGCAGCGGATAGATCACGCCCGATGCCGAGCGGATCAGTAACGATCCGCGCCCAACAAAGTGCAGCTGCGCCTTGCCTGGCGCGTCCTCATATTGCAGGCCAAAGGGCGCATGCAGCGCGATTCGCTGGTATTTGACGCCGTACAGGCGCATGCCCATCAGCAATTCACTGGTCAGGTCTTCATAGCGGCTCATGGTAATCTCAGACGAATAATCAAAAAACAAAGTTTCTGCATCATAGATCGTCTGGTGATCCGTCACTATGCTTAACGCTAAATATTTTGTGATGGGGATCACAGATGAGCCTGGATACTGACGTTATCGAAACACCATTAGAAGTGGATAAACCGGCGTGGGGCGCCGTGTTTGCCATGGCCTTTGGCGTGTTCGGCCTGATTACAGCAGAATTTCTGCCGGTCAGTTTACTGACGCCGATTGCTGACACGCTGCACATCAGCGAAGGGCAGGCGGGACAAACCGTTACCGTGACGGCGCTGGTGGCGCTACTCACCAGTCTGGTGATCGGCAACGTGACGCGTCAGCTTGACCGTCGTGTGGTGATGCTGGCCTTTACGCTGCTGCTGATTGCCTCCGCACTGCTGGTGGCCTTTGCTGAGAATCTGCCGATGATTCTGCTGGCCCGCGTGCTGCTGGGCGTGGCAATTGGCGGCTTCTGGACGCTCTCCACGGCCATTACCATGCGTCTGGTGCCGAGTGATCAGGTGCCGCGCGCGCTGTCCATCGTGTTCAGCGGTATTTCGCTGGCGACCATTATTGCTGCGCCGCTCGGCAGCTATCTGGGCGGCATTATTGGCTGGCGTAACATCTTTATGCTGACCGCCGCGCTGGGCGTGCTGGCGCTGTTGTGGCAGTTCTTCACCTTGCCCGCGATGCCGCCGATTAATAAAGCGCGCAGCGGTGGCGTGTTGGATCTGCTGCGTAAAAGCGTGATGCGCTGGGGCATGCTGGCGGTGATCATGATGTTCACCGGCCACTTCGCCTTCTTTACTTACCTGCGTCCGTTCCTCGAAGGCAGCGCGCAGCTCAACGTCAATCAGCTGTCGCTGGTGCTACTGGCGTTTGGCGTGGCGAACTTCTTCGGTACTTCGCTGGCCGGTTATCTGGTGACGCGCAGCGTATCGCTGACGTTAACCGCGATGGCGTTGGTGATGAGCGTGACCGCGCTGCTGCTGGTGAGCTTCGGCGAGGTGTCATGGCTGGTCGCGGCGGGCGTGGCGCTGTGGGGACTGGCGTTTGGTTCGATGCCAACCGGCTGGTCAACGTGGATTTCCCGCGCGGTGCCGGACGATGCCGAATCGGGCGGCGGTTTGCTGGTCGCTACCATCCAGCTGGCAATCACCGCCGGTGCCGCCGCCGGTGGCTGGATGTTTGATCTGCAAGGCGCAGGCGGCGTGTTCCTCGCCAGCGGCGTGCTGATGCTATTAGCCGCCATCACCATCTTCACCCGCGTCCGCCACCACGGTTAACCCGTAGGGTCGCCATTTATGGCGACCTTGCCATCAACCGCATGAATCAAAGGTCGCCATAAATGGCGACCCTACGAAACCTTACCTATCACAGCCATAAATCCTGCCTTTTAATTAAATATCAGATTTTTAACCTTTTGCACAAAGGTTAACCTAAATGTGCTTTTTAGGTTCAAAATATTCGAACAACAACGGCAAATCTCTCCGCTTTTTACTGATCGATTCTGCGCCTATTATATCTCTCAACAAGGCGATGACGCCTTACTCAATCAAACATACATTAAGGAATTGACCATGAAATCTATCAAAACTTTTGCTGCTGTTATCGCTCTGACCGTTCTGCCATTCGCTAGCTTTGCGCAAAGCATCACTGCAACCGCTTCAACGCTGGATGGTGCAGAAGCGCAAATCGCTGCTCAGGCGCACGAAGCTGGTGCTTCCTATAAAGTGACCGAAGCCAATTTCAACAACGGTGTGCACATGACTGCCGAACTGACCAAATAAGTTGCGTTAACGTTCTGTGCTGACAGGGTGCCTTCGGGCGCCCTGGCGGCGTTGGTAACCTGATAAAATCCTGTCACTTTCCCTTCGAAATGATTACTATTCTCAAAAAGTAGCACCCTTCGTCGGCTCGCCTCGGGCTGTCTTTTTAAATATTGGTTGTAATGTCGAGCTTTCACTTCACTGCCATCAGGCGGTGTTTTTGCTATGGAGAAGTTATGAAGACGAATAAAAAATCGTGGGCGCTGCGTCCACTGCTGCTGGCAACGGCGCTGTTCTCGACCTATGCGGTGATGGCGGCAGAATCTCAGCCGCTGAATCAGGTGATCTCAAAAGGCGCTTACGAACTGGCATTCAGCAACAGCGATAACGCGCTGTTCCTCGCCACCGCGCAGAGCACAACCGACAAAAAAGGCGGCACCGTTTATCGTCTCGATCCGCAAGATCTGGCGGTGAAGCAAACCATCAATACCGATCTGCCGACCTTTGGCGCGGCGATTAACCAGAAAACCAACACCCTGTACTTCGGTAACACGCGTGACGGTTCACTGACCGCAGTGGATGCCACCAGCGGCAAAGTGATCAACACGCTGGTGCTGGATGGCCGTCAGCGCAGCGAAACCGTGCGTCCGCTGCAGCCGCGTCAGCTGGCCGTCGATCCAGCAACCGATCGCGTTTACATCACCGGCCTCGGTGAGCAGAGCGTGGTGTGGGTGGTGGATGGCAAAACCCTGAAACTGATCAGCACCGTGCCGAACACCGGCAAAATGGGCACCGGTTTGGCCATCGATTCAGCGGCGCAAAAACTGTATGTCACCAACTCCGACGGCGAACTGGTGACCATTAACACGCGCCTGAATGCGATTGAAAAGCGCCAGAAAATCGATGGCGATAAAGATCACTTTTTCCTGAATATCTCGCTGGATACTCAAGGCCATCGCGCCTTCCTCAGCGACTCAAAACAGTCGCAGGTGCTGGTGCTGGATACCCGTACGCAGCAGGTGATCCACAAGATCGATGTGCCGGAATCGCTGGCGGTGCTGTTCAATGCCGATCGTGATGAGCTGTACGTTACGCACCGCAAAGCGGGCGAAATCAGCATCATCGACGCCAGCAACTACAAAGTGAAACGCACGGTGAAAGCGCCGGGCCTGCCAAACAGCCTGGCGGTTTCCGCCGATGGTAAAACCCTGTTTGTCAGCATCAAGCAGCCGGGTTCACGCAAAGAGCCACCTAAAAATCCCGATAGCGTTTTGCGCATCGAACTCTGATCGGTAGTTTTCTGAAACTGAGAGGCGGCTTATGCCGCCTTTTGCATTTCTGCCCTCTGCGCCGTTTTTATCGCCACACATACGCTACCTTGTAGAGCAACAACACCAATGGAGAGGATGCAATGAGCCAGTTTTTTATGCATGAGAAAAACGATCTGGTTAACGAAGCCATCGAAGGGGTTTTGCTGAGCACGCCGTGGCATAACCTCAGTCGCCTCGATCTCGGTGATGAGATTCGCGTGGTGGTGCGCTCGGACTGGGATAAAAGCAAAGTGGCGCTGATCTCCGGCGGCGGCTCCGGACATGAACCGGCGCATGCCGGGTTTGTCGGCAAAGGCATGCTGACGGCGGCGGTGTGCGGCGATATCTTTGCGTCGCCGAGTGTCGATGCGGTGCTGAACGCCATCGTTAACGTCACCGGCGATGCCGGTTGCCTGCTGATTGTGAAGAACTATACCGGCGATCGCCTCAACTTTGGTCTGGCGGCGGAGAAAGCCAAAAACCTCGGCTACAAGGTTGAGCTGGTGATGGTGCAGGATGATATCGCGCTGCCAGAAAACCCGCAGCCGCGCGGTATCGCGGGCACCGTGCTGGTGCACAAAATCGCGGGCTTTGCGGCAGAGCAGGGACAATCGCTGGATGAGGTGAAAGCGCTGGCGCAGCGGGCGATTGATGCCACATCGTCCATCGGTTTGGCTTTTGCCACTTGCCATGTGCCGGGCGAAAAACGTGATGAACGCGTCGAGCCTGGTCACAGCGAGCTCGGCATGGGCATTCACGGCGAGCCGGGCGTCATCACGTTGGATACGCAAGACAGCCGCAACATCACCAGCATCATGACCGATAAACTGGCGCAGGCGCTGCCGGACGGCAAACAGGCACTGCTGCTGATCAACAATCTCGGTGGTTTCTCGCAGCTTGAACTGGCGCTGCTGACGCGTGAAGTGTTGCAATCGCCGCTGGCGGCGCGCATCACGCATTTGCTGGGTCCGGCAACGCTGGTGAGTGCGCTGGATATGAAGGGTTTCTCACTGACGCTGCTGGCGCTGGAAGAGCCGTTCCTGGAAGCGTTGAACGCGCCGGTTCAGGTGCTGGGTTGGGTGCCGGTGTATGACTTTGCGCCGATCAGCCTGCAACGTGCCGAGAAGATCGGCAGCGTGTTGGATTTTGATGCCTCTGAGAATGCTGAGGTGGCGAAGATTGTCGCAAGCGTCACGCAGACGCTGATCGATCTGGAAAGCGAGCTGAACGCGCTGGATGCCAAAGTGGGCGATGGCGATACCGGTTCAACCTTTGCCGCCGGGGCGAAGAAAATTCAGCGCGGTTTGCAGGAAAAACAGCTGCCGCTGGATGAGCTGCCAACCTTGCTGGCGCTGATTGGCGAGCAGCTGGCCACGGTGATGGGCGGATCGAGCGGCGTATTGATGTCGATTCTGTTCACCAGCGCCGGTCAGCAGCTGGAAGAGGGCAGCGCGCTGCCGCAGGCGCTGATGCACGGGCTGGAACGCATGAAGCATTACGGCGGCGCGCAGCCAGGTCATCGCACTTTAGTGGATGCGCTGCAACCGGCGCTGGAAGCGTTAGTGGCAGGCGAGTCGCTGGCAGCAGCGGCACAAGCGGCGCAGAAAGGCGCTGACGCCACCGCGCAGATGCAGAACGCCAAAGCGGGGCGTTCCGCGTATCTGAATCAGCAGAGTCTGGATGGGGTGAAGGATCCGGGCGCGTACGCGATTGAGAAAGTGTTTGCGGTATTGGCGGGCTAAACAGAGTGCGCCTGGCCCCTCACCCTAACCCTCTCCCGCAAGCGGGAGAGGGAACCGATCGAGCCTATGGCAGCGTCTCCCTCTCCCCGTGGGAGAGGGCATCAGACCGCACCTTACTCCGCCGCTTCGCGCATCATCTCTTCGTGCGGAATATCCTGCAAAATCTGCTCGAAACTGCGCAGACGTTTGTAGATCGACATCAGCGTAATCAGCGTTGACCACGAGGTGATCAAATACTGGAACGACGAACGCACCTGATCAAACACGTTGGTAATCTGGTTCAACAGGCCGAGCGTAATGGTGCCCGCCACAATCGACGGGAACAGCACAAACAGCCCGAACACGTTATCCACCTGCAGATACATAATGCGCGTGATGTTGAAGTACAAATAGTGGAAATAGAGGCGGAAATAGTTCTGACGCACGCGGCTAAACAGCTCATGCACCGTCGGCGGTGAAGCGCGTTCGGGATCGTCTTCGCCGTACACCAGCTCTTTACGATAGGCCGCTTCTACCCGCTGATTACGGAACTCCAGCCCCGGCAGTTTAATCCCCACCAACGCCAGCAGCGCGGTACCAAACAGCGACCACAGCAGCGCGGCAATCACCAATGCATACGGAATGCTGCCGAGAATCGGTACCTCTTTCACATGGTGCGACAGCGTGACCAGCACCGGCAGAAACGCCACCAGCGTCATAATCGCCTGAATAAAGTTGATGCCCCAATCCTGCAACGTACCCGCGAAGCGCATGGTGTCTTCCTGCACACGCTGTGCCGCACCCTCAACCAGACGCAGACGCTGCCAGTTGTGCATGTAGTAATTGTTCATCGCAGTACGCCAGCGGAACACCCAATGGCTGACGAAGAACGAGTTCATCACGCCAATCACCACCGCGATCAGCGCGATACCGAGAAACGCCAGCACTTGCACATAGAACTGGTGGATGGCGACGGAACCGGCTTTGGTCAGTGCCTGCTGAATCATGTCGTAGAACGGGCCATACCAGGCGTTGACGCCCACGCCGACCTGCACCCCAAACCAGGTGACAAAGATGATCAGAATCGATCCCCAAACCGACCAGCGCTGCCACGGATGGTTATCAATCACACGCCAGGTGAGCGCGAAGATGCCGGCAATAATCCAGTAATAGGCGTAAAACCACAGTTGGCTGATATGAATAAAACGGCTGGCATTGGTTGGCAAAGGTTCGTGCATCGCCGCCTGGAGCGCAGGCCAGCGCGCCGGGAAATCACTGAAAAAGCCGAACCAGGCAAAAATTGCTACTAAACTCCAAATCGCAGCTGAGCTGAAAAACAGCGTTGGCCGCGGAAAAAAGGACTTAAACATAGGCACTCCGCTGTTGTGTGTACTCTTTTATACCGCTTCAGACCTCTATCTGTCTGTTGTCGGTTGTATCTGACGATGACAGCTTCGCCGCTGCGATGTAAAGCGACAGCGGCAATTGTTAAGTAATTAGTGCGAATTTGTTTCTAAGAACTAAATTATCCACAGCAATGGTGTTACAATATTTGCACTGTTACCGGTAACAGTGCTGCTGTATCCCTTAAGTTATCAATTAAAAAAACAATACAACGCAACTACTTAACTTTCATGCCGCATTATATGTGGTACTAAGGCAATGTCATGTCAGAACAAAAAAATGGTCACACTCGCAGGGATTTTCTGCTGAGAACCATCACCCTGGCGCCGGCAATGGCGGTGGGCAGTACAGCGATGGGCGCACTGGTGGCACCGATGGCCGCTGGGGCAGCAGAACAAAACGCATCACCACAACAGGCGCGTAGCTACCAGCCCACCTGGTTCACCGCCGAAGAGTTTGCCTTTATCACCGCGGCCGTGGCGCGCCTGATTCCCAACGATGAACGCGGTCCTGGCGCACTTGAAGCTGGCGTGCCGGAGTTTATCGATCGTCAAATGAACACGCCGTATGCCACCGGTAACAACTGGTATATGCAAGGCCCGTTCAATCCCGATCTGCCGAAAGAGTTGGGTTATCAGCTGCCGCTGGTACCGCAGCAGATCTACCGTCTCGGCCTCGCCGATGCCGATGGCTGGAGCAAAAAGCAGCATGGCAAAGTGTTTGCTGAGCTGACGGGCGAGCAGCAAGATGCGCTGCTGACCGCGTTTGAAAGCGGCACGGCCGAATTCCCGCAGCTGCCAGCGAAAACCTTCTTCTCCTTCCTGCTGCAAAACACCCGCGAGGGTTATTTCAGCGATCCGATCCACGGCGGCAACCAGGGCATGGTGGGCTGGAAGCTGATTGGCTTCCCCGGCGCGCGCGCTGACTTTATGGATTGGGTGGAACGCGGTGAACGTTATCCGTTCCCGTCAGTGGATATTCGCGGGGAGAGGACGTAAGCGTGGCAAATGAATTGAAAAAAGTGGATGCGGTCGTCGTCGGTTTCGGCTGGGCGGGCGCCATTATGGCGAAAGAGCTGACTGAAGCAGGCCTGAATGTGGTGGCGCTGGAGCGCGGTCCGCATCGCGATACCTATCCGGATGGATCTTATCCGCAGTCAATTGACGAACTGACCTATAACATCCGCAAAAAGCTGTTCCAGGATCTGTCGAAAAGCACCGTCACCATCCGTCACGATGCCTCGCAAACCGCCGTACCTTATCGCCAGCTGGCGGCGTTCCTGCCTGGCACCGGCACCGGCGGCGCCGGTCTGCACTGGTCAGGCGTGCATTTCCGCGTTGACCCGGTTGAGCTGAACCTGCGTAGCCATTACGAGCAGCGTTACGGTAAAAATTTCATTCCGGAAGGCATGACGATTCAGGATTTCGGCGTCAATTATGACGAGCTGGAACCCTTCTTCGATCAGGCCGAGAAAGTGTTCGGCACCTCGGGCAGCGCCTGGTCAATTAAAGGCAAGCTGCTGGGCAAAGAGAAGGGTGGTAACCCGTACGCGCCCGATCGTTCCAGCGATTTCCCGCTGCCGGCGCAGAAGCGCACCTACTCGGCACAACTGTTCGCGCAAGCGGCGGAATCAGTGGGTTATCACCCTTATGATATGCCGTCGGCCAACACCTCAGGCCCGTACACCAACACTTACGGCGCACAGATGGGCCCGTGCAACTTCTGCGGTTTCTGCAGCGGTTACGCCTGCTACATGTATTCCAAAGCCTCGCCGAACGTCAACATCCTGCCCGCGCTGCGCCAGGAACCGAAGTTCGAGCTGCGCAACAACGCCTACGTGCTGCGCGTTAATCTCACCGACGATAAAAAGCGCGCCACCGGCGTGACCTATCTCGATGGTCAGGGCCGAGAAGTGGTACAACCTGCGGATCTGGTGATTCTGTCGGCATTCCAGTTCCACAACGTGCACCTGATGCTGCTCTCCGGCATCGGCAAGCCGTATAACCCGATTTCCAACGAAGGTGTGGTCGGTCGTAACTTCGCCTATCAGAACATTTCGACGCTGAAAGCGCTGTTCGACAAAAACACCACCACCAACCCGTTTATCGGTGCCGGTGGCGCAGGTGTGGCGGTGGATGATTTCAACGCCGATAACTTCGATCACGGCCCGCACGGCTTTGTTGGCGGTTCGCCATTCTGGGTCAATCAGGCCGGTACCAAGCCGATCTCTGGTTTGCCGACGCCGAAGGGCACGCCAAACTGGGGCAGCCAGTGGAAATCGGCGGTCGCGGATACCTACAACCATCACATCTCGATGGATGCGCACGGCGCGCACCAGTCTTATCGCGCCAACTATCTCGATCTCGATCCTAACTACAAAGATGCCTACGGCCAGCCGCTGCTGCGTATGACCTTTGACTGGCAGGATAACGACATCAAGATGGCGCAGTTCATGATCGGCAAAATGCGCAAAATCACCGAAGCGATGAACCCGAAAATGATCATCGGCGGCGCGAAAGGACCGGGCTCGCACTTCGATACCACCGTGTATCAAACCACGCACATGAGCGGCGGCGCGATCATGGGTGAAGATCCGAAAACCAGCGCAGTGAACCGTTATCTGCAGAGCTGGGATGTGTCGAACGTGTTTGTGCCAGGCGCTTCGGCGTTCCCGCAGGGACTCGGCTACAACCCAACGGGCATGGTCGCCGCGTTGACCTATTGGTCTGCCAAAGCGATTCGTGAACAGTATCTGAAAAACCCCGGCCCGCTGGTACAGGCATAAGGAACACGGCGATGATCAAAAGCATTTTAGCCCTGTTTCTGGGCACGATGACGTTCGCCGCAGTGGCGGACGAAGCAGGTTCGGACGCGCTGGTGAAGCGCGGTGAGTATCTGGCGCGCGCGGGCGACTGCGTGGCCTGTCACAGCACCGAAGGCGGTAAACCCTTTGCCGGTGGACTGCCGATGGCGACGCCGATCGGCACCATTTACTCCACCAACATCACGCCGGACAAAGCCAACGGGATTGGTGATTACAGCTATGACGACTTCCAGAAAGCGGTGCGTCACGGCGTAGCGAAAAACGGCGACACGCTCTATCCGGCGATGCCCTATCCGTCTTACGCGGTGGTCAGCGATGACGACATGAAGGCGCTCTACGCCTACTTCATGCACGGCGTGCAGCCGGTGGCGCAGGCGAACAAAGAGAGCGACATTCCGTGGCCGCTGTCGATGCGTTGGCCATTAGCCATCTGGCGCGGCATCTTTGCGCCGGACGTGAAAGCGTTCCAGCCGGCGGCACAGGAAGATCCGCAATTGGCACGCGGTCGCTATCTGGTGGAAGGTCTCGGTCACTGTGGCGCTTGCCATACGCCGCGTAGCATCACCATGCAGGAAAAAGCGCTCAACAACGGCGAAGGCAACAACTATCTCGCTGGCAGCAGCGCGCCGATTGATGGCTGGACCGCCAGCAACCTGCGTGGCGACAACCGCGATGGCTTAGGTCGCTGGAGCGAAGAGGATCTCAAGCAGTTCCTGCGCTTTGGCCGCAACGATCACACCGCCGTGTTTGGTGGCATGACCGATGTGGTGCAGCACAGCCTGCAGTATCTGAGCGATGACGATATCAGCGCGATTGCTAAGTATCTGAAATCCCTCGGCGCGAAAGATCCAAATCAGGCGGTGTTTAAGCAGGATGATGCGGTGTCTCAGGCGTTGTGGAAAGGTGACGACAGCCAGCCAGGCGCATCGACTTATGTCGATAGCTGCGCGGCGTGCCACAAAACCGACGGCAGCGGCTATCAGCGCTTCTACCCCGCGCTGCGCGGCAATCCGGTGGTGATGGCAGACGATCCGACCTCGCTGATTCACATCGTATTGGTTGGCGGCACTTTACCTGGCGTGAAAGGCGCACCCACGGCGATCACCATGCCGGCGTTCGGCTGGCGCCTGAACGATCAGCAGGTGGCGGATGTGGTGAACTTTATCCGTGGCAGCTGGGGCAATGGCGTGAAGTCGAGCGTGTCGGCGAAAGATGTGGCCGAACTGCGTAAAGACGAAACCGTGCAGCCGAAGCAGGGTAATGCAGATATTAAGGTGTTGGAAGGGCAGTAAAATGGCAGGAGGCCAGTGTGGCCTCCTTTCTACTATTTTTTAGTACTCATCATTTCATTAATGAATAATCCTGTTTCATGGTCATTTTTAAATTCTGTATTGTTTAACCTCCCGCAAAACACATTTCTAAATATTATTTAATTTCTCATTGGTAAATGAATAAAAATTATCGCTTAATTGTCGAAAGACTTGTCTTGTGTATAATTTCTGTTGAGTTTTTTTATTGCTTTCAAGACCTTTCTGTTTTAATACCGAATGTTAATTATTTAAAAATCCTTTTGCTATTGCTGTTTTTCATATTTTCAACGCTTTAATTAAAAGGAATTTTTATGTCAACTGCCTATGATCCTATGTTGCCTGGTTTTGAAAACTGGGTTAATACGCCCTATCAATACTGGAAATCTAATGCTCCCGATGCTAAGGATGGCATCGTCGAGCTCGTTATTAATGGGAAAAAATTCACTTCAAAAATAGACGCTAATGGCGATTGGGAATTTCAGTTGCCACTGCAATTAGCTGAAGGCGGCCATAATCTTTCCATTCGCTATGTTGATCTCGCCGGGAACTATGGCGATGTTTATCAGACACGCATTAATGTCGATCTTAGCGCACCGGATAAGCCGGGTATTACGCGCATTATGGATGATGTTGGGAGCGTTAAGGGGCCCGTAGGAGACAAGGGATTTACTGATGACCGTAAACCGACGATTTCTGGCTATGCCGAGCCAGACAGTATTGTTCGTGTGTACAGCAATGGCTTCTTGTTGGGTAGTGTACAGGCGGCGAAAAATGGCCAGTGGACAATGGAACCTAAATTGCGTGATGGCGAACAGCGCATCTACGTCACCGCTACCGATCGTTTTGGCCAGGTCAGTGAAGATTCTGATGTCTTCACGCTGTTTGTAAATGTACCCACCATCAATAAACCTCAATTGCTGGAGGTGTATGACAATTACGGCCTGGAAACCGGTGTCATCAAACATGGTGAGAGCACGGATGATCTTCGTCCATCATTGCGAGGTAATGCGCCAGTTGGCGCCGAATCCGTTCATATTTATGTCAAAGGAAAACGCGTTGGTATTGCTCCGGTTGAGAATGGAAAGTGGGCTTGGGAAGCAAGCTCAGATGTACTGCACTATGGCAAAAACAGCATTACTCTGCGTTCGCAGAATAGTCGAGGTGAATTAAGCCAGCCAACCGCAGCGTTTGACGTGATTGCAGTTGCCCCCACTACGGTGAAGATTGAGTATGCATGGGATAATTTTGGTGATGCACAGGGTAAACTCGCTTCTGGTGCTGATACCGATGATTTAACCCCAGCCTTTAGTGGCAGTGCTGAAGCTCACAGTATTGTCTACCTTCATGCGCGTCATCAGAATGGCAGTTGGTCCCTCAAAGGCAGTGCCGTAGCCGATGCAAACGGATTCTGGAATATTGAAGTAGCCAAACTGACTAACGGCAATGGCGTCTATGATTTTCAGGCATCCAACTCAACAAGTTATAACGGTAAGAGTGGCGAATTCTCTCTCCAGATCAATACATATGTGCAACCCGTCATTGAATCTGCCTACGACAACAATGGTCTGAAACAGGGCACCATCCAGAATGGTGGCCGAACCGACGACCTGACGCCAACCCTGAAAGGGCATGCCTCTGCGGGCGCGATTGTCTACATTCATGTGAAGTATGAAAGCGGCGCATGGTGGGTAAGCGGCAGTACGAAAGCGGATGCCAAAGGTGAATGGTCATATGATATGCCGCAGTTGCCTTACCACAGCAACTACGATTTCCAGGCATCCGGCAGCACGGTACGCGATCCAAAAGCGTCGACTTTCACGCTGTATGCGGGTCCAGACGCGCAGATTGCGCCGGTCATTGATTACCTCATCGACAACAACGGGCTGAAACAGGGCACTATCCAGAATGGTGGCCGAACCGACGACCTGACGCCAACCCTGAAAGGGCATGCCTCTGCGGGCGCGATTGTCTACATTCATGTGAAGTATGAAAGCGGCGCATGGTGGGTAAGCGGCAGTACGAAAGCGGATGCCAAAGGTGAATGGTCATATGATATGCCGCAGTTGCCTTACCACAGCAACTACGATTTCCAGGCATCCGGCAGCACGGTACGCGATCCAAAAGCGTCGACTTTCACGCTGTATGCGGGTCCAGACGCGCAGATTGCGCCGGTCATTGATACCGCATATGACAACAATGGTAAGCTTCAGGGCACCATCCAGAATGGTGGCCGAACCGACGACCTGACGCCAACCCTGAAAGGGCATGCCTCTGCTGGCGCGATTGTGTACGTTCATACTAAGCATGAAAACGGCAATTGGTGGATAAGTGGTAGCACGAACGCCAACGCCAAAGGAGAGTGGGCATATGATATGCCGCAGTTGACTACCTACGGCACCTACACATTCCAGGTATCCGGCAGTGCGGTACGTGATCCAAGCTCCGCCTTTCTCTCGCTGTATGCAGCGCCTGACAGCAGGATTGTCCCGGTCATTGTTACTGCCCATGACAACAATGGTCTGCTCCAGGGCAATATTGTTAATGGTGGCCGTACTGATGATCTGACGCCAACCCTAAAAGGCTATACATCGGCTAATAGCACCGTCTACATTCATGCCAGACATGACAACGGCAAATGGTGGGTCAGTGGCAGTACCAAAGCTAACGCCAATGGCGAATGGACATTTACTACACCGCAGCTCACCTCCTACGGCACGCACGATTTCCAGGTATCCGGTAGCACGGTACGTGATCCTAACGCGGCTATGTTCACCTTTGACGCTAAACCCGATAGCTTTGCATCCAAAATGAATGAAATTTCATCCGATTACTTAGCTGACTTAATCGCAGCCAGCAACCAAAAATCGGTAGTGAATATGGTCAAAATCAGCTCTGGGAATACGCTCAACATTAATGTCAGTGACATCCTAAGTGCGGGTAGCAAAGATCTCTTTATTCAGGATGGAAAAACGCAATTGGTGGTGAAAGGAAACAAAAATGATGTCATTAAGCTAGATGACTTATTAGGCAATGGCATTGATGAAGGTGATTGGCATCGCCAAAAGGGTAAGGTGTCAGTGGCTGGTTTGAAATATCAGGTATACAGCCACGACGGTTTGGATGTGGAATTGCTGGTACAACAGGGCGTGAAAATCGATCTGATTTAACCACTTCTCATCATGGCGGCCAAGTTGGCCGCCATTTTCTTTAATACTTTTCAAATATTCTCCAAATCCATCCCACGGGTTTTCGGCCCATAAATGCCCACCGAAAGCATCACCATCAACATACTCAGCACGATAAAGGCGATCACGCCCTGGCTGCCGGCATACTGCAAAATAATGCCAATCAAAATACTGCTGAACACCGTCGACAGGCGGCTAAACGAGTAGCAGAAACCCACCGCGCGGGCGCGAATGTGCGTCGGGAAAATCTCGGTCTGATAAGCGTGATAGCTATAGGTCAGCCACGCGTTGCTGTAGGTGATCAGGAAGCCGCAGATGATCATCAGCACCGGATTGGTCATAAACGCAAACAGCGTGCCGAACACCACCGTCATCAGCGATGAAAACACGATCTGCCATTTGTTCTCGAGCTTGTCGGCGTAGCGACTGCAAATCAGCGAGCCGAGCGGGTAGGCCAGCGTAATGAAAAACGCATACAGCAGGCTATGCGTGACGGTCGCGCCTTTGCCCGACAGCAGCGCGGGCAGCCAGTTGCCGAAGCCAAAAAAGCCAATCGCCTGAAAGAAGTTCATCACCACCAGCATCAGCGTGCGCTTGCGATAGGCGGGTGCCCAAATCTCACTGAAACGCCCTTGCTTAGGTTGCTCAGGTGCGAACTGTCCCCCATCCCGGCCTTCCCCCACCAGTGGGGGAAGGGGAGAAGAAATACCACAGCGCTTTTCCATCGCGCTCAAAACCTGATGCGCTTCCTGATGCCGTCCTTGTTGTGCCAGCCAGCGCGCGGATTCCGGCAGATTTTTACGAATCAGCCAGATCACCAGCGAGCAGACCGCACCGGCAATCACCACCCAGCGCCAGCCTTCAAGGCTGAGAATGGTTTGCGGCACCAGCCACCACGACATCAGCGCCACCGCCGGTACCGACAGGAACTGGATAAAGAAGGAGAAGGCGAACGCGCGGCTGCGCAGATGCGCCGGTACCCATTCGGAAAGATAGGTATCGATGGTCACCAGCTCGACGCCAAGGCCAATGCCGACCAGGAAGCGGAACAGGATGATCATCTCCGCGCTTTGCTGGAACGCCATCAGCAGCGAAAACGCGCCGTACCACGCCAGCGCGCACATAAAGGTCAGGCGGCGGCCAAAACGGTCGGCGTAGGGCGCAAGCAAACTCGCGCCGACAAACAGGCCAAGGAAAGTCGCGGAGGCAAATGCCGCCTGATCGGCGACGCCGAACACGCCGGCAGAACCGGTATGAAACACGCCCGCCGCCACCAGGCCGGAGCTGATGTAGCCGGTTTCAAACAGATCGTAGAGCTCAAAGAAGCCGCCCAGCGCCAGTAGCGTGATAAAGCGCCACAGACCGGCAGAAGAGGGCAGCGCATCAATGCGCCCGGCTAAGGTGCGGCGATCCGCACTGATGTGGTCGTTCGCCATCCCTGTCGACGTGATTGTTGTCATTGTTGTGTAAACCTCGGTGTTTGCAGAACCCGCTGACGGCTGAGATGGGTTTTAAAAATAATTAACCGTTAGCAAGCGAAGGAATAGCAGGATAATAAATTCGCTGAGCGTTGCCGAGAGGCGGGACGGTGACATTTTGGCAACATACGTTGCAGTTCACAGAAAAGGAGTCGCCATCCGTGGCGCAGGCTTAGTGCAGGCTCGGATAGACGCCCGGACCGATCGGTAAACCGAGCGCATACCACGCCAGCAGCAGCACAATCCAGGTGGTGAAGAACACCAGCGGATAGGGGAAGATCAGCACGTAATAGGTGCCCAGCTGTGCATCTTTTTGATAGCGCTGCAGAAAGCCGAGGAACAGCGGCAGGAACGGCGACATCGGTGCCAGCGGCAACACCGCAGAATCGGCGATGCGGAAAATCATCTGCGCAAACGCCGGATGGAAGCCCAGCAGCATAAACATCGGCACAAATACCGGTGCCAGAATCGACCAGATGGCTGAGCCGCTGGCGATAAACATGCACAGGAACGCCGAGAGGAACATCAAGCCCATAAACGCCGGTGCACCGCTAATGCCCGCGCTTTCCAGCACATCGGTCAGGCCGATAGCCATGAACTTGCCCATGTTGCTCCAGTTGAAGAAGGCAACAAACTGCGACAGCGGAAACACCATCACAATAAAGCCCGCCATGCTCTTCATCGGATCCACCAGCAGCTGCGGGATATCATCCGCGTGGCGAATCTGCTTTGTCACCGCGCCATAGGCAATCGCTACCACAAAGAAGAACAGGATGATGATCGGCACAATGCCCTGAATAAACGGCGACGGAATGATACCGCCGGTTTTCGGATTGCGCAGCGGCGCGTGTTCCGGCACCACCAGCAGCGCCATCAGCGCGATAAACACCAGCGCGGCGATACCGGCAGCTTTCAGGCCGCGATTCTCCAGCGCAGTGAGCGGCGGCAGGCGATCGTTGTTGCCGCCGTTCCACGCGGGCAGGCGCGGCTCGACAAACTTGTCGGTCAGTAGCGCACCGGCGATGGTCAGCACAATCACCGAGCTGGCCATAAAGTACCAGTTGTCGATCACGCTAACGTGGACGGTATCGCTCACCGCTTTGGCGGCTTCGCTACTGATGCCGGACAGCAGCACATCGGTGGTGACAATCAGCAGGTTGGCGGTAAAACCGGACGCCACGCCGGCAATCGCCGCCATCAATCCCGCCACCGGATGGCGTCCCACCGCGAGGAAGATCAGCGCGCCGAGCGGCGGCATCACCACCAGCGCGGCATCGGACGAAATGTGGCTGAAGAAGGCGATAAACAGCACCATGTAGCTGGCGTAGCGACGACTCACACGCGACGCCATTTTTACCATCAGTGATTGCAGCAGGCCGACTTTTTCCGCCAGGCCCGCACCAATCACCAGCGCCAGAATCGATCCCAACGGCGTAAAGCCGCTGAAGTTTTTGATGATGTTGGGCAGGATCCACTGAATCCCGGCGACGCTTAGCAGGTTGTTTACCCGCACCAGTTCGCCGTTGGCCGGATTTTTCACCGCCACGTCGAGGCTGCTGAGTATGGCGGTGGCCACCATCAGCACCACGATCAAATAGACGAACAGTAAGAATGGATTCGGCACTTTGTTGCCGACGCGTTCAATCCAGCTAAACAGCTTTCCGGGGCTGCGGTTCTCCGTGGTCACTTCCATTGCAGGTCCTCATCTCGTCTTGTTATGTTTGCATGCCCGTTGGGGGCTATATTTTTGTATTTTTTTTGGTATTTCAGTGGTCGCCATGAATGGCGATATGTTTCGTGCGTTCATGGTGATGGTCGCCATGAATGGCGACCCTACGTCGTAGGGTGCGCATTTATGCGCACCGTGTTACGAATCGCACGATTACTTCAACTTCGACGGTGTGACATCCGCTGGAATCGGGCAGACGTAAGGCTGCTCGCGGCGCACGCGCTGGAACTCATCGCGGCAGCGCGCCAGCGCTTCATTATCCTGCAACAAGGTCAGCGCGGTGGCGGCCATCACTTTGGCGGCCAGACACATGCCTTTGTGCGCAATGGACGTGCGGCCCTGCGCCACCAGCTGCCAGGTGTGCAGCGGCGTGCCGAAGGCGAAGCAGGGCGCAAAACACTGCGCGGTGGGCGTCACCCAACTCACATCGCCGACATCGGTTGAGCCGTAAAGGATCTCGCGCGTCACTGCATACGGCGCCACTTCATCCATCAGAATTTTGTCGCCGAGCGCTTCACTCCAGGCAACGCCCGCTTCACCGCCGGTGCGCGCTGCATTGAGACGCGCGTTGCGCAGATCGTCTTTGCTTAGCGTGGATCGCATCTCGGCGGCAAACGCCTGTTCCGCTTCACTGTAATCAGGCAAACCAAACTGATGCAAATAGCGCTCCATCACGCTTTCCAGCGCGCGATTCGGCACGTAATTGGAGCAGGCTTTATCGAAGCGCACCGTCATCTGCGTGTCGGTCATCAGGGCCGCGCCTTTGGCGATGTTGATGACGCGCTGATAGATATCCTGCGCCTGATCGAGCTGCGGCGCGCGAATCAGATACAGCACTTCGGCGTCGGCTTGCACCACATTGGGGGAGACGCCGCCGGCATTGGTCACTGCGTAGTGCAGACGCGCTTCCTGCACGATGTGCTCGCGCAGGAAGTTGGCGCCGGTGTTCATCAGCGTCACCGCATCCAGCGCGCTGCGTCCTAAATGCGGCGAGTTGGCCGCGTGCGCCGCCACGCCTTTGAAGCGGAAGGCGGCCTGAATATTTGCCAGCGTGCTGAGGTTGAACATGCCGCTGAAACCTTCGGGATGCCAGGTCACGGCCGCATCAACATCGTCGAATAAGCCTTCGCGCACCATAAAGGTTTTGCCGGAGCCGCCTTCTTCACCCGGACAGCCGTAGAAGCGCAGCGTGCCGCGTTGGCCATGCTCCGCCCACCAGGCTTTGATGGCGAAAGCGGCAGCCAAACCGGCGGTACCGAGCAGATTGTGGCCGCAGCCGTGGCCGTTGCCGTTTTCCACCAGCGGCTGCGGCGTGGCGCAACCCGATTGCTGACTCAAACCCGCCAGCGCATCGAACTCGCCGAGAATGGCGATCACCGGTTTGCCGCTGCCAATGCTGGCGATAAACGCGGTGTCGATGTTGCCGACGCCGCGCTCAACGCGAAAACCTTCCTGCTCCAGCGCATCGGCCAGCAGCGCGGAAGACTTTGTCTCTTCAAAGCGGGTTTCCGGTACGTCCCAGATGGCATCGCTGAGGGCGGTAAAACGCGGTTGGTTTTGGTTGATGTAGTGATCGATAAATTCGCTGTGGCTCATCGCTGGCCTCCAACCTGCGCTTGATTGAGGGCCAGCGTCGCCAGCGTTTGTACGGCGGTCGCCATGATCGCTTCGTCGAAATCGAACTTCGCGTTGTGATGGCCTGCCGCCAGATCGCAACCGAAAATCACGTAGGAGGATTGGCCGCCGCGCTGCTGCACGCGCTCCAGCATGTAGGTGGCATCTTCCGAGCCCGCCGCCTGCTGTTTGGTATCGATCACCGAGTTGAAAATGCCCAGCGCCTCGGCCTGCTGGTGGATGAATTCCACCCACGCCGGGCTCGGCGTACAGCTGCGTGCGCCGCCCATCAGCTTGACGTCATACTCCACGCCGTACATCGCCGCCGCACCGGCAATCACACGCAGCGCCTGCTGATAGATATCGTCGTTAACCTGATTGCTGACGCCGCGCGTTTCCACCTTCATCAGCGCGCAGTCGGGCACCACGTTGCGTCCGGTTCCGGCTTGCAATACGCCGACGTTAACGCGCGCCACGCCGCCGCTGTGCTGCGGCAGATTGTGCAGCGCCAGCGTAGCCTGCGCCGCAGCCAGCAGGGCGTTGCGACCCTCTTCCGGTTTGCCACCGGCGTGCGCGCCGACGCCGGTGAAATTGACGTCGAGTTTGGTGGTGGCGAGGAAGCTGTCGCTGCCACAGACGATTTCTCCAGCGGGCACGCCAGTACCAAGATGGATGGCGGTGAACAGATCGACATCATCCACCACACCGGCCGCGACCATCGCTTTCGCCCCGCGCACGCCTTCTTCGGCGGGCTGGAAAATGAGTTTGATGGTGCCGCTCAGCTGCGCTTGCATCTCCATCAACACGCCCGCCAGCGCCAGGCCGATAGTGGTGTGGCCGTCGTGGCCGCAGGCGTGCATCATGCCGGGATTGCAGGAGGCAAAGCCTTCGCGCGTTGGCAGATGATCGGCGGCGCGGCTTTCGTTCTGATCGAGCGCATCCATATCCACGCGAAAACCCATCACCGGGCCCGGACGACCGGTTTCCAGCGTGGCGACCACGCCACAAAAACCGCCGGAGAAGTGCTTAATCCACTGCGGCAGCGCGCCTTGCTCCAGCGCGCGTGCTTCCTGCTGCACCAGCACCTCATCAGAGGGCAATCCCATGCGCGAGTCGGCATCGATCACCTCGCGGCCCAGTTTGAGTTGATAACCAAGACGATGCAGCTCTTCAGCCACCAACGTGGCGGTGCGGAACTCCAGCCAGCCCGATTCGGCAAAGTGGTGCAGATCGCGTCGCCAGGCCTGCATCTGCGGGATGCGCGCGTTGACGAGGTCAGAAAGGGTTTTCATCGGCATGTCCTTTGTGTTGGTTTTTTATGCATTCATCCGAATCTACACATTGGTTTTGCCGCGCATAAGATGCGAATATCTTGCTACTGATAAACAACGGTTATCATCAAACTATGTCTGCGAACCTCAAACTTCATCAGCTGCGCGCGTTTGTTGACGTGGCACGTCAGGGCAGTATTCGCGCCGCCAGCCGCTTGTCCGGGCTTTCACAGCCTGCGCTGACCAAAGCGATTCAGGAACTGGAGCTGGCGCTGGGCGCACGCCTGTTCGAGCGGCGACAGCAGGGCGTAACGCTGACCGATATCGGTGATAACTTTTTTCAGCATGCCAGCCTGATACTGGAAGAGTTGCGGGTAGCGCAGGAAGATATTCAGCAGCGGCTGGGATTAGCCGGCGGGCGCGTTAACATCGGCGTGGGCGGCAGTATTGCGCGCACCGTCATGCCGCAGGTGATTAATCAATTTCATCGCGAGTATCCGCTGGTTAAGGTGCGGATTGTTGAAGGTCAGCTGGTTTCGATGGTGCATGAACTGCGCCAGGGCGAACTGGATTTCACCATCAATACCTATGATAAAAATCATCTCGATCAGGAATTGGTGTTTGAACGGCTGATGGAGCGTGATTATCAGGTGGTGATGCGCAAAGGACATCCGATGGCGCACGCGCGCACGCTGGCTGAGTTGCAGCACTGCGACTGGACCATGCCGACGCCGCAGGGAAGCTATTATCGGCTGCTGCACGATCTGTTTGGCGAGCGCGGCATGGCACCGAAAATCGTCGTCACCTGCGAGACCTTTATGGCCTGCACCAGCCTGGTGGCACAGAGCGATTTCGTCAGCATTATTTCGCGCGATGTGATTGAAGACCCGACGCACGGCGGCCAGCTGATCTCCCTCGAGCTCGACGAACCCTTACCGAAAGCCACTTTCTACCTTATCCAGCGCAAAGACACCGCGCTGACACCGATGAGCGCCTACATGGCGCAGCTGTTTCGGCGCTACTGTCAGCAAAGGTAAGAGTGCGGCCTGGCTCGCAACGGTATAAATAATGTGCACTACACTTGCAGGGGACGTTCCCTTTATGGAGTACAGAGCATGCAAGTTACCCCGTATGTTTTTTACAGCGGTCGCTGCGAAGAGGCGATTGCCTTCTACCTCGACGCCACCGACGGCGAGCTTCTGTTCAAGATGACTTATGGCGATATGCCGGATGAAACGCCGGTGGAGGACGAAGGTTGTATCTCGGGCGTGAGCTTTTCGCCGGAGCAGATTATGCATGCCCACCTGCGCATCGGTCAGGGCGAATTGATGATGAGCGATGGCGCACCGCAGGCGGCGTATGGCGGTTTTGCCGTGAGTTTATCCACGCCGGATGAGGCGCAAGGCAAGCGTTGGTTTGAGGCGTTGTCAGCGGGCGGTGAAGTGACGAAAAGCTGGGCACCGACGTTCTGGGCCAATGGCTTTGGCATGTTGACCGATAAGTTCGGCGTACCGTGGATGGTGAATGCGTATAAGCCGCAGATTTGAGTATAGGGTGCGCGCTAGCCCTCACCCAGCCCTCTCCCGCAAGCGGGAGAGAGAGTAGGTAGGGGCACGATCTGTTCCCTCTCCCACTTGTGGGAGAGGGTTAGGGTGAGGGAAACCAACAACTTAGAAGTTGTAACCCACCACCAAATAGTAACCCCAGCCAGTCGATTTCACTTCAAACGGACCGTTACCGAAGTTCACCTCCTGGCCGTCAGCCCACTGGCCGCCGTTGTGGAAATAACGCGCCACGGTTGAAACATGCCAGTGATCGTAGTTCAGCGACAGAATGTGGCTCGATGCAATCGAGTTGCTGGTGCGTGAACGATCGGACTTATCACGCAGATCGGAACCCCAGTCGAAGTTGGTGAAGCCGATGTAGCTCAGCTTGCCGCCCCACAGATCGGTAATCGGCACAAAGTATTTCACCTTGAAGCGGTAACCATCCCAGCTGTTTTCGTTCGCCGCACCGTAGTTTTCCCACTGGTATTTCGCGTAAACGTTCAGCGACAGGCCGATATCGCTGTGCGTATCGATGTCAGTGCCGAGACCCATGTACCAGGTGTTCTGACGGCTATCGCTGTTGCGACCCATGTCATAGATGTAGTTGTTGGCGAAGTACCACTCTTTAAACGGACCAAAGGAGAGATCGGTGCCGGTCAGCTTATCGATGGAGAAACGTGGCTCAATTTCCATGAACATCGGCGAACCGTGGTCGAACACGCCGTTGGCGTTGCTGTTGCCCACGCCGAAGAAGTTGGTCAGATCGAGGTAGCCGTAGAAATCGAACCAATCCTTTTTAGCAAAGGCTTCGTATTCCAGATACACGTCGTTGTTGAACTGGGGTCCAAAACGGGTGTGGTAGCTGCCCACCACGTTCACGCTCTGATGCCACCAGTCAGAAACGTACTGCGGATCGCTGTCTGCCGCTTGTGCCGCACCAGTCCAGCTGCTGGCCAATAAGGCCCCTGCTATCAACGCTTTATATTTCATTATTGTTAACCACATGCTTTTGATCGCCGGGCCGTCGCCGCGATCGGGTGAAATTGATCCCAGGGGATGGGCAGTGAGTTGTCGTATCCGGTCTGTGTCGCCAGATTTTCAAGCTTGCGTAATGTGCCTGTAACAGAGGCATAGAAAATAGATTTTGGTCACGTTTGTCAAAAAGTGTTGCAGTTTGATTCACTGGAAATGTGATCGTTATCACATAAAGACCGTGAGGCGAACGGAACCCCGCAACCGTTTACGTGTCGCGTTCGTCGGGAAAAAGGGGTTGAGAGAATGGTGCGATAGGTTGCATGGTCGCCATGAATGGCGACCCTACGGGTTATGGGAGGGTAACGCGTACCTGCAGGCCGGCAATCTGGCCCTGTTGATCGTGGCGGTTCGACAGCGCAACTTGCATCTGATGCTTTTGCGCCACACTGCGCACAATCGATAAGCCCAAGCCGCTGCCTTGCGCCTGCACGTCCGGCGAACGGGTGAAGCGGTCAAAGGCGCGTTCGATAAAGGATTCCGCCATGCCGGGCCCGTTATCGACAATATCCACCACGGTGTGATTACCGACGCGATGCAGCAGCACATCGACCAGGCTGCCTTCCGGCGTGTGCAGCATCGCATTGCCGATCAGGTTATCAAACAGGCTTCGCAGATCGGAGCGGCTGGCGTGCAGGCGATAATGGGTGGTGCCGTTAAAGCCGATATCAATGCCGCGCTTATCTGCCACCACCATCAACTGCTCAATGCTCTCTTTCAGCAGGTCGTCCAGCTCGATGCTTTCCACCGTGGCGACCACCGATTGATCTTCCTGACGCGAGATATTCAGCAGCTGCGTCACCAGATGGCGCGTGCGCGTTACGCCCGCTTCCAGCTGATCGAACTGGCGGCGGGCTTCTCCGGGTTGAATATGTTGCCGCAGATTCTCCAGCTGCAAGGTCACGGCGGTGACCGGCGTGCGCAGCTCATGCGCCGCATCTTCGAGGAACTGACGCTGCGATGACCAGGCCGCGCGCAGTCTATCCAGCAAGGCGTTGTAAGCTGCCACCAGCGGCAGCACTTCGTCCGGTAAACCATCAGGTGAAACGCTATGCGGATGCAGCGTTTCCTGGGCTGCGATATGGCGCGACGCCACGCGTAAATCACGCGTTATCGCCCGCACCACCAGCCATATCACGATCAGTGAGAGCGGCATCATCAGCACCAACGGAATGATGGCGGAGAGCGCTCGCTTGACCATGATACTTTTCATGTAGCCGATATTATGCAGCACCTGAATATTGCCGATTTCACTGCCCAGCTCGCCGGGCCGCGTGTAAACACGCCATTCGCAGTCGTCGCCACAATCCCCGACTTTCAAATCGGTCCAGCCTTTTTTCAGCTGCAATGGCGCATGCAGGCCCGGCCACGAGCTGGCGCGCAGATGGTTGCTTTCGTCCCACAGCTGAACGATATAGGTGCTTTTGAGTTTCTCTTCATGCATCACCATCGGCATCAGCGCCGGCATGCGTTGGCTGCTGGCCCAGGCATCAGCGATCTTGGCGAGCTGATCGTCCTTCATGGTACCCATCATGTCGCCGTAGCAGTGATAGAAATACCAGGTGACGCCGCCGATCATCGCCAGATGCAGAATCACCAGCGTGGCGAGCAGTTTGTTACGCAGCGAGCGCATAAAGGTGAAAGGTTTCATATTGCCGGTACCCGCCAGCCAAGTCCGCGTACGTTGCGGATCACTTCGTTATCCAGTTTGCGGCGCATACCGTGAATCAGTACATCCACCGCGTTGCTGCTGACCTCTTCGCCCCAGCCGTAAATGCGGTTTTCTAACTGTTCGCGTGAAAGGATGGCGCCGGGCCGCTCCAGCAAGGCGTAGAGCAGGGCATATTCACGTGCGGTGAGCTGTTCGCGCTGGCCTTTATACAACACTTCGCGCGTCATGATGTCGATCTGCACGTCGCCGCTGCCGAGCAGAGAATCTGCCGCACCGTGGCGACGGCGGGTAATGGCGCGCATACGTGCCAGCACCTCTTGCAGATCAAAGGGTTTCAGCAAATAGTCATCCGCGCCGCTGTCCAATCCCTGAATGCGCTGCTGCACGGTATCGCGGGCGGTGAGCACCAGCACCGGCGTCATGTCGCCGCGCGTGCGCGCTCGTCGCAGCACCTGCAAGCCATCTTCACGCGGCAAGCCAAGATCCAGCAACACGCAGGTATAGCCGCCTTCGGCCCAGGCATTGCTGGCATAGACGCCGTCGCGTACCCAATCCACTGACCAACCTGCCGCTTCCAGCGCTTGCTGCAGATTCGCGCCAATCATTTCGTCATCTTCTACCAGCAGCACACGCATGATGCCCTCCAACTCAACTGAACGCAGTGTAGCGACAGATAATTAGGCCAGAATTATACCCGTTTTCCCGCTTGCTAATTCTGCGCTAATTTTCTGCTAATTAAGGGATAAATTTAACGCGCTATTGTGGCGGCACTGGACACATTGCCAACGCAGGAGAATCCCATGAATCAGCGCGAATTTATCCGTAGTTTGCTGGACTGGATAGAGAATAACTTAGGGCACGATCTTCATCTGGATGAAGTAGCACGCCGCTCGGGATACTCCCGCTGGCATCTGCAACGTCTGTTCCGTCAGCACACCGGTTTTTCGCTGGCCGAATACATTCGCCAGCGCCGCTTAACCGAATCGGCATTGACGCTGATTAACAGCGATGAGGCGATTTTGCAGGTGGCGATGAGTTACGGCTTCGATACGCAGCAGGCTTATACTCGCACCTTCAAAAACTACTTCATGGTTACGCCAGGCCAGCTGCGTCGCCAGCGTCGCGTCGAGCCGGATCGTTTATTGTTCCCATTAGCCGTCGCGTAGGGTCGCCATTTATGGCGACCAGGATCGGGGAATTTGTTATAAGCTGCTGTTCTCACTCTCTTAACTGCCAGAGAACATGGACAACAGCGACAATCTCTCCGCCATGATGCTGTTTGCACGCGTAGTGGAACGGCAAAGCTTTAGCGAAGCCGCACGCACCTTAGGCGTCTCCAAATCCCACGTCAGCCGTGAAGTGGCGCGGCTGGAAGTGCGCCTCGGCATCAAGCTGTTGCAGCGCACCACGCGCAAAGTGGTGCTGACGGAGCTCGGCCAGGCTTACTATCCGTTCTGTGTGCGCATGCTGGAAGAGATGCATCGCGCCGACGCCTTTGTGCAGCAGGTGCATCAACTGCCCGCCGGCAACGTGCGCTTGCAGGCGCCGGTCACCTACGGCTGCCAGTGCGTGGTGCCAACGCTAAATGACTTTATCCGCCGCCATATTCACATCAACGTTGATCTCGAACTCACCACTAGCGATGACCCGCAACCCAGCGCCGACGTGGCGATTGTCATCCGCGCACGTGCGCCCGATGCCGCTAACTATCGTGAACTCGCCAGCATTGATTGGGGCTTGTACGCTACGCCGGATTATCTGGCGGCGCATGCGGACATCGATCATCCCGACCGCCTGACGCGCCACGACTTACTGCTGTTTCACGGTCCGGCGCACACCGCCGCGCTGCCATTTCGCCGTGATAAACAGCGGCTGGCGTTGGATGTACATAGCCGTTTCCGCGCTAACAACAGCATGGCGCTGCTCAATGCGGCGCTGGCGGGGACCGGCATCGCTTATCTGCCTGCTTATATGACGCAAGATGCTTTGACGCGCGGCGAAATTCAGCAGGTGCTGCCGGAGTGGCAAATGGATCGCCTGCACAGCTATCTGTTGCTGAAAGAGCAGCCGCAACCCTCTTCGCCGGTGACATTGCTGTGCGATGCCTTAATCAAGGCGCTCGGCATGGCGTAATTGTTGTTATCTGGCAACAATGCTACGCCGCCTGGCAATTATCATAACAACCCTGTTTTCTCTGATTGCTCGCTGTTAGCCTGCTAAAAAAGCAAAAAACAGGGATATCACCATGCAGCAACCTCCACTCGCGTTAGCGCCCGAACAGCAACACTGGAAGCGAAATTTATGTGTCTGCGTGCTGGGTTCGTTCAGCACCATCGTGGCGATGACACTACTGTTGCCGTTTCTGCCGCTCTACGTGCAGCAACTCGGCGTGCAGGAACCGGCGGCGATTGCGCGCTGGTCGGGTGCAGCCTACGGCGCCACCTTCCTCAGCGCCGCCCTGACCGCGCCGCTTTGGGGCAAACTGGCCGATCGCTATGGCCGCAAACTGATGTTGATTCGCGCCAGCCTCGGCATGGCAATTGCGATGTCGCTGATTGGCATGGCCACCGCGCCGTGGCAACTGGTGGCGCTGCGTTTGCTGGCGGGTTTGCTCGGCGGTTACGCCTCGGGATCGACCATTCTGGTGGCGGCGCAAACGCCGAAAGAGCAAACCGGCTGGGCGCTCGGCGTGCTGTCGTCCGGCATCATGGCGGGCAACGTGGTGGGGCCGCTGCTGGGCGGCGTGTTGCCGCCGCTGATTGGTATTCGTCACACCTTTTGGCTGACCGGCGCGGTGATTTTCCTTGCCTTTCTCGCAACTACTTTTCTGCTGAAAGAGGTGCCGCGCTCCTTCGGCAAGAAAACCGTGCAAAGCAGTGCAGCCGATGAGGCACCGCCGAATCTGCCGGTGGTGCGACTGATGTGGCTGTCGGGCATGCTGCTGATTTTCGCCAATATGTCGATTGAGCCGATCATCACGCTGTATATCGGCCAGTTTGTCAGCGGCGATCACGCCATCACCGTCACCGCCGGTTTAGTGATGGCCGCCGCCGCGCTCGGCAGCATTCTCTCCGCACCGCGTCTGGGACGGCTGGCCGATCGCGTTGGGCATGGTCGCGTGCTGATTTACGGATTGATAGCCTGCGCGTTGCTGTTGATCCCGCAGGCTTTTATCAGCGAAGCGTGGCAATTGGTGGTGCTGCGTTTTCTGATGGGCATGGCGCTGGGTGGATTGATGCCGTGCGTCACGGCGCTGATTCGTCACAGCGTGCCGCAGTCGCAGGTGGGTAAGATGCTGGGGTATTCCACTTCGGCGCAGTATGTCGGCCAGGTTTCAGGTCCGCTGTTTGGTGGCTTTGTTGGCGGCGCGTTTGGTATGCGTCCGGTGTTTCTGGCCACCTGCATAATTATGGCGCTGTGCGCGCTGTTAAACGCCCGCGTGCTGCGTAACCGCTAACTCGTAGGGTCGCCATTCATGGCGACCTTCATGATGGGCGCACCGCAAGTTTGTGCGGTTTTTGCAAAGGTCGCCATAAATGGCGACCCTACAAAAAAGCGGGCCTAAGCCCGCTTTATTACTTCAACGCGAAAACTTACTTCGCATCTGGCAGTGCATAAGCAATCACATAATCACCCAGCTTGGTACCAAACGAACCGTGACCACCTGCCGCGATAACAACGTACTGCTTGCCATCCACTTCATAGGTCATCGGCGTAGCCTGGCCGCCCGCTGGCAGTCGTGCTTGCCAGAGCATTTCACCGGTATTGGTATCGAATGCACGCAGATAGTTATCTGCGGTAGCACCAATGAAGAACACGTTACCTGCAGTGGTGATTGGGCCGCCCAGCATTGGCATACCCATTTTGAACGGCAGTGGAACTGGCGCGCTATCGCGAACCGTACCAATGCGTTTTTTCCACACGGTTTCGTTGGTCTTCAGGTCAACCGCTGAGACATAGCCCCACGCCGGTTGTTTACATGGCAGACCAAACGGTGACAGGAACGGATTCAGCTCCACGCCGTACGGTACGCCGTACTGTGGCTGGATGCCGGTTTCAGTACCTGAACCGCCTTTGTCGTCAGCCGGTGGCTCGATCGGGTTGCCCGGACCGCGCGGAACCAGCTTGGAAACAAACGGCAGCGCCATTGGGTTAGCAATCGCAATCTGACGATGTGGATCCACCGCGATACCGCCCCATTCGAACATGCCGAGGTTGCCTGGGAAGACCAGCGTACCTTGCTCAGACGGCGGGGTGAACGGACCTTCATAGCGCAGACGCTTGAAGATCACGCGGCACACCAGCTGGTCGTACATCGTCGCGCCCCACATGTCCTTGTCCGTCAGATTCTGTTTCGGACGGAAGGTCAGTTCGGAGTACGGCTGAGTTGGTGAAACGTGGTCACCTTTGGCGGCGCCCTGTGGAACCGGGGTTTCCGGCGCAGGGACAACCGGCTCGCCGGTGCGACGATCCAGGACAAAGATGTTACCGGTTTTCGCTGGTGCATAAATCACCGGAACGGTTTTGCCATCTTTGGTGGTGATATCGGCCAGCGTCGGCTGCGACGGCAGGTCCATATCCCACAGATCGTGATGCACGGTCTGATACGACCACACCAGCTTACCGGTAGTGGCGTTCAGTGCCAGTACGCTGCTCGCATAACGTTCCTGCTCTGCGGTGCGGTTGCCACCCCAGATATCCGGCGTTGACACACCCATTGGCAGGTAAACGATATCCAGCTTCGGATCGTACACCGCCGGCGCCCATGAGTTCGGTGAATTCATGGTGAAGGTGTGTTCATCCTGTGGAATCGCGTTCGGATCTTTCGCGCCCGGATCGAACACCCACAGCAGTTTACCGGTGTTGACGTCGAAGCCACGGATGGCGCCAGACGGCTCACGGGTTGAGTAGTTATCGGTGACCGCGCCCGCTACCACGATGGTAGTGTCGGTGATGACCGGCGGTGAGGTCGGCTCGTACTGACCTGGGGTCAATACTGGCTGCTTGTGCTGCAGATCCAGTTCACCGTTGTTGCCAAAGGCAGCACAACGTTCACCGGTTTCCGCATCCAGCGCGAACATGCGGCCATCATTTACCGGCAGGTAAATACGGCGTGAGCACAGCGCAGGTTGGGTATTGGCCGCATCAGCTGCAGCAGGGACTTCGTGATAAGAAACGCCACGGCAGGTCACGTGCTGGAAGGTTGGATTCGGCTTCAGGCCCGGATCAAATTTCCACTTCTGCTTACCGGTTTTAGCATCCAGCGCAAACAGAATCTGATGCGGTGAGCACAGATACAGGGTGTCGCGGATTTTGATTGGCGTGACTTCATCGGTGATTTCGCCCGGATCGTTTGGCGTCTTCAAATCGCCGGTCTGGAACTGCCAGGCAACCTGCAGCTCTTTAACGTTACCGGTGTTGATCTGCTTCAGCGGCGAGAAGCGGGTGCCTTGCTGGTCACGTGCATAGGCAGGCCAGTCAGCATCATTGATGTTGCTCAGCGGCTGCGCCTGCGGAGCATTAGAGGCTGCCGCTGGAATTTCACCGTTCAGCTCTTGTGGATCGTGGAACACTGCCCACGCCAGCACCAGCACGCTGGCAAGCAGCGCCACTGACAACAGCGCCAGAGCGCCTTTGCCGGCATTATTCAGACCGCGATACACAAACGGTAGAATCAGCCAGATGCCGAAGATCACCAACACATCGGTACGCGGTGCCAGCGCCCAGAAGTCGAAACCGACTTCCCACACGCCCCACACCAGCGTTGCCAACAGCAGCAATGCGTACAGCAGTAATGCTGAGCCGCTACGGCGCCACAGCAGAATAGCGGTGATCAACATGACCACACCGCCAATAACGTAGTACCAGGAACCACCAATGGCGGCTAACCAAACGCCACCAACCAGCATAAACGCGCCCGTCAGCAGTGCAAAAAGCACTGTGAGAAAACGGATTACGCCAAAAGATGAGGAAGCTTTCCCCATAATATTGACCTCTTTCTTTGCCATTAAAAACTAAAAAGGAAACAACGCGTTGGGTTGCTTCCCGACATAGAGTACGAAATAACGAAACGGTTCGAACGACGCTTTCCATGCGGCGAGATGTTCCCTTTGCGTTAAATTTTATCTTAAAAACGTTAAAGGGTTTGATATTTTTAGTGCTTTGCACGCGTGGAGAGGAAGTAGTGCGACATTTTATGGGGGAATAACGGTGTTATGTCCGGTTAGATCGGGCCATAACACCTAAGAGCAACACTTTGTGTAAACGTTTACCCTTCGAGCAGTATGCTGCTGGTACGTTGCTCTTGCCAGCCGCTCAAATTAAGTTGCGCATAATGTTCAGCAGGCAGCGTTAACTGCTGGGTACGTAATATTACCTCCGCTTCTCTTTCGCGACAGGACTCCAGCAGAAAAGGAAAGCTGAACTTGAGGTAATTATCGTTAAAAAACTCATCGGTCAGCACAATACCGCGAAAAGGAAAGGTGGATATATTCTTCCAGCAAGTGCCGGGTGGTGCCAAATCATATAGCCAAAATGAGAAACGCTCTGCGGCCTGGCGTAATGCACTATCTTGCTGAACTAAGTCGGCATAATCGATCGCCAGTTGTACATTCTCATTCTGCAGGCAGGAATAATTATCCGGCGCCTGTAAAAAGCGCACAAGGTTATTTCCCGTCAACGGGATGATTATTAATTCGGGTGCATCCGGCAACTGGTTATGCAGCGAAATTATGTTGCCTCCATTAAGTGTTGTCGTGCTTTCCGGTTCGCAATGCATAAAAGGTGCTGAATAACACACGCCAGCTAGCGCACCGTCGAAACGGCGAATGCGCTCAGTAACATAAGGATTATAAGATCTGTTTTCCATTTATCTCTGTGAATAAATTAATTGGATGCAACGTCTTAATTATTATAAGAACGGGCGACTGGTGAAATCTTAACCCCGACAATATAAACCCTTTGCTGAATAAAGTTGATCTTTTTTAATTTTCTCTGATAGAGAGATATTAAGTGAAGCGGTAGCGATAATTCGCCATCATCTTATGTGTGTTGATATTTTCAAACTACAACCATCAGCCCGCTAATATTAAGAGCGCTATGCTTAGCTGAATTCTGGATAAGCTTCTGTTTTTAAACAGCACGGCTAGCCATTGCCTGGCTCAACAAGATGTCGCACTCTGTGGCCTGAAAAAATAAAGCGGAAGCCATGATGGGCTTTTCACCAGGTTGGTGCAACGACGCTAACCGATGTAATGATTTAGGATGGGATAAAACTATGGGTTCTCCAGTATCCGCAGCAGAGGATTCATTGCTGCGGCACAGGTCGTTTGTCGCCTTTTGGCTGGCGCGCACCTGTTCATCGTTTGGTTTTCAAATGTTCTCGGTCGCGGTCAGCTGGCAAATCTACGCGCTGACCCACAGTGCGATGGCGCTGGGCATGATCGGTCTGATGCAATTTCTGCCTTCCGTGCTGTTGGCGCTGCCCGCCGGACATCTGGCGGATCAGCTCGATCGTCGCCGCATCGTTTTGCTCGGACAATGCATTGAGTGGCTGGCGCTGCTGGGGCTGGTTGCGCTCACGCTAATGAACTGGGCGGGCAAAATTGAGATTTGGGGATTGGTGTTCCTGATCTCTGTCGCTAAGGCGCTCGAGTGGCCAGCGATTACCTCTATGCTGCCGGCGCTGGTGCCGCCGCCGATTCTGGCTCGCGCCATGGCCGCCAGTTCGGTGGGCGGACAGGCGGCGGTGATTATCGGCCCAACGCTCGGCGGCTTCCTTTATGTCGCCGGTCCGGATGTGGTGTATGGCGTCTCGGCGCTGTTCTATCTGTTCTCCATCGTGCTGGTGAGCCGACTGCGCTATGAGCGGCCGCCACAGGCGCGCTTGCCGATGAATCTGCCGAACCTGTTCGCCGGCGTGCGCTTTATTCGCGATCGCAAAGATGTGCTCGGCGTGATTTCACTCGATCTGTTCGCGGTGCTGTTGGGCGGTGCAACCGCGCTGTTGCCGATATTCGCGCAGGATATTCTGCATACCGGGCCGTGGGGATTGGGCATCCTGCGCGGTGCGCCATCGGTCGGTGCGTTGCTGGTTGGCGTGTGGCTGAGTCGTCATAAGCTGGAAAAGAACGTCGGCATGATCATGTTCGGTTCGGTGGCGGGTTTTGGCGTGGCGACGTTGGTGTTCGCGCTCTCCACCCAGCTTTGGCTTTCGGTGATCGCGCTGGCGGCGCTGGGCGGCTTCGATATGGTCAGCATGGTAATTCGCGGCGCGCTGGTGCAGTTGGATACGCCGGATGACATGCGCGGCCGCGTCAATGCGGTCAACGCCATCTTCATTAATACCTCGAATCAGCTCGGCGAGTTTGAGTCAGGTTTGCTGGCCGCGTGGATGGGCGCAGTGCCCGCAGCGGCAATTGGCGGCATCGGCACGCTGATCGTCGTGGGGGTGTGGATGACGATTTTCCCGCATCTGCGTAAGCGGCAGAAGCTGGAAAACGAAACCGTGGTTTGATGGATTGGCCGTCATGACTTCGTTCGTCCATTTTGACGGTCGCCATGAATGGCGACCCTACGGCGTAAGGTGCGCATTTATGCGCACCGTTTCACAACCCGCAAGATCCCCCAACATCACACGTTGATTGCTTTCCCCAGGCTGGCGTCAAAGGTTTTCCAGCTCTCGGTCATATCCACCACGGTTTTCGATTTTCGCGCTTCATCGATTTTGATCGCGGTAAGTCCCGATTCCAGCGCATCCACCACGGAAACCTTCAGCGGCGTTCCTTGCGTAATGTGTTTCACAATCTCTTCTGCCATCAGCGCATCGGCGCCGTAATGGCCGTCATAAGCGTTGCCGTCATACTCGGTATCCACTTCGCGCTCGCCGGTGCGGGCGTTGTGCACGCGGAAGTAGTTACGCACAAAGTCACCTTCGGCCATGCCATCGGTGCCCATCACGCAGAAGCGGCGGAACTCATCCGGCACGTTAAGGTTGGCGTGGAAGGCGAGGGTGGCGCCACCGGCATACTCAATCAGCGCGGTTTGGTAATCGACGATATCGGCATCGCCGTCAAACACCGCATCGGTGCTCGACCAGCCGCTCGGCTTAACGTGATACACCTCAGACTGCGGCGTTACCGCACCTTTAGGCGCATGCTGCGGCGTGAAGTTTTTGCGTCCGCCGAAGCTGGCAACGCGTACCGGACGCTCGCCGACCAAACCCTGATAGAGATCGATATCGTGGCAGCATTTTTCCAGAATGTACGGGCCAGCGTACTTCTCCAGACGACGCCAGTCGCGCTGGAAGAACGCACCGTGATAAGGCTTGATGTGTTCGGTGGCTTCAATTGAGGTAATTTCGCCGAGGCGATTTTCATCGCGCGCGGTGAGCAGGTCGCGATAGAGCGGCGAGTAGCGCAGCACCAGGCCGACCAGAATGCGCTCGTGACCATATTGCTGCACCAGCTGTGCCATCGCCATAGTCTGCTCTTCGTTGATCACCACTGGCTTCTCGGTAAATACTGTGTAGCCCGCCGCTAAGCCCTGACGAATATGTTCAAGGTGCATAAAGTTCGGCGAACCGACCAGCAGCAGATCAAAGCCGCCGTGTTGCAGCAGCGCATCCACGCTGTCAAACGCGGTGCCCGCATCGATGCCAAAGCTGTGCAGGTTCGGTAATCCTGCCGGAGCGGGATCGACATAACCCACCACGGAAAACGCTGTGTCGGCTTTGTTGAACTCTTTCACCACATGGGAAAGACGAAAGCCCAGACCAATAATGCCCACTTTCATGTTGTACCCCTGAAGCCCGTTGCCTGTAAGCCGCCCGACCCGTCAGGCTGCTGATAATCTGACCGCTAACTTATTACGACAGAAAAACTAATGTCAATCCGTGTGGCGGATCTCAATTGGTGAAAAATTGTTATTCATATGATTTATATCTATTTTAATTAACTATACGGATTGCCTATTTATTTGTTATTGCGATTTAAGTTTTTTTCCCCTATCTTTCGCACATCTATAAGCGTCATACCGTTTCGGGCTGGCAGGAGGAAGCGCGTGCAATCACTAATGCTGGGTATTGATGGCGGTGGCACGCACTGTCGTGGACGCCTGACCGACAGCGCCGGACGGCTGCTGGCGGAAGCCAAAGGCGGTCCTGCTAACGTCTGGTCGCAGTTTGATGCCGCTATAGTTGCCATCGAGCAGGTGATCGACGATCTGTTTGCGCAGGCGAATTTACCCGCTGAAGCGCGCGACCGCACGGTGATCGTCGCCGGGCTGGCGGGCGCGAACGTCGCCTCGGTACAAACCCGCCTCGCCAGCTGGCAGCCACGCTGTCAGGCGCGCTATCTATTTACCGATGTCGAAATCGCCTGTGCCGGTGCGCACGCCGGTGCGCCGGGTGCGGTGTTTATTATTGGCACTGGCAGCCAGGGCGCGGCCTGGGATGGCGCGCACTTCACGCTGCTCGGCGGCTGGGGTTTTGCCTTGTCGGATGCCGGTTCGGGTGCGATTCTCGGCCAGCGCGCGCTGCGGCTGGCGCTGCTGGCACACGAAGAGATTGTGCCCGCCTCGGCGTTAACGCAACGCGTCATGGCAAGCTATCAAAACAGTCCGGAACAACTGCTGATCTGGTCGAAACAGGCGACGCCTGCCGATTGGGGCCGCGTGGTACCTGAGGTCTTCGCTGCCGCGCAGCAGGGCGATGAGCACGGCACAGCGCTGGTGCAGCAATGCGCCGCAGATATCGTGCAGATGGTGCAGCCGCTGCTGGCGCGCAGCCACGGCAAACTGGCCTTAATGGGCGGATTAGCCGAACCCATTCAGGCGTGGCTACCGGCGGATATTGCTGCGCTGCTGGTGCCGCCGCAGGGCGATGCGCTGAGCGGTGCGATTCGCCTCGCCACGCAGTTCAGCCTGACACTTCCTGCTTAACTTCAGATAAAGAGGCTCATGAGCGCTCCCAACGTAACCGCGCGCATTCTGCGGCTGATTGTCGAAAATGCGCCTATTAGTCAATCCGATCTCAAAGTGCGCAGCGGCCTAAGCATGTCGACGGTATCGCAAGCCACTAATCGTTTGCTGACCGGCGGCATTGTGCAGGAGTTGGGGCTGCGTCGCGTCTCGATGGGGCGACCCAAAACGCTGCTTGGCCTCAATCCGGATCACGCCAGCGTGGTGGGGATTCAGCTCAACGCCGAACGTAATCTGATGGTGTTGACCGATCTCAGCGGCAACATCATCGGTGAACAGCAGATTCCTTCTGGCGCGATGACGCCTAAGCAGCTCGGCGATGCGCTGGCGAAGTTTTTGCGCGGCGTTGAAGGCAAAAAGGTTGGGGCGATTGGTCTGGCGCTGTCGGGTTTGGTTGATGCCAGCAACGGCGTTTGCGTGCTGTCACGCGCGTTGGGCTGGGATAACGTGCCGATTGCCCGGCTGCTGGAAGAGCGCTTCTCGCTGCCGGTATTTATTGAAAATGACGCTAACGCGCTGGCGATGGCGGCGCTGGTGTTTGGTCAGCTCGGCCACGCGCAGTCGGCGGTGATTGCAACTTTTGGCAAAGGCATCGGTGCGGGGATTCTGCTCGATCGCCAGCTCTATCGCGGTCGTCACGGCAAAGCGGGTGAGATTGGCGTTTCGCTGCTGGGCGACGGCTCTGAGCGTTTGCTGGAGGATGTGGCATCGTCGCAGGCGATTCTGCAGCGCGTGGCGGCCACCACCAAAGACGAGGCGCCGCACACGCTGCGCGATCTCGATGTGCGTCCAACGCCAGAGGTGCTGAGTGCGCTGGCCGAGGCCGGGCAGCATTTAGGGATGTCGCTGGCGAATCTGTCGGTGGCTTACGATCCGGACGTGGTGTATCTGGCGATGGAGCCGCAAATGGCCTCGCGCATTTTGCTTGATCACATTACGCAGAGTTTCCAGACTTACCGTTTGAAGCTGACGCCGCACATGACGCCGCTGCAATTCCTCACCGAATCCAACCGCATGTGGGCGCAGGGCGCTGCTGGGTTTGCAGTGAATAAGTTGCTGGATTTGTTGGCCGCGCAGGCCGATGAGGATATCGCGTCGTGATTTTGTGCGCGCGTTGAGACGGTCGCCATTTATGGCGACCGCCACCATGAACGCACCGCAACCCTCAACGTAACCGCAAACCCTGCTCATCAAACAACAAACAATGCTCGGCGCGCAGCTGGTAACTCATCCTCTCGCCAATCGCGTGTTCCGCCACGTTGCGCTCTTCAATCACCAGCAGCTTCTCTTCGCCGATATCGAGATAGAGATAATTGGTGTGTCCCAGCATCTCGCTAAACGACAATTCGCCGCTGAAACTCGCGGCATCATCGTTGCTGCTCACCGGCTGGAAATGCTCCGGGCGCATGCCCAGCGTGATTTTCTGCCCTTCGCGGCACGGTGCGGCGATCGGCAGCGTAAGCTGATTGATGCCCAGCGCGGGCACACGTAGCCGCACCGCACCCGGCGCGATCGCCGCCACTTCGGCACTGAGGAAATTCATCTTCGGCGAGCCAATAAATCCGGCGACAAAAAGATTATCGGGATCGCGATACAGCGCCATCGGTGCGCCAACCTGCTCAATACGGCCCTGACGCAGCACCACAATGCGATCCGCCAGCGTCATCGCTTCCAGCTGATCATGCGTCACGTAGATCATGGTGTTGCCCAGCGAGGCATGCAGGCGAGCAATCTCAATGCGCATCTGCAAACGCAGCTCAGCATCGAGGTTCGACAGCGGCTCATCAAACAGGAATATACGCGGATGGCGGATAATCGCGCGGCCAATTGCCACGCGCTGCCGCTGCCCGCCGGACAATGCACGCGGTAAACGGTCAAGGAATTCAGTGAGATGCAGACGTGCCGCCGTCTTTTGTATCGCCTGCTCAATTTCCGCTTTCGGGCGCTTCATCACCTCCAGCGGATAGGCCAGATTGCCGCGCACCGTCATGTTCGGGTAGAGCGCATAGGACTGAAACACCATGGCGATGCCGCGCTCGGTGGCGTGCTGATCGGTCATGTCGGCACCTTCAATCAGCAACTTACCGTCGGTGATCTCCTCCAGCCCGGCAATCATGCGCAGCAGCGTGGATTTCCCGCAGCCGGAAGGGCCGACAAACACCACGAATTCGCCGCTGTTAATGGTGAGATCGATGCCGTGAATCACGTTCACATTCTCGTAGGACTTCTTAACGTTTTGCAGATGCAGGCTGGTCATGCGATGCCTCGAATCAGAGAAGTTGGCCCATATAAATGGCGTTGCTGCGCATAATCGGCGTGAAGCCGAGGCGCTGATAGAAACCGCACACCTGCTCGTTCTGCAGGCTGACGCCGAGGTACACGCCCGGCACGCCTGCGGCACGCAGATCGTTTAGCAGCTGTTCAATCAGCTTGCGCCCCCAGCCGCCTTGTTGTGCGGCTGGCAGCAGATTGATGTGCAGATGCGCAGGCCACTGTGTCACCAGCTGATCCGCCGCCGCATCGGGCTGATGAATCGCTTCCAGCACTTTGCTGTCGAGCGCCGCCTGCGGCGCGTAATCGCGATACTGCTGTTGCAGCTGTGGCCACCAATCGCTATTCAGCTTTGCTTCGAAGGCGCACGTATCGGGCGCGGCGACCGCGTAACCCACCACCTCGCCATGCTGTTCCAGCACATAAGCAAATTCGGGCGCAAAGCGCGCGTAGGGAATGACAAAGCGCAGGCCGGGCAGTGCGGGATCGGAGTAGAGCGCACTGGCATCGGTCCCGGCATTGGCGGTCTCTAAGCAGATGCGCGACAAGGCGGGGAAATCAGCCTCGCTGGCGCGACGAATAACACCTTCAGCCGTCATGGTGGAGCCTCTTGGTCAGGAGATGAACAGATTTTACGGTAAAGAAAGCCGACTTAGTTTTCAAGGTGTAATAATTGCGCTGGCGCACAAAGCTGATGCGAACTATAACCACAATGCATGACGGCGCGCCTGATAAACTCACACGCCACGCCGGTTTACGCGCCAGATGACAACACATTGCCTTTGGCTCTCGCAGCGTAATGATAATAACGATAGGATTTTCATATGCTCTATCAGTGAGTTAAAGCGCTTCACTTGCCTGAGTGATTTATACTGATGCTCAGGCTTTAATCCTCAGTGCCGTCTGGTTTGCGCGCGGAATCGCAGCATGCTCTGCTGTTCCAGTGGCTTTTCTTCTTACTCTTTGCACTGTATCACAGAGCAAAAATTCCGCAGTGGCGATGTTTGACTTTCTTTTGTGCATAAAGTAAGTATGAATTATGTACGTTGTCGCTGCTGAATCAACCTGCCGGGAATCGCAGGTGTCGAGATGAAGGGATGCCAGTCATCTGTTGGAGAAACCGAGCATGATGTGTGATTCAACCAATCGTCCTTCCCGTTTGCAAAGCTCACTGCGCACCGTGTCGCGTCTGGTCTCCGCCGGGATTTTGCTCGGTGCGACCATGGCAGCCGCGCAGGCCGTCACCCTGAATGAGTGGGACATTTACAACTATCCGCAGCAAACCGAAGCGGTGGATGAAGCGGTAAAAGCGTTCCAGCAAAAGAATCCGGGCATTGTGATTCAGCGTTCGGTGCACTCGTTTGAAGACACGCGTATTCCGCTCAAGCTGGCGCTGACCGCCGGTGACGGCCCGCAGATTGCGCAGGTGAATCAGGGCGGCGGCGATATGGGCTCGCTGGTGAAAGACAAGCTGCTGTGGCCGCTGGATGATTACGCCAAAACTTACGGCTGGACCACGCGCTTCCCGGATTCGATCCTGAAGCGTAACCGCTGGTCTGATAAACAAGATTTCGGCAGCGGCAAACTCTACGGCGTGGCAAGCCTCGGCGAGATGGTGGGGTTGTATTACAACAAAGCGCTGCTGGATAAAGCCGGTGTCGCGGTGCCTAAAACCTTGCCTGAACTTGAGCAGGCGATGGAGAAACTCAAAGCCGCCGGCACGCCGCCGATGATGCTGGGCTTACTCGACGGCAACATGGGCCAGCAGCTGCTCAGCACCTTGTGGGAAGCGCAGATTGAGAGCAGCGACCGGAAAAAACTCGACGATCTGATCTACGACGTGGGCGGCACGTTCAAAGACGACAAGCTGGTGAAAGCCGCCAACCTGATGAAGGGCTGGAACGACAAAGGCTATCTGTTCCCCGGCTTCCAGGGCATTGGTCACGATGATGCCGCGACCCTGTTCCAGAATGGTCAGGCAGCGTTCCTGGTCAGTGGAACCTGGTATCTCGGCCAGTTTAAGGACAACAAAGATCTGCACTTCGCCGCGATGCCAGCGGGCGAGGGCGTGCAGCATCCGCTGATGGTGGGCGGCACCGATTTAGCGTTCTCGATCACCAGCACCGCCAAAGACAAAGCGCAGCAGGACGCAGCGGCGAAATTCATCGATTACATCGTCTCGGATGAGATGGCGAACCGCTGGCTGAAAGTGGGCTTCCTGCCGGCCGGCACCAGCAAAAATGCGCAGATTCCGGCGGATAACCCGCTGCTGGCGGAAGCCTATCAGGTGTGGGTGACGCTGAATGACAACGATGGTCTCGGTCATTATCTCGACTGGGCTACGCCAACCATGAACGCCGAGCTGAATCAGAATGTGCAGCTGCTGTTGGCGGGGCGTCAAACTGCCGATCAGATGGTGATCAACTTCGATAATAACTATCAACGTTACCTGAAAACCCTCAAGCACTGATGACGTATGGCCCGGCGTAAGTGGCCGGGCCGCGAACAGGCCCGCAAGCGAGTACGGTTATGCTGAATAAATCTGCCTGGCGCAATGCGCTCTATCTTCTGCCCGCGGTGCTGGTGTATGCGGTGTTTCTGCTGTTGCCGCTGCTGGCCTCGTTAGGGATCAGCTTTACCGAATGGGACGGCACTTCGTGGCCGATTTTCATCGGCATGGGCAACTATCTGCGCATGTTCCAGGATCCGGTGTTCTGGGTGGCGCTTGGCAATAACGCCTTGCTGATGATGTTCTACACGCTGTTTCCGATTGGCGTTGGGCTGCTGTTGTGCAGCTTCCTGTATGAGACGCGCAATAACAAAGAGCGCAGCGTGCTGCGTATCCTCTTCTTCCTGCCGTACATCATGCCGATGGCGGTGCTCGGCGTGGTGTGGCGCTGGCTGTATAACCCGGCGTTTGGTCCTATCGATCAGTTTCTGCGCACCGTCGGTTTGCCGCAGCTGGCGAAGTCGTGGCTGGGCGATTTTACCTGGGCGCTGCCCGCCGTGGGCTTTGTCGCCACCTGGTACTTCTTCGGTTTCTGCTTAGTGCTGTTTATGGCCGGCTTGCAGCGCATGGATCCCTCACTGCTGGAAGCGGCCGATCTCGATGGCTCATCACGCCGCCAGAAATTTATGCGCATCACGCTGCCGTCGCTGCGTCCCGAACTGCGTATCGCGCTGCTGCTGACGGTGATCGCCAGCCTGAAAGCCTTCGATTTGGTCTACGTGATGACACAAGGCGGACCGGGCACGTCAACCATGGTGACCAACATCTTTATGTATAAGCAGGGCTTTGATCTGCACTACTTCGGCTACGCCTCCGCCGTGGCGGTGTTCAGTATGCTGATTGTGTTAATGATCAACGGCTTAATTCATCTTTGTTTACGGGAGCGTCACTGATGCGCGGCACGCCAACTGTCTCACGCGCGCTGATCTGGATTGTCGCGCTGATGACCATTCTGCCGTTTTTAATGGCGCTGATGACCTCGTTCAAAACGCAGATGGAGCTGTTTCAGGGCGTATTCACCTTGCCCTCGTCGCTGAATTTTAAAAACTACGTCACCGCGTGGCAGCAGGGACATTTCAACGTCTACTTCATGAACTCGGTGCTGGTGGTGATTCCGGTGGTGATCTGCAGCATCCTGCTTGGCATTCTGGCGGGATTCGGTTTTGCCTGGCTGAAGATCCCCGGCAAAACGGTGGTTGCCGCGCTGCTGGGCCTTGGCATGGTGCTGCCGAGTGAAGCCTTTATTATTCCCCTCTATCACGAGTTGCGCTGGATGGGCCTCACCAATACCTATCTGGCGCTGATTCTGCCGCAAATTGCCCTATCGCTGCCGTTCACCACGCTGATGATCGCCACCGCGTTGCAGCAGGTGCCGCGCGAGCTGGTGGAAGCGGCGGTGATGGATGGCGCTTCGCGCCGTAAAATTCTCTGGGGTTTGCTGGTGCCAGCAATCTGGCCGACGCTGTCCACGCTGGCGCTGCTGCTGTTTATCTGGACGTGGAACGAGTTCCTTATTCCGTTGATTCTGGTGAATAAAGACGAGCTGCGCACCTTGCCGATCGGCATGATGTTTTTCCAGAACAAAAATACCATCGATATTCCGGTGCTGATGGCGGGCGCGATGATTGTCATTCTGCCGCTGGTGGCGGTGTTCCTGGTGTTCCAGCGCAAATTTATCAGCGGCGTCACCGAAGGCGCGGTGAAATAAACACGTTGTCCACCAGCAAAAGGTTTTGGTCATGCGGCGCGTGCTGCAATAGCGCATCGCCGCTATTCAGGAGAACCGCATGCACGTTTCACTGGCTGATTTCTATCCCATCGCCGATGGCGAAACGCTGGATACTTACTGCTTCCAGCGCGCGCTTAATCATCTGGCATCGCGCGGCGGCGGCACGTTGTCGGTGCCGCCCGGTCGCTATCATCTCGGCACTTTAACGCTGGGTTCCAACATCAATCTGCATCTCGAAGCGGGCGCCACGTTGCTCGCCAGTTCCCGCGTCGAGGATTATCAGCAGCAGTTGGCGCAGAGCCAGGCTGAACTGTCGCAGCATGTGCTGATCTACGCCGTCGGACAGCGCAATATCCGCATCAGTGGTAAAGGCGTGATCGACGGTAACGGCGATGCCTGGTTTGCCGCAGAAAAGGACGATCAGGGATATCGCCTGCCGCGTCCGCAGCGCCCGCGCATCGTGGTGTTTGAGGATTGCGAGCAGGTAACGCTGGAAGATTTCACCATCATTCAGGCACCGATGTGGACGGTACATCTGGTGAGTTGCCGTCATGTGCACGTCGATCACCTCACCATCGATAACAGCATGAGCATGCCGAACACCGATGCGCTGGATATCGACAGCTGTGAAGCGGTGTTTGTCAGTAACAGCTACCTGAGCGCGGCCGATGACGCCATCTGCATCAAAACCACTCAAAAACCCGCGCATCTGCGCCGAGCCGCGCGACAAATCATGATCAGCAACTGCCTGCTGCGTTCTTACAGCTGCGCGTTCAAAATCGGTACCGAAACCTTCGACGACGTGGAAGATGTCACCGTCTCCGGCTGTACCATCTTTGATTCCAATCGCGCAATTGGCTTGCTATCGCGCGATGGCGGCCAGTTCCGCCGTTTACTGTTCAGCAATATCACGCTGGCCTGCCGCCATGCGCCGCCGTGCCATTGGGGTAAAGCCGATGCGCTGTTTGTTTCAGTGCGCGCACGCGATCCGGCGATCGCGCCGGGCAGCATTGAGCAGCTGCAATTCAGCAACGTCAGCGGAGTGATGGAGGGGGCAATTAACCTGCATGCGGAACAACCGGGACAGATTCGTGATGTGATGCTGGCGAATGTGCAGCTGCGGCAAGTGGTGGCGGCAGGCGCGGATCAAGGGCATTACGATGTGCGCCCGCCGTGTAACCCGGAATCGCCAACCGGCATGGGACTCGATAATGCGTACAAACTGGATAGCGCATCGGGCTTAGCGTACGGCGTTGCCGCCTATCCGGATGGCTTGCCGGGCGTGTTTGCGCGCGGTGTGGAGAACCTGCAGTTGCATAACGTGGTAATTGCGCGCCCGCAACCGTTGCCGCACGGTTGGCATGCGGAAACGGTGCAGATTTTGTAGGGTGCGCATTGATGCGCACCTGGATGTTACAGCGCCTGCGCGATAGCCGCGCCCAGCTCCTCGGTTGATGCGCTGCCGCCGAGGTCGCGCGTCAGGCTGTTGCCCGCTGCCAGCGTGCGTTCGATGGCATCTAACACCGCCGCGCCCGCTTCCGCGTAACCGAGATGCTCCAGCATCATTGCGCCACACCAAATCTGGCCAATCGGATTAGCAACGCCTTTACCGGCGATATCGGGCGCCGATCCATGCACCGGCTCAAACAGGCTAGGGAATTTGCCTTCCGGGTTGATGTTGGCTGAAGGCGCGATGCCGATGGTGCCGGTACACGCTGGGCCGAGATCCGACAGGATGTCGCCAAAAAGGTTGCTGGCGACCACCACGTCGAACCAATCCGGATGCAGCACAAAGTTAGCGGTGAGAATATCGATATGATATTTATCGACTTTCACATCAGGATAGCTCGGTGCCATCGCTTCCACACGGCTGTCCCAATACGGCATGGTAATGGCGATGCCGTTGGATTTAGTCGCGGACGTGAGGTGTTTTTTCGGGCGCTTCTGCGCCAGATCGTAGGCAAATTTCAGGATGCGATCGACGCCAACCCGCGTCATTACCGTTTCCTGAATCACCACTTCGCGATCGGTGCCGGGGAACATGGTGCCGCCCACTGACGAATATTCGCCCTCGGTATTTTCACGCACCACGTAGAAATCGATATCGCCGGGCTGACGATTGGCCAGCGGCGCTTTAACGCCCGGCATCAGGCGCACCGGGCGCAGATTGACGTACTGATCAAACTCGCGACGGAACTGCAGCAGCGAGCCCCACAGCGACACGTGATCCGGCACCACATCTGGCCAGCCCACCGCGCCAAAGTAGATGGCATCGAACTGGCTGAGCGTGGCGAACCAGTCATCGGGCAGCATTTTGCCGTGCTGCTGCCAATATTCGGCGCTGGCGAAATCAAACCATTGCCACTCCAGCGCAATATCAAATTTCTTTGCCGCTGCATCCATCACGCGGATGCCTTCAGGCATCACTTCTTTGCCAATGCCATCGCCAGGGATGACGGCGATTTTATAGTTTTTGCCGCTCATAGGGTTTCTCGCAGGTTGCTGTTGATGTTCTGTACGCAGTATAACCATGCATCTGTGGGAAATAATTAGCCTGAGCGATAAGCCAATGTTGAATAAAAGTAGAGAATCGCGCACTTCAACCGATGATCTGGCGTTCTTCGTGCGCGTGGCGGCGCTGGACAGCTTAACCGCCGCCGCACGTGAACTTGGCTTATCGCTTCCGGCAGTGAGCAAGCGCCTGAGCCAGCTGGAGCAGCGCTTAGGCGTGCAGCTGCTCAAGCGCACCACGCGGCGGCTGGAGCTGACGGCGGAGGGCAAACGCTATCTGGAGGGCGCGCGTCCGCTACTGGATCAGCTGGCGGAGCTGGAAGAATCGGTGAGCAGCCAAACCTCGGTGCTGCGTGGCTCGCTCAACATCAACGCCTCTTTCGGCTTTGGACGGCGTCACGTCGCCCCTTGTGTGTCGCGCTTTGCCGCGCTGCATCCCGAATTAGCCATGAGTTTGCAGCTCAGCAGCCAGCCGCTCAATTTTCTCGATGCGCGCGTGGACATCGACATCCGCGTCGGTGAGCCGCCCGATGCGCGACTGATTGCGCGTAAGCTGCGCACCAATCCGCGCGTGCTGTGCTGCTCACCTGCGTACGCCGCGCGCCACGGCATGCCAGCAAGCATCGCCGCGCTGGCGCAGCACAACTGCATTTTATTGCGCCAGTTCGACAGTGATTTCGCGCTGTGGCGCCTGGGCGATGGCACACAGCAGCTGACGCAAAAGGTGCGCGGCAGCTTAATCACCAACGATGGCGAAGTGGCGATGCAGATGGCGCTAGATGGGCATGGCATTCTGCTGCGTTCGTGGTGGGATGCGCAGCACAGCATCAAACGCGGTGAACTGCTGCATGTGCTGCCAGAGTGGAGCGCCGCCGATGGCGACATTTTTGCCGTCTGGCAGCCGCAGCGTCAGCTGCCGGTGCGCATCAGCGCGTTTGTCGATTTCCTGCAGACGGAGTTGTAATTAATAAGTTGATTTTGATTATTTGTAATCATCATTGATGATTTGTGAGCAACTTCAAACAAATCCAGCCCGGTTTACCCTATAAATTGCCCCTATTATGCGTAAATTCATTCTTGTTTGAGCGAAATGAATCATAAGCGTAAGTGGGGTGGCGAAGTGCAGAGACACGCGTTAATAACAACATTGGCCACCTCATCAACGGAACGCGTGAAGCCCAGCGCGTTCCACGACCCTACGTTATCGATGAGGCTGAAATGAAACAATTCTCTACAGAAGGGATGGTGATTATCGTCGGGATTGTCATTGCGTACATCCTGTTCACCACCTGGCTCACCTGGCGCCTGCGCAGTAAAAACAGCGGTGACTTTATGGCCGGCTCCAATGTGATGCCGGCTTTTGTGGTGGGAGTGATGCTGATGTCGGAATACATCGGCGCTAAATCCACCATCGGTACGGCTCAGGCGGCCTTCGAGGATGGCTTTGCCGCGTCATGGTCGGTGATTGGTGCCGCCATCGGTTTCCCGCTGTTTGGTTTTCTGCTGGTCAAACGCATCTACAACACCGGCAAAATCACCATCTCTGCGGCGATCGCTGAACGTTATGGCAACTCGACCAAAAACATTATCTCGCTGATCATGATCTATGCACTGCTGCTGGTTAACGTCGGTAACTACGTGAGCGGTGCGGCGGCGATCTCCACGGTGCTCAACCTCGATCTCACTACCGCAGCGGTGATCACCGCGATCGTCAGTACGTTCTACTTTATGTTCGGCGGCATGAAAGGCATCGCCTGGGTTACGCTGCTGCACAGCGGACTGAAATATATCGGGATTCTGATCATTCTTGGCGTGGCGTTGCACATGACCGGCGGCGTTAGCCCGATGATCAAAGAGATGCCGCATTTCTACTGGACGTGGGATGGCAATGTCGGCGGCAGCACCATCTTCGCCTGGATGATTGGTACCATCGGTTCGATCTTCTGTACGCAGTTTGTGATTCAGGCGATTGCCTCGACCAAAAGTGCCGAGTCCGCCAAACGTGCAACCTGGGTGGCGTTCTTCTTCTGCATGCCGATTGCCATTGCCATCGCGCTGATTGGCGTGGCGGCGAAATATCTGCATCCCGATATCAAAAGTCTCTATGCGTTGCCGGTGTTCCTGCAGGACATGAGCCCGTGGCTGGCGGGGATTGTCACCACCTCATTAGTGGCGTCAATCTTTGTCAGCGTCAGCACCGTAGCGCTGGCGATTGCCTCGCTGGTGGTGAAAGATTTCTACGTGCCCTATCGCAATCCGACGCCGGAGCGCGAGTTCCGCATGACGCGCTGGCTGTCGCTGCTGATCGGTTTCCTGCCGCTGATTTTCGTGTTGTTCGTGCCGGAAGTGTTGAAGCTCTCATTCTTCACCCGCGCCATTCGTCTGTCGATTTCAGTGGTGGCAATCATCGCCTTCTATCTGCCGTTCTTTAAAAGCACGCGCGGCGCTAATGCCGGCCTGATTGGTGCCTGCGTCATGACCTCGGTGTGGTATCTGCTCGGCGATCCTTTTGGTATCAACAACATGTATGTGGCGCTGGTCACGCCTGCGGTGATCATGGTGATTGACCGCCTGATCCCGTCAAGCCAAACCGATGAAAAAAAAGCCCCGAAATCTTCAATGCAAAACAGTGGAGCCTGAAATGAGTGATGTAACCCTTACCGTTGAACGCAGCGGTAACCTCTCTCCGCACGCACAGGATGCGCAACAGCTCACGGCGATGCTGCCTTCGGTCTGCCCGCAGAACCACGCGGCGAATCTGCTGCCGCTGCCCAATGGCGACCTGCTGTGCGTATGGTTTGGTGGCACGCAGGAGGGGATCGCCGATATTTCTGTGTGGTGCTCGCGGCTGGAAAACGGCAGCACGCAGTGGAGCGAGGCGCAAAAGCTGTCTGACGACCCCACGCGATCCGAGCAGAATCCGGTGCTGTTCCTCGATCCCGACCAGGTGCTTTGGCTGCTGTGGACGGCGCAGAAGTCCGGCAATCAGGACACCGCGATTGTGCGCTATCGCCAGTCACGTGATTTCGGCCGCAGCTGGGGCGCTATCGACACTTTGCTCGATCAGCCCGGCACCTTTATTCGCCAGCCGATTGTGGTGCTGCCAAACGGTAACTGGCTGCTGCCGGTGTTTTACTGCCGCACGCAGCCCGGCGTGAAATGGGTGGGTAACGATGATATCAGCGCGGTGAAAATTTCCAGCGATAAAGGCCAAAGCTGGCGCGATGTGGCGGTGCCGGACAGCCTGGGCTGCGTGCATATGAACATTACGCTGCTGCAGGATGGCAGCTTGCTGGCGCTGTATCGCAGCCGTTGGGCTGATTTCATCTATCAAAGCCGTTCGACCGACGGCGGCGAAAGCTGGAGCGCGCCGCTGGCGACTGACCTGCCAAACAACAATTCGTCGATTCAGGTCACGACGCTGCACAACGGCCATCTGGCGCTGGTGTTTAACGCCATGAGCGCCAAAGATGCCAGCGAGCGCCGCTTATCGCTGTATGACGAAATCGAAGATGAAGAGGATGATGGCGATGTGGCGGTGGCGGCTGAGCCGGTGGTGCACAGCGGACGCACCGCATTTTGGGGCGCACCCCGCGCGCCAATGACGCTGGCGATTTCCGCCGATGGCGGCAACAGCTGGCCGTGGCAACGTAATCTCGACGAGGGCGACGGCTATTGCATGACCAATAATTCGCAGCAAAAGCTTAACCGCGAGTTCTCCTATCCGAGCATTAAACAGAGTGACGATGGTGCGCTGCATGTGGCTTACACCTATTTTCGTCAGGCGATTAAATACGTGCGCGTCGATGAACGCTGGGTGAAAGGATGAGCAGGCCGCGACACGCGCTGGTGACGGGCGTCAGCTCTGGCATTGGCGCGGCGATCGCTGACCATCTGTTGCAGCAAGGTTGGCAGGTGACCGGTTTTAGCCGCACACCGGTGCAGAAAGATCATTCGGCGTTCACCTCGGTTAGCGTGGATTTGCTGGATGCCAATCTGCTGAAGCAGGCGCTACTGGCGCTGCCGAAGGTGGATGCGCTGGTGCACGCTGCGGGCATGATGGCGGCTGCGCCGCTTGGTGAGCTGGATGAGGAGCAGAGCGCGCGTTTGTGGTACTTGCACGTGCAGGTGGCACAGATCATGGCGAATGCTTTGCTGCCACAGATGGCGCAGGGCGATCGTATCTTGCTGATTGGCAGCCGCACGTCACGTGGCGCGGCGAATCGCAGCCAGTACGTGAGCACCAAAGCGGCCATGGTGGGCATGGCGCGCAGCTGGGCGGCGGAACTGGCACCCAAAGGCATTACGGTAAATGTGATTGCGCCGGGCGCGACGGAGACGCCCATGCTGCAGCAGCCTGGCCGCACCAGTTCACCGCCAAAGTTGCCGCCGATGGGGCGCTATATCAAGCCAGAGGAAGTGGCGGCGCTGGCGGGATTTGTGCTGTCGCCGGCCGCCGATGCGATTACCGGGCAGGAGTTGGTGATTTGTGGTGGGGCGTCGTTGTAGTTTTTTCCCCTCACCCTAACCCTCTCCCAAAGGGAGAGGGAATTGAATAATGCACCGACTAGCTCCCTCTCCCTGTGGGAGAGGGCTGGGGTGAGGGCAACAAGCCGCACTTACCCGCGCCGCAATCCCGCCACATCCACCTGCCACTGATTCAGCTTGTTATACAGCGCGGTGCGTGAAATCCCTAGCAGCTGCGCGGACTGGCGCAGATTGCCTTTCTGCTCGCGCACCACCTGCATCACATGCTGGCGCTCATTCTCCTGTAGCGAGCTCAATTCGCTGGCGACAGGCGCGTTACGCAGCACCATCTCTTCCGGCAGATCGTGGCGATCAATCTCCAGCCCTTCACACAGATTCACCATGCGCTCGACCAGATTCTCCAGCTCGCGCACGTTGCCGGGCCAGTGCCACGCCTGTAAACAGCTCATCGCCTCGGCGGAGAGTTGCGGCGCAATGCGCTTCAGCCGGGTGCAGAGCGCCTGAATAAAGGTATTCACCAAACCGGGAATATCCTCCTGACGCTCGCGCAGTGGCGGGATCTCCAGCGAAATCACATTCAGGCGATAGTAGAGATCGCGGCGGAACGCGCCTTTCTCTACCGCGTCGAGCAGATTGCAGTGGGTGGCGGCGATGATACGCACGTTAACCTTGATGGGATGCGCCGCGCCGATTCTCACCACTTCGCCTTCCTGCAGCACGCGCAGCAGGCTGGTTTGCGCCTCGAGCGGCATTTCGCCGATCTCATCGAGGAACAAGGTGCCGCCATCCGCCAGCTCAAACTTGCCCGCCGAGCCGCCGCGCCGCGATCCGGTAAACGCGCCGTCGACATAACCAAACAGTTCGCTCTGCACCAAATCACGCGGCAGCGCGCCGCAGTTGAGCGCGATAAACGCTTCCTGCTGGCGTGGGCTGGCGTTGTGAATCGCCTGCGCGAACAGCTCTTTACCGGTGCCGCTTTCGCCGGTTAATAACACGGTGCTGTCGGAGCGACTGCTGGCGCGCGCTTTCTGAATCGCTTGCAGCACGCGCGGCGCGTGCCCGCGAATCATCTCAAAGGTGTAGCTGGCGCCCACGCCCATCACGCGGCGCGTAATGGCGCGGATACGCTGGTTCTCGCGCAGCGACAGCACGCGGCCGCCGTCGGGCGCGGGCATCAGCGAAATCAGGCAGGAAAGGGGATGGACGCCATCCGGCATAAATTGCAGCTCACGATCATTGCAGAACGGCATGGTGAGCAGCGATCCGCCTTGCGGTTGCAGCAGCACATCGATCGGCCCAGCGTGGGGATCGATGCCGCTGAAGATCTGGCGGGCATAGCGATTCAGCGTTTTGATGCGGCCGTGGCGATCGCAGACGATCACGCCCTCATTGAGGGTTTCGAGGATCGACTGCTGCTCGGCCAGCAAGCGGCGTAGCATCAATTGCTGACCGACCGCTTCCGCTGCCGCCTGCACCGTGCCGAGCGTGTGCGCATTGAAGTTGTCGGGCGTGGCGGTCAGCGTGAGTACGCCCAGCAGCTGGCCGGTGGCATCGCGCACCGGCGCGGCGGCGCACTGGCGATGGCGTTTGCGCAGATCGAGCTTCCAGTTTTCGCCGCTCAGCACATATACCAGCCGCTGCTCAATCAGGCAGCGCGCGGTGCAGTTGGTGCCGAGTACCTCTTCGCGCAGGATGCTGCCGACCGGCGTCAGATCCGCGCCGCAGAAATGCAGCGTCACACCTTGCGCATCGGTCAGGTTGATGTGGCCATCCGGGTTATACGCCAGCAGGTTTTCCATGATGCTGCGCGCTGCGAGGATCAACTCGGCGTTGTGCTCAAGGATCGCCGCCAGTTCCGTTGCGGGCGGCGAGACATAGGCAAAGGTGGCGGGATCGATCGCGCGCTGCTGCGATCGCTGCCACGACTGCAAAATGCTGTGCCGCATCCAGCCGGGCTGTTCACCGCGTTCGAAGCTGTGCCAGCCCTGCCACAACAACGTATCCCATTCACCCACCTCCGCGCTGTCCGGCAAGCTGAAGATCGGATCGCTTTCATCTTTAAACGGCAAACGCTCACTGGCACGCATGTGACACTCCTGATGAAGATGGAATGTCCATTTTATTGACATGTGAAGTTGACATGTAAATTTTGTTGCCAGATTGTGAGCTATATCTGTGTTATGCCTCACATAAAGCGGCGGATTGCAGTTGGCATCGCCTTTGCACTACAGATTGCACATCCCTGCGCTCGAAAGAGCACATCTAAAACAAAAAGGAATAGGTCATGACATTTCATCTTAAGCCAGTACGCGTCGGCCTGATTGGCGCCGGACGCATGGGCAGTTTCCACGCGGAAAACCTGGCCTGGCGCGTGCCGGGAGCGATCCTGGCGGCGGTGGCCGATCCGCAACCGGGCGCCGCCGACGCGCTGACCAACAAGCTGGGCGTCGCCCAAGCCTATAGCGATCTGCATGCGCTGCTGCAGGATCCCGACATTGATGCGGTGGCGATTGCCGCACCGGCGCGCACGCACGCCGAATGGGTGATCGCCGCCGCGAATGCCGGCAAGCATGTGTTCTGCGAGAAGCCGATGGCGGTGACGCTAGATGAGGCGGATCGCGCGATTGCTGCCGCGAAAGCGGCTGGCGTGGTGTTGCAGGTCGGTTTTAACCGCCGCTTTGATTCCGGCTTTGCGGCGGCGATCGCCGCGGTGAAAGCGGGTGAGAATGGCACCACGCAGCTGAGCCGATCGCTGACGCGCGATCCCGGCCTGCACGATCCTTCGCGCATCCCGCAGTGGACGATCTTCCTCGAAACGCTGATCCACGATTTTGACACGCTGCTGCATTTCAACCCCGGCGCGAAGCCGGTGGAAGTCTATGCGCTGGCCGATGCGCTGGTGCGTCCGGATTTTAAAGACAAAGGCTTGCTCGATACCTCGGTGGTCACTATTCGCTTTGATAACGGCGCGATTGCCACCGCTGAAGCCAACTTCCAGGCGGTATATGGCTACGACGTGCGTGGCGAAGTGTTCGGCAGCAAAGGCATGTTGCAGGCGGGCCACATCAACGTTAACAACTGCGTGCGCTATCACCAGGATGGCATCGCGATTGAAACCTCACGCATGGATTCCGACCTGCTGCGCGAAGCCTATGTGGCGGAGATGGCGGAATTTGCCCGCTGCATTCGCCGTGGCGAGACGCCGCGCGCTACCGGTGAAGATGCGCGTAACGCGCTGGAGATCGCGCTGGCCTGTATCGACTCGGTGCAGCAGCTGCAGCCGATCAAACTGGGAGGTCGCTAATGGCCTCTTATCAGCTATCGGTTTGTGCCGAAATGGTGTTTCTCGATCTGCCTTTTGTCGAGCGCGTGAAACGCATTCATGAACTGGGCTTTGGCGTCGAAATCTGGGGCTGGGCCGACAAAGATATCGATGCGCTGGCAGCAACCGGCGCGCGTTTCACCTCAATGACCGGCTACCTCAGCGGCAACCTGACCGACGATAACGAGATCCAGCAGCTGCTGCAAAGTGCCGAAGCGTCGCTGGCGGTGGCCGAGCGGCTCAACTGTCCGGCGTTAAACCTGCACGGCACCGGGCTGGATGACAAAGGGTTGCCGGTCAAACCGGTGGAAGTGGTGACCGGCGCGATGTGGCTGAAAGCGGCCGATACGCTGCGCAAAGTGGCGCAGCTGGGCGAGCGCGCCGGACGCGTTTTCACGCTGGAGAACCTTAATTTGCCGGTTGATCATCCCGGCACGCCGTTTGCGCTGGCGGCCGATACGCTGGCGCTGGTGGAAGCGGTTAATAGTCCAGCGCTGAAGATGAACCTCGACCTGTATCACGCGCAGATCGGCGAAGGCAATTTGATCGAACTGATTCGCCGCTGTGGTTCGGCGATTGGTGAGATTCAGGTGGCCGATGTGCCGGGGCGTCAGCAGCCAGGCACCGGCGAGATTAACTATCGCGCCATCGCCCGCGCGCTGCACGATGTCGGCTATCAGGGCACCGTGGCGCTGGAAGGCTGGGCCAGCGGCGAAAGTGTTGCCGCGCTGCAGCAGTTCCGCGATCACTTCACGCTTTAACGGTTCCTCCGCCGGGTATTTGCCTGTTGCCCGGCGTTAACTCGATGAAATAAATAATAATATCTCAACCCTACAGGACTAACCTATGAACATCAGAAATGTGATGCTGTGCCTCTGCGCATTGCTGCTCAGCCTGAGCGCGAGCGCTAAAACCTTCACCGTCGGCGTCGCGCTGGCGAACTTCGATCTCAACTTCGTTTCGATTCTGCGCACCCAGATGCAGGAGGAACTGAAAGCCAATCAGCTCAACAGCCAGTTTGTCGATGCCAAAGGCGATGTGGCGCTGCAGGTGCAACAGGTGGATGATTTTGTTAACCAGGGCGTCGATGCCATCATCCTTAATCCGGTCGATACACAAGGCGTATTGCCGATGATTACCGCAGCGAAAAACGCCGGCATTCCGCTGATCTTCGTCAACCGTAAACCGGAAGTGAAGCTGCCCACCGACATGGCGTATGTCGGTTCTGACTCGGCGTTGGGCGGCGAAATGCAGATGGAAGCGCTGGCGAAGAAGATGAACTACAAAGGCAACGTGGCGATTCTGATGGGGGCGCTGTCGAACGAAGAAGCGCGCGAACGCACCCGCGCGGTGGAAGCGGTGATCGCCAAATATAAAGATATGAAGGTGATTGAGAAGCAGAGCGCCAAATGGCAGCGCAACGAAGCGGTGGATGTGGTGTCGAGCTGGCTGCTGAACCAGCGACCGATTGACGCTATCGCGGCGAATAATGATGAGATGGCGATTGGTGCCATCATGGCGCTCAGTCAGGCGAAGAATGAGAAGATTTTGGTCGCCGGTATCGACGGCACGCCAGATGGTCAGCAGTTCGTGAAGAACGGTAAAATGACGCTGACCATTTTCCAGGATGCAAAAGGGCAGGCGACCGGTGCGGTGCAAGTGACTAAAGCGCTGCTGGAGAAGCAGAAAGTGCAGGCGTTTAACTGGATTCCGTATCAAACCATTACGCCTGAGAACTATGCGCAGTTCGCGGCGAAATAACATTTTTATTTACCAAAACTCTCCTGCTCGCAGGAGAGTTTTACGTTGGAAACCCGATTTATTCCTCCTCCACTTCGCTTTATTTGCCTAACTCTGACTGATAAACTCCGGCTGCAACCAGAATTGTCTCTGGTTAATGATTGCTCAGGCATGATGCATTAACAGAACGCATGCGTTCGACCGGAGAGAAGTGCAGGATGGATAAAGAGATTCTCAACACCATAAATTCTCAGCACCTTTTTCCCGCGCACAGCGACCGGCATATTTTTTTTGGTGTTGATGGTAAATTCATTGGCCACTCGCTGATTACCATCATGTCGATAATCAAGCATGCCAATGATGTTCGTTATCACTTTCATCTTATCTCTTCGGAAATATCTGCAGTTGACACTGTGCGTCTGGAAAAAATATTCGCTGGATCGCCACATGGATTAACGCTGCATCATATTCAGGATGGTTTGTTTAGCGCGTTCCCTACCACAGAGTTATTCACTCGCGCGACCTATTATCGTTTTCTCGCTCCGCTTATCTTGCCGCATGCCGCTAAATTGCTTTATCTCGATGCGGATATGGTTTGTCTGAATTCTCTCGACGAATTATGGCAAATTGCTATGCCATCCGAGGTAATTGCCCTGGTTGTAGGTGAGATTGCAGCACTGCAAGCGCAGTTGGCTGAAAATGTTGGCCTGCGTGGAAAACGCTACTTTAATGCTGGCATGATGCTGATTGATGTTCAAAAGTGGAACCGAGAGCAGGTGAGTGAACGCGCGTTTAATTTGCTTAGCGAAAAGGGAAAGCAGTTCCAGTATCTTGATCAGGATGCGTTAAATACGCTGCTTGAAGATCGTGTGATATTTACGGAAGCTCGCTTTAATACCATTAACATGCTCTCACACGATGATAACGGTTATACGCAGGATGTGCCGAAAAATACCTGCTTATTGCACTACGCGGGTGCCGATAAACCCTGGCAGCGGTGGAATCAACAGCACGTTGGCCATTACTATCGCGATCTTTATCAGATTTCGCCATTAGCCGACGTCTCTTTTGAAACACCGAAAAACGCGCAACAAGCGAAGAGAATGTACAAATTTTTGTTCCGTAGTCATCAATGGATGCCGGCACTCTATTGGCGCATTAAGTATTTTAAAATGAGGTATTTTTGAGTGCAGACTTTACGTTTAAAGCCGCTGTTAACCGAAAGCAATATTTATCAGCTGTGCTTTCTGTTGTTAACCCTGGCATTTGCGACCTCGTTAGTTATCCCCGCATATCCTAAGAAAACATTCTATTTGGTGGGTTATTTAACGCTATTTTTTCTGCTGGCCCAGGGAATAAAAAGAAAATTCGTTCTGGATAAGAGTGCTTTCATCGTCGCCGTTCCCATTCTATTATTGGGCATAGTCAGGGTAATATGGTCGCGCATTTATGCCGATGCCTATTTTAGCGATGTAGTGGATAACTATTTTCAGGGCGGTAAACTTTTCATTATCTCCGCTTTTGTCAGCTATTTTTTCATTGCGTGGCGTCACTGTTTGTCAGCGAAAGTCCTGCGCATTAGCGTGTGCTTGTTAATTTTTGGCTTGCTGCTGACGCTGGGCGCCGGCTGGTACGAACATGCTCAGACGCAGCAACGCATTAAATTACTCACCGATTCAGCCGGTACCGTTTCATACCTGATGACGGCGTTAGCATTAACTGCCCTGTTTATTGTGAATAAGGTGATAGTTCGCCGCCTTAATCAAATTCTGCTGTTCACCGCTATCTTTGTGGTGAATATGCTGCTGATGTTCCTCACTGAGTCACGTGCGGCGGTGTTGGTGCTGCCCGTTTTATACTTGCTCTGTTTTTATCTGGTTCATCGCTGGGCAGGAAAATATTCGCTGGTGATTTTAGTTCTTTGCATTGCGGGGGGGCTGTTCTTCATGCCCAGCTCCATTATGCATCGGTTGGACAACATCCAGAACGAAATAGACAGCTATCAGAAAAATAATGATACCTCAATTGGTGCGCGCTTCTCGATCTGGAAAAGTGGCTATCACAGCGTTTCCTGGTCGCTGCTGGGGCAAAGTCCGGATGACAGAACGGATAAAGCGCGCGTTTATATTAAAACCTATGAACGCGCTAATCCTGAGGCTTATAAAAATGTGATGTATCACTTGCACGATGATTTTTTAGAAACGCTTTCGCTGCAAGGTATCGCGGGTGCTGTCACCCTGATTCTTTTTTATGTGGGTTTAATTGTGGCGGCAATGCGTCGTCGGGCATTGGATGTCGCGCTGCTTCCTGTTTCCATTTTTATATTCGGTTTGACCGATACCGTATGGATACAAAGCAGTTCGGTGTTTATTCTGATGGCATCGATTATTATGAGTTATGCGCTGATGCAGCATAAATTCATAAACCATAAATAGACTTGGTAGGGTCGCCATTTATGGCGACCGCTTTCATCAACGCCTCAAGCCATTCCCCGCAACTTCAACTTCAGAAACTTTTTCTTCAGGCTAAATCTGACCTTACTGTCCATCATAAATGAAGCGAAAGGCACGTTTTCTATCGCCTGCTTCACCACACCTTTTTCATACTCATCACTGATTAATGGGTAAAACTTATGTGCCAGATTGATCCAATGACAAGCGAGCAAGTTACGGTATTTTTTACCCAAAACCGCATCCATCTGTTGCGTGGCTTTGATTAGCATCGATATTTTATTGGCATCCAGCGCGCTGGAGAGGCTTTGCCCTCGTTTAAAATAGAGATAAGGCCCGTACATTGCTAAAAAGATCTTTTCACTGGCTTTCAGGATAGAAGGGAATAAATACGCATCCTCGTAGCAGGTGAAATCGGGAAAGTGATTATCGGTAAATAGCGATCGTTTAATAAACTGGCCGATAAAATGCGCCTGAATATCGCGGTGGATAAGGAATTTTTCAATCACCTGATGCTGCGATAAGGCAGTAACCTGCAAACCGTTCCACTTTAGCGGCTGCGGTTTACTTTCATAAACTTCATTCAGCGGTGCCAGCAGAATATCCGGTTTTTGCGCCTGCAAAAAAGGCACGATGTCAGCAAAAGAGTTCTGAAGAAGCTGATCGTCACCATCCAGCATCGTAACGTAGTCGCCACTGCATTTGCTGACGCCAAAATTTCTTACCTTGCCGATGTTACGGAACATCACGTCGAAGATTTTCACCTGGCTGAATGAGGCGGCAAAAGTGTGCAGCAACTCACTGGTGTTATCTGTGGATGCGTCATTCACCAAAACAATCTCAACCGCATCCTCAATGCCCGTGCAGGCATTTTTAAGGCTGTTTAATGTCTCGGCAATATACTTTTCGCAATTATGAGCCGTGACCAGGACGCTGAGCGTGCAGGGTGAATCCATCATTAGCCTCTATCGGTTAGCAGCTTGTGTGGCGAACAAGTCTATCGTTTTCTGTGCTTAAGGGAATGAAATTGTGTTGCACGGCTTTGGTGATCATCCTCACAACTCCACACCTCATTTATTAGCGCAACTAAACTTTCTCACCGCTTCGCCGATATTTTTCACCACTGAGTCCGTGCGCTTTGCCCCACGATTTTGGGGCTCTACGATCAACTTCTGGTGTGGAAAAATGTCATGATCGCAACGCCCTTGTCAGGCCCGGCGGCTTAGCCGGTGGAGAGGGTTTCGCTCACACTTATCGCCCAGCGCGCGGATAGCCTGGCGGTGTTCCTCCGTTGGGCGCTGCTGGCGTGGCGCGATGTGCGCCCGCTATTGATGGGTGCTGCGGCGGCCGCCAGCGAAGTGGCGCAACTGGCGGCACACATCAATCAGCAAGCCGGTTATCTCACGCTGAGTGCCGATACCCAGCAGAGTGAAACGCTATTCGCGCGCAGCTTCAGCACTACGCTCGGCACCGAGCACGGCACCGTGCAGGTGGAGCATGCGGCACAAACCATGCGCGAGATTCATCGCAGTATTAGTGGGTTATCGCAGCTGGTGACGGAACTGTCGGAGATGAGTGAGCAGCAGAATTTGAGCATTGAGAAGATTCAGCAGAGCATCAATAGCATCGATCACAGCGTGCATCATAACGTGCAGCACGTGGCGGAAACGCTGCAGGTGGCGCAGCAACAGCAGCAGGCTAATGCGTTGAAGCAGGCGATTTCGTTGTTTAGGTTGGGGTAAGTGCGGGCTTTGATAAGGTCGCCATGAATGGCGACCCTACGTCAATTACGCGACGCCATTCACCAGCAGCACGCGGTACTTCGCGCCTTTCAGGCGATGCGCTTTGGCTTCCTGATACGCCGGGCTGAAATACCAGCCTTTCGCCGCTTCAGCATCCGGAAACTCCAGCACCACCACGCCTTCCGCTTCCGGACCTTCCAGCGTTTCCAGCTGGCCATAAAACGCCAGCGGGGTGATCGGGTGATCGCCGCGCGCCTGGCCAGCTTTCTCTGCGTAGGTTGCCAGCTCGTCTTTGTCTAAGGTTTCGTCCTTAATAAACACCACATATGCAGCCATTACTTCTCTCCTCGCGCCTGACGTTTGTCTTCAGTGTTGTTATCGAAATCGGCGGCATCATGGCGCTCCAGCAGCTGATCCTGCGGCTCGGCACCAAAGGCGCGATTCACTTTACGACCACGAATCACCGCCGGACGCTCAGCAATCTCTTTCGCCCAGCGCACCACATTTTTGTACGACTGCGCATCAAGGAATTCGCTGCCGCCATATTGGTTGTTCAGCACCAGATTGCCGTACCACGGCCAGGTGGCGATGTCGGCGATGGTGTATTCATCACCGGCGAGGAAGCGATGGTCGGCCAGCTGGCGATCCAGCACGTCCAGCTGGCGTTTGGCTTCCAGCGTGAAGCGGTTGATGGCGTATTCGATTTTTTCTGGCGCGTAGTGATAGAAGTGACCAAAGCCGCCGCCGAGGTACGGTGCAGAGCCTTGCAGCCAGAACAACCAGTTCAGGGTTTCGGTGCGGCCCGCCAGCGAGGTTGGCAGGAAGTGACCGAACTTCTCGGCCAGATAGAGCAGGATGTTGCCGGATTCGAACACGCGCTGTGGTGGCGTGACGGAATGGTCGCTCAGCGCCGGGATTTTCGAGTTCGGGTTGACATCGACAAATCCGCTGGAGAACTGATCGCCATCGCCAATACGGATCAGCCAGGCATCGTATTCGGCGTCTTTGGCACCGACCGCCAGCAACTCTTCCAGCAGGATGGTAATTTTCTGGCCGTTTGGCGTGCCGAGCGAGTAAAGCTGCAGCGGATGTTTGCCGACCGGCAGGGCTTTCTCGTGCGTCGGCCCGGCGGTTGGACGGTTGGTTTTCGCGCCGTTACCTTTGGCTTCCGGGTCCCAGGTCCAGACTTTCGCGGGCTGATACTGATGTTCCGACATAGTGGTTTCGCCTTGTTGTGTTTGTATTTTTGCTGCTACTGAGTGTAGCAGCGCGTGATACAGGCGATTTAACCGCGCTGGCGGTGCGACGCAAAGTCCGATTATGTAAAGTTCTCTTGCGTAAACAGCATAAAGTCCACTTTACCGGGCTGATAAGTATCGGGAATCTCGCCCTCTTCCAGATGCCGCAGCATCAGCGTTAACGCGAGCTGGGCATGGCGCAGGGTATTTTGATCGAGGGTTAAGGTCAGCACCCGATCCTGCAATAGCCTGCGTGTGGTGCTGTACAACTCGTGCGTGACATACAGCACTTTGCCGTCGAGACGATGCCGCGCCAGCGCTTCGTGCACCTGTGTATTGCCAATGCCGGTGTTATACAACCCGACAATCGGCGGCGAGGCAGCCAGCGTTTTTTCTAGCAGACGGCTGATGCGTTCGCGTTCATCCTGACCGGCAAGAATCTCGCGCAGGCGCAGCTGCGGAAAGCGTTCGGCCAGCACCGCCTGAAACCCCTCAATGCGCAGGCGATGCGCGGCGTAATCGGCGCGTCCGCTCATCAACACCACTTCACCCGGCTGCGACAGCATGCTGCCGAGCATCAAACCGGCGGTGCGTCCGGCTTTGTATTGATCGATGCCGACGTGACACAGCCGCGCGGCATCGGGCAGATCGGCGACCAGGGTGATTACCGGCACGCCACGCGCTTTACAGGCGGCGAGCGCATCGTAGATCAGCGGGTTTTCATGGGCGAAGACGATCAGCGCGTCCATCTTTTTACTGCTGGCGGTAATGTGTGCGGCAAGTTTTTCCGGCGCGTTTTCCGGAATCAGCGTGCGATGCAGACGCAGGCGACGATAACCGAGTTCGTCGGCGAGTTTGGCAAAATCTTGCGCGAGTTGCTGGAAGAAGAAGGAGGCGTTACCGCTGAGCAGCACTTCGATCTGCCACGGATGGCGATGCTCCTCGGGCAGAATGCGTTTCAAACCGGCGTCACGCGCTGCCTGCAGGATTTTTTTGCTCATGGCGGGCGATACGCCGCCGCGATCGTTGAGTACCCGGTCAACCGTGGCGACACCCACGCCCAGTTGTTTTGCCAGCTCGGCCAGCGTCACTGCTTTCATGTTGCGTGCATTCCATCAGAGCGGGCCCTCATCCTAACCTTCTCCCGCCAGCGGGAGAAGGGACTATTTAGTTCCCTCTCCCTGTGGGAGAGGGCTAGGGTGAGGGCATCAGCGCCCACTTAACTAACCCAGCAGCTCACGCTCAATCAGCTCACGGGTTTCCACCGCCTGATACTTCATCTTTTCCGGATAGCCAAACAGCGCCGCCGAGATAATCGACTCGCCGCCGACCTTAAAGGTACGGTTGGCGAAATTCATCTCGCGCAGCGCTTCAAACAGCGCATCGAAATTCACTTCGCCTTCACCGACCGCCACATGCTGGTGGATAGTCGCATCCACGCCAGGCGGGTTAACGATATAGCGGCAGTGTTTGGTATGGTTCATGGTATCGGCGATCAGCATATGCGACAGATCGTCACCGGCGTAATGCAGCATGTTCTTCACATCGCCCACGCCTTTGTCGTAGTAGAAGGTGTGCGGTGCGCTGTAGATGTACTTGACGTTTTCGCTGCGGAACGACTTCACAATGTCTGCGGTTTCGTTGTTCTGCTCGCAGAAATCCCACGGGTGCGCCTGTATCTCGACGCGGATACCTTCACGTTCGATGATCGGCAGCAGCTCTTCCATCGAGCGATAGAACATCTCTTCACAAATTTCCGGCTCGTTGGGATTGCCCGACAGCTCGGTGTTGATCACCTGCACGCCCATTTCGACGGCGATCTCGATCATGCGTTTCCAGTTCTTCACCGCCGCCTGGCGACGCAGTTCATCCGGGCCAGACCAGCGATAAACGGTAATGAATGAGGAGATTTCCAGCCCAGTGGCATTCAGCGCATTTTTGTATTCGCGCATGATTTCACGGCTGGCTTTCGGATGTTTATAGAACGGATTGATCTGCGGGTGCGGCGACTGCTCGATATACTTGTAGCCCCATTCCGCCACCTGATGCACCATGCGCGTAATGCCAAGATCCCTGATTACATCCACATCAAAAGCGATTTTCATTGTTTTCTCCTAAGCGTTAAGCGGTGTGGACTTTGATGATGACCATACGGATCTTTTTCCACGCTTCATCACTTTTTCTGATGCGAAACCATCAGCCTAAACCGCCTTTAATGCGCCAAAAAATATCAAACATTTATTCTGAATGGTATGGAAATGAAATGGGTTATTCCGTTTTTGCGAGGGCGATCAAAATACTGAGAGGTTCTCTATCACCCGATGCCGTTTAATGATGATTTCTGCGTTTGAGGATTGGTGATTTTTAGCGGGTTAGGGCATTATTTTTGATAATTTATTATCATTTTTAATCCGGAAATAGCGTATGAGTAAAATCACCATGACCGCAATTGCCGCCGCTGCCGGTGTTGGCGTGGCGACAGTCGATCGCGTATTGAACCGTCGTGCGCCGGTGCGCGCCGCCACTGAACAGAAGGTGCTGGAAGCAGCCAATCGCCTCGGTTATCGCATCGGCAATGTGCCACTGCTGAGCGGCATCGCGCACGCCTCGAGCGTAACGCTGCGCATGGGCTTTATCCTGCTGTCAAAATCCTACTCGTTCTATCATTCCCTCACTGATGCGCTGCGCCAGCATACGCAGCCGTTTCATCCGGCAGGCAGCGAACCGCTGTTTACCTGGCACGACATCGATGATGTGGAAGCGGTGGTGGCCTCGCTGTATGCGCTGGCCGAGCAGGTGGATGCCATTGGCCTGGTCGCGCTGGATCACCCGCTGATTCGCCATGCGATAGAAAACATATCGCGTCAGGGCGTGCGGGTTTATGCGCTGTTTTCCAACTTTTCGCCGTGCGGCCACGCCGGTTATGTCGGCCTGGATAATCAGAAAGCCGGGCGCACTGCCGCGTGGATTGCCACGCATCTGTTACATCAGCCGGGCTCGGTCGGCGTTCTGGTGGGCGACCATCGCTTTATCTGTCAGGAAAGCAATGAGATCAGTTTCCGCTCCTATCTGCGTGAACAGGACAGCGCGCGGCGCGTGCTGGAGCCGCTGAAGACCAATGAATCGATTGATGGCGGTTACCGTTCCACGCGTCAGTTACTGGAAGAACATGCCGATTTGGCGCTGATCTTCGCGCCGTGTGGCGGCATTGAGGGCGTGATTCACGCCTTGCGCCAGCAGCCGCAGCGCAAGGTGGCGTTAATTTGTCATGGGCCGGTGAAAGAGGGCGAGCTGGCGCTGATTGATGGCACCATCACGGTGATGATCCGCAACCGCATCGACGAAATGGCCATGCGTCTGGCGCAGATGGTGCAGCAGCATCATGCCGAACCGGGCGACCATTTCACCCAGATCATCCTGCCGTTCGATATCGTCACGCGTGAAAACCTGTAAAGCGCGTCATTGCTGGTTTTGATATTTTTTCTATCATTTTAATGATGCGAAATACTATGATCGCTATCAAAAAATGAATGTTTCATGGTTGTTGGTGATGAAATATTTATTTGATACTTGCGCTATCCACTACCGCAAGGAACGATCATGACTATTCATATTGCTAACGCGCCCTGTAGCTGGGGCGTTGATGACCCGAAAAATCCTTTCCTGCCGCCGTGGCAGAAAGTCCTGAGTGAAGCGTCGCAGGCCGGTTATAAAAGCATTGAGCTGGGCCCGTGGACCTATCTGCCGGTTGAACCTGCCGAACTGCGTCAGCAGCTGGAAGCGCACGACCTGTCGCTGGTGGCGGGCACCATTTTTGATGATTTGGTGAGCGAAGCCAATTTCCCGGCGATGGTTGAGCTGACGCACAACATCTGTCGCAACTTGTCTTTGGTGCCAACCGCCAGCAAAACCCATGCGGACAACAAACCTGCGCCTTATCTGGTCATTATCGATTTCGGTAATCCAGAACGCGCCAAATATGCCGGTCAATCCGACAAGGCGCCTCGCCTGTCAGATGAGGAGTGGCAGCGCATGATGCAGCACATCACCACGCTGAGCCAGATTGCCTGGAACGAATACGGCGTGCGCGCGGTGATCCATCCGCATGCCGGCGGCTGCATTGAGTTTGCCGACGAGCTGCAACAGCTGGTGGAAGACATCCCGCACGAGGTTGCCGGTTTGTGCCTCGACACTGGACACTTGTACTACTCCGGCATGGATCCGATTCCTTACCTCAGCCGCTACTGGGATCGCATTGATTATCTGCACTTCAAAGACGTTAACGAGGGGGTATGGCGCGACGTGATTGCACGCGGCGTCGATTTCTTCGCTGCTTGTGCAGAAGGCGTGATGTGCCCGATTGGCAAAGGGGCAATTGATTATCCGGCGGTGCGCGCCTTCCTGGCAGAGCGCAATTATCAGGGCTGGATCACCGTCGAGCAGGAGCGCGACCCGCGCGATGCCGACACCAGCCTGCGTGACGTCACCGCCAGCCTGCACTATTTGCAATCGGTCGGATTCTGAGGAGAACAGCATGATTAACGGCATTAAAGCTCTGGATCGCTCCCTGCGCTGGGGCATGGTTGGCGGCGGCGGCACCAGCCAGATTGGGTATATTCACCGTTCGGCGGCCACACGTGACAACAACTTTACGCTGCTGGCGGGCGCGTTCGATATCAACGCCGAGCGTGGCCGCGCCTTTGGCACCTCGCTGGGGATTGACGCCGAACGCTGCTATGCGGATTACGAAACGATGTTTGCGGCAGAAGCGGCGCGTCCGGACGGCATTGAAGCGGTGTCGATCGCCACGCCTAACAACACGCACTTCACCATCTGCCGCGCCGCGCTCAATGCGGGTTTGCATGTGGTGTGCGAAAAGCCACTGTGTTTCACCGCCGCTGAAGCCGATGAGCTGGAACAGCTGTGCGCTGAGAAGAAGAAAATCATCGGCGTGACCTACGGTTATGCCGGCCATCAGCTGATTCATCAGGCGCGCGAGATGATTGCGGAAGGTTTGCTAGGCGAAATCCGCATCATCAACATGCAGTTCGCACACGGCTTCCATAACGAAGCGGTGGAATTGCAGAACGAAAGCACCAAGTGGCGCGTCGATCCGCGCTTCGTCGGGCCGAGCTATGTGCTGGGCGATTTGGCGACGCATCCGCTGTTTATCGCTGAAACCATGGTGCCGCATCTGCAGGTGAAACGCCTGCTGTGCAGCCGCCAGAGCTTTGTCAAAACCCGTGCGCCGCTGGAGGATAACGCCTTCGTGATGATGGAGTACGACAACGGCGCGGTCGGCACCATGTGGGCATCGGCGGTGAACTGCGGTTCGATGCACGGCCAGAAAGTGCGGGTGATCGGCGAAAAAGCCAGCCTGGAGTGGTGGGACGAACAGCCGAATCAGCTGCGCTATGAAGTGCAGGGCGAGCCGGTGCAGATTCTTGAGCGCGGCATGGGTTATCTGCATCAAAGCGCGCTGGCTGACGATCGCATCGGCGGCGGGCATCCGGAAGGATTGTTTGAAGCCTGGTCCAATCTTTATCGCCGTTTTGCGCTGGCAATGGATGCCACCGATCGTGGCGATCGGGCGTTCCTCAAAGACTTCTGGTATCCAGGCGCGCATGCCGGTTTGATGGGCGTGCGTTGGGTGGAGCAGTGCGTGAAATCTGCCGATGCGGGAGCGGTGTGGGTGGATTGTTAAGATAGGTGCGGTAGTTGGCAAGGTCGCCATTTATGGCGACCTGAAATTCAGTGTGAACGCAAATCGCTGAGGAAGCGCTGTGCGCGCGGGTGCTGCGGTTGGGTGAAGAACTGTTCCGGCTGTGATTTTTCCAGAATCTGTCCCTGATCCATAAACCAGATGGTATCCGCCACTTCACGGGCAAAGTTCATCTCGTGGGTGACGCACATCATCGTCATTCCTTCCTGCGCCAGACCGCGCATCACCGACAACACTTCGCCGACCATCTCTGGATCGAGCGCCGAAGTCGGTTCATCGAACAGCATCACCGGCGGCTTCATCGCCAGCGCGCGGGCAATCGCTACGCGCTGCTGCTGGCCGCCAGACAGCTGCGCCGGATAGGCATCGGCTTTGTGCGCTAAACCGACGCGTTCCAGCAATTCACCGGCCTGACGACGCGCTTCGCTGCGCTTCACGCCCAGCACTTTCATCGGTGACATCATGATGTTTTCGGCTACCGACACATGCGGGAACAGGTTGAAGCTCTGAAACACAAAGCCGATGCGCGTGCGAAGTTGATTGAGGCGCGTGCTGCTGCCGTGAATATCGGTGCCATCAAACACGATCTGACCGTCATCGATCGGCTCCAGTCGGTTAACGGTGCGGATCAGCGTCGATTTTCCCGAGCCGGACGGGCCGCACACCACCACCACTTCGCCGGGATTAATCTCGGCGCTCAGGTTGGTCAGCGCCTGATACGCGCCGTACCATTTGTTGACCTGATTAAACATGATCATCGGTCCCATGCGGTTTCCTTATTGCGAAGAGGTTTTAGTCAGCATCACCGCGGGCGCCACGCTGGGCGTTGGCTGCGGCGGTTGACGACGTTTCTGCGCAATGTGCGCTTCGAGTTTATTGGCCAGCCAGGTGAGGCTGAAGCAGATGATGTAGTAACTCAGCGCCACAATGGCGAACACCTGGAACGGTTTGGTCAGCAGCTGATTGCTCACCTGATTGGCGGCAAAGGTCAGCTCCGGCACGTTAATCACGTAGCCGAGCGTACTGTCTTTGATGATCGACACCAGTTGGCTAACCAGGCTCGGCAAGGTGTTAAACAGCGCCTGCGGCAGAATCACCAGACGCAGGGTTTTCAGGTGGCTCATGCCCAGCGCGCGTGAGGCTTCGTATTGGCCGTGCGGCAGCGCCTGAATGCCACCGCGCACAATCTCGGCGATATAGGCACTCTCATAGATCACCAGCGTACACAGCATGGTGGCGAAACCGCTGATGTTGTGGCCAATCAGCAGCGGCACGCAGAAGTAGGTCCAGAACACCACCATCATCAGCGGGATGCCGCGCAGCAGGTAAACCCAGCCGGTGGCGGGCCAGCTCAGCCAGCGCCACGGCGACAGACGCGCCAGGCCCAGCAGCACACCAATCGGAAACGCCAGCAGCACCGCCAGCACCGAGATCAGCAGCGTACAGAGCACGCCGCCAATCGGACCGTTCGGGTATTGCCCCATCAACAGCAGCATGCCGTTGTCATGCAAAATGGTGAAAATCTCAAACATCGCCATTACCTCGCATAGACGCGCTGGAAGCGGCGGGCCAGCAGTGCGCCAAGGCCCATCAGCAGCAGGGAGAAGAACAGATAGCCCACGGTCGCCACGATGTAGGATTCGAAGGTACGGAACGTTTGGTTCTCAATATCACGCGTCACATAGGTCAGATCCGCCACGCCAATCACCATCGCCAGGCTGGTGTTTTTAAACAGCAGCACCGTGTGGTTGATCACCGCGGGCAGCGCGTTGCGAATGCCCTGCGGCAGAATCACGCCGCGCATGGCGCGCACGTAGCTCATGCCGAGTGCGCGCGCGGCTTCGTTCTGGCCGTCGGGAATGGCGCGCAGGCCGCTGCGGATATCTTCGGAGAAGTACGCCGCCTGACACAGGCCCAGCGCGGTGAGGGAGAACAGGAACTCGGCGTTGTAGTTGTTGATCCACATCTGCAGCGCCTCTGGCAGCAGCGTGGGAATGGCGAAGTACCACATCATCAACTGGATCAGCGTCGGCACATTGCGGTGATAAGAGACATAGGCTTTGACCAGCCCGACCGCGATGCGGTTTTCAGTCAGGCGGATCACCACCAAAAGCAGCGCCAGCACCATTGCCAGCAGCCAGGCACCCAACGCCAGTTCAAGGGTGATCACCGTTCCGTCAACGATCATCTGGCCGTACTGGCCGGTTATCACACTGCTGAAATCGAGAGCCATTCTGTTACCTCATGGTCGCAAATTACGCGCTGTGGTCGCCCGGTCGCATAGTGGAAAGACCACCCGGCACCTGCAGCGTTGGGGTGATTTCGATGTTGCCAATATTCACCGCCAGCGGTGCCGCGAGCGCGAAGGCGACGCAGTCGGCGATATCTTTGGCCTGCGGCAGTTCAAAGCCATCAATGAAGCGGCGGCGCGCCTCTTCGTGATCGCCCGACACGTTGCCGAAGATATCGGTGGCGACGCGGCCCGGACAGATTTCGGTGATGCGCACGCGTGCGCCGTAGCAATCGACGCGCAGCTGGCGCGAAAGGGCATGCACACCGGCTTTGGTGGCGTGATACACCGAGTTGCCGTTGAAGTTGTAGATGGCAGCAATCGAGGTGATGTTGAAGACGTGGCCGCGATCGCGTTTCACCATGCCCGGCACCAGCAAGCGGCATAGATGCAGCACCGCGCGCAGATTGACGTCGACCTGGGTTTCAATCACGTTCTCGTCGGCATCAAGGATCGATCCCGGATGCGACAGGCCTGCGTTGTTGACCAGAATGTCGATTTCGAGATCTTTGCACAGCGCGGTCAGCGCGTTGACGTCGCTGACATCCACCGCGTGCGGAATACAACCGGTACGATCGGCCAGCGCCGCCAGCTGCTCTTTACGGCGCGCCACCGCGTGCACGGTGATGCCCTCTTTGCACAAGCGCTCAACGATCGCTTCACCCATCCCCGCGGATGCGCCGGTTACCAGCGCGGTTTTGTAATCTGAAAATGGCATCTGCCTCTCCTCGTTATGGCGTCTTTTGACTGTATGCAGTTATGCCGCAAGGGCATAAGACATAAAAATTTTGAGGCAATAAGCGCCCCTTATAACCCCGTTCGCCCGCCATTTATGGCGACCGAAACGTCAACACGTCCTCGTCATACTCCACCGCAGACAAATGCTCTGCCGCGAACGACTGCACCGTGCCGCCATCCGGGCTGATCACCGGCACATACAGCGGGCCAACCTGCACCAGCGCCACCACTTCACCGCCCGCGATCTGCTGGCCGGGCGCAACAAAATCCTGCTGGCTATGCGGATGGCGGCGCAGCAGCGTGCCGGGCATCGGTGCGCCAATGCGTTGCGTGATGGAGGGGATTTCAGCGGCGGGAACCGTGGCAGGCGCGGGCGTGGCTGGCGTGGCGGCGAAGGTCAACCGCACCGACCAGTGCTTGCCATCGAGCGCCAGACTGTTCAGCCCGGAGGATTGCATCTTGCGTGCCAGCGCGCGCAGCGTCGGTAGCGGTATTGCGGTTTTATCCATGGAATTCCCGTCAAAGCGAAACACGCCCGCCTGAGCGGGCAAAATCGTAATCTAGCGCGTTCGCAATACGGGCAGTAAGAGGGTTTCGCTTTGCGGTAATAAGCGGGACTTATCCCACTAAGGTCAGTGGATGATTCTCAACGTTGCGGCGCGACATCAGCGACAGCAGGATCGATTTCACCGCTTCGGCCGGCTGTGACAGCGGCAGGTGATCCGACATGCAGAACGAAAGCGACACCTGCACATCCGGATCGACGATCTTCGCCATCCACGCATCGCCGCTTTTCAGCATCGCGCGCGCGGCGGATTCCGGCATGATGGTGGTGCCGAGCCCGGCGCTGAGCGCGGCATTCAGCGTGGTTTGTGACTCGATCTCACATTTCACGCGGTACTGCAGATTGTTGTGTACGAAGGCATCGTCGAGCACTTTGCGCATGATGTTGTAAACGCGCGGCAGGAACAGATCGTATTGCGCCACCTGCGCCAGCGGGATCTCTTTCACCGGTTGCGCGAGGCTGAACGGGCAGACGAAGTAGAGATCCTCTTTCATCAGCGGCATAAAGCGCAGGCCGTGAATGGTGCGGTGATCGTAAATTACCGCCATATCCATGCGGCCATTCATAATCAGCTCGCTAAGCGTGGTGCCGAAGTTTTCATTGAAGTAGAGCACGATGCCGGGATGCTGCTGCTGCACTTCCATCATCAGCGGCAACGCGAGGTTTTGTGCGGCGGTGCCCGGCGCTAAGCCCACTGAGACGCTGCCGCTCAGCGATGCGCCAACCAGCTCAATGGCACTTTGTGCCTGTTCGCACTGGCGCAAAATCGCCTGCGCGTGGGAGTAGAGCGTTTTACCGGCTTCGGTCGGCGTCACGCCGCGCTTGGTACGAATGAGCAGTTGCTGATTCACTTCCCCTTCCAGCGTAGCCAGCTGCTGGCTCAGCGCGGGCTGGGCAATATGCAAAATATCGGCGGCCTGGGTCAGGCTGCCTACATCAACAATTTTAACAAAGTACTTCAGGCGACGAAGATTCATGAACGCTTCCTCCAACAGAACGCATAGCGGGTATCAAGCAAACTTGATGCCAAAATAAGCTTTCGCGAATGAACTCAGACAGGAGGGTAGAGCCACAGTGCCTCCTAAGGCCGATGCTGAGTTGGACAGTTGCCGTGACGGCGAGGGTAAAACAGCGACCTTTGCACTGGTATGGTGCGATTCACTCATTAGATTTGGCGATGATGGGAGTGAGTAAACGGGCGTTGCGCGCTGTTAACCGGCACTCAAAGTAACACTCTATTAACATTGCGTCAGGCGCTGGCGCGTGACCTGCCGCGCATTTCCACATCAGGCTCGCCACCTTTATGGCGAAAGTGTGCGGTCGGTTCAGTCATCGCTTTGTGTTATATCACCACAACAAAGCACTATTAACTGCCGCTTCGGGCAAAAACCTATCCTCTGGTAAACGTCGTGTTTGCAGCTTGCTGCAAGCCGTTCATGCTGACACTGAGCCAGGATAAACCCATGCCCGAGATAGCCAATCGATTAAAGAATGTCACCGTTTCTGCCTCTGTTGCTATGACCCAAAAGGCCCGCGATCTCGCCGCGCAGGGTATTGATGTGGTAGCACTTTCCACCGGTGAACCCGATTTCCCTACGCCACCTCACGCGATTGAAGCCGCTTACGCCGCCGCGCGCGCCGGAGATACGCGCTATCCGCCTACCGACGGCACGCCAGCGCTGCGCAAGGCGATCCAGCTGAAGTTCAAACGCGATAATCAGCTCGATTACGACGTCAGCCAGATCCTCACCGCCGGCGGCGCTAAGCAGATCATCTTTAACGCGATCCTCGCGACCATTAATCCGGGCGATGAAGTGGTGATCCCAACGCCGTCGTGGATCAGCTATGCCGATATCGTCAAATTCGCCGGTGGCGTTCCGGTGGCGCTGCCGTGTGCGCAGGAGAACGGCTTCAAGCCGCTGCCTGTTGATTTAGACGCCGCCATCACCGACAAAACCAAATGGTTGCTGCTCAACTATCCGAGTAATCCCACTGGTTCGGTGGCGAGCAAAGCGGAGCTGCACGCGCTGGGCGAGGTGCTGTTGCGCCATCCGCAGGTGTGGATCATGACCGACGATATCTACGAGCACCTGATTTACGACGATGTGCGCTTTTATACGCTGGCGCAGGTTGAGCCGCGTCTCTATGACCGCGTGCTGACGGTGAACGGTGTGTCGAAAGCTTATTCCATGACCGGCTGGCGTTTGGGCTTCTGCGGCGGCCCGGCACCGTTGATCAAAGCAATGAGCAACGTGAATACGCAGAACAGCGGCGGCGTTTGCACCTTAACCCAGGCCGCGGCGGTGGCGGTGCTGGAAGGCCCGCAGGATCTGTTGCAGGAGCGCGCGCACATCTATCGTCAGCGCCGCGATTACGTGCTGGAGCGCTTGACGTCGATTGACGGCCTGCGCTGCCATAAACCGCAGGGCGCGTTTTATCTGTTTGTGAATATCGCGGGCTACATTGGCAAAACCAGCGCCGGTGGCCGGTTGATCACCAATGATGCCGATTTTGTGCTGGCGCTGATTGAAGAGCAGCACGTGGTGACGGTGCAGGGCGCGGCGTATGGCATGAGCCCGTTTATCCGCTTGTCGTATGCCACGAGCATGGAGCGGTTAGAGACGGGATGCGATCGCATTGCGGCGTTTTGTGGTGGTTGTGTTTGATGTCCCGGTCGCCGTAAATGGCGACCCTACAAAACTTATTATTGCGCGATAACCTCTGCGGCCGGGGCGACCTGATGGCCGCAGGCTTCGATTTCGCTGCGCACAATGGTGGCGAGCGCCAGCGAACCTGGCGTGTCGCTGTGAACCAGAATCGAGCGCGCACGCACCGCAATCTCTTCACCTTCAATCGTCGTTACCGTGCCGTGCTGCAAAAACTGGCGCACGCGGGCGCGCAACGCGGCTTCCTCTTTGATCACCGCACCGGCAATGCCGCGCGGCACTAAACGGCCTTGTGCGTCATAGGCGCGATCCGCCAGAAACAGCGTCAGCGTCTTCAGGCCAGCGGCCTGCGCGGCGGCTTCGATGATGGTATCGGGCTGGGCGAAGATGATCAGATCGCTATTGATGCGCGCCACCAATTCCATCACCTGTTGCGCCAGCACGGCATCGCGGTTGACGATGTTGCCCATCGCGGCGTGGAAACTGAAGTGGGAAACGTGGGTGCCTTCCGCGCGGGCAATCGCCGTGAGCGCGCCGAGCTGATAGGCCACCTGTTGGCAAATCTCTTTGGCGCTAAACGGCAGTTCGCGGCGGCCAAAACCCTGACGATCCGGCAAGCCAGGATGCGCACCAATCCCCACGCCATGTGCCTTCGCCAGCCGCACCATGTTGCTCATGATCGCTGGATCGCCGGCGTGGAAACCGCAGGCGATATTAGCCGATGACACCACTTTCATCAGCGCGGCGTCATCACACAGCTGGTAAACGCCAAAGCCTTCACCCATATCGGAATTCACATCTATCTTCATGTCTGGTTCCTTGTGCGGATTAAACGGTAAGCGCTTTACGCAGTGGCTGGCAGCTAAGGCGCAGGCGGCTCAGCCAGCGCGTGACTTCCTGTTCGATGGCGATCGCTTCACGCACATCGCATTGGATCAGCTGGATCGACTGGCCCGGCAGCACTTGCCCAAGCCGCCACAGATCCTGTTCGATCACGCCCGCGATCTTCGGATAGCCGCCAGCGGTGTTGGCATCGCTCAGCTGGATGATCGGTTCGCCGCCCGGCGGCACCTGCACAATGCCGGGGATCAGCCCGTACGATCGCATCTCAACGGTCTCTGACGGGAAGATCGGATCGCCTGAAAGCCGATAGCCGGTACGATTGCTTTGATTCGATACCTGCCACGACTGCTGCCAGAAACGCGCGGCATCGGCGGCAAACAGCGGGTATTCGCCGGAGGGAATGGCACGCAGCTGAATGTCTCCGGCGCTGTTGCGGGGAAAACAGGCGTGTAATGCGCTGTCTGGCGGTTCGATGCCGATGCCGCTGTGGGGAAGTGCCGGGCTGCAACTGTCGCCGAGCGCCAGCCGATCGCCACGCTGTAGCGGACGTCCTTCAACGCCGCCGAAGCCGCCGCGCAGCGCGGTACTGCGCGAGCCGAGCACCAGCGGCACATCGATGCCGCCCGCAATGCACACATAGCCACGGGCGCCGCTGCGTGGATAACGCAGTTCCAGCACTTGACCGGCCCGCACGCTGCAGCCCCACCACGGCGGCAGCGGCGTGCCATCCAGCGTGGCGCGGCAATCGGCACCGGTCACCGCGATGCTGCTTTTTTGCAAAAAACGCAGGCGAAACGGAAACAGCTGCACTTCAATCGCCGCTGCATTTTCGTCGTTGCCGAGCAGAAGATTACCAGCACGCAGCGCCAGCGGATCCATCGCGCCGCTCACCGACACCCCCATGTGGCGATAATTGAAGCGACCTAAATCCTGCACCGTGTTCAGCGCACCGCTCTGTTCGATCTCAATCACAGCTCAATCCTCTGCGGCAGAAAACGGATGCGATCGCCCGGTGCCATCAGCGCGGGCGATGCGGCCAGCGGGTCAAACACCACCAGCTCGGCAAAACCAATCGCGTTCCAGCCGTTCGGGCCGGTCAGCGCTGAGACGCCCGCCTGCGCGCCGCCGATGGTGACGGTGCCTTTCAGCATGCTGAGCGACGGCACTTTCTTGCGCGGCGTTGCGAGTAGCGGATCCAACCCATGCAGATAACCGAAGCCTGGCGCGCTGCCCAGCGCAAATACGGTGTATTCACTTTGATGATGCAGGCGCACCACGTCGCGCGGGCTTAAGCCGGTATGGCGACAGACCGCCTCGAGATCGGTGGCGTGTTCACCGCCGTAATGCACCGGGATTTCAATCAGTTTGCCCTGCGGACTGATCGCCTGCGCCTGATCCCAGGCAGCATGCAGCTGCATGCGCACGGCGTTTTCATCGGCTGGGATATGGCGGAACAGCACCAGCAGATTGGTGACGCCGGGGATCAGCGCTTCAATGGCTTCGTCGGCATGCAGCAGGCGCGCCAGCGACCAGATGCGCCGCTGCGCCGGGAGATCGAAACCGCCCGGCGCTTCCACCAACCACGCGCGTGCGCCGATGGTGGAGAGCTTAATATCAGAGGAGCAAGCCAGCGCGGGGGCGCTGGCGGGCGGGAGTGCAGAGTGCGACTTCACGGGCATGGTTATTCCAGCGGTTCAAATTTCAGACTGGAGAGCGGCTGTACGCGCTCTTCGCGCACCATTTTGTATTCGGTGTTGGGCCCAATCCATTTATCCCAGATTTTGTCGATGGTGCCGTCATCGTCCATCGCCTTCAGGCTGCTGTTGACGCTGGCCAGCAGTGCCGGTTCATCACGCTTCATGCCAACACCAATCGGCTCCAGCGCCATCGGCTCTTTGATCATCGCCAGATTGATGCCGTCTTTTTTCGCCTGCGAAATGGTTTTGATGCCGGTCATGGTGTTGGTGACGAAGCCGACCGATTTGTTCTGCTCCAGCGCAAGGAACGCGGAGGCTGAATCCTGGAAGGTCACCGCTTTGCCGCCTTTAATGTGGATCGACTGTTCAGAGGTGGTGCCTTTGGTAGCGCTGATGCGTTTGCCCTGGAAATAGCTCAGCGGCTTATCGGCCAACGGTGCTTTCACCAGCAGCATCTCTTTGGCGACGTAATAGGGATCGCTGAACTGAATCTGGTTGCCGCGAGTTTTGGTATAGGCAAGGTTAGCGATCAGCACGTCGGCGCGGCCAGTGGCAATCACCGCAATACGCGCTTCCACCGAGGTGGGCACCAGTGTCAGTTTGACGTTCATCTGCTTCGCCAGCGCGTTGCACAGATCGATATCCATGCCCGCCAGCTGACGCGTTTTCGGATCCGGGGAAGAGAAGGGCGGCACGTCCGAATAGACCGCACACTTCAGCTCGCCGCTGGATTTGATGTTCGCCATCATGTCTGCATGAGCAGCCGAAATAGCCAGCAGCGGCAGCAGTGCCAGCCCGATGGTGGTACGTCTTTTCATGGTCATGTGAACTTCCTCAATGATGAATACCACGGCGTCACCGGGACGGAGCGCCTGATTTCTCGCTTTTCTGGACTATATCGGCTTTGTTTTCAGACGAAAAAGAGGGAAACCCTGTCGTGCAATAGCAAAAAAATATGGCTACGCGGCGCATAAGTTCTTTCTATTCGGGCAGAGCAAAAAAGTGTTATCCAGCGCACACTTTTCTCGCCAGGCTGGTCGCATATCCTCTCGGCAGTCCCGCCGATTGCATGTGGTAGAGAGAAGTGAAAAAGCATGAATGCCCGATTAGGCGTGTTATTGAAGATAGTGGCCGCGCTGTGCGCCACCTTGATGCTGGCGTGTGTGAAGGGATTGAACGGCGCCATTCCCACTGGCGAAGTGATATTTTTCCGCAGTTTTATCGCGCTGTTTCCGCTGCTGATTTGGCTGAAAATGCAGGGCAACGTGCTGGAAAATCTCAAGACGCGTAACCTGTTTGGTCACTTCATTCGTGGCTTCTCCGGTACCGGCGGCATGTATTTTAACTATCTGGCGCTGGTGTATATCTCACTCGCTGATGCGACGGCGTTAAGCTATGCCGCGCCGCTGTTTACCGTGATTCTGGCGGCAATGCTGTTGAAAGAGCGGGTGCGGGTTTCGCGCTGGATCGCGGTGGTGGTGGGATTATCCGGCATTCTGATCATGCTCTCTTCCAGCCTGAGCGCCAGCGGCGCGCTGTTTTCTCAGGGTGCCAGCAACGCGACGGCGAGCCTTGGCGTGGCATTTGCGCTGATTGCGGCGCTGTGTTCCGCGACCTCTAACGTACAAATTCGCTTCCTCAACGGCATCGAAAAGCCGGGCGCGATTGTGTTCTATTTCTCTGTAATGACGACCCTTATTGGCCTGGCGACGGCGCTGTTTGGCTGGAGCAAACCGAGCGCGTTACAGCTGTTGTTGCTGGTGGGCTGTGGCCTGTTTGGCGGTCTGGCACAGATTCTGGTGACGCTTAGCCTGCGTTACGCCGATGCCTCACTGCTGGCACCGTTCGATTACACCACGCTGGTGTGGTCGATGCTGATTGGCTATCTGTTCCTGAACAGCCTGCCGGGCAGCACCACCTTGCTGGGCGCATCGATTGTGGCGCTGGCCGGGATATTTGCGGTGTGGCGTGAAAATCGGCAGCGTAAGTTGGCGATGGTGAGTAGCACGCCGTAGGGGCGTCATTTATGGCGACCTGGTGCGCATGAATGCGCACCTTACGACGGCGAAAGATTAGCGGAACACATCATCAATGATTTCAACCTGCTTGGTGCGCAGCGTCTCATCCAGCCAGCCGCGTTCCAGCGCGCCGGTTTTCGCCAGTTCGAAGTTGTGTTCATCAACAATGAGATACGCCTGCGCCGCTTCGAGAATGCGCGCGGCATCCTGACGTGGAATCACAATCACACCATCCGCATCACCCAGCACGATATCACCCGGCGAAACGTGAATTTTGCCGCAGGCAATCGGCACGTTGATCTCGCCGGGACCGTCTTTGAACGGGCCACCCGGCGTGTGACCGGCGGCGTAGATGGGGAAGTCCATGCGTGACAGCCCTTCGATGTCGCGGACCGGTCCGTCCAGCACAATGCCTTCCATACCACGCTGTCTGGCATAGGTCGCCATCACTTCACCCATCAGCGACTGGCTGCGATCGCCTTCGTTCGACAGAATAATCACATCGTTTCGACCTGCCATATCCAGCGCTTTATGCAGCATTAGATTGTCGCCGGAACGCGCTTTAACTGTCACTGCCAGGCCACACATGATCGGTTGGCGCGGCGCGGTTTTCAGGCTGATCTCTGCCGACAAAGCGGGCAAGCGGCTCATGCAATCCGCTACCACCGCCGCCGGTAAACGGCGAAATGCTTCCAGCAGCGGTTCGGCATCGGCGGGACGGCGTAAATAGATTCGGTTTCCTGCGCTCATGGTTATTTTCCTGTAGGGGGTAATTTAATTAATCGAATCGTGTTTCTGAATAAATAATTAAATATGAAAGTAAGTGATTTTATTTTTCGTTTTGAACAGTCATTACTTCAATGATTAGGGCGTTAGGCTAACAAGCTGAATCAGCAGGTTATTACTGGGATGAGATTAAGCTTACGCGATTGCGCAGGTGTTACGTATGGGATGTTACGGCTAACCGAGACAGGATCACGAATTAATATGTAAAATAGATTTAACTCACTGATAATTAATTTTATTGGATTTTATTATGGGGGAATAGATTAAAAGTATTAGCTAGGGATAAATAAATTGGTATCGATCAATGCTGAATAATCAACGTGTAGGGAAGGAAAGGAGGCAGTGGTTGAGATTAGCAAACGCAGAAAAGCAAAAACCCAGCCATAAGCTGGGTTTTCAGAATGTTGGTGCCCGGACGCGGAATCGAACCACGGACACGGGGATTTTCAATCCCCTTGCTGAGAGTTTAAGGTGGATTCTGGGCGGGAAAATGAGTCGTTAAACGGGTTTTTACATAGTTGACGAGATGCATGTTCGAACTTACTTCGGATGTGCAAAATGAAAATACTTCCCGTAATTTCCACCAAAGGTGGAGAAGGCAAATCTACGCAAGCCGCAAACCTCTGTGGCTTCCTCGCTGATGCAGGACTGAAGACGCTTTTAATCGATGGTGACTTCGGCCAGCCTACTGCCAGCAGCATCTATCAACTCACCTATGAAGCGCCGTGCGGCATCTACGAACTTCTGATGCAGTCGGTCGATCTCAGTGAATCCAACAACATAATCTCCAACAGCTTCATCCCCAATCTCGATGTCATCATCTCCAACGACCCGCAAGCCCACTTGCTGACTGCCATGCTGCACGCGCCGGATGGTCGGCTGCGGATGCGCAACGTGCTGCAGCATCCGCTGTTCAATGAGTACGACGTCATCATCATTGATTCACAGGGCGCGCGTTCGGTGATGTTGGAGCTTATTGCGCTCGCTGCCACCGACACCACCATTGGCATAGTGAAGCCAGTGCTGCCCGATATCCGTGAATTTCTGCGCGGTGCCATAGCGATGTTCGAGCAGCTGCGATCGCTCTCCTCATACGGCATCGCGCTTCCGGCGATTCGCATTCTGGTGAATTGCATGGATTACACCTCGCTGGCCAAAACCACACTCGGGCAACTGGAGACGATTGTCAGCGAAGGGAAATATAGTCCCTACGCCGATGAGATCTCCGTGTCGTTGCTGAACACCCAAATCTACGATCTCGACATCTATAAAGCAGGCCACTTTGCTGGCGAGCCTGCGCACCGGCTTGAAACGCAGACCCGCCGCAAAAGCGATTCGGCGTTGCAAACTATGCACAACCTGGCATGTGAATTGTTCCCTGAATGGCGCAATCAGTTTGGTGCGCTTCTTTCACGCTCGGTGAAGGAGGTGAATCATGTCTAAGTCCAGCAATTATCCAATCGAAATGCCGCATTCCATCGATGCTGAGCAGGCAGTGCTGGGCGCGCTGATGCTTGATAACGATCGCTGGGATGATGTCGTCACGCTTATTCAACGCGAAGACTTCTTCTCCGGCCCACATCGCTCGATTTTCAAAGGGATCGACGAGCTGGCCAAAGGCAACAGCCCGTTCGACTTGATCACGCTCAGCGAACTGCTGGAACGACACAACCTTATCGATCAGTGTGGTGGATTTGCTTACCTCGCCGAGCTGAGCAAAAACACCCCGAGCGCCGCCAACATCCTCGCCTACGCCAGGATAATTGCCGAAAAAAGCCAGCTGCGTCAGTTGTATGTGCTTGGCAACCAACTTACGCGCGATGTGCAGCTTCCCAACGCCACCGCCAACAACATTACCGAGGTCGCCGAAAGCCAGCTGTTCCAGCTTGCCGAGAAAGGCCATGCGCGCCAACACCAGGAAATCACTGTTCTCGATGGCATGTCGCAATTGCTTACCCGGCTAGAGGAGACCACCGGCGGCAATGGCATCACCGGCACACCGTCGGGTTTTAGAGAGCTCGACCAGATGACCTGTGGCTTGCAGGCGGGCGATTTAATTCTGCTGGCCGCGCGTCCTTCAATGGGCAAGACGGCGCTGGCTTTAGCGATGTGCGAAGCGGCACTGGATGCGCTGGAGAGTAATTTAGTCTTCTGCTTCAGCCTGGAAATGCCCGCTGAGCAGCTGATGATGCGGCTGGTTGCGATGCTGGGCCAGGTTGAATTGAATTTGCTGCGCAGCGGCCAGCTCGATGATGAATGCTGGGCCAGAATAAGTATGGCAATGGAGCGCGTCACCGCCTGGAAAGATCGGTTGATTATCGATGAAAACAGCGATCAGACTCCGGCACTGTTACGTGCCCGCGCGCGACGTTATATACGCAAATACGGACAACCGAGTCTGATTCTGGTTGATTACCTGCAGCTGATGCGCGCGCCTGAGCAGGAGAACCGCACGCAGGAGATTTCAGAGATCTCGCGCTGCCTGAAAGCGCTGGCCAAAGAACTGAAATGTCCGCTGGTCGCGTTATCCCAGCTCAATCGCCAGGTTGAATCGCGCCCCAATAAGCGGCCAAACAACGGCGATCTGCGTGACTCTGGCGCGCTGGAACAAGACGCCGATCTGATTCTCTTCATCTATCGCGATGAAGTTTACAACGAGAACTCCACTGAAAAAGGCATTGCCGAAATCATCATCGGCAAGCAACGTCAGGGCCCCATCGGCACGGTTAAAACCGCTTACGATGGCCGCTACACACGCTTTTCTAATACTGAAAACAACTCCTATCACTTTGGTTATGGGAGGGCTCAGGCATGACAGCGATGGCAAAACAGCGCACAACCGATCTGACCGATGCGCTTTTAAAGCGCGGTCGTCAGGCTGAGGCAACATTAACCGTGGCAACACCCGATGCGCCTGGCAGCGAAATGCCAATGGTGCTGACGTTAGATCAGTTACGCCCCAACCCAGATAACCCACGGACCAGCCGCAATCCCCGGTTCGACGATATTAAGGCATCGATTCGCGCGCGTGGCCTCGATACCGTACCGAAAGTCACGCTCGATCCCGACAATCCCGGCTCTTACATCTTCAGTGACGGCGGCAACACGCGTTACCAGGCGCTGAGTGAGCTCTGGGCAGAGACGCATAGTGAACATTTCTACCGCGTGCATTGCCTGTTCAAACCGTGGCCGGGGCGCATCAAATGCGTGATTGGTCATCTGGCAGAAAACGAGCTGCGGGGTGAACTGAGCTTTATCGAGAAAGCGATCGGCATCCGCAATGCCCGCCAAATCATTGAAGATGAATCGGGCAAAGCGGTTTCCCTGCGTGAGCTGGCAACGGCGCTGACAGATCAAGGCTATCCAGTTAGTTACTCCAGCCTGAGCCGCATGGACAGCTGCGTCCGTCATCTCTATCCGCATTTACCGGCGCTGCTGGAGTCCGGTCTTGGCCGCCCGCAAATCAATGCGTTGTTGGTACTGCGCAGCGATGCCGAGAAGTTGTGGAATCACTATGCGGCTGAAGCAAAACCGGATGTGACGTTTGAGAACGTGATGACTAAGGTATGCCCGCATTTCAATTCGCCGGAGAGCTGGTCGCTGGAGATGTTCCGCGACGAGTTTATTGGCGAGCTAGTCAGCGCGTTGCCGCATCCATCGCTCAACTACGACCGCTGGCTAATTGAACTTGATCCCAGTGAACAAAACCGTCGCCAGCTGTTTGGCGAACCCGAACCGGTTGCACCGCAGCTACAGCAGCAAAACCAACAGTCTGAACCGGAAACAGCACCGCGCGCGCCTGCGCCGGTTCGCAAGCCAACTCCACCACCTATCACGCCAGGTGTTGCCAGTGGCAACACTCAATCAGCTGCACCAGATTTCTGGTCCATCCCCACTCTGCAGGACGATGCCGATCACCTGCGCAATATCGCTTTTCGCCTTGCCTTTGAACTGGCCGATTCGGACAGCGATGGCGAAGCCGTCATACCGGATAACAGCGCGGCTTCTGCTGGCTATCGCATTGACGAAGAGCTCAGCGCCTCGCCGATTTCATGCCTGCTTTCCTCGCTGGCTGGCGGCGCATGCGATGAAGACTCACCTGATCTGATGCGCGAGCTGCTGATCGGCAGCAGCGATGCCGAACCGCGCTTTAATGATGACCTTACCCAAACTTTCATGAAGTTAATCCGCACGTTGCGGCGGCTACGCGAGCTGCAGCGCCAGAGCTGAGCGGCATGTTTAGTCGATTGAGATTACTGAAAACCGGAGATCACGATGATGAGTAACAGCTTGTCTCAGGCCACCAACGGCCTGCTTACCCAGTTAGTGATGGAACTCAAGTCAGGCTACATCCGCCGCTGCGAAGCGTTGGGTTTGATGCCAGAGGAAATGCAGATGCTTCATGGCCTCACCATTGAAGATTTGCACTACCTGATGAACAGCCCGGTATCGGTGCTGACCTTCCGCATCCACCACGAAAACCTGTCGCTGATGCTACAGCAGGCACGGCGTGAGCAAAGACGCCTGCAGCGCATCGATCGCGCGCTGGCGCTCAACGGCTCTATCGAGTTGATGCAGCACTACTTCGGCCTTTCTACAGTTGAAGTCGCCGCACGCCGCCGCATGGCCGGTATCGAAGTGCGCAAGGGGCGCGGCGTGGTGCTCAACGACGAGGACAACGCCGAGATCTGGCGCAAGTGGCAGAAAGCCAGCATTGACGATCCCGACAGCGCTGATGGCCTCGACGTGATGATGCTGTGCGCCGAGCAGATGGACTTGTCGCTCACCGCTATCTGGCACGCCGTTCATGGCTGGCACAGCAACAAAAAGCCTGAGCCCGCAGCCATGCGGAAGATGGCATGAGTCAACGCAACCAGACGCTGACGGAAGGACTTGTCGCGCCGGTCAACGTGCCAGAGCCCTGCCGCCGTAAAGCGGTGAGGCAACTGACGCTGTTCCGGTGCGGCAAGAACAACTTCACGCGCATCAAAGCGAATGGAGCGGACTATCTCAAAATCGACATTGGTCTGTTCTGGCGGCTGTTGAGCAAAAACAGTGGCAAAGACTGGGAGCTGATGACGCATGAGAGATACAGCAAGGCGATCTGGAAATAGCGAGTGTTGTCACTCTGTATCCCTGGCGGCGTGCAGCAATAACAGCATTCACCCGATGGCACGTAGCGATCGGCGGCAAAAGGAAATGACATGAATCTCCCCTCTGACAGCTTAATCGCTTTCACGATGGAAAAAATGCAGGCGCGCCTGGCGGAAAAGTCCAGTGACGATGGCGTCTCGCAGCTGCGCAGCGGTTTGCTCTATCTCGGCAATGTGCAGGATGCTTATCCGCGCCAGCTGCTGCTTGATACGCGGCTCTCACCGCTCGATAAAATGGCGTGGATGATGATCAGGCTGTACGCGCAGCAAAATCACGGCGCAGTATTCCCCAGCTATGACGAGCTGCAGCTGCAGCTCGCTTCCCCACATAAAGGCAAGGCGTCGCGCGAAACAGTCAGCCGCGTGCTGATGATGTTGCGGCTCACCGGCTGGCTCAGCCTGTGCAAGCGCGTTCGTGACGATCAAGGTCGCGTGCGCGGCAATATCTATGCGCAACACGATGAACCGCTCACCTGCTGTGATGCTGAAATCATGGACCCGGCGTGGCTCGATACCGTCGCTGAAGCGTGCCGCAGCGGCAATAAAACCATCAAGCAAACCGCGCTGCAGGTTCTGGATGAAATCAAAAATGACCCACAGATGCGCCACTGCAAAAGCCATATTAGCCAGATCGAAAGTCGTCTGGCCAAGCCACAAACGCCGCAGGAAATGGCCGCAGCCAAGAAGCCTATTTCCCCGGATTCGGTTTCCGAACCGGGTATAAAAACACCGAGTTCGGAAGCCGGACCCAGTATACCGGCGCATGCAAATTCACTGAGTTCGGTTTCCGAACCCTCGCTGATATCAAGGCTTCGGCCCGGAGTTCGGAATCCGAACGGTAACGTACGTTGTTTTACACAAGGTGTGAAAAAAAACACGTATACACCGGCTGCGCCAACATCGGAACTCATCCCCGAACGCTACCGGCAGCGTTTCAGCCAGGAAGATCTCGCCATGCTTGAGCAACGGCTGGCCGCGTTGCCCGCTGAGCAGTCCCAGCAGCTGCTTCACCAACTTGGCCAGAATCTCGATGCCGGTTCAATTCAGAACCCGACTGGCTGGATGCTGGCGATTATCAAAAAAGCGAGAACCGGCCAGTTCACTCACGTTGCAGACCCTTCGCCTGTCGCCGTACCGACTAAACCGGCACAACCGGAACCGACGGCTAGGGCAACCAGCTCTGTCGCTGACATCGCTGAGATCGTGCAATCGATACGGCAACGCCTGAACAGCTAGTGAGCCAGATAACTGGCAGTTGTGTGAATGGTTTTACGATAGATGTTGCCTTAACGCTCCTGAAAACTGGCGCAGCATCATCAACTATATGGAGTGGGAAATGGCTGAAGAAAAGAACGAAACCGATACGGCCAAAGCAGGCGCGTTACGCTCCTCTTTGACCATTGAACTGCACTCGCATTATGCGATTCGATTGTGGGAAGGCCGCCGACGCCAACCTGATGACCTGCGCGAACGTGGCAGACCACAAATCCTCAGCATGCCGCGCGTGATTCAGCGCGCTGGTTTGATGAGCCGTGACGCCGAAGGTGATAATCCTTATGCAGATATGGCGCTGTTAAAGCTGGAGAACGCGCTGGATCTGGCGACCACTGAGATCCAGAAGTTGGTCGATGAGCTGGAAGCGACGCTTAAAGCCATCCCTGCGCGGATCTCACTGACGGATGTATCGTCGGTGTCGCCGCTCAATATTGGCGTCTTCAGCCGCACGCCGCTGGGTTATCGCTGCGTCTGGCTGTTGGTTGGTTACGATCAACTGGCAATGAAGGTGTTCCAGGCATCCCATTACGGGCTGATCAGCGGAAAAGAGCGCGATGAAATGCTCAGCAATGGCGGCCATCTGGTGCGCAAGGTGTATGGCGTCGCACAGCACTATCGTTCGTTCGCTGTGACGCGCGCCGATCTGGAACAGAAGACAGTGATTGCCAGCGAAGCCGTCAAGCTGTTGGGTGACGTTGATCTGGATGTTATGGCGGGAAAAATGCTCTCTACCTTCTCACCGAACCTGAAAAAGCTGGCGGAAAATAGTGAAGCTTCTGAATAACTTTCCGGCGCTTCAGCAAAGCCTTTTATGTCCTCAGCGATGCTGATAAGGTTAACAGGCTTCGATGTAGCACCCCGTGACTGCGGGATGGTTGGATGTCTTTTACGGGGACAGAAATCATCAGTCCGGCAGGCAAATCACCGCACATCCGATTTGGTCTGTAAGGCGCACGCCCTCCGTGAAAACCGCGCCGGAGCTTCAACTCCCGGAGTAACGAATACACCATCGGTCTGCGTGCAGGCCCTGAGCGCTGGCAATTGCTGGCGCTTTTTTATTTTCATATCCGCAAAACGACTTTATCGCTGACATCCGCTTTTAGCGGCAGGACACTGGAACGGCATTATTGTTGTTGTCTCAACAACCAGCCAATGTTTCAGCAACCTGAGAGAAACGCTTACGCGGTTGCCATCTAAAACTTCATGACCTGAGAGAAGTGCTGCTTTTGCAGTGGTCGATCCGCTCAACCTCTTAATGCGGATATCACCTGTGTGATGAGGTTCTTTGCACTGACCAGCCAGCGCGGCATAGCTATCCGCGCTTCCTGACGGAAAGCATTTATCCGTCAGGGATGAATGTTTCTCCGTCATTATTTCCCACTCCTGGAGTAAACATCATGACTGCTACCACTACTAACAACGCTACAAACAATGCCAACACGACTTCTACCAAACCTGAATACTTCAATCTCAACATCAAGGGCCTGGGTTATCTGAGCAACATTCGCAGAATAGAAACCCTCACTGGCAGCTTCCTCAGCGTGGTGATTAATGCGCTGAGCGGCCCCACTGATAACCCTACCTATGTGCGCTTTGATGCCACTGTCGCCGGTAAGGACGCAACGGACCTTATAAGCCGCTGCCAGAAAGCCTTAGACGAGGAGCAGAAGGTGCTGCTTGGGTTTACTCTCAGCAACCTGACGTCTGACATTTTCACGCTTAACAAAGGTGATCATGCAGGCGAACAGCGGGTTAGCCTGAAAGCCAGACTGATTAAGGTCGATTGGATCAAGATTGGTCAGTCGATGGTTTACAAAGCGGAGAAAAGTGAATCAGTGCCTCCAAAGCCCACCTCAAGCGATAAGTCGTACGTGAATAACTCATTTTGACCAAAAGCCCCTAATCTTAGGGGCTTTTCATTTACGGATTACTATTTACTATGAAGACATATTAATTTATTTTATGTGAATGATGCTTTTATATGTTGAATTGAAACCATGAGCCCTCACGCTAGAAAATTAGCTTATGATAGAATTTCTCACTGCTTTGCAGTTATGTATGCTGATTTGCAACAGCATCAAAATGTTAATGATTTGTCGCTTAATATTCATTCTGAGAATTTTTTCAGAGATGTTTTTAACAAGATTTATGGCGCTAAATTTGAAAACGCTAATTTTTCTAAACAAAACTCAGATTGCATTGATTTGATTGACATAGTGAATGAAAAGCTAGTTCAAATAACATCCACAACAACTAGTGAGAAAATTCATAAAACATTAGAAATTTTATCTAACCCGGCCTATAAAAATTATTCAATTCAAGTTTATTATCTCTTGGATAAACCTGATTTTAATTCACGGACAGTAGAAAGAGTTAACACTGAATACGGTCTTGATGTAAACGGCATTCTGGTTAGTAGAAATGATATATTAACCACGGTAAATAACCTCAAAACCGAAGATATTATATCGTTAGCAGATGAGTATTTTAATCCTACGGTCATTCAATACACTCTTGATTCAGTGCTTCAAATTGTTTGCCGCCAGTTAATAAACGATGTGGGTTATATCTCTGGAAATAACTACCTAACTGACTTGGAGTTGATGGAGCCTAAGTCCAAGGTGGAATTGAATAAAATATCCATCATGATTGGTAGTAATATTTACTCATCGTTAAAATTCACTACAATAATCGATGAGCTTGATGATAATGAACGTATAAATTTAGAGAATTTGATAGTTCATGAAATATATCGTACATACCTTATACAATTCCTAGTCATATATAAAAGTAAAAGAGAACTGAAAACCTTCTCCCTCGATGAGCTACATGCTCTTTGTGCCAAGCATTCTGTAGATCTTACCCAAGTAGTTATCAATACCCATAATCATATTAAAGACAAATTGATAATCAAAGACTATAATGCGGTTAGTATGGCATGGATAATTTTATCATATTTCTTCGAACTCTGTGATATCGGAAGGAAGGTTACAGATGATATTACCCAACAAAGTAATTAAACCTAATGAATCCTTATTGTATCTTTCATCAAGGATTCTACCAAAAGTAACTCCTGTTGGGATTGGTTTTGATGAGCTTTATGATTCGGTTAATTTGTCATTGACTCCTCGAATTGGTGTGGAGAAATTCATCTTATGTTTGAATTTCTTGTATATAATTGGAAAGTTGGAAGTGCAAAATGAAATTGTTAAAGCTAAGCTCTGACAATCCGAAATTCAATGAGATTGTTTTTCAGGATGGTTTGAATATTGTCGCGGGCATTCAAACTTCAAATATTAAAACAAAAACCTATAATGGTATTGGTAAGAGTTTTTCACTAAATCTAGTTCATTTAATGCTAGGTTCGGAGCTCAAGAAAAAAACAATAAAAGAAAAAAAGACGCATGAGTTCTTGACCAAATATGGGGCATTTGACTTATGGTTTGAACATAGAGATAAAATCTATCATGTCAAAAAAGATTTCGCTAACAACAATTATCACTTGAACGATATCAAGCTAAGTTCAAAGGAATTCAAATTAGAACTCGACCGAATATTTATTCCAATTACTGCAATAAATCAGGTGAGCTTTAGGCAAGCATTTAATTGTTTTGCGAGGCGATTTGGAGAAAAGTATTATATTGATGCACATACTCAGCAAGGGATGCCACTAACTGATTTCTATCAAAGATTCGTCAATCTTTGGCTTCTAGATTTTGGCACAGATTTAGTTATTGAAAAAAACAACATTAAGTCTGAGTTAGAAAAAACATCTAAGGCTCGCAAGGCTTTAGAGGACGCTAAAGATAAAGAGCACCTTGATAGCGTTAAGGATTTAAAAGACCTTCTTGTGAAATTAAAAACTAGTAAAGAAAGGTTTGAGATCGGCCCTCAATATGATGAATTAGAAAACTCTGCAGACACCCTTACACTGCTTCTTCATGAAAAGAGAATTTCTCTCTCTTCATTGCGCTCTCAAATTGGAAAAAGAAAGATTAGTGCAAAGAGAATTAAAAATGTTGAGATAGACTCTGGAGATATAAAAAGAATATATGAAGAAGCCAATTTTTTCTTTCCTGAATTAGTGCATGTGCGGTTTGAGAATGCAGCGAAATTTCATGAAAAATTAACTAAAAGCCGCTTAGACAGAATTAACAGCGAAGTATCTAATTTTGAAAAGGAAGCGGAAGAGATTAAGAAAGAGATTAGTAAGATTGAAAAAAATAGAGATGAAATCTTAAGTATTCTCAATGACCTCAGTGCTTTTGAGGAGTACGATTCAATTAACGAAGCAATTATAGTGGGGAATAAGCAAATTGAGAACCATGAAAAATTTACAAAAGTCATTGATGAGTTAAAAACAAAAGAATCTGACCTAACGGTTTCAAATGCTGAAGTAAATAATCTGGGCAGGCATTACGTCAACGAAAATAAGCCGAAAATTGAAGATATTGAAAATAAGTTTAGGTCTATAGTTAAAACATTTTACGCAGGTCAAGGTGGTAATCTAAAGATAGACATGTCGAAAGACGCAAAATATCTATTTGATCTTGATATTCACATTCCTCGGGATGCATCCCAAGGCGTTAATGAAGTGAAAATCTTTTGCTACGACCTGCTGCTACATAGACTGAATCCTCATCTATTTAACTTCTTGGCACATGATGGATGTATTTTTTCTGAACTAGATCCTAGGCAAAAGGCCATGATGTTCAAAAATATCATCAGCGAAATTAATAGCTCAGGCTTACAATATTTCATAAACATGGGTCAATCATCAATTGACGAAATACTGACATCTGAAATATTAGATGCTGAAGAAAAGAAAATAATAAAAAACTCCATTCGCCTGGAACTTTATGATAACAATTCTTCCTCTTGGTTATTTGGCGAGGCATTCGGGTAATACATTGAAGTTGTGGCTAGTAGAAACTGGCCACCACAATAATTTTAATAACTGAACGGATGTTCATTTAATCATATTACCCACCTTTGTTGCCGCTAGAATATTCTTACGAAAAATTTTCAGTAGCGCATTCAAAAAGGTGGGGCATGCAAAATCCAAAAATTAATGTCGTAATGCTTTCTTTCGGGATAGTGTTTTCAGCATCATCATCTAGTCCCCCTCAAAAAACAATGACTGATTTTATTCAGTTAGAGTCTGGAACGTCACAATCTCAAATTTCAGCTGTGGAATATCAGCGTTACAACTCACTAAAAAATGGATTGCGTGGTATCCAATCCCCTAATCTAGATCCCTTAAGCACTTTAGGTATTGAAGCCCGTAACGACGCCGAACGCCGCCACTACGCCGAACTCTGGGTAAAACAGGAATACGAGCGCACCGAAAAAGAGCTTAAATTCCAGCGCGAAGTTGATGCAGCCTGGAAGCGGCTAATGCCCAACATGCTACCAGTGAATATGGGCAACGCCGCAGGTATCGCGCATGATTCAGGTGGCCGACTCGCGCTGTTCGTGCGCGAAGCAGATTGCCAGCGGTGCGATGCCCGACTCTCCGCCGTTCTCGCCGATAAACGTCCCGTTGATATCTATCTTGTCGATAGTGAAGGCAGCGATCAGAAACTCCGCAACTGGGCGCAGCAACACCGCATTCCCGCCGAACAAGTCCGCGAACGACGCATCACCCTGAACCACGATGGAGGCCGCTGGATGCGCTATGGCAACGGCATCATGCCGGTTCTTCTCCAGCAGGGGGAAAGCGGATGGCATATCGCAGCGTTCTAACCGTCGCGTTGTTGCTGAGTGCCGCCAGCTCTGTGGCGTCAACCAGCATGCAAAGCGTGCCGTCGGGTTATCAGAGAGTCGCACTGCAGCACGGCGTTCCTGCAGAATCGCTTTACTCACTGGCGCTTGCTGAGTCGTCACGCAAACTGCCACACGGTACGCGCCCGTGGCCCTGGACAATCAACGTCGCGGGTAAAGGCTACCGCTATGAAAGCAGACAAGCTGCCTGGCAGGCGCTGCAACAGTTCATGAAAATCCATTCGCTCAAGAGAATCGATGTCGGCATCGCGCAGGTCAACCTTGGCTGGAATGGCCATCGCTTCAGCTCAACATGGAATGCGTTTGACCCGTATATCAACCTGAACGCTGCTGCACGCATTCTTCGCGAGTGCTGGGAACGCAGCCCCGGCAGTTGGTTGAAAGCAGCTGGCTGCTATCACCATCCGGCTGGCGGCAAACCTGCAGCACGCTATCGGCAGATTGTCAGCCAAAAGCTGGCTTCACTAACGCCTGCTCAATTTCGCCCAATCGCAACACAGGCACCCGCCAACCTCGCGAGTAACCAAACACCTTCAACCGAAATCATCTGGACAGAACCCCGGAGGCAGCAATGAATAAATTGATGCTGGCTGGCGCCATCGCCGCGTTGCCATTTCTCTCACATGCAAAACTCAACGTTATCGCTGATCTCGGCGGCCAATCAGCAGCGCCGTTCTATGAAGGCATTAACGCTGAACCTCAGCCGCAACAGCAATCAATCCAACCTGATTACAGTGAAGGTTCAGTGTTGCCAGTGGCAACACCTGAACTCACTCCCGGCATCATTGAGCCACGCGCGTTGAAGCTGCCAGGAATTGGTGCGCTGTTTCTGGTTGGCGATGATGCTCAATCGCAAGAATGGCTATCACGTAACGCTGAACTACTCAGCCGTCGTGGTGCGGTTGGGATGGTGGTTAACGTCAGCAGCTCGGCATCCTTGCAGCAGCTGCGTCAGATTGTGCCTGCTCTGCAGCTCGCACCGGTATCAGGTAGAGATCTGGCGCGCCGCCTTGAGTTGGTACATTACCCCGTGCTGATCACCGAACATTCGCTGAGCCAACAGGTTCCAGCTCAGTGATGGGATTCGTCGGATTGCATGGAATGCCCCATGCAGCGCTGATGATCCTTCCTCTGTTCTTCATCCTTTTTCTGGCCCTGCTGCGCGCTTACTGGTGCTGGCGCAATCTGCATCACTTGGCACGCAGCACGTCTGAATCCTGCCAAAAGTGAGTCACTTCTATGAGCGATCGCTATGTTATTGAAGCACTACTGCGTCCTGCAGTTGAGTTCAACACCACGCTGGTAGCCGCCACCGCCAGCTATGTCTGCGTGGCTGCTCCCTGGGCTGTCGCGCTGTCGCCATCGGTGAGTTATGTCACTGCTACCGGCTTTGCGGTGCTTGCCGCCTTACGCGCCCGTCAGGGATGTCAGGTGATCAGGTATCGCAGAAATCTGCGCCGTTTACCGCGCTATGTGATGACCAGCCGCCAGGTTCCAGTAAGCAATCACCGGCTGTTTCTGGGCAAAGGCTTTCTCTGGCAGCAAAAACACACTCAGCGCCTGCTTGATACGCGTCGGCCAGAAGTTGAAAAGTATGTGCAGCCAGCGAAGGTCTATCAGTACGCGCGCAGACTTGAGCGAGCGTGCGAACATTCTTTGCCCTGGCTGTCATCGATGATTGCAGCTGATACGCCGCTGAACCCGGTTCGCCCGCTGCCACCGGTTGGCGGCAATCCGGCGCTGCATGGTATTGAGCCGAATGAGCGCGATGTGTCTATGGATCTTCGCGAACGAGTTGGCCACACGTTAGTGGTTGGCACCACACGCGTGGGCAAAACACGGCTGGAAGAGTTGCTGGTCACGCAGGATATCCGGCGCGGCAATATCACCATTGTCTTCGACCCCAAAGGTGATGCTGATTTGCTAAAACGCATGTGGGCTGAAGCGCACCGCGCCGGTCGTCAGGATGACTTCCACGTTTTCCATCTTGGCTGGCCAGAGATCTCAGCGCGGTATAACGCGGTTGGCCGCTTCGGGCGCGTGTCGGAAGTGGCTTCGCGCATTGCCGGTCAATTAGGCGCGGAAGGCAACAGCGCCGCATTTCGTGAGTTCGCATGGCGATTCGTTAACATCGTAACCCGCGCGCTGGTAGCGCTTGGCCAGCGGCCTGATTACTCGCTGATTCTTCGTTACGTCACAAACATCGGTGAGCTCTATCAGCGCTACGTGGAACATTTGGTTGATAAGCATCTGCCGGAGCTGCGCAGCAAAATTGAGAATGGCAGCAATGTGCTTAAGGAAAAAGATCTGCCACGCAATATGCAGGGGCAGTCAAACGCCACGCGCATTTGGGCAATGGAGCTGGCGCTGAGTTCTGAAGCCGGTAAAAAGCTCTACGATCCCATTCTGGAAGGTCTTCGCTCAGCTGTACGTTACGATCGAACCTACTTCGATAAAATCGTCGCCTCATTGCTGCCGCTACTGGAAAAACTCACCACCGGCAAAACGGCGGCGCTGCTCTCGCCTGACTATGAAGACCTCGACGATCCGCGCCCGATTTTCGACTGGCAACAGGTGATTCGCCAGCGCGGCATCGTTTATGTCGGGCTGGATGCGCTCTCTGACAGTGAAGTTGGTGCTGCCGTTGGCAATAGCATGTTTGCTGATTTGGTGAGTATCGCGGGGCATATCTATAAGCACGGAATTAACGATGGCCTGCCAGAGAATGGCGACGGCAAGCTGCCGATTAGCCTGCACTGCGATGAGTTCAATGAACTGATGGGCGATGAGTTCATTCCACTTATTAACAAAGGCGGCGGCGCGGGCATCGAGGTGACGGCGTACACCCAAACGATTTCTGACATCGAGGCGCGTATTGGCAGTAGCGCCAAAGCCGCGCAGGTCACGGGCAACTTCAACACGCTGATCATGCTGCGCGTGCGTGAGAACCGCACCGCCGAGCTGCTCACTAGCCAGTTGCCTGAAGTAGATGTGTATTCCAAGACACTGGTTTCTGGGTACACCGATATCACAAACCAAGAACAAGGCACTGATTTCACCTCGAACACGCAGGACCGCGTGAGCATGGTGAAAACGCCGATGCTCACTCCAGCTGACATCATTAATCTGCCTAAAGGTCAGGCGTTCGCGCTGCTGGAAGGCGGCCAGCTGTGGAAGATTCGCATGCCGCTGCCCGCTGCTGATAAATCCGATTTAATGCCGGAAAGCCTGCAGAAGATCGCTGCTGAGATGCGCCGCAATTACCGCACTAGTGAAGCCTGGTGGTCTGGCGCTGCAGGCGCAGAACCGCCGGGAGGTGAATGATGCCACCACCAAACACAACGGTACCGCCAGCACGTGTTCAGCAGCCTAAAGAACATGGCTTTCTGTTTAATCTGCTATGGGGATGGCCGTGGAAGCTGATCGGCATGCTACTGGCTTCGCTGTTTTTTAGCCTGGTAATGGAGTACATCGGCATTGCATTCTTCTGGCCAGAGCAAGGTGCGGCTCATAGCCAGCAGGTGATGCAGATCGAGAGCGGCTATCTCTCAACTGAGTTCACACGTAGCCTGCTGCTGTCACAGCCCACGGTAACGGTCACTGCCTGGGTAACACAGGTTTATCAGTGGCTGGTTGTCGATAGTGGTTTGCAGGGATGGCTCGCACAGCAAAATCAGGCAATGGAAAGCGGCGGGAATGCCGTTGCTGCCGGATTGAGTGCCGGTAGCCGCTGGCTGGCATCGGCATTGCAGGAATATTTGCTGGCTACAGTGTATGTCGCTGTGGTGACGCTGATTCGAGTGACGATTCTGATGTTGTCCATACCGCTGTTTCTGATGGTGGTGCTGGTTGCGGTGGTTGATGGTCTGGGGCGGCGAGATTTACGGCGCTATGGGGCGGCATATGAATCCAGCTTTGTTTATCACCACGCCAAACGCTTCGTTAAACCCGCGTTCTATGTACCCTGCATGGTGTATCTGTCATGGCCATCGGCTGTTTACCCAAATCTGCTTTTGCTACCTGCCGCGCTGATGCTGGGCATGGCGCTGGCGGTGCTAACAGCTTCATTCAAGAAGTATTTGTAAGCTGGACGACAGCGTGCAAAGCTCGACTTTGTGCGCTGTCGTCAGCAGGCAAGCCGCGAAAGCGGTGCGGCAGACTAATTTATGAAATCTAAAGTAAAGTGGAAATTATGGAAGATAAAACCTTCGCTTCAAATATTTTGTTGAAACCCATTAACTTTTTCATTCAGTATAAAATATTATTATCAGTGATAGTCCCCTTATCTTATTTTATGTTTTTCGGTTTATTTTTTGGTAGAGTTGATTTTTTTGATTTTATTTTTAAAGATGTGACCTTGCTGATATTAATAACGGCTTTTGCAATATTAATTGCACTGGTGTCAATCGGATTATTTTCGGCGAGTTGTGCGATGCTAGTTGGGGGGATTCCAATACCTAAATATGATTCCAGTGTATTGTATTCCAGGAAGGGGATAGCCAACATTCCAACTGTATCTTTAGCTATAAATTTATTATTCTATCAAGCTATTTTTCTAGAAAAAGAATTTGGAATGCTATCTGGTTATCTATCATGTTTTTTATTACTATTAGCTCTTATCTTCGTAAGTACATATTTTTCGTTAAAAAGAACTTTAAGATATTGTGAGGCGTGGGTTTGCTATACAAAGATTAAAAAAGTCGAGGATAAAAAACCCTTAAAATGGGGAGCTACTGTTATCAGCGCCAAAGCAGCTTTCTTTTTACTATTTACTCTTGTCATAATGCATGATTACTATGAATCATGGAGTTGGTCAGTTTACATAACTTTTATCATCCTGATAATTTGTCTTCATATACCTGCTACTGCCACCTTTGCGTTACAAACAAGAAATCAAACTAAAAAAGAACGTGTTCAGGCTTTCTTTTTTTCAGTCATGGTGTCATTTATAATAATTGTATATATTTTCCCAAGTCTCATCGCCAAAGTGATACCTGTGGCAATTAACTTTTCAGGTAGAGGCGACTGGAATGTCAGTGAATATTCCATTGATGTCGAAAAGTTTCCTAAAAGCTATCTAAGTTCGACGTACTGGGGAAACAACGGTCTAAAGAAAAGTGGTGAAACAATCAAAGTGAAAGCTATTATGCTTTTGAAAGCTAATGACCGCGTAATTCTTTGCCCACAACAAATAAAATCACCACTTGATAAATCCTTTGAGGTTGGTTTTATATGGAGAGACACATCATTGAAAATTGCAGCCAGTAAGAAAGTTAAAGAGATTGTCGCAAGCTGTCCATCCTTAAAATATTCTGATTTACAGAAAACAATAAATATTTGACTGAGAAAATTATTAATACATTTTAATAACTGGATAGACAAAGCACCTTAAGCTTTTAACCATTTAAGGTGCAGAAATGAGTAATTTAAAATCTAACCTACAGATAGCACTGCCTTTTCTTTTGTTTGGTGCATTGTCTTTTTCCGCCGCAGCGTCAGAACTCGACGAACTAGCAACCACCCAACGCCTACTAGACCAAGTCCAGCTCTCCCTCGACCGCGCCCGCACCGTAGCTACGCAGTCCGATCCCAATAACCGCCGCCGTTATCTGTTCGACTACAAGAAAGCCAACGAAGACCTTAACACCATGCGTGCTGGCATCGACCGCTACACGCAGCCTTCGCGTGCGCAGCCGCTGGATTACGGCAAGGTCAGTGGCGGTTACACGCGAGGCCGTCCGCTATGGCGATGACTGCGGCGCAGATCAACGCGTTTAAAACGGCATCCGGCAACATCGATATTAGCGTTCTGTATCTGGTGTCCGTTGGGCTACTACTGTGCGTGCTGTTTCTCTGGGCAGCGTGGGCGGCGGTGGATGTCTGGCATGGCTGGGCAAATACCAAAGTCAGGGATGCCGCACTTGCCCGATTTGTTATCCGTTCTGTGGCTTTACTGATCGTCTGCATCTGGATGTTCGCCAGTTAACGCAGACATTTTCGAAGTGCCTTTATCCGTCAAAGAGGAATGTTTCATGAAATCAAAGTTTGTTCGCTTGTCTCGCTTTAAAGACCGCCAGGTCATGCGTCTGGGCTCCGGGCTGATTCTTGCCTGGCTGTCCTGCAAACCGGCACTGGCCGACCTGCCATCCGTTGAAGCACCGGAATCCAGCGGCGGCACAGGATTGATGGGCCAGATCAAAGGCTATGCGCAGGACTTCATTGTCTTCGCCGGTCTGCTGGTCTGTGCGGTGGCATTTATCAACGTCGCAACCAGCGCGGTGCATACATTCGTTGAAGTGCGTAACGAGCGCGCCACCTGGACCAAGTTTGGCTCCATCGTCGCAACGGGTGTTGTGCTGCTGGTCGCGACTATCTGGCTGCTCGGTCAGTCTGCTGAAATCATTCTGTAAGGGGATAAGCATGCAGACCATCCGTTTCCTGCCCGATCGACTGAATGCCGAACCTGTCGTGTTTCGCGGTTTCACCACGCCGGAATTGGGGCTGGCGGCATTGATTGGATTAGCGGTTGGAGGCGTGGTGTGTCTGCCGTTTTTTCCACTGGTTGGCTGGGTCATCATCCCGACCGGGATGCTGCTCATGCCGCTGCTACTCATTGCGTTTGGCGGGCGCTGGATGGCCCGCCTTAAACGCGGCAAGCCAGAAAACTACATCTGGCAGCGGCTGGAGGAGAAGAAGCGCCGGATGGGCTACGGCGATCGCTCTCTCATCATCAGCTCACACAGCTGGTCTCTGCGCCGTACACCGAAGGGAGCCGGAAAATGAGCCAGTTCCGCAATGCCATTCAACGCAGCGATCAGCACATCAAATCGCTGCGCATCGCCTGCGCTTTCCTCATTTTGTTGGTGCTAATCACGTCATCCGGTTGGATGCTCGCGCCACGCAGCATGACCATTCATAACCCGCCAGATTTACGCACCGGCAGCACGCGCCCCTGGTGGGAAGTGCCGCCATCATCGGTTTACGCCTTTGCCTTCTATATCTTCCAGCAGCTTAATGCCTGGCCGAAAAATGGTGAGGTGGATTATCCCGCCAAAATTCGCGCGCTGTCGCCGTACCTGACACCGGGCTGTAAAGACTTTCTGGAACGAGATGCCACCGAGCGTACCAACCGCAACGAGCTGATTGACCGCGTGCGCGTGGTGTACGAAATCCCCGAGCGCGGCTACAGCACCAAAAGCGTCACAGTTCGCGATCGTGACAACTGGGTCGCGCGACTGGATTTAGTGGCCGACGAGTATTTCCATACTGAGCCGGTTAAGCGCGCGATGGTGCGCTACCCGATGAAGGTCACGCGCTGGAATGGCGATCCCGAAACCAATCAGTTTGGTCTGGCGCTGGATTGCTACGACGGCGTGCCGCAGCGTCTGGAGGCCGCACCACCTGAACCTAAGCCTGAGCACAAGGGGATGTTTTGATGAATACGCTCACCAGATTGCATGTTGCCTGCAGGCTGATGTTCGCAGTGTTGCCAGTGGCAACACTTACGCCGAATCCGGTTCAGGCAGTTGAATTGATGAAGTGGGAGCGCATCCCGCTGCAGGTCACTCTAAAGGTTGGCCAGGAGCGCGTGGTATTCGTCGATAAAAACGTTCGTGTCGGTATTGCGCCTGCGCTAAAGGGCAAACTGCGCGTGCAGAGCACGGGCGGCGCAGTTTACCTGAAAGCGAACGAAGCGTTTTCCCAGACCCGAGTCCAGCTGCAGGATGTGGAGAACGGCGAGATCATCATGCTCGATGTCACCGCAGGCGCGAAAGGTTCAGCCGAACCGGTAAAGCTGGTTTATGAAGCTGGCGACAGCGAGGCCGATGCCAGTCCTGAGCAAGCTGCAGCCGCCAAAGAAGAGAAGAAAGTCAGCTATTCCGCGCCGCTGCCGGTGCTGCTCACGCGTTACGCGTCGCAGCGATTGTATGCACCATTGCGCACGGTTGAGCCAGTTCCCGGCGTGCGTTCGCTGCCGCTGCATCTACCCAGCCGCATTACCACGCTTTACCCCGCTGAGCCGTTAGAGATCCAGCCTATCGCCGCATGGGCGGTGCAAAGTCAGAACGTGGTGGCGTTTCGCGTGCGCAACATGACCAGTCGTAAAATCGTTCTCGATCCCCGCTCGCTGCAGGGCAAGTTTGTCTCCGCCACTTTCCAGCACCGTTTCCTCGGTTTAGTCGGCACGCCTGAAGACACCACCATGCTTTATCTGGTGATGGATTCGCGTCCCGAAAACGCACTGATTCCTGAAGCGAAGGTGAGCCGCAAAGCGCGAGGTAAACACCATGCAGATTAAATCGAACACGCTGGTCAAAGTGTTGGTGCCGGTCTTCCTGCTCGCGGGCGTCGCGGTGGGCATGAAAAGTTGCAGCATCAAAAACGAGACGGAAAAAACCAGCGCCACGCCAGAAAAGCCCAAAGCGCTGGCCGATCTGACGCCTGCAGAGCTCAAAGCGCTGGGCGTCGAGGGCGATACGCCGGAAGACACGCTGCGCACGCTGGTTGGCACACTGAAAACCATTCGCGGTAAACAGGAAACGTTGGACCGCCAGAACCTCAACCTGGTGAAAGAGAACGACCGCCTGCGCACGCGTAATCAGAACGTTGCTGGCCAGGTTAATGAAGCCGTGGCGAATTACCAGAAACTCGCCGAAGACCGCCGCCAGCAGCTGCAACAGGAACAGCAAACCCTGACCAGCAAAGTACAGGAGCTGAGCAACCAGCTGGCCAAGCGCATGGCGTCTGATAAGCAGGATCAGAACAACAGCGATATTCCACTGGGGCTCGGTTTGGATGATGTTGCCAGTGGCAACACTAACGATGGCGTGATGTGGGTTTCACCCAGCGACCAGCGCAGCGGCGGCACGGACGCGGGTTCAGCTCCCGCCGACGGCAAAGCGGCAATTGGTGGATTCCCGACATCGTTCCTCGGCGATAACGCGCTGAGTAAGAGTAAAAGCAATTACGAGCAGAAGGTGAAAGGCTACTCCAACAGCCAGAAAGAAGAGGAAAGCACCGAGCCGGTTTATACGCTGCCGGAAAACTCCACACTGATTGGCAGCAAAGGCATGACCGCGCTGCTGGGTCGCGTGCCGATTAATGGCACCGTCACCGATCCTTATCCGTTCAAAGTGCTGATTGGCCGCGACAACCTGACGGCCAACGGCATCGAGCTGCCCGACGTGGAAGGCGCGATTGTCTCCGGCACCGCGTCAGGCGACTGGACGCTTTCCTGCGTGCGCGGTCAGGTGAACTCGATCACTTTCGTCTTCAGCGATGGCCGGGTGCGGACGCTGCCGCGCCCGGATAACAACGGTAAGAGCAACGGCCAGGATGGTGGCAAAAAGCAGGACGGCGGCATTGGCTGGATCTCGGATGAGGCCGGTATTCCCTGTATCAGCGGCACGCGTAAATCCAACGCATCAACTTACCTGCCAACCCTCTTCGCACTTTCCGGCGCTGCCGCTGCCGGTGAAGCGCTCAACGAAAATCAGCGTACAGGGCAAACCAACGCTTACGGCGGCGTGACCTCCACGCTCACCGGTGATGCCGGACAGGCCGCGATGGGCAAAGCGATTGCCGGTGGCGTCGGTGATGTTTCCGAATGGGTGAAACAGCGTTATGGCCAGACCTTCGATGCAGTGTATGTGCCACCCGGCGCGAATCTGGCCGTTCACATCACGCAGCAGCTGGCGATCGATTACGAAGATAAAGGCCGCAAGGTGCGTTACGACTTCAGCGTGCCGGGTAATTCCGCGCGCATCGGACTGGACTAAGGGGATAGCGAATGAACAGAGCATTTATGCCGGTCGCGTTCGCCGCGCTGGTTTCAGTCATTTCAGGCTGCAGCACATCGAAAGATGAAATGCTGCCAGCGGGCGACAGCAACATGCTGGAGCTGTGGCAAGGCAAAGGCGCGAACGGTTCGGCTCAGCGCGGTGCGCAGGGACGTGAAGCGCTGCGCCGCCCGCTGAGTGAAACGGAAGATCAGCGTGCCGACAAACTCGACCATTCCTACAGCCGCACGCAGGAAAGCGAGATCACGCAGCAGTTCCCGCGCCTGCCAAATCCCGACATGGTGATGTACGTGTTTCCGCATCTTGCCGGTGGTAACTCGCCGGTTCCCGGTTACAGCACGGTATTCCCGTTTTACAGCCAGGTGCAGTACGCCTTGCCGGGTGAGCGCACGGAGGATCTGTAATGAAATTTTCCCTGTTTAAAAAGCCCGCCTCTGAAGCCAGCAACATCTCTGAAAGCAGCCAGCCGCAGCCACTTCCGCGCCCTGGTAAAATGACGGTGCAGGATGAAGCCGCGCTATATCACGCTAAACCTTCCATCATTGATTACCTGCCGTGGGCCGAATATCTGCCAGAAGATAAATGCCTGCTGCTTGATGACGGCGTTTCGGTCGGCGCGGTTTATACCATCACGCCGATTTCATCCGAGGGGCGCACCGCCGCGCGCCTCGAGGAAATCCGCGATCAGGTGGAAGATGCGCTGCAGGACAGTCTGGAAGAAGACGACATCTCGCCGTGGGTGGTGCAGTTCTTTTGCCAGGATGAAGACGATCCATCGCCCTATCTGAACACGGTCAAAGAGTACGTAAAACCCTGGGCGCGCGGCACGGAATTTACCAACGCCTGGCTGGGTGAAACTGAGCGTCATTTGCGGGACATCGCCATTCCTACGGGTTTGTTTCGCGACACGCTGGTCACTGGCCAGCCGTGGCGCGGGCAGCAGCGCCGCACGCGTATGGTGATTTATCGCTGGGTGCCAGGTGCCGCCAAGGGTGTGAAAGATGTTCACGCGCTGCCACCCGTCACCATGCTGAATCAGGTTTGTGACCGGCTGGCGGCATCACTTGGCGCATCAGGCGTTGCCTGTCAGCGCCAGACCGGCGCACAAATTCATGAATGGCTGCTGCGCCTGTTCAATCCCGAGCCGCAGCACGGCCTGAGCAAAGAAGCGTTTTATGCCGCTGCGAAGCATCATGATGCGCAAGCTGGCGAGCTGCCGATGACTAACGATTTTGCCGAAACGCTGTGGTACACGCCGCCGCGTTCAGACGTGGAAAATGGCGTGTGGTGGTTCGACGACAAGCCGCATCGCGCCATTGCCATTGAGCGTCTGCGCCGCCCGCCCGAGCCAGGCATGCTGACTGGCGAAATGGCGCGCGGCGAGCACATTAACGCGCTAATGGATCTGCTGCCTGAAGGCACTGTAGTTTCACTGACCATCGTTTCCCAGCCGCAAGACGTGCTGGAAAACGACTTCATCAAGCTGGCCAAAAACGCCGTGGGTGAAAACACCGAATCCGGGCGCGTGCGCGAGGATGTGCGCGAAGTGAAAGAGTATCTTGGCCGCCGTCACAAGCTTTATCGCGGCGCGCTGACTTTCATGCTGCGCGGCAACGATCTGGCAGACCTCAACCGACGCCAGCAAAACATGTCGGCGGTCCTGCTGACTGCTGGCCTGCAGCCGGTTCGACCGGAATATAACGTATCGCCGTTGAACACCTGGCTGCGCGCGCTGCCGATGTGCTTCAATCCTCAGAAAGATCGCCGCCACTGGTACACGCGCCTGACGTGGGTGCAGCATCTGGCGGGTTTGCTGCCGGTGACTGGCCGCGCCACCGGCAGCGGTCATCCCGGATTCAGCTTCTTCAATCGCGGCGGCGAACCGCTGACGTTTGACCCGATGAATAAACAGGATCGCACGCAGAACGCCCATATGCTGCTGTTCGGGCCAACCGGTGCGGGTAAGTCGGCCACGCTGTGTGCGACGCTTTCCCAGCTGATGGCCATTCACCGCCCACGTCTGTTTATTGCTGAAGCCGGTAACTCGTTTGGCCTGTATGCCGACTACTGTGAAAGCCTTGGCCTGACAGTGAATAAAATCAGCATCCGTCCCGGCTGCGGCGTCAGCCTGGCGCTGTTCGCCGATGCGCATCAGCTGCTCGACCTCAAGCCTGAACAGCTACAACTTAACGAAGCCGATATCCCTGACGCGGATGAAGACGACGGTGATGAACAGCGCGACATCCTTGGAGAAATGGAAATTGCCGCGCGCATGATGATTACCGGCGGCGAAAAGCGAGAAGAGGAACGGTTAACGCGCTCTGACCGTGGCCTGATCCGCGAGGCCATCATGATGGCGGCGCAAACCAGCTACGACGAATCGCGCCAGATGATTGCTGAAGATCTGCAGACCGCGCTATTTGCCATCGCGCGTGATAACAGCTTGGATAGCAGCGGCCAGCCACTGTTGACTGAGCGCCGCCGTGCGCGTGCTGATGAGATGGCCGGTGCGATGTCGATGTTTACCAGCGGCTTTGAAGGCGAGCTGTTCAACCGTCCTGGCACACCTTGGCCGGAAGCCGATGTCACGCTTATCGATTTAGGTACGCTGGCCCGTGAGAACTATGGCGCGCAGATGGCGCTAGCGATGGTTTCACTGGTGAACACCATCAACAACATTGCCGAACGCGATCAGTATCTCGACCGCGAAATCGTCTTCGCCATTGATGAAGCGCACATCACCACCACCAATCCGCTGCTGTCACCGTACATGACCAAAGTGGTCAAGATGTGGCGTAAGCTTGGTGCCTGGCTGTGGATGGCGACGCAGAATCTGGCGGATTACCCGGACATCGCCGAGAAGATGCTGAACATGGCTGAATGGTGGCTGTGTCTGACGATGCCGCCTGATGAAGTGGAGCAAATCGCACGCTTTAAGAAGCTGAGCGATGAGCAAAAATCGGTGCTGCTTTCCGCCAGTAAGCTGCCGCGCTGCTATACCGAAGGCGTGGTGCTGTCCAAGAAAACCGAAGCGCTGTTCCGGGCCGTGCCGCCCAGCCTCTACCTCGCTCTCGGCATGACCGAGAAAGAGGAAAAAGCCGAACGCCGCAAACTGATGAAGCTGCATAACTGCAGTGAGCTGGAAGCTGCAGTGATCGTTGCGCGCCAGCTTGATGCGGCACGCGGCCTCAAGTCAGCCGCCGCTTAAACCGGGAGCTTTATGCTGGAACTCAAATATCCCATTCCCCGCATTACCACCACGATTTCCCTCAAGGCGGCGCGCACACTGTTCACGCTGATGCCGCAGGGAGAACCGGAAATTCTCGCCAGCGATCTGGCGCTGCTCGACAAATTGTGTGATGAAATCCGTTCGCGCGTAAATCCGCCCGTAAAAATCACCAGCCATCCACAGCGCGTTGGTAGTCATTCCTGCCTCGCGCTGCACTTCAAAGGCAAGCTGTGCAGCTCGATTGATCTGCTGATTACAGTGAATAGCCATCTTAGTTGGCCAACGGAAGATGACTATCACCACCCGCGCTGGTACATGACCGTTGTAGACGCCGCCGATCTGCTGTATCTCCAGCTTTATCTGGCGCATAAACTTTCAGCAAATCACACGAAATGACGCCTGTTTCAGAGCACTCTCGCTTGTGAAGTCGTGCCAAAATTTGCATAGTCTGCACCGTCCCCGACCCAAAGGTTACACCTACCTGGCGTAGTTGTTCTGCACCCCTTCGGGCCGGGGGCATTTAATCCCGCTGTCCGACACAGAGTTGTTTGCTGTACTCAACTCCCATCCGGCGCACCGTTATGGCTTCTCTCATTTTGTGGAGTAAGTCTGATGAAGTCGCTGATCCCACTCTTTTTCCTTTGCTCAATATCTCCCGGTTTTGCCGCCATCACCGTGTTCACTACGGCTGGCCATCCGGCCATTAATGCTGATGCCGATACGCGAATGGTGTTTCTCGATGCGCCTGATCGTCAGCAGAATGCGATATTTGGACAGCTCAGCAGTGAATCCGCAACAGCTGCGCAGGATGCCAAAAGCGGCCTGCAGCGCATGAGCGCGGATCAACAGCAGCAGTTGGTGGAAGCCTGGCGCGGCGTTATCGCGGCGTGGAAGTTGGGAATTGAAAAATACCCGGCGGTGGTCTTCGATGATGTGGACGTGGTGTATGGCACAACCGATGTGGACCTGGCGGAAAACATCCGGGCACAAGGTGGCCACCCATGACGCGCGCGAAGCTGGCCACTACCGCGCTGCTGTTCGCCGCGATGCAACCGGCAGCCGAATCCGCGATCACCAGCGCGCAGATCATCGCCAGCGCGGTGTCGCCGTCCTGCATCAGCTGGCGAGTCAGCGGCATCTGTTACTGGCTGTTCTGCACACCGTGGGGCTGCAAGGTGCGCACATCGGTTAAAGTGACACACTTTATCCCGGAAGCAGTGGTTTCAACGTATGCCCAACCCGGTGCGAATCCCTGGAAGGAAATGGCGTTCGTCAGTCAGACGGCTGGCGGGCTCGAAAACGGCATGTACGGCGTACCAGCCGGTGGCGGTAATGAGGAACTGAAAGCGCCGGGTAAACGTAAAACCAATCTGCACTTCAAATACGCTGATGCAATTGGCCATCCGGCTACTTCGCTGATTGGCGGCAGCATCTCCGGCTACTCCTGCGAGAGCGCAGCGACGCCACTGAATCCCTACTTACTCAGCACGCTCGATACACTGGCATGGCGTAGCGGCATACCTGAATCGCTTTACCCGGAAGCGCTGGTGCCAGGCATGCGCGAAATCGGCAGCCAGGCAACGGCCAACATGTGGGGGAACGTCTATCCGCGATCGGGCTTCGTCACGCAGACCGACGACGATAAAGCCGCCGCCGTGGTGGCGCAGCGCGTCGCCGACATCATCACCCGCACCGGCCAACCGCACGTCTATCAAACCCTCAAAGGTAATCCGTCTCCCGGCTACTGGCCACCCGGTCCGGTCGAAGAGAACACCGGCTTTAAGAATCACAAATGGCAGCGGCTCTCACCGCAGCTCAGCGAAACCTGCGCCGTGTTTCCGGATGGTGACTTCACTGCAGCCGTTGATGGCAATCAAGCCTTCGCGCTATGGCAGCCCTACAGCTGCTGCAAGCGTCGCGGCCAGACCTTCCTGTACAGCACCAATTTTGGAGGTGAATCATGATCGCGCGCATCTGGTCTACGGCGTATGCGTTGCTGATCGCAACCAGCGCTCAGGCGTTTGATGTTTCACTGCCGCAGGTTCAGGACAGCAGCATGGGTTATGGCAAAAGCGCCAGCGGCGCGGTATCCGATAAGCTGTTTTACACCCTCGGCGGCGGCTCGGTGATATCGCAACCGGCGACACGCAGCAACATGCGTAAGCTGGGTCTGGATGTCGGCTGGAGCTCAGATCTGCAGTGCGGCAACTTCGACCTGAAAACCACTGTCGGCAATCAGCTCAATGGGATGACTAACGGTTTCAAAAATCTGATGGGTGATGTGGTTCAGGGGGCAACCGGCGCGGTGGCCAGTTTGCCCGCGATGGTGATCCAGCGCGCTAATCCCGGCTTATATGAAATGCTCACCAACGGTGTGCTGCAGGCCAATGTGGCATTCGACAAAGCTCAGCTCAATTGCCAGAACATGGCGAAGCGCATGGTGGATTTCTCCGACTCCAGCAAGTGGACGCAGCAGGCCGCGATGGACGAGTACAAAAAGCTGGTGAATAGCGGAGATGCGGATGCGATACGTGTTAACGATGCCGGTGAAAAAGTGACGGGCGAATCCGGCAGCAACTGGGTTGGTGGTGAAAAGCGCGGCGGTCGTGGCCAGCGCGCGATTCGCCCAACGCATGATCTTGCTGCAGCTGGCTACAACATGATGAATAATCTGCCGGTCAACAGCACCGGCAGCGTCAGCAGCGACAGCTGCACGGGTGGCAGCTGCGGTAAGTTCTCCAGCTCTGAAGAAGCAGCGGCTGCAGTGGTAAAAGTGCTGGGCGATCGCTCGATTCGCACCTGCAAAGACGCCGCGCAATGCACCGATGGCGACATCGATCAGCAACCAGGCGCCAGTGTAGCCGGAACCGGCTTTTCACCGATGCTGGAAGAAGCCACGCGCATCAACGGCGAGCAGTTGGTGAAGCTGGTTAATGGCGCGGAGAAGCCCAACGCCGAGAACCTGGCAAAACTGCGCACCGGCAGCCTGGCGATCACCAGCGGCGTGATCAAAGCGCTGCAGCGTGACCCGGACAACGCGGCGTTGGTTGGCCGTCTGGCGGGTGAACTGGCGATGGCCGACACGGTTGAAACCGCGTTGCTGATGCGTCGGATGATTGTGACCGGCCAATCGGAACCGAATGCAGCGGCAATGCCTGAAGCGCTGCAGGAAGGCGATCGCCGCGTTGAATCGCTCGATCGGGAAATCAATGCGCTCAAGAATGAAATGGAACTGAAACGCGAACTCGCGCGCAACTCCGTGCTGACCATCATCGACCGTGAAAACAATCGCGCCACAACGAACCCGCAGCGCCAGCCGCATGAAAACACCGATTCGCGCTTCAACCAGCTTTCCGCACCATCCGGGGAGGAGTGAGATGCGTAAATTCCTGAAGGTTCTCGCCTGCATGGTGTCGTTCACTGCGATTTTTTGTGTAGTGATTGCGACGGTAATGTCAGCCAGCGAGTCACCGGATGCACCGGCAATGTTGATGCGCTGGTTTGAGAAAAAATGGGTGCTCTGGCTGGCGTGGCGGCTGATTATCTATGCAGTAACGGCTTACTTCACCTTCCAATGCTGGCAGCGCAAGAAATCAGATCCCGTGTGGCGGCGCGCCATTCTGCGCATTGGTGGCATTGGCGCGCTCTATATCGCCATTATGGAATGGGTGCTTTATGCCTCAACGGGAGGCCACTGATGACGACGAATAGCTATCTGGAATTTTTCCTCACCCTGCTGGGCTGGATCATCAACAACGGCATCTGGAATCTACTGATCGCCACCGGGCTTTTCGCGCTGCCGCTGGTATTCAAAGTGGTGGGGATCTGGCTCAAGGTACGCGAAGAAGGCGATGACGAGGGCAACAAAGGCAAGTTGTCGCTGCCGCGCATCGAGAACGCGCTCTATAGCGCGTTTTTTGTGATGCTGGTTTGCTGTCTTCCTATCATCAACGTCAGCCTCGACAGCATTCAATACGATGAATCCCGCTCCAAGAGCTGCGGCACCTGGACACCAAAAGCGCCAGATGAAAGCGGCTATTCGACGATCATCAGCAGCATGGACGGGCAAACGGCAGCAGCGCCAATTTGGTGGGTGCTGATGCACAAACTGTCCAAAGGCATTACTCAGGCAGCTGTGGCCACCATTCCCTGCCGCCCGGATTTACGCCAGCTGCGCTTTGAAGTGCAGCACACCCGCATCAGCAATCCGGCGCTTGCCGCCGAGCTGCAGGACTTTACCAACGATTGCTATGCGCTGGCGCTTTACCTCTGGAAGCAACAGGATCAGGGGCAAACGAAAGAGGAAGACGCGCTGCGCGATGTTGAATGGCTGGGCAGCAGCACATTTTTGAACGGCAGCGGCTATTACGATCAGCTGCAATCCAAGACACCGCGCGCATCATTCCCGTGGAACGAGAGCCGTGACAGCGGCAGACCGGACACCGGGCGCGGTGGCTATCCAACATGCCGCGAATGGTGGTCCAGCGCCGATACAGGGCTTGAGGCACGCGTAGTCGCTCAGGCATCACCGGGCATGTGGTTGCGCATGTCTGCCGCGCTAAAAATGATGGGCAAGAACAACGCTGAATATAAAGAGAGCATTGTTCGCCGCCTGGTGAGCCCGGAGAGTTTGACCGTTTCACAGAATGGCCGCACCTATGCCGGTTATGGTGGCAATGCCGATTTCACGCTGGATAACTCCGCCAGCCGCATTGGCGGGATTGCGGGAATGTCATTGGGCAGTCTGGCTGCGTTCCCGGCGTTTGATGCGATGCGGCAGGCATTACCGATGGTGCAGGCGCTATTATTAATGGCGATCTACGTAATGCTTCCATTGATATTGGCGTTTGGCAGTTATGAGTTCAAAACCGTTATTACTGTCAGCTTTGTGGTGTTTGCGCTTAATTTCCTGACGTTTTGGTGGGAACTGGCGCGCTGGCTCGACAGCTGGTTGATGGAGGCACTATATAGCTCTGATACGCATAGCCGCTGGAATGCTGCTGGGTTTCAGAATAGCTCTGACGATTTGATTATGAACTTTGTTATGGGGGCGATGTTTATTGTGCTACCTGCGCTGTGGATGGCGGCGTTTTCATGGGCAGGAATAAGAATTGGTGAAATAGCACGAATGGCAGGTGATGGTGCATCAAGTGTGAAAAGTGCGGCTGGTAGTGCTGGAGAAAAAGCAGCTTCGGCTACCACAGCTAGGGTAGGAAAATAGGGAATAATAAAGATTGAAGATTTCACAACGTTAATTTATATTTTAGCATTAAATTAATTAAAAGGATTCATTTCAATTATGAATGAAAAATTTAGTCTCTTAAGAAAAAAAATAAAAAAATCCCAGGGTTTAGTTATGAATGCAATAATTAAGGATCATCAATCCGCGATCTGTATTCTTTGCGGGGCTAACGAAGATATAACAAAAGAACATGTTTTACCTCAATGGTCGTTTGATGGCAATCCCGAAAAATTTCTGGTTAACAATCTCAATAATCAACCGGCGAGCTATATAAAAACAACAGTTCCAGCATGTAAAACTTGCAATTCAAATTTACTAGGGGCATTTGAAGATTACTTAAAAAGACTTTTTTTAGAAAAGGATGGCGATCAGTTTAATTCAAATGATGTAGATTGTGTTATCTGGTGGCTACAATACATAGCCTTTAAATTACAATTGAAAGATTTAAGGTCGAATTTTTTACGTTACAAAGGAAAAGATTTCATCCCTTATTTATCAACAATACCTATAGCAATGTTTTGGGGTGACATTGATACTACACCATTCAAAGTTTTCAATATAATAAGAAGATCAAGGAGGGCTTTGTTCACTAAAAATAAGCAAGGGAAATTTAATTCGTTGCTGATATTTTCAACGAAAAATGAGTCTTTTTATTTTTTTCACAAGGTTGATGAGTTCATATTCATTGAACTCCCTCAAGTGAAAAAAGCTTTCTTCTTATTTTTAACTAAAGAATTCTCTGATCATAAAGTGGCACATGCAGAATGCATGGAAATCATAAAAAAGGTGTATGAAGACTAACTCTAATGAAAGGTGGTTCTACGACCCGTTGGAGCCGTCAGAACCATTGGAACCATTGGAACCATAGTTATGTTCACTTTCTGAAGGCTCTTCGTTATATGGAATGCAGGAAGAAGAAAATACATTAACGCCACAAATTATAGCCCCAACCACCAAAGAAATAGCAATGGAGAACACTCCTCCAAAAATAATGCATGTAGATAATATAATAATTAGAGCTAGCAACAATGATTTAGCTAAATTAGGTGCAATTCTGAATGTTTTCCCAATATTCAGAATAAGAGAATTTAAAGCAGCCGTGAACCTTCGCGCTATCTCATGCGCCTGACCGTGATGTGATTTTTTGGTTTTATTCATTGAACCTCTCATATCATCATTTCCAACTAGTCGCCCCTCAACAAGGGTTTGTGCTGAGCCTATCAATTTGATTTAAGTTTGACCATTTTTGCCAAAATTGCTAGTGTTTTAACCGTTGCCATAGTTGTTTACGCAACCAACAAAGCCCTCATGACCTGAAAGGGGCACCCCAGCGGCGGTCATCAGCGAAAGTTTCAGCAGCCTGTGAGAAACGCCATTTGGCGGCTGCATCCGGGATAACCGGCAAAGCTACTCAACCTTTGCAAGTAGCGGGCAAAAGCAACGTCCAAGGTTTCCACTACATCACTACGGTTCAATCAACTTCATCCCATCGATACGAGCTACAGCGCACGGCCAGTTTTCGTGATCGTTTCCTCCATTTGGAACATTTGGCGACGAACGAACCTCGCAAATACAGGCAGAAGTTGCGCGACGTCACTTGCGTTGGCGCGTAGCAACGACCAAGTGACGCGCGCAGCGCGTATACGTCAACACCACGTAATACGGCCTTCTGCGACGACGCTTACCGTCTGACCAACACGTAGTCCGTTATTACAATCATCAACCACCCCAATATGCAGTGAACGTTGGCAACTTATCTGAGGAGGAAATCAACGCGATATCAAGGCGACGTCAGCGAACCTGACGGACGGAGGCGTCCTGAGAAATCAGGAACCGGCATTAGCCGCGATCAGCTCTGAGAGCTGTGGAGACCTCGCAACAACTCAACATTTCGCCGCCCCGATGCACAGATATCCGCTGAGACGCAGGAAGCGCAACTTGAAACCGTGCCGTCGGGGTAGAGATGTTTTTTTGGAGAATGTATGTCGCGAGGAAACAAGCAGTTCAGTAAACAGCTGGTGACGCTGGCCAGGCAATCTGGAGGCAGTTTCAAAACCGTTGCCGATCGTTCGCGCATCGCAGCACGGCTGGCTGAGCAGATGCTGAAACTCAACATCCAGATCAGGGACGTGAACCATATCAAGACCTATCACATCGAGCATTACGTTCGAAGCCGCCTGGCGGATGATATTTCAAAACGCACACTGCAGAACGAAATGGCAGCGCTGCGCGCGATTCTAAACACTGCTGGCAGAACTAAACTGGCCGATCCAAAGCATGAGAAGTTGAGTAATGATGCGCTCAACCTGTCTGGTGCCAGTCGAGCAGGGTCAAAGACGGCCATTACGGACGAGCGCTTTCACGAGGCGCTCGCCCTCGTACGGAGTAAAGACGAAGGTGTCGCATTGGCGATGGAGATTGCGCGTTATCTCGGATTGCGAACGGAGGAAGCGGTTCAGTCGGCGAAGTCACTCAAGACTTGGCAGCAAGCGCTGGCGCGCGGGGATGAGCGGTTACGCGTTGTGTTCGGTACTAAAGGCGGCAGACCGAGAGATACAACGGTCGTCAGGCGCGATGAACTGGTGCGCAGCTTGAATGCAGCAGTTGCATATTCTGCAAAACATGGAGGCAAATTGGTTGATAAAGCAGGGCTGAAGAGCGCGATCGATCGCTACCGAAATGTGTCTAAGGATGCTGGGCTTACGGGCAAAGAAGCGCCGCATAGCCTGAGATATGCTTATTCGCGCGAGGCTACAGATTGGCATATGAAAAACGGCCTCAGCAGGAAAGAGGCTGAGGCAATGGTTTCAATGGATTTGGGGCATGGTGATGGAAGAGGAGCGTATGTTTACAAGGTTTACTTAACTTAATTACATTCTCAAATTGATAACTATAGATTCTGGAAATCCAATTTGACTGTAGCACATAGTTTCAGTAATAAAATAATCCTTGTCCAATATTTCGAGTATTTCATCCTTGCTGAACTTAGACATCTTCATTAACCTATCAACTAAAAAATCAAACCAATCCTCGTTTAACATATTTATATAAGCATTGACCTCGGAATTAACCTGTAAACTTTCCTCCTTATCAATTAAATCTGAAAAAGCAAAACCTCTGATCACATCAGATGTATATGACATCCTCATAAATAATGAAATCAAAAGTCGAAGATTAACATGCGAGTATGAATTAGGAATAACGCTTGGGAATTGGTAAAATCTATATATTAATCTACTAACAAAAACTGAGGAGTCAATAGATACAACTGGCAATAGTGTTCCTATTACGCTAATTGCACCACTAACCAAAAAACCATTAGCCACTGAAGCATGCGATCCACTTAGAGCAGAAGTTAAACATGCACTTAAAATCACGATTGGGGGCACTCTTGCTATATGCCTCAGTTTCCATGTGTCAACTTTTTCCCCTCCAATTATTAGCCATCCGTTTTCCATATCACCACCGTGATCACCGTGACAATCAAGAATCACAATATGTCCATCATAATCATTTAATGCTTGAGTGAACTCCTCGAAATTTTTCACATCAACAATTTTAAGATCTAGATCAGGCATGCTCTTCGCGAACACATCTAATCCTTGCTCTAAATCATGTTTTAGAGGATCATCTATTTCAAAAGACCTAATAACCAAAGTCTTTTTCAGTTCTGATTCATTGATTGAGATTCTTGGGAAGTATGCGCAATTCTGTAACAATACATTTCCAGGTGTGGAGTTAATTCGAGATATTTCATGGGACAGCATTATTGGTAACTTACCTAACTCTAATCGCAACCAATCTAAAGGAACATCACTAACTAATGTTAATTCATTATAGTTATTTAAAATAAACCTTCTTAATTTACTGCCTAGCATTCTTTTTATTGTTGTATTGAATGCCTTTGCCTTTTTAATGAAAAGTTCATTTTTAATCCCATTATTACGAGCTAAAGACTCAAGTTTTTTTAAGTCACTGCTTAGATGATTCAATGCGTTTGGCAACCTTATCGAAGGGGATTTTTTACTTGAGCTAAGAAGCGATATTGCCGCTGTGGTTAATCTCATCTCATTTTGCCTCATCCTCGTCAGGTAACCAACTTTTGGATTTTTCAACAACTCTTTTAAGCCAGAATGGTTACCTTTATGATGTAGCCTTATTCCAGAGTATTCAGGATTTAGCAGCACCCCTCTAATTAAAAAAACCTTTTCTATTTCATTGAGTTCACCTTCAATCTCTGACCATAATTCATCGTTATTTTTATTGAATATAGAGAACATGCCTGGAGTGTAAATAATAAGCTCTGAAGGAAGGTTGATGTCTTCTTTTTCTAAGCATTCATTATATGAATGTATACTGTTAATCATCAAGTTAATAAACTCTCTTTTACTGCTCCCTCCTTTTATTACTTTAGGTTTATCCAGTACATATCCAAGAGACTCAATTAACAACTCATTGGAATAGGTAGTATTATTAGTAGTGGAGCTTAAATTTATGGTGTTAAAAGAAACTTTCCTTCTACTCAATTTTGATGATATCTTTCGCTCGCCAGTTTTCTTTATTATATTATTTTCCGCATCCTTGAAGCGAGAAAACAAGAGCTTATCAAAGGAATAAATGGAGGTGACATCTTTTTGATGTATATCAGCTTTTTTCACATTGCAGCATATTATTGGCTTGACTTTAAACCCCTTAGATATATCCCTAGCCAGCTTATAATAATTTGAAGTGCAGAATATTATTATGAAAGGGTAGTCTTTGAATTTCTCAAGTGAGTCTAATTTGTCATGGGAAAGTAAAAATATAAGATTATGTTCCGTTAAAACGTTCTCATTATCGCTAGATCGCTCAAAGATTTCAGAGATATTCTTTGGTGTTTTATTTATGAGGAAAATGGTTTCAATAATTCTAGGATCCATAAGACCCGAATCATAACCTTGGAAGAAAGTTTGTTCCCCGTTTGTGGGCATAATGACTAATTTGATAACTGCACCAAGCTTCTGAATTAACTCCATTTGAAGTCACCTCCTTAATGTTGATAATTTCAACTCTTGCTTTACAATAGATCTTGCTTAGATATGCTTCACGGACCTGAAAGAAGCGCCAATCGGCGGTCCCAATACTCGCACACCTTTAGAGCGGGTGCCATCCACGATGGTGAAGGTTCTCTCATCACACCGCCGCAAGGCTCGCATTACCCACCCTGACGGGGATTTACCCCCGTTAGCGGATAAATCCCCATTCAAACAATCTGGAGGATTTATCCATGGGCTATGTTCACTCATATCACCAAGTGAAGTCTGTACCCAACGATCAATGGCTGCTGTTGACCACTATGGTCGCCAACGTCTTTTTGCTTGCTCAAAACCGCTACGTACCCGGTTTTTTAGATCCAATGGTCATTTGCACTGCTGACGGCAAATATCCGTTACTTAAACCTAGTGAACTGCTCGTTGAAGGACTCGATGGCCAACCGGCGATCTCGTTTAACGGTGAAGAACGCCTGGACGCGTCATATGAAACTTTTCACCTTGGCCAGCATTCATCGGGCTGCGGTTTCTGTAAAACCACATTCCTTTGGAAACCATGCCGTCCATACGACTTCATGGTCAAAGCAACGTTACTAATTGCACATCGCTTCTGTCCGGGTTGCAACAACATAAACTCAGACGGCACGCTGGATGAGTGGGCCAACGTTCAGGTTTGGCTAACGCTCAACTTGGGCGGTAAGTGGCCAATCCCTGATTCCATCACACAACAAGACGAATAATTTCGTTTTCAATTCACCTAACACCCTGTGGCGTATTTCTTCGCCATCAGGGGAAGAGATGCGCCTTTCGAGGAGTATCTTATGCCTACCAAACGCAAACCCCGTAAATCCCAAACCAATCACGTTGATCTATACCAGCAGGTGACTGACAGAATCGTCGGTTCCATCGAGCGAGGTGTCTTGCCCTGGCGCAAGCCTTGGCGCGACAGTCAGAGATCATCAGAGTCACCTATACCATCCAACGCTGCGACTCATCGACGCTACAATGGCGTGAACATCATGCTGCTGTGGCTCTCGGCTGAGGAGCAAGGCTTTCAATCCAACCGCTGGCTAACATGGAAGCAGGCACAGGCGCTTGGCGGCCATGTTCGCAAGGGTGAGAAATCGACCATCGCAGTTTTCTTCAAGCCGTTTGAAGTAGAATCTACAGACAAGGCTGGCCAGAAGCGTGTAAACGCACAAGGGGAAACAGTGATGGAACAACGCATCATGCTGCGCAGCATCCCGCTGTTCAATGTGCAGCAGTGTGATGATTTGCCCGAGTCCTTATCAGTACCAACCGTCGCACTCGACTACCAGGAGGATGACGAGTTAGATGCTGATACACATGGGCAGATGATTGAAATCCTCAATGCAACCGGCGTTAAGATCACTTCACTTGAGCAGAACCGCGCGTATTACAATTCTGCAGCTGATCAAATTGTGTTGCCGAAAACGTCGCAGTTCTTTACCAGTGCAGATTACTGGTCAACTCTGCTGCATGAGCTGGTGCATTCAAGTGGGCATCACAAGCGCTTGAACCGTGAAGGCATTACTTCGACAACGCGTAAATTTGGTGATCCCATCTATGCGTTTGAGGAGCTGATTGCTGAACTGGGTAGTGCTTTTCTCTGCGCGCAGCTTGGTGTGTATGGCGAAGTGCAGCACGACAGCTATATCGATCATTGGTTGAAGATATTGAAGTCGGACAAGAAGGCGCTGTTCCGCGCTTGTCGTCAGGCTCGCGAGGCATCGGAATATTTGCTTCAGCCCCTTGGCGAACAAGTTGAAGAAGACGCAGCCTGAAACCAAACCATCCTCTTCTGAGGATGGTTTCTTTTTTTTGGGCGGCAATTTAATCGCATTTTCCAAAAATGATTTTAGGCTGTGATTACTTGCAGTCTGGAACGATAGTGCCTCCGATCTGGAGGTGAAACATGTTCCCAAAACTACAAAATAGATTCAGACGCAGCACCTTTCAGCCATCGTTGCCGGTTAAACGAGAAGACTACTTCACACCGCAAAACCATCAGCTGCTGCTGGGCACGCCATCGCGCCAGGCTCTGCTTAAGAAAATCTGGCAGAACTCGTTGCTGTCCAAATCCGCCTATGACGAATTTTGCCTGCAACCGCTTCAAACTTTGGCCGACCGTTATCAAAATTTGCCTGCAGTGCGTATCGCGGACTGGAATATCGAAGGTGGATTACTGGATCTCACTCTGCAGCTAATCGTTACCACGCTGCAGTTATCGAAAGGCATGGTGTTTCCTGCCAGTGCTGCACCTGAAGATCAGGCCGCGCAGTCCAGCCATTGGAACTGCGTCGTATTTTGGCTGGCTCTTTACCGGCACGTTCCCGAGTTACTTTGCATTGAAGCTGAACTGGAAGATGGCCAAATCTGGTATCCACTATCGAACGCGCCGGGTATGCAATATCGCTTCAAAGTGAACCCGCAACCCGAATTACCAACAAAAGACAACATTATCCGGCTGGCATTTGCTGCCTCAATGTTGCCTAAAAGCGCGATAAATTGGATGGAAAAACTGCCCAATGTGAGAGATTGCCTGTTTCTTGAACTGGCCGGAATTAATTCCGCAGAAAAGCAGGTCCATTTATTACTGAATAAAGCGCAACTGAATTCAGTGCCACGTGAATTACATTCCGTAGAAATAGTTCAGGAAAATGGGTCAGATTCATATGCGGAAAAAGTTAATGATCAACCCGCAGAAATCCCCGTGGAATGGTATAGCGAGACTACTCATGACGAATACATTAATCAGGGTGATGTTATTGAAAGTGGCTATTTAGCTACTGCTGAAATAGAAAATAGCCGCTACAGCTCTGAAAATATCGATCATGGTTCTGATATAGATAAGTTTTACATCCAGAATGGTAGTCAAGTTAGTGCGAATAATTCTGATAATGCACAAAACCAAGCCTACGGATCTTCTGAAAGTGATGAAAAATACGTCAACAAAGTTTACCTAACGCAGCGGCGTGATCCAGAATCGATCCCCGTCACACCTGAGAACACCTCACAGATTTCTAAGAAACAGATTGGCGAGGCGTTTTGGTCCTGGCTGGTTGAGGGTCTCGAAAAAGGAACGATAGCGTGCAATGAAGCAGATTCACGCGTGCAACTGGTCGCTGGTTTTGTTTTCCTGCTTGTACCGGGCATATTTTATCGATATCTGAAGCAAACCGGTCAGTCTGCTGATGAACGTGAAAACGTTCAGGCAGGGTTTGAAAGACTTAACCGACATCGGCGTAACAACGGCAAGCGTTTTACGTTTGCCACTCTCTACAACAGTGCCGACCGTAACGGCCCTTATAAACGTGTGAAAGGCTATCTGGTCAAATCCACGATGATCATCCGTAGTTCTGATGTGCCGGATGATAGTCAGTTCCTCGTGGTTCCCTGACGCTTTTCTGGAAGGTGTATGGAGGAGAGCTGCTGCCCAAAGGGTGGTATTTTAATTGCTGATCGAAGGAAAGGTTATGAGTCAGGTTGATAGCGATACAAGCTGGGATTCGTTGTTGGATGAATATTTTTTCGTAAAATTTCTTCGCCCCCATACGGAGTGGAGTTACCGAAAAGTAGTCAATGGTTTTAGGAAATATTATGGGCTTGATAGAACGCTCAGTGAGATAACTCGGCGCGATGTTCAGGAATGGCGACGGCATGTTATTAATGTGGAAGGTTCATCTGCCGTCACCTGGAATAACAAAGTAGCTCACATGCGTGCCATCATTAATTATGCCATGAAAGCGAACCTCATCCCTCAAACTGAAAACCCGTTTAATGAGGTTTTAGTCCGGGCTGATAACAAGCGTAAAAAAACATTATCTAAAACGCAGCTGACCCGTGTCTATCTTTTAATGCAGCAGCATGTTGATTTAGACACTGATCTTTCAATAGCTGAGATGAAGCGCTGTGCATTGCATCCGGCATGGTTCTGGACCACAGTTTTGGACACTTTGCGCTATACCGGCATGCGCATAAATCAATTGATGCATGTGAGGTTGATGGATATTAATCTTGAAGAAAACTGGATCGAGCTGCGCCTCGACGGCAGTAAAACGCACAGAGAGTGGCGTGTTCCAATTGTTGGTCCATTAAAACCTCAGCTGCAAATACTGATTAAGCGGGCAATTGAAAATGGTGCCGAATCAATTAGCGCTATTTTTGATGTTAATAGGTTCTTAGGTACTGAGAAAGATAGAGAAAATCTACCGCCGGTTGCCACACTACAGCCGGTAAAATCATTTTTTCGACGATTATCTAAAGAGTGCGGCTTTGCTGTTTCTCCCCATCGTTTCAGGCATACATTAGCGACTGAGCTTATGAAATCACCTGATCGAAATTTACAGATGGTTAAAGGATTGTTAGGGCATAGGAGTATTACCACGACGATGGGATATATCGATATTAATTTGGACGTGACATGTAGAACGCTGGAGTCTGAATTGGGTTTATATTTAGACAAGCATTCAATCAGATAAAAACTTTAGGCGCATTATACAATAAGTAATGCGCCTATTTATCTTTGGATTAAAAATTAAACTAATAGCCTGAATCGTCCATTTTGAACTCAAAAAATCGTTCGTGAATACTACTGCATTGCCTGGGATGGTATTGTTGGCTACTTCGTAATTTTATTCCGCTCTCGACGAAAACCCAATTAAATCAACGCCAACTCCCATTTTATTACATTATTAGAGCGGATTTACCATTTTGAAGTACACTTCAATTTACTAATCTGTATATGAAAATTAAGTGGTAGACGTTCATAAGTTATTAATCCTCCCAACGTGAACAATACACACATCATCACTTTATAGTGATGTACGTATACCCGCTGTACCAAAATGACGCTTTTTAACCTACCACTCCGGCTCGAAAGGCTACAAACCATTTGACGGGCTTAATTCTGTTGTAGCCAGCGCTGAACGCCCTTTGATGCAGAGTCAATTGCGCCTGCCAGATAGCCTGAGAACTGCGGCGACCATTCACTGGCAATACCCGTTATCTCGCCAGTCCATTCTCCCCTGGCGGGCAGTTGCTCAGGCACTGCGTGCCCGGCTTCCTGCAGGAGATCAAATTCCGTTGCAGTAAACGGATCGGCCGACCAGTCTTTTATATACTCAGCCTCAGGCTCTGCCGCATCCTGGCCAAATAAACGCACAAGTTGCTCCCGGCAGAGTCCTTTGAGCACAGCTTCAGTGACGGTCCGCCTCGATTTTGCCGGTACGCCAATAAAACCAAAAAGCACTATTTTACCCGAATCTGGCTCGGATACGTCGTGGATCTCAACCATTGGCCCCACGCGGCTCCCTGCATTCCCTGAAAGCTGTCGTGCATGCAAAAAGTCTGTTTTATATACAGCGACATATTTCGCATGGGGAGCCATCCATGTCGGGGTTTTCCGCCAGTTTGAAAGCAGTCGTTCCGGCATCGCCGGTTTGAAATCTATTTCAGCTGCCAGGGCAGGAGGCAAAGCGAGGAAAACATGCTCACCGTAAAACACGGCTTTATTACTGCCTTCTGACCGGGTATGGACCTGCACTTCCTTACCGGACCGGGAAACAGCCACCACCTGATGGCCGGTTTTAATCTTCTCAACCGGGATCTGATTTTTGAGTGCCGCCGTCAGCGCCTGCATTCCTCCCTTCAGCCTGAAAGACGCCGGGGAGCTCTCCCATGCCGGGTAGCGTTCGGGGGGAGTATTCAACTGGCGTTCGTAGAGCATGTCACCCGGACGGCCATGCGCTATTGTCGAAAGGTTGAGCCGATCAATCAGGTGCGCGAAGTCCGGCTGAATATCAGGCCAGAACCACGCTGCCCCCATATCTACAGGAAAACCTGCGGAGGTGCCCGCCAGTTCCAGGCCTGACAGCACGCGGCCGCCCGTTCTGTCACGGGCTTCAAGTATTGCATAATCCACGCCCGCTTTTTCAAGAAGCGTGGCGGCATAAAGGCCGCTTATGCCCGCACCAATAATAACAACGCTCTGCTTCAAAATGTCGCTCCGGTAAAGGTTATCGGGCTGAGATGTCCCGTTTTCAGATAAAAAAGTGCACCAGAGGCGGTGGCCATCAGAGCAGGCATATCGCCCGGTGGAAACCGCAGCCAGCTTCCTGCCTCATAGCACCCTTCCGGCGCGCCAAGTTGCCCTTTCAGAAGAAGGAGTTCTGCACCACCAACAAGCGGCGCCCAGAAGACTCGCTCGCCCGGAGCAAGCTTCTGGAGCAGAACGGTTTCAGAAGGACCGGAGAATAAGGAGCAGATTTGTCTTTGCGGCTGACCGTGCCAGTTAGCAGCCTCCTGCGTATTTATCCTGACCGGCTGGCGTTCATCGGCAGACATCTGACGCAGCTTGACGAAAATGGTTGTGCCGTCGCGGCTTGAGGGTTGGTGAGACGAACCGTCCGGACTGCGCAGATAACAGCCTGCAGAGTAATCGACACCGTTTTCGGTAAAAGTCCCGTCGAGCACCAGAATCTCTTCTCCGCCGGGATGGCTGTGTGCGGGAAATTCGGATCCGGGCGCGTACCTGACAAGGCTTGTTGCGCGCGCCTTCTCATGACCAATCCGGTCAAGCATTATGCGTTCAACGCCGGGCTGGGGTGAAGGTACCCACTGATAATCATCCGGAGTAATTATCGCACGCTGCGAAAAATCAGAATTCAGTAACATCATAGTTAGTGATTAGACGGCCCCATAAAGAGCCGTCTGCAGGCCTATTTGTTTGGCAGGTTATCGTACACATCCAGAGCACGCGCGGTATACGTCAGCGCTGCGCCGGTGTTCAGGTTAATGGCAACAGACAGCGCTTCGGCGATCTCTTCACGCGTCGCACCGTGCTTAACCGCAGCGTCCACGTGTACGGCCAGGCAGCCGTCACAGCGGGTGGTCACGGCTACGGCCAGCGCAATAAGCTCATGAGTTTTAGAGTCAAGGTGCTTGTTTTCAGATGCACCCTTATCCATCAGCTGAAAGCCTTTCATAAACTCAGGCTGCAGTTTGGCAAATTTACCGATGGTGGCGAGCAGACCACTGCGATATTCGTTCCAGTTTAAGAACATTCAAAACTCCGGTTTATTGTCTCAGGAATCATTAATTACATGACGTCGTAAATACATCCGTTTTAACAACCGGCCTGTAGTCACTGTCGTTGAAGGCGATTATCAGTAAGCCTGACAGCATCAACAAATCAGATAATCTTGCGGAGCAGAGAAGAAATTCTATGTCGTAGCTTGTCGAGAAATAACCATTACGCGCCCGGGATGACTGCCGAGGCGGCGTAATGCCTAAGGGGGACAGTTTATGAACGATCTAAGACGACATCCTGAAGAAGCCAGTCATGAAAAACTTTTACTTCATCACGCATGACTTTTTGCTGCGGGGTGACCAGATAATAGGACCATCTGAGCGGCCACCGATGGTCGGGATGCAGCTGAACCAGCTGCCCTGTTTCGATAAGGTTCTTCACCAGAGCATACCGGACAATAGCTACCCCCCTGCCGCTCAGGGCCGACAGGATGACTGCGGAGGTGGAATTAATATGCAGCCCGCTTTCCAGCGCTTCGGGTGCACCGACCGCCACCAGTACATCATCCCATGACGGAAAATCCGCCCCCGGATGCGGCGTGTCATCGTGTATAAGTTTTTGCGTGGCGAGCCATTCACTGCAGGCCATTTTCCCGGGTGGCATCAGACGCGGGCTGCAGACCAGCACGGCTTCTTCATCCATCAGCCAGGTTTTATTCACGCTTGGCCAGTCGCCCTGACCGCAGCGAATACCGATATCCGCTTCCCCGTGTGATACGTCCATCAGTTTTTCGGTGACGTTAAGCCGCAGATCGATACTTTCGTTAGCTTCTGAAAATCGGTTCAGGCGATCCATCAGCCAGTTCATCACCAGTACCTGAGATGCCGTCACCACCACCACCGAGCGCGACCGGCGACCGCGAAGCTTGTTTAGTCCGGTTTCAAGTTTGTCGAGTCCCTGCGTGATGTCCTGTAGCGCCTCCTGCGCTTCGTCAACCAGCGTCAGCCGCTCTTTTCCTGAGCGGGTGCGGTGAAGAAGCGGGTGCCCTACCCAGTCTTCCAGCGAGCGTACCAGCTGGCCAACTGCAGCGGGCGTAACGCCCAGCTCCTGTGCCGCGCCGGTAAAGCTGCCGTGCCTGGCGGTGGCTTCAAAAGCGTGCAGCCATTTAAGTCGGTTTAGCGATCGCATTATGGGCATCCTGATTCATAATTTTCCTCAGTATACGCCAGCGAGAAAGATTTTCTTTCCTGAGTCGCAATTTCTTCTCAGTCGTCAATCATACGCCCGGGTGGCATTCTGATTTCACACGATGAGGAGCACGCCTTTTCATTAATGACAACCATATGAATTCAAAGAGGTTAGCGATGAACGCATCTTTTGCTGGTAAAAAACTGTTAGTGGTCGGCGGTACAAGCGGTATGGGCTTCGAAACGGCGAAGCTGGTTCTGAAAAACGGTGGAAGCGTTGTGCTGGTTGGCAATCGTCAGGACAAAGCCGAGCAGGCCCGCCAGGCGCTGGCTGCGGACGGTCAGGTCTCCATCATCGTTGCCGACCTGATGAAAGAAGAAGGTATGCAGCACGTTGTTAATACTATCAATGCTGAACATAAAGATATCAGCCTGCTGGTGAATGCAGCCGGTGTGTTCTTCCCTAAACCTTTCGTCGACAATGAGATGTCCGACTACGACATGTATATGGACATTAACCGCGCGACCTTCTTCATTACCCGCGACGTGGTACGCAATATGGTCGAGGGCGGTATCAAAGGTTCAATCGTCAATATCGGTTCAATGTGGGCCCAGCAGGCTATTGGTGCTACTCCTTCTGCTGCATATTCGATGGCTAAAGCCGGTCTGCACGCGTTGACTAAAAACCTGGCCATTGAGCTCGGCGGAAACGGCATTCGTGTTAATGCGGTTTCTCCGGCCGTCGTACACACACCAATTTACGAAGGCTTCATTCCAAAAGACGATGTGAAGAATGTGATGAATAGCTTTGACAGCTTCCACCCGATCGGTCGCGTGGGTACGCCGGTCGATATCGCGGAAACCGTTGCCTTCCTGCTTTCTGACAAAACTGGCTGGGTCACCGGTGCTATCTGGGATATCGATGGCGGCGTGATGGCTGGCCGTAACGCCTGATGACCATGCCGCACGCGCTTACCCGCGTGCGGCACTGGAGTAATTATGCAAATCCAGACTGCGCATTATGACCTTGTCTCCACCTGGCAGGGTGGCATGGCCAGCCGGACGCTCTGCCAGTGCCTTTCCTCAGACAACGATCCGCCTGCACTGCAAAGTCACGTTATCGATTCCGATGAACCGGTTTCGCTGGGTGGCGAAGGGCTGGCTCCTGACCCTCAGGAGCTAATCCTTGCTGCGTTTAATGCCTGCATGATGGCTTCTTTTATTCAGGAAGCCAGAGCTGAGGGTTTCGTCCTTACCCATCTTGCAATACACACTGACGGGCACCTTCCGAAGAGTATACCGGCATTCGGCGGCAGAGCTGCGGAGGATGCTTCCGGCAGGCTTAAGTATGTCATCCACGTAAGCGGTGACGGCACGGTACATCAGCTTGAAGGGATTCATCAGCGAGTGATTAACGCTTCCCTGAACCGGTGGTTACTGGCCCAGAATATGCTGATCGAAGGTGACTTAGTACAGTGCTGACGCGGCTGGAGCGTTCTGCACATCTGTCTGGTGATAAAGAGACAGTGGAACCCGTTGCAACCGTTGTCGCCTGTAACAGGCGTGTCTCGTTTTCTTATCGTCCTCGCCATCTGATAATCCCCATTATTAACGGTGCAATTAATGAACAAAAAATATCGCGCTATGCAGATCGTTGCTCCCGGAGTGCTGGAAATGACAGAGCGGCCGATACCCGCGCCCGGTCCGGATGAGGTGCTCATCAGGATTGAAGCGTGCGGAGTATGCGGTGCCGATCTCCGGGACGCGGAAAAAGCGCCGCAGGAGGGCCAGCCGGGCCGTATACCGGGTCATGAAATCGTCGGATTTATTGCCCGGAAGGGGGACAGCGTGCCCGATATCTGGCAAACCGGTCAGCGGGTAGGAATCGGGCGACTGGGCGGGTACTGTCAGCACTGCAGGCCCTGCCGCAGCGGACTGTTTCATCTCTGTGAAAACCAACTGACGCCGGGTCTCAGCTGCGATGGCGGCTACGCAGAGTACGTTGTCATGCGCCATACCGCGCTGATAGCCATACCCTCAGCGCTCTCTTCCGTGAATGCCGCACCCATCCTTTGCGCCGGTACCGCTACTTTCAACGCGCTGCGTAATTCTGGCGCCAGGGCAGGCGACCGGGTGGTGGTTCTCGGAATGGGGGGGCTTGGCCACATGGCCGTTCAGTACGCCTGTAAAATGGGTTTGGAGGTGACTGTGATTGCGCGGGGGAGTGAAAAAGAGCGAGCGGCCTTTGAGCTGGGTGCGCATCACTACATTGATGCACTCGAGGAAAACGCACCAGAGCGCCTGAAAAACAACGGGGGTGTGGATTTTATTGTGGCAACGGCACCGGCTTCAGATACGGTTTCAACCCTCCTGTCCGCCCTGGCCCCACGGGGAAAAGCGATACTGCTGGGTACCGGACAAACGCCGCTGCAGATCACGCCTGGTATGATGATCGGCGCTGAACGTACCCTGACAGGATCCTTCGTCAGCACACCAGTGCAGACTGAGCGCGCACTGCAGTTCAGCCACCTCTTTCAGGCTTTACCCGTTACAGAACCGCTGACCTTTGAGCGTGCAAACGAGGCTCTCAACAGACTCAGGATGGGTCAGGTCCGCTACCGGATAGTACTCACCATGAATCAGGATAATTAATCACATGTCCGCAGAACATTTCCTGCCTGTAGCAGAGCAGAAAAATAATATTATTCGTCTATCGGCCGCTCAGGCTCTCGCTGGCGCTAACTCGGTGGTCTTCTACGCCACGGGCGCCATTGTCGGCAACACTATTGCTCCCAGCGGCGCGCTGGCAACGTTGCCCATCACCATGTTTGTTATAGGAATGGCGGCCTGCATCCTGCCATTAGGCGCACTGGCGCGAAAGAAGGGTCGTAAGGCCGCATTCATGGTCGGCACCGGAGCGGGCGTTATTACCGGCCTGGCTGCTGCCCTCGCCGTCGTCGTTGGCTCATTCCTGTTATTTTGCATTGCTGCATTTTTGGGTGGTGCATATGCAGCCGTTGCGCTCAGCTTTCGTTTTGCCGCTACGGATGGCGTCACGCCCGAACGCCGCGCCCGGGCTCTGTCGCTGGTTATGGGGGGCGGAGTAATTGCTGGTGTGGTTGGTCCTATGCTGGTTTCAGGAACGATGCACCTCTGGTCGCCTCATACCTTCGCCGTCACATTTCTCGCTCAGGCTATCGTAGCCGTCATTTCGGCATTCATACTCAAAGGCGTCAAAACTGCGGAACCGGTCGGTGCGATAAAAACGGATGGACGGCCTTTACGCGAAATTGTTCGTCAGCCTGGATTTGCCAGAACAGTGTTCAGCGGTGCGGTAACCTATATGGTGATGAACTTCCTGATGACGGCAGCACCACTCTCGATGCATATGCACGGCATTTCTCAGCAGGCGTCCAATCTCGGCATCCAGTGGCATGTTATTGCCATGTACGGTCCGGGTTTTTTCACCGGCAAATTAATTCACCGCTTTGGCGCCATGCGTATTGCCGCTGCGGGTCTGCTTATCACTGGATGCTCTGTCCTGATCGGCCTCGGTGGAACCGATATTTTCCACTACTGGCTTTCGCTGATTCTGCTGGGTCTGGGCTGGAATTTTGGCTTCACCGGCGCATCGGCGAAGATCATTGAATATCACAGTCCCGATGAGAAAACCCAGGTCCAGTCCCTGAACGATTTTGTGGTGTTCGGGGTGATGATCGTTGGATCATTTTCTTCAGGTGCTCTGCTCAGTCTTTACGGCTGGAACGCCGTGCTGTGGGGATCCTTAATTCCCATCGGGCTAGCATTTTTAGCTATTGTTAACGAGTTGCGGGCAAAACAGCAGAATAAATTCAGCTTCTGAGGCAGTTTTATCTGCTGCCTGGAAGCAAGTTATGTTGATGTAAAAGGTATCTAAAGCCCAAAGTCCAGAAGCATGATTTTGGGCATACTTGTCTCTTGTTCATTTTACCCACATTAAAGGAGGCAAGAAGCCTCCTTTATAAGGTAATGGCTTAATCAGGATTGAATTTTTAAATTTCTTCCTGCGCAGACACCAAAAATAACCATAACTAAAGAAAGAAGCACGCCAATATACAGGACTTCTGACCAGTTCCCGGTTAATGTATGTATTCTGCCCGCAACGGCAGGACCAAAAGCACCTATTAAAAAGTTAACGCATTGGGCCATGCCAGATAGTGAGGCGGCCTGCTGAGGGTTGGTACTTCTCAGTCCGATAAACATCAGGGACAGTATAAGAGCTCCCCCGCTCCCCATACCAAACATAAATGCCCATGCATAAGAAAGATCAGGAATCAAAGCGAATCCAAGCAGCGCTACGCACTGGAAGAGGCATAATACAGCTGCAATAAATTTCTGATCTTTTCTTTTGGCAACTATTGATCCCAGTACCAGGCCCGGCAATATCGAAGCGCACTGCATGAAACCATGTATTGATCCTGCAGTTTCTTTAGAATTTCCCACATCGGTTAAAACGGAGGGGAGCCAAGTCACAATTGCGTAAAATATTATTGAGTTGAGGGACATAAATATAGTGACCTGCCAGGCCAGCCATGAACTCCAAACGCTTTTTCCTTTCTTCATCGGCGTAGCCACGGCGCCAGCCTGCTTACCAGATTTATTTAGTCTGCTATACAGCAGTGCTAAGCCCAGAACAGGAAAAATTAATGTGCACGCCAGAGCTACTTGCCACCCGAATCTGTTCATTAAAGGTATTGCAGTTGCTGAAGTCACAGCAGCAGAAACCCCGATCGCCACACCATACTTACCCGTTATATTGGCAACTTTATCTGAAAAATCGCGCTTTACCATCCCAGGGAGCAGAACGTTACCAACGGCAATGCTAACGCCTATAAGTAACGTACCGCTATAAAGCTGCCACTCCTGCCCCATAGAGCGAAGAATAATCCCTGACACCATGATTAAGAGTGCAAAAAATATAGTTTTTTCAAATCCAAATACTCTGGCAAGGTTTCCAGCAAACGGAGCGATCAGCCCTAATGCTACTAATGGCAACGTTGTTAAAAAGCCAGCCATTGTTGTAGTGAGATTAAATTGCGACTGTAAGGTTTGAATCAAAGGTCCTACACCTAATATAGGTGCACGTAATGTTGTAGCAATTACAAGGATTACAGCGGTAAGCAATACAGGATGTACCATGCCTGACGGGACATCTAATTTGGTTTTCATGATTGGTCTCATTTCCAAGTTTGAAAACTAAAGATAGCTTTTTGGATATTTGTAGGATATAGATATTATGACTACTTATACCTAAAAAAGGACAATATTGTTCATGATCCATCCAATTATGCCGCTGGAATGGAATTTCGATGAAGCGGAGACTTTCGGTCCTGTGGCTGGCATGAAAATCCAAGCTTCTGATAAAGAGGGATTTCCTTTACATAAACATCCTCAGGGGCAGCTTGTCATATCCTTAAAAGGAGCGGTGTCATGTGAAGTTGCTCACGAGTTATGGGCCGTTCCGCCACAATGTGGCGTTTGGATCCCCTCTAATACTCCTCACAGTATAAGCACGACTTCTGAAGCTAAATTATGCATGTTATACATCAGGCCAGAATCATCAACTTTGCCCGATAAATGCTGCACAATTGCAATTTCCCCACTTGTGCGTGAACTTATTTTAGATATTACAGATCAACCCTCAGAATATTCAGAAAACAGCTTAACTTATCGCAAAGCTTCAATTCTTCTGGAAGAACTCGCCACAATGCCTGTGGAGAATTTTTGCCTGCCCATTTCTGATGATCCAAGGCTATATAAAATGTTAAAAACCCTCGCGGATAATCCCGATGACCGTCGCACGCTTTCTGCTTGGAGTAGCACGCTTGCAATGAGCCACAGAACACTTGCAAGGTTAATAGTAAAGGAAACAGGCCTGCATTTGGTAGATGGCGGCAGCAACTTCATCTGGTAATTGCGTTGAGACAACTTGCCGCAGGAGAGTCGGTCCAAAATGTAGCTGGCCAATTAGGTTATGATTCGGTCAATGCATTTATCACTATGTTTAAGAAATTCACAGGAAAGTCGCCGGGTAAATACTTTCAATGAACGATTTCATCCTCGTCTGTTATAAAACATCCTCATACCATCACCCGATTTTACAAGCGTTAATAGCGCAAATGATACTTGGAGGAATGAGAATATGAGCATCTTCTGCTAACCAAAATAGAGGATAAGAGCGTCTGATGAGAATGGGCCAATAAACCTTACGCTAAATACTATAAGCCATTGAGTGACTGCATTCATGTTTTTCGTTGGCTCGACGAAAAATAACTATGCTGGCTGATGCTGCCGATGAAGGTATAATATCATTAAAAAAATTACCTTCTGACTTTAATTAATAAAAACTTTTTAATATCAATGTATAATATCACCCGCAAAAATGCTTGCGGGTGATATTTATTCTACATTTAAAACTTATAAGTCAGAGATGCAAAGATCGACCTTCCTGTACCATACGCTCCCTGATCATAAAAACCCAGAACGCTGTAATATTGTTTATCAAACAAATTGGCAATATTAACCTGCGCAGTTAGTGCGTCACTAATATCGTAACGAGCATATAAATCTACTAATGAGTATGACCCTTGGTTAATTCGGACATCCTTATCGTTGTAGCTGATGTCAGTATAAGTTCTGTTCTGCCACCTCAGACCACCACCTACGCTAAGTCTGTTGTTAAAGGTAGCCGGTTTATACGAGGTAAAAGCTTTAACCGTTGTGCGAGGTAACTGCGTATTGATGCTGCTGTTGTCGGCAGTGTCCATGACGTAACGTGTATAACCTAAACTAACATCCCATCCTGGCATCAGGGTACCGTTCGTTTCAATTTCGAATCCTTTGCTAATGGCTTTATTAGATGCAACATAAGCCTGATCCGAAGAGTTATTTACATAATTCGAACCATCAGCAACGGCAATGTTAGATTGTTCAGTGCGGAAAATGGTGAATGATGACGTGAATTTATCGTCCAGCGTTGACGCTTTAACTCCTGCTTCATAGTTTTTGCCATCCAGCGGCTTAAGGTATGAGCCATCTTGATTACGATATGTCTGAGGGCTAAAAATACCAGAATAGCTGGTATATAACGAATAGTAATCGTTGATATCATAAACAATGCCCGCGTAAGGTGTTACCTTACTTTGCGTAGTGCTATCTGAACCAGTTGTTCTCCAGTCAGTGAAACGTCCACCTAAAATAAGCTTGGTCTGATCTGTTAGATTTAGTCTGCTGGTTGCATACAAGCTGCGTTGATAAATACTCTCAGTGCCCTCATCATGGTAGGGTCCCCAATCAGGCTCAGCGACATCACCATTAAATGAATAGATATTTTCAACAATGATTTTTTTTCGATCGGTTCCGTATGAGTGATTTCTTTGACGACTAGCACTGGTCCCAATAACTAATTCGTGTTCTCTATTAAAGAGTTCAAACGGGCCCTTAGCATACGCATCAGCTGAATAAACCCTGCGAGACGAAAGATATTTAGCTGAAGTATAAGTTACGTTTCCTGTTGACGCATCAGGTGAATCACTAAACGACGCAAGTTTCTCATCTGCTTTAGTTTCTGAATAAGAGCTGTTTAACTTGAATTCCCATCCGTTATCAAAGAAATGATCAAGAGAAATAAAAACGCGGTTATTGGTTGATAGCCAGTGCGTCCAGTCTGGGGCGGTGTTAAATGATCGAGGCCAGTTTATACGATTCCCCGCAGAATCAAGATAGGACCATCCTCCCCATGTCGAGGCACCAGGCTTAGATTTCTGATAATCATATCCGATACTCAGTACAGTATTCGTACCCAAATTGGCATCGATCACACCGTAAAAAAGCTGATTTTTTTTATTGTATCTATCTAATTGTGAGTCTGCATCCTGGAGGGTTGTGATGAAACGCCCCCGAATATCGCCATCTTCAGATAATGGAGTGCTGACATCTAAGGTAGTGCGATATTGATTCCATGATCCGACACCTGCACTTACTGAGCCAGTAAACTCTCTGCTTACAGCATGTTTTCTTACCATATTCACAGTTGCGGAAGGGTTTCCCGTGCCTGTAAGCAAGCCATTTGCTCCTCTGACAACTTCCACACGATCATAAATGGATAGGTCCATATTTGTATCGAGATATGAACTTATTGAGCCTGTTGTAGTAGGCAATCCATCATAGGAAAGATTATCAATACGATATCCACGCGACCAGTAAGTATAACGTTCAGAATCATAACTGCTTTCAGATATTCCTGTCGTATTTTTAAGGGCATCACCAATTGATTGCATGTTCTGATCTTGTATACGTGCAGGTGTTATAATTGAAACTGATTGTGGCGTTTCTTTAATGGATAAATCCAGTTTTGTTGCGGCCGTAGACTTGTCAACCGTGTAGTTTCCCGAAGATTCTCCAGTAACAGTTAAAGTATCGTTACTATTTTCCGCATAAGTATAGGAGCCAAATGAAATCAGGCTTAATACACACGAGGCTTTGATTAAATTACAATTTATAGCTATTATTCTTCTCAACGCTAAATTCCTTATGATTTATAGCAAGCATAAATATTTTGCACATTCTTAAATGTGATATTTAACTAAAGCATCACCTACATATAATTTAATTAATATTTAGTTTTTGCATGGCTGCAATATAAATATTTATTCATTCTCAATTAAATTTCAGGTGCGCTCTGGAGCACACTTTTCGCTTAAAAACAAATGATAATCATTCCCATAATCTATTTATTGGAAGCGATTCCTGATGTCGCGTTATCGACAAACTATATCGATAACGCGACAAATCAGCAGCCTGAAGCTGAGAAATGACTGAAGGTTCATTCAAGAGGTGTTGTTTTTTGGGGCACACTTGTACCCGACAAATAGGTAATTGAAGTGAAGGACGTCGCACGTGCATTCATCGTACAGCTTAATTTAGTACTTCATCTTCCTCATTAGTGATTAATGATTTCAGACGTATGGTGCAGAGCGTCATAGTAAAAATAACGCGCTGCACCCATTCAATTAACTCTGTCCCGGATAAGATAGGTAGCTCATTCCGGTGATCCATTCAGGCACGGATTCATACGCCACATAATCTGGTCGCGCGCCTTTCATTGCCCCCATAAGTGCAACCCAATTGAGTGCTTCGTGTCCTCCATGACCACCGCGTTCTTCCACCTCTGCGTAGGTCAAAGCACGCATGTATTCAACATCACCAGCTTCAAAACGCTCAAGCATTTCCCGGTCCCACTCTTCATTGACAAGTGGGTGACTTTTGCCGAGTGGCCATTCCATTTTGCTCATCATATCGATTTCATACTGCGCAAAATCAGTATAAAGAGAAGGATCGTTGACCAAGGCTTCTTTACCGATGGTTTGATAGACTTTCATGCGTTGCAGCAGTTCGTCATCTTCCGGTGCGCCTTCAGTCCAAACTGGCGGCCAGTGCGACAATCCACCTGTTGCCAGGAAATGAACATGGTAGTCATCTGGCAGCGAATCAACTATCTCACGGACTTTAAGGCCCAGGTCATAAGCACGTGAATAAGGCATCAGCGGAGGTGAGAACACATTGATATAGACTGGTACGACGGGAATATTGAACTCAGGATTAATAAAATGAAGTGGCATCATGAGATTGTTACCATACTCAATGGCACCCATCCGTGTTGCTTCAAAACCGCCATGGATAAGCTTTTCGAGCAGTGTCGTTGCTATTTCTGCGTTACTGGCAATACTATGCTGCTTATCAAACTTTAAAGCTTCCATCATATATTCGGCTGGACCAATGTTGGCATCACTAATTGGCACAGCCAACGTTGGCATTAAATTACGGAAGTTGTTTTCGAAATGGTCATCAAGAAAGGCGATGATGAGATTAGGTTTAGTATCATCGATGCATTTTTTTAAACGGCCATGAATATCTGCGAGTCTTTGGCGTTGTTCAACAGATGGAGCATCTGCCCAGCCTAGAGCACCTGGTACATGGGACATGCTGATAGCACTAACAATCTTAGCCATTTTGTTACCTCAATAATTTAGTGTTTTCCGCTATCGGAAATGAACGTCGGAAAGAGCCCTTTTCCACATTAAGCGGAAAAGGCTCATTATTAAATTAAGAACAACAACCCTAAGAGACTTAATTTAATCAGAAAACATTACCAACTAGACTATCGTATTAGTCAGCTCACCAATTTCCCTCATCGACACAGTGACTTCATCACCCTTCGATAAATATTTAGGCGGATTGAAACCCAAGCCAACACCGGCAGGTGTTCCAGTGGCAATGACATCACCAGGTAATAAAGTAATGTTTTGCCCAATTGTTTTAATCAACTCAGGAATGTTGAAAATTAAGTCGGAAATAGAAGCTTCCTGGCGTTTTTCACCGTTAACTGTGCAAACAATCTTTTGCTCAGAAGGATGCCCGAATTCATCCGCTGTTATAATCACAGGGCCCATTGGACAGAAGCCATCAATACCTTTGCCAAGAATCCATTGGCTGTGCTGTTTTTGCAAGTGACGTGAAGTTAAATCATTCACCAGCGTATAGCCAAAGACATATGACATTGGATCATCTGACTCTTTCACACGCCCTTTCTTACCCAGGACTACTGCCAGTTCCGCTTCGTAATCTATAGTGTTGTAAGGATCCAGAGTACTATCAATACTGTCACCGGGTCCGCTGATCGAGGTAGACGGTTTGGTAAAGATAATCGGATGCGATGGCACATTTCCAGCTGCAGCGCTTGAGTCGTAACCGCTGTTACCAAACTCTTCTGCATGGGCATAATAATTTTTCCCGACACAGAAAATATTACGGCGGGTTTCGGGAATGGGCGCAAGCAACGTAACATCGCTCAGGTTAATGTCTGCCGAATGATTTCTTTCACTACAAAGCTCAAGTTCTACCTTCAGCTCTGAATATCGCTCGATGAGCACATTCATATCATTGGTTTTGACAATGCCTGATATGTCTACAATTTTTCCGCTTTTATTGATAAGGCCAATCTTTTTTTCACCTGACAGAATATAAGTCAACAGTTTCATACATCACCTTTTAATAAAAACATTTTAATCACGAGCACGCGCTATCGCTTCGACTTCAAGCAGAAAATCTTCTTTTACCAAGCGGTCCACTACCAATAAAGTATTTGGTGCATAATCAGAGGTTGCAAAGACTTTAGGAAAGAGTTCTTTTCGTTTCAACATAAACTTTTCAATATGCTGAGAAGCAACCAAATACGTTGTAAATTTAGCGATATCATTAAAATCACATCCTACTGCTTTAAGTACATCACTCAGGTTTTTGAAGACCTGATCAAATTGCGCGTCAAAATCGCCTTTTCCCACCACGCTTCCGTCCAAGCCAACGGACAGCTGTCCGGAAATAAAATAGAGATCGCCTGCACGGACTTTCGTCAGACTGGAATATAATCCCTGTGCGGGGCTGATGTTTTCAGGGTTAAGATATTCAACTTTATCAGTCACAATATAATCCTTCATTTCTAGGGTTTAATTAACAACTCAAAAATGGGCAACAGAACTCCCTCAGGGTAATATCCTGTAAGATTCAATTGCACACTTTGCTACAAAGATTCAGAGCCGGTATTTAATGAAAATTACCATCAAAACACTAATTAATTTTCTGTGCCCCGGCGACGTAAACGGTCAAGGACTACAGCCAGAATGATGACTATTCCTACCGCAAGTGTCTGGTAATAGGCCGATACACCAATCATGTTCATTACATTCGACAATAGCGTGAGAACCACGACACCGGTGATTACCTGCCTGATATTGCCTGCCCCGCCAGCAAGCGCGACGCCGCCTAATACCACTGCTGCAAGTGATTGCAATGTCAGGTTAGCTGCTGCGATAGGCTGCGCTGAACTTGTCCAGGCAGTAAGCACAATTGCGCCAGTACCGGCACAGAATCCGCTCACCATGTAAACCAAGACTGTTACGAAGCGCACGTTAATGCCTGATTTTGATGCCGCCGACACGTTCGATCCGATTGCATATACATAGCGGCCAAACAGCGTAAATTTCAGCAACACCGCGACCATTACCGTTAGCGCGACCGCTATCCATACCAACATTGGCAGGCCTAATAATGTGTCGTAGCCAACAGCCTGAACATAGGCAGCAGGAACATCATAAATCGGCACACCACCCGATAAAATCAGCGCGATAGCTTGCGCCACCGAGAGCATGCCAAGTGTTATCACCAAAGGGGACGTTTTGAAGAAAGCGATAATAAAACCCGATACCGCTCCGGTCATCGTTCCGGTAATCAACATGGCCAGTAAACCTGCTGCTACTCCGTACTGATTCATGATCATGACACCCGCGACACCGGCAAGAGACATCGCTGACGATAAAGAGAGATCGAGACCACCTCTTATTACTGCCACAGCCTGACCAAGCGAAATAATCAATAAAGGCGCCAGCTGGCATGCAAGATTGACCGCATTACTCACGGTAAAGAAGCGCGGCTGGATGAAGCCAGCGACTGCCGCAGTCAACACCACCAGGAGAGGAAGCATCCAGTCAGAAAGTGAAAAATATCTATTTTTCATCATCTTTTCTGTAGATATAAAGCCCATTTCTTTGCTTGTAGTCATGACACAAACTCCTGTTCATTCTCTGAATGAAAGCGGGTTGTAACCACGGTTTCTTTCTGGCCCACGACATCTGCAATGATGGAAGCTTTGTCATTTTCATCCGGGGCAGAGTAAGTTTTTACAATGCTGCCGTGAAACATGGTCCACACTGTATCGCTTAACATCATGGTTTCGGCCAGGTCACTTGAAAGCATCAATACAGAAACACCTGATGATGCAAGCGCACGAATTCGTTGATGAATTTCATGCTTCGCATCAATATCTACTCCTGCCGTGGGCTCTTCCAGCACCAGAATTTTTTGGGCACAGGCCATGGCTCTAGTGAGCAGAACCTTCTGCTGATTACCACCGCTGAGGCTGGTTAGCAGATCCTGCTTACTGCCATACTTGACGCCGGATTGCTTCAATAGCTCATCCGATTTCAACTCAGTCTGACGCGTATTTAACATGCCGCAGCGGGTATATTTTTTTAGCTGCGTTATCATGAGATTTTCACTGATGGTCAATGATGCATAAACGCAATTGCTCGCTCTGCCTGCAGGAAGCCACGCGACCCCGTGACGTAAGGCTTCAGAGACACCGCTCGGCTTCCAGCGCTGACCTTCCATCCGGAAGGAAATGCCGTCATGCGCCTTACCGGGTATGAAACCAACCAGCTGCTGCAGCAAAACGTCTCCACCACAGCCGACTACCCCGTAGATGCCGACAATCTCTCCCCGCCCGATAGTGAATACCCCACGACCGCCACTGGCTTTAGGTACATTTTCGATATCAATAAGAGGTGCATAAGTGTTGCATCCTCTTCCATGAATAAAAAGGTTTTCAGGCTTCTTACCGGTCAAACGCGTCACAATTAAGTCGCCGGTGATATCACTGTCCATCGGAAATGCATCAACGACCTGGCCATTACGCATAATGGTGACGCGATCGCTTACTGCAACAACGTCATCAATGTGATGTGTAACCAGCACAGAGGCGATACCAGCAGTACGTAATCTTCTCAGCACGTTAAAAAAGTTTTCTTTTTCCACCGCGCCAAGCATAGCTGTGGGCTCGTCAAAGATAATGACGCGTGGGTGGGACATGAGAGACTTACCGATCTCAATGAGCTGCTGAATGGCAACCGGGTATGCACTAACCGGACGTTCAATATCCAGCTCATCCAGGCCCAGCTGGGAAAGTACTTCACGCACTCTTTTCGTTTCTACCTGCCTGCGTGTCAGGGAAAGCAGGGTTTTCCCGTTCTCAGAACCCAACCACAGGTTGGCCCGAACTGACAAGCTCGGCGCGAGAGATAATTCCTGATAAACCATCACTACGCCCGCATGACGGGCTTCGCGGGAACTGCTAAATGCAACTTGCTCATCGGCATACCAGATAACGCCTTCATCAGCTGAATACAGCCCGCTGATGATTTTGCCGATCGTTGATTTTCCTGCACCGTTTTCACCTAAAACACAATGTATTTCACCCGCCTGAAACTGAATTGAGACATTTTTCAGCGCCTGCGTTGCACCGAAGCGCTTACTTAAGCCACTAACTCGCAACAGTGGTGATGGCGCGTTGCTCTCCGATACAATGTCCGTCTGAATCTTCTGCATGATGAATTCCTCAAAACGTGCTATTGCATGGACGGGATTTTCCAGTCTTCAGGAACGATTTCATATGTCTCAAACGGATGTGTCGAGACATTGGCTTTATCAATGACTTTGTTGGGTACATTGAAGTGGGGATAGCTGAGGCCGTCTGTTCCAGACGCTGCAAGGTCAGGCATCGGTTTATTTTCCATAGCCCGTATAGCGTACTGCACGATCAGGCGTCCCATAATGATGCCCGGCTCAGACACTACGGCCAGTAATCTTCCGTCTTTGATCATCGGCGCCGCACTCTTAACCATCGCGGAGCTCACTACCGGCGCCTGACGGTTTTGCTGGCGCACCGCCTGCGCGGCCCCCATGCCCAGTGTTATTTGCGGTGTATAAATAAAATTGATATTTGGGTTGCGCAACAGTAGATCAGAAGCCTTGGTTAACCCTTCTTGAAGATCGATATTACCGCCAAAACCCGTTTCAACTAATTCAACTGGAGTAGCGCACTTCTTAGCTTCTGCTTTGAAACCTTCATAACGCAATCGAACCCACTCAGCCCCTGCGGGGCCGGGGATCATAGCCACATTTTTAGATTTCTCTGGCGATTTACAGACTGCATCCGCCATCAGACTGCCGATGTGGGTATCATCCTGAAGCACCCCGAAATCAATGTTCTTACTGTTCACGGGAATGCCTACAGCGGCCACTTTCATGCCACTGGACTTCAATGACTTGATAATAGGATCAAACCCATTAAATGCCGCCGGTGCCAGAACGGCTACATCAGTACCCATGCTCTTAAACGCTTCGAGTTGGGCAAACTGTTCACGGACATTGCCGTAGGCTCCAGCAACAGATACCTGGACGACATCGACACCGGTACGTTTTGCTTCGTCGGTAATACCGTAAATAATCCCTTTATAAAAATCATCGTTAAGATGAACAACGGTGACACCCAGTTTAAAGGGCTTATCCGCTTTCATTTCAGGAATTATTCCAACCAGACGATCTTCTTCTGCATGTGCTGCAAAACTAAAAATAATTGATGCCAGTAAACAGGAAGATTTTAACGGTAACGCTTTTTCATTGAATCTCGAAAGCCAGCTCATTTTAATTCCCTCGTTCAATACTTATAAAGGCCAGGTTATTAACTTCTGGGGAAAAACCTGTGTAATGAAAGAATGACTTAATATCTAACCAGAACTTTTATCGATTCTGTTAAAGCAAAATTCGCCTTTTTTACAGACATAACAAGTCAATCATCTTCCAATTGAAAGAGACTTGTTACTAATTGAGTTCAATAAAGGCGTCCGATGCCGTTATAACCTCCTACTTCTAGATGCAGTGAATTAAAAAAGTTGTTTCACTGCAGCCATAAAAGCATCATTCCTCTCCAACACCACTGAGTGAGAGCAATTATTCAGAATCTGTAAATCAGCATATCTGATATTTTTTGCAAGTATCTCAGAACTACTTGCAGGAAAAGGAATATCATCACGTCCATGTAGCATAATTACCGGGCATTCAATTGCCGCGAGCGTCTCTTTGCTAAGAGTTGTTTTTTCTACATATTGTTGCGGTTCGCCGGTGAACATTTCATCAAAGTATTCCGCATATCCTTCCTGGAACACAACGGGTTCGCGCGCGCTTATGTAGTCATTATCGATAACTGATTTATCGTGGATAAGGGTACTAAGTGTTGAAATGAGTTCATCGCGATTTTTTGGGCAGCGCCAGATTCGCTGCGTTGCTTCAGACGCTTTAAAAGGTGCACCAATCGCGCCAGTCGTCAATACGGCCTTAACGCGGGAGTCGCTTGCGGCAACATTTAGCGCAATAGCAGCAGAAATTGAATGACCAATTAATCCTAATTCATTCACACCGATGACATCGATCATGGCTTTAGCCTGTCGAATCCACATTTCAAAATCGAAATAGGGTTTTTCAGCTTTACGATCGCTAATGCCAAAGCCAATAAGATCAAGAGCGTATACATTAAAATTCTCGCCTAATGGTTCGAGAATACGTCCCCAGTTACCCAAACTGGATGCTCCAGGTCCTGAACCATGTATGAGTAATAATGTTTTTCTGCCTGCTGAACCCTTGCCAATATCAGCGTAATAGTAGCCTGCTTCAATTCCTTCAAATTCAAACGAGGATTTCTTCACTGTCACGTACATAAAAACTCCTGGCGTGCTCATGTGGGTCTGAAATCAATAATACGCAACAAAAATGATTTATGAAGAAGAAAATGGATTTTTTGTGACATCATAGATATTTCGTATGAATATCCTTCTTACAGATGCTGTGCTATTATGTAATCAAAAGCGTTGAAATTTTACCCAAGCTTATGAAAATAGTGAATATTCCTGGAGAGGGATTATGAAAAGCTCAAAAGAAGGAAAATCGTTAAACGAGACGATTTATGCATCTCTACGTGAGTTGATCCTTACGGGACAGCTCATTCCGGGTAAGAAACTCAAAATCTCTGAACTCGCAGGTCGCTTTGACGTTAGTCTCAATGTGGTGCGTGAAGCACTAAACAGATTGACCGGAGAACTTTTAGTAGAGGTGGCTCCGCAGCAGGGATTCAGCGTGCGAGGCCTTTATCAGGACGAGCTTATCGATCTCACTGAGCAAAGGGTCACGTTTGAAAGTATTGCGCTGCGTAAGGCAATTGCTTCCGGTGACATTGAGTGGCAGGGACGTCTAATCGCTTCCAATCATCGTCTGATTCACACACCGCAAACACTGCCCGAAAGCCCGGACAAGCTCAATCCCGACTGGCATAGCCGGCATGAGGATTTCAACTTTATCATGATGGAGAACTGTGGCAGTAAATGGCTGTTCCTCATGATTAAACAACTCGCAGAAGCTTACCTGATTTATCAGCGCGTCCTGCTACCGGTTGTTCCTGACCAGGGGGAGCGCAATACAGACCATAACGAACTGCTCCAGGCCATACTTGATGGTGATGCAGAAGGTGCAGTATCTATCCTCACTGAACACCTTAACCAAACCCGGGACGTGATGCTAAACGTTTTAAACGTTACAGCGCCTTCTGGTATTGGCAGACGAATCACTCATTAAAAGATGTTGAACATGGATAAACAGCAAACCCGACAGCTCCGAGCGGTACATGTCAGCCACGTGAGCGATATTAACCCGCGTATGAAACGCATCTGTCTTACCGGTGAATCTGTTGCAGCATTCGCAGAAGTGCTACCGGCGGCATGGGTAAAAGTATTTTTTACTCCACCTAATGAACCTGAAGGACCGGGGCGCGCCTATACTATTCGACGTATGTGTCCTGTAATCAATGAGTTGGTTCTGGACTTTGTTCAACACGGTGAAGGCCCAGCGGCCAGCTGGAGCCGATCTGCTAAGGAAGGCGATATCATCAGAATCGCTGGTCCTCGTGAAGGTATCGCTTTAAAAGGCATCCAGTCATTGCTCTTGTTTGGCGATGAAACGGCAATACCGGGAATTTTTGGGATCATCGAAGCGTTAGACGAAAACGTCACTGTTCAGGTTTTCATTGTGAAAGAGACAGAGGCTTCTTATGCTCCGCCTCATACCCTCGCTGCTTTATCGCTGAATTGGCTCAAAGGTGATGAGGATTTGGCAGCTCAGGTTACATCCTGGATTCAGAACAACAGCCCTGATCATGTTTGGGGAGCTGGCGAGCACAGTGTGGTCATCCCGCTGCGAAAACATCTTTTTCAGACATTTGGCCGAAGCAGGAAAGACACGACTATTACAGCTTACTGGAAATCAGGTGAAGCTGATCACCGTGATAACGCTGAGTAATCTCGCATCATTTGCTTTTTAACCATACACCCAACAGCACTGCCCCAAAATCATCGGGCCAGTGCTGTTTTTGTTATGTTTCTCTTTGCATTAACCCTGAATCTGATTCATTTTCCCCTTCACAGCTGCACAGATCCGCTTTAACCCCTCGGTCAAAACGCTACGCGGGCAGGCCGGATTAAGTCTGATAAACGCATCGGCATTGTCGACAAAACCGTTTCCGGAAACCACCAGGACATTGGCCTCGTTTATGAAGAAATTGCCCAGTGCCTTGCCTTTCAGCCCTAAAGCAGAACAGTCAATCCACATCAGATAAGTGCCTTCGCAGTCAATCATCTTCAATAAAGGCGCATGTTCCTGTAGATAACATTCGGCAAAATCAATGTTGCTTCTGATATAGGTGCGCACTTCATCCAGCCACTGATGGCCTTCTTTATAGGCTGCCGTAAAACCAATCATGCCAAAAATATTGGGCCGTTTACTGTCGCGCGACAAACAGTCCAGTTCAAACTTTTTTCTGAGTTCGGGATTCGCAATCACATTAACCGAGATCTGCAGACCCGCCATGTTGAAGGTTTTGGTTGGAGACATGCAGGTTATCGTGTTTTGCAGTAATGCCTCACTTAATGAGGCGATGCTTATGTGCTGCCTGTTGCCAAATATCATGTCGCAATGAACTTCGTCGGAAACAATTACAACATTATTTCTAAGGCAAATTTCGCCTATACGAAGCAGCTCATCTTCTGTGAGCACCCGACAGGTTGGATTATGTGGATTGCATAATATAAGCATTTTCGCCCGGGGGGATTGAGCTTTGACTTCCAGATCGTCAAAATCGATGCTGTATTTCCCATCGCGGTATAACATTGGGTTATGCGCTGGAACTCTTCCGTTAGAAACGGTAAGTTCGGTAAACAACGAAAACGCAGGCGTTTGAAAGATCACTTCATCGCCAGGTTCTGTTAGCACCCGCACGGCACCACCAATTCCAGCAATCACGCCTGGTGTATAGCTAATCCATTCGCGCTCGATATCCCAGCGATAATGCTTCTTAGACCACTCGATAAACGGATCGAAATAATCACCAGCTGGCTGCACATATCCATAAAGGCTAAAGTTTGCGGCGTTTGTGACCGCCTTAACAACAGGTTCGGCTGTACGAAAATCCATATCAGCCAGACCCAGCGCAACAGTATTGCTGTCTTTACAATCTCGCAATTTATAAGCGGATGTATTCCGGCGGTCGATAACCTCATCAAAATTACTGCTCATGCTTATTCCTCTTAACTATGTGAAATCTCTTTTAAGCCACTTCCCTGCTGATCATTAACTTCTTCAAATTCTTCATCTGAATATTTAGTAAGACTTATGCCGCATAAGCCATAAACAAGCTCAAGCACAATCATGGTGATGTTGAAAAACATGAATGGGATAATAGCGATAAGCGGGACACCCAACGTTGCAGCGATAAACGTACCGTTCAGGCTCCACGGCACCATCATGCTCAAACAATCAGTGAAGTTACTGACTGCGCGTGAGGCGTTTTCTGGGCGGTAACGAAATTTTTTATATAAAGGTGCCATCAGAGTGGCATTCATAATCATTGAAAAATAATTCGCTGCTACAAGTGATGAACACACCGCACATCCGGCAAATGTTGACGTAATTAATCCGACGCGTGAATGAATTACGTTGCTCATCGAATCAATGATTTTTCCCAGGATACCGCTGCCTTTGAGAATGCCGCCCATGCCTAATGCAGCAACAACGACGCCTATCAACTCCAGCATGCTGGAAATGCCACCGCGGTTGAGGATGGGATCAAGAAATTTATTGCCTGTTTCTATGCTGACACCGGTGGCGAGAAAATTACCGACCTCAGAAAATGAATGGCCCTGGTAGAATACGGATATAAACGATCCGACGAAACAGCCAACCATAATTGCGGCTACAGCCGATTGTTTACAGGCCAGTAAACCAATAACAACAGCCAGAGGTATGAGTGTAATCCAGCCGATATTGAAGGTACTCGCAAGTGACGACAGCATGTTATTGGTTGCCTGAACATCCATTGAAGCATCAGAAAAATAGAAACCTACAACTGTGTACAGTGCTGCCGATATGATAACGCCAGGAACCGCAACGCTTACCATGTGTTTTAAATGTTTCATTAATGGCACGCCAGCGATAGTGGAAGTCAGCAGCGGCGTATCTGCCACTGGCGAAACCAGATTTCCTACACATGAGCCTGATACGACTGCCCCGGCAACAATGCCTGGTGAAATACCCATTCCCATGCCAATCCCCATCATAGCGACACCAACCGTACTGACGGTTCCCCAGTTTGTACCCAGTGGCAGAGAAATGAGCATGGAGATCAGGAAAGCAACTACCAGAAAATATTTAGGAGAAATTAATTCTAAACCCCAGTAAATGAGTGTTGGGACCGTACCCGCACTGATCCAGACGGCTATCATGCAACCAATAGCCAACAACAGGGCAAATAATCCTGCACCGACTTTAATCATTTCATATACGTCTTTCTCAATCTCTTTAGGGGAATAACCTAACTTCCACGCAAAAGGGACCAGAATAAGCCATGAGAAAAACAATGTCGTTACAATAGGAATGCCGAGTAAACTCATTGATGCCACAATGAATAAGATCAATATTACGATAGTCATCAACGCGAAATTCAGTGATGGCTGTTTTTTAGGCTGCGCCTTTATATCCTCTGCTATTTCCATCGTCTTGGCCCTTCATTTGAGTAGGTTAATATGTCCAAATCAATGAGACATAAGCGGTCGTAACGCCAATATATGCATTTTTTTTGATGATTATTCATGGCGGCTTCATGCCAGTTCCAGGTAATGAATTACATTTTTGAAATACTCATAATGTTGATATGAATTGATAATCGCTACTTTTTATAAGCGATAACCTCGATCTCAACCTTTGCATTTTTCGGCAATTTTGCAGCTTCTATACACGACCTGGCGGGCGCTGCTGAGCCTGAAAAGTACGAACTATATACCTCATTGAATTCAGCGAAGTCAGCTATATCAGCAAGAAAACACGTAGTTTTAAGCACGGTACTAAGCGATGCTCCACTCTTTTCAAGGACTGCTTTGACGTTTTCAAGCGATTGTATTGTCTGTTCTTTGATACCACCTTCCGGGAACAGCATGGTTTCAGGTATCAGTGGTAGTTGCCCTGAAGTAAATACCAGATCACCGAACATAATCCCCTGCGAATAGGGACCTATAGCTTCAGGAGCATTTGAGGTGGCAATAGCTTCTTTTTGATTCATTATGTGTTCTCACTGTTATTAAGTTTAAATTCACGCAGGTATTTATAAACTGCATTTTTTGAAATACTTAACTTCTCTGCCACAATATTTGCCGACTCTTTAAGTTCAAATATTCCGCTTTCATAGAGATTGTAAACAATAGCGCGAGTACGCAATTTTTTATTAATTCTTTGATCATTATCAACCTCACTTATCGCTCTGCAGGTTGATTCATTAATTAGCTCTTGAGGATTTGAACTGAAATTTTCAGGTAGTAATCCATTGAGTATATGGTCAGGCATTAACGTTTTAACCAGTTCAGGAAAGGGAACTGAAACGTTAATATTCACACAAAAAAGACCGATAGGTTTTTGACTTTCACCTGCTACTACACAAGTTGTCGATTTAAGTAATTTACCTTCTCTGTTGCGCGTGAAATAGCTGCGAGAATTCACCTCACCCGTCTGATTAAACTGCCTGAGCATTTTCAAACCCATATCAGTGATCGGCGAGCCCACCTCACGATTGGTATGGTGCCCATTTACGATCTTCACCACCGAAGCATCAAGACTTTCAAATGAGTGCAATACCACTTCACAGTGAGATCCAATAAGGTCTGCGACCATGTCAGCAAGCCGAAAGTAGGATGTCATGTGTTCATGATCCTTTTCGGTAAAAGCCATACTGCGCTGTATCTCGTTGTCATCAATATTCATAAATAACCATAAAATGGATTTTATTTGATTTTATGGATTATAAATAACACACAAAAAAGCAACATAAACATACTTAAAACTTATGACACCAATCACATCATTTTTAATAAAGACATTAAAATCAATTATTTATATAATTTTGGTTAAAACTTATCGTTTTAAAAGTGGACTTTTGTTTACTTTGTCTATGTCAAAAATTCCCCTTTTGTTCACCTTGGGAGAAGGCGTCGGACTGATTTACAGGGTTGATGAATGAAGTGGGCACAGTGAGAAATAACAAAGAGCGTTGGGAAGAGCTTTGTTGGAGAACCTCGAAAAGGTACGCCGGAGGGAAAAAGGGCACCATCAGGTACCCTTCAATTTATCCAGCAATCACGCGAGCTCTGTTTTAGCGGGCAGGAAGATAGCCATAAGCCCAACCAAGGGCAGGAAGGCGCAGATTTTGAAAACAGTAGCAATGCCAGCGTAATCAGCCACGACGCCAAGGCCTGCTGCGCCTAGGCCGCCCATGCCGAAAGCGAAGCCGAAGAACAAGCCGGAGATCATTCCAATCCGTCCTGGCACCAGTTCCTGTGCAAATACCAGAATTGCCGAAAACGCAGAAGACAGTACCAGACCGATAATGATGGAAAAAAGACATGTCATTTCGAGGTTCAGCCAGGGTAATGCCAGGCTGAATGGAGCAGTTCCCAGGATTGAACACCAGATAACTTTTTTACGTCCAAAGCGATCACCAATCGGCCCGCCGATGACCGTTCCTGCAGCAGCGGCGAAAAGAAAAGCAAATAGATATAGCTGTGCGCTCTGAACAGACAGTCCAAATTTCTCGATTAGATAAAATGTGTAGTAACTGCTGAGGCTGGCTGTATAAACAAATTTAGAAAAGATCAGTACCAGTAGTACGCTGATGCCGATGATCACTTTTCTACGTGGAAGAGAGGACACAGCCCGAGCTGTTATCGACTTAGATGCAGCTGCATGCTGTGCAGCGTACCAGCGGCTCACCTGTAACAGAATGACTATCGCCAGCATGGCGGCCAGCACAAACCATGCGACATGTCCTCTTCCATAAGGGGCGACAACCACCGCTGCCAGCAGTGGACCTAAAGCACTTCCCAGGTTACCACCAACCTGGAAAAGCGATTGTGCCAGCCCGTGCCTGCCGCCCGACGCCATTCTGGCCACACGAGAGGATTCAGGATGGAAAACAGATGATCCTGTTCCCACTAATGCTGCGGCAATCAACAGCGCCGGGTACGACTCAGCCAAAGCCAGCATCACTAAGCCCAGTAAAGTGAAACCCATACCCACCGGCAGCGAACGTGGCTGCGGATGTTTATCGGTAAACATCCCAATTAGTGGCTGGAATAAAGATGATGTCACCTGAAAAGTTAAAGTGATCAATCCAATTTGCACAAAGCTCAGTGAGAATTCTGGTTGTAGCAACGGGTAAAGCGCCAGAATCAGCGACTGGATCATATCGTTAAGAAGGTGTGCAGCGCTAATAGCACCCAATACACCAAATGATGTGCGAGGCAAAGCCAATGATTTTGCCGTGACAGACTTGTTGTAACTCATTTTTTAACCCCAAAAAATATTATCTGAACCCTGATTTCCGAAAAATAAAACGCAGAAAGCCCGGCATATGCCGGGCCTTTATCTGGCTGTAATGACTTATAAAATGTTGCCCGCGGCATACCGTTAGTCGGACCCTTTTTTGGACATGATCGCAAATACCAGATTCACCGCGACTAATACGATTGCTCCAAGCAATACGAATGCCAACTTGAGCCCCGTAAAATGCGCGGCATAACCAATCAGCGCTGGCCCCATTAATACGCCCAGGTATCCCAGGATACTGGCTGATGCAATGGCAAGCGAAGCTGGCATAGATTTTTGTCTGCCTGCAAGAGAGAACAGCACCGGCACAACGTTACCTGCAGCAAATCCGGCCAGAGCCATCGAAGCGAGTACTGCATAGAAGGACTGCACTTCAGCGGTGAGGAAAATGCCTGCAGCAGTGATAAGAACACCTGACAGAAGCATAGTTTTCTCGCCAAGCAGTGTAACGATGCGGTCACCAACAAAGCGGCTTAGAGCCATTGCTATCGCGAATACCACATATCCGATACCTGAAACATTCGCCGCGACCTGCTTAACCTGAATCAGCAAAATTGCGCCCCAGTCCAGCATCGCACCCTCCGCCAGGAAGATGATCATTGCCAGCACGCCAATTGCAACCACCTTACCGCGTGGAATGACGAACAACGGATGTTCTTCTTCTGAACGGGTATTCAGGAAGCCACGTGCAGCGAGTGATATACATACAAGGATCAGTGCTGCCGCCATTGCTGCCGCAAAGACGATATGCAGGCCTGTAGCAATCAGGAGGGTGACGAAGCTCGCGCCCGCCAGGCCACCAATACTGTAAAATCCATGGAAGCCAGACATTAAAGGCTTGCCAGCTGCATTTTGCACTTCAGTGCCATGGATATTGGCAGCTACGTCAATCGCACCGATTGAGCATCCGAACAGCAGTAAAGTCAGTCCCAGGGTCAACGGGGTCGAAACATGCGCCAGCAATGGCAACGCAATAATCAGGCCCAGCGCTCCTGCAATAATGATCTTTTTACTGCCGATTTTTCCTGCAAGTCCACCTGCAGTAGGCATGCCAATTACAGCGCCTAACCCCAGACAAAGTAATACCGTACCCAGCATCGCTGAATCTGCATTAATACGTTGCTGCGCAAACGGAACCAAAGGTGCCCAGCATGAGAGGCCAAATCCCGCGATGAAAAATGCTATACGCGTTGACCACTTCGCTCTGCTTAAATTAAGCTGCTTTTGCTCAGCTCCGGATGAAACGGCCGACTTCTGGCCGTTCCATGAAACATCTGACTGACTCATAATTTAATTACCCATGATTAAAATTCTTTCGTATAAGTATGATACTCATGGATGCATTGGTGTGATTCATCTATAATGACCAAATATGTCGATAACACGCCACATTGTTAAAAACCCAGATGATGCAGAGTCCGCAGTTGTTGGCCAGTCGGAAAGTTCGGCGCCCTATACCAGCGATTTGCATAGCCATCAGCGTCATCAACTGATTTTTGCTACCCGTGGGGTGGTACATATGGTGACGTCTGAAGGAGAGTGGATACTGCCTACCAGCCGAGCTTTATGGATTAGTGGCGGCACAAAACATGCATTAACGGTTAAGCGGCCATCGCACATCAGCATCTTGTATATAAAATCTGAAATTAATCCGTTCCCTGACTCAGAACGCTGCCGGGTTGTTGAGGTTTCGCCTTTAGTACGTGAACTGATATCCGCCTGCGCTAATCATCCATGGGATTACAAACCAGACTCGCCTGAGTCACGTCTGGCAAATGTGTTAATTGATCAGATCAGATTGCTGAGTAATTCCCCCCTTGATCTTATGATGCCTACAGATGAGCGAGCCCTGCGTGTGGTAGATATTCTTAAGCGCGACCCAGGCAACCGCTCCACATTACATGAACTGGCAAGAGAGGCTGGTGCCAGCGGTCGAACGATTGAACGTCTGTTCACGCGAGATACTCACATGTCATTTGGTGCGTGGCGGCTTCGCCATCGAATGCTGTATGCCGTTGAAAGGCTCGCTTATGGTGAAAACGTTACCCGGGTAGCACTGGAAGCCGGTTACGAATCTTCATCGAGTTTTATCGCGTCCTTCCGCTCTATGTTTGGCACCACGCCTTCGCGCTATTTTGGTTAAATGAAAGCGGTTAAGCGCGCCTGATTAGCCATAAAAAGAACGGTACCCCGACTAACGCAGCAACCAGACCAGCCGGAAGCTGAAAAGGAAAAATGAGCATTCTTCCTAACCAGTCTGACCCAACCATTAGGGCGCTACCGGCTACGGCAGATATTACCAGTTGAGCTGATGCACTTCGGTAACCGAGCGCCCGTGCTGTATGGGGGGCCATTAAGCCAACAAAGCTGAGTGGTCCGACTATGAAAGTGGAGGTTGCAGTGAGAACTGCAGCAACACACATTATGGATAGCCTGCTTGCTGTTAGTGGCATGCCTGCTGATCTGGCTATCGACTCGCCTAACGGCAGCAGCGTAAGCCACCTTCTTAATAAAGGGGTAATAAGACCCAGCGCAGCGGCAACAGCTAAAGCTGACCACGCTTTTGACGCTGAAATACCATATGTCGATCCCGCAAACCAGGTAAGTAGTGTCGATACACGTGGATCACCGCCAGCCAGCATTAACATTAACAACGCCATAAAAGCTGCATTCAGTGCCATACCTGCCAGCATCATCCTTTGAGCAGAAAAATTACGGTAACCAGCAAGGGTTGTAACGGTGAATAAGGTGATGACAGACCCGAGGCAACCCGCAGGTAAAAGCCAGCCGCTCAGATCTCCGGGAACGAGCATAATAACTATCACCAGACCTGCCGCAGCCCCTGTGCTCACACCGACAACTTCCGGACTGGCTATTGGATTACCGGTTAAACGCTGGATCAGGCAGCCAGCAAGACCAAGCATTGCTCCTGCAGCTAACGCGGCAACGACACGTGGAAGCCTGAAATCCAAGGTTGCTTGTTTAGACCATTGCCAGCCTGAACTGTATTGCCCTAAATACAAAGCAAGCGTTATCAGAAGAAGCAGTACAGTTATCCCGACAGCAAGCCCGGTGCTTAATTTTCTTTTCTTCTCAGGAAAATCACCCGTAACGGCCGTCTTTGACTGCATGTTTTCTCTCAGGCGTGGTAATAACCATAATAGCGCCGGCGCACCAAGAAGAGCCGTAACGGTGCCGGTCGGCACTTCTCGCCAGATTAGCGACAACAGAATGACCGCTTGATCTGAAATAAATAAAAGCAGTGCACCGACGAAAGGCGCAGCAACAATCAAATGGTTCAAGCGTCGCGCACCGAATAAGCGTGCAATAAGTGGGGAAAACAATCCGATAAAACCAATGATCCCCGAGGTTGTAACCATTGCCGCAGTAAGACAAACAGCGATGAATAAAGAAACGAAGCGCACAGCATGCAGGCGCAGACCAAGATTCCGGGAAATGGAATCGTCCATGCCGAGTAGCGTAAGAGGCCTCATCAACAGGAAAGACAGTAGGAAAAACATCAGCAATTGCGGCATAAGTTTGACTACATTTCCCCAGCCGTTTTGTGTCAGTGATCCCGTGCCCCATAAAAGCACACTCTGCAGTCTCTCATGAAAGTAGAGCCCGATAAGCTGAGAGACAGCGCTACAATAGAGTGTCATGACGAGCCCCACCAGAATGAGTGATACCGGCGAAAGCCTTTTACCTCGAATGACGATGGCCACCAAAATTCCCATGGCCATGGCACCATAAAGCGCACCTGAATAGGGGGTAATTAGTTGACCACCCCACAATGTGGCGAGCGTCATTCCAAGTTGAGCACCGTTCGCAACTCCCAATGTGGAGGGTTCAGCCAGCGGGTTTTGTAGCACCTGCTGAAACAAAAGCCCAGCCAGGCCGAGGCCTGCGCCAGTGAGTAACGACATGACTATTCGAGGTAACAGGGTATCGTGAAAGAGAACCTGTGAAATCACGTTGTTATCAGGGGCGATCAGTCCCGAAAGCCAGACATGCACCGGTAACACATTGCTGAGGTTAAACCCTGCCAGCAACAACGCTACAGCCAGGGATAATGAGATGATGCTTATACGCTGGGTTTTCATATTTTGTTCAGAAGACTTTTGAGAAGATGGCAGAAGCGCAAAGCAGTAAGCGGTCCTCCGTAGTACCAGAGCCCAGGCACCCTATGAAATTGTCCGGAGCGAACAAATGGCATAGCTTTCCAGAGTGCAGTTGAGGCCAACTCATTCATGACGGCTTCATCGTTTTGCTCTGTAAAACAAATAACATCGGTATGAACTATCGAAGCAAGTCGCTCAATACTGACAACCGCGCTTCCCCAGAAGTTGGTTTCGCCCTGCCATCCCCCCGGAATCTCTGCCCCTGTCATAACATCCATAAAAAGGCTGTTTTCGCCAAAAACCAGCGCATGTCTTGCGTCAACCAACGCCATGAAAAGCAGAGGACGCTTGATTTTGTCTGCTGCGGCCAGGCGTAATGATGCTATGTCCCGTTCCAGCCAGGCCAGCACTTCACGTGCAGTCTTTTCTTTACCGATTTTTGCAGCCAGAGACAGCAGCGCAGTGCAGGTAGTTGAAAGCGGATGACCATTTTTATCACTGAATGCAATGGCCATCGATGGGGCGATAGCGTCGTAGAGTGTTGGCGGTGGGCCATACCCTTCTGCATAAACGATCAGAGCCGGCTTGAGTGCAGCCATCAGTTCGAGGTTAGGCTCGGTACGTAAACCCAGCTCAGTCACATCTTCTGACAACACCGGCTGCTGAACGAGGGACCGGTAATTGGCAGCTTCAGCCACAGCAAGTGGCATTACACCTAAGGTAAGTAACATCTCCAATGGTAGCCACTCTGTAGCCACAATTCCTGAATCTGTGTGCGGTGAACTGGTTACCATTTGAGCGTCGACAAATGGAGAGAACATTGTCGTAACAGCGAGCATACGCAGCATATGACGCCGGCCAGGATCAATTGAAGTGGATATTACTTTTTTACTGGACATAACTGACCGGGTGCCCTTTACTCGGGTGCAAGAAAGTTCCCATCAATATTCCATAGATCCCTTTCAAAACTTCAGTCTGCATAAGTTCATGTGGAGCGCCCTGTGCAATAATTCCTCCTTTTCTGAGGGCAACAAGGTGGTGACAATAGCGAGCCGCCATATTGATATCATGCAGCACCGCGATGACGGTTACTCCCTTAGCGGATGACAATTGCCTGAGCAATGTAAGCACTTCTATTTGATGACCCACATCAAGCGCAGAGGTAGGTTCATCAAGTAAAAGACAACGCGTATCCTGTGCAATAGCCATTGCAATCCATGCTCGCTGCCGTTCACCCCCTGACAGGGAGTCCACATATCGATCAGAGAGGTTGTTCAACCCTGCTGCAGTTAAAGCGTCATTAACTATAGCCCGGTCTGTCGCTTTAAAACGGCCCAGAGCTCCATGCCAGGGGTAGCGACCAAGAGATACTATCTCATATACAGTCATACCCTCAGCTGCGGGTAGCTGTTGCGGGACATAAGCTACCTGACGAGCAAAATCGGAGGATGACCAGGACTCCAGAGGTTTCCCGTTTAGCAGTAGCATTCCTGAGGTTGGCTTATGATGGCGGCCTAACAACTTAAGCAGGGTCGATTTGCCGGACCCATTGTGACCAATAAGACCTGTGAACGCCCCCACAGGAAATGACAATCTTGAACCATGAAAAAGTGGTTTTCCTGATATAGAAAACTCAGCGTCGCAAACATTAAAACAAGCAGAAGACATTCGACACATTTCCATTTAAATCATTGTGGATTATCAGCCTCCCTTCAACTTTGTGTGAGGGGATCGCATATCCGGAATGGTTTTTAAAGGCAGGATATGGGCATACCCTCTTCCGAAATCACATGTTCCTAATCACACTCGTCGGAATAAAGTAGAACGAATGGAGAATGATTATAAGAATGGTTTTTATTTACCGAGTGGAGTGGATTTTCGATCTATTTAACTAATGAAGTTACCCACAAATCCCAACTTATACTGTAATCAATTAATTATTATACAGATAACGCTATTGCGACAATGTATGTAGATAACACGACAATGAATGTGTTGCATTAAACTTGGCTTAAACCAACTTAATCCCAATAGGACACGGCCAGAACAAAATTAATTCTATGTGTACTGCCCCTCAACATCGCTTAAGCGACAATGTATAGCTTTAAGACGACTAATTGCATGGCTGAAAAAAAATATTAATAATCATAAATTCAATTAGTTACCACATAGAGTTGGTAAATATATAATTTTGAACATTAACTCTGAGATGTTGAATATAAACAGGAGGCGGCTTATTATCTGCCATTCACCGTGCAGGTGAACTCTCAGTTCGGCACATATTTTCAGAGAAACCGTCAGGTTCTTAACTATAAATAGCTAATTGAGATGAATTCATACACAACTCTCTTCAAATACACATACCCGATCCGGGGATGTCTACACACTTTAGTTCCCAGGCAAGAATAATTTCTGCAGTTGCACACTTAATTTTGATACGAATCGAGACAGAGATGATTTTCTTTCACATCTGTTAAAGATTTTATCTTCAAATCTTTTATTCACATCCTAGTTATGTGTCAGTTTTTAATGCTTAGCATGTAACTAACAGGATAATAACTTAAATATTTATAGAGTATAAAATGACAGAACTTAATTTGAATTATAACCATTACGAAAATAATAAAAGCAAAAAAATCATTATAAGCGGCGCAGGTATCGCTGGTTCAACTCTAGCCTTCTGGCTAAGCAAAATGGGACATAAAGTTACTGTGGTTGAACGTGCCCAGACTATGCGTCTATCAGGTCAAACCGTTGATATTAGAGATGAGGGATGTGAGGTAGTATCCCGTATGGGAATAATGGATGAAATTCATAGCCTAATGACGCGTGAAGAAGGTTTGCGATTCGTAGATAGCAGTAATCAGATACAGGCTGAATACCCTAGCGCGGGTGGAAAAAAATCGTTCGTTACCGACATTGAGATTCTGAGAGCTGATCTGTCAAAGCTTCTTATGAGAAAAACAGAAGATAATGTTGAATATGTTTTTGGTGATAACATTACAGATATCAGTGAAAACAAGAACGGAGTTGACGTAAGTTTTGAACACTCTCAAATTAGATCTTTTGATTTGTTATTGATTGCAGAGGGAATGAGGTCTCGTACCCGTAAAATTGTATTTGGTGAGGTCCCTGTAAAACATATCGGACTTTATACTGCATATTTTGCTATACCCTATGAGCCTCAAGATGGAACCTGGGTACGCTGGAGCAATTGCCAAGGGGGCAAATCAATTTTACTACGCCCTGATCAAGGAAAAACGACTCGCGCTTATCTCTATGTTCGTAGCGACGAGCGAGGTATAGATCTTAAGGGACGATCAGCAGTCAATGATTTTATCAAACGTAAGTTCAAAGATGATAATTGGGAAGCTCCACGTATTCTTGCGGAACTTAACAAATCAGATGACATCTTCTTTGAAGATCTTGGTCAAATAAAAATGCCGGCTTGGTCTAAAGGTCGTGTTGCTGTTGTTGGTGATGCTGCTTACTGTGCTACACCTGTAAGCGGAATGGGAACAACACTTGCAATCGTAGGTGCTTACATCCTTGCTCAGGAATTGAATCGAAATAGTAATTATCAAATGGCGTTCGAAATTTATGAAAACAGGATGCGGCCTTATGCTGAAAAAGCTCAAAAGATTAATCCCTGGACAATAAGGTTGGAACAACCCTCTACTCGTTTAGGAATTAGCTTTTTTTATAAATGGAAGCGTTTAGAAAGGACTTCAATAATGCAATTTTTTATGAGACCTTTCACACCCAAACCGGAACCTGAAACTTTCCTTGATTGAATTGATAAAAATAGTAATAAAATCAATTTCACCAAAAAAAGAATGATTTAAAGTTAATAGCAGCACCTGCATAAGGTGTTGCTGACATGCCCCATGATTAGATACAGCGCTCACTTAGTAATGTCAGATCCTTGACCCTGAGCCCGAATATGTTCCATGCATAATCAGGAATAACCGGCTTCAGGTTGGTTGCTTATTCTGGCAACCGGAAGATTTTTAATACATGACCGTATAACGTTTTGAAGGCGCGAGTCGGTAAATAGAATCATGAACAAATGACTGGCTTGGCTAAGGATTTTTTACTAAGCGAACAGGTGCATACTACAACGTGGAGCGTAAAAGGGATGGCTTGAGAAAATGTAAGGCTCATTTTGATGGGCGGCATCAATGGCAATCGCTGGAAGGGGGTAAGTAAATCTAACGAAACTTGAGGTTTTGTTGACAGATGCGACAATGATTGCAATTATTTACGCCAACGAGAAAAGGGCATCAGCTCGAACTGATACCCTTTCTTGAAGATTTTTATGTTCAATGTTGGATGATGCATCTGTCAATGCAGTCACCGTTGCTTTGAACACCATCTTCGTTTAGACACCCGTTAGAGATCTCACTTCTAACCAGTGTGCTTCGATGTATGGTGCCCGGACGCGGAATCGAACCACGGACACGGGGATTTTCAATCCCCTGCTCTACCGACTGAGCTATCCGGGCAACGGGGCGCATTAAACCCTAATGGCTTATCGTCGTCAACGGCTTTCGTCAAAAAAGCGCTGCAATCGTGATTGATTGCTTGCTTTTCAGACAAGATGGATAAAAAGGCTACGCCAGCGCACCATTTTTGCGGCACAGCGCGATGCCGAGTACATCTTCCGCCAGGCGGCGCGCCGTCGCCACATCCTGTACGTTACGTTTCACCAGCAGTTTGCTCAGGCAACCTTCCAGAATCAGCTCCATCTGATCGGCCACCATGGTGGGATTATCCAGCGCTAAATCGACCAGAATTTCATGGGTGAATTGCCAGGAACTGCGCTTTTGCTGTTCTGCTAACTGATGCACCGGCTGATCGGGTTGCGGATAGAAACTGCAGGCGGCGATAAACAGGCAGCCGGGAAAGCGGCCTTTGCTGACGTGTTCACTCAGCACTTCGTAGCGGGCTAACAGCTTTTGTTCCGCGCTGAGATGTTCATTGAGCTGCACCTGGCGACGCCAGCTGTCAATCTGCTGGCCGTGATAGCGCAGTGCGTCGTACAGCAAGGCATCACGATCGGGCCAGAAACGCGTCAGCTGTTCGGCTTCAAGACCGGTTTCGCCAGCCAGTTGGCTCAGGGAAGTGGTGGCGGCCAGACCGCTCTGTTCGAGCACATTCAACGCATGCTCGAGTATTTGTTCACGTTGCAAGTGACTCTCCTCTGGAATGCGGGCCCGCTCGCGGACGCGCGGGCAGTGTTCTGCTGACAGTGTCGTTTAACGTGACACATTCTGCAAATGCGCACGGAAATCGGCGGCGTTGAGGAAGCCGGTGACGCGCGAATCAGGGATCTCTTTGCCATGCGCATCGAAGAACAGAATGGTCGGCAAACCTAAAACCTGCAGATGCTGTAACAGCGCGTTGTCCTGCGCGTTATTGGCGGTGACATTGGCTTGCAGCAATTGCACCTGACTTAATGCGTTACGCACACCTTCATCGCTGAAGGTGTATTTCTCGAACTCTTTGCAGGCCACACACCAGTCGGCGTAGAGATCGATCATGGTGATACGGCCTTGCGCCTGCTGCAGCGCGCTGTCGAGCTGCTCGCTGCTGGTGATGGTTTGGAACGGCAGATGCGCCACGGCTTGCGCGCTGTTGCTGCTGCCAAACGCCCAATCCTGTAACGGGCGAGCACTCACTATCGCGGCGGCGAGCATGATGATTTGCAGCACACGCCATTTACCGCTGGCGCGCAGGCTAAGGCTGAATGCCCAGGCAAAAAACGCCACGCCGAGCAGGCTCCACAAACGGATGCCCCACAGATCGCCAATCACGCGTTCCAGCAGGAATACCGGCAGCGCCAGAATCACAAAGCCAAAACCTTCTTTGACGATTTGCATCCACGGTCCGCTTTTTGGCAGCAGTTTGTTGCCAAACAGGGTCACGGCAATCAGCGGCAGGCCCATGCCGAAGGCATACAGCCACAGCGTGCCGGCGCCGGCCCACAGATTACCGCTCTGCGCGATATACAGCAGAATGGCGCTGAGTGGTGCAGTGGTGCAGGGCGAGCAGATTAATCCGGCCAATGCACCCATCATAAATACGCCGGGCAGCGATCCACCTTGCTGGCGATTGCTCCACAGCGTGAGTCGCGTTTGCAGGCTGGCAGGCAATTGCAGCGAGAACAGGTCAAACATCGACAGCGCCAGCACGATAAATAGTGCCGACAAGCCCATTAACACGTAAGGATGCTGCAGCGCCGCCTGGAAGCGTAATCCCGCCGCGGCGACCACCATGCCGAGCACGGTGTACGTCAATGCCATACCTTGCACATACACCATCGCCAGCGCGAACAATCGCCCCATCGAATAGCGGCGCGGGCCACCTAAAATGATGCTGGAGATCAGCGGATACATCGGCAATACGCACGGCGTGAAAGCGACGCCAATACCAATCAGCAGCGCCCACAGCGGTGAAAACGGCAGCGGCGTGCTGTTTCTAGCGGGCTGCGCGCTGACTGCGGGCGCATCCTGATTGGCGGCAACCGCGCTCAGCGGTACGGCGCGGGTTTCAGGCGGATAGCAGAAACCGGCGGCGGCGCAGCCTTGATAGGTGACGGTAATGCTCGCGCCAGCATCGGCCTGACTCAGCGTGATCGGCAGTTGCAGATCCTGCGGATAGATTTCACTTTTGCCGTAGAACTCATCTTCATGCGGCTGGCCCGGCGGCAGCGTGAGTGGAGCAATTTGCGCTTTTTGCGGCGTAACGTGGATTTGCTGGCGATAGAGATAGTAGCCATCCTTCACTTTCCAGCTGAGCGTCAACTGATTGCCCTGCTGCGAGAAATCGAAGCCAAAAGCCTGATCAACCGGCACAAAACGGCTGTTGTTGTTCGGGGAGAAGAGTGAGGCTTGTGCCGAAAGGCAGAAAACCAGCGCCAGGCAAAAGCCGGCAAGGCGAAAGAGTCGTGCAGCCATAGCGAATAAATGAGCTCCGGTGGCGAATAGGCCGCGATAATAGCATGACCGCTTCGCCACGAGGTTTTCAGGATGTAACGGCGCTACAAAATCAGGCTGCCAAACAGGAAGCCAAACGCCACCGAGAAGGCAATCGCCAACACGCCGGGAATAATAAAGGAGTGGTTAAACACAAACTTACCGATACGGGTTGATCCGGTGTCATCCATTTCGACGGCGGCCAACAGCGTAGGATAGGTCGGCAGCACGAACAGCGCGGAAACCGCCGCAAAGGAGGCGACGGCGGCCAGCGGCGACACGCCCAGCATCAACGCGGCAGGCATTAACGCTTTGGTGGTGGCGGCCTGCGAATAGAGCAGCGTGGCGGCGAAGAACAGCACCAGCGCCAGCATCCACGGATAACCTTGCAGCATGTCACCGGCTAACGCCTGAATGTCGTTGAGGTGTGCTTTAACGAAGGTATCGCCCAGCCACGCAACGCCCATCACGCAGATACAGGCGCTCATGCCTGATTTAAAGGTGCTGGCGCTAAGGATTTCACCGGTATCGATTTTGCAGGTCAGGCAAATTAGCGTGGCAACGGTCAGCATAAACACCACGATAGCTTCGTTGCGCGGCAGCACCGGATTGGTGATCAGGCCAACGCTGTCGCTAATCGCGGTGGCGTAGAGCACCACGGCGGCGATGCCGATCAGGAAGAGGAAGACAGCACGCTTCGCGCCTGGTTTGATGTCATAAACCTGCTCACCGCGCAGTTTCACTTCTCCTTTTGCTAAACGCGCCTGGTAAACCTCATCATCCTTGAGTTCTTTGCCGAGGAAACTGGTGATGATAGCGGCGCAGAAGATTGCTGCCATGGTAGAGGGAATCGCGACGCCTAACAGCGCCAGATAACTTACGCCACGCGGTTCAAGAATGGAGGCGAAAAACACCACTGCCGCAGAAAGCGGCGACGCGGTGATGGCAATCTGCGAGGCGACGACCGCAATCGACAGCGGACGTGAAGGGCGTACGCCTTGCTCTTTCGCCACTTCAGCAATCACCGGCAAGGTGGAGAACGCGGTGTGACCGGTACCGGCCAGCAGCGTCATGATGTAGGTGACCAGCGGCGCAAGGAAGGTGACATAGCGTGGATGACGGCGCAGTAGGCGCTCGGCCAATCCCACCAGATAGTCGAGACCGCCAGCGATCTGCATCGCGGCAATCGCGGCAATCACCGCCATGATAATTTCGATCACATCGAAGGGGATCGCGCCAGGTTTTAAGCCGCAAATCAGCGTCAACGCCAGCACACCTAAACCGCCCGCGAAACCGATGCCGATGCCGCCAAGACGCGCACCGAGCCAGATCGCCAGCAGGACAATAACCAACTCCACTACTACCATTCGTTCCACTCCCTGAGCCGCAGAGAAATCCCGACTCTTAAAGTTGTAGCCGCCAAAATGAAAAAAGCACGCCGCATTGTATACGGGCGTGCTTTTGGCAACTTGATCCGGAACGGATTACTGTTCGTTTTCGTCGGTGTAACGTTTGGCTTTATATACCGGATGCATCAGGTTCTGAATGGAGAAAATATCGTCCAGTTCGGTTTCCGTCAGCAGGCCGCGCTCCAGCACCACTTCACGTACGCTCTTGCCAGTTTCGGCACAAATCTTACCGACGATATCGCCGTTGTGATGGCCGATGTACGGGTTGAGATAAGTGACGATACCAATCGAGTTGAACACGTAAGCTTCACACACCGCTTTGTTGGCGGTGATGCCGTTGACGCATTTTTCCAGCAGGTTGAAGCAGGCGTTCGTCAGGATGCTGATCGATTCGAACAGCGCCTGGCCAATCACCGGCTCCATTACGTTGAGCTGCAGCTGACCGGCTTCTGACGCCATGGTGACGGTGATGTCATTGCCGATCACTTTGAAGCACACCTGATTCACCACTTCTGGCACCACAGGATTCACTTTGGCGGGCATGATTGATGAACCGGCCTGCAGTTCTGGCAGGTTGATCTCATTCAGGCCGGCGCGCGGACCGGAAGAGAGCAGGCGCAGGTCGTTACAGATTTTCGACAGTTTCACCGCCAGACGTTTCAGCGCTGAGTGCACCATCACGTATGCGCCGCAGTCGGAAGTGGCTTCAATCAAATCTTCTGCAGGCACCACCGGCAGATTACTCACTTCCGCCAGACGCTGTACCGCCAGCTGCTGGTAGCCATCTGGCGTGTTGAGACGGGTACCGATGGCGGTCGCGCCAAGGTTCACTTCCAGCAGCAGTTCGGCGGTGCGCAGAATGCTGCGGGTCTCTTCATTCAGCAGCACGTTAAACGCGTGGAACTCCTGGCCAAGCGTCATTGGCACCGCATCCTGCAGCTGGGTACGACCCATTTTCAGGATGTTTTCGAACTCAACCGCTTTACGCTGGAAGCCTTCGCTCAGCTGATTGATACCGTCGAGCAGTTTCAGGATCGAAGCGTACACCGCGATACGGAAACCGGTAGGATAAGCGTCGTTGGTGGACTGACACTTGTTCACGTGATCGTTGGGATTGAGGTACTGATATTCACCTTTCTGATGGCCCATCAGCTCCAGACCGATGTTGGCCAGCACTTCATTGGTGTTCATGTTGACCGAGGTGCCCGCGCCGCCCTGATAGACGTCAACCGGGAACTGATCCATGCATTTACCGTTATTCAGCACTTCATCACAGGCCTGAATAATGGTGTTGGCGATATTGCGGGGAATGGTCTGCAACTCTTTGTTGGCGAGCGCGGCTGCTTTCTTCACCATCACCATACCGCGGACAAACTCCGGTATGTCGCTGATTTTACTGTTACTAATATAGAAGTTTTCAATCGCACGCAGAGTATGAACACCGTAGTAAGCGTCTGCCGGAACTTCGCGCATGCCTAACAGGTCTTCTTCGATACGAATGTTGTTCGCCATGATTACCTTCTTATTATTGCTGCCTGGTTACTGCCGGGCGTCCGGATGGACGGGCGGCAATTAACGTGCAGGTGAAGCGATTATATTGTCGTGGAATGTCAGCGCCGACATATTATCCATCTTCGCGCTGACGGGCACGATCATATTCTGATGTTACAGAATTGTTTGTGCACAGATCACTTTACGGGCTTTTGCAGGCCCAGCGGTAATAACGATATGTGATGTACTTCGCAATTTTAAGTCAGTGGGAAAAAAATGGCAGGATCGGTTGAAAATGCCGGTGCAAATGCCCATCTCTATCAATACGGTCCTACAGACCCTCCCTTTCTGCTGCCTGGCAATTTGCGGGGCAGCTCCAACTCACAGGAGAATTCGGTGCGCTGGTTACCGTTAGTGATTTTTTTTGTTTTGGCCTGGATTGAGATCTCAATCTTCATTCAGGTCGCACATGCGCTGGGCGTGCTGCTCACCATGCTGCTGGTGATCTTCACCTCGTGTATTGGTGTGTCGCTGGTGAAAAATCAGGGCATGAAGAACTTCCGGCTGATGCAGGAGAAGCTGGCGCGTAACGAAAGCCCGGCGGCGGAGATGACCAAAAGCGTTTCGCTGATTATCTCCGGCTTCCTGCTGCTGTTGCCGGGTTTCTTCACCGACTTCCTTGGTTTACTGCTGCTGTTGCCGCCGGTGCAAAAACATCTGACCCTGAAGTTGATGCCGCATCTGCGCATGTGGCGCGGACCGGGCGCTGGTCCGGATGCCGGTTTCACCGTGGACGGTGAATACGAGCGAAAAGATCAGGACCGAATTGGTCGCGATAAAGACCAATAAACTCATCAAGGCGGCGCAAGCCGCCTTTTTGCTGCATTTTTCGCCATCTGTTGCAAAAACGAAAATATTTATATTTTTTGCCCTTGAATCCCCACTTATTGCCCCTATCTCTTCCAGCACGAGGCTGGAAGCCCTGCTGTCCGGCTCAACCCCAAAAATGAATGATTGGACTTTCTAAAGGAGAGCTATCAAATGAAAATTCGTCCATTGCACGATCGCGTTATCGTCAAGCGTAAAGAAGTCGAAGCTAAATCAGCGGGCGGCATCGTGCTGACCGGTTCAGCTGCCGGTAAATCTACCCGCGGTGAAGTCCTGGCTGTTGGCAAAGGCCGCATCCTGGAAAACGGTGAAGTTAAGCCACTGGACGTAAAAGTGGGTGATCTGGTGATTTTCAGCGAAGGCTACGGTGCTAAAACCGAGAAAATCGACAACGAAGAAGTTCTGATCATCTCCGAAAGCGACATCCTTGCAGTAGTTGAAGCGTAATTTACGCGTAATTCACTGAACGAAACGAATTTAAGGGATATTTGAAATGGCAGCTAAAGACGTAAAATTCGGTAATGACGCACGCGTAAAAATGCTGCGTGGCGTAAACGTACTGGCAGATGCAGTAAAAGTTACCCTGGGCCCGAAAGGCCGTAACGTGGTTCTGGATAAATCTTTTGGTGCACCGACCATCACTAAAGATGGTGTTTCTGTTGCGCGTGAAATCGAGCTGGAAGACAAGTTCGAAAACATGGGCGCACAGATGGTGAAAGAAGTGGCCTCTAAAGCGAACGACGCAGCAGGCGACGGCACCACCACCGCAACCGTTCTGGCTCAGGCAATCATCACCGAAGGCCTGAAAGCAGTGGCTGCGGGCATGAACCCGATGGATCTGAAGCGCGGTATCGATAAAGCCGTTATCGCTGCCGTTGAAGAACTGAAAACCCTGTCTGTACCTTGCCAGGATTCACGCGCTATCGCACAGGTTGGTACCATCTCTGCTAACTCCGACGAAACCGTGGGTACTCTGATCGCTGACGCGATGGACAAAGTGGGCAAAGAAGGCGTTATCACCGTTGAAGAAGGCACCGGCCTGCAAGACGAGCTGGACGTGGTTGAAGGTATGCAGTTTGATCGCGGCTACCTGTCTCCTTACTTCATCAACAAGCCAGAAACAGGCGCAGTTGAGCTGGAAACCCCTTTCATCCTGCTGGCTGACAAGAAAATCTCCAACATCCGCGAAATGCTGCCCGTGCTGGAAGCCGTTGCGAAAGCCGGTAAGCCACTGCTGATCATTGCAGAAGACGTGGAAGGTGAAGCACTGGCAACGCTGGTGGTGAACACCATGCGCGGCATCGTGAAAGTGGCTGCGGTTAAAGCACCTGGCTTCGGCGACCGTCGTAAAGCCATGCTGCAGGATATCGCTATCCTGACCGGCGGTACCGTGATCTCTGAAGAGATCGGTATGGAGCTGGAGAAAGCTACCCTGGAAGATCTGGGTCAGGCAAAACGCGTAGTGATCAACAAAGACACCACCACCATCATCGATGGCGTGGGCGATCAAGGCGCTATCTCTGGCCGCGTAACGCAGATTCGTCAGCAGATCGAAGAAGCGACCTCTGATTACGACAAAGAGAAACTGCAGGAGCGCGTAGCGAAACTGGCAGGCGGCGTTGCCGTTCTGAAAGTGGGCGCAGCCACTGAAGTTGAAATGAAAGAGAAGAAAGCACGCGTTGAAGATGCTCTGCACGCGACCCGTGCTGCAGTAGAAGAAGGCGTAGTTGCTGGTGGTGGTGTGGCGCTGGTTCGCGTTGCAGCGAAAATCGCCGCATCTGGCCTGAAAGGCGATAACGAAGATCAGAACGTGGGTATCAAAGTTGCGCTGCGCGCAATGGAAGCACCACTACGTCAGATCGTGTCTAACGCCGGCGAAGAGCCTTCAGTTGTTGCTAACAACGTGAAAGCGGGCGACGGTAACTACGGTTACAACGCGCAGACCGAAGAGTACGGCAACATGATCGACTTCGGTATTCTGGACCCAACCAAAGTGACCCGTTCTGCGCTGCAGTACGCTTCATCTGTTGCGGGCCTGATGATCACCACCGAAGCGATGGTGACCGATCTGCCTAAAAACGATGCACCTGATTTAGGTGGCGCTGGCGGTATGGGTGGCATGGGCGGAATGGGCGGCATGATGTAATTGCCCCTGACTGCTTAAGTCATCTGGAAAACCCCCGATCGGAAACGGTCGGGGGTTTTTCTTTTGCTGGGGAACAAGGTATAAGTAAGGGCGCAATACTTCGGCTTTACGGGTTTAGGGCAATGAATGTTCAGAAAAAAAGTGCGCTTTTCTGCTACGCTGCCGCCCGACACTGATGATAATAAATGGGGATTACAATGCGGATTAACCTCTTGCTCGGTCTGGCAGTCGGAACTTTACTGCTGGCGGGCTGTAGCAGCTCCAATCAACTGAGTGCTGGCGGCGAACGCGTGACCTTCACCGACCAACAACCCGCAAGTCAATGTCAGCTGCTGGGAACGCTCACCGGCTCCCAGAGCAACTGGCTGAGCGGTTCAGGCGGTGAAGGCAGTTCACTGCGTGGCGCAGCGAACGACCTGCGCAACCGCGCGGCAGAAATGGGCGGTAACGTGATTTATGGCGCCACCAGCCCGACGCAGAATCTGCTGTCCGCTTTCGCGCCGCTCGACAGCAAAATGACCGGACAGGTGTATAAGTGCCCGTAAGTTGCAATCGTAAAAAAAGCCGCTAATGCGGCTTTTTTTATTCCTGACGCAGCTGTAAATCCAGCGGCGTCTTGCTGGGCTCGCCGCCAATCTCGCGCGCCAGTTTTGGCACCATATAACCGGACACCATCGCCAGCAGCTGGCGCACTATCATGCGTGCTTCTTCATCGGAAACAAAGAAGTGCGCCGCGCCTTGCACCTTATCCAGCACATGCAGGTAGTAGGGCAGAATGCCGGCATCAAACAGCGCATTGCTGAGATCCGCCAGCGTCTGCGCATCATCATTCACATCACGCAGCAACACGCTCTGATTAAGCAGCGTAACACCCGCACGCTTCAGCATCTGCATGCCGAAACGCAGCTCGTCATCAATTTCCTGCGCGTGGTTGATGTGGCTCACCATCAACACCTGCAGACGCGTGTCGGCCAAAATCTGACACAAGCCTTCAGTGATTCGCGCCGGGATTACCACCGGCAAGCGGGTGTGAATGCGCAGGCGTTTGAGGTGCGGGATTTTTTCCAGCGCGTCCACCAGCCATGCCAGCTCATGATCTTTCGCCATCAGCGGATCGCCGCCGGAGAAGATGATCTCATCCAGTTCCGGATGCGTGGCAATGTAATAAATCGCCGCCTGCCAGTTGCGCTTGTTGCCTTGGTTATCCTGGTAGGGGAAATGACGGCGGAAACAGTAGCGGCAGTTGACCGCACAGCCGCCTTTTACCAGCAGCAGCGCACGGTTTCTATACTTATGCAGTAAACCCGGCACCACGCTGCTTTGTTCATCCAGCGGATCGGTGCTATAACCTGGCGCATCAATAAATTCCTGACGGCTGGTGAGCACTTGCAGCAGTAGCGGGTCCGTCGCATCGCCTTTTTTCATGCGTGCGATGAAGGCGCGCGGTACGCGCAGGGCGAAAAGCTTGCGTGCATCAGCGCCTGCAGCCAGATCAGCATGCTGATCAAGAGATAAAAGTTGCAGTAATTCAGCAGGTTCGGTGACAACATCAGCTAGTTGCTGCAACCAATCTTCTCTGACGGGGGGATTTAGGGTTACAATGTGTGCCATTTTTTTGGCTATTTACCAGTTCAATATTTACAGAGGGCCTTTATGGCGACTTATCTTAGCAACGATTTCCGTCCCGGTCTTAAAATCATGTTCGAAGGCGAGCCATATGCCATCGAAGCCAGTGAGTTCGTTAAGCCGGGTAAAGGCCAGGCATTTGCGCGCGTAAAAATGCGTCGTCTGCTGACCGGTTCTCGCGTTGAGAAGACCTTCAAATCTACTGACTCTGCCGAAGGCGCAGACGTTCGTGATATGACGCTGCAATACTCTTACAACGACGGCGACTTCTACTACTTCATGCATCCGGAATCTTTCGAGCAGTATCAGATCGAATCTAAAGTGCTGGATGACGTGACCAAGTGGCTGCAGGACAATGCAGATTGTATCGTTACCCTGTGGAACGATAAAGCGATCGCTGTTCAGCCACCGAACTTCATCGAAGCGGAAGTCATCGAAACCGATCCAGGCCTGAAGGGTGATACCGCAGGTACCGGCGGCAAGCCCGCTACGCTGTCGACTGGCGCGGTCATCAAAGTGCCACTGTTCGTACAGATTGGCGAAGTGGTAAAAGTGGATACCCGCTCTGGCGAATACGTTTCTCGCGTAAAATAATCGTCAAATCAGGCGCATCATTGATGCGCCTTTTTTCTCTCTGTGTGTTTCCCTTCTCTTTTTTCACCCGCCCAATCCGCAGTTTTACAGATCAAGACTATGCTTTAAGAGCTGTACTTTTACTGCAACCAAAAAGGATATGGCTATGTTAAAGAAAAGTATTGTCGCGATTTTTTCCGTGCTGGTGCTCTCATCCGTTCTGACCGCCTGTAATACCACCCGTGGTGTTGGCGAAGACGTTCAGGCGGGCGGGAAAGCGATTCAGCGCAGCGCACAGTAAGCTATTCCGGTGTGAAAGCGACTTTCGCACCGGTTCTCTCTATTTCTGCTCTACCCAAATCAATTCATCCACCGGGAATCCGGCACGTCTGGCCTGTTCAACCAAACGCTGTTTTACACTCTCATCCAGCTGCGGCGTACGCGACAGAATCCACAAGTAGCTACGATTCGGCCCGCATATCAGCGCATAGCGATAGTCAGGATCCAGCGCAATCACGTTGTAACCGCCATAAAACGGGCCAAAGAACGACACTTTCAGCGAGGCACGCTGTTTATCGCCGGTGAAGTAGGCTTTGCCCACGCTCTCCTGCCAGCGCTGTTTCTGCGGATTGTAGCCACGGTTGATCACCTTCAAGCCGCCGTCCTCGCGCGGACTATAATTAGCGGTAACCTGTTGTAATCCGCGCTCAAAGCGGTGATCGAGGCGGGCGATTTCATACCACTGGCCGAGATAGCGCTGACTGTCGAAACCTTCTACCACCGTGACGCCTTTGGGCGGCGTGGTCGTACAGGCAACGGAGAGAAAGGCGCTCAGGCTGGCGAGCAGGGTTTTCCATGGGGACATTGTGGGATTCCTTTACGATTTTAATAGGTTAAGTATAGCTGCCCGATACCAAATTGCTGCCTGCGCCCGCTGTCGTTGTTTGCTTTCGGCAATGCGGGTAGACTTCCACCCCTTATCTGTATGAGGAGTCATCAACATGAGCGAAACGGCAAGCTGGCAGCCGAGCGCATCCATTGCCAATTTGTTGAAACGCGCCGCTATTATGGCGGAAATACGTCGTTTCTTTGCCGATCGCGGCGTGCTGGAGGTCGATACCCCGGCGATGAGCCAGGCGACCATTACTGACATCCATCTGGTGCCGTTCCAGACGCGTTTTGTTGGGCCCGGCGCTGCCGAAGGGCGCGATCTGTGGCTGATGACCAGTCCGGAATATCACATGAAGCGCCTGCTGGCGGCCGGCAGTGGCCCGATCTACCAGATGGGTCGCAGCTTCCGTAATGAGGAAGCGGGTCGTCACCACAATCCCGAGTTCACCATGCTGGAGTGGTATCGTCCGCACTATGACATGTACCGTCTGATGAACGAAGTGGACGATTTGATGCAGCAGGTGCTGGAGTGCGATAGCGCGGAATCGCTGTCGTATCAGCAGGCGTTTATCCGCCATCTGGAAGTGGATCCGCTGTCGGCCGATAAAGCACAGCTGCGCGAAGTGGCGGAGAAGCTGGGCGAGGGCGAGCTGGCGAATCGTGAAGAAGACCGCGATACGCTGCTGCAACTGCTGTTTATGCTGGGCGTTGAACCGAAGATTGGTAATGATAAGCCGTGCTTCGTCTACCACTTCCCGGCAACACAGGCCGCGCTGGCGGAGATCAGTACCGAAGATCACCGTGTCGCCGAGCGTTTCGAGGTCTATTACAAAGGGATTGAGCTGGCGAACGGTTTCCGTGAGTTAACCGATAGCCGTGAGCAGCGTCAGCGCTTTGAACAGGACAATCGTCGTCGTGCTGCGCGTGGCCTGCCGCAACATCCTATTGATACCAATCTGCTGGATGCGCTGGCACACGGAATGCCTGCTTGCTCAGGCGTGGCGTTGGGCGTGGATCGTTTGATCATGCTGGCACTGAAGGCCAGCTCGCTGAGCGAAGTGATCGCCTTCCCGGTTGATCGCAGCTAAATTATCAGGGCGCGCAAGCGCCCTTATGGCGTGGTGGTGGCGGGCGCGGTGACTTCAGGGAATTCCTGAATCGTCACCGGCAAGGTCATTTTCTTTTCATTACGCAAAATCTGCACGTCAATCACCGAGCCCGGACGAATTTCTGCCACCTGATCCATGGTTTCCTGCGCCGAGAGCGCAGGTTTTCCATTCACTTCAAGCAGCACGTCATTGGCTTGAATGCCAGCGCTATCGGCAGGCCCGCCCGGCGTGACGTCGTTAACGATGATGCCCTGAACGCGATCGAGATTATTGCCCTGGCCATGTAGCGGCGGCAGTTCGCGCCCCCTAATGCCGATATAGCCGCGAATCACCCGACCATCACGAATCAGCTTATCCATGATTTTGCTCGCCAGCGCGGTGGGAATGGCGAAGCCAATCCCTTCCGGGGTTTCGCCATCGCTGCTTTTATCAAACGTCAGGGTATTAATGCCCATCAGTTCGCCCAGCGAGTTAATCAATGCGCCGCCCGAGTTGCCCTGATTGATCGAGGCATCGGTCTGCAGGAAATTTTGTCGTCCGGATGAGCTTAAGCCCACGCGTCCGGTGGCGCTGATAATGCCTTGCGTCACGGTTTGACCGAGGTTGTACGGGTTACCGATCGCCATCACCACATCGCCGATGTGCGCGATGCGTTTGGCGTTGATGGGGATAACCGGCAAGTTGGAGGCGCTGATTTTCAACACCGCTAAATCGGTCATGGCATCGGAACCCACTAAGTTGGCTTCGAAGAAGCGTCCATCCTGCAGCGCGACGATGATTTGATCGGCGTTATTAATCACATGTTTATTCGTGAGGATGTAGCCTTTGCCGTTCATGATCACGCCGGAGCCGAGCGTGGTGATGCCGCGATTATTGTTGCCGTGGGCGCTGCGGTTATAGACGTTGACGACTGCGGGCACGGCGCGTCGCACACCCTGATTAAAACTAACGGGTGCTTCATCGTCGCTGTTGTCATGTTCAAAGGTGATGTTGCTGCCCATACGTAACGCAGGGATCGCGACAAGCAGTAAGCCAGCCACGATCAGGCCCATCACCACAGAACGCAAAAGTTTAAGAAACATGGTGTTATTTCAAGCCAGGTGAGATCGCAGGGCAGAATAGCATGAGAAAGGCGGACAAACACCTGCTTGTCCGCCTGATGCGAGGATTATCGCAGAAGCAGGTAAATACTCTCTTCGCCGCGCACCACGTTCAGTGCCAGCACCGGCGGTTTGCCTTCCAGCACTTTGCGCATTTCAGCAATAGAAGCGACGCGATTGCGGTTCACGCCGATGATCACATCGTCTTTCTGCAAACCCACTTGCTCCGCTGGCGTGCCTTTTTCGATGGCATCGACTTTCACGCCTTTGTCACCGGTTTTGGTCGCGCCATCGCTCAGCGTTGCGCCTTGCAGGGCCGGGGACATCAACTGCGCGCTGGCGGTGGTTTGCGCGCTCTGTTCCAGCGTGACGGTGACATTGACCAATTTGCCTTCACGCAGCAGGCCAATTTTCACGTCCTGGCCCGGCGGCGTGGTGCCGACTTTCACACGCAGCTCAGCAAAGCTGGTGATCGGCTTATCATTGATGGAGGTAATAATATCGCCGGCTTTAATGCCCGCTTTCTCGGCGGCTGACTTCGGCAGCACTTCAGAAACAAAGGCACCGCGCTGCGCATCCACATTGAACGCTTTGGCGATATCGGCGGTCATTTCCGTGCCTTTAATGCCGAGCTGACCGCGCTTCACTTCGCCGAACTGAATCAGCTGCTGCGCCAGGTTCATCGCCATGTTGGCCGGTATGGCGAAGCCGATGCCGATGTTGCCGCCGCTTGACGCCAGAATCGCGGTGTTGATACCAATCAACTCGCCATTCAGGTTCACCAGCGCACCGCCGGAGTTACCGCGGTTAATCGCGGCATCGGTCTGAATAAAGTTCTCCAGACCTTCCAGATTCAGGCCGCTTCGGCCCAGCGCAGAGATGATGCCTGATGTGGCCGTTTGACCCAGACCAAATGGATTTCCGATGGCCACGGCAAAATCACCCACTTTTAACGAATCGGAATCGGCGATTTTTATCTGCGTGAGATTTTTCGCGCCTTCAACCTGAATCAAGGCGATGTCGGTTTGTTCATCGTGACCGATTAACTTAGCGTCATATTCGTTGCCGTCACCCAGCTGCACGCTGATTTTGTCGGCGTTGCTGACAACATGATTGTTAGTAAGGATGTAGCCTTTAGCGGCATCGATGATCACGCCGGAGCCCAGACCTTCAAAGGGTTGAGGCTGAGATTGGCCCGGAGCCTGACCAAAAAAGCGCTTCAGCGGTTCAGGAATCTCCTGCGCCTGCTGGCCGCTGTCGGTACCTTCAACACGCACGCTCACTACTGCGGGCAGAACTTTTTCCAGCATCGGTGCCAGGCTTGGCAATGCTTGTCCCTGAATCTGGGCGGGAAGAGTCGCCAGCGCACTCGGTGCCGCAGCCAAACTCATCCCGATACCCAAGGCTAATGCGCTTAACAGACGTGCTTGTTTTTTCATTGCTACAACGCTCTCGCTGCGAAAGGGATAAAAGAAGTGTGACAGTAGTTTGTGGTTTGTGTTCGAAAACAAAAAGGGCACAGCCAAGCTGTGCCCCAAAAGGATTAATTACGCGGTGCGCGGTCGCTGCCACGTAACAGGCCGGATGCGCCTTCAGAATAATCACGCGGCATCTGTACCGGCGCCTGATCGTTATCCGCTTCGGCTTCCGTCAGCTGGTAGGCAAACGGATTTTTTTCGCCCGGCAGGTTTGGCAGCAGGTCGTTAGATCCTTTCGCCATGTGCTGATACAGCTGGCGGTAATCATGTGCCATGTTGTCCAGCAGCTCGGCGCTGCGGGCGAAGTGGTTGGTGAGCTCTTCGCGGTAATCCGCCAACTCAGCCTTCGATTTTTCCAATTCATACTGCATGCTACGCTGCTCGCGCAGCTTCTTGTTGCCAAAACGCATGACGACTGCGCCGACAATAATGCCAATCACTAACCCAATCAGCCCGTATTCCCAGGTCATAATGACTCCCGTGTAATTTCCGTTGTTTCGTAGGGCATTGCTTCTGTTGCAACATCAACTTCAATAGCAGCCACTATACCCAATAATCTATTGGAAGTGGAACTATCGGGCTGCATCGCTTAGTGTAGAGCGGCCTAATTTTCGTCAACCGACCCGTGAATCGGACTTTTTCAGGGATTCTGAGAGAACCATGCAAACCTCATCTCCGCTTGCACGCTACGAGCAGGCGCTGTCGCAGGGCGAATTCCGCCCGGATGACGTACAACGAGAAGCGATTACCCGCTTAGATACTATCCAGCAAGGATTGATTGCCCGCCAGCAACAGGTTGAACCGGCTGCCAAAGGTCTGTTTGGCCGCTTGTCTAAGATGATCAATAAAGAAAAAAACACCCATGAAGCGCCCGTGCGCGGCCTCTATATGTGGGGCGGTGTAGGACGCGGTAAAACCTGGGTAATGGATCTGTTTTTTCAGTCAATTCCTGGTGATCGTAAGCTGCGCCTGCATTTCCACCGCTTTATGCTGCGTGTCCATCAGGAACTGACGCAGCTGCAAGGCCACAGCGATCCGCTGCTGATTGTCGCCGATCGCTTTAAAGCGGAAACTGACATTCTCTGCTTCGATGAGTTTTTTGTCTCAGATATCACCGACGCCATGCTGCTGGGCACGCTTATGGAAGCGCTGTTTGCGCGCGGCATCTCGCTGGTAGCCACCTCGAACATTCCGCCGGATGAGCTCTATCGCAACGGCCTGCAGCGCCCGCGTTTCCTGCCTGCCATCGAACAAATCAAGCGTCATTGTGACGTGATGAACGTGGACGCCGGTATCGATTACCGCTTGCGCACCTTAACCTCGGCGCATTTATGGAACTTCCCGCTCAACGATGCCACGCACAGCGAAATGGAGCGCATGTTCCGTGCGTTGTCAGGCAAAGTGCGTGAAGACGCGCCGGTGCTGGAGATTAACCACCGCCAGATGCCGACGCTCGGTGTGCATGAAGGCGTGCTGGCGATCAATTTCCTGACGCTGTGCGGCGAAGGGCGCAGTCAGCATGACTATATTGAGCTCTCGCGCCGTTTTCACAGCGTCTTGCTGTATGATGTGCCGGTGATGATTTATAAGACCGAAGATCAGGCGCGCCGCTTCCTGGCGCTGATCGATGAGTTCTACGAACGCCATGTGAAACTGGTGGTCGCGGCGGAAACATCACTGTTTGAAATTTATCAGGGCACACGCTTGAAGTTTGAGTATCAGCGCTGCTTGTCGCGTTTGCAGGAGATGCAGAGCGAAGAGTATTTGCGTCTGCCGCATCTGCCCTGATGACGTGGCATAAATCGTAGGTTTTAGATGCAAAAAGGTTCGATCTTTGAGTTCGACTTCTCTATAATCTTGCGACCCCACGTTACAGCATCGGTTTTCTTTCCCAAGAACTCGATGTGATCCGGTAACTCACTTGAAGGGGTGGCTTGCTGGGCAAAATGGTCGTGTGAGCCTCAATCGTTTACTTAGCGTTTGGGATTTCACCAACGTGTAACTTTTTATTTGGGTAAGCTTTTCAATGAAAACTTTTACAGCTAAACCAGAAACCGTACAGCGTGACTGGTATGTTGTTGACGCAACGGGCAAAACCTTGGGTCGCCTGGCGACTGAACTGGCGCGCCGTCTGCGTGGTAAGCACAAAGCGGAATACACTCCGCACGTTGATACCGGTGATTACATCATCGTTCTGAACGCAGAAAAAGTTGCTGTAACCGGCAACAAGCGTACTGACAAGATTTACTATCACCACACTGGCCACATCGGTGGTATCAAGCAAGCGACCTTTGCAGAGATGATCGAGCGCCGTCCTGAGCGTGTGATTGAAATCGCGGTTAAAGGCATGCTGCCGAAAGGCCCACTGGGTCGTGCTATGTACCGTAAACTGAAAGTTTACGCAGGCAACGAGCACAACCACGCGGCGCAGCAACCGCAAGTTCTTGACATTTAATCGGGATTATAGGCAATGGCTGAAACTCAAAACTACGGCACTGGTCGCCGCAAAAGCTCTGCCGCTCGCGTCTTTATCAAGCCGGGTAGCGGTAACATCGTAATTAACCAGCGCTCTTTGGAGCAATACTTCGGTCGCGAGACTGCACGCATGGTCGTGCGTCAGCCGCTGGAGCTGGTTGATATGGTTGGTAAATTTGACCTGTACATCACTGTTAAAGGTGGTGGTATTTCTGGTCAGGCTGGTGCGATCCGTCACGGTATCACACGCGCTCTGATGGAGTACGACGAGTCTCTGCGTTCTGAACTGCGTAAAGCGGGCTTCGTTACCCGTGATGCACGTGAAGTTGAACGTAAGAAAGTCGGCCTGCGTAAAGCACGTCGTCGTCCGCAGTTCTCCAAGCGTTAATTGTTTGCTGCTTCGGCAGCGGCAGTTGGCTCAAAAAACCCGCTTCGGCGGGTTTTTTATTATCTGCATTTATGATTTTTTCCCACAAAAAACGCGAGCTCTACCCGCATTTTGCCCGCAAATCATCACGCCCGCCCCACAAGCTGCTTAAAATCTGGTAAACTCACTGTCACTTTGCGCCTGCGAGACGCAGCGTTGTGCTTGTCGTTCCTGTCGGGAAGGCCGGTCGATGCGACTAACGCTGACGGTAGGCGAATCTGATGAGCCGGTGAGTCGCCGCGTGGTTGGCTATTCGCAGTATCTTTTTGTGAACAAACTTGGAGGTTTTCATGGCTGTCGCTGCCAACAAACGTTCGGTAATGACGCTGTTTTCTGGTCCGACTGACATTTTCAGCCATCAAGTACGTATCGTACTGGCTGAGAAGGGCGTCAGCGTGGAGATCGAGCAGGTTGAAACGGATAACCTGCCGCAGGATCTGATTGACCTCAACCCGTATCGCACCGTACCGACGCTGGTCGACCGTGAACTGACGCTGTATGAATCACGCATCATCATGGAATACCTCGATGAGCGTTTCCCGCATCCACCGCTGATGCCGGTTTATCCGGTCGCGCGCGGTGAAAGCCGTCTGATGATGCACCGCATTGAGCAGGATTGGTACAGCCTGATGCGCACCATCGAAACCGCCAACGGTGCAGAAGCCGACGCAGCGCGCAAGCAGCTGCGTGAAGAGCTGCTGGCGATTGCGCCACTGTTCGCACGCACACCGTTCTTCATGAGCGAAGAGTTCAGCCTGGTGGATTGCTATCTGGCGCCACTGCTGTGGCGTCTGCCGCAGATGGGTGTTGATCTGTCTGGCGCGGGTTCAAAAGAGCTGAAAGGCTATATGACGCGCGTGTTTGAACGTGACTCTTTCCTTGCGTCACTGACGGAAGCAGAACGTGAAATGCGCCTGCAAGCTCGGGGCTAATGTATGGAAATGTCGCAACTAACGGCGCGTCGTCCTTACTTGTTGCGGGCGTTCTACGACTGGTTGCTGGATAATCAGTTGACGCCGCATCTGGTGGTCGACATCAATCTGCCTGGTGTGCAGGTGCCGCTGGAATATGCGCGTGATGGACAGATCGTTCTGAACATCGCGCCGCGTGCGGTAGGCAATCTTGACCTCGCCAATGATGAAGTGCGTTTCAACGCACGTTTCGGTGGCGTACCACGTCAGGTTTCTGTGCCAATGGCTGCGGTTTTGGCGATTTATGCCCGTGAAAACGGCGCTGGCACCATGTTCGAGCCGGAACCGGCTTATGAGGTGGCGACGGACGAGCAGGATGGTAGCGGTCAGGAAGAGACGATGATGTCTGTGATTGATGGCGATCGTCCGGATGATGCGACTGACGACGATCACTCGCCAGATGATGAGCCGCCGCCGCGTGGCGGACGACCTTCACTGCGTGTGGTGAAGTAAAACGTGCAATAAAAAACGGGCCGATTGGCCCGTTTTTTTATGCCTGCGCGTCTTAGTAGACGTCGCGCAGGTAGCGTTTATCTTTCTTCAGCTGATCAACGTAAGCCGCCGCACGCTCGCTGGACAAGCCACCGAACTGACGAACCACTTCATACAGCGCGGCATCAACGTCTTTTGCCATGCGTGATGCATCGCCACACACGTAGAAGTACGCGCCATCCTGCAGCCAGGCGTACAGCTCAGCGCCTTTCTCCAGCATGCGATTTTGCACGTAGATCTTCTCTTCCTGATCGCGCGAGAAGGCCAGATCCAGATTAGTCAGCAGACCTTTCTCCTGCCATGCCTGCAGCTCTTCTTCGTAGATGTAATCATGTGCCTGATGTTGGTCACCGAAGAACAGCCAGTTTTTACCTTCTGCGCCAGTTGCCTGACGTTCCTGCAGGAAAGCGCGGAATGGGGCGATACCGGTGCCTGGTCCAACCATGATCAGCGGCGCATTGCCGTTTGACGGCACGCGGAACGCTTTGTTGGGCGAGATAAAGATCGCCGGCTTTTCGCCTCGACGTACACGTTCAGCCAGATAGGTTGAACACACGCCTTTGCGCTCGCGGCCGCCGCTGTGATAGCGCACGGAAGCGATGGTCAGATGCACCTGATTTGGATGGGCTTTTGAGCTCGACGAGATGGAGTAGGCGCGATGCTGCAACGGACGCAGCATGGCAACGAATTCCGGCACCGACAGGCTGCGCGTCAGCTCAAGCTGCAGCAGATCCAGCGTATCTTTGCCCCACAGCCAAACGGCAAGGGTATCTTTGTCGTCGTGTTGCAACACGTGACGCAGTTCCTGGTTAGTAGTGTTCTGGCCAACCCATTCAATCAGTTTGCGTGACGGCTCGGAAATTTCGAACTGATAAGTCAGCAGATCGCCAAGGTTGCGGTCAAAGCCAGGTACCGGCGTTTCGTAATCGGCTTTCAGCTGAGTCAGCAGCAGTGAAACCAGCGACGCGTCATTCACCGGGATTACACCCAGCGCATCGCCCGCTTCATATTTCAGACCGCTGTCGGTGAGATCAAACTCAAAGTGACGAATATCTTTCGCTGACTCTTCAGCCGACAGGCGCTTATTGGTCGCCAATGCGGCCGCATAAGGATTTTGCTTATTGCTGCCCGGAATGACAGGTGCTTCTGGCGCGCTTTCTAATGCATTACCGCTGCTGCCCGCACTGGCGGCGAATTGCGGCATTGCCGTGCCAATCCATTCGCTGGATGGCTCTTCGAAGTCGATATCGCAGTCGATACGATCGGCGACGCGTTTGGCACCGAGCTGCTCCAGACGCATATCGATGAATTTACCTGCCTGGCAGAAACCGTCGTAGCCGGTATCGCCAATTGCCAATACCGCAAAGTGCATCTGCTCCAGACGCGGCGCGGTGCTGGCTGAAATTGCGTTCCAGAACAGCTGAGCGTTATCCGGCATTTCGCCTTCGCCGTAAGTCGAGGTGACAATCAGCACGTGACGCATGGTAGCGAACACATCCAGATCCACTTCGCCCAGCGCCTGCACCACTGGCACCAAACCTTTGGCGCGTGCGGCTTTAGCGGCCGTTTGCGACAGCGCTTCAGCGTTACCGGTCTGTGAACCGAACAGGATATGCAGCTGCGTATTGGTGCTGGCACCCGCAGCCGGTGCGCTCTGCTTGTCTTCTAATACCAGCAGGCGCGAATGGAGACCGGCGAGGAAGCCCGCCAGCCAGTATTTCTGCTCACCGTTAAACGGTGCATCTTCAGGAATGTAAGGAATTTTCATCGGTAAGGCACTCAATCCTGTTCAATCAAAATATAAAAACTAAATTACACATGTTCAGTAGCACTGTAATCAGGAAAGTTTTCCGACTGCAGCTGCGATTTCTGGCAATGCCGCACGCGCAAACAGCTCTTCAAAATCAGGCAGATGGCCCAGTACTTCACGGTTGCAGGCATCCTGATAAATGATCCAGCCGTATGTCGCCAGGCTGTCCATGGAGCGAATGTTGCGCTGCGTTAATGCTGCTTTGTAATCTGCCATACGTTTAGCGGCGATCAGGCTTGCCAGTTCGTCATCGCTGTAGCTCTCAATCGCCGAGCGTGCATGACGTTGCAGACGGCTTATCAAGGTGAAATCTTCGGTCATCAGCAGATTGCGTACCGCTTTTTCCACCGCCGGATCTTCCACCGCCGTGCCTTTCGGCAGTTTGCCCAGCGCCAGCTGCTGCGCGAGGCTGAGAACGGTGTAGTTGTTCAGCAGAACAAACATCTCCAGCGTATCGGTCGCGCCGTAAGCCGGAACCGCGCCATTGGCAATGGTTTTACCGTCACGCCAGGCCGATTTGAATTTCGTCACCTGATGCGCAGCCAGCGACGTTGACAGCTCTTCAAGCAAGTCTTTGCGTGATTTGGCTTTCAGGATCTCGGTGCCATCCTGATACAGCAGCAGCGAACGCGGCATCACATACACAAAGTGATGGCACTCGGTTTCCCAGTTATCCAGCAGCCAGGCCGCGCGTGGCGATTGGGTCGCTTCCAGATGCCAGTTCAGCATGGTTAGCACCGCTTGTTTGTGCACCTGCGCCATTTCATCTTCATCGGCGATGGAGCCAAACAGCACTGAATCACCTGCCGCGTGCGCAGCCAGCGATCCATACGGATCATACTGGTAAGCGAAACCGCCGCTCATGCCGTTGCCGAAGCCTTTACCGAAGGTGCCAAGGTTGAGGATGGCGCCGTTGGTCATGTATTCGCAGCAGAAATCACCAACGCCTTCAACTACCGCGGTAGCGCCGGAGTTACGCACGGCGAAGCGGTCACCCGCCTGGCCCTGAACGAACAGTCGACCGCCGGTCGCGCCAAACAGCGCGAAGTTACCGATCAACACGTTGCCATCGCTGTCCTGTGCGCCGCCGCCTGGTGACATCACCACCAGTTCGCCGCCGCACTGGCCTTTGCCAACGCCGTCGTTACAGGTGCCGTAATGCTTCATTTGCATGCCGTCGTTGCAGAACGCGCCGAACGACTGGCCAGCAGAACCGCTGGTATTAATCTGCACGCTACGCGGCGCCAGATAGTGACGACCGCGATCGTCTTTCATTACCGCTGGCAGAGCTGCCAGTTGATCTTTAGGTAACTCATGGTTCAGCATGCGCTCGATATCGATCGCCAACTGACCGCCCACGCTCTTGTTACGGTTGTTCAGGGTGATGCCCGCGCCCAGCGCGATTTCACGGCTTGCCGCGCCAACCAGCTGCGTTTTCAGCTCGTTTACCCAGCCATCATCCAGTTCAAAGTCTTTTTCCAGATACACCGGCTTAGCAATTTTCTGCTCTGGCACCACGGTCAACATCGCGCGCAGATCCAGTTTGCCGACTTCCAGCGGGTGATCCATCAAGTGCAGCAGATCCGAACGGCCACGCGCTTCACGCAGGGAACGCAGACCAAGGCGGGCGAGGAACTCACGCACTTCCTGCGCCACGTTGATGAAGTACTGCGCCAGCTGACGCGGATCACCATCAAAGGCTTCGGCGTTGGTGGTTAAACCGGCCGGGCATTTGACGTTACAGTTTTTCGCCATCACGCATTTCAACATCATCAGCGCGGTGGTGCCGAACTCGAAGCTGTCGCCACCGAGCAGGGCAGATTTGATCACATCGCTGCCGGTCTGCTGCGCGCCGGAGCAGCGCAGCTGCACTTTGTCGCGCAGGCCGTTAGCACACAGCGCCTGATGCACTTCGGCGATACCAATTTCCGCGACGCGGCCGGTATATTTCAGGCTGGTAACGGAAGCTGCGCCGGTGCCGCCGGTATTACCCGCGACGTTAATCACATCCGCGCCGGCTTTCGCCACGCCGACGGCGATGGTGCCAATACCTTCAGATGAAACCAGTTTGACGATGACGCGCACGCGCGCGGCTTTACAGTCGTGGATCAGCTGTGCCAAATCCTCGATTGAGTAAGTGTCGTGGTGCGGTGGCGGTGAAACCAGCTCAACACCCGGCGTACCGCCACGCGCGGCGGCAATCTCAACGGTCACTTTCGGTGCCGGCAACTGACCGCCTTCACCGGGCTTCGCGCCCTGACCGATTTTGATCTCCAGCTCTTCGAGCATCGGGTCAGCCAGATAAGCCGCCCACACGCCGAAACGACCGGATGCCAACTGCTTGATACGTGACGCACGGATGGTGCCGTGACGTGAATAGTGCTCGCCACCTTCACCGCAGTTACTCATGCCGCCAACCATGTTGGTACCGTGCGCGACAGCTTCGTGCGCAGGCGCAACCAGCGCACCGTGGCTCATCGCACCGGAAGCAAAGGTGCGGGTGATTTCATGTGCCGGTTGAATCTCTTCCAGCGGCAGCGATGGCAGCGCGGTGAAGATCAGCGACAGATAATCAGCGGCTTTGCCGTAAGCGGTGATGTGCAGTACGCCATCCGCCACGCTGCTGCTTTCGATATCGTCGGTAAAACGGGTTTTCAGCGCACGCGCCAGCGCTTCCAGGCGCTCGTTCTCTGGTTTCAAGCCCGCAATCGCATCGATCAGACGCAGCTCAAATTGATTCAGGCTGCCGTTCACCGCTTCACACTTCAGGCCACGCGTAGCGAAGCCGTTGTTCACCAGCGAGTAGCGGCCCAGTTTGCGGCCGAATTCGGCTTCGCTATCAACGTGGGTCAAATCGCACGGCAGCGCAAGGATGTCGCGCAGCGCCGCTGGACGACGTTTACGCTCGGCATGCATCAGGCCGGAGAACTGACGGTAATCGGGCGTGATGGCAAAGGTGTCGATCACATCATTCGGGATGCGCTCAAAGCTGCTGTCTTTAAAGGCTTCTGCTTTGATGTTGAACGCGTTATCCAGTTTGGCCAGCGTCATCAAACGAATAAAGTTGTCCTCTTCGCGCTCTTTGTTAGCAAAGCGAATCGGCTGTTCCGTCATATCGATAAAGGTACGTACCGCGATGGTGCCGTACGAGTGGCCCGCGCCTTCAGCACGCTCTTTGAACAGGCCGAGCAACGGCACTTCCGCTTCGCCCTGAATTTTCAACGCGCTCTGATGCCAGTCAACTGCCATTTGAGCGATTGCCGGGAAGCCCGCGCCGCCCACTGGGGTTTTGATATTCGGGAAATATTTCTTCAATACCGGATCGTCGGTATTGAGGAAGTTCGGCTCGAAGAATTCGCCGCAGCTGTAGCTCTCAACGGTACACAGGCCGACTTTACCCATGGTTTTCATCAGCGCTTTTTCGGCTGCTTTGGCATAGCGTTTAAAGGCTTTATTGCCTTCTTCGCCTTCACCGAATTTCTCTTCCGCACGCATCTGCACGCCGAGTGGGTAAACGGCAGAAGCACCGAAGCCCAGCGTCGCCGCGATGTGGTGTGAAGAGATGCTTTGACCACTTTCGACCACCAGCGAAACATCCAGACGCAAACCTTCCTGCACTAAGCGCTGGTTGATCGCCGACACCATCAGCAGCATCGGAATCGCTGCGTGCGTTGAGGAGATATGACGATCGGTGATCACCGCTATGCCGCCTTGCTGGCGTGCGAAATCCACCACCTGCTGGGCTAAGTCATCAATGGCTTTTTCCAGCGCGTTGGCGTTGGCCGCACGGCTGACGATATCTTTGCCGACCACCGGCTCATACAGCATCTCGAAGCGCGCATAAGGTGCGACGGTTTGCTCGCGCAGGCGCAGCATGTCGAGGTGCGTAAGAATTGGCGTCGGAACAATGATTTGCTGACCTTTACTGCGGCCGAGATGCGGTTTCGCACCCAGAGCAACGCGCAGCGTCATGCCGTCCGCTTCACGAATCGAATCGAGCGGCGGGTTGGTGACTTGTGCAAATCGCTGTGAGAAGTAGTGCGCCATGCCGCCTTCGTGATCGGACAGGCCATTGATGGCGTTGCCGTAACCCATTGCTGAGATCTTCTCAGCGCCGGTTTGCAGCATCGGGTCCATCATGAATTTGAAGCTTTCCTGGTTGTAGTAGTAGGCGACAAAACGTTGATAAGTTTTGAGGTCTCCACGATAACGCAGCGGCGAGCCGAGTTGCTCCGCCTGAATTTCCGGCAGGTCGGCGAGATCGATACGCGCTTTGCTCAGCAGCGACAGGTAATCTTTTTCGGCCGCCAGTTTCTCCAGCGCTTCAACCGTGGTGTAAGAGCGTTTCTCTTTGTGATCGTAATAGAGCATGCCGCCCGCTTCGATGCGGCCACGACGCAGGACGCTTTCCGGTGGGAAGGCGATCTGGCCCGCTTCAGACATCGCACCGATGTATTCCGCAGTTTCAACGGAACGCAGCGGACGCAGACCGAGGCGGTCAAGACGCGCACCGATCACTTCACCGTTACCGAAGATCAGCGCAGCTGGACCATCGTTCTTCTCTTCATATAAAGAGAAGTACTCGAGCATGGCGCGCACTTCGTTAGAGAGTGACGTATCGTTCTCCCACGCCGGCGGCATCATCGAAACCACGGCGTTAATCAGGTCGAGATTATCTTCCATCAAACGGCTGTGGATGCTCTGGTCGAGACGTGAGCTGTCTGACTGACCTTTTGGACGCACAATTTTTTTACCGCGCGCCAGCATCAGTGCCGCTTCAGCGATGCGGTTTTTACGGTCGGTATTCAGCTCGCCGTTGTGCGCCATTAAGCGGAACGGCTGCGCCATGGTGGTGTGCGGATCGGTGTTAGTCGAGAAACGGGTATGGAAGAACAGCCCGCGGACCTGATGGTCCTCATCGGTCAAATCTTTGAAGTACGGGATCACTTCGTTGGAGTTCAGGCGTGCTTTAAATACCTGCGTGCGCGAAGAGAGCGACAGCGGATAGAGGCCGCCGAATTCGCTTTCGGTAAAGGCGCGTGCTTCGATATCCAGCAGCGCGCGATAAATCTGGCGCTCGAATTCGAGTTGTTCCGTTACTTCCTGCGGCGCGGCAAAAATCCACTGCACAATCGGCAGCTGGAATTGCAGGGCGGCCGGGCGCGTCACGCTGCCGTCGAGCGGCATATCGCGTTTCACTAAGATCGGGAAGTTATGCGCCGCCAGCGTTTCTTCGACCAGACGCTCGGCGTTAGCACGCAGCTCTGCGTCTTTTGGCACGAAGAAGTTACCCACGCCAAAACGGCCAGCTTCCAGCGCCAGACCGGTAACCTTGCGGAAGAAGTTCAGGGAGAGATCGACGTTCACACCCGCGCCATCGCCGACGCCTTCGGCAGACATGCCGCCACGGTGCGGGACTGTGCATAGCGCGCTATGGGCCATGCGCAGAATCTCATGCGTCTGCTCGCCGTCCTTACGGGTAATGAAACCTACACCACAGCTGTCACTTCCGGCTGATGGGTCATACAAACCATAGGGATTCGGTTTTTGCGTGGACATTGAGAGTCTCCTTAAACTTCTTTTGACATTACCTGCATTATTTCGCGTACCGCAGCGTGACAATTTAAGTCAGCGCGGCGGTATCAATTCTTGTGCCGCTCAGTAAAGAGCGGGCGTCGCAGCACCGAGCAAGGGCTCTTAAGACACTGTTGTCACGTCCTTAATGAGCTGCTCTTTTTATTCCGGTCTCTTTCGGGAGATAGCTTGCATCCAGAGGGAGGCTTCTTGCTGCATAGATATGCCGAGACACAGGCCCACCAGGAAAGCTTCCAGTGGAATTCCAACTTATCGGGAAAGCGAACTCAGGTCAAATAGCCAGCTTTGTTGCGGGTAATCCGCTTTCTTATCGCTTAATTAAATGATTATTAAGGTTTTATTGCGTAAATTTATGTCAATCTCCCGCTACGCATTCCCTCAGGAAGTGTGAGCCGTCTCACTGTGACCCAGCCCTCTAATATCCAAACAATGCTGGCAGGAAGGGTTACAACAGCATTTAATTCTGTTGGGGGCAGTTGATACACAGCATGTATCTGTTTTTCTTATGGCGTCATATTTGAATCAAAATGGGGCTGCCATTAGTAAAATTAATTACGCGCGGCGTGCTTAATAAATCACTTAAGTTGAATGGGTATGCAATAAATAGGTGCAACCATCAGGGCAAATGGCTGCCAGGGTGCTGATTAGCACAGGATGTTGAGAAAAGGCCCGCAAAAGCGCGGCCCTCCAGATTATTCAGTTGGCAGAATTAGTCAAGCGCTTTGCGCATATAGAAGGGAACGTCGGCGAAATCGCGCTACGATGCACCATTACAGGGCATAATCGGCGCGATATGGGCGGGTGAAGCGGGGCAGCGCAGCGATAATTACGCTATCATGAGCCAGATTTCGTTCAGGGAGCTCGTAATGAAACAGATTCGTCTTTTAGCGCAGTACTACGTTGATTTGATGGTCAAACTCGGCCTGGTACGCTTTTCGCTGCTGTTAGCCTCGGCGCTGGTCGTACTGGCGATGGTGGTGCAGATGGCCGTCACCATGGTGTTGCGCGGACATGTGGAAAGCATCGACGTTGTCCGCTCCATCTTCTTCGGTCTGTTGATTACGCCCTGGGCAGTCTATTTCCTCTCGGTGGTGGTCGATCAGCTGGAAGAGTCGCGCCAACGCCTGTCAAAACTGGTGGATAAGCTGGAAGAGATGCGTACGCGCGATCTTGAGCTTAATCAGCAGATGAAGGAGACCATCACCCAGCTTAATCAGGAAATTAACGATCGTATTAAAGCTGAGCAGGCGCGTGAGCAGGTGATGGATAAGCTGCGCGAAGAGATGGCACGACGCGAGCAGGCGCAAATCGAGCTGGAACAGCAATCCTCCTTCCTGCGCTCTTTCCTGGATGCATCACCGGATTTGGTGTTCTACCGCAACATTGATAAGCAGTTCTCCGGCTGTAACCGCGCCATGGAACTGCTAACCGGCATGAGCGAAAAGCAGCTGATTGGCCTGACTCCGCGCGATATCTACGATGACGAAGCCGCCACTAAAGTGCTGGAAACCGATGAGAAGGTGTTCCGCCACAATGTATCGCTGACGTACGAACAGTGGCTGCAATATCCCGATGGGCGCAAAGCCTGTTTCGAAATCCGCAAAGTGCCCTATTACGATCGCGTGGGTAAACGCAGTGGCCTGATGGGCTTTGGCCGCGATATTACCGAGCGTAAGCGCTATCAGGACGCGCTGGAGAACGCCAGCCGTGAGAAGACCACCTTTATTTCAACTATCAGCCACGAGCTGCGTACGCCGCTGAATGGCATCGTTGGGCTGAGTCGCATCCTGCTGGATACCGACCTCAATCAGGAGCAACTCAAGTACCTCAAAACCATTCACGTTTCAGCCATCACGCTGGGCAACATCTTCAATGATGTGATCGAAGTGGACAAAATCGAGCGCCGCAAAGTCCAGCTGGATAATCAGCCGCTGGATTTCACCGGCTTTCTCGCCGATCTGGAAAACCTCTCCGGTCTGCTGGCGCAGCCAAAAGGGCTGAAGTTTGTCATGGCGCCAGAGCTGCCGCTGCCGCATAAAATCTCGGCGGATGGTACGCGCTTGCGTCAGATTCTGTGGAACCTGATTGGCAACGCCGTGAAATTTACCCAGCAGGGCGAGATTGTGGTGCGCGTCGCCTATCGTCAGGATGAAACGCTGCACTTTGAAGTGCAGGATTCCGGTATGGGCATTCCGCAGGAAGAGCAGGACAAGATCTTCGCGATGTATTACCAGGTGAAAGATCAGCACGGTGGCAAACCGGCGACGGGCACCGGCATCGGTTTGGCGGTCTCGCGTCGTCTGGCACAGGCGATGGGCGGCGATATCAGCGTCAGTAGCGTCGCGGGGCAGGGTTCCTGCTTTACCGTCGAGATCAACGCGCCACGCGTCGCTGAGGAAGTGGAAGACGACAATCTGGATGACAGCATGCCATTGCCGGCGCTGCACGTGTTGTTGGTGGAAGATATCGAGCTCAACGTCATTGTAGCGCGTTCGGTGCTGGAGAAGCTGGGCTGCAGCGTCGACGTCGCGATGACCGGAACGGATGCGCTGGCGATGTTTGATCCGCAGGAGTTCGATCTGGTGCTGCTCGATATTCAGCTACCGGATATGACCGGCCTCGACGTGTCGCGTGCCATCCATCAGCGTTATGCAGATGTGGCGCTGCCGCCGCTGGTGGCATTGACCGCCAACGTCCTGAAAGACAAAAAAGAGTATCTCGATGCCGGCATGGATGATGTGTTGAGCAAACCGCTTGCCGTGCCAGCGCTGACGGCGGTGATCAAGAAGTTCTGGGATTATCAGCCGGAACAGGAAGAGATTGCCGTCGATTCATCAGACGCACAGTCGCGTACGCTGTTAGATGTGACGATGCTGGAGCAATACATTGAGCTGGTTGGCCCAGGATTGATTACCCAAAGCCTCACTATGTTTGAGCAGATGATGCCGGGTTATCTCGACGTGCTGGATTCCAACATGATGGCACGCGATCAAAAAGGCATAGCTGAAGAAGGGCACAAGATCAAAGGTGCAGCAGGTTCGGTTGGCTTACTGCATTTGCAGCAGCTAGCGAAACAGATTCAGTCGCCAGAATTGCCAGCGTGGTGGGACAATGTGCAAGAGTGGGTCGACGAATTAAAACAGGAATGGCTCAAAGACGTGAACGTTTTACGCGAATGGGTCGCTGAGCGGGAAAAATTACAGGACGTTAGAAAAAAATGACCCCAGTCGAAACTGGGGTGCGCGAATACTGCGCCAACACCAGGGAAATGGGTACTGTTGCTATTATTAGAAATCGAATAAGAAAGCAACAGTTCGGTATTGGTTAACGCTTCAAAATCACCTTAACAAATTCGCCAATGCTTGCGACAAGATTCATTAAATTGTGTGATGTTGAGCAGCGATTAAATACAGAAAACATTAATTTGCTGACACAGTCAAGCAAGGAATTAATTTCTTTGCCATATTGCACCTTTTTTGACCAAATGTTCTGCTTTTAGCCTGGTTTTGCTTCAGTGAGCCACAGGAAAATCCGGGTGGAAGCATGGAAAATCTGATTCTGACAAAAAATTGAGGTTAAGTGAGATTAACACTCTGATGTTTATAGATAAAAACAGATTTTTCGACGGCTTATCCAAAACGTTTTGGAAACCTTAAACGGAAAGTTCCAGTTTATAGCTTATTGAATAATGTAAACCAAACGTGCGGTAAATCGCTTTACCATCCGTGAGGTCGAATGTACGCGGGATCGTACAGATTTGGTGGCATTTTTCAGAATGGTCTCTGTTATCAATGAACATGTTCGAACAACAGTAAAATTGATAGTTAAGTATCATGAAAGCATTTGCGTGAGCGATATCACATTCAGTTAAGTGTTCAAGCATGCAGCATTTGATCTATATATCGTTATGGAACCGATTCCTTTTTGGCGGAAGTGCTTGATGTGATTGGCTCTAATAGAGGAACACTGATTACAATGGCAACAATTTTCCAGACGTCTTTACCTGTCTGAGGGTAAAATTTAGTGGTTAATCGTTGGTATTCGCTATTGTGACTTGGGTGATTGATTAATACAGGGAACTGGTAAGAGAAAATTGCATGAGCAAGAGTAAAGGGACACTGGGAAAACGTATTAAAGTGCTGATTGCTAAAGTGCTGCTGGCCTGGCTTGGCATCTGGTTAGCGGGTATTTTGCTGTTTGCATTTTTACCGGTACCGTTCTCGGCGGTGATGGTGGAACGGCAAATCGGCGCCTGGTTTACCGGGCGTTTTGATTATGTGGCGCACTCGGATTGGGTCGGCATGGACGAGATCTCGCCATGGATGGCATTAGCGGTTATCGCCTCTGAAGATCAAAAGTTCCCTGAGCATTGGGGCTTTGATGTTGATGCTATCCAGTCAGTGCTGGATAACGATGGCAATGAGCGCATGCGCGGCGCTTCAACCCTTTCGCAGCAGACGGCGAAAAACCTGTTGCTGTGGGATGGTCGCAGCTGGTTGCGTAAAGGGCTGGAAGCAGGATTAACGGTGGGAATCGAAACCGTATGGACTAAGCGGCGTATCCTGACGGTTTATCTCAATATCGCAGAATTTGGCGACGGCGTGTTTGGCGTGGAAGAGGCTTCACAGCGCTATTTCCACAAACCCGCCAGCCGTCTGACGATGTCTGAAGCGGCATTACTGGCAGCGGTTCTGCCCAATCCGATCCGTTTCCGCGCTGATGCGCCTTCAGGCTACACGCGGCAGCGCCAGCAGTGGATTATGCGGCAGATGCGCCAGTTGGGCGGCGAAGGTTTCCTCAACCGATACAAGCTGCATTGATAGGTTTAATCTTCGTCAAAGCCCGCTTCAAACAGTTCTATAACCGCTGCCAGCGCCTGCTCTTCCTGCGGGCCGCTGGCTTCAATCTCAATATGGCCGCCTTTCGCTGAGTCGAGCATCAGCAGCGCAATCACGCTGCTGGCTTCGGCTTCGGTGCCCGATTCGTTACGCAGCAACACTTCAGCATCAAAACTCTGCACCAGCTCGAACAGCTTCATTGCCGGGCGCGCGTGCATGCCCAGCTTGTTACGTATTTCAACGGTTTGCTTCACGGTCATGATTTACGTTTTTCCAGAGTGCGATGACGAGACTGCACGTTTTTACCGCGTGAACGGAAATAATCCGCCAATTGTTCAGCGATATACACTGAGCGGTGCTTCCCGCCAGTACAGCCGATGGCGACGGTGAGATAGCTGCGGTTGTTGGTTTCCAGCATCGGCAGCCACAGTTCCAGGTAGCTGCGCGTTTGATAGATAAAGTTATGTACTTCGGTGTGGCGATCGAGGAAGGCGGCAACCGGACGATCCAGGCCGGTCATCGGACGCAGTTTGGGATCCCAATGCGGGTTCGGCAGGAAGCGCACATCGAAGACATAATCGGCGTCGATTGGAATGCCGTGTTTGAAGCCGAATGACTCAAACACCATGGTGAGTTCACGCTCGCGCTTGCCCAGCAGGCGCGTGCGCAGCATCTCCGCTAATTCATGAACCGACATCTCGGAGGTATCGATAATCAGATCGGCGCGTGAGCGCAGCGGCTCCAGCAGATCATTCTCTTCATCGATAGCACTCTCCAGCGACAGATTTTTGCTGGAGAGCGGATGCAGACGACGCGTATCGCTGTAGCGGCGAATCAGCGTGTTGCGATCGGTATCGAGAAACAGCAGTTGCGGCGAGAAGGTATCAGGCAGATTGTTGAGCGCGGCTTCAAAGACTTCCGGTGATTCCGGCATGTTGCGCACGTCAATGCTGACCGCCGCAGAGATATTGCGTTCGGTTAAGGTATTCGCCAGCTCCGGCAGCAAAACCACCGGCAAGCTGTCGACACAGTAAAAGCCCATATCTTCAAGGGCACGCAGCGCGACTGATTTTCCTGAGCCTGACCGACCGCTAACGATCATCAGCACCATCACATTTCTCCCGTTTTAAACCGGCGAACAGGCCGGTAAAAGTGTTTCTCGCTTAAGAGTGTGCTTCCTGAGCTTCTGTGATAATGGCGTAGAGCTCTTCGTCGCTCTGTGCCGCACGCAAACGACGACAGACGGTTTTATCCGCCAGACGTTTGGCAACCAGCGAAAGCGTGTGCAAGTGGGTTTTACACTGGTCTGCAGGTACCAGCAGGGCAAACAGCAGGTCAACCGGCTGATTGTCTACCGCATCAAAAGCGATAGGCTGATCGAGGCTGATAAACACGCCGACAGCGCGTAATGTGTCCTCCTCCAGCTTGCCATGTGGAATGGCAATGCCGTTGCCAATACCGGTACTGCCCATACGTTCGCGGGTCAGGATGGCTTCGAAAAGCGTCTGGTGCGGCAGATTGAGCTGCTTCGCTGCCAGCTCGCTGATAATTTCCAGCGCGCGTTTTTTACTCTGGCAGTGTACGCCGCTACGGGTACAGTCCAGTGAAAGGACCGAGCTCAATTCCAGTGTTAGATCGTTGTTCATCATCGTTTCACTTGCGAGTTCACATAGCCGCGAGGTTCAGGCGATTGATTTCATTGCCGTTCGCCCGCTGGCGCTTGCGCAGATGACAAAACGGGGCGGTAATATCCGCCCCATTAAGCTCTAAGTGCCGAATCAGTCAGCACTCTGCAAGCGTGAAGGTTAGTGTTTTTTCAGTTTGTCTTTGTGTTTGGTCAGCTGACGGGAAAGCTTGTCGATTAACCCGTCGATGGCCGCGTACATGTCTTCCGCTTCCGATGTGGCGTGCAGCTCCCCGCCGTTGACGTGCAGTGTTGCATCCGCAATCTGCGTCACCTTCTCAACCTTCAGAACAATATAAACCTGATTGATACGATCAAAATAGTGTTCCAGTTTGGCAAATTTGGTATTTACAAATTCACGCAGAGGTTCGGTAATCTCAACATTAAGTCCGGTAAGGTTTAGCTGCATAGGTCTTCCTTCTTCGTTCGGTCAAACCAGCTGTTTACGCTGGTTTGATGGCGGTATAGATAAAGACTCGCGATATTTAGCAACCGTACGTCGCGCTACCATGATGCCCTGTTCGGATAACATGGAGGTCAGTTTGCTGTCGCTCAAGGGTTTTGCGGGGTTTTCCGCCGAGATCAATTTTTTCACTAATGCACGAATCGCCGTAGACGAGGCTTCGCCGCCGCCCTCGGTGTTGACGTGACTGGAGAAAAAATACTTCAGTTCAAAGATGCCACGCGGGCTGTGTAAATACTTTTGCGTGGTCACGCGGGAAATAGTGGATTCGTGCATATCAACAGCCTGAGCGATATCCGCCAGCACCATCGGACGCATGTACTCCTCACCCTGCTCAAAAAATGCCTGCTGCTGTTCAACGATACAGCGTGTCACTTTCAGCAGCGTGTCGTTACGGCTCTCCAGGCTCTTAATCAGCCACTTGGCTTCCTGTAAGTTGCTACGAATATACTGATTATCGCTTTCATTACGGCCAGCTCCGCCCATCGCAGCATACTGCTGATTGATTTTCAGGCGCGGCATGCTGTCGGAATTGAGTTCAACTGTCCAGCGCTTGCTGATTTTACGCACCAGCACATCGGGAATGACATATTCCGGTTCGCTGGTATTGATTGACTGGCCAGGGCGCGGATCCAGTGACTGAATCAGCAACATCGCCTCCTTCAGCACCTCTTCCTTCAGACGGGTTACGCGCATCAGGCTGCGGAAATCATGGTTGGCCAGCAGATCAAGATGTTCGCTCACAATCAGGCGCGCTTCCGCCAGCATGGGCGTGGCGGCATCATATTGCGACAGCTGGACTAACAGGCAATCACGCAAATCACGGGCACCAACGCCGACTGGATCAAAACGCTGCACGCGCTTAAGCACGGCTTCAACTTCTTCCAGCGTCAGCTCTTCATCGCCAATACTGTCATAAATATCTTGTAAGTTGACGGTGAGATAGCCGGTGTCGTCAATGGCATCAACAATGGATGTGGCGATGGCGCGATCGGTATCAGTGAACGGCGTTAACTCCACTTGCCACATAAGATAATCCTGCAGCGATTGCGTGGTTTCGCCCTGATAGATTGGCAGTTCGTCATCCTGGTAATCGGTGCCGGTGCCTGACGGCGTGCCCGCCGTGTAGATTTCGTCCCAGGTGGCGTCGAGCGGGAGATCTTCAGGCATGTCTTTCTGTTCAAGTGCTTCACGTGTGTCTAATGAATCACTCTCTTGTTCCTGAAATTCTCGCGCGTCGATTTCTTCGTGCAGATCGGTTTGTTCAAGCAGCGGATTGCTTTCCAGCGCCAGTTGGAGTTCTTGCTGGAGTTCAAGCGTAGAGAGTTGCAGCAAGCGAATGGCTTGCTGCAACTGTGGAGTCATCGCCAGCTGTTGGCTGAGCCTGAGTTGCAAACCTTGCTTCATAATTCGGTTAGAATTTCCTAAGCAAACGTAGGGTGTTACGACACCTTATCAGAGTCTGAACTCTTCGCCCAAATAAACACGCTTAACCTGCTCATCTACAAGAATTTCATCAGGCGTGCCATGGGCAATTAAATGACCCTGGCTAACGATATACGCGCGTTCACACACCGCGAGGGTTTCACGCACGTTGTGGTCGGTAATCAGCACGCCAAGGCCGCTGTCACGCAGATGCTCGATGATTTTTTTGATGTCGATAACCGAAATCGGGTCAACACCGGCAAAAGGCTCATCCAGCAGGATGAATTTCGGATTAGCCGCCAGCGCGCGGGCAATTTCCACACGACGGCGTTCACCACCCGACAGCGCCTGGCCCATGCTGTCGCGCAGATGGCCGATATGGAACTCTTCCATCAGCTCGTTGGCACGATCCTGACGCTGCTCTTCTGTCAGATCATCACGGATCTGCAGCACCGCCATCAGGTTGTCGTACACGCTCAGGCGGCGGAAGATCGAGGCTTCCTGCGGCAGATAGCCGATACCGCGACGGGCACGCGCATGCAGCGGCAGGATGCTGATGTCTTCATCATCAATCACAATGCGGCCCGCATCGCGTGGCACAATTCCGACCACCATGTAAAAAGTGGTGGTTTTACCGGCACCGTTTGGGCCCAGCAGGCCGACAATCTCGCCGGATTTTACCTGCAGGCTAACATCTTCCACCACGCGGCGGCCTTTGTAGGCTTTCGCCAGGTTCTCAGCGATTAGTGTTGCCATAGCAATCAGTTACTCTTTTTAGGGCTCGCGGACGAACCGTTTTTGTCCTGCAGCTGCGACGGAACCAGAACGGTGGTCACGCGCTTGCTGTCACCCTGGCTGAACGCCTGCATCTTCTGCTCTTTCACCAGGTAAGTGATGCGGTCGCCTTTGATGTTGCTGTCCTGCTGCTGAATGAAGGCATTACCGGTCAGCTCAACAAAATCGTTCGCCAGTTCATAATGCAGTTTACTGGCGTGGCCTTGCACCGGCTTGCCGTTATCCTGCATTTGATAGAAGGTCGCTGGCGTGCCGTAAGCATCAACAATGGTTTTCTTGCTATCGCCGCCCGGACGGGTGACGACCACTTTATCGGCGGTAATCTTGATGGAACCCTGGGTCACAATCACGTTGCCGGTAAAGGTCGCGACGTTGCCCTGCAGGTCCAGCGCCTGGTTGACGGAGTCAATATTCACCGGCTTGTCTGAGTCGCCAGTTAATGCCAGCGCAGGCAGGCTCGTTGCCAGCAGCGTACCCACCAGCAATAACTTAAGGCTATTTTTGTTCATTTTGAATTTCATAGGAAGTTTTGACCTTTTCAAGCAGCTCTGCGTGTTTCGTCCGTAAATTGCCGCGCATTTTCATGCCAGTGGAATTAAAACTGCGGCCAAAAAGGGTGACTTGATCGTCAGATGTCACATCCTGGGTGACCAAATTAACCTGAGCGTTATCGGTAAGGATGCGCTCAAGCTGTGAATCCTGGGTCAAGGTATTGACGACAACGTTGCCATAAAGATAAAGCATACGATCTTTAGTCAGCTTTGCCTTATCGGCGCGCACCGACCATGTCGCGACTTTGTTTACGTCATAGGTGGTCATCACCGGATTATCGAACCAACTTATCTCATCGGCAGCAAAGTAGGTGACTTTATCGGAGACCAGCTTATAGCCCAGCGCGCCTGTTGGGTTATACACCACCGTGTTCGATTTCTCGCTGGTGTAGGTTGGCGCTTGATCGTTGGTTGCTACCGGCGTTCGGTCGTCATCCTGGTTGGTGAGATTCCAGCCGATCAGCACTAAGGCGATCAAGGCCAGGATCAGCGTCATCCAACGCCTGCTCTTACTCATATTGATTGCCCTTTGGCATCCTCAAATTGGTTCTGCGCCATCAAGATCAGATCGCACAACTCACGTACCGCGCCGCGGCCACCGGCAATGCGGGTCACATAATGCGCGCGCGGCAGTAAAATCGGGTGGGCATCGGCAACGGCCACGCTCAAACCCGCCTGCGCCATCACCGGCCAGTCGATCAGGTCATCGCCAATGTAGGCGACCTGCTCTGCGGTCAATGACAGTTTATCCAGGAGTTCCCGCCAGGCCAAAAGCTTATCCGATTGTCCCTGGTAAAGATGCGTAATGCCGAGCGTCTTACAGCGATCTTCCAGCAGTTTTGCTTTGCGGCCGGTAATAATAGCCACTTCAACGCCGGAGGTCAGCAGGCAACGCACGCCATAACCATCGCGCACGTTAAAAGCTTTCAACTCTTCACCGCTGTTACCCATGTAAATCACGCCATCCGACATCACGCCATCAACGTCACAAATCAGCAGGCTAATCTTCGCAGCACGCGCCATGACTTCCGCGCTCACCGGACCGTAGCACGTCTCGACCATTGCTGTTTCAGCACTCATTGTTTCTTCCTGTTCAGACTACGCCAGCGCGCAGCATGTCATGCATATGTACCACACCGAGCAGGCGATCGTCATCGGCCACCAGCAGGGCGGTGATGTTTTTGTTTTGCATCAGATTAAGGGCATCGACCGCGAGCATATTCGGGCGCACGCGAATACCGCCGCTGGTCATCACTTCCTGAATGGTGGCTTTCTGGAAATCGATGCCCATATCGAACACGCGGCGCAAGTCACCATCGGTGAAGATGCCTTCGATTTTCATCAGGTCATCGACAATCACCGTTAAACCAAGATTCTTGCGGGTAATTTCCAGCAGCGCATCACGCATCGACGCATCACGGCTGACGTGCGGAATTTCATCGCCGCTGTGCATGATATCGCTGACGTGCAGCAGCAGTTTGCGGCCCAGCGCACCGCCGGGATGCGACAGCGCAAAATCTTCCTGGGTAAATCCGCGCGCTTCCAGCAACGCCACGGCCAGCGCATCACCCATGACTAAGGTCGCGGTGGTGCTGGTGGTCGGCGCCAGGCCGAGCGGACAGGCTTCCTGCGGCACTTTCACGCACAGATGCACATCCGCGGCGCGGCCCATCGCGCTGTCCGGACGCCCGGTAATACAGATCAGCTGCACCTTCTGGCGCTTTAACACCGGCACCAACGCCAGGATTTCGCCGGATTCACCGCTATTGGAAATCGCGATCACCACGTCATTGGTGCTGACCATGCCGAGATCGCCGTGGCTGGCTTCACCGGGATGCACAAAGAAAGAGGGCGTACCGGTGCTGGCAAAAGTCGCGGCCATCTTTTTACCGATATGTCCGGATTTTCCCATGCCCATCACCACCACTTTGCCTCGGCAGGCAAAGATCATCGCGCAAGCGCGATCGAAATCATCATTAATATATTGATCAAGCTGCTCCAGCCCTTCGCGTTCGATGCGCAGCACCGCTTTACCTGCTTGCTGAAAATCGAAATCCGGTTGCTGATGTGACATGGTCAGTCCGTCCTTAATAGCTTGTGATAAGCATGGGGCTGAGCCACAGCCACAGCACCCACGCGATAAAACCACCTAATAATAGTGTGCCTGCGATACGGCCAATACGGCGTTTGCGCAGCAGGCAGAGCAGGGCGAACAGCACGCTCACTGCCAGCATCACCCAGTAATCACGTGCGAAGGCATGCGCATCAACGCTGCCGGGATGAATCAGCGCTGGTAGGCCGAGCACAATCGCCAGATTGAAAATGTTGGCGCCGATCAGGTTACCGATAGCGATATCGTCCTCACCTTTCAGCGCGCCGGCCACAACGGTAGCCAGTTCGGGTAAGCTGGTGCCGACGGCAATCAGCGTCAGGCCCATCACCAGTTCGCTCACACCGAAGTAGTCGGCAAAGACGGTGGCGTTGTCGATCACCATCCGCGTTGACATCGGCAGAATAATTAGCGCGACTGCCAGCCACAGAAAGGCCACGGTGTTGCCAGCTTCGTCGCGCGGCAGTTCGGCCAGCTGTTCACGGGTGAGCGTGTCGTTATTGTCACGTTCAGCGCGGCGAGCAATGCGGATCACCACCAGCAGATAACCCAGCGCGATCAGTAGCAGCGCAACGCCATCAAGACGGCTCAGATGATTATCAAACAGCATGATGCCGCTGAGCAGTGAGACTAGCAGCATTAATGGCAGTTCGCGCCGAATCAGATTGGAGTGTACTGTCAATGGGTGGAGCAACGCTGCGCCACCCAGAATCAAGAGAATGTTGGTGATGTTCGAGCCCAGCGCGGTGCCAACCGCTAAATCCATCTGTCCATGCTGTGCGGCCGAAAATGAGACAATTAATTCCGGCAATGATGTGCCAATGCTCACCACCGTCATGCCTATGATCAGTGGTGGGATGCCAAAGGATCGACAGAGGATCGCGGCGCTAAATACCAGACGGTCGGCGCCGTAAACCAGTAAAATCAATCCGATAAACAGCAAGGCAGAGGCTACGAACATTAAAAATCCTTGATGGATGGAGGTGTCGGCGAACCTTGTCCGACAGGTAAAAACATTCTGCACACACTAACAGGCGCTGATTTTGACTGTCTGAGAGGCAAAAGTAAATTTTAAGGCCGTTTTCGCCACACTAAGTGGGTAAGTTTCTGTAAAACTATCGTGCATTCGAGGCGACCAGGCTACCATCCACCGTTTTGATAGCGCCCGATCCGCATAAAGAGGTAAAGATGATCCAGCAGCAAACGAATCTGGTTGAGGTTCGTGGCGTCAGTTTCACGCGCGGAGATCGTACAATCTTTGACGATATCTCGTTAACGGTACCCGCCGGTAAAGTCACCGCGATCATGGGGCCGTCCGGAATTGGTAAAACCACGCTTTTACGTCTGATTGGCGGGCAATTACAGCCCGATAAAGGCGAGATTTGGTTCCGCGATCAGAATATCCCGACGCTTTCCCGCACGAAATTGTACGAAGCTCGTAAAAAAATGAGCATGCTGTTTCAGTCAGGCGCGCTGTTTACCGATCTCAACGTGTATGAAAACGTTGCCTGGCCATTACGTGAACATACGCAGTTGCCGCCAGAACTGTTGCACAGCACCGTATTGATGAAGCTGGAAGCGGTGGGTTTGCGTGGTGCTGCGAAACTGATGCCTGCCGAACTCTCCGGCGGTATGGCGCGCCGTGCGGCGCTGGCGCGTGCTATCGCGCTGGAACCGGAACTGATCATGTTCGATGAGCCTTTTGTCGGCCAGGATCCTATCACCATGGGCGTGCTGGTGAAATTAATTGACGAACTTAATCATGCTTTGGGCCTGACCTGCATTGTGGTTTCACACGATGTGCCTGAGGTATTGAGCATTGCCGATCATGCCTATATTGTTGCCGGACAAAAAATTATTGCTCAGGGCAGCGCGCCGGAACTGCGGGAAAATCCCGATCCGCGTGTGCGCCAGTTTATCGAGGGTCATGCGGATGGTCCGGTGCCGTTTCGCTTTGCCGCTGGCGATTATCTCAGCGACTTGACCCGCTCAGGGAGAACGTAAACTGATGTTGTTACAGGCGCTAGCGTCATTTGGACGTCAGGGAATTAATACCTGTGCCGCTTTTGGCCGCGCAGGCCTCATGCTCTTTCATGCGCTGGTGGGTAAGCCGGCGTTTCGTCGCCATGCGCCGCTGCTGGTAAAACAGCTCTACAGCGTGGGCGTATTATCGTTGCTGATCATTGTGGTGTCCGGCCTGTTTATTGGCATGGTGCTGGGTCTGCAAGGCTATCTGGTGCTGACCACCTACAATGCTGAAACCAGCCTTGGCATGCTGGTGGCGCTCTCGCTGCTGCGTGAACTCGGTCCGGTAGTGACGGCATTGCTGTTTGCCGGCCGGGCAGGTTCAGCGTTAACCGCAGAAATCGGGCTGATGAAAGCCACTGAACAGCTCTCGAGCATGGAGATGATGGCCGTCGATCCGTTACGTCGCGTGGTATCACCGCGCTTCTGGGCCGGCTTTATCAGCATGCCGCTACTGGCGCTGATCTTTACCGCCGTCGGTATTGCCGGTGGCGCGCTGGTGGGGGTGAGCTGGAAAGGGATCGATCCGGGTTTCTTCTGGTCGGCGATGCAGAACGCGGTGGATTTCCGCACTGATGTCGTTAACTGCATGATCAAAAGCGCGGTCTTTGCCGTTACGGTAACCTGGATTGCGCTCTTTAATGGCTATGATGCCATCCCGACCTCGGAAGGGATCAGTCGGGCGACGACGCGTACCGTGGTGCATGCTTCACTGGCGGTACTCGGTTTGGATTTTGTGCTGACAGCACTGATGTTTGGGAATTGATGCAATGCAAAGCAAGAAAAACGAAATCTGGGTTGGCGTCTTCATGCTGGCTGCGCTGCTGGCGCTGTTATTCCTCGCTCTTCGCGTCGCCGATCTTAAAACAATCGGCACCGAACCGACGTGGAAGATGTATGCCACCTTCGATAATATTGGCGGACTCAAAGTCAGTTCTCCGGTAAAAATTGGCGGCGTGTTAATTGGCCGTGTATCAGATATCGCGCTTGATGAGAAAACCCTTTCTCCGCGTGTGACCATGGATATCAGCGATAAATTCGCCAATAAGATTCCAGACACCAGCTCATTAGCCATCCGCACCCAAGGTCTGCTGGGTGAGCAGTTCCTGGCGTTGAATTTAGGTTTTGACGATCCTGAACTTGGCTCCTCGATGCTGAAAGATGGCGGCACGCTGCGTGACACCAAATCGGCACTGGTGCTGGAAGACCTCATCGGTCAATTCCTCTATAAGAGCGGCGATAACAAACCCAACGACAAATCCCAGGGTGCGGAGAGCGCACCAGCAGCACCTGCAACAACGGAATAACCAACGAGGTAAAACATGATGTTTAGACGCTTACTGATGATTGCCGTGTTGGCAATCGCACCGCTGGCAGCCAACGCCGCAGCGGATCAAACTAATCCTTACAAGCTGATGAACGAAGCGGCGGAAAAGACCTTCACCCGTCTGAAAAACGAACAGCCGAAGATTAAGCAGGATCCGAACTATCTGCGCGAAGTGGTGCGTCAGGAACTGATGCCTTATGTACAGGTAAAATATGCCGGTGCGTTAGTTCTTGGTCGCTATTATCGCGATGCGACACCGGCGCAACGCGATGCCTATTTTGCCGCGTTCGGTGATTATCTGGCGCAGGCGTACGGCCAGGCGCTGGCGCTGTATAACGGTCAAACTTACCAAATCCAGCCGGAACAGCCGATTGGCGATGCCAATATCGTAGCGATTCGCGTCACCATTATCGATCCGAATGGTCGTCCGCCGGTGCGCCTCGATTTCCAGTGGCGCAAGAACAGCCAGACCGGCAACTGGCAGGCGTATGACATGGTGGCCGAAGGCATCAGCATGATCACCACGAAACAGAATGAGTGGGGCGATCTGTTGCGCACCAAAGGCATTGATGGCTTGACGGCTCAGCTGAAAGTCTATGCAGCACAGCCGATCACCCTGGATAAAAAGCAATAATGAGTGAACCGTTACGCTGGCAGCGTACTGCCAGCACGCTGGCTTTAAGCGGCAAATTAGATCGTGATACTTTGCTGACCTTGTGGCAGGAACGTGACACTGCGGTGGCGGATATCACCACCATCGACGTTGCCGGGCTGGAAAGGGTGGATTCTGCGGGTTTAGCGCTGTTGGTGCATCTGCGTGAAATCGCGCGAGCCCATGGCAGCGCGCCACTTTTCTCTGGCATCTCCGATAAACTTCAGTCACTGATCACGCTGTATAACCTGCAGCAGATTATTGTTTCTGCGGAAAAAATCGCCTGATCTGCGGATGTCGATGCTAAGCCCCTGATTTTTTCAGGGGCTTTTGCGTATTTAAGAGTCAGGCGCTTTCCTCTAAGATGGCAGCCTTATTATTATTAAGTGAAGTAACGAGCGATGGAAAATAGTGAAGTTCAGGCCGTGCTGATGCAGGCGCTGGCATTAGAAGAAGTACACGTACTTAGCAACGATGGCAGCCATTTTCAGGTCATCGCAGTGGGCGAAATGTTCGCCGAACTGAGCCGCGTGAAGAAGCAGCAGGCTGTGTACGCGCCGCTGATGGAATATATTGCGGATAATCGTATTCATGCGGTTTCCATCAAAACTTATACCCCAGCCGAGTGGGCGCGCGACCGTAAACTCAACGGTTTCTGAGTGCCTCACCGGTTGTTTTATTGATAGATAATTGAGAGCCGTGTTAATGGACAAATTTCGTGTGCAAGGCCCCACTCGTTTAAGTGGTGAAGTGACCATTTCCGGGGCGAAGAATGCTGCGTTGCCGATTCTGTTTGCTGCGCTGCTGGCTGAAGAGCCGGTAGAGATTCAGAACGTACCGAAGCTGCGTGATATCGATACCACCATGAAGCTGCTGAATCTGCTGGGTGCGCGCGTTGAGCGCAATGGTTCGGTCCACGTTGATGCTCGCGAAGTTAATGTTTTCAGTGCGCCATACGATTTAGTGAAAACCATGCGTGCTTCGATCTGGGCGCTGGGTCCGCTGGTGGCGCGTTTTGGTCAGGGCCAGGTTTCACTGCCGGGCGGTTGCGCCATCGGTGCGCGTCCGGTTGATCTGCACATTACTGGTCTGGAACAGCTGGGTGCGGAAATTAAGCTGGAAGAAGGCTACGTTAAAGCTTCGGTGAATGGCCGCCTGAAAGGCGCGCACATCGTGATGGATAAAGTGTCTGTTGGCGCTACCGTCACCATCATGAGCGCGGCGACGCTGGCTACCGGCATCACCATTATTGAGAATGCCGCGCGTGAGCCGGAGATTGTCGATACGGCAAACTTCCTCAACACGCTGGGCGCGAAAATCACGGGTGCGGGCACAGATAAAATCACCATCGAAGGTGTTGAGCGTCTGGGCGGCGGCGTATATCGCGTTCTGCCAGATCGTATCGAAACCGGTACTTTCCTGGTCGCTGCAGCGATTTCACGTGGCAAAGTTGTTTGCCACAACACTAAGCCAGATACGCTGGATGCGGTGTTGTCTAAACTGCGTGAGGCGGGTGCAGAGATCGAAGTGGGCGAAGATTGGATCAGCCTGGATATGCACGGCAAGCGCCCAAAAGCGGTGAATATCCGTACGGCGCCGCATCCAGGCTTCCCAACTGACATGCAGGCGCAGTTCACGCTGCTCAACCTGGTGGCAGAAGGAACCGGTGTGATTACCGAAACCATCTTCGAAAACCGCTTCATGCATATCCCTGAACTGATTCGTATGGGCGCGCATGCGGAAATCGAAAGCAACACCGCGATTTGTCATGGCGTTGAAACCTTGTCGGGTGCGCAGGTGATGGCCACCGATCTGCGTGCATCAGCGAGCCTGGTGCTGGCGGGTTGTATTGCAGAAGGCACCACGCTAGTTGATCGTATCTATCACATCGACCGTGGCTATGAGCACATCGAAGACAAGTTGAAAGCGATGGGTGCAAATATCGAGCGCGTAAGCGGCGAATAATTTTTACCTTTGCGCATTAAAAAACCAGTCACGGTAACGCGGCTGGTTTTTTTTCATCTGCAGTATGGTCAGATCTTTTTACGATCTTTGGGCGATCGTATGCGCTTTTTGCGATCCTTCAGCAGACCGGTAAAAGGATCATAATATCGGCTCGGCCAGATCTCTGCCGGATGCACCTTAATCGCATTGGCAATTAGCCATTCGCCTTTGGGCCAGGGGCGCGACAGCGCATTGGCCAAAGTTGACGAGCTAAGCCCTGATTCCCGTGACAGCGCTGCCAGTGATGTGCCTTTCTTACGTAATGCAGCAATGATATCTGCCGGGTGCCAATCCACTTTCCTTGGGTACATAACTTTCTTCTCCGTGTCCGTGTTATTACTTCATCTCCGCTGAAAAAGCTTTCCCGTCGCAGAGATATCTGGAAAAAACCCGCATTTTTATAGCAAATGTTTCCAGTTAATTTCCAGTAAATGTTTGAACGGCGCACGAAACTGCGTCGCTTTTCGCAAAAGTGATGCAAGCGATGTAAGTAAAGGGGAGAAGAGTGAGAAAGGAAACGGGACCAATTCAGGCCCCGTTAAAATCAGAAGTCGCGTTGTACGGACATGTGCGCCAGCGCTTCAAGTGCGCTGCGCCACGGGCTTTCAGGTAATACTTGCAGTGCTGAGATAGCTTTATCCGCCTCTTCTTCAGCACGTTTACGCGTCCACTCCAGCGAGCCAGTTTGTTGCATCGCTGCCAGCACCGGTTCCAGCAGATGACGACCGTTGCCTTCTTCAATCGCTTTGCGGATCATCTGCGCTTGCTCAGGCGTTCCATTGTGCATCGCGTGCAGCAGCGGCAGCGTCGGTTTGCCTTCGCTCAGGTCGTCACCGGTATTTTTACCCAGTGTTTCGCCATCCGCGCTGTAATCCAGCAAATCATCAATTAACTGGAAAGCGGTACCAAGATAGCGACCATAATCCTGCAGTGCTTTTTCCTGCGCTGGCGACGCATCAGCTAAAATCGCCGATGCTTGCGAAGCTGCTTCGAACAGGCGGGCGGTTTTGCTGTAGATCACCCGCATGTAGCTCTCTTCAGTGATGTCGGGATCGTTGCAGTTCATTAACTGCAGCACTTCCCCTTCAGCGATCACGTTGACCGCTTCCGACATCAGCGCCAGGATCTTTAAGGATCCCATGCTGGTCATCATCTGGAATGAGCGCGTATAGATAAAATCGCCCACCAGCACGCTAGCCGCATTACCAAACGCGGCGTTCGCGGTGGCTTTGCCACGGCGCATATCGGATTCATCCACCACATCATCGTGCAGCAGCGTCGCCGTATGGATAAATTCGATCAGCGCCGCATTGGTGATGTGCAACGATCCCTGATAATTCAGCGCGCGTGCCGACAGCACAGCGATCATCGGACGGATGCGTTTGCCCCCGCCGCTGATAATGTAATAGCCCAACTGGTTAATCAGTGAGACTTCTGAATTCAGCTGCTCGAGGATGGTCTGGTTGACGGCCGCCATGTCCTGCGCGGTTAATTCATTAATCTGTTCTAAGTTCATTCGTCTTTTCAGCTTTACTCGTTTTTTGCATGGTAAGCGCTTTAAACAGCGTGAGTTCAGTAATCTGTTACTGATTGTACTTGAAAAATCGGGTTGCGAAACGTTTGCATTCGCCTTGCGCTTTTTTTCTGCAAGAGTGTGCAAAGTGCTCTTGTCTTCTGCTGGAGTATTGCGTAGAATTCGCGCCCTATTGTGAATATTTATCGCGCCGCCTGATGAACAAGAAAGGCACGCGCAGAAGCGGAGTTTTATATGTACGCGGTTTTCCAAAGTGGTGGTAAACAACACCGAGTAAGCGAAGGTCAGACCGTTCGCCTGGAAAAGCTGGACATCGCAACCGGTGAAACCATTGAGTTTGACCAGGTTCTGATGATCGCAAATGGCGAAGACGTGAAAATCGGCGCGCCACTGGTTTCAGGCGGTGTGATCAAGGCAGAAGTTGTGGCTCACGGTCGTGGCGAGAAAATTAAAATCGTTAAGTTTCGTCGTCGTAAACACTACCGTAAGCAAGCTGGTCACCGTCAGTGGTTCACAGATGTGAAAATCACTGTGATCGGCGCGTAAGAGGAGATCTGACAAATGGCACATAAGAAGGCTGGTGGCTCGACCCGTAACGGTCGCGACTCCAACGCAAAACGTCTGGGTGTAAAACGTTTCGGTGGCGAATCTGTTCTGGCAGGTAGCATCATCGTTCGTCAGCGTGGCACCAAATTCCACGCAGGTAGCAACGTAGGTTGTGGTCGTGACCACACCCTGTTTGCCACCGCAGACGGCAAAGTAAAATTCGAGATTAAAGGCCCGAACAACCGTAAATATATCAGCATCGTTGCTGAGTAAGGTTGTCGTGCTGCAGACGTCTACCGTCTGAATACACGAATGAAAGGCCCCGCAGCTTTGCGGGGCTTTTTACATTCTGCTACTGAGCTTGCTGGATAACAGTTACGCTTTAGCACAGTTGTTGTACAATTTATGTACTCCTGGCTTTGCCAGTCTTGTATTATCCGCCGTCGGTCAGCGCAGAAGACCCTGGCGGACCCGTTTGCGGCCTGCAAGCTGCCGTGAACGACAGCGTGACGGAGAAATAAAATGAAGTTTGTAGATGAAGCGACGATCCTTGCGGTCGCGGGTGATGGCGGCAACGGTTGCGTAAGCTTCCGCCGTGAAAAATATATTCCAAGAGGCGGCCCGGATGGCGGCGACGGCGGCGACGGCGGCGACGTATATTTGTTGGCGGATGAAAACCTCAACACCCTGATCGATTATCGCTTTGAAAAGTCTTTCCGTGCCGAACGTGGCCAGAATGGCCAAAGCCGTGATTGCACCGGTAAACGTGGTAAAGACATCATCGTTAAAGTGCCGGTCGGTACCCGTGTCATTGACCAAGGTACAGGCGAAACGCTGGGCGACATGACGCGTCATGAGCAGAAGCTGATGGTGGCGAAAGGCGGCTGGCATGGCCTGGGCAACACGCGCTTTAAATCCTCGGTTAACCGTTCCCCGCGTCAAAAAACCATGGGAACACCGGGCGAGAAGCGTGACCTACAACTGGAACTGATGCTGCTGGCTGACGTTGGTATGCTGGGTCTGCCGAATGCCGGTAAATCGACCTTTATTCGCTCGGTTTCCGCGGCGAAACCAAAAGTTGCGGATTATCCGTTTACTACGCTGGTGCCAAGCCTTGGCGTGGTGCGTATGGACAACGAAAAGAGTTTTGTTGTCGCTGATATTCCTGGCCTGATTGAAGGCGCAGCGGATGGCGCAGGTTTGGGTATTCGCTTCCTGAAGCACCTTGAGCGCTGCCGCGTGCTGCTGCACCTGATCGATCTTGCCCCTATCGATGAATCTGATCCGGTAGAAAATGCCCGCATCATTCTCGGCGAGTTGGAGAAGTACAGCGATAAACTGTTCCAGAAGCCGCGTTGGTTAGTGTTCAACAAATGTGACCTGCTGAGCCGCGAAGAAGCGGAAAGCCGTGCCAAAGCGGTAGTGGAAGCATTAGGCTGGGAAGAAAAATATTACCTAATCTCTGCGGCTAGCCATGATGGCGTGAAAGATCTTTGCTGGGATGTGATGAGCTTTATCATCGAAAATCCAAAAGAAGCCGAAGAAGAAGCTAAAGAGCCAGAGAAAGTGGCCTTCATGTGGGATGATTATCACCGTGAAGCCATGGAAACGGCGCAGGAAGTGGAAGAAGACGACGATTGGGATGACGACTGGGACGAAGAAGACGACGAAGGCGTCGAAATCATTTACCAGCGTTAATCGCACAAAAAAGCGGCCAGAAGGCCGCTTTTTTTATCTCTTAACCCAGCACCGCCACCGTCAATCTTGAGGTGCAGCACAGCTGATCGCGGGTATTACGAATCTCAATCTGCCAGCTTTGATTACGCGCACCAAGGTGTAGCGGGCGACAAATGCCACGCACTTCACCGCTGCTTACCGCGCGATGGTGGCTGGCACTCACCTCAATGCCCACCACGCTTTTGCCGTCTTCGATGCTGAGATAACCGGCGATCGATCCCATCGACTCCGCCAGTACCACCGAAGCACCGCCGTGCAGCAAGCCAAACGGCTGCTGCGTGCGGGCATCCACCGGCATGGTGGCTTCGAGGTAATCTTCACCAATGGTGGTAAACACAATTCCAAGGTGTGCCACCAGCGAGTTCTCACCCATCTTATTCAGCGTTTCAAGATCGACCGATCGTTTCCAGATTGCCATCACTTAGGATCCCAGCGTTGCGCCACCGTCGACCACAATATCCTGCAGTACCACGTGGCTGGCAAGATCCGAGGCGAGGAACATCACGTTAGCAACGATCTCCTGCGGTTTAGCGATCTTACGCAGCGGGATCCCCAGCTTGTACTGATCCGGGAAACCATTAATCATCTCCTGCTCGGCTTCTGGCGTATGCCACAGGCTGCGTTGCATATCGGTATCGGTGGAACCTGGCGAGACGATATTGCAGCGTACGCCGAACGGCGCCATTTCCAAACCCACGGTCAGACACAAGCTGCGCAGTGCGGCCTTGGACGCGCCATAAGCGGACATCCCAAGACGTGGCGCATGTGCCGCATTGGACGCGATGGTGACAATCGCGCCCGCACGCTGCTGGCGAAACACCGGCAAGGTTTGCTGGAACATGTTGAACGCGCCGCCGGCATTCACCGCCAGACACGCTTGCCAATCTTCAAACGCCAGTTCATCGGTGCTGCCAATACGCAAGATGCCGGCACCGTTCACCAGCACATCCAGACGTGGCTGGTCCGCCAGCAAACGCTGACAAACCGCTTTCACCTCGGCGGCGTTCGCGACATCCAATACCTGCGTGTTGAACGGATAGTCGGCTTGATCGAAACGCAGATCGAAGCCGATAACCTGCGCACCTGCCTGATGGAAGCTCAGCGCGGTGTGATAACCAATCCCTTTGCCCGCGCCGGTCACCCAGACAATCTTTCCGCTAAAGTCGAACGTCGCACTCATTTAGTCGGCACCCTTGATAACAGCGTCCACCAGCCATTGATGGTCGGATTTTTTGCCAGACTGACGAAGTCGATATCGCTGTGCACCTGACGCCAGCACGCCGCCAGCGCCATTACGCGTACCGAATCCAGACCGTAATCGATTAGGTTCTCGTCATCTTCCGGCACATCGTCATCTTCCAGCAGCGGCAGAATCAGCGCACGCAGATCGTCTTTGCTCAACGGCAGCGGCATCAGATCGGCGGTCATCACCACTTTACCGCTGCGACCCGCAGTGTAAGTCAGCGCCATCATGTGCTCTTCACGCGTGAAGTCAGCCAGCGCATCCGCCACCATAAACGGCTGGATGTTACGCATAAAGGCGTCAGTCGCGGTGGTCAGGCAGCCGATATGTGCGTACACGCCGGTGATGATCAGCTGATCGCGGCCCATCTCCTGCAGGATCGATTCCAGCGGTGAGCGCACGAAGGCGCTGTAACGCCATTTGGTCAGAACCTGGTCGTCCTGATCCGGTGCCAGCGCATCAACGATCTTCTGTTGATCGGGATGTTTGTTCAGGCCCGGTCCCCACATGTCGTTAAGCAGCGCACGATCGGCATCGCTCTGCTCGTTCGGCTGGGCGGTGTAGAACACCGGAATGCCCTGCGCTTTGCAGTAAGCACGCAGGCGAGCGATGTTTTCCACCACCTGATTAACCAGCGGGCTGTTTTCGCCCCAGAAATTGAGGAAATAAGCCTGCATATCGTGAATCAGCAGCGCGGCACGCTGAGGTTCCACCGCCCACTTCACTTTATTGGTTGGCAGTTCAGTCGCTGCAGGCAGCGCGTAAGCGTTCAGTTTTGGAATAGCCATTACAATCTCCGGAACAGGTCAGGCTTGCGCTTGTTGATCGGCAAGCTGTTGGCGTAAACGTTTTTTATCCACCTTGCCGACAGGCGTCAGCGGCAGGGCATCTACGCAGGTAATACGGTCAGGTAATTTGAACTCGGCTACGCCCAGTTCACGCAGGTGACGACGCAGCGCCACTGCTTTAATCGGTTGGCTGGCGACAATAAAGGCGCAGCTCTTTTCACCCATCAGTTCGTCGTTCATTGACACCAGCGCGGCGTGGATCACATCCGGATGGCGCTGCAGCAGGTTTTCGATCTCTTCTGCGGCGATCTTCTCGCCACCGCGATTGATCTGATCCTTTTCGCGCCCTTGCACGGTGATGTAGCCCTGAGCGTCGATCTCAATCAGATCGCCCGAACAGTAATACCCGTTGGCGTCGAAGCTGGCGGCGTTATGTTCCGGGCTCTTGTAGTAGCCTCGGAAGGTGTAAGGGCCGCGCGTCATCAGGCGGCCGATGGTGCCGGTTGGCAACGCGTTGCCATGTTCATCGGCGACCCACACTTCATCATCTTCAGAGATCGGGCGGCCTTGCGTGGTGAGAATGATGTTCTCATCGTCGCCAAAGCGGGTGTAGTTCACCAGACCTTCAGCCATGCCGAACACCTGCTGCAGCTGACAGCCAATTTCACGCTGAATACGTGCCGCCAGGGTTTCGCCCAGTTTGGCACCGCCCACCTGAATACGCTGCAGCGAGGCCAGCTGTGTATTGCTGCCCCATTCCTGAATCGCCTGTAACCACAAGCTCACCGCCGGCGGCACCAAACCGGTATCGGTGACCTGATGCTTCTCGATCAGCGGGAAGCAGAGCGTGGCGCTGGGATCGGCGGCCAGAATCACCTGACCACCGGCATAAAACACGCCGAGCGAACCCGGTGAGCTCATGGCGAAGTTATGCGGTGCGGGCAGGGCGATGAGATAGCGCGTATCGGCGGTGACTTCACAGATCTCATCACTGGCGCGAATGCTGTAGTAATAGTCGTTGTGGGTGCGCGGAATCAGCTTCGGCGTGCCGGTGCTGCCGCCAGAGAGCTGGAAAAACGCCACTTCATCGGCGGCGGTTGGCGTGGCGACGAAATCACCCGCAGCTTCCGCCATCAAGGATTCCAGCGTGTTTTCCGGCTGGTTGTCATTGCGCAGAATCACCTGCTGCAGTGAAGGCTGCGCATCGCATAGCGTGCTGATAAAGCTATCGTCAGCAAACAGCGCGTGAGTGCGATCGGCAATCAGCAGCTTAGGTTCGATCTGCGCCGCATAGGCGCTCAGCTCGGTACGCTGATGGCTGAACAGCGCAAATACCGACGCCACGCCGAGCTTAAACAGCGCAAATACCGTGACATAAAAATCAGCCACGTTGCCAAGCTGCACCAGCGCCGTATCGCCGTTTTGCAGGCCACGACGCTGCAGCGCGGCGGCCAGATTGCTGCTCAGCACATCCATTTCGCGATAGCTGATCTGACGATCGCCATCAATCACCGCGATGGCATCATTGTGCTGATGACGCACCAGAATGTCGGTCATCGGCACATCCAGCCAGTAACCTTTTTCACGGTAGCGCGCAGCCAGATCGTCCGGCCAGCGAGTATAGGGAATGCTCATGCTCTTTCCTTTATTGCAGTCCAAAGGCGCGCAACATGGTGTCCAGCTTCACGCCGGTTTCACGCCACTCTGATTCGGGTTGGGAGTCGGCGACAATGCCCGCGCCAGCAAACAGGCGCACGCGCGTACCCTGCACGGTGCCGCAGCGGATGGTGACCACCCATTCGCCATTGCCTTGGCTATCGCACCAGCCGACGATGCCGCCAAACAGCTGGCGATCAAAAGGTTCCAGCTGCTGAATCAGCTGCTGCGCGCGCTGATGTGGGAAGCCGCTCAACGCTGGCGTGGGATGCAACAGGCAAGCCAGCGACAGCGCATTTTCGCGCTCATCCTGCACTTCACCGTCGATCTGCGTGGCGAGATGCCACAGCGTGGCGGTGGTGATCAGCGATGGAATGGTTGGCACCGACAGCAAACGGCTGCGCGGCTGCAGGGTGTCGCGCATCGCATCGGTCACCAGTTTGTGTTCATGACGATCTTTGCCGGAGTCCATCAGCGTATCGCCCGCAGCACGATCCTGTTGAGCATCCTCATGATTACGCCGCGCCGAGCCCGCCAGCGGACAAGAGCTAAAATCGCGCCCCTGTTTGCGCAGCATCAGCTCCGGACTGGCGCCAATCAGCGCACCGCCTTGCGGCAGCGGCAGATGGAAATGGTAGCTGTTGGGGTTCTGCGCAATCACGCGCTGCATCAGTGCGGCGGTATCAACCGGCTGTTCGGTGACGATATCCATCAGACGCGACAGCACCACTTTATCCAGATCGCCGCGCTGCGTGGCCGCCACCGCATCGGCCACCATGGTGGTAAATACGTCGTGGTCCGGTATCGCTGCGCGACGACGCACCTGCGGCAGATCGCTGACGTTTTGCGGCAGCGCGCTTTGCAGGTCGGCGCGGTTAAACGTCTGATAGGTTTCAGGAATAAACAGCGCAGCCGGTTGGCTGACGTCAAACGGGATCGCGCCGACCAGAATCGGATTGTCGATGCCCTGTTTTTTTGCCGCCGCAAAATGCTGACGCAGCTGTTGTTGGAAATCACCGTCCAGCGACGCGGCGTCTGCTACCGGCGCGGTAATGGTGGTATAGCATCCTTGCGTTGCCAAACTACGCCACGGCGAGGTAAAGAGGAAACCACGGCTTAGCGCGGAATAATCCTTCAGCCAGGCATTTTCAAACGTGGAAGATTCCACCATAATTTTCACCTATAAATGATAAGATTATTAAGAATGATTATCATTTTTATTATGGGCCTGTAACCTACGTCGATTGGGCAAAGGTGTCAATCCATTCGCGGGATTTCAGCTGCGTTTAAACGTAATCAGGCGCTGACGCTAAGCAGGGCAATATGCTAAAAAGTGGACCAAAACTTATGAATAAATGCGGTTTTTGGGGCATTGCAGCCCTTATATGTGTTTTCCAGATTTTCACCAGCATCGCCCACGCTGAACAAGGTTGGCCGCGCACCGTGCAGGGCGCCAACGGGTCAATCACTCTTGATCACGCGCCGCAGCGCATTGTCTCGACCAGCGTCACGCTGACCGGCTCGCTGCTGGCCATTGATGCACCGGTCATCGCGTCCGGCGCAACCGCACCAAACAGTCGTCTTGCCGACGATCAGGGTTTCTTCCGTCAGTGGAGCGATGTTGCCAAAAAGCAGCATCTGCAACGTCTGTACATCGGTGAACCCAATGCCGAAGCGGTTGCTGCGCAAGCGCCGGATCTGATCATCGTCAGCGCTACCGGCAACGATTCTGCTATTAAACTCGCCGAACAGTTCTCGGCTATTGCACCGACGCTGGTGGTCAATTACGACGACAAAAGCTGGCAGGATGTTGTGACGCTGTTAGGCCAGGCTTCAGGTCACGAAGCGCAGGCGGCGCAGCGCATTAAAGCTTTCGACGATCGCGAAGCGGCACTGAAAAAAGCCATCACGCTGCCACCGCAACCGGTTTCCGCCATGGTGTGGAACGGCGGCGGACGCGCGGTCAATCTGTGGACCGCAGCCTCGGCGCAGGGCAAGCTGCTGGAACAACTTGGCTTCACCCTGGCAACGCCACCGGCGACGGTTGAGCAGGGACACAGCATGGGGCAGCGCAAAGATATCATTCAGCTGTCGGGCGAAAGCGTTGCCAGCGGCTTGAACGGTAAAACCTTCCTGCTGTTTGCCGCTGACGATAAAACCACGCAATCGGTGCTGAGCAATCCATTCCTCGCGCAAAACGCTGCCGTGCAGAACAAACAGGTGTACGAGCTGGGCGTCGATTCGTTCCGTCTCGATTACTACAGCGCCAGTAATCTGCTGGCGCGTCTGGAAAAGCTGTTCGTTAAATCATGATGCCTGTTCCGCCAGCTCCGGTGCTGGCGGGTGGTAACGACGTAAACGGCCCATCACCAACCACATCGCTATGCCCAGTAGCGCCGCCGCAAAGCCAAACACGGCGGCGGCCTGCGGTGGCAGCAGCCATGAACCCATTGCGCCAATCACCGCCGCACCAATCGCATCGCCGGTCACGTTCTGCGCGGTCCACAAGCCGTTGATACGGCCTAACAGATGATCCGGCGTTAATGCCTGAATCATCGCGTACTGCACCAGACTGTTGATGGCGCTGAAGTAGCCGAAGGCGACTAAACAGGCGAGTGCCAGCGGCAGATTCGGCATCAGGCTAAACAAACCCAGCGCGATAAACGCCGCAATCGCGCTGCCGAGCACCAGCTGTCCGGGACGCGCGGCGTGTTTCAGTCTACCGCTGGTGAATGCGCCGATAGCCGCACCAAGCGGCACGGCAGCGTACATCAGGCCAAGCTGGTCCGCGCTTACTGACCAATGCGGCGCGAGGGATGGATAGAGCACGCGCACCGCGCTGGCCAGCGTCACTAATGCGCCAATCAGCGCCACCATGCCGACAATCGGGCTGGCGAAAAGAAACTGCACGCCAGCGGCGAGGGATTTCAGCGGATGTTCACGCGGCTGCGGCGGAGGCGGCAACGTCGGCAATTTCAGCAGCGTTAACACGGTAAGCAAAGTGCCGAAGGCGGCGAAGGCGTAGTTCCAGGTTATGCCGCCATGCGCAATCACCAGACCGGCAATCGCTGGCGATAAAATCGAGCCGAAGCGCACCGTCAACATGGTGATCGCGCCCGCCTGCATAATGTTTTCCCTGCCGACCAGCGCGGGCGTCGCCGCCAGCAGCGCGGTCACGCCAATCGCGCCGAAAAAGCCATCCCAGAAACCGAGCAGATAAACCGCGATCAAAGAGGGTTCTGGCAGCGCGGCGTTGGTGGCCAGCGCGATAAAACCTAAGCCGCAGGTGGATCGGGCAAACAGAATCAGCTTTTTGCGTTCATGGCGATCCGCCAATACGCCGCCGGTGAGCAGGCCGATAAACATGCCCGCAGCGGCCAGCGTCACCGCCAATCCCACCAGCAGCGGTGAATTTGTCAGGTGCTGAATCTGCACCGGCACCGCCACGGCGAGCATGCCGAGTGCGACAATCGAGATAAAACGCGCGATAAACACCGCGCGAAAAGCCGGATGGGTTTTCAGCAGCGAGAGATCGATAAAGTGGGAAGATTTGTTCATGTGTTCGCCTTATTGCACCAATTTTCCTCATCGTCCGCGAGGCGAGTCATGGTAACATAGCTAAACGCGAGTAATAACGATAACCATTATCAAGTTACATCGCGCATGCGACGACGTTGAACAGTGAAGGTTTAGAACGCTATGCGCCAGATTCGTGCATTAGCAGGCTCAGGGATTCTGCTCTTGCTCCTCATCGCGCTCAGCTTAATGCTGGGGGAAAAATCGATACCGCTTCCCGATGTTTATCATTCGCTTACCACCTCCTGTAACAGCGCGGAGTGCGTCATTGTGCGTGACGCGCGCCTGCCGCGTACGCTGGCCGGTTTGCTGGCGGGCGTGGCGCTGGGTCTCGCCGGCGCGTTAATGCAGAGCCTGACGCGCAATCCGCTGGCCGATCCCGGCATCCTTGGCGTTAACGCCGGAGCCGGTTTCGCGGTGGTGATTGGCATTGCGCTGTTCGGTGCGGACTCGCCGGTGGATTGGCTCGGCTTCGCCTTTGGCGGCGCGCTGCTGGCTTCAGTGCTGGTAGCGATGACCGGCGCGATTGGCGGCGGGCGCGTCAATCCGGTGCGTCTGACGCTGGCGGGCGTGGCGCTGGGCGCGGTGCTGGATGGATTAACTTCTGGCCTGTCGCTGCTTAATCCTGACATCTACGATCATCTGCGCTTCTGGCACAGCGGCTCGCTGGATATTCGCAACTTCTCCACGCTACGCACGCTGTTCCCGGCGGTGCTGATCGGCAGCGTGGTGGCCATTGCGCTGTCGCAGGCGCTGAACAGTTTGAGTATGGGCGGCGACATGGCGACCGCGCTCGGTACGCGGGTGGCGCGCACCCAACTGCTTGGCCTGCTGGCGATTGCGCTGCTGTGCGGCGCAGCCACGGCGGCGGTAGGCCCAATTGCGTTTGTTTGTTTGATGACACCGCACTTTGCTCGCTGGCTGGTGGGCAACGATCACCGCTGGATGCTGCCCGCTACCGCGCTGATCACGCCGATTCTGCTGCTTGCCGCAGATATCCTTGGCCGCCTGCTGGTGGCGGGCGAGCTGCGGGTTTCCATCGTTACGGCGATGCTCGGTGCGCCGATGCTGATTGTGCTGGTGCGCCGTAAATTGGGCCGGGGTGCACTATGACGCGTCGTCTCTGGCTTCATACGCTTTGGCTGCTGTGCGCCTGCGGTCTGCTGGCCTGGCTGGCGATGACGCGCGGCGCATTGCAGATTAGCGGGGAACAAATCGGACAAATTCTGCTCGGGCAGGGCGCCAGCAACGTCAAGCTGATCGTGCTGGAGTGGCGTTTGCCGCGCGTGCTGATGGCGCTGTTGATTGGTGCGGCGTTAGGCATCAGCGGCGCGATTTTCCAGTCTCTGCTGCGTAATCCGCTCGGCAGCCCGGATATTCTCGGTTTCAACACCGGCGCTTACAGCGGCGTGCTGGTGGCGCTGGTATTGTTCAATCAAAGCGTCACGGCGATGACCGGCGCAGCGTTGATTGGCGGTATCGCCACGGCGGCGCTGGTCTATCTGTTTGCCTGGCGCAACGGCGTGGAGACCTTCCGCCTGATTATCGTCGGCATCAGCGTGCGAGCGCTGCTGATGGCGTTGAATTCATGGCTGATTATCAGCGCTTCGCTGGAGTCGGCGCTGAGTGCGGGCTTGTGGAGCGCCGGATCGCTTAACGGCATCACCTGGGCGAAAACGCCGCCGGTGATTGCGGTGCTGCTGCTGGCGTTACTGCTGATGGCGCTGCTGGCGCGGCGTATGCGGTTGCTGGAGATGGGCGATGATACCGCCTGCGCGCTCGGCGTACCGGTGGAGCGCAGCCGCCTGTGGCTGATGCTGATTGGCGTGGTGCTGACGGCGGCGTCCACTGCGCTGGTCGGGCCGATTTCGTTTGTCGCGCTACTGGCGCCGCAGATTGCCCGTCGTCTCGGCGGCGGCGTCAAAGGTGCGTTGCCGCTGGCGGCGCTGTGCGGCGCGCTGCTGCTGATAGCCGCAGACTTCGCCGCCCAGCATCTGTTCCTGCCTTATCAATTACCGGTTGGCGTGATTACCGTCATTCTCGGTGGACTTTATCTGATTGCTTTACTGGTGCGGGAGGCGCGACGCCAATGACCGAGATCCCTTCACGTCTGCGCGGCGATGACCTGACGCTGGGCTACGACAAAAAGGTGGTGGCAGAGAATCTGTCGGTGGCGATTCCGCAAGGTGAGCTGACGGTGATTATCGGCCCCAACGCCTGCGGCAAATCGACGCTGCTGCGTACGCTGAGTCGCCTGCATACGCCGCTGAAAGGTGAGGTGTTGCTGGATGGCGCGGCCATTGCCAGCTATCCCACCAAAGAGGTGGCGCGGCGTCTGGGCCTGCTGCCGCAAAGTTCCAACGCGCCGGCGGGCATTAGCGTCACCGAGCTGGTGGCGCGCGGACGCTATCCGCATCAGGCGCTGTTTGGGCGCTGGCGTGCGGAAGATGAAGCAGCGGTGCAGAACGCGATGCGCGCCACCGGCGTGGCTGATTTGGCGCAGCAGTCGGTGGATACGTTATCGGGCGGTCAGCGCCAGCGCGTGTGGATTGCCATGGTTTTGGCGCAGGAAACGCCGCTGCTGCTGCTGGATGAACCGACCACCTGGCTGGATATCACCCATCAAATTGAGCTGCTGGAATTGATGCAGGATCTTAATCAACAGCATGGTCGTACGCTGGTGGTGGTGCTGCACGATCTTAATCATGCCTGCCGCTATGCCACGCATTTGATCGCCATGCGTTATGGCAAGATCGTTGCCGAAGGGAAGCCGTCGGAGATCGTGACGCCCGCGTTGATCGAGCAGGTGTATGGCTTACGCTGCGTGATTGTGGAAGACCCGGTGGCGCATACGCCGATGATTGTGCCGCTGGGGCGCGGGAGTAGTTAAAGACAGTGCGCGCTGGCCCTCATCCCAACCTTCTCCCGCAAGCGGGAGAAGGAGCAGATTAGTTCCCTCTCCCGCTTGCGGGAGAGGGCTAGGGTGAGGGAAAGAGCGCTATTGCAACAACCGCTGCAACAACGGCCCAATCTGCTCAAACATCTGCGGTGAAATGATCTCCACGTGGGCGCAATCCATCGGCCACACTTCCAGTTCACCGACATACGGCGCCCAGGCGCGGCGCGCATCTTGTCCTGGCTGCTGCGTCTGTTCGGCGAGGAACAGCGTGGCGCGCCCGTTGAAACGCGCGCTGCGTGCCGTTGCCAGCAGGCGCACCGAACTGGCGTAGTTGGCTTCGATGGTATCGAACATTGCACGCATCTCTTCACCGGCCTGATGGCGCTGCGCGGCGATAAACTGCTCGCGCTCGCGATTGACCTCTTCAAGTACCGCCGGATCCAGCACGTTCTCGCCGCGTTTCTCATCCCAGTTTTGCGTTTCCGGCGGCCAGGTATCCAGCAGGCCGAGGAACGCCACTTCTTCACCTGCCGCTTCCAGCCGTGCCGCGATGCCTTGTGCCAACGTTCCGCCCAGCGAATAGCCGAGGAAATAGTAAGGTCCGTGCGGCTGCAGCTCGCGCAGGGTTTGCAGATGGGCATCGCACACTTCATCCAGATGCGCGCTTTGGTTCAGCGGACTGTTGATATCCGGCGACTGAATGCCGACCAGCGACCAACGCTTTTCGAGATACCGTTGCAGGATGCTGAACTGCCAGGCAAAACCCGACGCGGGATGGAAGCAGAACAGCGTCGGTCCGTTGCTCTGACGCAGCGGCAGCACCGCTTCAAAACCGGCTTGCTGGTGTGATTGCGTATCACTGAGCAGCGTTGCCAGTTTCTCCACCGTCGAGGCCACCATGATTTGCCCCACCGAAACCGGCTGTTGCAGTTCACGGCGCAGCTGCGCCGCTAAGCGCATCGCCAGCAGCGAATGGCCGCCGAGGGCGAAAAAGTCATCCTGCGCGCTGATTTGCTCGCGTGCCAGCAACTGACAGAAAGCATTGGCTAAGGTGGTTTCCAGCCCGGCGTGCGGGGCGCGACCTGCGCTGACGCCAGCGGATTGCGGCAACGGCAGCGCTTTGCGATCGAGTTTGCCGTTGTTGCTGAGCGGGAAGGCATCGAGCTGCACAATCGCCACCGGCATCATATGCGCAGGCAGGCGTTGCGCCAGCGCCTGACGCAGCGCGTCGCTATCAACCGGCTGCTCTGCAATCACGTAAGCGACCAGCTGACGCGCATCACCTTGCGCCGCCGAACCGCCGAGTACCACCGCGTGCGTGACCGCCTGTTCAATGCCGGGCTGCGCGCTGAGCACATGATCGATTTCATTCAGTTCGATGCGCTGACCGCGAATCTTCAGCTGATCGTCGCTGCGGCCAAGATATTCCACCGCGCCGTTATCCAGCCAGCGCGCCACGTCGCCGGTGAGATACATGCGCTCGCCAGGCATGAAAGGATCGGCGATAAAGCGGCTGGCGGTGAGATCGGGACGGCCAAGATAGCCCTGCGCCAGCTGCACGCCGGTTAGATAAAGATCGCCCGCCACGCCTGGCGGCACCGGCTGCATGCGGGCATCGAGGATGCGCAGGCCGGTATTCCACACCGGGAATCCAATCGGCACGCTGGCGCCTTCGACGGCGGCCAGGGTATCACCAAACGCCGGATACCAGCTGACATCCACCGCCGCTTCGGTTGGGCCATACAGATTGTGCAGCGGCACCCGCGTCAGTTTTTCCCACTCGCGTGATAAATCCGTCGGCAGCGCTTCACCGCTGCAGAACACGTTGCGCAGACTGGCGCAGCAGGCAATCGCCGGTTGATCATCCAGCGCCGCGACAAAGGCCGCCAGCATCGAGGGGACGAAGTGCGTGGTGGTGACTTGGTAGCGGGCGAACAGCTGCTGCAACGCTTCCGGGTCGCGATGGGCTTCTGGCGGTGCCATCACCAACTGCGCACCGACCAGCAGCGGCCAGAAGAATTCCCACACTGAGACGTCGAAGCTGCTCGGGGTTTTCTGTAGCACCACATCATCGGCTTGCAGCGGATAGCGATCCTGCATCCACAACAGGCGATTGACGATGGCTTCATGTCCCACCAGCACGCCTTTAGGGCGACCGGTCGAACCTGAAGTGTAAATGATGTAGGCGCCATCCTGCGGCGTCGGTGCGCTGGCCGGCTGCGGCGCATGCGGGTTGTTATACAGCACATCAAAATGCAGCTGATTGACCGATGCGATAGCGCTGAAGCGCGCGCGAAGCGCCGCGCAGGTGATCAGCGTTTTCGGCGCGGCGTCTTCCAGCATCAGCTGCAAACGGTCATCCGGATAACCGGTATCAAGCGGCAAATAGGCGGCCCCAAGCGAAACAATCGCCTGCAGCGCCAGCGAGAGTTGCACCGAACGCGGCAGCGCCACGGCGACAATATCGCCACGCTGCACGCCGGCGGCGCTGAGATCGGCGGCCAGCGCAAACACCTGCTGCTGCATTTCGCGATAGCTAAGCTGATGTTGCGCATCGGCTAGCGCCGGGGCATCGGGCGTGCGTGCTGCCTGCTGCGCTAACAGGGATGCCAGGGTTTCTGCTGGCAGCGGATAGGCGGTTTGGTTGATCGCGGCAATCTGCGCATGCTCTTCGGCGGTCAGCAGATCGAGCTCGCCGCACGGCCGTTGCGGTTGTTGCGCCAGCTGATTGAGCAGCAGAGCAAAACGGCTGGCGTGACGCTGCAAAGTTTGTTCGCTGTAGCGTTCGGCATTCGCCAATAGCTCCAGCGTCAGTTCACCGTGCTCGCTGATATAAATGGCGATCTCCAGATCGCGCACCGGCCCGGACGCCAGTTGATGTGTTATGCCTTCCACGCCAGCGAAATCGAGTTGGTAATCAAACATCTTCAGATTGATCACCGGTCCGTACAGTGGATCGCCATCGCCGAGGCGGCCGAGATCGCGCTGCACCTGCTCAGCGTCATAGCGCTGATGACGACGCATCTTTTTCACTTCACCCGCCAGCTGGGCGGCGAGCGCGCCGATCGGCTGCGCGGGATCGTAATGGATTGCCATCGGCAATACGTTGATCACCGGACCGGTGGCGCACAAGGCGGCCGAGCCGATGCGGCGCATAAAGATGAAGCCAGCGGCAAAGTCGTTTTGCCCGCTGAGACGCGCCAGCCACAGCGCCACCAGCGCAAAGGCGAGATCGGCCGCGCTGGCGTGCGGTTGCTGCTGCACCAGCGTCTGGAAAGTGCTGCGATCCAGCGTAACGCTATGGCGCAGCAGATCGGTGCTGGCATGTTGTCCGGCGAGCGGCAGCGGCGAGAGCGAAGCCGGTGAAGGCAGCGCCGCGCCTTTTTCGCGCCAGAACTGGCTGTCACGTACAAAGGAGGAGGATTCGCGATAGCGCTGATACTCGTCCACCACTTCGCTAAACGGAATAAACGGCGTCGGTTCAGCATCTTGCTGGCGTACGGCTGCGGTATAGAGATTGGCGATGCGGCGCGTTAGCGCGGTAAAGCTGAAGCCATCCACTACCAAATGGTGATAGCGCTGATACCAGAACCAATGCTGATCGTCGAGACGGAACAGGCGGTGATGCCACAGTTTTGCGCCGCTTAATACGCGCAGATCGCCATTCATGTCGTCACGCATCAGCGCACGCGCTGTGGCGGGCGCATCGGCCTCAGCACGCAAATCGACAATCTGCGGCAGGCTAAAGGAGTGTGGCTGCGGCCACTGCAACGCTTCGCCTTCCACTTCGCCAAATGCCATGTTCAGCGTGTCGGCTTCCTGCATGCCCGCGACGATCGACTGGGCCAACAGGGCGCTATCAATCTCACCGCGCAGTTCGACAAAGTGCGCCACCGCGTATGCGTTGTGGTGCGGTGACAGCTGATCGGCAATCCAGATGCCGGGCTGTGCCGCGACTAACGGCAAGGTTTTTTGGTCGGTTTGCGTATTCATCAGGGATTCGGACATGGATGCTCCGGTTTGCTCCACAGCGCTTGCAAGCCATTCAGCAGGCCGCCGCGCCAACAGAGCGCGTCATGGCCGCCTTCCACCGGCTGGTAATTTACCTGATAGCCGGCAGCACTAAGCTGCTGTTTAAGTTGTTGATTAGCTTGCAGAATCAAGCCTTCGCGTTTGCCGGCTTCGAGCCAGAAACGCAGCGGTTGGCGCGGCGCGAGACCGCTATCCAGCGCCTGCAGCAACCAGCCGTGTGGATTGCCGCGTTCCGGCCACCAGAAGGATCCGGACAAGCTGAGCGCGTTGCCGAAAGTTTCTGGCCAGTGCAGCGCGGCAAACACCGACGCCAGGCCGCCAAAGCTTTGTCCGGCGACGATGGTGCTGTCCGCCTGCTGGCGATAAGGCGTTGATTGTGCGATTTGCGGTAACAGTTCTTGCTGAATGGCTTGCCAAAACTGCGCGTTGCACGGCAGCTCGCGGCTGCGGTGTTCGCTGTCGATGATGTCGATAAACAGATATACCGCTGGCGGCAAAGAACCGGCATCGGTGAGCTGCTGCAGCGGTCCGGCAATCGGCATGCTGTGCGCCCAAAATTGCCCGTCGAGCATGATGGCCAGCGGACGCTGCGCGGGGTTGGCCTCGCCGGTGGTGTGAATCCACACCTTGCGGCTGTTGCCCAAGAGCGCGCTATCCCATTGCTGTTGTTGCAGTTCAATGGCTGGCGCTGTGCCGTGATCCACCGCTTGCCACAGCTGTTGATTGGGTGCTTGCGGCAGATGCAGCGGCGATACGCCCATGCCGCGACCACCGGACCAGCCACGTAAGCGATTCAACGGATCGGCCTGCGCCGTCGGGAATTTGTCGCGCCACCAGTTGCGCAATGTAGACATCTCGGCAACGCCGGTGAAGTCGGTGGCCTGATCATCGGGCATCAAACAGTAACTGCCGCGCCAGTTGGCGGGCAACGAAGTCTGCCAATACCAGACGTTGGTGCCCGCCACGCGCATTAACGACTGCGGCGGGCGGCGCTGGTGGTGATCGGTCACGCCGGTAATGTTGATCCACACGCGCTGGGTCGACGATTGCGTTTCATCGCCTTGCGGGTCACGCCAGAAGAAGGTGACCTGACATTGGCCATCGTCTGCTAACTCAATGCGGGGAATGCCTTGGGATTGTTGCGCCTGCCACCAGGCTTCACTGCCGGTTACATCATTTCGCCAGGTCATAGGGCTGCCAGTCGGTGTTTACGCGGAGATTTACATAAGCTTGATGAATAATACTATTGATAATAATTTGCATTTGCAATAGGGTGACTGCGCTCAAAAATGAGCACGCCTGTTCCGCCTGATGCTTACCGTTCGGTAAGGTTGCGCTACGGATGGTTTGAAGGGTCTGGAACTGGGCGCGATATGGACAGGGATCTTCTCACCGGCTCGCCAGTTAAGCATCCAACGGCTTTTCGCTGGCCATCCAGGAACGTATAAAATGAAAAATTACTCACGCTTATCATTAGCCATTCTGATTGAACTGGGGCTCAGCGCCTCACTGCTCTCCAGCAGCGCCTGGGCAGCAGAGACTTCTTCCAGCAAAACCTCAGCCAGCACCACTGACGCACCATCAATGGACGGCGGCACCTTGATGGTCACCGCGCAGCAGCAGAACCTGCAAGCGCCGGGCGTCTCAACCATTACCGCCGACGAAATCAAAAAGCATCCGCCAGCACGCGATGTATCTGAAATTATCCGTACCATGCCTGGCGTTAACCTGACCGGCAACTCCACCAGCGGCCAGCGCGGTAACAATCGCCAGATCGATATTCGTGGCATGGGCCCGGAAAACACCCTGATCATGGTAGACGGCATGCCGATCACCAGCCGCAATTCGGTGCGCCTCGGCTGGCGTGGTGAACGTGATACGCGTGGCGATACCAACTGGGTGCCGCCGGAGATGATCGATCACATCGACGTGATTCGCGGACCGGCAGCGGTGCGTTACGGCAACGGTGCAGCGGGCGGCGTGGTGAATATCATCACTAAGAAACAGACCGATCAGCAGTGGCACGGTTCCTGGAACACCTATTTCAACGTGCCGGAACATAAAGCGGAAGGCGCGACCAAGCGCACCAACTTCAGTCTCGAAGGGCCGCTTGGCGATGATTTCAACTTCCGTTTGTACGGCGGTTTAGCCAAAACCCAGGCCGATGCCTATGACATCAACGAAGGTCATGCGGCGGCGCGCACCGGCACCTATGCGGGCAGCTATCCGGCGGGTCGTGAAGGCTCGGTTAATAAAGATATCAATGCCTTGCTGAGCTGGGCGTTTGCGCCGATGCAGACGCTGGAGCTGCAGGGCGGTTTCAGCCGTCAGGGCAATCTGTATGCGGGTGACACGCAGAACACCAACACCAGCGCGCTGGTGAAAAGCCTGTACGGTGACGAAACTAACCGCCTGTACCGCCAGAACATCTCATTGAAATGGACCGGCGCATGGGATAACGGCGCCAGCACCAACACCTACGCGCGCTACGAGAAAACCCGTAACTCGCGCCTCAATGAAGGTTTGGCGGGCGGCACCGAAGGCATCTTCTCCAACAGCGATTTCAACACCATCCAACTGGATGATGTGCTGCTGCATAGCGAAGTCAGCATTCCGTTTGAACTGCTGTTTAACCAAACCGCGACGCTGGGTACCGAATGGAACCAGCAGCGCATGAAAGACGGTTCTTCCAACACGCAGGCGGCGAACTACGGTTCGGTGCCGGGCATCGATAACACCGGCCGCAGCCCGTATTCCCAGGCAGAGATTTTCTCGCTGTTTGCGGAAGACAACATGGAGCTGACCGACAGCACCATGCTGACGCCAAGCCTGCGTTTCGATCACCACTCGATTGTTGGCAATAACTGGAGCCCGTCGCTCAACCTGTCGCAAGGTTTGGGCGATGACTTCACGCTGAAGATGGGGATTGGACGCGCTTACAAAGCGCCGAGCCTGTATCAAACCAATCCAAACTACTTGTTGTACAGCAATGGCCAGGGTTGTGCGGCCAGCACCGGCGCTTGTTACCTGCAAGGTAACAGCGACCTGAAAGCAGAAAATAGCATCAACAAAGAGATTGGTCTGGAGTGGAAACACGAAGGTTATCAGGCCGGTTTGACCTGGTTCCGCAACGATTATCGTAACAAGATCGAAGCCGGTTACTCGCCAGTCAGCAAAGCGTCCAATGGCACCACCGATATTTATAAGTGGGAAAACGTACCGAAAGCGGTGGTGGAAGGGCTGGAAGGTACCGTCAACGTGCCGTTCTCCGACAGCGTGACGTGGAACAACAACTTCACTTATATGCTGCAGAGTAAGAACAAAGAGACCGGCGATCGTTTATCGGTGATTCCGGAGTACACGCTGAACTCGACGCTGAGCTGGCAGGCGACGCAGGATCTTTCACTGCAAACCACGCTGACCTGGTACGGCACGCAGACGCCGAAGAAGTATGATTATAAAGGGAATCTTTCTACCGGCAGCGCAACGGATAAAGTGAGTCCTTACTCAATTATCGGCATGAGCGGTACGTACGATATCAACAAGTACGCCAGCGTCACGGTGGGAATCGATAACCTGTTCGATAAACGCCACTATCGCGAAGGTAATGCGCAAACCACCGGTAACGCCAACACCAACTCTTATCTGTATGGTGCCGGCGCCAATACCTACAACGAATCCGGTCGTACTTACTTTATGAGCCTGAATACCCACTTCTAACGGCGTTTAGCCAATTAGTTGATGCGGTAAATAGCAGCGGGCAATCAGCCCGCTGCGATCTTCACGATTGACCAATTCCAGTCTGCCGCGATGCATCTGCACGATGCGCAGCACGATATTCAAACCCAAACCGCTGCCGCCATAACGCTGATCGCGACGACGAAACGCCTGCGTGAGCTCTTCCGCCGCGGCGGCGTCAATGCCCGGACCTTGATCCCACACTTCGATAATCACCTGCTGCTGATCCTGCTGCATCTTCACCGCGACTTCGCTGCCTTCCGGGCTGTAACGCGAGGCGTTTTCCAGCAGATTGCGCAGCATCAGTCGCAGCAGCACCGCTTCGCCTTGCTGCGGCACATCGTTATTCTGCGGCCAGTGCAGGATTTGCTGACGCTGTTGGTACAACTCGGCCATTTCTGGCTTCAGCGGCTGCATGATGTCTTGTTGCCACTGCAACTGCTGATAGTGACCGCCCGCCAGCGCTTGTCCGGCGCGCGATAACATTAAAAGCTGTTCCACGGTGTGCATCAGCTGATCGATGCGTTCAATGAGCATCTCGCTCTGCGGCACGTTCTGCTGGTGGAGCAGCTCGAGGTGCAGGCGCAACCCGGCCAGCGGCGTACGCAACTCGTGCGCGGCGTCGGCGGTGAACAGGCGTTCCTGCTGCAAGGTGTGATCGAGGCGTGAAAACAGTTGGTTGATCGAGGTGGTTACCGCCACGATCTCATCCATTTCGGAGTAGATCGGTAACGGCGTCAGATTATCCGCTGAACGATGCGCCAGGCTGTCCTGCAGCGATTTCAGCGGACGAATAATCCAGTTAATCGCCCAAAATGACAGCAGCAAGGTGAGGGCGACCATCACTAATGAAGGCAGCAGCAACGAGGCAATCGCCTCACGGATCTCGTTTTCCACGCGATCGTTACGCGCCTGCGCCGAGAGCGTTTCATTGACCAAAAAACTGATCTGCTCGCGGCTTTCATGCCACAGCCAGATGGCGCTCATCACCTGACAGGTGAGGAGAATCAGCGCCAGCATGATCAGTAATCGCTGACGCATGCTGTTCATTCGCGGATTTCCAGACGGTAACCGACGCCGCGCACGGTTTTGATGCGATCTTTCCCTAGCTTGCGACGTAAATTGTGGATGTGAACTTCGAGGGTATTGGAGCCGGGATCGTCATTCCAGCTGTAGAGATCCTGCTGCAGCGTTTCGCGATGCACGTTTTGCCCCACGCGCATCAGTAAGCGGGTGAGCAACGCGAACTCTTTTGGCGTGATCTCCAGAGGGATCGCTTCCAGCAAAACCTGCTGTGAACTGAGATTGAGCGTCAAATCGCCCTGTTGCAGCAGGTTATCGCTGTGGCCCTGATAACGGCGAATCAGCGCTCGCACGCGTGCCTGTAACTCAACCAGCGCAAACGGCTTCACCAGATAATCATCAGCGCCGGCATCCAGACCATCAACGCGATCCTCCAGCGCATCGCGCGCTGTAAGGATCAATACCGGCACCGCAATGCCGTCGCGTCGCCACTGACGCAGCAGTGAAGCACCATCGCGATCCGGCAAGCCGAGATCGAGCACAATCAGGCTATATTGCCCGCTACGCAGCAGCGCATTGCTCTCTGCAGCCGTGCTGGCGCAGTCGATGGCGTAGCCCTGCGAGGTTAGTGCCTGCGCGAGGCCCGATTGCAATAGTGCATCATCTTCAACAATTAGCAGTTTCATCAGTTGTTCTTGTTGATATCCGTATAGAGGCGGCTCTCAAAACGTACCAGCGGAATGCGGCGCGTTTTCTGATCTTCCGGCGGCACAGCATAGCCGGACAGGAACTGGACAAAGGCGACGCGCGCGCCGCTGGAGGTGGTGATGAATCCTGCCAGATTATAGACGCCCTGCAGCGAACCGGTTTTCGCCGATACTTTGCCATCCAGTCCTGCTTCGTGCAGACCACCGCGATATTGCAGCGTGCCGTCGTAACCGGCCAGCGGCAGCATCGAAATGTAATTCAGCGTCGAATCATTTTTCGCAATGTATTGCAGCACTTGCATCATGGTATCTGGCGCGATCAGGTCATGGCGCGACAGCCCGGAACCATCAACCTGAATGCTGTTACCGAGATCGACACCGGCTTTTTCGCGCAGAATGCGACGTACCGCATCCGAACCCGCGCGGAAGGTGCCCGGCACGTTGAAGTAGTGATGGCCGATGGTGCGGAACACGGTATCGGCGATCATGTTGTCTGACTTCTTCAGCATGGTGTGCAGCAGCGTGTGCAGCGGTGCAGATTGCGTCGAAGCCAACACGGTGCCCGGCGATGTCACTTGTGCCTGGCGAATCAGATGACCACTGTAATCAATATCGGCGGCGCGCAGCTCGGCTTTAAGAATCTCACCGGCCCACGCAGCCCCATCCTGCACGGCAAAGGCCAGCGGCAGCGGCTCTGAACGTTGGCGCATGCAGCCGGTTAAGGTGTAGCGATTGAGCTCGCCTGGCACCACATCCAGCTCGCAATATTGCCCATCACCGCTGTTGCGACCAATGGTGCGCACCTGACTAAACATGTGCGCCGGATAATAGGAAGCGATACGCACAAAGGCGTTTTCGCCCGGCGTGTTGGCGCTATACAGCGAAACCGAGAAACAGTTTTTATCGACGATTGCTGCGCCCGGCGGCGCACTGAAGCACTGCGTCAGATCGTTCCACGGCCAGCCTGGCGCCATATCGTGGCTGGCGAATACCGAGGTGTCGATCACCAAGTTGCCCTTGATATGCGTGATGCCCTGCTTTTTCAGCGCGGCAACCATGTTGCGCAGATCCTGGCGACCCAGCGTGGGATCGCCGCCAAAACGTGCCACTAAATCGCCATTCAAGGTGCCATCGTTAACCGCACCTTTGGTCTCCATGGTGGTCTGGAAACGGAAATCGGGCCCGAGTTCTAACAAAGCCGCCAGCGCTGTCACCACTTTCATGGTGCTGGCCGGTAACGCCATCTGTTTGCCGTGATAATCGATTATCGGGGTGGATGCGCCCACTTTTTGTACCATCAGCGCCAGGTTTGCGCCGTCTGGCAAATACTGCATGTATTCATCAACGGGGGCTGCTTGTGCCTGCAGCATAAACGCACAGGTTAATCCGGTAACAAGTCGTGAAAATCGCATAATCTCGCGGTAACTGACGGGTGAGGGCGTCAATACTACGTCCCCGGACGGTGCAAAGTAAACGATGACCCACAGGGAACTCTAGGGTAAAATACGTATCAAAATGCAAAACCGATCCTGACCCGGAAAGCTTTCCCGGTCAGGCTTCTTTTGCTTGTGAAAAGAGGTAACGCGCCGCAGAAGCTGTTTTCTGCTGTCACCGGTCAGGATGACGCCGTTAACCAGGATAGATGACGAGGAGCCAAAATGAATCAGATTCCGATGACGTTGAAAGGCGCTGAGAAGCTACGCGAAGAACTGAACGAACTGAAATCCGTGAAGCGTCCGCGCATTATCGCCTCCATCGCCACAGCCCGTGAGCACGGCGATTTGAAAGAGAATGCCGAATATCATGCGGCTCGCGAAGAACAGGGTTTCTGCGAGGGTCGTATTCAGGAGATCGAAGCCAAGCTTTCCAATGCGCAAGTCATTGATGTAACTGCCATGCCAAAAACCGGTCGCGTGATTTTTGGCGCTACCGTGACCATCCTCAATGTGGATACGGATGAAGAGTTCACCTATCGCATCGTGGGTGACGATGAAGCTGACTTCAAACAGAACCTGATTTCAGTGAATTCGCCGATGGCGCGTGGATTGGTTGGAAAATCAGCAGACGATGTCGCGATTGTGAAAACCCCGGGCGGGGATGTGGAATATGAAGTCCTGAAGGTGGAATACCTTTAAGATATTGCTACGCTTTGCAATATGTCGCTGCATTTTGTAAAGAAAGGAAAAAGGCCGCATTGCGGCCTTTTATCACATGCAGGAGCGTGGCACTTTCTTTGCCCGTCGCCGCCTTTAAAGGCATGATTAACGCGGAAGAGTAATTTTACGCTCTTTGGCAGGGCGATACAGCACCAGCGTGTTGCCGATTACCTGTACGTTGCCTGCTTTAGTCTCACGCACGATAGCGTCCACGATCAGCTGCTTAGTTTCACGATCTTCCGAGGCAATTTTTACCTTGATCAATTCGTGATGCTCGAGCGCCAGTTCGATTTCGGCGAGCACGCCTTCGGTCAGGCCATTACCGCCCAGCATGACAACCGGCTTAAGCGGATGGGCAAGGCCTTTCAGGTGCTGTTTTTGTTTGGTACTCAGATTCATCGTATTTTTTGCTTACTCAGGGATTGAAAACGGTTCATTCTACCGCCATCTCGGGTATATCGCCAAATCAACGCGACCATTGCGTGCTGATTTATCGCTACGATGACGATTTAATTGGAAAAATTATGACGGGTAAAAAGCGTTCGGCCAGTTCCAGTCGCTGGCTACAGGAACACTTTAGCGATAAATATGTGCTGCAGGCACAGAAAAAAGGGTTACGTTCGCGTGCCTGGTTTAAACTTGAAGAAATTCAGCAGGGTGACAAGATTTTCAAACCCGGGATGACAGTTGTTGATCTCGGTGCGGCACCCGGCGGTTGGTCGCAATATGTGGTTCAGCTTATCGGATCAAGTGGTCGTATCATCGCCTGCGATCTGTTACCAATGGATCCGATTGTCGGCGTTGATTTTTTGCAGGGCGATTTTCGAGATGAGGCGGTACTTAACGCCTTACTCGAGCGCGTAGGCGACCAAAAGGTGCAGGTGGTGATGTCTGATATGGCACCCAACATGAGCGGTACACCTGCGGTTGATATTCCACGTTCGATGTATTTGGTAGAATTGGCGCTGGAAATGTGTCGGGATATCCTGGCCCCAGGCGGCAGTTTTGTCGTGAAAGTGTTTCAGGGAGATGGCTTCGATGAATACCTGCGGGAAATTCGCTCCCTGTTTACGAAAGTGAAAATTCGTAAGCCGGACGCTTCGCGATTACGTTCGCGCGAAGTGTACATTGTGGCGACGGGGCGCAAACTTTAGCCCGAATTGCCGGAATCAAAGCAAGACGACCAATGCGTTTACTCTGATGTGTAATTCTGAGTTTCAGGGTAAACAAGCAAAATCATCCGCACTGCGATTCCAGGTATGAAGGAACTATAGTACCCTACGCTGTCTGTTAACATCGTTGTAATATGAGGTTAATCCCTTGAGTGACATGGCGAAAAACCTGATTCTCTGGTTAGTCATCGCGGTCGTGCTGATGTCTGTATTCCAGAGCTTTGGGCCCAGCGAGTCGAATGGCCGTAGGGTTGATTATTCAACTTTCCTATCGGAAGTGAACCAAGATCAGGTCCGCGAGGCACGAATTAACGGGCGTGAGATTAACGTTGTCAAAAAAGACAGCAATAAATACACCACCTATATCCCCGTCAACGATCCTAAGTTACTCGATAACCTGTTGACCAAAAACGTCAAAGTAGTTGGCGAACCGCCTGAAGAACCAAGCCTGCTGGCTTCCATCTTCATCTCATGGTTCCCAATGCTGCTGCTGATTGGCGTGTGGATCTTCTTTATGCGGCAGATGCAGGGCGGCGGCGGCAAGGGCGCGATGTCCTTCGGCAAGAGCAAAGCCCGCATGCTGACCGAAGATCAGATCAAAACCACTTTTGCTGACGTGGCCGGTTGTGATGAGGCCAAAGAAGAAGTGGGTGAGCTGGTAGAGTATCTGCGTGAGCCGAGCCGTTTCCAGAAACTGGGCGGTAAAATCCCGAAAGGCGTCCTGATGGTCGGCCCTCCGGGTACCGGTAAAACGCTGCTGGCGAAAGCGATTGCTGGCGAAGCGAAAGTGCCTTTCTTTACTATTTCCGGTTCTGACTTCGTTGAAATGTTTGTCGGCGTTGGTGCATCTCGTGTGCGTGACATGTTCGAACAAGCCAAGAAAGCTGCGCCATGCATCATCTTTATCGATGAAATCGATGCAGTTGGCCGTCAGCGTGGCGCCGGTTTAGGCGGTGGTCACGATGAACGTGAACAAACGCTGAACCAGATGCTGGTTGAGATGGATGGCTTTGAAGGTAATGAAGGCATCATCGTAATCGCGGCAACTAACCGTCCTGACGTACTTGACCCAGCGCTGCTGCGTCCAGGCCGCTTTGACCGTCAGGTTGTTGTCGGTCTGCCAGATGTGCGTGGTCGTGAGCAGATTCTGAAAGTCCATATGCGTCGTGTGCCGCTGGCCACCGACATGGATCCTTCAGTTATCGCACGTGGTACGCCTGGCTTCTCCGGTGCGGATTTGGCTAACCTGGTTAACGAAGCTGCGCTGTTTGCTGCTCGCGGCAACAAGCGTGTGGTTTCAATGGTTGAGTTTGAAAAAGCCAAAGACAAAATCATGATGGGTGCAGAACGTCGCTCCATGGTGATGACCGAAGAGCAGAAAGAATCGACGGCCTATCACGAAGCGGGTCACGCGATCGTCGGTACGCTGGTTCCGGGTTACGATCCGGTGCACAAGGTCACCATCATCCCCCGTGGTCGTGCTCTGGGTGTGGCGTTCTTCTTGCCAGTAGGCGATGAGATCAGCGCCAACCGTCAGAAGCTGGAAAGCCGTATTTCTGTGGCTTACGGCGGACGTCTGGCGGAAGAAATCATTTATGGTCCGGACTATGTTTCTACCGGTGCTTCATCTGACATCAAAATGGCAACCAGCGTAGCACGCAACATGGTTACGCAGTGGGGCTTCTCTGAGAAGCTGGGTCCATTGCTTTACGCTGAAGAAGAGGGTGAAGTGTTCCTCGGTCGTTCAGTGGCGAAAGCAAAACACATGTCAGATGAAACGGCGCGCATTATCGATCAGGAAGTTAAACACCTTATCGATACCAACTATCAGCGTGCACGCCGTATTCTGAATGAAAACATGGACATCCTTCACGCGATGAAAGACGCGCTGATGAAGTATGAGACCATTGATGCACCGCAAATCAGCGATCTGATGGCACGCCGCGAAGTGCGTCCACCAGCAGGCTGGGAAGAGGCGAAAGTTGCTGTGGGTAACGGCGACTCTACCCAGGCTCCACGTCCTGTTGATGACCCGAAAACACCGGGTTCAGACAAGATCATGTGATAGCGTTCTGGCGGGATACGTTGCTCACCGCCAGATTTGCAGCCGCAATACTTGTTACAATGCAAACCCCGGCAAGTCCGGGGTTTTTTACATTCTGCGATTCAGTGATTTCTCAAGGAGATTCTCGCCATGAAGTTGTTCGCCCGTGATTCCCATCTCGATCTCTCTTTTCCCCATGTGATGGGTATTTTGAATGTCACGCCGGACTCTTTCTCTGATGGTGGAAGCCACAACACGCTGGTCGATGCGCTGACGCACACCAATGAAATGGTGAATGCCGGTGCCACCATCATTGATGTGGGCGGTGAATCAACGCGTCCGGGCGCTGATGAAGTTAGCGTAGAAGAAGAGCTGGCACGCGTTATTCCGGTGGTGGAAGCCATCGCGCAGCGTTTTGAGGTGTGGATTTCCGTGGATACTTCCAAACCAGAAGTGATCCGTGAAGCGGCGCGAGTGGGTGCTCACATTATCAATGACATTCGCTCACTGTCTGAACCGGGCGCGCTGGCAGCGGCAGCAGAAACCGGTTTGCCGGTGTGTTTGATGCATATGCAAGGTGAACCGCGCACCATGCAGCAGGCACCGGAATATAGCCATATCGTGAACGAAGTGGACGCTTACTTCGCTGCGCAGATTGCGCGATGTGAAGCAGCCGGTATCAAAAAAGATAATCTGCTGCTCGATCCTGGCTTCGGTTTCGGTAAGAATCTCAGCCACAACTATGAACTGCTGGCCAATCTGAGTCATTTCCAACATTACGGCTTACCGCTGTTGGTCGGGATGTCGCGGAAGTCGATGGTTGGTCAGTTGCTAAATGTCGGTCCGGCGCAGCGCCTGACCGGAAGCCTCAGCTGTGCGGTGATTGCCGCCATGCAAGGGGCGCAAATTATTCGCGTGCATGATGTGAAAGAGACTGTCGAAGCGATGCGCGTCGTCGAAGCGACACGGAGAGCAAAAGGATAAAGGCATGAGTAATCGTAAATATTTCGGTACAGATGGTATTCGCGGCAAAGTCGGTGAAGCACCGATTACCCCTGATTTTGTTCTCAAGTTGGGTTGGGCGGCCGGTAAGGTGCTGGCGCGTCAGGGTTCACGCAAAGTATTGATTGGTAAAGATACGCGAATTTCAGGCTATATGCTGGAATCGGCATTGGAAGCGGGGCTAGCGGCGGCGGGATTGTCGGCGGCCTTCACCGGGCCGATGCCGACGCCTGCTATTGCTTATCTGACACGCACTTTTCGCGCTGAAGCCGGCATCGTGATTTCGGCTTCGCATAATCCCTTCGACGACAATGGCATCAAATTCTTCTCTGCTGAAGGCACCAAGCTGCCGGATGAAGTCGAAGAAGCCATTGAGCTGGAGATGGAAAAGCCGATCACCTGTGTGGAGTCAGCTGAACTGGGCCGCGCCAGTCGCATTGTCGATGCCGCAGGTCGTTACATCGAATTCTGCAAAGGGACTTTTCCCAGCGAGCTGAGCCTGAATGGGCTGAAGATTGTGGTCGATTGCGCTAACGGTGCGACTTACCACATTGCGCCGAATGTGCTGCGTGAGCTGGGTGCGACTGTGATTGCGATCGGCGTGCAGCCGGATGGCATGAACATTAACAAAGATTGCGGTGCGACCGATCTGCGTCTGCTGCAGCATCGCGTGTTGGAAGAGAAGGCCGATCTCGGACTGGCTTACGACGGCGATGGCGACCGCATCATGATGGTTGACCATTTAGGTCATAAAGTCGATGGCGATCAGATTCTCTACATCATTGCACGCGAAGGGCTGCGTCAGGGCCAACTGCGCGGCGGCGTGGTCGGCACGCTGATGAGCAACATGGGTCTGGAGCTGGCGCTGAAACAGCTGGGCATTCCATTTACTCGTGCGAAAGTGGGCGACCGCTATGTGCTGGAAAAAATGCAGGAGAAGGGCTGGCGTTTAGGCGCGGAAAACTCCGGTCACGTCATTCTGCTGGATAAAACCACCACCGGCGACGGCATTGTGGCAAGTTTGCAAGTGCTCACTGCAATCGTGCGCAACCATATGACGCTTCACGATCTGTGCAGCGGCATGAAAATGCTGCCGCAGATTTTGGTCAATGTGCGTTTCGCTGGCGAGCACGATCCGTTGGAAAGCGAGAGCGTGAAAGCGGTGACCGCAGAAGCAGAAAAAACGCTGGCGGGGCGCGGTCGTGTGCTGCTGCGCAAATCCGGCACAGAGCCACTGATTCGTGTGATGGTAGAAGGCGAAGATGAGGCGCAGGTCAGCGCGCTGGCGCACAAAATCGCGGATGCAGTAAAAGCGGTTTAAGTTGTTTCAGGCGGAGAGGTTTTGTACTTTCCGCCTGCAAAATCACCGGGATGGTGCTTTTTTCCGCAATCGAAAGCGATGGTGAAAATTGCACTTGCAGAGGTATGTGCCTTTGGTTAGTATTCACACCCGCTTCTGATGGGTGATGACGAGACTCCCCATCGATATTGGTTGAAGCTTTAACTGTGCAGATAACGCGCAAGGAAACAGGTTGATTATGTACGAAGCTCTGTTAGTTGTTTTCCTTATTGTAGCGATTGGCCTCGTCGGTTTGATCATGCTGCAGCAAGGCAAAGGCGCTGATATGGGAGCCTCATTCGGTGCGGGCGCTTCTGGTACGCTGTTCGGTTCAAATGGGTCTGGCAACTTTATGACTCGCATGACCGCAGTACTGGCTACGCTGTTCTTCATCATCAGCTTGGTTCTGGGTAACCTGAACAGTAATAAAACAGCCAAAGGTAGCGAGTGGGATAACCTCACTGCGCCGGCGCAGTCTGAACAGCAGACTCAGCCAGCTAAACCGGCAACGCCGGGCAATGATATCCCGCAGTAAGATCGTCAACGCTGTAGTGCGATAAAACAACGTCGCAGTCTAGTGATGTACCGAGGTGGTGAAATTGGTAGACACGCTACCTTGAGGTGGTAGTGCTCGAAAGGGCTTACGGGTTCAAGTCCCGTCCTCGGTACCAAATCTCAGTTTAACTTGCATTTTTTGCAAGGTCGGCGTATTATTCGCCACGTTTTCGGACGCGGGGTGGAGCAGCCTGGTAGCTCGTCGGGCTCATAACCCGAAGGTCGTCGGTTCAAATCCGGCCCCCGCAACCACTTTCCCTTAGAGTTCTTTTTCAAATATACTGTATGCATCGACGGACGCAATCTCAGTGATTTTTGAAAAAAATTCTTTTGGATTGTGCTCCGAAGCCGCTATGCGGCGTACAGGGTCCAGTCACAAAAAGCCCCGAATATTCGGGGTTTTTTGTTATCAGGAAATCGAAACACTGGGCTATAGGCCCTTTTTTTATGTCTTGGGGGTGGGCTTGTCCACATTAGAGCAAAAATTGACAGAGTTGATCTCTGCTCCAGTAGAAGCGCTTGGCTACGAATTAGTCGGTATTGAGTTTATTCGTGGTCGCACATCAACCCTGCGCATCTATATTGATAGTGAAGAGGGTATCAATGTTGATGATTGCGCCGATGTTAGCCACCAGGTTAGCGCAGTAATGGATGTGGAAGATCCAATTACCGTGGCTTACAACCTTGAAGTTTCCTCGCCGGGTCTCGAACGTCCTCTTTTCACTGCTGAACACTATGCACGTTTTGCCGGTGACGAGGTGAGCCTGGTACTACGCATGGCCGTACAAAACCGCCGTAAATGGCAGGGTATCATTAAGTCTGTTGAAGGCGAGATGATCACGGTGACCGTTGAGGGTAACGATGAAGTGTTCGCGCTGAGCAACATTCAGAAAGCGAACCTGGTCCCCCACTTTTAAAAGTCCGGATTGAGGCTAACCAGGATGAACAAAGAGATCTTAGCTGTAGTAGAAGCCGTTTCTAACGAAAAAGCCCTGCCGCGTGAGAAAATCTTCGAAGCGCTGGAGAGCGCTTTGGCCACTGCGACCAAAAAGAAGTATGAGCAAGAGATCGAAGTGCGTGTCAGCATCGATCGCCGCAGCGGCGATTTCGACACCTTCCGTCGCTGGCAGATTGTGGAAGAAGTCACGCAGCCGACTCGCGAGATCACGCTGGATGCAGCTCGTTATGAAGACGAAGCGTTCAATCTGGGCGAATTTGTCGAAGATCAGATTGAATCTGTCACCTTCGACCGTATCACCACCCAAACTGCTAAGCAGGTTATCGTACAAAAAGTACGTGAAGCTGAGCGCGCGATGGTGGTTGATCAGTTCCGTCAACACGAAGGCGAAATCATCACCGGCGTGGTGAAGAAAGTGAACCGTGACAACATTTCACTGGACCTCGGCAGCAATGCTGAAGCCGTGATTGTGCGTGAAGACATGCTGCCGCGTGAAAACTTCCGTCCAGGTGACCGTATCCGCGGTGTGCTGTACGCCGTTCGCCCTGAAGCGCGTGGCGCGCAGCTGTTTGTCACCCGCTCGAAGCCAGAGATGCTGATCGAATTGTTCCGCATTGAGGTGCCAGAAATTGGCGAAGAAGTTATCGAGATCAAAGCGGCAGCGCGCGATCCGGGTTCACGCGCCAAAATCGCGGTGAAAACCAACGATAAACGTATTGATCCAGTGGGCGCTTGCGTCGGTATGCGCGGTGCGCGTGTCCAGGCGGTTTCGAGCGAGCTGGGTGGCGAGCGTATCGACATTGTGCTGTGGGACGACAACCCGGCGCAGTTCGTTATCAACGCCATGGCGCCAGCCGATGTGGCGTCAATTGTGGTGGATGAAGACAATCACACCATGGATATCGCTGTTGAAGCCGGCAATCTGGCTCAGGCGATCGGCCGTAATGGCCAAAACGTGCGTCTGGCTTCCCAACTGAGCGGTTGGGAACTGAACGTGATGACCGTCGATGATCTGCAGGCCAAGCACCAAGCTGAAGCCCATGCAGCGATCGATATGTTCACCAAACATCTCGACATCGACGAAGAGTTCGCCACCATTCTGGTGGAAGAGGGCTTCTCTTCGCTGGAAGAATTGGCTTATGTGCCAATCAACGAGCTGCTGGAAATCGACGGCCTCGATGAAGAGACCATTGAAGCCCTGCGTGAACGAGCAAAAAATGCGTTAACTACCCTGGCATTAGCGAAAGAAGAGAGCCTTGGTAATCAGGAGCCCGCTGAGGATCTTCTGAATCTTGAGGGCTTGGATCGTGCGCTGGCGTATCGCCTGGCGGCGAAAGGCGTTTGCACGCTGGAAGATCTCGCTGAGCAAGGTGTTGACGATCTGACAGATATTGAAGGGCTGGATGACGAGAAAGCCGGTGCGCTGATTATGGCTGCACGTAATATCTGCTGGTTCGGCGATGACGCGTAATAACAGGAAGGAACAGCATGACAGATGTAACCGTAAAATCGCTGGCCGCCGAAATTCAGACCCCGGTCGATCGCCTGGTACAGCAATTTGCTGATGCAGGGATCCGTAAGTCTGAGAACGATGCGGTGTCCCAGCAAGAGAAAGAAACCTTACTGTCTCACCTAAATCGTGAGCACGGTCAGACCGGTTCAAGCAAGCTGACTTTGCAGCGCAAGACGCGCAGCACCTTGAATATTCCCGTCACCGGGGGTAAAAGTAAGTCGGTACAAATTGAAGTCCGCAAAAAGCGCACATACGTGAAAGGCGATGCAGAGTCTGAGCAAGCTCAGGCAGAAGCGGAAGCCGAGGCGCAGCGTGAAGCGGAAGAGCAGGCGCGTCGCGAGGCGGAAGAACAAGCCCGTCGCGAAGCTGAACAGAAAGCGCAACGTGAAGCCGAAGATAAAGCCAAGCGCGAAGCCGCTGACAAGGCCAAACGTGAAGCAGCGGAAAAAGAGAAATTGACTAATCAACCTACCGACGTAGTAGCCAAGGCTGCGCAGTCTGATAAAGCCCGTCGTGAAGCAGAAGCTGCCGAACTGAAACGTAAAGCAGAAGAAGAAGCACGCCGTAAGCTGGAAGAAGATGCGCGCCGCGTGGCTGAAGAAGCCCGCCGCCTGGCTGAAGAAAAAGCCGCTGAATGGGCCAAACCTGAAGAAGAGGATAAAGGCGACTATCACGTCACTACCTCAACTCACGCCCGTCAGGCAGAAGACGAGAACGATCGCCAGGTAGAAGCTGGCCGTGCACGTGCTCGCACTACCAAAGCTGCTCGCCCGGTGAAGAAAGGCAACAAGCATTCTGAAGCCAAAACCGATCGCGAAGAAGCGCGTGCGCAGGTTCGTGGCGGCAAAGGTGGCAAACATCGTAAGCCAAGCACCCTGCAGCAGGGCTTCAACAAGCCAGCTCAGGCTGTTAACCGCGATGTTGTCATCGGTGAAACCATCACCGTTGCTGAACTGGCCAACAAAATGGCGATTAAAGGTTCTCTGGTCGTTAAAGCGATGATGAAGATGGGCGCCATGGCGACCATCAACCAGGTTATCGATCAAGAAACCGCTCAGATGGTCGCGGAAGAGATGGGTCACAAAGTGATCCTGCGCCGCGAGAATGAGCTGGAAGAAGCGGTAATGGACGATCGTGATACCGATGCTGCGCAAGAGTCTCGTGCTCCGGTCGTTACCATCATGGGTCACGTTGACCACGGTAAAACCTCTCTGCTTGACTACATTCGTTCAACGAAAGTGGCATCAGGCGAAGCGGGCGGTATTACCCAGCATATCGGTGCTTACCACGTTGAAACTGACAACGGTATGATCACCTTCCTCGATACCCCGGGACACGCCGCGTTTACCGCAATGCGTGCTCGTGGTGCGCAGGCCACGGATATCGTTATCCTGGTTGTGGCTGCAGACGATGGCGTGATGCCTCAGACCGTTGAAGCTATCCAGCATGCGAAAGCAGCCGGTGTGCCAGTGGTTGTTGCGGTCAACAAAATCGATAAGCCAGATGCTGATCCAGACCGCGTTAAGAACGAACTGACCCAATACGGAATTCTTCCGGAAGAGTGGGGCGGTGAGAACATGTTCGTTAACGTCTCTGCTAAAGCCGGTACCGGTATTGACGACCTGTTGAATGCGATTCTGCTGCAAGCAGAAGTACTGGAACTCTCAGCTATCCGTGAAGGTATGGCGAGCGGCGTGGTAATTGAATCGTTCCTCGACAAAGGTCGTGGTCCGGTTGCTACCGTGCTGGTACGTGAAGGTACGCTGAACAAAGGCGATATCGTGCTGTGCGGCTTCGAATACGGCCGTGTACGTGCGATGCGTGACGAACTGGGTCGTGAAGTACTGGAAGCGGGTCCATCCATTCCAGTGGAAATCCTGGGTCTGTCCGGTGTGCCGGCAGCAGGTGATGAAGCGACTGTCGTACGTGATGAGAAGAAAGCGCGTGAAGTTGCACTGTATCGTCAGGGCAAATTCCGTGAAGTTAAGCTGGCGCGTCAGCAGAAGTCTAAGTTGGAGAACATGTTCGCCAACATGACTGAAGGCGAAGTGTCTGAGCTGAACATCGTACTGAAATCTGACGTACAGGGTTCTGTCGAAGCGATCTCTGATTCGCTGCTGAAACTCTCTACCGACGAAGTGAAAGTGCGCATCATCGGTTCAGGCGTAGGTGGTATCACCGAAACCGACGCAACCCTGGCTGCAGCATCCAACGCTATCATCCTCGGCTTCAACGTGCGTGCTGATGCATCTGCTCGCCGCGTGATTGACGCTGAAAACGTTGACCTGCGTTACTACTCCGTCATCTATAATCTGATCGACGAAGTGAAAGCAGCGATGAGCGGTATGCTGGCGCCAGAGTTCAAACAGCAGATTATCGGTCTGGCTGCGGTACGTGACGTGTTCAAATCACCGAAGTTTGGTGCCATCGCGGGCTGTATGGTCACCGAAGGTAACATCAAACGTCACAACCCAATCCGCGTTCTGCGTGACAACGTGGTTATCTATGAAGGCGAGCTGGAATCTCTGCGCCGCTTCAAAGATGACGTTAACGAAGTTCGTAACGGCATGGAATGTGGTATCGGCGTGAAGAACTACAACGACGTTCGCGTTGGCGATATGATCGAAGTGTTCGAAGTGATTGAAATTAAACGCACCATCGATTGATCATCATTTGATGTGTTGCAATTTGGGAGGCCTCTGGCCTCCCGAATTATTTGGGAGAAAGAAATAATGGCAAAAGAATTTGGCCGCCCACAGCGCGTTTCTCAGGAGTTGCAGAAAGAGATTGCAATCATCCTGCAGCGCGAAATTAAAGATCCACGTCTCGGTATGATGGTGACAGTTTCGGGCGTTGAAGTGTCGCGCGATCTCGCCTATGCCAAGGTGTTTGTGACCTTTTTGAATGACAAAGATGAAGAAGCGGTACAAAACGGCCTGAAGGCGCTGAAAGAAGCTTCTGGCTATATCCGTACGCTGGTAGGCAAAGCGATGCGCTTGCGTATCGTGCCGGAGCTGACCTTCTTCTACGACAACTCGCTGATCGAAGGTATGCGCATGTCGAACCTGGTCAGCAACGTCATTAAGAGCGATGTTGAGCGCCGTGGCGATAGCCCGGCGGAAGATGACAAGGAGGACTAATGAGTCGTCCTCGTCGTCGCGGTCGCGACGTCCACGGTGTGTTTCTGTTGGATAAGCATCAAGGCGCATCTTCCAATGATGTGCTGCAGAAAGTAAAACGTCTGTTCAATGCGAACAAAGCGGGCCACACCGGCGCCCTCGATCCGCTGGCGACCGGCATGCTGCCGGTTTGCCTCGGCGAAGCCACCAAGTTTTCGCAGTATCTGCTCGATTCTGACAAGCGCTATCGCGTCATTGCTCGCCTGGGTGAACGCACCGATACGTCTGATGCCGACGGTAATATTGTTGAGACGCGTCCGATTACTTTTGATCAGGCAGCACTGGATGCGGCGCTGGACTATTTTCGTGGCGACACCATGCAGGTGCCGACCATGTTCTCCGCGCTGAAGTATCAGGGACGCAAACTGTACGAGTACGCTCGTGAAGGCATTACCGTGCCGCGTGAAGCGCGCCCGATCAAAGTGTTTGAGCTGCAGTTTATTCGCTGGGAAGGGGATGAGCTGGAGTTGGAGATTCACGTCTCTAAAGGCACTTACATCCGCACTATCATCGATGATCTCGGTGAGCGGCTTGGCTGCGGTGCGCACGTTATCATGCTGCGTCGTCTGCAAGTGGCGCGTTATCCGATCGAAAGAATGGTGACGCTCGAGCAGCTGCAGGACGTGGCGGCTACCGTCAACATGGCGGAAACGCCAGATTACAGCGCGCTTGATGCGCTATTGCTGCCGATGGACAGCCCGGCAGAAGAGTTCCCGATTGTGAATTTGCTGCCCGCGGTGGCGGCGTATTTCAAACAGGGTATGCCGGTTCAGGTGGCGGATGCGCCGGAACAAGGATTGGTGCGCGTGACTGAAGGTGATGAGCACAAATTCATTGGTATGGCCGAAATTGCCGAGGATGGGCGCGTGGCGCCGCGTCGTCTGGTGGTAGAATTTCCTGCGTAATCAATCCTCTCGCATTTGACCTAACGGCGCATTTGCGTTGCTATCAGGCGAAGAGTAGAATGGCGCGGCTTTAAAAGCGGGCTGCTGAATTAGAGATCGGCACCCATACATTCATTATTTACTGGAGTTTATTATGTCTCTAAGCGTAGAAGCTAAAGCAGAGATCGTTGCTAAATACGGTCGTGGTACCAACGACAGCGGTTCAACTGAAGTTCAGGTTGCTCTGCTGACTGCTCAGATTAACCACCTGCAGGGTCACTTCTCTGAGCACAAGAAAGATCACCACAGCCGTCGCGGTCTGCTGCGCATGGTATCTCAGCGTCGTAAGCTGCTGGACTACCTGAAGCGTAAAGACGTTGCTCGCTACACCGGTCTGATCGAAAGCCTGGGTCTGCGTCGCTAAGTCTGAAGAATCTGATCAAGGGTGTAGCGCATGCACAATGCAAAAAAACGCATCTGACGATCAGATTTGTGCGAGTTTCGCGAAAAGGGGGCCTTTATGGCCCCTTTTTTCGAGCAATCCGCAGCAATCCGGACCAAACTCATGTATTGTTGCAGAGAGTGATCTTTGCTTGCAGAGGTTCGCGCGGCTAATGAGAGGCTTTACCGCATGGGCGGTTAAGGTTGTCATTAGTCGCGAGGATGCAACTGAAGATCGGTAATCCCCGGCGCGCCAGAATGGGCTGCGCCCCTGAATTTAAGGACTTAAATTTTGCTGAACCCGATCGTACGCAAATTCCAATATGGTCAGCATACCGTCACGCTGGAAACCGGCATGATGGCGCGCCAGGCTACCGCTGCAGTAATGGTGAGCATGGATGACACTGCTGTATTCGTTACCGTTGTTGGCCAGAAAAAAACGAAACCAGGTCAGGATTTCTTCCCGCTGACGGTTAACTATCAGGAGCGTACTTACGCTGCTGGTCGTATCCCGGGTAGCTTCTTCCGTCGTGAAGGCCGTCCAAGCGAAGGCGAAACCCTGATCTCACGCCTGATTGACCGTCCAGTTCGTCCGCTGTTCCCGGAAGGCTTCATTAACGAAGTTCAGGTTATTGCGACCGTGGTTTCTGTTAACCCACAGGTTAACCCAGACATCGTTGCGATGATCGGTGCATCTGCTGCATTGGCTCTGTCTGGCCTGCCGTTCAATGGTCCAATCGGCGCAGCGCGCGTCGGTTATATCAATGACCAGTACGTACTGAACCCAACTGCTGATGAAATCAACGAATCACGTCTGAACCTGGTTGTTGCCGGTACCCAGAACGCGGTGCTGATGGTGGAATCAGAAGCTGACATCCTGACTGAAGAGCAGATGCTGGGCGCTGTGGTATATGGTCACGACCAGCAGCAGATCGTTATCGAAAACATCAATGCACTGGTTGCCGAAGCCGGCAAACCACGTTGGGATTGGCAGCCACTGCCAACGAACGATGCACTGATCGCACGCATTACTGCACTGGCAGAAGCGGGCATCAGCGATGCCTATCGCATCACTGATAAGCAAGAGCGTTACACTCAGGTTGGCGCAGTGAAAGACGCGACCATCGCGGCACTGCAGGCTGAAGATGAAACGCTGGATGCTGGCGATATCGCTGACATCGTACACGACCTTGAGAAGAGCGTTGTTCGTAGCCGCATCATTCGTGGCGAACCGCGTATCGATGGCCGTGAGAAAGACATGATTCGTGGTCTGGACGTGCGCACTGGCGTACTGCCACGTACGCACGGTTCATCACTGTTCACCCGTGGTGAAACGCAGGCGCTGGTTACCGCAACGCTGGGTACCGCACGTGATGCGCAGAATCTGGATGAGTTGATGGGCGAGCGTACTGATAGCTTCCTGTTCCACTACAACTTCCCTCCATACTGCGTGGGCGAAACCGGTATGGTTGGCTCACCGAAGCGTCGTGAGATTGGTCATGGTCGTCTGGCAAAGCGTGGCGTGCTGGCAGTCATGCCTAAGCAAGCTGACTTCCCATACACCGTGCGTGTGGTTTCAGAAATCACCGAATCTAACGGTTCTTCTTCAATGGCTTCCGTGTGCGGTGCTTCTCTGGCACTGATGGACGCTGGTGTACCGATCAAAGCAGCCGTAGCCGGTATTGCGATGGGTCTGGTGAAAGAAGCCGACAACTTTGTGGTTCTGTCTGACATCCTGGGTGACGAAGATCACCTTGGTGACATGGACTTCAAAGTAGCAGGTAGCCGCGATGGTATTACTGCGCTGCAGATGGATATCAAAATCGAAGGCATCACCCGCGAAATCATGCAGGTTGCTCTGAACCAAGCTAAAGGTGCGCGTCTGCACATCCTGAACGTGATGGAACAGGCAATCAGCACGCCGCGTCAGGAAATCTCTGAATTCGCGCCGCGCATTTACACCATCAAAATCAGTTCAGACAAGATCAAAGATGTCATCGGTAAAGGCGGCTCGGTTATCCGTGCGCTGACCGAAGAAACCGGCACCACCATCGAAATCGAAGATGACGGCACCGTGAAGATCGCTGCAACTGATAGCCTGAAAGCCAAAGAAGCCATTCGTCGTATCGAAGAGATCACTGCTGAGATCGAAGTTGGCCGCATTTACTCAGGTAAAGTGACACGTATCGTTGATTTCGGTGCCTTTGTGGCAATCGGCGGCGGTAAAGAAGGTTTGGTTCACATCTCTCAGATCGCCGATAAGCGCGTAGAGAAAGTAACCGACTATCTGCAGATGGGCCAGGAAGTTCCAGTGAAAGTCATGGAAGTGGACCGTCAGGGCCGTGTACGCCTGAGCATCAAAGAAGCGACAGAGCAGAAACCAGCGGAAGAAGTTGCTACCGCTGCATCTGATGCATCTGACGCCGAGTAAGCGTTTACCGATTTACCTCTCCCTGCTTTGCGGGGAGAGGTGTTTAGATCATCGCGAGGGCGGGAATCCTTGTGCACAGCAGGAGGATGACAGGATGGTTGTCCCAATGTTTGTATTCGGGAGTGGGAAATGAAGCCTTTTTTGCGCTGGTGTTTTGTTGCGACAGCTATCACGCTGGCAGGATGCAGCAACTCCAATTGGCGTAAGAACGAAGTTCTGGCAGTACCTTTGCAGCCCACACTGCAGCAAGAGGTGATCCTGGCGCGCATGGAACAAATTCTTGCCAGTCGTGCCCTGACCGATGATGAACGCGCACAGCTATTATATGAGCGCGGAGTGTTGTATGATAGTTTGGGTCTGAGGGCACTAGCGCGGAACGATTTTTCGCAAGCGCTGTCTATAAGACCAGATATGCCTGAGGTATTTAATTATCTCGGTATATACTTAACGCAGGCAGGCAATTTTGATGCTGCCTATGAAGCGTTTGATTCTGTACTTGAGCTTGATCCAACTTACAACTATGCGCATTTAAACCGTGGTATCGCCCTCTATTACGGCGGTCGATACAAGTTAGCGCAAGATGATCTGCTGGCGTTTTATCAAGACGATCCTAACGATCCATTCCGCAGCCTTTGGCTCTATCTCGTTGAAAGCGATCTGGATGCCGACAAGGCAAAAGTTACGCTGAGACAGCGTCATGACAAAGCGGTTCGTGATCAATGGGGATGGAATATTGTCGAGTTCTACCTTGGCGACATCAGTGAAAAAACGCTGATGGAACGTCTCAAGGCGGACGCAACGGATAACACCTCGCTCGCTGAACATCTCAGTGAAACCAACTTCTATTTAGGTAAGTACTACCTAAGTCTGGGGGAGAAGGACGACGCGAAAGCGTTGTTCAAACTGGCGGTGGCCAACAACGTAAACAACTTTGTTGAGCACCGATACGCATTGTTGGAACTGGCGCAACTCGGCCAGACACAAGACGATTTATCAGAATCTGACCAGCAATAGCTGACGAACTTTTATTGCCTGAATTCCTGTAAAGTCATCATCTTCAGAGATGAGGGCTTTTCTGTTCGTCAAAACTTCTAATTTGAGCCGGTTCACACTTTTTGATGAAAATTACTGAAAGTTTTCACGACGAGTTATGTAGACTGGCCGCCGCAATCTAAGAGGCACGTGTACTACATGACTGATATTCAAACCACTTTTGCTGACCTTGGCCTGAACGCCGACATCCTCGAATCACTGAACGGTATGGGCTACGTAAAGCCTTCTCCAATCCAGGCTGAGTGTATTCCTCACCTGCTGGCTGGCCGTGACGTGTTGGGTATGGCGCAGACCGGTAGTGGTAAAACCGCGGCTTTCTCACTGCCGCTGCTAAACAACATTGATCCTACTGTTAAAGCACCGCAAATTTTGGTGCTGGCACCGACCCGCGAATTGGCGGTACAGGTTGCTGAAGCCGTCACAGAATTCTCTAAACACATGCGTGGCATTAACGTTGTAGCCCTGTACGGTGGCCAACGTTATGACGTACAGCTGCGCGCACTGCGTCAGGGACCACAAGTTGTTGTGGGTACGCCTGGTCGTCTGCTGGATCACCTGAAGCGTGGCACGTTAGATCTGTCTAACCTGCGCGGTCTGGTGCTGGACGAAGCTGATGAAATGCTGCGTATGGGCTTCATCGAAGACGTTGAAACCATCATGGCGCAGATTCCAGACGGTCATCAGACCGCGCTGTTCTCAGCAACCATGCCAGAAGCGATTCGTCGTATTACTAAGCGCTTCATGAAAGATCCACAGGAAGTGCGCATCCAGTCAAGCCTGACTACGCGCCCAGACATTTCTCAGTCTTACTGGACCGCTTACGGCCGTAAAACTGACGCGCTGGTTCGCTTCCTGGAAGCAGAAGATTTCGATGCAGCTATCATCTTCGTGCGTACCAAAAATGCCACGCTGGAAGTGGCCGAAGCGCTGGAGCGCAGCGGTTACAACAGCGCAGCACTGAACGGTGACATGAACCAGGCACTGCGTGAGCAGACGCTGGAGCGTTTGAAAGATGGTCGTCTCGACATCCTGATCGCGACCGACGTTGCTGCACGTGGTCTGGACGTTGAGCGTATCAGCCTGGTCGTAAACTTTGATATCCCAATGGATGCAGAGTCTTACGTTCACCGTATCGGTCGTACCGGCCGTGCAGGTCGTGCAGGTCGTGCGCTGCTGTTCGTTGAGAACCGCGAGCGTCGTCTGCTGCGCAACATCGAACGCACCATGAAGCTGACCATTCCAGAAGTTGAGCTGCCAAACGCAGAACTGCTGGGTGAGCGCCGTCTGGCTAAGTTCGCAGCTAAAGTACAGCAGCAGCTGGAAAGCAGCGATCTGGACCAGTACCGCGCACTGCTGAGCAAAATGCAGCCGGGCGAAGATCTGGATATCGAAACGCTGGCCGCAGCACTGCTGAAAATGGCTCAGGGCGAACGTCCACTGATTCTGCCACCAGAAGCACCGCGTCCAGCGCGTCGTGAGTTCAGCGATCGTCCTGACCGTGGTGAGCGTCGCGATTCACGTGATTCTCGTGGTCCACGCGAAAGCCGTGACAGCCGCGATGGCGATCGTCCACGTCGTGAACGTCGTGACGTTGGCGAAATGCAGCTGTACCGCATCGAAGTAGGCCGCGATGATGGTGTTGAAGTTCGTCACATCGTGGGCGCGATCGCTAACGAAGGCGACATCAGCAGCCGTTACATCGGTAACATCAAGCTGTTCGGCACTCACTCAACTATCGAGCTGCCGAAAGGCATGCCGGGCGAAGTACTGCAGCACTTCACGCGTACGCGTATTCTGAACAAGCCGATGAATATGCAGCTGATGGGTGATGCACCAGTGCACGAGCGTAGCGAACGTCGTCCATCTGCTGGCGGCGAACGTCGTGGCAATGGCGCACCGCGCGGTGAGGGTGCTCCACGTGGCGAAGGCGCTCCACGTCGCTTCTCCGAGCGTCGTGAAGGTGGCCGCGAAGGCGGACGCTTCAGCCGTGAAGGTGGCCGTGGCCCACGTCCAGAAGGCGCAGCTGCACCACGTCGTCGTGACGCATAAGCGTTAAACGCTGAAAGTAAAAAGGGACGCTGATGCGTCCCTTTTTTATGCCTGTGGAAAGTAAAGTTTACACGCCGCCGGCAATCAGCACGCGTTCACCACTAACATATGCCGCCTCTTCCGATGCCAGAAACAGCGCGACTTGCGCCACATCTTCCGGCAAGCCAAAGCGTCCAAGTGGGGTAGCGGCAATCAGCTGTGCTTTCAACTCCGGATGCATCTTCTTCACCGCCAGCAAACCTTCGGTCAAAATAATGCCGGGTGCTAACGCATTGACGCGAATATTGCGTGGCCCAAGCTCGCGTGCGAGGCCTTGCGTTAAGGTATCGATCGCGCCTTTAGTTGCCGCCCACAGCACCGAACCGGGCGTGCTGCGTTGGCTATTTAAGGCGCTTAGATTGATGATGGAACCGCCGCGTGCGGGGAAATGTTTTGCCGCCTGCTGACACACCAGCAAGGTGCCCAGCAGATTCACATTCAGCTGCTGCTGCATTTCGCTGATGCTAAGGTCGGCAAAGTCACCGTGGTGAAAAATGCCGGCGTTATTCACTACAATATCGGGTACGCCAAACTGCTCAATGCTGCTAGCGAACAGGCGCTGCACATCGGCCTCGCGTGAGATATCAGCCTGGACGGCAATGGCGTCGCTACCCAGCGCCTGGATGTCGGTCACCACATCCGCCGCACCCACTTCGTCCTGAAGATAATTCACCACCACCCGAGCACCGGCCGCCGCGAAAGTCATGGCGATAGCGGCACCAATGCCTTTCGAAGCGCCCGTCACCAGCGCAATTTTGCCTTCAAGTGTTTTCATCGTGTCTCTCCACCTGAGATTTCGGGGAAGATAAAGCATGCGCTGTCCATACAATCGGGCGGTAGCGCAATCCTGCAAGCTTCTTGCACGATCCTGCAAATCTGCTGCTCAAGGACTAGGCGCAAAGCCAGCGACAAGCGAGAATATCAACTCAGTGATTTCTTATCGCGGAGCGCAGAACGCATGATTCATCAGGAACAATGGCAGCAGTTGGTGGCAATCATTGCCCGCCACGCGCCGCAGGATGGTCGTCACTATTGCCCAATCGATTTTCTCTCTTTCGGCCGCAGCTCTCAGCCCACCAGTTTGGCGCATGTGGCGACCTGGGCCAGTTTTGCCCTGATCGCGCAGGGGCAAAAAGCGCTGCGCATGGGCGATGAAGTGATGCATTACGGGCCGGGCGATTTACTGCTGGTGACGCTCGATATGCCGGTGCAATCCTGCGTGGTCATGGCGACGCCAGAGAAGCCGAATCTCGGCGTGGGCATCACCATCAACGAAACGCGTCTGATGCGTTATCTGGAACACTTTCCACACCATCATCTCGGCAGCACGGCGGTTAGCGAGCGCGGTATCGCCGTGCATAAAGTTGCGCCGCCGTTGGTGGATGCAGTGATGCGTTTGGTGGCGTTGCTGGATCATCCGCAGGACATTGCCGCGCTGGCACCGTTAATTGAGCAGGAGATTTTCTATCGTCTGCTGACCGGGCCAGAAGGACCGCGCATTCTCAACATGGCGTTGACGGAGCGGCCAGGCAACAAAGTGGCGCGTGCCGCACGCTGGCTACGGGAAAACTTTCACCATCCATTGAAAATGGATCATCTGGCGAGCAGCGTGGGAATGAGTATTTCGTCGCTGCATCATCACTTTAAAGCGGTAACGGCGATGACGCCGATGCAGTATCAAAAGCAGCTACGGCTCAACGAAGCGCGGCGTTTGATGTTGATTGAGAAGCTGGATGCCGGAACGGCGGGTTATCGGGTGGGTTATCAAAGTGCTTCGCAGTTCAGTCGCGAATACAGCCGTTTTCACGGCCAGTCACCGGCGCGTGACGCGCGAACCATTGCGGTGGGTGCAGAGTGGGTGAACCCACCGCAATGAGGTTTACAGCGTGCGTGCCGCTTCCATTGCCAGCGCGAAGGAGCGCAGACGCGCCTGCGAATCGTAAATCTGGCCGTTAACCATAATTTCATCCGCCTGGGTTTCACGCATCAACGCGGCGAGGCCGCTGCGCACTTTATCGCTATCGCCGACAATCGACATGCTCAGCGCCTGCTGCACGCCATATTGCTCGGACGGTGACCACAGATTATCCATGTTCTCCACCGGCGCGGGCAGCGGACCCGGTTTGCCGCGACGCAGATTAATAAACTGCTGCTGCATCGAGGTGAACAGGAAGCGCGCATCACGCTCGCTGTCGGCCGCCACCACGTTGACGCACACCATCGCATACGGCTTCGCCAGACGCGCCGAAGGTTTGAATTTCTCACGGTAAATATGCAGCGCCTGGAACAGCAGATCGGGCGCGAAATGCGAGGCAAACGCAAACGGCAAACCAAGCTGTGCGGCCAATTGCGCGCTATACAAACTGGAACCGAGCAGCCACACCGGAATTTTCAATCCTAAACCCGGTACCGGTTGAACTGGCGGATGTTCACCCTCTTCGGCGTCAAACCAGCGAATCAGTTCAGAAACATCTTCCGGGAAGCTATCTGCCTGGGCGCTGGAAAGATGACGGCGCAACGCCAGCATGGTGCGTTGGTCCGAACCGGGCGCGCGGCCCAGTCCCAAATCGATACGGCCAGGATAGAGTGATTCGAGGGTACCAAACTGTTCGGCGATCACCAGCGGCGCATGGTTGGGCAGCATGATACCGCCTGAGCCGAGGCGCAGCGTTTCGGTATTGGCGGCTAAATAGCCGATCAGTACTGCGGTCGCGGCGCTGGCAATCCCCGTCATATTATGGTGTTCAGCCAGCCAGTAGCGGTGGAAACCTAGCGCTTCAGATTGACGGGCCAGCGCCAGCGAATTATGGAACGCATCGCGTGCAGCGGAACCTTGTGGAATAGGCGCCAGATCCAACACGGACAGGCGAACAGTTTTTTTCTCAGACATGGGCACTCCAAATAGGGATGGCGCAGGTGTTTAGTCGGACCTGCGCTTGTGAGTATTACTCATCGTTACCCATATTAAAACTGCTAATAACCGCAGGAATATAGCCGGAATGTGCCTTTACCGCTCGCCTTCAAGCGCCATCCCGGCCAGGCGACGCCAATATCCGTTGCAGTCGCTGCCGCGCGCCATCATCAGCGGGGCCTGACCGGCTTCGTTGGCGCGGAAGCGATCCACTTCGGCGAGCGTGCTTTCGCCCTGTGGCGACAGACGCACAATGTCGATCCAGTTATGCATGCCGCTCAAATCATTGCCGAGGTTGTAGCAATAGCCGCTCATGGTCTGAATACCATTGAGGACAAACACCTGCTGGCCTTCCTGTGAAAGCACGCGGCGGCCAGTGGGATAATTGATGCAGCAGGTTTGGCAATCATCTTTGCCACGATTCTCGGCGCGTGCGGTAAAGCAGCGCGCTGACAACGCCAGCGGCAGATGGCCATAACCAAGCACTTCCACCTCAAATTGCTGGCGCACACCCGCCGCATCGCACTGTTGCAGCAACTGAATCAGCCAGTCGCGGGACATCTCCACTGGAATGCACCAGCGCGTCATGCCTTCTTGCAGTAACAGTTGCAGCGTTTGCGCGTTATACACGTTGAGGGTTGGTCCGGCGACAAACGGCAATTTGCGCTCTGCTACCATGTTCACGGTGCCGATGTCATTGGCTTCCAGCAGAAACTCACCGTTCTCGACATAGCGTCGCAGCTCCTTAACTTCCGAGGGTGACTGCAGCAGTGCCAGCGTACTCAGCACCACTTGCTTACCTTGCAGCGCCAGCATGCGCGCAATCTCCATCCATTGATTAAACGACGTCGCGCGTCTCTTGCTGCACACCGCTTCGCCGAGATAGATGATTTCGGCACTGCTCTCGGCGGCGCGTTGATAAAAGGTTTCCAGCGTTTCTGTTGGCCAGTACCACAGCACCGGCCCGATGGCGTATTTCATGCGATCTCCTTATTGCCAGTCGCGGTGATAAGCACCGAGCGTGGTTTGGCTGCCTTCTGATAACTCGCCCAGCGCCTGCATCCAGGGGGCCTGCACGACATACTGCTCAGGCGATGCCATGCAGCGATCGATGGCCTGACGCCACACTTTTGCCACCTGCGCCACATACGCCGGGCTGCGCTGACGGCCTTCAATTTTCACCGAGGCAATGTTGGCGCGCAGCAGTTCAGGCAGCAGCGACAAGGTGTTCAGGCTGGTGGGTTCTTCCAGTACATGATAGCGCTGGTTATCCACTTCATAACGGCCCTTGCACAATGTGGGATAGCCCGCACTCTCGTCGGGCGCGTAGCGATCAATCAGCACTTCATTCAGGCGTGATTCCATGCCCTTGGGCGTCTGTTGCCAGCGGACAAATTTCGCTGGCGAGCATGCGCCTGCGCTGTTAGGCGACTCGCCGGTCAGCCAGGATGAGAGATAGCAGCGGCCTTCGGCCATAATGCACAGACTACCGAAGGCGAACACTTCCAGCGGCACCGGCGTTTCTCGCGCCAGCTGTTTGACCTGATGCATCGAGAGCACGCGCGGCAGCACAACGCGGCTAAGTTGAAAGTGACGATGATAAAAATGAATGGCCTGCAGATTGGTGGCGGAGGCTTGTACCGAAAGATGACGCTCAACCTGCGGGTAGCGCTTGGCCGCGTACTCCAGCGTGGCAATATCCGCCAGAATCAGCGCATCCGCGCCGTTCTGAGCGGCAACATCAATCGCGCTTTGCCAGCGATTCATCCCATCAGGATGGGCGAAGGTGTTGATGGCCACATGCAGTTTGCGGCGATGCTGATGCAGATAGCGCGCGGCTTCAGCCAGTTTCTTATCGGTAAAATTGAGGCCAGCAAAGTGGCGGGCATTGGTATCGTCTTTCAGGCCGACATACACCGCATCAGCACCATGCTCCACCGCCGATTTCAGCGCAGGCAAATTCCCCGCCGGACACAGCAGTTCCATAGATTTTCCTCCCCGGATTCTGAAGCCGAAGAGTGTAAATAACTGACCGGACAGCAATGTTGATTTAAGGCAGTGAAAGCGGCATTGATGATCGGGAGTGAAGCTTTTTCGTCCAGACAGGTGGCGATTTCCTTGATCTCAGTGGAGGCGACGTCGGTCAGATGTGGCAAAATAGATGAAATTTTCTGAAGGGAATATCGATAATGTTTGCGCGCTTACGCGGTCTGATTGTGGAAAAAGGCCCAGAATTCCTTGCTTTACCCGTTTCCATTACCCCTTTCCCGCTAAAAAAAGCTATTCTGCAACAACTCCTAAACTGGCAATTTCGTCATGCTTTGTCCGAAGGTGAGTTAGACTTTCTGGAAGGGCGTTATCTGGGGATCGAGGTTGCCGATGTGAATCTGCGCTGGATCACCACCCTGCAAGCAGGGCGCCTGACCGTTTCGCGCGACACCGAGGCTGATGTCTGGTTTCGTGGTGAAGCCAACGATCTGTTGCTGGTGGCAGCACGCAAAGCGGATCCCGATATGTTGTTCTTTCAACGCCGTTTGGTGATTGAAGGTGACACGGAGCTGGGACTTGAGGTGAAAAACCTAATGGATGCCATTGAACTGGATGCCATGCCCACGCCATTACGCACGGGATTGCAGCAGCTCGCTGCTTTTATTGAGGCAGGAATGAAACAGGACGCGAAGGCCGCTGAGGCGCGCGCGGGGATCTCATGTTGATTCGTACTGAAATTGGCGTTGATGCAGCAGGCATCGATAGCCTGTTAAAGCGCAGTTTTGCTACCGCTGCCGAAGCGGAACTGATACAGCAACTGCGCGAAGATGGCTTGCTGACTCTTGGTGTCGTTGCCACGGATGATGAAGGTCAGGTGCTGGGTTATGCCGCTTTCAGTCCGGTGACCCTGCAAGGAGAAGACCGCAACTGGGTAGCGTTGGCGCCGCTCGCCGTGGATGAATCGGTGCGCAAACAGGGCCTTGCTAAACAGCTGGTGTATGAAGGATTGGATTCACTTAATGAGTTCAGCTACAGCGCCGTGGTGGTGTTGGGCGATCCTGAGTTCTACAATCCACTCGGCTTTGAACCGGCGGCACGTCATGGTTTGCACTGTCGTTGGTTAGGCAGCGAAGCGGCCTTTCAGGTGTACAAACTGGCAGACGATGCGTTCGTCGGTGCAGAAGGGCTGATCGAATTCGCCGAACCGTTTAATCGTTTCGACTAAACCAGGCTACTAAGCAGGGCGGCTGCTGCGCAACCAGCAGCAGCTTTTGCGCGCGGCTAAGCTGCTTCACCTGATACTCAAGGCGTGACGCGGCAGCGCGATCGCCGGCATCGCAATGAAACACCAGCGTTAAGGGGCCTTTGCCACGCAGCGAACGCGCGCCGCGTCCTAGCTGATGCTGTTGCAGGCGACGATTAACATCGGTGGTGATGCCGGTATACAGCATGCCTGCGGCGGTTTGTAGCAGATAGAGCTGCCAGCCTTGTTCCATCATACTCATCTCGAAAATTAGCTGGCAGGCAGTGTAGCGCGCTTCAGGCCGCATCGCTATTCGCCGCACGGAGTCCGATTTTGTCCGACCATGCTCATCTGATTCGTTATTTAAAAAAACAGCATGTGCTGTCGTTATCTGCCAGCCACGGCGACGATCTGTGGTGCGCCAACTGCTTCTATGTGTTTGATGCCGCAAACATGGCGTTCTGGCTGATGACCGAGCCGGATACGCGCCATGGCGCATTAATCCAGGCAAATCCTCACGTGGCGGGCACGGTAAATGGCCAGCCGAAAAGCGTGTTGTTGATCAAAGGCGTGCAGTATCGCGGCGTAATCCAGCTGTTAAATGGAGAGCGGGAAACGCTGGCGCGTCACGCCTATCAGAAGCGTTTTCCGGTGGCGAAGAAAGTCACTGCGCCGCTGTGGGAAATCGTGCTCGACGAAGTGAAGATGACCGACAATGCGCTGGGCTTTGGCAAGAAGATTGTCTGGAGCCGGCCGTAGGGTCGCCATTTATGAACTGAACCCCATAACCTGGACCGTTTAGTTAAAGCGCTGCGTAATGCTGAGTCCTGTACGCTACCGGACTCAGCCCACCCAGCCCCATTTTTATCCGCTTAGTATTCCAGAAGTGGATATAGTCTCCGATGTCCTTCTCCAGCTCCTCTACGTCACGGTATTTCTTCAGGTAAAACATTTCCGACTTCAGATGACCGAAGAAGTTTTCCATCACCGCGTTGTCCAGGCAGTTTCCTCTGCGCGACATGCTCTGTTTTATCCCGTTTTCCGCCAGGCGCCGCTGATACTCCGGCATCTGATACTGCCAGCCCTGATCGCTGTGAAGAAGCGGACGCTGCTCGCCCGTCAGATGCTGTAAGGCTCTGCTCAGCATACCGTTTATCATCGGCATCAGCGGCTTACGCGCCGTTTCCCAGCCCACGATTTCGCCGTTATACAGGTCCAGAACCGGGGACAGGTAGCATTTTTCACCCGCAACGCTGAACTCCGTTACGTCCGTTACCCACTTCTCGTTCGGTGCCTGTGCCCGGAAGTTGCGCTGCAGCACGTTGCCGGCTGTCCGCCCCTCGGGCCCGCGACAGGACCGGTATCTCTTCTTTCTTACCGGCGACTGCAGACCCAGCGCCGACATCAGCTTCAGCACGGTTTTCCCGCTCAGCGCCCAGCCGTGCTGCCTGAGCAGGCAGCCCATGCGCCGGTAGCCATAAACACTGCGATGCTCCTCTGACAGCCTGACGATAAGCGCCTTCACCTCTGCGTACTTATCCGCTGCCTGCTGGCGGGCAAGCTGATAAAAAAAAGTGCTTTTTGGCAGCCGCGATACGCTCAGCAGCACCGGCAGGCGATGCCGCGTGCGCAGCAGCGTCACGGCTGCGGCTTTTTCTCCCGCTCCCGGCGCTTTTTTTCCAGGATAATCTCCTGCATGACCTTCAGATAGTCGTTTTCGGCACGCAGGTATTCGAGCTCCTTAAGCAGCTCTTCCGGCGTCATTGACCCGACTGGTTTTGGTGATTTTTCTTTGCCTGACATTGGTGTTCTCCGCGTGCTGTTTTCGGGCGGGAAAGCATAGTGACCTTTAAGGCTGTACTGGCGGACCCAGGATTCAACCGTTTTGTGTGAGCTGATATTAAAACGCGCCGCAACCGCAGCGTATGACTCACCGGTATGAGCCAGAGCATAATGCGCCACCTGGACCCTGAAGTCAGAAGAATAACGCCGGTGCCCGCGGGGAAGCAAAGCCTGCTCACCGTGATGCTGATAGCGCGCAACCCAGCGGCGGAGGTTAGTAGGGGCAATGCTGAAGTGCTTAGCCGTTCCATCAATACCGGCATGGCCGCTAAGAAAATAGTGAATGGCCGAGAGTTTAAATTCGATGGGATATTTTGTTGTCATAGAGCTGCACCTTCATGGAGTGACCCCATTCCCGTAGACATTCGCTGTCCTCACGACGAGGCCTTTTCGAAGGCCTCTGGACTGACGCCTCCCAGGTGGCTGTGGCGTCGGGTCCGGTTGTAGAACACTTCGATATAATCAAAGATATCAGCCCGGGCCATGTCCCGGGTTCTATAGATCCGCTTTCTGATGCGCTCTTTTTTTAGCGAACTGAAGAAGGATTCTGCCACTGCATTATCCCAGCAGTTGCCGCGCCGGCTCATGCTGGGTGACAGGTTATTAGCCTGGCAGAACCGTCGCCAGTCATCGCTGCCATACTGGCTTCCCTGGTCGCTGTGTACGATAACGGTTTCCTCAGGCCTTCGTCGCCAGACGGCCATCAGAAGAGCATCCAGCGCCAGTTCGCGCGACAGTGAGGGTTTCATTGACCAGCCCACCACATTGCGGGCAAACAGGTCTATGACCACGGCCAGATACAGCCAGCCCTGCCAGGTCCGTATGTAGGTAATATCCGTTACCCAGACCTGGTTCGGTTTAACGACTGTGAACTCCCGCTGTACCCGGTTAGGCGCGATGACTGACGGACGTCCCCGTGCTCCTCGCGGGATTTTATAGCCATGTACGGCCTTGATTCTGTTCTGCCGCATAATTTTCGCTACCCTGTTTTTACTGCATACCTCCCCGATTTCTCGCAGGTCACTGTGGACCCGCCGGTATCCATAAACGCCGCCACTCAGGGTATAAGAGTCGCGGATAAGCGTCAGCAGCCGCTGATTATCCTGCTCTCCAGTTGATACCGGGCAGTGGAGCCAGACGTAAAAACCGGAACGGGCAACCTTCAGAACCCGACACATCAGTGTGATCGACCAGACCTGACGGTGATCGTTGATGAAGCGGTACTTTAGTCGGGCTCCCTTGCAAAGTACCGCGCCGCCTTTTTCAGGATATCCCGCTCCTCCTCAGTTCGCTTGAGTTGCGCTTTCAACCGGAGGATCTCCGTCCGGGCATCCAGCAGATCCTGCGCCTGGTGCCCGCTGGCATCAGGTTTTATAGAGCGGATCCATTTATAAAGGCTGTGTTGCGAGACGCCCAGGCGTTCAGATACGTCGGCGACGGAATAGCCCCGCTCGGTGATCTGGCGGACTGCTTCTTCTTTAAACTCAGGGGTAAATCGTGGTGTGCCCATAGACTCCTCCTATGCTCAAAATATAGGGCAGATTTGTCTATGGGCTCGGGGTCACTCCATCAATGTCAGATTATGGTCCAACATTTGGGGTGCAGTTCATTTATGGCGACCTCAATGCGGGAAAAGATCAGGCCGCGTTCAAAATCCGCAGCGATTCGCGATTAAACGCGGGCAGGTCTTCAGGCGTGCGGCTGGTGACTAACTTGTCATCAACCACCACTTCTTTATCGTAAAAATCCGCACCCGCATTACGCAGATCGATAGCGATGGCTTTTACGCTGGTCATTTTGCGGTCGCGCACGCCATTCGCGCTGATCAGCAACTGTGGGCCGTGGCAAATGGCAAACACCGGCTTGCCGCTGGCGACAAACTCTTTAGTGAAGTTGATGAAGCGATCGTCACCGCGCAGAGCATCGGGAGAGTGTCCGCCGGGCAGCAGCAGCGCATCGAACTCGGCTGCATTCACATCATCAATAGACTTGTCGATGTTGACTTCAGCTTTACCCTGTTTACCTTTGACGATGTTTCCGGCCTTAAACTCGATGGTAACCACTTCGTGGCCTGCCTGAGTGTAAGCCTCCGCCGGTGAGGTAAACTCTGAGTCTTCAAATTCATCGGTAATCAGTACCGCTATTTTCTTGCTCATCTTTTTTCCTCCTTGTTGATCACGAACCTTATGTTCGTTGCACTTCTAACCCAACAAGCCTGGTAGCCATGTCGCAAAACGCAAGCCAGTCGGCAATTCTCACGGGAGGTAAATTTCCGTCCCGGATCAAGTTTAGGCGATTTCCACATGGCGGAATGAAATGACCTGAATAACACTAAGGCCTATCCGCCGCGTATCTCAACGCGGCATCGTTATTCAGTTGAATACGGAATTTTGTGATGACCCAACTCTCTTCTCACTTCCCAGCGACACGCTTCGCCTGGTGGAAACCGCTGCTGTTCCTCGCCGTGGTGGTAATCGGTCTGTGGTATGTCAAATGGCAGCCTTATTACGGCAAAGCCTTTACTGCCGCCGAAACGCACTCAATAGGTAAATCAATTTTGGCCAATGCGGCGGACTCACCGTGGCGCGCAGCGCTCGATTACGCCATGGTCTATTTCCTCGCCGTGTGGAAAGCGGCGGTGCTCGGCGTGATCCTCGGATCGCTGGTGCAGGTGCTGATTCCACGCGCCTGGCTGCTGCGTCTGATGGGCAGCTCGCGCTTTGGCTCGACGCTAATGGGCACTGGATTAGGTTTGCCAGGCATGATGTGCAGCTGCTGTGCCGCGCCGGTGACCGCTGGCTTGCGTCAGTCGCAGGTTTCCAGCGGCGCGGCAATGGCGTTTTGGCTGGCGAATCCGCTGCTCAATCCTGCCACGCTGATTTTTATGGGTTTTGTGCTCAGCTGGAATTTTGCGGCGATTCGGCTGGTGGCGGGTTTAATGATGGTATTGGGCATCGCGTGGCTGGTGCAGCGTAGTGTGCCGGATCAGACCGTTGCCGCGCCCATTATCCCGGCACGCGATGAGCAACCGTTTCTGACGCGCTGGCTGTGGGTAATGTGGCGGCTGTTCTGCAACACCATTCCGTTGTATATCATCGCGGTATTGTTGCTCGGTGCCGCCCGCGTTTGGCTATTCCCGCACGCGGATGGCGCGGTGGGCAACACGCTGTTTTGGGTGATGTTGATGGCGATTGCTGGCTGCCTGTTTGTGATTCCCACCGCGGCGGAAATCCCGATTGTGCAGACCATGATGCTGGCGGGCATGGGCGTTGCACCCGCGCTGGCGTTGTTAGTCACGCTGCCCGCCGTGAGTGTGCCGTCGTTATTGATGTTGCATCGCGCCTTTCCCGCACGGGCGCTGTGGATCGCGCTGATCGGCGTGGCAGGCAGCGGCATGCTGCTCGGCGTGCTCGCCTTGTGGCTGGCGTAGCCACCAAATCTTCTGATTGCGGCTGCCGCGCCACAGCAGCCGCGCATCTTTTTCCGCTTCGATAAAACGCCCGTCAATCAGCACATCAATTTCATCCACCACTTCGCGCTGCGCCGCACTGAGTTCCGCCATTTCGTAGCCGGTCCACAGCCAGATATCCTTATCCGGACATTCACGTCGCACGCGTTTCACCAGGCGACGCACATGCGGCACGTTATGCGGATGCAGCGGATCGCCGCCGCTCAGCGACAAGCCCTGACGCGGAATGCGCCGATCGTTAAGATCGGCGATCAGCTGCTCTTCCATCTCCAGCGTAAAAGGTACGCCGGAATCCAGGCGCCACGTGCTTTGGTTATAGCAGCCGCGACACTGATGTTCGCAGCCCGCGACAAACAGTGTGCAGCGCGTGCCGGGCCCGTTAACGATATCAACCGGATAATAGCCGTGGATGCGCATCATCCCAGCTTTCCTGTCTCCAGATGTTTAACGCGCCGCTGCACTTCTTGCTGTTTACCGGCGTTAAACGGACGCGCATCCGGGCTGCCGAGATAGCCGCACACGCGGCGCGTCACCGACACGCGCGCTGGATCGTGATTACCGCAGCATGGGCAGGTGAACCCTTTGCTGGTGCAACTGAACTCGCCGCTAAAGCCGCATTCGTAGCACTCATCAATCGGCGTGTTGGTGCCGTAATAGGGCACGCGGTGATAGCTGTAATCCCAGACGTCTTCCAGCGCTTTGAGGTTGTGCTGGATGTTGGGATATTCGCCGTAACAGATGAATCCGCCGTTAGCGATGGCGGGATAGGGCGCTTCAAAGTCGATCTTGTCGTAGGGATTGACCTTCTTCTCAACGTCGAGATGGAAGCTGTTGGTGTAATACCCTTTATCGGTCACGCCCGCCACCACGCCAAATTCGGCGGCATCGAGGCGACAGAAGCGGTCGCACAAATTCTCGCTCGGCGTGCTGTACAAGCTGAAGCCGTAGCCGGTTTCCGCTTTCCAGGCATCCACCGCGTTACGCAGATGGGTAACAATCGCCACACCTTTTGCCCGCAAGTATTCGGCGTCATACGGATGTAATTCGTTGCCGCTCAGCGCATTCAGCGTCTCATGCAGGCCGATATAGCCAAGGGAAATCGAGGCGCGGCCGTTGCGGAAAATGGTGCCCACTTCGTCATCCGCTTTTAGCCGCACGCCACAGGCACCTTCCATATACAGAATCGGCGCCACGCGCGCTTTGGTTTTTTCCAGCCGGGCGATACGCGTCATTAAGGCCCGTTTCGCCAGCGCCAGACGTTCATCCAGCAAGCGCCAGAACTGCGCTTCATCGCCTTTGGCTTGCAGCGCGATACGCGGCAGATTGAGGCTGATGACGCCGATATTGTTGCGGCCTTCGTGAATCTGCTCGCCGTTCTCCTCGTAGACGCCAAGGAAACTGCGGCAGCCCATCGGCGTTTTAAACGAACCGGTCACTTCCACCACTTTTTCGTAGTTGAGGATATCCGGATACATGCGCTTGCTGGCACACTCTAGCGCCAGCTGTTTGATATCGTAGTTAATTTCTCCAGGCCGACGATTCACGCCTTCACGGATAGCAAACACCAGTTTCGGGAACACCGCCGTTTTATGATTTTTACCCAGTCCGGCAATGCGGTTACGCAGAATGGATTGCTGGATCAGGCGCGCCGCCCAGTCGGTGCCGAGGCCAAAGCCAAAGGTGACAAACGGCGTCTGGCCATTGGCGGTGTGCAGCGTGTTCACTTCATACTCCAGCGACTGAAACGCGTCGTAGCACTCTTTCTCGGTGCGCACGCGCGCATAGGCTTCGGCATCGGGAATTTGCCACTCTTGCGCTACCGCGCGGTGTTTCTCCAGGCTGAGCGTGACGAACGGTGCCAGCACTTCATCAATGCGGTTGATGGTGGTGCCGCCATAAATGTGGCTGGCGACCTGCGCGATGATCTGCGCGGTGACCGCTGTGGCGGTGGCGATCGATTTGGGCGGCTCAATCTCGGCATTGCCCATCTTGAAACCGTTGGTCAGCATGCCGTGTAGATCGATCAGCATGCAGTTAAACATCGGGAAGAACGGGGAATAGTCGAGATCGTGATAGTGGATGTCGCCGCGCTCATGCGCCAGCACCACATCGCGTGGCAACAGTTGCTGCTGAGCGTAATGTTTGGCGACGATGCCGGCCAGCAGGTCACGTTGGGTTGGGATCACTTTGCTGTCTTTATTGGCGTTTTCATTGAGCAGCGCCGCGTTGGTTTGCTCCACTAAACCGCGAATGGCGTGATGCAGTTTACCGCGTTGCTCGCGTGCTAAATCGCGGTCATGGCGATATTCGATATAGGCGCGTGCCAGCTGCGGCCAGCGTCCGCTCATCAGCGTCTCTTCCACCGCGCACTGAATATCACGAATATCCACTTCGGCCTGTTCAGCCAGCTGCTGGCTAACCTGCGCCGCCACTTGCGCGCACCATGCCGTATCATCGATTTGTGCCGCACGCGCGGCCGCGCTTACTGCTGCCTCGATCCGCTGCGCATCAAACGGCACTCTGCAGCCGTCACGCTTAATCACCACCGTCGCCATTTCTTCTCCATGAAACTATATGTAGATAATTTTAAGGAGTGTAATCGCTATATATGGTGTTTACGCGCAAATTAATCGCAGGCGGTTTGACCTACAGCAAGGAAGCCACAACCAAGATTGAAAGCCGCGCAATGGTTAATCTGGCTAAACTACAAAAGTTTTAACCTGCCTTGATTTCAGTTTACGGCCACTTGCTTTGCAAAGCGAAACAGGTTTAATGGGCCTTTTGCCCATTTTGGTCCGCTGTTTCATTTACAAGGATGCCCAGATGCTATTGCAGAGAACCTTGCTTGCCTGTTGTTTATCCATGACTTTTTCCACCTTCGCCGCGCCCGCCGGGGATTTACCGCTGATGCCGTGGCCACAAAGCGTGGTGCAACCAAGCGGCGGCGGGGCGTATGCGTTAACGCCGCAGCTCACCTTGCATATCTCGGGCGATCATCTGGAAGGTGCTGAATCGCGCTGGCGTGCACGCATTGCGCGGCAAACCGGCTGGCCGCTGCTGCCAGCTAGCGCATCCAGCGATCATCCCAGCATTCAGGTGCAAATCGCGCAGGCGGTTGATCCGATCCCGCAGCCGGACAGCGACGAAAGTTATCATCTGCTGGTTAACAGCGACGGCGTATTACTGAAAGCCAACACGCGCTTTGGTGCGATGCGCGGCATGGAAACCGTGCTACAGCTGATTGAAAACACGGAAAAAGGCACCGAAATTCCCTACGTCACCATTGACGATAAACCGCGCTTTCCGTGGCGCGGTGTGCTGATTGATTCGGCGCGCCATTTCCTGCCGATTGAAACCGTGAAGCGGCAAATCGACGGCATCGCGGCCGCGCGCATGAACGTGTTTCACTGGCACTTAACTGACGATCAAGGTTGGCGTTTTGCCTCCAGCCACTATCCGCAGCTGCAAGAGAAAGCCAGCGACGGTCTGTACTACACGCAGCAGCAGATGCGCGATGTGGTGCGCTATGCCACGCAGCGCGGCGTGCGCGTGGTACCGGAAATCGATCTGCCAGGCCATGCCTCGGCGATCGCGGTGGCGATGCCGGAATTAATGAGCGCGCCGGGCCCGTATCAGATGGAGCGCGGCTGGGGTGTATTTAAGCCGCTGCTCGATCCCAGCAACGACGCGGTGTTCCGCTTTATCGACACCTTAATGGGCGAAGTCACGGCGATCTTCCCCGATCCCTACATTCACATCGGCGGCGATGAGGTCGATCCAACTCAGTGGAATGATTCCACGCGTATTCAGCAATTTATGCGCGACCACGGCCTGAAAGATTCGCATGCGCTGCAAGCCTGGTTTAACCAGCGCGTTGAGAAAATCCTCGAAGCGCATCAGCGCCGCATGATCGGTTGGGATGAGGTTTACCATCCTGATCTGCCAAAAAGCATTCTGATTCAATCGTGGCAAGGACAGGATGCGTTGGGTACCGTGGCGAAAAACGACTTCCGTGGCATTCTCTCCACCGGTTTCTATCTCGATCAGCCGCAAACCGCCGCCTATCACTATCGCAATGAACCCTGGCCGCAAGGGCTTAACGGTGCGGATCAGGTGCAAGCCGGTGAGCAGACGCAGAGCTGGCAATTCACCATGCCGCGTCTGAAAGGCAGCGCGCTGAAAGGCAGCTTTACGCTGGTTGAAGGGAAAAACGGCTGGCGCGGCTTTATCGATTTCAGCGGCAAAGCACGTCGCATGGTCAGCGATATCCGCTGGCTGTCGCCAACGCAGCTGACCTTCAGCGTCGATACGTGGATGGGGCCGTTCCAGCCGATGGTGACGCTGACGCAAGACAAGCTGACCGGTTATATGCTGGTGGGCAACGTGCGTTATCCCACGGAAGGCAGCAAACTGGCACAAGTGCCAGCTGGTATTGCGCCATCGCTGCCGACGCCGCAACAGCTGCAAAACAACCTGATTGGCGGTGAAGCGGCGCTGTGGGCGGAGAACGTAAATAGCCGGGTGATTGATACACGCCTGTGGCCGCGCGCCTTTGTGGTGGCTGAGCGGTTATGGTCGGCGAAGGATGTCACCGACAGCGATAACATGTATCAACGCCTGAGCGCGGTGGATCGCTGGGGCACCATTTCTGTCGGTCTGCAGCAGCATCAGCAGGCTGAAGTGCAGATGATGCGACTGGCGAACAGCAGCGACATCACGCCGCTGCGCATATTGGCCGAAGTGCTGGAACCGGCGCAGTACTACACGCGCCAGCATCTGAAATTCCAGGCAGGGCATTACGACTATTTTGAACCGCTCAATCGTTTGGCGGATGTGCTACCTGCCGAGAGCAACGCGGTGCGTTTGCTGGATAAGCAGGTTGATCGCGTGATCGCCAATCGCGCCGATCATGCGGCGGCGCATGCTATTCGTCAGCAACTGCAGCGCTGGCAGAACAACAGCGATGCGGTGATGCCACTGATTCTGGGTAGCTATCAGCTCAAGCCGCTACAGCAGCAGGTGCAGCAAGTGGCGGAACTGAGTCGGATGGGGCTGGATTTGGTCAACGCGCTGGAGCGTAATCAGGCGTATGGCGCAGGCGAAGTGGCGCAGATGCATACGCAATTGGATGCGGCAGCGCAGGTGCAAGATGAAACGGTGCTGGCGCTGGTGCGACCGCTGGAGAAGTTGTTGCGATCGTTTAAATAGGTATTGTGCTGGCTGTCCCCCTCCTCGGTCCTCCCCCATAAATGGGGGAGGAAGATGCTGCCACATGTCAGTGTGGGAGCTGCATGTGGCAGCATCTCCTTCCCCCGCTTGCGGGGGAAGGCCGGGATGGGGGACAGCCAGCACCAACCAAATCAACGACGAACCGCAATCGCCTCGATCTCAATCTTCACATCTTTCGGCAGACGCGCCACTTCCACGCAAGAACGCGCAGGGAAGCTGGCGTTATGCTCGGTGAAGAACGCTTCGTAAGTTGCGTTCACCGTGGCGAAGTCATTCAGATCCTTCACAAACACGGTAGTTTTCACGATATCGCCCACTTTCAGGCCTGCGGCTTCGACAATCGCCTTCACATTTTCCAGTGACTGACGTGCCTGCGCAGAAACATCGTCGGCAACGGCGCCAGTGGCGGGATCAACCGGGATCTGGCCTGACGTGATGATCATACTGCCGAGATCCACGCCCTGCACGTAAGGGCCAATCGCTGCGGGTGCGTTTGAAGTACTGATTTCGCGAGACATTATTTCTCCTTGAAAGTGCGCGGCCGACCGATGTCCGCCGCGAAATGAATCGTCCCATTATAGGGACGACGCAGGCGATTACCAGTGACCGAGCACCACGTGGCGCGCGAACTCTTTCTCGCAATATTTGCATTTCAGATGAACATCATCTTCGCGCTTTTTCACCGCAAAGCTGGTGAACACCGGCTCGTTGCGGCTGATGCAGTTGCTGTTCGGACAGGTCAGCACGCGGTCAATACGATCTGGCAAGGTGGGGGCGATCTTCGCGACCACTTCGTATTCGTCAATGCGGTTCACAGTCGCGAGCGGCGCATACACCGCCAGCTGATTGATCTGATCGTCGGTCAGAAAAGTGTTTTCGATTTTGATCAGATCTTTGCGGCCCATCTCGCCCGACGGCAAGTTGAGGCCGATGGTGATGCGCTGATCGGTTTCGGTCAAACGAAACAGCGACAGTAACTTAAAGCCGACCTGCGCCGGGATATGGTCAATCACCGTGCCGCGTTTAATCGCTTCAACCTGCAATTTATTATCGTGTGTCATCGCTTTGCTCCTTACAGTGCCAGTTCGCGATTCAGTACCAGCGCCAGCAGTGCCTGGCGAGCGAAGATGCCATTTCCAGCCTGCTGAAAATACCAGGCGTGCGGCGTGCTATCCACGTCGGTGGTTATCTCGTCGATACGCGGCAGCGGATGCAGCACTTTCATGTTGTCGCGCGCACCGGCTAAATCGGCGGCGCGCAGGATGAACTGCGCTTTGACGTTGGCGTATTCCGACGGATCGAGGCGCTCTTTCTGCACGCGCGTCATATACAGAATGTCGAGTTCAGGCATCACTTCTTCGATGGTGTCGTGGCGCGACCAGGCAATGTTCTGCTCATCCAGCATATCGGTGATATACGACGGCATCGCCAGCGCATCCGGCGCGATAAAGAAGAAGCGGTTGCCATCAAACTTCGCCAGCGCCTGCGTCAGTGAATGCACGGTGCGGCCATATTTCAGATCGCCGACCATCGCCACATTCAGGTTATCGAGGCGATTTTGCGTTTCGCGGATGGTGAAGAGATCGAGCAGCGTTTGCGTCGGATGCTGGTTGGCACCGTCACCGGCGTTGAGAATCGGAATGCCGCCGGAGAATTCCGTCGCCAGACGCGCCGCGCCTTCCTGCGGATGACGCATCACGATGGCATCGACGTAAGTACCAATCACCGAAATGGTATCGGCGAGGGTTTCGCCTTTCTTGCCGAGCGAGGTATTGCTGCCATCGGCGAAGCCCACCACCGATGCGCCGAGACGATGCATCGCGGTTTCAAAAGACAAGCGCGTGCGCGTTGAAGCCTCAAAGAAGCAGCTGGCGATCACGTTGTGTTTCAGCAACTCCGGCTGGGGATTGGCTTTCAACTGGGCGGCGGTGTGCAGCACCAGCTCCAGCTCGTCGCGGTTGAGATCGTTGATGGAAATAATGTGCTTGCGATATAGCGGGTTGGCCATAGCGTTCTCCTCTGCGCTGCCGGATTGCGGACAAAAAAAAGCCCCTGCTTAAGGGGCTTTTTTTACGATCGATTGATGACGGAAAGAAACAGATGCGCCGCCCGCTGTCAGGCGTCGTTGAGCGTCAAATTGTGCGCTGCGCTGTTGCATGTTTCCTCCGGCAAATTGGGCCGCATTATACGCATTCACTGATTTGCATCAAGCAAATATCGTGCGCGAGGTAAACGTTTGCGGCGCGACCAATCATAGCTTGCCGAGTGTCGCCACCATCACCGCTTTAATGGTGTGCATGCGGTTTTCAGCCTGATCGAACACGATGCTGTGCGCCGATTCAAACACCTCATTACTCACTTCCATGCCATCCTGCAAACCGTACTGCTCGGCCATTTGCCGGCCCAGCGTGGTTTTGTCGTCATGGAAGGCCGGCAAGCAGTGCAGGAACTTCACCTGCGGGTTGCCGGTCAGTGCCAGCATCGCGCTGTTCACCTGATAAGGACGCAGCAGGGCGATGCGCTCTTCCCACACCGATTTGGCTTCGCCCATCGACACCCACACATCCGTGTAAATGAAGTCGGCACCTTGCACGCCTTCGGCGATCTCTTCGGTCAGGGTGATTTTGCCACCGGTTTGCTGCGCGACCACGCGGCATTGATCCACCAGTTCCGCTTCTGGCCAGCAGCCTTTTGGTGCCACCAAACGCAGATCCAGGCCGACCAGCGCAGCGGCTTCCAGCATGCTGTTGCCCATGTTGTTGCGCGCATCGCCGACGTAAACCAGCGTCATTGCATTCAGCGATTTGCCTGGCAGATGTTCCTGCATTGTCAGCAGATCGGCCAGCAGCTGCGTGGGATGGAATTCAGTCGTCAGGCCGTTCCACACCGGCACGCCAGCGAATTCCGCTAAGGTTTCAACCAGTTCCTGGCCGTAGCCGCGATATTGAATACCGTCATACATGCGTCCCAACACGCGCGCGGTGTCCTTCATCGACTCTTTATGGCCGATTTGGCTGCCACTTGGACCGAGATAGGTAACGTTAGCGCCCTGATCGTAAGCGGCAACTTCGAAAGAGCATCGGGTACGAGTCGAGTCTTTTTCGAAGATGAGCGCGATGTTTTTGCCTTTCAGGTATTGCGTTTCGCTGGCATTTTTCTTTGCGTGTTTTAATTCACCTGCCAGGCTCAGCAGAGAATCGATTTCGGCTGGGGTGAAATCCAGCAATCTCAGGAAATGTCTTTGATGTAGCTGACTCATACAGCGCTCCGGGTGCCCACATTAAAATGAATTAAAATTCAATCTAACCGTATGAATATGCATTTTCAACCCCAGCGTTAAGAAACTTGTTGTTTTGTGTAGTGGCGCGCGAGGCAGTGTGGGAAAATAATGGTATTCAGCCGAATATTTGAGGACACACCCATGGCATATGAAGCATTGCTGGAAGAACAGCGCGAAGAGACGCGACTGATCATTGAAGAGCTGCTGGAAGACGGCAGCGATCCAGATGCGCTTTACACTATTGAGCATCATCTCTCCTGCAACAACTTCGACTCGCTGGAGAAGGTCGCGGTTGATGCCTTCAAACTGGGCTACGAAGTGAGCGAGCCAGAAGAGCTGGAGCTGGAAGACGGTACCACCGTGATGTGTGTGGATATCCTGAGCGAAGGCGCGTTGAAGCCTGAGTTGATTGATGCGCAGGTTGAGCAACTGGTTAATCTGGCAGGCAGCTACAACGTCGATTACGACGGTTGGGGCACCTACTTTGAAGATCCTGATGCTGAAGATGAAGACGACGATGGCGAGTTCATCGACGATGAAGAAGATAACGGTGTGCGTCACTAAGCATTAATGGGCGGCGCTCGCCGCCCTGAAACGTTTCCCCGTAACACAAAAGACTGCCCATGAATTACGCTCCGCTATTAGAACCAATCTATCAATTCCTGCATTGCCGCACGCCACAAGCGTGGATTGATGAAGCGCGCAAGCCGGAAAATCTGACGTTGTTGCTCACCGATCACATGGTTTGCGAATTGAAGGCCGCGCAAACGGCGGTGTTTATCATCCGTAAATACGTGGCGGATAAGCCGAGTGGTGATGCCATTCTGGCGTGGCTCAAGCCGTATGAAGATTTTATCTACCGCGACGAGCAGGACGGTAACTTCATCAATGCCCACAAGAATCTGACCAAAAGTATTATCGTGCGCAACGAACTGCCGTGGGCCGACGATCTGGTGGAGATGATGGTGCTGCTGGTGAAAGAGGAGCTGCATCACTTCTATCAGGTGTGGGAAATCATGCAGTCGCGCGGTTTGCCGTATCGCAAAATCACCGCCAGCCGCTATGCCAAAGGGTTGATTCGCGAAATTCGCACTTACGAGCCGGAAGCGCTGGTGGATAAGCTGATTTGCGGGGCGTACATCGAAGCGCGTTCCTGCGAGCGTTTCGCCAGCCTGGCGCCGTATCTGGATGAGCAGCTGGAGAAGTTCTATATTTCGCTGCTGCGCTCAGAAGCGCGTCACTATCAGGATTACCTGAAGCTGGCGCAGCAGATTTCGCCGAAGGACATTGCGCCGCGGGTGCAGGTTTTTGGTGAAACAGAAGCGCGCTTAATCAGTGAGCCGGATGGCGAGTTACGCTTTCATAGTGGGGTGCCGGCGGTTTAGGTTTGTGCGCGCTGTCCCCCTCCTCGGTCCTCCCCCATAAATGGGGGAGGAAGATGCTGCCACATGCCAGTGATGAAGCTGCATGTGGCAGCATCTCCTTCCCCCGCTTGCGGGGGAAGGCCGGGATGGGGGCAGCGAGCACATCACAGCCAGCAATCAAATCATAACACCTTCAGCATCCGCACTTCACAATCCACATGCCCGGTACAACCCATCGCGCTATCAATCAGCTCAAACCCCAATGACTCATACAACTTAATCGCACGCGTCAAACTGCCGGTGGTTTCCAGATAGCAGCGCTGAAAACCCCGTTGACGGGCAAATTCCATGGCGCGCAGCGCCAAATCGCGCGCCAACCCTAAGCCGCGCACCTGCGGCAGGAAATACATCTTCTGCAGCTCGCAGATATCCGGCGCGCTGCAGGCCAGTGGAGCAACGCCGCCGCCGCCCACCACCACACCGTCATGTTCCACAATCCAGTAGGCGCTGTTGGCTTCGCTGTAGAGTTCGAACAGGCGATCGAGATGGGGATCGGACACGGTGTAGCCTTTGTCCGGCGTCAGGCCAAATTCAGCTGACACATCACGGATCACCTGTGCGATCAGCGCGTTATCGGCAGCGGTAATGGGGCGCACCTTTAAATTGATGGAGGCGTCGGTGGTCATCATTATCTTCCGGTATAAAAAAGCCGGGCAGTGCCCGGCTTCGATGAAGCAGTTGGACTGAAGCGCTTACAATGCCGCAATCACGCCCTGCTGTTCAAACAGTTTTGCTTTTGATTGCTCAAGCTCAGCCACGCGCTCACGCTCTTTCGCGACAACCGCTTCCGGCGCACGTGACACAAAGCCTTCGTTCGCCAGCTTGGTCTGGATCTTCTCAATTTCGACATCAAGTTTCACCAGCTCTTTCGCCAGACGCTCCAGCTCGGCTTCTTTGTTGACCAGATCCGCCATCGGGATCAGCAACTCAGCGCCTTCAACAATCTTGGTGACCGAAACCGGGCCTTTCTCGCCCGCAGGCAGAATGGTCAGACTTTCCAGACGCGCCAGACGCGACAGGAAGGTGCGGTTCTCTTCTACGCGACGCTGAGCGGCGGCAGAGCAGTCACGCAGCAGCACGTCGAGCGGCTTGCTTGGTGCGATGTTCATCTCAGCACGGATATTACGCACCGCGACGATCGCCTGCTTCATCCACTCGATATCGGCCTGCGCCTCGGCATCCTCTTTCGCCGTGTCATACTGCGGGAACGGTTGCAGCATGATGGTATCGTGGTCGATGTTTTTCAGGCCTTTCACACGCTGCCAGATGGTTTCGGTGATGTAAGGAATGATTGGATGCGCCAGACGCAGCAGCGCTTCCAGCACGGTGACCAGCGTATTACGCGTACCGCGCAGTTCCGCTTCGCTATCGCTGGTCATCACCGGCTTGGTCAGCTCCAGATACCAGTCACAGAACTGGTTCCAGGTGAAGTCGTACAGAATGTTGGCCGCGATATCAAAGCGATAGCTATCCAGCGCTTCGCGATAAGCTTTCACGCTGCGGTTGAATTCGCTCAGGATCCAGCGATCCGCCAGCGACAGCTTCATTTCGCCGCCGTTTTGGCCGCAATCCTGCTCTTCGGTATTCATCAGCACGAAGCGGCTGGCGTTCCACAGCTTGTTACAGAAGTTGCGGTAACCTTCGAGGCGCTTCATATCCCAGTTGATATCACGACCGGTAGACGCCAGCGCGGCGAGGGTAAAGCGCAGCGCATCGGTACCTGAAGGCACGATGCCGTCCGGGAATTGCTTCTCGGTACGTTTGCGGATTTTCTCAGCCAGCTGCGGCTGCATCATGTTGCCGGTACGCTTCTCCAGCAGATCTTCCAGCGAAATACCGTCAATCATATCCAGCGGATCGATGACGTTGCCTTTCGACTTGGACATCTTCTGGCCTTCTTCATCACGGATCAAACCGGTCATGTAGACGGTTTTGAACGGCACTTGTGGCTTGCCGTTTTCATCTTTAATGAAGTGCATGGTCAGCATGATCATGCGCGCAATCCAGAAGAAGATGATGTCGAAGCCGCTCACCAACACGCTGGTTGGATGGAAGGTACGCAGCGCTTCGGTGTTCTCTGGCCAGCCCAGCGTCGAGAAGGTCCAAAGACCGGACGAGAACCAGGTGTCCAGCACGTCGTCGTCCTGGCGCAGCGCCACGTCGGCGGCCAGATTGTTTTCCTGACGTACTTCATCTTCGGTGCGGCCAACGTAGACGTTGCCGTCGTTGTCGTACCATGCTGGGATGCGATGTCCCCACCACAGCTGACGTGAAATACACCAATCCTGAATGTCGCGCATCCATGAGAAGTACATATTTTCGTACTGCTTCGGCACAAACTGGATGTCGCCGTTTTCTACCGCTTCAACGGCGACTTTCGCCAGCGGTGCGGTGCGTACATACCATTGGTCGGTCAGCATTGGCTCGATCACCACGCCGCCGCGATCGCCGTAAGGCACGGTAAGGTCGTGCGGTTTGATCTCTTCCAGCAGGCCGATCTCATCAACGGCAGCCACAATCGCTTTACGCGCGGCGAAACGCTCCATCTTCTGGAACTGTGCCGGGATGTCGTCGGCGCACTCGTCGCTGACTTCGCCATTGGTGTCGAACACTTCCGCGCGCTCGCGGATATCGCCATCAAAGGTCAGAATGTTGATCATCGGCAGCTTATGACGACGACCCACTTCGTAGTCGTTGAAGTCATGCGCTGGGGTGATCTTCACGCAGCCGGTGCCTTTTTCCATATCAGCGTGTTCATCGCCAACGATCGGAATGCGACGGTTCACCAGCGGCAGGATCAGCTCTTTGCCGATCAGATCTTTATAGCGCGGATCTTCCGGGTTAACTGCCACGCCAGTATCGCCCAGCAGGGTTTCCGGACGCGTGGTCGCCACCACCAGATAATCTTTGCCTTCCGCGGTTTTCACGCCGTCAGCCAGCGGATAGCGGATGTGCCACATCGAGCCTTTGCTCTCGCGGTTTTCCACTTCCAAATCGGAGATGGCGGTACGCAGTTTTGGATCCCAGTTCACCAGGCGCTTGCCACGGTAAATCAGGTTCTCTTTGTACAGGCGGACAAACACTTCGCGCACTGCGTTGGACAGACCTTCATCCATGGTGAAGCGCTCGCGCTCCCAGTCAACCGAGTTGCCGAGACGACGCATCTGGCGCGTAATGGTGCCGCCAGATTCCGCTTTCCACTGCCAGATTTTGTCGATGAACGCATCGCGGCCGTAATCCTGGCGCGTTTTGCCCTCTTCAGCGGCGATTTTACGTTCTACCACCATCTGCGTGGCGATACCGGCGTGATCGGTACCGGCCTGCCACAAGGTATTTTTACCCTGCATGCGCTGGTAGCGAATCATGGTATCCATGATGGTCTGCTGGAAAGCGTGACCCATATGCAAGCTGCCGGTGACGTTCGGCGGCGGGATCATGATGCAAAAGCTTTCCTGGCTGGTATCGCCATTCGGTTTAAAGTAGCCCTGCTGTTCCCAGTGCTCGTAGAGCGGCTGCTCGATATCTTGCGGGTTATATGTCTTTTCCATTTCTACACTGTCGTTTGCGGCGAGGGTGGCGTCGCCGTATTCAATTGGAAACCAACGCTGCGATAGGCTTTATAGCGATCGCGCGCCAGTTGTTTTAGGGATTCTTCATAAGGAACGAAGTCTATCACTTCATGGAAACCAGTAGCAAAATCTGCGAACTGTGGCAGAAGGCTGATCAGCAGATCGCGCGGTGAACTGCCGCGACGCTGCGGCCAGGCCAGCTCAACCGGTGCGCCGTAGCGCGGGCCTTCACCGGCCAGGTTGTGCGGCACAAAGGCGTTGGCCGGGAGCTGCCAGAGCGCTTCATCCAGCCGATTGGCTTGTTCTTCGTTTTCGCAGGCAATCAGGATGCGTTTGCCGTCACGCCAGCGTGTTTCGGCAAGAGAGCAAACTAAAGCCTCGATGGCGGTTAAGCCGTCGCTGGCGCTCTCAGACTCCATCACATAGAAAGTGGCGTTTTTCATGGGATCCTTTGGATGAGAAGGGGGGGCTGGGTGCTTGCTGTCCCCCACCTCGGTCCTCCCCCACAAGTGGGGGAGGAAGATGCTGCCCTATGTTAGTTGTGAATTCGCATGTAGCAGCGTCTCCTTCCCCCACTTGTGGGGGAAGGCCGGGATGGGGGACAGCCATCACCAAATCAATCGTCGCCGTTCAACCCTGCGCGATTCAGCAGGAACTGCGACAGCAGCGGTACTGGACGACCGGTTGCGCCTTTGGCTTTACCGGAACGCCATGCGGTACCGGCGATATCCAGATGCGCCCAGTTAAACTTACGCGCGAAGCGCGCGAGGAAGCAGGCCGCCGTAATCGCACCGCCAGGACGGCCGCCAATGTTCGCCATATCCGCAAAATTGGATTCCAGCTGCTCCTGATACTCATCCGCCATCGGCAGACGCCAGGCGCGGTCGCCAGACTGCTCAGATGCGCTGATCAGCTCATGCGCCAGCGGATTGTGGTTCGACATCAAACCGCTGACATGATGACCCAGCGCAATCACGCAGGCGCCGGTCAGCGTGGCGACGTCAATCACCACTTCTGGCTCGAAGCGTTCGACGTAGGTCAGCGCATCGCACAGCACCAGACGGCCTTCGGCATCGGTATTCAGCACTTCAACGGTTTGGCCTGACATGGTGGTTAACACGTCACCCGGACGCATTGATTTGCCATCAGGCATGTTCTCACAACCCACCAGCACGCCCACCACGTTCAGCGGCAGATTCAGTTCCGCCACCATACGCATTACGCCGTACACCGACGCCGCGCCGCACATGTCGTACTTCATCTCATCCATCGCGTCGGCGGGTTTGATCGAGATACCGCCGGAATCGAAGGTTAACCCTTTGCCGACCAGCACAATTGGACGTGCTTCCGGATCGTTGTTGCCTTTGTACTCAATCACCGACATCAGCGATTCATTGTGGGAACCGGCACCGACCGCCAGATAGGCGTTCATACCCAACTCTTTCATCTGCTGTTCGCCGATGACGCGGGTTGTTACATTTTTGCTGTACGCATCCGCCAGCTGACGCGCCTGCGACGCCAGATACGCGGCGTTACAAATATTTGGCGGCATATTGCTGAGGTCTTTTGCGGCTTTCACACCGGCAGCCACAGCTAAACCGTGTTGAATAGCACGTTCACCGCTGGTGAGTTCACGGCGGGTAGGCACGTTGAACACCAGCTTACGCAGCGGACGGCGCGGCTCGACTTTGTTGCTTTTCAGCTGATCAAAGTTATAGAGCGCTTCTTTCGAGGTTTCGACCGCCTGACGCACTTTCCAGTAGGTATTGCGGCCTTTCACGTGCAGTTCAGTCAGGAAGCACACGGCTTCCATCGAGCCGGTATCATTCAAGGTATTGATTGTCTTTTGAATCACCTGCTTGTACTGGCGCTCATCCAGCTCGCGCTCTTTACCGCAGCCGATCAGCAGGATGCGTTCGGAGAGGATATTTGGCACATGGTGCAGCAGCAGCGTTTGGCCCACTTTTCCTTCCAGTTCACCGCGGCGCAGCAGGGCGCTGATGTAGCCATCGCTGATTTTATCCAGCTGCTCAGCAATGGGTGACAAACGGCGCGGTTCGAAAACGCCAACAACAATGCAGGCGCTACGCTGTTTTTCCGGGCTACCGCTTTTTACACTGAACTCCATGCACTCTCCTGAATCTTAAAGACAACGGCCTAAGCTGTCGTTAGAATGTAGCGCGCTCGTAACTCATTAATTCGTTACGACGCCATGACAATTCAACGCCGGTAGTCATAATGAGTGGTGGTGACAAGTATGTTGTTTTTTCACCACGCTAACGCGTTCGTCATACTATTTTAGCTACGATGACGGCCATTGATGAAGAAAAATGGCTGATAAGCGTTGAAACTAGCGATTTTCCTGCAAAAAGACAAGTTATCACAGGCGTACTAAGCGTGATCATCATTAGATATCTGGTTCGGGAAACGCTCAAAAGCCAGCTGGCTATCCTCTTCATCCTGCTACTTATCTTCTTTTGCCAGAAGTTAGTGCGGATTTTGGGAGCTGCGGTGGATGGCGAAATTCCAACAAACTTAGTTCTGACATTGTTAGGACTTGGCGTGCCTGAAATGGCACAACTTATCCTGCCCCTAAGCCTGTTTCTGGCGATTTTAATGACCCTTGGGCGGCTGTACACCGAAAGTGAAATCACGGTGATGCATGCCTGCGGCCTGGGGAAAAGTGTGCTGATCAAAGCCGCGATGATCCTGATGCTGTTCACATCAATTGTGGCGGCGGTCAACGTCATTTGGTTAGGGCCATGGTCCTCACGTTATCAGCAGGAAGTGACGCAAAACGCCAAAGCCAACCCAGGCGCGGCGGCGCTGGCGGCTGGACAGTTCCAGACCTCCAGCGACGGCAATGCGGTGCTGTTTGTTGAAAATGTGAAGGGCAACCATTTCGGTAATGTATTCCTGGCGCAGTTGCGTCCGAAAGGCAATGCACGTCCATCGGTGGTGCTGGCTGATAGCGGTCACATGGAGCAGCACAAAGATGGCTCGCAAGTGGTAACGCTGGACAAAGGCACGCGTTTTGAAGGCACCGCCTTGCTGCGTGACTTCCGCATTACCGACTTCGTCAACTATCAGGCGGTTATAGGCTACAAAGAGGCCACGCTCGATCCGAACGATGCCGATCAGGCGGATATCAGCACGCTGTTCCAGACCAAAACCCCGCAGTTCCAGGCGGAGTTACATTGGCGCTTAACGCTGGTGTTCGCGGTGCTGATTATGGCGCTGATGGTGGTGCCGCTCAGTGTGGTTAACCCGCGTCAGGGCCGTGTGCTGTCGATGCTGCCGGCCATGCTGCTGTACCTGATCTTCTTCTTGCTGCAGAGTTCTCTGCGCTCCAACGCCGCGAAAGGCCGCTTCGATCCGGCCATCTGGATGTGGGTGGTGAACTTCTCCTATCTGGCGCTGGCGGTGCTGCTGAACCTGTGGGATACCGTGCCGATGCGTCGCATCCGTGCGCGCTTTAGCCGTGGAGGATCGGTCTGATGTTTAAGGTTCTTGACCGCTATATCGGCAAAACCATCTTCAACACCATCATGCTGACGCTGTTCATGCTGGTGTCGCTGTCGGGCATTATCAAGTTCGTCGATCAGCTGCGTAAAACCGGGCAGGGCGCCTATACCGCGCTGGACGCCGGTTACTACACGCTGCTCAGCGTACCGAAGGATATTGAAATATTCTTCCCGATGGCGGCGCTGCTGGGCGCATTGCTAGGTTTGGGCACGCTGGCGCAGCGTAGCGAACTGGTGGTGATGCAGGCATCGGGCTTTACCCGCATGCAGGTGGCGCTGGCGGTGATGAAAACGGCGATTCCGCTGGTGCTGTTAACCATGGCGGTGGGCGAATTCGTTGCGCCGCAGGGCGAACAGATGGCGCGTAACTACCGTGCGCAGCAGCTGTACGGCGGCTCGCTGGTCTCGACGCAAAACGGCCTGTGGGCGAAGGACGGCAACGATTTCATTTACATCGAGCGCATCAAAGGTGATAACGAAATTGATGGCGTCAGCATCTACAAGTTCAGCGATCAGCGTCGTTTACTGAGTGTTCGCTATGCGGCGAGTGCCACCTGGAATGCGGATAAAAAGCTGTGGGCGCTGTCGCAGGTCGATGAATCGGATCTGCAAGACGCGAAACAGATTACCGGCTCGCAAACGCTGAGCGGCGAATGGAAAACCAACCTGACGCCCGATAAGCTCGGCGTGGTGGCGCTGGATCCGGACGCGCTGTCGATCACCGGCCTGTATAACTACAGTAAATATCTCAAGCAGAGCGGCCAGGTTTCAGGGCGCTACCAGCTGAATATGTGGAGCAAAATCTTCCAGCCGCTGTCGGTGGCGGTGATGATGTTGATGGCGCTGTCGTTTATCTTTGGTCCGCTGCGTAGCGTATCAATGGGCGTGCGCGTGGTGACGGGGATCAGTTTTGGCTTCCTGTTCTACGTGCTGGACCAGATCTTTGGTCCGCTGAGTCTGGTCTACGGTTTGCCGCCGATTCTGGGTGCGATTTTGCCAAGCGGCGCGTTCTTCGCCATCAGCTTGTTCCTGCTGATGAAACGCCGGTAATGTTGAGCGGTCGCCATAAATGGCGACCCTACAACACACATACACTCCGTAGGGTCGCCATTTATGGCGACCTTTTTAATGCAACTGCTCGATCCACCCCGGCACCTGCGACAACAAATACAAAATCAGCCCAATCGTCCCGCCAACCAGCGTGCCATTAATGCGGATAAACTGCAGGTCGCGGCCAATATTCAGCTCAATTTGCTGCGACATATCGCGCGCATCCCAGCTTTTCACCGTATCGCTAATATGGCGCGTCAGGAAGGCAGCAAACTCCGGCGCCACGCTACGTGCAGCGTCTTCGAGATGCTGATTCATAGAAGCGCGCAGCGCTTCATCGGCCGCAAGGGTTTCACCCAGCCACAGTGCCGCCAGCCGAACGCGCTCCTGCACCCGCGAATCTTCGCTGTTCAGATCGTCTTTCAGCCAGCCACGTAAATCCTGCCACAGCTCGCCAATATAGCGATTGAACGACTCATCTTCCTTCAGCCAGCTCTTGATGGTTTCGGCGCGTTCCGCCATCTCAGGATCGCTTTTCAGCCGTTCAATCAGGCGCTGCACCGCGCGGTCAAAGCCGAGACGTAACTCATGTCCCTGGTCGAGCGCCACCTGATCGAGTATCGAATCCACCGCATTCGCCACCAAATCGGCGCTGTGCTCGCCCAGCCATTCGGTCGGCAGCATTTTGGCTTTGATCGGATGCTCGCGCTTCAGCCAGCGCACAATCTGAGCGGCGATAAACTCGCGCGTACCAGGCTTGTGCAGTAGGCGCAGCAGCTGTTGTACCGCCGCATCCAGCAGCTCCTGATGGCGATTATTTTTCGTCAGGCTATCCAGCAGCAGCGCGCTGGATTGGGTGAGATCAATCTTATCCAGTGCGCGATGCACTGCACGGCGCAGAAAACGCTGAATGCGTTGATCATCGGTGAGATCGAGAAAACCGCGCATCACCTGCAACAGATGGCGGCCAATGCGATCGGCGTTGCCCGGCGTGTTCAGCCACTGCGCCAGCATCTGCGAGGGATCGTGGCGGCGAATCAGCGCCAGCAGCGAATCGGTATCAAGGAATTTCTCCTGCACAAAGCGACCCAGATTCTCGCCAATGCGATCTTTATTGCGCGGAATAATCGCCGTATGACGCGAGATAAAGGGCACCGGCACGCGGCGGAACAGCGCCACCACCGCGAACCAGTCGGCTAATGCACCGACCATCGCCGCTTCGGCAATCGCCTTCAGCCCGAGTACCCAAAAGTTGGGGGGCAAAAACAGCGTTACCACAAAAGTCGCTGCCGCTATCAGCAGCAGCGACAGCGCCAGACGTTTGCTGCGCTTGAGTTGTTGAAATTTATCCATAGCTCCTTAAATACCCTAAATAATTCGAGTTGCAGGAAGACATGCAGCCAACGCACCTGCGGCTTGAAGTATGACGGGTATTAGCGACGACGTCCGCCAAGAAGGCTGCCAAGTACACCACGAATGATCTGATTGGTGACCTGGCGCGCGGCACTTTTTGCCACGCTCTGCACCACGCCGTCACGCTTGCCGCCGCGCGGGCCGGTGCTGCCGAACAATATCTCCTTCAGGCCGCCGAGAATGCCATCATCGACGGCAACATTGTTGCCTTTGGCTTCCGGTGCATTGGCTTGCTGCGTGGTGGCCTGCACGCCTTTTTGCAGCATTTCGAATGCCGATTCACGATCCACTTCCGTGTCGTATTTACCGTACAGCGGCGAGTTGTTAATCAGGCCGTTACGTTCATCCTGGCTTACCGGCCCCATGCGCGAGCCGGGCGCAATCACCATCGCCCGCTGCACCATCGATGGACTGCCTTTTTCATCGAGGAAGGAGATCAGTGCTTCGCCAGTGCCGAGCGCCTGAATCGCCTCGACGGTATCAAACGCCGGATTGGCGCGCATGGTTTCGGCGGCACTTTTTACCGCTTTCTGATCTTTCGGCGTAAAGGCGCGCAGCGCGTGCTGCACGCGGTTGCCAAGCTGGCCCAGCACGTTGTCGGGAATATCGGCGGGATTCTGCGTAACGAAATAGACGCCAACGCCTTTCGAGCGGATCAGGCGAATCACCTGTTCCACTTTCTCCAGCAGCACCGGTGGCGCGTCGGTAAACAGCAGATGCGCTTCGTCGAAGAAGAACACCATTTTCGGCTTATCGAGATCGCCAGCTTCGGGCAAGTGCTCATACAGCTCGGCCAGCAGCCACAGCAGGCTGGTGGCGTAAAGTTTCGGCATTTGATAGAGCTTTTCCGCCGAGAGGATGTTGATAAAGCCTTTGCCGTTGCTGTCGCAGCGCATCCAGTCGCGGATATCCAGCATCGGCTCGCCAAAGAAGTGCTCGGCACCTTGCTGCTCCAGCGCCAGCAATCCGCGCTGAATCGCCCCAACGGACGCGCTGTTGATATTGCCGTATTGCGTCTGGAAGGCCTTGGCGTTGTCGCCGATGTACTGCGTCATGGCGCGCAGATCTTTGAAATCCAGCAGCAACAAGCCCTGATCGTCGGCGATGCGGAAGATGATTTGCAGTACGCCGGATTGCACCTCGTTGAGGTTGAGCAGACGCGCCAGCAGCAGCGGGCCGAGATCGGATACCGTGGCGCGCACCGGATGGCCTTGCTGACCAAAAATATCCCACACCATCACCGGATTTTTCTGCGCCTGCCAGTCGGTAACGCCAATCTTCGCCAGACGCGCCAGCAGCTTCTCCGCACCTTGACCCGCAGCGGAAATGCCGGTGAGATCGCCTTTCACATCGGCCATGAACACCGGCACGCCGATATCGGAGAAGGATTCTGCCAGCTTTTGCAGCGTGACGGTTTTACCGGTGCCGGTAGCGCCGGTGATCAAACCGTGGCGGTTGGCCATGTTGGAGAGAAGATGCAGTTGAACGTCAGGCGTTTGGGCAATCAGTAACGGAGTGGTCATGATTTTTTCGCTCTCAGGCAATAGGTTATGCCAGAAAGGATAGCAAGCGGCGCGCGAGGAGGGAGGAGGATTGTGCCGAAAAAGGCGTAATTATGTGCCTGCTGTCCCCCATCCCTGCCTTCCCCCATAAATGGGGGAAGGAGATGCTGCCACATGCAGCTTCAGTACTGACATGTGGCAGCATCTTCCTCCCCCATTCATGGGGGAGGACCGAGGAGGGGGAATGCGAGCACGCTCTAAACTACTTCTGCACCGAATCAAAAAACAGCAAACTCACGCCAATCCCTTGCTGCACATGATTCACGTTATTCCGCACCGCCACCTGCTGTGCGCCTTGCAGCGTCACTACGAACGGTGAGTTCTGTTGCACGGTTTTCTGCAACTCGGTATAGAGCGCGCGGCGCTTAACGGCATCGCTCTCACCGGCGGCAGCGCGGGTTTTCGCGCTCAGATCCGGAATATCCCAGCCGACGCGCCACGCCAGGGTTTTGGAACCGCCCGGCACGTTATACGCAAAGGCGCTGGCGTTGGTGTTCGGATCGACATAGTCCGCGCCCCAATAGATGAAGATCGACTGGAAATCGCGACCGCGCATTTTGCTCCACAGCTCGGATTCCGCCACCGGCTGCAACTCAATCTGCACATCGGCTTTGGCGAAGCTGGCCTGCAGCGCCTGTGCTACGTCAATGTAGGGCGGTTGATTGATCACCGTCAGCGCAAACTTCGTCCCTGGCTTGATGCCGCCTTTGGCTAAAATCGCTTTGGCTTTCGCCACATCGTAGTGGAACGGCTGATCTTCCAGCGCGCCGTCAAAGCCCTGCGGCAGGAAGCTCTGATGAATGCGGTACTGACCTTTCAGCAAATCCTTCGAGATGGTGTTGTAGTCTACCAACCAGCGCGCGGCTTGCCACAGCGCCGGATTGCCTAATGCCGGTTGTGCTTTGTCTTTGGTATTGAAACCGAGGTAGTAAACCAGGCTAGATGGGAAGGCTTCAATGCGCAGGTTCTTGTCGCTCTTCAGCGCATCAATCTGATCCGGGCCAAGCTGATACGCCACATCGACATCGCCTTGCTGAATCAGCAGACGACGCGCACCGGCATCCGCCACGCCTTTAAGCAGAATGCGTTTCAGCTTCGGCTGCGGATTAGCTTGTTGGTTGGCGCTCAGCACCAGCGCCTGCTGCGGCACATATTGCTGAAGGATAAATGCGCCGCTGCCGGCGGAGTTGGTGTGCAGCCAGCCGTTGCCGAGATCGTTATTAGCGACGTGTTGCTGCACGGTTTTGCTATCCACCACCGAGGCCACCGGCGCGGTCAGCAGGCGCAGCGCCAGGTTCTGACCAATCTGCGCTGGCCACTGAATCTCCAGCTGATGGTCATTCAGCACTTTAAACTGGCTGGCGATGTTTTCATTGGTCCAGCCAAATTCGGCGAGAATGAAAGAGGGCGCTTTGTTGAGCTGTACCGCGCGCGTCAGTGAGAAGATCACATCCTGCGCCGTCACCGGATTGCCGCTGGAGAAGTGTGCGTCGGGTTGGATGTTGAACACTAAGCTGTGCGGCGTGCTGCCTTGTTGCCAGTGGGTGGCCAGCAGCGGAGCCAGTTTCTGTGGATCATTACGATCCGCCTCCACTAACGTTTGGTAGATGTTGTGCTGCACGCTGTTACTGACGGTTTCGAAGCTTTCAGCGGGGTCGAAGCTAATAATGCCGTCGAGCGGGACGGCGACGACAAGGGTATCTTTCGGTGTGGCGGCGTGCAGTGCAAAGCTGCTGCCCCATAAAGCGACGAGTAAAATCAGTGAGCGCATTATTATTGTCCTGAGTGATAGATAAATTCACTCTATCTCTGCCGTCGCGTTGGCAAAATGCCGGTTTGTTCTGAGCTGTGCCGGAAAATAACAATTGATTACCTTGAGGTATTATTGCGTTTATTTGTGCGCGACTTGTCATTTTCGCGAAATAGATCGTTCATATGCTGGTCAATAAAGTAAATAGGATGTTATAAATGAGAATAATTCTCTGGTATGGAAGTATGATTTTTTTTCATTGATTCATTTGTGCGATTATTTCTTCGCGCGATAATACCTGGTCAAATGCCCACTAATTAGTGCCAATATCCCATCAAATGTACGGTTAAAACCGTGTTTTTCGCCTCGAAAGCCTTTTACCTAGCCTTAACCTAAATTCAACATGATGATTGAATTTCATCTAAACACATCCTTAATTGAATTTTTACATTCAGAAATACCTATATCCCTAAGATTGCCAGGTTATTTACCGATTTATAAAGCTATTAACAAAAATAATTATCTTTCTTAGCAAGTGAGAGTCGTCGCGCCATGCTTCTAAATAAACCGACCACCAGACGTAAGTTTTTACTTGGGTCGCTTCTGGCTTTGCCATTAAGTGACCTGGTATTTAAGGGATTGACTGCGGCGCAAGCTGCGGAAATGGCAGCACCTGAGCTCGCCGACTATAAACCGATCTTTTTCAGTGCCGATGAGTGGCAATTTATTCTGGCCGCAGCCGATCGTCTGATTCCCGCCGGCGGCAAAGGTAAAGCGCCAGGTGCACTGGAAACCAACGTACCGATCTTTATCGATCAGCAGTTACACAGCCCGGAGTTTGGGGCAGAGATCTACATGCAAGGTCCTTTCAACGTGCATGCGCCTGCCACCATGGGTTATCAAATCCCGTTCACGCCACAGCAGATGTACCAAACCGGTATCAAGCTGGTGAATCAATGGACGCAAAGCAACTTCCAGAAACCGTTCCATGCGCTGTCACTGGAAGAGAAAGATGCGGTCCTCACCAAAGTGAACAAAAACGACGGTATCGACTTCGCCGCGCTGGGCGAAGAGAACCTGAAAGCCTCGCAGTTCTTCAGCCAGCTGCTCTCAGATACCAAACACGGCTACCTCGCTGACCCGATGTACGGCGGCAACAAAGGCATGAAAGCCTGGATTGCCATCGGCTTCCCGGGCGCACGCGCCAGCTTTACCGAATGGGTGAAGCAGCACAACGTGCCGTATCCGCTGGGACCGGTCAGCCTCTTGGGTGAAAGCGCGTAAGCACACCCCCGTTTTTGGTATGTGAGACAGGATTAACATGGCACAGATTACAAAGAAAGAAGTCGACGTCGTCGTTTGCGGCCTCGGTTGGGCCGGCTCGTTGATGAGCATCGAACTGGCGATGGCGGGACTCGAAGTACGCGCATTAGAGCGCGGCGGCGAGCGTGATTACCCGGATTTCGCTTACCCGAAACCGGCTGATGAATACGCCTACAACGTGCGTAACAAAGTGTTCGCCACGCCGAAAGAAGTGGCAGTCACCGTGCGTTACAACAGCAGCCAGACGGCGTTGCCCACCCGTAAATGGGGCGCGTTTGCGCCGGGTACCGGCGTCGGCGGCGCGGGTATGCACTGGACGGCGGTACTGATTCGTCCTACCCCAACCGATATCAAGCTGAAAACCTACGTCGATGAGGCCTACAAGCCAGGCATCCTGCAGGAAGATATGCGCGTGATGGACTTCCCGTTCAGCTGGGAAGAGATCGAGCCGTATTACTACAAGTTTGAGCTGATCTGCGGTCAATCGGGTAATACCGGCAACCTGCGCGGCCAGATTCTGCCGGGCGGCGATCCGTTTGAAGGCCCACGCTCTGAACCTTATCCGCTGCCTGCGCTGGAAGACACGCTGAACAACGTGATGTTCAAAGAGGCGGCCACCAAACTCGGCTATCATCCGTTCCCTAACCCTTCTGCCTGCGTATCGCGCGCGTGGAAAAACCCGTATGGCAACCAGATCGCGCCGTGCAACTACTGCGGCTACTGCTCCAAATATCCGTGCCTAAATTACTCAAAAGCCTCACCCCAAACTGCGGTGATGGATGCGCTGAAGCGCATGCCAAACTTCTCTTACGAAGTGCACGCCGAAGTGGTGAAAGTGGTGCTGCACGACGACCAGAAAACCGCCAAGGGCGTGATTTACTACGATGTGGACGGCAACGAAGTGTTCCAGCCAGCGAAGATCGTGGTGCTCTCCAGCTTCCAGCTCTACAACGTGCGCCTGATGCTGCTTTCCGGTATCGGCAAGCCGTATAACCCAATCACCGAAGAAGGTGTGGTAGGGCGTAACTACGCGTTCCTGTCGAACGGCGGCGCAACCCTGTTCTTCAAAGACAAAAACTTCAACTCTTACGCCACCGCAGGCGCCACCGGCCAGATGTTCAACGACATCTCGCCAGGCAACTTCGACGGTCCGGGCCTCGGCTTCCTGGGCGGCGCCAAGATCCACAGTTCACAGGCCACCGGTACGCCAATGGCCGCTGCGTTGCCGAAAGGCACACCGAGCTGGGGCATGGGTTACAAGGAAGGTCTGGAGGAGTGGTACAACCATTCCATGAAGATCAGCATCACCACCACGTGCCAGTCGTACCGTGATATCTATCTGGATCTGGATCCAAACTACACCGACCATCGCGGTCAGCCGTTGCTGCGTATGACGTTCAACTGGAAAGAGAACGAACTGAAGCTGCAACAGCACCTGAAAGGCATCGTCGGCAACATCGCCAAAGAGCTGAACCCAGACAGCATGAGCATGAGCTTCCTGCCAATGGGCGCGGACTTTGACCTCACCAAATACGTCTCGACCCACAACGTGGGCGGCGCGGTGATGGGCGATAACCCGAAAACCTCTGCATTGAACAAGTACCTGCAGAGCTGGGATGTTCATAACGTGTTTGTGCCGGGCGGCAACGCCTTCCCGCAAAACTTCCAGGCGAACCCGACCGATACCATCGGCGCGATCACCTTGATGGCGGCACAAGCGATTAAAGAACATTATCTGAAAAATCCCGGTCCACTGGTACAGGCATAAGCGCATGAAATTAAAATCATTGTTAATCGCCAACGCCGTGCTGCTGGGCAGCTTTGCAGTGCAGGCACACGCGGAAGATGAAGCTCAATTGATCAAGCAGGGTGAATACCTGTCGCGTCTCGGTGACTGTATGGCGTGCCATACCGTTTCTGGTAAAGGGGATTACGCCGGTGGTTTGGCGATAGAGTCGAATCTCGGCACCATTTACTCCACCAATATCACGCCGGACAAAGAGCACGGCATCGGCAACTACAGCGAGCAGCAGTTCTCGGACGCGGTGCGCAAAGGCGTGTTGCCGAACGGGTCGCGTCTCTATCCGGCGATGCCGTATCCGGATTACGCCAAAATCTCCGATGCCGATATGCACGCGCTGTATGTCTACTTTATGAAAGGCGTGAAGCCGAGCAGCGAGCAGCCGCCGGAAACCGATCTCAGCTTCCCGTTCAGCCAGCGCTGGGGCATGCGTTTCTGGAACTGGGCGTTCACCTCTGACAAGCCATTCCAGCCGATTGGTGGCGCGTCAGAAGAGGTTAATCGCGGTGCGTACATCGTGGAAAGCCTCGGTCACTGCGGCAGCTGCCATACGCCACGCGGCCTCGGTATGAACGAGAAAGCGCTGGATAGCGGCGACGATCAGTTCCTTGCTGGTGGCAGCCTGAATAACTGGGATGTGCCGTCACTGCGTGGTTTGCCGCGCTGGAGCGAGCAGGAGATCGTTGATTATCTGCAAACCGGTCGTAACGACAAAGCAGCGGTGGGCGGAGAGATGAAGTCGGTAATTGAGCATTCGAGCTCGCACATGACCGATGCTGACCTGAAAGCGATTGCCTCCTATCTGAAGTTCATTGGCGGCAACCCGGCGTTGCAGGCATACGACGTGAAGAAACAGCAAGCGACGGAAGCGAAACTGACTGCCGCGAAAGGCTTGTCGGAAGGTGAGCGTCTGTATATCGACAACTGCGGCGCTTGCCACTTTGTCACTGGTAAAGGCGCGCCGGGGATCTTCCCGGAGCTGGATCAGGCGACGATCGTCAATGCCAAAGATCCCAGCGGTTTGATCCACACCATTCTGGCCGGTGCGCAGCAGCCATCGACTGAGAAGGCGCCATCAACGCTGGCGATGCCAGGTTTTGCTAAGCGTCTGGATGATGATCAAGTGGCCAAACTGGCGACCTTCATTCGTCAGGGCTGGAGCAACAATGCGCCAGCGGTGACGAAAGATCAGGTAGCAGAAGTACGTAAGACGTTGAAGTAAAACCGTAGGGTCGCCATTCATGGCGACCTTTTTTTCATCTCACGATATCAATGATAATTGTGAATCACTTCTAACACGCCGTTAATCACGAACTGCACGCCCATACACACCAGCAAAAAGCCCATCAAACGTGAAATCGCTTCGATCCCACCTTTACCAACCAGCTTCATGATGGCACCCGAACAACGCAGTGAAATCCACAGAATCACCGACACGGTCAGAAATATCAGCACCGGCGCAACGGCAACCACCCACGCCGGGAAATCCACACCCGATTTGACCGTCGACGCGGAACTGATGATCATCGCAATGGTGCCAGGACCCGCGGTGCTCGGCATCGCCAGCGGCACAAACGCGATGTTGACGCTTTCGCGATTGCTATCGGTCGCGTCCAGCTCATCCTGCTTATGCTCGGCTTCGACCGAATGCCCCACCGGTTTGGCCGGAAACAGCATGCGAAAACCGATAAACGCCACAATCAGCCCGCCCGCCATGCGCAGGCCGGGAATTGAGATACCAAAGGTGTGCAGCACTGCGCTGCCGGCGTACCACGCCACCATCATAATCAGGAACACGTAGATCGAGGCCTGCATCGCCTGACGATTACGCTCCTGGAAATTCATCTCTCCGGCCAGGCCGAGAAACAGCGCCACGGTGGTCAGCGGATTGGCGAGCGGCAAAATCACCACCAAACCCAGCCCGATGGCTTTGAACAACTCCAGCATGAAATGTCCTCAGAATTCCTGGTCGCCATAAATGGCGACCCTACAAAAAACGGCAACGCCCAAACGTAGGGTCGACATTTATGGCGACCGTGTCAGACGCCGCACCTACCCGAACATCAATGCTTCGGCGTATCCAGTGCCTCGATCAACTCGGGGAAGAAATCCTGCAGCAGTTCTGGTGTCATCAGCTCGGGATAATTGATCAAATGCTCACGAATGCGCTCATTCACATCGGGCAGCAAACGCTGAGCGGCGTCTTGCGCGCTGATCTTCTTCTGCTTCATCAGGCGCAGCACGTCATCCGGCAGATTGTCTTCATCTTCGACTTCATCCACACCTTCGAGATCGTCCAGCTCATCCAGCAGATCCATCAACGCTTCAATCTGTGGCGTGCGTGACTGGTATTCGGATGGCTGCTCGCTCTCCAGATAACGCAGCAGCGCGCGCACCGGTGAACCATCGGGTTCGGCAGGCGGTTCGTTGGCGAACCAGGTCAAGAGATCGTGCTGCGTGACCTGATGGACGTGATAACCGTTATCCACCAACTCATCGGCGAGGATATCGGCGGTATCGTGCTCAATCAGGCAAATGTGGGTGCGATTAGGTGTGAACTGCTCCAGCCACTGATAAATCTCTTCAATTACGCTGTCGTCGTAAATAAAGGTTTGGCTGAGATAGCTATCATCCTGCTGGTGAACACAGATGTGAATCTGGTCGGGATCGAAGTAAATCGCAATGTTGATGCCTTTCATGTGCGCTGTCCTGTGTGGTGCAAAATCTCACTATAGCCTCAGGCAGCGCAGATGAACATGGTGGTGCCAGCAGCATGGGCTACTGGCGGTAAAAATTAACGTAAATCAGCACGATCCAACCCATAAGCGCTGTCCAGTGCGCCCGGCGTCATCTGCGACAGCACCATCAGGCGGTTCCAGGTGTTGATCACCGCGATGCAGAATGTCAGCTCGCTGGTCTCTACTTCAGAGAAGTGCGCGCGCACCTCGTTGTACAGCGTTTCGTCGATGCCGTGATCGCCCAGACGCGTCAGCGCTTCGGTCAGCGCCAGCGCCGCTTTCTCTTTGGCGGTGAACAGCGGCGATTCGCGCCAGATCGCCACGTGATGCAGACGCAACTCGCGCTCGCCGTGCAGTTTGGCCTCTTTCACATGCATATCGACGCAGAATGCGCATTGGTTGAGCTGCGAGGCGCGCAGATCGACCAGATGCTTCAGTGAGGTTTCTAATGAAACATTACTGACGTTCATAGAGAGATCGGACATGGTTTTGACCAGTGTCGGAACGGTTTTGAAGTGGTTAACGCGTGCAGTCATGTTTTTATCCTCAGGTCAGTCGTTTTTCAATGCGAAGGTAATGCGGGCATCTTAAACTTCCATGTCTGAGTGAAAAGGGTCAAAAAACGTGAAAACAGATAGGACATGGCGTGGGATATAAAGAGATTTATGCGCGATATCGCCAGCAAATTCTTGCAGGGCAGCTGAAGCCGGGCGACCGCGTCCCGGCGATCCGTACGCTGGCGAGTGAGTTGCAAGTGGCGCGAAAAACGGTGGAAGCTGCTTATGAAATCCTGATCGGCGAAGGCTATTTTGTCAGTCAGGGCGCGAAAGGCACGCGTGTTAATCCCGAACTGATTCTGCCGGAAACAACCGGAAAAACGGCAGTGCCTGCGCCGTCAGTGAGCGCGTTAATCCAGCGCGAGAGCAAAGGCGAGCTGCGGCTTGGCATCCCGGCACTGGATGCGTTTCCACATAAAAAGTGGCTGCTGATTTCCGGCAAAGCAGCGCGAACCCTGCGTGCGGATGAGATGATTTTGCCGCCAATTATGGGTTATCAGCCGCTGCGTGAAGCCATCGCCAGCTATCTGAATATATCGCGTGGGCTCAACTGCCAGCCGGAACAGATCTTTATCACCAGTGGTTATCGCGCCAACCTGCGACTGATTCTGGCGGTGCTGGCGCAGCCGAGCGACAAAGTGATGTTTGAAGATCCCGGCTACTTCTTCGGACAAAAACTGCTGAAGCGCATCGCGCCGAATCTGCATTACGTGCCAGTCGATCGGCAAGGTATGGATGTGGATTATCTGCTGCGCTATCACGCCGATGCGCGTTTCGCCATCGTCACGCCCACGCATCACAGCCCGCTGGCGGTAACCTTATCGCTACCGCGCAAGCATCAGCTGCTGGAGTGGGCGCAGCACAACGATAGCTGGATCATTGAAGATGATTACGACGGCGAGTTTCACTACACGCGCAAAGTGATTCCGGCGCTGAAAAGTCTCGATGTGCACGACCGGGTGATTTACACCGGCACTTTCAGCAAAACCATGATGCCGGCGATGCGCGTGGGTTATTTGGTGATGCCAAAAGAGACCATCGCGCGCTTTAGCGAGCTGGGCGAAATCCTCGAAACCGGCATGTCGCTGCTGCCGCAAAAGATTCTGGCGCAGTTCCTGAGCGAAGGGCATTTCTATCGCCACATTAAAAAGATGCGCACGCTTTATCAGCAGCGACGCCGCATGATGCTGGATGCCTTGCAGGCGTGTTTCCCGGATGTGTTTGATTTTGAACTGACCGATGGCGGCATGCACATTGTCGCCTTCCTGCCACGCGGCACGCAGGACGCGGCGTTGGCGGCGATTTGGCAGCGGCATCAGCTGCGCGTCTTGCCGCTTTCCGGCTGGTATATGCAGACGCAGAAACGTTATGGCCTGGTGATTGGCTATACCAATATTCGATCGGTGGAGCAGGCGCGGGAGTTGTTGCAGAGAACGGTGCAGGAGACGCGAGCGTTATTGGGTTAAAGAAAAGGCGCGAGGGACAGCTCGCGCCTTGATACCGGCGCGTCCTTACATGCCGATATATTTTTTGCCTTGCTTCAGAACCACGTCGCAGGCTTTGGTTTTCAGCTTCTCACCCATCGGCGAGTTGCTCAGACTCTGCAAGTTCAGCTGCTGACCGTTGCCGGTGTTGAGCAAGCCTTGCAAACCCTGCTGATAATCGGTTTTCTGCTCTTGCGCGGTGGTGCTGTTCAGGCCGAGTTTGCTCAATACCTGATCTTTCACCGACTTCACGTTGTTATCCACCACGTTGTGCTGCACGCAATACGACATCACGCCTGCAGCGTTGGTCATGCTGTTGGAACTCACCGCTTTATCGCCGCCGTTCAGCAGGCCGGTGAGCGATGAGAGCGACATGCCGCCGTTCTGCGTGGTGCTGGTGTTGCTGGTGCTGTTGTTCTGCTGCGACAGCTGCGATGCCGCGCTGCTCAGCTGATCCTGCCAACTTGCCGCGGATGCGCTCCCCGCAACCATGGCTGCCGCGATGCCCCATCCCCAAATCATGCCTTGTAATTTCATCTCAACCTCGTTGTCTTTTATGTTCTGACTGCGTCAGTTTTGGTTAAGAGAGGTTTGACTGCTGAAAGTTCCAGTTAAGCGGGCGGATTGGGGAAAATTGGGACCGTTCTGGGTTTTTGTTTTTGTAATTCGGTTAGTGGGATTGACGGTATAACAAGCAGTTATCTGCGAAACGCTGTTTTTTTCAACGCTTAGCGCACATCCCTAACGATTCCGGTTGCGCACTCTGCTCGTAACGGTATAATCCCCAACGTTTTCCGCATCCTCTTCAGTGCCGAAGTGGCGAAATCGGTAGACGCAGTTGATTCAAAATCAACCGTAGAGATACGTGCCGGTTCGAGTCCGGCCTTCGGCACCATCGATTGATGCAAAATTAAGTCGCTTACGAGCGGCTTTTTTTGTGTCTGAAATTCGGCTTATTTCCTCAGTCTCGCATAATCACTTCTGCCTTAAGATCCTGTTAAGAACTCTTCGTATAATAGCGACCATCAACGTAAACCAAGAGTTCACCATGAAAAACACCCTGATTTCCCTTTCGATTCTTTTCTCTGCCTTGACTGTAACTTCTGTACAGGCTGCCAACCCAGCCATCGGCTGCGCCGCCAAAAAACAGGATATCCAGCAAGAGCTGGCGATGGCGCGTGAGCATGGCAATCCAGCGCGCATCGCGGGTCTGGAGAAAGCGTTGCGTGAAGCTAGCGAACATTGCACCGACAGCGGCTTACTCAAAGCGCGCCAGGAAAAAGTGGCTGAGAAGCAGCTGAAAGTGCAGGAGCGTGAGCAAGATTTACAAGAAGCGCAGGCCAAAGGCCGCAGCGACAAAATTGCGAAGCAGCAGCGTAAACTGGCCGGCGCGCGTGAAGAGCTGAAACAAGCACAGGACGCTTTGACGCAATAAACCGGGCGTCCCGCCCAGAAAATTCGCGCTTTGTCTCAACATTCCCCCGCAGAGATTTTTTTCATCCAACTTTCGGGATTGCATGGCAGAATGGCGCTCCGGTGAAATCAGTGGAGTGCAGAAGCGATGACAGTTGAAATTGAGCAGCGTATCTACGAGCTGGTGAGACGTTACGACGGCGTTTACCTGTTCAAGCAGAAGACGCTGACGCCGCAAATTGATATCGATAGCGATCTCAACTTCGAACGTGAAGAAGCGGCTGCGCTGATGGATGAGTTCTTCGGCGAGTTCAGCGTTGATCGCGGCGGATTTGTCATCGAAACCTACTATCCCGATGAGCCCTCGCTGGCGCAGATTCTCAATCCATTTAATAAGCGTGAAGTGCCGGTGGTGCCCGATTTCACGCTGGGAATGTTGATTGAATCGGCGAAAGCGGGGCGCTGGCTGTACGAGTAACCGCAGGCTCAGCGCCGAGCCTGCTACCTTTCACCGCTTCACATGCACGCCAAAGCCGCTCTCTTCGGCTACACACTCCGCTTTTAGCGTCAGCGCAGGAATTTCATAGTCGCCGCCGTTTTGCTGACGGTAGGCAATTGGCGCAGTTTCTGCCAACGTATCCAGCCTTGTGGCCAGCGCATCGCACCAGCCAGAAAATCGTTCTGCTGCCGACTTTTGTACCCGATAGAAAACCAGCGGCGGCAGCACGCTAAAGCCGGGATAAAACAGCATGCCGTGCTGAATCGGGAACAGCAGATCGTTCATCGGGCCGTTAATGCCGCGCGGACTGTAATGCGATTCCCATCCGCTTGTCGTCACCACCAGCATCGCGCGTTTGCCGCTGAGATTGCCTTCGCCGTAGCGATCGCCCCAATGCTGTTCGTTGTGCTCGCCTACGCCGTAGGCAAAACCGTTGGCGTAAACGCGGTCAAACCAGCCTTTCATGATGGCGGGCATCGAAAACCACCACAGCGGAAACTGGAAAATCACCGTATCGGACCAGCGCAATTTTTCCTGCTCGGCGGCGATATCCGCAGCCTGAAGCTGATGATCGTAGGCGAAGCGTGAATCCACTGTCGCATCGTAATGGTCGCCCACTAACGGGGCGCGTGTGTCATCAGCATCGAGCTGCGCTTTCCACTGCATCGCATAGAGATCAGAAACCTGCACCTGATGTCCGGCCTTCTCTAAATGCTGCACGGCAAAGTCTTTGAGTGAACCGCTCAGCGAACGCGGTTCCGGATGGGCATACACAATCAGTACATTCATGGGCTTAATCCTGTGAGATGAAAACCACTGCAGATTATGTCGACGCTGGATATAGTAGAAATCAATTGCTGATATCTCAGGTATAGACAGAGTGAATATCAACTCGCTGGATTTAAATTTGCTGCAGACGCTCAACGTGCTGCTAACCGAACTCAATGTCACGCGCGCGGCGCAGCGTCTTCATCTTTCGCAGCCTTCGGTTAGCGCTCAGTTGGCGCGATTGCGAAGGCATTTTGACGATCCGCTGTTGTTGCCCGGACCGCGCGGCATGTTGCCCACAGCGCGCGCAGAAGCGTTACGTGAGCCGCTGCGGCTGGCGTTTGAGGCGGTGGAGCAAGCAGTCGCGCCGCCCGATACCTTTAATCCGGCCAATGCCGAAGTCACCTGGCGCATCGCTGCCACCGATTACACGTCGTCGGCGTTGGTGCTGCCCGCGCTCAACCTGATGCGCGCTGCTGCACCGCAGAGTCGTATGGCGATTCTGGCGCTCAATCCGCCGCTGATAGCGCAGCAGTTGGAAAAAGGTGAGCTGGATGTGGTGTTTCACACTGGCGATAACGCGCCGCTGACGCTGCATCAACGCAAACTGTTCAGCGAGCGCTATGTGCTGGCGGGGCGATGCGAACACCCGCAATTACAACGTCCGCCGACGCTGGATCAATTCTGCCAGCTGGAATTTGTCATGGTGTCGCCGGATGGCGGCGGCTTCAGCGCCGCCACCGATCATGCGCTGGCGAAGCTGGGACGTTCACGCCGCGTGGTGTTGTCGGTGCCGCACTTCTTGTTTATGCAGGAGACGCTGGCGAACAGCGATTTGGTCGCGGTGCTGCCTGAGCGGTTGGTGCGTCATACTTCACACCTTGCGGTTGTCGATTTGCCGCTGGAGGTGCCGGGCTTTGATATCTTGCTGTTATGGCATGAACGTCTGCACCGCGACCCGGCTCAGCAGTGGCTGCGACAGCAGATTGTGGCGGCGCTGATCCTTTCTTAATCAACGTGAACAACCGCGAGTTTTTCCGGCATTTCAGGCGGCTCTATTCTGCTTAGCATTTCGTTAGCGACATTAAAATAATCGCATCCTGCCCAAATGGCCTTACTACCGATGATATAAACTCGGTTCTGCGCACGCGTTACTGCAACGTTTAACAAATTGGGTTTTGAAGATGCCCATTTTTCTCCGCCAGAATTATTAGCCGATAAACCAAGCACAATAATGACATTTTTCTCTTCTTTTCCCTGAAAGGTATGAACGGTGCCCACCCTATCATCAATCCAACGGTTGATATCCTTGATGCCTTTTAGTTCCTGACTCAATAAGGATTTAAGTTGGTTTTTAATCTGTTTAAAAGGCGAAATAATATAGACGTCCGGCAGCGCACCATGATGTTCAAACCAGTCATTAATCATCATGAGGACTTTTTTTCCCTGTGCGGGAACGTAATGTTTTCCTTTCACTTCACCACAAACATCTAACCAGCCGCTCTCTCCCCAAAGATTATTGTCAGTTGGCCAACGCTTGTCCCGACCATGTAGCATTTTATTGTTGTAAGCAATCTTGTTGGCGATACTGAACATGGGCTCATCACAGCGTCGATGGACGCGCAGCGGACTACCGAGCCAGTTCTCATTAGATATTTGTGCTGAACCATAGGGGTTCACTCTATCTGCAAGATTTTGTACTGACTGAGTTGTTGGAGACCACTCACGCCAATCATCGGCAAAGGCGCGTTGAGCAAGAGCTTCAACGAAGGCAGGAGGAATTGTAAAAACGGGCTCAATCTGTAAGGGGTCTCCCACCACAACAGCACGTTTCGCGCGCCATAATGCTCCAGCCGCTTGTTGAGGTGTTGCCTGCCCAGCTTCATCAATAAATAACCATCCAATATCACCGGCACCTAAATGCATAAACTGACGATGAACGGATGCAAATGTAGAAGAAACTACCGGCACAATCATAAAAAGAAGTTGCCACAAAGCGAGGCAGGCTTTGGTTTCTTGTACACCACCATTTATGGCGTCGCTGACGGAGAATATAACTTTAAGTAAGTTGCACTCTTTATAAGCCTCTTTCAGCCATGATTGATGTAAATCCAGGGCGCATGCTGAAAGCTGACTACGGGCTGCATTTAATATTGCGCCATGGCCGAAAGAGGTACGCTGAATGTCCTCAGCTTCGATATTGATTTCATCTGCGGCAAAAATGGTGTCTTGATACTTAATCTGCAATGCTAAACAATGTTTATGTTTAGCATCCAATTCATCTTGGATTTGACTTAAACGTTGCTCCGCCAGTTGTAACGCGGCAATGGTAGAATTTAATCTGTTTTTTAATCCAGTAATGATGGCTTTAACCCGGAAAATTTTTCTGAATTTTAAGGTTAACCAATGCGGTTCACGCTCTGCACATCGCGTAATTCGGGCGTTGAGCATAAACCTTCGTAAACGTAGTTTTTGTATTTTTATCTGCTGTTGATGGTAATAATTGGAAAGATCGTTAAGATCTTCAAGTTGCTGAAGTTCCTGAATGATAGAATGATGTTTTTGTTGAGCGTCAATGAAAGCTTTTTTAGCTGCTGCGAAGCTCGCTATGTCTTTATTTTTTAGTGATTCAAATAGGTGTCTATATTCATCAGCTGGTGGTGAAGTCACAGCTTTCGTATGATTATGTGTAAACACTCGCTCTTTAAAGCGATCGCGATTCTTTTTCTTTCCCAAAGCTACAGCAATCAATCCCCAACAATCATCATCTGGGGCAAGCGGTTTGATAAGAAAAGTTTTTTCTGGCTGTTTTTCGCTATTTTTTAGAGGTCGTGAAAATGCCGCGAGTTTTCGCGCAGCTGATTTAAAATAATCATGATGTTGCCACTCATCTCCAAGGCTTTTTAGCTGAGGTAGTTCGCGTGAGATATTTTCGACAGCAGCATTATTGCTTGAAGCTACCACCATTTCATAGCCACAAAGTTCAGGGCGAAGACAGGGTATCTTGCGCGTGTTGCCATTGACGCTAATGCTGATTGAGCCAGAAAAAACATCCTCAACCCGATTATAATTCGCAAGAATGGCAGCGCGCTTAACGATATTGTTTGCAATGATATCACGAAGTAGAGTTGTTTTACCCGTACCTGGTGGACCATTAACTGAATAAAGTCCTTGATGAGTAAGTTCTTGCTCAAGAGTATTAATAGCAAACTGCTGCATTAAACTCATGTTGTGTTTTCTATCTGAAAGCCAGCGTCCAGCAGGAAGTTGGGCTAGTCGTAATTTCTCAATCAATAGCGTCCTTCCTGCCGGTAGAAGTAAATCTACGTTTTTCTTACGACTGCCGGTCAGATAGCGTCCTAATGGTGAGTCAATATCAAGTTTATTTCGCTTGATATCTTCTATTATCCGCTCAATATCACGTATGTAGAAGCTATTTAATATACTGATCTCATTTGAATTATCTGAAGCGGAAGTCAGCGGAAAATCAGAATCGTTTGATAATGCCAGTTCAGTCTCGTCACTAAGTTTTGAAAGTAAAGATGGATCTAGCTGAGCTGAAATATTGAGTTTATTGGGTTTTGTTTCACTTAATTTAATGAATAGTGCAGGCGTAGGGGTTTGAGGAGAAAAAGTAGTCCACTGCGCCATTGATTTTAAAAATTCAATTATTTCAAATGTGGTTAAAATAGGTGGTAATTGATGTTTTGTTTTTATATTGTCAGCGGTGGTGACAATTTCATTAAAACGCTGCTGTAATTTTTTTGTATCGACTTCATAGGCATCAAAGTTCAGTCGTTCTAATCCACCTGTAGATATCTGACCTAATGCCCAGGTCACCGTTGAAAACTCAAAACTCTCGCTATCAATAACACCATTATGATCAAGCTTACATTTTATCGAGCATGTACGACCTTCATTGCCGAGCGCGTCATTCTCTATGTCACTTTGTTTATAAATAAAAGGCTTTGCTTGCTGAAATATTTCGTCACGTTCAAAGATGCCAAAAAAGAGCTCGTAACGATATTTTTTTTCAGGTGAATAATCACTTCCTGCACGCCTGATTTGCTGAGGTTCAATCCAGGGAAGTGATGTATTATGCTGTAATTCCTCCATGCTCAGTTGAATTACGCCATCCGCATTATTTTCAAGATCTTTAATGTCAGTTGATTCGAAAAACTCTATTTTGTGCCAATAATCCAGAATACGTATAGCTTGCTGGGTGGGCAACATTTTGCTTTGATCGTCCATGAAACTTTAATCCTCTGAATGTTTACCTGCTGATTCTTATACTACCGCTTTGAATGCTTGGCATTCAATGATTGGCTCATCGGTGGAATGGTTAAAGATGAACGATCGAATAGCTGCCGATTCATTAGCCATCCACATGACCTCAAAAATTCACTTCTCCCGCGTCACAAAAATCATCACACTAGCCACCTTTACCATTATGGAGAGATGGCATGATTACCCGATTGCTGCTGGCGATGTCGCTACTTGCCAGCCTGAGTGCGCCGCTGTTGGCAGATCAAGACGGCGTCTCCTTTAGCCACAAAGACTGGGAACTGGCCTGCGACAATACGCTGACCTGTCGTGCCGCCGGTTACAGCGCCGAAGAGGGCGCGGGCGGCTCGGTGCTGCTGGTGCGTGCCGGAGGTCCCAATGCGGTGACGCACGGTCGCGTGGTGCTGGCCGATACCGGCGATGATGATTCTAAAGTGGTGAACAACTTAGCGTTGTGGATTGATGACCGTGCGCTGGGCGACGTGGCGAAAGCCGATAACGACGAATGGACGCTGACCGATGAACAAACTCAGGCGCTGATCAACGGTATCAAAGGCAACGGCAAAGTGGAGTTTCGCGGTGGTGAAGAGCCTTTTGATCTCTCCAGTAATGGCGCGTTTGCGGTGCTGCTGAAAATGGATGATGCGCAAGGTCGTCTTAGCACGCCGGGCGCGCTGGTGCGTAAAGGCAACAAGCCGGAAAACAGCGTACCGGCAGCGGTGGCGATGCCGGTGATTCAGCAGGTAAAAGTGGTGAAGGCCGATGCGCGTCCGTTGACGGCCGATGAGCTGACGCTGTTGAAGCCGAAGCTGATTGCCTCGCTCACCGATGACGACAGCTGCGACAATCTGGCACCGTCCGACGATCAGCCAGAAGAGGGCGCGGAGCCGCTGACCTTAACGCCGGTCGATGATGCGCACGTGCTGATCGCCGCATTGTGCTGGCGCGGGGCGTATAACGAAGGTTATGGCTATTGGCTGATCGATAAAGCGTTGCAGGGCACACCGCAGCTGGTGACGGATTCCGGCTCTGATTACAGCGAAGGTGTGATCTCTGAAGCACAGAAAGGGCGCGGCATCGGCGACTGCTGGAGCACAGCGGCGTGGGTGTGGGATGGCAAAGCGTTCGAGCAGAGTAGCGATGCGACCACCGGCATGTGCCGTGCGATTCGCGCGGGTGGCGCATGGCAGTTGCCAACCTGGGTGACCGAGGTGAAAGCGGCATCGCTGCCGTAAGGGGCGCAGTTATGCGCATCTCGTTGGCAGGTCGCCACGAATGGCGACCCTACAAATGGTGCTCCTACTTGCCGCAGCACTGCTTATATTTTTTACCGCTGCCGCATGGGCAAGGATCGTTGCGGCCGGTTTTCTCGCCGGCAAAGTGCGGCAGTTGAGGCTCTGGATCGGGCTGCGCCATGCGCTGTTCCTGCCAGTATTCATGCAGCTCCAGCGCCGCAGGGCGAATCGCCTCGATGCTGGCTTCAAACTCGTCCGGTGTGAAGGCTTCGCGCTTCGCCAGGTGATCTTCGCTGCCGTGCAAGGCAATCGCCTCCATCATCGGCTGCAGTGATTCGGGCAGCAGCGACCAATCTGCATCCAGCGCCACGCCGCGCAAATAGCCGTAGCACCAATCTTCCACCACGGTGAATTCCTGGCCTTCCATCTCTTGCGTGCCAAACAGCGGATCGAACTGCTCTGGGAATTCGGCCAGGCGTTCGGCGATGTCGTTGAGATGCTGGAACGTCAGCGTCATAAAGCGATCCATCTCGCGCTCATTCGACCATTTTGGAATGTGCTTTTTGCCGCCCCACATCGCCACCAGCCACTCGCTCGGTTCGATGTCGTTCGGGCCGGAGAGTAGCGCTGTCAGCATGCCGTCCAGCTCAGCGGTATCCACCACCGAGTGCTCGTTGCCGTATTTCTCCAGCATATCTTCCAGCCAGTTCAGCTCTTTTTCAGTTAACGGACCCTGGTTCATACGGCATCTCCTGCTTTCATTGATGGGCAATGCCCAAAGTTAATTGGCGGCGATTATAGCGGGAAGCGGGCGCGATTTATCGCTTTTTGCATATCGATTGCTGAACCTCTCCTAAAAAGGATTCGCCATAACTTATCACGCAACAGTATTGGCTGCTTTTGCCGACAGATGGCAGCGTAAAGGCAGAGTTTTTCTGCATAAAGGATGCAAATTATGGCCAGCACATTGCCGGTACTGGATCTAGCCCTGCTGGAACTGCCGGATGCGGAGCAGGCGCAATACCTTGCCGAACTGCGCGAAACCGCGCGTGACGTCGGTTTCTTCTATCTGGTGAATCATGGCATCAATCCGCAGCTATTGCAGAACGTGCAAAGCATCACGCGCGCGTTCTTTGCGTTGCCGGATGAAGAGAAACAGCGTGTTTCGATGATTCATTCGCCGCATTTTCGCGGCTACAACCGTGCGGGCGTGGAATACACCCGTGAGCAGCGCGATCAGCGTGAGCAATTTGATATCGGTGCAGAGCGTGCCGCGCTGACGCTGCAGCCAGACGATCCGGCATGGAAGCAGCTGCAAGGGCCCAATTTGTGGCCGCAGGCGCTGCCGCAGCTGCGTCCGGTGATTCACGCGTGGCAGCAGGCGATGACTGACGTGGCGTTGCGTTTACTGCGCGCCTTCGCCAAATCCCTGGCGCTGCCGCCGGACGCTTTTGATGCGCTGTACGGCACGCATCCCAACGAACATGTGAAGCTGATTCGCTATCCGGGGCAGGATGCCGCTGCCAGCCAGCAAGGTGTTGGCGCGCATAAAGATTCCGGCTTTTTGACCTTTCTGTTGCAGGACGATCAGCCTGGGTTGCAGGTTGAAGTCACGCCGGATCAGTGGGTTGATGCGCTGCCGAAAGCGGGCGCTTTTGTGGTGAACATCGGCGAACTGCTGGAAATCGCTACCAAAGGTTATCTGCGCGCCACTGTGCATCGCGTGGTATCGCCGCCGATAAACCAGCAGCGCATTTCCATCGCTTTTTTCCTCGGCGCACAGCTCGATGCCGAAGTGCCGCTGTATCAGCTACCGCCGCAGCTGGCGGCAGAAGCGCGCGGGCCCACCAGCGATCCCAGCAATCCGCTGCTGCGTGAAGTGGGTTGGAACTATCTCAAAGGACGTTTGCGATCGCATCGCGACGTGGCGCAGCGTTATTACGCTGACACTCTCAATCGCGTTAAATCATAAGAAACTAAGGGAAGCAGATGAATAAAAAGGTGATAGCGGCGTTAGCGATGGTTTCGGTGTTCAGCAGTTACGCGTCGGCGGCCGCGCTGCGCGTAGCGGCAGATGCCGTGCCGCACAGCGAAATCCTCAACCACATTAAACAGACCGACAAGAAGCTCGATCTCAAGGTGATTGAACTCAACGGCAACCTCAACGCCAACGAATTGCTGGCACGCGGTGACGTCGATGCCAACTACTTCCAGCATGTGCCTTACCTGCGCGATCAGGAAAAAGCGCTGGGCGAGAAATTTTCTGTGGTCGCCACCGTGCATATTGAGCCGCTTGGCATCTACTCGCACAAAGTGAAATCACTGAAAGATCTGCCTGATGGCGCGCAAGTGGCCGTGCCGAATAATGTCACCAATCTCAGCCGCGCACTTTATCTGTTGCAGGCCAATGGGTTGATCAAATTGAAGAGCAATAGCGCCAATACGCTGGTGACTTCCGCAGACATTACTGACAATCCGCACCATCTGAAAATTATCGAAGTGGAAGCGCCGCAGCTGCCGCGCGCGCTGGATGATGCGCAGTTGGCGATCATCAATGGCAACTACGCGTTGCAGGCCGGTTTAGTGCCGTCGAAGGATGCGCTGGCGCTGGAACAAGCGAAGGATAATCCGTATGCCAACGTGCTGGTCACCACGCCGAAACTGGCGCACGATCCGCGTATTCTGGAACTAGCGAAAGATCTGGAGTCAAAGCAAACCGCTGAATTTATTAACCAGCACTATCAAGGATCGGTTATTCCCGTTAATCAATAATCCCCGCCGCCACCTGTTTTTGGCAGGTGGCGCTGACTTTCTTCTGTGTTATATTTCGCCACCAACACCCGTCGCACCCACTATAAAACATAAAAATTCGCTCAATCCATTGCCATGATTATCTTTGCCAGGAATAAACGGGTGCTGTGCCATCGTTTAATAACATGCATCATTCTGTTGGGCATGAGCGTATTGCTCAGCGCCTGCGGCACCTTGTCGCAAACCTCCGCGCCCGTCAGCGATAAAGTCTATCTTTCGCACGCGACCTTTAATGAAAACGTCGATGACATCGTGCGCCATTACATGCAGCAAAAGCAGGTTTCCGGCATCAGCATCGCCATCATCCATCAACGCAGCCAGCCTAAATTTTACAGTTTTGGCGTCACCGATGCGGTGCACCGTTATCCCATCACGCCAGATACCTTATTTGCGCTCGGCTCGCTGAGTAAAGGTATCACCGCTGAGGTGATTATTGAGCTGGTGGATCGCGGCGAACTGCACTGGAACGACACGCTCGCGACGCTTTTGCCGCCCAACGTGCCGCTGAGCGCTGATGCCAAACGCATCACGCTGTTGCAACTGGTGACGCACACCTCGGGCTTGCCGCGCCAGGATATGGATTTACCGATGTTCATGAAATTTATGGGCTATCTGCGTAGCGGCGAGAACTTTTACGGCAACCTCGACAGCGACGCAGTGCTGGATTATCTGGCCGACTTTGACGCGCCCGCGCATCCCAGCGCGCGCTATTCTAATCTCGGCTATGCGCTGTTGGGCTACATCCTCAAACATCGCTTCCATCAGGACATCGAAACGCTGGCGCAGCGCAATCTGTTTCAGCCGCTGGGCATGACCAGCAGCAGCTTCAAGCCGCAGCGTCTGCGCGGTTATCCGTGGCGTGCACTCGGCCATGCGGGCGATCAGCCTAAGCTGATTCCTCGCGGGCAAATTACGCCGGATTGGGCGTTTAACAACAATATGGTGGCGGCCGCCAGCCTCTACAGCAACGCGCGCGATTTGATTCGCTATCTGGATGCGCATCTGCATGACGGCGCGGGCGCTTCGCTCAACGCGGCCTTTGCGCAGGTTAATCACGGCTACGAGCAGCACGGCAATCAGGCACAAAATATCGCCTGGGTAACCGACAGTTACGGCGATCAGCAGATCACCTATCAGGTGGGTTATATCGGCGGCTACTCGAGTTTTATTGGCTTTGATAAGCAGAACGGCAATGCGATTGTGGTGCTGCAGAACGCGTTTAACTGGAGTAACTATCTGGGCATCGCGTTATTGATGGATCTGGCGCAGAAAGCGCACGACAAAAACTAACATGGTTGCTTGCAATTTTACTGCGCCAAAAAATGCCTGAGCTGAGGTATGCTGAGCAGCGAAATTTGACGCGCTAAGCGCGCCGGGGGAACCTTCTGCGTGCTTAACTTGTCAGTTAAATGGACAGTTAATAATTAACCAGAGTGGAAATCACCCATGCGCAGGACACACGTCAATCTTCTTTCTGCAGGAATTTTTCTGGGCGCTTTAAGCCTTGCTCCGGCCGCGCTGGCTGAAGGCGAGCAAACAGACGCCGTACCGATGCCGCCCCAAGTGCAGCAAACCGCACCCGATGCCCAAACCCAGGCGCCAGCCGCAGACCCGCAAACGCAGGCTCCGGCAGCCGATGCGCCAGCCAGCAATGAACCGGCTGAATCCAGCGGCGATGTCGCGCCAATTCGCCCACCGCAAAGCGGTGATGCGGCTGCACCAAACAACTACGATCTGACCACCATCATCATCGACTACAAAGAGTACAAAGTGGGCGATGTGGTGCCAGATGAGTACCGTAAAAAGCAGTACACCATTGTTGAGTGGAAGCCACGCCATCTGCCTGCGCCGCAGCCAGGCACGCACTGGGCTTACATCAATGCCAACTACATCCTGATCACCGATGACAGCGGTAAGATCGTGATGGGTAAATCAGGCGAAATCTTCTTCCGCGGTTAATTCCCGCGCAGCAGACGCGCTAACTGCGCGACCCCCGCCGTAATCTGGCTGGTGCTGGTGTTACCGTAACCCAGCACCAGCCCTTGTTGCTTCTGCTCACCCGAATAAAATCCCGACAGCGCGCCCGGCGCGTAGCCGCTCTGGATCAGCCGATCCACCAACCGCATATCGTTTTGATCCGCTTCCAGTGATAACACCAGATGCATGCCGCATTCGCCGCCCAGCAACGGAACCTGATCGCCAAACGTATGCTGCAAAGCCTGCCGCAAAGTTGCCTGCCGTTGGCGGTACAGACGGCGCATTTTGCTCAGATGACGGCTAAAATCACCGCTGCGTAAAAACAGCGCCAGCGCCTGCTGCTCGGGACGATTGCCGCCGCGCAGCAGTTCATGTAGCGCAGGGCGCAGCGGCGTGACCAGCTGCGGCGGCAACACCATAAATCCAAGGCGCAACGCGGGAAACAACGTTTTGCTGAACGAGCCAACGTAGATCACCGGCGTTGGTTGCGTCATGCCCTGCATAGCGGCGATCGGCTCGCCGCTGTAGCGAAAATCGCTGTCGTAATCATCTTCGATAATCCACGTTTGCTGTTGCCGGGCGGCCGCCATCAGTGCCAGACGACGCGGTGCGCTCATGATCACGCCGGTGGGATATTGGTGCGTTGGCGTGGTGTAAATCAGGCGCGGCGCACGCTGTTGCCAGTCCTGTGGCTGCGGCGCCAGCCCTTGCGCATCAATCGCTACTGGTTCAATACGCATATCTCCCAACCGCATCGCCGCTTTCGCGCCGCGATACCCTGGCTCCTCCACCCAACCAATGTCGCCTGGGCTGCTGAGCAGCGCCACGCACAGCGTCAATGCCTGCTGTGCGCCTTCGGTAATCACGATTTGTTCGGGCGTACAGCGCACGCCGCGCGCCAATGCCAGATGCTGCGCCAGCGCTTCACGCAGTGTGCGTTCACCGAGCGGATCGCCGTAACCCAGCAGTTGCTGCGGCTGATGCAGCATCACGCGGTTCAGCGCCCGTCGCCACTGAGCCAGCGGGAAATGTGCCAGCGAAGGCACGCCGGGGCGCAGCGCCATCTCCTGACTGAAGCTGCGATGGCTGGATCGCAGCTGAGCGATGCGCGGCGACAAGGTGATTTCGCTGCTGGTGTGCGGCTGATTTTCCTGCGGTAGCTGCGCCATATTGCTGATGCGACTGCCCTGGCGATCGCTCAGCAAAAAGCCTTCCGCCTGCAGCTGCGCCCAGACGGCGATCACAGTATTGCGTGAAACCGCGAGATCCAGCGCCAGCTGGCGTGTCGCGGGCAAACGCGTACCGGCGGCGAGTTTGCCCGTCAGAATCGCCTGCCTGATACGTTGAAACAGTTGCTGTTGCAGCGTTAACTTGCCGTTGGTTTCCAGCGGGGCCAGCAATAATCGATGTAGCTCAATATCACTCATGTACGCAGTTCCGTGGATCCATCAATTTCATGCATTGTGGCGCTTTTTAACACGCCAGCAAAGTGGCACTCTGCATTTCTGGTCCTGACTGATAAAGGAATTGAGGAATGCCGCAACACACCAACGCTTACGGACAACCGGTAGGATTTCCGCTGCCAGATTGGCAACCCCGCGCCTGGCCGAGCTATGAAACCTTCACCGGTGACTATTGCCGCCTGGAACCTCTGAGTGCCGAGCGCCATGGCCGCGAACTGTATGCTGCCTATGCGCTGGCTGCAGATGGGCGTGACTGGACCTATATGTTCGCCGAACCTTTTGCCGATGAAGCAGCCTATGTTGCCTATGCGCGCAAGCTGGAAAATGGGCGCGATCCCATGCATTTCGCGGTGATCGATCCAGTGAGTAATCGTGCGGTTGGCAGCCTGGCGTTGATGCGCATTGATGCGACAAACGGATCGGTGGAGATCGGCCACGTCGCCTTCTCGCCGCTGCTGAAGCAAACGCGCATGGCCACCGAAGCGCACTATCTGCTGATCCGCTACGCCTTTGAGCAGTTGGGCTATCGTCGCTACGAGTGGAAATGCGACAGCTGCAATCAGCCATCACGCAACGCGGCGCTGCGTTTAGGGTTTCAGTTTGAAGGCACCTTCCGGCAGGCGATTGTCTATAAAGGCCGCAGCCGTGATACCTGCTGGTTCTCGATTATCGACAGCGACTGGCCGCAGGTGAAACAAGGCTTCGAACGCTGGCTGGCGGCAGAGAACTTTACGGTGGAAGGGGCGCAACGCGAAAAACTGGAGGCGCTGCGTTCGTAGGCTGCGCATCCATGCGCACCGGGTCGCCATAAATGGCGACCCTACGTTAGGTTTGCGGAATTATTTTTATATCCACCATGCCGATCCCCAGTTTGCGCGGATCCTGGCCGATGATATTGCCGACATTCGACTCCTGCGGCTCCGGCGGCGCAATGATCAAATTACGGCTGCCGGTTGGATTGGTGAAATGCAGCGTGGTGGTGGAGAACTCATCTCCCAAATTCAGTTGCTGCTCTTCATCGCCAACGCGCACGGGAATCGGTCGATGCGCATTCGGACCAAAAGCCCGCGCGGTGATTACCACATCAAAGCGTTCAGGCAGCGGATCGGTATACTCAATATTCACTTCCGGTGCCAGATTGGCATTCGACCAGCGTCCCCACGCTTCCGGACGTGATATCCCTTTAAAACTCTTCACGCTATTTGGCGCGCCGGGCACTGTTAACAGGAAGCTGTCGGCGTTGTAACGAATTGCATTGTCTTCGATGCGTATTTGCTGTTCGTTGAGCTGGAAGGTTGCCGCACTGACTTCTGCTTTCGGGAAGCTGACTTTACCTTTCCACTGCGCTTTATCGATGCGGGTTACGCTGGGTTTGGCGCCCATTTGTCCCATCGACACGCACAAATCGCTCGACAGCGCTAACTCTGGCTGCCACAGGCGCGCCATCTTAAAGCAGCGATCGACCCAAACGAACTTGTCGGCGGCAGCAAAACTCGCCAGCTGATAACGCAGCGGTTCGGAGTATTCCCCTTCCGGCAGCGGTTCGACATGTTTGTCGGAGACGCGGAACAGAATTGGTAACTTGAAGGTCGCGCCAGAGAAGCTGAGGGTGTTTTTCTGTTGATCGACGGTGAAGCTATCCATCTTGCTGGGGAAATTCCACAGCTGAATAATGTCCGCTTTCCACGATGTGACGCGCTTTGCCATGTCGTCGAACTCGGTGGACAGCGATTTCGAAGAGAGGCCGCTGCGACCGAGCCCAATCGCGTTATCGCCGCCGAGAATATCCAGCACCGTGGCGCCGTTATCCAGCGTGCTGCGTTTGCCATCGAGCACTTCCGCCTGTGGCTGATCGCCACGAATCACCATAAACAGGTCATGGCGCGGTTGCTTGATCAGATATTGATGCGCGGTGTTGTTCATCGCCAGATGATCGGAGGTCACCACGATGATGGTGTTTTTAAACCACGGTGAGGCTTTGATGCGCTCAATCAGACGCGCCACATGCTCCTGCGAGCAGGCGACCGCGCTAAAGGATTGGTTTGGTTTGCCATCATAGCTGTAGCTTTTGCGCTGGCAGCTGCGCGAGATAAAACCATCCGGGTGATGGGTGTCGACGGTAAGGGTGAACAATGCGAAGCGTTTTTGCGCGCGCGACAGCTCCTCGTATTTCTCAAACACCTCGTCCATTACGGTGTCATCGTAGTAGCCCCAGTTATTACGATAGCTGGGATCGGCAACGCGACTTTTCAGCTCCTGCGAGCCATACATGTTGGCCGCATCAAAACCATGCGACAGCAGGAATGTGTCTTTACCGGCGAAGCGTAAATCGGCGCCCTGAATAAACCAGTTTTCGTAGCCTGAGTTTTTCAGGATGTCGCCCAGACAAATATTTTGCGGATAGAAGCTGGAGAGCGAAGCCGAGGCATTGCCGTCAAAAGGCGCAAACAGCGGGATGCCGCACTGTGAAGCTACCATGCCGGCAATGGTGTAATCGGTGCCGGGCAGCTGTTCGGTTTGGCTGAAATCGATGCTGTTCTCTTTTTCCCGGCTGAGTTCCGGGGCCAGACCAGGAAATGCCTGCTGATCGAAATAGGTCCGTTCAAGACTTTCGCCATAAATGTAGACCAGATTGAGCTTGGGCTCGGCGATCACCTTATTGGGCGTTTTGAAGTAGGTTTCGAAATCCGAATCGGCGAGGCGTGAATGTGAGGCAATCAGCTCTTTTACCTGGCGGAACGCGGGCGTGGTTTGTACCGAACCTGCGGCACAGGCAATCGCCAGCAAACTCCAGCCGAGGTGATGCGGCCGCTTACGGCGGCGCAGTAACCACGAAAGCAGGCAAAACAGCGAGAACAGCGCGATGATCAGTCCGATGGCCGGCACCACATATTTGCTCACGCCCGCGCCGGTCAGGCTGTTGGTCAGCGTATACAGCACTGCGTCATTAATGCCATCGCCGGTAAAATAGTTGCTGGCGACCAGCGTGACGTTAAGCACGATAAACAGCGTGAGCAGCAGCAGGATCAGACTAAACCAAAATTTATTTCGCCCGGCTTTAGAGGAGTAGACCGCAATCGCGGCCAAAAAGAGTACAACCGAAACCAATTCGGACAACGTTAGATCCTCATGTTGAATGAATACGCAATCCGTGCGCCAACGACCCTCTGTGGGGATTTTGCGTCAATCTATATTGGGTGTCACAGGGCTGCAACACATCCAACCAGATTTGTGCGATGCATTCCGATTCGTTTAAGGCGGGTTAAGGCTAACTGTGGTTTCGCCTGGCAGCAACGGACGCGCTGCTGCCAGTGAGGGCAGAGAAGGGAGATTAGAGTTTTCCAGTGAGGTATTGCGCTTCGCCGTCGGCAAAGCTCCAGTCGCCTTTACTGTTGGTGATAAAACTAATCATCAAATCTGTGCCCTGAACGCCGCAACTTTCCAGCAGTTCGCGCGCTAACTCTGCCATAAACAGGCACTTCTGTTCTTCACTTCTCGGGCTGGTATACACGCGCACCATCACCAGATTGTCGGTTCGCGCAAAGCCTAAGCCGGTATCCTGAAAGACCATCTGATAACCTTTGTTTTCATGAACAATCTGATAACGATCGCGGGCCGGGACTTTAAATGCGGTTAAAACCGCGCGATGTGCGGCATCCAGCAAAGTGCGGATTTCTGATTCTGAACGGCCCTGAATAACGTCGAATGTCAGTAACGGCATAAATAAACCCTCGTTTTTGCTCACATGAAAAGAGTAGGATGTGGCTCTATGCTGCCGCTTGCTGCCGGAAAGAAAAAGCGCGCTGGTTGAAATGATTATTTATTATTTTGAACAATCGATATGAAAGAAATTAAAACAGATAGCCTTTGGGTCCATTTGCACTGGTTAACCGTGCTGGCTGAGCTCGGCAGTTTTACGCGCGCGGCGGAACGATTAGACGTCAGCAAAGCGGCGATGAGTCAGAAGATTAAAGAGCTGGAAAAGATGGCGGGTGTGGCGTTAGTACAGCGCACCACGCGCAGCGTGCGGCTGACCTCCGCCGGTGAAAAGCTGGTGGATGAGCTGCGCGATCCCTTTGCGCATATCGCGCAGAGCTTTTTCAGCGTACGTGATGAAGCGGGGCCGGTGCGTGGCATGGTACGCGTGACTGCGCCAGTGGCGTTTGCGCGTCAGCAGCTGGTGCCGATCATCGGCGATTTCTTGCGCGACTATCCGCAGGTGCGCTTGCAGCTGGACGTCACCGATCGTCTGGTGTCGCTCGGCAGTGAAGGCTTTGATCTGGCGATTCGCCATAGCGATAGCCTGCCGGAAACGCATGTTGCGCTGCCGCTGTGTGAAACCCGCGCGCTGCTGGTGGCGTCGCCGGCGTATCTGGCGCAGAACGGTTTGCCGGATTCACCGCAGGCGTTGCAGCAGCACAATTGTCTTTATTACCCGCGCGGACTCGAGTCGCCGCAGTGGCGTTTTCGATTAGCGGACGGCGGCAGCGAAACCGTGCAGGTAAAGATTCAGGGTAATTTTGCCACCAACAACAGCGAGTCGATCCGGGATGCGGCATTGCAAGGTTTGGGCATTGCGATGCTGCCGGACTTCAGCGCCAGCGCGGCATTAGCCAGCGGTACGCTGCAGCAGGTGCTGACGCAGTGGCAAGCGGTGGATGCCTTCGCCGATCGGTTGTGGGTGGTACGCCCGTATGCCGCTCAGGTGCCACGGGCGGTGACCACCTTTATCCAATGGTTACGCGCGCGCTTTGTTGATGGGTGAAGCCAGCGCGATCGGCGCAGGCGTTTGCATCATCTGGCCCAACAAACTGCTGCGGTTGTAATGGCCGAGCCGCAGGTTGAAGTCGAGGTGCAGCTGCTCATTGCCGCTGAGTTTTATTACCGGTGGTGGCGTGAGTGGACGCTGATGAAACAGCACTGCATGGGCAAACGCCTCGCTCTTCCAGCCGCTTAAACGCTGATAGTAATAGGCGTTAGCCTCGCATTTGCGCAGGTAGAGATTCACCCGGCGATGTTCGCGCATGGCGATCTGCTGCGCCAGTGAACCTAATTGCTGCTCCGGCTGCGCAATCTTCTGCGTCAGCAGGGAATAATCATCGCGCTTGGTCAATTCACTGAAGTAATTCTGTTCGCCGAGATGTTTGATCGGCGCGTAATGTTTTTGCCATTCGCGGATAAACGGATTATTGGCAGTCGCCGCCAGGAACCAGCTCTCAATCACTGGCGCGAGATAGTTGACGGTGGCGTTTTCGTGGTAATAACCAATCACATCCATACGGCGTTCCTGATGCGCGCGATGCACCCAGGAGAGATCTTCAAATAATAAGGTGCTGCAATCAATGGCAATGCCGCCATAGCGCAACAGCAATTCCAGGCGAATCACTTCGCTTCTTTGCTGGGCGGTTAATTGGCTTGAGGTGAAGATAAAATCCGGTAAAACTTCTTTTACCGTTAAACGATTTAATAAATGGATTTCATGGTCGGGATTATCCTGACGAATATTTTTAATATTTAACGCCAGTGATTTCGGTAAATATTCATTATCCCAATACATCCAGACTTTCTTTGGAATCTCTGGCAGATCTTTTTCGCCAGAAAGTAACACGATATTGTCCTCTTCGCTGGGATCGTATTCCGGCGCACAGAGCGCAGTATACTGTTTTTTCTGCAGGAAAGTCTGGCTGGTAAACGCGAGTCTTTTCCAGTTATGCCAGAGGGTTAACGCTGGCTGAAGGCGTTTTTTATTCATGATGCACCTGATTATTGTGATTATGGTGGCAAGGCGTCCCTGATCAGCGGCGCTGAGCGCTCTTGATTGTCCTTTAGGCTGTGTGTAAAAAAAAGTACTCTCCTATGCTTAATAAAACATTCTGTGCGATGCGGCTATCACTTTTTGATCCTTTCAGATAAACCGGAAAATTAAGGATCCGTTAAGCTTTAAATTAACGATAAATAATTGCGTGAATTGTTGGTGATTCTATTTTATCTCATTAAGACTATTCCTAATAAAATAAGCGTGGCATGGCGTAAGTCGCGGGTGAGATTAAAAAGTGCGCGTGAGATCACGTGTTAACCTGGCTGCATTTTTCGCTGGTCTGCCGGGAAAATCCCACCCTGAGTGAGGGTTAGCTACGCTTAAAGCAGGTGATCAACTAAAGGAGACACTATGCAGCGACACAACCGTGGATTATTGGCTGTCGATAAGCAGGGCAATCGCGTGCTGTTTCTCAATCCCGAAACCTTTGCCGTTGAGCAAGCGTTAAATGCCTTTCCGCCGCGTCCACACGAGCTTCTGATGCTGCCACAGCTGGAAAAAGCGTACGTGCCGATCTACGGCGACGGCATTCACGGCGACAATCCGCATCCTGGCCACAAAGTGGCGATCATCGATTTGCGCCTTCGGCAGATCAGCGGTTTTATCGATCTGTCGCCGTTAAAGGCACCGCACAGCGGCCAGTTAGGACGTGACGGCAAAGTTTATCTCTGCTGTGAAAACAGCGCGGTGGTGGCGGTGATTGATCCGGTTAGCGATCGCGTGGAGAAAACTATTCAGCTGCCTTCGCACAATGCGCACCGACTTACCTTGTCGCCCAGCGGCCGCAAGCTGTTTACCGAAAATGAAGAGGACGCCAGCATTACCGTGGTGGATCTGTGTGAGGCGGAAGGGCGGATTATCGACAACATCCTGATGCCCGGCCCGATTTCCGGTATCGCCGCCTCGCCTAAACATCCTTATCTGGTGGCGAGCGCTGCCGATGCCCCGCTGCTGTATGTGGTGGATCGGCAAAGTCATCGCATCCGCCAGCGCCTGGCCTTGCCGGGCCATCAGCAACCCTGTCAGGTGGTGCGCTTCAGTGGCAACGGCGAGCGGCTGGTGGCGATTGGCGATCAAGAACCGGTGGTGACGCTGTTTGACGATCTGCTCAATCCGCTCGGCGATATTCAGGTTGGCAATAAGCCGATGGATGGCTGCTTCAGTGAGGATAATCGCAGCTTGCTGATTGCGAATGAGGGCGACGGTTCGCTCAGCCTGATTGATCTGCAGCAGATGAAGGTGATTGCCACGCCGCAAGCCGGTACCGGTTGTGAGGTGCTGAGCTACTTCCAACTTAAATGAATGGACGATGATAAATCGCACTGCTCCAGTGGCGGCTGCTGGCATGTTTTTCGGCCTGCCAGCCGCGCTTGCGTAACTCGCGCGCAATCAGCTTGTTCATGATGCCGTGACCAACTAACAACACCGTGCCTTGCTGCGACAGCGCCACCAGTTTATCTGCCGCCAGACGGGCGCGTTGACGTGCATGCTGCACCGATTCGACATGGCCGGCATAGCCGCACAGCCACAACAAACGTAATAGCGCCAGCCAGACGTTGAGCGGCAGATGCAAACGCTCAAAAGGCAACGTCGGTATCGCCACTTCGCTAAAAACCTCATCCACCGCGTGCGGCTGTAAACCCAGACGCGTTAATGACGAACGGGCGCGCGGCAGCGGGCTGGTGGCGATCACACTCGCGAGGCGCGCAATGGTTTGACTGCGCGGCGGCGGGGAGTCGCAAATATCAGCCTGATCGTAACCTTCACACCAGTCGGCCAGCGCCCGAGCCGTGAAGCGCCCAGTGACCGGATGATCGGGTTTACCGTGTCGCATAAGAATAATGGTCATAGCGCTCCTGTAATATTGCTCCAGTGTAATGCAGAGGTTGAGCAACTCGCGCATCCATGACGGGATTTAAGAGTATTGCCTGCTTGTCATTAAACCTTAACTGAACTGTGCGAAAAACAGCGCGATGAAGCGTTAGCCTGCGCCGTTAAATGGTAAGCAATAATCGTCAATCAAGCTTCAATAAGACAATTCTTGCGCCATGCATTAGATGTAATGTCATGATTTGACGCCATTTTTGCCTTGTTTTCATGAGTTATAGTGAAGTTTATCTAATAAATTTCTCTATTATCACTTGATTTATCTACGCGCGTAGATAGACTGTATCCACAGTGATAACTCACGGTGCCAGAGACGAAGTTGGCCTTGAGATGACCCAGTTACATTTGCCTCACTAATGCGATCGATGAAAATTACATCGGCGGGAACAGGCGAAGAAGCGAATTCCAACACCAGGGAATTCATTACTGATTTTTCATCCAGGTTTGCCTACTGAACGTCGCCACCGGGGAGTTCCGCTTGTTGCAAGGGAACTGACCCACGGAAGGGCGTTTGCTGTTTTTACCTCATTCAGGGATTGGGTTATGACGGTTTCGCAACAAAGCTCACTGACATCCTCCTCAGCTGCCGATGCGCGGCTTGAAACATCCTCCGGCCGTAAAGATTTCTGGCGCGCCACGTTCTCCTGCTGGCTTGGCACCGCGATGGAATATGCGGATTTTGCGCTCTATGGCCTCGCCGCCGGCATTATTTTTGGTGACGTCTTCTTCCCGGAAGCTACGCCGGCTATCGCCTTACTCTCGAGTTTTGCCACCTGGTCGGTGGGCTTTATTGCCCGCCCGATTGGTGCCTTGCTGTTCGGCTGGATCGGCGATCGCAAGGGCCGCAAAACGGTGATGATCTCAACCATCATTCTGATGGGCGCCTCCACAACACTCATTGGTTTGATTCCTTCCTATGCCAGCATTGGCGTCTGGGCTCCCGCATGTTTGGTGCTGCTGCGGTTTACCCAAGGTTTGGGGGCGGGCGCTGAGTTGTCCGGCGGTACGGTGATGCTGGGCGAATATGCCCCGGTTGAACGTCGTGGATTGGTGTCGTCGGTGATTGCGCTGGGCTCAAACAGCGGCACGCTGATTGCGTCGCTGGTCTGGCTGGCAGTGATCCAGATGGACAAAGAGAGCTTGCTGTCGTGGGGCTGGCGTATTCCGTTCCTCAGCAGCGCGCTGATTGCGGTGGTGGCGTTGTGGATTCGTCGCAACCTACGTGAAACGCCGGTGTTTGAACGTCAGCAGGCGGAATTGCAGGCCGAACGTAACGCCACGCTGGCGCAGGCGAAAGAAGAAGTGGATACGCGCAGCTTCTGGCGCCGCACCCGCGCCTTCTGGACCATGGTCGGTTTACGTATCGGCGAAAACGGCCCTTCTTATCTGGCGCAGGGCTTCATTGTCGGTTACGTCGCCAAAGTGCTGATGCTCGACAAATCGGTGCCCACCACAGCGGTGTTCATCGCCTCTTTACTTGGTTTCCTGATCATTCCGTTTGCTGGCTGGCTGTCGGATCGCTTTGGTCGCCGCATTACCTATCGCTGCTTCTGCTTATTGCTGATGTTCTACGCCTGGCCTGCCTTTAGCCTGATGGACAGCCGCGATCCAGCGATTGTGATGGCGGTCATTGTGGTCGGTATGGCGCTGGCATCGCTGGGTATTTTCGGCGTGCAGGCGGCGTGGGGCGTCGAGATGTTTGGCGCGAAGCGTCGTTACACCAAGATGGCGGTAGCGAAAGAGCTGGGATCTATCCTTTCAGGAGGTACCGCGCCATTAGTGGCGGCGGCGCTGCTGTCGTTTACCGGACACTGGTGGCCGATTGCGGTTTACTTCACGGCGATGGCCAGCATCGGTTTTCTCACCACTTTCGTGGCGCCGGAAACGCGCGGACGCGATCTTAATCTGCCGGAAGATGCCATCTGACCAGCAGGATCGCGTAAATCAAAACCCCCATTGGCCGGCGATTCCGGCCAATGGCATTTACGCAGGGGCAAAGGAATGGCGAAATCTCCAACCGGAAACGTCACGCGCACCGACGTGGCAAAAATCGCCGGCACCTCGGTGGCGGTGGTCAGTTACGTGATCAATAACGGCCCGCGACCGGTGGCAGAAGCCACGCGTCAGCGCGTGCTGGAGGCGATCAAGCAGACCGGCTATCGCCCTAATGCGGTGGCGCGCGCGCTGGCTTCGGGCAGCACCAAAACCTTTGGTTTAGTGGTGCCGAACATCGGTAATCCCTTTGTTGCTTCGATGGCGCACATGCTGTTGCAGGAGTCGATGAATCACGGCCACGTCATGCTGCTGGGTGATGCCGGTGACGATCGCAAACGCGAGCTGGAGATTATTCAGGGCCTGTTAAATCGTCAGGTTGATGGCCTGTTTTACAACAGCGTCGATCGCCATCCCTATATTGATGTGATTCAGGTCAGTGGTACGCCGCTGGTGATGCTGGATCGCATTGAGCCGCGTCCGGGCGTCAGCATGCTGCGCGTTAATGAGCGTGAAGCGGCGTGTCAGGTAACGTCGCATTTGCTCAGCCACGGTTATCAGCAGGTAGGCATGATCAGCGGTCCGCTAGACATGCTTAACGCGCAGGATCGTATTCAGGGCTGGCGCGATGCGCTGGCGCAGAAAGGATTGCTGGCGGATGAGGCGATGATTTTTCCGGCCAGCTACACGCGGCAGGGCGGTTACGACGCCGCGCAGCGCATGGTGGCCAGCGGTCGTGTGCCGCGTGCACTGTTTACCAGTAACGAAGGCCAGGCGATTGGCTGCATTCGTGCGCTGTCAGAGCATGGACTGCGCGTGCCGCAGGATGTCGCGCTGGTGTGTTTTAACGGTACCGATCAGTCGGCGTTTCATGTGCCGACGCTCACCACCGTTCGTCAGCCGCTGCGTGATATGGCGCGCAGTGCGATTGCCATGCTCAAAAATTGGGATGGCGATGCGAAGCTGGCGGAATTCCCTCACCATTTAGAAATCGGTGAGTCCTGTGGCTGCCAGCTTACTCAACAACAATAAAACTATAACACTATGAAAAGATTGATTATCGATTGTGATCCGGGAAACGGTATAGCGGGCGCTAACACCGACGACGGCCTTGCGCTGGCGTTAGCATTGGCTTCAAAGTCGCTGTCGCTGGAACTGATTACCACCGTCACCGGCAACACGCCGAGCGCGGTGGGTGCGCAGGTCGCCAAAGATCTGCTACAGCGATTGGGACGCAACATTCCGGTGGTGCAGGGCGCTTTGCAGGCACTGCGCGAAGATCCTGCGCCGTGGCGTGCGCGTCTTGACCACGTTGCCGATGAAAAGCTCGGGGAACTGTGGCGCGGCGTGCGTCAGCCGCAGCGTATTCCGGCGGATGGGCATGATGCGGCTGGCGTAATGGGCCAACTGATTTGTGACAACCCCGGCGAGTTTACGCTGGTGGCGATCGGTCCGCTGACCAACGTGGCGCTGGCGCTGCAGCGTTATCCGCAAATGGCAGAATCGGTGGCAGAGATTGTGATTATGGGCGGCGTGTTTGCGCTGGATGATTACATCAAAGACACCAATTTTGGCCTCGATCCGGAAGCGGCGCATCAGGTACTGCACAGCGGCGCCACCATCACGCTGGTACCAATGGACGCCACCACGCAAACCTTGCTGACGCAGCAGGATCTCACGCGGCTTACCGCCAACGATCATCCATTGCCACAGTTTGTGCGCGAGACGTTACGCCCATGGATCGATTATTCGGTTCGCACCCGTCATTTGCCAGGCTGCTGGATTCATGATGCGCTGGTGGTCGCCTGGTTGCTGAATCAGCGTGTCGCCGACGGCGTGGATTACTATGTGGATATTGAGCTGCGTCCCGGCGCCACGCGCGGCAAAAGCTGGCGTTATCGCACGCCGCTGCGTCTGGATATCGGCGTGCCACCGCAAACTGGCGCGTTGGTGCATGTAATTCAAACCGTCAATAACGCGCTGCTGCTGGAGATGATCGAAAAGGCGTTTAATCAGTTGTAGCGTCCGTCATTGTAGGGTCGTCATTTATGGCGACCTTCCTCTTCAACATGAAACGCTTTTTTACACCGCGAATCACTCGCTGACAATTCCCGCCACAGCCCGCCTTTCTGACATGCTATATACAAACAGTTAACATAATAGTAACCCGTGAAATTATTCGCGCGGTAACTTCTACTATAAATCCGGCCATCGATCCGGAAGCTAATCAGACAGGATACCGACATGTTCAACTGGACTGCGACCCAGCGCAACGTGGCTTTTGCCAGTTTCGCGAGCTGGACGCTGGATGCGTTCGACTTCTTCATCTTAGTGTTTGTCCTCAGCGATCTTGCCCAGTATTTCCATACCAGCGTCTCCGATGTTTCCCTCGCCATCATGCTCACGCTCGCCGTGCGCCCGATCGGCGCGCTGCTGTTTGGTCGGCTGGCGGAGAAATATGGCCGCCGACCGATTCTGATGCTCAATATCGTGATGTTCTCGGCGTTTGAACTGCTTTCGGCATGGTCGCCCACCTTCACGGCGTTCCTTGGTTTCCGCGTGATTTACGGCGTGGCGATGGGCGGCATTTGGGGCGTGGCGTCGTCGCTGGCGCTGGAAACCATTCCGGATCGCTCGCGCGGCTTGATGTCCGGCATCTTCCAGGCCGGTTATCCGTGCGGCTATCTGCTGGCGTCGGTGATTTTTGGTTTGTTCTTCGAAACGGTCGGCTGGCGCGGTATGTTCCTGATTGGCGCGTTGCCGATTCTGCTGCTGCCGTTTATCTACTTCAAAGTGCCGGAATCGCCGGTGTGGCTGGCGGCGCGCGAGCGCAAAGAGAGCAATGCGCTGCTGCCGATTATTCGGCAGCACTGGAAAATCTGTATTTATATGGTGCTGCTGATGGCCTGCTTTAACTTCTTCAGCCACGGTACGCAGGATCTCTATCCCACCTTCCTGAAAGTGCAGCATCAGTTCGATCCGCACACCGTCAGCATCATTGCTATCAGCTACAACATCGCGGCGATGCTAGGCGGCATCACCTTTGGTGCATTGTCCGAGCGGATTGGTCGCAAGCGCGCAATTATTCTGGCGTCGTTCCTCGCGCTGCCGGTGCTGCCGCTGTGGGCCTTCTCCAGCGGTTCATGGATGATCGGTATCGGCGCGTTTCTGATGCAGTTTATGGTGCAGGGCGCTTGGGGCGTGGTGCCGACTTATCTCACCGAACTGGTGCCCGCTAATGCGCGCGCGGTGCTGCCGGGCTTTGTTTATCAGCTGGGGAATTTGATCGCCTCAGTGAATGCGACGGTGCAGTCACGTATCGCCGAAGCACACGGCGGCAATTACGGTTTGGGGATGGCGATTGTCGCCGGAACGGTGGCGGTGCTGATTTGCGTGTTGGTGGCGTTTGGTCGGGAGACGCGCGGCATCGAAATCTCCGGTGCCCCCGCGCGCGAGTCGCATTAAAGCGCCTCGCAGACGTCAACCCATTTCGCCGCAGTGAGTTCTGCCATGCGCTGCGGCGAAATGCGCACCGCGCTATGAATCGATCCGGCTGCCGGCAGCACTTCGTCAAAGCTGCGCAGCGACACATCACAATAAATGGTCAGCGGATTTTCCAGCCCAAACGGGCAAACGCCGCCGACCGGATGTCCGGTCCAGTTCACCACTTCATCCACGCTTAACATGCGCGCCTTGGCGCCGAGTGCGGCTTTTAGCTTGCGATTATCGAGGCGCACATCGCCGCGCGTGACGATCAGCACGATGGCATCTTTCACTTTCAGCGACAGGGTTTTGGCGATTTGCCCAGGCTGAACGCCATGAACGCGTGCGGCCAGCTCAACGGTGGCGGTGCTTTCCGGCATCTCGATGATGTCGATATCCGGTGCATGTTCGGCAAAGAAGTGCCGTACCGACTCCAGGCTCATTGTTATCTCCGGTAAAAACAGAGCCAAAAAAATGCCATAAGCCTGGAAAAGTGTAAACGGGAGAAAAGGAGAATCTGTAACAGAATGCGCGGGTGCTACACCGCTTTTAACGTGCAGTTACCACAACGTTCTACATCGGGGATGCGATAGCGCTGGCAGCAGCTGCGTCGCTCCATTTCGCCATTGCGCGGGATCATGGTGCGATACAGCGGGTTATCGCTGCCATCGAGCAGTGACTGAGTGAAAAATAGCGCCTGCTCTAACTGCAAAATCGTCTCTTCCGGCAACTGGTTTTTCAACTCGCCAAGGAACCAGTAAAACGAAAAGCCCATGTTGTTCCAAATGAGCTTTGCATTGATATCACCGTGCTGTGTCATGCCATTCACTGCCGGCATCAGGCATTGCTGAATCAGGCGATCGATACGCTGCTGGCCATTGAAGTAGCGCGCATCCTCATCTTCCTGCACATCCAGCCAGAACGCGCACGGATGGCCGTTTTCGTGGAACTCAACGTGAATCAGATGCGGCGAGCAGTTCAGCGCGCGTGGTTCCTGCAATAACGCCATCATCAGCGGTGGCAGCAGCAGACCAAAATACCATTGCGCCCACAGCGACTGCAGCGGCTTAGCTTCCTGCTGCACATCGGGATGATCGCGATAGAGATAGTCGCTGTAGCGCTGCGTCAGGCGGCGATAGTGAAGCGGACTTGACCACTCGGCCAGCGTTAAGGTCCCGGCGGGTGCCGGCTGGCCGAGCTTGAGGTTGTCCAGCATGTAGCTGCTTTGTTCGCGCATCAGATCTTCCAGCGCGCTCGCTAAGCTGCGATCGCTCTGCATAAAGATCAGCGGATGTTCGCTAAAGCGATGATCCTGACGCGTGATGATGGCCATGCCGGTCCTGAGTGATAACGGGAATCGAGAGACAAATGATAATCGTTCCCGTCGTTTTGAACAACATTTCTGCACACACGGCAAAGCTTGACGAGGTAAGCGTAGGGTCGTTATTCATGGCAACCAACAAAACCTTACGCCAGGTTGTCACTCGCCTGGGTCAATTTCGGCAAATCTTCCCACGCTAAAATGGTGTTACGTCCCTGATTTTTCGCCACATACAGTGCGCGATCGGCATTGGCCACCGCCTGATCAAAATCCTCATCGAAGATGGGCGCAATCCCCGCGCTGATGGTGACGTGTGTCGACACTTTCTCATTAAAGCGATGCGGAATTTCCAAATCCACCACGTACTGACGAATGCGCTCCGCCAGTTTCATCGCAATCGAGGCGTTCACGTTGGTCATCAGCACCAGAAACTCTTCGCCGCCGTAGCGCGTCACCACATCGCGCGATCGTACCGCGTCGCGGATTGCCACGGATACACGCGCTAGCGCCTGATCGCCCATCGCATGGCCGTAATTGTCGTTGTAAGCTTTGAAATGGTCGATATCCAGCAGCAGCACAAAGTGGCTGCCGGCGTGGTTTTCCATAATGGTATCAAGGCGGTTCTTTAATCCACGGCGGTTGTACAAGCCGGTAAGCGGATCGAGCATGCTCAAATCGCTAAAACTCTCTTTTTCCTCATACAGCTGGCTCACCAGCCGACGGGTAAAGGTATCAAAGCGACGACGCATTAAATGGTGCAGTGAAAAGCCGATTAACGGCAGCGTAATGGTGAATAAGATCATCATTAAATGCTGACCATCATCCAATAACAGCACGGTTAATACCGGCGGCGTGATGTGTAAACAAAATGCGATCAAATAATCACTCAGCGCAATGGCACTGATAAAGAAAACGCTTAACAGGCTGATAATTAAAAAGCTGCCATCAAAATAGTAAACCAGATGATATCTGTGGTTAATATGCCACGCCCACAGCGCACCCAATATAAAAGCGACAGGATTTAGTAGCGGTAATTTATGTTTTGACGCCATTAAACAAATAACCAGCAGCGTAGCGCTGAAGCCCGCCACAATGGCCACCGGCAGCGAGCGTATTGGGCTGTCGCTGCCTAAAATCGGCAGCAGGCAAAAAAGCGAAACGGCGACATTAAGAAACAGAAATAGCATCAGCGACAGCCGATATTTACTCTGTTTCAACTCATCATAAGATTGTAATTTCATTATTATTCTCGTGACAGCCCTGATATATCAAAGCGCTACCCGTAAGTAATAGTTTACCTACCCGGATAGAGAGCACGTTATTGTTGTGTTAGCGATATTGTTATCGGCGGCAATTTAGCATTTTCCAGTAATTCTGTCATCCGGCATGGCTTGCGACAAAAAATTCGCTGCAGGATGAGAAATATTATCATATGATAATGCGAATATTTATCATCTGAGGGTTGCGCAATGATCATGGCGATAATGGCCGCCTGCGGACTGTGGGGCGTGAGCTGGATAATGGGTAAACGTCTGGATAGCGGCTGGGGCGTGTTATTACCCTGCGCAGCGATGCCGGTTTTTGCGTTATGGGAACCGAGTTTCAGTCAATGGCGGATAGTGATGATTGTGGCGCTGCTGCTGACCGTGGTGATGCTGTTTCATCATCGTCTGCGTCACTATCTGTTGCTGCCGTCTTGCCTGGCATTGGCGGGTGGATTAGCAGCGGTGTCGGTCAATTTCCACGTCATCTGATCAAAACGCATAAACGACAACATCACGCTGAGAGCGTGAAGTTCGTTGAAATCTTTTTGGGAATTTACTGCTCGAAAGGAGTGACAACTGTTGGTGCGAAGGGAGGGACTTGAACCCTCACGTCCGTAAGAACACTAACACCTGAAGCTAGCGCGTCTACCAATTCCGCCACCATCGCATCTTAGTTGTCTGTTTATATCGTCGCATTGGTGCGAAGGGAGGGACTTGAACCCTCACGTCCGTAAGAACACTAACACCTGAAGCTAGCGCGTCTACCAATTCCGCCACCATCGCTCAGTGCGCAGATATAAACTGTGTGATTTTAGTTTGGTGCGAAGGGAGGGACTTGAACCCTCACGTCCGTAAGAACACTAACACCTGAAGCTAGCGCGTCTACCAATTCCGCCACCATCGCAAACTAACAACACCCTAAAGTATTGCTAACCACGGAGGCGCATTTTAGAGATTTTACTCATTGCGTCAACACATATTTCGCGACGGCAAAACGATCGCTGTAAAAAGCAACGTTTCTGCCGCCGCGCTTGAATTAACGCGTTTTGGCACCGCGACCGTAGACGGCGCGATAGACTTTGAAGCGTCCGGTTTGCGCCAGCACTTCGTGATTGCCGAAGGTTTCATCGAGAATTTGCGGATACGGCAGGAAAGCGTTAGCCACGATACGCAGTTCGCCGCCGCTGTTCAGATGCTTAAGCGCACCGCGAATCAGCGTGTTGGCCGCTTCAAGGCTGGTTTGCAGGCCATCGTGGAACGGCGGGTTGGAGATGATCATGTCAAAACGGCCGGTAACGTCAGAGAACACGTTACTGGCAAACACTTCACCTTCCAATTCGTTGGCGGCCAGCGTGGCTTTACTCGCTTCAATCGCAGCAGCATGCACATCACACAGCCACAGACGCACGCGCGGCGACACTTTCGCCATCACGGTCGCCAACACGCCGCTGCCACAACCGATATCCAACACTTTGCCACGGAAGTGCGGCGTCAGCGTGGAGAGCAGCAAATCGCTGCCGATATCCAGACCATCGCGGCTGAATACGCCCGGCAAGGTATGGATGGTGAGATCCTCGAGCTGATAGGTATTGCCGTAGCTGCTGGCATCAAAAGTCGGCTGCTTATCGAGACGACCGTGATACAGGCCGCAACGACGCGCGCTGTCGACTTTCTCCAGCGTTGCCCACTCTTCCAGCATGCCTTCGGCGCTGCGCACGCCGCTGCGGTTTTCACCCACCACGAAGATATCGCAGCCAACCGGCAGCAGAGAGAGCAGGTTTTGCAGCTGGTACTGCGCTTCGGGTTTGTTCTTCGACCAGTAATAAACCAGCGTATCGCAGCCTTCAACATCGGCAGCGGTTGCGACCATGCTGTAAACCGCACGTTCACCAAGGCGGTGGCTGAGGTTCTGCCAGTGATGATATTGCTGGGTATGCACGCGGCTCGACGCGGTTTCTAGCTGGGCGGGCAGGTCATCCTGCAAGTCGCCAGCGAACAATACGTGGCGGGCGGTAAATTCATCACTGTGGCGCAGAATCACTTCGCTGGCCGGGGTAAAAGCAGACATGGAACGCTCCTGTTAAATCAGAGCGTGGATTATAGTGCTTTGTTGGCGCATGTTCGATGGGTTTGCTAGCATAGCGTCGCATTCTGGCAGCATAACGGGTAATAGCATGAGCACAAGGCGCGACTGGCTTCTACAGCAAATGGGGATTACGCAGTATCAGCTGCGGCGTCCGCGCGTGCTGCAAGGGGAAATTGCCGTCACGCTTTTGCCCGACACACGTTTGGTTCTGGTGGCCGAACAGGCACCGACGCTACAAGAACCGCTGATTCGCGACGTGCTGCGCGCGTTAAACCTTCAACCCGCGCAGGTGATGGCGTTAACGCCAGACCAGCTGCAAATGCTGCCGGAGCAGGTCGACTGCGCTGGCTGGCTGCTGGGCGTCGAGAGCGAACATCCCTTTAACGGCATTACCTTTAACACCGCCGTTTTCAATGAACTGATCAGCAGCGGCGCTGCAAAACGCGCCCTGTGGCAACAAATGTGTAACCATGACAGCCATCTCTTTAGTCACCCCTGAAGACCAGCCGCAGCTGCTGGCGATTGAGCGCCGCGCGCATGCCTTTCCGTGGGGCGAGCAGACGTTTAGCAGCAATCAAGGCGATCGTTTTGTTAATTTCCGTATTGATGTTGAAGGTAAGCTGGCCGGATTCGCCATCACCCAGGTGGTGCTGGATGAAGCCTCGCTGTTCAACATTGCGGTGGATCCCGATTTCCAGCGTCGCGGCCTGGCGCGCCAGCTGTTGCAGCATCTGATTGCTGAGCTCGAGCAGCGCGACGTCATGACACTGTGGCTCGAAGTGCGCGCCTCAAACACGCCGGCGATTGCGTTGTATGAGCAGCTGGATTTCCATCAGGTGAGCGTACGCCCCAACTATTATCCCACTGCCAGCGGACGAGAAGATGCCATCATTATGGCGCTAACCCTTTAAGGAGCACCATGCTAAACGATTGGGACTGCATCCTGTTTGATGCAGACGACACGCTTTTCCATTTCGATGCTTATGCCGGTTTGCAGCGCATGTTTGCCCGCTATGACGTGCAATTTTCCGCGCAGGATTACACCGATTATCAGGCGATCAACAAGCCGCTGTGGGTCGATTACCAGAACGGCACCATTTCCGCGTTGCAGCTGCAAACGCGCCGCTTCACCTTGTGGGGCGAAAAGCTCAGCGTCGCGCCGGAAGTGCTCAACAGCGATTTCCTCAGCGCGATGGCCGATATCTGCCTGCCGCTGGAAGGCGCAGCGCATCTGCTGGAGACGCTGAAAGGCAAGGTGAAGATCGCCATCATCACCAACGGTTTCACCGCGCTACAACAGGCGCGCCTTGAGCGCACCGGTTTCCGCGATGTGTTTGATGCGTTGGTGATTTCTGAAGAAGTTGGCGTACCGAAACCTGACGTGGCGATCTTCGACCATACGCTGGCCTTGTTGGGCAATCCGGATCGCAGCCGCGTGCTGATGGTCGGCGATACGCCGGAATCGGATATTCTCGGCGGCATGAATGCCGGTCTCAAGACTTGCTGGATCGATCACGGTACGCGTCCGTTACCCGATCACATCACGCCGACCTGGCAAGTAAAGACGCTGGCCGAGCTGGAAGCGATTCTGACCAAAGATTAAAAGTATCTATTCACCGTTATCATTGTGATGATGCTAAAAAGCCCGCTGTGCGGGCTTTTTTGTGCAAAAAATCTATTCAAGTATCTATTCACGAATCTATTCACGAATCTATTCATGAAGGTGCTGAGGAGGAAACGGAGAGATCGTTAACGCTCTTTTTCTGTCTCTGATATTGCCGTCTGCGTCTCTTCTTCCTCTTTCTCTTTATCCTCTTTCACCGTGCGGCTCGCCGTTAGCAGGAACGGCGATTGCTGCCAGCGGGTGCGGCGGTCACGCAGCAGGGTGCGCGTCAGGATAATGCCGATGGCCAGCGCCAGTAACATCATCAGGCGCAGGATGTTGGTGGTGTTATCCACCTGACGCGATTCCGTAACCAGCACGTGGGTATCCAGCGTGACGCGCAGAAAACCTTGCGGGCCATCTTTGCCTTCCAGCGGCTGCACAATTTGATGGTTAAAGTAGCTACCGGCGCGTTTGCCATCCAGCGACAGGCGATCGCGCACATTAATGCTTTCGCCGCTGTGCGCCACCAGGCTGCCATCATCGGCGTAAACGGAGGCATCAAGAATACGGCTGTTATCGGTCATCTGATTGAGGATCGCGGCAATCTGCGTGCGGTTATCGTCGCTGTTATCCATCAACGGTTTAAGGCTAAACGCCACCTGTTTAGTCAGCGTGCGCGCCAGTTCTTCCACTTGTTCAGAGCGTGCCATTTGATGGCCGAGGCTAAACCAGGATGCACCTTGCATCAGAACCACTAACAGAGCCAGCGAGATAAGAACAATCACCGTGCGATGCAGGCGAAATTTCAGTGCGGTTTTAACCATCAGAAACCCGTGTGATGTAACAGCAGAAAGGCTGGCAATTATGTTGCCAGAACCCGCGCAGACAAGGTAGCCTCTTGCGTGGTTTTGTTGTCCCTACAGGAGCTGTAATGCCAAATCGTCTTACCTGGTGCGATCTGCCCGCCGATGTTTCACTTTGGCCGGGTTTACCCCTTTCCCTCAGCGGTGATGAAGTGATGCCGCTGGATTACCGTGCCGGTCGGACTGGCTGGTTGCTGTATGGGCGCGGGCTCGATAAACAAAAACTCACCGATTATCAGCATAAGCTGGGTGCGGCGATGGTGATCGTCAGCGCCTGGAATGTCGATGAGTATCAGGTGATACGTCTGGCAGGCTCGCTGACGCCGCGCGCCAGCAAACTGGCGCATGAAGCCGGTTTTGATGTCGCGCCGCTCGGCAAAATCCCGCATCTGAAAACCCCTGGCTTGCTGGTGATGGACATGGATTCCACCGCGATCCAGATTGAGTGCATCGATGAGATCGCCAAGCTGGCGGGCTGCGGTGAGCAGGTGGCGGAAGTTACCGAACGCGCCATGCGTGGCGAGCTGGATTTCAAAGCCAGCCTGCGCGAGCGCGTCGGCACTTTAGCGGGCGCGGATGCCAATATCCTGATGCAGGTGCGCGACGCGCTGCCGCTGATGCCAGGCTTAACCACGCTGGTGCAGAAACTGCAGGCGCTGGGCTGGCAGGTGGCGATCGCCTCGGGCGGCTTCACCTTCTACGCCGACTATTTGCGCCAGACGCTGCATTTAGCTGCGGCGGTGGCCAACGAGCTGGAAATTCGCGACGGCAAGCTGACCGGCCAGGTGCTGGGACAGATTGTCGATGCCCAATTTAAAGCCGATACCCTGAACGATCTTGCCGAGCGCTTTAATATTGCCCCGGAACAGACCGTGGCGATTGGCGATGGTGCCAACGATCTGCCGATGATTAAAACGGCGGCGCTGGGTATCGCCTATCATGCTAAACCTAAAGTGAATGAGCAGACGGAAATCATCATCCGCCATGCTGACCTGATGGGCGTGTTCTGCATCCTGACCGGCAGCCTGATTCACGAAGAGCGTTAACTGAGGATTTGATTTGGCCAAAGCGGCAAAACGCGCCTTCGTTTGTAACGAATGCGGCGCTGATTATCCGCGCTGGCAGGGGCAATGCAGCGCCTGCCATGCGTGGAACACCATCACCGAGGTGCGCATTGCCGCCTCGCCTGCGGCGGCGCGTAACGAGCGTCTGAGCGGTTATGCCGGCGGCAACGCGGGCGTGAGCCGCGTGCAGAAGCTTTCAGAGATCAGCCTCGAAGCCCTGCCGCGTTTCTCTACCAGTTTCAAAGAGTTCGATCGCGTATTGGGCGGCGGCGTGGTGCCGGGCAGCGCCATCTTGATTGGTGGTAATCCGGGCGCCGGTAAATCGACGCTGCTGCTGCAGGTCATGTGCAAGCTGGCGGAAGGGATGAAAACCCTGTATGTCACCGGCGAAGAATCACTGCAACAGGTGGCGATGCGCGCCCATCGTCTGGGATTACCCACCGAAAACCTCAACATGTTGTCGGAAACCAGCATCGAGCAGATCTGTCTGATCGCCGAGCAGGAGCAGCCGAAACTGATGGTGATCGACTCGATCCAGGTGATGCACATGGCGGAGATCCAATCCTCGCCCGGCAGCGTGGCGCAGGTGCGTGAAACGGCGGCGTACCTGACGCGCTTCGCCAAAACGCGCGGCGTGGCGATCATTATGGTCGGTCACGTCACCAAAGACGGTTCGCTGGCCGGTCCGAAGGTGCTGGAACACTGTATCGACTGTTCGGTGATGCTGGATGGCGACGCCGATTCCCGTTTCCGTACCTTGCGCAGTCATAAAAACCGCTTTGGCGCGGTGAATGAGCTGGGCGTGTTTGCCATGACCGAACAAGGCATGCGCGAAGTCAGCAATCCTTCAGCCATCTTCCTGTCACGCGGTGATGAGATCACCTCGGGCAGTTCGGTAATGGTGCTGTGGGAAGGCACGCGTCCGCTGCTGGTCGAGATTCAGGCGCTGGTGGACCATTCGATGATGGGCAATCCACGCCGCGTCGCGGTTGGGCTGGAGCAGAATCGCCTGGCGATCCTGTTAGCGGTGCTGCATCGCCATGGCGGCTTGCAGATGGCGGATCAGGATGTGTTTGTTAACGTGGTCGGCGGCGTAAAAGTCACCGAAACCAGCGTCGATTTGGCGCTGCTGATGGCGATGGTATCGAGCTTCCGCGATCGTCCGCTGCCGCAGGATCTGGTTATCTTTGGCGAAGTGGGCCTTGCCGGCGAAATTCGCCCGGTGCCGAGCGGTCAGGAGCGGATTTCCGAAGCGGCGAAGCACGGTTTCAAGCGCGCCATCGTTCCGGCCGGTAATGCACCGAAGAAACCGGTAGAAGGGATGAAGGTGTACAGCGCGAAGAAGCTGGCGGATGCGTTAGCGATTCTGGATGAGTTGTAAGTTTTCCCGGTCGGCATTCATGCCGACCCTACATTTGTAGGGTGCGCATTTATGCGCACCGTCTTAAAGGCCGCACCGCCCTTTATTCCACGCAGGAGGCACGCAATGTCATCATTTGACTACCTGAAAACAGCCATTCGCCAGCAAGGCCACACGCTGCAGCAGGTTGCCGACGCCAGCGGAATGACCAAAGGCTACTTAAGCCAGCTGCTCAACGCCAAAATCAAAAGCCCGAGCGCGCAGAAGCTGGAAGCGCTGCACCGTTTTCTTGGCCTGGAATTTCCGCGCCGTGATAAAACCGTGGGTGTGGTGTTCGGTAAATTTTATCCGCTGCATACCGGCCATATTTATCTGATCCAGCGCGCCTGCAGTCAGGTCGATGAACTGCATATCATCATGGGCCACGACGATCCGCGCGATCGTGAACTGTTTGAAAACAGCGCCATGTCGCAGCAGCCGACCATCAGCGATCGGTTACGCTGGTTACTACAAACCTTCAAATATCAGAAAAATATCCGCATCCATTCGTTCGACGAAGAGGGCATTGAACCGTATCCGCACGGCTGGGATGTGTGGAGCGGCGGCGTTAAAACCTTTCTGGCTGAGCAGGGCATCGAACCAAATTGTGTCTACACCAGTGAAGAACCCGATGCCGCGATGTATGAGCAGCACCTTAGCATTCCGGCGGTGGTGATCGATCCTAATCGATCCTTTATGAACATCAGCGGCGGCCAGATTCGTCAGGATCCGTTCCGCTACTGGGAATACATCCCAACCGAAGTGAAGCCGTTCTTCGTGCGCACCGTGGCGGTGCTGGGCGGCGAGTCGAGCGGCAAATCAACGCTGGTGAACAAGCTGGCGAATATCTTCAACACCACCAGCGCATGGGAATATGGCCGCGATTATGTTTTCTCGCACCTCGGTGGCGACGAGATGGCGCTGCAATATTCCGACTACGACAAAATCGCGCTGGGCCAGGCGCAGTACATCGACTTCGCGGTGAAGTACGCCAGTAAAGTCGCCTTTATCGATACCGATTTCATCACCACGCAGGCGTTTTGCCTCAAGTATGAAGGACGCGAGCACCCGTTTGTGCAGGCGTTGATTGATGAGTACCGTTTCGACCTGGTGATCTTGCTGGAAAATAACGTGCCCTGGGTGGCGGATGGATTGCGCAGCCTCGGCAGCTCCATGGATCGCCGCGAATTCCAGACCATGTTGATCACCATGCTGCGTGAAAACAATATCGAGTTTGTTCACGTTAAAGAAGATGACTACGACACGCGCTTCCTGCGCTGCGTCGAGTTAGTGAAGCAGATGCTGGGCAGTTGATTCAGCCATAAAAAAAGGCGCCATGCGGCGCCTTTTTCACAGCAAAAGCCTTACTTCGCCATACGCTTGTACTTGATACGTTTCGGCTCCAGCGCGTCGGCGCCGAGGGTACGTTTCTTGTACTCTTCGTACTCGGTAAAGTTACCTTCGAAGAACTCCACCTTGCCTTCATCTTGATAATCGATGATGTGGGTGGCGATACGGTCGAGGAACCAACGGTCATGCGAGATCACCATGGCACAGCCTGGGAATTCCAGCAGGGCGTTTTCCAGCGCGCGCAGGGTTTCGATGTCGAGGTCGTTGGTGGGTTCATCGAGCAGCAACAGGTTGCCGCCGACTTGCAGCAGCTTGGCGAGGTGCAGACGACCGCGCTCACCACCTGACAATTCACCAACGCGTTTGCCCTGATCGGTGCCTTTGAAGTTGAAGCGACCAACGTAAGCACGGCTTGGCATCTCGGTGTTGCCCACGCGCATAATATCCTGACCGCCAGACACTTCTTCAAACACGGTTTTGGAGTTGTCCATCGCGTCACGGAACTGATCAACCGATGCCAGCTTGACGGTTTCGCCCAGCTCGATGGTGCCGGAATCCGGTTGCTCCTGACCTGACATCATGCGGAACAACGTTGATTTACCCGCGCCGTTCGGACCGATGATACCGACAATCGCACCTTTCGGTACCGAGAAGGTCAGATCGTCGATCAGCACGCGATCGCCATACGATTTCTTCAGGTTGGTCACTTCCAGCACTTTGTCGCCGAGGCGTGCGCCAGGTGGAATGAAGAGTTCGTTGGTTTCGTTACGCTTCTGGTAATCGGTGTTGTTCAGCTCTTCAAAGCGTGCCAGACGGGCTTTGCCCTTGGACTGACGGCCTTTCGCGCCTTGACGCACCCACTCCAGCTCTTTCTCGATAGATTTGCGACGCGCCGCTTCAGAAGACGCTTCCTGAGCCAGACGCTGATCTTTCTGCTCCAGCCAGGAAGAGTAGTTACCTTCCCACGGAATACCTTCGCCGCGGTCCAGCTCCAGAATCCAGCCAGCCACGTTATCCAGGAAGTAACGGTCGTGCGTGATCGCCACAACGGTGCCTTCGAAGTCGTGCAGGAAGCGCTCGAGCCACGCCACGGATTCGGCATCCAGGTGGTTGGTTGGTTCGTCGAGCAGCAGCATGTCTGGCTTTTCCAGCAGCAGACGGCACAGCGCCACGCGACGGCGCTCACCACCAGAAAGGGTCGCGATTTTGGCATCCCAGTCTGGCAGACGCATCGCATCAGCCGCACGGTTCAGTTGGGTATCGAGGTTGTGACCATCATGCGCCTGGATCACTTCTTCCAGACGACCCTGTTCAGCGGCCAGCTTATCGAAGTCCGCATCGGGATCGGCATACAGCGCATACACTTCGTCGAGACGCTTCAGCGCGCCAACCACTTCGGAAACTGCTTCTTCAACGGATTCACGCACGGTGTGCTCCGGGTTCAGCTGCGGTTCCTGCGGCAGATAACCCACGTTGATGCCCGGCTGCGGGCGTGCTTCCCCTTCAATATCGGTATCGATACCGGCCATGATGCGCAGCAGCGTCGATTTACCCGAGCCGTTGAGGCCGAGTACACCGATTTTTGCTCCAGGGAAGAAGCTAAGAGAAATATTCTTCAGGATGTGACGCTTCGGCGGAACGACCTTGCCGACGCGATGCATGCTATAGACGAATTGAGCCACGTTGGATTGAGCCTTTTGGTCTGTGAGTTATGGACTTCAGATGCAGAAGTTTAGCTGTTTTCACCTTTTATTCATACCCATCATACATCGGCTTGCCGCGGTCTTTATCGGTCACCATAAATGGCGACCCTACAACACATCTGCACGCTTTTGTAGGGTCGCGATTTATGGTGACCACATGCAATATCATCAACTTATGGCAAACGCAGCGGGATGTTTTGTTGCGCCAGCCAGCTCTTTAGCACCGGTTCGGGCGCGCTATCGCTGACCAGCAAATCAAAACGACGCAGTTCACCAATGCGCGCCGGCAGCACTTTGCCAAATTTACTGCTGTCCGCCACCAGCACGCGCTGACGTGCGCGCAGCATCGCGTGGTGCTTCATCGCCAGCTCGTTAATGTTGTAGCAGGTTGCGCCCTGTTCCTGATCGATGCCTGCCGCTGAAATAAACGCCAGCGTCGGGCAGAGATCGTCGAGGATCGAATGCGCGCCAATCGGCGTGAACAGCGCGTTGTCGGCGTGGAACTCGCCGCCGCTCAGGATCACATTGCAGGCCGGTTTCTCTTTCAGCGCCAGGAAAGTGTTCATCGCGCAACAGATGGCGGTGAACGGCAAGGTGTCAGGGATCGCATCCACGATGTAGGGCAGCGTGGTGCCGCAATCAAAAAACACCGTGTCATTTTCACTGATCAGATCCGCAGCAGCCTGCGCCAGGCGCTGCTTGCGTGCGGCGTTCTGACCGTGCTGATCGGAGATGAAGTAGTGCCCGGCGTGGCTTTTGGGATCGCTAACGATATAGCCGCCCAGCAGCACTACGGTTGAAGCCGGTTCGGTGAGATCGCGGCGGATAGTCATTTCCGACACGCCCAGCAGCTGCGCCGCGTCTTTCAGATGCAGTTTATCGGTGCGTTTCAGCGCCTGAGCCAACTTGTGAATACGTTCGTCGCGCCGGGTTTCCATGATCATCTCTGCGTAATTAATCCTGAAGTCGAAGTAGCCTGGTCAAAAATCACGATAAATCTCACATATTTTAATGATTTGCGACGTATTCAGCAGGCCAGTTTTCAATCTTACCTGTAATGAGATCGGCCCGCAAACCTCACGCAGTGCCGCCAATGTGTTGCCCTCTAGCCGCTTCGCTCGCCGCCAGGTTGCCTGCCCAATGTTGTTGCGTTGTTAGAATAATAACATTCATTTCCATGAATGAATGGCTGTTTATCGGCTTTTTATCAGGGTGTCGAGGTGTGAAATTTATCACATAATTAACTTTATTAACCTGATATTGTTATTTTAATAACATTATAAAGCTAAAAATTCACCGGGAGAAAACAATGGATATTGCGGTTATTGGGTCAAATATGGTGGACCTCATTACCTATACCAATCAGTTGCCGAAAGCGGGCGAAACGCTGGAAGCACCTGATTTTGCTATCGGCTGTGGCGGCAAAGGTGCTAATCAGGCCGTGGCGGCGGCGAAGATGGGCGCCAGCGTGATGATGGTGAGCAAAGTCGGCGACGATCTGTTTGCGCCGAATACCGTGGCCAATCTGCAACAGCAGGGCGTGGATACCCGTTTTGTCACCACCGAGCCAGGCACCTCCAGCGGCGTGGCGCCGATCTTCGTTGACGATCAGTCGCAGAACCGCATTCTGATTATCAAAGGTGCCAACCAGCAGCTGAAACCGGCGGATATTGATGCCGCCGCCGAGGCGCTGAAAAGCTGCCAGCTGATCATTCTGCAACTGGAAATCCCGCTGGAAACCGTTTACTACGCCATTGATTTTGCCCGTCAGCACGACATCAAAGTGATCCTCAATCCGGCACCGGCGGTAGCGGATCTCAATATCGAATACGCCTGCAAATGCGACTTTTTCATGCCGAATGAAACCGAGCTGGAGATCCTCACCGGTATGCCGGTCACCACCGATGAAGAGGTGAAGCTGGCGGGGCAATCGCTGCTTAAACGTGGGCTGAAAAACCTGATCATCACGCTGGGCGGACGCGGTTCGCTGTGGATGTCTGGCGACAATGTGCATCAGGTTGCACCCACGGCGGTAAAAGCGGTGGACACCAGCGGCGCGGGCGATGCCTTTATCGGCTGCTTCGCCCACGCGCTGGTGAAAAGCGGCGATATTCCGGCCGCGATGGCGCAAGCCTCTGCTTATGCCGCCTGCAGCGTGACCGGTCGCGGCACGCAGCGCTCCTATCCCGACGCGGAAACCTTCCAGCGTTTTCTCAACGTTCACTGAGGTCGAGTTATGCAACCGAACATTGTTCAGCAATCTGATGGCTATCTGAATAAAACGCCGCTGTTCCAGTTCATTTTGCTCTCGTGCCTGTTCCCCTTGTGGGGCTGTGCGGCGAGTCTGAACGACATCCTGATCACCCAGTTCAAAAGCGTGTTCGCCTTAAGCGATTTCGCCAGCGCGCTGGTGCAGAGTGCATTCTACGGCGGCTATTTCCTGATCGCCATTCCGGCCTCGCTGGTGATTCGCAAAGCCACCTATAAACTGGCGATTTTGCTGGGACTGGCGCTGTATATCGTGGGCTGCGTGTTGTTCTATCCCGCTTCGCACATGGCGACCTATACCATGTTCCTGGCAGCGATTTTCGCCATCGCCATCGGTTTGAGCTTCCTTGAAACCGCCGCCAATACCTATAGCTCGATGATTGGTCATCGCGATCACGCCACGCTGCGCCTCAATATCAGCCAGACGTTCTATCCAGTCGGTGCATTAATGGGGATCGTGCTGGGCAAATATCTGGTGTTCCAGGAGGGCGACAGTCTGGAAAGTCAGCTGGCGGGCATGAACGCGGAACAGGCGCATGCGTTCCGTCTCACCATGCTCGAGCATACGCTGGAACCCTACAAATATCTGGTGATGGTTTTGGTGGTGGTGATGCTGCTGTTCCTGTTCACCCGCTATCCGCGCTGTAAGCCGGAAAGCAGTGAAAAATCCCTGCCGTCGCTCGGCGAGACCTTCCGCTATCTGGCGGCGAATCGTCACTTCAAACGCGGCATTGTGGCGCAGTTCCTGTATGTCGGCATGCAGGTGGCGGTGTGGTCGTTCACCATTCGTCTGGCGCTGACGCTTGGCGCGATCAATGAGCGTCATGCCTCTAACTTCATGATTTATAGCTTCATCGGTTTCTTTATCGGTAAATTTATCGCCAACTTCCTGATGACGCGCTTCCGTGCGGAGAAAGTGTTGATTGCCTACTCGCTGCTGGGTGTTCTCGCGCTGGCGTATGTGATGTTTGTGCCGAACTTTAGTGCCGTGTATGCCGCGATCTTTGTCAGCGCGCTGTTTGGTCCATGCTGGGCGACGATCTATGCCGGTACGCTGGCGACTGTCGATAATAAATACACCGAAGTGGCGGGCGCGTTTATCGTGATGTCGATTGTCGGTGCCGCCTTTATTCCTGCGATTCAGGGCTTCGTCTCCGATCATCTGGGATCCATGCAGCTGGCGTTCGGCGTTTCGCTGTTGTGCTTCGCCTGGGTCGGTTACTTCTTCTGGGGCGAGCTGCGCCATAAAAAGCAGGCGGAAGCAGCGGGTCGTTTAGTCGAGGAGATGCCATGAAAACCCGTTTACCATTACGTCGTGAGCAGTTTCACGAGACGCCCGCCACGCTGCTGCGTAACGAAACGTTCCACGTCGAGCTGTTTCGCTATCCCGCCGGCGTGGAAGCGGTGCGCATCAGCAACCCACGCGGCACGGTGATCGTGCTGCCGTTTTACGGTCAGATGGTGTGGGACGCCAACTTTGACGGCCATTCGCTGACCATGGGCCACAGCTTTAAGCAGCCGCTGCCCGGCAGTTCGATCATTGATACCTACGGCTGTTTTGCTTTCCACTCCGGACTGCTGGCCAACGGTTGCCCGGCAGAGGATGACGATCATCCGTTGCACGGCGAAATGGCCTGCGCACGCATGGACAGTGCATGGATGGTGCTGGAGGAGGATCGCGTGTCGCTGGAGGGCGAAACCGAGTATGTGAAGGGCTTCGGCCATCACTATCTTGCCGCACCGGCGGTGCGGCTTGAGGCCAATGCAGCGCGCCTGCACATTGAGATGAACGTCACCAACCTGGCTGGTGCGCCGATGCCGCTGCAGTATATGTGTCATCTGAACAGCGCCTGGCTGGATCAAGGCCGTTTCCAGCAGTCGATCCCGACCGATGCTTTCCAGTTGCGCAGTTCGATCCCGGCACACGTGAAGCCTACACCGCAGTGGCGCGCGTATACCGATCGGCTGTCGCGCGATCCGCAGGCGTTTCAGCAGCTGGATCAACCTGAGATGTGCGATCCGGAGATCGTGTTCTTTGCGGACGATCTCCAGCAGTACGGCGATGAGATGCAGTTCGAACTGCACTCACCGCAGGGATTTGCCCTGATGACGCGCTTCTCCAGCCAGCAATTCCCGCACGCCACGCGCTGGATGCTGCACAACCGCGATCAGCAGGTCGCTGCCTATGTGCTGCCGTCAACCTGCCGCCCGGAAGGTTTCAAAGCTGCGCAGCGCGCCGGCACGCTGATTGAGCTGGCACCTGGCGAACAGCGCCATTTCAGCGTTGAAACCGGTATTTTGTAGGGGCGCCATTTATGGCGACCTGGTTTCCAGGTGCGCATGAATGCGCACCCTACGAAAATGATGCAACTAAATCGCCACCAACCCGCGCACGCCGTCAGCTTCCATTGCGGAGCCAGCACCCCGCTGCACGATCTCGCCGCGCGACATCACCAGATAACTGTCGGCCAGTTCGGCGGCGAAATCGTAAAACTGCTCGACGAGCAGAATCGCCATATCGCCGCGCTGCGCCAGCTGGCGGATCACCGCACCGATCTCCTTGATCACCGACGGCTGGATCCCTTCGGTCGGTTCATCGAGGATCAACAGCTTTGGTGAACAGGCGAGGGCGCGGCCAATCGCCAATTGCTGCTGTTGTCCGCCCGACAGATCGCCGCCGCGTCGTGCTTTCATCTCACGTAGCACCGGGAACAGTTGATAGATCTCCTCCGGCACCGCTTTGGCCTGTGCGCCAGAAAAACGCGCCAGCCCCATCAGCAGATTCTCTTCCACCGTCAGGCGCGGGAAAATTTCGCGCCCTTGCGGCACATAAGCGATACCCGCCTGCACGCGCTGGTGTGGCTTGCGGCTGTTGATCACGTTATCCTGCCAGCGAATCTCGCCGGACTTGGCCGGAATTAGCCCCATCAAACATTTCAGCAGCGTGGTTTTGCCCACGCCGTTGCGTCCCAGCAGGCAGGTAATTTCACCCGGTTTCGCCTCAAACGACAGCCCGCGCAGAATGTGGCTGCCGCCGTAATATTGATTCAGTTCCGCGACTTGCAGCATGTTAGCGCCCCAGATAAACGTCGATAACCCGATCGTCCGCCTGCACTTCGCGTAACGATCCCTCAGCCAAAACCTGGCCCTGATGCAGCACGGTGACGTGATCGGCAATGGTTTCAACAAAGCCCATGTCATGCTCAACCACCATCAGCGAATGCTTACCGGCGAGGCTGCGAAACAGCTCGGCGGTGTACTCGGTTTCGGCGTCGGTCATGCCGGCCGCCGGTTCATCCAGCAGCAGCAGATGCGGGTCCTGCACCAGCAACATGCCGATCTCCAGAAACTGTTTCTGACCGTGCGACAGCAAACCGGCTTTGCGCTGGCGTTCACCGCCCAGCCGCAGCAGTTTCAGCACCTCATCAATGCGATCCTGCTGCTCGCCGTTCAGCCGCGCACGCAGGCTGGCCCATACCGATTTGTCATATTTCAGCGCGATTTCCAGATTCTCAAACACCGTCAGCGCTTCGAAAACCGTGGGTTTCTGGAATTTGCGTCCAATACCGGCACGCGCGATCTCCACCGGCGACATTTTGCTGAGATCGGTATCCTGGTCGTAGATCACCTGGCCATTATCCGGCCGGGTTTTACCGGTGATCACATCCATCAGCGTGGTTTTTCCCGCGCCGTTGGGGCCGATCACGCAGCGCAATTCGCCGACGCCGATCTTCAGCGAGAGATCGGTTAGCGCGCGGAAACCGTCGAATGACACGTTGATCTTCTCCAGCTGCAATACTGGATCGGTTTGTTCACGATGACGATCCGAGGGATGAGGTTGGGTAAAAAGTTGTTCAGTCATCACGCCTCCGGCGCAGCAGGCCAATCACGCCACGCGGCAGGAACAGCGTGACCAGGATAAACATCAGGCCAAGGAAGAACAGCCAATATTCCGGGAAGGCGACGGTAAACCAGCTTTTGGCCCCGTTGACGATGGCGGCACCGAGCAGCGGACCAATCAAGGTGCCGCGTCCGCCCAGCGCCACCCAAATCGCCGCCTCAATCGAGTTGGTCGGCGACATCTCGCTGGGATTGATAATGCCGACCTGCGGCACATAGAGCGCGCCCGCCAGCCCGCACAGCACCGCCGAAAGCGTCCAGACAAACAGCTTGAAGCCTTTGGGATCGTAACCGACGAACATCAGCCGGTTCTCCGCATCGCGCACGGCGGTCAGCACGCGGCCAAACTTGCTGCGTGCCAGCGCGAAGCCAATGCCGAGGCTCACCAGCAACAGCAGCACCGTGGCGACAAACAGCCCGATGCGCGTGCCGGGCGCTGTGACGTTAAAGCCAAGCAGCGTGGTAAAGCCGGTAAAACCGTTGTTGCCGCCGAAGCCGGTTTCGTTGCGGAAAAACAGCAGCATGCCGGCGTAAGTCAGCGCCTGCGTCATGATCGAGAAGTAGACGCCTTTGATTTTCGAGCGGAAGGCGAAGAAGCCAAACACCAGCGCCAGCAAACCCGGCACCAGCATGATCAGGCACAGCGCCCAGGCAAAATGTTGCGTGCCTGCCCAGAACCACGGCAACTCACTCCACGAAAGGAACGACATAAACGCGGGTAAGCCGTCGCCGGAGGCCTGACGCATTAAGTACATGCCCATCGCATAACCACCGAGCGCGAAGAACAGGCCGTGACCCAGCGACAGCAGCCCGGCGTATCCCCACACCAAATCGAGCGCCACCGCGACCACGGCGTAACAGAGAATCTTGCCGACCAGCGTCAGCGTGTAGGTGGAGATCGCCAGCGGATGCGTGGCGGGCAGCAGGGCGCAGAACGGCAGCATCAGCAGCAGCGCAGTGATCACCACGCCAAGGCTGATGGTCAGGCGCGGCGCTTTGCGCGCGATGGTTAACGTCATTGGCTGGCTCATCAGTCAATCACCCTCCCTTTGAAGGCAAACAGGCCCTGCGGACGTTTCTGGATAAACAGCACGATCAGCACGAGGATGAGGATTTTGCCGAGCACTGCGCCAATCTGCGGCTCCAGCACTTTGTTAAGAATGCCGAGGCCAAAGGCCGCCACCACGGTGCCCGCCAACTGGCCGACGCCGCCCAACACCACCACAAGGAAGGAGTCGATGATGTAGCCTTGACCGAGCTCCGGCCCGACGTTGCCAAGCTGCGACAGCGCCACGCCGCCGAGTCCGGCAATGCCAGAGCCGAGGCCAAACGCCAGCATATCGATGCGTCCGGTCGGCACGCCGCAGCAGTCGGCCATCGCGCGGTTCTGCGTCACGGCTCGCACGCTTAGGCCGAGGCGGGTTTTATTCAGCAGCAGCCAGGTGAGGCCCAGCACGGCAAACACAAACAGGATCACCGCGATACGGTTGTACGGCAGCACCAGATTGGGCAGCAGCTGCAGCCCGCCGGAGAGCCAGCCTGGGTTCGCCACCTCCAGGTTCTGCGCGCCAAACAGCATACGCACCAGCTGAATCAGCATCAGGCTGATGCCCCAGGTTGCGAGCAGCGTTTCCAGCGGACGTCCGTACAGATGGCGGATGATGGTGCGCTCCAGCAACATGCCCATGCAGGCGGTAACCAGAAACGCCACCGGCAGCGCCAGCAGCGGATACCACGCCAGCCACTGCGGTGCGAACTGCTGGAACAGGCTTTGCACAAACCAGGTCGCGTAGGCGCCCAGCATCAGCATTTCGCCATGCGCCATGTTGATCACGCCGAGCAGGCCGTAGGTGATGGCCAGGCCCAGCGCCGCTAATAACAAGATCGATCCCAGCGATAAGCCGGTAAACGCCTGGCCAAGCAGATCGCCCCACATCAGGCGCTGTTTAATCTGCTTCAGGCTGGCTGCGGCGGCGTCACGCACGCGGGCATCGGATTCATTGCTGGCTTGGATTAAGCGCGTGAGGCTGGCCTGAATATTGGGGTCGCTGGATTCGCCGAGCAGTTTGACGGCTTTGAGGCGCAGCGCCGCATCCGGGCTGGCGAGTTGCAGATTGGCCGCTGCCATGAGTAGCACGTCGTGCACTTTCGCGTCTTTTTCCTGCGCGAGACGCTGTTCAATCAGCGGCAGCATATCGGCGACGCCATCGTTTTGCAGTTGTTGTGCGGCACGTAAACGGATCGCGGCATCGTCACTCACCAGCTGGTGGGCGGCGAGGGCGCTGGCGATCAGCACGCGCAGGCGGTTATTCATAAACAGCTTTTTGGTGTCGCCGCTGGGTTGTTGCGCGCTGTCGAGCGGCTGCAGCGTCTCGCCCTGTTTGCTGAACGGCTGCTGCTTTTGGTCGATGACCACGGTTTCATTGCGCAGCGCCTGCAGCAGCGGCAGGCGATTAGCCTGCGGTGCAGCGGCCCACTGCTGGAGCAGCGTGGCTTGTTGCGTGCGGCTGGCGGCCGCGAAGTCTGCGCCATCGCCCGCCTGGGCGAGCCAGGGCAGCAGTAACAGCAGACAGCAGAGATAACGGCGGATTGTCATGGTTCTGGCCCTATTTGAAAGGTGCGGGCTGATGCCCTCACCCTAGCCCTCTCCCACGGGGAGAGGGGACTGATCGAGCGAGCTTACATATTGCAGCGTCTCCCTCTCCCTGTGGGAGAGGGCCGGGGTGAGGGCATCAAACCGCACCTCACCCAAAAAATTACTGCGTTGATTTCACCGGATGATCAGGCTTCTTATCGTTACCCGCGATGTACGGGCTCCACGGCTGGGCGCGCACCGGTTGCTCGGTCTGCCACACCACGTTGAACTGACCGTTCTCTTCCACTTCGCCAATCATCACTGGCTTGTGCAGGTGATGGTTGGTTTTATCCATGGTCAGGGTGAAACCGTCTGGCGCTTTGAAGGTTTGTCCCGCCATCGCCGCGCGCACTTTATCCACATCGGTGGTGCCCGCTTTCTCTACCGCCTGCGCCCACATATGCAGGCCAACGTAGGTCGCTTCCATCGGATCGTTGGTCACCACGGTGTTAGCGTTCGGCAAGTTGTGCGCCTTGGCGTATGCGCGGTAATCCGCGACAAATTTGGCGTTGGTTGGGTTATCCACCGACTCGAAGTAGTTCCACGCCGCTAACTGTCCGACCAGCGGTTTGGTATCGATACCGCGCAATTCTTCCTCGCCGACCGAGAAGGCGATCACTGGAATATCCGTGGCTTTGATGCCCTGGTTGGCCAGCTCTTTGTAGAACGGCACGTTGGAGTCGCCGTTGATGGTGGAGATCACCGCCGTTTTGCCACCGGCAGAGAACTTCTTAATGTTGGAGACGATGGTCTGATAATCGCTGTAACCAAACGGCGTATAGACCTCTTCGATGTCTTTATCCTGTACGCCTTTGGTGTGCAGGAAGGCGCGCAGAATCTTGTTGGTGGTGCGCGGATAGACGTAGTCGGTGCCCAGCAGGAAGAAGCGTTTTGCGCTGCCGCCATCTTCACTCATCAGGTATTCCACCGCCGGAATCGCCTGCTGGTTCGGCGCGGCGCCGGTGTAGAATACGTTCGGTGACATCTCTTCGCCTTCGTACTGCACCGGATAGAACAGCAGGCCGTTCAGCTCCTCAAACACCGGCAGCACCGATTTACGCGATACCGAGGTCCAGCAGCCGAACACCGCCGCCACTTTGTCCTGGGTCAGCAGCTGGCGCGCTTTCTCAGCAAACAGCGGCCAGTTGGAGGCCGGATCGACCACCACCGGTTCCAGCTTTTTGCCCAGCACGCCGCCTTTGGCGTTGATCTCATCGATAGTCATCAGCGCCACATCCTTCAGCGGCGTTTCGGAGATCGCCATGGTGCCGGAGAGCGAGGACATAATGCCGACCTTGATGGTGTCAGCAGCCTGCGCCGCAAAGGCAAAGCCCATGCTGGCCACAGAGGCAGAGAGCGCGAAAGCCTTGAGCAACGAACGTCTTTTCATCAGTAAACCCCTCACGATGTTTGTATTGTTATTCAATGGGTTGAAGTCGAGCCTGCTGTAACATATGCAATGTGATCTTTCTGACCTCTGCCTTACTGACGGCGATGTGGTCGGTTAAAATGCGCTGCGCCTCCTCGGTTTGTTGCTGGAAAATCGCCCGTAAAATCTGGGCGTGCTCGCGGTATGTCGCCTCCATTCGGTCGTCACGGGTAAAATCGAGACGGCGAATGATGCGGATTTTTTCGGTCAGTTCGGCGTGGATGCGCGCCATCTCCTGATTGCCAGCGGCGGCCACCAGCGCCATGTGAAAAGCTTCATCCTGCGCCGAAACCGCTTTGCCATCGGCCAGCGGCGGCGCATCGATCCAGAAGCTTTTCAGCGCGGTCAGCATGTCAATGCACTGCGGTGCGGGCAGCGCGCACAGGCGGCGCACCGCTTCGCACTCCAGCACGGTGCGAAAGTCGTACAGCTCTTCGAAATATTCGAAGTCGAACGGCTTCACCTGCCAGCCGCTGCGGAACCACACTTCGACATAGCCCTCGCGCTCCAGCCAGAACAGCGCCTGACGCACCGGCGTGCGGCTCACTTCCAGCCGATCGGCGATTTCGTTTTCGCTGAAGCGGTCGCCCGGCATCAGTCGGAACTCAAAAATGTCCTGCTTCAGCGCCTGATAAACCTTCTCGGCCAGCGCTTCCGGGCGACCTTTGCTACGAGGGCTTGTGTTCATGCCAACTCCTTATTCCAGCCACAGCAGGGCATCGCCCGGACTCACCGGACGTCCTGCCTGGCAGGCAATGCGTTTCACCGTGCCCGCCTGCGGTGCGACAATCGCCAGTTCCATTTTCATCGCTTCCACGATGATCAGCGTTTGACCGGCTTCCACCACATCGCCCGGCTGCACCAGCACTTTCCAGATGTTGCCGTTCATATCGGCGCACACTGCCAGCGCATCGTCGTCGGCTTCAGCCACCACCAAGGTTTCCTCGCTGGTGAGCGGCGCGTTCTGCTCTTCCTGCGCCCACAGCGTCACTTCCTGTTCAAAGGCGGCAGACTGACGCTGACGGAAATCGCTGATCGACGCGGCGTTTTCCGCGAGGAATTGGTGATGGGCGGCGAAGTCGAATACGGTTTCTTCGATGCGCACCGTGGCGCGGCCTTCGCGGAAGTCATCGCGCAGCTGCGTCAGTTCGTCTTCCGTTACCGGGTAGAAGCGCACCTGATCGAAGAAGTGCAGCAGCCACGGCTCGTCGGCCGCGAACTGATCGTTTTTGAGGAATTTGTTCCAAATCGGCAGCGTGCGGCCCACCAGTTGATAACCGCCAGGTGAATCCATGCCATAGATGCACATGTACATGCCGCCAATGCCGACCGTGCCTTCGGCGGTAAAGGTGCGCGCCGGGCTGTATTTGGAGCTCAGCAGGCGATGGCGTGGATCGATCGGTACCGCGCACGGCGCGCCGAGATAGACATCGCCAAGGCCGAGAATCAGATAGCTGGCATCAAAAATGGTGTCGCGCACCGCTTCACGACTCGCTAAACCATTAATACGCTGGATAAAATCGACGTTATTTGGCAGCCACGGTGCGCTGGCACGTACGGTTTCTTGATAGCGTTCGACCGCGCCGAGCGTAGCGCTGTCTTCGAAGGCCATCGGCATCCAGACAATGCGTGACGGTACTTTCAGCTGGCTGACATCGCCGAGCCCGGCTTCCAGTTCCAGCAGCAGCTGCATCAGCTGTTTCTGGCTGAGAATCAGGCTGTCGTAGCGCACCTGCAAAGAGCGCACGCCCGGCGACAACTCTTCCACGCCCGGCACTGCGCGTTCACGCAGCGCATTCATCAGCAGATGCACGCGCAGACGCAGCGCCAAATCCAGTACGTTATCGCCGTACTCAATCAGCACATATTTGTCGCCCGCCTGGCGATAAACCGCCGCTGGCGTGGTTGCCGTGGCAGGGATCGCCGCCAGCAAGGTGGCGGAACCGATAGCGCTGGCCGCTAAAGAGGGCACGGCAAAGGCTGGCGCGTGGCTGCTGCGCAGGGTGGCTACGCTGTGCGCCTGGGCTTTTTCCAGCGCCACCGCTTCGTCGGCGCTGATCGGGTGGAAGCGGATTTTATCGCCCGGTTTCACCTGGCCAACTTTCCACAACTCAGCTTTGGCGATGGTTACCGGGCAGACGAAGCCGCCGAGACTTGGGCCGTCGTGCGTCAGGATCACCGGGAAGTCGCCGGTGAAGTTCACCGCGCCGATGGCGTATTCGCAGTCATGCACGTTTGAGGGATGCAGACCGGCTTCGCCACCGTTGGCGCGCGTCCACGTTGGTTTCGGGCCTACCAAACGCACGCCGAGGCGGTTGGAGTTGTAGTGCACCTGCCAGTCGCTGGCAAAGAACTCATCAATCGCCGCCTGGGTGAAGAAATCCGGTGCGCCGTGCGGTCCATATAGCACGCCGATGCGCCATTCCGTACCGTAATGCGGCACCAGCGCATGATCGAGCGCCTGCGGTGCGCTAACCGGCGCGGGCGTGGTGCAGGCGGCGAGCTGCGGCTGAGAGATTGGCAGCATGTCGGCGACGCGCAAGGTGCGTCCGGCGTGGCCGCCAAACTGGCCGAGCGAGAAGGTGGAGCGGCTGCCGAGATATTCCGGTACGTCGAACCCGTTGCGCACCGCTAAATAGGTGCGACAGCCACTCTGCGCGCGGCCCAGCGTCAGCGTTTGTCCCGCTTTGACGCTGACGGGCTGCCAGTAGGCGATGCTTTCGCCATCGACGTCGGCTGGGCAATCGGCGCCTGTTAAGGCAATTACCGCATCGCTGTGGAAGCGCAGTGTGGGGCCTTGCAGAGTGAATTCCATACCGGCGGCGCTGTCGTGGTTACCGACAATGCGGTTGGCGAGGCGGAAGGCGAAATCGTCCATTGGGCCGGACGGCGGCACGCCGATATCCCAGTAGCCGAGGCGGCCAGGGAAATCCTGAATGCTGCTGAAGGTGCCGGGTTGCAGCACTTCAAGCACGCTGGCAGCTGGCGTGAAGCTATCAAGAAAGCGCGTCCACACCTTGCCGCTGCGGAAGGCGTCGGTGGCGACGATCTGGCGCAGATAATCAAGGTTAGTAGCGATGCCATGCAATTGGGTGGCGGCCAGCGCCTGCTGCATCTTTTCCAGTGCCGCTTCGCGCGTGTCGGCATGCACGATCAGCTTGGCGACCATCGGATCGTAATACGCCGAGACTTCGCTGCCGGTATCGATCCAGCCATCGACGCGCACATCATCCGGAAAACAGACGCCGGTCAACACGCCCGGACTTGGCTGGAAGTTTTTCAGCGGATCTTCAGCGTAGATACGTACTTCAATCGATGCGCCTTGCGGAGCCTGTTGCAGGCGCGCCCAGTCGATGGCATCACCAGCGGCCACTTTCAACATGCACTCAACGAGGTCGAGGCCGGTGACGCATTCGGTGACCGGATGCTCAACCTGCAGGCGAGTATTCACTTCGAGGAAGTAGAAGGCATTCTGTTCGGCGTCGTAGATGTATTCCACCGTTCCGGCGCTGCGATAGTTCACCAGTTCGCCGAGGCGAACGGCGGAAGAGAGCAGCGCTTCACGCGTTGCCTGCGGCAGATTCGGTGCCGGCGTTTCTTCCACCACTTTCTGGTTGCGGCGCTGCAGCGAGCAGTCGCGTTCGCCGAGCGCGATGACTTTGCCGCTGCCGTCGCCAAAAATCTGCACTTCAACGTGGCGCGCGCGGTCGATGCAGCGTTCTAAAAACACGCCCGCATCGCTGAAGAACTGCTCGCCCAGACGGCGCACGCTTTCCCACGCATTGCCCAGCGCATCGGCGTCGGCGCAGCGCGTCAGGCCAATGCCGCCGCCGCCCGCGGTGCTTTTCAGCATCACCGGATAACCGATGGTGTCGGCGGCGCTCAAGGCTTCATCCAGCGAACTCAGCAGCGGCGTGCCCGGCGTCATCGGCACGCCCGCGCTGGCGGCTAACTCACGCGCGCGGTGTTTCAGGCCAAATTCGCCAATCTGCTGCGCGGTCGGGCCGACAAAAGCGATGCCGGCTTTTTCACAGGCATCGGCAAACGGCAGGCTTTCTGACAGGAAACCGTAGCCCGGCCAGATGGCTTCCGCGCCGGTTTCCTGTGCGGCGGCGAGGATTTTATCGATGCGTAAATAGCTGTCGCTGGCTTTGTCGCCGCCGAGGGCGATGGCGACATCAGCGTCTTTGACGTGGCGCGCGTTGCGATCGGCATCGGAATAGACGGCAACGCTTTTCACGCCGAGGCGTTTTAAGGTGCGGATGGCGCGGCAGGCGATTTCGCCACGGTTAGCAATCAGAACGGTGCTGAACATGCTTATTTACTCCCCTGAGAAGCCAGCCAGTTGCGCCAGCCGCCAAATTCGGTAATTTCCAGCGCCTGTGACAGCACGGCCGGTTCACAGATAAAGCCTTTGACGATGCGTCCGTCGGCCAGCGTCAACGAGCCAATGCCGAGCGGGGCCGGGATTTCCGCCACGAACTCGCCAAAGCGCGCCAGCGGGATATCCCACAGTTCCACGGTGATCGCCGCACCGCTTTCACCACGCAGCAGGCCCGGCTTCTTAATCGGGCCATCGAGCAGGGCGAACAGGCGGTAATTGCTGGCGGTTTGCGTCTCTTCGACTAACACCGCCTGGCGTGTAGTGAGCTGGAAGTTGAGCGGCATGCCGGTGAGGTGCGCGCCCACCACCGCCACGCGGACGTGATCGGCAGACACTGGCAATGCGCTTTGCTGAGCAGGCTGCGCTTTGCCGGTGGCGCCGAGCGGCAGCGCCATCTGCTGTTGCCAGCGCACACCAAAACCGGCCAGCGCGCGATCCTGCCAGGCAGGCGCAATCAGCGTGATGCCGGCAGGCAAACCATCGGCGCGGAAGGGCGCAGGCAGCGCCAGCGCGCTGAGATCGGCGAGGTTGGTGAAGTTGGTGTAGGTGCCGAACTGCGAGTTGTAATGCACCGGCTCCTGCTGCATTTCGGCCAGCGTATGGATGGTTGGCGAGGTAGGCACCACCAGCGCATCGAACTGCGCCAGCGTTTGCTGAATCTGGCGCGTCAGTTCGGCGCGCAGGTATTCCGCCTGATAGGCTTCGACCGCAGTGTATTTCAGGCCGCTGCTGACGATGCCGTACACCACCGGATCCATCTCTTCCGGACGATTGATCATTTCGCCCACCGCCACGGTGCGCTCGGCAACCCACGGACCGTAATAGAGCTGCTCGGCGAGTTGATGGAACAGGGAAAAGTCGATCGGATGTAGCGTTGCGCCGCCAGCCTGCAATTGCTCCAGCGCCGCCAGCCACGCCGCTTCGGCCTGTTTGTCGCCGAAGAACTCGGGCGTGGCGGGAATGGCGAAATCGGGCTGCGCTTTGAAGCTGGCTGGCGCGGTGTGCGGATTGCTGCGCGAATAGGCATCACCCGCGTCATAGCCGCCCGCTGCGGTTGCCACCGCAAAGGCATCTTCGACCGTTAACGCGAACACGGAAATGGTGTCATTGAGGCGGCAAGCCGGCACCACGCCGCTGGCAGAGAACCAGCCTTTGGTCGGTTTGAGGCCAACAATGTTGTTGAAACCGGCGGGCACGCGGCCCGAACCGGCGGTGTCGGTGCCGAGCGAGAAGCCCACCAAACCGCGCGCCAGCACCGAAGCCGAACCTGAGCTGGAGCCGCCGCTGACGTAATCAGGATTGAAGGTGTTGCTCACCGCACCAAACGGCGAACGCGTGCCGACTAAACCGGTGGCGTATTGATCGAGGTTGGTTTTACCAATCACCACCGCGCCCGCTGCTTTGAGCTGCGCGACGACAAAGGCATCGGCTTCGGCGGTGTAAGTGAAGGCCGGGCAGGCAGCGCTGGTCGGCCAGCCAGCGACATCGATATTATCTTTTACCGCAAACGGCACGCCAAACAGCGGCAGTGCGGCTGGGTTACGCTGATAACTCGCCAGCAGCGGTTCAATTTGTGCCTGCAGCTGCGCGGGCGTGGCGAGATAGAGCCAGGCGTTATCCTGCGCGTCGATTGCGTCGAGATGGGCCGCCAGCAAGGCGGTAATTTGTTGTGGATCCTGTTGGTAACTGCGTTGCCAATCCTGGAGCGTAAAGCCAAAGGTCGATGCCATGAGTGAATTCCAACTGGTATACAAGATGGAATTCAACAGAGCAAAGCGCGTGCCATTTTTGTAAGCGAATGAATGTGTTTAATTTATTGATGTGTAATAAGTTTTTCTGATGATAAATTGCACAATGGCGGCGCAAAGGCTGCGCAATGGCGGTGCGCGAGCGTAAATTTTGTGAAGAACATGGCAAGAGACGGTTGGCCTGGTTAGCATGAAGGATGTCTGGCATGAGCTGGATCGCAGCACTGAGAGGAGAGCGTAATGGAGAAGTGGCGTTACTGGATGCTAGGGATCTGTCTGGTCAGCACGGCCAGCAGCGTATGGGCCGATTCGCTGGATCAGCAGCGACAGCGCTATGCGCAAATCAAGCAAGCCTGGGATAACAAACAGATGGACCAGGTGACGCAGCTGATGCCGACGCTGCAGGATTATCCGCTCTACCCGTATCTGCAATATCGCCTGCTGGCGCAGGACCTCGATCAAGAGACGCCGCTGGCGGTGAAGAACTTTATTCAACAGTATCCCACGCTGCCACCGGCGCGCTCGCTCTCCACGCGCTTTGTGAATGTGCTGGCGAACCGTCAGGATTGGCAGGGCGTGCTCAGCTTCAGCCCGGATGAACCCAAGCCGGTGCAGGCGCGCTGTAACTGGTATTACGCCAAGTGGGCCACTGGCCAGCAGCAGGCGGCATTTGCCGGTGCGAAAGAGATTTGGCTGCGCGGCACCGCATTGCCGAACGACTGCGACAAACTGTTCTCGGTATGGCAGGCCAGCGGGCAACTCTCGCCGATTACCATCCTCGAGCGCATTCGTCTGGCGATGAAAGCCGGTAATGACAGTCTGGTGAATTACCTGGCGAAAATGCTGCCGGCGGATTATCAAACCACCGCCAGCGCGCTGATTGCGCTGCAGCAGAATCCGCAAACCGTTACCACCTTTGCCAGCACCATGGGGCCAACCGATTTCACCCGCATGGCGACCAGCTACGCCTTCGCCCGCGTGGCGCGTGAGGATATGGATAACGCGCGCATGATGATCCCGCAGCTGGTGCAGGCGCAGAAGATGAGCCAGGCCGATGAGCAGGATCTGAAAGAGACTGTGGTGTGGCGCATGATGGGCGCGGATCTCACCAGCGAGCAGGCACGCTGGCGTGATGCGGTGGTGATGAACAGCGAATCCACCGCGCTGGTGGAGCGCCGCGTGCGTCTTGCGCTGAGCCAGAACGATCGTCGTGGTCTCAATACCTGGATCGCGCGTTTGCCGGTGGAAGCCAAAGAGAAGGATGAGTGGCAATACTGGCAGGCCGATCTGCTGATTTCGCAGGGCCGCAAAGAGGAAGCCAACGATATTCTGCGTAAGCTGATGCAGGCGCGCGGCTTCTATCCGATGGTCGCGGCGCAGCGCTTGGGCGTGGAGTATCCGTTGCAGGTCGATAAGGCACCAGCAGCCGACAGCAGCGTGACGCAAGGCGCGGAAATGGCACGCGTGCGCGAGCTGATGTATTGGGGATTGGATAACCTGGCGCGCAGTGAATGGGCTAATCTGATCTCCAGCAAAACCCGTTCGCAGCAGCAGATGCTGGCGCGTTACGCCAACGAGCAGGATTGGTGGGATCTCAGCGTGCAGGCCACCATCACCGCGAAAATGTGGGATAGCCTAAAAGAGCGCTTCCCGCTGGCGTGGCAAAACCTGTATCAGCAATACACCAGCGACAAAGGCATTCCGCAGAGTTATGCGATGGCGATTTCGCGTCAGGAGAGCGCGTGGAACCCAAAAGCGCGTTCACCGGTGGGCGCCAGCGGATTGATGCAGGTGATGCCTGGCACAGCGACGCATACCGTGAAGATGTATAACATTCCCGGCTATGTGAACAGCAGCCAGCTGCTGGATCCGCAGACCAATATCCAGATCGGGACGCAGTATCTGGAGTACGTCTATCAGCAGTTTGGTCAGAACCGCATCTTCTCTTCGGCCGCCTATAATGCCGGTCCGGGACGCGTGCGCAGCTGGCAGAAAACCAGCGGCGGTAATCTGGATGCGGTGGCGTTTATCGAAACCATTCCGTTCTCAGAAACGCGTGGCTACGTGAAAAACGTGTTGGCCTACGATGCCTATTACCGCTACTTCATGGGCAAGCCGGACAAGATTCTCGCCGACAGTGAGTGGAATCGCCAGTATTGACTGTGCTATGCTTCCGTACTCGTTAATGAGTACGGAAGCCCTTCATGAGCCAACCCCTTTCTTCCCAGCCGGAATCGGCTCAGCCTGTTGAAGATAACTGGCTGCGTTTTATCGAACTGATGCAAAACGCGTTTGCCGATGGCGTAGCGCTGCCCTTATTACAACTGATGATGACGCCGGATGAACGTGAATCCTACGGGACGCGTTTGCGCATTATTGAAGAGTTGATGAGCGGCGAGATGAGCCAGCGTGAACTGAAGAATGAGTTAGGCGTGGGCATTGCCACCATTACACGTGGCTCCAACAGTCTGAAAGAGGCGCCGCCAGAGCTAAAACGCTGGCTGGAAGCGCGTCTCGGCCGCGATTAACGCTGGCTGTACAGCGGATGCGTGAACGGACACAGCGCCAGAATCAACGCCTGATGGTAGACGCTGGAGCGGCTCAGCAGGCCGTGAGTTAAGGCTCCAATCGCGCCGCCTTTATGTTTGATATTTTCCACGCCGGTTAAGCGTGCCATCTCATCACCCAACTCATGCCCGGCAGCTAAGCCTGTCACGACAATCGGCGGCAGCGTAAAGCTGGCCGAACGTGATTCCCCGCGCTGCTGCGCGTTTTCAATCACCATCCACGCAAAGGCGCAATCGCCTTCAATGCCCGCTTCAATCGCCACCCAGTAATCGGCCTGTGGACGCGCCTGACGCGCGTTCTCTACCCGCTGGCGTGCGCCAGTTCGCGTTTCAACATCACTAAGTGGCTGGGCTGAGACGCCGCTCTCGACCTCAACCCCTTCGATGTGGCAGGATCCTTCGCCGAAAACGTCGTTGAACGCCTGAGCAATCGCGCGAATTTTTGCCGGGTTGATGGTGGCTGCGACAACATGGTACATAATTGTTTGAACCCTCGAGGCAAATTTGTCGCAGTATAACGGAAATTAAGCATGCTACAGGTCTATCTTGTTCGTCACGGTGAAACGGTATGGAATGCGGCCCGACGCATTCAGGGGCAGTCTGACAGCCCGTTAACGGAAAAAGGTGAGCAGCAGGCGCATCAGGTGGGCGAGCGGGTGAAATCGCTGGGCATTACTCACGTGATAGCCAGCGATTTGGGACGTACGCGGCGTACGGCAGAGATTATCGCCGACGCGTGTGGCTGCACCGTTACGCTCGATGCGCGTCTGCGTGAGCTGAATATGGGCTGCCTGGAACAACGTCCACTCGACGGCTTAACCGAAGAAGAGGAAAACTGGCGTAAAACGCTGGTGGATGGCACTACGGCTGGGCGTATTCCGGGTGGCGAATCGATGGCGGAAATGGCAGCGCGTATGCACGAAGCGCTGAATGCGCTGCTCGAGCTGCCTGCCGGTAGCCGTCCGCTGATTGTCAGCCACGGCATGGCGCTGGGCGTGCTGGTCAGCACCATTCTCGGTTTGCCTGCGCATGCGGAGCGTCGTTTACGTCTGCGTAACTGCTCGATTTCACGCGTGGATCATCAGCAGAGCGCGTGGCTGGCGGCCGGTTGGGTGGTTGAGACGGCGGGGGATGTGTCGCATCTGGATGCGCCTGCGCTGGATGAGTTGCAGCGCTGATCGGATGTGATGAATAAAGAGGTCGCCATGAATGGCGACCCTAGGAACGGATTAATGGTTCTGTGGGCGAATCGGAATCAGGTATTCGCAGCGGATTTCCGTTGGCGGCTCGCTCCGCTTCTTACCACCGTGCGTGAAGAAACGCTCGATGTCCTGTCCCTGACGACGCACTAATCCCAGCGTCGGCATGCAGGTGCCGTACAGCAGCAGGATGAATTCACCCAGCGCGCTGCGCGCACCGTTGTAGGTGAACTGAACATAATCGCCCGCTTCCAACACCACGCTCTGATTCGACTGCATGCTTTTTGCCAGCTGATCGGCAGGCACCGCAGTGGTGTAGAGAATCTCCTGCTCATCATCCTTTTCCTGGCTGGCACGCACCTGATGCAGGCCGTACAGCACCGGCGGCACCGTGTCGGTTTCCAGCAGGAACTGTTTCCAGAAATGCATGCGCATCTCATCGCGGTAGCTGGAAATCTGCTCCAGCGTGCAGGAGTAACTCTGCGTTTGGCCGACCAGCACTGTTTCAGGCAGCGTAACAAACTGCGCTTCCGGAATGCTGTTATCGTCGAGGCGAATCGGTGGGCGAATGCCGAACGAGTTCCACTCCGACGAGCGACGATACCAGGCAGGCGTTTGATTGAACTGCTTTTTAAACGCACGGGTAAAGGTCTGCTGCGAGTCGAAGCGATATTGTAAAGCGATGTCGAGGATGGGGCGGCTGGTCAGGCGTAATGCCACCGCGGCTTTCGACAGCCGACGCGCGCGAATATACGCACCAATCGCGTGGCTGGTTACTTCCTTGAACATCCGCTGCAGATGCCACTTGGAATAGCCTGCTTTCTGCGCAACGTGATCTAATGAAAGCGGTTGATCCAGATGGCTCTCCAGCCAGACAAGCAAATCGCGAATGATACCGGCTTGGTCCATAAAACATCCTCATAACTCTCTGGTGGCGCAACTATGAAGTCGTCGAATAATAGCACGAAATGCACAAAAGCGTGGGGGCGGTTTGCTAATCGAGTGTGCTAAGTCAATGCGGGTTATAACCCGTTTAGATTTGGTTCTGTGTTCGATTGACAGTACATTACATTCTCATCTATTCGATTGGCAATGGTAACTCAATGACAATAGCTCGTATTCTTATAATCACGTTGGCAACATATGCATTCAGTGCTGGCGTTCAGGCCGAAGAGATCGGCTCAGTTGACACGGTGTTCAAGATATTCGGCCCCGATCATAAGATCGTGGTGGAAGCCTTCGATGACCCGGACGTAAAAAATGTAACCTGTTATATCAGCCGGGCAAAAACCGGCGGTATCAAAGGGGGATTAGGTTTGGCGGAAGACACGTCCGACGCGGCCATCTCCTGTCAACAGGTGGGACCGGTAGAGCTTAGCGAGAAAATCGCACAAGGCAAGGCACAAGGTGAAGTGGTATTCAAAAAGCGCACATCGCTGGTGTTTAAGAAGCTGCAGGTGGTGCGCTTCTTTGACCAGAAACGTCATGCGCTGGTGTACCTAAGCTATTCCGACAAAGTGGTGGATGGATCGCCGAAAAATGCGCTGAGCGCCGTGCCGATTATGCCGTGGCATTAATGCAGACATAAAAAAACGCCCTGACGGGCGTTTTTTCTTTTAACTCTTAATCCTGCAATTCGCCGCAGAAGCGGTAACCTTCGCCGTGAATAGTGGCAATGATTTCTGGCGTATCTGGCGTGGATTCGAAATGCTTACGGATGCGGCGGATGGTGACATCCACGGTACGGTCATGCGGCTTCAGCTCACGGCCGGTCATCTTCTTCAGTAAGTCACCACGCGTCTGGATTTTGCCAGGATTTTCACAGAAGTGCAGCATGGCACGGAATTCACTGCGCGGCAGCTTGTACTGGTCGCCATTCGGGCTGATCAGTGAGCGGCTGTTGATATCCAGCTCCCAACCATTAAAGCGATAGCTTTCAACCGTACGTCGCTCTTCGCTTGGCATCGCCAGATTCATGGTACGCGACAGCAAGTTGCGTGCACGAATCGTCAACTCACGCGGATTGAACGGTTTGGTGATGTAATCATCGGCACCGATTTCCAGACCGAGGATTTTATCCACTTCATTATCACGGCCGGTCAGGAACATCAGCGCGACGTTTGCTTGTTCACGCAGTTCGCGTGCCAGCAGCAAACCGTTTTTACCTGGCAGGTTGATATCCATAATCACCAGGTTGACGTCATTTTCCGTCAAAACCTGATGCATCTCGGCGCCGTCGGTGGCTTCATAGACCACGTAACCTTCTGCCTCAAAGATACTTTTGAGGGTGTTACGCGTGACCAGTTCGTCTTCAACGATAAGAATGTGCGGGGTCTGCATGTTTCGCTACCTAAAATTTGCCAACAAATCGAAAACAGGGCGTACGTCGGTTACGCTATTTTGCTGCAACCGGTATACGAAATAATCTTCGGAATACACCATCCATCTACGTCAACTTCAGTGTTAGCTCAGCCAGTCAGGATGGATATTTGCACGCCCCGAGGATATCGGACAGGCGCTCATCCTAACCGTATTAACAGCAACCTAACAGCACCAACAACAACCGATAAGCATAAAAACAACGCTTCGTTGACTTATATCAAATGCAAGTGTAGCACGTTAACACTTTTATGAAAAACTTCTCCAGGATTGCTAGTTTAGCTCACAAAATGCAGCATTTTTGCTACATTTATCCCTTATACAACCAAAACTAAAACACGCAGGAAATTATATTTCAATGATATGAAAGAAAAGGGTTTTATATTAAATAGGCCATATAATTTTGCTTATGCCTGCTAATTTCCACTACAGCTGGATTTATCCCGCTTTTAACATCGTTAACATCTTATTTTCTCTGTTAGCCGCAGTTGGTATTTTCTCTCCTGCATGCCAACATAATGCGAGTTGTTAACAGTTCGATGGAAAAATCATGCATTTCCCCTTAATCCTTGTCTCTCCCGCCCGTCCGGAAAATATCGGAGCGGCTGCCCGCGCCATGAAAACCATGGGTTTTACCGAACTGCGCATTGTGGCCAGCGATGCCTGGCAAGATCCGGCAGCACGCCGCGTGGCGCACGGCGCCGGTGAGATTCTCGATAACGTCAAAACCTACGCCACGCTGAGCGAGGCGCTAAAAGATGTTGATTTTTCCGTGGCAACTACCGCGCGCAGCCGTGCGAAATTCCGCTATTACGCCACGCCTGCGCAGGTTGAAAACATCCTGCAGGAGAAGCGCCAATGGCTGAGCCGCATCGCGCTGGTGTTTGGCCGTGAAGACAGTGGCTTAACCAATGAAGAACTGGAGCTGGTCGATCTGTTGACCGGCATCCCGATGGCCAATGATTATCCGTCGCTGAATCTCGGTCAGGCGGTGATGGTGTATTGCTATCAACTGTCAGCGCTCAATCAGATAGCGGCTGAGACTGCAGAAGTGGCGAACGAGCACCAACTGCAGGCATTGCGCCAGCGCTTCCACCAGTTGCTGGTTAAGCTGGATGTGAGTGATGACGTCAAAATGGCCGACTGGATCGATCAGCGTATCGGCCTGCTGGAACAGCGTGACAGCGCCATGCTGCATCGTTTGTTACATGACGTAGAAAAAAAACTTATAGATAATTGCTCGGATAAATCCTGAGTTGCTAGTGACTGATGCGGGAATCCGCCGCATCTCTTGAACGATCGCAATAATTTTTGCTTTATCAAGCGCAGCACTGCGCAGCGCCAGGGATGGCGCGGCTAAGACAAATTCGTTGACTTAACGTGCGCTTTGCTTTACTTCTGGAAGGCGACGGACAAGACAAAGACAGACAGAAAAAAATCTAAATGCGTAAACTCAGCCTGAACACCACAATTATTATTACCACCACCATTACCACAGGTAACGGTGCGGGCTGACGCATACAGGAAAAACAAAGAAAAAAGCCCGCACCTAAACAGTGCGGGCTTTTTTTTCGGCAAAAATTCAGGAGAGCTTTAACTATGCGAGTGCTGAAATTCGGCGGAACCTCAGTAGCCAATGCGGAACGTTTTCTCCGTGTGGCGGATATTCTGGAAAGCAATGCACAACAGGGACAGGTTGCGACCGTTCTCTCTGCACCAGCAAAAATTACCAATCATCTGGTGGCGATGATTGAGAAAACCATCAGCGGCCTCGACACCTTGCCGAATATCAGTGATGCCGAACGTATTTTTGCCGACCTGCTGCAAGGCTTGCGTGACGCGCAGCCGGGCTTTGATTACGACGGACTGAAAACCCGCGTTGAGCTGGAGTTTGCGCAGCTGAAACAGGTGCTGCACGGCATCAGCCTGCTGGGCCAATGCCCGGACGCCGTTAATGCCTCCATCATCTGTCGTGGCGAGAAGCTATCGATTGCGATTATGGAAGCGCTGCTGCAGGCGCGCGGCCACAAAGTCACCGTGATCGATCCGGTAGAGAAGTTGCTGGCGATTGGTCATTACCTCGAATCCACCGTTGATATCGCCGAATCCACGCGCCGCATCGCCGCCAGCCAGATCCCGGCCGATCACTTTATCCTGATGGCCGGTTTCACCGCCGGGAACGAGAAGGGCGAACTGGTGGTGCTGGGCCGTAACGGCTCTGATTATTCCGCTGCGGTGTTGGCTGCGTGTTTGCGCGCTGACTGTTGTGAAATCTGGACCGATGTTGACGGCGTTTATACCTGCGACCCGCGTCAGGTGCCGGATGCGCGCTTACTGAAATCGATGTCGTATCAGGAGGCAATGGAGCTCTCCTACTTCGGCGCCAAAGTCTTGCATCCGCGTACCATCGCGCCCATCGCCCAGTTCCAGATTCCTTGCCTGATCAAAAACACCGCTAACCCGCAAGCGCCGGGCACCTTAATTGGTGGCGAAGGCGAGTTGGATGAAAATCCGGTGAAAGGCATTACTAACCTGAATAACATGGCGATGTTCAACGTGTCAGGTCCGGGCATGAAAGGCATGGTCGGCATGGCGGCGCGCGTTTTCGCGGCGATGTCACGCACCGGCATTTCAGTGGTACTGATCACCCAATCCTCTTCGGAATACAGCATCAGCTTCTGCGTACCGCAAAGCGAGCAGGCGCGTGCGCGTCGCGTGCTGGAAGAGGAGTTCTATCTCGAGCTGAAAGATGGCTTACTCGATCCGCTGGACGTGCTGGAACAGCTGGCGGTGATCTCGGTGGTCGGCGATGGCATGCGCACGCTGCGCGGCATCTCGGCCAAATTCTTCTCGGCGCTGGCGCGTGCCAATATCAACATCGTGGCGATTGCGCAGGGTTCTTCTGAGCGTTCCATCTCGGTGGTAGTGAGCAACGACGAAGTCACTACCGGCGTGCGGGTGGTGCATCAGATGTTGTTCGCCACCGATCAGGTAATCGAAGTGTTCGTGGTTGGCGTTGGCGGTGTCGGCGCGGCATTGCTGGATCAGCTGCATCGCCAGCAGACATGGCTGAAACAGAAGCATATCGATCTGCGTGTGTGTGGTATCGCTAACTCGCGTGCGCTGTTAACCAACGTGCACGGTATCGATCTTAGCAACTGGAAGGCAGAACTGAACGAAGCCAAAGAGCCGTTCAATCTCGGTCGCCTGATGCGTTTGGTGAAGGAGTATCATCTGCTGAACCCGGTGATCGTCGATTGTACTTCCAGCCAAGCGGTTGCCGATCAGTATGCCGATTTCCTCGCCGAAGGTTTCCACGTCGTCACGCCGAACAAAAAGGCCAACACCTCGTCGTGGAACTACTACCAGCAGATGCGTGCAGCGGCAGCGAAATCGCGCCGTAAATTCCTGTACGACACCAACGTTGGCGCCGGTTTGCCGGTGATCGAAAACCTGCAAAACCTGATGAACGCCGGTGATGAACTGATCAAGTTCTCCGGTATTCTCTCTGGCTCGCTCTCCTTTATCTTCGGCAAGCTTGATGAAGGCGTTTCGCTGTCTGAAGCGACCAAAATGGCGCGAAAAATGGGCTTTACCGAGCCAGATCCGCGTGACGATCTTTCTGGTACCGATGTGGCGCGTAAGCTGCTGATTTTGGCACGTGAAGCGGGACATCAGCTGGAACTCAGCGATATCGAAATCGAACCGCTGCTGCCTGCCAGCCTGACCGAGATCGCCGACGTTGAGCAGTTTATGGAACGTCTGCCGGAACTGGATAACGCCTTTGCCGCGCGCGTTGCCAAAGCGCGTGACGAAGGTAAAGTATTACGCTTCGTCGGCGCGATTGAAGAGGGCGGCGTTTGCAAAGTGAAGATTGATGCTGTGGACGGCAACGATCCGCTGTACAAAGTGAAAAATGGTGAGAATGCGCTGGCATTCTACAGCCGCTACTATCAGCCAATCCCGCTGGTTCTGCGTGGATATGGTGCAGGGAATGATGTCACAGCAGCAGGCGTGTTTGCGGACCTGCTGCGTACGCTGTCGTGGAAGTTGGGAGTTTGATGATGGTAAAAATTTATGCACCGGCCTCGATAGGTAACGTCAGCGTCGGCTTTGATGTGCTGGGCGCGGCGGTTTCGCCGGTGGATGGTACCTTGTTGGGTGACTGTGTTTCCGTCGAAGCCGCCGACAGCTTTAGTCTGGTGAACTCCGGGCGCTTTGTTAGCAAACTGCCGACCAATCCGCAGGAGAACATCGTTTATCAGTGCTGGGAGCGTTTTTGCCAGGCGATTGGTAAGCAAGTTCCGGTGGCGATGACGCTGGAAAAGAATATGCCGATCGGTTCCGGACTCGGTTCAAGCGCCTGTTCGGTGGTTGCTGGCTTGATGGCGATGAATGAATTCTGCGGCAAACCGCTCAACGATACCGAACTGCTGGCGCTGATGGGCGAGCTGGAAGGGCGTATTTCCGGCAGCGTACACTTTGATAACGTTGCACCGTGCTTCCTTGGCGGCGTGCAACTGATGATTGAAGAGAACGGCATTATCAGTCAGGACGTGCCGTGCTTTGACGAATGGCTGTGGGTGATGGCGTATCCGGGGATTAAAGTCTCCACCGCCGAAGCGCGCGCCATTCTGCCGGCACAGTACCGTAAAGAGGATGCCATCAAGCACGGTCGCCTGCTGGCGGGCTTTATTCACGCCTGTCATACGCGTCAGCCTGGGCTTGCGGCTAAACTTATGCAGGATGTTATCGCCGAGCCGTATCGCACCAAACTGCTGCCAGGCTTCGCCGATGCGCGTAAAGCGGCGCAGGATATTGGCGCGCTGGCCTGCGGTATTTCGGGTTCCGGCCCGACACTTTTCGCTGTTTGCAACGAGATGGCAACGGCACAGCGGATGGCGGACTGGCTAAGCCAGCACTATCTGCAGAATGAAGAAGGTTTCGTCCACATCTGCCGTCTTGATACGGCTGGCGCACGTAAATTGGGATAACGCATGAAACTCTACAACCTTAAGGATCACAACGAGCAGGTTAGTTTTGCTCAGGCCGTGAAACAGGGCCTTGGCTCGCAGCAAGGGCTGTTTTTCCCGCTCGAACTGCCGGAATTCGAACTGACCGATATCGATGCCATGCTGGAGATGGATTTCGTCAGCCGCAGCAGCAAAATTCTCTCTGCCTATATTGGTGATGAAATTGCCGCGCATCAGCTGGCCGAGCGCGTGAAAAACGCCTTTGCTTTCCCGGCACCAGTGGCGAAGGTCAGCGATGATGTGGCTTGCCTCGAGCTATTCCACGGTCCAACGCTGGCGTTCAAAGACTTCGGCGGCCGCTTTATGGCGCAGATGCTCTCCTATGTGAGCGGTGCGGATGAGCAGATCACCATTCTGACCGCCACGTCCGGCGATACCGGCGCAGCGGTGGCGCATGCCTTCTACGGCATGGAAAACGTGCGCGTGGTGATTCTCTATCCACAGGGCAAAATCAGCCCGCTGCAGGAGAAACTGTTCTGTACGCTGGGCGGCAACATCGAAACCATCGCGGTTGAAGGCGATTTCGATGCGTGTCAGGCGTTGGTGAAACAGGCGTTTGATGATGAAGAACTGAAGAAGGCGATTGGCCTGAACTCGGCGAACTCGATCAACATCAGCCGTCTGCTGGCGCAGATTTGCTACTACTTTGAAGCGGTAGCGCAGCTGCCACAAGAGAAGCGCAATCAGCTGGTGGTCTCGGTGCCGAGCGGCAACTTTGGTGACTTAACGGCTGGCTTGCTGGCGAAATCACTCGGTCTGCCGATCAAGCGCTTTATCGCGGCGACCAATGCGAACGATACCGTGCCACGCTTCCTCGGCAACGGCGCATGGCAGCCAAACGCCACGGTAGCAACGCTGTCGAACGCCATGGATGTCAGCCAGCCAAACAACTGGCCGCGCGTGGAAGAGCTGTTCCGCCGCAAAACCTGGCGCTTGACCGATCTGGCGTATGGCGCGGTATCTGATGAAACCACCAAATCCACCATGCGCGAGCTGGCTGAGATTGGCTACATCTCTGAACCGCATGCAGCGATTGCTTATCGTCTGCTGCGCGACAACCTGCAGGAGGGCGAATATGGCCTGTTCCTCGGCACTGCGCATCCGGCGAAGTTCAAAGAGAGCGTGGACGAGATTTTAGGTCAGGATCTGCCGCTGCCGAAAGAGCTGGCCGAGCGCGCCGACTTGCCACTGCTGTCGCACAATCTGAAAGGCGATTTCGCTGAACTGCGCGCGTTTTTGCTGAAGTAAGTGCTGACTGGGGTCAGTGCTCGCTGTCCCCCATCCCGGCCTTCCCCCGCAAGCGGGGGAAGGAGATGCTGCCACACGCAGCTCCCCAACTATCATATCGCAGCATCTTCCTCCCCCATTTATGGGGGAGGACCGAGGAGGGGGACAGCGCTCGCTGAACTATTTCTGCTCGCGGCGCTTAAACACCAATTCGTTCTCGCTGCTTTCCGCCCCATCAAGAAAATACCCATCCACATCGAATTTCTTCAGCTGCGCTGGCTTGGTCAGGCGGTTCTGAATCACATAGCGGCTCATCAAACCGCGCGCTTTCTTGGCGTAGAAGCTGATGACTTTGAACTTGCCGTTCTTCTCATCCAGGAACACCGGCTTGATCAACTCGGCGTTGAGTTTCTTCGGCTTGATGGCTTTGAAATATTCATCGGATGCCAGATTGATCAGCACGTCATCACCTTGCTCAGCAATCGCCTCGTTTAACTTCTCGGTCAGCAAATCGCCCCAGAAACCATAAAGATCTTTGCCAGCCGGATTGGCCAGCTTGATGCCCATTTCAAGGCGATAAGGTTGCATCAAATCAAGCGGACGCAGCAGACCGTATAATCCGGACAACATGCGCAGGTGCTGCTGGGCAAAATCGAAATCGTTGTCACTAAAGGTTTCGGCCTGCAAACCGGTATACACATCGCCTTTGAACGCCAGAATCGCCTGACGCGCATTCTCCAGCGAGAAGGGCGGCTGCCATTGGTTAAAACGATCGGCATTCAGGTGCGCCAGCTTGTCGCTGATACCCATCAGTGAACTGATCTGCGACGGTGAAAGATCGCGCGCAACGTCAATTAATTGGTGTGATTTTTCTAACAGCGCCGGTTGGGTAAAACGTTGTGTCGCCAGCGGGCTTTCATAGTCCAGTGTCTTCGCTGGCGAGATAACCATCAGCATCGTGTACGTCCTCTTTGACCCGCAGGTTAATCAGGGAATTGAAGGGAAAAATGTCGCAAAGAGTGTAGCAAAAAAGCGGCATGGATCGGCTAATCGCTCACATTTGTTAGCGCTATCGTAAAGGGCACTTCGTGGTGTTGCGCCGTCACTTGTGCGTGATATTATCGCAACAGCCTTTTACACCCTGACAGTCAACCTAAGAGAAAGAGAACCATGACGGACAAACTTACTTCCTTGCGTCAGCTGACTACTGTGGTCGCCGACACCGGTGATATCGCGGCAATGAAGCTTTACCAGCCGCAAGATGCGACCACCAACCCTTCTTTGATTCTCAACGCCGCTCAAATCCCTGAATACCGCAAACTGATCGACGAAGCCATTACCTGGGCGCGTCAGCAGAGCAGCAACAAAGAAGAACAACTGGCGCTGGTATCAGACAAGCTGGCCGTCAACATTGGTCTGGAAATTCTCAAACTGATTCCAGGTCGCATCTCGACAGAAGTGGATGCGCGCCTCTCTTACGACACTGAAGCGAGCATCGCTAAAGCGCGTAGCCTGATCAAACTGTACAACGATGCGGGCATTAGCAATGACCGTATCCTGATCAAACTGGCGTCAACCTGGCAGGGTATCCGTGCTGCTGAGCAGCTGGAAAAAGAAGGCATCAACTGTAACCTGACGCTGCTGTTCTCCTTCGCGCAGGCGCGTGCGTGTGCCGAAGCCGGCGTGTTCCTGATCTCTCCATTCGTTGGCCGTATCCTCGACTGGTACAAGCAGAACACCGATAAGAAAGAGTACGCAGCACACGAAGATCCAGGCGTGGTATCTGTGGCTGAAATCTACAACTACTACAAGCAACACGGCTATGAAACCGTGGTGATGGGCGCGAGCTTCCGTAACGTTGGCGAAATCATTGAGCTGGCGGGCTGCGACCGTCTGACCATCTCTCCAGGCCTGCTGAAAGAGCTGGCTGAGAGCGAAGGTACCGTTGAGCGTAAACTGAGCTACACCGGCGAAGTGAAAGCGCGTCCAGCGAAGATGACTGAAGCTGAGTTCTTCTGGCAGCATAACCAGGATCCAATGGCGGTGACCAAACTGGCTGAAGGTATCCGCAACTTTGCCATCGATCAGGGCAAACTTGAGAAGATGATCGCCGAACTGCTGTAAGGTGATTGGCCGTGGCGGCGACAGGCTGCCACGGTTTTACGTTTTTCCCGCACTTCCTGTATTATCCTTTTACTTCCCACGTCATTTGCTGCCTTGCAGCCAACCACAGCGATAACTCTATGGATACTTTACGAATTGGATTAATTTCCGTTTCCGATCGTGCTGCTAACGGCATCTATCAGGATCAGGGCATTCCGGCGTTAGAGAGCTGGCTCGCCGCCGCGCTGGCGACGCCGTTTGAAATCGAAACGCGTCTGGTGCCGGATGAGCAACCCATGATTGAGCAGGCGATCTGCGAGCTGGTCGATGAGCTGTTCTGCAATTTGGTGCTCACCACCGGCGGTACCGGGCCTGCGCGACGTGATGTAACGCCAGATGCCACGCTGGCGGTCGCCGACCGTGAAATGCCAGGCTTCGGCGAGCAGATGCGTCAAATCAGCCTGCAATTTGTGCCGACCGCCATTTTGTCGCGTCAGGTTGGCGTGATTCGCAAGCAGTCGCTAATCCTCAATCTGCCGGGTCAGCCGAAATCCATTAAAGAGACGCTGGAAGGACTAAAAGCGGAAGATGGAACGGTGAAGGTGCCGGGAATTTTTGCTGCTGTACCTTATTGTTTACAGCTGCTGGAAGGGCCCTATGTGGAAACACATGCCGATGTGGTAGCAGCTTTTCGCCCCAAAAGCGCCCGTCGTGAGACAAATGACTAAAAATCGGCATTTTCAGGCATAAAATCCAGCGGCACTGGTGTGGCAAAATATTGACGGTATAGTAATCCAATCTTTACATAAGTTGTTTTGCCTCTGGATACCGCTGGATTATGGATACGCACGCAACGCGTCGACTCAATGGACAGGATTACAAAACCCTGTCGCTGGCCGCCCTTGGTGGGGCGCTGGAATTCTACGACTTCATTATCTTCGTCTTCTTTGCCGCCGTGATCGGCGAGCTGTTCTTCCCGCCTGATATCCCCGAATGGCTGCGTCAGGTGCAGACCTTCGCCATCTTTGCTGCCGGTTATCTGGCGCGTCCGTTAGGCGGCATCATCATGGCGCACTTTGGTGACAAGGTTGGGCGTAAGAAGATGTTCAGCCTCAGCATTCTGTTGATGGCGCTGCCGACGTTAGCAATGGGTGCATTGCCCACTTATGCCAGCATCGGCATCGCTGCGCCGCTGTTGATGTTGCTGATGCGCGTGCTGCAAGGCGCGGCTATTGGCGGTGAAGTGCCAGGCGCGTGGGTGTTTGTCGCCGAACATGTGCCCGAAAAACGCATCGGTTTTGCCTGCGGCACGCTGACGGCGGGCTTAACCGCCGGCATTCTGCTCGGTTCGCTGGTGGCAACGGTTTTGAATACCACGCTGTCGCCTGCTGCGATTCGCGATCACGGCTGGCGCATTCCCTTCTTCCTCGGCGGGGTGTTTGGCCTGCTGGCGATGTATCTGCGTCGCTGGCTGCATGAAACGCCGGTGTTCCAGCAGATGCAGCAGCGCAAAGCGCTGGCAGAAAAAATGCCGCTGCAAACCATCCTAGCCAGTCATAAGCGCGGCATTGTGATTTCGATGCTGCTGACCTGGCTGCTGTCGGCCTGCATTGTTGTGGTGATTTTGATGGCGCCAACGCTGATGCAGAAACAGCACGGCATTCCTGCCGCGCTCAGTCTGCAAGCCAACAGCTTCGCCACCATTATGCTGCTGCTGGGTTGCGTTATCGCCGGATGGCTGGTGGATCGTTTTGGTGCGGCGCGATCGCTGATGGTTGGTTCATTACTGCTGGCGATCGGCAGCTGGAACTTCTTCCATCAACTGGGCAGCACGCCGGAAATGCTGTTTATCTGGTATGGCTTAGCGGGCCTGAGCGTTGGCGTGGTAGGCGTGGTGCCGTTTGTTATGGTGCGCGCGTTTCCGGCGGCAGTGCGCTTTACCGGCATCTCGTTCTCTTACAATGTTGCTTACGCGATTTTTGGTGGCCTGACGCCAATTAGCGTGACGCTGATGATGAGCCTGACGCCAATGGCACCGGCCTGGTATGTGCTGGCGCTGGCGGTGATTGGCTTTATGGTGGGCATCTGGCTGTGGCGCGATAGCCGTCAGCAGCATGCGCAGTTGGATATGTCGCTGCACTCGTCATAATGCAAAAAGCGGAGCCAAGCAGCTCCGCTTTTTCATTTGTTACTCGCCAATCGGCAATACCGTACGACCAAACTTCTCATTCAACACTTCGCCCATCGCCAGATAGAACGCGCTCGATCCGCAAATGATGCCAACCCAGCCAGCAAAGCGCAGCAGCCCCGCGTTATTAGTCAGGTGGCCGATAGCCAGCAGCGCAAACAGCAGCGTCAGGCTGGCGAAGATGAACTGCAGCATTTTCGTTGAGTTGAGCGTGCCGACGAACAGGAACGCGGTGAACACGCCCCACAGCGCGAGATAGGCGCCAAGGAAGTGGCCGTCGGCTGCCTCTGCCAGCCCCAGTTTCGGCAGCAGCAGAATCGCCACTAACGTTAACCAGAAGCTGCCGTAAGAGGTAAAGGCGGTCAGCCCGAAGGTGTTGCCTTTCTTATACTCCAGCAGCCCGGCAAAAATTTGCGCGATGCCGCCGTAGAAAATACCCATCGCCAGGATGATCACATCCATCGCAAACAGGCCAGTGTTGTGTAAGTTGAGCAGGATGGTGGTCATACCGAATCCCATCAGGCCCAACGGGGCGGGATTCGCCAGCGTGGTATTGCTCATAATTCCTCAGAAGCAGCGTTGAAGATGTTGTTAGTGTTTTACCCCCGCGCAAACCGCTGGTGGCGCGAGGCGCTGCATAATAAGCGGCCTCTTTTTGGCCAACTTTGATCTGAATCGACCAGAGAATGAAATTTTTTTTAGTTTTAACCCTTGATGCGCATCGAACCGGCCCCATTTACTTGTCATCGAGCGTTGTGAGGCAGCAAAAAAAGCCTGCTTCAGCAGTTGAAAGTGGTCAGTTTGACCGCATCTCTGTTTCACAACCCTAATTGGCAAAGAATTTAAGTGGGAGATGTTTAGATGGGTAAGATTATTGGTATTGACTTGGGTACAACCAACTCATGTGTTGCAGTTATGGATGGTGGTAAAGCACGCGTGCTGGAAAACGCCGAAGGCGACCGCACCACGCCGTCGATCATTGCGTATGCACAGGATGGCGAAACTCTGGTTGGTTCACCGGCTAAACGTCAGTCTGTGACCAACCCGCAGAATACCCTGTTTGCGATTAAGCGCCTGATTGGCCGTCGCTTCCAGGACGAAGAAGTACAGCGTGATATCAAAATCATGCCGTACAAAATCATCGGCGCGGATAATGGCGACGCATGGCTGGACGTGAAAGGCCAGAAAATGGCACCGCCGCAGATCTCTGCTGAAGTGCTGAAAAAGATGAAGAAAACCGCGGAAGATTTCCTCGGTGAAGCAGTCACTGAAGCGGTTATCACCGTTCCAGCTTACTTCAACGATGCGCAGCGTCAGGCGACCAAAGACGCCGGCCGTATCGCGGGTCTGGAAGTAAAACGTATCATCAACGAACCAACCGCAGCTGCACTGGCTTACGGTCTAGATAAAGGTCAGGGCAACCGCACCATCGCGGTATACGACCTGGGCGGCGGTACTTTCGATATCTCAATCATTGAGATCGACGACGTTGATGGCGAGAAAACCTTTGAAGTTCTGGCAACCAACGGTGATACCCACTTGGGTGGTGAAGACTTCGATAGCCGTCTGATTAACTATCTGGTGGCCGAATTTAAGAAAGATCAGGGCATCGATCTGCACAACGATCCGCTGGCCATGCAGCGTCTGAAAGAAGCGGCAGAGAAAGCCAAAATCGAGCTCTCTTCAGCCCAGCAGACTGACGTTAACCTGCCGTATATCACGGCGGATGCGACCGGTCCTAAGCACCTGAACATCAAAGTAACGCGTGCGAAACTGGAATCACTGGTTGAGGATTTGGTTTCTCGCTCAATCGAGCCGTTGAAAGTGGCTCTGCAAGATGCGGGTCTGTCTGTTTCAGACATCAACGACGTGATCCTGGTAGGCGGTCAAACGCGTATGCCAATGGTTCAGGCTAAAGTGACTGAGTTCTTCGGTAAAGAGCCACGTAAAGACGTGAACCCGGATGAAGCAGTAGCTGTTGGTGCTGCGGTTCAGGGTGGCGTGTTGGCGGGTGAAGTGAAAGACGTTCTGCTGCTGGACGTAACTCCGCTGTCACTGGGTATCGAAACCATGGGCGGCGTGATGACGTCGCTGATCAGCAAGAACACCACCATCCCAACCAAACACAGCCAAGTGTTCTCGACTGCTGAAGATAACCAGTCTGCCGTGACCATTCACGTGCTGCAGGGTGAGCGTAAGCGTTCAGGCGATAACAAATCACTGGGCCAGTTCAACCTCGACGGTATCCAGGCTGCACCGCGCGGTATGCCGCAGATCGAAGTCACCTTCGATATTGATGCGGATGGTATCCTGCACGTGTCGGCGAAAGACAAAAACAGCGGTAAAGAGCAGAAGATCACCATCAAGGCTTCTTCTGGTCTGAATGAAGAAGAGATCGAAAAAATGGTGCGTGACGCGGAAGCGAACGCCGAGTCTGACCGCAAGTTCGAAGAGCTGGTTCAGACCCGTAACCAGGGCGATCAGATTTCGCACAGCACCCGTAAGCAACTGGACGAAGCGGGCGACAAACTGTCTGCAGACGACAAAGCACCAATCGAAGCGGCGTTGACCGAGCTGAACACCGCGCTGAAAGGCGAAGACAAAGCGGAAATCGAAGCCAAAATGCAGGCATTGATGGAAGTGTCCAGCAAACTGATGGAGCTGGCACAGCAGCAGGGTCAGGCAGCTGATGCAGGCGATGCTTCTGCACAGAAAGAAGACGACGTTGTCGACGCTGAGTTCGAAGAAGTTAAAGACAAAAAATAATTGCCCCTGACCGGGCGCGATGGCTGGCCTGACAGCCGTTGAAACCAGCACGGGCGTAGGAGATCTCTCCACGCCCGTGCGATCATGTTAAGGGCAGAACAAATATGGCTAAGAGTGATTTATACGAGATCTTAGGCGTCTCTAAATCCGCAGATGAGCGTGAAATCAAAAAGGCTTACAAGCGCCTGGCGATGAAATACCATCCGGACCGTAATCCGGACAATAAAGAAGCCGAAGCAAAGTTTAAAGAAATTAAGGAAGCCTACGAAATTCTGACCGACGCACAGAAGCGTGCGGCTTACGACCAATATGGTCATGCAGCCTTTGAACAAGGTGGCATGGGCGGCGGTGGCGGCTTCGGCGGCGGCGGTGCTGACTTCAGCGATATCTTTGGCGACGTATTTGGCGATATTTTTGGTGGTGGCCGCCGTCAGCGTGCCTCACGTGGCGCCGATTTACGCTACAACATGGAGCTAGCGCTGGAAGAAGCGGTACGCGGCGTGACCAAAGAGATCCGCATTCCAACTCTGGAAGAGTGCGATGTCTGCCACGGCAGCGGCGCGAAAGCGGGGACCAAACCGCAGACCTGTCATACTTGTCATGGCGCAGGCCAGGTGCAGATGCGTCAGGGCTTCTTCACCGTGCAGCAGGCGTGTCCGACCTGTCACGGTCGCGGTTCAGTGATAAAGGATCCGTGCAATGCTTGTCATGGACACGGTCGTGTTGAGCGCAGTAAAACCCTGTCGGTGAAAATCCCTGCAGGCGTGGATACCGGCGATCGCATTCGTCTGACCGGCGAAGGAGAAGCGGGCGAACACGGCGCACCAGCGGGCGATCTGTACGTTCAGGTTTCGGTGAAAAAACACCCGATCTTCGAGCGTGAAGATAACAACCTGTATTGCGAAGTGCCGATTAATTTCGCGATGGCAGCATTGGGTGGCGAGATTGAAGTGCCAACGCTTGATGGCCGCGTGAACCTGAAAGTGCCTTCTGAAACGCAAACCGGCAAGCTGTTCCGCATGCGCGGTAAAGGCGTGAAATCGGTGCGTGGCGGTGTGGTGGGTGATTTGCTGTGTCGTGTGGTGGTGGAAACGCCAGTCAGCCTCAACGACAAACAGAAAGCGTTGCTGCGCGAACTGGAAGAGAGTTTTGGTGGCCCGAGCGGCGAGAAAAACAGTCCGCGCTCCAAAAGTTTCCTCGACGGTGTGAAGAAGTTCTTTGACGATTTAACGCGTTAATTTCATCAGTTATGCAGTCACTAAGCGGAGAGGAAACTCTCCGCTTTTTTTATGTTTTGCCGCTAAACGGTCGCTCCTGATGTAAGCTCAACCTGCCTTGCGTGTGATATGAGCAGAAATGCCCTCATAATGCATCGGCATTGCCGAGCAATTAACGAGATATAAGCTGCTTTTAACGAGGTGTCTGAATCGCTACACTTCTCAGCCAAAATGTCTCTACTCAGGAGGAGTTGTGAACAAACCCCGTTCTATTCGAAGCTTGCTGAAAAGCTTTATCGCCAGTGACGCCAGCAACGGCATGGTGCTGATTTTGGCGGCCGTTGCGGCGATGATTTTGGCGAACAGCGCAGAAACCGCTCAAGGTTATCAATCGTTTCTTGCCGAGCCGGTGCAAATTCGCTTTGGCGCATTAGACATCAGCAAAAACCTGCTGCTGTGGATCAACGATGCCATGATGGCGCTGTTTTTCCTGGTGATTGGTTTGGAAGTGAAACGTGAGTTGATCACCGGTGAACTCGCCAGCCGCGATCGCGCTATTTTCCCGGTGATTGCGGCAATTGGCGGCATGGTTATGCCGGGACTGATTTTCCTGATGCTCAATCATGGCGATCCTATTGCACGTAACGGCTGGGCAATTCCTACCGCGACCGATATCGCCTTTGCTTTGGGCGTGCTGGCGCTGCTAGGCAGCCGCGTGCCGACCGCGCTGAAAGTGTTCCTGATGGCGCTGGCGATTATTGATGATCTTGGCGCTATCGTGATCATCGCGCTGTTCTACACCAGCGATCTTTCGGTGTTGTCGTTGAGCGTGGCGGCGGGTGCGATTGTGCTGCTGGCGATTCTCAATCGTTGCGGCGTGCGTAACATTGCCATCTATATGTTGGTCGGCATTGTGCTGTGGACGGCGGTGCTCAAATCGGGTGTGCACGCAACGTTAGCGGGCGTGATTGTTGGCTTCTTTGTGCCGCTGGAAGAGAAGAACGGTCATTCTCCGGCCGAGCATCTGGCGCATGGTTTGATGCCGTGGGTCAACTGGCTGATTCTGCCGCTGTTCGCTTTCGCTAACGCCGGCATCTCGCTGAGCGGCATTACCTTTATGGATGCGCTGTCGCCAGAGCCGCTGGGCATCATTCTCGGCTTACTGATTGGTAAACCGTTGGGCATCACGTTGTTCTGCTGGCTGGCAGTGAAGTGGCGGCTGGCGGTACTACCGGGAGGCACCACCCTACGCGATATCATGGCGATTGGTGTGCTGTGCGGTATCGGCTTTACTATGTCGATCTTTATTAGTTCGCTGGCGTTTGATGCCGCCCACGAGCAACTGGTGACCTTCTCCAAACTGGGGATTCTCAGTGGCTCGCTGCTTTCGGCGATCATTGGTTACACGCTGCTGCGCATCAAACTGCGTTAAAAGAGGAAGGAGGCGAAAGCCTCCTTTTTTTGCCGATGAATCAGCTCAATTTTAATCATCTCTACTATTTCTGGCAGGTGTGTAAAACCGGCTCGGTGGTGCGTGCGGCGGATGTGCTGTGCCTGGCACCACAGACGGTTACTGGCCAGATTAAATCGCTGGAAGAGCAACTCGGCGGCGTGCTGTTTCGCCGTCAGGGACGCGGTTTGGTGCCCAATGAGCTTGGGCAACTGGTGTTCCGCTATGCCGATCGCATGTTCATGCTGAGTCAGGAGATGCTCGATATCGTTAACTACCGCAAAGAGTCGCATCTGCTGTTTGATGTAGGCGTGGCGGATGCGCTGTCAAAGCAACTGGTGAGTAAGGTGCTGGAGGCGGCAGTGGTGGCTGAAGAGAGAATCCATTTACGCTGTTTTGAATCAACGCATGAGATGCTGCTGGAACAGCTGAGCCAACACAAGCTGGATATGATCCTTTCCGATTGCCCGATTGATTCCACTCAGCAGGAAGGGCTGTTTTCGGTCAAGCTGGGCGAGTGTCCCATCAGCTTCTGGTGCAACACACCGTTACCGACGCTGCCGTTTCCTGCCAGCCTGGAAGAGCGGCGTTTGCTGATTCCGGGGCGTCGCTCGATGCTGGGCCGCAAACTGCTGAACTGGATTCACAGCCAGGGCTTACAGGTGGAGATTCTGGGTGAGTTTGATGATGCGGCCTTAATGAAGGCATTTGGTGCGCTGAACAACGCGATATTTGTGGCTCCCACACTGTATGGTGACGAGATTTACCGGGATGACGCCATCAAAGAGATTGGACGGTTGGATGCGGTGATGGAGGAGTATCACGTGATCTTTGCCGAACGGATGATTCAGCATCCGGCGGTACAGCGGATCTGCCATCGCGACTTCAGTGCGCTGTTTACCCCTGAATTGCAGGCATAAAAAAACCGGCTAAGCGCCGGTTCTTTTTTACAAAGCGATAAACAGACAGGCGATTAAGCCAGTTTGTTGATCTGTGCAGTCAGGTTTGCTTTATGACGTGCAGCTTTGTTTTTGTGGATCAGACCTTTAGCAGCCTGACGGTCCACGAGTGGTTGCATTTCGTTGAATGCGTTCTGCGCAGCAGCTTTGTCGCCTGTTGCGATAGCCGCGTATACTTTCTTGATGAAAGTACGCATCATTGAACGGTTGCTTGCGTTATGCTTGCGACGTTTCTCAGATGTTACGGCGCGTTTCTTAGCTGATTTGATATTAGCCAAGGTCCAACTCCCAAATGTGATCTATATGGACAAATCAAAGGCCGAGGACTATGCCTTTTGCGCCTTCTTATGTCAATGGATTTGTGCAAATAAGCGTCGTTTTAAAAACAACACTCGATTACGTAATTGATGGCGCAGGATTCTACCAGCAACGCGGCGTTGAATACAGTATTTCGCAGCAAAAATCTTCAGATCCTTACTAAGCAACTGGCTAGGCGTGGAATAAGCCGCGCCAGAAGCAGGAAAGGCACGTATACGGGTTAACCTAAACGCCATTCAAGGGTATAATCCGCCGATTTCCACCGGTTTGAGTCAGCCATGAAGTTTATCCGCGGTATTTATAATCTGAAAGAGCAGCATCGCGGCTGCGTCCTGACCATTGGTAATTTCGACGGCGTACATCGCGGCCACCAGGCTTTGATGGCTGAATTAATTGCTGAGGGACGAAAACGCAATCTGCCGGTGGTGGTGATGGTATTTGAGCCACAACCGCTTGAGCTGTTTGCCGGCGATAAAGCCCCGGCGCGCCTTACGCGTTTGCGTGAAAAGCTGAAATACCTCGAACAAGCGGGCGTTGATGCCGTACTTTGCCTACGTTTTGATCGTCGCTTCGCTGCGCATTCGGCGCAGAGTTTTATTTCCGAATTGCTGGTGGACAAGCTCAACGTCAAGTTTCTGGCCGTCGGCGATGATTTCCGCTTCGGCGCTGGTCGCCAGGGGGATTTCCTGTTATTACAGAAGGCCGGTGCGGAGTATGGCTTTGAGGTCATCAGCACCCAAACTTATTGCGATAGCGGCAAGCGCATCAGCAGCACCGCCGTTCGTCAGGCGCTGGCGCAGGATGATTTTGCGCAAGCCGAAGCGCTGCTGGGCCATCCGTTCAGCATCTCAGGTCGCGTAGTGCATGGCGATGCACTCGGGCGCACCATCGGTTTCCCAACGGCTAATCTCCCTTTGCGTCGCACCGTTACGCCGGTTAAAGGCGTGTTTGCAGTGGAAGTGTTGGGCCTCGGCGATCAGCCGCTGCCTGGCGTGGCCAATATTGGTACGCGCCCAACGGTAAAAGGTTTACGTCAGCAGCTTGAAGTTCACCTGCTCGACACAAATATGAATCTCTATGGGCGTCACATTGAAGTGGTGCTGAAACAGAAGATTCGCGATGAACAGCGTTTCGCTTCGCTGGACGCGCTGAAAGAACAAATTGCGAAAGATGTGGTGACGGCCCGCCAATTCTTTGGGCTAAAAACACCGGTTTAATGACCGAAATACGGAATCGAGAATCTGATGAGTGACTATAAATCTACCCTGAATTTGCCGGAAACGGGGTTCCCGATGCGTGGCGATCTGGCCAAGCGTGAACCGGGAATGCTGCAACGTTGGTATGATGACAACCTGTACGGCATCATCCGCGAAGCCAAGAAAGGGAAAAAAACCTTTATTTTGCATGATGGCCCTCCTTATGCGAACGGCAGCATTCATATTGGTCACTCTGTTAACAAGATTCTGAAAGACATTATCGTTAAGTCGAAAGGCATGGCGGGCTACGACTCGCCGTACGTTCCCGGTTGGGACTGCCACGGTTTGCCGATTGAGCACAAAGTTGAGCAGATGATTGGTAAGCCGGGCGAGAAAGTCAGCGCGGCTGAATTCCGTGCCGCTTGCCGCCAATACGCGGCAGAGCAGGTTGAAGGTCAGAAAAATGACTTCATCCGTCTCGGCGTGCTGGGCGACTGGGATCGTCCTTACCTGACGATGAACTTCCAGACCGAAGCCAACATCATTCGTGCGCTGGGTAAAATCATCGGCAACGGCCATCTGCACAAAGGCGCGAAGCCGGTGCACTGGTGCATGGATTGCCGCTCGGCGCTGGCTGAAGCGGAAGTGGAGTATTACGACAAAACTTCACCATCCATCGACGTGATGTTCAATGCCGTTGATGCTGATGCAGTGCGCGCGAAGTTTGGTGTTGCCGCGTCAGAAGGCCCGGTTTCACTGGTGATCTGGACCACCACGCCGTGGACCATGCCAGCCAACCGCGGTATCTCGCTGCATCCGGAATTTGAATATCAGCTGCTGCAGATCGAAGGTCGCAGCCTGATCCTCGCCAAAGAGATGGTTGAGAGCGTGATGAAGCGCGCCGGCATCAGTGACTGGAAAGTGCTGGGCGAATGCAACGGCGCGGCGCTGGAGCTGCAACTGTTCCAGCATCCGTTCCTCGAGCAAATCCAATCCAAAGTGGTGCTGGGTGAGCACGTGACGCTGGAAGCCGGTACCGGTGCGGTACATACCGCGCCAGGCCATGGTCCGGATGACTATGTTATCGGTCAGAAATACGGTCTGGAAACCGCCAATCCGGTGGGTCCGGATGGCACGTATCTGCCAGGCACCTATCCTACGCTTGATGGCATAAACGTCTTTAAAGCCAACGACATGATCGTTGAGCTGCTGAAAGAGAAGGGCGCGCTGCTGCACGTTGAGAAACTGCTGCACAGCTACCCGCACTGCTGGCGTCACAAAACGCCGATCATCTTCCGTGCCACGCCACAATGGTTCATCAGCATGGATCAGAAAGGCCTGCGTGCGCAGTCGCTGAAAGAGATCAAAGGCGTGCAGTGGATCCCGGATTGGGGTCAGGCGCGTATCGAAGCGATGGTGGCGAACCGTCCTGACTGGTGTATCTCACGTCAGCGTACGTGGGGCGTGCCGATGGCGCTGTTTGTGCATAAAGAGAGCGAGCAGCTGCATCCGGATACGCTGGAGCTGATGGAGAAAGTCGCCAAACTGGTTGAGCAGGACGGCATCCAGGCGTGGTGGGATCTCGATCCGCGCGATCTGATGGGCGACGACGCTGACCATTACGTTAAAGTGCCAGACACCTTAGACGTGTGGTTCGACTCCGGATCAACCAGCTACGCGGTAGTGGATGCGCGTCCGGAATTCGGTGGTCATACGCCGGATATGTATCTGGAAGGTTCGGATCAGCATCGCGGCTGGTTCATGTCTTCTCTGATGATCTCCACAGCGATGAAAGGCAAAGCGCCTTATCGTCAGGTACTGACGCACGGTTTCACCGTGGATGGTCAGGGCCGCAAGATGTCGAAATCGATCGGCAACACCGTGGCGCCGCAGGATGTCATGGATAAGCTGGGCGCGGATATTCTGCGTCTGTGGGTCGCCTCTACCGATTACTCCGGTGAGATGGCGGTCTCCGACGAAATCCTCAAGCGTGCCGCAGACAGCTATCGTCGTATCCGTAACACCGCGCGTTTCCTGCTGGCTAACCTCGCGGGCTTCAACCCGGCGACCGATTGCGTCAAGCCGGAAGAGATGGTGGTGGTGGATCGCTGGGCGGTTGGCCGTGCGCTGGCAGCGCAGCAGGATATCGTGCACTCCTACGAAAACTACGATTTCCACGAAGTGGTGCAGCGTCTGATGCACTTCTGCTCTATCGAAATGGGCTCGTTCTATCTCGATGTGATCAAAGATCGTCAGTACACCGCGAAAGGCGACAGCCTGGCGCGTCGCAGCTGCCAAACCGCGCTGTGGCATATCGTTGAAGCGCTGGTGCGCTGGATGGCGCCAATCATGTCCTTCACCGCAGACGAAATCTGGGGCTACCTGCCGGGCGAGCGCGCGAAATACGTGTTCACTGAAGAGTGGTACCAGGGTCTGTTTGGTCTGGCGGATAACGAAGCGCTGAACGACGCCTATTGGGATGATCTGCTGAAAGTGCGCGGCGAAGTGAACAAGGTCATCGAGCAAGCGCGAAGCGACAAACGCATCGGTGGCGCGCTGGAAGCCACGGTCACGCTGTATGCGGATGCCGAGCTGGCCGCTAAGCTGCAGGCGTTGGGCGATGAGCTGCGTTTCGTGCTGTTAACTTCAGGCGCAACCGTGGCGGATTACGCCACTGCCAGCGATGAAGCGCAGCAGAGCGAACTGTTCAAAGGTCTGAAAATCGCGCTGCACAAAGCAGAAGGCGAGAAATGTCCGCGCTGCTGGCATTACACTACAGACGTTGGCCAGAATCCTGAGCACGCTGCGGTATGTGGCCGTTGCTACACTAACGTGTCCGGAAACGGCGAGCAGCGGAAATTTGCCTGATGAGTAAAGCTATTTCTTCGACGGGTTTGCGCTGGCTTTGGCTGGTGCTGGTGGTGATCGCCATCGATTTTGGCAGCAAAATGTGGGTTATGGATAACATGATGCTGCATGAAACGCAGCCGCTGATGCCGTTCCTGAATCTGTTCTACGCGCACAACTATGGCGCGGCGTTCAGCTTCCTGGCGGACAAAGGCGGCTGGCAGCGCTGGTTCTTTGCCGGCATCGCCATTGCTATCGTCCTGGCACTGTTGGTGATGATGTATCGCAACGCTGCCAGCAACAAATTAACCAATATTGCCTACGCGCTGATTATCGGCGGGGCGTTGGGTAACCTGTTTGACCGTTCGTATCACGGCTTTGTGGTCGATTTTATCGACTTCTATGTTGGTGACTGGCACTTCGCGACCTTCAACATCGCCGACTGTGCCATCTGTATCGGCGCGGCGCTGGTGGTGCTGGAAGGTTTTCTCAGCCCGAACGGCAAACCGGCAAAAGATAAAGGGTAAAAAATGAGTGAGTCTGTTCAGCGCGATAGCGCGTTGCTGGTGCATTTTACGCTGAAGCTGGAAGATGGCTCGACGGCCGAATCCACGCGCGCCAACGGCAAACCTGCGCTGTTCTGTCTGGGCGATGGCAGCCTTTCAGCCGCGCTGGAACAGCAACTTCTGGGGCGTAAAGTGGGCGACAAGCACGCCTTTACCCTCGAGCCGGAGGATGCCTTCGGCGGCACCAGCCCGGATCTGGTTCAGTACTTTTCGCGTCGTGACTTTAACGACGCGGGCGAGCCGGAAGTCGGTGCCATCATGCTGTTCAGCGGCCGTGGCGGTAGCGAAATGCCGGGCGTGATCCGTGAAGTTTCCGGCGACTCCATCACCGTAGATTTCAACCATCCGCTGGCGGGTCAGCGCATTCAGTTTGATATTGAAGTGCTGGAGATTGATCCGGCGCTGGAGGCCAACGATGCAAATCCTGTTAGCTAACCCACGCGGTTTCTGCGCAGGCGTTGATCGCGCCATCAGCATCGTCGAGCGCGCGCTGGAGATGTACGGCGCGCCCATCTACGTGCGTCATGAAGTGGTGCATAACCGCTACGTGGTGAGCAGCTTGCGCGAACGTGGAGCGATCTTTATTGAGGAGATCGCTGAAGTGCCGGATAACGCCATTCTGATCTTCTCCGCACACGGCGTATCGCAAGCGGTTCGCGCCGAAGCCAAAGCGCGTAACCTCACCATGCTGTTTGATGCTACCTGTCCGCTGGTGACCAAAGTGCATATGGAAGTGGCGCGCGCCAGCCGTAAAGGTGTCGAAGCGATTCTCATTGGTCACGCGGGGCATCCGGAAGTGGAAGGCACCATGGGCCAGTACAGCAATCCCAACGGCGGCATGTATCTGGTGGAATCACCGGAAGATGTGTTCAAGCTGAACGTCAAAGATGAGAGCAACCTGTGCTTTATGACCCAGACCACGCTGTCAGTCGATGATACTTCGGACGTGATTGATGCACTGCGTCAGCGCTTCCCGGCGATTATCGGTCCTCGTAAAGATGACATCTGCTACGCCACCACCAACCGTCAGGAAGCCGTTCGCGTGCTGGCGCGAGATGCTGAAGTGGTGCTGGTCGTGGGATCGAAAAACTCTTCTAACTCGAACCGTCTGGCCGAACTGGCGCAGCGTGCCGGTAAACTGGCGAAGCTGATCGATTCGGCTGATGACATTCAGGAAGAGTGGGTCAAAGATAAGCAGATCATCGGTGTTACCGCGGGCGCTTCTGCTCCTGACATTCTGGTGCAGCAGGTGATCCAGCGTCTGCGTGAGCTCGGCGGTGAAGCGGCGATTGAGCTGATTGGCCGTGAAGAGAACATCGTGTTTGAAGTACCGAAAGAGCTGCGCGTCGATGTGCGTAACGTGCAGTAAGCGGTTCATACCGCAATAAAATCAGGCCGACATTGTTCGGCCTTTTCTTTGCCTGTCGCAGCCAGAAATCCGACTTCCAGCACGCGGGATTGCTTTTACTGATAATGTTTCGCGGCTGGCATAAAATTCTTATATCCCTTTATTATTGTGGCGTGACGGTTATCTGACCGTTAACCTGTTTACGCTTTACATGCATAGATTTGTATCAGGAATGAATAATTATGAGTGAAATCCGCATTGCTATCGTTGGTGCGCCGGGTCGCATGGGACGCAATTTGATTCAGGCCGCACAGCAGGCGGAAGGTGTTGCGCTCGGCGCGGCACTGGCGCGTAGCGATTCGTCATTGCTGGGCGTTGATGCTGGCGAACTGGCGGGCATCGGCAAAACGGGCGTGATTGTCTCTGACGATCTGCAAAAGGTGGTTAACGACTTCGATATCCTGATCGATTTCACCCGTCCGGAAGGCACGCTGGAGTATCTGGCGTTTTGTCGCCAGCACAACAAAGCGATGGTGATCGGCACCACCGGTTTTGATGAAGCCGGTAAAGCGGCGATTCGCGCGGCAGCCGAAGAGATTGGCATCGTGTTCGCTGCCAATTTCAGCGTGGGCGTCAATCTGGTGCTGAATCTGCTGCAGCAGGCGGCGAAGGTAATGGGCGACTACGCGGATATTGAAATCGTTGAAGCGCACCATCGTCATAAAGTTGATGCACCATCAGGTACAGCGCTGGCGATGGGCGAGGCGATTGCCGATGCCATGAAGTGGAATCTGGATGAGCACGCGGTATATGCCCGTGAAGGTCATACCGGTGAGCGTAAAGCGCAAACCATCGGATTTGCTACCGTGCGCGCCGGCGATATCGTGGGTGAACATACAGCGATGTTTGCAGATATTGGTGAGCGTGTAGAGATTACCCACAAGGCTTCCAGCCGTATGACCTTTGCAAATGGTGCAGTTAAGGCGGCAAGTTGGTTAAAGAACAAGAAATCCGGCCTTTATGATATGCGTGATGTGCTGGATTTATCGATGTTGTGAGTGTTGTGAACCATCGTGATGTGGTTATTTCAATCGGTAAGACTTTGATTGACGAGGGCAATGTGATCATTGCCCTTTATTTTATCTATAAATGGATGCTTTGTTTGTTTTTTACTGCGAAGTGCTTATTTATCGTGATTGGTGAGCGTTTATCAGGCTTGCAATGGCTAATTTTGACCATTTGGTCAAAAATTTATACGCGCCAGCATCACTTTGCTATCATCGCCGTCAGGCAACCGATTATTTTTCCGAGTTATCTCACTCTTTTGTCGCCTTTCACCGTTTTTAACATTCAGTTGCCCGAAATATACAAAAAAATAACCACATGTTGTAGACAAGGTGCGGGGCGATCATTAGAATGCGCGCAATTTGCCAAAATTCGAGTACTCAGGCGGGTTTTGCATTGATTCTGGCACTGCTTTTGAATTAATATGCAAATATTGTGACTGTTTATTCCCTGGAGGATGTTTTGATTAAGTCAGCGCTCTTGGTTCTGGAAGACGGAACCCAATTCCACGGTCGGGCCATCGGGGCTACGGGGTCGGCAGTGGGAGAAGTTGTTTTCAACACTTCAATGACCGGTTATCAAGAAATCCTCACTGATCCTTCCTATTCCCGCCAAATCGTTACCCTCACTTATCCCCATATCGGCAATGTTGGCGTTAACGCCGCCGATGAAGAATCCAGCCAAATCCATGCTCAAGGCCTCGTTATTCGCGATCTGCCGCTGATTACCAGCAACTTCCGCAGTGAAGAAAGTCTGTCAGCTTACCTGCAGCGCAATAACATCGTTGGCATCGCCGATATCGACACGCGCAAACTGACCCGTTTGCTGCGCGAGAAGGGCGCACAGAGCGGCTGCATTATTGCGGGTGATAATCCGGATGCCGCACTGGCGCTGCAGAAAGCGCAGGCGTTCCCGGGCTTGAAAGGCATGGACTTGGCGAAAGAAGTGACCACCGCTGAAACCTACGCGTGGCAGCAAGGTAGCTGGACACTGGAAGGTGACCTGCCGGAACAGAAAACGGCGGAAGAGCTGCCGTTCCATGTGGTGGCGTACGATTACGGCGCTAAGCGCAACATCCTGCGCATGCTAGTGGATCGCGGCTGCCGCCTGACGGTAGTACCGGCGCAAACCCCGGCGGAAGAGGTTCTTGCACTCAATCCAGACGGTATTTTCCTGTCGAACGGTCCTGGCGACCCGGAGCCGTGCGACTACGCGATTAACGCCATTCAGGCGTTCCTGAAAACCGATGTTCCGGTATTCGGTATCTGCCTTGGCCATCAGCTGTTAGCGCTGGCGAGCGGTGCCAAAACTATCAAGATGAAACTCGGCCACCACGGCGGCAACCATCCGGTGAAAGATCTCGACAACAATACCGTGATGATCACCGCGCAGAACCACGGTTTTGCGGTGGATGACAGCCAGTTGCCGGCCAATCTGCGCGTGACGCATGTGTCGCTGTTCGACCAAACCGTGCAGGGCATTCATCGCACTGACAAACCGGCCTTCAGCTTCCAGGGACACCCGGAAGCGAGCCCAGGCCCGCACGATGCGGCGCCACTGTTCGATCACTTTATCGAACTGATCGAAGCATACCGTTCTAACGCGAAGTAATCAGGAGCCCACGATGCCAAAACGTACAGACATAAAATCCATCCTGATTCTTGGTGCTGGCCCGATCGTTATCGGCCAGGCATGTGAATTTGACTACTCCGGTGCGCAGGCGTGTAAAGCGCTGCGCGAAGAGGGCTACCGCGTCATTCTGGTTAACTCGAACCCGGCAACCATTATGACCGACCCGGAAATGGCTGATGCGACTTACATCGAGCCGATTCACTGGGAAGTGGTACGCAAGATTATCGAAAAAGAGCGTCCGGATGCGGTGCTGCCAACCATGGGTGGTCAGACAGCGCTGAACTGTGCGCTGGAGCTGGAGCGTCAGGGCGTGCTGGCTGAGTTCGGCGTCACCATGATTGGTGCAACTGCCGATGCCATTGATAAAGCCGAAGACCGTCGTCGCTTCGACGTGGCGATGAAGAGCATTGGTCTGGGCACCGCACGTTCCGGTATCGCGCACACCATGGAAGAAGCGCTGGCGGTGGCCGAAGACGTTGGCTTCCCGTGCATCATTCGCCCTTCCTTTACCATGGGCGGCACCGGCGGCGGTATCGCTTATAACCGTGAAGAGTTCGAAGAGATTTGCGAACGCGGTCTCGACTTGTCGCCAACCAATGAGCTGCTGATTGATGAGTCGCTGATTGGCTGGAAAGAGTACGAGATGGAAGTGGTGCGTGATAAAAACGACAACTGCATCATCGTCTGCTCGATCGAAAACTTCGATGCGATGGGTATTCACACCGGTGACTCCATCACCGTAGCGCCGGCGCAAACCCTGACTGACAAAGAATACCAAATCATGCGTAACGCCTCGCTGGCGGTGCTGCGTGAAATCGGTGTCGAAACTGGCGGTTCGAACGTCCAGTTCTCGGTGAACCCGAAAGATGGCCGCATGATCGTCATCGAAATGAACCCGCGCGTATCGCGTTCGTCAGCGCTGGCTTCGAAAGCGACCGGCTTCCCGATTGCCAAAGTGGCGGCGAAACTGGCGGTGGGCTTCACCCTCGATGAGCTGATGAACGACATTACCGGCGGCTTAACGCCAGCGTCGTTCGAACCTTCTATCGACTACGTCGTTACCAAGATTCCTCGCTTCAACTTCGAGAAGTTCGCCGGTGCCAACGATCGTCTGACAACGCAGATGAAATCAGTGGGCGAAGTGATGGCGATTGGCCGTACCTTCCAGGAATCGATGCAGAAAGCGCTGCGCGGTCTGGAAGTCGGTGCCAACGGTTTCGATCCGAAAGTCAGCCTTGACGATCCCGAAGCGTTAACGCGCATTCGTCGCGAACTGAAAGATGCTGGTTCTGACCGTATCTGGTACATCGCTGATGCATTCCGTGCAGGTATGTCGGTTGATGGCGTGTTCAACCTCACCAACATCGATCGCTGGTTCCTGGTGCAGATTGAAGAGCTGGTGCGTCTGGAAGAGCAGGTTGAGCGCGAAGGTGTGAACTCGCTGAATGCGGAATTCCTGCGTGCGCTGAAGCGTAAAGGTTTTGCTGATGTCCGTCTGGCCGCGCTGGCGGGCGTATCAGAAGGCGAAATCCGTAAGCTGCGTCAGCAATTTAACCTGCATCCGGTTTATAAACGCGTTGATACCTGCGCGGCTGAATTCGCCACCGACACCGCTTATATGTACTCAACCTACGAGGATGAGTGCGAAGCCAATCCAAACCAGGATCGTGAAAAAATCATGATTCTGGGTGGTGGTCCAAACCGTATCGGCCAGGGCATCGAGTTTGATTACTGCTGCGTGCATGCGGCGCTGGCGCTGCGTGAAGACGGTTATGAGACCATCATGGTCAACTGTAACCCGGAAACCGTATCAACCGATTACGACACTTCGGATCGCCTCTACTTCGAGCCGGTCACGCTGGAGGACGTGCTGGAAATCGTACGTATCGAGAAGCCGAAAGGCGTCATCGTACAGTACGGCGGCCAGACGCCGCTGAAACTGGCACGCGCGCTGGAAGCGGCTGGCGTTCCGGTGATTGGTACCAGCCCGGACTCGATTGACCGTGCAGAAGACCGCGAGCGTTTCCAGCAGGCGGTTGATCGCCTGAGCCTGAAGCAACCGGCGAACGCCACCGTTGCCACGCTGGAGCAGGCCGTTGAGAAAGCGGCTGGTATCGGCTATCCGCTGGTGGTGCGTCCTTCTTATGTGCTGGGCGGCCGCGCGATGGAAATCGTCTACGACGAAATCGACCTGAAGCGTTACTTCCAGACGGCGGTATCGGTCTCTAACGATGCGCCAGTGTTGCTGGATCGCTTCCTCGATGATGCGGTTGAAGTGGATGTCGATGCAATTTGCGACGGCGAACGCGTGCTGATTGGCGGCATTATGGAGCACATCGAGCAGGCGGGCGTGCACTCCGGTGACTCCGCATGTTCACTGCCGGCCTACACGCTGAGCACCGAAATCCAGAACGTGATGCGTCAGCAGGTGGAAAAACTGGCCTTCGAGCTGAATGTACGTGGCTTGATGAACGTGCAGTTCGCGGTGAAGGACAATGAAGTTTACCTGATTGAGGTGAACCCACGCGCCGCGCGTACCGTACCGTTCGTGTCGAAAGCCACTGGCGTGGCGCTGGCGAAGGTTGCCGCGCGCGTGATGGCCGGTAAAACGCTGGCTGAGCAGGGCGTCACCAAAGAAGTGATTCCACCGTATTACTCGGTGAAAGAAGTGGTGCTGCCGTTCAACAAGTTCCCAGGCGTTGACCCTATCCTCGGCCCAGAAATGCGCTCAACCGGTGAAGTGATGGGCGTTGGTCGCACCTTCGCTGAAGCCTTCGCCAAAGCGATGCTGGGTGCGCAGAGCAACATGAAGAAAACCGGTCGCGCGTTGCTGTCAGTGCGTGAAGGCGATAAGAAACGTATCGTCGACCTGGCGGCAAAACTGCAAAAGTTTGGTTTCGAGCTGGATGCGACGCACGGTACCGCAGTGGTGCTGGGTGAAGCGGGCATCAATCCACGTCTGGTGAACAAGGTGCATGAAGGTCGTCCGCACATTCAGGACCGTCTGAAAAACGGTGAATATACCTACATCGTCAACACCACGGCGGGGCGTCAGGCAATTGAAGACTCCAAGCTGATTCGTCGTAGCGCGCTGCAGTACAAAGTGCATTACGACACCACGCTGAACGGCGGCTTTGCCACGGCGATGGCGCTGAACGCAGATCCGACTGAGCAAGTGATTTCGGTGCAGGAAATGCACGCGCAAATTAAATAATCACTCGTTTGATAGTCATAAAGCGGCTCCTGCGGGAGCCGTTTTTTTTGCCTATTACCTGTAGCCGAATATCCTTATCTGTAAAAATCCTATTGATTTGACATATGTTTTATCAGTTGATGCGGAAAGACTTACACCTCGGAATATCCGCACAAATTTATAAATAAGATCCCAGTGAGCGCACCGTACTATTTCGCTCGCTCATCAATAGAGCGCTCACCTTAACTGGGATATAAAAAATGCAAATGCGTGCTTTCACTCTCAGCGCTATTGCTGCGTTACTCGCAGCGGCGCCACTCGCCAGCCAGGCGGAAATTACTTTACTCAAGCAGGAACCACAGGCGGGCGATCCGCTGAGCCGTCTCGACTTCAAAGTGGGCGGCAGTATTCGTCCGCAATACCTGCATCAGAATGGCGTCAACGACAAGTCGTACAAACGTAATGGCTATGACGGCGGATCACGTTTCCGTTTTACCGCCAATTATTACCTGTTCGACGACGTAAGCTGGGTGGGTTACTACGAGCTGGGCGTTAACTTCCCAGCCTGGTGGGGTTGGGACAATCATCATGCGGATGGTGCGAATAACACCTCGCGTCGCCAACTCTATACCGGCTTCAAAAGCGCCACCCTGGGTGAACTCTACTTTGGTCAGCAGAACAGCGTTTACTACGATGTAGTGGGTGCGAAAACCGATATCTGGGATTACGACATGCTGGCCCAGGCGCCGGGCAACGGTATCAATGGCGACTACGACGGCTCGTACCGTTCGCGCAAAATGCTGAAGTACAAAAACACCTTCGGCGATGCGGATGTGTATGCATCTTACCTGTTTGAAGATAACGAATTCCTGCCAGGCAATGGCCTGCGCTATAAGCGTAAAGGCGGCGGTTCGCTAGGCGTGAACTACCACATCACCAAAGATTTGGCATGGGGCACCGCGTGGAACTACACCCGCGCCGATATCCGCAATCCAAACAATGGCGACAGCAAACGCTATGACCAGAATATCTATGGCACTGCGCTCAGCTGGACACCGGATAACTGGACGCTGTCAGCCGGTGCCGGTTGGTATGAGAACTTCTCACCAACCAAACGCAACACCGTTAACAACTACTTCGCGGATGACGCGTGGGGCATCGAATACTTTGCTGGCTACAAATTCCCAATTGGTCAGTATGCGGTGAAATCCATCCAGCCTTACTTCATGGGCGACCGTCTGGAGTTCGTCAACGGACGTGACTACAAACGTATCGATAACGGCGTTGGCGTGAGTGCACAGCTGGATTACGGCTTCCGTGTCGATTACGAATATGTCATCACCTCCAGCACAGACAAGTCACTGGGCAACGTGAACCTGGTGCGTCTGCGCTACGATTTCTAAAGCGTCTCAACGGCTCCTGCGGGAGCCGTTTTCTTTTGTCGCACAGAGTGCGCTTTTCTTTACACTGCGATACCGATAATGCGACGTTTCGCGCGGAGTTGTGCCGCCTCGTCAGCAATTTCTGGCTCCTCGCCCCGCTATTGCCGGGAAAGTCGGTGTAAAACTCTGTCCAATAACAAAAGTGCGGTGGCATCGGAGCTTTACGCAAATAGCGGGGTCGGCCTATCGACGAAAGTTTCGCCTTTACGTATGATGGCGCCAATTTTTTCCAGTAGGTCTTTTAACATGATTAGTCTGATCGCGGCACTGGCAGCGGACCGCATTATTGGTATGGAAAACGCCATGCCATGGAACCTGCCAGCAGATTTGGCGTGGTTCAAACGTAATACCTTGAATAAGCCGGTGATTATGGGTCGTCTGACCTTTGAATCGATTGGCCGTCCGCTTCCTGGCCGCTTGAACATTGTGGTCAGCAGCCAGCCGGGCAATCACGAAGGCGTTACCTGGGTGACATCGCTGGAAGAGGCGGTAAAAGCGGCAGGTGATGTTGAAGAAATGATGGTGATTGGTGGTGGACGCGTTTACGAGCAGATGCTGGCTCGCGCGGATCGTCTTTATCTGACTCATATCGATGCGGAAGTGGAAGGGGATACGCAGTTCCCGGATTACGAGCCGGACGAGTGGCAGTCAACCTTCAGCGAATTCCACGATGCCGATGAGCAGAACTCGCACAGCTACTGCTTCGAGATCCTCGATCGCCGCACGTAGGGTTGCTATTTACCGCGACCAATAAAAAACCCCGCTTCAGCGGGGTTTTTTATTTACGGCGTATCACTTAACGGCGGATGCGCACTCACCGCGCTCTCGGCCATCGCCTGCTCTCGATTGGATGCCTGCACGTAATATTGTTTGGTTTCCCAATGCAGCAGCGTCAATGTTCCGCCCCAGCAGCAGCCAGTATCCAGCCCAATCACATGTTCCGGCGTGCCTTTACCTTCCAGCGATGCCCAGTGACCAAAGATCTGCGTATAGTCGCTGTCGATTTTGCCCGGTACGTTAAACCACGGCTTAAGCGGTGGCGGAGCCGATTCTGGCGACTCTTTGCAGATCATATCCAGCTGGCCATTCGGGAAGCAGAAGCGCATGCGCGTCAGCGCATTGGTGCTAAAGCGCAGTCGTGCCAGGCCGCTCAGCTCCGGCGTCCAGTTGTTTGGCATGTCGCCGTACATCGCATCAAGAAACAGCGGATAGCTGTCGCTGGAAAGCACCGCTTCCACTTCACGCGCGCACAGCTGCGCTGTCTCCAGATCCCACTGTGGCGTAATGCCTGAATGCGCCATCAACAGTTTCTTCTCTTCATCCACCTGCAACAGCGGCTGACGACGTAACCAGTTGATCAACTCATCGGCATCATCGGCTTCCAGCAGCGGCGTCAGGCGATCTTTCGGTTTATTGCGGCTGATACCGGCAAATACCGCCAGCAAATGCAGGTCGTGATTACCCAGCACCAGACGCACGCAATCACCCAGCGATTTCACATAGCGCAGCACATCGAGCGAGCCGGGGCCACGCGCCACCAAATCGCCGGTAAGCCACAAGGTGTCCTGCTGCGGATCGAAATCAACCTGCGCTAATAGCGCACGAAGCTCGTCATAACAGCCATGAACATCGCCAATCAGGTATGTACTCATTGTCAGTCCGATTAAAACGCGCCGCCCGGACGGGCCGGGCGGAAGGGATTAGTGAATGTGGGTTTGCACCGCGAGTCGGAACACCGGAATCTCGACGTGGAACTCTTCGCCCGCATCATCGACCATCACATAGTGACCTTGCATGGTGCCCATCGGCGTCTCCAGAATCGCGCCGCTGGTGTACTGATACTCGCCGCCGGCAGCAATGTGCGGCTGATCGCCGACCACGCCTTCACCTTGCACTTCAGTCTCGCGACCGTTGCCGTTAGTGATCAGCCAATAGCGGCTGCGCAGCTGTACGTTGCTGCGCCCTAAATTGCGAATGGTGATGGTGTAGGCAAACACGTAACGATCCTCATCGGGCAAGGATTGCGATTCCACATACTGACTATGCACATGGATACAGACGCGGGCCAGTTCACTCATGCACTCAACTCTCCGGAGTTTCAGCCTGATGCTTGCTCAACCAGTTTGCCAGTTGGCAATATTGCGCCACAGAGACGTTCTCTGCACGCAGCGAGGCATCGATTTCTAATTGATCCAGCGCACCAGCCGCAAACATATGAGCCAGGCTGTTGCGCAGCGTTTTACGGCGTTTACCAAAGGCTTCGGTGGTAATGCGGCTCAGCAGACGAATATCGCTAACCGGATGCTGCGGTTGCATATACGGCACTAAACGCACCACGGCCGATTCCACTTTCGGTGCCGGCGTGAACGATTCTGGTGGTACTTCGAGCACAGGAATCACCTGGCAATAGTACTGCGCCATCACGCTCAAACGACCGTAAGCTTTGCTGCCCGGACCGGCGACTAAACGATTCACCACTTCTTTCTGCAGCATGAAGTGCATATCTTTAATCGAACCAGTATAGCTGAAAAGGTGGAACATCAGCGGCGTCGAGATGTTGTACGGCAGGTTGCCGAACACGCGCAGCGGCTGGCCTTTCTCTTGCGCCAGCGCAGAGAAATCAAAGGTCATCGCATCCTGCTGGAAAATGGTCAGCTTTGGACCGAGGAACGGGTGCGTTTGCAGACGCGCGGCAAGGTCGCGGTCCAGCTCGACTACGGTCAACTCATCCAGACGTTCGCCTACCGGCTCAGTTAATGCGCCAAGGCCGGGGCCGATTTCCACGATAGCTTCACCTTTTTGCGGGTGAATGGCGGAGACAATGCTATCGATAATGTACTGATCGTTCAGGAAGTTCTGCCCGAAACGTTTACGGGCGTAATGCCCCTGATGGACGCGATTATTCATTACTGCTCTTGATCATAGTGATGGCGAGATTAAGCGCCGTGATAAAGCTGCCCGGTTCTGCCTGGCCGAGACCGGCTAATTCAAGCGCGGTGCCGTGATCGACAGAAGTCCGGATAAAGGGCAGGCCAAGTGTGATATTCACCGCGCGGCCAAACCCCTGAAATTTTAGCACCGGTAAGCCCTGGTCGTGATACATCGCCAGAACCGCATCGGCATGTTGCAGGTATTTCGGCTGGAACAGCGTATCGGCTGGCAGAGGTCCGGTGAGCTGGATGCCTTGCTGGCGCAGTTCGTTGAGAGCCGGAATGATGGTATCAATCTCTTCGCGGCCCATATGGCCGCTTTCGCCGGCGTGCGGATTGAGGCCGCAGACGAAGATATGGGGATTGGGTAAACCAAATTTCTGCTGCAGATCACGATGTAAAATGGTGATAACTTCATGCAGCGTGTCGCGGGTAATCGCGGCAGAAACATCTTTCAGCGGCAGATGCGTGGTGGCCAATGCTACGCGCAACTCTTCCGTTGCCAGCATCATCACTACTAAATCGCCACCGGCGCGATCGGCAAAAAACTCAGTATGACCGGTAAACGGAATGCCGGCATCATTGATCACGCCTTTATGCACCGGACCGGTAATCAGCGCGGCAAATTCGCCGTTCAGACAGCCGTCACAGGCGCGCGCCAGCGTTTCCAGTACATAGTGGCTGTTCGCAACGTTGAGTTCACCGGCAGTCACCGGTTTAGCGGTATCGACCTGCAGCAGCGTTAGCGTGCCGGCCTGCTGCGGTTGTGCTACTGCAGGTTGATAATCACGCAGCGTCAGCGGCAAACCCAATAAAGCAGCGCGACGGCGCAAAAGCTCGCCGTCGCCGCAGACCACCAATTCAACTGGCCAGTTTTGCTGCGCCAGTTGAACGGTGAGGTCGGGACCAATCCCGGCGGGTTCGCCGGGCGTGATCACCACACGATAATTACTGACCATTGTTATCGAGAATCTTCACGTAAGCACTGGCGCGCTGTTCCTGCATCCAGGTTTGCGCTTCTTCCGCGAATTTACGATTAAACAGCATGCGATAGGCGCGCTCTTTCTGCGCGGCATCGGTCTTATCAACCTGGCGCGTATCCATCAACTGAATCAAGTGCCAGCCAAAGGAAGAGTGAACCGGCTGACTAACCTGGCCTTTCTGCAGTTTCAGCAAGGCATCGCGGAATGCCGGATCGTAAATCTCCGGAGATGCCCAGCCAAGATCGCCACCCTGGTTCGCCGAACCCGGATCGTCTGAGAACTCTTTGGCCGCTGCTGCGAAAGTGGTTTTACCACTTTTAATGTCGGCCGCGATCTGTTCGATCTTCGCCTGCGCCTGCGCGTCAGTCAGGATCGGTGACGGCTTCAGCAGAATGTGACGCGCATGCACTTCCGTTACAGAGATGCTTTTGCTTTCGCCGCGCAGGTCGTTCACCTTCAGGATGTGGAAGCCGACACCTGAACGGATTGGACCGACGATATCGCCTTTCTTCGCGGTGCTCAGCGCCTGCGAGAACAGCGTTGGCAACTCTTCGATTTTGCCCCAGCCCATGTTGCCGCCTTTCAGCGCCTGCGGATCGGCCGAGTAAGTTACTGCCAGCTTGCCGAAATCGGCGCCGCCTTTCAGCTGAGCAACCAGTTGGCGAGCCAGCGTTTCCTGGTCGTCAACCTGCTGCTGCGTCGGGTTTTCTGACAGCGGCAGCAAAATCTGGCTGATATTCAGTTCAGTACCTTGCGTGTTCTGCGCGCCGACCTGCGAAGCCAACGTATCCACTTCCTGCGGCAGGATAGTGACGCGGCGACGCACTTCGTTGTTACGCACCTCGGCAATCGTCATCTCTTTACGGATCTGTGCACGGTAGACGTTGTAGTTCATACCGTCGTAGGCCAGACGGCTACGCAGTTGATCGAGACTCATGCGGTTTTGTGCGGCAATGTTCTGAATCGCCTGATCCAGTTGCTGATCGTTAATCTGCACGCCCGCTCTTTCACCCATTTGCAGAATGATGGCATCCATGACCTGGCGCTCAAGGATTTGATGACGCAAAGTTTTGTCATCCGGGAGTTGCTGGTTTGCCTGCTGCGCCTGTGATTTCACGGTGCGCATCATGTTATCAACGTCACTTTCCAGTACCACGCCGTTGTTCACGACGGCGGCAACTTTATCAACCACTTGTGGGGCTGCGAACGCAGTGTTAGCGGTAATCGCTACACCAAGAATCAGCATTCTCCAGTTCTTCATACTTTATCCATTGTTGTTTCCGCACTGCGGGAGAGCCTGTCAAACATCACAACATCAGAAAGCGCGCTGGTAAGGAATGATGCCCTGACGCAGCATTTCATTGGTGCCTAAGCCATAGTTAGAACTCAGACCACGCAGCTCAATGTTGAATGAGATTTGGTTGTCATACTTACTGTCGTTGTTTTCCCAACCGTTGATCTTGCGTTCGTAACCCAGACGAATGGCATAGCAGCAGGAGCTGTACTGCAGGCCGACCAGCTGTTCAGCTGGACGACTGTTGCGGGTATCGTAGTAATAACCGCCCACCAGTGACCATGCGTCCGCAATTGGCCAGCTGGCAGTGCCGCCCACTTGTGAAATCCCGTTTTTGTAGATCGGGTTAGTCACCAGGCTTGAGTTGTTCAGCGCCTGCGCCACGTATTCCGGGCTGCTGTAGCGATAGCTCAGCTGCACCATACGATCGGCATCCTGACGATACTCAAGCACGGCATTACCTTGCGCGACGTTATCAAGGCGGGTGTCATACTGCAGACCGCCACGCGCCCCCCAGCGATCGCTGATTTTCCAGTAAGTGTCACCGGCCCAAACCAGGCTGCCAGTGTCATCTTCTTTGTTCGTCTGGTTTACACCGGTACGAGACGGGGTAAACGAGTAGATTTGACCCACAGAAACATTAAAACGTTCAACAAGATCGTTATCATAAATACGCGTGGTCACGCCAGTCGCCACTTCGTTAGCCGAAGCGATACGATCCAGACCGCTGTAGGTACGATCGCGGAACAGGCCGGTATAGTCAGTTTGCAGCAGCGTAGAGTCGTACGGATAGATATCGCTCTGGTTACGATATGGGACATAAAGGTACTGAACACGCGGTTCCAGCGTTTGCGTGTAGCCTTGTTGCCAATCCATATCACGGTCAAAAACCAGGCGACCGTCCACTTTAAATTGTGGCAGGGTGCGGTTAACTGAATTTCTTAGTTGGTTGTCGCCAGTTCTATTAACCGATGTGTTGTAGTAATCAACATCATCTTGCTGATAATGGGTCGCCAGGAATTTTGCTTCGGTATCCAGGCTTGCCCAACCATTAGACAGGGGGAGATCGAGCGTTGGCTCAACATGCAAACGCGTTGCTTCCGGCATGCGGCTATCAACGTTGGTGAATTTCACTGCCTGGGCAAAAATACGTCCATCAAACGGCCCCATATCGTTCTGATAGAAGTTCAGATCGAGTTGTGGCATCGCACGATAGATGTTTCTGTTGCTGGTACTTCCGAAGACCTGGAAATCTTTCGTTGAAAGCGTTGCATCCCAATTGGTGTCGGCGTACCCCAGACTGAATTTTTGTGTCGCATAGCCATCGGTGGAGCTGTAGTACTTCGAGTCGAGATCGTTGAAGTAATACGGGTCGCTTACCTTGGTATAATCGGCGCTGAAACGCCAATGCTGTTCATATACACCTGCATGACGCCAGTAAAATAACCAGCGGTCATCACTGGAATCATTCGATACCAAAGGACGCGCGCTTTTATCTTTGTTGTATTGCTTATCTGAGGGGAGATAATCCAACTCCATCAAGCCCGCACCAAACACCGTTAAATAGCGGAATTCGTTCTGCAACTGCAGACCACGCTTTTCCATATAGTGCGGCGTGATAGTGGCATCGGCCTGCGGCGCGATGTTCCAGTAATACGGCAGCATGAATTCGAAGCCATTATTACTGCCGTATTTCGCATTCGGGATCAGGAAGCCCGAGCGGCGACGATCGCCAATCGGTAACTGAAGATAAGGGCTGTAGAATACCGGCACATTGCCGAGCTTAAAGCGGGCGTTCCAGATCTCCGCGACTTCTTCTTCGCGGTCCTGAATCACTTCGGAGCCGACCACGCTCCAGCTGTTGGACCCCGGCAAACAGGAGGTAAAGCTGCCGTTTTCCAGAATCGTGTAGCGATTATTACCGCGCAGCTTCATCTGATCGGCATCGCCGCGGCCCTGGCGGCCAACCATCTGATAATCACCGTTCCACACGTTAGTGTCTTTGGTGTTCAGATTCGACCAGGCTTTCGGACCTTTGAGGATGACCTGATTGTCGTCATAGTGCACATTACCCAGCGCATCCACGGTACGAACCGGCGTGGTTTGGCCATCTTGCTGACGCTGATGCAACTGCATTTCGTCGGCGCGCAGGCGGCTGTTGCCCTGCTGCACGTCGACATTACCGGTGAACACCGCATCATTCGGATAGTTGCCTTTAGCCGAATCAGAATGGATGGTGACCGGCAGCGAGTTGGCGTCGCCATTGACCAGCGGGCGGTTGTAACTCGGCACGCCCAGCATGCACTGCGACATCAGATCGTCGGCGAGTGATGACTGGCTATAAAGCGCTGCACCAATCATGGTAGCCAGCAAGGTAGGTATACGTTTTTTCATACGCGGTTTCGATAATTCCATGAAAACTGGCATCATGCCGACAATCCGGTCAGAGACTAACTTACTGCCCGGCGTTGCGCCAGTGTTAATCCTTGTCTGTCCGCGTTGCCGTTAGGCGCTGAGATAAATGACAGGTATGATAATGCAATTTTCAGCCGCAAGCATGGCGAATTGAGGAGTTTATGCGCTACTGGGGAAAAGTAATTGGTCTGGCGCTCGGGATATTTTCCGGGGCAGGCTTTTGGGGCATTGTACTGGGTCTGATCATTGGTCACATGTTTGACAAAGTGCGCAGCGTAAAAGGACAGGGCTACTTCGCCAATAACCAGGCGCGCCAAACGCTGTTTTTCAGTACCACCTTCCAGGTGATGGGCCATTTGACCAAGTCAAAAGGGCGCGTCACCGAAGCGGATATCCAGATTGCTTCCTTATTTATGGATCGTATGCAGCTGCATGGCGATGCACGCACTGCTGCGCAACGTGCGTTCCGTGAAGGCAAGCAGAGCGACTATCCGCTGCGTAGTAAATTGCGCGAACTGCGCAGCGCCTGCTTTGGCCGATTTGATCTGATTCGGATGTTTCTGGAAATCCAAATCCAGGCCGCCTTTGCCGATGGTTCACTGCATCCCAACGAACGTCAGGTGTTGTATGTGATCGCCGAAGAGCTCGGCATTTCACGCGCGCAGTTCGATCAATTCCTGCGCATGATGGAAGGCGGTCAGCAATTTGGCGGCGGCGGTTCTTCACGTGGCGGCGCCTATCAGCAGGCGCAACGCGGTCCAACGCTGGAAGATGCCTGCAGCGTGTTGGGCGTGAAAAGCAGCGATGATGGTACCACCATCAAGCGCGCATACCGCAAGTTGATGAGCGAGCATCACCCTGACAAGCTGGTAGCGAAAGGTTTACCGCCGGAGATGATGGAGATGGCGAAGCAAAAAGCGCAGGAGATTCAGGCGGCTTACGATTTGATTCGTAAGGAGAAGGGGTTTAAGTAATTTTATTGTTGTCCCCCATCCCGGCCTTCCCCCGTAAACGGGGGAAGGAGATGCTGCCACATGTAGTTCCAACACTGATATATTGCAGCATCTTCCTCCCCCATTTATGGGGGAGGACCGAGGAGGGGGACAGCAAGCTACATCACTAAAATTCCGCCGGCTGCCTGAACGTCATGCTGTTGCCAAACGCCGGATGTGTGATCGTCAGCGACTCCGCATGCAGCTGCAAACGCGGCGCCATTGCCAGCGCCTCTTCATGCGCATAAAAGCGGTCGCCAAGAATCGGATGCCCCAGCGCCAGCAGATGCACGCGCAGCTGGTGTGAGCGTCCGGTAATGGGCTTGAGCTTGACGCGCGCACTGTTCGTCGCTTCATACTCCAGCACCTGATACTCGGTTTGCGCCGCTTTGCCGTTCTCAAAACACACCATCTGCTTAGGCCGATTCGGCCAGTCGCAAATCAGCGGCAGATCGATTAAACCCTCCTCTGCCGCTGGATGGCCCCACACGCGCGCCACATAGTATTTAGAGGGCTCGCGTTCACGGAACTGGCGCTTGAGCTCACGCTCAGCCGCTTTATTCAGGGCCACGACGATCACGCCGCTGGTGGCCATATCAAGACGATGCACCGATTCCGCCTGCGGGAAATCACGCTGGATACGCGTCATCACGCTATCCTTGTGCTCCTCCAGACGGCCCGGCACCGACAGCAACCCGCTCGGTTTATTCACCACCATAATGTGCTCGTCCTGATACAGAATATGCAGCCAGGGTTCGAGCGGCGGGTTGTAAGCTTCCATCAGCATGAGGTCGCGGTCCTGAACATTATTGGTGCGTGACAACGATCAGGCGCAGCGCATCAAGACGCCAGCCGGCATCGCCCAGGCTTTCCAATACCTGTTCGCGATTGCTTTCCAGCGCTTCAACCTCATCATCACGGATGTTGGGGTTAACCGCGCGCAGCGCTTCGAGGCGTGACAGCTCAGCGCCGAGCTTCTCTTCGGCTTCCACTTTCGCTGCTGCGATAATCGCCTGCGCTTCTGGCACGATCGCTTTCTCCGCCTGGGTCAGAATCTCATGCACATCTTGCTGCACTGCATTCACCAGCTTGCTGCCGGTATGGCGATTCACCGCATTCAGCTGACGGTTAAAGCTTTCGAACTCCACTTTGCCCGCCAGATTATTACCCGCACGATCCATCAGCAAACGCACCGGCGTTGGCGGCAGGAAGCGGGTGAGCTGCAGGCTTTTTGGCGCTTGCGCTTCAACCACATAGATCATCTCGACCAGCAGCGTACCGACCGGCAGCGCCTTGTTCTTCAGCAGCGACAGCGCACAGCTGCCGGTATCGCCCGAAAGAATCAGGTCAAGACCGTTGAGGATCAGCGGATGTTCCCAGGTAATAAACTGAGTATCTTCGCGCGACAGCGCCTGGTTGCGGTTAAAGGTCACGGTGCAACCCTCTTCCGGCAGGCCAGGGAAATCAGGCACCAGCATGTGATCGGATGGTGTCAACACGATCAGGCTATCGCTGCGGTCTTCCTGATTGATACCGACGATATCGAACAGGTTCAGTGCAAAGTTAACCAGATCGGTATCGTTGTCCTGCTCGCCGATGGCATTCGCCAGCTCCTGAGCCGCATCTCCGCCATTGGAGTTCAGTTCCAGCAGGCGATCGCGGCCCTGTTCCAGCTGTGATTTCAGCGCATCGTGCTGCTTACGGCTCTCGCTGACGAACTCATCAAGCCCCTGCGGATTTTCCGGCGCGGCAAGATATTCAATCAGCTGATTGTACTCTTTGTCATAAATGGCGCGGCCGGTTGGGCAGGTGTGTTCAAACGCGTCCAGCCCTTCGTGATACCAACGCAGCAGCACCGCCTGCGCAGTTTTTTCCAGCCACGGCACCAGAATCTGGATGTCATGCATTTGTCCGATACGATCGAGACGACCAATACGCTGCTCCAGCAGATCCGGGTTGAACGGCAGGTCGAACATCACCAAACGGCTGGCGAACTGGAAGTTACGGCCTTCAGAACCGATTTCGGAACACAGTAACACCTGCGCGCCATCCTCTTCGGAGGCGAAGAAGGCCGCTGCGCGGTCGCGTTCGATAATCGACAAACCTTCGTGGAACACGGCGGCACGGATGCCTTCGCGCTCACGTAAGACCTGTTCCAGCTGCAGCGCGGTCGCCGCTTTGGCGCAGATCACCAGCACCTTCTCTTTGCGGTTGCTGGTGAGGTAACCCATCAGCCACTCAACGCGCGGATCGAAGTTCCACCACGTGCCGCTATCGCCTTCAAATTCCTGATAAATCTGCTCGGGATACAGCATGTCACGCGCGCGCTCTTCTGCGCTTTTGCGTGTGCCCATGATGCCGGAGACTTTAATCGCGGTTTGATACTGCGCGGGCAGCGGCAGACGAATCTGGTGCAGCTCACGTTTCGGGAAGCCTTTCACGCCGTTACGGGTATTACGGAACAGCACGCGGCTGGTGCCGTGGCGATCCATCAGCATTGAGACCAGCTCTTTACGCGCATCTTCTTTGCCATCGCGATCGCTGTTCGCCACTTGCAGCAGTGGCTCGATATCCTGTTCACCGATCAGATCGTTGATCAGGTTCATCTCATCTTTGCTGATGGCGTGATCGGCCAGCAGCGAGCTCACCGCATCGGCCACCGGACGATAATGTTGCTGCTCTTCGACAAATTGGCCGAAATCGTGGAAACGGTTCGGGTCAAGCAGGCGCAGACGCGCAAAGTGGCTCTCTAAGCCCAGTTGCTCTGGCGTTGCAGTCAGCAGCAGTACGCCCGCAGTTTTCTCTGCCAGCTGCTCGATAACCTGATATTCACGGCTCGGTGCGTCTTCGCTCCATGCCAGATGGTGCGCTTCATCGACCACCAGCAGATCCCACTCGGCATCGGCCAGCAGTTCAAGACGCTGCTTGTTACGGCGCACAAAATCGAGCGAACAGATAATCAGCTGCTCGGTTTCAAAGGCGTTGTCGCTGTCGTGCTGCGCTTCGGTGTAGCGATCGTCATCAAACAGCGCAAAGCGCAGGTTGAAGCGACGCAGCATTTCCACCAGCCACTGATGTTGCAGCGTTTCCGGCACCACAATCAGCACGCGCTCGGCACGACCGGCCAACAGCTGTTGCTGGATGATCATCCCGGCCTCAATGGTTTTACCCAAGCCCACTTCATCCGCCAGCAGCACGCGCGGCGCGTGGCGACGGCCGACATCGTGAGCGATGTGCAGCTGATGCGGAATCAAATTGGTGCGCATCCCGCGCAGGCCGCTGATCGGCAGGCGGTATTGCTCGCTGTGATATTTACGTGCGCGGAAACGCAGCGCAAAGCGGTCCATGCGGTCGAGCTGACCGGCGAACAGGCGATCCTGCGGCTTGCTGAACACCAGTTTGCTGTCCAGCATCACTTCGCGCATGACGACGCCGGTTTCTTCGGTGTCGAGACGCGTGCCGATGTAAGTCATTAAATCGTTTTCGTTGCGGACTTCATCGACGCACATCTGCCAGCCTTCGTAGCTGGTGATGGTGTCACCCGGATTGAAAATCACACGAGTAACCGGAGAATCATTTCGGGCATACAGGCGGTTTTCGCCGGTTGCCGGAAAAAGCATGGTGATCATGCGCGTATCGATCGCGACCACCGTGCCCAATCCCAGTTCACTTTCCGTATCACTAATCCAGCGCTGACCCAGTGTAAAAACCATATATTTTTTGCTCGACTCTCTGACATGCCATAAAGAAGTTCACCTGTACTCAGGCAATACCCAACCGCCAAACGGGTGTTTGGTCAGATTGTGTGTGCGGTGAGAATCAGGAAGGGCGCTATGGTACTGGATGGCAAGGCATTCGTCACCTGTCAAAAAAGCCCCAGCTGTCCAGTAATGAGTGTAGCAAAGTCATCACCGACGAAGGGTAAAATGCCGTCAGCCACCGGCTGCAGCTGTTTGGTGACGTAATGATCGTAGTCGAGAGGCGTATTCCGCGCCTCAAGCGGTTCCGGGCCGGCTGTTGCCATTACATAGCGAATAGAGCCGCCATTTTGATACTGCAACGGGCGCTGCAGCTTACGGTTGTGCTCATCGGCGAGGCGCGCAGCGCGCACGTGTGGCGGCACATTGCGCTCGTAATCTTTCAGCGCACGGCGCAGGCGTTTTTTATACACCAGCTGATCGTCGAGTTCACCGGCCAGCAGCTGCGCCACCGTTTCCCGAATGTAATCCTGCCATGGCTCGCCACGGAAAATGCGGCTATAGAGAGTTTGCTGGAACTGCTGCGCCAGCGGCGTCCAGTCGGTGCGCACCGATTCGAGGCCTTTAAACACCAGCCGCTCACCGCTATCGCTGCGAATCATACCGGCATAACGCTTTTTGCTGCCCTGTTCGGCACCGCGAATGGTTGGCATCAGAAAACGGCTGAAGTGGGTTTCATACTCCAGCTCCAGCGCGCTCGCCAGCCCATAAGTCGATTGCAGATGCTGCTGCCACCAGCCATTAACCTGTTCAGCCAGGTGACGACCAATCGCCGTCGCCTCCGCTTCACTGCGCGCGCCTTTCAGCCAGACGAAGGTGGAATCGGTATCGCCGTAAATCACATCAAAGCCTTCCGCTTCAATCAGTTCGCGCGTTTGTTGCATGATAGCGTGGCCGCGCAGGGTAATGGATGACGCGAGGCGCGGATCGAAGAAGCGACAGGCGCTGGTGCCGAGCACGCCATAAAAAGCATTCATGATGATTTTCAGCGCCTGCGACAGCGGTTTGTTGTTGTCGCGCTTGGCGGATTCACGCCCTTGCCAAATCTGTTCCACTATTGCCGGTAAGCAGTGGGTTTGGCGGGAAAAACGTGCGTTGCGAAAACCTGGCACCGAATCGGTATCATCCGGATGCGCCAGGCCTTCCACCAGCCCAACGGGATCGATGAGGAAGGTGCGAATAATTGAGGGATAGAGGCTTTTGTAATCCAGCACCAGCACCGAATCGTACAGGCCGGGCCGCGAATCCATCACGTAGCCGCCGGGGCTGGCTTCCGGCGCTACTTCACCGAGATTCGGCGCCACGAAACCGGCGCGATGCATACGCGGGATATAGAGATGACCAAAAGCCGCCACCGAACCGCCGTGGCGATCCACCGCTAAACCGTTTACCGTGGCACGTTCCAGCAGGAACGGCATGATGGCGGTGTGCTGGAAGATACGCGTCACCAGCTCGCAATCTTTGAGGTTATATTTCGCCAGCGCCGGCTTATCGTTGGCAAAGCGCCAGTTGATCTCCTCCATGCGATCCCACGGATTGTCGATGGCTTTGCCTTCGCCCAGCAGCTGGCGCGATACCGCTTCAAGGCTGAAAGAGGGGAAATCCCAGAAGGCAGATTTGAGCGCGTCGATGCCATCAATAATCAAGCGGCCCGTCGCCTGTGCGAAGAATACGCCGGGTTTGAAGCCGTGCTCGCGCCACTCCAGCGCCTGCTTGTGACGTCCTAAACGCAGCGGAATGCCGTAACGATCGGCGTGTTTCTGCAATACGCGCAAGTCGAACTGCACCACGTTCCAGCCGATAATCACATCCGGTTCATGCCGCTCAAACCACGCGTTGAGCTGCTCAAGCAGCTGCGGGCGGCTATCAACATAAATCAGCTCAAAATCGAGCGTGCTGGCATCGCCATTGGGCGGGCCAAGCATGTAAACCTGGCGCTGGCCGCAGCCTTCCAGCCCGATGCAGTAGAGTTCGCCATGCTGCGTGGTTTCGATATCCAGCGATACCCATTTCAGCTGCGGACGGTAATCAGGATGTGGCTTCAGGCGCGCGTTGACCACGCTGTCGCCGCGCGTTTCACCGCTAAACCACACCGGCGCAGTGATAAAGCGCTCCATCAAATAGCGTTCGGGTGGACGAATATCCGCTTCATACACCGGAATACCGTTTTCACGCAGGCGCTTTTCCAGATTTTGCAGCTGGCGATTGCTGCGACAATAGAGGCCAAACACCGGGCGGCGGCGGAAATCCTTCAGCGCCAGCGTTTGCAGGCGTGTGTGTCGCTCATCGCGGATCAGCGCTTCGGTTTGCGTGCGAAACTCCTCGGGAACAAACGCAACGGATTCCTGAGCAGGCAGCACCAGCCGCTGCGGGCCGCTGTCGGTTGCCAGCCATAGCACCACTTCGCTGCCGGTCGGCGTATCTCGCCAATGTCGGGTAAGCAGAAAACCTGCGCGCGGATCGGTCACGTGAACTCCAGAGGATGAATTGCAGTGAGTATAACATGGATGTTTATACAGTGTCCCGCAGGCGAAATTGTCACCACTTTGTCAACATCGTCCTACAATTCTTGCCTTGACGGTGGCGCAATGGCTCTGGACAATCCAGCCTCTATATTCCGCAGAGGATATTTATGGAAGCCTGGATTCAACACCTGTTTTCGCAATCGCTGGAGTACGCGCTGATCGCCGTTGCGCTGGTGACTTTCCTTGAGTCGCTGGCCTTCGTGGGATTGCTGTTGCCGGGCACGGTATTAATGGCCAGCCTTGGGGCGCTGGTCGGCAGTGGACAAATTGGGCTTTACCCGGCGTGGGCGGCAGGTTTTGCTGGCTGCCTGATCGGGGATTGGGTTTCGTATGGCATCGGCTGGAAGTTTCAGGGGCCGCTGCATCGTTGGAAATACATACAAAAATACAAAGGCTTGCTCGATAAAACTGAACATGCGCTGCATCAGCACAGCATGCTTACCATTTTGGTAGGGCGTTTTGTTGGGCCGACGCGTCCGCTGATTCCGCTGGCGGCCGGCATGCTGGAACTGCCGGTGCGCAAGTTCCTGCCGCCTAACCTGATTGGCTGCATTCTCTGGCCACCCGCTTATTTGATGCCGGGCATTCTGGCGGGCGTGGCGATTGACGTGCCGCAGGCCGCGCAGGGCGGCAGCTTTAAGTGGTTGCTGTTGCTGGTGGCGTTGCTGCTGTGGATCGGTGGCTGGTTGCTGTGGCGCTGGTGGCGCAGCGGCAAAACCGTCGATTGGGCAACGAAATATCTGCCGACTGCGCGCCTGCGCTGGCTGGCTCCTCTAATGGCGGCAATGGGTCTGGGCGCGTTTATCGCTATCCAGTTCCATCCAATGATGCCGATCTTCCGCCACCTGCTGTGGAAAGTCTTCTTCGCTTAACGCGACGTCACGCCAAGGATGGCGGCCGCCTCACTTTCACCACGCACCAAACTTTCAGTGCTGCCATCCCAATAGATGCGCCCATCGACGATCACCAAACTGCGCGGCGCAATTTGCTGAGCATCTTCCAGACTGTGCGACACCATCAACAAGGTGATGTTGCGGCTTTCGCATACCGAACGAACCAGCTGCAGCATCTCGTTGCGCAGCGCCGGATCCAGCGCTGAGAAGGGTTCGTCCAGCAGCAAAATTGGCTGATTGCGCAGCAGGCAACGCGCCAGTGCCACGCGCTGACGCTGGCCGCCGGAAAGCTCGCCAGGCAAACGCGTGAGCATTGCCTGCAGGCCAGTTTGCTCGGCGATGTCTACGACTTGCTGCTGCTGTTCGCGCGTCAGTTTCAGGCCCGGATGTAAACCCAACGCCATGTTTTGCTGCACCGTGAGATGCGGAAAAAGGTTGTTCTCCTGGAACAGCATGGAAACTGGCCGCGCCGACGGCACGCTGTGAGTATGATCGATGCCGTTCATCACCAGCGCGCCTTGATTGATTGGCAAAAAGCCGCCAATCAGACTCAGCAAGGTACTTTTCCCCGCGCCGCTCGGACCGAGGATCGCCAAACGTTCACCTGCCTGCGCCGCAAAACTGAAGCGCATCGGCAGATGCTGATAAAGGTAAGTGAGGTTATTCAGTGTCAGCATGGCGACCCGGTAATTTTTCCATCAGAGTAAAGAGTAACAAGCAGAGGAGCAGCAATAGCAATGCGGTGACGGCGCCGTCCGCACCGCGATAGGCGCCAATCTGCTGGAACAGATAGAAGGGCAGCGTGCGGAAATCGGCGCTACCAAACAGTGCGACGACGCCGAAATCGCCAATCGACAGCACGCAGGCAAACGCCAGCGCCTGAGCAATGGGACGTTTCAACGCGCGCAGCTCAATCAGCCGCAAACGGTTGAAACCGGAGATGCCGAGTGAAGCGCAGAGCTGGCTGTAACGGGCGCTGATATCGCGCATCGGATTCTCCAGCACTTTCATGGCGTAAGGGATGGCGATCAGGGCGTTAGTGAAGATCACCAAACCATCGGCGCGCTGCGGCAGACCTACGGTGGCGTTGAACAGCAGGAAGAAACCGCTCGCCAGCACAATGCCCGGCATCGCCAGAATCAGCATGCCGCTCATCTCCATCGCCTGCGCCGCTATCACGTTCTGGCGCTGTCGCAGTTCGCGGCTGCTCCACAGCAGCATCATGGTCAGCACCACGCAAAGCAGGCCAGCACCGATAGCGATGCGCAGCGAGGTAAAGGTGGCTTGCCACAGCGCCGCTTGTTGCAGTGCACCGGCGACGCCGCCGCGCAAACCATCGACGATTACCGCCGCCAGCGGCGGTAACAGCAGCAGCAGCGCCAGGCCAATCAATACAGTATCGTTGGTGCGCGCCTGCCATGAATCCTGCGGATCGCGCCAGCCGCGAATGCTCTGGCTGCCGGTGGGAATGGCTTTACTGAAGCGCTGGCTCAATAGCACCAACAGCAAACAGCAGCCGAGCTGTAACAGCGCCAGCAGCGCCGCGCGGCCCGGATCGTAATCGAAATTTAGCGCCTGATAGATCGCCAGTTCCAGCGTGGTCGCTTGTGGTCCGCCGCCCAGCGCCAGCACCGTGGCGAAGCTGGCGAAACAGAGCATAAAGATCAGCGCTGCCGTCGGCAGAATCTGACGGCGCAGCCACGGCCATTCCAGCCAGCGAAACAGATTCCAGCCGCGCAGGCCGAGCTGGGCGGCGACTTGCCGCTGCTCGCCGGGAATACTCTCCAGCGCCTGTAACAGCAGGCGCGTCGCCAGCGGCAAGTTAAAGAAGACGTGCGCCAGCAGAATGCCCTGCAGGCCATACGGCGAAAAGTGGTAGTCAAAGCCAATGGCCGCGCACAGTTGCGCCAGCCAGCCGCTGCGACCGTAGACGCTGAGCAAGCCAAACACCGCCACCAGCACCGGCAGCACCAGCGTCATGGCGCATAAGCGCAGCAACAGGTTGCGACCGGGAAAACGGCGGCGATAGAGCGCGCGCGCCAGCAAGATTGCGGGCAGCACTGAGAGCAACGCCGACAGTAGCGCCTGCTCGAACGAGAACAGCAGCACATGATGCAGATAACTGTCGTTGAGCAGCGCGCGCCAGTCGGTGGCCGGCGCAACCATCACCAATGCGCCAAACGCCAGCAGCGCCACCGCGCACAGCAACAGCGCGACGGCGCTACCGGGAATTAACCAGCCGGACATTAACGGCTAACGGCGCTTTGCCATGCGCTGATCCACGCGGCGCGATGGTCGGCCACTTCGGCTGGCGTGTATTGCAACGCCTTGGCGGGCACCTGCAAAGCTTGATAACCAGCTGGCAGATCGCTTTTGATCACCGGATACATCCAGTTGCCAGTGGGAATGGTCTGCTGGAAAGCCGGAGAAACCATAAACTGCATGAACTGCTGCGCCAGCTTGGGCTGTTTGCTGCTGGCGAGCTGCGCGGCCACTTCCACCTGCAAATAGTGGCCTTCGCTAAATTCGGCCGCAGCGTAGTTCTCTTTCTTCTCTTCGATAATGTGATAAGCCGGAGAAGTGGTGTAGCTCAACACCAGATCGCCTTCGCCCTTCAGGAACAGGCCGTAAGCTTCACTCCAGCCTTTGGTGACGGTAACGGTTTTTTGTGCCAGCTTCTGCCACGCGTCAGGCGCGTTGTCGCCATAAACTTTTTGCATCCACAGCAGCAGGCCAAGACCCGGCGTGCTGGTGCGCGGATCTTCATAAATCACACGCCATTTTTCCGGGCTTTCAACCATCTCTTTCAGGCTTTTCGGCGGATTCTTCAGTTTGTTTTTATCGTAGACGAAGGCGAAGTAGCCATAATCGAATGGAATGAAGGTGTCGCTGTGCCAGCCATCTGGCAACGTTAATACTTTGGTATCAACGCTGCTTTTGGCAAATAGCCCGGTTTTCTCCGCTGCCTGCACCAGATTGTTATCCAGCCCCAGCACCACATCGGCTTTGCTATTTTTGCCTTCCATGCGTACGCGATTAAGCAGCGATACGCCATCTTCCAGCGCTACGTACTTCAGTTCGCAGCCGCACTGCGCTTCAAAGGCTTTTTTTACCGCTGGACCGGGGCCCCAATCGGCAGAAAACGAATCGTAGGTGTAAACGGTGAGAACCGGTTTGGCAGCGAAAGCCGGTGCCGCAACCAGCAGCAACACAGGCAGAACTTTGTTTAACACTTTGCGCTCCTTGAGGAGAAGATAAGGTCGAGTCGCAAAGGATCTGAGGAGTGAGGCATCTCAAATCCCTACGCCGGTATTAGCCGGATCAGGTTCGACGGGTTTCTCTCAGCCCTGATTTCAAGGCACCCCGTTGAGAACGGCTCATTCTAGACATTTATATGACAGCGCGAAAGGATCACAGCTCCGGCGGCGCAAACCAGGCCGATTTGAAGTCAAACCAGCCAAGCGTATTGAGGCGCACGCCACGCATACTGCGCTGCCCTTCCAGCAGCAGCCAGTGATGGAACAGCGGATGCAGATAGTCGCTGTCGATCAGCTGCTTACTCCATTCCGCCAACGGTAAATCCTTTTGCCGCCAGCGTGCGGCATCGGCTTGCCAGTCAATGGGGATGCAGTGATGCATCAACGGCAGCTCAAACAGTTGGGCGAACAGCGCGTACTCGAGCGGCAGGGTAAAGTTAACGCTGCCGAGCCAGATGTCACTTTCACCTTCGCCCTCGAACCACTCTTCGTAGCTCACAACGCGGGTGATCAGCTCAACACCTTGCTGCGCCAGCAGCGGTCGCAGCGCGTTGGCGATACCTTCATGCTCAACGTGATGGCTGTACCAGCTCAGCGTCAGCTGGGTTAAACCTGCTGGCTTGTCGGCGGACGTGAGATCGCGGCGATGGTGCCAGCGCGGCAGCAAGCCATAAGCGGGGAACCAGTAACGCTGATAGCCGACGCCAGCATGATTCAGTAAGGCGATCGGATTAAACAGATAACTCACCCAGCGGCGGAAATGCGCATCGCGGCCCAATTCGGAGCGCTGATCGTAAAGCAGGAAGTAGCAGCCTTCCTCCAGACGACTTTCTTCCGATTTTTCGTCAGCGGTTTCGCCCTGCAGTTTGACTCCGGCATACACCAGCTCATCACTGATTTCCGGCAGCACCCAAATCGACACATCGTCAATCAGCGCGCGATAGCCAAAGTAATCATCGAAGGCGGCGATCTTCAGCTGCGTTTGCTGATTGCGCACCACGCTGTACGGGCCGGTGCCAATTGGCTGTCGCGCAAACTGGCGCAGCGTTGGCCATTCGCGCGGCAGAATCATCGCGCTGACGCTGGCCAGCAGCCACGGTAACCAATCGTCCGGCTGGCTCAGATGGATATCCAGCGTCCAGGGCGCGGGCGAATCCAGTTTACTGATGTGAGAAAACAGCGGCTGGCTGCGCACGCGTTCCAGCGAAGCAATCACATCCGCCATTTCCAGTTCACGGCCATGATGAAAACGTATCGCCGGGCGCAGGAAGAAGCGCCACTGCAGCGGCGAGGTTTGCTGCCAGTGATGGGCGATATCCGGTTCGATTTCCCCCTTTTCCTCATTTATGCGCATCAGGCCGTTGAAAATTTGCCGCGCCAGATGGGTTTCCGAACGGCGCAGCGGTGAACCGGGCAGCAGATTGGGCAGCGGGCGATAATAGAGCACACGCAGGATATGTTTGCCCTGGCGGAAGCTACGACCTAAATGTGCCGCGATCATCTGGCGCACCTGATTTTTATCGCCCACCAGTTGCACTAACTGTTCGATGCGATCCTGCTCAAGTAGATCCTCAGCACGCTGCTGCTGAAGCGCCAGGCCGGTATAGCAGAAACTCAGCATCGAGCGCTTGCCGCGTCCCGCTTCCGCCTGCCAAATCAGCCAGCCTTCGCTCTGCATGGCATTGAGCAGGTTGCGCATATGGCGACGCGAGCAGTGCAGCAGATCGGCCAGCTCGTTGAGCGTGGTTTCCTGATCCTGCCCCTGACAGCTTTGCCATAAGCGGATGAATTGCTGCTGCAAACGTGAAGAAGACATAAAAGGGGAACTCCTTGTCAGAATCGCTCAGTTTTTCCTGCCTCATATTAGAGGCATACTGCCCGGCAATGGAAGAGCGGGAGGCATTCAGCAATGAATGGCGCTCTGCCAGCGGTTCCACCGACGTGGAACCTCTTTCTGAGTAGGGTGCATTTTCACCGCCAGCAGCGCTTTATCTGCTGGCTTTTTACGTTTTGCTGTAGAATCTTCTACCCTCATTTCTCTACCTATTTTTTTATTCGCAAAGGGATTTCTGCATGAAATCGCTGTTAACGCGTCAACGTCGCATCAATCCGGTCTATCTCTCGTTTATGGCGGTGTCGTTTATGACTGGCGTGGCCGGTGCGCTGCAGGCGCCGACACTCAGCCTGTTTCTGACGCGTGAAGTGCAGGTGAGTCCGTTCTGGGTCGGCTTGTTCTTTACCATCAATGCGATCGCCGGGATTGTGATTAGCCTGCTGATGGCGAAACGCTCCGATAACCAGGGCGATCGCCGCAACCTGATTCTGTTTTGCTGCCTGATGGCGACGCTGAATGCGCTGCTGTTTGCCTTCAATCGCCACTATTTAACGCTGGTAACGCTAGGCGTGTTTTTGTCGGCGCTGGCCAGCGTGTCGATTCCGCAGGTGTTTGCGCTCGCGCGCGAATATGCCGATCAGTCGGCGCGTGAAGTGGTGATGTTCAGCTCGGTGATGCGCGCGCAGCTGTCGCTGGCGTGGGTGATTGGGCCGCCGCTGTCGTTTGCGCTGGCACTCAACTACGGCTTTGTGACGCTGTTTTGCGTGGCGGCGGGGATTTTCCTGCTGAGCATGCTGCTGATCTGGCGCACCTTGCCCTCGGTGCCGCGCGTGGTGGCATCGCCTGAAGCGGTACTGACGCAGCTCAGCCCGTGGAAAGACAGTCAGGTGCGGTTGCTGTTTATCGCCTCCGTCACCATGTGGGCGTGCAACACCATGTATATCATTGATATGCCGCTGTATATCAGCGCCACGCTTGGCCTGCCGGAGAAGCTGGCGGGACTGCTAATGGGCACCGCCGCCGGGCTGGAGATTCCAATCATGCTACTGGCCGGGCATTACGCGCGGCGCACCGGCAAACGCAAACTGATGCTGCTGGCGCTGGTGGCGGCGATTGTGTTTTATCTCGGATTGGTGATGTTCCAGTCGCGTACTGCGTTGATGGTGTTGCAACTGTTTAACGCTGCCTTTATCGGCATCATCGCCGGGATTGGCATGCTGTGGTTCCAGGATTTAATGCCGGGCCGCGCGGGTGCGGCGACGACGCTGTTCACCACCTCGATTTCCACCGGCATGATTATCGCCGGCATCATTCAGGGCACCATGAGCGAGCGCTTTGGTCATGAGTCGGTTTACTGGCTGGCGTTGGGGCTGGCGGTGCTGGCCTTGGGATTGGCGTCGCGCGTGCGGGATGTATAAAGGATAAGGGCGACATCACGTCGCCCTTGTTGCCTTAGCGTAAGAACGCGGGCTGATTGGTTTCGTAGCTGGAGATTGACGCTTCGTGTTGCAGCGTCAGGCCAATGCTGTCGAGACCGTTGATCATGCAGTGACGGCGGAAGCTGTCGATTTCGAAGCTATACGTCTTATCGCCTGCCGTAACAGTTTGCGCTTCCAGATCCACGGTGAAGCTCACGCCCGGCTGCGCGGCAACCAGTTTGAACATCTCATCCACTTCTTCATCGCTCAACTTCACCGGCAGCAGCTGGTTGTTAAAGCTGTTGCCATAGAAGATGTCGGCGAAGCTTGGCGCGATCACCACGTGGAAACCGAAATCGGTCAGCGCCCACGGCGCATGCTCGCGCGATGAGCCGCAGCCAAAGTTCTCACGCGCCAGCAAAATACTGGTGCCTTTGAACTCGGGTTTGTTCAGCACAAAGCTGGCCGTTGGCACAGTGCCCGCATCATCTTCAAAACGCCAGTCGTGGAACAGGTGCGCGCCAAAACCGGTGCGCGTCACTTTCTGCAGGAACTGCTTAGGAATGATGGCATCAGTGTCGACGTTGGCCGCATCCAATGGCGCCACAATTCCGCTGTGTTGAGTAAATTTGTTCGCCATGGTTTACGCTCCCTGAGTCAATTCACGAATATCGGCAAAACGACCGGTCACGGCAGCCGCAGCGGCCATCGCCGGGCTCACCAGGTGCGTACGTCCACCGCGGCCCTGACGGCCTTCAAAGTTACGGTTGCTGGTTGATGCGCAACGTTCGCCTGGATTCAGGCGGTCATTGTTCATTGCCAGACACATCGAGCAACCCGGCAAACGCCATTCAAAACCGGCTTCGAGGAAGATTTTGTCCAGGCCTTCGGCTTCGGCTTGTGCTTTCACCGGACCGGAACCTGGCACCACCATCGCTACCACGCCCGGCGCCACTTTGCGGCCTTTGGCAATCGCGGCAGCGGCGCGCAGATCTTCAATACGTGAGTTGGTGCAGGAACCGATAAACACTTTATCGATCGCCACGTCAGTCAGTTTGATGCCTGGCTGCAGATCCATATACGCCAGCGCTTTCTCTGCAGAAGCGCGCTCGACCGGATCGGCAAAGGATTGTGGATTCGGGATCGCTTGATCGACCGCCATTACCTGGCCTGGATTGGTGCCCCAGGTCACTTGCGGAGCGATATCTTCGGCATGCAGCGTGACGATGCTGTCGAATTTGGCATCGCTGTCGGACTTCAGCGTGCGCCAGTAAGCCACCGCTTGTTCCCACTGCTCGCCCTTCGGCGCGAATTGCTTGTCTTTGAGGTAAGCGAAAGTGGTGTCATCCGGCGCGACCAGGCCCGCTTTGGCACCCATTTCAATCGCCATGTTACACAGCGTCATGCGGCCTTCCATGCTCAGCGCTTCAATTGCTGGGCCACAGAATTCGACAACGTGACCGGTACCGCCAGCGCTGCCGGTTTTGCCGATGATCGCCAACACGATGTCTTTGGCAGTGATGCCCGGCGCAGCTTCGCCCAGCACTTCAATCTTCATGGTTTTCGCGCGGCCCTGTTTCAGGGTTTGCGTGGCAAACACGTGCTCAACTTCGGAAGTACCGATACCGAAAGCCAGTGAACCAAACGCGCCGTGGGTGGCGGTGTGGGAATCGCCGCACACAATGGTCATGCCCGGCAAGGTCATGCCTTGCTCTGGCCCAATCACGTGCACGATGCCCTGGAACGGGTGATTCAGGTCATACAGCTGAATGCCGAACTCAGCACAGTTTTTCATCAGCTCTTGCATCTGAATGCGCGCCATCTCGCCAGACGCGTTGATATCTTTGGTCTGCGTCGAAACGTTGTGATCCATGGTGGCGAAGGTTTTCGACGGCTGGCGCACCTTGCGGCCGTGCGCGCGCAGGCCATCAAAGGCCTGCGGTGACGTCACTTCATGGATCAGATGGCGATCGATATAGAGTAACGGCGTTTCGTTAGGCGTTTCATGGACGACATGTGCATCAAATAACTTCTGGTATAAGCTTTTCATTTTATTATTTTTCCTCGGCGATGAAACCGGCAATGATGCTGCCCATCTCATCTGTGCTCACGGCCTTGCCGTCACCGGCCAAATCACGGGTACGATAACCCGCTTCCAACGCGCGGCTGACAGCGCGTTCAATGCTTGCGGCTGCTTCATCCGCATTCAGGCTGTAACGCAGCAGCAGTGACAGCGACAGAATCTGCGCAATCGGGTTGGCAATGTTCTGACCGGCGATATCCGGTGCGGAACCGCCCGCTGGCTCAAACAGGCCAAAACCTTCTTCGTTCAGGCTGGCAGAAGGCAGCAAGCCCATCGAACCGGTAATCATCGCGCATTCGTCTGACAGGATGTCGCCAAACAGGTTAGAACACAGCAGCACGTCAAACTGTGATGGATCTTTAATCAGCTGCATGGTGGCGTTATCGATGTACATGTGGCTCAACTGCACATCCGGATAATCTTTTGCCACTTCGTTGACAATCTCGCGCCACATCACGGAAGTCTGCAACACGTTGGCTTTGTCGATTGAGGTGACGATGTTGCGGCGTTTACGCGCTGATTCAAAGGCGATACGCGCGATGCGCTCGATTTCGAAACGGTGATAAACCTCAGTATCGAACGCGCGCTCATGTGGGCCGCTGCCTTCGCGGCCTTTCGGCTGACCGAAGTAGATGCCGCCGGTCAATTCACGCACGCACAGGATGTCGAAACCGCGCTCGGCGATATCGCTGCGCAGCGGGCAGAACGCTTCCAGACCTTTATACAGTGCCGCAGGGCGCAAGTTGCTGAACAGCTTGAAGTGCTTACGCAGCGGCAACAGCGCGCCGCGCTCAGGTTGCTGTGCAGGTGGCAGATGTTCCCACTTCGGGCCACCTACCGAACCAAACAGAATCGCATCCGCTTGCTCTGCGCCGGCAACGGTAGCCGGTGGCAGCGGTTCACCATGACGATCGATGGCGATACCGCCAACATCATATTCGCTGGTGGTGATACGCATGTCGAAACGCGTACGAATTGCATCGAGAACTTTCATGGCCTGCGCCATCACTTCCGGACCAATTCCGTCGCCTGGCAATACCGCGATATGAGAAGACTTAGACATAGTTACACCGTTTCCTTCTGATCTTTAAATTTACGCTGCAGTTCTTTTTCCACCTGCTTAGCACGCCAAATGTTGTTCAACGCGTTCACCATCGCTTTCGCCGATGATTCGACGATATCGGTCGCCAGGCCAACGCCGTGGAATTTACGACCGTTGTAGTTGACCACGATATCGACCTGACCCAGCGCGTTCTCGCCGTGGCCTTTTGCCGTCAACTTGTAGTTGATCAGTTCGGCTTCAAAGCCGGTGATGCGGTTGATCGCCTGATAAACCGCATCAACCGGACCGTTACCGGTTGCGGCGTCCGCTTTGGTCTCTTCACCGCAGCCTAACTGCACGGAAGCCGTTGCTGTCACGCTGGAGCCGGTCTGCACGTTGAATTCGTTCAGCTGGAAATATTCTGGCTCTTCGTTCTGCTTGTTGATGAAGGCCAACGCTTCCAGGTCGTAGTCGAAGACTTGACCTTTCTTGTCGGCCAGCTTCAGGAAGGCGTCGTACAAGGTGTCGAGGTTGTAATCAGACTCTTTGTAGCCCATCTCTTCCATGCGGTGTTTCACCGCTGCGCGGCCAGAACGGGAAGTCAGGTTCAGCTGGATTTTGTGCAGGCCGATAGATTCTGGCGTCAGGATTTCGTAGTTTTCGCGGTTCTTCAGCACGCCATCCTGGTGAATACCGGAAGAGTGGGCGAAGGCGTTAGAACCGACCACCGCTTTGTTGGCTGGAATCGGCATGTTGCAGATTTGGCTCACGGTTTGGCTGGTGCGGTAGATTTCCTGATGATTAATGTTGGTGTGGACGTTCATGATCTGCTGGCGGGTTTTGATCGCCATGATCACTTCTTCCAGCGCACAGTTACCGGCGCGCTCGCCTAAACCGTTCAACGTACCTTCAACCTGACGCGCACCGGCCAATACTGCGGCGATGGCGTTGCCGGTCGCCATACCCAAATCGTCATGGGTATGAACGGACAAGATGGCTTTATCGATGTTAGGAACGCGAGCCACCAATTGGCCAATGATGTTGGCGTATTCGCCTGGCAAGGTGTAGCCGACGGTGTCCGGGATGTTGATGGTGGTTGCACCGGCATTAATCGCGGCTTCAACCATGCGGCACAAATCGTCGATTGGTGTACGACCGCCATCTTCACAGGAGAATTCAACGTCGTCGGTGTAGTTGCGGGCGCGTTTAATCATACGCACCGCGCGTTCAATCACTTCCGGCAGCGTGCTACGCAATTTGGTCGCGATGTGCATCGGCGAGGTTGCGATGAAGGTGTGAATACGGAACGCATCAGCCACACGCAGTGATTCGTATGCGGCGTCAATGTCCTTCTCAACGCAGCGTGCCAGTCCGCAAACGCGGCTGTTTTTGATGGTACGAGCGATGGTCTGAACGGATTCAAAATCGCCTGGAGAGGAAACGGGGAAGCCCACTTCCATCACATCCACGCCCATACGTTCCAACGCCAGAGCGATTTGCAGTTTTTCTTTAACACTCAGGCTGGCCTGTAAAGCCTGTTCGCCATCACGCAGAGTGGTATCGAAAATAATAACTTGCTGGCTCATCGTAATCTTCCTTATGCATTAACGTTGCCGGTGCTACGAGCATAAAAAAACCCGCGCATTGGCGCGGGTTTCTTAAACTTCAACAGGTTCGAATCAGTTATTGATTCCGCCCACGAGTCTACCGCGCAAACTGGATGCGTTTAGTAGTAGACCGAGTAGGCGGAAAGAATGAAACATGATTCAAACCTCGTAAATTTTTTGGATGCACATATTGGTACTGGAATTGAGGTGTGAAGTCAACCTTAAGTGCAAGGGTATTTCTGTAACGTAAGAAGGGCGATGTGCTGTGATTTTTCAGCTGCGCAGAGCAATGGCATTAATTAGTAACAGGAGAAGTGATTCCATCCACTTAAAAAATCGTTTAGAAAATAGAATTTATTTTAAATCATTGATAATTAATTAGTTATGTCGGAAATGCGCATTGCTGATAAAACAAGATTAGGCTTGTTGTTAAGAAGAATATGATGTGTTCGGACCGTTTTATAGATAATCACGCCAGAAAGTAATTATCACAAAAGATTGTGGACTGAGTGGTCAGGCAATATGAAAATCATATTTCTTAGAACACGCTGCAAATAATCTCTAAACCAGCATTTTCCTCTGTGGTTATGAAGAAGCATTAGTTTAATCCTCGCAGGCAATAATCACGCATCAGTGCCTTTATTGCCGGTTCGGGCGCGACGTGGCGTCCTGGCGTTTGCAGGCCGGGTTGTCTGCGGTTATGGTAATCGACCTACTCTCATATAATTAACTCAAGTAGATTCCCTGTACCTGGAAGGCGGAAAGAACGCCGCCTTCTGAGCATAAACATAAGGTTTTGATCTTAATTGGCGATCGGGGCCGGATATCAGTGGCGTGCGGGAAACGCGAACGTCAGTGGATTCAGTCCCTCAAGCCTGGAGGCAGAAAATGGAGATGTTGTCAGGAGCCGAAATGGTCGTCCGTTCGTTAATCGATCAGGGCGTTAAGCAGGTATTCGGTTATCCGGGCGGAGCGGTGCTCGATATTTACGATGCGCTGCAAACGGTCGGTGGTATTGACCACGTATTGGTCCGCCATGAACAAGGCGCGGTACACATGGCCGATGGCCTTGCGCGTGCGACCGGTGAAGTGGGTGTGGTGCTGGTGACTTCCGGTCCGGGCGCCACCAACGCGATTACCGGTATTGCAACCGCCTACATGGATTCAATCCCGATGGTGATTCTGTCGGGTCAGGTGCCTTCGTCACTGATTGGTTACGATGCGTTCCAGGAGTGCGACATGGTCGGTATCTCCCGCCCGGTGGTGAAGCACAGCTTCCTGGTGAAAAACGCCGAAGAGATCCCAACCGTGCTGAAAAAGGCCTTCTGGCTGGCTGCCAGCGGTCGCCCTGGGCCGGTGGTTATCGATCTGCCAAAAGATATCCTGAACCCAGCGAACAAACTGCCATACGTCTGGCCGGAAACCGTGAGCATGCGCTCATACAATCCGACCATTCAGGGCCACAAAGGACAGATCAAGCGCGCGCTGCAAACGTTACTGGCTGCGCACAAGCCGGTGATTTACGCCGGCGGCGGGGCGATTATGTCGGGCTGCGAAGCAGAATTGCTGCAGCTGGCTGAGCAACTGAATATTCCGGTGACAACCTCGCTGATGGGCTTGGGCGTGTTCCCTGGCACGCATCGTCAGTGTATCGGCATGCTGGGTATGCACGGTACTTACGAAGCCAACATGACCATGCACAATGCCGATCTGATTTTCGGTATTGGCGTGCGCTTCGACGACCGCACCACCAACAATCTGGCGAAGTACTGCCCGAACGCCACCATTATGCATATCGATGTCGATCCGACGTCGATCTCCAAAACGGTCAGCGCGGACATTCCGATTGTCGGCGATGCGAAGCAGACGCTGGCGCAGATGTTAGAGCTGCTGGCGCAAAGCGATGCGAAGCAGGAGCTTGATAGCCTGCGCGACTGGTGGCAGACCATTGAAGGCTGGCGTGGCCGCAAGTGTCTGGAATTCGATCGCACCACTGACAAAATCAAGCCGCAGGCTGTCATCGAAACCATCTGTCGTTTGACCAAAGGCGAAGCTTACATCACCTCTGACGTCGGTCAGCATCAGATGTTTGCCGCACTTTATTACCAGTTCGACAAGCCGCGTCGCTGGATCAACTCCGGCGGCTTGGGCACCATGGGCTTCGGCTTGCCTGCTGCGCTGGGCGTGAAGATGGCGCTGCCGGATGAAACGGTTATCTGCGTGACCGGCGATGGCAGTATCCAGATGAACATTCAGGAGCTATCGACCGCGCTGCAGTACGATTTACCGGTGCTGGTATTGAACCTCAACAACGGCTTCCTCGGCATGGTTAAGCAGTGGCAGGACATGATTTACTCCGGTCGCCACTCGCAGTCTTACATGCAATCGCTGCCTGACTTCGTGCGTCTGGCCGAAGCTTATGGTCATGTGGGGATCTCCATTGCGCATCCTGCGGAACTGGAAGAGAAGCTGCAGCTGGCACTGGATACGCTGGCGAAAGGCCGTTTGGTGTTTGTGGATGTGAATATTGACGGCAGCGAGCACGTTTATCCGATGCAAATTCGTGGTGGTTCGATGGATGAGATGTGGTTGAGCAAAACGGAGAGGACTTAATTATGCGTCGTATTTTATCGGTTCTGCTGGAAAACGAATCCGGCGCATTGTCCCGCGTAGTGGGACTGTTCTCTCAACGTGGTTACAACATCGAAAGCCTTACTGTCGCACCAACCGATGATCCGACCTTGTCACGCATGACGATTCAAACGGTCGGCGATGAGAAAGTGCTGGAGCAGATCGAGAAGCAGTTGCACAAGCTGGTGGACGTGTTACGTGTCAGCGAGCTGGGGCAGGGCGCTTACGTTGAGCGTGAAATCATGCTGGTGAAAATCCAGGCCAGCGGTTACGGCCGTGAAGAAGTGAAGCGCAGTGCGGAAATTTTCCGTGGTCAGATTATCGATGTCACGCCAACGCTTTACACGGTTCAGCTGGCAGGCACCAGTGATAAACTCGACGCGTTTCTTAACACCGTTCGCGACGTAGCAGAAATTGTTGAAGTGGCTCGTTCAGGAATCGTGGGTGTGTCGCGTGGCGATCGTGTAATGCGTTAATCACCTTAAGTAACGATTTTATCTGATTCTAACCCGGCGAAAAGCCGGGTTTTTTTATTTTATGCGCTTATCCAGGATGAGAGAGAAAAGCGGTTGCTCGGCGTAGTGTTCTGCGGTTAGATGTTACAAATGTTTTACCCATAGCTACTCTGCGGATATTTTCGCCAGCGCTGGCTTATCAGAATTAAGGTGTCACCGTGAAACTGGATGAAATTGCGCGCCTGGCAGGCGTGTCGCGCACCACGGCCAGCTATGTAATCAATGGCAAAGCGCGGCAGTATCGTGTCAGCGAGAAAACCGTCGAGAAAGTGATGGCGGTGGTGCGTGAACACAACTATCACCCGAATGCCGTCGCGGCAGGGCTGCGTGCCGGACGCACGCGTTCAATTGGTCTGGTGATCCCTGATTTGGAAAACACCAGCTACACGCGCATTGCCAACTATCTGGAACGTCAGGCGCGTCAGCGCGGTTATCAGCTTTTGATTGCCTGCTCGGAAGATCAGCCGGACAATGAAATGCGCTGCATCGAGCATCTGTTGCAGCGTCAGGTTGATGCCATCATCGTTTCGACTTCACTGCCGCCAGAGCATCCGTTCTATCAGCGTTGGATCAACGATCCTTTACCGATTATCGCGCTGGACCGTGCGCTGGATCGTGAACACTTTACCAGCGTGGTGGGTGCCGATCAGGATGATGCGCAGGCATTGGCGGCTGAGTTGCGTCAGCTATCGGTGAAAAACGTGCTGTTCCTTGGGGCGCTGCCGGAATTGTCGGTGAGTTTCCTGCGTGAACTCGGCTTCCGCGATGCGTGGAAAGACGACGAACGGCCCATTGATTACATTTACTGCAACAGTTTTGATCGTGCCGCCGCAGCAACGCTGTTTGAGAAGTACCTCGACGATCATCCGATGCCGGAGGCGCTGTTTACCACGTCGTTTGGGCTGCTGCAGGGCGTAATGGACGTTACCTTGAAGCGTGATGGCCGCTTGCCAACCGATCTGGCGATTGCCACCTTTGGCGACCACGAATTGCTGGACTTCCTTGAGTGTCCGGTGCTGGCGGTGGGTCAGCGTCATCGCGACGTGGCTGAGCGCGTGCTGGAACTGGTTTTGGCCTCGCTGGATGAACCGCGTAAACCGAAACCGGGTTTAACCCGCATTCGTCGTAATTTATTCCGCCGCGGACAATTAAGCCGCCGCGTTAAATGAAATGCTGGGCAGTTCACTGCCCAGTGTTAATTTAACCTGCAGCTATTTCCTGCAAACCTTACGGCGTAAATAAGCGTAAATAATCGCCACTCCAGCTAACAATTTAACCCTGCTGACTTTTCTTAACTGTTTACATCTTCAGCAGCGTGTCTTAGCAGAGCTGGCGCGATGATGCTGGGCTTCCTTTCAGAAATCCCCTAAAATGCCGCCGTCGTCGCAGATTGCAGGGCAAATATAATTCCGCGTAAAAGCGCTTTATTTTTCACCATTTTTCATTGTGCGAAAATTTTTATTCAATTATTCATCAGGTTAATTTTTTATTTTGCGAATCCATGTCGATTAATTCCCTCTCTGATTAATTTCACCCGATGTAAATAGTGATATTCACTTGCCGTTGCGGCTTGACAAGGATTTCATCGGCTCCGTAAACTCGTTTCGTGGTAAAAAGTGGGATAAAGTGGTGAAAACGGGTGATTGAGGGGTAAGGCTGGCATGTTCCGTGGAGCAACGTTAGTCAATCTCGACAGCAAAGGGCGATTAGCAGTACCAACGCGCTATCGTGAATTGCTTGTCGCAGAGTCTCAGGGGCAAATGGTATGCACCATTGACCTCCACCAGTCATGCCTACTGCTTTATACCCTGCCCGAATGGGAAATCATTGAGAAAAAGCTGTCTCGCTTATCCAGCATGAATCCCGCCGAGCGTCGCGTACAGCGATTGCTGTTGGGACATGCCAGTGAATGCCAGATGGATAATGCGGGTCGTTTGTTGTTGGCGAACACGTTACGTCAACACGCCGGCCTGACCAAAGAAGTGATGCTGGTTGGACAGTTCAACAAGTTTGAGCTGTGGGATGAACAGACCTGGTATCAACAAGTTAAGGATGATATTGACACAGAACAGTCGGCTCAGGAGCCTTTATCTGAGCGGTTGCAGGACTTGTCGCTATAGCTATGCAGGAAAATTTCAAACACACCACAGTGCTGCTGGATGAGGCGGTAAACGGCCTCAATATCAGGGAAGACGGCATTTATATCGATGGCACTTTTGGTCGCGGCGGTCACTCGCGCTTAATCCTTTCTCAGCTTGGCGAGAAAGGGCAACTGATAGCGATTGATCGCGATCCGCAAGCGATAGCCGCAGCCGCTGAGATAAAGGATCCGCGTTTCTCGATCGTGCATGGGCCGTTTTCGGCCTTGGCGGAATATGTCGAAGAGCGTGGGCTGACCGGCAAGATCGATGGCGTTTTGCTCGATCTGGGCGTCTCTTCACCACAGCTGGATGATGCCGAACGCGGCTTTTCCTTTATGCGTGATGGGCCGCTGGATATGCGTATGGACCCAACGCGCGGGCAATCAGCCGCTGAATGGCTGATGAGCGCGGAAGAGGCGGATATCGCTTTCGTGATCAAAACCTACGGTGAAGAGCGTTTCGGTAAGCGTATTGCGCGCGCCATCGTTGAGCGCAACCGCGAACAGCCGATGACGCGCACCAAAGAGCTGGCAACGGTGATTGCCGCCGCGATGCCCGTCAAAGACAAATTTAAGCATCCGGCAACGCGTACTTTCCAGGCGATTCGTATCTGGATCAACAGCGAGCTGGAAGAGATTGATACTGCGTTGAAAGGGGCATTATCGGTTCTCGCACCCGGCGGCAGGTTGTCGATTATCAGTTTCCACTCACTGGAAGATCGCTTAGTGAAGCGCTTTATGCGCGATCAGAGCCGCGGTCCGCAGGTGCCAGCAGGGATTCCGATGACCGAGTCGCAGCTCAAAGCTTTAGGCGGACGTGAACTGAAAACGCTGGGCAAGCTGATTCCTGGTGAAGCCGAAGTGAATGAAAACCCACGAGCGCGTAGTTCGGTGTTGCGTATCGCGGAGCGAACGGCGTCATGATTGGTAACGAGCGCCACAGCTTACCCGGTGTTATTGGTGGGGACTTGCTGCGATTTGGCAAGATTCCAATGCTGTTGTTGGCTGCGGTGCTGGTGTCTTCGGTAATGGTGGTGACCACTACGCACAAGACGCGCCTGTTAACGGCGCAGCGTGAACAGCTGGTGCTGGAGCGTGATGCGCTCGATATCGAATGGCGCAACCTGATTCTTGAAGAGAACGCACTGGGCGATCATAGCCGCGTAGAGCGAATAGCAACCGATAAACTGCAAATGCAGCATGTTGATCCTTCGCAGGAAAATATTGTGGTGCAGAAATAAGGAATCGCAGAACTTAATGAGTGGCGCAGGCAAAACGCTGAAGTTAAAAAAACAAGAAGATAAGGCCAGCTTTGTAAGCTGGCGCTTTGCGTTACTGTGCGGGTGCATTTTATTGGCGCTAGGCGGACTGCTGTCGCGCGTAGCATGGCTGCAGGTGATCAACCCTGACAAGCTGGTGAAAGAGGGCGATTTGCGTTCGCTGCGCGTGCAATCGGTGCCAACCGCGCGCGGGATGATCAGCGATCGTGCTGGTCGTCCACTGGCGGTGAGCGTGCCGGTAAATGCGATCTGGGCCGATCCGAAAGAGCTGACCGAGCACGGTGGCGTCTCACTGGATAGCCGCTGGAAGGCGCTGTCGGATGCGTTATCGATTCCGCTTGATCAACTCGCTGCACGCATCAACGCCAACCCGAAAGGGCGCTTTGTCTATCTGGCGCGCCAGGTGAATCCGGCGATTGGCGAGTACGTGAAAAAGCTTAAGCTGCCGGGCATCTATCTGCGTGAAGAGTCGCGCCGCTACTATCCGGCGGGCCAGGTTACCGCGCACCTGATTGGTTTCACCAACATTGATGGTCAGGGCATCGAAGGCATCGAAAAGAGCTTCGACAAATGGCTGACTGGCGCACCGGGCGAACGTACGGTGCGTAAAGACCGCAATGGCCGCGTCATCGAAGATATCTCTTCGGTAGACAGCCGCGCCGCACACAACCTGACGCTGAGCATTGATGAACGTTTGCAGGCGCTGGTGTACCGTGAACTGAATAACGCCGTAGCGTTCAACAAAGCCGAATCAGGCACCGCCGTGCTGGTGGATGTGAACACCGGCGAAGTGCTGGCGATGGCGAACAGCCCCGCTTACAACCCTAATAATCTCAGCAACACGCCGAAAGACGTCATGCGTAACCGCGCCATTACCGACATCTTCGAGCCCGGTTCCACCGTGAAACCGATGGTGGTGATGACGGCTTTACAGCGCGGTGTGGTGAAAGAGAACAGCGTACTGAACACCGTGCCGTACCGCGTCAATGGTCATGAGATCAAAGACGTGGCGCGCTACAACGAATTGACCCTTACCGGGGTTTTACAGAAGTCGAGTAACGTCGGGGTTTCACGTTTGGCGTTAGCGATGCCCTCCTCAGCACTCGTAGATACTTACGCGCGCTTTGGGCTGGGTAAACCGACCAATTTGGGGCTGGTCGGGGAAAGTAGTGGCTTATACCCTCAAAAACAACGGTGGTCTGACATAGAGAGGGCCACCTTCTCTTTCGGCTACGGGCTAATGGTAACGCCGTTACAGTTAGCGCGAGTCTACGCAACCATTGGCAGCTACGGCATCAATCGCCCGCTGTCGATCACCAAAGTTGACCCGCCGGTAGCGGGTGAACGCGTTTTCCAGGAAGACCTGGTGAAAACGGTGATGCACATGATGGAAAGCGTTGCGTTGCCTGGCGGCGGTGGGGTTAAAGCCGCCATCAAGGGCTATCGCATTGCCATCAAAACTGGTACCGCCAAGAAGGTTGGGCCGGATGGACGTTACGTCAACAAATACATTGCTTATACCGCAGGCGTTGCGCCTGCCAGCCGTCCTCGTTTTGCGCTGGTGGTGGTGATCAACGATCCCCAGGCCGGTAAATATTATGGTGGTGCGGTTTCAGCACCGGTGTTTGGTGCCATCATGGGCGGCGTGTTGCGTACCATGAATATCGAACCTGATGCGCTGCCGACAGTTGATAAGAACGAGTTGGTGAAGAATAGAAGTGAGGAATCAAGTGACAGATCGTAACCTGCGCGACTTACTGGCCCCGTGGGTGCCGGGTGCGCCGGCGCGTCCACTCCGTGACATGACACTAGATAGCCGCGCTGCGGCTTCTGGCGATCTGTTTATCGCCGTGGCGGGCCATCATGCTGATGGACGTCGTTTTATTCCGCAGGCTATTGCACAAGGCGTGGCGGCAGTGATTGCCGAAGCTGAAGGTGAAGCCAGCGATGGAGATGTCCGTGAGATGCATGGCGTCCCGGTTATCTATCTGGCGCAGTTGCAGCAGCGTCTCTCTGCACTGGCCGGGCGCTTTTATCAGCAGCCTGCTAGCAAACTGAAATTAATCGGTGTTACCGGCACCAACGGTAAAACCACCACCACGCAACTGATGGCGCAGTGGGCCAACTTGCTGGGTGAAACCGGCGCAGTAATGGGCACGGTCGGCAATGGCCTTTACGGTCAACTGGTGGCCACCGAAAACACCACCGGTTCTGCGGTGGACGTGCAGCATGTGCTGAATGATTTAGTCGGGCAGGGCGCAACCCTGACGGCGATGGAAGTCTCCTCACACGGTTTGGTGCAGCATCGTGTTGCAGCCTTGCCGTTTGCGGCTGCGGTGTTTACTAACCTAAGCCGCGATCACCTCGATTATCACGGTGATATGCAGAGCTATGAATCCGCTAAATGGTTACTGTTCTCTGAGCATCAAGTCGCTGAAGCCATCATCAACGCTGATGATGAAGTGGGCCGTCGCTGGCTGGCAAAATTGCCGGATGCGGTAGCGGTCACCATGGAAGACAATCTGCAATCGGGCTGTCATGGTCGCTGGCTCAAAGCCACCGCGGTGGATTATCACGATGGCGGTGCGCACATCCGGTTCAGCTCCAGTTGGGGCAACGGCGAGTTTGATAGCCGCCTGATGGGCGCTTTCAACGTGAGCAACCTGTTGCTGGCGCTGGCTACGCTGCTGGCGCTGGACTATCCGCTTGATGCGCTGGTCGCCACGGCACCGCAGCTGCAGCCGGTGTGTGGTCGCATGGAAGTGTTTACTGCGCCAGATAAACCTACTGTGGTTGTCGATTACGCTCACACGCCAGATGCGCTGGAAAAAGCGCTTGAAGCGGCGCGTCTGCACTGTAAAGGCCAGCTGTGGTGCGTGTTTGGCTGCGGTGGCGATCGTGACAAAGGCAAACGTCCATTGATGGGCGCGATTGCTGAGCAGTTCTCCGACATCGTGGTGATCACCGACGATAATCCGCGCAGCGAAGAGCCGATGGCGATTGTGAATGACATTCTCACCGGCTTGCTCGATCCGGGCCGTGCGCGCGTGGTTTCCGGTCGTGCGCAGGCGGTCACCAATGCCGTGATGCAAGCTGGCGCCGATGACATCGTATTGGTGGCCGGAAAAGGCCACGAAGATTATCAAATCATTGGCAACCGCCGTCTGGATTACTCCGATCGCGACACCGTCGCCCGTTTGTTGGAGGTGATGGCATGATTCCCGTTTCGCTCAACACGCTGGCCGAAATCAGCGGCGGCCAACTGCACGGCGCGGACTTAACCATTGCCGATGTCACCACCGATACACGTAAAGTCACCGCCGGCAGCCTGTTTGTGGCGCTGGTGGGTGAACGTTTTGATGCTCATGATTTCGCTAACGATGCCATTGCCAACGGCGCGCAGGCGCTGCTGGTAAGTAAGCTGCTGAAGGTTACTGTACCGCAGGTGGTTGTCGCTGATACGCGCATTGCTTTCGGGCAACTCGCTGCGTGGGTACGCCAACAGGCGAAAGCGCGCGTGGTTGCTTTAACCGGTTCATCCGGTAAAACCTCGGTCAAAGAGATGACCGCCGCGATTCTGCGCCAGTGTGGCGAAACGCTCTACACCGCAGGCAACCTGAACAACGATTTCGGTGTGCCGATGACGCTGCTGCGTCTCACTAAAGAACATGCTTACGCCGTGATCGAGCTGGGTGCCAACCATCAAGGCGAAATTGCTTACACCACCGATCTGGTGCGCCCGGAAACCGCGTTAGTCAATAACCTGGCCGCCGCTCATCTGGAAGGCTTTGGTTCACTGGCCGGTGTGGCGAAAGCCAAAGGCGAGATTTTTGGCGGCTTACCGGTACACGGTACCGCGATCGTCAACGCCGACAGCAACGATCTTGCTAACTGGCAATCACAGTTTGTGGATAAAACCCTGTGGCGCTTCTCGCCGCAGCCATTGGCTGATGCTGAGTTCCGCGCCAGCGAAATCGTGCTGCGTGCCGATGCCACCCTGTTCACGCTGCATACGCCACGCGGTGATATTGCCGTGGAATTACCGCTGCCAGGCCGTCATAACATCGCGAATGCGTTAGCCGCTGCAGCGCTCGCATTGTCAGTAGATGCGCCGCTGACGGCGATTAAAGTTGGCCTTAAAACGTTACAGGCGGTTCCTGGTCGACTGTTCCCGATTCGTCTGGCGGCCAATCAATTGCTGCTGGATGACAGCTACAACGCCAACGTCGGTTCGATGACGGCTGCCGCGCAGGTGCTGGGCGATATGCCGGGTTACCGTGTGATGGTGGTGGGCGATATGGCTGAGCTGGGGGAGGAAGCCGAGTTGTGCCATCGGCAGGTGGGCGATGCGGCCAAAGCAGCAGGCATTGATTGCGTGCTGAGCACCGGAACCCTAAGCCAGTTGATTGGCGAAAGCAGTGGCAAAGGCGAGCATTTCGCCACGAAAACCGCGCTGACTGAACGTTTACGCACATTGCTGTCCGAACATCAGGACATCACTATTTTGGTTAAAGGTTCACGTAGTGCCGCCATGGAGCAGGTAGTACAGAGCTTACAGGAGAAAGGAACATGCTAGTCTGGCTGGCCGAACATCTGGTCGCATTTTATTCCGGCTTTAACGTCTTCTCGTACCTGACGTTTCGCGCCATTGTCAGCCTGCTGACCGCTTTGTTCATTTCTCTGTGGATGGGCCCGCGCCTGATTGCCTGGCTGCAGAAACTGCAGATTGGCCAGGTGGTGCGTAATGATGGTCCAGAGTCACACTTCAGCAAACGTGGTACGCCAACCATGGGCGGCGTGATGATCCTCACCTCTATCACCATTTCGGTGCTGATGTGGGCCTATCCATCCAATCCATACGTCTGGTGCGTGCTGGTGGTGTTGGTTGGTTTTGGCATCATCGGCTTTGTGGATGACTATCGCAAAGTGGTGCGCAAAGACACTAAAGGCCTGATCGCGCGCTGGAAATACTTCTGGATGTCAGTGATTTCGCTGGCCGTTGCATTCGCGCTGTTTATCGCCGGTAAAGATACGCCTGCGACGCAGCTGGTGGTGCCGTTCTTTAAAGACATCATGCCGCAACTTGGCCTGTTCTACGTGGTGCTGGCCTACTTCGTGATTGTTGGTACTGGCAACGCGGTTAACTTAACGGACGGCCTTGATGGCTTAGCCATCATGCCAACGGTATTCGTGGCAGCAGGTTTTGCGCTGGTGGCTTGGGCAACCGGTAACGTCAAGTTTGCCGAATATCTGCATATTCCTTATTTACGCCACGCGGGCGAGTTAGTGATTGTCTGCACCGCGATTGTCGGAGCCGGACTCGGATTTTTGTGGTTCAACACCTATCCAGCGCAAGTGTTCATGGGCGATGTCGGCTCACTGGCGCTGGGTGGCGCGCTCGGCACTATCGCCGTGCTACTGCGCCAGGAATTCTTGCTGTTGATCATGGGCGGCGTGTTTGTGGTCGAAACGCTGTCGGTGATTCTGCAGGTGGGATCGTTCAAGCTGCGCGGTCAACGTATTTTCCGCATGGCGCCGATTCACCATCACTATGAATTGAAAGGCTGGCCGGAGCCGCGCGTCATCGTGCGCTTCTGGATTATTTCGCTGATGCTGGTGCTGATTGGCCTGGCAACGCTGAAGGTACGTTAATCATGGCTGACTATCGGGGCAGAAAAGTCGTCATCATAGGATTAGGCATTACTGGCCTCTCCTGTGTTGATTTCTTCCTCGCGCAAGGCGTTACGCCACGCGTGATGGATACCCGTGTCTCGCCACCGGGGCTGGACAAGCTGCCAGCCTCGGTGGAGCGCTATGTTGGCGGTATTAATAGCGATTGGCTGCTGGCGTCCGATCTGATTATCGCTAGCCCAGGCATCGCGCTGGCGCATCCTGCTTTGAGCGAAGCCGCCGATGCCGGGATTGAAATCATCGGCGATATCGAGCTGTTCTGCCGTGAAGCGCAGGCACCAATTGTGGCGATTACCGGTTCGAACGGCAAAAGCACCGTGACGACGCTGGTGGGTGAAATGGCGCGTGCCGCAGGGTGGCAGGTAGGCGTGGGCGGCAACATCGGTTTGCCGGCGCTAACGCTATTGAAATCGCCAGCACAGCTCTATGTGCTCGAACTCTCCAGCTTCCAGCTGGAAACCACTCACAGCCTGAAAGCGGCCGCGGCGACGATCCTCAATCTCACCGAGGATCATATGGATCGCTATCCGCTCGGCATGCAGCAATATCGTGCCGCCAAGCTGCGTATTTACGAAAACGCCAGCGTCTGCGTAGTGAACGCTGACGATGGCATGACCATGCCGGTGCGCGGTGTGGATCAGCGCTGCGTGAGCTTCGGCATCAACCTTGGCGATTATCATCTCAATCAGCAGCAAGGCAGCACCTGGCTGCGGGCGAAGGGCGAGAAAGTCCTGAACACCGATGAGATGACGCTGGTAGGTCAACATAATTACACCAACGCGCTGGCAGCGCTGGCATTGGCCGACGCGGTGAACATCCCGCGCGCTTCCAGCCTGAAAGCCTTAACCACCTTTACCGGCCTTGCGCACCGCTTCCAGCTGGTGCATGAAGCCAACGGCGTGCGCTGGATCAACGATTCCAAAGCCACCAACGTTGGCAGCACCGAAGCGGCGCTGAACGGCCTGAAGGTAAAAGGCACGTTGTGGCTGCTGCTGGGCGGCGACGGCAAATCGGCTGACTTCAGCCCGCTGGCGCGCTATCTGCAAGGCGACAACGTGAAGCTGTTCTGTTTTGGTCGCGATGGCGATGCGTTAGCGGCACTGCGTCCGGAGATTGCCACGCGCACAGAAACCATGCAGCAGGCGATGACGCAAATTGCCGCACAGGTAAAAGCCGGCGATATGGTGCTGTTATCACCGGCCTGCGCCAGCCTTGACCAGTTCCGTAATTTTGAACAGCGCGGCGATCAGTTCGCGCAACTGGCGAAGGAGTTGAGCTGATGCGCATTCCTGGAGCCGGTATCGCCAATTATCTGTCAGTGCGCCTGCGCGATTGGGTGATGGGCGCGCGCGACAGTGATGATGCGCCGGTGGTCCTGTACGATCGCACGCTGCTGTGGCTGACCTTTGGGCTGGCGCTGATCGGTTTTGTGATGGTGACGTCGGCGTCAATGCCGGTTGGTCAACGTCTGAACGAAGATCCGTTCTACTTTGCCAAGCGTGATGCATTCTATATCGCTTTGGCGTTCGGCATGGCGCTGGTGACCTTGCGCATCCCGATGGATTTCTGGCAGCGCTACAGCAACGTGATGCTGATGGTATCCGTGGTGATGCTGCTGATCGTCTTGGTCGTGGGTAGCTCGGTGAACGGCGCATCGCGCTGGATTGCCCTTGGCCCGCTGCGTATTCAGCCGGCTGAGCTCTCGAAGTTGACGCTGTTCTGCTATCTCGCCAGCTATCTGGTGCGCAAAGTAGAAGAGGTGCGTAACAACTTCTGGGGCTTCTGTAAGCCGATGGGCGTGATGGTGGTGCTGGCCGTGCTGCTACTGGCGCAGCCGGACCTCGGTACCGTGGTCGTGCTGTTTGTTACCACGCTGGCGATGCTGTTCCTCGCCGGGGCGAAAATGTGGCAGTTCCTGGCGATCATCGGCTCCGGCATTTTCGCCGTGGTGCTGCTGATCATCGCGGAACCGTACCGTATGCGCCGTGTAACGTCCTTCTGGAACCCGTGGGAAGATCCGTTCGGTAGCGGCTACCAGCTGACGCAATCCTTGATGGCATTTGGACGCGGTGAGTTCTGGGGACAGGGCTTAGGCAACTCGGTGCAGAAACTGGAATATCTGCCGGAAGCACATACCGACTTTATCTTCTCCATCATCGGTGAAGAGTTGGGTTATGTCGGTGTGGTTTTAGCGCTGTTGATGGTATTCTTCGTCGCTTTTCGCGCGATGTCGATTGGTCGCCGTGCTCTGGAGATCGATCAGCGCTTCTCAGGCTTCCTCGCTTGCTCGATTGGCGTGTGGTTTAGCTTCCAGGCGCTGGTTAACGTCGGTGCGGCGGCGGGCATGCTGCCGACCAAAGGTCTGACATTGCCGCTGATCAGTTACGGTGGTTCGAGTCTGATCATCATGTCGACCGCCATCGTGTTTTTATTGCGCATAGATTATGAAACGCGTCTGGCGAAAGCGCAGGCGTTTACCCGAGGTGCTCGATGAGTGGCAAACGGCTGATGGTCATGGCAGGCGGTACTGGCGGACACGTGTTCCCCGGTCTGGCCGTTGCCCATCACCTGATGGAACAAGGCTGGCAGGTGCGCTGGCTGGGAACCGCTGACCGAATGGAAGCGGATTTGGTACCAAAACACGGCATTGAAATTGATTTTATACGCATCAGCGGTTTACGCGGTAAAGGCGTGAAAGCGCAGTTGCTGGCACCGGTGCGCATCTTCAATGCCTGGCGCCAGGCGCGTCGCATCATGAAGAGCTGGCAGCCGGATGTGGTGCTGGGCATGGGCGGCTATGTTTCAGGTCCCGGTGGTTTAGCCGCGTGGAGCTGCGGTATCCCGGTGGTGCTGCATGAGCAGAACGGCATTGCCGGCCTGACCAATAAGTGGCTGGCGAAAATCGCCACCAAAGTGATGCAGGCGTTTCCCGGTGCGTTTCCAAATGCTGAAGTGGTTGGCAATCCGGTGCGTACCGATGTGTTAGCGCTGCCGTTACCGGCAGAACGTCTGAGCGCACGTTCCGGCCCGATTCGCGTGCTGGTGGTCGGCGGCAGCCAGGGCGCGCGTATCCTCAACCAGACCGTGCCACAAGTAGCCGCAGAGTTGGGTGAAGCCATTACGGTTTGGCATCAAACCGGGAAAGGCGGACTGGAAACCGTGCAGCAGGCTTACCGCGCAGCGGGCCAGCCGCAGCACAAAGTCACCGAGTTTATCGATGACATGGCCGAAGCTTACGCCTGGGCCGATGTGGTGGTGTGCCGTTCGGGTGCATTGACGGTGAGCGAAGTGGCCGCCGCAGGTTTACCGGCGATTTTCGTGCCGTTTCAGCACAAAGATCGTCAGCAGTACTGGAATGCGTTGCCGCTGGAAAAAGCGGGCGCAGCCAAAATTTTCGAGCAGCCGCAATTTACCGCAGCTGTGGTAGCGGACACGCTGCGTCACTGGGATCGCACCACATTGTTGGCGATGGCAGAAAAAGCCCGTCAGGTCGCGATTCCCGATGCAACCGAGCGGGTTGCAAATGAAGTGGCGCGCGTCGCGAAGTAATTAATCGGCCAGTTGATTTGGCCCGTACCTTTAGCAGGTGCAAACGGGAAAAACAGGTAATTGAAACAGATGAATACACAACAATTGGCAAAACTGCGTTCTATTGTGCCCGAGATGCGTCGCGTCCGGCACATTCACTTTGTCGGCATCGGTGGTGCTGGCATGGGCGGTATTGCCGAGGTGTTGGCGAACGAAGGCTATCACATTAGCGGTTCTGATCTGGCACCGAACGCGGTGACACAGCATCTGGCAGCGCTGGGCGCGACGATTTATTTCAACCATCGTCCGGAAAACGTCACCGATGCCAGCGTTGTCGTAGTGTCGACAGCCGTTGCGCAGGATAACCCTGAGCTGGTTGCCGCACGTGAGCAGCGTATCCCCGTCATTCGTCGTGCTGAGATGTTGGCAGAACTGATGCGTTTCCGTCACGGCATTGCCGTTGCCGGTACGCACGGTAAAACCACCACCACCGCGATGGTGACCAGCATTTACGCGGAAGGCGGACTGGATCCGACCTTCGTTAACGGCGGATTGGTTAAGGCCGCAGGTACGCATGCGCGCCTGGGCAGCAGCCGTTACCTGATTGCAGAAGCCGATGAAAGTGATGCGTCCTTCCTGCATCTGCAGCCGATGGTGGCGATTGTCACCAACATCGAAGCCGATCACATGGACACCTATCAGGGTGATTTTGAGAACCTGAAGCAGACGTTCATTAACTTCCTGCACAACCTGCCGTTCTACGGACGCGCGGTAATGTGCGTGGATGACGCGGTGATTCGTGACCTGATTCCGCGTGTAGGCCGCCAGGTAACAACCTACGGCTTCAGCGACGACGCAGATGTGCGTATCGAGAATTATGAGCAGCGTGGTGCACAAGGGCACTTCACCATCATCCGTCAGGATAAGCCGGTGCTGAAAGTGACGCTGAACGCGCCGGGCCGTCATAACGCGCTGAACGCGGCTGCCGCGGTAGCTGTCGCCAGCGAAGAAGGCATTGAAGATAACGCGATTCTGGCCGCGCTGGAGAGCTTCCAGGGCACCGGACGCCGCTTTGACGTGCTGGGTGAGTTCGATACCGCCGCCGTTAACGGTAACCCAGGCAGCGCGATGCTGGTCGATGATTACGGCCATCATCCTACCGAAGTGGATGTCACCATCAAAGCCGCACGTGCGGGCTGGCCTGACAAGAAGCTGGTGATGGTGTTCCAGCCACATCGTTATACGCGTACGCGTGACCTGTTTGATGATTTCGCTAATGTGCTGTCGCAGGTGGATGTGTTGCTGATGCTGGATGTCTATCCGGCGGGTGAAGCCGCGATTCCCGGCGCTGACAGCCGTTCGCTGTGCCGTGCGATTCGTAACCGTGGCAAGGTTGATCCGATTCTGGTTTCTGAGCATGACGCGCTGCCAGACGCGCTGGCGCCGTTGCTGTCGGGCGATGATCTGGTGATCGTGCAGGGCGCAGGCAACATCGGCAAGATTGCCCGCAAGCTGGCCGAAAACGCATTGCAGCCTGCCGTTAAGTCGGAGGCGCGCCATGACTGAGAAGGTTGCAGTATTGATGGGCGGCACTTCGGCAGAGCGTGACGTGTCGCTGATGTCCGGTGCGGCGGTGCTAGCCGGACTGCGTGAAATGGGCATTGATGCGCATGCAGTCGATACGCGTGATGTGTCAGTGCTGGATCTGAAACAGCAGGGCTTCGCTAAAGCGTTTATTGCTTTGCACGGCCGCGGTGGTGAAGACGGCACGCTGCAAGCGGTGCTGGAGTTCCTGCAACTGCCCTATACCGGCAGCGGCGTGATGGCTTCCGCCATCACCATGGACAAACTACGCAGCAAATTGTTGTGGCAGGGCAGGGGATTACCCTCAGGCAAATTTGTCTGGCTGACGCGTCAGCAGCATGAGCAAGGTTTAGACGCGGATACCACCGCCGCCATTGAGGCGCTGGGCTTACCGCTGTTTGTGAAGCCAAGCTGCGAAGGTTCTAGCGTGGGTATTAGCCGCGTGAACCATGCGGATGCCTTACCCGCAGCGCTTGAAGAAGCTTTTCGTCATGATGATGACGTACTGATCGAAGCGTTTTTGAGCGGCGCGGAGTACACCGTGGGCATCGTAGGTGAGCAAATTCTGCCTTCTATCAGAATTAAAACCGCCAGCGAGTTCTATGACTATGAAGCTAAATACATTTCTGACGATACTGAATACTTCTGCCCGAGCGGATTAAGCGCCGAGCAGGAAGCAGAATTGCAGACGTTGGTGTGGTCAGCCTGGCGCGCATTGGGTTGCAGCGGCTGGGGGCGTGTCGACGTGATGGCTGACGGTGAGGGCAACTTCCAGTTGCTGGAAGTGAATACTTCGCCGGGCATGACCAGCCACAGCTTAGTGCCGATGGCAGCGAAGCAAGCGGGATACAGCTTCCCGCAGCTGGTAGCGCGTATTCTGGAGCTGGCTGACTGATATGTCTCAGGCGGCGATACGAGTACGCAATCGCGAACCTCAGGAGCGGACACGCTCCGGGCGTAGCAACGGTGCGCGACTGTTTGGCATGGTGTTCCTGCTGATTGTGCTGGGCATTATGGTGGCGGGCGGCCTCGTGGTGCTGAAGTGGATGAATGACGCGTCACGCTTGCCGTTATCGAAGCTGGTGGTGACCGGGCAAACCCACTACACCACGCATGACGATATTCGCCAGGCCATTTTATCGCTTGGCGCGCCGGGGACCTTCATGTCGCAGAACGTGGATATCATCCAGCAGCAGATTGAGCGTTTACCCTGGATTAAGCAGGTCAGTGTACGCAAGCAGTGGCCTGATGAGCTGAAGATAAATCTGGTGGAGTACGTTCCCGTGGCACGTTGGAACGACTCACACATGGTGGACGCCGATGGCGTCTCCTTCAGCGTACCGGCCAGTCACGTTGGCAAAGAAGCGTTGCCAATGCTGTACGGCCCGGAAGGTAGTGAAAACGAGGTGTTAGCTGGCTATCACACCATGAGTGATGTGTTAAAGGCTAATAAGTTTACCCTGAAGGTCGCGTCGATGACGGCGCGGCGCTCGTGGCAATTAGTGACCAGTGACGATGTGCGCATCGAATTAGGTCGCAGCGATACCATGAAGCGTCTGAACCGTTTTATTGAGCTTTATCCGGATTTGCAGCAGCAGGGCCAGAGTCAGAACCAGCGCATCACGTATGTTGATTTGCGCTACGATTCGGGCGCCGCCGTCGGTTGGGCCGCTGCACCGATAGAGCCACAGGACAGTAATCAGCAACAGAACCAGGCACAGGCTAAACCACAATGATCAAGGCAACGGACAGAAAACTGGTAGTAGGACTCGAAATTGGCACCGCGAAGGTGTCCGCCCTGGTTGGGGAAATTCTGCCCGATGGTATGGTCAATATTATTGGGGTGGGCAGTTGCCCGTCTCGCGGCATGGATAAAGGCGGCGTAAACGATCTGGAATCGGTGGTGAAATGCGTACAACGTGCCATCGATCAGGCTGAATTGATGGCGGATTGCCAGATTTCATCGGTCTACCTTGCTTTATCGGGCAAACATATCAGTTGCCAGAACGAAATCGGGATGGTTCCGATTTCGGAAGAGGAAGTGACTCAGGATGATGTAGAGAACGTGGTGCATACGGCGAAATCCGTTCGCGTACGTGACGAGCATCGTATCCTGCATGTCATTCCGCAGGAATATGCCATCGATTATCAGGAAGGCATTAAGAATCCAGTGGGACTTTCCGGCGTGCGTATGCAGGCGAAAGTACATTTGATCACCTGCCACAACGATATGGCAAAAAATATTGTCAAAGCAGTTGAACGTTGTGGCCTGAAAGTTGACCAACTGATTTTTGCTGGCCTGGCATCCAGTTTCTCAGTGTTAACAGAAGATGAACGTGAGCTGGGCGTCTGTGTTGTTGATATCGGTGGCGGTACAATGGATATCGCTGTCTATACTGGCGGTGCACTGCGTCATACCAAAGTGATCCCGTATGCCGGGAACGTGGTAACCAGCGATATCGCCTACGCTTTTGGTACGCCGCCGACCGACGCAGAAGCGATTAAAGTGCGTCATGGTTGCGCATTGGGCTCGATTGTCGGCAAAGACGAAAATGTCGAAGTGCCGAGCGTAGGTGGACGTCCACCGCGTAGCCTGCAGCGTCAAACGCTGGCTGAAGTGATCGAGCCGCGTTACACCGAACTGTTGAATCTGGTCAACGACGAGATTCTGCAATTACAGGAGCAGCTGCGCCAGCAAGGCGTGAAACACCATCTGGCAGCCGGTATCGTGCTGACCGGTGGTGCGGCGCAGATTGAAGGTTTGGCAGCCTGCGCACAGCGCGTGTTCCACACGCAAGTGCGCATCGGACAGCCGCTTAACATCACCGGCCTGACAGATTATGCGCAGGAGCCGTATTACTCTACGGCAGTTGGCCTGCTGCATTACGGCAAAGAGTCACACATGAACGGTGATGCAGAAACGGAAAAACGCGCTTCAGTGGGCAACTGGTTTAAACGAATCAACAGCTGGCTGAAGAAAGAATTTTAATTTTTGAAAAAGGAGATCATGCTGGCAATGTTTATGATCTCCAGGCGACAGGCACATAACGGAGAGAAATCATGTTTGAACCTATGGAATTAACCAATGACGCGGTGATTAAAGTCATCGGCGTCGGCGGTGGCGGTGGCAACGCCGTAGAGCACATGGTACGCGAGCGTATCGAAGGTGTGGAATTCTTCGCTGTAAACACCGACGCGCAAGCGTTGCGTAAGACAGCGGTCGGCCAGACGATCCAGATCGGGACCAATATCACTAAAGGTCTTGGTGCAGGTGCGAACCCAGAAGTGGGTCGTAACTCTGCAGAAGAGGATCGCGAAGCACTGCGTGCTGCGCTGGATGGTGCAGACATGGTGTTCATCGCAGCAGGCATGGGCGGCGGTACCGGTACCGGTGCAGCGCCAGTTGTAGCTGAAGTGGCAAAAGATTTGGGTATCCTGACTGTTGCGGTGGTGACTAAGCCATTCAACTTTGAAGGCAAAAAGCGTATGGCTTTTGCTGAGCAGGGTATCGCGGAACTGTCTAAGCATGTCGATTCACTGATCACTATTCCAAACGACAAGCTGCTGAAAGTTCTGGGTCGCGGTATTTCTCTGTTGGATGCGTTCGGCGCAGCTAACGACGTATTGAAAGGCGCAGTACAGGGTATCGCTGAACTGATTACGCGTCCTGGCCTGATGAACGTCGACTTCGCGGACGTGCGTACCGTGATGTCAGAAATGGGTTACGCCATGATGGGTTCCGGCGTGGCATGCGGTGAAGACCGTGCAGAAGAAGCGGCAGAAATGGCGATCTCTTCTCCACTGTTGGAAGACATCGATCTGTCTGGCGCGCGCGGCGTGCTGGTCAACATCACTGCGGGCTTCGATCTGCGTCTTGATGAGTTCGAAACCGTGGGTAACACCATCCGCGCCTTCGCTTCTGACAACGCAACCGTGGTTATCGGTACTTCTCTGGATCCAGAGATGAACGATGAACTGCGTGTGACTGTGGTGGCAACCGGCATCGGCATGGATAAGCGCCCTGAAATCACGCTGGTGACCAATAAACCGGCCACTCAGCCAGTGATGGATCATCGCTACCAGCAGCACGGCATGGCGCCGCTGCCGCAGGAGCAGAAACCGGCTGCGAAAGTGGTGAATGACCAACCGACTGCATCCAGTAAAGAACCCGATTACCTTGATATTCCAGCCTTCTTGCGTAAGCAGGCAGACTAAGAATATCCCGAGAATTGGGATTCTCCGCTCTTTGTGCTAAAGTATTCGCCCGCTGGTAATTTATACTGGCGGTCGGACAGGTAATATTGCGAGATAAAGCGATGATCAAACAAAGGACATTAAAACGTATTGTTCAGGCGACTGGTGTCGGTTTACATACCGGCAAGAAAGTCACACTGACGTTACGCCCTGCGTCGGCTAACACCGGGGTCATCTATCGTCGCACTGACTTGAATCCACCGGTAGATTTCCCGGCTGATGCAAAATATGTGCGCGACACCATGCTGAGTACTTGCCTGGTGAATGATGAAGGCGTGCGTATTTCAACAGTTGAACACCTGAACGCCGCATTGGCGGGCTTGGGCATCGACAACATTATTGTTGAAGTTGATGCACCGGAAATCCCGATTATGGATGGCAGTGCCGCACCTTTTGTCTATCTGCTCATGGACGCAGGCATCGAAGAGCTGAACAGCGCGAAGAAATTCGTACGCGTTAAGCAAACGGTGCGTGTGGAAGATGGCGATAAGTGGGCCGAGATCAAACCGTATAACGGTTTTTCACTCGACTTCACTATCGACTTCAAACATCCAGCGATCGACTCAAGCTCGCAGCGTTACCAGCTCAACTTCTCGGCTGAGAACTTTGTTCGCCAAATCAGCCGTGCGCGCACTTTTGGCTTTATGCGTGAAATCGAATATCTGCAGTCTAAAGGCCTGTGCCTGGGCGGTAGTTTAGATTGTGCGATTGGCCTCGATGATTTCCGCGTATTAAACGAAGACGGTCTGCGCTTTGAAGACGAATTTGTTCGTCATAAAATGCTCGATGCGATCGGCGATCTGTTCATGTGCGGCCACAACGTTATTGGCGCGTTTACCGCCTTTAAATCTGGCCATGCGTTGAACAACAAGTTGCTGCAAGCGGTTCTGGCTAATCAGGAAGCCTGGGAATGGGCGACCTTCGAAGATGAAGCAGAACTGCCACTGGCATTCAAAGCACCAAATTTAGTTCTGGCGTAAGCCAGACATAAAACGGCAGGTTTCGCTGACACCCTCTCCGGTCAGTTGAACCTGCCGTTTTTTATTGCCTCGCTTTTAATCCTGCCAAACCGATCTCAATTCGCTGTTGTGACTGGCGAAACCCTGTACAAAAAAACGTGAATTCCGCCGAAGCCCCTCTAATGACTGGTGTCGAATCCCCACATAAGTGCTATCATCTGGCGCTCATATAAGCTGGGTAACGCTAATTCTGGCGACCGCTTTATCACTTTATTCAATGCATTGTGGACGGATTGTGATCGGGATTTTCTCACGCTGGCGACAATTAGGTAGACGCTATTTCTGGCCACATCTCCTGTTGGGGATGGTGGCGGCCAGTTTAGGCTTGCCTGCCTGCGCGCAAAGTGCTGAGCCCAAAGCAAATGATTCGCCGATCAGTAGCCTGTTTGTCGGCAATGTTGTCCACTTTGATCATCTGATTCGTCTGCAGGAAAGCGTGCGTCGACCGAATTTCAACGTCGATTACTGGCACCAGCATGCGATTCGCACGGTTATTCGCCACCTTTCGTTTAGCATGACGCCGCCCGCTCAGGCGGAAGCCGATCAAGCTGTGCCGCTGGCGGCACAAAAGCTAGCGTTGATTGGTTCGCTTCAGGCGCTGCTGACTTCTCACGCGCAAGCGCTGACTGTTGTTGAGCCGCAACAAAACCTGCGTAACAACGAACCACAAATCCATTCTTCTGCTGATTGGCAGGCTGCTATTCATGGCATCCGCGCCGGGCCTTTCATTGCTTAACTGCTAACGTTTTTTCCACATCCTGTATCAGATTTTGCAGTCCGTGAGATCACGACTGAATTGAGAAAAATTTATCATGTTAATCAAATTGTTAACTAAAGTATTTGGCAGCAGCAACGATCGTACTCTGCGCCGTATGCGTAAAATCGTAGATGTCATCAATAAGATGGAGCCGGATTTCGTTAAGCTCTCTGACGATGAACTGAAAGCGAAAACTGACCTGTTCCGTGAGCGCCTGAAAAAAGGCGAAAGCCTTGAGAGCCTGATTCCTGAAGCCTTTGCTACCGTACGTGAAGCGAGTAAGCGCGTCTTCGGTATGCGTCACTTTGATGTGCAGCTGATTGGCGGCATGGTGCTCAACGAGCGCTGCATCGCAGAGATGCGTACCGGTGAAGGTAAAACCCTGACTGCGACCTTGCCCGCTTACCTGAACGCATTAAGCGGCAAAGGCGTGCACGTGGTTACCGTCAACGACTATCTGGCGCAGCGTGATGCTGAAAATAACCGTGCACTGTTTGAATTCCTTGGCCTGACCATCGGTATCAACTTGCCAAACATGCCAGCCGTGGCGAAGCGTGCAGCTTATGCCGCTGACATCACCTACGGCACCAATAACGAATATGGCTTCGACTACCTGCGCGACAATATGGCGTTCAGCCCGGAAGAGCGCGTGCAGCGTAAATTGCATTACGCATTGGTGGATGAGGTCGACTCAATCCTGATCGATGAAGCGCGTACGCCACTGATCATCTCTGGCCCGGCTGAAGACAGTTCTGAACTGTATACCAAAGTTAACAAGATCATCCCGCATCTGGTGCGTCAGGAAAAAGAAGACTCTGAAACCTTCCAGGGCGAAGGCGATTTCTGGGTCGATGAAAAAGCGCGCCAGGCGCACATGAGCGAGCGCGGTCTGGTAAAAGTTGAAGAGTTACTGGTTAGCCAAAACATCATGGTAGAAGGCGAGTCGCTCTACTCACCGACCAATATCATGTTGATGCACCACGTTACTGCGGCGCTGCGTGCTCATGCACTCTTCACTCGCGATGTTGATTACATCGTTAAAGATGGCGAAGTGATCATCGTTGATGAGCACACCGGCCGTACCATGCAAGGTCGCCGTTGGTCAGATGGTTTGCATCAGGCGGTTGAAGCGAAAGAAGGCGTGGAAATCCAGAATGAAAACCAGACGCTGGCTTCCATCACCTTCCAGAACTACTTCCGTATCTACGAGAAACTGGCCGGTATGACCGGTACTGCAGATACCGAAGCATTTGAATTCAGCTCCATCTATAAGCTCGACACTATCGTGGTGCCAACTAACCGTCCGATGGTGCGTAAAGATATGGCCGATCTGGTCTACATGACCGAGAAAGAGAAGATCGACGCCATTATTGAAGACATCCGTGCCTGTACCGCCAAAGGGCAGCCGGTGTTGGTGGGGACCATTTCGATTGAAAAATCGGAAGTCGTGTCCAACGAACTGACACGCGCTGGCATCAAACATAGCGTACTGAATGCCAAATTCCACGCCAGCGAAGCGGATATCGTTGCCCAGGCGGGGCAACCTGCAGCGGTTACTATCGCAACCAACATGGCGGGTCGTGGTACCGATATCGTGCTGGGCGGTAGCTGGCAGGCTGAGCTCGCCGCAATGGACGAGCCAACTGAAGAGCAGATTCAGGCGATGAAAGAGGCATGGAAGCTGCGTCACGATGCGGTACTGGCTGCGGGCGGTCTGCACATCATTGGTACTGAGCGTCACGAATCTCGCCGTATTGATAACCAGCTGCGTGGTCGTGCGGGTCGTCAGGGTGATGCCGGTTCTTCACGCTTCTACCTGTCGATGGAAGATGCATTGATGCGCATCTTCGCTTCTGATCGCGTATCTAACATGATGCGTAAACTGGGCATGAAGCCAGGCGAAGCGATTGAGCATCCATGGGTGACCAAAGCGATTGCCAATGCTCAGCGTAAAGTGGAAAGCCGTAACTTCGATATTCGTAAACAGCTGCTGGAATACGATGATGTTGCCAACGATCAGCGTCGCGCCATCTACAGCCAGCGTAACGAACTGCTGGATGTGTCTGATGTGTCTGAAACCATCAACAGCATCCGCGAAGATGTCTACAAAACTACTATTGATACCTACATTCCGCCGCAGTCACTGGAAGAGATGTGGGATGTTGCCGGTCTCGAAGAGCGTCTGCGTAACGACTTCGATCTCAATCTGCCTATTGCTGAATGGTTGGATAAAGAGCCCGATCTTCATGAAGAGACGCTGCGCGAACGTATCATGACCCACGCGGCGGAAAGCTACGCGGCTAAGGAAGAAGTGGTAGGCGAAGAGATGATGCGCAACTTCGAGAAAGGCGTGATGCTGCAAACGCTGGATTCGCTGTGGAAAGAGCATCTGGCGGCGATGGATTATCTGCGTCAGGGGATTCATCTGCGTGGTTATGCGCAGAAAGATCCGAAGCAGGAATACAAGCGTGAATCCTTCTCTATGTTTGCGGCGATGCTGGAATCACTGAAATACGAAGTGATCAGCACCCTAAGCAAAGTTCAGGTGCGTATGCCAGAAGAAGTGGAAGCGATGGAGCAGCAGCGCCGTGAAGAAGCAGAGCGTTTAGCGCAGCAGCAACAGCTGAGCCACGTTGATGATGCCACCGCCGCAGCCGAAGCGTTAGTCGCACAAGGCGGAGAGCGTAAAGTAGGGCGTAACGATCTTTGCCCATGTGGTTCTGGCAAAAAATACAAACAGTGCCACGGTCGTCTGGCCTGATAAAAAAGGAGCCTTCGGGCTCCTTTTTTTTCGCTTACGATTTAGCGAGTTATCGCCATTAGTTTCTCTTCATTTAGGCGCACGCCATGATACGGCAGCGTCACCAGCAGACCATCCGGCAAGCCAGCTCGCTTCAACAGCGCTCGGCTTTGGAACAGTAGCTGATGGTAATTGTTATCGCTGATACTTGGATAGCTCTCATTCCACACCGTGGCAATAATCTGACGCTTGGAGGTAATCCGTAGCAGCAGGCAGGAGAAAAATCGTTTTTGCGCTTCATTCAACGAAATAACTTTGTGTTCAGGCCACCATGTTAAGGTGTTCTGAGCGCTGTCTAACGTCAGGATGTCATGAAATACCAGATGGCGTAGGGCATGTAATTGTTCCGGCGTATTTTGCGCCAGAAACGTTGTTTCTTTGAATTCCATAGGTAATCGGGTTTGGCAGAAGAAAGTGGCTGCGAGTATTCCCAACATTCCCGGTTGCGATCATTACGACATGTCTTAATCACTGGCTTTTGTGCGGCGCGGGACGTCACTTTCCTCTCAACGGTTAACATCACTCCATGTCTGATTTACACTCAGCGCTCATTTATTAAAAGCGGAATCCAGCTTATGAAACACCTGCAGGTTGCGGTGGGCATCATTCGCAATACAGAACGTCAAATCTTCCTTGCCCAGCGTGCGGCTAGCTCCTATATGGCGAATAAATGGGAGTTTCCTGGCGGAAAAATTGAACAAGATGAATCTGCCGAGCAGGCGCTCAAGCGTGAGTTGATGGAAGAAACCGGTATTGAAGTCACATCGGCAAGCGCAATTGGTCAGGCCGATCACAGTTATGAAGATCTGCGCGTTACGCTGCATTTCTTTCTGGTTGAAGGCTGGAACGGCGAACCTTATGGCCGCGAAGGTCAGCCACAGCGTTGGGTCGAACAGCAGGATTTGGTCGCGGATGAATTTCCGCCTGCGAACCATGAACTGATCAGCCGATTAGTGGCTGGCGAGATTTAAGTGAAGGGGCAGTAGGCCCCTTACTTTTACTGCTGTTCTTCGCTCCAGTCATCGCTGTCCATCTGGTCACCGCTGCTGGGAATGCGTTTCTCTTCTGCTGCCCATTCACCTAAATCAATCAGCTGGCAACGTTTACTGCAGAATGGCCGCCACGGGCTCAATTCATCCCAAATCACATCGCGACGACAGTTGGGGCAAGGTACGGTAATCATCTCTTCCGGCATAACTTCCTCTAACAACAAGCTAATTCAAAATTCAGTCGTGCGGGTACTTCTCCGCGTTCGCTGTCTAAGGGCAGGAAACGAATCGCATAACGGCTTTTGTGGCCCGATACTTGCGGATACAGCGCGTCTTCCAGCGTTAATTGCAGGCGCAGCAAATCAGATCCTTCGGCGTTATCCTGATAAAAGCCGTTGAGGCTGGTTTGATGACGAAAGATGCCAGACTGTCGCACTAAATCGAGGATCATCGTCAAACTATTACGCAGCGGATTCAGTGATTCCAGCCAGCCATTGACCTGAACATCTCGCACCGCTTGTTCCTGATGCAGCCAGATATGCAGGCTTGGAAGATCGAAACTGCAGCAGCCGCCAGGAATGCTCAAACGCTGACGCACCAGAGCAACCAGTCGATCTTCTCGTAACTGTTGGCCCATGCGCGGTGCCGCCATCAGTTCGCTTGAGTATTGCTTCAACTGCTGACGCAAATTATTCACGCGCAGTTCGTCAATGCCCGGCACATCCAGCCATGCGCGTAATTTTTGCTGTTGGCGCTCCAGTTCTTTAAGCAATTCAGTGCGCATATCGCCGCGCTCAAAAATATCCAGCAAATCACTGAGGATGCGGAACACGCCAAGTGCTGATACCGAACCGCTAACCGGCACCGTTTCATGCAACTGATCAATCAGATATTCGACGCGCAGCCAGGTACGCATCTTCTCATTCAAAGGGTGTTCAAACAGAACCACTGTGCTCATGATGTTAATCCTTTCCGGTTGCTGCCAGGCGCAGATAGCGCTGGTGAAGCTCAGCAACGCGCGGTAGCACCTGCTCAGGTGTACCGCTGTTATCAATGATGTCATCCGCACAGGCTATGCGCTGTTCGCGACTGGCCTGTGCGGCAAGAATATTTTTCGCCTGACTCAGCGAAATGCCATCCCGCTGTTGTGTGCGTTGCAACTGCGTGGCGGTATCCACATCCACTACCAACACGCGATCGGCCTGATGCTGTAAGCCGTTTTCGACCAACAGCGGCACCACCCAAAGCACATAAGGTGAAGTAGCCAGTAACTTTAATTGTTGCGTGCGGGCATTAATGAGTGGATGAAGCAATTGATTGAGCCAGTTTTTCTCTTGCGGCTGCTTGAAAATAATTTCACGAAGCCGTGCACGATAGAGTGTGCCTTCTGCCGTGAGAATGGTGTCTCCATGACGCTGAGCAATCGCCTTTAAGGCCGGCGTTCCAGGCTCAACAACTTCTCTGGCAATGACGTCAGCGTCAATAATATCAACGCCTAGCGCTGCGAAAGCGTTGGCAATAGTGGTTTTACCACTGCCAATGCCGCCGGTGAGCGCAACGGTATAAGGCATAACGTTCTCGCAAAATTTATATCGTGAGCGGCGATTAACCACAGCAAGATGAGAGCATGATCACAATCAATTTTCTCAGCTAAATTTAAGGGATTGTAGCCTAAATAAAGTGAAATTCGCAGTCTTGTCGCGGAACGAATGGCGCGTATGATAACGACACTGGAGCCGTGAGCGCTACCCGAACCGCGGTTCGTCGTCACTAACCAGGATAATCAGCTATGCGCATTGAAGAAGATCTAAAACTGGGCTTTAAAGATGTTTTGATCCGCCCAAAACGTTCCACGTTGAAAAGTCGTTCCGAGGTTGAACTGGAACGCACCTTCACCTTTAAACACTCAGGCTTGAACTGGAGTGGCATTCCGATTATTGCCGCCAACATGGATACCGTCGGCACTTTCACGATGGCTGAAGCTCTGGCGAGTTTTAACGTATTGACCGCAGTGCATAAACACTACAGCGTGCAAGAGTGGCAGGCATTTGTGCAGCGCGTGCCAGCGGCGGTGCTGAGTCATGTGATGGTCTCATCCGGTACCTCCGAATCAGATTTCACCAAATTATCCGCCATTCTTGCGTTATCACCGCAGCTTAACTTTATCTGCATCGACGTTGCTAACGGCTACTCTGAACACTTTGTTCAGTTCCTGCTGCGCGTACGTGAAAGCTTCCCAGGTAAAACCATCTGTGCAGGCAACGTTGTCACCGGTGAAATGGTGGAAGAGCTGATTTTGTCTGGCGCAGACATTGTCAAAGTGGGGATCGGTCCTGGCTCGGTTTGCACAACACGCGTGAAGACCGGCGTTGGCTATCCTCAGCTTTCAGCCGTTATTGAGTGCGCTGATGCGGCACACGGCTTAGGCGGACAGATCGTTAGCGACGGCGGCTGCTCGGTTCCAGGTGACATTGCCAAAGCTTTCGGTGGTGGCGCAGACTTCACTATGCTCGGCGGCATGCTTGCGGCTCATGATGAGTGTGAAGGAACCGTTGTTGAAGATCACGGCGAGAAATTTATGCTGTTCTACGGTATGAGCTCCGAATCTGCCATGAAACGCCACGTTGGCGGTGTGGCGCAATACCGTGCGGCGGAAGGCAAAACCGTGCGCTTGCCGGTGCGCGGCCCGGTTGAGGAGACGGTTAAAGATATCCTCGGTGGCTTACGCTCAGCTTGCACCTACGTCGGTGCGGAACGATTGAAAGAGCTGACGAAACGCACCACCTTTATCCGCGTTGCTGAACAAGAGAACCGCGTGTTCACGCGCTGATCTCAGACATCGGGCGCGCATCGCGCGTGCCCGTTAGCGAATTGCATCGCCAAGACCAAATACCGGCAGATACATCGCAATCACTAACGTGCCAACAATTCCGCCAATTACCACCATCATCATCGGTTCCAGCGATGCCGCCAGAGCATCAGCGCGCGCTAACGTTTGTGCTTCATGCCATTCCGCCAGACGCGCCAGCATCACATCCAGCGCACCCGCCTCTTCGCCAACCCGAATTAGCTGGGCACAAAGGGGAGTGAACAGCTGATGTTGTTGCAGCGCCTGATGCAGCGGCGCACCCGCAGCAATGTGCTGCTGCAACTGAATGATGGCATCGCGCCACAACCGGGAAACCAGCGTCACCTCAACCGCCTGCAGACTTTGCAGCAGGGTTAAACCGGATTGCTGCGTAAGTTGCAGGATGGCGTATATCTGGCTGAGCTGCCCGCCGCGCCACAGCGGTGATAACAGCGGCATGCGCAGCAGCCATTGATGTACGCGCTTTTGCCACGCTACTGAACGATGATAAGTTTGCTGCACAATCCCGATAAATACGGCGCATATCAGCGACAGCGGCAGTGCAGCTTTTTGCAGTAGTTCTGAGAGCGACATCACTGCGGCAGTAAAAGCGGGCAGCGGTGCATCAAAGCTGGCATAGACGGAGACAAACTCCGGCAAAACAAACAGTAGCATGCCAGCACTGACCGCCAGCGCCACCAGCAAGATAAACAGCGGATAACGCAGCGCCTTGACCACTTTCTGCCGTAAGTATTGCTGTTTACTTTGCTGCTGTGCCAACTGGCAACAGCACTCATCGAGCTGGCCGGTTAACTCACCCACTTGCATCAAAGCAGGAAACAATGGTGGAAAGATCTGCGGCCACTCCTGCAAGGCTTGCGAGAAGGGCTCACCGGCGATAACGCGGCGCTGCAATCCCTTAAGTAATACCCGCCAACCGGCATGGGGATGGCCTTCTGCCAACAGAATCAAACTTTCCGCCAGCGGCAAACCGGCCTTCAGCAGCGTCGCCAGTTGCCGCACCAGGTCGATTTTCTGCTGCCACTTCCAGTCGCGCGAACGCCAGCATTTTCCACGCTGCCAGCTCACCGGCAGCATGCCGCGATCGGAGAGTTGATTGAGCAACGCATCCTGGCTGGCGTTAAGTGATTCGCCTTCCTGCAGCACGCCCATGGTATCGAGCGCCTGCCAGCGGAAATGATAGAGATTAGCCATCGCCCAATCCCACCACGCGCTGCATCTCTTCAAAAGACGTATCGCCGCGACTAACCGCTTCCAGCCCCGCAGCCAGCAAGGTTTTCATTCCCTGTTCATTTGCCAGCGTGAGCAGATGTTCCAGCGGCATATCTGCCGAAATAGCATTCTGCAATTTGCTGGTTACCGGCAAGATTTCAAACAGCGCCAGCCGCCCGTAATAGCCGGAGAAGCAGTGATCGCAGCCGGGCGCTCGCCAGGTTTGCAGCGTGCCCGGCCAGAGTTCGGCCGGCAGATGGGCGATAGCTTGTCCCGGCTGGCGGCAATGCACGCACAGGCGTCTGACCAGACGCTGCGCCACCACTAACTGCAAAGCGGGACCCAGCAAATAGCCGGGAATATCCATCTGGCGTAGGCGCGTCAGTGTTTCGGCGGTTGAGTTGGTATGCAGTGTGGAAAGCACCAAATGGCCGGTCTGCGCGGCTTTGACGGCAATGCTTGCCGTCTCGGCATCACGGATTTCCCCCACCATAATCACATCGGGATCCTGGCGCAGCAGGGCGCGCAGTACACGGTTGAAATCGAGCCCGCTGCGCGGTTGGATCTGCGTTTGATTGATGCCATCCAGCGGAATCTCAACCGGATCTTCCACGCTGCATACATTCTTTTCCGGCACGTTCAGCGCGCTTAATCCGCTATAGAGCGTGAAGGTTTTACCGCTGCCGGTGGGACCGGTGACCAGAATCAAACCTTGCGGTTTCGCCAGCGCACTTTTCAGCAAGCGCAGTTGGGCGGCGGGCATGCCGAGTTTATCGAGCGTGATGGCGCTGTTTTCACTTAGCAGCAGCCGTACCACGGCTTTTTCACCCTGGCTTACCGGCAGTGTTGAAAGACGAAACGCTGCCAGTTTGTCGTCTATTTCCAGCGTAAATTGTCCGTCCTGCGGTAGACGCCGTTCGGCGATGTCCAATCCACCGAGGATTTTCAGGCGCGCCAGGATTGCAGCGGGTTGTGCTTCTGAGGGCTGAGGCAGTTTGTGCAACACGCCATCGATGCGCAGGCGCACCCGTAATCCCTGGCGCTGCGGTTCGAAATGCACATCTGAGGCTCGGCGCTGAATGGCCTGACGCAAAATCTGATCGACCGCGTTAATCGCTGACTCAGCGCTGGCGTGTTCTCGCGGTGCTGCGGCGGCATCCGGTTCGTGCAGTAACTGCTCAAGGCGTGCTGCAGGCCAGCACTCGACATCCACCTTGCACTGGCTAGCGAACTGTAACGCCTCCAGCAGCAGTGGATCGGGCGTGTCGGCTACCGCTACGCGCAATAGCGTGGCGTCGTGATGCAGTATCACTGCCTGATAACGTGCGCACAACGCATGCAGCGCACTATTAGGATTGTCCATCAGTTGGCATCCTTATCAGCAAAGCGGAACTGCTCGAGGCAGCTATCGCGCAGGCTGCTGTTATCGCTGGTGCAACTGCGTTGCCAGCTCAACGTGCCATCGGTTGCGCTCCAGATTGGCAGCATTTCAACCGTCAATCCGCTGAGACTTTCCTGGCCGGTCAGGTTGATGGTTCCATTAACGACGCTGAGCGTCGCCACATAGCGCGAACCTTTGGCCACCGGAATACCGCGTTGTCCTGCCTGACACTGCGCCGGTCCGCCACGTTCAATGGCGCAGAGTTCTACGGCTGTTTTGTACGACACCATGGTTTGCAGCATGTCGGTGAGTGCTGCGCGTTGCAGGTAGTTTTGATAGGCCGGTAAACCGATGGCGCTGAGAATGGCGACGATGCCAATCACAATCATTAATTCGATGAGGGTAAAACCGCGTTGTCTGTCCATAGTGAGGCTCCTTGTTGTGGAGCCGCTACGGTAGAAAAGGGCAAGGGAAAGCGGAAGTCAGGCCTGGGCGAGGCTGGAAAGCATCACGCAGAGAATCGTCAGGATTACAGCGCAGATAACAGCGTTTTGGAAGCCATCTCGCATATCTGCCGCGCTAACCGGCGGCAGACGCAGAGCATCAAAGTTCGCGAAAACGCATCGACAGATCCAGCGCACGCACATGCTTGGTCAGCGCGCCAACAGAGACATAATCAACGCCGGTCTGCGCAATTTGCGGCAGCGTGGTTTCGGTTACGTTGCCAGAGACTTCCAGCAAAGCTCGCTTGTTAGTTAGCGCAACCGCTGCATGCATCATCTCAAGGCTGAAGTTATCGAGCATGATGATGTCCGCTCCGGCATCGATGGCATCCTGCAGTTCCGTCAGCGATTCGACTTCAACTTCTACCGGCACATCGGGCGACAGCCAAAGCGCTTTTTCTACGGCGTTACGTACCGAGCCGCTGGCGATAATGTGGTTCTCTTTGATAAGAAAAGCATCCGACAGGCCTAAACGGTGGTTGTTACCGCCACCGCACAGCACTGCATATTTCAACGCGGTACGCAGGCCTGGCAAGGTCTTGCGCGTATCAAGCAACTGAGTTTCGCTGCCCGCCAGCAGGGCGACATAACGGCTGACCTCGGTGGCCACGCCGGACAGTGTTTGCACGAAATTGAGCGCGGTGCGCTCTGCGGTTAACAGCAGTCGCGCCGGACCGGTAAGCTCGAACAGCAGCTGATCGGCAACCAGTGTTTGACCATCTTCAACATGCCAGGTAAGAGTGACTTTATTGCCAAGCTGGATAAAGACTTCTTCCACCCAACGTTTACCACAAAAAACACCGGCTTCACGGGTGATGACTTTTGCCACCGCCTGTTTTTCTGCCGGCAGCAGCAACGCGGTGATATCGCGATCCGCGTCCACTTCGCCGCCTAAATCCTCCTGAAGCGCCCGGGCAACGGCTTCGGGGATATCCTGTTCAATACGTTTAATCAGTTCCTGACGGCGATGATCGGGATCGTAACGACGCGTTGCCATGGTTTTGCCACTCCACAAGACGAGATTTTGTGCGCTCACCTTAGCCTGATTTATCGGTCATTGCCAGTTGCTGGTGGTGAAATGTTTAGTATCCTGAACTCACCTGCGCGGCGCATTAAGTCGCAAGCCTGTTGAGTGAAACATGTTATTCTCAGCCTGATTTTGCTTAGGATTTAACAGCATGAAACTGGAAGAGGGCTGGATTACCAGCGCGCGTAAAGTACCTTCACCACACTTCAATCAGCGTCCAAATGATGAAGTGCCCTCGCTGTTGGTGATTCACAACATCAGCTTACCGCCCGGTGAGTTTGGCGGGCCGTGGATCGATCGGTTGTTTACCGGCACGTTGCCTGCCGATGCGCATCCCTATTTTGCGGACATCGCCCATTTACGCGTGGCGGCGCACTGTTTAATCCGCCGCGACGGCGAGCTGGTGCAATACGTCTCTTTCGATCAGCGCGCCTGGCATGCCGGTGTGTCGCAGTTTGAAGGGCGCGAAAGCTGCAACGATTTTTCCATGGGCATTGAACTGGAAGGCACCGACACGCTGCCCTATACCGATGCGCAGTATGCGACATTGCAACAGGTGACTCACCTGCTGTTGCAGCACTATCCGTTGACGCCTGCGCGCATCACCGGCCATAGCGATATCGCACCAGAGCGGAAAACCGATCCCGGTTCCTCTTTTGACTGGTTGCGCTATAAAGAATCCATCAGGCAGGAGAATCCCTGAGACAGCAGGAGCGGGTATGACGTTGTTTAGCTTGTTATTAGTTTTAGGTTGGGAACGCCTGTTTAAGTTGGGTGAGCATTGGCAACTGGATCATCGGCTTGAGCCGCTGTTTCGTGGCCGCCAGCGTTTTTCCCTGCTGCGCACGCTGATGATGACAGTGATAGCGATGCTGATCGTTTGGCTGGTGGTGTGGAGCCTGAAAGGCATTCTGTTTGGCGTGGCGCAACTGTTGTTCTGGATTGTGGTGGGATTACTGTGTATCGGCGCGGGTTCGGTGCGACTGCACTATCACAGCTATCTCAAAGCGGCGAGTCATGACGATGAAGCGGCGCATCAGGCGATGGCGGCCGAACTGACGCTGATTCACGGTGTGCCGGTCGAGTGCAGCGAGCGCGAATTCCTGCGAGAACTGCAAAACGCGCTGATTTGGATTAACTTCCGCTTCTATCTTGCGCCGCTGTTCTGGTTTGTGGTCGGTGGACCTTACGGCCCGGTGCTGCTGGTGGGTTATGCGTTCCTGCGCGCCTGGCAGAGCTGGCTGGCTAAGCATCATTCGCCGCTGGAGCGCTCGCAGTCAGGCGTTGATCGTCTGCTGCATGTGCTGGACTGGATCCCGGTGCGTTTGGCCGGCGTGGCTTATGCGTTGCTCGGCCACGGCGAACGTGCGTTACCCGCCTGGTTTGCCGCGTTGGGCGATCTGCATCGCCCGCAATATCAGGTGCTGACCAGTCTGGCGCAATTCTCGCTGGCACGCGATCCGCATATGGATAAAGTCGAAACGCCACGGGTTGCGGTGGCGTTGGCAAAGCGCATCTCTCTGGTGCTGGTGGTGGTGGTCGCGCTGTTGACGATCTACGGCACGCTGGTGTGATCGGCGGGCGGCACGCCGAAATCCGGAGTGCCGTCTTCGCGCCAGTCGAAGTATTTCAAACGCGTATGGCGATTCGGATCCCACAGCGGATCGCCCTCGATTTCGGTGTAATTGCGCGCGTGATACACCAGCACCGCTCTTCCCGTTTCATCTACCGTAAAGCTGTTGTGTCCTGGTCCGTATTGCTGATTATCCCAGCTGGTGGCAAATACCGGCCGCGCGGACTTATGCCAGGCGCTGATGTTGAGCGGATCGGCTAACACATCAATGCTTAATATTCCCAGGCAATAATTTTCATCAGTTGCGCTGGCGGAATAGGTAACAAACAGCTTGTCGCCATGCTGAATTACCGCCGGTCCTTCGTTGACGCTGAATCCCGCGCACTCCCATTCATACTCCGGTCGGCTCAACATCAGCGGGGCGCTTTTCAACGTCCACGGATTGAGCAACTCGGCAAGATACAGGTTGGAATTTCCGGGAATCGCCGGATCTTTTTGCGCCCACAGATACCAGTGTTTGCCTTGATGCTGGAAGTAGGTGGCATCCAGTGAGAAAGAGTCGATGGGCGTATGCACGCGACGACAAGGTTGCCAGTTACCGCTCAGCGGATCGGCATCGTTGCACACCAGCGCATACATGCGGTGCTGAAACAGGCCATCTTTTATCGCACGCGTCGGTGCGGCGGCGAAATAGATTACCCATTGCCCGTTGATATGATGCAGCTCCGGCGCCCAGATCAGCGCGCTAAACGGGCCGGTATCCGGTTTGTGCCACACCGTTACCGCTTCTGCCTCAATCAGGCCAGCCAGCGTCGAGGCATAGCGAATCTCCAGTCGGTCATATTCCGGCACCGAGGCGATAAAATAGTAGCCATCGGCATGACGCAGAATAAAGGGATCGGCGCGTTGAGTAATAAAAGGATTGGGCCAGCTCATTTGATCTCTCCAGGTTGCGCAGTCGCAGAGGACGCGATAGGGGATTCGTGGTGTGAATGGGCACGGCGCAGCGCCAGATCGGCCTGAATCGTACGCATTAAGTTGCGATCCACTTTCATTAAACGCACTACGCCGGCGGTGATCAGATATCCGACGCCCGGAATCACCGTGAACAGCAGCATGATGCCATTGATGGCGTTGGGTGCCTGCTGTTTTGCGCCCGCATCGTAACCGTAAATTGACAGCAGGAAACCGACCATCGCCCCTGCAACCGCCAATCCCACTTTGAGGAAGAACAGGTTGCCGGAGAAGCTCATGCCGGTGATGCGTTTGCCGGTTTTCCATTCGCCGTAATCATCCACGTCGGCCATTAGCGACCAATGCAGCGGCGACGGAATTTGATGCAGGATATTCAGCAGGAAGTAGGCGATCACCACCGCAACCGTGGCGTGCGGATCAATCCAATAGAAGCCGCAGGAGAACAGCGCCAGCGCGATGTTGGTCCAGAAGAACACCTTGAGCTTGCACCAGCGATCGGTGAGGATTTTCGCCAGCGTGCTGCCGCACATCATGCCGATCACGCCAAGGCTGATAAACAGCGTGGCAAAGTGCGTTGATTGCCCCATCACCCAGGTGACGTAATACATGGTGGCGGCCATGCGGATGAAACCGGGGCAGACGTTGCAGAAGGTCAGCAGCAGAATGCGCACCCACTGATCGTTTTTCCATACGTCGCGCAGGTCTTGTTTCAAATCATCGTTGCTTGGCGTGGCAGGTCGAATGCGCTCGCGCACCGTGGCAAAGCAGAACAGGAACATCACCAAACCAATCAGCGCCAGCACGCTCATCGCCAGTTGATAGCCGCGCGCTTTGTTGTCGCCGCCAAACCATTCGGCCATCGGCAGCAGCGAAAGTGAGAGGATCAGCGTGGCAATGCCCACCATCACAAAGCGATAAGACTGACAGGAAACGCGCTCACCCGGATCGTTGGTAATCACGCCGCCCAGCGAGCAGTAAGGAATGTTGATGGCGGTGTAAGTGAGTGACATCAGGAAGTAGGTGACAAATGCCCAGATGACCTTGTTGTCGTAACTCCACTCCGGTGTGGTGAACATCAATACGCTAAACAGCACGTAAGGCACGGAAACCCACAGCAGCCACGGGCGGAAACGGCCCCAGCGGCTTTGCGTGCGGTCGGCAATCGCGCCCATGATCGGATCGGTAACCGCATCGAGTACGCGCACCGAGAGCAACAGCGTGCCGACCAGTGCCGGGGCTAAACCGAATACATCAGTGTAGAAATAATTGAGGAACAGCATGATGGCACCGCCAATCATGTTGCATCCGGCATCGCCCATACCATATCCCAGTTTCTCTCTGAACGAGAGGGCTGCTCCTTTCATTGATCGTCTCCAGCGATATGATGAGCAGGAATTATCTGTGCAAAATCAGTTATCTGCTGGGGAGCAAATGGTCGGGTAGATGGACAAAACGCGCGGGCGGGGAAAAGTGTGAGCCAGATCAGAAGTGCTGCCCGGCATCAGCGTGCCGGGCAGAGAACAACATTACGCTTTCTGTAGTTTGTTCTTGATGGTGTAACCGATAGCCAGAATCACCAGCCAAACCGGAATCAGCCAGACCGAAATCGCCATACCCGGCGTCATCAGCATGATCACCAGCACACCGGCGAGGAACACCAGGCAGATCCAGTTACCCAGCGGATAGAGCACCGCTTTAAAGCGCGTGGTCACACCTTGCTGGTCTTTCTTCTTACGGAATTTCAGGTGCGCAAGGCTGATCATCGCCCAGTTGATCACCAGCGCAGAGACCACCAGCGCCATCAGCAGGCCAAAGGCTTCGCCCGGCATCAGGTAGTTGATCAGGACACACAGCAGGGTCGCTACGGCTGAGACCAGAATGGTCGCGACCGGCACGCCACGGCTGTCAACTTTCAGCAGTGCTTTCGGCGCGTTGCCCTGTTGCGCCAGGCCGAACAGCATGCGGCTGTTGCAGTAAACGCAGCTGTTGTAGACCGACAGCGCCGCCGTCAGGATCACCACGTTCAGCGCGTTGGCCACAAAAGCATCGCCCAGCTCATGGAAGATCAGCACGAACGGGCTGGTATCCGCCGTTACGCGCGTCCACGGCAGCAGCGACAGCAGCACCGCCAGTGAACCGATATAGAAAATCAGGATACGCCACAGCACCTGATTGGTGGCTTTCGGAATGCTCTCTTGTGGATTGTCGGCTTCTGCGGCAGTGATGCCCACCAGCTCTAAACCACCAAAGGAGAACATGATGATCGCCATCATCATCACCAATCCGGTCATACCGTGTGGCATGAAGCCGCCCTGATTCCACAGATTGCTGACGCTCGCTTGTGGGCCGCCGTTGCCGCTAAACAGCAACCAGCCACCAAACAGGATCATGCCGATGACCGCGACCACTTTGATAATCGCGAACCAGAACTCCATTTCACCAAACACTTTTACGTTGGTCAGGTTGATAGCGTTGATCAGCACAAAGAAGATGGCAGCCGTGGCCCAGGTGGGGAAATCTGGCCACCAGAACTGCACGTATTTACCGACGGCGGTCAACTCAGCCATCGCCACCAGCACATACAGCACCCAGTAGTTCCAGCCAGAGGCGAAACCGGCGAAGTTGCCCCAGTATTTGTAGGCGAAGTGGCTGAAGCTGCCGGCAACCGGCTCTTCAACCACCATTTCGCCCAGCTGGCGCATAATCAGAAAGGCAATAAAACCGGCGATCGCGTAACCGAGAATCACGGCAGGACCGGCCGATTTAATCACTGATGCGCTGCCCAGAAACAGACCAGTACCTACGGCTCCGCCCAGCGCAATCAGCTGAATATGGCGATTCTTTAAGCCGCGATGCAGCGTGTCGCCATGCTGTTGTTCCATACAAACCTCGTGATGTTGTTATTGTGCACCTGCAGTGCGCGCACTGTAAGGCTGTTTACCCTAATGTATTCTTTTCTTTACGGTATCTGGCGTGCTGTGTGCATGCATGAGCTACCACGGCGTTCAGAATAGTGATAAGCGCGCCGCTTTGCACCTGCTTTTGCTTTTTGTGCTGAGAGATGACTGAAAAAGCAGCAGCATCCTCTGCGCGCCCGTCACATTATTTCTGCCATGAAAAAAGCGTGAACACGAATAGCTTTCGCTTATGGTTATGCACCATTTACTCCGCTAACTCAGTGTAAGGTTTGGTAAAAACACAATTATTTAACATTTGCCACAGGCCAACATTTTCCTTCTTTATTCCGGTAAGTTAGTGCAGCGCCATTGGCATAGTCCCCGGAAGTGTGAAGCCCGCCATATAGACACAAGGTGAATACTTTGTTACTTTACCGGCACCATTTTTCAATTGGTATTACCAATTTACTCCGGACGTTTGGCTGATAAGAAGGGAAGATGGCCTACAGTAAAATTCGCCAACCCAAGCTCTCCGATGCGATTGAGCAGCAGCTGGAATCCCTCATTATGGAAGGGACGCTCCAGCCGGGTGAAAAACTGCTCCCTGAGCGTGAACTGGCGAAACAGTTTGATGTCTCACGTCCATCCCTGCGCGAAGCAATTCAGAGCCTGGAAGCCAAAGGCCTGCTGCTACGTCGTCAGGGTGGCGGCACCTTCGTCCAAAAAAATCTCTGGCAAAGCCTGAGCGACCCGCTGGTCGGTCTGCTTGCTGAACATCCAGAATCTCAGTTTGACCTGCTGGAAACCCGCCACGCGCTGGAAGGCGTTGCTGCTTATTATGCGGCACTGCGGGGAACCGATGAAGATCTGCAGCGCATCCGTGACTGCCATCTTAACATTCAGCAGGCACAGGACAGCGGCGATCTCGACGCAGAGGCCGATGCAGTAATGAAGTATCAGATCGCTGTCACAGAAGCGGCCCATAATGTGGTGCTGCTGCATCTGCTGCGTTCCATGGGCCCTATGCTGGAACAAAACGTCCGTCAGAATTTTGAATTGCTCTACGCTCGTCGGGAAATGCTGGCGAAAGTGAGCGGTCACCGCGCCAGTATCTACGAGGCGATTGTGGCGCGTGAGCCAGAACAGGCACGCGAGGCATCCCATCGTCACCTGGCGTTCATTGAGGAAATCTTGCTGGATAGAAGTCGGGAGCAGAGTCGTCGTGAACGCTCCCTGCGTCGTTTACAGCAACGTAAGGAATAACGCACGGCAACGAACGTGCGGAAAACACGACGGGCCTGTCTTCTTGTGCTGTGAACCAGAAGCAAAGCACAAGCAGACAGGCTCCTGATAATTTCAACGTATTAGACACAGATAAGGAATACACCCCATGTCAGAACGTTTACAGAATGACGTGGATCCGATCGAAACTCGTGATTGGCTACAAGCGATCGAATCGGTCATCCGTGAAGAAGGTGTTGAGCGCGCGCAGTATCTGATTGATCAGGTAATGAGTGCAGCACGCAAAGGTGGCGTGAAAGTTGCCGCAGGTTCCTCTGCAATCAGCAACTACATTAACTCTATTGCTGTTGAAGATGAGCCGGAGTATCCGGGCAACACCTCTCTTGAACGTCGTATCCGTTCCGCAATTCGTTGGAACGCCATCATGTCGGTGCTGCGTGCGTCGAAGAAAGATCTGGAGCTGGGCGGCCATATGTCCTCTTTCCAATCTTCCGCGACCATTTATGAAGTGTGCTTTAACCACTTCTTCCGCGCACGTAGCGACAAAGACGGCGGCGATCTGGTCTTCTTCCAGGGTCACATTTCTCCAGGTATCTACGCGCGCGCCTTCCTTGAAGGTCGTCTGAGCGAAGATCAAATGAACAACTTCCGTCAGGAAGTGCAGGGCAAAGGTCTCTCTTCTTACCCGCACCCGAAACTGATGCCTGACTTCTGGCAGTTCCCAACCGTTTCTATGGGCCTGGGTCCATTGAACGCGATCTATCAGGCGAAATTCCTGAAGTATCTGGAACACCGTGGTCTGAAAGACACCTCAGCACAAACCGTTTACGCCTTCCTCGGTGATGGCGAGATGGATGAGCCGGAATCCAAAGGTGCGATCACCATCGCCACCCGTGAGAAGCTGGACAACCTGGTGTTCATCATCAACTGTAACCTGCAGCGTCTGGATGGCCCGGTCACCGGTAACGGTAAGATCATCAACGAGCTGGAAGGCATCTTTGCCGGTGCTGGCTGGAACGTGATCAAAGTGATTTGGGGCGGTCGTTGGGATGAACTGCTGCGTCAGGACACCAGCGGTAAGCTTATCCAGCTGATGAACGAAACCGTGGATGGCGATTACCAGACCTTCAAATCCCGTAACGGCGCGTACGTGCGTGAGCACTTCTTCGGTAAATATCCGGAAACCGCAGCACTGGTAAAAGACTGGTCAGACGAAGAGATCTTCGCGCTGAACCGCGGCGGCCACGATCCGAAGAAAGTCTATGCTGCACTGAAAAAAGCGCAGGACACCAAAGGTCAGCCAACGCTGATTCTGGCACATACCATTAAAGGTTATGGTATGGGTGACACTGCCGAAGGTAAAAACATCGCGCACCAGGTGAAGAAGATGAACATGGATGGCGTTCGCTACATCCGCGATCGCTTCAATGTGCCGGTTGCCGACGACAAAATCGAAGAGCTGCCATACGTCACCTTCGAGAAAGGTTCTGAAGAGTACAACTATCTGCACGGCCAGCGTGAGAAGTTGGGCGGCTACCTGCCAACGCGTCAGGCGGAGTTCAGCGAGAAGCTGGAAATGCCTACGCTGGAAGAGTTCCGTCCGTTATTGGAAGAGCAGAACAAAGAGATCTCTACCACCATCGCCTTTGTGCGTGCCCTGAACGTGATGCTGAAGAACAAGTCGATCAAAGATCGTCTGGTTCCGATCCTCGCGGATGAAGCGCGTACCTTCGGTATGGAAGGTCTGTTCCGTCAGATCGGTATCTACAGCCCGAACGGTCAGCAGTACACCCCGCAGGACCGCGAGCAGGTTGCTTACTATAAAGAAGACGAGAAAGGCCAGATTCTGCAGGAAGGGATCAACGAGCTGGGCGCAGGTTCATCCTGGCTGGCTGCGGCGACCTCTTACAGCACCAACAACCTGCCGATGATTCCCTTCTACATCTATTACTCGATGTTTGGCTTCCAGCGCATCGGCGATCTGATGTGGTTGGCCGGCGATATGCAGGCACGCGGCTTCCTGGTTGGTGGTACTTCAGGTCGTACTACCCTGAACGGCGAAGGTCTGCAGCACGAAGATGGTCACAGCCACATTCAGTCGCTGACTATCCCGAACTGTATCTCTTACGATCCGTCTTACGCGTACGAAATTGCGGTCATCATGCAAGACGGTCTGGTGCGTATGTACGGCGAAGCGCAGGAAAATATCTACTACTACATCACCACGCTGAACGAAAACTACCACATGCCTGCGATGCCGCAGGGTGCGGAAGAGGGTATCCGCAAGGGTATCTACAAGCTGGAAACCGTAGACGGAAGCAAAGGCAAAGTGCAGCTGCTGGGTTCAGGTTCGATTCTGCGTCACGTGCGTGAAGCCGCACAGATCCTGGCGAAAGATTACGGCATCGGTTCTGACGTCTACAGCGTGACCTCGTTCACCGAGCTGGCGCGTGATGGTCAGGATTGTGAGCGCTGGAACATGCTGCATCCAACAGAAACCCCGCGCGTTCCGTACATCGCTCAGGTGATGAACGAAGCACCGGCCGTCGCGTCAACCGACTACATGAAGCTGTTCGCAGAACAGGTTCGCAGCTACGTGCCTTCCAGCGATTATCGCGTGTTGGGTACTGATGGCTTCGGTCGTTCCGACAGCCGTGAAAACCTGCGTCACCACTTTGAAGTGGATGCATCGTATGTGGTTGTGGCTGCGCTGGGTGAGCTGGCTAAACGCGGCGAAATCGATAAGAAAGTGGTGGCAGAAGCAATCACCAAGTTCAATATCGACGCCGATAAAGTTAACCCGCGTCTGGCTTAAGAGGTAAGAGAGTAATGGCTATCGAAATTAACGTACCAGACATCGGGGCAGACGAAGTTGAAGTCACCGAAATCCTGGTCAAGGTGGGCGACAAAGTTGAAGCTGAACAGTCGCTGATCACCGTGGAAGGCGATAAAGCCTCCATGGAAGTGCCTTCGCCACAGGCAGGCGTGGTTAAAGAGATCAAAATCTCTACCGGTGACAAAGTAGAAACCGGCAAACTGATCATGATTTTTGACGCTGAAGGTGCCGCAGAAGCGGCGCCAGCGCCAGCCGAAGAGAAGAAAGCGGAAGCCGCTCCTGCTCCAGCAGCCGCTGCTGCTGCGGTCAGCAAAGAGGTCAACGTACCGGACATCGGCGGCGACGAAGTTGAAGTCACCGAGATCCTGGTCAAAGTTGGCGACAAAGTTGCTGCTGAGCAGTCGCTGATCACCGTTGAAGGCGACAAAGCCTCAATGGAAGTCCCAGCACCGTTCGCGGGCGTGGTGAAAGAGATCAAAATTGCCACCGGCGATAAAGTGAACACCGGCTCGCTGATCATGGTGTTCGAAGCAGAAGGCGCAGCGCCAGCCGCTGCCGCTCCAGCAGCCAAACAGGAAGCCGCACCCGCTGCAGCTCCTGCGGCTTCTGGCGCCAAAGACGTCAACGTGCCGGACATTGGTGGCGACGAAGTTGAAGTCACCGAGATCCTGGTGAAAGTGGGCGACAAAGTCGCTGCTGAGCAATCACTGATCGTGGTTGAAGGTGACAAAGCCTCAATGGAAGTGCCTGCACCGTTCGCCGGTACCGTGAAAGAGCTGAAAGTGGCGACTGGCGATAAAGTCAGCACCGGTAAGCTGATCATGGTGTTCGAAGTGGAAGGCGCGGCACCAGCTGCGGCGCCTGCCGCTAAGCAGGAAGCAGCTCCAGCGGCAGAAGCAGCGAAACCTGCAGCGGCTCCAGCAGCAGCGAAAGCGGATGCAAAAGGCGAGTTCGCTGAGAACGACGCTTACGTACACGCTACGCCGGTGATTCGTCGCCTGGCGCGCGAGTTCGGTGTGAATCTGGCGAAAGTCAAAGGCACCGGCCGTAAAGGTCGCATCCTGAAAGAAGACGTGCAGACTTACGTTAAAGACGCGGTGAAACGCGCTGAAGCGGCTCCGGCTGCAGCAGCCAGCGGCGGAAGCCTGCCAGGTCTGTTGCCTTGGCCGAAAGTGGACTTCAGCAAGTTCGGCGAAATCGAAGAAGTGGAACTGGGCCGTATCCAGAAAATCTCGGGTGCTAACCTGAGCCGTAACTGGGTGGTTATCCCGCACGTTACGCACTTCGACAAAACCGATATCACCGATCTGGAAGCGTTCCGCAAACAGCAGAATGCCGAAGCTGAGAAACGCAAACTTGATGTGAAATTCACACCAGTGGTGTTCATCATGAAAGCCGTTGCCGCTGCGCTTGAGCAGATGCCACGCTTCAACAGTTCACTGTCTGAAGATGCACAGAAACTGACGCTGAAGAAATACATCAACATCGGTGTGGCGGTTGATACGCCAAACGGTCTGGTGGTTCCAGTGTTCAAAGATGTGAACAAGAAAGGCATCACTGAACTGTCTCGCGAGCTGATGGCGATTTCCAAGAAAGCGCGTGATGGCAAGCTGACCGCTGGCGATATGCAGGGCGGTTGCTTCACCATCTCCAGCCTTGGCGGCCTGGGCACCACGCACTTCGCGCCAATCGTCAACGCGCCGGAAGTGGCTATCCTCGGTGTTTCCAAGTCAGCGATGGAGCCGGTGTGGAACGGTAAAGAGTTTGAGCCGCGTCTGATGATGCCGATCTCACTCTCCTTCGACCACCGCGTGATCGACGGTGCTGATGGTGCGCGCTTTATCACCATCATCAACAACACACTGTCCGACATTCGCCGTCTGGTGATGTGAAGTTAATCAAGGCCGGCGAAAGCCGGCCTTGTTGTAAGCATTCAATGTTGCCGCGGTTGGCAGTTTGTTAACAATTCTGTAAACTCTCGCGGTGAAATGTCCCGGCGGATATAGGGCATTAGAGCTTGGGAAAAGCTTTCTCCTGACTGCCGGTAATCAAACAAGAGGTCATGATGAGTACAGAGATTAAAACTCAAGTCGTGGTACTTGGGGCAGGTCCTGCAGGTTACTCTGCAGCCTTCCGTTGCGCTGATTTAGGTCTGGAAACCGTAATCGTTGAGCGTTACAGCACCCTCGGCGGTGTTTGTCTGAACGTAGGCTGTATCCCGTCAAAAGCGCTGCTGCACGTCGCCAAAGTGATCGACGAAGCAAAAGCCCTGGAAGAGCACGGTATCGTGTTTGGCCAGCCGCAAACTGACATCGACAAAATTCGTTCGTGGAAAGAGAAGGTTATTAACCAGCTCACTGGCGGCCTCGCAGGCATGGCGAAAGGTCGTAAAGTGAAAGTGGTTACTGGCCTCGGCAAATTCACCGGTGCTAACACGCTGGTGGTTGAAGGTGAAGGTGGCGCAACCACCATTAACTTCGATAACGCGATCATCGCGGCCGGTTCTCGTCCAATCGAACTGCCATTCATTCCGCACAACGATCCGCGCGTGTGGGACTCTACCGATGCGCTGGAACTGAAAGAAGTGCCGAAGCGTCTGCTGGTAATGGGCGGCGGTATCATCGGTCTGGAAATGGCCACCGTTTATAAAGCGCTGGGTTCAGAGATCGACGTGGTTGAGATGTTTGACCAGGTGATCCCGGCTGCCGATAAAGACGTGGTGAAAGTCTTCACCAAGCGTATCAGCAAGAAATTCAACCTGATGCTGGAAACCAAAGTTACCGCTGTTGAAGCGAAAGACGACGGTATCTACGTTTCGATGGAAGGCAAAAAAGCCCCGGTCGATGCACAGCGTTACGACGCGGTGCTGGTGGCGATTGGCCGCGTACCGAACGGTAAAGGCCTTGATGCTGGTAAAGCAGGCGTGGAAGTGGACGATCGCGGCTTCATCCGCGTCGACAAGCAGATGCGCACCAACGTACCGCACATCTATGCTATCGGCGACATCGTGGGTCAGCCAATGCTGGCGCACAAAGGTGTGCACGAAGGCCACGTCGCGGCGGAAGTGATCTCGGGCCTGAAGCACTACTTCGACCCGAAAGTGATCCCATCCATTGCTTACACCGAGCCAGAAGTTGCCTGGGTGGGTCTGACCGAGAAAGAAGCCAAAGAGAAAGGCATCAGCTACGAAGTCTCCACCTTCCCGTGGGCAGCTTCAGGCCGTGCTATCGCGTCTGATTGTGCGGACGGCATGACCAAGCTGATTTTCGACAAAGAAACACACCGTGTTATCGGTGGTGCGATTGTCGGTACCAACGGCGGCGAGCTGCTGGGTGAAATCGGTCTGGCGATTGAAATGGGCTGTGATGCCGAAGATATCGCTCTGACCATTCACGCGCACCCGACGCTGCATGAGTCTGTCGGCCTGGCTGCCGAAGTGTTCGAAGGTAGCATCACTGACCTGCCGAATCCAAAAGCGAAAAAGAAATAAGTTTCCGCTTTGAATAAATTAACGGCTCCTTTAAGGGGCCGTTTTTTATTAGTGGTTCTATTTAAATAAACAAGTAAAAAAGGCGCGTGAGCTAACACATGCGCAATGCCGGAATAGCGGGAGCGAACCCCCGCTAGTGAAGTTTTACTGTTGTGCTTCGTAAGCCATAACAGCCGATAATTCAGCAGTGAATATCCGTAATCGTAACTCGCAGAGTGAACTGCGATTAACCAGACACAATCCTAATAGAATGAGCCCGCTGATAATCAGCTTGCTGAATATAGACTTCATAGTCACGTTCCTCTTGATTTAGCACGAGCAAGCGACTACCCTGACATTTCTCACGTGTAGGGAAGTGCGCTTGCCCGTGCGGTTAATGAAAGTTAACTGCACGGTTTCCGCTCTCCACAACCTACCTCAATAATTTCTGACTTAAGGCAGATTGCCTCAAGCGCCCGCAGGCAGTCTACGCCAAACTTCTTTTATTTCACCTTAATTTTTAAATTATTTATAATTAATGGATTTATATATTATCTAACCATTTAAATAGAATGCGTAATGGGTGTTTTTAAATAAAGGTTAATTTCTTTAAGCCAATCAATAAAATGCCTCAGTGGCGCGGAAAGATATTTACGACTCGGATAATAGAGCCAGAATCCTTCTTCTAACTGAGTGAAGTCCGCCAGTATTTCCACTAACTCACCGCGAATTAAATCTTCCCGCACCGTACCTTCATGCAGAAAGGCAATGCCCACGCCCGCACGCGCTGCCTGTAATATCCGCTCATTGTTATCCAGCACCAGCGACCCTTTTACCGCCACTTCCTGTTTGCGGCCATCCTGCCAGAATTCCCAGCGATAACGTCGTCCACTGGGAAAGCGTCGCTCAATGCAGGGAAACTGCAGCAGCTCAGCGGGTTGCTGTGGCGCCATGCTGCGCAATACGCCGCGTGGATCGCTGCGCAAGTCGTTGAGCTTGTCCACCGCTTGTGACAGATCGGCAAGCGCAGGCAAAGGGCGTTCTCCGGCTTCGGTGAGCGGCACTTTGCGTGTGGTGCGATTAAGCAGCCGCACACCCAAACGCGCTTCGAAATGGCGCATCGCGTGGCTCAGACTGGAGGGCGTGATGGCCGATCTGGTGCGGGAAGGGAAGGTGAGGTATCTCGGTTTGTCCGAGGTTTCATCCGCTACCTTGCGCTGCGCGCATGCGGTGCATCCGATTTCGGCGCTGCAAAGCGAATATTCGCTGTGGTCACGCGATCCGGAGCAAGACGTCCTCGCTACCTGCCGTGAACTGAACGTCGGCTTTGTACCGTATAGCCCGTTGGGACGCGGCTTCCTCACCGGGAAATTCCCCGCCACCACAACCCTGGCGGAAGATGACTTCCGTCGTTCACTGCCGCGTTTTCAGCAGGATGCGCAGGCGCATAACCAAAAGTTAGTGAATCAGCTCACTGAGATGGCCGCAGGTTATGACGCAACCCCCGCTCAGCTGGCGTTGGCGTGGGTGCTGGCCAAAGGCGAGTTTATTGTGCCGATTCCCGGTGCCAGCAAAATTGCCCATCTGGAACAGAACTGCGCCGCCGCCGATTTAGCATTACGCCCGGCGGATGTCGCCACGCTGGATGAGGTGTTTAGCGAGAAAAACATTCTGGGCAAGCGCTATAACAACAGCGAGTTTGTGCTGGTCGATCGTTAAAACTCTTCTCCGAAAATGAGAACAAGCAGGCTTTCAAAGCCTGCTTTTTTATGTGATCCCGCTCAATTTGCAGATGAAGCTGCTAAAAAATGCACGAATGTTGCTTTTTTGTAAACAGATTAACAATCAGGCGAAATGCTGCTATGCTGCCCCACGCGGAACCGGGCACCTCACCCTACTGTTCGACAGCATCAAGGGGTGCACCGGAAAGCTATACAATGAGAGCGAGGAGAACGTCGTGCTAGAAGAATACCGTAAGCACGTTGCCGAGCGTGCTGCCCAGGGAATCGTACCTAAGCCGTTAGATGCTTCCCAGATGGCCGCGCTGGTTGAACTGCTAAAAAACCCGCCAGCGGGTGAAGAAGAATTCCTTACCGACCTGTTGGTCAATCGTGTTCCACCAGGTGTTGATGAAGCGGCGTATGTCAAAGCCGGTTTCCTGGCAGCTGTCACTAAGGGCGAAGCCCACTCTCCTCTGGTTACTCGCGAAAAAGCCGTTGAGCTGCTGGGCACCATGCAGGGCGGTTATAACATCCATGCGCTGATTGAAGCGTTAGAAGATGAAGCCTTAGCCCCCATCGCTGCCGAAGCCCTGTCTCACACGCTGCTGATGTTCGATAACTTCTACGATGTCGAAGAGAAAGCCAAAGCGGGTAACCCACACGCGAAAAAAATTATCCAGTCCTGGGCCGATGCCGAATGGTTCCTGAAGCGTCCAAAACTGGCTGAAAAAATCACTACCACCGTGTTCAAAGTGACCGGCGAAACCAACACCGACGACCTCTCTCCGGCGCCGGATGCATGGTCACGTCCGGATATTCCACTGCACGCGCTGGCAATGCTGAAAAACGCCCGTGAAGGCATCGAACCCGACGATGCGGGTAACATTGGCCCGATCAAACAGATCGAAGCACTGCAAACCAAAGGCTTCCCGCTGACCTATGTCGGCGACGTGGTCGGTACCGGTTCTTCGCGTAAATCTGCCACCAACTCGGTGCTGTGGTTTATGGGCGACGATATCCCTTACGTGCCAAACAAAAAGGGCGGCGGTCTGTGCCTCGGCGGTAAAATCGCTCCCATCTTCTTCAACACCATGGAAGATGCGGGTGCCTTGCCAATTGAGCTTGACGTAGATCGTCTGAATATGGGCGATGTCATCGACGTTTACCCATACAAAGGTGAAGTGCGCAATCACGAGACGGATGAAGTGCTGGCGACCTTCGAGCTGAAGACCGACGTGCTGCTGGACGAAGTCCGTGCTGGCGGTCGTATTCCGCTGATCATCGGTCGTGGCCTGACCACCAAAGCGCGCGAGTCATTGGGTCTGCCGCACAGCGATGTGTTCGTGCAAGCCAAAGATGTTGCCGCCAGCACCCGTGGTTACTCACTGGCGCAGAAAATGGTTGGCCGGGCGTGCGGCGTAGACGGTGTCCGTCCGGGCGCGTACTGCGAACCAAAAATGACTTCAGTCGGTTCTCAGGACACCACCGGTCCAATGACCCGTGATGAACTGAAAGACCTGGCGTGCCTCGGCTTCTCAGCTGACCTGGTGATGCAGTCATTCTGTCACACCGCCGCCTATCCGAAGCCGGTTGACGTGACCACCCACCATACGCTGCCAGACTTCATCATGAACCGTGGCGGCGTCTCGCTGCGTCCGGGTGATGGCGTTATCCACAGCTGGCTGAACCGTATGCTGTTGCCCGATACCGTTGGTACCGGCGGTGACTCACACACCCGTTTCCCAATTGGTATTTCCTTCCCGGCAGGTTCTGGTCTGGTAGCGTTTGCTGCTGCGACCGGCGTAATGCCGCTGGACATGCCGGAATCGGTACTGGTGCGCTTCAAAGGCGAAATGCAGCCGGGCATCACCCTGCGCGATCTGGTACACGCGATTCCGCTGTACGCGATCAAAGCGGGCCTGCTGACCGTTGAGAAGAAAGGTAAGAAAAACATCTTCTCTGGCCGCGTGCTGGAAATCGAAGGTCTGCCGAAACTGAAAGTTGAGCAGGCATTTGAGCTGACCGATGCCTCGGCTGAGCGTTCTGCTGCTGGCTGCACCATCAAGCTGGATAAAGAGCCGATCATCGAGTATCTGAACTCGAACATCGTGCTGCTGAAGTGGATGATCTCGGAAGGCTACGGCGATCGTCGTACGCTGGAGCGCCGCATTGAAGGCATGCAGAAATGGCTGGCCGATCCGCAACTGCTGGAAGGCGATGCGGATGCGGAATACGCGGCGGTGATCGATATCGATCTGGCCGAGATTAAAGAGCCGATTCTGTGCGCACCGAACGATCCAGACGACGCGCGTTGGTTGTCTGACGTGCAGGGCGAGAAGATCGACGAAGTGTTTATCGGTTCGTGCATGACCAACATTGGTCACTTCCGCGCGGCCGGTAAACTGCTGGATGCCCATAAAGGCCAGCTGCCAACCCGCTTGTGGGTTGCGCCGCCAACCAAAATGGACGCCGCACAGCTGACCGAAGAGGGCTACTACAGCGTCTTCGGTAAGAGCGGTGCGCGTATCGAGATTCCGGGCTGTTCACTGTGCATGGGTAACCAGGCGCGTGTGGCGGACGGCGCGACGGTGGTTTCCACCTCAACCCGTAACTTCCCGAACCGTCTGGGTACCGGCGCGAACGTCTTCCTGGCGTCAGCTGAACTGGCGGCGGTCGCTTCGCTGCTTGGCAAGCTGCCAACGCCGGACGAGTATCAGCAGTTCATGCTGCAGGTTGATAAGACCGCGGCTGACACTTATCGCTATCTCAACTTTGATCAGCTGGGACAATATACTGAAAAAGCGGATAGCGTGATCTTCCAGACTGCCGTTTAATCGGCTATCGGGATGAACAAGGGGACGATGAAAATCGTCCCTTTTTTTATGCCCTTTTTTCCGCTGACATCTCCAGGCATAATGCGAGCGCGATCCCACTTTATTCAGCGTGCTGCGCACAAAATGCACTAACACGGTGCCGCACGGCGCGTCATCAGTATGAGGCAAACCCATGGAGTACGAATTTCTGCGTGATTTGACCGGTCAGGTCAAAGTGCGTATGTCGATGGACCACGAAGCAGTGGGGCACTGGTTCAACGAAGAGGTCAACGACAATCTGCCGTTGCTGGATGAGGTTGAGGCCGCCGCCCGGCAGGTGAAAGGCACTATTAATCACTGGCAGCGCGTTGGACATGAATACACGCTGTGGCTGGATGAAGAAGAGGTGATGATTCGTGCCAACCAGCTGGCGCTGGAAGATGACGGCATGGAAGAGGGCATGACCTATTACGACGAAGAGAGCCTCTCTTTCTGCGGCGTTGAAGATTTTCTCGCGGTGATTGCCGCTTATCGGCTGTTTATCGCCGGTAAATAACCTAGGGTCGCCATGCATGGCGACCCAGCCGATTACCGTGCCGCGCCGCTTGCAACAGAATGTGAATGTGAAACCTGCTCCTCATCGACGATAGGTTCAACTTTACCCATCAGGAACAGATAGTTAATGATGCCAATCACCACTAACACCGCTGAGAACACCAGCGCCCAGGTAAAATGACCTGTTGCGCCAACAATCGCGCCGGTAATAATCGGTCCCACCGCGCCGCCCATGTTTGAAACGGTATTCTGCAGGCCCGCGACAATCGACACGCTGTTTTGCGGTGCAACATCACCCGGCAAAGCCCACACTTGTGATGCCGCTACAGTGGTGCCGGATTTGGCGATACACAGCAGCAGCACGGTCATAAACACCGAATCGGTGAACGGAGCAAAGCCGATGCACAGCGCCATCAGCAGGCCGATGGTGAGGAAAAGTTTGCGTGTGGCGGTTAGCGACAGCACTTTGTTATGCACCATGCGATCCGATGCCCAACCCGCCAGCACTTCAATCACCATGCCGCAGATCAGCGGCAGCGCGGCTACCATCCCCATTTTGAGGAAATCCATGCCTTTATCTTTCACCAGATAGGTCGGCAGCCAGGTGATAAAGAAATAAGAGGTGTAGTTGATGGTGAAGAAGCCAATGCACATCGCCCAGATATTGCGGTAGCGCAGCAGTTTGTACCACTTCATCGGACGCACGCTTTTATCGCCGTGCTTCTGCGCCTGGCCGTCACGGATGAAGCGCACTTCTTCTTTACTGATCGACTTATGATCTTCCGGGTTTTCAGAGTAGATAAAGTACCAGGCAATCACCCAGAACAAGCCGAGCGCACCAATGGCGAGGAAGGTCAGACGCCAGTCGAACAGGGCGATCATAAAGACAATCAACGGCATGGCCACCGCACCACCAAACTTGGAGGCGCTGTCAAACAGGCCAGAAACCGTGGCGCGTTCACGATCCGGGAACCAGCGCGCGGTAATACCGGCGTTGCTGGGATAGGCGGCGGCTTCACCGACGCCGAGGGCTAAACGCAGCGCCAGCAGCGATTTAAAACCGGTTGCGAGGCCCATCGCCATGGTCGCGATTGACCACCAGCCGACGGCGATGCCGAGACCTTTTTTCTGACCGAAGCGATCGGCGAACCAGCCCGCCGGGATCTGCAATAGCGCATACGACCAGAAGAACGCCGCCATGATGAAGCCCATCATTTCAGGATTGATATCGAGCTCTTTGATCAGATGCGGTGCCGCTGCCGAGAGCACGGTGCGGTCAATGTAGTTAATGGCGATGGCCAGCCACATCAGGCCAGCAATCCACCAACGGATACGACTCGAGCGCGCAGAGTTAGTCATAATAATTATCCACTCGAAAAAGGGTTACAGAGAAAGGCGGCGTGTTATTCCAGCCCGTTCATCACGTTGATTGGGCGTTCGCCCTGTTGGATGCACTGCACAATTTGCGACACGCAACGTTCACCAATCGCACTGATTGCACCGTCGGTGTAACCGGCAATGTGCGCAGTGGGAATGAAGTTGCCGAGCGTGAACAGCGGATGCTCGCTCAGTGGTTCCTGCACAAACACATCGGCCGCCGCACCGGCAATCACGTTATCCAGCAGCGCCTGATAAAGATCCTGCTCGTTCACCACGCCGCCGCGTGAGGCATTAATCAGGAAGGCATTTTTCTTCATGCGTTTGAGGCGCGCGGCATCAAACAGATTGTGCGTTTTGTCGGTAAGCGGCATGTGCAGAGTGATGAAATCGCTGGTTGCGGTCAGCTGATCCAGCGTGACGAATTCGATGCCGTGCTCGGCAGCAAACTGCTCATCGGGATAAAAATCGAACGCGATCACCCGCATGTTGAAGCCTTTGGCGCGCAGCGCAACCTGCTTGCCAATATTACCCAGCCCGATGATGCCCAGCGTTTTGCCGTAGACGTCGGTGGCAAAAATTCGCGGCCAGCTACCCGCGCGAGTTTCGATGGCGGCTTGAGTGATTTGACGCGCGCTGTTGAGGATCAACGCAAAAGCGAAATCGGCAACCGCGTGTTTGTTGGCATCGGGCACATTGGTGACGTAAATACCGCGTGCGCGCGTCGCTTCCAGATTGATGTTGTCGACGCCAACGCCGTGCTTACAGACGATTTTCAGCTGCGGCGCTAACGCCAGCAGTTCTTGGTTGATGTCGGTAAAGGCCACGATCATCGCCACGGTGTTAGCCAGATGCGGCTCAAGTGCGCTTAGCGGCGCATCGGCGGGCAGCATGATCAGCTCAAAACCGTGCTGCTGCAGCGTTGCTATCGGCGTCGCGTCATATTTCGCAAACGACGGTGAAGTGCAGATGACTTTCATAATTCTTCCCGATGTTGAAAAAAACAGATAACAGCCGGTGCCAGGGTCGCCATTGATGACGACCTGGCTGGCTACTCACCTGAAAATTACTGCAAATACTGATTCACAATCTGGCGGATCTTCTGCTCTTCTTCGGCAGAGAAACTCACCGCGTAGCGGCTGTCGCCAACCTCAAAGCCCAGCAGCGTCACCGCTTTTTTTACTGCGGCGGGAGAGAAGCCCACGCTATACAGATCGGTGCGCAGACCGGTGACATTCTCCTGCGCCAGGCGCGAACCTTCGATATCGCCGGCATGAAAGCGTGCCCAAATCGCATTGATCTCTTTAGGCGCCACGTTAGCGAGACCCGAAATACAGGCCGAGCAACCGTCGACAAAGCCCTGATGAATCAACGAATCCGGGCCGTTCAGCACATCAAAACTGTCGATTCCTACAGCCGCTTGCAGGAAGCCGCTCAGGCTTTCATAGCTGCCGGCGCTGTCTTTGATGCCGATGATGTTCGGGTGCGCGGCCAGCGTGCGTACGGTTTCTGGCTGCAGCGTGTTGCCGGTGCGTGCCGGAATGTTGTAGAGGAACAGCGGCACGTCGATGGCGTCGGCCACCGCGCGATAGTGGGCAATCAGCTCTTCCTGTTTCAGTGGCACGAAATAGGGCGTGATCACCGAAACCGCATCCACGCCCAGCTTCGCCACTTGTTTCCCAAGGCGAATGGTTTCACGCGTGGAGATCTCGCCAATGTGCGCCACCACCGGCGCGCTGCCGTTCACTTCATCAACGCAGGTTTGCGTCACCGCCAGCTTCTCCTGTTCGTTCAGCACGAAGAATTCGCCGTTGGTGCCGCCGCAGAAGATGCCGTTGCCAGCGCTTAACTGACGTTTAACCTGTTCGCGTTGGGCGGCTGGATTGAATGCGCCGTCGCGATCGAAAGTAGTGACGATGGCGGTTAACACGCCCTGAATTTTCTTGCTCATGTTGTCCTCGATAATCCTTAGTGATTCAAAGCCGGAAACAGCGTCAGGTAGACGTTGCGTACGTCATCAGCATCCACTTTCATCGGCACATTCTTCATCAGGCGCTGCACGTCGAGCGCGGCTTCCACCAGATACGGCAGATGATCCGGGCCGATACCCAGCTCTTCCAGGCTGGCGGGCAGCTTCAGGCGTTTCACCAGCGCGGCAAAGTACGCCACCAGCGCGTGGGATTTAGCTTCGTCGTCCAGCGAGGTATCGGCATCCGGTAGCAAATCGTAAACCTGAGCGAATTTGCTCACCGCCGCCGGACGCACAAAGCGCATGCAGGGTGCGAGCAGAATGGCATTGGCGACGCCGTGCGGCAGGTGATATTTGCCGCCCAGCGGATAAGACATCGCATGTACCAGATGCGTACCGGCATGCGCAATCGATGCGCCACCGTAATAAGACGCCCACAGCATATTCAGGCTCGCTTCAAGGTTATCCGGCTCAGCGAGGGTGGTTTCGAGGCTGGCAAACAGCTTTTTCATGCCGATCAGCGCATAGTTATCGCTCACCGGATTCGACACGGTAGCGGTAAAGCACTCGATTAAATGGCACAGCGCATCGATACCGGTTGAAGAGGCGATGTGCGGTGGCATGCTGGTGGTGAGCTCTGGCACCAGCGCGACATAATCTGGCAGCATCACCGGCGAGATTATGCCGACTTTGGTCTCTTTCTCAGGGATTGCCAGAATCGCATTGGGCGTGGCTTCTGAGCCGGTACCTGCGGTAGTGGGGATCAGCAGCGAAGTGGTGCGCGTCTGCGGCTTTTCACCCGCCAGCAGCGCGTCCAGTGTTGGCGCGCCTTCAACACACAGAATCGACAGCAGCTTGGCGACGTCCAGTACGCTGCCACCGCCGACGCCAATCACCAAATCCACATCAGTACTCGGCAGCGCGGCGACAATGGCCGCCACATCGTGCTGGCTGGGCTCTGGCGGCACCGTATTGACGATGCTCAGGCTGGCAATCTGCTGCTTCAGCTGGGCGATTAGCGTCTGCACCGCCGGAATGCCTTCGATATTCTTATCGGTCACCAGCAGCGCTTTTTCTTTACCTTGCAGTAAATAGCTGAGGTCATTAAGCGCCTGAAAGCCACTGATCACGGTGCTGTTGATATTCATCTCTTACCCTTACGTTTTTTGCGCTGAATGATTAAGTTTGCTCATGCAGCGCGAGGTCTATCACTACAGTGCCTAATTTTATAGGACAAATTGATTTCGATTAATTTGATCTTGCTCACATATAATCAATCATGATTGAATATAATCATTGCAGCACGACAGCGGCCGGAACAGGAGAGAGCATGACTTTACCGCCATGGAAAACGCCAGTCCTGGTGATTGCCGATGATTTTACCGGCGCCAATGACGCGGGCAGCGGGCTGGCACAAGCCGGGGCGCGAGTGCATGTGCTGTTTGATAGCAGCACGCCGCATGACGCTGATGTCGCCGATGTGCTGGTCATCAGCACCGATAGCCGTGCGCTCAGCGAACAGGAAGCGGCCCGGCGCACGCGGGCGGCGATTGAGCAACATCAGGCCATCGCTAATGACGGTTGGTTGTTCAAGAAGATTGATTCCACGCTGCGCGGCAATCCCGGCGCGGAAATCGCCGCCGCAATGCAGGCCAGCGGCAAAACATTAGCCTTAGTGGTGCCGGCGGTGCCGAAGCTTGGACGCACCACGCGGGCGGGGGAAGTGTGGATCCACCAGCAACGTCTGATCGACAGCGAATTCGCCAGCGATCCTAAAACGCCGGTCACCAGCGGCCATGTGCTGACGCGATTGCAGATGCAGAGCGCCTTGCCGGGTGAAACCCTCGATCTCGCCACGCTGCGTGGCGACCAGCTGGCGCAGGTGCTGGCCAGCAAGCAAGGTTTGCTGGTGGTGGATATCGAGCAGGACGCCGACATTGCCTTATTAATGGCTGCGGCAGCCACGCTGGAGACGCGTCCATTGCTGGCCGGTGCGTCCGGGCTCAGCGATGCGCTTGGCGCGATGCTGGCGGCGCGTCAGCCGCGTCCGGTGCTGGCGGTGGTTGGCTCGATGAGCGCGATTGCGCAGCAGCAGATTACGTGCCTCGCCAGCCAGCGCGACATCCGCGTTATCGATATTGATATCCGCCAGCTTTTTGCCCAACCGGCCTGGCCGCAGGCTGAACAGTGGCAGCAGGCGATGCAGCAGGCGCTGCACGACGGCGCGCATTGCGTGGTGCGCACTACGCAACATGCCGATCAGCGCCACGAGATCGAGCAGTTGTGCCAACAGCATCAGGTTTCACGTCAGCTATTGGGCGAGCGCATCTGCCAGTTTCTCGCGCAGTTAACCCGCCGCGTGTGCCGCAGGGCGCAGCCTGCCGGGCTGTATCTCTCTGGCGGTGATGTGGCGATTGCCGTGGCGCAGGCGTTTGGCGCGAGCGGTTTCCAGATTCAGGGCCTTGTGGCGGGCTGCGTGCCGTACGGGGTTTTGCTTAACAGTGAATTACACCTGCCGGTGATGACCAAAGCAGGTGGCTTTGGTGACGAAAACACCCTGGTAGAAGCCATTCGTTTTATTGAGGAGAAGTCGAGTGAGTAAAATTATTGCGATTACCATGGGCGATCCGGCGGGCATTGGCCCGGAGATCATCATTAAAGCGCTGGCAGAAGGTGAGTTAGCGGGCGTGCCTGCGGTGGTGGTGGGTTGCGCCAACACGCTGCGTCGGGTAATGGGACTCAATGTCACGCCGCAGGCTGAACTGCGCGTGCTCGACCAGGTCAAGGATGCGCACTTCGCGCCCGGCATCATCAACGTGATTGATGAGCCGCTGGCGGATGCCGCCGCGCTGCAGCCCGGCGTGGTGCAGAAAGAGGCGGGCGATTTGGCCTGGCGCTGCGTGAAACGCGCCACCGAACTGGCGCTGGCTGGCGAGGTGCAGGCGATTGCCACCGCACCGTTAAATAAAGAGGCGCTGCACTCGGCGGGACATATTTATCCCGGCCACACCGAACTGCTGGCGCAGCTGACCAACACCAAAAATTACGCCATGGTGCTCTACACCGATAAGCTGAAAGTGATTCATGTCACCACGCATATTGCGCTGCGCAAGTTCCTCGATACCTTAAACGGCGAGCGCATTCAGACGGTGATCGGCATGGCCGATGGCTTCCTGCGCCGCGTCGGTTTCGACAAGCCGCGCATCGCCGTGGCGGGCGTCAATCCACATGCCGGTGAAAATGGTCTGTTTGGCGATGAAGAGATCACTATCGTCGCGCCTGCTATCAAAGCGATGAAAGCGCAGGGCATCGACGTCAGCGGCCCGTGCCCGCCTGATACCGTGTTCCTGCAGTGTCAGGAAGGGCAGTACGATATGGTGGTGGCGATGTACCACGATCAAGGACACATCCCGCTGAAACTATTAGGTTTTTATGATGGTGTGAATATCACCGCTGGCTTGCCGTTTATCCGCACTTCAGCGGACCACGGCACCGCATTTGATATCGCCTGGACAGGTAAAGCGAACTCTGCGAGCATGGCGATCTCCATTAAACTCGCGATGCAGCTTGCATAGGGAAATATGAAGGGACAAAGCCGTCTCGACCAGATTATGGACTATCTGAAGAGCCATAATTTGGTCACTGTTGAACAACTGGTGAGCGCTATTTCCGCCTCGCCAGCGACGATCCGCCGCGATCTGATCAAGCTGGATAAAGAGGGCGTTATTAGCCGCAGCCACGGCGGCGTTACGCTGAATCGCTTTATCCCTAATCAGCCGACCACGCTGGAGAAGATGCAGCGCAACCTCGCCGAGAAGCAGGCCATCGCGCAGTTTGCCGCCAGCTACGTGCAATCGGGTGATGCGGTGGTATTGGATGCCGGTACGACCATGCTGGAGCTGGCGCGCCAGCTGACGCACCTCAAGCTGCGGGTGATCACTGCCGATCTGCACATCGCGCTGTTTCTGTCCGAGTTTAAGCAAATCGAAACCACCATTATTGGTGGACGCATTGATGATTCCAGCCAGTCATGTATTGGTGAACATGGACGCCGCCTGCTACGCAGCATCAATCCCGACATCGCCTTTGTCAGCTGCAACTCGTGGAGCATCGAACGCGGGATTACCACGCCAATCGAAGATAAAGCCGGATTGAAGATGGATCTGCTGGCTAATGCGCGCCGCCGCGTTCTGCTGGCGGACAGCAGCAAGTACGGTTCATGGTCACTGTATTGCGCCGCGCCGATTGATAGCCTGACCGATGTGGTGACGGATGCGCGTCTGGATGAAGCGGTGTGCCGCGATCTGCGCGAGCGTGGTATTGGATTGGAGTTAACGGTTTAGATTCAGATTGGGATTGTGCTGGCTGTCCCCCATCCCGGCCTTCCCCCGCCAGCGGGGGAAGGAGACGCTGCCACATGCAACCCTCGAACTGACATATTGCAGCATCTTCCTCCCCCACTTGTGGGGGAGGACCGAGGTGGGGGACAGCGAGCACCAACCGAGGAGGGGGACTGCGGGCACCAACCGAGTCAGCGTACAGCGGGCACTCAGAATTACTTAACGTAAGCCAGCAAACTCAGCGAATCGCGCGCCAGCGACTTACACTTCTTGTCGTTGGTAATGGCGATACCGCTCAAATCCTTGTAGCTCTCTTCGCCCAGCGACTTCATGTTGTAATTGCTGTAGTTGCTTAAATCCCAACGGTTTTGTTGGGCGAAAAACACCAGCGCTTTACGAATCTGAGCGTCCGGCAAATCCTGATAGCCACAATCGTTCTTGAGATAAACGAACACGGCGGTGAGGTCTGCCAGATCTTCTGCTTCGGATTCGCTCAGGGCAAAACTGGTGGAGGAGAAGCCAAGGAGTCCCGCCAGCAGCAGGATCTTGATGCTTTTCGTCATAATGATTCTCAACAAGGGACAATTTATTGACGTTAGCACAGTTATTGCCGGTATTCCGCTAAATTTGCCCTTTCGGGCCATTCCCACCATTTTTATCAGCGCATTCTGTTTCAGGACTTGACCCTCCCGCAGGGTAAAGGTTTACGCTGTGCCCTTATTCACGACAAGGATAAGAATATGCAACGTCGTCATTTTCTAAAGTTGACTGCCGCACTCAGCGCCGCCGGTGCGCTGCCGCTATGGAGCCGCTCACTAATGGCCGCCACGCGCCCATTATTGCCGATTCCCTCTATTTTGCAGCCTGATGCACGCGGGCAATACACCTTAACCGCCATGACCGGCAGCAGCCAATGGAATGGCAAAGCGGTGCCAACCTGGGGATACAACGGTGGCTTGCTCGGGCCTGCGCTGCGTCTGCAACGTGAAAAAGCGGTTACGGTGAATATCCATAATCAGCTGCCAGAAGCCACCACCTTGCACTGGCATGGGCTGGAAATTCCCGGCGACGTCGATGGCGGCCCGCAAGGGATTATTGCACCCGGTGCAACGCGTCAGGTGAGTTTCACCCCTGATCAACCCGCCGCGACCTGCTGGTTCCATCCGCATCTACACGGTAAAACCGGTTATCAGGTGGCGCAAGGTCTGGCCGGTTTGGTGCTGCTGGAGGATGAAGCGTCCGGCAAATTGCGTCTGCCAATGCAATGGGGCGAAGATGATGTGCCGCTGATTTTCCAGGATAAGCAGTTGAATAAAGCGGGAACGCAACTCGATTATCAGCTCGATATCATGCGTGCCGCCGTCGGCTGGTTCGGCGATATGATGCTGACCAACGGCGTGCAATATCCGCAGCATGCGGTGCCGCGCGGCTGGCTGCGTCTCCGTTTACTCAATGGTTGTAACGCGCGTTCGCTGCATATCGCCACCAGCGATCAACGTCCGCTGTATGTGATCGGCAGCGACGGCGGTTTGCTGGCCGAACCGGTGAAAGTGGAGAGCTTGCCGCTGCTGCCGGGCGAGCGTTTTGAAGTGCTGGTGGATACGTCAGATGGCAAAGCCTTTGACGTGGTGACGTTGCCAGTCACGCAAATGGGCATGACGCTGGCACCGTTCGATCAACCGCTGCCGCTGGTCAACATTCTGCCGCTGCGCGTGCTGGCCAGCGGCACGTTGCCGGACAAGCTGGTGGATCTGCCACCGATTCCTGCCACCGAAGGTCTGCAAAGCCGCTGGCTGCAGCTGATGATGGATCCGCAGCTTGATCAGCAAGGCATGCAGGCGTTGATGGATCGCTACGGCGATAAAGCCATGGGTGAGATGAAAATGGATCATGGCAATATGGATATGAGTCACAGCGCCAAGCCGATGGATCATGGCGACATGGCGATGGATCACGGCAGCCACGGTAAAACCGCCGCCTACGATTTCCACAACGGCAACAAGATCAACGGTCAGGCATTTAACATGACCAAGCCGATGTTCAATGTCGAATTGGGCAAGCTGGAGAAGTGGACGATTTCCGGTGAAGGCGATCACATGCTGCATCCGTTCCACATTCACGGCACGCAGTTCCGCATCCTGTCAGAAAACGGCAAGCCGCCAGCGCCGCATCGCGCCGGCTGGAAAGACATGGTTAGCGTTAACGGTTGGCGCAGCGAAGTGCTGGTGCGCTTCAACTATGTCGCTAACGCCGACAATGCCTACATGGCGCATTGTCATCTGCTGGAACATGAAGATACCGGCATGATGCTCGGTTTTAGCGTCAGTTAACCGAGGCTTCCAGCGCCAGGCGCATATCCTCAATCAAGTCGTCAGGATGTTCGATACCAATCGACAAGCGCACGGTCGCGTCGGTGATGCCAATGCGTTGCCGCACATCCTGCGGCACGCCCGAATGGGTGGTGCTGGCAGGATGGCTGGCGAGCGATTCGGTGCCGCCGAGGCTCACCGCCAGCTTGAACAGTTCCAGCGCATTGAGGAAACGGAACGCCGCCGCTTGCCCGCCACGAATATCAAACGAGAAGGTTGAGCCCGCGCCGCTGCACTGGCGCTGATACGTTTTGCCCGCCGGACTTTCAGCCGCCAGATACGGCAGCCAATGCAGTTTTTCCACCTGCGGATGATCGCGTAAAAACGCCGCCACTTTTTCGGCATTGCTGGTGGCTTTCTCCATGCGCAGCGACAGCGTTTCCAGCGAGCGACCAATCATCCAGCTGGAGTGCGGATCCAGTTGCGTGCCGATGGCGCTGCGCAGCGAACGCACTTTGCCGACCAGCGCTTTGCTCCCCAGTACCGCACCGGCAATCAGATCCGAATGGCCGCCGACATATTTGGTCAGTGAATAGAGCGACAAATCCGCGCCATGCTGCAACGGACGTTGAAACAGCGGGCCGAGCAACGTGTTATCGCAGGCGAGAATCGGCCGCGATCCTTGCTGCTGCGCAATCACATCCGCTACCTGCTGCATCAACTGAATATCCACCAAACTGTTGGTCGGATTGGCGGGCGTCTCAATCAGAATCAGCGCCACGCGTCCGCGCTGCCACGCCAGTTTCGCCGCTTCATGCACTTTATCTTCGTCGGTGCCATCGCTGAATCCCACTGCTTTGATCTCTAAATCGTGCAGCGTTTTGCTCAACAGCGTTTCGGTGCCGCCATACAGCGGCTGGGAATGCAGAATCACTTCACCCGGACGCGCAAATGTCAGCAGCGTGGTGGCAATGGCCGACATGCCGGAAGAGAACAGCGCCGCGCTTTCCGCGCCTTCGTACACCGCCAGCCGATCCTCCACGATTTCGCTGTTGGGATGGTTGAAGCGCGAGTAGACCAGCCCGCCAGTTTTGCCTTCTGGCGGTTGTTTGCGTCCGGCGACGAAATCGAAAAAGTCCTGTCCCTCTTCGGCGCTGTTAAACACAAAGGTGGAGGTGAGAAATACCGGTGGTTTCACCGCGCCTTCCGATAACTGCGGATCGTAACCGTAATTCAGCATCTGCGTTTCCGGGTGCAACGCGCGCGTACCAATCGTGGTTTTTTTACTGGATGAAGCGGTCATAGGAACTCCAGAACTCGGCGGTGAAAGGGCGGACAGGTTCCTACAGTTAACGCCAGTGCGATAAATTTCGCCACGGAATCGTTTGCGTTCTGTGCGCGGCGTTAGACGCTGGCTCGACTATGATAGACTTCGTGGCTTTCCAAAAACCGTAACTGGACGCATGCAATGAAACATACCGTCGACGTGATGATCTCCGAGCAAGAGATCGCAACCCGAATTGCCGAACTGGGCAAGCAGATTAACGAGCACTACCGCGACAGCGGCAGCGAAATGGTGCTGGTGGGTTTGCTGCGCGGCTCCTTTATGTTTATGGCCGATCTGTGCCGCGCCATCGAGGTGCCGCATGAAGTCGACTTTATGACTGCGTCAAGCTACGGCAGCGGTATGTCGAGCAGCCGCGATGTGAAAATCCTCAAAGATCTCGATGAAGATATTCGTGGCAAAGATGTGCTGATCGTGGAAGACATCATCGATTCCGGCAACACGCTGAGCAAAGTGCGTGAGATTCTGCGCCTGCGCGAGCCAAAGTCACTGGCGATTTGTACTTTGCTGGATAAGCCCGAGCGCCGCGAAGTGGACGTCACCGTCGAATACGTGGGCTTCACCATTCCCGATGAGTTCGTGGTGGGCTTTGGTATTGATTACGCTCAGCGCTATCGCCATCTGCCGTATATCGGCAAAGTTATCCCGACCGGTGAATAACCGCACAATCGTCCAAGGCTAATCTCCCCCGCCTGCGATACACTGCGCAGCCCGTGAGTCAACGACTTAGGGGCTGGCTTCACTCTCTGCTAAACTCCATTGATTTCTTAATGTTAATGACCGCGACATCGTTCGTGCGCATTACCATTTTCATAGGCCTTTGATGTCTCTACAACAAGGTATGGATTCGCAATGACATATGCACTGGAAATTTCCGGGCTGACCAAAACCTATCCCGGCGGCGTTCAGGCGCTGAAAGGACTCGATCTCAACGTGGAAGCCGGCGATTTTTACGCTCTGCTGGGGCCAAACGGCGCCGGAAAATCCACCACCATCGGTATTATCAGCTCGTTAGTGAATAAAACCGGCGGTAGCGTGCGCGTGTTTGGCTATGACCTGCAAAAAGACGTGGTCAACGCCAAGCGTCAGCTCGGGCTGGTGCCGCAGGAGTTCAACTTCAACCCGTTTGAAACCGTGATGCAGATTGTGGTCAATCAGGCCGGTTACTACGGCGTTGAACGTGCCGAAGCCAATAAACGCGCGGAAAAATACCTCAATCAGCTCGATCTGTGGGGCAAACGCAACGAACGTGCGCGCATGCTTTCGGGCGGTATGAAGCGTCGTCTGATGATCGCGCGTGCGCTGATGCATGAGCCGAAGCTGCTGATCCTCGACGAACCGACCGCGGGCGTGGATATCGAACTGCGCCGTTCGATGTGGAGTTTCCTGAAAGAGCTGAATATCAAAGGCACCACCATCATCCTCACCACGCACTATCTGGAAGAGGCGGAGATGCTGTGCCGCAACATTGGCATTATTCAGAGCGGCGAGCTGGTGGAAAACACCTCAATGAAGGGATTGCTCTCTAAGCTGCAATCCGAAACCTTTATTCTTGATCTGGCACCGCGCAGCCCGCTGCCGCAGCTGGAGGGCTTCCAGTATCGTCTGGTCGATACCTCTACGCTGGAAGTGGAAGTGATGCGCGAGCAAGGTCTCAACAGCGTGTTCAGCCAGCTGAGCGCGCAGGGCGTGCAGGTGCTGAGCATGCGCAATAAAGCGAACCGCCTTGAGGAGCTGTTCGTCAGCCTGACACAGGGAAAAACAGGAGTGAAAGCATGACGCACTTGTATTGGGTGGCGCTCAAGAGCATCTGGAGCAAAGAGATTAACCGCTTCGCCCGGATCTGGATTCAGACGCTGGTGCCGCCGGTGATCACCATGACGCTCTACTTCATCATCTTCGGCAACCTGATTGGTTCACGCATCGGCGATATGCACGGTTTCAGCTACATGCAGTTTATCGTGCCGGGCCTGATCATGATGGCGGTGATCACCAACGCTTACGCCAACGTGGCGTCATCGTTCTTTAGCGCCAAGTTCCAGCGCAACATCGAAGAGCTGCTGGTGGCGCCGGTACCAACCCACATCATCATCGCCGGTTATGTCGGCGGCGGCGTGGCGCGCGGCGTGTGCGTGGGGATTTTGGTGACCGCGATTTCGCTGTTCTTCGTGCCGTTCCACGTGCATTCGTGGTCGATGGTAGCGGTGACGCTGCTGCTGACGGCGATTCTGTTCTCGCTGGCGGGCCTGCTGAATGCGGTATTTGCGCGCACTTTTGACGATATCAGCCTGATTCCGACCTTCGTGCTGACGCCGTTAACCTACCTCGGCGGCGTGTTCTATTCGCTGACGTTGCTGCCACCGTTCTGGCAAGCGGTGTCGAAGCTGAATCCGGTGGTGTATATGATCAGCGGCTTCCGTTACGGTTTCCTCGGCATTAACGATGTGCCGTTGGTGTTTACCCTGTCGGTGCTGATCGCCTTTATCGTGGTGTTTTATGTGTTGGTGTATTCGTTGATTCAGCGTGGCAGAGGATTGCGGACGTAAAAAAACAAGGGCGCGGTATAAAAACCGCGCCCTTGTTATATCAGGCGACCTGAACCGGTAACGCTTTGGCGAGGCGCTTCATTTCGTTATCGCCTTCAAAGTAGGCGACTTTCGGCTGCCAGCTGCGCGCGACTTCATCTTCTACCTGCACGTAAGAGCAGATGATCATGATATCGCCGGCGCAGGCGCAACGCGCGGCGGCACCGTTGACTGAGATAATCTTCGAGCCACGTTCAGCGGCAATCGCGTAGGTGGAAAAACGCTGACCGTTGGTGACGTTGTAGATGTCGATGGCTTCGTATTGCAGAATGCCAGAGGCGTCGAGGAAATCCTGGTCAATGGCGCAGGAACCTTCGTAATGCAAATCTGCCTGAGTGACTTTAACGCGATGCAGTTTGCCTTGAAGTACGGTGCGAATCATAACTGTCTAACCTTGTTAAGCTGCCAATAAACGACGGAAAACTACTCCGTCAGATCCACTTGCTGATTATCAATCAGACGCGCATTACCAAGCCATGCGGCCATCAGAATCACCGCGCGCTGGCTGTCCACGTTGAGCGCTTGTAAGGTTTCGGCATCGCAAATCGCCAGTCCATCCGGACGGAAACCCTTCTCACGCAACGCCACTTCCGCGTGCTCAATAATTTCTTCGACATGGCGCTCGCCGTTGCTCAGACGTTCGGCCATGCTGTTCATCACCTGGCTGAGACCGGCGGCGATGTTACGCTCGTCGGCGGTGAGATAGCCATTGCGCGAACTCAGCGCCAGGCCATCTTTCGCGCGCACCGTTGGCACGCCCACAATCTCGATATCGAAGCCCATATCCGCCACCATCTTGCGGATGATTGCCAGCTGCTGAAAATCCTTCTCGCCAAAGCAGGCGATGTCAGGCTGCACCAGATTAAACAGTTTGCTGACGATGGTAGAGACGCCACGGAAATGTCCTGGACGGCTGGCCCCTTCCAGCAGCGATGATAAACCCGGCACTTCCACGAAGGTTTGGCTATCAAGGCCTTTTGGATAGACATCCGCGGGCGCGGGGGCGAACACCAGATCCACGCTATGACGATTCAGCTTCTCACAATCGTCCTGCAGCGTGCGCGGATAGCGCGCCAGATCGTCGGGACGATCAAACTGCATCGGGTTAACGAAAATCGAGACCACCACAACGTCGGCGCGCTCGCGCGCTTCATCGACCAACGTCAGATGACCGTCGTGCAGGTTGCCCATGGTGGGCACCAGCGCGATACGTTTGCCTGCCTGACGCCAGCGACGAATTTCACGACGCAGCATCGGCAGTGTTTCAATGATCAGCACTGCAAATCTCCTGATTTACTGGAAACTGTGTTCAGCGGCAGGGTAGCGGCCCGCTTCAACGTCGGCGATATATTGGCGAATCGCCGCGCGAATGTCGCCGGTTTCAGCGAGGAAATTTTTGGCAAATTTGGGAATGTGGCCGCCGGTAATGCCAAAGGCGTCGTGCATCACAAGAATCTGACCGTCAGTGACGTTGCCCGCACCGATGCCGATCACCGGCACCGACAGCGCTTTGGTGACGCGCTCCGCCAGCGCCACCGGCACGCACTCCAGCACCAGCAGCTGCATACCGGCGGCTTCCAGCGCTAGCGCATCGGCCAGCAGACGTTCAGCGGCAGCTTCATCGCGGCCCTGCACTTTATAGCCACCGAAGATGTTCACCGATTGCGGCGTCAGGCCTAAGTGGCCGCACACTGGCACGGCGCGCTCGGTGAGCATATGCACGGTTTCCGCCAGCCACTCGCCACCTTCCAGCTTCACCATATTGGCGCCCGCGCGCATCAGCTGTGCGGCGTTAGTGAACGTCTGTTCCGGCGTGGCGTAACTCATAAACGGCAGATCGGCCATCAGCAGCGCCAGCGGCGCGCCACGGCGCACGGCGGCGGTGTGATAGGCGATATCGTCCACGGTGACCGGCAAGGTCGATTCGTGGCCCTGCACGGTCATGCCGAGCGAATCACCAATCAGCATCACCTGAATGCCTTCATCGGCAAACAGGCGGGCAAAACTGAAGTCGTACGCCGTCAGCGTGGCAAATTTGCGGCCGCTGGTTTTGAGTTGGCGTAAATGGGAGAGGGTTGTTGGTTTCATCACACGCTCCAGAGTTTTCTGATGCGCGCAGTGTACTACGGCTTACTCAGACCACAAACGGATAGCGCTGCGATTAAGCCGGGCGAGAATGGCGGACAAGGCTTGCCCGTTCGGCAGCGACAATTGCGGGGCAATCTCCAGCAGCGGCACCAGCATAAAGGCGCGATTGTGCATGTCGTAATGCGGCACGGTCAGACGCGGCGTGGAAATGGTTTCGCTGCCAAACAGCATGATATCGAGATCCAGCGTGCGCGGTCCCCAGCGTTCGGCTTTGCGCACGCGACCGTGCTCCAGCTCAATGCGCTGGGTATGATCGAGCAGCGCATCGGCCTCCAGTGCAGTTTCCAGCGCCACCACCGCATTAAGGTAATCGGGTTGATCCGGCGGACCGTACGGCGGTGTGCGATACAGCGATGACGTGGCGATGCGCGAAGTGTGCGGAATGGCGTCTAGCGCGGCCAACGCTGCATCAACCTGATGCAGCGGATCGGCCAGATTACTGCCTAAAGCGAGGTAAACGCGGGTCATTGCGGGCTGTTAGTGCGCGGCCCGGTTGGACGGCGACGCGGACGGCGCGGTTTGCGGCGCGGTGCCGGATCGTCGCCCAGCGTGGTCATCATGGTTTTCTGCTGCACCGGTGCCGCCGCCTGGAACTCGCCCCACCAATGCGTCAGCTTTTGCAGCTCAGGATTGTTTTCCACGTCGGCACGCAGCGCCATCAAATCGTAAGCGGCACGGAACTTAGGATGCTCCATCAGCTTCCACGCACGCTTGCCGTGACGACGCGACATGCGCAGCTGCAGCTGCCAGATATCACGAATCAGCGTTGTGATACGTTTTGGAATCGCCAGCGCGCGGCAGGCTTCGTCCAGCGTTTCGTTCATCGACAGGGCGAAAGCATCGTAATAGGTCAGGCCGCTTTCCTGCGCAATGCGTTCGGCGGATTCCAGCTGCGGATACCAGAACATCGCGGCAAACAGGAAGGCCGGATTGACGCGCATATCATTCTGAATGCGGGTGTCGGTATTTTTCAGTACCTGCGCCACCATACGTTCCATCAGGCTGTCGCTTTCGGCGGTGAAACCGCGCGTCAGCGTTGGGAACAGCGGCTGGAACAGCTGATATTCACGCATCATCTGATAGGTGCGGTAGCCGTAACCGGCCTGCAGCAGCTTGAGCGACTCTTCAAACATACGCGCTGGCGGAATGTCATTCAGCAGCGTCGCCAGACGCGGGATTGGCTCGGCAGTTTCAGCCGCGATACGCATCTGCAGCTTGGCGGCGAAGCGCACCACGCGCAGCATCCGCACCGGATCTTCGCGATAGCGGGTTTCCGGATCGCCAATCATGCGAATGATGCCTTCGTGCAGATCGTGCAAGCCACCGACGTAATCACGTACGGTGAAATCGGCCACGCTGTAATAGAGGCTGTTAATGGTGAGATCGCGGCGCTGGGCATCGTCTTCAATGCTGCCGAAAATGTTGTCACGCAGCAGCATGCCGTTTTGGCCGCGCTGCGAGCTGTTGCGATCTTCTTCGCTCTCTTCATGATGATGGCCACGGAAGGTGGCGACTTCGATCACTTCCGGACCGAACATCACATGCGCCAGACGAAAACGACGACCCACCAAACGGCAGTTGCGGAACAGCTTACGCATCTGTTCAGGCGTGGCGTTGGTGGTGATATCAAAGTCTTTCGGCTTGCTGCCGAGCAGCAAATCGCGCACGCCGCCGCCCACCAGGTAGGCTTCGAATCCGGCTTTGTTCAGGCGATAGAGCACTTTGAGGGCGTTTTCGCTGATATCTTTGCGTGAGATGTTGTGGCTTTCTCGTGGAATGACAGTCATCTGACCAGGACTTTCAGCTTCCACCTCTTCAGGCGCCTCCTCATCACGCTTGAGGACTCTCCGGCAAAAATTAGCGACTCGGGTAAAAATGGGACACCTCGACAGTGAGAAAAAGGGTGTTAATAAAATCAGCGGCTAATCATAGCCTGTTGAGAACCATTTAGGAATGGTGATGTCGTTTCATCCTCTTTGAGACCGTTCTGCAACGGAATCAGGCGGATATTCCACTGCGCCACCGCCTGTTTCAACAGGCTTTCCAGCGATTCATCCTGCCAGCCTGGTGAAACCGGCTGGCCAAGAAAGCGCAAGGCTTGCACCAATAGCGGCCGCGCATCACCATCGGGCAGCGCCGGCGCATGATTCTGCTTGGAAAGCTTATGGCCATCGCGATTGACCGCCAGCGGCAAATGCAGATAATCCGGCACTGGCCAGGCAAACTGCTGATACAAGGCAATCTGGCGTACCGTTGGCTCAATCAAATCCGCGCCGCGCACGATCTCCGTCACGCCCTGAAAATGGTCATCGACCACCACCGCGAGGTTGTAGGCAAACAGCCCATCACGGCGATGGATAATAAAATCTTCCTGCGCCAGCTGCGGTTCGGCCTGCAAATGGCCGCGCAGGCGATCGTTAAAGCCGTTAACCGGCGCATGTTGACGCAGGCGCAGCGCGGCGTTGTCAGGCGGCAACTGCAAATCGCGGCAGTGACCATCATAAAAGCCGCCCAACTGCTGGATGCGGCTGCGCGTGCAGGTGCAGAAGTAACTTTGACGATGCGTTTGCAGCCAGCTCAGCGCGGCGCGATAGGCGTCGTGGCGCTGTGACTGCCACAAAACCTCGCCATCCCAATGCAGACCATAATGTTCCAGCTGCTGCAAAATACGCGTTGCGGCACCGGGAACTTCACGTGGGGGATCGATATCTTCAATGCGCACCAGCCAGCGTCCCTGTTGCGCGCGCGCGCTCAGGTAACTGCCTAATGCAGCAATCAGCGAACCAAAATGGAGGTCACCCGAAGGAGAGGGGGCGAAACGCCCAATGCAGAGTGAAGGATTCATAACGAAGTGTACCGCACGTCGGGAAAACAGGGATTTTCCCGGCTGTGCGGTAGCAATTTGCTCACGGCCATTAGCCAGCCATCTGCTTCTCGCGGATTTCTGCCAGCGTTTTGCAGTCAATGCAGAGATCGGCAGTCGGACGCGCTTCAAGGCGGCGAATACCAATTTCTACACCGCAGGAGTCGCAGTAACCGAAATCGTCGTCATCCACTTTCTTGAGCGTTTTCTCAATCTTTTTAATGAGTTTGCGCTCACGATCGCGGTTACGCAATTCCAGGCTGAACTCTTCTTCCTGCGCGGCACGGTCGACCGGATCCGGGAAGTTAGCAGCTTCGTCCTGCATATGTGACACAGTGCGATCTACTTCATCCCGAAGTTGGTTGCGCCAGGCTTCCAGAATTTTACGGAAATGGCCTAGCTGGGCGTCGTTCATATACTCTTCGCCCGGTTTCACCTGATAAGGCTCAACTCCAGCGATGGCGAGGATACTCAGGGACGATGTTTTACGGTTTTGCCCTTCTTGCATGTTGTTTCTCCTGGATAACACGCACTTCCCTAAATACGTCAAGTTGCATGTGCGTTGACTGTGTGCCTACAACCCGAACGATTTAGGGCTTATCGATTCCCATAAAGGGAAAAAAACAGGCCGCTATAAATAGCAGAAGCAATCAAGGTTGGCAATTATTCCTGACCACTACTTGACAAGCCTCTGAACAATCGCGTATTCAGCGCCTCGCCCAGAACATTCCTATCACACCAAATTGCTATAAATATTACAACGCTACGTTAATCGGATGCGTCAGTAATATCTTTAACGGTGAAATTTGAGCTTGATACGCCAAAACTTCCACACCACAACGCTGCGCCTGTTCCAGTAGTTCTGCGTAGTGCACGTCGATATGGCGTGCCGGGGAAACGTCCTCAATCCCCGTATGCAAAACTGCGAACAACAAAACGGCTCGATGACCTTCTGCCACGATAGAGCTCAATTCGCGCAGATGTTTCTGTCCACGAGCCGTCACCGCATCCGGAAAATAGCCTTTACCTGCTTGTAAAAGGGTGACGGACTTGACTTCAATATAGCAGTTCGATCGGCCATCCGCTTGCAGCAGGAAATCAATTCGGCTTTTTTCCGTGCCGTATTTCACTTCAGGCTGGCAGCGGCTGTAAGCGGATAATTCCGGAATGGTATCGAGCGTCAGCGCTTCGCGCACCAGCTGATTAGCGCGCAGCGTATTGACGCAGATCCAGTGGCCTTGCTGGGTCTCGGTGAGCTCCCAACTGTGCGGATATTTTCGCGTGGCACTGTTGGAGGTTGAATACCACACGGTATCGCCCGGCGTGGCGCAGCCGGTCATCGCGCCGGTATTGGCGCAGTGAAGGGTCAGCGTTTCACCTTCTGGCGTAACCACATCGGCTAAAAAGCGTTTGTAACGGGCGATCAAGCGGGCGGGTTTGAGTGGCGGATCGAACTCCATTTACTCTCCTGGGGATGATAGTAGCGGCCAGCGGGCCAGCGCCTGATAACGCGTGCGGCCACGCGTGACGTTCGAAGCGAACAGCGCAAAATGGCGGATATCGGCGCGCCAGTGAAAGCCGCGCGGCGGTAGCGCGATCTGCGGTGCTGCGTGGCGCAACAGCGTGACGTGCGGATGAAACGGCTGCGGGCTCTGCGCGCAGCCATGCCGCGCCGCTTGCGCACGCAGCAGGCTGGCGAGTTGCAGTAATCCGCGCGGCGCACGCTGGCAGCCGAGCCACACCACGCCGGGACGCGGCCAGTGGCCGGCATCATCCAAATCGAGGGGAAAACCCGGCTGTTCGATGCGTGAGGCCAGCAGTTGCAGCTTACGTGAGGTCTCATCGCTGACCTCGCCGAGAAACGCCAGCGTCAGGTGCAGGTTGGCCGCCGCCACCGGTTTCCCGGCTTCGGCAGCAAAATTATCCGCGCGCCACTGTACCAGCTGTTGCTGGAGCGGAGCGGGCAGTTCAAGAGCAAAAAACAGACGTTGCGTTGCCAGTTTGGCCTCCGGTAATCCGCGCCTCAGAGTGCTACAATGCGCGCCATCTTAGCACAGGCATTTTGGGAGTTGAGTTTGAGTGAGTTACCGGTAATCGAGGTGCTGCCTGCGTTGCTGGCCGCGCTGGCGCAGTCGCCGCAGGTGTTGCTGGCGGCGCCGACCGGCGCAGGTAAATCCACCTGGCTGCCGTTACAGCTGCTAAAACACGCCCAATTGTCCGGCCGCATCATCATGCTGGAGCCGCGTCGACTGGCGGCGCGCAACGTGGCGCAGCGTCTGGCGGAACTGCTTGGCGAGCAGCCGGGCGGCACCGTTGGCTATCGCATGCGCGGTGAAAACTGCTGCGGTGCCAACACGCGCCTCGAAGTGGTGACAGAAGGCATTTTGACGCGCATGTTGCAGCGCGATCCAATGCTGGAAGGCGTCTCGCTGGTGATCCTCGATGAATTCCACGAACGCAGCCTGCAGGCCGATCTTGCGCTGGCGCTGCTGCTCGATGTGCAGCAAGGATTGCGCGACGATCTAAAAATCCTGCTGATGTCGGCCACGCTCGACAACCAGCGTTTGCGTCAGCTGCTGCCGGATGCGCCTTTTATCATCTCAGAAGGACGCAGCTTCCCTGTCACGCGCCGCTATGTTTCGCTCAACAACCAGCAACGTTTTGAGGAAGCGGTAGCACGCGAGGTGGCACAACTGCTGCGCGACGAGTCAGGATCGCTGCTGCTGTTCCTGCCGGGCGTAGCAGAAATCGAAAGAGTGAAGCGCGAGCTGGAAGCGCGGGTCGGTGACGAGGTGGATCTCTCTCCTTTATATGGCGCGCTGTCGCTGGAAGTGCAACGCCGTGCCATCCTGCCGTCTCCGGCGGGGCGCCGCAAAGTGGTGCTGGCGACCAACATCGCCGAAACCAGTTTGACCATCGAAGGTATCCGATTAGTGGTCGATAGTGCGCTGGAGCGCTCGGCGCAGTTTGACGTGCGCAGCGGCGTGACGCGGCTGCAAACGCAGCGCATCAGCCAGGCATCAATGACCCAGCGTGCCGGACGTGCCGGGCGATTAGAACCGGGCATCTGCCTGCATTTGCTGCCGCAAGAGCAGGCGCTGCGCGCAGCAGCGCAGAGCGAACCGGAAATTCTCCAGAGCGATTTGACCTCGCTGCAGATCGATCTGCTGCAATGGGGTTGTCAGGATGCGACGCAGCTGACCTGGCTTGATGCGCCGCCGCCGCGCAACTTGCGTGCGGCGTGCGAGCGGTTAACGCAGCTCGGCGCGCTGGAGAATCACCAACTTAACGCACGCGGTCGCAAGATGGCGGCGCTGGGCAGCGATCCGCGCCTAAGCGCGATTCTGGTGGCCGCCGGGCAAAACAACGATGCCATCGCCAGCGCCGCGCTGTTGGTGGCGATTCTGGAAGATCCTCCACGCAGTGGCAGCGTTGATTTGCGTGATGCGCTTAATCATCCGCAGTCGCACTGGCAGCGCCGTGCGCGTCAGTGGCAGAAACGCCTCAACGCCAGTGGCGGCAGCATTAATCCCGACTTATTCCCGCAGCTGCTGGCCGCCGGTTTTGCCGATCGTCTGGCGCAGCGTCGTGGCGACAGTGCGCGTTATCAGCTGGCGAATGGCATTGGCGCGATGCTCAACGAACAAGATGGTTTGAGCCGCTATGAGTGGCTGATTGCGCCGACGCTGTTGCAGGGCGCCAGCGCCGCTGATGCGCGCATGTTGCTGGCGCTGCCGGTGGATATCGACGCGTTACGCCGCGCGTCTCCAACATTAGTTGAGCAGCGCACCGACGTGGAGTGGGACGAGGAGAAAGGCACCATGCGCGCGTGGAAGCGCGAACTCATTGGTGCGCTGGTCCTGAAAGCACAGCCGCAGGCGCGTCCGGAAGCGGAAATATTGCATCCGGCGATGCTGCGCTGGATCCGTGAAAAAGGATTGTCGGTGCTGGGCTGGAAAGAAGACGCTGAGCAGCTACGCTTGCGGGTGCATTGTGCCACGCAGTGGTTGCCGGAAGAGGCGTGGCCGCCGCTGGACGATGAGAGCCTGCTCGATACGCTTGAAAGCTGGCTGTTGCCGGAGATGATTGCGGTGCGCGATCTGAAAGGATTGCAGAGCATCAATCTTGTCAGCGCATTATTACATTTGCTGACATGGTCACAACGTCAGCGGCTGGATACTGTGCTGCCAACTCATTACACTGTGCCGACCGGAAGCCGCCTGCCGATCCGCTACGATGCCGAGAAGCCACCCGCGCTGGCGGTGCGGATTCAGGAGATGTTTGGCGAAGCACAGAATCCGGCGGTGGCCGATGGCCGCGTACCGCTGGTATTAGAGCTGCTCTCGCCCGCGCACCGTCCGTTGCAGATCACCCGCGACCTCGCGGCGTTCTGGCGCGGTGCCTATCCCGAAGTGCAGAAAGAGATGAAAGGGCGCTATCCAAAGCATCCGTGGCCGGACGATCCGGCCAACGCCTTACCCACAAGGCGGACCAAGAAATTTTCATCGTGAAACGCTGTGGATCGAATTCAGAGGGTTCTGCCATGCGCAGCACGAGAAAGCAGTTAGAGTAACGGCCGCCGCCGTAGTAATGCCTGGAGAATAAAAGCATGTCTGGGAACGATCGCGAACCTATTGGGCGCAAAGGAAAAGCGCCAAAGCCGCCGCGCAGCACTGCGCGTCGGGGTCGCCGCAGGGAACTTGATGATGATATCGATCAGGACGATTTTGATGAAGAAGATGAGGAGAGTGGACCGGTGCCACCAAAAAGTAAAAAACGTCCGCCACGCGGCAAACGTCGCTGGTTAGGCTGGTTGATTAAACTCTTCCTGGTCTTTGTGGTAGTGATGGCCGCCTGGGGCGTCTATCTCGACTCGGAAATCCGCAGCCGCATCGACGGTAAAGTGTGGCAACTGCCGGCCGCCGTTTATGGCCGCATGGTTAACCTCGAACCGGGCATGTCGTACGACAAAAAAGAGATGATTGCGCTGCTGGAAGGCACGCAGTATCGCGAAGTGTCGCGCATCACCCGTCCGGGCGAGTTTAGCGTCAAAGGCAACACCATTGACCTGCTGCGTCGTCCGTTTGATTTCCCGGACAGCAAAGAAGGGCAGATCAACGCGCGTCTGACGTTTAGCAACGATGAGCTGAGCGAGATTAAAAACCTCGATACCGGCCGTGATTTTGGCTTCTTCCGCCTCGATCCGCGCCTGATCACCATGTTGCAGTCGCCGAACGGTGAACAGCGTCTGTTCGTGCCGCGCGCCGGTTTCCCGGATCTGCTGGTTAGCACCTTGATCGCCACCGAAGACCGTCACTTCTACGAACACGACGGCATTAGCCCGTATTCGATTGGTCGAGCGTTCCTCGCCAACATCACCGCCGGTAAAGCGGTGCAGGGCGGCAGTACGCTGACGCAGCAGCTGGTGAAAAACCTGTTCCTCACCAACGAGCGTTCGCTGTGGCGTAAAGCACGTGAAGCCTATATGGCGGTGATCATGGATGCGCGCTACAGCAAAGATCGCATCCTCGAGCTGTATCTCAATGAGGTGTATCTCGGCCAGACCGGTAACGATCAGATCCGCGGCTTCCCGCTGGCGAGTCTGTATTACTTTGGTCGTCCGGTGGATGAGCTGAGCCTCGATCAGCAGGCGATGCTGGTTGGCATGGTGAAAGGCGCGTCGCTGTACAATCCGTGGCGTAATCCGAAACTGGCGCTGGAGCGACGTAACCTGGTGCTGCGTTTGTTGCAGCAGCAGAACGTCATCGATCAGGAACTGTATGACATGTTGTCGGCGCGTCCGCTGGGCGTGCAGCCTAAAGGCGGCGTGATCACGCCACAGCCGGCGTTTATGCAGATGGTGCGTAACGAGCTGCAGGCTAAGCTCGGCGACAAAATGAAAGATCTCTCTGGCGTGAAGATTTTCACCACGCTGGATGCGATCTCGCAGGATGCCGCTGAGAAAGCGGTGGTGGAAGGCATTCCTACGCTGAAAAAACAGCGGGGACTGAAAGATCTGGAAACCGCGATGGTGGTGGTTGACCGCTTCAGTGGTGAAGTGCGCGCCATGGTTGGCGGTGCCGATCCGCAGTTTGCCGGTTACAACCGCGCATTGCAGGCGCGTCGTTCGATTGGCTCGCTGGCAAAACCGGCGACCTATCTCACCGCGCTGAGTCAGCCGAACAGCTATCGCCTCAACAGCTGGATCGCCGATGAGCCGATTGCGCTGAAACAGCCGAATGGCACCATCTGGAAACCGATGAATGACGATCGTCGTTTCAGCGGCAAAGTGATGCTGGTGGATGCGTTGACCAACTCGATGAACGTGCCAACCGTCAACCTCGGTATGACGCTGGGACTGGATGCGGTGGTCGATACCTGGAACAAACTCGGCGTGCCGAAAGATCAGCTGCATCCGGTACCATCCATGCTGCTGGGTGCACTGAATCTGACGCCGATTGAAGTAGCGCAGGCGTTCCAGTCGATTGCCAGCGGCGGTAACCGCGCTGAGTTGTCGGCGGTGCGTTCAGTGATTGCCGAGGATGGCACGGTGCTGTATCAGAGCTATCCGCAGGCGCAGCGCGTCGAACCAGCGCAGGCCGCGTATCTCACGCTCTACACCATGCAGCAGGTCGCCGATCACGGTACCGCGCGTGCGCTGGGTGCGCGATATCCGAAAGCGCATCTGGCGGGCAAAACCGGTACCACCAATGACCTGATCGACAGCTGGTTCGCCGGTGTCGATGGCAAAGAAGTGGCGATTACCTGGGTTGGTCGTGATAACAACCAAACCTCGAAACTGTACGGTGCCAGCGGTGCGATGCAGCTTTATCGTCGTTATCTCGACAACCAGGCGCCGATGCCGCTGGTGCTGACGCCGCCGGAAGATATCACGCAGATGAACGTCGATTCTGCCGGTAACTTCGTTTGCGGTAGCGGCAGCAGCACATGGCGTTCGCTGCCGGTGTGGTCGCTGGATCCGAATGCGCTGTGTCAGCAGCAGCAACAGCAGGTTCAGCAGCAACAGCAGCAGTTGCAGCAGCAACAAGAGCAGCAGCAACAGCAGCAACAGCCACAGAATGAGCAGAAAGATTCTGACGGCGTCGCGGGTTGGATTAAGGATATGTTCGGCAGCAAATAACTTGCCGAAAAATACAAAGGGCGCTGCGGCGCCCTTTTTCATTGGGATAGGTGGTCAGCGGGGCTGGTTCTTGCAGTTACTTTTACGAATATCAATAACCATACCAGTGCTTTGCGTCACCAGAACTTCCAGGCTTTTTACTGCAACGTCTCGCGCATGTAACAGTGAGTCTGCCGGTTCCTCGCCAAAATTAACGGTTCTCATTGGCGTTGCGGTACGCTCAGGATTAATGCAGTTCACTTTGACCTTATCCTCAATCCACTCTTCCGCCAGCGCCTGAGTCAAATTGACTACCGCAGCTTTTGCAGAGGAGTAAAGGGCATAAAAGGCCCGTCCGCGCGTATAGGAACTGGATGTAAAATTCAATAACATGCCGGAATTACTGGTTAAGCGCTCTTTTGCCGCAATCGCCACGTTTACGGCCCCGAGATAATTAATGTTAATCAGCGCCATAACTTCATGCTGAGTCAGCGTGGAGAGCGGTTTCTTAATTAATACACCTGCAGTGTTGACGATATAATCAATATTGCCATGCTCGGCAATGATGTTATTTAAATAGTTTTTAATGCTGTCGAGCTGAGTGATATCGATATCATTATGTGAACGGCTGGCAATATGCACTTTGGCCCCGCATAGCGTGGCAACTTTCATCATCTCCAGACCAATTCCACTACCGCCACCAAAAATAACCATATGCTTATCGCGCAGGAAATCGAGACTGGCAGTATTCAATGAATGTGAGCTTTTCTCCTGCAGCAATTTCTCTGCGATATAGAGGTCAAGTGGATGGGTGATTTTGATATTGTTTTCATCTCCCTCAACGGTAATAACACGCGTTTCAGGCAGCATATTACGCAGCACGCCGCAGTCGCAGGTAAACGTAAACTTACCTATGGCCGCCGCTTTCTCATAAGCCTGGCGAATTTTCTCCAGACGAAATGCTTGAGGTGTCTGGCCACGACGCATGCTGGCACGATGAGGAATATGGGCAATGCAGCCATCATCGTGTACTTCTACTAAGGTATCTGCTGAGGGGATCACCACATCTACGGCGTCAAAGGATTCCAGGGCATCTACGCATTTGCGAATGATTGCGTCGCTAATTAATGGCCGCACGGCATCATGCAGTAAGATTTTGCATTGACCGTCATAGTCGCTAAGGGTTTTCAGTGCGGAATATGTCGAGTCAAAACGTTCTTTACCGCCGTTCACCACTTTACTCACTTTATGCCACTGATTTTTAGCCACCAGTTCCCACATAAAATCGATGTGCTCATTTTGCGAGACAATAATAATCTCATCAATGTCGACCGACGTTTCAAAACGCTCGATGGTATATTCAATCACCGCACGACCCGCCAACTTAGCAAATTGTTTCGGCTTGTCGCTGCCAAAGCGGGTGCCTGTACCGCCAGAAAGTATTATGGCTACATTTTTCATTTTTTATTCCGCCGCTTGCGGTCTGAGTGATGAACAAATAATTTCAGCGATCTTCTCGCCCGCCGTTTTCTTTTCTATCTGCAGTTCCTCTTGCAGCACCTGTTCCCGGCGCATTTTCATTGCATCGCGCCCCGCGACAATGTTGTCAACAAAGGTGAAAATATCCTCTTCGCACCAGGCAACGTCGTAGGCGTCATAAATGAAATCTGCAGTGCGGTTTAAACCGTGGCAGGTTTCGTGGGTGAGATAGAGGATGGGTTTTTTCGACGGCAGATATTCCAGCAGGAAAGAGCCGGCGTCTGCGATGAGTGCATCGGAACGCGCAAAAGTATGGGTGTAATCATGCCCGTGATCCCACTCCAGATTGGCGTGCTGCTGCGCCGTGCTAAGTAATTGCTGATAAAGGCTACGTGCCGATGAGTTGGCTTCATTTATCCACTGGCTTAGCAGCGGATGAGGGCGAATGATCAGATGAATATTCTGACGCTCAATCAGCTTCAGGATCGCGCTGCCGTAAAGGTTGAAAGTGGTGTACATCTTCTGATCGCCCGGCAGCACGAAATGCGGTGTCCACAGGAAAGTGGTTACTGTGCGTGGCTGCGGCTTATCTGAAAGAGGGAAACGACGTTGATAGTGGTCAAATTTAGGATGGCCAGTAACGTGTACATGGCGATTTCCTGCCTGACATTGCAGTGCAAACTCAGCTTTATGTTTTTCTGAACGGGCAAATATCCACGTCGCCAGATTCTGACAGAGCAAATTATACTGATACACCATACTTTCAGCGCCAATTCCGGTGTCGAGCGCGTAAGGGATATAAGCGATCTTCACGCCGCGCTCATGCAAGTAGTCGCTGCGGAAGGCTTCGGGTCGCGCTTCGTCGTAAGGGTTTTGCAGGAACACCACATCCGGCTGACGCGCCTCCAACTGATAATCTTCAAACCCGATATAGTCGAGCCCTCTTTCACGCAGAATTTCACGCTGAATATCGCCATTAACATCGCTGGCCTTCCAGTTCAGGTAAGGCACCACCACGATGCGGCAATCGAAGACGGGATTGGCCTGCATCGCCTCAATTACCGATTCAAAATTTGTCCAACCCGGCGGCCACTGGAAGTAAAAATCGACCTTAATTGGACCGGTAGTGGAGGGCGTGAATTTGGCGGGCGCAACAATTTGACTCAACGGCTTTCTGAAGAGTGCGCGGTAATCTACCGTTCTATTTTCGATATCGCTTTTGTCGAGCCGTTGTGCGCCGGCGTTGGGGAACACGCCCAGCCACAGATCCTGCTGCATCAGGCTATTCCAGTGCACATCAAGGGCATATTGCGCCTGCGCGCCACCTTGCAATTGTGCCTGCAGCGCTGCGCGATAGTTTTCAATCAGCGTGGCGTAATAGCGGAGATTGGCGATATACGCGCAGGCGCACCACGCGAAGTTGGCGCGTACGATATAGTCCACGCTTTTCAACGGCGTGACGCGGCGATAATTGGCCGCCAGAAAAGCCACTTGCCAGTTGATTTGCGGCAGGGCGGCAAAGTAGCGGTTGAGATTGTCATAATTCGCCTGGTTTTCATCAAAGCTGAAGTCATCTTCCAGAATCAGCACCCGCTCCCAGCCGTTATCGCGTGCCATCTCCAGCGCGGCAATATGCGATTGCGTGCAGCCGATGTAGCCCTTTTCATGCTTGATCGCATTCAGACGAACGATTTTTTCAGCGGTTAGACCTAACTTTTTAAGCTGTTTAGTGATGCGGGTTAATCGGTCTTTGCGTTTCTTCAAATTGATGAAGATAACGCGATCAACAATGTTCCAGTTTATAGCGGCCATGACGATGTCTTTAGAAAGAGAATGCATGACATAAGCAATTAGCGGGCCAATTCTTAAATAAATGATTTTATTTATTATTTTTAATTAATGGCTCAATCGGGATGAAATGAATTTCCGCTTTGCGGCAGTGTAATTTCCCGATTGGTGGCCTGCGCTCGCTTCATCGCTAATTTATTATTCGCGATCATGAATATGCGCGATCTGGCTGTAAACGCCGCGCTAACGGCCATTAGACGTTGCGAATGTGGAGATATTTCGCCTAAAATCCGTGCGTCATAATAATCATTCTCGTTTGTATTCGCCTGCATCGACTTTTTTCGAGAGACCTCACTTATGAATACGCGAAACACCAATCCTTGTTTTTTCCGCCCGCGTTCGCTGGCTTGGCTTATTTCACTGACTCTGGGTACGTTCAGCGTGCAGGCGTTGGCAGAAGATACCGTGGTTGTCAGCGCCGATGGTGGCAGCGGCGTGGCGCAAGAGAATGCATGGGGCCCGTCGCCAACCATCGCGGCCAAACGCAGCGCCACCGGCACCAAAACCGATACGCCGATTGAGAAGAACCCGCAGTCGATCTCTGTGGTCACGCAGGAAGAGATGGCGATGAAAAACGTCACCAGCGTGAAAGGGGCTTTCAACTATACGCCTGGCGTATTGACCGGCAACCGCGGTAGCTCCAATGTCATCGATGCGCTTTCTATTCGCGGCTTCAGCGAAACCAACACCAATCAATATCTTGATGGCCTGAAACTGCAGGGCGATAACTACTCTGAGTTTGCTATCGATCCCTATTTCCTCGAGCGCGCCGAGCTGCTGCGCGGTCCGGTTTCAGTGCTGTACGGCAAGAGCAATCCGGGCGGCGTGGTGTCGCTGGTGAGTAAGCGTCCTACGCAGGAGACGCTGCGTGAAGTGCAGTTCCAGATGGGCACCAATAATCAGTTCTCCACCGGTTTCGACTTCGGCGGCTCGCTGGATGATGACGGCGTTTACAGCTATCGCCTGACCGGCCTCGCGCGCAGCGCTGATGCGCAGCAGGAGATGAACAAAGAGAAGCGTTACACCATTGCGCCATCGTTCAGCTGGCGTCCGGATGAGAATACGCGTTTTGATCTGCTGACCTATTTCCAGAACGAACCGGAAACCGGCTATTACGGCTGGTTGCCGCGTCAGGGCACCGTGGTGGGCATCACGCGTCCTGACGGCAGCAGTTACAAGCTGCCGACCAACTTTGATGAAGGCGAAGACAGCAACAAGATTTCGCGCAACACCAAGATGGTGGGTTACAACTTCGAGCACAGCTTCAACGATACCTGGACGGTGCGACAGAATCTGCGCTATGCGGATCTGAGAACGGATTATCGCAGTATTTATGGCAATGGTTTCATTCCCGCTACACAGCAAATCACCCGCGGTTCAGCGGTTTCTAATGAAAAGCTGAATCAGTTTGCGTTGGATAACCAGGTTCAAGCTAAATTTGCCACCGGTGCCGTGGATCATACTTTGCTGATGGGCGTGGATTATCAGCGTACCCGCAATGATATTGATGCTGCCTTTGGTAGCGCCGCACCGATCAGTGCAATCAATCCGCAATATGGCAATGACGCGGTTATCGGTACGCCATTCCCGTATCAATATCTAAACCGTCAGGAACAAACTGGCCTCTACTCCCAGGATCAAATGGAGTGGAACCGTTGGGTGCTGACATTAGGCGGTCGCTATGATTACGCGATGACCTCGGCATTGAACCGTAACGGTAATACAGAAGAGAAAAACCACGATCAGGCCTTCACCTGGCGCGGTGGTTTGAATTACGTATTTGATAACGGCATCGCGCCGTATTTCAGCTATAGCGAATCGTTTATTCCTACAGCGGGTACCACATCCAGCGGCCAAACATTCGATCCTTCACGCGCTAAGCAGTACGAAGCCGGTGTGAAATATGTGCCAAAAGATCGTCCGATTGTTATCACGGGTGCGGTCTATCAGCTCACGAAAACGAAGAACCTCACAGCCGATCCCAATAGTCTGCAATTCAGCGTGCAAGGTGGTGAAATTCGTTCACGCGGCGTGGAGTTAGAAGCCAAAGCGGCGATAAATGCCAATATCAACCTGACAGCCGCTTACTCTTATACCGATGCCGAATATACGCATGACACCTTACTGAAAGGCAAAACGCCGGTGCAGGTGCCGAAGCATATGGCATCGATATGGAGTGATTACACCTTCCACGAAACTGCGCTTTCAGGCGTAACGCTGGGTGCAGGTGTACGTTATGTCGGCGAAAGCAAAGGTATCTACAGCGCCAATGACCCGGCGAACGAGAACCAAAACTTTGACGTCGCCGGTTACACCACCGTTGATGCCGCGCTGAAATACGATCTCGCACGCTTTGGCATGCCGGGCTCCACCATCGGCGTTAACGTCAATAATCTGTTCGATCGTGAATATGTCGCCAGCTGCTACCGCGACTACGCCTGCTACTGGGGCGCTGAGCGTCAGATTGTCGGTACTGCGACTTTCCGCTTCTGATCACGTTACGTAGGTCGCCATTAATGGCGACCCTACCGATTAACCAGGGATTATCATGCAGCATCCGCACCACGCAGAAACCACCTTCAGGCTGGATAACGTCAGTTTTCGTGTGCCAGGCCGCACGCTGCTGCATCCGCTGTCTCTTACTTTTGCACCGGGCAAAGTCACCGCGCTGATTGGTCATAATGGTTCCGGCAAATCCACGCTGCTGAAAATGCTCGGTCGTCACCATGCGGCGAGTGAAGGGCGCGTGTTGCTGAATGAGGACGCGGTAGATAACTGGGGCAGCAAAGATTTTGCGCGTCAGGTGGCGTATTTGCCGCAGCAACTGCCCGCGGCGGAAGGCATGACGGTGCGCGAGCTGGTGGCGATTGGCCGCTATCCGTGGCACGGCGCGCTGGGCCGCTATGGTCAGGAAGATCGCGATCGGGTAGAAGAGGCGATTACGCTGGTGGGATTAAAGCCTTTTGCCGGGCGTCTGGTGGATAGCCTTTCTGGCGGCGAGCGCCAGCGTGCCTGGCTGGCGATGCTGGTGGCGCAGAACAGTCGCTGTCTGCTGCTGGACGAACCGACGTCGGCGCTGGATATCGCCCATCAGGTTGATGTGCTGGCGCTGATTCAGCGTCTCAGCCGCGAACGTGGGCTGACGGTGATTGCGGTGCTGCACGATCTCAACATGGCGGCGCGCTATTGCGATCGTTTGGTGGCGCTGCGCGGTGGCGAAGTGATTGCCGAAGGCGGCCCTGAGGTGATCATGCAGGCCGATGTGCTGGGCAACATTTACGGTATTCCGATGGGCATTTTGCCGCATCCGCTGGGCGGCGCGCCCGTCAGTTTCGTTTATTAAGGCCTCGCCATGTTCGACATTTCTCGCCGCCGCCTGCTGACGGCGCTGGCGCTTTCCCCCTTGATGTCCGCGTTGCCGCTGCGTGCCGCCGTGCCGGATGCGCAGCGCATTCTGGCGCTGGAGTGGCTGCCAGTGGAGCTGCTGATGGCGCTCGGCGTGACGCCACTCGGCGTGGCCGACATGCACAACTACAACATTTGGGTCGGCGATCCGCAGCTGCCGTCCGGCGTTATCGATCTCGGTCTGCGCACCGAACCCAATCTGGAGCTGATGACGCAGCTCGAACCTTCGCTCATTCTGCACTCCAATGGTTACGGCCCGGCGCTGGATAAGCTGCAGCGCATCGCGCCGACCATGGGTTTTGACCTTAATAGCGGCGACGGCAAACCGCTCAGCACCGCGCGTCACTCGCTGCAGGCGCTCGGCGCGCGTCTTGGCCGTGAAGCGCAGGCCGTGCAGCATCTGCAGTATGTGGATGAGCAGCTGGCGGCGGCGCGTGAACGCCTCAAGCCGTGGGCCGATCGTCCGGTGCTGCTGATGTCACTGATGGATAGCCGCCATGCGATTACCTTCGGTAAAAACAGCCTGTTTCTCGAGGTGATGGAGATCCTTGGCTTGAGCAATGCCTGGCAGGGTGAAACCAACTTCTGGGGCAGCGCGGTTGTTGGGCTGGAGCGGCTGGCGGAAGTAGGTGATGTGCAGGTGATCTGCTTCGATCACGATAACGATCGCGATATGCAGCAAGTGATGGCTACCGCGCTGTGGCAGGCGCTGCCGTTTGTGCGCGCGCAGCGTTTCCAGCGCGTGCCGGCGGTGTGGTATTACGGCGCGACCTATTCGGCGCTGAAATTTGTCCGCGTGCTGGAACACGCGCTGGAGTCGCACTGATGCGCAATCGTCTTTTTCCCGTCGCGCTGCTGAGTGCAGTCTTTCTGCTGGCGCTGGCCTTAACTTTTATCAATTTGCGTCAGGCGCTGCCAGGCGATCAGTGGTCTCAGGCGTTTTTCGCGCCTGACATCAACAACATCCAGCAAGTGGTGTTTCATCACAGCTTGCTGTCGCGTCTGGCGCTGTCGCTGCTGGTTGGCGCGGGCCTTGCCCTCGCCGGTTTGCTGTTTCAACAGGTGCTGCGTAATCCGCTGGCGGAACCCACCACGCTGGGCGTGTCGTCCGGCGCTCAGCTGGGGATTACCGTCGCGACGTTATGGCATTTGCCGGGCGGCGAGCTCACGCAGCAGTTTGCGGCGATGGGCGGCGCGGTGCTGGTCGGCATTCTGGTATTCGGCGTGGCCTGGGGCAAACGTTTGTCGCCAGTGACGCTGATTCTGGCTGGGCTGGTATTGAGTTTGTACGCCGGTTCGGTGAATCAAATCTTCGCTATCTTCAATCACGATCAGCTGCAAAACATGTTCCTGTGGAGCACCGGCGCACTCAATCAGCTGGATGGACACAACGTGGCCCAGCTGTGGCCGCGTCTGCTGCTGGCGTTTGTGGTGGCGCTGGCGCTGCTGCGCCCGCTGACGTTGATGGGGCTCGATGATGGCGTAGCGAAAAATCTCGGTCTGGCGCTGTCGGCGGCGCGTATTGCCGCGCTGGCGCTGGCGATTTTGCTTAGCGCGCAGTTGGTCAATGTTGCGGGCATCATCGGCTTTATCGGCCTGTTTGCGCCGCTGCTGGCGAAGATGCTCGGTGGACGTCGCCTGATTAGCCGCATGATGCTGGCCCCGTTGATTGGTGCGCTGCTGCTGTGGCTGGCCGATCAGTGCGTGCTGTGGCTCACCAGCCACTGGCGCGAAGTCTCGACCGGCACGGCGACCGCGCTGATCGGCGTGCCGATTCTGCTGTGGCTGTTGCCGCGCTTGCGTACCGGATCGGTGCCACCGGCGCTCAATCAGGGCGATAGCGTGCCGGCTGAGCGGCAGAACGTCTTGCGCTGGTGTCTGATTGGATTACTGGTTCTGGGCATATTCAGCTGGGTTGGCATTACCTTTGGTCGTGATGCGCAGGGCTTTACGTGGGTGGGCGGCGATATGCTGCATCAACTGCTGCCGTGGCGCGCACCGCGCGTATTGGCCGCGCTGATTGTCGGCATGATGCTCGGCGTGGCAGGTGCGCTGATCCAGCGTCTCACCGGCAATCCGATGGCGAGCCCTGAAGTGCTGGGCATCAGCTCGGGTGCGGCGTGTGGCGTGGTGGTGATGATGTTCTTTGTGCCGGGGGATGCGGTAGCCTGGCTGTTGCCTGCCGGTGCGCTGGGTGCGGCATTGACGCTGATGATTATTATGCTGGTGGCGAGTCGCGGCGGCTTCTCGCCAGAACGCATGTTGCTGGCGGGCATGGCGCTCAACAGCGCGTTCGTCACTATTTTGATGGTGCTGCTGGCCAGCGGCGATCCGCGCATGGGCGGCTTGCTGAGCAGGATTTCCGGTTCAACCTACAACATCAATATGCAGCAAGCGGTGCAAAGCGCGGTGGTGGGTTTGGTGCTGATTGCGCTGGCACCGCTGGCGAGTCGCTGGCTAACGTTGTTGCCACTCGGCAGCGCCACTGCGCGTTCAGCGGGTATGGCGTTGACCACCTCGCGCCTTAGCTTGCTGTTGCTGGCTGCGGCATTGACCGCCACGGCCACGTTAACTATTGGGCCGCTGAGCTTTATTGGGCTGATGGCGCCGCATATCGTGCGCATGCTTGGGTTCCGCCGTGCGTTACCGCAGGTGTTGATGGCCGGTTTGTTGGGCGGCGGTTTGATGATTTTCGCCGACTGGTGCGGCAGGATGCTGGCGTTCCCGGATCAAATTCCAGCCGGGTTGATGGCGACCTTCTTTGGTGCGCCGTATTTTATTTGGCTGTTGCGGCGGGCATAGCAGAAGGGCGCCATGTGGCGCCCTTCTTATTTTACAGTTTCGCGAAGCTGCGTCGTGCGGCATCGATGGTGCGCTGAATATCTTCTTTACTGTGCGCCAGCGACATAAAGCCGGCTTCGAAAGCGGATGGCGCGAGGTAAACGCCTTCTTCCAGCATCAGGTGGAAGAAACGCTTGAAGCGTTCCACATCACACTGAGTCACGTCCTGATAGCCGGTGACTTCATCGGCGTCGGTGAAGAAAATCCCGAACATGCCGCCAACGTGGTTGATCACCAGCGGAATGTTTTCGGCCTTCGCCGCGTCCAGCAAGCCTTGCGCTAACTGCGTGGTCAAATCGGTCAGCGTGCTATGCGTACCCGGCTGCGCAATCTGCGACAGACATGCAAAGCCCGCCGCCATGGCAATCGGGTTACCGGACAAGGTACCGGCCTGATAAACCGGACCGGTTGGCGCCAGCGCATCCATCACCTCGCGACGACCACCAAAAGCACCAACCGGCATGCCGCCACCGATGATTTTACCGAGGCAGGTCAGGTCTGGCGTCACGTCGTAATAGGCCTGAGCACCGCCCAACGCGACACGGAAGCCGGTCATTACTTCGTCGATGATCAGCAGCGCGCCGAATTCGTCACACAGCGCACGCAGGCCCGGCAGGAAGTCTGGCTGCGGTGGAATGCAGTTCATGTTGCCCGCCACCGGCTCAACGATGATGCAGGCGATATCCTCAGGATATTGCTCGAAAGCCGCACGCACGGTGCTGAGATCGTTGTAGGTGCAGGTCAGCGTGTGTTTAGCGAAATCGGCCGGTACGCCCGGCGAGTTTGGCTGTCCCAGCGTCAGCGCGCCGGAACCGGCTTTTACCAGCAGGCAATCGGCATGGCCGTGATAGCAGCCCTCGAACTTGATGATTTTGTCGCGATGGGTGAAGCCGCGCGCCAGGCGAATGGCGCTCATGGTGGCTTCGGTGCCAGAGTTAACCATGCGCACCATGTCCATGCTTGGCACCAGCTCGCACACCAGCTCGGCCATTTTCACTTCCATCTCGGTCGGCGCGCCGAAGCTCAGACCGCGCGCGGCGGCTTCAATTACCGCGTTACGGATGTTGGCGTTGTTGTGACCCAGCACCATCGGGCCCCACGAACCGACATAATCGATATAGCCTTTGCCGTCGGCGTCATACAGATACGCACCGTCAGCGCGTTCGATGAACAGCGGCACACCGCCCACACCGGTAAATGCACGTACCGGGGAGTTCACACCGCCGGGGATCAGGCGTTGCGCTGCGGCATACAGGTTTTCTGACTTACTCATTGTTCTGCTCCTGCTGTTCGGGAAAAAATCTGGCGCCATTCTACGGGAATAACGGCTTGCGCTAAAGTTTAGGGTATATACTTTCCTGCGCAGGCGGCGGCACGCAGTGTCAAGCTTGAGACTTGATTGCACTGGACGGCTGGCAGATAATAGCGAAATTAAGGTCGTTTTCTGACCTCGACGTTTACCCGGAGTAAAAGATGAGTGACGACTTAGCAGCGCTGCCTTTGCAATTCACTGATGCAGCAGCAAAAAAAGTGAAAAACCTGATTTCTGATGAAGAGAATCCCGCGCTGAAATTGCGCGTCTATATTACCGGCGGCGGTTGCAGCGGTTTCCAGTACGGCTTCACCTTTGACGATCAAATGAATGACGGCGACATGACCATCGAGAAACAAGGTGTGGCGCTGGTGGTGGATCCGATGAGCCTGCAATATCTGGTGGGCGGTTCCGTGGATTACACCGAAGGCCTGGAAGGTTCACGTTTTATCGTGACCAACCCGAATGCCAAAACCACCTGCGGTTGTGGTTCTTCCTTCAGCATCTAATACTGCTCTGGCTGCCGTTCTGGTAGCCAGATTCTTACCACTCTATTGTCACTAAACGCGCGGATTCACGGCGCGTGGCATCGCGTTTTAACACACGTTCGGTAATGCGCGGCTGCGCGCTGAAGTGGCGTCCACAATCCACGGTGGGCAGAGTGTGTTCATTCTGGCGTGAGATATCGCAACGCGAGAATAACGTTAAGGTGACGGCGATAGAGCCGGTCGACGTGGCCGCACTCAGTGGTGCAGCGATCACGAGCCCTATGGCCAGCAGCAGTGCTCTGGTCATGAATAGTTCCTGGTGAAGACAAAATTGCGCTAAGCGCTAAAAATGGGCACAGAGCATACGTGGCCGCTGCGCCTTGTATTATGATTTACGACAATTTCTGCCGGATCTTTAATCTTTAATCTTTAATGGTGCTTTTTTTCGACGGATGTAAATCTGCACACAGCTGTTTCGCTGCCAGCAGCATGCGAGGCCCCGGACGGCTCAGCCAGTCGTCATTAATGGCGATCACCGGCACATCCAGCTGCGGCTGCCAGAATTTGGTAATGCTGGCGGCGTGTGCGGCGTTACCGCCAATCACAATCGCCTGCGGATGCCGCATCAATACCTGTTCGCGGCTCACCTGCGGCCAACTGACGCTGCTATCGGCAAAAATATTCCTGCCGCCGCACAGCTCAATCATTTGGTTTTGCATGGTGTTACGCGCAGCAGTAAACAGCGGTTGCTGACCAAACTGCAAAAACAGCGCGATCGGCGTACTGTGCTGATACTGTTTACGCAGCGCCGCTTCCTGCGCGCGCAATGCCTGCGCCGCGTCAATCGCTCGCTGCGGCTGCGGACTCCAGCGCTGTAACGCCGCCAGCGCATCGATCATTTGATCAATGGTTTGCGGATCGATCCACTCAACCTTTATCCCGAAACGCTGCAGCTGTTCGATTTGCCGCTGCGGATTACCGCCACGCCACGCCAGCACCACATCCGGTTTGAGCTGCAGAATGCGTTCCACTTTGATGCCTTGCCAGTTCGCCACCTGCTCCAGCGCGTTGGCCTGCGCGGGATAATCAGAGAAGGCGCTGACGGCCAGCGGCGTAATGCCCGCGGCGAAGGCCAGTTCGGTCAGATGGGGCGAAAGCGTAATAACGCGCGGCGCGGCGGCGAACAGGCTGTTGCACAGCAGCAACAGCCCGAGCAGCAGGATTTTAGCCACGCGCCAGCTGAACCAGCAGGTTTTCTACCATCAGCGAAGACTGTTTTGCCGCAACGCTGAGGAACTCGTCGAAGCTGAGGTGTGATTCCTGATCGGCGATATCAGAAATCGCGCGCACCACCACAAACGGCACCTTGAATTGATGGCAAACGTGACCAATCGCGGTCGCTTCCATCTCCACCGCGATCGCCTGCGGGAAGGTGGTGCGGATGCGCGTCAGCGGTGCCGCGCCGTTGATAAACGCATCGCCGCTCACGACCAAACCGCGTACCGCGTTGAGGTCGAGCTGCTTGATAACCCGCTCAGCGGCGACAATCAGCTTGTCATCTGCCACGAAAGCTGCGGGGCAACCGGCCATTTGGCCGGGCTCGTAGCCGAAGGCGGTGACGTCGGCGTCGTGATAGCGCACTTCATCGGACACCACGATATCGCCCACTTTCAGCGTTGACGCTAATCCGCCAGCGGAACCGGTGTTGATCACCACATCCGGTTTGCACAGCTCGAGCAACAAGGTGGTGCCGAGCGCGGCAGCCACTTTACCGATGCCTGATTTCAGCAGCGCCACTTCAACACCGTTCAGCGTGCCGGTATAAATTTCGCAGCCGGCCAGCGTCAGTGTCTGGCGGTTTTCGATTTTGTCACGCAGCAGAGTAACTTCCTGCTCCATCGCGCCAATAATGCCTACTTTCATAAGAATCTCGCTAATTTAATGGATGTAACCCGCAAAAGTGAGGCATAGTCTAACATGGCTGATTGAGGAAGAATTCACGAAAAAATAAGGGGTAATTATGGCGGCGATTAATTTCAGGAAGAAGATCAGTTTCACCCGCCCTTATACCAGCCGCAAAGATCCCGAAGGGGAATACTTTATTACCCGCCACTTTGAAAGCGATCGCGGACGTATTATTAACTCCGCCGCGATTCGTCGTCTGCAACAGAAAACCCAGGTATTCCCGCTAGAGCGCAACGCGGCGGTGCGTTCGCGTTTGACGCACTCGCTGGAAGTGCAGCAAACCGGGCGCTATATCACCAAAGAGATTCTGCAAGCGCTGAAAACGCAGGGCGGCGGGCTGGTGAATTATGGACTGGATGAGTTCGAAGGTGCTTTCGAAAGCCTGATTGAGATGGCCTGTTTGCTGCACGATGTTGGCAATCCGCCGTTTGGTCACTTTGGTGAGGCGGCGATCAATGACTGGTTCGACGATAATCTGCCTGCCGAGCTGGTCGATCCGCTGGTGGCGGGCGTTGCCGATGAATCAGAGCGATCTGCTTTTGACCAATTAAATGCAATGATTCGTCAAGATTTATGCCATTTCGAAGGCAACGCTCAGGCGATTCGTTTGGTGCACACGCTGCTGCAACTCAATCTCAGCTATGCGCAGGTCGCCTGTATTTTGAAATATACCGCGCCCGCATGGTGGCAAGGCGATAAACCGGCTGAATTTAGCGTATTAATGAAAAAACCGGGTTTCTATTTATCTGAGCGTGAATATGTGGCTGAGTTACGCGAGGCAACAAATATAAAAGAGCACCATCGTTTTCCGCTCACCTGGATAATGGAAGCCGCCGACGATATCTCATATTGCATTGCCGATTTGGATGATGCTGTAGAAAAAGATATCTTCCATGTTGAAACGCTGTATAAGCATTTACTTGATGCCTGGGGCACGGTAAAAACCGGCGATGTATTCAGCCGCACCATCGGCGATGCCTGGAAAGAGGCTAATCAGAAAAAACGTCGCAGTATCAGCGATCAATTCTTTATGTCATTGCGGGTTAACGTGCAAAACGTGCTGGTTAGCCATGCGGTTAAGCGTTTCATCGACAACTTACCGGCTATTTTCGAAGGCAATTTTAATCACGCCTTACTGGAAGATGATGGCGAAGAAGGACGCTTGCTGAAACTGTTCAAAACGGTGGCGCGTCAGCAGGTATTTAATCATCCGGAAGTTGAACAACTGGAATTGCAGGGTTATCGGGTGATTAAAGGTCTGCTCGAAATATATCAGTCATTGCTGCTGCTGGATTACGAGCAATTTACCACCTTGATGAAGGAGGATTTTCTGGCAAAGCATCCGATTGAAACCCGGCTGTTTCATAAGCTTTCCGGTAAACATCGCAAAGCCTATCAGCAACACATGCGTTCATTAATTGTTGAGCATAAATATCAGCGCTTGTTGTGGGAACGTTATTATCGTGCGCGTTTAATTCAGGACTACATTAGCGGGATGACGGACAATTATGCCTGGGACGAATATCGTCGTTTAATGGCGGTTGAATAAACGCAGAATTGTAAAGACGAAGAACAATTTTTTACCTTTGCCTAAAACTTTATTAGGAACTTCGCGCTAAAAACTTAATCTCATCATCACGACCACAGCAATGGTCTGGCCGTAATTCTTAGAGAGACACAGATAAATGAAAAAAAACACAATTATGCTGGCGTTGGCGCTGAGTTTCGGCGCGACGGCGTTGAGCCCTGTGAGTGTATTCGCCGCAGAGACCGCTTCTTCTTCCAGTCAGCAGTTGCCAAGCCTGGCACCGATGCTGGAAAAAGTCATGCCGTCCGTGGTGAGTATCAGCGTGGAAGGTACGACGACGGTTAAAACACCGCGCATGCCACAGCAGTTCCAGCAGTTCTTTGGTGATAATTCTCCGTTCTGTCAGGACGGTTCACCGTTCCAGAGTTCGCCAATGTGCCAAAATGGCGCGGGCGGTGACGGCGGCGGCGCGGATGGCGGTGCTAACGCGCAGAAACAGCAGTTCCGTGCGCTCGGTTCCGGCGTGGTGATTAACGCGGATAAAGGCTATGTGGTGACCAACAACCACGTGGTGGATAACGCGACCAAAATTCAGGTTCAGCTCAGCGATGGCCGTCGTTACGACGCCAAAGTGATCGGTAAAGATCCGCAGTCAGATATCGCGCTGATTCAGCTGCAGGATGCGAAAAACCTCACCGCAATCAAAATTGCCGATTCTGACAACCTGCGCGTCGGTGATTACACCGTGGCGATCGGTAACCCGTACGGCCTCGGCGAAACCGTGACCTCGGGGATTGTTTCAGCGCTGGGCCGTAGCGGTCTAAACGTTGAAAACTATGAAAACTTCATCCAGACCGATGCGGCGATCAACCGGGGTAACTCCGGCGGCGCGTTGGTTAACCTTAACGGTGAGCTGATCGGGATTAACACCGCGATTCTGGCACCGGACGGCGGTAACATCGGTATCGGCTTTGCGATCCCAAGTTCAATGGTGAAAAACCTGACCGCGCAGATGGTTGAATACGGCCAGGTGAAACGCGGCGAGCTGGGTATTATGGGCACCGAGCTCAACTCTGAGCTGGCGAAAGCGATGAAAGTCGATGCGCAGCGCGGCGCCTTTGTTAGCCAGGTGCTGCCGAATTCCGCTGCGGCGAAAGCCGGCGTGAAAGCGGGTGACGTAGTGGTGTCGATGAACGGTAAAGCGCTGACCAGCTTCGCGGCGCTGCGTGCCGAAGTCGGCTCGCTGCCGGTCGGCACCAAGCTGCAGCTGGGTCTGCTGCGCGAAGGTAAACCGGTGAATGTCACGGTTGAACTGCAGCAGAGTTCGCAGGATAAAGTGCAGTCCGCCACTATTTACACCGGCATTGAAGGTGCCGATCTCAGCAATATCGATACTAACGGCCAGAAAGGCGTGCGTGTCGATAGCGTGAAGCCGGGCAGCGCAGCGGCGCGTATCGGTCTGAAGAAAGGTGACGTGATTCTGGGCGTGAACCAGCAAGCCGTGGCTAACCTTGGCGAGCTGCGTAAAGTGCTTGATACCAAACCTTCGGTGCTGGCACTGAACGTACAGCGCGGTGACAGCAGCCTTTATCTGCTGATGCAGTAAGGTTCAGGTTGTTGAAACAGGCGAGCCTCGGCTCGCCTTTTTTGTGTCTGTGCAAATGTCCGGTACTGAATGTGACGCTTACCGCAAATCCCGCATAATCCCCACGGCTATGTGCAGTTGCACAATGTCAGCGCCGTAACGGATGCGTATTCTGTCTGTTCGTCCTTATCTCCGGAGTGTTTGATGGCCACCTATCATCTCGATGCGCGACTGGCTCAGGATATTGTTGCCCGCACCATGCAAATTATTGATAGCAATGTCAACGTGATGGATGCGCGCGGTCGCATCATCGGCAGTGGCGATCGTGAACGTATTGGCGAATTGCACGAAGGCGCGCTGCTGGTGCTGTCACAAGGCCGCGTGGTGGACATCGACGAAGCGGTAGCAAAACACCTGCACGGCGTGCGTCCCGGCATTAATTTGCCGCTGCGTATTGATGGCGACATCGTTGGCGTGATCGGTTTGACCGGCCAACCTGCAACGCTGCGTCACTATGGCGAGCTGGTGTGTATGACCGCTGAAATGATGCTGGAGCAGGCGCGGTTGCTGCATATGCTGGCGCAGGACAGCCGCTTGCGTGAAGAATTGGTGCTGAATCTGGTGCGCAGCGAAACCTTATCGCCAGCGCTGAGCGAATGGGCGCAGCGGCTCGGCATCGATCTCAATCAACCGCGCGTGGTAGCGGTGGTGGAAGTGGACAGCGGCCAGCTTGGCGTCGATAGTGCCATGTCCGAGCTGCAGCAGTTGCAAACACTGCTGACCACGCCGGAGCGTGACAACCTGATTGCGATTGTTTCACTCACCGAAATGGTGGTGCTGAAACCGGCACTGAATGCGCATGGCCGCTACGATCAGGACGATCATCGCCGCCGCGTGGATCAACTGCTGCAACGCATGAAAGAGAGTGGACAGGTGCGGATGCGTATCGCGCTCGGCAACTACTTTACCGGTCCCGGCAGCATCGCACGTTCGTACCGTACCGCGCGCACCACCATGATGGTGGGCAAACAGCGCATGCCGGAACAGCGCAGCTATTTTTATCAGGATCTGGTGCTGCCGGTGCTGCTCGACAGTTTACGCGGCGGCTGGCAGGCCAACGAACTGGCGCGCCCGCTGGCGAAGCTGAAAAGTATGGATAACAATGGCTTGCTGCGACGCACGTTGGTGGCGTGGTTCAGTCATAACGTACAACCGAGCGCTACGGCGCGCGCGCTGTTTATTCACCGCAACACGCTGGAGTATCGCCTCAATCGAATTTCCGAGCTTACCGGACTCGATCTGGGCAACTTTGACGATCGTTTGCTGCTGTATGTGGCGCTCCAACTGGATGAGCAGAGTTAATGAGGAACTTGTGGATTGCGTTGCTGTGGCTGTATAGCGCGCTAGGTGTGGCTAACGATCCGGCTTTTCTCTCTTTAAACGATCTTCAGCGGGTTAAGCAGCAGTTGGCACAACATCAGGCGGCGCCGCCCACGCTCGATGCCTGGCATCAGTTAAAGCAGCAGGCGGATAACGCGCTGAAGCACCCCAATCCCAGTGTCACTGACAAAGGAATGCTGCCACCGAGCGGCTCGAAGCAGGATTATTTAAGCCTGAGCGCCTATTGGTGGCCGGATGCTAGCAGCGCCGACGGCTTGCCGTGGCAGCGTCGCGACGGTGTAGTGAATCCCGCCAGTAAGAATGATCAAAGTGATGGCGTGCGGCTGGCGCGCTTTACCGCTGATTTTCAGGCACTGACGTTGGCCTGGTATTTCTCTGGCGATCAACGTTATGCCGATAAAGCGCTGGCGATGATGCGCCACTGGTTTATCGATCCCACCAGCCGCATGCATCCGAATCTAAACTTTGCGCAGGGTATTCCGGGCCGATCCGCAGGTCGCCATGATGGCGTGCTGGATGGACGCTACTTTGCCACGCGCGTGGTGGATGCGCTAACTTTGCTGCGTAATGCGCCCGGTTGGCAGCCAGCCGATCAGCAGGCGATGCAGTTATGGTTTAGCGAGTATCTGCACTGGCTATGGCACAATCCGTTAGCGCTGCAAGAAGCGGCGGCGGCGAATAATCATGGCAGTTGGTACTGCACGCAGGTGGCGGGAATTGCGTGGTATCTGGGCGATCGTGAGACGGTTAAAGCGATGGTGGAATTGGCGCGCAGTAAAATTGCGCTGCAAATCCGTGCCGATGGCAGCCAGCCTGCAGAGTTAGCGCGCACGCGATCCTTCCATTACAGCTACTTCAATCTGCAGGCGCTGACGGCATTGGCGCAGTTGGCTGGTAAAGCTGGATTGGGTGATTTGTGGCATAGCAGGCAACAGCAAAGCGGCTCATTGCTGGATGCGCTCGACATGGTGGCGCCGTACAGCGATGCCAGTAAAGTCTGGCCGTGGAAAAACCGCGATCGGGTGAGCCAACGCATCATTCCCTTGCTTTCAATGGCCGACAACAGTTTGCAGCAGCCGCGTTATCAGCAGTGGATCAGGCAGACGCATTGGAAAGATCAAAACAGCGGGGCGGTGATGCAGGCACAGCGCGATACTTGGCTGCTTTCGTTGCCTTATCAGCAGCCATAAAAAAGGCCAGCATTCGCTGGCCTTTTTTCAAATGCGAACCATTATTTATTGCGGGTCAGCTGATCGAGGTCTGATTCGATCTCGGCGATCTTGTTAGAAACCACGCTTTCCAGATGGCGCAGATCCGCCAGAATTTTACGCTTCAGATCCACTTCAACCTGGTCGCGCTGGCAAATCTGGTCCAGCTCATCGATCACGTAACGCAGGTTCGGGCTGATTTCCTGCACTTCTTTGTAACCCTGGCTGGTGTGATCGGCGACGACGGTTTTGCGCTGGCGTGGGTATTTGAATTTCACGCTTTTCGCGAAGAATTCACCTTTGTCTTTGCGGAAGTAGATTTTAAGAATGTCGTTGTTAGCTTCCTGACGCAGGCTATAACGGTCGATGTCTTCAGGAGAGCTGATACCTAAGCTTTTCAGGTTGTCGTACATAGCGTTTATATTCCATCTAAGAGTGGGTGAGCGCGCAGGACTATCATCATCATTCGGGATGCAGCTGAAACACGGCAACCGGAACGCTTACGGCATACTTAATCAACTGTAGACACAAAAACCGGGATGAACAGTGCGCGACCGGAGTTAACTTGGCGCGGATTATGAACTGTTTGAAAAATAAACGCACGTGTTAATTCGCGGCGCGAAACAGGTAATTCAGGCGGGAGTGTAAACAAATAATTACGGGCCCGTAGCCAGGCCCGTTGGGAAGATTTACAGGCAGGAAAAGCTTAGTCGATGCTGCGCAGCAATTCGTTAATACCTGTTTTGCTAAGGGTTTTAGCGTCAACTTTCTTCACGATCACCGCGCAATACAGGCTGTAGCTACCGTCTTTTGATGGCAGGTTGCCTGAAACCACTACCGAACCCGCCGGTACGCGACCGTAATGCACTTCGCCGGTTTCGCGGTCAAAGATTTTGGTGCTCTGGCCGATGTAAACGCCCATTGAGATCACTGAACCTTCTTCAACAATCACGCCTTCAACGATTTCTGAGCGCGCGCCGATGAAGCAGTTATCTTCGATGATGGTTGGATTCGCCTGCAGCGGCTCCAGCACGCCACCGATGCCCACGCCGCCTGACAGGTGGACGTTTTTGCCGATCTGCGCGCAAGAACCTACGGTCGCCCAGGTATCAACCATGGTGCCTTCATCAACGTAAGCGCCGATGTTGACGTAAGAAGGCATCAGCACGGTGTTACGCGCGATGAATGCGCCCTGACGCACAGCAGCCGGTGGCACTACGCGGAAACCAGCGTTTTTGAAACGTGCTTCATCCCAGCCCGCAAACTTCATTGGCACTTTGTCGTAGAAGCGGGTTTCAGAACCTTCCATGACCTGGTTGTCGTTGATGCGGAATGACAACAGCACCGCTTTCTTCAGCCACTGATGCGTTACCCACTCACCGTTGATCTTTTCAGACACGCGCAGTTCACCGCTATCCAGCAGGCCGATAACCTGGGTGATAGCATCGCGGGTCGCGCTGTCTACGCCAGATGGCGTGATGTCGGCGCGGCGCTCAAAGGCAGATTCGATAACGCTCTGTAACTGTTGCATATTTATTTCCTGATTCTGTCATAACGGATGTCCGTAAATTCGGACATGATTAATATGTCTACCCTAAATCATTCAAGCTGCAGGAAGGCGGCGACGCAGCGAGAGCCTGGGAGCATACATCAGTATGTGACCAGGTCGAGCGAGGAAAGCCAACGCCCCTGCGGTTTGAATGATGACGGGTAGATCACAGTTTATCGTTTGGATTAAGGGCCTCTGTCAACCTCTGTTGCAACACATTGCGCATTTCCACCCCAAGCGCACGCCGCTCACTATCGGCGAGGATGAAAAGATCTTCCACCCGTTCACCAATTGTACTGATGCGTGCGCCATGCAGCGACACGCCCAAATCGGCAAATACTTCACCCACGCGCGCCAGCAAGCCGGGCTGATCGAGCGCGACCAATTCCAGATAGCTGCGGCGGTCGGTGTGCGTCGGCAGGAAATTGACTTCGGTATCGACACTGAAATGCTTGAGGCGCGCGGACTGACGGCGCGTGCGCGGCGGCACCCATTCGTTTTGCGTGATGGCTTGTTCCAGCGCCTGAATGATCAGCGGATGGCGATCGGCGGCCAGCGGGCTGCCATCTGGCTCCAGCACAATAAAGGTGTCCATTGCCATGCCATCGCGGCTGGTAAAGATCTGCGCATCATGCACGCTGAGATTGCGGCGATCCAACTCGCCGGCCACCGCGGCAAACAGGTGCGGACGATCCGGGCTCCAGATAAAGATCTCGGTACCGCCGCGTGTGGCCTGCGGGCTGACCAGCACCAGCGGTTTGTTGAGATCGTGGTGAATCAAATGGCGCGCATGCCAGGCGAGCTGATTCGGCGTGTGGCGCAGGAAATAGTCGGCGCGGCAACGGCTCCAGATATGGTGCAAACGCTCTTCGTCGAGGTTTTCCATGCGCAGCAGCGCCAGTGCTTGCAAGCGATGATGACGTACGCGTTCGCGCAGATCCGGGCTGTTTTCCATGCCGCGGCGCAGCTGTTTTTCGGTGGCGAAGAACAGCTCGCGCAACAGGCTCTGCTTCCAGCTATTCCACAAGCTTTCATTGGTGGCGCAGATATCGGAAACCGTCAGGCACGCCAGATAGCGCAGACGGTTTTCGTTCTGCATCACTTCGGCGAACTGCTGAATGACAGTCGGATCCTGAATGTCGCGGCGCTGCGCGGTCACTGACATCAATAAATGATGGCGAACCAGCCAGGCAACCAGCTGGGTTTCGCGGGAGTTGAGGCCATGTAATTCGGCGAAGTCGAGCGCATCCTGCGCGCCGAGAATTGAGTGATCGCCGTTGCGGCCTTTGGCGATATCGTGCAGCAGCGCGGCCATCAGCAACAGTTCCGGTTGCGGCAGGCGCGGCCAGAGTTCAACGCACAGCGGATGCATCGGGCGCGTGGCTTCGTCGGCAAAACTTTCCAGCTTTTGCAGCACGCGAATGGTGTGCTCATCCACCGTGTAAGCGTGGAACAGATCGAACTGCATCTGGCCGACGATGTTGCCCCACAGCGGCGTATACGCCCACAACACGCTGTGACGATGCATCGGCACCAGCGCGCGCTTTACCGCACCCGGATGGCGCAGAATCGCCATAAAGGTTTCACGCGCTTCAGGAATCTGGCACAGCGGCTGTTTAAGATGGCGACGCGCATAGCGCAGCTGCCGCAGCGTGGTGGAGTAGATGCCTTTGATGTTTTCGTTACGCACCATCACGTAGAACATCCGCAGGATGGCTTGCGGCTCACGCTCAAACAGCGTGAGATCGCGCAGGTCGATCAGGTCACCGCGAATCTGGAAATCGTCATCAATGTTGCGCGGCTTTTCGGTGGTCGACAGCGCCAGAATCGCTTCATCGAACAGCTGCAGCAGCATCTGATTGAGTTCGCCGATGCGGCGCGTGACGCGGTAGAAGTCCTTCATCATGCGCTCAACCGGCTCGTTGACTTCGCCCAGATAGTTGAGGCGCTGAGCGACGGTCAGCTGGCGATCGAACAGCAGGCGGTTGTCATAACGTGTCAGCGTTAAGTGCAGCGCAAAACGAATGCGCCACAAAAATTCCTGACACTCATTGATTTCATTGCGTTCCGCTTCGGTAATAAAGCCGAATCCGACCATTTCATCCATGGTGGTGGCGCCAAAGTGACGGCGCGCCACCCATTGCAGCGTGTGAATGTCGCGCAGGCCGCCGGGGCTGCTTTTGATATCCGGTTCGAGGTTATAACTGGTGCCGTGATAACGCTGGTGGCGCTCCTGCTGCTCTTCAATTTTGGCGGCGAAGAAGCGTGACGACGGCCAGAAGCCATCGCTGAAGATGTTCTTTTGCAGTTCAAGAAACAGCGCTACATCGCCGGTGAGCATGCGCGATTCGATCAGGTTGGTGGCGACCGTAAGATCGGATAAGCCTTCCAGCAGGCACTCTTCCAGCGTACGTACGCTGTGACCGACTTCCAGCTTCAAATCCCACATCAGCGTTAGCAGCTCGCTGGTGCGCTGCGCGGCCGCGTCATCCAGCGGCTGGCGGCTGAGGATCAGCACATCAATATCGGAGAGCGGATGCAGTTCGCCGCGACCATAGCCGCCAACGGCAACCAGCGCGATCTCCTTCATCTGGTCGAAACCAAAGAAGCGCCACAGGCGACGCAATAAGCGGTCGATAAACAGCGTGCGCGCATCAATCAGGGATTCGATATCGGTGCCCGCATCAAATGCGATACCCAGATGCTGCTGGAATTGCTCGAGATACTGTTTGAGCTTGTCGCGCGTCAGGGCGTCATCGGGCCAGCTGGCGGGGGAATCGGTCAGGCCTTTGTGTACTGCTTCGGTCACGCTACCACTCATCAACATGCCTCTTCATTACGCACATAAAAAAGGCCAGCTATAAGCCGGCCTGGTACTGTCAGCGAGATGATTACGCGACGTTTTCGAGCACCGCTGGAATGGTGTCGTCTTCACGCAGCGTCAGAATCTCACAGCCGTTTTCTGTCACCACAATAGTATGCTCATACTGCGCGGACAAGCTGCGATCTTTGGTTTTCACGGTCCAGCCATCCTTCATGGTGCGGATGCGGTAATCACCGGCATTGACCATTGGTTCGATGGTGAAGGTCATGCCCGCTTGCAACACCACGCCGCTGTCATCCGCGTCGTAATGCAGGACCTGCGGTTCTTCATGGAAACCTTTGCCGATGCCGTGACCGCAATATTCGCGCACCACGGAGAAATCTTGCGCTTCGACATACTGCTGAATCGCGCGGCCCAGCTCACGCAGACGAATACCTGGTTTCACCAAACGCAACGCGATATAAAGACTTTCCTGAGTAACGCGACACAGGCGCTCGCCCTGAATGGTCGCTTTACCGACGATGAACATTTTTGAGGTATCGCCGTGATACTCATCTTTGATCACCGTGACATCGACGTTCACCACGTCGCCATCTTTCAGCACGCGATCGTCACTCGGAATACCGTGACAGACCACTTCATTCACCGAAATACACACCGATTTCGGGAAGCCGTGATAGCCGAGGCAGGCGGAAATCGCCTGCTGCTTCTGCGTGATGTGTTCGTGGCAGAGACGATCCAGTTCACCGGTGGTGACGCCAGGCACCACGTGCGGTGCAATCATCTCCAGCACTTCAGCGGCAAGACGGCCCGCCACGCGCATTTTTTCGATTTCTTCAGGGGTTTTAATTGAAATAGCCATTAAATTAATCCGCAATCGTCGAAATTTTCGACAATAATGAGTTCTGTGGCAGTCATGTTAGCAGCCAGCAAAAGGGCTGCCAAATGGCGATTGTCTGCGCCTGCGGCGCTCAACTACTATTGGCGTATTCCTGCGCATTGTGGTATAAAGCGCGCCGACGATTCTCTGTCACCGACGTTTGGCTGGCAGGAAACGCATAAAACTCATTATGTGTACTAAAACACACATGTATCGACACATACGCCGGGGTGCCTTGAAAGAGGTCGGTCGTATGGGATACATGGAGGCCCAACCCCAAATCAAACTTTAGAGGTAATCATGGCAACTGTTTCAATGCGCGACATGCTCAAGGCTGGTGTTCACTTTGGTCACCAGACCCGTTACTGGAACCCGAAAATGAAGCCATTCATCTTCGGCGCACGTAACAAGGTTCACATCATCAACCTCGAGCAGACTGTGCCAATGTTCAACGACGCCTTGGCTGAGTTGAAAAAGATCTCTTCCCGTAAAGGTAAGATTCTGATCGTTGGTACTAAGCGCGCTGCTGCCGAAGCGGTAAAAGAGTCAGCTCTGAGCTGCGACCAGTTCTTCGTAAACCACCGCTGGTTGGGTGGCATGCTGACTAACTGGAAAACCGTTCGTCAGTCAATCAAACGCCTGAAAGATCTTGAGTCTCAGTCTCAGGACGGTACTTTCGACAAACTGACCAAGAAAGAAGCGCTGATGCGCACTCGCGAACTGGCCAAGCTGGAAAACAGCCTGGGCGGTATCAAAGATATGGGCGGTCTGCCGGATGCACTGTTCGTTGTTGACGCTGATCACGAGCACATCGCTATCAAAGAAGCAAACAACCTGGGTATCCCAGTATTTGCTATCGTTGATACCAACTCTGATCCAGACGGCGTTGACTTCGTTATCCCAGGTAACGACGATGCGATCCGTGCTGTAAGCCTGTACCTGACTGCCGTTGCCACTACCGTGCGCGAAGGCCGTTCACAGGATCTGGCTGAGCAGGCTGAAGAAGCTGCTGAAGCTTAATAAGGTTCGCTCTTTCTAAGAGCCCTTAGACATCAGATGTTATCTGTTAAGGGGGCCGTTCAGGCCCCTTTATTTTATCTAAGTCTGTCACGCTCACTGCAGAGCGAGCGGGGCAGAGTAAATTTTCCGCAACAAGTTTCTGACAGTGTGTGAGCACACAGAGACGAATCGAGGATTCTGGAATGGCTGATATTACCGCTGCATTGGTAAAAGAACTGCGTGAGCGTACTGGCGCAGGCATGATGGACTGCAAAAAAGCGCTGACCGAAGCGAACGGCGACATCGAGCTGGCGATTGAGAACATGCGCAAATCTGGCGCAATCAAAGCCGCTAAGAAAGCAGGCAACGTTGCTGCTGATGGCGTGATCAAAACCAAAATCGCTGACGGCTTCGCGGCGATCCTGGAAGTAAACTGCCAGACCGACTTCGTTGCTAAAGATGGCGGTTTCCTGGCGTTTGTTGAAAAGGTTCTGGATGCAGCTGTCGCTGGCAAAGTTACCGATGTGGAAGTTCTGAAAGCGCAGTTCGAAGAAGAACGCGTAGCGCTGGTTGCGAAAATCGGTGAGAACATCAACATCCGTCGTGTTGCTATCCTGGAAGGCGCTGAGCTGAACAGCTATCAGCATGGCGCACGTATCGGTGTGGTTGTTTCTACCACCGGTGCTGACGAAGAACTGAGCAAGCAAGTTGCTATGCACATCGCTGCAAGCAAGCCAGAATTCGTTAAGCCAGAAAACGTGTCTGCAGACGTGGTTGAGAAAGAGTACCAGGTTCAGCTGGACATCGCCATGCAGTCTGGCAAGCCAAAAGAAATCGCAGAGAAAATGGTTGAAGGCCGCATGAAGAAATTCACCGGCGAAGTTTCTCTGACCGGCCAGGCTTTCGTTATCGATCCAAGCAAAACCGTTGGCCAGGCGTTGAAAGAGAAAAACGCTGACGTCATCAACTTCATCCGCTTCGAAGTGGGTGAAGGCATTGAGAAAGTTGAAGCTGACTTCGCAGCAGAAGTTGCTGCAATGTCCAAACAGTCTTAATGGTCCGAAAGAACCGCCACAAGGCGGTTCTTTTTTGTCTGCGATTTAGTGCAGCACTTTCAGTCTCATCCCAATAGCTTTTCTCGCGGGCTTTGCGGATGATCGACCAGATTTTACTTCTCCTTTTCATCATATCTTCCAGGAAGAACTGACCATGGCGACCAACGCAAAACCTGTATATCAACGTATCCTGCTAAAACTGAGTGGCGAAGCACTGCAAGGTGCCGAAGGTTTTGGCATCGACGCGAGCGTGCTTGACCGCATGGCGCAAGAGGTTAAAGAGCTGGTTGAATTGGGCATTCAGGTGGGTGTGGTTATTGGTGGCGGTAACTTGTTCCGCGGCGCAGGTCTGGCCCAGGCGGGCATGAACCGTGTGGTCGGCGACCATATGGGCATGCTGGCAACAGTAATGAATGGCCTGGCAATGCGTGATGCGCTGCACCGTGCGTATGTCAATGCGCGCCTGATGTCAGCGATTCCGCTGAACGGCGTGTGTGATAACTACAGCTGGGCAGAAGCGATCAGTCTGCTGCGCAATAACCGCGTCGTGATCTTCGCGGCCGGTACCGGCAACCCGTTCTTTACCACTGACTCTGCAGCTTGCCTGCGCGGCATCGAAATCGAAGCCGACGTGGTACTGAAAGCCACCAAAGTAGACGGCGTCTACTCTGAAGATCCGGTGAAAAACCCGGATGCCACGCTGTATGACCAACTGAGCTATGCAGAAGTGTTGGATAAAGAGCTCAAAGTGATGGATCTCGCCGCCTTTACGCTGGCGCGTGACCATAAACTGCCTATCCGCGTCTTCAACATGAACAAGCCAGGCGCATTGCGTCGCGTCGTGATGGGTGAAAAAGAAGGCACCCTGATTACGCATTAATACCCGACGCACGTTAAAATAAGGTATATTCTTTTGCCGCGATGCTCTGGCATCGCGCAGCAATTAGGATGATCGATGTTTATCGATACCGCTTCCGGTTAGCCCGGAAATGGCCAGGTCAACCGAATTCAAGGGTTTCAACGTGATTAACGACATTAAAAAAGATGCAGACACGCGCATGGAAAAATGTGTGGATGCATTTAAAAACAACATCAGCAAAATCCGCACCGGCCGTGCTTCGCCTTCACTGCTCGACGGCATTGTGGTTCCTTATTACGGTACACCTACGCCGCTGCGTCAGTTGGCTAGCGTGACGGTAGAGGATTCACGTACGTTGAAAATCAACGTATTTGATCGCTCGCTGAGCGCTGCTGTTGAGAAAGCGATTATGACGTCTGATTTGGGTCTGAACCCAAGCTCAGCCGGTAGCGATATTCGTGTACCGCTGCCAGCGCTGACCGAAGAGCGTCGTAAAGATCTGATCAAGATCGTACGTGGCGAAGCTGAGCAGGGCCGTGTCTCTGTACGTAACGTCCGCCGTGACGCGAACGACAAGATCAAAGCGCTGCTGAAAGACAAAGAGATCAGCGAAGACGACGAACGTCGTACGCAGGATGAGATCCAGAAAATGACCGATGCGCACATCAAGAGTGTTGATGCGGCATTGGCCGATAAAGAAAAGGAACTGATGGACTTCTAATTCCATCAACTGCTTTTCAAAACGCCGTTCAGAGACGTGTTCGACTCTGGCGGCGTTTTACATTGTGTCCGGCGCTGTTGCGGGCACCCTCCACGACTTCACAGGGATAGCATGATGAAGCGATTAACTCTGCTGGGTTCGACCGGCTCCATTGGTACCAGCACGCTGGCGGTGATTGCCGCAAATCCTGAACTTTATCAGGTGACCGCGCTAGTGGCCGGCCAGAATGTGGCGTTGATGGCCGAGCAATGCCTGCAATTCCAGCCGCGCTATGCTGCGATGTCCGACGAGAAATCTGCCCAAGCGCTGCGTGAGCGACTGAAAGCACTCAACGTTAATACCGAAGTGCTCTCCGGCGTTCAGGCTGCCTGCGAACTGGCCGCGCTGGATGATGTGGATCAGGTGATGGCGGCGATTGTTGGCGCCTCAGGTTTACAGCCTACCATGGCCGCCATTCGTGCCGGCAAAACCGTGCTGCTGGCCAACAAAGAATCGCTTGTCACATGCGGCCGTCTGTTTATGGAGGCGGTACGCCAACATCAGGTGCAATTGCTACCCGTCGATAGTGAGCACAACGCCATTTTTCAGAGTTTACCCGCTTCCATACAGCATCAGTTGGGGTACGCTGATCTACGGGGGAACGGCATCGAGTCGATTCTCCTTACGGGATCGGGTGGTCCTTTTCGTGACACGCCATTAGCCGATTTAGCCGGTATGTCGCCGGATCAGGCCTGTGCGCATCCGAACTGGTCAATGGGGCGTAAAATCTCCGTTGATTCGGCCACCATGATGAATAAAGGTCTTGAATACATTGAAGCCCGCTGGCTGTTTAATGCGACTGACGCGCAGATGGAGGTGATCCTGCATCCGCAGTCGGTTATCCATTCGATGGTGCGTTATTGCGACGGCAGCGTGCTGGCGCAACTGGGCTCTCCGGATATGCGGACGCCTATCGCGCACAGCATGGCATGGCCAGCACGTATCTCTGCGGGCGTAACGCCGCTCGACTTCACTCGCATGAAGTCGTTGACGTTTGCCGAGCCGGACTACGAGCGCTATCCCTGCCTGAAGCTTGCGATTGATGCCTGTGCCACAGGTCAGGCCGCGACGACCTCGCTGAACGCAGCGAATGAAGTGGCGGTGGCAGCTTTTCTGCAGCACCAGATTCGCTTTACCGATATCGCTGCCATCAACAGCGAAGTGCTGGCGTCCCTGAGCTGTCAGGAGCCGGGCAGCATTGACGAGGTGATGGAGATTGATCGGTTAGCGCGCGTGCGTGCCAATGAATTGTTGCCGCGCTTTCGTTTAGCAGGTTGATAGTTCCCGCTATTTGTTCGCTCTGGGTGAAAATGGTATAGTCGCTCGCTCGCGTTTCACAGCCCGACATTGTTTCGATGTCATCTGGCGTGTTTGCCGGAGTTTGCTGCAGGCGCAATGTATTCAGAAACCACAGCATTTCTGATGAAAGGAATTATTACGCGTTATGTCGTCCAACAATCACAACACAATCGATGACGAGTCGTACTGCACGCCACGTCACGTGGCCATCATTATGGATGGTAATGGTCGCTGGGCAAAAAATCAGGGCAAACTGCGTATTTCAGGCCACAAAGCCGGGGTAAAATCAGTACGCCGGGCTGTCAGCTTTGCGGTTAGCCATAAACTGGAAGCGCTCACGCTTTATGCGTTCAGCAGTGAAAACTGGAGCCGTCCGATTCAGGAAGTGACAGCATTAATGGAGTTGTTTGTCTGGGCGCTCGACAGCGAAGTCAAAAGCCTGCACAAGCACAATGTGCGTCTGCGCATTATTGGTGATATCAGTCGTTTCAATAACCGTATTCAGGAACGTATTCGCCGCGCCGAGGAACTGACTCAGCAAAATAATGGACTGACCCTTAACATTGCTGCCAACTATGGCGGCCGTTGGGATATTATCCAGGGTGCCAGAAAATTGGCCGAACAGGTTCAGGAAGGTTTACTGCGTCCTGACCAGATTACCGAAGAAAGCCTGGCTCCGTATCTGTGTATGCAGGAGCTGGCGCCAGTGGATTTAGTGATAAGGACCGGGGGAGAGCATCGGATTAGCAACTTCCTGCTGTGGCAAATCGCCTATGCTGAGTTTTGGTTTACCGATGTTCTTTGGCCTGATTTTGATGAAAACGTTTTTGAAGGTGCACTGAATGCATTCTCTACGCGGGAGCGACGCTATGGCGGTACTGCACCAGGCGGCGCCTAAGCAATTTGGGGGTAACCTTTGCTGAAGTCTCGTCTGATTACCGCGTTAATTTTGATTCCGCTGGTGATCGCTGCACTGTTCTGGTTACCCCTGTCCGGTTTTGCGATTATCACTATCATCATCTGCATGCTTGCCGCCTGGGAATGGGGGCAGTTTGCCGGCATGAAAACGCGTCAGCAACGTATCTGGCTCGCCGTGCTATGCGGTCTGTTGCTGTCCGCGATGCTTTTTACTCTTGAACCCTATCAACGCAATCTGCACCAATTTCAGATGGAAGGCTCGCTCTGGGCATCGCTGGTGTGGTGGATTGCCGCGCTCATCTTAGTACTGTTCTATCCTGCCTCTGCTGCCTTGTGGCGTCATTCGCGTGCGCTGCGCCTGCTGTTTGGCCTGCTCACCTTGATTCCCTTCTTCTGGGGGATGATGGCGCTGCGTCAGTATCATTACGATACCGATCATTTCGCCGGCGCATGGTGGCTGCTGTTCGTGATGTTCCTCGTCTGGGGCGCAGATTCTGGTGCTTACATGTTTGGCCGTCTGTTTGGCAAACATAAGCTGGCTCCGAAAGTCTCTCCGGGTAAAACCTGGGAAGGTTTCTTCGGCGGCCTGTTGTCATCTGCCATCATCGCCTGGCTGTTTGCCCTGCTGGCACCGCTTTCGGTTCCGCCGGGCACGCTGATTATCTGCGCGGTGATTGCCACGCTGGCATCGGTATTGGGCGACCTGACAGAAAGTATGTTCAAGCGTGAAGCGGGCATTAAAGACAGCGGTAACTTGATTCCGGGGCACGGTGGTATTCTCGATCGTATTGATAGCCTGACTGCTGCGGTGCCGGTGTTTGCCTGCCTGCTGCTGTTGGTGTTCCGCACCCTCTGAGGATAGCCGACGATGTTGAGTATACTCTGGAGTTTTGCCGCCTTTATCGTGGCGCTTGGCGTGCTGATTACCGTGCACGAGTTTGGCCATTTCTGGGTGGCGCGCCGCTGCGGTGTCAAAGTTGAACGTTTCTCGATTGGCTTTGGTAAAGCGCTGTGGCGTCGCAGCGATCGTCAGGGCACCGAATATGTCATCGCGCTGATTCCGCTCGGCGGCTACGTCAAAATGCTCGACGAACGCGTTGAGAGCGTTCCCGCCGAACTGCGTCACCAAGCCTTCAATAATAAAACCGTGCTGCAACGTGCGTCGATTATCGCAGCCGGTCCTATCGCTAATTTCATCTTCGCCATCTTTGCTTATTGGGTCGTGTTTATTCACGGCGTGCCAGGTGTGCGCCCCGTAGTTGGTGAAATTCTGAACGGTTCCGTCGCTGCTGAAGCGCAAATTAGCTCCGGCATGGAACTTAAAGCGGTAGATGGTATCGAAACGCCTGATTGGGATGCTGTGCGTATGGCGCTGATCGGTAAAATCGGCGACAGCGATGCCACGCTTACCGTCTCGCAATTTGGCGAAGAAGCTACGCAGCAAAAGCAATTAAATTTGCGCGATTGGCAATTTGAGCCTGATAAACAGGATCCGGTGGTCGCTTTAGGTATTCGTCCACGTGGGCCGCAGATTGAAACGACCTTAGCTGAAGTTCAGGCAAACTCACCGGCAAGCAATGCTGGTTTGCAAGCGGGCGATAGGATCGTTAAAGTCGATGGTCAGCCATTGTCACAGTGGCAGGCTTTTGCGGCACAGGTGCGGGATAATCCGGGCAAAAACATGGCGCTAGATATTGAGCGCAACGGCGAACCTGTGGCGTTGACACTAACGCCGGAAGCGAAACCGGGCAAGGAAGCGGAAGGCTTCGCGGGTGTCATTCCGCGTGTGATTCCGCTGCCTGATGAGTACAAAACGGTAAGGCAGTATGGGCCTTTTGCGGCGATCGGCGAAGCCAGTGTAAAAACCTGGCAGCTGATGAAGCTAACGGTCTCCATGCTGGGCAAGTTGATAATCGGGGATGTGAAGCTGAATAACCTGAGCGGGCCGATTTCGATCGCGCAGGGTGCCGGGTTATCAGCAGAGTACGGGGTGATTTATTACCTGATGTTCCTGGCGCTTATCAGCGTCAACCTGGGCATCATTAACCTGTTCCCTCTGCCGGTTTTAGATGGTGGTCATCTGCTCTTTCTGGCGATCGAAAAGATCAAAGGTGGACCGGTGTCCGAGCGAGTTCAGGACTTTAGTTATCGCATTGGCTCAATCTTGCTAGTGCTGTTAATGGGGCTTGCACTTTTCAATGATTTCTCTCGTTTGTAATAGCTGGAACGCATACAGACGCGGGATGTGTTAGGAAAACGCATAACAACGATGGCGATGAAAAAGTTGCTCATAGCGTCGCTGCTGTTTAGCAGCGCCACCGTTTACGGTGCAGACGATTTCGTAGTGAAGGACATTCATTTCGAAGGTCTCCAGCGAGTCGCCGTCGGCGCGGCTCTGCTCAGCATGCCGGTTCGTGTCGGTGATACGGTGAATGACGATGACGTCAGAAACACCATTCGCTCACTGTTCGCCACCGGTAACTTTGAAGATGTGCAGGTTCTGCGTGACGGTACCACCCTGATTGTTCAGGTGAAAGAGCGTCCGACCATTGCCAACATCACTTTCTCCGGCAACAAAGCGGTGAAAGAAGATCAGCTGAAACAGAACCTCGAAGCGTCTGGCGTGCGCGTTGGCGAAGCGCTGGACCGCACCACGCTCTCTTCAATCGAGAAGGGCCTGGAAGACTTCTATTACAGCGTCGGTAAATACACCGCCAGCGTCAAAGCCATTGCTACGCCGCTGCCGCGCAACCGTGTGGATCTGAAATTCGTCTTCCAGGAAGGCGTTTCAGCACAGATCCAGCAGATCAACATCGTCGGCAATAAAGCATTTAGCTCTGACGAACTGATCTCGCGCTTCTCACTGCGTGATGAAGTGCCATGGTGGAACGTGGTGGGCGATCGCAAATACCAGAAGCAAAAGTTAGCGGGCGATCTCGAAACCCTGCGCAGCTTCTATCTGGATCGCGGTTATGCGCGTTTCAACATCGATTCCACGCAGGTGAGCCTGACGCCAGATAAGAAAGGCATCTACATCACCGTGAACATCAACGAAGGCGATCAGTACAAGATTGCCGGCGTGATCGTAAACGGCAGCATGGCGGGCCATTCTGCTGAAATCGAAAAGATGACCAGAATTCCAGCGGGTGAGCTGTATAACGGCACCAAAGTCACCCAAATGGAAGATGACATCAAGAAATTGCTGGGCCGCTACGGTTACGCCTATCCGCGCGTAATGACCCAGCCAGAAATTAATGATGCTGACAAAACCGTCAAGCTGCATATCAACGTGGATGCGGGCAACCGTTACTACGTGCGTAAAGTGCGCTTTGAAGGTAACGACACCTCAAAAGATTCCGTGTTGCGCCGTGAAATGCGCCAGATGGAAGGTGCCTGGTTGGGCAGTGATCTCGTCGATCAGGGTAAAGAGCGTCTGAATCGTACCGGTTACTTCGAAACCGTGGATGTGGATACGCAGCGCGTTCCAGGTGCACCAGACCAGGTTGATGTGGTCTACAAGGTGAAAGAGCGTAACACCGGCACCTTCAACTTTGGTGTTGGTTACGGTACTGAAAGTGGCGTGAGCTTCCAGGTGGGTGTGACCCAGGAAAACTGGCTCGGCACCGGCAACACCGTTGGCATTAGCGGCACTAAAAACGATTACCAGACCTATGCTGAGTTCTCATTGACCGATCCGTACTTCACGGTCGACGGTGTGAGCCTTGGCGGTCGTTTGTTCTATAACGACTTTAAAGCCGATGACGCGGATCTGTCTGACTATACCAACAAAAGTTATGGTCTTGACGGTACGCTTGGCTTCCCGGTCAACGAAAACAACACCCTGCGTGTTGGTTTAGGTTACGTGCATAACGACCTCTCCAACATGCGTCCACAGGTGGCGATGTGGCGTTATCTGGATTCAGTCGGTCGTCATCAAGGCTTGAATGATGATGGTGATTTCTCTGCAGATGATTTCACCTTCAACTACGGTTGGACCTATAACACCTTAGACCGCGGCTTCTTCCCAACGCGCGGTAACCGTACCAACCTGAACGGTAAAGTGACGATTCCAGGCTCTGATAACGCGTTCTACAAAGCGACATTGGATAGCCAGCAATATGTGCCGCTGAACCGCGACGGTACATGGGTAGTATTAGGCCGTGGCCGTGTTGGATATGGTGACGGACTTAATGGTAAAGAGATGCCGTTCTATGAGAACTTCTACGGCGGTGGCTCGAGCACAGTGCGTGGCTTCCAGTCCAATACCATTGGTCCTAAAGCTGCGTATCTGAACGATGGCTCATCAACCTGTAATCTCTCAGATCCAAACGGCGTCTGTAAGTCGGATGATGCGGTTGGTGGTAACGCCATGGCGATTGCCAGCCTTGAGCTGATCACGCCAACGCCGTTCCTGAGCGAGAAGTATGCGAATTCCGTGCGTACTTCGGTGTTTATGGATGCCGGTACCGTTTGGGATACCAAATGGCAGAACACCGCGGAAACACGCGCGGCGGGTGTGCCAGATTACAGCGATCCTAATAACATTCGCGTCTCTGCCGGTGTGGCACTGCAGTGGATGTCACCGTTAGGACCGCTGGTATTCTCATACGCCCAGCCGATGAAGAAAGTCGAGGGAGACAAGTCAGAGCAATTCCAGTTTAACATTGGTAAAACCTGGTAAGGCTCTGAGCAGGGAAGTGAAAATACCGTCTTGCACGCGTGCTGCCTGATAATGCGGCACGCTGCAAACACACACGTTGAGGTAAGGAGTTTATAGTGAAAAAGTTGTTCTGTGCTGCTGCTCTGGGTGTTGCGTTAGCTGCTTCTGCGGGTGCCCAAGCGGCTGATAAAGTTGCCGTCGTGAACCTGAGCCAGGTTTTCCAGCAGTCTCCGCAGCGTGCTGCTGTTGCTAAACAGCTTGAAGGTGAATTCCAGAGCCGCGCCTCTGAGCTCCAGTCTCAGCAGCAGAAGATCCAGCAAGAAATTCAGGATCTGCAGCGTAATGCATCGACCATGAAAGCGAGCGACCGCACCAAGAAAGAGAAGCAAATCTCTTCTGAGCGTGCTGCCTTTGAACAAAAAGCACAGGCTTTTGACAAAGACAACCAAACTCGTCAGATGCAGGAGCGTAACAAGCTGCTGGCTAAAATCCAGACCGCTGTTCAGTCTGTAGCGAAAAGCGAAGGTTACGATCTGGTTCTGGACTCTCAGGCCGTGCTGTACTCCTCTTCTGATGCTAAAGACATCACTGCTGACGTTGTAAAACAGGTTAAATAATTGATGTCATCAATTCGACTGGCTGATTTAGCCCAGCAGTTGGATGCAGAATTGCACGGAGATGGCGATATCGTCATCTCCGGCATTGCTTCTATGCAATCCGCCACAACTGGCCAAATCACTTTTCTTGCAAACAGCCGCTACCGCGAGCAGCTCGCTACTATCCAGGCTTCAGCCGTGGTGCTGACGGAAGCGGATCTGGAGTGGTGTAAAACGGCCGCCCTGGTGGTGAAAAATCCTTACTTAACTTATGCCCGCATGGCACAACTGCTGGACACCACGCCGCAGCCCGCGCAGAATATCGCGCCCAGTGCGGTGATCGATGCAACGGCTAAGCTGGGTAAGAATGTTTCGGTAGGCGCAAATGCGGTGATCGAGTCCGGCGTAGAGCTGGGTGACGACGTCGTTATTGGCGCAGGATGTTTTGTTGGTAAGCAGACGCGTATCGGTCGCGGCTCACGTTTGTGGGCTAACGTCACGATTTATCACGAAATTCAGATTGGTCAGGATTGTCTGATTCAGTCGGGCACCGTTATTGGTGCTGATGGTTTCGGCTATGCTAACGATCGCGGCAATTGGGTGAAAATCCCGCAGTTGGGTACCGTAGTGATTGGTGATCGGGTAGAAATTGGTGCCTGTACCACCATCGATCGCGGCGCGCTGGATAACACTCTGATCGGCAATGGTGTTATCATAGACAACCAGTGTCAGATTGCGCACAACGTCGTGATTGGTGATAACACCGCAGTTGCGGGTGGTGTGATCATGGCGGGTAGTCTGAAGATTGGACGTTACTGTATGATTGGCGGCGCCAGCGTCATTAACGGCCATATGGAAATCTGTGACAAAGTGACCGTAACGGGCATGGGCATGGTAATGCGCCCCATCACAGAGCCAGGCGTGTATTCGTCGGGTATTCCACTGCAACCCAACAAAACCTGGCGTAAAACAGCAGCGCTGGTGATGAACATCGATGAAATAAGCAAACGCTTAAAAGCCATCGAACGTAAGGTCGGCAAAGACGACTAAACGCATCCCACGCTACTCGCTTTCATAACAAGAAGTGTACTTTCTGCCACCTTCGGCTAACCCGAGAATGGCAGCAGGTATCGTAAGAAAGCGAAACGCCCCGAACTAATTTGCGGCCTGCGGAAGATCATTTTGATCGGTGCAGGCCGTGTTATTGTTGCCATCAGATTTTTTAGGACAGGAAGAGTATTTTGACTACTGAAACGCATACTCTGAAAATTGAAGAGATTTTAGAACTGCTGCCACACCGCTATCCTTTCTTGCTGGTTGATCGCGTGCTGGATTTTGAAGAGCATAAATATCTGCGCGCGGTGAAGAACGTTTCTGTTAACGAACCGTTTTTCCAGGGACATTTCCCTGGTAAGCCGATTTTCCCAGGCGTTCTGATTCTGGAAGCGATGGCGCAAGCGACCGGCATTCTGGCGTTCAAAAGCGTTGGAAAACTGGAACCAGGCGAACTCTATTACTTCGCTGGTATCGATGAAGCCCGTTTCAAACGTCCGGTTGTGCCGGGCGATCAGATGATCATGGAAGTGACCTTCGAGAAAACCCGTCGTGGCCTGACGCGCTTTAAAGGCGTGGCGACCGTGGACGGCAAAATTGTCTGTGAAGCGACCATGATGTGTGCCCGTAGCCGGGAGGCATAATAAGTGATTGATTCAACCGCCAATATCCATCCCAGTTCTGTCATTGAAGAGGGTGCCGTGATCGGCGCCAATGTTCACATCGGTCCGTTCTGCTTTATCGGTGCCAATGTGGAAATTGGTGAAGGAACGGTACTCAAATCGCACGTGGTGGTGAACGGCCATACGCGTATCGGCAAAGACAATCAGATCTACCAGTTCGCTTCCATTGGTGAAGTGAACCAAGACCTGAAATATGCGGGCGAACCAACGCGCGTTGAAATTGGCGATCGCAACCGCATCCGCGAGAGCGTCACCATTCATCGTGGCACCACGCAGGGCGGCAATGTGACCAAAGTCGGCAGCGATAACCTGCTGATGGTGAATGCTCACATCGCGCATGACTGCGTGATCGGTAATCGCTGCATCTTTGCTAACAATGCCACGCTGGGCGGTCACGTCACCGTTGATGATTTTGCCATTATCGGCGGTATGACGGCTGTACATCAGTGGTGCACCATTGGTGCTCACGTGATGGTTGGCGGTTGTTCAGGCGTCGCGCAGGATGTACCGCCTTATGTTATTGCGCAGGGCAACCACGCAACGCCATACGGTATCAACATCGAAGGTCTTAAGCGTCGCGGCTTTAGCAAAGAAGCGCTGCATGCCATTCGCAACGCGTACAAACTGCTGTACCGCAGCGGCAAAACGCTGGATGAAGTGAAACCAGAGATTGAAGAGCTGGCGAAACAACACAGCGAAGTGCAGCCTTTCTATGACTTCTTTGCCCGTTCAACGCGTGGATTGATTCGTTAATCCATGTCAGCGCGTCCCCTCACGATTGCCCTGGTCGCCGGAGAAACCTCCGGCGATATTCTTGGTGCAGGTCTCATCCGGGCGTTAAAAGCGCGCCATCCCAATGCGCGCTTTGTGGGCGTGGCCGGTCCGCTGATGCAGGCCGAAGGCTGCGAAGCCTGGTATGAGATGGAAGAGCTGGCGGTGATGGGCATCGTCGAAGTGCTGGGACGCCTGCGGCGTCTGCTGAAGATTCGTCGTGACCTGACGCAGCGCTTCACCGAACTCAAGCCGGATGTGTTTGTGGGCATTGATGCGCCAGATTTCAACATCACGTTGGAAGGAAGCCTCAAGCGCACGGGCATTCGCACCATTCATTACGTTAGCCCTTCCGTTTGGGCGTGGCGTCAAAAGCGCGTTTTCAAAATCGGCCGCAACACCAATCTGGTGCTAGCATTCCTGCCGTTTGAAAAAGCGTTCTACGATCGTTTTAACGTGCCATGCCGCTTTATCGGCCACACCATGGCTGATGCGATGCCTCTACAGCCCGATAAGCTGGCGGCTCGCCGCGAGTTAGGCATCGCTGAAGAGGCGATTTGCCTTGGCTTGTTGCCGGGCAGTCGTGGTGCGGAAGTGGAAATGCTCAGCGCCGATTTCCTGCGCGCCGCGCAGCTGCTGCGTCAGCGCTATCCAGCGCTGGAAATCGTGGTGCCGCTGGTGAACGCCAAACGCCGCGAGCAGTTTGAACAGATCAAAGCGCAAGTTGCGCCTGAACTGCCGATGCATTTGCTGGATGGCAAAGGTCGTCAGGCGATGCTGGCCAGCGATGCCGCTATTCTTGCATCTGGCACCGCCGCGCTGGAGTGCATGCTGGCGAAATGCCCGATGGTGGTTGGCTATCGTATGAAGCCGTCGACCTTCTGGCTGGCAAAACGTTTGGTAAAAACGCCGTACGTTTCCCTGCCAAATCTGTTAGCCGGTCGCGAGCTGGTAAAAGAGTTGCTGCAGGACGAGTGTCAGCCCGAAGCGTTAGCTGCGGCGCTGGATCCGCTACTGCACGCGGGCCCTGAGCGCGACGCGCTGCTGAAAACCTTCACCGAACTGCATCAACAGATTCGCTGGAATGCCGATGAGCAGGCGGCGGATGCGGTACTGGAGATCATCAATGGCTGAATTTATCTATCCCAACGCGCAGCTGATTGCTGGCGTTGATGAGGTCGGACGCGGTCCGCTGGTTGGCGCAGTGGTGACGGCGGCGGTGATCCTTGATCCCGCCAACCCGATTGTCGGACTGGCCGACTCGAAAAAGCTCTCCGAGAAGCGTCGTCTGGCGCTGTATGACGAGATCAAAGAGAAGGCGCTGGCCTGGAGTCTTGGTCGAGCCGAGCCAGAAGAGATCGATCAGCTCAATATTCTGCACGCCACCATGCTGGCGATGCAGCGCGCGGTCGCGGGTTTGCACATTGCGCCGGACTTCGTCCTGATCGATGGTAACCGTTGTCCCTCGCTGCCGATGCCCTCGCAGGCGGTGGTAAAGGGCGATAGCCTGGTGAAAGAGATCAGTGCTGCTTCGATCATTGCCAAAGTCACGCGCGATCGTGAAATGGCCGAACTGGATCTGCTGTTCCCGCAATATGGTTTTGCGCAGCACAAAGGTTATCCAACCGCGCTGCACATGGAAAAGCTGACGCAGCACGGCGCCACACCTCATCATCGTCGCAGCTTTGCGCCGGTGCGTAACGCCTTGATTGATGCTGACGTGCTGGCAGCCCGCCAGCCAACTACGCTTTAATAGCCTGACACTGTTTTAACCGGAAACTGATATGGCTGAACCTCGTTTTATACATCTGCGCGTCCACAGCGATTACTCCATGGTTGATGGTCTGGCGAAAACCGGACCCTTAGTCAAGAAGGCGGCTGCGCTGGGCATGCCGGCGATCGCCATTACCGACTACATCAATCTGTGCGGGCTGGTGCGTTTTTACGGTAGTGCGCACGGCGCGGGGATCAAGCCGATTGTCGGTGCTGATTTTCAGGTTGCCAGTGAATTAATGGGCGATGAGCTGACGCAGTTAACGCTGCTGGCGGCCAATAACACCGGTTATCAAAACCTGACCTTGCTGATTTCACGTGCCTATCAGCGCGGTTACGGCATTGCGGGCCCCATCATCGATCGCGACTGGCTGCTGGAACTGGGCGAAGGCCTGATTCTGCTGTCGGGCGGACGTCGTGGCGATGTGGGCCGCAGTCTGCTGCGCGGCAATAGCGCGATGGTCGCGCAGTGTTTGAGCTTCTATCAGGAACACTTCCCGAATCGCTATTACCTCGAATTGATGCGCACCGGTCGCGCCGATGAAGAAGCCTATCTGCATGCCGCCGTCGAGCTGGCAATTGCCGAAGGTATTCCCGTTGTTGCCACCAACGAAGTGTGCTTCCTCAATGAAGAAGATTTTGATGCGCATGAAATCCGTGTGGCGATTCATGACGGCTACACGCTGGACGATCCCAAGCGTCCGCGCAATTACAGTCCTCAGCAATATATGCGCAGTGAAGAGGAGATGTGCGAGCTGTTCTCGGACATCCCGGAAGCGCTGGAAAATAGCGTAGAGATTGCTAAGCGCTGTAACGTGACAGTGCGCCTCGGCGAGTACTTCCTGCCGCAGTTCCCCACCGGTGATATGAGCACCGAAGACTTCCTCGTGGCGAAGTCGCGCGAAGGTCTGGAAGAGCGTATGGAATTCCTCTTCCCGGATGCGGCGGTGCGCGCTGAAAAACGCGTGGAATATGATGAACGTCTGGAGATTGAACTCACCGTTATCAACCAGATGGGCTTTCCCGGCTACTTCCTGATCGTTATGGAGTTTATCCAGTGGTCGAAGGACAACGGCATTCCCGTCGGTCCAGGCCGTGGTTCGGGTGCCGGTTCATTAGTGGCATATGCGCTAAAAATTACCGATATCGATCCGCTGGAATTTGACTTGCTGTTTGAACGTTTCCTGAACCCGGAACGTGTCTCAATGCCTGATTTCGACGTCGACTTCTGCATGGAGAAACGCGATCAGGTGATCGATCACGTGGCCGATATGTATGGACGTGATGCGGTATCGCAGATCATTACGTTCGGTACCATGGCAGCGAAAGCGGTTATTCGCGATGTGGGACGTGTACTCGGCCATCCGTACGGTTTTGTTGATCGTATCTCTAAGCTGATCCCGCCGGATCCAGGCATGACGCTGGAGAAAGCCTTCCTGGCTGAACCGCAGCTGCCGGAGATCTACGAGGCAGATGAAGAGGTGAAAGCGCTGATCGACATGGCGCGCAAACTGGAAGGTGTCACGCGTAACGCCGGTAAACACGCCGGTGGTGTGGTGATCTCGCCAACCAAAATCACCGATTTTGCGCCGCTGTACTGTGATGAGAACGGGCAGTTCCCGGTTACCCAGTTTGATAAGAATGACGTGGAATATGCCGGATTGGTGAAGTTTGACTTCCTCGGCCTGCGTACGCTCACCATCATCGACTGGGCGCTGAAGATGATTAACCCGCGCCGTGAAAAGCAGGGTTTGCCACCCATTGATATCGCCGCTATCCCGCTTGACGACAAAAAAAGTTTCGACATGCTACAGCGCTCGGAAACCACTGCGGTGTTCCAGCTTGAATCGCGCGGCATGAAAGATTTGATCAAACGTCTGAAGCCTGACTGCTTCGAAGATATGATCGCACTGGTGGCGCTGTTCCGTCCGGGACCATTGCAATCGGGCATGGTAGATAACTTCATCGACCGTAAGCACGGCCGCGAAGAGATTTCTTATCCGGATATTCAGTGGCAGCACGAAACCCTGAAACCGGTGCTGGAGCCGACCTACGGCATCATTCTGTATCAGGAACAGGTGATGCAGATCGCGCAGGTGCTGTCGGGCTATACGCTGGGCGGCGCAGACATGTTGCGTCGTGCGATGGGTAAAAAGAAACCCGAAGAGATGGCGAAGCAGCGTTCGGTGTTCCAGGACGGTGCAGAGAAGATGGGTGTCGACGGCGAACTGTCGATGAAAATCTTCGATCTGGTAGAGAAATTCGCCGGCTATGGCTTTAACAAGTCACACTCCGCTGCTTACGCATTGGTTTCCTATCAAACGCTGTGGCTGAAAGCGCACTATCCGGCAGAGTTCATGGCGGCCGTAATGACCGCTGATATGGATAACACCGAGAAAGTGGTTGGCTTGGTCGACGAATGCTGGCGTATGGGCCTCAAAGTGCTGCCGCCAGATATCAACTCAGGTTTGTATCCGTTCCATGTCAATGACGATGGCGAGATCGTTTACGGCATCGGCGCGATCAAAGGCGTGGGTGAAGGCCCGATCGAAGCGATCCTGGAAGCGCGTAACGAAGGCGGTTACTTCAAAGAGCTGTTTGATCTCTGCGCGCGCACCGACACCAAAAAGATCAACCGTCGCGTGATGGAAAAACTGATCATGTCAGGCGCGTTCGATCGTCTCGGCCCGCATCGTGCGGCCTTGATGAGTGCACTTGGCGACGCCTTAAAAGCGGCCGATCAGCATGCCAAAGCCGAAGCCATCGGCCAGGCCGATATGTTTGGCGTGCTGGCGGAAGAGCCGGAGCAGGTGGAGAAATCCTATGCCAGCATCACGCCGTGGCCGGAACAAATTCAACTGGATGGCGAACGTGAGACCTTAGGTCTCTATCTTACCGGCCATCCAATTAATCAGTATTTGAAAGAAATTGAGCGTTACGTCGGCGGCATGCGCCTGAAAGACATGCATCCGACAGATCGTGGTAAAGTAACCGTCGCGGCGGGGCTGGTGATTGCCGCCCGCGTGATGGTCACTAAACGCGGCAACCGAATTGGTATTTGTACGATTGACGATCGTTCTGGTCGTCTTGAAGTGATGTTATTTACCGATGCGTTAGATAAATACCAGCAGTTGCTGGAGAAGGACCGTATCCTGATCGTCAGTGGACAGGTCAGCTTTGATGACTTTAGCGGTGGCCTTAAAATGACCGCTCGGGAAGTTATGGACATCGACGAAGCGCGGGAAAAATACGCGCGCGGACTTGCTATCTCGCTGACGGACAGGCAAATTGATGACCAGCTTTTAAACCGTCTCCGCCAGTCTCTGGAGCCTCATCGCTCCGGGACCATTCCGGTGCATCTCTACTATCAGAGAGCCGATGCGCGAGCGAAGCTACGCTTTGGTGCAGCGTGGCGTATTTCGCCCAGCGATCGTTTACTCAACGATTTGCGGTCGTTAGTAGGATCGGAGCAGGTGGAACTGGAGTTTGACTAAAACAGGAACATTATGAGTCTTAATTACCTGGATTTTGAACAGCCAATCGCAGAGCTTGAAGCGAAAATCGACTCGTTGAAATCGATTGGCCGTTCGGATGAGAAACACGATATTAATTTGGATGAGGAAGTGCAGCGTCTGCGCGAAAAAAGCGTCGAGCTGACCCGTAAAATCTTCTCCGATTTAGGCGCATGGCAAGTGGCGCAACTCGCGCGTCATCCGCTGCGTCCTTATACACTGGACTATATCCGCAACGCGTTTGATGATTTCGACGAACTGGCGGGCGATCGTGCTTATGCCGATGATAAAGCGATTGTCGGCGGTATTGCCCGTCTCGACGGTCGTCCAGTGATGATCATTGGTCATCAGAAAGGTCGCGAAACCAAAGAGAAAATCCGTCGTAACTTCGGTATGCCGGCACCAGAAGGCTACCGCAAAGCGCTGCGTCTGATGGAAATGGCTGAACGCTTTAAGATGCCGCTGATCACCTTCATCGACACGCCGGGTGCTTATCCGGGCGTGGGTGCAGAAGAGCGCGGTCAGTCTGAAGCGATCGCCCGCAACCTGCGTGAAATGTCTGGCCTGAAAATTCCGGTGATTTGTACCGTAATCGGCGAAGGCGGTTCCGGTGGCGCGCTGGCTATTGGCGTGGGTGACAAAGTAAACATGCTGCAGTACAGCACCTATTCGGTGATTTCACCGGAAGGTTGTGCATCAATCCTGTGGAAAAGCGCCGACAAAGCACCGTTGGCGGCGGAAGCGATGGGTATCACCGCTGAGCGTCTGAAAGAGCTGAAGCTGATCGATTCCATCATTCCTGAACCGTTGGGCGGCGCGCATCGTCAACCGGTAGATATGGCGGCTTCTCTTAAGCAGCAACTGCTGGCGGATCTGGCCGATCTCGATGTGCTGAGCACCGAAGAGTTGCTCAACCGTCGCTATCAGCGCCTGATGAACTACGGCTACGCTTGATACATCAAACTGAAGCAAGAAGCGGACCTCGGTCCGCTTTTTTTACGCCTGCTAATCGATAATTTCGCATTGGTCGCCATAAATGGCGACCCTACAAAACCGCATCGTTTTCCGTAGGGTCGCCATTCATGGCGACCTTTTCTGGCCTAAGCACCCAACCCAAAGCGCGATGAACCTCAACAGCAGAGCATTCCAGGTTTATCCGCGCGCGCTTTTCGCTATCCTTATTCAGTGCCACAACACCACAGGAGGTGAGCATTGAATATTATTGCGATCATGGGACCGCACGGCGCTTTCTACAAAGATGAGCCTATTCGCGAACTGGATGCTGCCCTTAAGCTGCAAGGCTTCCAAACCGTTTACCCCAATAATGCCAGCGACCTGCTGAAGTTGATTGAACACAATCCGCGTATCTGCGGAGTGATTTTTGACTGGGACGATTACAGTCTGGCGCTGTGTAGCGACATCAATCAGCTCAATGAATATCTGCCGCTGTATGCCTTCATCAACACCCATTCGCAAATGGATGTCAGCATCAACGAGATGCGTATGGCGCTGCACTTCTTCGAATATGCCTTGAGCGCCGCCGATGACATCGCGCTGCATATTCGTCAGTACACCGATGAGTACATCGACAACATCACGCCGCCGCTGACCAAGGCCTTGTTCACCTACGTCAAAGAGGGCAAATACACCTTCTGCACGCCGGGCCACATGGGCGGCAGCGCCTTCCAGAAAAGCCCGGTGGGCAGCCTGTTTTATGACTTCTTCGGCTCGAACACTTTAAAAGCGGATGTCTCGATCTCGGTAACGGAACTGGGTTCGTTGCTTGATCACACCGGCCCGCATCTGGAAGCGGAGGAGTACGTCGCGCGCACCTTTGGGGCTGAGCAAAGCTACATGGTGACCAACGGCACCTCGACCTCGAACAAAATCGTCGGCATGTATGCGGCGCCAGCGGGCAGCACCGTGCTGATTGACCGCAACTGCCATAAATCGCTGACCCATTTGCTGATGATGAGCGACATCATCCCGATCTGGCTCAAACCGACGCGCAACGCGTTGGGCATTCTGGGCGGCATTCCGCAGCGCGAGTTTACGCGTGACAGCATCCAACTAAAGGTCAATGCTACGCCACGCGCCAGCTGGCCGGTGCATGCGGTGATCACCAACTCAACCTACGATGGCCTGCTGTATAACACGCAATTCATCAAACAGACGCTGGATGTGCCATCTATCCACTTTGATTCTGCGTGGGTGCCGTACACCAATTTCCATCCAATTTATGCCGGCAAAAGCGGCATGAGCGGCGATCGGATTTCCGGCAAAGTGATCTATGAAACGCAATCGACACACAAACTGCTGGCGGCGTTCTCGCAGGCTTCGCTGATTCACATCAAAGGCGATTACGACGAGCACACCTTCAACGAAGCCTACATGATGCACACCACCACCTCGCCGAGCTACGCGATTGTCTCGTCGATTGAAACCGCGGCGGCGATGCTGCGCGGCAATCCGGGTAAGCGACTGATCAACCGCTCGGTTGAACGTGCGCTGCATTTCCGTCGTGAGATTCAGCGCTTGCGTGAAGAGTGCGACGGCTGGTTCTTTGATATCTGGCAGCCGGAACAGATCGATCAAGCCGAATGCTGGCCGATCCAGCCGGGCGAAGAGGATTGGCACGGTTTCACTCATGCCGACCGTGATCATATGTATCTCGATCCGATCAAAGTCACCATTCTGACGCCGGGCATGAGCGAGCTGGGCAAGATGGCGGAAGAGGGCATTCCAGCCGCGCTGGTGGCTAAGTTCCTCGATCAGCGCGGTATCGTGGTGGAGAAAACCGGGCCGTACAATTTGCTGTTCCTGTTCAGCATCGGCATTGATAAAACCAAAGCGATGAGCGTGCTGCGTGGTCTGACGGAGTTTAAGCGCGCATACGATCTCAACCTGCGGGTGAAAAACATGCTGCCGGATCTTTACGCTGAGGATCCCGACTTCTACCGCAACATGCGCATCCAAACGCTGGCGCAGGGCATTCATCAGTTGATCCTGCAACACGATCTGCCGCGCCTGATGTTGAAAGCGTTCGATGTTCTGCCGGAGATGAAGATGACGCCGCATCAGGCGTTTCAGCGCCAGGTGAAAGGTCAGGTGGAAACGGTGGACATTCGCGAGCTGGTGGGGCGCATTTCGGCCAACATGATTCTGCCGTACCCACCAGGCGTGCCGGTGGTAATGCCGGGCGAGATGATTACGGAACAGAGCCGTTCCGTGCTCGATTTTCTGCTGATGCTTTGCACTATTGGTCGACACTATCCCGGCTTCGAAACTGATATTCACGGTGCAACACTGACGGAAGAGGGACGTTATCTGGTGCGCGTATTGCGTGAAGATGACGAAGGCTAACTTAGGACAATCACCTCTTTCCAACGCCGCTTGTGCCACGTAGGGTAAGCGGCTTATGTCAAAACCGGAGTCGCTATGCTGCAAATAAAACAGATCCACCACATCGCCATTATTGCTACCGATTATCAGCGCAGTAAGGCGTTTTATTGTGATGTGCTGGGTTTTGAATTGTTGGGTGAATATTACCGCGCCGAGCGCGACTCGTGGAAAGGCGATCTGGGTCTGAACGGGGTTTACACCATCGAGCTGTTCTCTTTTCCCTCGCCGCCGCCACGCGTCAGTGGCCCGGAAGCCTGCGGCCTGCGCCATCTGGCGTTTTGCGTTGAGGATGTTGAGCAGTCAATTGCGGCGCTGGCGGAGAAGGGCGTGACGTGCGAGCCGATTCGTATCGATGCGTTAACCGGTAAAGCCTGCACTTTCTTCCCCGATCCGGATGGTTTGCCGCTGGAGCTGTATCAGGCGTAAACTAGCGTCCGCCGCGAGCCGCAATTCGGTGGCTCGCCCGGACGGAACGCGCTCATGTCTTTATCTCATCTTGCTTCGCTGCTGACACCCGACGCTGGCTATGTGCTGGCGTTCAGCGGCGGACTCGATTCCACCGTGCTGCTGCATCAATTGGTCTGCTGCCAACGTCAGCAGCCAGCGCTGCGCGTGCGCGCGTTACACGTCCATCATGGTCTCAGCCCGAATGCCGATAGCTGGGCGCTGCATTGCCAGTACCTTTGCCAGCAGTGGCAGATTCCCTGTGAAGTGCTGCATGTGCAGGTTGATGGTCGCGCCAACGGCATTGAAGCGGCCGCCCGCGAGGCGCGCTATCAGGCGCTGTTTCAGCAGCTGCAACCCGGTGAGCACTTACTTACCGCTCAGCACCTCGACGACCAGGCGGAAACGCTGCTGCTGGCGTTAAAACGCGGCAGCGGACCGGCGGGTTTGGCCGCGATGCCGCCGCAGCGCAGCGTTGGCGCACATCGGCATCTGCGTCCCTTGCTCGACGTTAGCCGTCAGCAGCTGGAAAACTATGCTGCCGAACATCAGCTGCGCTGGATTGAAGATGAAAGCAACGCCGATAGCCGCTATGACCGCAACTTCCTGCGTCAGCAGGTGCTGCCGCTGCTGCAGGCGCGCTGGCCACACTTCAGCGCCGCCAGCGCGCGCAGCGCCGCGCTGTGTGGTGAGCAAGAGCAACTGCTCGACGAGTTGCTGGCTGAACAGCTAGGGCAGCTTAGCGATGCGCAGGGCGCGCTACACTTCCCGCAGTTAATGAACATGAGCGAAGCGCGACGTCATGCGCTGTTGCGTCGCTGGATTGCCCAACAGGGCGGCGCGATGCCTTCGCGCGAGGCGCTGAAACGCATCACCGATGAAGTCATCAACAGCCGTGAAGATGCTAAACCCTGTTTGCGCTTCAGCACTTTTGAGCTGCGCCGCTATCGGCAGAAACTCTATTGGTTAACGCCACAGCCTTCACTTAGTCAGCACTCGCTAACCTGGCAAGACCGCACGCAGCCGCTCGATTTACCGGCCGGTTTAGGTTCGCTGCAGGCAAATGCGTGGATTGCCGAGCTGCGTCAGCCTGCAGCGGATGAAGCCATCATAGTCCGCTTCCAGGCGCAGGGTTATTATCACTTGCAAGGGCGCGCAGGTGGCCGCGAGATGAAGAAGCTATGGCAAGAGTTGGGCGTTGCGCCCTGGCTGCGCGAACGTATCCCGTTGATTTACTTTAACCAGACGCTAATTAGCGCGCCGGGGCTGTTTATTACCCGTGAAGGCGCAGCCAGCAATGAGCAAGGCTGGCAGGCGATCTGGTTACCACAACAATAAAATGGAGAGCAATGATGAAACTTTGGATGGCAGCGACGTTATTCGCTGCGGCGCTGCCGGCGTTGGCCGACGGCGATGTCAATGCAGGCGCGCAAAAAGCGGCAAGCTGCATGGCGTGTCACGGTGCCGAGGGCAAAAGCGCGGTGCCGCTCTATCCCAATCTGGCCGGGCAACATGGGCCTTATCTGCTGCATTCACTGCAAGCTTATAAAAAAGGCGAGCGGAGCGGTGGCCAGGCGGAAGTGATGAAAGCGTTTGTGGCAGGATTGAGCGATCAGGATATGGCAGACTTATCGGCGTATTACAGTTCGTTAAAGCCTTAAACGAGGTGGGCGGGATGTGATTCCCGCCCGAGAGAGGTTTTACTCGTCTTCGCTAACGACGACGGTGCCCAGCTCCGGATGGGTGAAGCTGGCGATGTGGTCGAGCCGCACTTCGCGGGTCTCGCCTGAGAGATCGACGGCAAGGTACTCAACATTTTTACGTGAGACCATGTCCACGGCTTTCGCCTTGAGCTGATCGCCGTTTTTAAGCTCTAACGACAGCGTCCAGTTTTTTTGGCAGGCGAGTTCGAGGTTGTCGTAATCATCGCAGTTGATGGGTTTATAGGCTTCATTCGTCAACATAGTCGCTCACCAATAAGTTTGCAGCGGCATACGCTGCTTGTTCCCTGAGAGAAGAGTTTAGCGCAGAATCAGCGGCAATATCGTTGAGAGCCTTCAACGCACAACCTATGGCGTCTGGCACATACCCAAGGTCGCCGCTACCAATTTCGGCATACTTCTGGCGAACTAACTCACAATACTTTTGCACATACACCTCCTCAGCAGAGTTGATACTCTGGATGATAGGCGACTATATCACAGGAATTTCATGGAAATCAGCCCGGTCGTCACGGGAATGATGCAAGGAAATGGGCAAAAGTGACATTTCGCGCTGGTCTCATGCACGCAGCGTGCGCACAAAAGGTTAAGTTGATGAACAGGTTATTACACGACGCAACGTCGAGCCAAACGGCAGGTGACAGATGATTGTGCTGTCTCGAACGGTTTCACTTGCAGATAATGAAGTGGAACTCAGTGCCATCCGTGCGCAAGGTGCCGGTGGCCAGCATGTGAATAAAACCTCCACGGCGATTCACGTGCGGTTTGATATTCATGCATCGTCGCTGCCGCCGTTCTATAAAGAGCGACTGCTGGCGGCCAGCCATCATTTGATCACTGCAGAAGGCGTGGTGATCATCAAAGCGCAGGAGCATCGCAGCCAGGAAATGAATCGGGAAGCGGCCGTGCAGCGGCTGATTAATCTGATTCAGGAGTTAACCACGGTGGAAAAAGTGCGGCGCGCGACCAAACCCACGCACGGCTCTAAAGTGAGGCGGCTGGAGGGTAAAACCCGGCGCAGTAACGTGAAGGCGATGCGCGGAAAGGTGCAATAAAAAACGCCTCCGGCTGGAGGCGTTTTAGCGTTACTTGTTCAGGGCTTTCGCCAGGAAGTCGACGATGTCATGTTGCTTAATCATCTGCTTCTCGCTGGCGGTACGCGCCTTGTACTCGATCTCTTCGTTATCGAGATTACGATCGCCAATCACGATGGTGTGCGGCACACCGATCAGCTCCATATCGGCGAACATCACGCCTGGGCGCTCTTTACGGTCATCCAGAATCACGTCAATGCCTTTGGCTCGCAGCGTGTTGTACAGCTCTTCAGCCAACTGCTGCACACGGAAAGACTTGTGCATGTTCATTGGCAGGATTGCCACTTCAAACGGTGCCAATGCCGCAGGCCAGATGATACCGCGCTCGTCGTTGTTCTGCTCAATCGCAGCCGCCACAACGCGCGTGATACCGATACCGTAGCAGCCCATGGTCATTACCTGGTTACGACCATCTTCGCCTTGTACTGCCGCTTTCATCGCTTCGGAGTACTTGGTACCCAACTGGAAGATGTGACCCACTTCGATACCGCGTTTAATCTGCAGCGTGCCTTTGCCGTCTGGGCTTGGATCGCCTTCCACCACGTTACGGATATCTTCCACACGTGGTTCTGGCAGATCGCGCCCCCAGTTGATGCCGCTCAAATGCTTGCCATCAATGTTCGCACCGGCGCAGAAGTCGCTGATTTTCGCCACGGTACGATCGGCGATCACTGGCATGGTCAAACCGACCGGGCCGAGTGAGCCTGGACCGGCACCGAGCAGCGCGCGAATCTGTTCTTCGCTCGCCATTTCCAGCGGTTCAGCGACGATATCCAGCTTCTCGGCTTTGATCTCGTTCAGCTGATGATCGCCGCGCAGCAGCAGGGCAACCAGCGTGTGGCCGCTCTCTTCGGTGGCTTTGACGAACAGCGTCTTGACGGTTTTCTCAATCGGCAGCTGATGTTGCTCAACCAGCTCAGCGATAGTCTTGGCGTTTGGCGTATCGAACTGCGTCATGGCGGTTGTTGCCTGCGGACGCTCGCCAGCCGGCGCTACGGCTTCGGCTTTCTCAATGTTGGCCGCATAATCGGATTCGCTGGAGAAGATCACGTCATCTTCACCGCTCAGCGCTAACACCTGGAATTCATGTGATGCGCTGCCGCCGATAGAACCGGTGTCAGCTTGTACGGCGCGGAAATCCAGACCCATACGGCTGAAGCTCTGGCTATATGCGCGGTACATCGCGTCGTAGGTTTCCTGCAACGATTCCTGCGTGGTGTGGAACGAGTAAGCATCTTTCATGATGAACTCGCGTGAACGCATCACACCAAAGCGCGGACGCACTTCATCACGGAATTTGGTCTGGATCTGATACAGATTAATCGGCAACTGCTTATAAGAGCTCAGTTCGTTGCGGATCAGATCGGTGACCACTTCTTCGTGGGTTGGACCCAGCACAAAGGGACGTTCGTGACGGTCTTTAATGCGCAGCAGTTCCGGGCCGTACTGCTCCCAACGGCCACTCTCTTCCCACAGATCGGCAGGCTGAACCACCGGCATGGAGATCTCAATCGCACCGGCGTTGTTCATCTCTTCACGCACGATGTTTTCAACTTTTCGCAGCACGCGAATACCGGTCGGCAGCCAGGTATAAAGACCAGAAGCCAGTTTGCGGATCATGCCGGCGCGCAGCATCAGCTGGTGGCTGATCACTTCTGCATCGGAAGGTGTCTCCTTCAGAGTGGAGAGCAGATATTGAGTAGTACGCATTGATTACGATTCCAGTTATACGGAAGGAGACTGACAAAATTTTTCTGGCGGCTAGTGTACCAGCGAGAACAATCACTCAAAAGCGCGTTTTAACGGGGATCGAGGGCGATCACCTCGGTTCCTGCCGCATCAATGCGCCAGCGCACGTTAAAGTCGAGTAGCCAGGCGGCATATTCACGATCTTCGGTCTCACCTTTACGGTAAGCCGGACGCGGATCCTGCGCTAGCACCTCACTGATGAAACGCGCTAACTGCGGGTAGGTTTTCTGCTGCTGTTGGAGCTGGCTCTGCGCCAGCAGCGAAAAGCGTACCGGCATGCTGGCATCAGGCGCCGCCTGCGCAAACCCGGCGCGCGCGTCTGGCAGCGCTTCGGCAAATGGCAGATAAGGTTTGATATCCACCACCGGCGTGCCATCGACTAAATCGAGGCTGCCGAGCTGCAAGATCACCTGCTGCTTCTCGCAGCGAATGCCTTTTAACTCAACCAGCGACATGCCGACAGGATTGGGGCGAAAGGTTGATCGAGTGGCAAACACGCCCATACGCGTATTGCCGCCGAGGCGCGGTGGGCGTACGGTCGGACGCCAGCCACCTTCCAGGGTTTGGTGAAACACAAACAGCACCCACAAATGACTGAATTCTTCGAGCCCGCGCACCGCTTCCGGCTGATTATAAGGCGGCAGCAGATGCAGCTCGCCGCCGCCATCCTGCACCAGACCGGGCTGGCGCGGGACGGCAAACTTCTCTTTCCACGGCGAACGAATTACGCCGATTTGCGCGAAGGCAAACTCACTCATTGATTCGAGACTTTCAGTGCAGAGCCCTGGCAAATGGCCTGGCGATAGCATCCCGGCGTGCTGGTGACAATTTCGCACTTATGCAGCAGGACGGCGTTGGCTTTCATGCCGGCCGCTCGGATCTGCAGGCGCTTGCGCGCGGTGTTGATGTTAGGTGGCGAATCCTGGCTGCTGCTCTGGCAATCTTCAGCGGACACTTCGCCCAAATCGCGGAACGGGTTGCTGACCAGATCGGCCGCATCGGTGTAGATCTTCACCGGCGCAGGACGTGGAGTCGGTTTGCGTTCTGGCTCGCTGGATGCCTGTTGCGGGCGAGAAGGAGCACTGCTTATCGGGTGATATTCACGCACACACCCGGCTAGCATCAATGCCAACAAGCAGAGCGGTAAAAAACGCATGGCAACATCCTCAAGTAATAAAAAGTGGCGTTATTGAAACAAGGACGACAATAAATAACAAGTCAGGTGCAATTTATGGCAAAAGAAAGGGCGGCCTAAGCCGCCCTGTAAGGCATGAAAGGTGAAAATTACCAGCCTTTCACTGCGCCGCCGTTGAAGATCTTGTTGGCCGCTTCAGACACTTCGTCTGACTGGTAAGCCTCAACAAACTTCTTCACGTTCTCAGCGTCTTTGTTGTCTTCACGGGTCACGATCAGGTTCACGTAAGGTGAATCTTTGTCTTCCACGAAGATGCCATCTTTCGCTGGCGTCAGACCAATCTGGCTAGCGTAAGTGGTGTTGATCACCGCCAGAGCGATCTGCTGATCGTCAAGTGAACGTGGCAGCTGCGGCGCTTCCAGCTCAACAATCTTCAGTTTTTTCGGGTTCTCAGTGATATCCAGTGAAGTTGGCAGCAGACCAACGCCATCTTTCAGTTTGATCAGGCCCACTTTCTGCAGCAGCAGCAGAGAACGTCCCAGGTTGGTTGGATCGTTGGGGATGGCGATCTGTGAACCGTCCTGCAGATCATCCAGTGATTTGATTTTCTTCGAGTAGCCCGCGATTGGGTAAACGAAGGTGTTCGCCACCGCAGTCAGCTTGTAGCCACGATCTTTGATCTGCTGATCCAGATACGGTTTGTGCTGGAAGGCGTTAGCGTCGATATCACCTTTGCTCAGCGCTTCGTTTGGCAACACGTAATCGTTAAAGGTTACCAGCTCAACGTCGAGGCCATATTTCTCTTTCGCCACTTTCACCGCGGTTTCAGCAACCTGCTGCTCAGCACCGACAATCACACCCACTTTAATGTGGTTTGGATCTTTTGCTTTCTGATCGCATCCTGCCAGCGCAATTGCGCCAATCAGAGCACCCACAGCGGCAATCTTTTTAAATGTAAAAGACATATCCCTTCCTTAATAGAGGACTATTGATGTTGCTTGCTTACTTATGGGACACAGCACGTACGATGCGGTCGCCACAGAATTGGATTAAATAGACCAGCACAACCAGCAGAACCAGCACGGTGTTCATTACAGTCGCGTTATAGCCGATGTAACCGTATTGGTAGCCAATCTGACCCAAACCGCCAGCGCCAACCGCTCCGCCCATTGCGGAGTAGCCAACCAGGGTAATCAGGGTAATTGTAGCGGCATTCACCAGACCTGGCAGCGCTTCCGGCAGCAGGACTTTGCGCACGATCTGCAGCGGCGTGGCGCCCATGGCGCGTGATGCTTCGATCAAACCGGTTGGCAGCTCCAGCAGGGCGTTTTCCACCATACGTGCAATAAACGGCGCGGCACCCACGGTCAACGGCACGATAGCAGCTTGCAGGCCAATCGAAGTGCCGACGATGGCGCGGGTGAACGGAATCATCCACACCAGCAGGATAATGAACGGAATTGATCGGAAGATATTCACCAGCGCCGACAGCACGCGATAAAGCACGTTGTTGGCCAGAATCTGGCCGGGACGCGTCACATACAGCAGCACGCCCACCGGAAGACCGAGGACAAAACCAAAGAAACCAGAGACAAAGGTCATCATCAGCGTTTCCCAGACGCCGCGCGTCAGTAACCACATCATCGCTTCAGACATAACCCAACACCTCTACTTTCACATGATTTTCTTTCAGCCAGGCAATGGCGGCTTGTGTATCTGTTTCGCTGCCATCCATCTCAGCCAGCATGATGCCGAACTTCACGCCACCGGCGTAATCCATCTGCGCACTGATAATGTTGTTATTGACGTTGAAGCGACGGGCCGCTTCAGACAGCAGCGGAGCATCAACCGATTTGCCGGTGAACTCCAGACGCAGCAGCGGCACACTTTCGGCTGTTGCCTGAGACGCCATGCGTTGCTGGTAATCGTCGGGGATATCAAGATGCAGCGTTGACTGAATGAATTGCTGCGCCAGTGGTGTTTTAGGATGCGAGAACACTTCGCTCACGCTGTCTTTCTCTATTAACTCACCGTTGCTGATGACCGCAACCTGATCGCAGATGCGTTTCACCACATCCATTTCATGCGTGATCAATAGGATGGTAATGCCGAGACGGCGGTTAATGTCATTCAGCAGCTCCAGAATCGAACGCGTGGTGGCAGGATCCAGTGCGCTGGTGGCTTCATCACACAGCAGCACTTTTGGATTGCTTGCCAGTGCACGGGCAATCGCGACACGCTGCTTTTGTCCGCCAGAAAGATTCGCTGGCCAGCTATCATGCTTGTCGGATAATCCCACTAAATCCAGCAATTCGCTAACACGCTTCTTTATCTGTTCACGTGAAAGATTACCCAACTCCAATGGCAGCGCCACGTTGCCGGAGACGGTGCGGGAGTTCATCAGGTTAAAGTGCTGGAAAATCATGCCAATCTGGCGGCGTGCCAGCGTCAATTGACCAGAGGAAAGCGTGGTTAGCTCCTGGCCATCTACCAGCACGCGTCCAGAGGTTGGGCGCTCCAGCAGATTGACGCAGCGAATCAGTGTACTTTTACCGGCACCAGATGAACCGATGACGCCATAAATCTGTCCAGCAGGCACGTGCAGGCTGACGTTCGACAGCGCCTGAATGGTGCGTGAACCTTGCTGGAACACTTTGGTGATATTCTCAAGTTTAATCATTAGTTTATTTATTATCGTGTTGCATAGTCCGTGGTGTATCGGGCTTCACTCAGCAGGGCTGTGCGAAATTTGGATGGATGTTAAGGCATCCAGACGGCTAAATCAATGGAAGTCATTCAAACTGCCATTCTCTCGCTATACGCAATCATGCGATACTTAGCGACACATTTTCAGCAGGAGTTTCTACGTGGCGAACAAAGTCCCGGCTATTTTTCTTGATCGTGATGGCACATTGAATGTCGATCACGGCTATGTTCATGAAATCGATAATTTCGAATTTATTGATGGCACCATCGAAGCGCTGCAGTCGCTGAAGAAGATGGGCTATGCGCTGGTACTGGTGACGAACCAGTCGGGGATTGCGCGTGGCATGTTTACCGAAGATCAGTTTATGCAGCTCACCGAATGGATGGATTGGTCGCTGGCCGATCGCGATGTTGATCTGGATGGCATCTATTTCTGTCCGCATCTGCCTGATGCCACAGTAGAAGCGTATCGCCAGCAGTGTGATTGTCGCAAGCCGCAGCCGGGCATGTTGCTCTCCGCGCAGCAGCATCTGGATATCGATATGGCTTCTTCTTATATGGTAGGCGACAAAATAGAAGATATGCAGGCGGCGTTAGCAGCGGGTGTGGGCACGAAAGTGCTGGTACGTAGCGGCAAGCCGGTAACGCCGGAAGGTGAAGCGGCAGCGGATTGGGTGATTAATAGTCTGGCAGAGCTGCCTGCACGCATTAAAAAGGCCTAAAAACGGGCCTTTTGCGCAAATTTCAAGCGAACAGCAAAAAACTTGAAATTTGCACTTGTCAGCTCCGAATAACTCCCTATAATGCGCCACCACTGAGACGGCAAAGCGGCAACGCAGACGGCTCAGCAGGGAGTGAAGAAATTCATCCCGCCGGATGAAAACGCTGAAAAAAGTGTTTGACTCCGAAGGAGAGTAGCGTAGTATACGCCACCTCGCGACAGACGGTTCAGCCGCTGCTCGCAACGCTCTTTAACAATTTATCAGACAATCTGTGTGGGCACTCGCAGGATTGATATCAGCGTCTCCGGACGCAACAAAATATCAAAGCCTCACGAGTGAACACATAATGAAATTCATTATGACGTTTTACAGATGAGCACCGCTGAACTTGTTTCAGCAAATCAAACTTAAATTGAAGAGTTTGATCATGGCTCAGATTGAACGCTGGCGGCAGGCCTAACACATGCAAGTCGAACGGTAGCACAGAGAGCTTGCTCTCGGGTGACGAGTGGCGGACGGGTGAGTAATGTCTGGGAAACTGCCCGATGGAGGGGGATAACTACTGGAAACGGTAGCTAATACCGCATAACGTCGCAAGACCAAAGTGGGGGACCTTCGGGCCTCACACCATCGGATGTGCCCAGATGGGATTAGCTAGTAGGTGGGGTAATGGCTCACCTAGGCGACGATCCCTAGCTGGTCTGAGAGGATGACCAGCCACACTGGAACTGAGACACGGTCCAGACTCCTACGGGAGGCAGCAGTGGGGAATATTGCACAATGGGCGCAAGCCTGATGCAGCCATGCCGCGTGTATGAAGAAGGCCTTCGGGTTGTAAAGTACTTTCAGCGGGGAGGAAGGCGGTGGAGTTAATAGCTTCACCGATTGACGTTACCCGCAGAAGAAGCACCGGCTAACTCCGTGCCAGCAGCCGCGGTAATACGGAGGGTGCAAGCGTTAATCGGAATTACTGGGCGTAAAGCGCACGCAGGCGGTCTGTCAAGTCGGATGTGAAATCCCCGGGCTTAACCTGGGAACTGCATTCGAAACTGGCAGGCTAGAGTCTTGTAGAGGGGGGTAGAATTCCAGGTGTAGCGGTGAAATGCGTAGAGATCTGGAGGAATACCGGTGGCGAAGGCGGCCCCCTGGACAAAGACTGACGCTCAGGTGCGAAAGCGTGGGGAGCAAACAGGATTAGATACCCTGGTAGTCCACGCCGTAAACGATGTCGACTTGGAGGTTGTTCCCTTGAGGAGTGGCTTCCGGAGCTAACGCGTTAAGTCGACCGCCTGGGGAGTACGGCCGCAAGGTTAAAACTCAAATGAATTGACGGGGGCCCGCACAAGCGGTGGAGCATGTGGTTTAATTCGATGCAACGCGAAGAACCTTACCTACTCTTGACATCCAGAGAACTTAGCAGAGATGCTTTGGTGCCTTCGGGAACTCTGAGACAGGTGCTGCATGGCTGTCGTCAGCTCGTGTTGTGAAATGTTGGGTTAAGTCCCGCAACGAGCGCAACCCTTATCCTTTGTTGCCAGCGGTCCGGCCGGGAACTCAAAGGAGACTGCCAGTGATAAACTGGAGGAAGGTGGGGATGACGTCAAGTCATCATGGCCCTTACGAGTAGGGCTACACACGTGCTACAATGGCGCATACAAAGAGAAGCGACCTCGCGAGAGCAAGCGGACCTCATAAAGTGCGTCGTAGTCCGGATCGGAGTCTGCAACTCGACTCCGTGAAGTCGGAATCGCTAGTAATCGTAGATCAGAATGCTACGGTGAATACGTTCCCGGGCCTTGTACACACCGCCCGTCACACCATGGGAGTGGGTTGCAAAAGAAGTAGGTAGCTTAACCTTCGGGAGGGCGCTTACCACTTTGTGATTCATGACTGGGGTGAAGTCGTAACAAGGTAACCGTAGGGGAACCTGCGGTTGGATCACCTCCTTACCTGAAGATACCTTCCCGCGCAGTGCTCACACAGATTGTCTGATAAAAAGTAATGAGCAAGACGGCTGCGAAGTCGTGACACTACCCGTGTCCCCTTCGTCTAGAGGCCTAGGACACCGCCCTTTCACGGCGGTAACAGGGGTTCGAATCCCCTAGGGGACGCCACTTGCTTGGTGACAGGTGAAAGGTGTCTCCACGAAGTATCTCAAAACTGACTTAACCGTCATGTTTGAGATATTGCTCTTTAACAATCCGGAACAAGCTGAAAATTGAAACGACGTGTTGGTTCATTTCTCCGTAATAAGAAATGAATAACAACATGTTCGAGTCTCTCAATGCCTGCAGTCCGCAGCGTTGCAAAACGCCTGTGGGTTGTGAGGTTAAGCGACTAAGCGTACACGGTGGATGCCCTGGCAGTCAGAGGCGATGAAGGACGTGCTAATCTGCGTAAAGCGTCGGTAAGGTGATATGAACCGCTACAGCCGACGATGTCCGAATGGGGAAACCCGGTGCACTCAGTGCATCATCGCAACATGAATACATAGTGTTGCGAGGCGAACCTGGGGAACTGAAACATCTAAGTACCCAGAGGAAAAGAAATCAACCGAGATTCCCCCAGTAGCGGCGAGCGAACGGGGAACAGCCCAGAACCTGAATCAGTTTGTGCGTTAGTGGAAGCGTCTGGAAAGTCGCGCGATACCGGGTGACAGCCCCGTACACGAAAGTGCACATTCTGTGAGTTCGAAGAGTAGGGCGGGACACGTGGTATCCTGTCTGAATATGGGGGGACCATCCTCCAAGGCTAAATACTCCTGACTGACCGATAGTGAACCAGTACCGTGAGGGAAAGGCGAAAAGAACCCCGGCGAGGGGAGTGAAACAGAACCTGAAACCGTGTACGTACAAGCAGTGGGAGCCTCTTTATGGGGTGACTGCGTACCTTTTGTATAATGGGTCAGCGACTTATATTCTGTAGCAAGGTTAACCGTATAGGGGAGCCGCAGGGAAACCGAGTCTTAACTGGGCGTTAAGTTGCAGGGTATAGACCCGAAACCCGGTGATCTAGCCATGGGCAGGTTGAAGGTTGGGTAACACTAACTGGAGGACCGAACCGACTAATGTTGAAAAATTAGCGGATGACTTGTGGCTGGGGGTGAAAGGCCAATCAAACCGGGAGATAGCTGGTTCTCCCCGAAAGCTATTTAGGTAGCGCCTCGTGAACTCATCTTCGGGGGTAGAGCACTGTTTCGGCTAGGGGGCCATCCCGGCTTACCAACCCGATGCAAACTGCGAATACCGAAGAATGTTATCACGGGAGACACACGGCGGGTGCTAACGTCCGTCGTGAAGAGGGAAACAACCCAGACCGCCAGCTAAGGTCCCAAAGTCATGGTTAAGTGGGAAACGATGTGGGAAGGCACAGACAGCCAGGATGTTGGCTTAGAAGCAGCCATCATTTAAAGAAAGCGTAATAGCTCACTGGTCGAGTCGGCCTGCGCGGAAGATGTAACGGGGCTAAACCATGCACCGAAGCTGCGGCAGCGACACTATGTGTTGTTGGGTAGGGGAGCGTTCTGTAAGCCGTTGAAGGTGGCCTGTGAGGGTTGCTGGAGGTATCAGAAGTGCGAATGCTGACATAAGTAACGATAAAGCGGGTGAAAAGCCCGCTCGCCGGAAGACCAAGGGTTCCTGTTCAACGTTAATCGGAGCAGGGTGAGTCGACCCCTAAGGCGAGGCTGAAAAGCGTAGTCGATGGGAAGCAGGTTAATATTCCTGCACTTGGTGTTACTGCGAAGGGGGGACGGAGAAGGCTAGGTTATCCGGGCGACGGTTGTCCCGGTTTAAGCGTGTAGGCTGATATCTTTGGTAAATCCGGGATATCTTAAGGCTGAGGCGTGACGACGAGCCACCACGGTGGTGAAGTAACTGATGCCCTGCTTCCAGGAAAAGCCTCTAAGCTCCAGGTAACACGAAATCGTACCCCAAACCGACACAGGTGGTCAGGTAGAGAATACCAAGGCGCTTGAGAGAACTCGGGTGAAGGAACTAGGCAAAATGGTGCCGTAACTTCGGGAGAAGGCACGCTGGCGCGTAGGTGAAGGGACTTGCTCCCGGAGCTGAAGCCAGTCGAAGATACCAGCTGGCTGCAACTGTTTATTAAAAACACAGCACTGTGCAAACACGAAAGTGGACGTATACGGTGTGACGCCTGCCCGGTGCCGGAAGGTTAATTGATGGGGTTATCCGCAAGGAGAAGCTCTTGATCGAAGCCCCGGTAAACGGCGGCCGTAACTATAACGGTCCTAAGGTAGCGAAATTCCTTGTCGGGTAAGTTCCGACCTGCACGAATGGCGTAATGATGGCCAGGCTGTCTCCACCCGAGACTCAGTGAAATTGAAATCGCTGTGAAGATGCAGTGTACCCGCGGCAAGACGGAAAGACCCCGTGAACCTTTACTATAGCTTGACACTGAACATTGAGCCTTGATGTGTAGGATAGGTGGGAGGCTTTGAAGCGTGGACGCCAGTCTGCGTGGAGCCAACCTTGAAATACCACCCTTTAATGTTTGATGTTCTAACGTAGGCCCGTAATCCGGGCTGCGGACAGTGTCTGGTGGGTAGTTTGACTGGGGCGGTCTCCTCCCAAAGAGTAACGGAGGAGCACGAAGGTTGGCTAATCCTGGTCGGACATCAGGAGGTTAGTGCAATGGCATAAGCCAGCTTGACTGCGAGAGTGACGGCTCGAGCAGGTGCGAAAGCAGGTCATAGTGATCCGGTGGTTCTGAATGGAAGGGCCATCGCTCAACGGATAAAAGGTACTCCGGGGATAACAGGCTGATACCGCCCAAGAGTTCATATCGACGGCGGTGTTTGGCACCTCGATGTCGGCTCATCACATCCTGGGGCTGAAGTAGGTCCCAAGGGTACGGCTGTTCGCCGTTTAAAGTGGTACGCGAGCTGGGTTTAGAACGTCGTGAGACAGTTCGGTCCCTATCTGCCGTGGGCGCTGGAGAATTGAGGGGGGTTGCTCCTAGTACGAGAGGACCGGAGTGAACGCACCACTGGTGTTCGGGTTGTCATGCCAATGGCACTGCCCGGTAGCTAAGTGCGGAAAAGATAAGTGCTGAAAGCATCTAAGCACGAAACTTGCCCCGAGATGAGTTCTCCCTGACTCCTTGAGAGTCCTGAAGGGACGTTGAAGACTACGACGTTGATAGGCCGGATGTGTAAGCGCAGCGATGCGTTGAGCTAACCGGTACTAATGACCCGTGAGGCTTAACCTTACAACGCCAGAGGCGTTTTGGTCTGAGAGACCGGTATTTTCAGCTTGTTTTACGGATTAAAGATTTAGCGGAAGCGGATGTTATTCGTTTTTGCGCAAAGAATTTGCCTGGCGGCTTTAGCGCGGTGGTCCCACCTGACCCCATGCCGAACTCAGAAGTGAAACGCCGTAGCGCCGATGGTAGTGTGGGGTCTCCCCATGCGAGAGTAGGGAACTGCCAGGCATCAAATTAAGACCCGTTATCGGGTCGTGACCTTCCCGGTGACGCGGAAAGGGCGAAACACCTGAAATCAGAACGATTGTCTGATATCAGTACAGAATCGGTGGAGCGGTAGTTCAGTTGGTTAGAATACCTGCCTGTCACGCAGGGGGTCGCGGGTTCGAGCCCCGTCCGTTCCGCCACTTAATTGATAAGCCCTGACTGCAAAGTCAGGGCTTTTTCATGTCTGTAATTCCGCTAATATTGTTGATAAAAAATCAAAATTCTTCTGCTTATAAGCGGATTTTTCATCAACAATAAACCTGCCAGAATATTTCCCATCGAACACAACGCTATCCGATGAGGAAATCATGACAATCCCCGCCTTTGGTTTAGGTACTTTCCGTCTGCAAGACGATGTTGTAATCCTTTCAGTTAAAACAGCTTTGGAACTTGGCTATCGCACAATTGATACCGCGCAAATCTATGAAAATGAAGCAGCTGTGGGTCAGGCGATCACTGAAAGTGGCGTAGCACGTGGCGACTTGTTCGTTACCACCAAAATCTGGATTGAGAATCTTTCGGCTGAGAAGTTGATTCCCAGCTTGGAAGAGAGCCTGGCAAAACTGCGCACCGACTATGTCGATCTCACCTTGATCCACTGGCCTTCTCCAGAAGGGGCGATATCGGTGAAAGAGAGCATGTTGGCATTGATGGCAGCAAAAGAAGCAGGCCTGACGCGTCAGATTGGTATCTCAAACTTCCCAATCGCCTTGATGCAAGAGGCGATTGACGCGGTTGGTGCGGAAAATATTGCCACTAACCAGATTGAGCTGCATCCTTTCCTGCAGAACCGGCAGGTGGTTGAATTTGCTCAAAAGAATGATCTTCACATCACTTCTTACATGACGCTGGCTTATGGCGACGCGCTGAAAGATCAGGTAATCAACGCAATTGCACAGAAGCACAAAGCCACTCCAGCTCAGGTGGTTCTGGCATGGGCGATGACGTTAGGTTACGCGGTGATCCCGTCATCTACCAAACGTGAAAACCTGGCGAGCAACATGGCAGCAGTTGATCTGCATTTAGATGATCAAGATATGGCAAATATTGCCGCGCTGGATCGTCAGCAGCGTTTAGTAAGTCCTGAAGGTCTGGCACCAAACTGGGATTAATCGCGACTTACCTCTTCAGCCCTGCACTCGCCAGGGCTGATCTTTAACCCATTCACTTAGAAAATCGATAAACGCCCGAACGCGCTGACTAACTCCCAGGTCACTGTAATAGACCGCATTAAAAGGCATTTCAACTGGTACGCGCTGTTCAGCTAACAGTTCAATAAAAGTGCCATCCGCTATCTCTTTATCCACCATAAAATCTGATAAACACGCGATACCTTGATCGCCTAGCACTAGCTGTTTGAGCGTTTCGCCGCTGTTAGATGACATACCCGGCGTGATGTCATAAAGCTCGCCACCTTCATCTGTGACAGGCCAGCGATTTAAGCGTGGCGTTTCAACAAAGCCGAGGCATTCATGCAGCGCCAAATCAGCTGCCGATACCGGTACGCCATATTTCGCCAGATAAGCCGGCGTGGCCACTAATTTGCGATAACTAATAAAGAGCAGACGAGCGCGCAACGTAGAATCTGTCAAATTGCCGGCGCGAATCGCCACATCGACTTTGCGTTCGATGAGATTAATAAAGCTCTCCGAAGAGACCAGCGATAGCGTGACGTCTGGATAGCGCTCACGAAAAGGTTTAATCATTGGCAGCAACAGATGCAGAATCACGGGCGTAGCTGCATCGATGCGCAGCACGCCCTGAGGCGCCAGCTGCCGCTCAATCAGCTCGCTCTCGGCAGTCGACATCTCCTGCATCAACTTTTGCACGCGGCGAAAATAGTGCTCGCCTTCATGAGTAAGTGCTAGCTGACGCGTAGTACGCGTTAAGAGCGAGACACCCAGCTTATTTTCCAGCTTTTTAACCGTGCGACTTACCGCTGAATTGGCCATCTGCAACTGTGCTGCTGCACGACTAAAGCTGCCGCTCTCCACCACAGCGATAAACACCTTAAGCTCATCGGACGATGCCTTCATTATCCCTCCAAAAGCAAAAGTCAATTCTCACTTTGCATCTTTTTGTCATTAAAGCATGAGGCAATACTAACGGCCATCAAAACTTCATGGGAGTTAATCATGCCACTCTCTATTTATGCTCTGGGCGTTGCCGGTGATGACTGCTTTGACCAGTAAGTTAGCGCGTAAGCAATTATTAATGGGTTTGATGGTGCTCTTCACCGTTGGCAACCTGGTTGCCTGGCTGTGTCATTGCTGGGCGTCATTGCTCTGGTGGCAAGCCAACTGCTTATCCCGCGTAATATTGCTCAGCCGCTGGCAACAACATTCGCCCAGCAAGCGCGTGTGATGATCAATCCACGTCTGCTGCTGATTTATGCGATTACCGCGCTGGGTTATGGTGTGTCGGTCGCCATTGGTAATATCTGGGGCGGCAAGCTGGCCGACCGCCGTGGCGCGTACCTGCTTTGACACTGTTCTTTATGGCGCTGGCCATTCTGCTGATGGTGTTCCAGTTCACCGCCAGCATGCACTTTATGTCAGTGGCGACAGTATTAGTGATGGGCATCTTCGCCTTTGCCAACGCGCCGGGTTTGCAGGTTTACGTGGTGCAGAAAGCTGAACACTATGCGCCAGGCGCGGGAGATGTTGCATCAGGCCTCAATACTGCAGCCTTCAATATCGGTATCGTTCTGAGTTCCACTTTAGGTGGTTATATTGTCGAGCATTATGGACTGGCGCAAACGCCGTGGGTTGGCGCCGTGATTGTGCTCGGCGCGCTGCTGCTGGTGCGAGTGAGTGGTCAACTCGACAAACCTCAAACGGCGATAGCGATGGAATAGCACGCGCAAAAGCCTGCCAATTGGCAGGCTTTTGCATTGGTATGCTGTGAGGCGAATTCCGACAATCAAGAACACCAATTGAAACCCCGCGCTAAAATCCCTATAACAGTCAGGTGAAGTACGAGTCGTAAACCAGTCAGGCGGGAAAGTGCGGAAAAAAACTTATTCAATGCGTTATGTAGCAGGACAGCCAGCAGAGCGGATCTTTCCGCCGGGGGCAATGCTGCATCTTGGGCAGGCATTACCGCCTGGCGCACCTTTGCCAGCCGATCCCACACTGCGAGTCTTAGTCTGGAATATCTTCAAGCAACAGCGCGCAGACTGGATGTCGGTGCTGCAAGGTTTTGGCAAAGACGCCCACCTTGTTCTATTGCAGGAGGCGCAAGCCACGCCCGAACTGGTCAAATTCGCCACCAGTAACTATCTCGCGGCCGATCAGGTCCCTGCCTTTGTCTTACCGCAACATCCTTCAGGCGTCATGACATTGGCCTCAGCGCATCCTGTTTACTGCTGTCCATTACGCGAGCGAGAGCCGCTGTTGCGTTTAGCTAAATCTGCACTGGTTACCGCATATCCGTTGCCCACGGGCGAAATGCTGATGGTGGTGAACATTCACGCGGTCAATTTCAGCCTGGGTGTCGATGTCTACAGTAAACAGCTCGGGCCGATTGGCGAACAGATTCAGCATCATCGCGGTCCGGTGATCATGGCGGGGGATTTTAACGCCTGGAGCCGCCAGCGTATGAATGCGCTGTATCGCTTTGCGCGGGAGATGTCACTGCGTGAAGTGAACTTCACCGATGACCATCGTCGTAAAGCCTTCGGTCGCCCACTGGATTTCGTTTTCTATCGTGATATGAAGGTCAGTGAGGCCTCAGTGCTGGTGACGCGCGCCTCAGACCACAATCCGCTGCTGGTTGAGTTCAACTCTCTCTACGGTATCGAGCGTTAAGCCAATACGCTCTAGCTCCCATCTAGCAACAATCGAACTCATACTGCTAAGGGTAAGTTAGTGCCTGAACAGGCGATATGCAGAATTCAGCGGAAGCAGAAAATGAAAAAGGCTGACAAATGTCAGCCTTTTCGGGGCATTAGGTATCAGGTGTTGCGCTATTATTCACAAACAGCGTGAGCTTGTCGCCCGGCTGAATGTCTTTAGCGTCACTGTTCCAGCGCATAACGTCTTTGGTATTCACACCGTGACGTTTTGCAATACTGGCAAAAGAATCACCCTTACGTACACGGTAGGTGATGCTGTTGCCGTTATCAGCCAATTGCGTGCTCGCTTTGCCGCTCACGGTCAGAGTCTGACCGGTACGAACAGAAGCGCTGCGCAGATTGTTCTGCTGTTTCAGTGCACTGACGCTTACGCCAAGCTTGCTGGCAATACCAGACAAGGTGTCGCCTTTGCGTACCGTGTAGCTGTTTCCTGCCGCGCTGACTTTCGCCATCTCGGTAGGCTGCACGGAAGCGATATCACCGGAAGCCAGTGAATCGCGCAACTTAGCAACGTTGGACTTCGGCACCATTATATAGTGCGGTCCATTTGGCGCTGTGGCTCCGTTTTTATAACCGGCATTAAATGTCTTCAGCTTGCTGAGAGACATACCGGCCATATCGGCGGCCTGCGTCAGTTCAATCTGCTGTCCCACCTCTACTCGAGCTAATGCACGGCTCTCATTCGGGGTCGGCAATTTGATACCGTAACGCTTGTTGTTCTTGAGAATCTCACTCAAGGCCAACATTTTAGGTACGTAAACCGTAGTCTCGCGTGGCAGCGATAAATTCCAGAAATCAGTCGGCTTACCGCGCGCCTTATTCTGTTTCATCGCTTTCAGCACACGTCCTTCACCGCTGTTGTAGGCGGCGATGGTCAGTAACCAGTCACCGTCAAACATACCGTTCAGACGCTGCATCATATCCAGCGCGACTTTGGTCGAGGCCACCACATCGCGGCGTCCGTCGTACCATTGGTTCTGTTTCAAACCATAGTTTTTGCCCGTTTGTGCAACAATCTGCCAGATGCCGGCGGCATTCGCAGAAGATGTTGCGTGTGGGTCAAAAGCGCTCTCCACTATGGGTAGCAGTACCAGTTCCATCGGCATTTTACGTTTCTGTATCTGCTCGACTATCCAGTACATGTACGGCTCTGCCCGTAATGTTACATCGTGGAGATAGCTCTTATTTTTTAAAAATTTTGTTTTTTGTTCGCGGATCCGGCTGTTTTCCGGAATCCCCATCTTCAACTCGTCACTAATGTGATTCCAGAGATCAGTATCTTCTGCGAGGCTTGTTCCATCATCCTGCCATCGCGGCGATAACAATCGATCTCCGTACTTTCCATTTTCACCTTGACCAGCTGAAGACAGACTCTGTGCATGCTGTACGGGGATATTGGCGTCATTCCTTGATGCCTGACATCCTACCAGCAAGACCGAGGCGAGTAAGATCGCTTTAGCCTTCATGTGTGTGTCAATAGTTCGCTTAAAAGACGAGCAACTATACGTGACGGTCCACCACAACACAACCTCAAATATCAAAAGCGGTCTTTCTTCTCGCGTAGATCGGCGAAAGTTTGCCATAACGCTGACGATGAGACATTAGTGCCTAAAGCCTGTTGTAAATCAGTGTCTTGCGTGCGTAAAAATAAATTTATTTCCCGCTCCAGGGCCAGTTTTGTCGGTAAAGTAATGCGGTTTTCTGCGCGTAAGTCCTTAATTTGCTGATACCTTGCCAAAATTTTAGGGTCATGGGGCAGAATAGCCGCAGCAAACTTCATATTGGATAAAGTGTACTCATGCGCACAGCAAACAAGCGTATCTGCAGGGAGTTGATTAAGTTTTTGAAATGATTTGAACATTTGTTCCGCAGTGCCTTCAAGTAAACGCCCGCAGCCACCGGAAAACATCGTGTCTCCACAGAAAAGATAAGGGGCGCTGAAATATGAGATATGTCCTAAAGTGTGACCGGGTGTTGCGATGACACGGAAAGTTAGCCCAAGGACGGCAAATTCATCGCCTTCGGCCACAATACGCTTTGCTCCTTTATCTGCCGTTTCCTGAGGACCGAAAACCATCAAATCGGGATAGTGCTGCAGCAGTTCATCCACGCCGCCGACGTGATCGTGATGATGATGCGTCAGCAAAATCGCCACAGGTTGCCAATGATTGGCCCTGATTTTATCCAGCACGGGCTGTGCTTCGCCGGGATCGACAATCAAACACTTATTGTCATCGTCTGTCAGTGTCCAGATGTAGTTATCCTGCAATGCGGGAATGCTGGTAAGATTCATAAACACCTCTCAGGTCGTAGAAAAAGGAAAATGGTAGAGCATGAAGCCGGCTAAAACACGCCAAATCCTGACTGCACCGCGCTCCTGGCGCGATATGCCAATGGGAGACTATTTTCGCGATGCGCTCACTCAGCAACTGCAGCCTTATCTCGGCAAGCTGTATGGCTTCCATATGCTTAAAATTGGCAGCCTCAGCGCAGAAATCAACACCAGCCAGTGTGCCATATCGCATCAGGTGAATGTGGGCATTGAGGGCGATGAGTTACAGGTTATCGCCAATAACACGCAATTACCCTTTGAATCTAAATCCGTTGATGCCTGTTTGCTGGCGCACACGCTGGCGTGGAGTCAGGATCCGCACCGCGTGCTGCGCGAAGTCGATCGGGTATTGATCGATGATGGCTGGATGATCATCAGCGGCTTCAATCCTTTCAGTCTATTAGGGATCAGCAAAGGCATTCCGGGGTTACACTCGCGCGCGCCGTGGAGTGGACGCATGTTCAGCCAGGTGCGGCTGCTCGACTGGCTGAGCCTGCTGAATTATGAAGTGGTGTACCGCACGCGTTTTCAGGTGGTGCCGTGGCATCGGCAGGGCGGCAGGGTGATCAGCGCGCATTTACCGGCGCTCGGTTGTTTGAACATTGTGGTGGCACGTAAACGCACGTTCCCGTTAACGCCCACCAAAATGAAGAAGAATCTCAGTCAAAGCCAGCTACGGCAAACGGTTAACGTTACGCGCCAGTTTCGTGAAGTGAAGGATCAGGATTCAACCTGATAACCGATATCATCCTGAGTAGGATTTCCCGCCGCGCTGCGCGCCAGTTCGTCGCAGCGTTCGTTCTCCGGATGCCCCGCGTGACCTTTTACCCATTCCCACTTAATTTCATGGTTGCTGAGCGCTACATCGAGGCGTTTCCACAGATCGACATTTTTCACCGGTTTTTTATCGGCGGTTTTCCAGCCGCGCTTCTTCCAGTTGTGGATCCAGCTGGTGATGCCCTGACGAACATATTGGCTGTCGGTGCTAAGCACCACCTCACACGGCTGTTTTAACGCTTCAAGCGCCACGATAGCCGCCATCATTTCCATGCGATTGTTGGTGGTGAGGCGATAACCCGTACTGAACTCTTTTTCATGCGCGCCATAACGTAAAATGGCGCCGTAGCCGCCGGGACCGGGATTGCCCAGGCAAGATCCATCGGTGAATATTTCTACCTGTTTGCGCATCTCTGGTAGACTTCCTTCTGACAAAACGCCAAGTCTGACATAAAACGAGTCCTATGAGCACTGCAAATAACCGCCAGATCGTCCTCGATACCGAAACCACCGGCATGAACATGATCGGTGTGCATTATGAAGGACATCGCATCATTGAAATTGGTGCGGTTGAGGTGATCAACCGTCGCCTGACCGGCAACAACTTCCACATGTATCTGAAGCCCGATCGGCTGGTGGATCCGGAAGCGTTCGGCGTTCACGGTATCGCCGATGAATTCCTACTCGATAAGCCGATGTTTGCGGATATCGCCGACGAATTTCTCGAGTACATCCGTGGCGCGGAACTGGTGATCCATAACGCATCGTTCGATATCGGCTTTATGGATTACGAATTCGGCATGCTGAAGCGGGATATCGGCAAAACCGACACCTTCTGCCAGATCACCGATAGCCTGGCGATGGCACGTAAGATGTATCCCGGCAAGCGCAACAGCCTCGATGCATTGTGCAACCGTTATGAGATAGACAACAGCAAGCGTACGCTGCACGGCGCACTGCTCGATGCCGAGATTCTGGCCGAAGTGTTCCTGATGATGACCGGCGGTCAAACCTCGCTGGCCTTTTCACTCGATGGCGAGCAGAACAATCAGGGCGGCGGTGAGAATATTCAGCGCATTGTGCGTCCGAGTTCAGGTTTGCGCGTGGTCAGCGCCAGTGATGAAGAGATTATTGCGCATGAAGGTCGTTTGGATTTAGTGCAGAAGAAGGGCGGTAGCTGCCTGTGGCGTGTGTAAAAACGGCTGATTTTGCGTGGAAAATCGACGTTAAGCTGAAAAAAACGCCAAACGAAACATTCCCACATAAAAAGCGTTGACGGGTACGAGAGCTGCAATTAATATGCGCCTCGTTCTCGACGGGGAACAAAGCGCGGAGCGGTAGTTCAGTTGGTTAGAATACCTGCCTGTCACGCAGGGGGTCGCGGGTTCGAGCCCCGTCCGTTCCGCCAATCTATTTAAAGAAGCCGATGCAGAAATGCATCGGCTTTTTGCTTTTTCCAAACCGGCGTAGGGTCGCCATTCATGGCGACCATTACCAACTTAATCCTCCTGCACCGCCACCGTCGCGCGATACGCCGCCACAGACTCTTCGCGATCAGCACGCGCCAGCCAGCGATAGCAGCCTGCACCCAGCGCCACGCCAATAAACCAGCTAAAGTTCGCCACCGCATGCAGTGAAGGAATAAAGCTGATCACCAGACAAATGCCCACCGACGGCAGCAGCGCAGCAATTGCTTTCGGGTTGAAGCCGCCGTGATACCAGTAACGGCCTTTCGGCGTGTCATCAAACAGATCATCAACGTAGACTTTGCTGCGTTTAATCAGATAGAAATCAGCAATCAGGATGCCGAACAGCGGCCCAATAAACGAGCCGAGCACATCCAGCGTGTAGTGAATCAGTTCTGGCGACTGGAACAGGTTCCACGGCGTCAGTAACACCGATCCGACCGCAGCTATCATGCCACCAGTGCGGAAGCTGATTTTCTGTGGTGAGCAGTTAGAGAAGTCGAACGCTGGCGAGACAAAGTTCGCCACGATGTTAATGCCGATAGTGGCGATAATCATGGTCAGCAGGCCAATCGCCACCGCCACGTCGTTACCCACCATGCTGACGGTTTCAATCGGATCGGTGATCATTCTGCCGAACAGTGATTGCGTACCCGACACGATTACCACGGTCACAATTGAGAACAGCAGGAAGTTGAACGGTAAGCCCCAGCGGTTGCCGCGACGAATTTCGCCCATGCTTTTGCCATAGCGTGAGAAGTCACCAAAATTCAACAGCGGACCGGAGAAGTAGGAGACCACCAGCGCGGTGGCGGTGATCATCTGCCAGGTTTGCTCGCCGGTGCTCAACTGCTTGCTGGCCAGCGTGAAGGAGATACCGTCAAAACCGGTTTTGTATACAATCCAGCCCGCCAGCGCCACCATCACCACATACACCGCCGGACCGGCGACATCGATAAAGCGTTTGATCGCGCTCATGCCGTGCCAGAACACCATCGCCTGCAGCAACCACATCACGCCGAAACAGCACCAGCCCAGCTGTGATAAGCCGAGCCAGCTGCTTTGCGTCATGCTGCTCAGGGTGGGGAAGAACTTCAGCAGCACCAGCATCAGCGCGTTGGCCGCCAGATAAGTCTGGATGCCGTACCACGCGAAAGCGATCAGCCCGCGAATAATCGCCGGGATATTCGCGCCGAACACACCAAAGGCCTGGCGCGAAATTACCGCGTAGGGCACGCCCGCCATCTGGCTCGGTTTGGCCACCAGATTGGCACATAGCTGCACAATGCAGATGCCCACTAACAAGCACAGCAGCACCTGCCAGCTCGCCAGTCCAAGGGTAAAGAAGCTGGCGGCCACCACATAGCCGCCCATGCTGTGCACGTCCGACATCCAGAAAGAAAAGATGTTGTACCACGACCAGTTCTGGTCGCGCGTCGGCGCCAGATCTTCATTACACAGGCGTGGACTGTATTGCGCGTTGGCTTCAGAGGCCACCGCAGAGGTCACTTCAGAATGATTTGGCATGAAACCTGCTCCTCTCTACATCATGGAATAATAATCACAGCGTGAAACGGTATTGCAGGATCCAGGCCAGAATTGATTTCTTGTATACAAAAATTTAATTTCACGTATACGATGTGCAACACACAGTCACTTACCGGAGCAGGTAATGAAGAGTGAAACAGGCCAGAAAACGGCTGCCGATCTGAACGATCGCGATGAACCTATCTATCAGGCGCTGCTGACCGCCATCGTTGAGCATCAGTTGCCGCCGGGCAGTAAATTGCCGGAAGAAGCGTTATCAGAGGTCTTCGGCGTGAGCCGCACCGGCATCCGCAAGGTGCTGCAACGCCTCGCCGCGGTGCAAATGATCACCTTGTCGCCCCGACGTGGTGCACAGGTGGCGACGCCGGGCGTTGATGAAGCCCGCGACATCTTTGCCACCCGCAGTTTATTAGAATGCGCCAATCTGCCGGCGGTGCTGAGCCACGTGCAGGCGCCACACTTAGCGGCACTCGGCGTGCTAATTGAAGAAGAGCAGCAAGCACACGACCAGCACGATGGTGCCGCCGCGATTCGTCTCTCGGCCGCTTTTCATATTCAGCTGCAAGCGATCTCCGGAAACGAAGTGCTCACCGATATGGTGACGCGCCTGACGCAGCGTTCGTCGCTGGTCATTGCCGCTTACGGTGCACCGTGGCAGCGCGGCTGCCGTTGCGATCATCACGATCGGCTGGTGGATCTGCTGCGGCAAAAAGATCTGCCGGCGCTGACGGCGGCGCTGCAGCATCACTTCGAACACATTGTTGCCAGCCTGCACTTTGAGCGCAGCGGCGAAACCTTGCCTGATTTCACCCGATTATTTGCCGGTAACAAAGGAGCGGCATCATGAGCCTGATTCAGGTTATCAATCCCAACACCAGCTTAGCGATGACGGAAACCATTGGCGCCGCCGCGCGCGCCGTCGCCGCACCGGGCACCGAGATTCTGGCGGTGTGTCCAACGCACGGTGTAGAGTCGATTGAAGGCCATTTTGATGAAGCCATCGCGGCAATTGGTGTGCTGGAGCAGGTGAAGCGCGGCAAAGCGCAAGGCGTGAGCGGTCATATCATTGCCTGCTTCGGCGATCCGGGATTGCTGGCGGCGCGTGAACTGGCGAGCGGACCGGTGATTGGCATCGCGGAAGCGGCCATGCACACCGCCACGCTGGTGGCGACGCGCTTTTCGATTGTCACCACCTTGCCGCGTACGCTGGTGATAGCGCGCCATCTGCTGCAGCAATATGGCTTCACTCACCATTGTGCTGCGCTGCACGTCATCGATCTGCCGGTGCTGGCGCTAGAAGACGGCAGCGGCGTGGCGCAGGAGAAAGTCCGTCAGCGCTGCATGCAGGCCAAACGTGAAGATGGCAGCGGTGCGATTGTATTGGGCTGCGGCGGCATGGCCACGCTGGCGCAGGATCTCACCAAAGAGCTGGGCATGCCGGTGATCGACGGCGTCAGCGCCGCAGTAAAAATGGTGGAGTCGCTGGTGGCGTTAGGCTTTGGCACCAGCAAGCACGGCGATCTCGATTATCCCCTCGAAAAACCGCTCAGTGGAGCCTTTCAGCACCTAAACTAACCACTGGTTGAGCGACAGGAACTTACAGAATGAATGATGTATCTGGAAAGAAAGAGTACAGCTTCAACAAAAACTATCCACGCGATCTGATCGGCTATGCCGGCAACCCGCCGCATGCGCAGTGGCCGGGCAAAGCGCGCGTCGCGGTGCAGTTTGTTCTTAATTACGAAGAGGGTGCCGAGAACAACGTGTTGCATGGCGACGCCGGTTCCGAGCAGTTTCTTTCCGATATTATCGGTGCGGCCAGCTACGCCGATCGTCATATGTCGATGGATTCGCTGTATGAATACGGCTCGCGTGCCGGTTTCTGGCGTATTCACAATGAGTTTCAAAAGCGCGGTTTGCCGCTAACGGTATTTGGCGTGGCGATGGCGCTGGCGCGGCAACCGGAGATCGTCGAAGCGATTAAAGCGGCGGATTATGACGTGGTGAGTCACGGCTGGCGCTGGATCCACTATCAGGCGATGGATGCCAAAACCGAGCGCCAGCACATGCAACAGGCGGTGGACGTGTTAACCGATCTGTTCGGCAAAGCGCCAACCGGCTGGTACACCGGCCGCGACAGCCCAAACACCCGACGTTTGGTGGTTGAGCAGGGCGGCTTTAGCTATGACAGCGACTATTACGGCGACGATTTACCGTTCTGGACGCAGGTCACTTGTCAGGACGGCACGGTCAAACCGCATCTCATCATCCCTTACACGCTGGAGTGCAACGACATGCGCTTCGCCTCGCCGCAGGGCTTCAACACGGCGGAGCAGTTCTTTACCTATCTGCGCGACACCTTTGATGTGCTGTACGAAGAGGGCGAAACCGCACCGAAGATGATGTCGATTGGCATGCACTGTCGTTTGCTGGGACGTCCGGGAAAATTCCGTGGCTTGCAGCGCTTCCTCGATCACATTCAGCAGCATGAAGATGTGTGGGTGTGTACGCGGCAGCAGATCGCCGATCACTGGATCGAAACGCATCCGGCACCGAGCGCTTAGCCCCTCATCCCAACCTTCTCCCGCCCCGATTCAACAAATCGCACCACCTAATCATTCCCTCTCCCGCCTGCGGGAGAGGGCTAGGGTGAGGGACAAACCGCACCCAACTTAACTCATCAAACTCACCTGCGCCGCGACAATCCGCCAGCCGCACGGCAATCGCACCCATGTCTGCTGCTGGCGTCCAATCTTCTCGACACCTTCACGCGTAAACTCGGTGCTGCACACCGCATAGTCATCGCCAAAAGTGGTAATCACCGTATTACGTAACTCGCGCTCCAACCCTTTCGACGTACGCGCCGCGCGAAAAGCGCGAATCTCATCAATGCCATACAGATTCTCGCCCGCGCCCAAACGCACGGTGCGTTTGTCGTGCCAGAACAGTTCATCCAGCACTTCAACGTCATTGCTGATCAGCGCCTGCTCGTAGCGGCAAAAGGCGGCGGTAACTTCGGCGAGCACTGCCGGGCGATCGATATGTTCAGGTGTCATCTTCAGGCGTCCATTAAGGTGGTTTGTGGCAGCGTCAGCCCTTGCTGTTGCAGCGCCCAGGCGGCGCGAAGTGCCAGATGTTCTTTAAACGGTGCGGCGATCAGCTGTAAACCAATCGGCAAGCCGCTGGTGGTTTGCAGCGGCACGGTGCAGACCGGTAAGCCGAGGAACGAAATCGGCTGGGTCAGCATGCCCATGCTGGCGCGTGTCGGTAAATGCTGGCCGTTGATGTGAATGGTTTCCTGGCCGATGGTGGTGGCGGTGCAGGGCGTGGCGGGCGCAATCAGCACATCGAACTGCTCAAACAGCGGCAGCACCTGCTGCTGGAAGTGACGGCGGAAACGCTGCGCCTGCACGTACCACGCCGAGGGCAGCATCGCACCGGCCAGCAAGCGTTCACGCGAGTTGGGCTCGAACTGCTCGGGCTGCGTGCGCAGCATCGGCAAGTAGTGATTTCCGCCTTCTGCGGCGGTCATGATAAAGGCCGCCGAACGGGCGATCTCTGCATTCGGTAAGGTTACTTCGTCGATGGCCTGCAGCGCCTTAGCCGCAACGGCCACGGCGGCACGCGCGTCACCGCTGCACCAGGTTGAGAAGAAGCCGCCGAGTACCGCGCTGCGCACGCCTTCTGCGCCCTTGCTTAGTCCCGTGCTGACTGGCGCAACGGGCTGCGCGGCCTGGAAGGCATCGCTGGCATCGGCACCTTGCAAGGTGTCGTACACCAGGCTCAAATCTTCAACCGAACGGGCGAATGGGCCGATGTGATCGAGGCTGGCGACAAACGGATGGCTGCCGCTACGCGACAGGCGGCCAAAGGTCGGTTTCAGACCGAAGATGCCGCACAGCGAAGCCGGCACGCGGATTGAGCCGTTGGTGTCGGTGCCGAGCGAGAAGTGCACTAAACCCGCCGCCACCGCCGCTGCCGAACCGCCGGACGATCCGCCCGCTACGCGGGTTAAATCGCGCGGATTGTGCGTCGCGCCGTAATGGGTGTTTTCGGTGGTAAAGCCGTACGCGTAGGCATCCATATTCAGCATGCCGGAGAGCAGCGCGCCAGACTGACGCAGTTTGCTCACCGCCCATGCATCCTCGCGTGCCGCCGCGCGTTCGCTGAACATGCTGGCTCCGGCTAAGGTGCTGTGTCCGGCGACATCAAACAGGTTTTTCACCGCGTAAGGTATGCCAGCCAATGGCGGCAAGGTTTCGCCGCGCTGGCGCTGTTGATCAATCTGATCGGCTTCGCGCAGCATGCGCTGGCCGGTGACTTCGGTCCAGGCGTTGATCGCCGGATTATGTTGTTCAATCGCCGCTAGCGTATGTTGTGCGATATCGCGGGCGCTGATCTCGCCCTGGCTCAGCGCCTGTTGCAAAGCGTTAATCGATAAAGACGACAGTTTCATGGATGAAAGACTCCCGCCACTTCCAGCCGATCGTCGAGCGGCAGCGCCATCAGCGGCTCGGCCATCGCGGCGATGCGGTTGAACTGTGTCAGCAGCTCGGTGCGACGCGCATCATCCAGCTCCAGCGCCAGAATCTGCTCCATTTGGGCGATATAGGTGGCCCAGTCCGGTTGTGAACTCATCAATAATCTCCGTTAGAAACCGGCGGCACTGCCGTTGCTGCGCGGATCGAACGCGCCTTCCAGCATGCCGTTGTTGTGTCTGACGATCGCGCCTGCATGGCCGACCACTTCACTGAAATCGGGCAGCAGTTCAACCTCATGGCCGAGTGCGCGCAGCTGCTGCACCGTTTCCGGTGCGATGCGCGCTTCGAGCTTAAGCGAATCGGATGATTGTCCCCACGTGCGACCCAGCAGCCAGCGCGGTGCGCTCACCGCCTGTTGCAGCGGACGCCCCTGAATCACGTGACGGGTGAATATCGCTGCCTGGGTTTGTGGTTGACCGTCGCCGCCCATCGAACCGTACACCATGGTGCGACCATCTTTGAGGCGCGCGGCGGCGGGATTAAGCGTGTGGAACGGCTGTTTGCCCGGCTGCAGCGCCAGCAAATGGTCGGGTTGCAGGCTGAAAGCCGCACCGCGGTTTTGCCAGGTGATGCCGGTGCCAGGCAGCACCACGCCGCTGCCGAATTCGTGATAGACGCTCTGGATAAACGAAACGGCCAGCCCGCTGCTGTCCATCACGCCCATCCACACGGTATCGCCCGGTCCGCGTCCTGTGCCCCACGCAGCGGCTTGGTGATCATCCACCTGCGCCGCCAGCGTGCTGAGATGTTCAGCATCCAGCAGGCTCTGCACATCAATGTCGATGTGGCGCGGATCGGTGATGTGCTTGTCGCGCAGCGCAAAGGCTTTTTTGGTGGCTTCGACGATGCGGTGCACGGTTTGTGCTTCATTGGCGTCAGCCATATTGAGCCGATCGGTAATGCCGAGGATCGCCAGCGACACCAAACCCTGCGTTGGTGGCGTCATGTTCCAGATATCGCCTTCACTGTGCGCCAGATGCAGCGGCGTGCAGCGGCGGGCTTTATGCGTCTGCAAATCTTCCAGCGTGATTGGCATCCCCAGCGCGCTCATTTCGCGCGCCAGATGGTGCGCCAGTTCACCGCGATAAAAACTCTCGAGTCCGTGATCGCACAGCATGCTGAGTGTGTTCGCCAGCGCCGGTTGGGTGAAGCGGCTGCCTGCAATTGGCACGCTGCCGTCCGGTAAAAAGGTGGCGGCAAAACCGGGTTGATGCTGCAACTCGTGCTGTTTGGCGGCGGTAGCGGCGGCCTGCGAGGCGGTGACCGGAATGCCGTCGGCGGCATAGCGAATCGCATCGCGCAGCAAGCGGGTTAATGGCAGCGGCGTAGCGCCGAGTTCCTGCGCCAGCTTCAACGCTTCCTGCCAACCGCTCACGGTGCCCGCAACGGTTAAGGCGGCTTTGGGTCCGCGATGCGGAATATGCGTTTCGCCGTGATAGAAATCGAGATGTGCCAGTGAACCGGCCGCGCCGCTGGCGTCAATGGCGATGGGATCGCCGTTTGGCGGTACCACCAGCCAGAAGCCGTCGCCGCCCAAACCGTTCATGTGCGGGTAAACCACGGCGATAGTGGCAGCGGCGGCCACCATCGCTTCCAGCGCATTGCCGCCTTCGCGCAGCACCGCTAAGGCGCTTTCGCTGGCGAGATGATGTGGCGTAACGGCCATGCCTAACGGCGCCATGTTGCTCTGTATCATAGTGAACTCTTTTTCTGGGTACGTGGTTAATAGGAAGCAAGAGCTGTTCCAGTTTTGGTCGGACACCAATCTGGATCGATTTATGCTAGCTTGTGGTGAAACGAAAGTTACAGGACCGATGATGAAACAACTTGATGAACGCCTTCGTAGTCACTATCCGCAACTGTCGCCGCAGGAGCAGCGCATTGCCGACTTCGTGTTTGACCATTTTGATGACCTGATCAGCTACAACAGCGCCGAGCTGGCGCGGCTGAGCGGTGTGTCGAAGGCGACGGTTAGCCGTTTGTTCAAGCGTCTCGGTTACGAGAAATATAAGGACATGCGCGACGAGCTGCGCATCCTGCGCCAGAGCGGCATGCCGCTCACCGACAACCGCGATGCGGTGCAGGGCAACACCTTGTTGTCGCGCCACTATAAGCAGGAGATGGCCAACCTGACGCAGTGGGTCAACAGCATCGATCCACAGCAGTTTGGCGAGGTGATTAGCGCGCTGGGCGCGGCAAAACGGGTATTTATCATCGGCATGCGTAACGCCTATCCGGTGGCGCTGCACCTGCGTCAGCAGCTGATGCAGGCGCGTCCACAGGTGCATGTGCTGCCGCAGCCGGGTCAGACGCTGGGCGAAGAGCTAGTGGATATCACGCCCGACGATATCGTGGTGGTGATGGCGTTTCGCCGCCGACCACGCATTATTCGTCCGCTGATGCAGCAACTGCAGCAGAACAACATTCCCGTGCTGGCGCTGTGTGAGCCGCAGGCGCAGGGCATTATCACGCTGGCGCGCTGGCAGCTTTGCGCACCGCTCGACAGCGTTTCAGCCTTTGATAGCTACGCCTCCGCCATGAGTCTGGTTAACCTGCTGGCGAATGCGTTGCTGCATGAAATGTTGTCGCAGGGCCGTCAGCGCATCCATCAAATTGCCGATCTTTATCAACATCTCGACGAGCTGGAACACCGATAACGGGCGCCATCATGGTGCAATGCACTGTTTTTGATCGTTAATTCTAACGGGCGCGATGCCCGTTTTTGCTGCCTTCAACGCGGTAAATCCACGTTTTTTTCCCTTTCTTCTCCCGGCACTGCGGTTGGCACATTAGTTGCAGAATGATTCACTAAGAATCTTTTGTTTCACGTAAACTCACCGGGGTGCATAATGAAAAAAGTATTATTAGCGGTAGCGGGCGCGGCATTGCTGATGGCGCAGGTCGGGAGTGCGATGGCCGATCAGCTGCAGGATATCCAGAAGCGCGGCGTGATCCGCGTGGCGGTTCCGCAGGATTTCCCGCCGTTCGGTTCCGTGGGTACTGACCTGCAACCGCAGGGCTACGATATCGATATGGCGAAGTATCTCGCCAAACAGATGAAACTGAAGTTGCAGCTGGTGCCGGTTTCCAGCGCCAACCGCGTGCCGTATCTGCAGACCGATAAAGTCGATCTGGTGATCTCCAGCATGGGCAAGAACGCCGAGCGCGAAAAAGTGATCGATTTTACCCAAGCGTATGCGCCGTTCTTCCTTGGCGTATTTGGCCCGAAAGGTGAAACCCTGAAAGATGCGGCCGCGCTGAGCGGCAAATCCATCGGCGTCACGCGCGGTGCGGTAGAAGACATGGTGTTAAGCGATATCGCGCCGAAAGATGCCCAGGTGAAGCGTTATGAAGATAACAACACCACGCTGTCGGCTTATCTGTCGGGACAAGTGCAGTACGTTGCCACCGGTAACCTGGTTGTCGCCGCCATTGCGCGTCAGAACGCCGCGAAAGCACCGGTTGCCCAGTTCATGCTGAAAGATTCACCGTGCTACATCGGCCTGAAAAAAGATGAGCCGGCGCTAAAAGAGAAAGTGAATGCGCTGATTGAGCAGGGCATCAAAGACGGCACGCTCAACAAGCTGTCGGAAGAGTGGCTGAAAGCGCCGTTGCCAGCCAACCTCGGCGCATAAAGCATGGCGCAACTTAACTTTGCCGATCTCTGGCCGCACTGGCCAGAGTTGCTGGCCGGATTGTGGGTCACGGTTCAGATCACCGTGCTCGCCACCGTAGGCGGCGTCAGCCTCGGGATTCTCGGCGCGGCGCTGCGCAGCGGTAAACCGAGCTGGGCGAGCCGCATCTGGGGCGTGTATGTCGAGCTGATCCGCAATACGCCGTTTGTGGTGCAGCTGTTTTTTATCGTCTTTGGTTTGCCCAATCTGGGTCTGAAACTGACGGCGGGCGAAGCGGCGCTGCTGGCGATGTTGATTAACCTTGGCGCGTACAGCACCGAAATTATTCGCGCCGGGATTCAGGTGACGCCGCGCGGCCAGTGGGAAGCGGGGCGCGTGCTGGGATTAACCCGCACGCAAACCTTTATCCGCGTGGTGCTGCCGCCGTCGCTGCAGCGCATTTATCCGGCGCTGGTCAGCCAATGCATCATTGTGATGCTGGGTTCATCGGTGGTGTCGCAGGTGTCGTACGAAGAGTTGACCTTTGCCGCCAACCTGATTCAGTCGCGCACCTTTTTGAGTTTTGAAGTCTATTTCGTGACCACGCTGATCTATCTGGCGTTGTCGATCGCCATGCGCCAACTGCTGCTGGCGCTGGGACGTAAATGGTTGGGAGCGCAGCCGGCATGATGACGCAATTTACCGACTGGGACATCCTGCGCAACCTGCTGCTGGCAGCGCGCTGGACAATTTTACTCTCGCTGGTGGCGTTTTTTGGCGGCACGCTGGTGACCTTACCGCTGCTGTTTATGCGCCTGTTGAAACGCAAATGGCCGATGCGCCTGGTGCGCGCGTACACCGAGCTGTTTCAGGGCACGCCGCTGCTGATGCAGCTGTTCCTCGCCTTCTTCGGCGTCGGCTTGTTCGGCATCGATGTGGCGCCATGGACCGCCGCCTCGCTGGCCTTAACGCTCTACACCAGCGCGTTTCTGGTGGATATCTGGTACGGCAGTATTCGCGCCCTGCCAAAAGGGCAGTGGGAAGCGTCGCGCTGTCTCGGCCTGACCTTTGGTCAAACGCTGTTTCGCGTGGTGGCGCCGCAGGCGATTCGTATCGCTATCGCGCCGACGGTTGGATTTGCCGTGCAGGTGATTAAAGGCACCGCGCTGGCTTCGATTATCGGTTTCGTCGAGCTCACCAAAGCCGGCACCATTTTGAATAACGTGACGTATGAGCCGTTCAAGGTGTTTGGCCTGGTGGCGCTCGGTTACTTCCTGATGTGTTATCCGCTGTCGCGTTACAGCCAGTACCTGGAGAAAAAATTCAATGCCGCTCATCACCATTAATCAGGTACAGAAGTACTACGGCGACAACCACGTCTTGAAAGGTGTCGATCTTGATGTCGATCACGGCGAAGTGATCTCGATTATCGGCCGCAGCGGATCGGGCAAAAGCACCTTGCTGCGCTGCATGAACGGGCTGGAAGGCTATCAGGAAGGCAGCATCAAACTCGGCGGCATGACGATTACCGACCGCGAATCGCAGGCGCGTGAAATCAGCCGTTCGGTCGGCATGGTGTTCCAGAACTTCAATCTGTTCCCGCACATGACGGCGCTGGAAAACGTGATGCTGGCACCGCGCCGCGTACTGAAGAAAAGCGAAGCCGGATGCCGTGAACTGGCGACGCAGATGCTGGAAAAAGTCGGCCTTGGTGAGCGCATCAATTACTACCCGGCCAATCTGTCTGGCGGTCAACAGCAGCGCGTGGCGATCGCCCGTGCGCTGGCGATGCAGCCCAAAGTTTTACTCTGTGATGAGATCACCTCCGCGCTCGATCCCGAGCTGGTCGGCGAAGTGCTGAAAGTGCTGGAGCAGCTGGCCGCCGAAGGCATGACGCTGATTCTCGTCACCCATGAAATGAACTTCGCCCGCGACGTGGGCGATCGCGTGGTCTTTATGCATCAGGGGCGCGTCTGGGAGCAGGGCGACAGCAAAACGCTGTTCGCCAATCCGCAAACCGCGGAGCTGAAGCAATTTATCTCCACGGTCCGCCTCTAAGTTTTCTTTAAGGAATACAACATGGATATCAGCCAATTTTCGCAAATTAATCCGCCACAGCGTCTGCTGATGGGACCGGGCCCGATCAACGCCGATCCGCGCGTGCTGCGCGCCATGTCGAGCCAGCTGATTGGCCAGTACGATCCGGCGATGACACACTACATGAACGAAGTGATGGCGCTGTACCGTGGCGTATTCCGCACTGAAAACCGCTGGACCATGCTGATCGACGGCACTTCACGCGCCGGTATCGAAGCGATCCTGCTGTCGGCGATCCGTCCGGGCGACAAAGTGCTGGTGCCAGTGTTTGGCCGTTTCGGTCATTTGCTGTGTGAAATCGCCCGCCGCTGCCGCGCGGAAGTGCACACCATCGAAGTGCCGTGGGGCGAAGTGTTTACGCCGGATCAAATCGAAGATGCGATCAAAAAAGTACAGCCGCGTCTGCTGCTGACGGTGCAGGGCGATACCTCGACCACCATGCTGCAGCCGCTGGAAGAGCTGGGCGCGATCTGCCAGAAATATGGCGTGCTGTTTTACACCGATGCCACCGCATCACTCGGCGGTAATGCGCTGGAAACCGATGCATGGGGCCTGGATGCGGTATCGGCTGGCATGCAGAAGTGCCTCGGCGGACCGTCCGGCACCTCGCCAATCACGCTGAGCCCGCAGATGGAAGCGGTAATCCGCAAACGTAAATGCGTGGAAGAGGGCATCCGCACCGCCGATCATCAGGATGGCGATGACGAGATGATCTACTCCAACTATTTCGATCTCGGCATGATCATGGATTACTGGGGCCCGGAGCGCCTCAATCACCACACCGAAGCCACCACCGCGCTGTTTGGCGCGCGTGAATGTGCGCGTCTGATGATGCAGGAAGGATTAGATAACGGCATCGCGCGCCATAAGCTGCACGGCGATGCGCTGCTGAAAGGCATTCAGGGCATGGGCCTCGAAACCTTCGGCGATCTGCAACACAAAATGAATAACGTGCTCGGCGTGGTGATCCCGCAGGGCGTGAATGGCGATCAGGTGCGCAAACTGGTGCTGGAAGATTTCGGTATCGAGATCGGTACTTCGTTTGGTCCGTTGCACGGCAAAGTGTGGCGCATTGGCACCATGGGTTATAACGCGCGTAAAGATTGCGTGATGATGACGTTAAGCGCGCTGGAAGCGGTGCTGAATCATGTTGGTTTCCGCACCACGCAAGGCGCAGCGATGCAGGCGGCGTGGGATCTTTACGGGAGCCACGCATGAATAAAAGCCTGATGACCGCCAGCGAGGCGCAGATCGCCGCCGCTCGCGTCATGGCGCGCTGTGATGCGCTGGCTGAGATCAGCGAAAGCGAAGATGGCCTGACGCGTGTTTATCTGTCGCCGGAACAGCTGCGTGCTAACGCGCGCGTCGGCGAATGGATGCAGGCCGCGGGCATGACGACCTGGCAGGATGCGGTGGGCAACATTTGCGGTCGCTACGAAGCGGCGCAGCCGGGCGCGCAGGCGCTGCTGCTTGGTTCGCATCTGGATACGGTGCGTAACGCCGGTCGCTACGACGGCATGCTCGGCGTGTTAAGCGCCATCGAAACCGTGCAGTGGCTGCACGATCGGCAGCAGCGTTTGCCGCTGGCGATTGAGATTGTCGGCTTCGGCGACGAAGAGGGCACGCGCTTCGGCATTACGCTGCTCGGCAGCCGTGGCTTGACCGGCAGCTGGCCGGAAAGCTGGGTGACGCACCCGGATGGCAACGGCATCACGGTGGCGGAAGCGATGCAGGATGTCGGTTTCGATGCGGCGAAAATTCTCGACGCGGCGCGTGATGTCAATGAGGTCGCCGCCTATCTGGAGCTGCATATCGAACAAGGTCCGTGCCTTGAGCAGGAAGATTTGGCGTTGGGTGTGGTGACGGCAATCAACGGCGCGCGTCGTCTGAATTGCAGTTTTATCGGTGAAGCCGGCCATGCGGGCACCGTGCCAATGACGCATCGCAAAGATGCGCTGGCCGCCGCCGCCGAGTGGATGGTGTTTATTGAACACACCACGCAGGAGCACGATCCGCAGCTGGTGGCGACCGTCGGCACGCTGAGCTGCTTGCCGGGCGCGGTCAACGTGATCCCTGGCGAAGTGCAGCTGTCGCTCGACGTGCGCGGTCCGCAGGATGAGCCGCTGGAACGTTTGCTCTCCACGCTGCTGACGCAGGCGCAGGCGATTGCGCTGCGTCGCGGCTTAACCTTCAGTTCCAACGTGTATTACCAGATTGCCGCCACCGCTTGTGATGCGCGCTTGCAGCAGGCGCTGAGCCACGCGGTGGAAACCGTGCAAGGGCGCAGCCTGTCGCTGCCGAGCGGCGCCGGACACGATGCAATTGCTATCGCCGAGCGCTGGCCGGTTGGCATGCTGTTTGTGCGCAACCATCGCGGCATCAGCCATCATCCGGCGGAATCGGTACAAACCGCTGATGTGGCGCTGGGCGTGCAGGCGTATCTGCAGGCGGTTTGCGACATTGCACGCGCTAAGGAATAAAGATGGATTTGGTCAGTTTTAATCAGTTGTCACCCGAAGCCGCGCAGGCGGCGATTGCCCACTGCGTAGCGATTCCCGGCTGGCAACAGGCGCTGGTGGCGGCGCGGCCCTATGCCGACGTTGCGGCGTTACAGGCCGAAGCAGATCGCCTGGCGCAGCGGTGGCAAGCCGCTGATCTAGAGCAGGCGCTGAGTGCCCATCCGCGCATCGGCGACAAAGTGGCAGGCGCGGATAAAGAAGCCACGCTGTCGCGCAGTGAGCAGTCGGCGATGCAGCAGGCGAACGGCGCGCTGCAATTGGCGATGCTGGCGGGCAATCAAACCTATGAGCAGCGGTTTGGCCGGGTGTTTCTTATTCGCGCCAAAGGGCGCAGCGGCGGAGAGATGCTTGCGGAATTGCAGCGTCGGCTTAACAACGATGTAGCGAGTGAACAGCGTGAAGCGCTGGCGCAGCTGCGAGAAATTACCCTGTTGCGGCTGAAGGAGAGCATCACATGAGCACCATTACGACGCATATTCTCGATACCGCGCTGGGCAAACCGGCGATTGGCGTGGCGGTTTCGCTCGAGCAAAACAGCCCAGAAGGCTGGCTGCCGCTGGTGGAAGGCAAAACCGACAGCGACGGACGCATCAAAGATCTGACGCCCGAACCGCTGGCGCCGGGGCATTACCGTTTGACGGCAGAGATCGGCGACTATTTTGCTGCCGAAGGGCGCGATGCGCTTTACGTGAGCGCGCAAATCGATTTCGTGATTGGTGCCACAGGCAGCCATTATCATCTGCCATTTCTCATCTCGCCGTGGTCGTGGTCGACCTATCGCGGCAGCTGATTGTAGGGTCGCCATTCATGGCGACCTGTTTTTGCGAAGCGCATCACGCGCTGCGCTTGAAAGCCAGCAACTATCAAAACCTTCGGTTCATCCAAATATATTCCTGGCGAAAGTGCGGCTAATCTTAGTCGCATAATAGAAAGCAATATGAAGCCAATGGAGCCGATAAACATGAGCACGCACGACAATAACGATAATGCAGCAGCCGCAGGCAAGTGCCCCTTTCATCACGGGGCGTCTGAAGAGAAAAGTGTTCTGGCGCGTGGCGCCGGTGGCGGGACATCCAACCGCGATTGGTGGCCCAATATGTTACGCGTCGATCTGTTAAACCAACATTCCAACCGTTCCAACCCGCTCAGTGACAACTTCAACTACCGCGACGAATTCAGCAAGCTGGATTACTCCGCATTAAAAGCCGATATCCGCGCACTTCTCACCGATTCGCAATCCTGGTGGCCAGCCGACTGGGGCAGCTATATTGGGCTGTTCATTCGCATGGCGTGGCACAGCGCGGGTACTTATCGCACCATTGATGGTCGTGGCGGTTCAGGTCGCGGTCAGCAGCGTTTTGCGCCGCTGAACTCGTGGCCGGATAACGTCAGCCTCGATAAAGCGCGTCGCCTGCTGTGGCCGGTGAAGCAGAAGTACGGTCAGAAAATTTCCTGGGCCGATCTCTATATCCTGGCGGGTAACGTCTCGCTGGAAAACGCCGGCTTCCGCACCTTCGGCTTTGGTGCCGGTCGTGAAGACGTGTGGGAACCGGATATGGATGTGGACTGGGGCCACGAAACCGAATGGCTGGCGCATCGCCATCCAGAAGCGCTTGCCAATGCTCCGCTGGGCGCCACCGAAATGGGCCTGATTTACGTCAACCCGGAAGGTCCGGAAGCCAGCGGCGATCCGAAATCAGCGGCGCCAGCGATTCGTGCCACCTTCGGCAACATGGGCATGAACGACGAAGAGATCGTGGCGCTGATTGCTGGTGGTCATACCTTGGGTAAAACCCACGGCGCGGCAGAAGCCAGCCATGTTGGCGTGGATCCGGAAGAGTCACCGATTGAAGCGCAGGGCCTTGGCTGGACCAGCAGCTACGGCAGCGGCGTGGGTAAAGATGCCATCACTTCAGGTCTGGAAGTGGTGTGGACGCAAACCCCAACGCAGTGGAGCAACTACTTCTTCGAGAACCTGTTCAAATACGAATGGGTGCAGACGCACAGCCCAGCGGGCGCAATCCAGTTCGAAGCGGTTGATGCGGAAGCGATTATCCCGGATCCGTTTGATCCGGAGAAAAAACGTAAACCCACCATGCTGGTAACCGATCTGACGCTGCGTTTTGACGAAGAGTTCGGCAAGATTTCGCGCCGCTTCCTCAACGATCCGCAGGCGTTCAATGAAGCCTTTGCCCGCGCGTGGTTCAAACTGACGCACCGCGATATGGGACCAAAAGCGCGTTACATCGGTCCGGAAGTGCCGAAGGAAGATCTGCTGTGGCAGGATCCATTACCGCAGGCGATTCATCAGCCAACGCCGGCTGATATCAGCGAGATTAAAGCGCGCATTGCTGCTTCAGGTTTGAGCGTCAGCCAGCTGGTTTCTGTGGCCTGGGCTTCGGCCTCAACCTTCCGTGGTGGCGATAAACGTGGCGGCGCTAACGGCGCGCGTCTGGCGTTAGCGCCACAAAAAGATTGGGCGGTGAATGCCAGCGTAATCAACGATGTGCTGCCAACCTTGCAGAAAATTCAGCAGGAATCAGGCAAAGCGTCGCTGGCCGATGTGATTGTGCTGGCGGGTAGCGTAGGTATCGAACTGGCCGCTTCAGCCGCTGGCGTGGCAACGCAAGTGCCGTTTACGCCGGGCCGTGTGGATGCGCGTCAGGATCAAACCGACGTTGAGTCATTCAACTTCCTGCAGCCGCTGGCCGATGGTTTCCGCAACTATCGTCGCAGCCCGAAAGGTTCTTCAACCGAAACACTGCTGTTAGATAAAGCACAGCAGCTGACGCTGAGCGCGCCAGAATTGACGGTGCTGATTGGTGGTCTGCGTGTTCTCGGCACTAACTTCGACGGCGGCCAGCACGGCGTGTTCACCGATCGCGTTGGCGTACTGAGCAATGACTTCTTCGTCAATCTGCTCGACATGCGCACCGCGTGGAAAGCCACCGACGAGAGCGAAGAGCTGTTTGAAGGTCGCGATCGTCTGAATGGTGAAGTTAAGTTCAGCGCCACACGTGCCGACTTAGTGTTTGGATCGAACGCTATCCTGCGTGCGCTGGCCGAGGTATACGCCAGCAGCGATGCGAAGCAGAAGTTCGTCACCGACTTCGTCGCCGCATGGACCAAAGTGATGAATCTGGATCGCTTCGAGCTGTAATCTAAAAAAGCCGCAGCGGACTCTCTGCTGCGGCTTAAACTTTTAATCTTCGCGAAATGCTTCGAAGGGCAGGTTAAAGCGTTTAGCCAGCGCGGCTTTGTGTTTGTCTGTCAACGAACGTTCTCCTTTCAAAATTCGGTTCACATAAGAACGCTGACCAATTTCATTCACAAAGGATGACTGGTTGAGGTTGTGTTGATCCATTAACACTCGCAGTAACGCTACACCACCAGGCAATGCGGTGATACGCGCGTTGAACGCAGCAAACTCCGGTGCACTATCTTCATATTTCGCCACTTTATCGGTGAGCATTTCAATCAGCGGGTGATCAGGTTGATGTTCAATCAGATACTCCACCAGTTCTAACGCCTGTTCATAATCAGCTTTCGAGTTACTTCCGCCCAGCAACGGGACGACTTTAATCAAATTGTTGCTGGCCTTGATGGCTTCGGCGATCATTCTTTTTTCTCCCGATAATGCTTTACCCATTTGTCATACTCGGCATGCGTTACAACATGTTTAATGAAGATTCGTTGGGCTATAAAATCAGCAAAAAACATCACTCTGAGATTATTTCCACCTACATTAATCACCCACCATTTCGCCCGGTATTTCATTCGGTCAAGACTTGGAAAATAGGCTCTGAGCGCATCTGGATCGGCAAAATCGTTGCCATTTAAAGTTCTGTAAGTGGCATCCAATGCTGCTGCATCATTTGGAAATCTCCGTGTCGCTTCTGTGAACACTTTCCTTGAGATAACGTGCATCATTCCCTCGACATGTTCCAACATGGAAACATCATAGCGCAACAATACCTTGTTTCCAACCAGGAAACATGATTTTGAGGGGTTTAAATAGGTGAGAGGATTTGCCGCGCACCGTCACGCGGCAAGGAGGTTACTTCAGCGTATAACCATCCGCATCGCGCCACGCTGGGAAGCGTTCACGGTAGGCTTGCAGCTCTTCGAGAGACAACTCCGCATCAAGACGCGCACGCGCAAAAGGCTCACCGCTTGCAAGAATCTCACCCAGCGGCGAAATAATTCGGCTGTCGCCACTGTATTGATGTTGATTGCCATCGCTGCCGACACGGTTGCAACCGGCGATGTAAGCTTGATTTTCAATCGCACGGGCTAACAGTAGCGACTGCCAGTGCAGCGCACGCGGAGCCGGCCAGTTGGCGACATACAGCGCCAGATCGTAGTCGTTGTGATTGCGCGAAAACACCGGGAAGCGCAGGTCGTAGCAAATTTGCGGCAGAATACGCCAGCCGCGCCACTCAAACACTTCGCGCGTTTCACCCGCCACATAGTGCTGATGTTCATTGGCCATGCGGAACAGATGACGCTTGTCGTACTGATGCAGCGTGCCGTTCGGCTCGACCAGCAAGAAGCGGTTCACCGCGCCTTTTTCCGTCTGGATTGCCGCACTGCCGCCGACTAGCGCGTTGCTGGTTTGCGCGTGCGCGTGTAGCCAGGCGACAACTTCATCCTGCGGCAGCGAACTTTCGGCGGCTTCCATAGCAAAACCGGTGGTGAACATCTCCGGCAGCAGAATGATGTCGCGACCTTCGATGCCTTTCAGCACGCCATCAAAATGACGCAGGTTGGCTGCGCCATCCATCCAGCTTAGAGTTTCCTGCAGAACGGTAATTTTCAAAGCTGACATAAGCGCTCCGCTGCGGCGTCGAGCGTCGCTTCCTGTTTGGCAAAGCACAGGCGAATCAACTTGTGCGGGAAGGGTTCGGCGCAGAAAACCGACAGCGGAATCGCCGCCACACCGACTTCTTTGGTCAGCATCTGGCAGAAACTCACGTCATCCAGATCGGAAATCGCGCTGTAATCCACCAGCAGGAAGTAAGTGCCTTCACACGGCAGCACTTTGAAACGGCTGGCGGAGAGCTTCTGAATAAAGCGATCGCGGCGCGCCCGGTAGAATTCTGGCAGTTCACGATAGTGCTCTGGCTCCTGACGCAGCATATCGGCAATCGCTAGCTGCGCCGGCGTGTTCACCGAGAAGGTCAGATACTGATGCACTTTGCGGATCTCAGCGCTGATCGCCGCCGGTGCAATGCAGTAACCCACTTTCCAGCCGGTCATGTGGAAGGTTTTGCCAAATGACGATACCGCAATCGAACGCTGACGCAGTTCAGCATGCGCCAGCACGCTGGCGTGGCCCTCTGCGGCGAAACAGATGTGCTCGTACACTTCATCGCTCAGCACATAGATTTCCTGCTCGGCAATCGCCTGCCACAGTTCAGCGTAATCGCTTTTGCGCCACACGGTGGCGGAAGGGTTGTGCGGCGTATTCAGAATCACCAGGCGCGTTTTGGCGCTTAGCAGGCTGCGGAATTCTGACCAGTCAACGCGGAAGCCCGGCGGCTGGAGCGCGATGCGTTTCAGCACGCCGCCCGCCAGTTGCACGGCAGGCGCGTAGCTGTCATAGCTGGGATCGAAGCAGATCACTTCATCGCCCGGACGCACCAGCGCGGTAATCGCGGCGTAAAGCGCTTCGGTGGCACCGGCGGTGACGGTGACGTCGCTGTTGACGTCAGGCGTGTGGCCGTAAAGCTCAGCTGTTTTCGCCACAATCGCTTCGCGCAGTGGCAGCGTGCCAATCATCGGTGCATATTGGTTCGCGCCCTGACTCACGTGATAAGCCAGACGCTGCTGCAAATAGCGTGGACCGTCAAAATCGGGGAAGCCTTGCGAAAGGTTGATGGCGTTGTGCTGCTGCGCTAACGCGCTCATTTGCGTAAAGATGGTGGTGCCGAGCGCCGGTAATTTGCTCTCGGGGATCAGGTTGTGCTGCGTCATTGTTTTGTGGCCTTAAGCGCGAATGTCGTTGCGGAGAAACCCTGTGTTGCTGCCACTATAAACAGGATGTTAATATTTGGCAATCGAGACGCTTAGACGTCTAAACTAACCTGCGGAGCCTGCATATCGCTATGACGGATTTTCTTCCACTGGAACATTTAGTGGCCGCCTGCCACTGGATTGGTGGCAAAGGCTGGGCACCCGCGACCGGCGGTAATATGTCGGTGCGGCAGGACGCGGAGTATTGTCTGCTGAGTGCGTCCGGCAAAGATAAAGGCAGCCTGACGCGTGATGATTTTATCCAGGTTGAGATCGCCACCAACGCGGTGCCATCGGGGCGCACGCCATCGGCGGAAACCGGCCTGCATACTTTGATTTATCGTCTTTTTCCGCAGGCGGGCGCGGTGCTGCATACGCATACGGTTAACTCGACGGTGCTGTCGCGGGTGGAGAAGGGCGATGCATTGCTGCTCAGCGGCTATGAGATGCAGAAAACCCTGGCCGGGCAGCAGACGCACCTAAATACCGTTGCCATCCCCTTGTTCGATAACGATCAGGACGTTTCGGCACTGGCGCAGCGCATCGAAGCTTTTGCCGCCGATACGCCGCTGCAATATGGTTTTCTGCTGCGCGGCCACGGTTTGACCTGCTGGGGCAAGGACGTGAACGAAGCGCGTCGCCATCTGGAAGGTTTGGAATTCCTGTTTGAATGTGAACTGCAACGTCGCCTGCTGGAGGCCAAATGATTCGCGCCATTGTTACCGATATTGAAGGCACCACTAGCGATATCCAGTTTGTGCATCAGGTGTTATTCCCTTATGCGCGCCAGCATTTAGCAGCGTACGTGCGGGAATATCACGCAGATGAAAACGTCGCCGCCGCACTTAACGCGGTGCGTGAAGAGTCCGCTGCGCCTCAGGCCTCGCTGGAGGAGCTGATTACCACGCTCACGAATTATATCGATGAGGATCGCAAATCGCCGGGCCTTAAAGCCTTGCAGGGCATGATTTGGCGCGCCGGCTACGTGGAAGGCCAGTTTACCGGTCACCTTTATCCCGACGTTCTGCCGGCTTTTGAGCGCTGGCAGCAGCAGGGGATTGGCCTGTATGTTTATTCCTCGGGATCGGTCGCCGCGCAAAAACTGTTATTTGGCTACAGCGATGAAGGTGATTTAACCTCGCTGTTTAGCGGCTATTTTGATACCGGCGTCGGCGCGAAACGTGAGGCGCAATCGTATCGCAATATCGCCGAAAAAATCGGCCTTGCGCCTGCGTCATTGCTGTTCCTGTCAGATATTCATCAGGAGCTGGATGCAGCAGCGGATGCGGGCTGGCATACCGTGCAGTTAATTCGTGGCGAGGCGGATAACGCCAGTCGTCATCACCAGGTCACCGATTTTTCCCAGATTAAACCGGAGTCGATTTAACATGAGTGCATTGACCATTTTTACCGATACCGAAGCCCATCAACCGGTGTGGCACAGCACCGATGCCGAAGCGATTCGCGATCGTCTCAACGCGAAAAACGTGTGCTTTGAACGCTGGGAAGCCGATCGCGATCTGGGTGCGAATCCCGATGCAGAGACGGTGATCAAAGCCTATCAACATGCGATTGATCGTCTGGTGGCCGAGAAGGGTTATCAGAGCTGGGATGTGCTGAGCATGCGGGCGGATAATCCGCAGAAAGAGGTGCTGCGCACCAGGTTCCTCAACGAACACACGCATAGCGAAGATGAAGTACGCTTCTTTGTTGAAGGTTCAGGGCTGTTCTGCTTGCATCTGGATGGCGAGGTGTATCAGATTTTGTGTGAGAAGAATGATCTGATCTCAGTGCCTGCTGGCACAGCGCACTGGTTTGATATGGGTTCTGAGCCGCACTTTACCGCAATCCGTATTTTCGATAATCAGGAAGGTTGGGTGGCGAATTTCACCGGCGACAAGATTGCCGATGCGTATCCGCGCTTAGCGTGATTGTAGGGTCGTCATTCATGACGACCTTTTTTCTCAACCGCACATTACCCATTACCCTACGGCTGAAAAATCCCTTCCTTTACCTGCGCTGGCGTCACCACGCCAGTATCCAGCACCCAACCGCTAATCAACGCCGCTGGCGTCACATCAAAGGCCGGGTTATAAACCGCCGCATTCTGCGGTGCCCACTGCACGCTACCAAAGCTGCCTGATACGCCGGTCACTTCGCTGGCGGCGCGCTGCTCAATAGGGATGGCATCGCCGTTCGGACATTGCCGATCCAGCGTGGTGTGCGGTGCGGCGACGTAGAACGGAATGCGGTGATAGTGCGCCAGCACGGCCAGGCTATAGGTACCAATTTTGTTCGCGACATCACCGTTCGCCGCGATACGATCCGCGCCGACCCAAATAGCATCGACCACGCCGCGCGCCATTAAACTGGCGGCCATCGAATCGGTAATCAGCTGATAAGGAATGTTTAGCTCACCCAGCTCCCATGCGGTTAAGCGACCACCTTGCAGCAGCGGTCGTGTCTCATCCACCCAGACATTTTTCACCAGACCTTGTTGATGAGCGTAGGAGATGACGCCGAGCGCCGTGCCGACGCCCGCAGTCGCCAGCCCGCCGGTATTGCAGTGCGTCAGCAGTTGGCTGCCCGGTTTCACCAGCGTGCTGCCCGCGCGCGCGATGTTGTCACACAGTTGCTTATCTTCGGACACCAGACGCAGCGCTTCGCTGCTCAGCGCTGCAACGAAATCACTTTCGGCCAACGCCACTTTCATGCGATCCAGATTATTCATCAGGTTCACGGCCGTTGGGCGCGCTGCGCGAAGCACCTCCAGCGCTGCCGCTAATTCCGTGCGCGCTGCGCCTTGCTCGCCCAGCAGCGCCAGCAGCAAACTGGCTGATAGACCAATCAGCGGCGCACCGCGCACGCGCAAGGCGTGAATATGTTCAACCAACTGCGCGACACTGTGCGCAGGCAGCCAGTTTTGTTGCTGTGGCAGCGCTTGCTGGTCAAGGATCCACAGTTGATTATCGCGGACCTCAAGGCTGGTGGTACGAAGTGTTTGCATGGTGTGAAATCCCTGTTGCGTTAATGCTGGCTATTGTGCCAACATGCGTAACGGATGTATAGACGTCTGAACGGCTTATTACTATCGATAATCGAGGAACAGGCAATGTCGCAATACCGTACGTTCAATGCTGCCGATGCTGTGGAATATGCGAAACAATTTGGCGGCGTGGACGATCCGTCTGCGCTGGTGTGCGCCGAAGAGATCGGTGATGGCAACCTTAACCTGGTGTTTAAGATTTTCGATAATCAAGGCCGCAGCCGTGTGGTGGTGAAGCAGGCATTGCCGTATGTGCGCTGCGTCGGCGAATCCTGGCCGTTGACGCTGGATCGCGCGCGTCTCGAAGCGCAGACGTTGATTGAACACTACAAACACTGTCCGCAGCACACCGTCAATGTCACCCATTACGATGCCGAACTGGCGGTGATGGTGATGGAAGATCTCTCCAGCCATCGTATCTGGCGCAGCGAACTGGTGAAGGGCGCTTATTACCCACAGGCCGGTCGCCAACTCGGCGAGTATCTGGCGCAGACGCTGTTCCATACCTCCGATTTCTTCCTGCATCCGCATAAGAAAAAAGCCGAAGTGGCGCGTTTCATTAATCCGGAAATGTGCGAAATCACCGAAGATTTATTTTTCAACGATCCGTTTATCGATCATGAGCGCAACAAATATCCTGCGGAGCTGGAATCGCTGGTGGTCAGCCTGCGTAGCGACGATGCGCTAAAAATCGCCGTGGCCGGTCTCAAGCATCGCTTCTTCGCTGATGCGGAAGCCTTGCTGCATGGCGATGTGCACAGCGGTTCGATCTTTGTCGCCGATGGCAGCCTGAAAGTGATTGATGCGGAGTTCGGTTACTTTGGGCCGATTGGTTTTGACGTTGGCAGCGCGATTGGCAATTTGCTGATTAATTACTGCTGCCTGCCGGGCCTGCTGGCACCGCGTGAGGCGGCAGAAGGGCGTGAACGTCGTTTGAGCGATGTACAGGAAGTGTGCAATCAATTTGCCAGCCGCTTTTTGGAATTGGCGAAAGAGAAAACCCGCGATGTGGCGCTGGCTTATCCCGGTTATGCCGAATCCTTCCTGCGCAAAGTGTGGCGCGATACCTTGGGTTATTGCGGTACTGAGTTGATCCGCCGCACGGTGGGGATGTCTCACGTTGCGGACTTCAAACAGATCGAAGATCAGACCATGCGCACCGAGTGTATTCGCAGCTGTATCACGCTAGGACGCACGCTGATTCTGGCTGCCGATCATATTGCCGATGTGGATGCGCTGATTGCGCGGATTCGTCAGGCGGGTTGATGCTGGTGTCGGGAAATCAAGCAGGGGCTGCAGAATAACCGGCTGACGCTGCGCAGCAAAAAACCGGAGAAGGTGCGTCAGGAGCTGTGGGGCGTGCTGCTTGCGTATAATCTGGTGAGATATCAGATGATAAAAATGGCGTCGACGCTTAAGGGATACTGGCCTAATCAGCTGAGCTTCAGCGAGTCTGCGGCCTGGGTAATGAAGCTGCTCTGGACGCTTGAGGGCGCGTTACCGGGGCGGATCCCGGAACTGGTGAAAAATGTGGGCGCGATGGCGCAGATAGTCAAACTGCCAGGGCGACGGGAGAGGTCGTTCCCGAGAGTGGTGAAAGAGAGGCCCTGGAAGTACCCGACAGCCAAAAGAAAAAATGCCAGTCAGGCTTAACTGACTGGCATTAGCCCCGTTTCCGGGGCTTTTATTTATTTCACGTTTAAGCTGGATTTTTTAGCTTCATAACGATGTATTCAACACCCGGCTCATTCGGTAACAGCTGAAGGGACGATTCAATGACAGTAATTTTCCCTGCGTTGATGTCATCCAGGCGGCCACGCACAATCTTATCGGTGTGAACGTTTAAGTCGATGCTAAAAACATCAGGGCTTGCGATCATTTTGTCACGTTCAGACTGTGGCAAGGCATAAAATTCTTCGAAGTTCATTGGAAAAACTTTATTTGCTGAGTGAAAGTTAATTACTAACGGATTACGCAGAAGGACGTTCGTTCCATGCGTCCGTGTACTGGATATTACCATCCACAATACGCCAAGTGATTTTTTCATACTGCAGGCTGACGCTTTCCGTGTGGTTCAGCTTGTCATTGCCCGACAGTTTTGTGTTGGCCACGCCGCAGTTAACGCCGGTGACTTTCACGTTTTCCATCAGCACGGTGTAATAGCACACCTCTTGGCCCGCATCGCTGATGTTGTAGAAACGAATTTCGGCGCTTTTCAACGTCTGGCCGGTGGCCGCTGCTTTATAGAGATAAGGCGTTGAGCTATCCACCTCTTTCTCGATCATCATTGATGAATGCTGGCGCGTGCCGGTTATTTTGCCGTTAGCGGTGTCTACCGGCAGGTTAATACCGTGGCTCAGGCCGATAATTTCAATGCTGCCTTCACGTTCGTGAACATCGACAGAACCTCTAATATCCGCGCCACCATCGTCTTTAAGCCACATATACGGAGGAATTGGCATTTATTTGCTCCTTATTTTTTTGATTAACTTCATTGTTAAAATGTAAATAACAACCGTGATGGGAATCACTGTGCATACGGACATGTAGAAATAGATGTCGTAAAAACGATCCGCTCCAATCTCTTCATTCCCGTAGATCATTTGGCCGATTTTCAAGGCTAATTGTTCGTTAAACCATAACTCTGGCGGGCCCAGAGTACGGGCGACAACGAGCATCAGCGCGAGAAAACAAGCGACTTTGGCCGCTCTACGGGCAAGTGTTTGAATAACCACCGGCAACCACCTCAATGTATCCGCGCGCCATTAAATTTTTCATGCAAGGAACCGGGATCGGCGCTGTTCTCAGAAGGGCATTACGAATTAGCGCATAGTCTGAATTAAGGTGGAGAGTTATACATCCTTCAGATACGCGGCCGGGATGGAGGCGAAATAATCCGCGTTTGACTTCATTAATCCACGTTTCATCATCAATGCTCAGATCGTCACGATATAAAGCAAACCATTCGTCGCGATCAAATTCAGCACCGTTAAAAACGCGGTTATATAAATCCTGTGACTTTGCCTTAGCCCATCAAAGCAGGCCACCCCTCCCACGCTCAACAATCCAGTATTTACCCGGTGGGATAGGCCCAACGTTTGGGACGGCCATACATGCAGGAATATTTCTGTAGGCACCTTTCCCGGAAAACGCCATGAAGACGCCCACGCCATACAGATTCAACGGCACGAAATCTGCGCCGTTCAAAATCATCTTACCGATAATTGGCATCGTTAATCCCTAACCTTTAATCCATGTAGTAACTGAGGTTTATGTTACATCCCTCAGATTGTCAGAACCAGAAATAATTAGAGTTGGTAATCAATACAGCTTTTACGATCACGCTTTGCTATTGGCGTTGTTAAAACAACAACGAGAGACATAGAATCTCAACGAACAACCCCCCCCTTTGGCGCAAGACGTGCGACACAAACAGGATATTCGTTATGTCGCAGACGCTAACCGATCAGGATTTTAAGAACGCCGCCACCAAACTCAGCTGCAGTGAAGCCGCCGTGCGCGCCGTCGCCGAAGTAGAGAGCTCCGGTATCGGGAAATCAAGCAGGGGCTGCAGAATAACCGGCTGACGCTGCGCAGCAAAAAACCGGAGAAGGTGCGTCAGGAGCTGTGGGGCGTGCTGCTTGCGTATAATCTGGTGAGATATCAGATGATAAAAATGGCGTCGACGCTTAAGGGATACTGGCCTAATCAGCTGAGCTTCAGCGAGTCTGCGGCCTGGGTAATGAAGCTGCTCTGGACGCTTGAGGGCGCGTTACCGGGGCGGATCCCGGAACTGGTGAAAAATGTGGGCGCGATGGCGCAGATAGTCAAACTGCCGGGGCGACGGGAGAGGTCGTTCCCGAGAGTGGTGAAAGAGAGGCCCTGGAAGTACCCGACAGCCAAAAGAAAAAATGCCAGTCAGGCTTAACTGACTGGCATTACTCCCTGCGGAGGCTTTTGTGTTTTATGCGGCTTCACTGGCTCGCGAATTGGTTTTCGTCTGCGGCTTTGGCACCGCCAGCGCTTCCGGCGCAAAATCATCGACGTTAATCGCTTTCAGGCGGCTGGCTTCAGCACGGATCAGCACCTGCGCTTCATTCTCATCAATCCAGCCCTCTTTCAAACCACGCTGCGCCAGCGCATCCAGACGGGTGAACGACAGGTGTTTTTTCTGCTGCTGGCACAGACGATCGTGAATCACTTCGGCGGCCATCACATCCTGCAGCGCCTGCTCCAGCTGACCCGCCGGATTATGTGCGCTTGGTGCCAGATACTGACCACGGCCCAAACGGGTGCGCGTCGCGGAAGGTAATTGCAGCAGTTTCGCCAGTTTGTGATCCAGTTTATCGGACGGTGCCGGGCAGTGATGACCACCGGCGAAAATCACCATTCGCAGCGCACCGGCCACCATGCGGTTCGGGAAGTTGCGCAGCAAATCATCCATCGCCACTTCGGCCTGATGCAGCGCATCCTGCACGCCCCAATGCACCAGCGGCAAATCAGCTTCGTTGCGGCCTTCATCCTCATAACGTTTCAAGGTAGCCGACGCCAGATACATCTGGCTCAACACATCGCCGAGACGCGCCGAGATGCGTTCACGACGTTTCAGGCTGCCGCCCAGCACCGCCATCGACACATCTGACAGCAGCGCGAGGTTGGCGCTTAAACGGTTGATATGCTGATAGTAGCGGCGCGTGGCGTCGCGGGTTGGCGTGGCGCTGGTGCGACCGCCGGTTAAGCCCAGCCACAGGCTGCGCACTTTATTGCTGCCAACATGGCCGATATGGCTGAACAGCGCGCGATCAAAAGTTACTAGATCGTTTTTCGCTGCGGCGTTCATCTCTTCCAGCACCCACGGATGGCAACGGATGGCGCCCTGGCCGAAGATGATCATGCTGCGTGTGAGGATGTTAGCGCCTTCTACGGTGATGGCGATCGGGGCGCCCTGATAAGCACGCGCCAGGAAGTTGTTTTCGCCCAGCATAATGCCTTTACCGCCAGCGATATCCATGGCGTCGATAATGGCGCGCTGACCGCGATGGGTGCAGTGATACTTCACAATCGCCGACAGCACCGCTGGTTTTTCACCGAGCATAATGCCGCTGGTGATCAGCGTCGCGGCAGCATCCATCACATAGGCGTTACCGGCAATGCGCGCCAGCGGCTCTTCGATCCCTTCCATTTTACCGATAGAGACTTTGAACTGACGGCGGATGTGCGCATACGCACCGGTTGCCAGCGCAATGCTTTTCAGGCTGCCGGTTGAGTTCGAAGGCAGCGTAATGCCGCGACCCACTGACAGACACTCCACCAGCATGCGCCAGCCTTGACCGGCCATTGACGGGCCGCCGATAATGAAATCGATGGGCACGAAGATGTCTTTACCGCGCGTTGGACCATTCTGGAACGGCACGTTAAGCGGGAAGTGGCGCTGGCCAATCTCTACGCCAGGCGTGTGCGTTGGGATCAGCGCACAGGTAATACCGAGCTCTTCGGTATCGCCCAGCAGGTGATCCGGATCAGAGAGTTTGAACGCCAGGCCTAACACGGTGGCAATCGGTGCCAGCGTGATATAGCGTTTGTTCCAGGTGAGGCGCATGCCCAGCACTTGCTGACCTTGCCATTCACCCATGCACACCACGCCGGTATCAGGAATGGCGCCCGCATCCGAACCCGCTTCCGGGCTGGTCAACGCAAAGCACGGGATCTCATCTCCGCGCGCCAGACGTGGCAGATAATGATCTTTCTGCTCATCGGTACCGTAATGTTGCAGCAGTTCGCCTGGACCGAGTGAGTTGGGTACGCCAACGGTGATGGCCAGAATGCCAGAGACGCCCGCCAGTTTCTGTAGCACACGCGCCTGCGCATAAGCGGAGAATTCGAGGCCGCCATACTCTTTCTTAATGATCATGGCGAAGAAGCGATGCTGTTTCAGATACGCCCACAACTCCGGCGGCATATCGGCCATTTCATGGGTGATCTCGAAGTCATTCGCCATGCGGCACGCTTCTTCCACCGGGCCATCAATAAAGGCTTGCTCCTCTTCGGTCAGGCGTGGCTGCGGGTAGTTATGCAGCTTCTGCCAGTCCGGTTTGCCGCGGAACAGATCCCCTTCCCACCAGGTGGTGCCGGCGTCGATCGCCTCTTTTTCGGTGCGTGACATCGGCGGCATCACTTTCTGGAAGCTGTGCAGCGCCGGCTTCGAGAACATGCTGCGGCGCATCACTGGCAGGTTGAACGGCAGCAGGATGATCGCCAGCGGCAGCAGCATCCACGGTGTCCACACGTCAGCGGCCGCCAGCGCGCCGGTCCACAGCAGCAGAATCACGCTGCTCAGCTGAAGAGAAATTTGGTGGTAGAACAACACGCTAAGCAGGATTAGCGTCGCAACGATTGAGGCAACCAACATAATGAACCACTCCATAAGTAGTAAGAGGTCTGACCTGTTATGGGTGTAGGTTTAGAATATGGGGCAAAATTTATCAATCTGTTTACATCGCAATTACAACACATCTCACAAATTCGTTGCACGATGCGCAACAACTGCCAAACTTCCTCAAAGCGCCGCGCTTTTACTGGATGCAGGCGCTTTGCGGCGTAGTCCCATTCCGTTAAACTTGCCGGGTCAATCTTTCCTCTAAAGGACATCCCTATGTATCAGGACATTATTCGCTCAGAGCTCAATGAAGCAGCCGATACGCTTAACAACTTCCTGAGTGACGACGCTAACATTCACGCGATTCAGCGCGCTGCAGTTTTGCTGGCCGACAGCTTTAAAGCGGGCGGTAAGGTGCTCTCCTGCGGCAACGGCGGCTCGCACTGCGATGCCATGCATTTTGCTGAAGAGCTGACTGGGCGCTATCGTGAAAACCGTCCTGGCTACCCGGCGATTGCCATTTCTGATGTCAGCCATCTCTCCTGCGTCAGCAACGATTTTGGCTACGACTATGTATTCTCACGCTATATCGAAGCGGTAGGTCGCGAAGGCGATGTGCTGCTGGGGCTTTCTACTTCCGGGAACTCTGCCAACATCATCAAAGCCGTAGAAGCTGCGCGCGCGAAAGGCATGAAAGTAATTACTCTGACCGGCAAAGATGGCGGCAAGATGGCAGGTTCAGCGGATATCGAAATTCGTGTGCCGCACTTTGGCTATGCCGACCGCATTCAGGAGATCCACATCAAAGTGATCCATATCCTGATGCTGTTGATTGAAAAAGAGATGGTTAAGTCATGATGCGTTCCTCTCGCCGCGTGCGAGAGGATCTAACTTAAGGCGGTTGCTATGTGCGAATTGCTCGGGATGAGCGCCAATGTCCCCACGGACATCTGTTTCAGTTTTACCGGTCTGGTGCAGCGTGGCGGTGGAACCGGGCCGCACAAAGATGGTTGGGGCATCACGTTCTACGAAGGAAAAGGGTGCCGCACCTTCAAAGATCCGCAGCCGAGCTTTAATTCGCCGATTGCCCGTTTGGTGCAGGAATACCCGATCAAATCGCATTCGGTGGTGGCGCATATCCGCCAGGCGAATCGCGGTGAAGTGTCGCTGGAAAATACCCATCCGTTCACGCGTGAGCTTTGGGGCCGCAACTGGACCTACGCACACAATGGTCAGCTCAAAGGCTATCGTCAGCTGGAAACCGGGCCGTTCCGTCCGATTGGCGAAACCGATAGCGAAAAAGCGTTCTGCTGGATGCTGCACAAACTGACCGAGCGCTATCCACGCACGCCGGGCAACTGGCCGGCGGTGTTCCGCTACATTGCCGAGCTGGCAGCGGAAATGCGTGAGAAGGGCGTGTTTAACATGCTGTTATCGGATGGGCGCTACCTGATGGCGTTTTGTTCGACCAATCTCTACTGGATTACGCGCCGTGCGCCGTTTGGCAAAGCCACGTTGCTTGATCAGGATGTGGAAATTGATTTTCAGCAGCAAACGACACCGCAAGATGTGGTGACGGTGATTGCCACGCAACCGCTGACAGGCAATGAAACCTGGCACCGGATAGTGCCAGGCGAGTGGGCGTTATTTTGCCTGGGTGAGCGCCAGGAATGATTTCGAAGCAGCATCCGGTGTAGAGATCACCGGTGTGCTGTTCACCGCATATTGGCCGGTGGCCGTCACATTCACCGTTGGCGGCACGCGGTACTTGGCAAAGTACGCATAGCCCGGCTGCAGTTCACGCCAGAAGTTAATGTACGTCGAGTATTTATGACGTTGCATATTGCTGTCGGTCATGCGGAATGGATAGATGTTGACCTGAATTTCCTGCTGGCCATTGCGCAGCGCGGCATTGGTGTAGGTGAAGATCTCATCCATTGACGCATTGGTCATCGCGTAGCAACCAATCGATACGCAATCACCGTGAATCATTAAATAATTGCCGTCATAACCTTTAGCGCGATCGTATTGATTCGGGAAACCGGTATTAATAGCGCGATAGAAACGGCTATCCGGTTTCAACTGATTCAGCTTGACGTTATAAAAGCCTTCCGGACTTTTGAAATCGCCCTGACGACGTTTAGGTCCTAAACCGCCAGAGAAATTACAGATGCGATAGCTGTCCAGCAGACGATATTCATTACCGATTTTGCCGTACAGTTCCAGCGTACGCTCTTCCTTGAAAATCTGAATAAAAACGGGGGTGCCAATTAGTTGTTTCTTTAACTCTTTGCTCACCGGAGCCAGCGGTTGCGTCGGCTCGGGGTTAATTGCCCAGCTAAGGACCGGCATAAGAATCATCGCAAGCGTTAATGCGATTCTGCCCATTCTGTAGATACCTTGAATTGAAGAGAGACGATGACGCTAAGCGTCCGGGTATTGCATTATCGGAAATATCCGCTATCGCAGCGCAACATTAACATTGTCTGGCTTTTAATCAAGCCAGTGTCCGAGAAAATGGCGCGTTCCTAAAAGGAATACGACCACTAATTTGTAAACTTTAATTAGATGGACAAAAAAAATCGCCTTTTTACGCTTGGCTTCAAAACGATTTAATCCTGACGAGTAATAAGACATGTCTTGGGTGTTGAAAACGATGGCGTATCTATACTGCGCCAGTCATTTTCAACAGGTAAAAAACTCATGGATCTCGTCACTCGCCCGTCCCTTTATCAGGTGGAAAACCTGCACTACATGTTGTCGTCCGGTCCTGACATGATCAATGCACACTTACGCAGCGGCAAAGCATGGGAGCCAACAACGCTGCAAATTGCACAATTGCTGATTGAAGGTATTGAGCGTCCGGTATTGGTCGATGTGGGGGCGAACTTAGGTGCCTGGTCGGTACCGATGGGCGATCATATTCGCACTAAAGGTGGCATCTTGTATGCCTTTGAACCGCAACGCCAGGTGTACTATCAACTGTGTGCCAATCTGTTCAGCAATCAGCTGTTTCACTGTCATGCTATGCAGATGGCAATTGGTGATGTCAATGGGGAAATTGACGTTCCGGTATTGGATATGCAAAACGAAGTGAATGTTGGGGCGCTGTCGCTGGATGCTGATATTCGTGCGCAGCAGAAGATGCTCAGCACTGACATCACCACGTGTGAATCCGTGCGCATTGCTACCATCGATAGCCTGAAATTGCCCGCGGCGCACCTGGTTAAAATCGATGTCGAAGGGCTCGAATTGGAGGTGCTTAAAGGTGCACGTCTGTGGCTGGGGAGCTCAGGTTATCCCGCCATTTTGTTCGAAGTCTGGGGCGATTATCTGCCAGGCCTGATCCCCAAACGTAATCGTCTGCTCAATTTGCTAAAGCGTGCTTTAGGCTATGAAGTCGATATGTTCGGTGAACTCGGTATCGCTCAGCACCCGCAAAATAAACGTCTTGAGATAAAGAGAACCGATAAGGGCATGGAGATTCGTCGCCTGTTTTAATCTTGCTTTTTAGCATTGCCAATACTTTTGCATCTGTACAAATATCCAGTACTATATTGAGGTCTCGATTGATACTGGATTAGTGGCAAACGTGAAAATCATTCATGTCGATATGGACTGCTTTTACGCAGCAGTGGAAATGCGCGATGATCCGTCATTGCGCGATATCCCCATTGCGATTGGCGGCAGCCGTGAACGGCGTGGCGTGATCAGCACCGCGAACTATCCAGCACGTAAATATGGCGTGCGTAGCGCGATGCCAACCGGCATGGCGTTGAAACTTTGTCCGCATCTGCGGCTGCTGCCTGGCCGCTTTGATGCGTATAAAGAAGCCTCGCACCAAATCCGCGACATCTTTTCGCGTTACACTTCGTTGATTGAACCGCTTTCACTCGATGAAGCTTATCTGGATGTGACAGATAGCCTGCACTGCCATGGTTCGGCCACATTAATGGCGCAGGCAATTCGTGCCGATATTCTGCGTGAAACCGGGTTAACCGCTTCCGCCGGGATCGCGCCGATCAAGTTCCTCGCCAAGATCGCTTCCGATCTCAACAAACCCAACGGGCAATTTGTGATTACACCTGATGCAATGTCCGATTTTTTACTGACGCTGCCGCTAAGCAAAATTCCTGGCGTGGGTAAAGTGGCGACCAAAAAGTTGGAAGAGATGGGATTGCGCACCTGCGCCGATGTGCAACGTGCCGATCTGGCTTTGCTGCTTAAACGTTTTGGCAAGTTTGGCCGTATCTTGTGGGAGCGCAGCAATGGCGTGGATGAGCGCAATGTGGTGGTCGAGCGCGAACGCAAATCGCTCGGCGTTGAGCGCACACTGATGGAAGATATTCACAGCTGGGAACAGTGTCTGGAGATTATTGATTTTCTCTATGCCGAGCTGGATCGTCGCTTAACCGCCATCAAGCCGGATAAGCAGATCGCCCGGCAAGGGGTGAAACTCAAATTCAATGATTTCCAGCAAACCACGCAGGAGCACGTCTGGCCGGTGCTTAATAAGGACGACATGATCGCGGTTGCGCGCCAGGCATGGGATGAACGCCGAGCTGGGCGCGGCGTACGACTGGTGGGATTGCATGTCACGATGGTGGATCCGCAACTGGAACGGCAGTTGGTATTGGGGTTGTGAGATTGTGCGCGCCTGAAAGCAAAACGCGCCGATGGGTTCCCTCTCCCACTTGTGGGAGAGGGTTAGGGTGAGGGAAAACTACTTCTTACCGTACTTCGCTTCCAGCGTCGCAAACCACGGCGCAATGAAATCGCTGTTCTCGCCCCAGCCTGGAATGATCTTATTCAGCGACGCCACATTGACCGCGCCTTGCTGGCTGTTCAGCTGCTGCTGGGAAATTGATGACGCTTTAAACTCGTAAGTCGCCGGTGTGGTTTCGCCTGCAATCTTGTTCGCTACCAAACGCATATTCACCGCGCCAATGGTTTTTGGATCCACCGCCACGGTTTGCACCCAAGGACTGTTTTTCTCGTGCATCAACTGCAGATCCTGATTGGATACGTCGATGCTATACAGTTTGATCTCGGTACGGCCATTCTCCTGCAGGGCTTTATATGCGCCCTGGCTAAAGGCATCCCATGCCCCCCAAATTGCATCAATCTTACCTTTCGGGTATTTCGCCAGAATTGCGCCAATCTTATTGGCGGTGTCGCCTTGCACGTCAGAGGAAACGGCACCAATGGTTTCCAATTGATGGATGCCTGGATTCTCCTTGAGCACTTTTTCATACACTACCTGACGACGCTCCATCGGTGGGAAACCTGCCACCCACAGCTTGACGATATTGGCTTTGCCGTTGAAATCTTTAACGATCTGTCCCAGCGATTCCTGAGCCAAAGAAGCATCATCCTGCGCCGTCACGGTGACGTCTTCTACCGGTGTATTAACCGGCGTATCAAACACCGACAGCTTGATGCCCGCAGCGGCGATACGCTGCACCAGCGCAGTCGAATAGGGATCTTTACCGTGCGACAGAATAATGCCGTCATATTTCTGGCTAATCGCCTGGTTAACGAAATCCTGGAAACGCGCATCGTCGCCATTGCTGAGGAAAGTGCTGACCTTAAAGCCCAGCTGGCGGCCTTGCTGAATCGCACCGGCAACAAACTGCGTGGTGTTATCGTCGGAGCCCAGGTTGCGAATGATGGCGATACGTACCGGGCCTTCATGGTTAGCGATAACCGCAGGCACAGTGGCATCGGCGAAGGCGGCGCTGGCGTTGAGCAGGCTAACCGCCAGCAGCGAACGGGTAATTTTTTTCATTATGATCTCTTTCTGATTAAACGCGCCTTAACGGCGCTGGATGTAAGTCATCGCCAGCGCCAGCGCCAGTACCAGACCTTTAATAATGTCCATCGCGTAATAGGGCACCGACAACATCACCAGCCCGTTCTGCAACACACCAAGAATGATCGCGCCCACCAAGGTACCCAGCGCATTGGGTTTACCCGAACCGGCCAGCGAGAAGCCGATCCACGCCGCGGCTACGGCATCCATCAGATAACCGCCGCCGGCATTCACCTGCGAAGAGCCGATACGTGACGCCAGCAGAATACCGCCCAGACCAGCCAGCAGAGAGGCCAGCACATACGCCAATACGCGATAGCGCGTGGTGCGAATGCCGGAGAGACGCGCCGCTTCAGGATTGCCGCCCAGCGCATACATACGACGGCCATGCTTGGTCAGCGACAGCGCCAGCTGCGCCACAATGGTGACCACCAGCATGATAATGACGATGGTCGGCACCTGGCCGAGCAGGCCAAAGGTTGCAGGAATGGTGCCTTCGGCCATGTCGCCGCTCGGCAGCACCATATTCTCGGTAATGGAGCCGCCAAAGCTGTAGGTCATCGCCACGCCCTGAATCACAAACAGCGTGGCGAGGGTGGCGAGCATGTCGGGAATGCGCAGCACCACAATCAGGAAGCTGTTGAACAAGCCAACCAGGGTGCACAGCAACAATGTGATGATAATGGCTTCAGTGGTGCCAAAGCCGTGCCAGACGAACAGCGAAATCACCAGCGCGTTGGCCAGCGAGGCGGTGGATCCCACCGACAAATCAAAGCCGCCCACTGTCAACGAAATCGACACGCCAATCGCAATCACCGTGACGATGGCGATGGAACGCAATATGTTGATGATGTTGGTCGGCTCGAGGAAGCTGTCCGAAGCGAGACCAAATGCGGCAATCAGAATCACCACCGTCAGCAACATGCCCCACTTATAGAGGAAATCAAACAGCTGATGGCGCAGAGAAGGCTGCGGGTTTAGGGATAGTTCTTTGCTGCTCACGCAGGTGTTCCTCCGGTGGAATAAAGCAAAAGTGCCTCTTCTGTGGCTGTTGTGCCCTCCATCTCTGCCACAATGCGCCCATCCCAGAGCACACAAATTCGGTCGCATAGACTGACCAATTCAGAAAACTCGCCCGAAGCATAAATGATGCCTTTGCCTTCGCGCGCTAAGCCATCGATCAGCGTGAACAGATCGGTTTTGGCTTTGATATCGACGCCTTTCGTCGGCTCATCAAAAATCAGCACATCGGCGTTGTTGCGCAGCCATTTGCCAATCGCCACTTTCTGCTGGTTGCCACCCGACAGGCGACGCAGAATTTGCCCCGGTCCGGTGGTGCGTACATTCAGGCGCTGAATTACCTCTTCCGCCCAACGCCACGCCTGACGATGACCAAACAGGCTCCAGCGCGAGAAGCTATTATCTGCGCTGATGCTCAGGTTCATGCTCACCGGTTCATCGATGAAAATGCCCTCTTTGCGGCGCTCTTCCGGCACCAGCGCCATGCGGTTTTCTACTGAATCATGCGGTGAACGCGGTCGCCACGGTTTGCCGTGCAGTTCACCCTGCGTCACACGGCTTTTGCTGGCACCAAACAGCGCTTTGCACAGCTCGGTTTTACCGGCGCCCGCCAGACCAGCGATGCCAAGGATTTCGCCTTTATGCAGACGCAGCGAAATATCCTGCAGTAACCGATCGTCATGTAAGCCTTCCACCGACAGCAGCAGCGGCTGTGGCGTTCGGGCGCGGCGCGGGGGAAAGACATCGTCGAGCCGATGTCCCAACATTTTCTCCACGATCTGCTCGCCGCTCAGCGCCGCCATCGGGCTGCTTTCGATCAGACGACCATCGCGCAGCACCGTTAAGCGGTCGCAAATTGCTTTCAGTTCGTGAATGCGGTGCGAGATGAACACCACGCCAATGCCGCTGGATTGCAAGCGGCGCACCACGGTAAACAGGCGCTCGCTCTCATGCTGGTCGAGTGGCGCGGTGGGTTCATCCAGGATCAGGAAGCGGCAGTGATGGGAGAGGGCGCGCGCCAGCAGGATTTGCTGTTTCTCCGCCAGCGAGCAGCGCTCCACTAAACGATTAACGTCAATGTTCACTTCCAACTGCGCCAGTAAAGTACGCGCCTGGCGGCGAATCTCGCGCCAGTTATAGGCGTGACCCGGTTCGGCTAAACGATCGAGCAGAATGTTTTCTGCCACGCTGAGCTGTGGCACCAGCGCCACATCCACTTCCTGCTGCACCAGATGAATGCCGAGCTTTTTGGCATCGCGCGGTGAACGAATATTTACCGGCACATCATCCAGCAGAATCTCACCGCTGTAATGATCGTGTGCGCCAGCCAGCACCGCCATCAGCGTGGATTTACCGGCACCGTTAGCGCCGGTTAACGCGTGCACCGAGCCGCCTTCGGTCAGAAAATCCACCTGCGCTAGCGCGGCGAAACCGCCAAAGGCAATGGAGATATTACGCATCTCCAGGCGGTTGATTGCACTCATTGAGCCGGGCCTTTAATTAGTTGAGTTGGGGGCATTTTTTCCCGAACCATCACGCTGGGCAACGAACGAAAGGGCATAAGCTAGCACGGAATGTTATTAGCCATCCAGACATCTGGATATACCGATAGCTAAAACTGGCGGGCGAGTCAGCGCTGGTGAAATGCGCGGGTGGTAAGACAACTCTTAGAGGATTGTGCTGGCGATTGGCATGGCATTAAAAAGGCGGTCACCCTAAATGGCGACCCTACGACAGTTTTGTAGGGTCGCCATTTAGGGTGACCAAACAATCTTGACCCGCAGGCATAAAAAAACCAGGCCGCAGCCTGGTTGTCATCATCGCGTAAACTTTACGCTTTTTCTGGCACCACGCTGAGCAGCGCGGTCAGCAGTTTCCAGTACAGACCCACGCTTTCGATGTGAACCTGTTCATCCGGCGAATGCGGGCCGGTGATGGTTGGGCCAATCGAAACCATATCCATGTTCGGATACGGCTTCTTGAACAGACCGCACTCCAGACCGGCGTGAATCACCTGAATGTTGGGCGTTTTGCCAAACAGCGCTTCGTAGGTTTTACGCGTCAGCGCCATTACCGGTGAATCGGCATCAGGCTGCCAGCCCGGATAACCGCCTTTAGGTGCGCTTTTCGCCCCGGCCAGATCGGCCAGCGAGGTCAGCACTTCAACCACCCAATCTTTGCCGGTATCGATCAGTGAACGAATCAGGCAGATGATTTCGGCATTGCTCTGATCCATAGTCACCACGCCAACGTTGAGCGAGGTTTCCACCACGCCTTTCGCTACGTCGGAGTTACGGATTACGCCGTTTGGTGTGGCGTTGAGCAGGTTGAGGAAACGATCGCGGCTGTCAGCGTTCAGCGCCCGGCCTTGATGCGCCAGCGACTCAGCGACGACGGCGATGTTCTTCTCTTTCATGCCCAGTTCGTTCAGCAGCGTTGCCTGGAAATGGGCCGCAGCCGATTTCAGTTCGTCAACTTTATGGCTGTCGATCGCCAGCGTAGCGAAAGCTTCACGCGGGATGGCGTTACGCAGCGTACCGCCGGTGAATTCGATCAGACGCACATCGAGTTCACGCGCGTGCAGCGCGAGGAAGCGTGCCAGCAGTTTGTTGGCGTTGCCCAAACCATGATGAATGTCGGCACCGGAGTGACCGCCTTTCAGGCCTTTCAGCGTCAGCTTCAGGGTTTCATAGCCCGCAGGAATCGCTTCACGCGTCAGCGGCAGGGTGGTGATGAAGTCGATACCACCGGCGCAACCCATGTAGATCTCACCTTCCTCTTCCGAGTCGGTGTTGATCAGAATGTCGGCCTGCAGCCAGTTCGGCTGTAAACCAAAGGCGCCGTCCATACCCGATTCCTCGGTCATGGTCAGCAGCACTTCAATCGGGCCATGGATCAGGCTGTTATCAGCCAGCACCGCCAGCGCAGACGCCATACCAATGCCGTTATCTGCGCCCAGCGTGGTGCCGCGCGCTTTCACCCATTCGCCATCAACGTACGGCTGAATCGGATCTTTGGTGAAGTCGTGCACCGTGTCATTGTTCTTCTGCGGCACCATATCAAGGTGCGCCTGCAGCGCCACCGGCGTGCGTTTTTCCATACCGGCGGTCGCGGGTTTACGAATCAGGATGTTGCCAACCTGATCGCGCTCAACCCAAAAACCTTGCTCTTTTGCCCAGCCGACAACGTATTCGGCCAGTGCTTCTTCGTGGTAAGAAGGGTGCGGAATGGAACAGATTTTGGCAAAAATATCCCACAGCGGTTGGGGTGAAAGTTGCGACAATTCAGACACCATGCATCTCCTGTGTCAGCGTGGCGGACAGACCGCACGCACGCGGGTTTCCAGTAAAAATCGTCGTCAGAGCATCTGACGTGATGGGCCTGAGAATATCACTGTTTCTCGCCGGGTGCGTAATCAGGCGCGCTAAAAACCTGCAACCAGTAAGACAGATGCTGGTTTTTGAGGCGTCAGATCCTTATAATCTCGCGCAACCTTTTCCCCCTTGCATATTTTTTAAGCCAAGTTTCTTGGCCGGGATTCCTTTATATGAGCGAAAAATACGTCGTAACCTGGGACATGTTGCAAATCCATGCCCGTAAACTGGCCCAGCGCCTGCTTCCTGTGGAACAGTGGAAAGGTATCATCGCGGTAAGCCGTGGTGGTCTGGTTCCGGCATCGCTGCTGGCGCGTGAACTCGGTATTCGCTATGTCGATACCGTGTGCATCTCCAGCTACGATCACGATCATCAGCGCGAAATGAAAGTGCTGAAGCGTGCTGAAGGCGACGGTGAAGGCTTCATCGTCATTGACGACCTGGTGGATACCGGCGGCACCGCGCAGGCGATTCGCGATATGTATCCAAAAGCGCGTTTCTGCACCATCTTCGCCAAGCCAGCTGGCCGCGCGCTGGTGGACGACTACATTGTCGATATCCCGCAGAACACCTGGATCGAGCAGCCGTGGGACATGGGCGTGGTCTACATCCCGCCAATCGTCAAAGGCGCCTGATTGATGCATCGCAAACAACGCCCGGTTATGCCGGGCGTTGTGCTTTCTGCGCCTCGCGCGCGTATCACGGGTGCAGTACACTCTTAGCCATCGCCACGTTGTTGGCAGGAGAATAGCTGAGATGTCTGATAAAAACCTGAGCGAAGAACTGTTCAAACCGCGTTTTAAACACCCGGAAACCTCCTCATTAGTGCACCGCCAGCATCACGCCGCCGTGCAGGTGCATAACGCCCTCGAAGGCGATACGCAGCGCGGCTGGTATCGCATGCTGAACAAGTTGCTGTGGACGTGGCGCGGGTTGTCGCCGCAGGAGATCAGCGAAGTGCTGGCGCGTATTGCGGTGAGCGAGTTTGAGCGCACCAATGAAGCCCTGCTCGATACTGTGATTGGTTATCGCGGTGGCAACTGGAATTACGAGTGGTCGAAGCAGGCAGCCATCTGGCAGCAGCGCGCGTTAGAAAGCGAGAACCATGACGACGCCGGTCAGCATTGGTTACACGCCGCCAATCTGTTCAGCCTCGCGGCTTATCCTTATATTAAAGGCGATGAGCTGGCGGATCAGGCGCAGGTGCTGGCCAATCGCGCCTACGAAGAGGCCACGCAGCGTCTGCCGGGCGAACTGAAATCCCTGACCTTCCCCATGAGCGGCGGGAGTCCGGTAATCGGCTTCCTGCACATGCCAGCGCAGGCCGAAGCGCCATATCCCACGGTGCTGCTGTGCGGTGGGCTTGATTCGCTGCAAAGCGATCACTATCGCCTGTTCCATGACTATCTCGCGCCGCGCGGTATCGCCATGCTGACGCTGGATATGCCGTCGGTAGGCTTCAGCAGCAAATGGATGCTCAATCAGGACACCAGCCAGGTGCATCAGCAGGTGCTGCGTGAACTGAGCAATGTGCCGTGGATCGATCACACACGCGTGGCGCTGCTGGGCTACCGTTTCGGTGCCAACGTGGCGACGCGTCTGGCTTATCTGGAAGTGCCGCGAGTCCGCGCGGTAGCGACTTTGGGTGCGATGGTGCACAGCGTGTTTGTCGATGCGCAGCAACAGCAGCAGCTGCCGGATATGTATATGGATATGCTGGCGAGCCGCCTCGGTATGTCGTCAACTTCGGACAGCAATCTGCGCATTGAGCTCAATCGTTATTCCCTGAAGGTGCAAGGCCTACTTGGTCGCCGCACGTCAACGCCGATGCTGGCGGCTTATTGGCCGGATGATATTTTCGGTCCGGAAGCGGACGCGCAGTTAATCGCTAACTCCTCCTCGCAGGGCAAGACGCTGGCGATTCCTGCCAAGCCGGTTTTTGCCAGTTTTGACAAAGCGCTGAATCAAATTTGTGACTGGCTGGCAAAACAGTTGAAAAGCTAGCTGGCGAAATCCCTGAACTCTGCTACTACTTATATCCGGGATTTTCCATTTTTAGGTTTAATGGAAAGCTGGAAGTGCAATTTAAAGGGTTAAGGGAAAAGAGATGACATTACCGAGTGGTCACCCCCGTAGTCGCCTGCTTAAGCGCTTCACCGAATTGGGGCCGTATATCCGTGAAGGCAAATGCGAAGAGACACGCTTCTTCTTCGATTGCCTGGCAGCGTGTGTCAATGTTAAGCCTGCACCAGAGCTACGTGAGTTTTGGGGCTGGTGGATGACGCTGGAAGCCTATGAAGATCACTTCACTTACGAATATCATTTTGGCCTGTTTGATAAAGCGGGTGATTGGGGCACGGCAACCATCAAAGGCAAAGAGAACAATGCCAAAGTGGAAAGCACGCTGCGTAATTTCCATGAGCGCTTGAAAGCGATGCTGCTGGAACAGAAACTCGATCTGCGTCCGGCGGAAGGCTTTAAAGAAGAGCCGGTGAAATTGAGCGCCTAATCAGTATTTAAGGGTTTAAACAGGAAAGAGCCGGTGATGAGCCGGCTCTTTTTTTATAGACACAGCGAGGGTACAGCTTACTGCTTAGAACTGATACGTCAGGCCAACCGCCACAACGTCATCGTTGTTCAGGTTCAGCTTGTTGTTGTCATCCAGCTGGTTGATTTTGTAATCCACGAAGGTCGACATGTTTTTATTGAAGTAGTAAGTCATGCCCACGTCGATGTATTTAACCAGATCCTCGTCACCGATCCCTTCGATGTCTTTGCCTTTGGTCTGGATATAGCCGAGGGACGGACGCAGGCCGAAGTCGAACTGATACTGCGCGACCACTTCGAAGTTCTGCGCTTTGTTAGCAAAACCACGCGTGCCGATTGGCGTCATGTTGCGGGTTTCGGTGTAGATAGAAGCCAGGTAGATGCTGTTAGCATCGTATTTGATACCCGCGCCCCATGATTCCGCTTTATCACCGCTACCCAGCGCTTGCAGCTGCTGCTGGTTAGTACGGTCAGAAGAGGTGATGGCAGACATCAGGCTGATGCCGGTGTCAGCGATGGTGTAACCCAGTGACGCACCGTAACCGTCGCCGTTCTGGCGCGAAGTATCGGTGATGCTGCCACGGGCGTTGGCGCTGGTGGCGTCGTTTTTGCCCTGATATTGCAGCGCGAAGCGCAGGCCATCAACCAGACCAAAGAAGTTGCTGTTGCGGTAAGTGGCCACGCCAGTTGCACGCGCAGTCATGAAGTTATCGGTACGCGCCGTGCCGTCACCGCCGAACTCTGGGAATACGTCAGTCCAGGCTTCTACGTCGTAAAGTACGCCGTAGTTACGACCGTAGTCGAATGAACCGTATTGACCGAATTTCAGACCAGCAAAGCCCAGACGGGTTTTGTTGCCAGCGTTGGCGTCTGAACCTTCAGAGTTGTTCACGTTGTACTGATATTCCCACTGACCGTAACCGGTCATCAGGTCATTAATCTGCGTCTGGCCTTTGAAACCGATACGCACGTAAGATTTGTCGCCGTCGCTTGACGCGTTATCGCTGAAGTAGTGTTCAGCTTTAACACGGCCGTAGAAGTCCAGTTTATTACCGTCTTTGTTATACACTTCTGCGGCGTTTGCGGTGGAAGCCAGTGCCAGCGCTGATACAACTAATGCCAGTGTGCTCTTCTTCATTTTGCTATCAATCCCAATGAGTAAAATTTGTTGTACCCGTGAAAGGTTTTGTAAAACACGGAACTTTTTACCGGGTGGTGATGAACGTTTTATGACAGTTTTTCGGATTTCTTGTTAATCGCGAACTTTTGGTCTACCGCATTGTCAGGGGATTTTTGTGCTTTTCCCCTTGCTGTTGTTGGCTTCCTTGCTCACTCCTGATAAAACGTCCCTTCGCAGATTTTTTTCTTACATGGCAGGAAAAACATGAGTGGCAGTCAGACCCTTGTGGTCAAGTTGGGAACTAGTGTCCTCACCGGCGGTTCGCGTCGGTTGAATCGGGCGCACATGGTGGAGTTGGTTCGTCAGTGTGCGCAGTTGCACGCGGCAGGCCATCGCATTGTTATCGTCACCTCTGGCGCAATCGCTGCCGGACGCGAACACCTTGGTTACCCCGAACTGCCACCTACCATCGCCTCAAAGCAGCTGCTGGCTGCGGTGGGGCAGAGCCGTTTGATCCAGCTGTGGGAACAACTGTTCTCGATTTACGGCATTCACATCGGGCAGATGCTGCTGACGCGCGCCGATATGGAGGACCGTGAACGTTTTCTCTACGCGCGTGACATGCTGCGTGCGCTGCTCGACAACCACATCGTGCCGGTGATTAACGAGAACGATGCGGTGGCGACTGCCGAAATTAAAGTGGGCGACAATGACAATCTGTCGGCGCTGGCGGCTATGCTCGGTGGCGCAGATAAACTGCTGCTGCTGACCGATCAGCAAGGGCTGTTCACCGCCGATCCGCGTACCAATCCGGAAGCGGAGTTGATCAGCGACGTGCAACAGATTGACGATGCGTTACGCACCCTCGCGGGCGGCAGCGTATCCGGCTTGGGAACCGGCGGCATGGCAACCAAACTGCAGGCGGCGGACGTCGCTTGCCGCGCCGGCATTGATGTGATCATCGCCGCCGGCAGCCGTCCGGACGTGATCAGCGATGTGCTGCATGGCAAACCGGTCGGCACGCGTTTCCACGCGCAGCAGTCGCCGCTGGAGAACCGTAAGCGCTGGATCTTCGGCGCACCGCCGGCAGGCGAAATCACCATTGATGATGGCGCGCTGGCCGCGATGCTGGAGCGCGGCAGTTCGCTGCTGCCAAAAGGCATCCGTGACGTGCAGGGCAATTTCTCGCGCGGTGAAGTAATCCGTATTCGCAATCTGCAAGGGCGCGATATCGCCCACGGCGTCACGCGTTATAACAGCGATGCCATGCGCATGATTGCCGGTCATCACAGCCAGGAAATCGGCGAGATCCTCGGTTACGAATATGGCCCGGTAGCGGTGCACCGCGACGACATGATCGTCAGTTAAGGAGCGGATGATGTTAGAAGAGATGGGTAAAGCGGCGCGTGCTGCGTCGTACAAACTGGCGGAACTCTCCACCGAACAAAAAAATCAGGTGCTGCTGAGCATCGCCGATCGTCTGGAAGCGGAAAGCGCGGACATTCTGTCGGCCAACGAGCAGGATCTGGCGGATGCGCGCCAAAACGGCATGAGCGAAGCGCTGCTCGATCGCCTGACGCTCAACCCGCAGCGCCTGAAAGGCATTGCCGATGACGTGCGTCAGGTGTGTCGCCTGGCGGATCCGGTTGGTCAGCTGATTGACGGCGGCCAGCTCGATAGCGGCTTGCGCATCGAACGTCGTCGCGTGCCGCTCGGCGTGGTTGGCGTGATTTACGAAGCGCGCCCCAACGTGACTGTTGATGTGGCATCGCTGTGCCTGAAAACCGGTAACGCGGCGATTCTGCGCGGCGGCAAAGAGACTTATCGCACCAACGCCGCCACGGTGCGCGTGATCCAGAATGCGCTGACCCAGCACGGTTTACCGGCGGGGGCGGTGCAGGCGATTGAAAACCCGGATCGCGAGCTGGTGAATCAGCTGCTGAAGCTCGATCGCTACGTCGATATGCTGATCCCCCGCGGCGGCGCGGGTTTGCACAAGCTGTGCCGTGAAAACTCCACCATTCCGGTGATCACCGGCGGCATCGGCGTGTGCCATCTCTATCTTGATGAAACCATGGAGACTGAGGCCGCGCTGGAAGTGATCGTTAATGCCAAGAAGCAGCGTCCAAGCGCCTGCAATTCGCTGGAAACGCTGCTGATCCATCGCGGTCAGGCGGACAACTTCATTCCGGCTTTCCTGCAACGTATGGCGCAAGAGAAGATTGCGCTGCACGCCGACGAAAATGTGCTGGCGCTGCTGCAAAACGGTGCTGTCGAGGTGGTGGCGGTGCAAGCAGAAAATTATGATGACGAATGGTTGTCCAACGATCTGAACGTTAAGCTGGTGGCGGATATCGATGAAGCCATCGCGCATATACGTGAACACGGCACGCAGCACTCTGATGGCATTCTGACGCGCAGCATTGGCAACGCCAATCGCTTCGTCAACCAGGTTGACTCATCGGCGGTATACGTTAACGCCAGCACGCGCTTCACCGACGGCGGCCAGTTTGGTCTGGGTGCCGAAGTGGCGGTGAGCACGCAGAAGCTGCACGCGCGCGGTCCAATGGGACTTGAAGCGTTGACCACCTACAAATGGATAGGTTGGGGCGACGATACGCTGCGTCGTTAATGTTCGCCTCTGCATGACAATGGGCACCGAAAACGGTGCCCATTTTTTTTGCTTTCGATCCACTCATTCCAAGAGCTTTTTGATTTATTTCTGTCATCTATGGCGGGCTCGCGGCTTTTCACCCATTTTTTCCTTTAGATGCTGGTCTTATAGTTACAGAACAATCCTGAAAACTCCTGACAGAACAAGCGATATAGCACTGAACACTGGTTTCGGCCTAAGCGAAAGCGATAATGATTGTCCAGCTTCATTGATAAAAGCGGTTGGGTAGTAAACTGCCGGTAATATAAAATGAACTGGTAGCAAAAATGAAAATAACATTCAGTCTTTTACTGAAGGCAGATTATTAACTGATGGTTAAAAAAGAGAGTACGAGACAAGCATTCACTGCCAGGCTGATTGCCGCATGCGAAAGCGCGGGAATTGTCGGACATGGACGAAACAAACAGGTTGCGCTTGCGCTGCAAGAAAGGGGATGCAAGATCTCAACGCCGGGGGTGTGGAAATGGTTTAACGGACAATCGATACCTGATGATAATAATTTACTGGCGCTTAGCCAGTTACTCGACGTGCGCGTTGAGTGGCTGCAATTTGGCATGGAAAAACCGGCCGCGTTGCTGACGCAGCGCAGTTTAGTCGATCCACAGCAGCTGTTTCGCGTTGAGAGTTTGGATATCGGCCAGCACGGCGTGCGCAGTAGTTCTACGCGCGATGAACTGGTGGAGACCATTCAAGCCATTGAATATGGGTTGGAAGAGGCGCGGGTGCTGTTTAACGGCCGCCCGGCCGAGAATATTCGCCTCATCGCACTCAACAGCGATTCGATGGCCGGCACCTTCGCGCCGCGCGATCAGCTGTTTGTCGATATCAGCGTGCATCGCTTCGACGGCGATGGCATTTATCTTTTCACGCTTGACGATCAGCTCTATCTCAAACGCCTGCAACTTCAGCACAAAAAGGTCGCGGTAATCTCCGATAATAAGCGCTATGAAACCTGGTATCTCACGCTGGAAGAAGCCAGGACGCTGCAAGTGGTGGCGCGGGTGATCATGAGCCAGGCGCGGGATTATCAAATACTGGGCTGATCACAAAACGCCAGATTGCGACAAAAAAATATTTTGGCTGAAATCATAAATTTAACTGCTGGTAAATAAAAAATTAACCATTGGTGTTTGCCAATGCATTAGAACCTGTTAATAATTTGAGCATGGATGGACAACATATCTGCTCACGGATGAGCCCGCTCTTAAACAATTGAGGCGCTGCACAAGCGCGATACATACCATCCAAAGTTAGTGAACTTTGGGATGGGGTGGATACGCACTTTGCAGCGTTGTCAGTTGCCCTCTGTTTTTCACTCTCCTCTACTTCACCCTGGCCGCGAATGCAGCCGGGCGAGTTGACGTCGAGTATTTTCCGGAGGAACAGCGAACGCGTCGGCATCAGCCGCATCGCCATGCCTGCCACCCCATCGCCTAAGACTCATTAACAGGAGGAGTTATGGCGATTATCCAATATGGGAAGTCAGTATTTACCGGCAATGCACGCACACGCCGCCATCGGCGACGTCAATCCCTCAGCCGCCTTAAGCGCAGCATCGATAGCGCACTCGGCATCGAATACGAAAATGTCACCCTACGTACTGCTGAACGCATCTGCCAGCGCCAGACGCTGTCGCGCGTGGATTGCGCCGTGTTAGCGCCTGCCCGCGTTCAGCAGGCGCAAGCGAGCGTCGATAACTGCTGTTTGCCCCACGTTTACTTGTACGCCGTGCGCTAAACCTGCATCACTTTCCCCAGTTTTAAACGGAACGTTCCATTGTTGCTCACTGTTTAACCATTCTTGAGCGTTTCGCTTACCAAACAACGCGCTCAATGCTGTAAACGATCAGCGGAATTTATGTTTTTTTGCTGTTTTGCGCAGCCATTTTCGGACTGTTGCGCCCGTCAAAGAGGAATTTCTATGAGCCAGATTATTGCCATCCTGAATTTCGAAGAGGGTTACCGCGAAGCGCCTTATCTCGACACACTGGGTTTTCCCACGGTCGCGGGCGGCATTCGCATCGGCCCAAAAGGTGCCTCGCTCAGCAACTACATCTTCCAGGTGCCGCGTCCGGTGGGCGATGTGTGGAAGCAGTGCATTGTTGAGGGCAAGGTGCAGCAGATGCATCAACGTGCGCTGGTGCAGCAGGCACTGGCCAAATGCAATGAAGCGCGCTGCGATGTGCTGATCAGCATGGGCTATCAGCTGGGTATTGATGGATTGGCGATGTTTCGCAGCATGCTCACCGCGATTACTCAGGGCGACTTCAATAGTGCGGCGAACGCGATGCTCGATAGCCTGTGGGCGCGTCAAACCTCGGGCCGCGCACGGCGCCATGCCGAAGTGATGCGCAGTGGCACCTATGACATCTATCGGGGACTGCTATGAATCTGAAATTGCTGATTTTTATTATTGCGGTGCTGCTGGTGATTATTGTGGTGCTGATCATGCAGCGTTTCACCACGCTGGAGTTCGTCAAACATGCGCGGCTGTTATTCAAAACCTGGTCGGTGTGGCTGGCGTCGCTCGGTTCGATGCTTAGCGCATGGGTGCAATCGTTTCCCAGCGCTGCGCTTGATGCCTGGAACAGCATGCCGCCCGATGTGAAAGAGATTCTGCCGCACAACTATTTGGGGCTGATTGGGGCCTTTATGGTGGCGATGGGCGTTATTGCTCAGTTCGTCCGCCAGAAAGGCCTTAACCAGCAGAAAATCGCCATGGAGGAAAAAGCATGACAATTCTCACCACATTGCTCGGCGGCAGCTGGCATTGGCTGGCCGCGCTGGCGGGCGTGATTGCCGCGCTGGTCGCCAGCTACTTCGGTGGCAAGAAAATCGGCAAGGTACAGCAAGCATCCAAATCCGCCGTCGAGCGCGCCGATAAAGCTGCGGCGCAAGCGGTAGCGGTTAACCAGCAGCAGCAACAGCTGCGCGAGGAGGCCAAACGTGTGGAAGCCAGCAACCTTAATCTTGATGACGCTGCTGCTCGCGACAAGTTGCAGCAGTCGAAATACCACCAGCCCTGAAGCTCCCGCCGTCATCGACTCAGCCTGCACCCTTTTTTCCCCGATTTACACCCACGGCAATGACGCCGAGCGCATGGACGTTCGCACCGTGCGCGCCATCAACAATCACAACGATCTTTGGGATCAGCACTGCGGCCAACCGGCTCACTAACGCTGCTCACTTGCATTTGCATTACCTACCCGAAAAGCCGAGGAGGCTAAAATGATCGAAGTTAACTCTTACGCAGAACTGCGCACCACTGTTCCGGCCAAAAACGGCGATCTGGCATTCTTACGTCGCTACAACGCGGACTCCACTTTCCACGGTGGCGGTGATTTCACCGGTTTTATCGGCACCACAACGGCGGTCGAAGATGGCGGTACGCTGGTGATCGGTAACGGTTTTTACTGGAAACGCGTGATTAACGATCCGTCGGAGATCAACGTGTATCACTTCGGTGCCAAAGGCGATGGTTACGCCAACGATACCGACGCCTTTAACCGCATGCTAGCGTGGACGCAAAGCTATTCGGGCAATATCACCGCGTTGCCGGTGCGTTTCCCTGGCGGTAAATTCCTGATCAGCCCGATCGACATCAGCGGCACCGAGCGCGCCTTCTTTGGTTTGCAAGGCGATGATGTGGAGCTGGGTTCGTTGCCGCGTACCACCATTATTTCCGACAAAAGTGCCAACACGGTGTTCAAGGTGAAGGCGCGTCGTACCTCAATTCGAGGAATCGCGTGGAACGGCCAGGCATCGGCCGATATCACCACCAACAAAAGCACCATCACCTCCGATATGTGCAGCAACGTGCAGCCGTTCTTCGAAAACACCTGCATCGAAGGCACCACCGTCAATATCTACTGTTTCCGCGCGCAGAATAACGGCGGTACGGTGATTAAAGTGCTGGATACCCTCGACAGTAAATTCGACCAGATTTACACCCTGTATACCTACGCGCGCGTGTTTGATGTTGGCTGGTCAAACTCGCCGAAAGGCGCGTGGGATCACTCCACGGCGATTGAGCTGTGTAACTGTAACTTCCAGACCGGTTACGGCGACGCCACGCTCTACATGCCGCGTGTGACGCAGGGAATTATTCGTAACGTGTGGATCGAGCACACGCGTAATCCGGGCGATCTCTCTGACGGCGGCTGGACGGTGGATACGCTGAACATTGAGGATTGCGGCACGCCGTTGAACCTCAACAATGCGCGCGTGGTGATCCGCCAGCTCAACCTGCAATCCGGCGCGAAACTCAGCCTGGATGCTGCCGCCGGACGTTGGTTGTCCACCTTTGAATATGGCTATCGTCGCGACGAAAACTACGGCACCTTTATGACCGGATCGCTGCGCGCCGGCTATTACAGTGGCTACAAAATTACCAATAACACCGATACCGATAACTGGTATCGCGTCGGACAGCTGTTCTTCCCGAACGCCAACCAGCAGTGGGTAATGGAGTTTATTGGTAAAGCGGATGCGACTCAGCCCACCGGCACAGCGGGTTCGCCGGTCAACGTGGCGGCGACCGGTAAAACCTGGGTCAATCTGCAGCGCCTGGAAACAGTGTGGGCCGATGCCTATCACATGGGGCAACCTGCGGTGCTGGATATTCGCTACAGCCGCGTCGGCACCACCTATGCGGCGGTGTGGGTAAAACTGCGCGCCAACAGTGGCGATACCATGCTGAACCTGAAATGTACCGGTCCAACGCGTTTCGATACCGGTTCCTGCTCGCTGTTCCAGCAGGACTTCTCGGTGGTGACCGATACCACCAAAATGGGCGGCTTCAAGCCGGCGGCACGTTTTGGTCTGCATAACGGATTGGCGGGAATTGGGGCGAACGAGAAAGGGGTGCTAACTGTCGCTACGGCAGCCGGCACACCGACCAACAAAACGGCGCCGACGGGCTTTGTGCTGGTCAACATTAACGGTGTCGATCGTAAACTTCCTTATTACGATTGAGGGCTGGCATCTTTTTGGCGAGGCTTCGGCCTCGTTTTTTTTTTGCAAAAATTGTTTGAAAAGTGTTCGGTGATGAATAAGGTCGCCATAAATGACGACCCTACGGTTATATGGAGAGGTTTTCGTAGGGTCGCCATATATGGCGACCTGGTTGAACATTACCCTTTCGGGAAGATCCACACATGGTTTTCCGGCAACGCCAGATGGCAGTGCTGCGGATCGCGCACCTCGGTGCCGTAGGCGCGAATCACAAAATCATCGCCTGAGGTGCGGAACAAATATTCCCAGCGATCGCCGAGGTACATGCTGGTGAGCAGCGGCAGTTCCAGCTGGTTTTCGCCTGGCCCCTCAACCAGTTTCACGCGCTCGACGCGGATCACCGCCGTGGCATCCTGACCGCTTTGCACACTTGCGCCTGCCAATCCCCACAACGCCCAGCCTTTGCCCTCGATGCGCGCTTTGCCGTCGCGCAACTCGGTGATTTTGCCGTGCAGCCGATTGTTGCTGCCCATGAACTCGGCGGTGAACAGGGTTTTTGGCGAGCCGTACATCTCCTGCGGCGTGCCTTGCTGTTCGATTTTGCCGTTATTGAGCAGCAAGATACGGTCGGAAATCGCCATCGCCTCATTCTGATCGTGCGTCACCATTAACGCCGATAATCCCAGCTTGATAATCAACTCGCGCAGGAACACGCGCGCCTCTTCGCGCAGTTTGGCGTCGAGGTTCGACAATGGTTCATCCAGCAGGATCACCGGCGGGTTGTACACCAGCGCACGGCCAATCGCTACACGCTGCTGCTGACCGCCAGAAAGCTGGTGCGGATGGCGTTTGCCAAGGTGGCCGAGGCCAAGCTGGTTCAACACATCCTGCACGCGTTGGGTGATCTCTGCCGCCGCCACTTTGCGCAGCTTCAGCGGATAGGCCACGTTCTCAAATACGGTTTTGTGCGGCCACAGCGCGTAAGACTGGAACACCAATCCCAGATTACGTTCTTCCGCTGGGATCTCACTGCGCGGCGTTCCGGCGTAAACCGTATTGTTGCCAATCACAATGGTGCCTTGAGTGGGTTTCTCCAGCCCAGCGACCGCGCGCAGCAGCGTGGTTTTGCCGCTGCCAGACGGACCAAGCAAGGAAACCACTTCGCCGCGCTGCAAATTCATCGACACGCCTTTCAGCACCGGATTGTCGCCGTACGTTAAGTGCAGGTTCTCGACCGATAATTCAATCATGTAATTTGACTCCAAATCGCAGGGCAATACCCAATCCGACCACGACCAGCAGGATGTTAATAAAGGAGAGTGCGGCAACGATATCAATCGCGCCCGCCGCCCACAGGGAAACCAGCATTGAGCCGATGGTTTCCGTGCCGGGCGAAAGCAGATACACGCCGGTGGAATATTCGCGCTCGAAAATCAGGAACATCAGCAGCCATGAACCAATCAGGCCGTAGCGGGATAACGGAATGGTGACGTGACGCGTAATCTGTCCGCGTGTGGCGCCGGTGCTGCGCGCCGCCTCTTCCAGTTCTGGACCCACTTGTAACAGCGTTGAGGAGATCAGGCGCAGACCATACGCCATCCACACCACGGTGTAGGCCAGCCACACGCTGAAGATGGTGCTGCGCAGCGAACGCAGCCAGACGATCAGGTGATCGCGCAGCCACTGCGACCAGACGAAATCCGATAGCCAGCCCGATTTGAGCGAGTTATCCAGCCACATCGGCAGGAACAGGAACACCCAGAGAAACGCCAGACCGGCCAGCAAACCCGGCACCGCACGCGGCACCAGCACGCTGTAATCAAGGAAGCGCGTGGTGTTATCGGGTTTTCGGTGCATGGCGATACCGATAAACAGATAACAACCCACCGCCAGCGCACCGCCGATCACGCCAATTGCCATTGAGTTGACGATTGCGCGCAGCAGGTTGGGCTGCGCCCAGATGGTCTGGAAGGTCTTGATCGACAGCTCATCCCAGATCGAAACGCCAACGCCCCAGTTAGAGATAAACGCACGCAGCACCACGCCCAGCAGCGGTACGCCAATGGTCACCGTCAGCCAGAACGCCACGACTGCGCCCGCCACCCAGCGCCATTTACCCAGCGGCAGCGCACGCGCCTGCGAGGCTTTACCTTTCACGGTGACAAAGCGATTGGCGGTGCGCATCAGGCGGCGTTGCAGCATCACCAGCGGAATGGTGATACAAATCAGCACCACCGCCACCGCAGCCATCAGGTGATAGGACGGCGTACCGAGTTTATTGGTCAGCTGATAGAGATAGGTGGCCAGCACCATGTTGCCTTCGGGATCGCCCAGCACCAGCATCAGGCCGAATACTTCCAGCCCAAGGAAGAACAGCAGCACGATGGCATACAGAATTGACGGGCGTACCATCGGCAAACTCACCGCCGTCATCACCTGCAACGGCGAAGCACCCGAAATACGCGCCGCTTCTTCCACATCCGATCCCACGCTGCGCAGGGCAGAAGAGATATACAGATAGGCGTGCGGGACGTGCGTCAGGCCAGCGATCACCACGATGCTCGACATGTCGTAGATATTCCACGGCACGAACCCGAGCAGTGATTGCGCCCACAGCGAGAAGAATCCCACCGGGCCCGCCGCCACCACATATCCAAAGCCCAGCACCATCGGCGAGACAAAAATTGGCACGAGGATCAGCGGCTCAATGATGCGTCTGCCGGGTAAATCGGTTCGCACCATCAGGAACGCCAGAATACCGCCCAGCGGAATGGCGATGATCACCAGCCCAAAGGCGAGAATAAATCCGCTGCGCAGCGCTTTGTAGAAGTCGGGATCGGTGAAAATAAATGCAAACGATTCCAGGCTCCACTCTTTCGACGGCGCAAAGAACGGCGCGGACAAGAAACTTTGTATGACGATAAACGACAGCGGGACGTAGATAACCAGCGCGGTTATCAGCACCACAACGCCGCGCGGCAGGCTTTGCCACTTTCTATGCAATGCACGCATATTGAGACCCTGAATGGCGAAATCAGATAAGAGAAAGCTGAGCGCGGCGCAGTCGCCGCGCTTCATAACGGCGGTTATTTACCGGCGGCTTCGCGCCACTGTTTGATGTAATCCAGACGTTTTTTCGGTTGCAGATATTCCAGCAGGCTTTCATCAACCGGGATCGGTTTCAGCGCGTTGCCCAACATTTTGGTCATGCCATCAATGTCGTTTTTGCCTTCAATATCGTTGCGCAGGGAAGGGATGTCGGACTGATTCGCCAGAATGCTTTGTCCTTTCTCAGACAGCACGTAATCGAGCCACAGTTTGGCGGCATGGCTGTTTTGCGCTTGCGAGCTGATGAACGAAACGCGTGATAGCACCAGCGTGTAATCCTTCGGATAAGAGATGCCCAGCGACGGATCGGTTTTAGCGCGCGCTTCGGCGTAAGAACCGAGGATGTTGAAGCCGATCAGGTTTTCACCGGATGAGACCCTTTCCATCATGGTGCCGGTGGAAGACTGCACGGCTAAACCGCCTTTCGCCACGTCGGCCAGGGTTTTGAAGTAGTTGGGATCGGCTTTGTAATCCTGCACTGAAAGCATGAAACCCAGTCCCGATTTCTCAATATCGTAGGTAGTGACTTTGCTCTTGAATTTGTCGGTCTGGCTGGCGATCAGCTTGGCCAGCGCGGTGTGTGAATCGGGCACATCACCCGCCGGGATCAGGCGCTTGTTATAGATGAACACCACCGGTTCGTAGGTGGTGCCGTAGGCTTTGTTGTTCCACACCGCCCACTTCGGCAGCTGCGCCAGTTCAGGGGATTTGTACTCCTGCGCGTAGTCGGTCGCCAGCTTCAGACCGGTATCCATAGAGGAGCTCCACACCACGTCGCCGCTGGTGCCGCCCGAGGCTTGTTCGCTGATAAAACGGTTGTACAGCTCGGTGCTGTTCATATCGTTATATTCAACTTTGATGCCGGGATAGGTGGCTTCGAAGCCCTTGATCAGCGGACCGGCAGCTTTGATGTCGGTGGTGGAGTAAACCACCACTTTGCCTTCTTTAGTGGCGGCATCAATCACGCTTTGATAATCCGCTGGATAGCCTTGCGGCGGGGCAGCAACCGCTGACATAGAGACAAAAACAGTTGCAGCAATCAGAGACAGAGGGAAAGTGTTCGACATTATAATTAACCTTTTAGTTACATTTGAGGAACTAAAGGTCAACATAGCCTATCGACTTTTCCAAACAAGAGGTGACGGATTGTTATCTTCACGAAGTGTGATTGTTGGCGTCGTTTAGGCAATTAACACCATAAAAACCACGACAGGCCGCGCGCGCGATCTGCGCCAGATCACAGGATTTTGCGGTACAGCCGTCGCGGATGGCCGATGTTGCCGTACTGCATTTCGACGCCAATAAAACCGATCTCGACGCAATATTCCAGGTAGCGACGACCGGTGGTTTTACTGATGCCAACGCGCTCAACCACCTGTTCAACTGACCAGCTACTTTCCGGCGCAGCGCTAAAAAAGCTCTTCACCCGATCCAGCGTAATGGTTTCAATCCCTTTGGTCGAAGGCGCTGACGGCGCATCACTGGTTGGCAGATTAAACAGCTTATCCAGCGCCTGCTGATCAACGTTTTTCATCTGGCGCATGGTCTGCACCAGCAGCATAAAGCGTTCCAGCGATGCGCGCAGGCGATGGAAAAACACCGGTTTCAGCAGGTAGTCGAATGCACCGCTGCGCATCGCATGGCTACAGGTTTGCATGTCGCTGGCGGCGGTGATGAAGATCACCGAGCACTCAAAGCGCTTTAGCAGCGGATCGTCAATCAACGTCACGCCCTGACCATCCGGCAAATAGTTATCGAGCAGCAGCAGTCGTGGCTGATGTAATGTAATCAGCTCACGCGCCTGCGCCAGCGTAGCGGCAATACCGACCACGCGCAGATGAAAGTTCTGCTCAATATATTCACGATGCAGATCGGCCAGATGCGGCTCATCTTCCACAATCACCACATCAAGCGGCTTAGCATTATTCATGAGAAAGTCCTATTAACGCGGCGGGCGGGAACGGGATAAACACCGAGAAAATGGTGCCCTGTGGTGAATTCTCGCTGATCTCAATGCTGCCGCCCGCCTGCTGTACATAACCCGCCGCCAGATAAAGGCCGATGCCGTGTTCTGCACCAAGCATATCGTCGCCGCTGTTGGATTTACTGGTGACGCCTTGCTCAAACAAGTGCGGTTTAATGCTGTCATCAATGCCGCAACCCTGATCGGCCACTTCGATTAACAGCTCCTGATTACGACCGGAAATATATAACTCAACCGGTGTCGCGGGCGTTCTGGCGTTGAGCGTGGCGTCCACCGCGTTATCCAGCAGATTGCCGATCACCGACATCAACGCCGTTTCACTCAGCGCGGCAGGAATGCGACTCAACTGGCAGGCGGGGTCAAATTTCAGCTCGACGCCTTTTTCCCGCGCGCTGACATATTTCCCCAGCAGCAGCCCACAAAGCGCGGGCGAGGTGAAGCGCGCCGAGACAAAATCCAGCACCTGCTGCGCGCCAGCAGATTGCGCGTGGATGTAGCGCATCGCATCGTCGTAGCGCTGCATCTGCAGCAGGCCGACCAGCGTGGCGGTCCAGTTCAGCTGTTCATGACGCATGATGCGCAGATTGTCCGCGTAGCGTTTCACCTGGCTGAGTTGGCTACTTAGCGTGTTGATGTCGTTTTTATCGCGGAAGCTGCACACCCAGCCGCCTGGCTCGCCGGGTTCCAGCTCAATCGCCACTCGGTTAACAATCACCTGACGCTGATTGAGCACGGTGACGTGATCATGGGTTTTCACCTCATGCTGGCTTAAAAACGTCGGATGGATTTGCAGCACCTGATCCAGCGGTTTCCCCAGCAGTTCACTCTCACTCTGCTGGATATCCAGCAACTCGCGCGCAGCGCGGTTGATAAGAATCAGCTGCCGTTCCGCATTCACCGCAAACACCCCTTCATACATCGCTTCCAGCAGCGCTTTTTGTTGCAGCACCAGCAGGGCGATATCTTTCGGCTCCAGCCAGAACATCTGTTTTTTCAGATTGCGGCTAAACATCCACGAAAAGATAAACAGCAGCAGCAACAGCGCCACACCATACAGGCTGGCCTGCCACAGTAAGCTGACATTGATATTGGCAATATAGGAGGTGAGATAACCCACCGAGACAATGCCAATCACCTGATGCTGCGTATTAAAGATCGGTGCCTTGCTGCGCAGCGACACGCCGATGCCGCCTTTGCGCACCGAAATAATGGTTTTGCCCTGCAGCACCTCCGCATTGTCGCCGCCAATCATCGGTAAATTGAGGCGCTCCGGTGATTCCGAATGGTAGAGATGCTGTTCCTGCGTGTCGCCAATCACGATGTAGCTGGCATCGCTTTGGTTGCGCAGCGGCTGGATCAACGCCGCGATACCGGCGATATCGCGGCGCGCCACTTTCTCCGCCAGACCGGGCATCAACGCAATCTCACTGGCCTGCACCCGCGCGCGCTGCCCCAAATCGTGATGCAGTTGACGATCGATGAAATGGAACAGAATGGTGCCCAGCAAGGCGAGTAGCAGGCAGGAAAACAGCACCAGCGACAGGAAGAGTTTTACCTGAAAAGATAATCTGCGTTTCATACAACCTGCAGTAAAGAGAAACTGGAGAGAGGCATGGCTGGAGACTAGCACGCGAAAATGCGCGCAGTGACAGGCTATCAGCAAAGTTGTGAGCTGGCTTCAATCCCGGCGCGGCTTAGGCGCTGGTTTCTGTTGGCACGATGTTAGCGATATTCCCATCTTATTCCTGGTCATCGCCTGCTGCGGCGCTAATCAATCAATAAAAAACCCATTCACCACGGCTAATCAATGCGCCGCTATTTAATCCCTCCTTTCTCTGAGTAAATTCCGTTTTAACCCGGCAGCCATTGACCTTATAACCCCGAGTGGTGAGAATGCCGGGAAAAGTTTTGAATTAGATCGCAAATTTTGGGCATCAAGCCTCTTGCAGTACGGCTGCGATAGCCGTACTGAATTAACGCCACTTGCACTTATCGGCGCGCGAATAACGCGCCAGCTTAATTAAAGTGCAGGGCATACAGCAAATATCGTTAATGTCGTGACGTTCGTTGAGAAGGCCCGTCTTTGGATGCACCTTCTCAGCCCCGGTCGGCATTTCTTGTTTTTGGTGATGAGCACGATAAAGACGCCAGCGTTTTTTAAGGTTCATTACCAGACAGGTAAAAATTTAATTTAAGTACGTCATGATTGGCGTGGTAATGGCGTTAAGCCAAATTACCGAAAGAAAAAACGTAACTGGCTGAAAATTAACTGAACTCTTATGAGCGCAGCGCAGCCTCTTTACGCCAAAAATAGGGGTTTCACTGTGGTCAGTATACAGGTAGCTGCAAGCCTGGGGCGGTAGCCTGCCTGGTTTAGCTGATGAAAACAGAATGAAATTGCACGATTTATTTGGCGATTATCTTATTTAGCGAACTTTTTACAGAGAATTAAAGGCCAGTTTTATTTGACCTGAGGAAACTCTGAAATAGACAAGCAACAAATGTTAAGCCGGGCGCAAGCAACGCGCAGTGTGAATCACTGCAATGTTCATAGATTACTTTTTTCGCCCGCAACTTTTACTCCGACAGAGTCCAGAGGTTATATGCAAAATCCCGTTAACGACGTTTTAATCAGCGTCATCGTGCCGGTGTATAACGCCGCGGCGTATCTGGAACGATGCATTGATAGCCTGCTTCAGCAGGAAGAGAGCCGTTATGAAGTGATATTTATTAACGACGGCTCCAGCGATAACTCGCTCACGCTATTACAGAGCTACGCCCATTACCCACATTTTCATATCATCGACCAAGCCAATGGCGGCGTCTCGTCGGCGCGTAATCAGGGCATTCGTGCCTCGCGCGGCAAACTGCTGTGCTTTTTAGACGCCGATGATTTTCTGCCAGCCAGCGCGTTTGCCACCTATGTGCGGCTGATGCAAAACAACATTGCGATGGTGGGTGGCGAATCGCAGCACTTCACGCCGCAAGGCGAGCCGCTCGATTTCCCGGCCAACACGACTGACACGCGCCAGCTGACCGCTTCGGCGGCGATCAACGATCTGCTCTATTTCAATCCGCGTCACGGTATCTGCGACAAGGTGTTTCGTGGCGATGTGATTCGTCAGCATCAGCTCAGTTTTAACGAAGAGATTTATAACTTCGAAGATCTGCTGTTCGTGATCAATTACCTGCATCTGCAACAGGATCGTCAGGTGATCTTCACCCAGCAGGTGGTTTATCACTATGTGGAATCTACCAACTCCGCCACGCGATCGGCGCTACGGGAAAAGCATTTCTCCTTTGCGCGTTCATTTAATGGCATGCAGGCGTTTTTATCCGCGCAGCATAGCCGCTGTTATTACCATCTCTATTTAAAAGTCACCTCATCTTATATCTATAAAGCGCTGCACAGCGACGGATTCAGCCGCGCCTTTATTGATGAATATATTTCGCTCTACCGTCGCAGCTTTAAGTCCTATTTCACATCAGGATTAATGTTCAATCCGTGGAGCCTGTACTTTGCGCTGTTTTTTGTCAGTCCACGACTGGTATCGCGTCTGCGCCGCCTGGCACAGAAATAAACGCTGAGGTTAAGTTGTGAAAGATAAATTAAAAAACTCCATGTGGATGATCGCTGAAAAGCTGATTGCAGTATTCGGCCTGATATTTGTCACCTCCTATGTGGCGAAATACGTTGGGCCAACCACTTTCGGCATTATCTCGATCTCGATGCTGGTATTTCAGTTCATCCAGAGCATCGCGCTAATGGGCAGCGATGTGATTCTGCTGAAACGCTTATCGCAAAATCATCACTCTGGCATGCGCTTAATGATGGCGACCTTTCTGCTGGTGTTGTTGATTTACGGCGTGCTGGCGGCCAGCGGCATGTTGATTATGGGCGAAGAGTGGAGCGCTGAAGCGCTGGTGTTTATCTGCGCCGCGGCGATTGCCTGCCTGTTTTCTTCGCTGGACCTGGTCAATATTTACAACGAGGCGATGCTCAATGCGCGCCTGAATGTGATCGCTAATCTGGCAGGATTGGCTATCAGTTTAACCGTGCGCTTCTTTATTTCTTATTACGGACTGGATCCGCAGCTATTATCGATTCCTATCGTGCTGGCGACCTTTATTCCGTTTGCCATCAAGCTGGCGATATTCCTGAAATATCACCGTCAGGTGCCGATTCCGGCACTGCGCCAGATGAAGAAATATTCACGCTATATGGTGGCGTCGGGTATTTCACTGGTGTTTTCCGTGATTGCGGTGGCGATTTATACCCGCGTTAATCAAATCAGCGTGTCGTATTTCCTTGGCGTAAAAGAGGCGGGGATTTTTTCCGTCGCGCTGACGCTCGCCACCGCGTGGGTATTTTTACCCAATGCGTTGCTGGCTTCCTTTTTCCCGGCGTTCTTTGCCGAGCGTGACGATCGGCAATCGATTATCAAAGCGCAGAAATTACATCTGCTGGTGATTGGTGTCTCTTCGCTGGTGATTCTGGCGATTTGGTTATTGTCCGGATGGTTTATCCGGGACTTCTACGGTGCGGAGTATCTCGATGCGGTCGCGCCAACGCTGTTACTCAGCGTCGGTGCGATGTGCGCGGTACTGAGCAGCGTGATGGATCGTTTCATTATTAAGTACAACGGATATCGCTATTTAGTGAAGAAAACCTTCGTGGTGTTATTAATTTGCGTGGCCTCTTCTTTAATTTTGGTTCCTAACTTCGGTTTAAATGGCGCGGCCATGAGCGTGGTATTAACCGAATTTTTATCGTTCTCCCTGCTTAATTACTTTTTCCCTGATCAACCGGTAATGCGTATTCACCAAATCTTTATCAACCCCAGGAAACTATGGCTGTTATTTAACAATATCAAAACCTCAGAAAGTAAAGAGAGTTTATCATGAATGAAAAACCACTATTTAGTCTTATCATTCCCGTCTATAACTCACAAAAAACCATTAAACGTACCTTGCTGAGCGTGCTTAAACAGACGTTCAGCAGTTACGAAGTGATTGTAGTTAATGACGGCAGCAGCGATTCAACCGCAAATATTCTGCAGGAGTTTAGCGCTTATTCGCAGGTCACGGTGATTCACCAAATAAATGCCGGTGTCAGCGCTGCTCGAAACAGCGGAATGCAGCAGGCCTGCGGTGAATATGTGTTATTCCTCGATGCGGATGATTGGGTGGACGATAACTTCCTGATGATCTTCAAACAGAATCTCGATGCCTGGCCAGCGGAGTCTGTCGATTTGATGGTGGGAAACCTCAACGACAACCGCGTAGGAAAAGTGTCGCAGGCGGGCTTCTTCAGCAACGAGGACATTCCTTATGTGCTCGGTGAGCTGGAGATGAGTGATAACATCGGTTATCTGCATAACAAATGTTATCGCCGTCAGATTATTGAGGAGCTGAACCTGCGCTTTTTGGAGGGTATCTCCATGAGCGAGGATTTGTTGTTTAACCTTAAATTCTTCAGTTGTATTAGCAATTTCCTTGTCACACCGGGCGCTGCTTATCATTATGAAGATGTGGAGGGTTCATTATCGAAGCGTAAAGTGCAATACAGTGAACTGAAAGTGCGTAAACAGTTTCTCACTGCACTGTATGATTCGATCATCAGTAAATATCAGTCCAGCAATCTCGATTATTTCCTCAAGGGCATTTCCAAACGTGTACTCGCGTTGGATATGCAAATCGTGACGGCGATGTATCACTCTTCGTTTTCACCTGCGGATATAGCCCAGGAAATTAATGAAATAAAGCGGGGTAAATACTCAAAAGGTATTTTCATTCTGCTGAATAAAAATGAAAAATTGAAGTACATGATTATGAATTTGAATACACTTACAGCGTACTATTTTCTTTATGCACTCTACAGGATGCGCGCATTCTGATTTGAAATTCTCCCGGTGTTAGTCTCTGGACGCATTTGCTGTACAGAGGCTAGTTGCCGGGGGAGTTTCACCCGATGTTCTCAGCTTTACCCGTGGCAACAGCCCAGCGTTGCCACACCTTTCCACTTTCCTCCCGTCTTTCTGCACACTCTCCATTTCTCCTTCTTGCACTCATCCCGCGTCTCATGTCAAATAGCGCCCCATGCAATCGATTGCGCGCATGTTCCGTGCATTTAGTGCGGCGCAAAACATCAGGATGCGTGAATTTCATCTCATGAAGCGTCATCCTTTGCGTTCCGGCCGGGCGGAGCAGCCTACGCCATGATGAGCAGTCATCCTTGTGGCTGCGTGTTGATAAAGCTTGAAATTCTGGAGAGACAGATGGACAACTCACAAACCGGTACGCTTGGCACCGTAGAAACGGCGGCTAAGGGCTGGCGTAAGAGTGATACCGTGTGGATGCTGGGTCTGTACGGTACGGCGATTGGTGCGGGCGTGCTTTTTCTACCGATTAACGCTGGTGCAGGCGGGCTGATTCCGCTGATTATCATGGCGATTCTTGCCTTCCCAATGACCTATTACGCGCACCGCGCGTTAACGCGCTTTGTCCTCTCCGGTAAAAATCCCGGCGAAGACATTACCGAAGTGGTGGAAGAGCACTTCGGCGTGGGCGCGGGTAAGGTCATCACTTTGCTCTACTTCTTTGCCATCTATCCGATCCTGCTGATGTACAGCGTGGCGATCACCAATACCGTCGATAGCTTTATCGTGCATCAGCTGGGGCTGGTTTCGCCACCGCGCGTGCTGCTGTCGCTGATTCTGATCATCGGCATGATGACGGTGGTGCGTTTTGGCGAGCAGATGATTGTGAAAGCGATGAGCGTGCTGGTGTTTCCGTTTGTGGCGGTGCTGATGCTGCTGGCGGCTTATCTGGTGCCGCACTGGCATGGCGCGGCGCTGGAAACCTTATCGTTAAACGCGAATGTAAGCGGCCACGGCATTCTGATGACGCTATGGTTAGCGATTCCGGTGATGGTGTTCTCCTTTAACCATTCGCCGATCATCTCCTCTTTTGCCGTTGCCAAGCGCGATGAGTACGGCGCAGGCGCGGAGAAGAAGTGTTCGCGCATTCTGGCGAACGCCCATCTACTTATGGTGGTGACGGTGATGTTCTTTGTGTTCAGCTGCGTGCTGAGCTTGTCGCCCGCCGATCTGCAGGCGGCGAAAGATCAGAACATCACTATTCTGTCTTACTTAGCCAACCACTTTAATGTGCCGATGATTGCGTGGATGGGGCCGATTGTTGCGATGGTGGCGATCACCAAATCGTTTCTCGGGCATTATCTGGGTGCGCGTGAAGGGTTTAACGGCATGGTGGTGAAGTCACTGCGCAGTCGCGGAAAAACCGTTACGCCGCAGCGCCTGAATCGCCTGACCACCGCGTTTATGCTGCTGACCACCTGGCTGGTGGCGACACTTAACCCCAGTATTCTGGGCATGATTGAAACGCTGGGCGGGCCGATCATTGCGATGATTCTGTTCCTGATGCCGATGTACGCCATCCAGAAAGTGCCGGCGATGCGTCAGTACAGCGGGAAGATCAGTAACGTGTTTGTGGTGATTGTCGGCGTGCTGGCGATTTCGTCGATTGCGTATTCGCTAGTGAGTTAGCATTGTAGGGGCGCCATTAATGGCGCTCAGTTAAGTATTGAGCGACTTTCGTTCGCCAGTTGCTGAGGCAGTTGCAGCACCTTCGTGCGGCGACCGAGCAGAGAGCGCCTGGCCGCGCCCTCTGCACTCCCGGGCCTTGCGCCAGCCCAACCCGCCGCTGCGCGGTACCTTCACTCATTCACGATTCCTGACGGACCGGTGGCGATTCGCTCCTGCTCAGCGCCACCTCTCGCCGCATCCATGCGGCTCGCCCTGGAATCCCTCATTCGCTCAGCGGTTTGGGATGTCGCCTCAACACCGTCGCTGTAGCAGTCGTGCGTATTCTTAACTCAAAATCGCTATAAATCCCGTAGGGTTGCCATTCATGGCAACCTGTTTATCTTTACACCGCCGCCGTTTTAAACACACTCATTGACTGCGCCAGACGATCGGCCTGTTCCTGCAACGCCTGCGACGCCGCTGAGGCTTCCTGCACCAACGCGGCGTTCTGCTGCGTTACCGCTTCCATCTGCGTAATCGCCGAGTTGATCTCGCTGATCCCGCTGCTCTGCTCGCTGCTGGCAATGGTGATTTCGCTCATGATATCCGCCACGCTTTTCACGCTGTTAACCACTTCACCAATGGTTGAACCGGCGTGCGTCACCAGACGACTGCCTTCATCCACCTGCGCCACTGAGTCCTCGATCAACACCTTAATCTCTTTCGCCGCAGACGCCGAACGTGCCGCCAGATTACGCACTTCGGTGGCCACCACGGCGAAGCCACGGCCTTGTTCACCTGCACGTGCGGCTTCAACGGCGGCGTTAAGGGAAAGAATGTTGGTTTGGAAAGCGATAGAGTCGATTACGCTGATAATATCAACGATCTTCTTCGAAGAGAGCGTAATCGCTTCCATCTTCTCGATCACCTGTTCCATCACTACGCCGCCTTGCTTCGCCACGTTGGAGGTATTGGCCACCAGCTGATTGGCTTCACGCGCGTTCTCGGCGTTGTGCTTGACGGTGGCGGTCATCTGTTCCATCGCTGACGCGGTCTCTTCCAGCGAGCTGGCCTGCTGTTCGGTACGCGATGAGAGATCGATGTTGCCGCTGGAGATCTGATTTGATGCCACGGCGATTGTATCGGAGCCGGCGCGCACATCGGAAACGATGGTCAGCAAGTTGTCGTTCATCGCCTGCAGCGCCTGCATCAGCACCGCCGTTTCATCTTTGCCGCTCACTTCTATATGTGAACTCAGATCGCCTGCCGCCACTTTCCCGGCGATTTCCACCGCTTCATTCAGCGGACGCACAATCGATCGCGTCAGCATAAAGCCCAACACGATGGCGGCGGCAATGGCGATGGCGGAGAAGATCAGCGTCATCTCAATGGCTGATGAGCCGTTATCAATAATTTTTGCGCCTTCCTGCTCCAGCTGTTGTGACTGTGAGTTGGCAAACGCCACGGCGCTATCAAGAAAGGCATTCTGCGTGCTGGTGATCGATTTTAAAACATAGGTACTGGCGGCTTCGGCATCGCCCGCATGCACCAGATCCAGCAGCGTTTTCTTCTCGGCTTCAAACTTGTCGCTGGCGGCCAGCAGCCCAGCAATTTTCTTTTTACCCACTTCAGTCACCTGCACCGCTTTGATTTTATTCATCGCGCTGTTGGTTTTGTCAGTGGCGTCCGCTAATTGCTGATAACGTTTGACGTTATTTTCCGGACGCGTGGTATCAATCACGATGCCGCGCAGATATTTGATCTGTTCGTTCACGCCGTCGCGCACGTCAAAGCCAAGACGGACTTTCATATAGCGATCTTCAACGATCGAGGTAATGCCGGTTTTGATGTTGTTAATTTTGGTTATCGACGTGACGCCGACGATGATTAACAGTGCCACCACCAGACCAAAGGCGATGCCCAGACGGACGCCGACCTTCATATTTTTTAAGCTCAACATTGGATCTCCCCGTAATGCCAAAAATTGATGTTTTCAAGACGGACAAGCAGGCAAGGTGCCCACTTCAGGTTGATGTTTTGTAAGGTGAAAATCGTTGCGCAGCGTGACAAAGCTGGTATGGCAGCACCGGCGCAAGCGCTATCAGTTATCGGTTGTTAATGTTTTAACTTTAATTTTTTAGAGGTACGTCACAGTTTGGTTAATGACGTTAACCTTGGGTTTTGGCTGGGCGGAAATGCCAAGGATTTTGTAGGGTGCGCATTGATGGACACTTGGTTAACTGGTCGCGATGAATGGCGTAATGCTTGTTAGTTAAGCCAACGATGAGTGCGCAGGCCGGGGCCACTTTTGGTCTGGCTGTCCTCGCGCCGCTTACGCGGTACCTTCACTTCGCTCGTCTGCCTGACGGACCGGCGTAGACGGGACATCCTTGTCCCGGCTCCGCCTTTCGCCCGCGTCCTGCGGGCTCTCCTGGCTTCCTCACTTCGTTCAGCGCTGCGGATTGCCTGCCCAAAAGCGTCCCCGGCCTGCTTCCAAGCTTCAGTGTGTGTTGCTGAAAAGGGCTCATAAGTTAGATGCGCTGACGCGTCTGCTGCGGCAAAAGGGCTATTCGCAGCGCTGAGGCTTTTACGTTGGGCCAGGAGCCTCACGCATGGATGCGTGAGGCAGTTCGGGGCCGGCCAGGACGGCCGATCCGCGAACGGTCCGTCGGCACGACGTGGAAGCCGAAGGCATCGCGCTAGCGGCGCGAGGACGGCCCGTGACGCAGCAGATGTGTCAGAGCCCGCTACCTATTCAAAGCAAAATGTTTTCTTAACTGACAAGCATTACGCCATGAAGGGTGGCGTTACGATAATTAACGCGGCTTTTTCAGCACGCCGTGAATCACATTCGACAGCTCGTTGATTTCGAATTTCGCCACGTAACCATCGGCACCGACTTTACGCACGTGATCTTCGTTGGCGCTGCCGGAGAGCGATGAGTGAATCACCACCGGAATCTGACGCAGATTGTTATCGCGCTTGATGTTGCGCGTTAAGGTAAAGCCATCCATTTCCGGCATTTCGAGATCGGTCAGCACCAGCGCGATCTTGTCGTGGATCGATTCACCGTTGGCTGCGGCTTCTTTCTGCATCTCGTTAATTTTGATCCAGGCTTCAAGACCGGTGTTGTGCATAATCGCCGGGATGCCCATGCTTTTCAGGCCTTGCTCCAGCAGCTGACGCGCCACTTTGGAATCTTCCGCCACAATCGCTACCTGACCTGGCTTCAGATTGAAGTCTTTGGCGGTCTCTGCGCTCGGCTCAACGCCGCGCACGGAAGGAATGATGTCATACAGAATCTGCTCAACGTCCAGCACCATCGCCAGATTGTTGCTCTGACCATCGGTATCCAGACAAGCGATGCTGGTGATGTTGCGGCTACCGATGCCCGCTTCAGCGGTATGCACCTGGCTCCAGTCGAGACGCACAATGTTCTCCACCGATTCCACGGCAAACGCCTGAGTGCTGCGCGCATATTCGGTCACCAGCAGCAGGTTAAGGCCGGTTTCCGGTTTGCAACCGGTCACGGCAGGCAGATCGATAACCGGAATAAACTGGCCGCGAATACTCGCCATGCCGAGCAGCGGCGATTGCATGCCCGCAGCGCGGGTGATGGTTGGCATCGGCACGATTTCACGCAGTTTAAACACGTTGATGCCGTACAGCTCAGATTTGCCTTTCAGCTGATCGGAACCCAGTCGGAACAACAGCAGTTCGAATTTATTGGAAAGCGCAAGGTTGGCGCGTTCATCGATCTCTTTCTGAAAATTATCCATCATGGCCTCGGAGCAGATCTGGGCTGGGTAAAGGGCAGGGCAATATCGCCGTGATTAACTTATCGGCAGAAGAGAAAAAAAATGAAGGGGAGATAACGGAAATTTTAGCGTGAGAGCGATCGCCCTCACGCGGGTACGATTTATTTCAACAGAATGGCGCGCACGCTTTTACCTTTGATCTTGCCCTCTTTCAGCTTGATCAGCGCTTTCTTCGCCTGAGCGGCGTCGATAGCAACATAGGCGTGCGTGGCCGTCATATCGATCTTGCCGATCTGATCGCCGCTGAAACCGGCTTCGCCGGTCAAGGCACCCAGAATATCGCCGGGACGGATTTTGGCTTTGCGGCCACCATCAATGCACAGCGTCATTTTGGTCGCCGGCAGCGATTTGGCGCTGGTGCCTTTCAGCGTGCTGGAGGAAACCCAGTTAAGCTTCTGCTGCAGATACTCTTCCAGCGCATTGGCGCGCACCATTTCATCGGGGGCGACAAAGCTCACCGCCAGACCTTTCTCACCCGCACGACCGGTGCGGCCGATACGGTGAATGTGCACTTCCGGATCCCACGCCAGCTGGAAATTCACCACCAGCGCCAGCGATTTGATATCCAGGCCGCGCGCGGCGACATCGGTGGCGATCAATACGCGGATGCTGCCGTTGGCGAAGCGAATCAGCACGCGCTCACGATCGCGCTGCTCGAGATCGCCATGCAGCGCTAACGCACTAATATCACGTTCGTTGAGCGCGGCGGCCACGTCGTCACACTCGCGCTTGGTGTTACAGAACACCACGCAGGAGGCCGGTTGCTGCTGGCTGAGCAGCGCGCCGAGTAGGCTGTGACGCTCTTTGGCACTGGCTTCAATAAACTGCTGCTCAATGGTTGGTAACTCGGTTTTGTCTTCGGTGGCGACCGCCAGCGCATCGCGCTGAAAACGCTGGCTGAGGCTGGCGATGGTATCCGGCCAGGTCGCAGAGAACAGCAGCGTCTGGCGCGTTTCCGGCGTAAAGCCGATGATCGCTTCCATATCGTCGCGGAAGCCCATCTCCAGCATGCGATCGGCTTCATCCAGCACCAGCGTTTGCAGCTGGCTGAGATCGAGGTTGTCGCGCTTCAGGTGATCGAGCAAACGGCCCGGCGTGCCGACCACAATGTGGGGCGCATGCACTAAGGAATCGCGCTGCGCGCTCATTGGCTGGCCGCCGCACAGCGTCAGAATTTTGATATTGCGCGTAAAACGCGCCAGCTGGCGCAGCACGTTACTGACCTGATCGGCCAGTTCACGCGTCGGGCACAGAATCAGCGCCTGGGTGTGGAACTGGCTGTTGTCGATGCGGTTCAGCAAGCCCACGCCAAAGGCGGCGGTTTTGCCACTGCCGGTTTTCGCCTGCGCACGCACGTCGCGCCCTTCCAGAATCGCGGGCAGGGAAGCAGCCTGAATCGGCGTCATGGCGTCGAAACCCATCTCGCGCAGGTTATCGAGTTGGCTGGCGGGCAGTTGCGTCAGGGTAGAAAAAGCAGTCACGGGAAAGTCTCTAATTGCGGGTAGGATTGCGGCGGTCAGTCTGGCAGAAAGGGGCGTGATCGGCAATGGCAAAAGCGCCGCTGGTTCCTACTTGAAATCAGTAAGCGTTATACCAGACTTGTCTCTTTTTTAGGCATTCAATGGTGCGAAGTTCTAATGCTTTTAAGGTTGATTTAATCCTGAGAAGTTGCGTTAAAAAAAGACATCTTTAACGAAAAGGGAGAATTAGCGTTGTGAAACAACTGTTATCACGTCTTTTGGCACCCTTTTTAGAGGTGTCTCGCTAATGAATGGCTGCGGTTAGGTAAAATTCTGATTAAAACGAATGGCTGATTTGCTTTATATTTAGCGCGCCATTTGGCTAATTATTAAAAACCCATAATATTTCAGAGGTCATTTTGAGTCATTCTGTCCAGGGACAAAACGAAGACATTCTGAAAATCGTCGGCCGCGCCGTGTTAACGCTGCATGTGCATGGAGAAACCTTATCCTCGGATAAAGTGAGTTCCATGATTGCCTGTTACGCGGAAGAAGAGCCTGTCCGTGACGATGAAAACCAGCGGCTGTACGCGTTGGCGATTCAGATGCTTTCGTAAAATCCAGCACTCATCGGGCGTGCGCATGCCGCCCTGTTTATGTCGTACGTAAAGCCTCCTTGCGGAGGCTTTTTTGTTGGGGTGGTGCGGCCATTGAGATGGTCGCCATGTAAACGGTGCGTGCATTGAGACGGTCGCCATGAATGGCGACCCTACGGGTAACATCAGGCGCTGAATACGGGCAACCCGCGGTGGAAGGTGGCGCGTACCGGGGAGATGCGGGCGACGGCTTCGGCGGAGCAGCTGGCCTCGACCAGCATCATGCTGGCTTCATCGTTGACCTTCGGCCATTGTCGCTCGCCCTGATTCGACAGCGGCAAAATCCCGCCGGTGGCGATATGCAGCGCGCGGCTCAAGCCAAACTCATCGGAACCGCGATACAGCTGCGCGTACAAATTGGCTTTTTCCAGCATGCTGCCGGTGCCAAACGGTGACCAGTGGTCGATCACGCTGTCGGTACCGGTCATCACCGTGATGCCCGCCGCCTGCAACTGCGGCAGCGGCATGGTCAGTTTGCCAATTGGAATGGTCGAGGCCACGCTCATCTGCTGTTCGGCCATGCCGGCGATCATCTGATCCAGCGCTTTGCCTTCCAGCGTGCCAAGCGCAAAGCCGTGGCTCAGCGTCACTTTGCCCTTGAGCTGCGGGTTTTTCGCGATGGTATCGATCATGTACTGAATCGCCGCCACGCCGGATGGCGAGGTTTCATGCAGATGGATATCCACGCCGCGCTGGAAATCAAGGGCGATCTGGAACATCGCATCCAGCGACGCCTGCATCGCGCCATCCACGTTGGTGGGATCGAGCCCGCCGACAAACTGCACACCCATCTGCATCGCTTCACGCATCAAGCCATCAACCTTCGAGTGCAGCAAACCGTGCTGCGGGAAGGCAACGATTTCACACGGGAATTCCGGATGATTCGCCAGCGCCAGCTTGAGGTGCTCAAGGCTTTTCAGGCCGCTAACCGGATCGATGTTGCAGTGGCTGCGCGCTTCGGTGGTGCCTTTGCTGTGCAGCAAACCAATGATCGCTTCCGCTCGCGCCTGCGAGGTCGGCAGCAGTTGCGGGATCAGCACCTGTTCGCGCGCAATCATATCCATGATGGTTTTGCCCTGGCGCGGACGCGGCGCTTCCCACGGGCCACCGTAAAAGGTTTTATCGAGATGGATATGCATGTCGCGGGTGCGCGGCAGCAGCAGGGCGCCGTTGGCATCCCATTGTGGCAAGGCGGCGTTGCGCGCTTTGCCTGCGGCATCGATTGCCGCAAAAGTGCCGTCTTTGATGGTGATGTCGTACAGCGCGGTGCGCGTGGCGATCACCTCTTTACCGTCGCGCTCAAAGCCCTCTTCGAGGCGTACGTTGAGTAGTTGATAATGCGCAACGCGCGGCGGTGGCGTGTGCGGCTGCGGGCTGTTGGCGAGTAGCGGTGAAGCGGGCGCGGCGTAGCTGATACCGGCGGCCAGCAGGCTACCGGCGGCGGTCAGGCTAAGGAATTCGCGACGACTGGGAGAGGTCAGTTGCATCAGAGGTTCCATCAAATGAGAAACGCTTAATCTGGCAAAACTCAACGCAGCGCGCTGCGATATTTGCCACTGGTTAGCAGTGGAAAAATCACTGCCATTGCAACTGACAAAAGGTTACCAGCGCGGCGGCTAACGCCTGCTGTAGATCGTCCTGCGGCGCACGGCAAAACAGCGCCAGTTCAAAATGGTTGATGCTGGGCAAACCATCGGCTTCACCTAATACGCGATGTTCAGGCAAGCGGCAGCTGGCGGGCAGCAGCGTTAAGCCCAATCCGGCGGCGCTGGCGCTGGCGAGCGCCACCAAACTGGCGCTGCTGTAGCTAATGCGCCAGCTGCGGCCAAGGCTATCCAGCGTCTGCGCCATCTCTTCACGATACAAACCGAGCTGCGGGAACACCACCAGCGGCACCGGCGTTTGCTCAAAACAGGGATGTGCGGCACTGTCTAGCCACAGCAGCGGTTCGGGGCGCGCAGCCAGCGGACGTTCGCCGCCTGGCTGCTTGATAAGCATGATATCCAGCTCCTCGCGCTGCCAGGCGCGATGGAGATCGACATACATGCCGCTCATCACATCGAGGCGCAGTTGCGGATGTTCGCGGCTAAATTCGGCCAGCAAGCCGGCGGTCGGCGCGGCGAAATCTTCCGGCACGCCGAGGCGCAACACGCCGTCACGCCATTTATCGCTCAGCACGTCGTGCGCTTCGCCGTTCAGCGCGATGATTCGGCGCGCATAGCCCAGCAGCTTCTCGCCCTCTTCGGTGAGCGCCACCTGATGCGACGTGCGCTGCAGCAGCGGTTTGCCGATCATCTCTTCCAGCCGACGTACCTGCTGGCTGACGGTGGATTGCGACAGATGCACGCGATCGGCGGCGCGGGTAAAGCTGGCGGTTTCGCACACCGCCACAAAACTCAGCAGTTGCTGCGGGGTAAACATCGGCTGACGATTCATTTTTCCACTGGTTGTTATGGTGTTATTTCATTTCCAAATAGTAACGACTGCTGCGATGCTGACAACCTCTTTGCAGCAGGATTGTGTATGAATCGACATTATGACGGATTAACACTCGGCGCTTTGGTGTTGGCTGGGCTGAATATGCGACCGTTACTCACTTCTATTAGTCCATTACTCGGCCAGCTTCGCCAGACGATGGGACTCTCTTCACTGGCGGCCTCGCTGCTGCCTGCGGTACCGATGGTGATGATGGGCGCGGTCGCGCTGCTGAGCGCTTCGCTGATGCAGCGTGTGCCGCTGCAACGCTTACTGCTGGCCGGATTGACGCTGTTGCTGCTGGCGCTGGCGGCGCGAGGCGTGATCCACAGCGGCAGCTGGCTGGTGGTTAGCGCGCTGTTCGGCGGCCTCGGCGTGGGCGTGGTGCAGATGGCGATGCCGGGCCTGATTCGTCAGCGCTTTGCGCAGCGCAGCGCGCCAGTCACCGGATTATGGGCCGGCGCGTTGATGGGCGGCGGCGGTTTGGGGGCAGCGTTATCGCCGTGGCTCAGCGATCATTTTGGCTGGTCGCTGGCGCTGACCGGCTGGGCGCTGCCGGTACTGCTGGCGATTGGATTGTGGCTTTACGTGCGCGTGCCCACCGCCGCCAGCACGGAAAACGTTGCGCTGCCGTCGCTGTGGCGCACGCCACGCGCTTGGACGCTGGCGATCAGTTTTGGCCTGGTGAACGGCGGTTACGCCACCTGTGTTGCCTGGCTGCCGGATGCTTATCATCATCTTGGCTGGTCGGCACAGGCTGGCGGATCGCTGCTTGGCGCGATGATTCTCTGTCAGGTTGCGGGTGCGCTGCTGATGCCACTGCTGGCGCGCAAGGCGGATCGGCGTCCGCAGCTGATTATCAGCCTGGTTTGCCAGCTGATCGGCATGAGCGGTTTTCTGTTTGCCCCGCTGTTCGCACCGTGGTTATGGGCGGCGATTGCCGGATTTGGACTGGGCGCGGCGTTTCCGCTGGCGATGGTGCTGGCGCTCGATCACCTGCCGCATCCGCAGGCCGGTGCGCGGCTGGTGGCGTTTATGCAGGGCGCAGGTTTTATCATCGCGGGTTGCATGCCGTTTATTGCCGGTCAGATGCAGGCGTTGACCCACAGTTTCTCCAGCGTCTGGTTGATGCAGACGGCGGTGACGGTTGGGCTGATCGTGCTGAATCTGCGCTTTCACCCGCGCAGTTATGGTCGGGCCTTTGGCCGGACTACGGCCTAATTGGTCCTACCGCATGGCGCAATTGTGGCCGCGTCGTCACATAACATGAAAAATCCCGCCCGTTTCGTTGCATCGAAATAACAAAGCATTAACCATTCTCCTCCACGAAGTCCGCCACGCTGCATTTTGGTCCTACCAATTTAGCGTGGCGGGTGTGTATCACACAGGATAATGCGATGACGGAAAACACGCTGCGGGCGCGGCTCTGCGCCTGGATTACAGAGCACCAGCTGGAGCCGGGCATGCGGCTGCCGTCCGAACGCGCGCTGGCGGCGGAGTTTGGTTCGTCGCGTTCGTCACTGCGCGAGGCGATCCAGCAACTGATCAGCAGCGGCGTGTTAATCAGTAAACGCGGTGGCGGCACCTGGCTGCGTCAGCCGCCGCAGCCGTGGTCGGAACAGCGTATCGTTGAGCCAATTCGTCAGCTGCTGGCGGAGGATCCTGATTATCGCTATGACATTCTTGAAGCGCGCCACGCGATAGAAGCCAGCACCGCGTGGCATGCTGCGTTGCGCGCCACCGAATCGGATAAAGAGAAGCTGAGCTTCGCCTTTGATGCGCTGCTGAAGATTAAGCACAGCGACGATGCCGATCTCGCGGCGCAGGCCGATCTGCGTTTTCATCTCGCCATCGCCGAAGCCTCGCATAACGTGGTGCTGCTGCAGACCATGCGCGGATTTTTCGATCTGCTGCAATCTTCGGTGCTGCACAGTCGCCAGCGCATGTATACCCAACCGGTGATTTTCAATCGTCTTAACGAACAGCATCAGGCGATATTTGATGCGGTGATGGCCGGTAACGCGGAAGCGGCGCGCCAGGCAGCGATGGATCACCTCGGTTTTGTTCACACCACCATGAAAACCCTGCATGAAGATGAGGCGCGCCAGGCGCGCATTACGCGTCTGCCGGGCCACCCATGACCTCAGCACAAGGAAAATAAGGGATGATCATTTCTGCTGCCAGTGACTATCGCGCCGCGGCGCAACGCATCTTGCCACCGTTCTTGTTTCACTATCTGGATGGCGGCGCCTACGCCGAGCACACGCTGAAGCGCAATGTCGCCGATCTCTCCGACGTGGCGCTGCGCCAGCGTGTGTTGAAAAACATGTCGGAGTTGAGCCTTGAAACCAAACTGTTCAACGAAACGCTATCGATGCCGGTGGCATTAGCGCCGGTCGGCTTATGCGGCATGTATGCGCGACGTGGCGAAGTGCAGGCGGCGCGCGCGGCGGCGCTGAAAGGGATTCCGTTTACGCTCTCCACCGTGTCGGTTTGCCCCATCGAAGAAGTGGCGCCGGCCATCAATCGTCCGATGTGGTTCCAGCTCTACGTGCTGCGCGATCGCGGTTTTATGCGCAATGCGCTGGAGCGCGCCAAAGCCGCTGGCTGTACCACGCTGGTGTTCACCGTCGATATGCCGACGCCGGGCGCACGCTACCGTGATGCGCACTCCGGCATGAGCGGCCCCAATGCGCCGCTGCGTCGTTACTGGCAGGCGGCAACGCATCCGCAATGGGCGTGGGACGTCGGTTTACATGGCCGTCCGCACGATCTCGGCAATATCTCCACCTATCTCGGCAAACCGACCGGGCTGGAAGATTACATCGGCTGGCTGGCGAACAATTTCGATCCGTCGATTTCCTGGAAAGATCTGGAGTGGATTCGTGAATTCTGGGATGGCCCGATGGTGATTAAAGGCATTCTCGACGCGGAAGATGCGCGCGATGCGGTGCGTTTTGGTGCCGATGGCATTGTGGTGTCGAATCACGGCGGGCGTCAGCTGGACGGCGTGCTGTCGTCGGCGCGCGCGTTGCCGGCAATTGCCGATGCGGTGAAAGGCGATATTACCCTTCTCGCCGACAGCGGGATTCGCAGCGGGTTGGATGTGGTGCGGATGATCGCCCTCGGTGCCGACAGCGTGCTGCTGGGACGCGCGTTTGTCTATGCGCTGGCAACGCACGGTCAGCGCGGCGTTGAAAATCTGCTCAACCTGATTGAGAAAGAGATGAAAGTGGCGATGACGCTGACCGGCGCGAAATCGATCAAAGAGATTACCCAGGCTTCACTGGTGCAGGCTAACGCGCTGTTGAGCGAGGCGGGCTTGAGTCCGGCGCGTCCACGCGCGGTGAGCTAATCCAGCAGAATGAGTCATGTTGTCTATACTCAATAGCTGTCGAACATAACAGGAGGAATGACATGACCATTCATAAGAAAGGATCGGCCCATTGGGAAGGCGACATTAAAGGCAAAGGTACGGTGAGTACGGAAAGCGGCGTGTTGAGCAATCAACCTTACGGTTTCAATACCCGTTTTGAAGGCGAGAAGGGCACCAACCCGGAAGAGCTGATTGGTGCCGCACATGCCGCGTGTTTCTCCATGGCATTGTCATTGATGTTGGGCAATGAAGGGCATCCGCCTACAAGCATTGATACCACCGCTGATGTGTCGCTGGATAAAAAGGGCGACGGGTTTGCCATTACCAAAATCGCGCTGACCAGCGCCATCGTATTGCCGGGTATTGATGAGGCGAAGTTTGATGAGATTATCCAGAAAGCCAAAGCGGGCTGCCCGGTCTCTCAGGTACTGAATGCTGAAATCACGCTCGACTACACGCTGAATAAATAATCGCCCAAATGGGTGACCAGCGTTAGAATCAACGGTGCGCCTTAGGGCGCATCGTTGCTTTCTGTCGTCTGGAGGATGCGTGGCAAAAAAACTGGCTGCAACCAAACACTGGAAAATGATCGTGGTGCTGTTGTGCATCTGCGGTGCGCTGATGCTGATTCGCTGGGCGGCGATGATATGGGGATGAAGGAGTGGATCAGCAGTCACAAGCTTGGTGTGTTAGTAATGGTGATTTTGGTACTGGAGTTACTGCATTATCTGCTCACGGCGTCGTGGTTCCCATGGCAGATCGGCTAATCAATCAGGCAAATTCACCGTCTGTCTGGCGTACGTTACGCACGCTGCTGCGCGCAATGCGATAGGCCTTGCGTGGATCGCCTGCCACGAACTCAAAAGTGGGCGAGAAATAGAATGGCAGCCAGCCGCCGAAGCCGCTCTCCCATTCCCAACGTACGGGGCAGGGCCAGAGAATGCCATCATACAAAATGTAGTAAACCCAGCGTCCGTTTGGACGACGGGGGCGAGATGTTTTCATTGGATTCACAACGGTGATAGTGAAAAGCAGCTTATATTTTGAACGCTACAACCCGTTCTTGCAATGCCGTTTGGCTACTATTTGCGCAACTTTAATAAAGCTGGCACCGAATTAACGGTGCACTTCGCCACAAAGTAAGACCACGTTTGGCCGCACTTTATGGATGCGATCGGCCATTTGCTCACAGGCCACTTTGGTCGGATAGATTCGCTCCGAAACCGGTAAGGCATCACAGGCATCATGCCCACACGCGCTCACTAACAAAACAAAACCAATCAGCATAATCAGACTCCTTTAACACCTTCTCGCTGGTACGGAATGTGTGGCTGGTCGTTCCCTTTTTTTGATCCAGTATAGCTAAACGCCTTGAGAGTCAATTATCACCCTGAGCGGCTTTCGTGTCCGGCTCGCAAGATTATACGCATCGCGGTGCGCAACCGTAGCTCAATCTGGGCTAAACTATGCGGCCCTGATAAAAACGATGAGTGAGTTAACATGTCGAACGAAATTGCCCAGCCAGCCAGCAACCCCAAACAAGCCGCCCTACAGCTGGTGATTGAACTGGTGCGCGCCGGAAAACTGAGCCCGCTGCAAGGTGATGCTTCTAACATGATTTCGATCTACGAGCAGTTCAAAAACCATTTCGAAGCGGAAAAAGCGTAATTTTTTTGCCAGCGGTCGCCATGAATGGCGACCCTACGCTGGCTCATCTGCGTGGGTGCGATCGTACGCTTCCTGCGCGCGTTCCAGTGATGGACCATGCTCCAGCGCCCAGTCATACAGCGCGATAAACGGTTGTTGCAGCGTCTGCGCCAGTGGCGTCAGGCTGTATTCCACACCGATTGGCGCTGTGTTTAACACTTCACGATTCACCAGCCCATTGCGCTCCAGCCGCTTTAACGCATCCGCCAACGCTTTATGGGTGATGCCATCCAACCGACGACGAATCTCGTTAAAACGCGACGGCTTAGTACAAAGCACGGTGAGAATTAAAATCGACCATTTATTGGTGATGTGCTCCAGCACCGGCCGGGTTTTTCCTACATCTCTCAAGCTGTTACCGTCGATCTCCGCCATGGCGATATACTCCGCGATATCTGGTATAAATAAAGTGCGTAATTGTTATTAAGTATAAAATATATACCATCGGCTTTCTACCCAAACAGGAGAGAGCAGATGAGCAGACTGGATAACAAAGTGGCGGTGGTTTTGGGCGGCGCAAAGGGAATTGGTCTGGCGATCAGCCAGCGTTTTGCCAGTGAAGGCGCGACAACCTGGTTTACCTCGCGCCGCGATGAAGAGTTACAGGCCGCCAGCAGCAGCATCAACGGCAACGCGCATCCGCTGCGTGCCGATGTGAGCCAGCAGAGCGAACTAACGCGCATTATCGAGACGATCAGGCGCGAATCCGGCCAGCTGGATGTGTTGGTGATCAACGCTGGCATGGCGGAGTACGCCACCATTGATGAGATTAGCGCCGGGCATTTTGACCAAATCTTCGGCCTCAATGTGCGCTCGCCGGTGTTTGCCCTGCAGGCAGCATTGCCGCTGCTGAAGCCCGGCGCCAGCGTGGTATTGATGGGTTCAATTGCCGATGTGATTGGCACTCAGGGTTACGGCGTTTACAGCGCCAGCAAAGCCGCGCTGCGATCTTTTGCCCGCACCTGGACGCGCGAGCTCTCCGCGCGCGGCATCCGTATAAACGTGGTGGCGCCTGGCCCGATCGATACCGATATGATGCAGGCGGCTTCTGAAGAGGTGCGCAACGGCATTACCAGCACCATTCCGCTCAGTAGAATGGGTAAACCCGAAGAAGTGGCCAACGTCGCGCTGTTCCTCGCCAGTGACGAGAGCAGCTACATTGCGGGCGCAGAAATCTGTGTGGATGGCGGTTTGACGCAGGTATAAGCATCATAAATAGCCATCTCAGGATGGCTGTTTTGCTTTGGTCAGGCGAAATACCAGGCCGGCAGGATAGCGATCAGGTTATTCAGCGTGTGCAGGAAAATCGGCAGCGCCAGGCTGTTACTGCGCAAACGCGCATAGCACAACAGCAGGGAAAACAGCGTTAAGGCGACCAGCGTTTCCCAGTGCACATATTGAGTGTGCATCACGGCGAACAGCAGGGAAGTGAGTAGCATGCAGGCAAAACGACTTCTCGGCGCCCACAGCAGAAAACCTTGCAGTAAAAATCCCCGGAACAGCACTTCTTCAAATACTGGCGCCAGCAAGACGGCGGTGAGCAGCAGAATCAGCATCGAGCTGCGCCCCTGCTGCGATTGCGCAATCAGCCAGCCTTCCGGTTGCAGAAACTGCGTCTGCGCCACCATCAATGCAAACAGCAAACCGATAAACAGCAGCGCCTGCATCGGACGCACATACCCCAGCGGAATATCGCTGCGACGCTGACAGTAAAAACGGTACAGCGGATAGATCACCGCAAACTCCACCAGGCAAAGCACTGGCATCAGCAAGCCGTTGGTGCGCAGCATCCCGTAATTGGGAAACAGCGTAACCAACATGGTCACAAGGTAATAGACCACAAAGCTACCCACGTAAAACAGCGTCAACGTAACTTTGTCGGATTGGGTGTCCATAGGCGACTCAGCGAGCAGAGGAGAGCGCATAGTAGCAACGCCGATCATCGCTGTCGAGGTGGCGTGCTGCACATTTGCGCTGCTCAAATATTCCACCAACAAGACTAAATCTGCGGCACTCGGGGCCGATAACCTTTCAAACCCTTACAGGGTGGAGATGTGCGCAGTCTGCGTTGTCATCCGCCTTTTTTGCTGCCTGTATTTCGCGAGCATTGCGCATGAATTCTGAGTTTCACCGGCACGCGGCACTGGCCGCCAGGGCCAACATGGAAGCACACACGGTACGGGTAACGCGGCGCAGCCTGCGCACCTTGTCCTCGCTGCTGTTTGGCGTGCTGCTTCTCTCTGTGGTGATGGTGCTGGTTATCGCCCATCGACAAAATATCGACGCCATCCAGCAGGATGCCAATTTGCTGCGTCAGGCGTGGCAGCAACAGCAGCAGGAGATGATCGTCGATGCGCGCGATTATGCTAACTGGGGCGAAGGCTGGAAAAACCTGCATCTGACAATCAATAAAGTCTGGGCGTGGGACGAAGAGAACTTTGGTCCGGGATTCTACAAGGAGTATCACTACGACGGCGTGTTCGTGGTGGATGGCAAGGGGAAAACCCGTTACGCGGTAATTCGCGGCAAATTATCCGATGTCACGTTAGAAAGCTGGTTAGGCGCACAAAGTGACCTTTTGGTGAGCACGGCACGTACGCTGCATGATGCCGTGGCACGCAATGCAAAGGTGGAGAATCATCCGGCCATTCTGGTGGCCGCGCCGATTACGCCGGGCAAAGTGCCGGATTTGCCGACCATTCCCGGCCCTGCTTCGGTGATGGTGTTCGTTAACATCTTTACCCCAGACAAGCTGCTCTCGTTGGGCAAATCTCTGAATGTGATTGAGCCGCGCATCGCCAGCGATTTAAACGATGCGCTGTTTGAACCTCGGCTGGTTGAGCCGGTGCTGCAGGGCGAGCCGTTGGTGTTACGCTGGCAGCCAAAAAATCCAGGTTTCGGCGTGATCTGGCTGATGATGCCGCTGCTGCTGTTCACCGCGCTGGCGGTGGCGCTGGTGACGCGTCGCGTGCTGCGTCATGCGCTGCACAATGCGGTGATCTCCGATCGGCGTTTTGAAATGCTGGCGATCAGTCAGCGTGAGTTAGCCAACAGCGAAGAGCGTTTTCGCGATCTGGCGGAAGCCGCCTCGGACTGGATTTGGGAAATCGACGATCAGGGCCGTCTCTGCTATCTCTCCTCGCGCTTTGCGGCGGTGACCGGCCATGAAGTGAAAAGCTGGATGGGGCGTCCGCTCGATCAACTGCTGAGCCATCCCAGCCATTCGCTGGTCTCCTGGCTGATGCGCCAGGGCGAAGAGGTGCAGCATGTGCCGTTGCGCTGCCAGTTTATGTCGGCCAACGGCGAGCGCCGCATTGGGCAGTTAATGGCGAAAGCCATTCGGCGTAACGGCCTGCGCTCGGGTTTTCGCGGCACGGTGTCGGATATCACCCACGAAGTGGACGCCGAAGCGCGCATTCAGTTTCTGTCACGTCATGACATGCTGACTGGCCTCGCGAACCGCATGCAGCTGCAGGAGTATTTAACCGCGTATCTGGAGAGCGTTAGCGAGGATGATCCGCTGTTTGTTATCAGTTTCGATCTCGATCAGTTCAAACCGATCAACGATACGTGGGGCCATGCGGTCGGCGATGAAGTGCTGAATGAGATCTCGAAACGGCTGAAAAGCCTGCTGGCGCCGAATGAACTGGCGGCCCGGCTCGGCGGCGATGCCTTTATTTTGCTGCTGCGCGAAAGCACGCGCGCTGGCGTAGAATACCGCTGTCGTGCGCTGCAGCGCATGGTGCATCAACCGATCATCAGCGGCTCGCATCAGATCAGCCTTACCGCCAGCATGGGCATCGTTTCGGCACCGCAGGATGCTGCGCATCCGGAAGCGCTGTTACGCCTGGCCGATATTGCGCTGGCTCAGGCGCGCAGTGCCGGACGCGATCAGTGGGTGTGGTACTCCAGCGATATGGCCAACCATCTGCAGTCAAAACGCGACATGGTGCAGGCAATTGAAGCGGCGCTGCACAATCACGCCTTCACGCTGCATTATCAGCCGCGCTATCAGCTACAAAGTGGACAACTGGCCGGCGCGGAAGCGCTGATTCGCTGGCAGATAGCCGACGATCAGTGGATCACGCCCGATCGTTTTATCCCTTTAGCGGAAGAGAACGGCCTGATTGCGGCGATCAGCGATTGGGTGCTGATGCGTGCTTGCGTAGACGCCCGCGACTGGGGCGATCAGCGCTATGTTTCCGTCAACATTTCGCCGGTGGAGTTTCGTAATAACGATCTGGTGCAGCGCGTGGCGCATGCGCTGGAGGTGAGTGGATTACCGGCTACGCGGCTGGAACTGGAGATCACCGAAAACGTCACTTTTGAAAATCCGGATCGCGCGCTGGAAATCATGCAAGGACTGCGCGCGCTTGGCGTGCGGCTGACGGTGGATGATTTTGGTACCGGCTATGCGGCGTTGGGTTATCTGAAAACCTTCCCGTTCAACGGTCTGAAGATCGATCGTTCATGGATGAAGGAGTTCCCTGAATCGCAGCAGGCACAATCGGTAGTGGCGGGGATAGTCGGCCTGGCACGCGCGTTTGCGCTGACCATTACCGCAGAAGGGATTGAAACCGAAGCACAGCTGAAAGAGCTAAAAGCGCTGTCGTGCGAGGAAGGGCAGGGATATTTCCTGGGCCGTCCCATGCCGCTGGCGGCGTTTAATGCGCGGTTGCAGGAAGAAGTTACATCGTAGGGTCGCCATGTATGGCGACCCTCGTGTGAAACCGCTTAACGCACTCTGATCGCAACAAACGTCATCAGCGCCGCGAAGCCAACAAAAATCACCAGTTCCATAACGCCTCCTAACTAAGAAAATTCTTAGTTAATTGTAGTGTTCCGACGCCTGATGTTCAGACAGTGCGTGCGATTAATCCTAACTTTTGAGAGGAAGATCGTGCTTTAAAGCGAAATTACGCGACCAATCTGCTGTAAATATTTCCGCTTCACGGTCACGCTTTGCTACTCTCAAAAACCGGTTGTCTATTAATCCAGGAGGAGAAACTTGTGACCCATTATGGAAAAGCGCTACTGGTAACGGCCTTATTTGCCCTCAGCGCCTGCCAGTCCGCCAGCAAACCTGACAGCAGCGCTGCTGCCAGCCACGATCCGGAAACCGATCAGTGCGGCGCATCGCAATATCAAAACTACGTTGGTCAGCCATTATCAACGCTCGATAGCAAACGCTTCGCGGTGCCGGTGCGTGCCATTCCGTGGAATTCAGCGGTAACGATGGATTTCAATCTGCGTCGGGTGAATTTCGCGGCAGATCAAAGCGGTAAGATTTCCCGGGTGTACTGCGGATAACACCAAAACGACATTGCATTGTCATCTGGCTGTCACAGCGCCGGGCGAGGATAACTGCGCACTACGGAGATTTCCTCGTCACTCTCGAATATGCAATGCTCGTCTTATTTCTTCCCGCTTCGGCGGGAATTTTTTTATCTTTCGGCCTGTAAGGCTGATAGAGGAGCGATGATGAAAAAGAGTGCAAAACTGCTGCTGTTAACGCTGATGTTAAGCCCGCTGGCGCAGGCATCGAGCGAAGCGGCTTGGCAGCAAAACGACAAGAACATGCAGCAAAGCTGTCTCAAGGCCAGCGGCCTGAAGTCAGTGAAAGTGGTCGGTAAGCCGATCCAGTATGATGACAACGTGGGCTTTGATGCGCTGCTGCTGGAAGGTCGCTATCCGCAAAAGCACATGAAAAATCAGGTCGGGCGCGAACTCTGCCTGTACCAGCGTCAGAGCGGTAAGGCGTTTGTCAGCGAAGCCGACCATCTGCGTACAGTAAAATAAGGGCGTGGGCCGCTAGTTCTGCGGCCCCGATTCCAGCAGTTTTGCCAGTAAGTTGCGATAGCTTTGCAGCTGCTGTTCATCCCCTTCAAATTCCAGCTTATCAATCACGCGCGCAATAATCGCTTTGCTGGTGGCAGGCTGTCCGTCATCCATCAGTTCGCGCATGATCGCCGCCAACATGTCACTCTCATGCGGTGCATGCCAGGCTGGGCTATTGAAATAGTCGGTAATCGCCCGACTGGCGCTGTTTGGCTGGGTTCTCATAGCTGACCTCCGCAGAGACAACGATGCCCACCGCCGGATAATGGCAGCATGGGGAAATAAAGGTTAATCATGCGGACTGTCCAGAACAGACAGCGCGTCGCCAGTGAAGACTGGTGGTTTTTTAAACATAGATGCGGTGTAGAATAATGTCAGTAACGTGTAGACATATTTTTTCACGTTTGCCTGCAGTCGCGATGCGCTTATCTTGCGGCAAGCATTGTTTCAGCACATTAAGACACTAAAAAACGGCCCTCAGGCATGATTTGCTGTGAGCAGAATCACGCTCGACAGTGTAAAACTGCGTTTTTTCGCCCATGCCATGTTTTGCCGTCCGGTAATGTTATGAGATTGTTAGACTGAACCCTCGTTTCATTCTTCTGATGCCCACGCCCATGTTACGCTCCATCGAGTCCTGGAAAGTTAATCTGATATCCGTCTGGTTTGGCTGCTTTTTTACCGGCCTCGCCATCAGTCAGATCATTCCCTTCCTGCCGCTGTACGTTGAAGAGCTCGGGATTCGTGGCGATAACGCGCTCAGCGTCTGGTCTGGACTCACCTTCAGCGTCACCTTCATTGTCTCTGCCGCCGTCGCGCCGTTGTGGGGCAGCTTGGCCGACCGTAAAGGGCGCAAGCTGATGCTGCTGCGCGCCTCGTTCGGCATGGGCGCGGTGATTCTGCTGCAGGCGTTTGTCACTCAGGCGTGGCAACTGTTGCTGCTGCGCGCGCTGATGGGCCTTACTTCCGGTTATATTCCCAATGCGATGGCGCTGGTGGCGGCGCAGGTACCGCGCGAACGCAGCGGCTGGGCGCTGAGTTGTGTCTCCACCGGGCAGATCAGCGGCGTGATCCTCGGGCCGATGATTGGCGGTTTGCTGGCGGACTGGCTCGGCTTGCGCATGGTGTTTATCGTCACGGCGGTGCTGCTGATGGTGAGCTTCCTCGTCACCCTGTTCCTGATAAAAGAGACCGGTTATACGCCGGTCAGCAAGCAGGACAAGTTGAGCGGGCGCGAAGTGTTTCGCAGCCTCGACAATCCGCGCTTAATGATCTGCCTGTTCTTCACCACCATGGTGATTCAGATGTGCAACGGCTCGGTGAATCCGATCCTGACGCTGTTTGTGCGCGAGCTGGCACCCAATGCGCAGAACATCGCGTTTCTCAGCGGGGTGATTGCCGCGCTGCCGGGCGTATCGGCGCTGATCTCCGCGCCACGGCTGGGTAAACTCGGCGATCGCATTGGTACGCAGCGCATTCTGATCGCCACTATGATTGTGTCGTTGCTGCTGCTGGTGGCAATGTCGTTTGTCACCAGCGCGACGCAGTTGGGCGTGCTGCGTTTCCTGCTGGGATTTGCCGATGGCGCGATGATGCCGGCGGTGCAAACGCTGCTGGTACGGCATTCACGCGATAACGTCACCGGGCGTATTTTCGGCTACAACCAATCGTTTATGTATCTGGGGAATGTGGCGGGACCGCTGCTGGGCGCGGCGGTATCGGCGGCAACCGGCTATCGCTGGGTGTTCTTCGCCACGGCGATGGTGGTGTTGGTCAACGTGATCTTCCTGCGCCGCTTCTATCGTCGCCCGAAAACCACGCTGACTCCCCCTTTGAGCCAGCGTGAAAGTGTGGAAAAACCTACTGACGCAACATCAGCGCGTAATGCCAGCGCTGCTGAGAAAGCAAAAACTCCGGGCTAACGCTGGGACTCCATGAATCGTCACCGCCGACGCCCATGTGGAAGCCGTCGAGGTGCAGCCAGCAACCCTCTTCTGGCTGCAATAAGTGGCGATGCGAGGTTTCACGCAGCTGTTCAAGGCTGTAGCGACTGAGCGAGAAGGCGAAGTCGCCGCTGACCTGCAAGCTATTGCTCTGTAACTGACGCGTGCCGCAGCGCAAGCCATTCTCACCGGGGAACACATACGCGGTGCTGAGTGCCGCCAGCGGCAGCTGCCAGCGTGAGAACTGCGCCGCCAGCTGGCGATCCGGATAGTTCTCGTGCGGGCCCAAACCAAGCCAGCTCACCTGCTGCGGTGACTTGACCAGTTGGCCGCGCAGCCCGATGCGTGCCGGCGGCGGCAGACCGGCGGCCTGTTCCACATTGACGCTGATGGACAACTCACCGTTCGCGCTGATTTGATAGCGTTTGTGACTGGTAAAAGCCAGTTGGCCGTTGGCGTGCCATTGATGCCAGGTTTCAATCAGCACGCTGTGTTTCAGGCTATCGACCTGCATATCCACCAACACCGCTTGCAACTCATCGTAACCCGCACGTTTCCAGCGCTCGACCCACGCATTAGGATCAACATTCGCGGCTTCGCTGGTGCCGATATCATTATCAATCGGTGCACGAATAAAGCACTCCTGCAATGGCGTCAGCAGCGTTTCTTCATCATCGACAAACCATTGCACCATCTCGCCGCTGCGGCGCGAGAAGTGCCAGCGCTGCTGCGGCAGCACCACCGCCACCAGATCGTGATTGGCGATCAGTTCCGGCGCGGTAGCACCGTTCTCTACAACGCGCACCGGCAGCGCAGCGGGCAGCGGCCACTGATCCCAGGCAACGCGCGCATCCGCTTCGGACCACGGCGTGGCGTTGACCTGATGCACCGCGAGATTCAGCCATGCGTTGCCCTGCAAATCGTCACTGGTCGGCAGCGTAAACGTCTGGCTGCCTTGTGCGGCGAGTTCGAGCGGCAGTTCTCCGCTGGCGATGGCAACGCCATCCTGCTCAATCGACCAGCGCAGTACCTCGTTATCGCTGCGGCGGAACAGATATTCGCTGCTGACGGTAAAGCGATACGGCTGGTTAGCGTCACGCTGGAACTGGAAGAACTGCTGCGCGCGCTGGGCTTCAAACAGCGCCGGATGGGGTGAGCGGTCGGCAAAAACCAGCCCATTCATGCAGAACTGGCGATCGTTCGGCGTATCACCAAAATCCCCGCCGTAGGCTTGCCAGGCTTCGCCGTTGTCGTCGTAGCGCGTCAGGCTTTGATCAACCCAATCCCAGACGAAGCCGCCCTGCAAGCGCGGGAACTGGCGGAACGCCTGCCAGTATTTTGCGAAACCGCCAAAGCTGTTGCCCATCGCGTGCGCGTATTCGCACAGGATCAGTGGACGCGTTTCGCCCGGCAGACCAATCCACTTTTTCAGCGACCACTTGGGTACCGCCGGGAAAGGCTGATCCTGATCGACGCGCGCGTACATCGGGCAGACGATATCGGTGGCGGCCGTGTTGGCGCCGCCGCCTTCGTACTGCACCGGACGCGTTGGATCGCTGCTTTTCACCCATTGATAGAGCGCATCATGGGTGCTGCCGTGACCGGATTCGTTGCCCAATGACCAGATAATGATGCAGGCATGATTGCGATCGCGCTGCACCATGCGCGTGACGCGCTCGCTGTAGGCGGCGAACCAGCGCGGGTCGTTGGAGAGACGGTTCATCGGCTGCATGCCGTGCGTTTCGATATTAGCTTCATCCACTACATACAAACCGTATTGATCGCACAGGCGATACCACAGCGGATGATTAGGGTAGTGCGCGCAGCGCACGGCGTTGAAGTTGTGGCGCTTCATCAGCTCGATATCGCGGCGCATGCTGGCTTCATCCACCACCTGACCGTTTTCCGGGTGATGTTCATGGCGGTTCACACCGCGAATCAGCAGCGGCTTGCCGTTCAGGCACAGTTGCCCTTTTTCAATGCTGACGCGGCGGAAACCAACGTCATACGCTTCGGCTTCGAGCACCTTGCCATTTTCATCCAGCAGCGTCACCACCGCGCGATAGAGATGTGGCGTTTCGGCGCTCCACAGCAGCGGCTGATTGACTGGCAAAACCAGCAGGGCGCGTTCGGGATAATGTCCGCGCTCGTCGATGATGTCGCTGCCAGGCACCTGTTCCTGCTCGCCAAGGCAGCTGTCGCCGCGCCACAGGCTGACGCGCAAGCGGCATTGTGCGGGCTGACGATCGCCAGCATGGATTTTGACGCTAACGCGCAGATCGCCGCGCAGGTATTCCGGGCTCAGTGCGGTTTCAATCTGCACATCGGCCAGTTGCGTCTCGGGTTTGTGCAGCAAGCTGACATCGCGGAAGATGCCGCTCATGCGCCACATATCCTGATCTTCCAGATAGCTGCCATCGCTCCAGCGCAGCACCATCACGGCTAAACGGTTCTGGCCGGGCTGCAGCGCGTTGCTGAGATCAAATTCGGCGGGCAGGCGACTGTCCTGCGAATAGCCGATCCACTGGCCGTTACACCACAGGAAGAAGGCCGAATTCACGCCATCGAAGATAATGCGCGTCTGGCCCTGTTGCAGCCAGTTCGCATCGACTTTGAATGTGAGCGAGTAACATCCAGTGGGATTCTGTTGCGGCACCAAAGGCGGCGTGACCGGAATCGGATACTGCACGTTGGTATAAATCGGCGCGTCAAAACCGTGCAGCTGCCAGTTAGCGGGCACCGGCAGCGCATCGGCGCCGGGCAGATCCTGCAGCAGCCAGCTTTGCGGCACCGCTTCAGGCTGCGTGAAGTAGCTGAAAGTCCATTGGCCATTTAATGACTGGCGCGAAGGCGAAGGGCGATCGTCGCGCGCGCTGGTTTCATCGCGCCAGCTGGCAAACGGCGGATGCGCATCCAGCCGATTAAGGCTGGTGATCACCGGGTTTTCCCAGTCACGACGCGCCAGAATTTCACTCAGGGATACAGCAGATAAGCTCATGATGAGATCTCATTTATTGTAATGCGCTCACATTGCGCGAAATTGCACCGGCTGTAAAGCGTTCGACAGCAATTTTGCGTAGCGCGTTGGCATCAATCGATGCCGCCTGTGTGATGTTTTTGCCACTTTAGTGCCAGTGAATTGTTAAGCGTGGTGAGCAGAGATGAATAGCGCCGTGTTGCGGAGAATTCTGTATTGTCGCGCCCGATGCGGCCTCATACACTCAGCCCGATTTCACCATTCCGAGGTAATTATGGTCCGTATTATTAAAATCGCCGCAGTTGTGGCACTGGTCACCGCGCTGAGCGGTTGTATTTTTCCCCCTCCGGGCGGCGGCGGTTGGGGCGGCGGTCATGGTGGCGGCGGTCCGGGACGCGGCTTCGAAGGCCCACGTTAATACCCGTCATACTTCAAGCTGCAGGTGCGTTGGCTGCGTGCATTCACCTTCAGTCACTTACTAAAGTAAGCTCCTGAGGATGATTGCACTTGCCGCCTTCCTGCAACTCGAATTATTTAGGGTATAGGTTAGCGAAACGTTTCAATAAATCTTTAAACGCCTGGTGAAACGTTTCGCTATTACATATTGAAATCTAGCCGGTTTTTTTATTCTGCCGTTTGGCTGTTTTTTTCTGAAAACCCTTAAAAATCCTTGTTGTTTTATTCAGCGCAATGATAACGTCTGTTTTTCTTCTCTCATTGAGCTTGTCGCATGAAAAACCTGATTGCGGAACTCCTTCTAAAGCTGGCTGAAAAAGAAGAAGAGTCTAAAGAATTAGTGGTACAGGTTGAGGCGTTAGAAATCGTGTTAACCGCGATGCTGCGTAAACTGAATCCCGAACAATTTCACGACATTGAGGCCGCTATTAAATTAGCCATGCCGCCCGTCGCCCCCGCTGCTGAAACGCCCGATACCACCCTGCTGCGTAATTACGTAGAGAAGTTGCTGCATCATCCCCGCGTTTAACGGCTATCGCCTGTTTTTTCAGGTGAATGTCATTATCGATTTCTCGTATTTGCTTATTCCGTGCCATGCTTAGGTGGCAATAATGCTATGGAGAATCCGGTAATGAAATCGTGTCTTTTGGCAATAATGACAGCAGGCTTGCTGATTGCAGGCGGAGCAAGTGCGGCTGAGAAAACTGCACAGCAGGAAAAAATGACCATGTGTAACCAGAGCGCCGGTACACAAAATCTGAAAGGCGATGCGCGTAAAAGCTTTATGAGTGACTGTCTGAAAAAAGACAGCAAAATGGGCAATATGACGCCGCAACAAATGAAGATGAAAACCTGTAATGCTGATGCGGGCGATAAAAAGCTCACCGGCGATGCACGTAAAACGTTTATGAGTTCGTGCCTGAAGAAAAGCTGATTTAATTAATGGTTAGCTCCGTTTTATTAAATCTAATCTGCGTGAAAAGTAATAAGGGTTCATGTTTGGCGTGAACCCTTTTTTATTGCTGTAAGCTGCAGCGCAGTGGTATTCAATTTCACTTATCACGTCAGAGGAAAAACTCATATCAGGATCCTCATCACAAAATTGCGCCGATAACGCTGCCAGGATACTTTAGTCCTAAACGATGACTAATTATTCTGAACGCCTAATCCCCGCGAAGCCGGACCGTTCGTTGGGCAGCCTTTACCCGTGGAGTCTGCTATGAATGTGCTTGATTATGCTGTGATGGCGCTTTATGCGCTGCTGATTGTGGCTATAACCCTGTGGGCGATGCGCAAGGTGGGCAGCACGCGTGATTTCTTTGCCGCCAGCGGCAAAATGCCGTGGTGGCTGTCGGGCGTGTCGCATCATATGTCGGGCTACAGCGCGGCGGTGTTTGTCGCCTATGCGGCGGTGGCCTACAACATGGGCATCACCATCTACTTTTGGTGGGCGTTTCCCATCGCTATCGCGGTGTTGATCGGTTCTCGCCTGTTCGCGCCGCGCTGGGCGCGCTTGCGCATCTACATGAACATCGAATCGCCAATGGAATATCTCGCCACGCGCTACAACCTGCCCACGCAAATGGTGCTGGCGTGGAGCGGGGTGCTGCTGAAAACCTTTGACGTCGGCGCAAAGTGGGCGGCGATTGCGGTGATTATTAACGTTTTCACCGGACTCGATCCGCTGATTGGCATCTGTGTTTCCGGCGCGCTGAGTTTGTTTTACACCGTGATGGGCGGATTGTGGGCCGATGCCTGCAACGACTTCGGTCAGTTCGTGGTGCAGTTTGTCGCCGCGATTGTGATGGTGGTCGCCGTGGCGGCGCATCTCGGCGGTTTTGCTGAGCTGTTCACCATCTGGCAGAAGCTGCCGTCAACCCACACGCAGATCATTCAGGAGCCGTACAGCATCGGCTTTATTCTCGCTTATTTTGTCATCTACACGCTGAGCTACAACGGCGGCACCTGGAATCTGGCGCAGCGCTTTATTGCCGCGCCCGCTGGACGCGATGCGCGCAAAGCGGCGCGCCTCTCTGCCGCGCTCTATCTGATCTGGCCGCTGATTCTGTTCTGGCCGATGTGGGCGGCGCCGTTGCTGTTTCCTAATCTTAGCGATCCGTCGCGATCCTATTCGATGATGGCGATGGAACTGCTGCCGAATGGCTTGGTCGGTTTGGTGCTGGTGGCGATGTTTACTCACACGCTGTCTATGACCTCTTCGGATGCCAACGCCATTACTGCCGTGGTGACGCGCGATATCCTGCCCGGCATGCTACCGAAACGCTTTCAGCGCGGTAAAAGCTCGCTGCTGGTGGCGCGGCTCACCGCTTTTCTCTTCATTATCACCACGCTGGTGATTGCCATGAACGCCAGCCACTTCGGCGGCGTGCTGTCGCTGCTGATCATCTGGTTTGGCGGCTTAGTCGGCCCGATCTCCATTCCCATGCTGCTGGGTTTGCTGCCGGCGTTTCGTCGCAGCGGCAGCGCCGCCGCACTGGTGAGTTGGGCGATTGGCGTCGGCACTTTCTTCTGCGTGAAATTTATCTTTACCGATGTCAGCACCGCCACCGTGGTGGCCGCGCCGGTGATGTCTTCACTGGTGCTGTTTGTGGTGATGGGCTGGTTGCGCCGCGCGCCGGTGCGTCCGGAAGTGGATCAGCTGCTCAATGCACTCAATCAGGATCAGGATACGCCCGCCGCACAACGCTGGGCGCAAAAAAGCAACGTCTCTCAGGAGGGATAACATGACGCTACTACAACAGGGAACCCGAGATCGCTTACGCATCAAACGTTTTGCCAGCCGCGCAGCATTAGGTGCGGATGCGGCGCAGGATGTGGCTGCGTTTCTGCGTCAACGGCTGAGTGAACAGCGTGGGGTGCGCATGGTGTTTGCCGCCGCGCCCTCGCAAAACGAGTTTCTCGCCGCGCTGGTGGCGGCAAAGGATATCGACTGGTCGCGCATTCACGCCTTCCATATGGATGAGTACATCGGGCTGGATGCGCATGCGCCGCAGCGTTTTAGCCACTTTTTACGCCAGAAACTTTTTGATGTGGTGCAGCCCGGCGAAGTTCATCTGATCCCCTCTTGCGGCGATTCTGCAGAAATTTGTGCGGATTACGCTAAAAAACTTAATGCCGCACCGATTGATGCGGTGTGCCTCGGTATTGGCGAGAACGGCCATTTAGCCTTCAACGATCCGCCGGTGGCCGACTTCAGCGATCCTTTCACTGTGAAAGTAGTGCCACTGGATGATGCCTGCCGCCAGCAGCAGGTCAACGATGGCTGTTTCGCCACTTTCGCTGCGGTGCCAACGCATGCCGTGACGCTAACGATTCCCGCATTAATGAGTGGCGCGCGACTGTTCTGCATGGTGCCGGGCGCCACTAAACGCGCGGCGGTGCGGGCAACGCTTGAGGATGCGATCTCCAGCGCCTGTCCGGCGACGTGTCTGCGCCAGCATGCCAACTGCACGCTCTATACCGACAGCGATGCTTGCCCGGAGGTGATGTTTGACTAACCTCATTTTGCGCGGCCGCGATTACCGTACGTTGCAACCGATTGAGCTGGAGATTGAGCACGGCATCATCATCGATGTGCGCGCGCTAAGCGGGCTGGAAGAGGAGATTATCCTCGCACCGGGCTTGGTCGATCTGCAGGTCAATGGCTTTCAGGGCGTCGATTTCAACCACTTTCCCTTCAGCGAAGAGGATGTGCTGCACGCCACGCGCGCGCTGTGGCAGCAGGGCGTCACCAGCTTTCTGCCGACGGTGATCACCGCCATGCCGGAGGAGATTGCGCAGGCGATGCAGCGACTCGCCAGCGCCTGCCAGCATCATCCTGACGTGGCGCGCGCCGTACCCGGTTTTCATCTGGAAGGACCGTTTTTGTCGCCTGAAGATGGGCCGCGCGGTGCGCATCCGCGTGAAGCGATTCGCGCACCGGATATCGCGCTGTTCGACAGCTGGCAGCACGCGGCGCAGCAGCATATTCGCCTATTGACGCTGTCACCGGAATGGCCGCACAGCGATGCGCTGATCAAGCATTGTGTGGCGCAGCATGTGCGCGTCGCCATTGGGCACACTTCCGCCACGCCACAGCAAATTCATGCGGCGGTTGACGCGGGTGCCACGCTCTCCACCCATCTCGGCAACGGCGCGCATCTGCAACTGCCGCGCCACCCCAATTACATCTGGCAGCAGCTGGCTGAAGATGCGCTGACGGCTACCTTGATTGCCGATGGCGATCACCTGCCGGCGGACGTGCTGAAAGTGTTCCTGCGTGCCAAAGGCGAGCAGGCGCTGCTGGTCAGTGACGTCACTTCTTTTGCCGGGCAGCCGCCGGGCATCTATGACACGGCGATTGGTGGCCGCGTGCAGCTCAGCGCCAGCGGACGCCTGAGCATCGCCGATGCACCGCAACTGCTGGCGGGATCGGCGCGGGGTTTACTTGATGGCGTGAGTTTCCTGTTGCGTCAGCAATTGGCGACGCTGGCGCAGGCAATCGAGATGGCTTCCATACGACCGGCCCGCCAGCTCAATCTGCCGCAGCAGCAAGGTTTAGCCTGCGGCGCACCCGCCGATGTGTTGCTGCTTGCTGCTCAGCCGGATGGCAGCGTGGCATTACGCAGTTGTGTGAAGCAAGGCGCTGCAGTGTGGAGTGAAAACGCAGATTATCTTTAGCCATTAAACAACGACTTAACTCTCGCTGCGCTTTGTTGTTGCGGACAAATCACCATGCTTTGCCAGGCTTACTCTTTGTAGGGATTTGCTGTTTACATCAAAAACCAGAAGAAAGGAGGCCTAACGTGAGCTATCAAACTGTCGTAGAACTCAAGTCGCTGGCGCAGCGCAAACCCACCAAATTTACCGTCGGCGACACCGATGTGGTGTTAATTCGTGATGATGAGCGTGTGCAGGCGTTTCAGGCCAAATGTCCGCACGCCGGTGCGCCGTTAGAGCAGGGCGCGGTGTGTGGCGACAAGCTGATCTGTCCGTGGCACAAAGCGGTATTTCAGCTGCAGGATGGGCAGATGTGCGAGCCGCTGGCGCTGGCCAATCTCAAGCGTTATCCGGTGCGCATCGAACAAGGCAAAGTGCTGGTTAGTCCGCAGGCGATGTCGCCCGCCAGTGCGCCTTCTGCACAAGACGAGACGCCGGTTTGCGTGATTCTGGGTTCTGGCGCGGCGGGCAGCGCGGCGATCTGGACGCTACGCGATGCAGGTTTTAGCGGGCACATCGTGCTGATTGAGCGGGAATCGGCTGCGCCTTACGATCGCACCGCGCTGAGCAAATTTGTGCCGTCAGGCAAAATGGCGATTGAAGATGTACCGAAGCTGCTGAAGCAGGATGTGCTGGGCACGGTGGAGCGGATTCAGGGCGATGTCGAGCAGCTCAAAGCGCTTGAGCAAACGCTGATCCTCAAAGGCGGCCAGCAGGTGAAGTTTGACCAACTGCTGATTGCCAGCGGCAGCGTGCCGCAAGCGCTGGATATACCGGGTAAAGATCTCGACGGCGTGCATCTGCTGCGCTCGCTCAATCAGGCCGATGAACTGCTAAAGGAAGTCGATAAGACCGAGCAGTTGGTGATTATCGGCAACAGCTTTATTGGCATGGAGATGGCGGGATCGCTGCGTAATCGTGATGTTGATGTCACGGTGATTGCGCGCCATCCGCTGCCGTTTGCTCAACAGTTTGGCGAAGAGATTGGCCGCCATTTTTATGATCTGCATCGCAGTAACGGCGTGAAGTTTGTCGAAGGCGATCCGGTGGCGCTGGAAGGCGAGGGCAAAGTAAATGCCGTGCGCCTGAAGAGTGGCAAAAAAGTCGATGCCAGTGTGGTGCTGTTTGGTACAGGCGTGGTGCCGGCGACAACATTCATCCACGATCTGCCGCTGGAAGAGGATGGCAGTTTGCTCACCGACAGCCAGCTGCGCGTAGCCGATAACATCTGGGTGGCCGGCGATATCGCCAGTTATCCGTCGGTGCAGGGCCCACAACGTATTGAGCACTATCGCGTGGCGCATCAGCAAGGGCGCATCGCGGCGCTGAATATGTTAGGAAAACAGATTCTGTATGACCGCGTGCCGTTCTTCTGGACCGCGCATTACGGGACGCGTTATGAGTATTTGGGGCATGCGGAAGAGTGGGATGATTACCGGCTGCTGGGATCGCTGCAGAATAAGCAGTTTATCGCTTTCTATTGTCAGGAAGGGATGATTGCGGCGGTGTGTTCTGCCGGGCTGTATACGCTGACGGCAGCGCTGGTGCAGGAGATGCAGCAGCCCATGACGCTGGCGCAGGGTATTGCGTTGTATGAGGCGTACTCTGCGGCCTGATGCCCTCACCCCGGCCCTCTCCCACAGGGAGAGGGAGACGCACGATCAATTCCCTCTCCCTGTGGGAGATGCTGCCATATGCTCTATTGGTTCCCTCTCCCGCTTGCGGGAGAGGGTTAGGGTGAGGGGCAAGCCGCACCGATCACTGCTTACTCAACGTCTCTGACTTCGCCATACATTGCTGCATCGCGTTCATCACCGCAGCGCGGAAGCCTTTCTCTTCCAGCACTTTCACCGCTTCAATGGTTGTGCCGCCTGGCGAGCACACCATATCCTTCAGCTCGCCCGGATGCTTGCCGGTTTCCAGCACCATCTGCGCCGAGCCTTTGACCGCCTGCGCCGCGAACTGATACGCCTGCGCACGCGGCATGCCGCCGAGCACCGCGGCATCGGCCATCGCTTCGATAAACATAAACACATACGCTGGCGCTGAGCCGCTGACGCCGACCACCGCGTGAATCAGGTATTCATTCACCACCGCCGCTTTGCCGAAGCTTTCGAAAATGCCCACCACTTCATCCACTTCATGCGCTTCCACCAGCACGTTTGGCGTCACCGAGGTCATGCCTTCGTTCACCAGCGAGGGCGTGTTGGGCATCACGCGGATGATTTTGCGATCGTGGCCGAGCACCGACGCCAGAGAATCCAGCGTTACGCCGGCCGCAATCGAGACCACCAGCACATCTTTCTTCAGCTGGCCGGCAAGATCTTTCAGCACTTTGAGAATCACATTGGGTTTCACCGCGCCAAACAGGATATCCACTTCGCGCGCCAGACTTTCCACACTCTCTGCGGCGGTAACGCCATATTGCTGCGCCATCGCCTGATTAGTGGCGGGCTTGCGGTCGAATACCCAGATATTGGCGGGGGCGATCTGCCCGCTGTTAACCAGTCCGCTAATAATGGCTTTCGCCATATTGCCGCAGCCGACAAACCCGATTTTCTTCTCCAGCATCGCTTTATCCTCTAAGTGGTTCATTTTCTGTGGGGGTAAGCTTACGTCAGCAGGGATTAATAACAAGGCGGGCGGCCAGCAAAAACAGTTGCGATTCTGCCGCAGCACGGCAAGATCAGCCTCATTGCCGGTTAAGAAGGATTCATCATGTCGATTTGGGTTGATGCGGATGCCTGTCCCAATGTCATCAAAGAAGTGCTGTACCGCGCGGCCGAGCGCGCCAAAATTACCGTGACCTTTGTCGCCAACCAGCCGCTGCGCGTGCCGCCGTCGCCGTGGCTGAAAACGCTGCAGGTCGCAGCGGGGTTCGACGTGGCGGATAACGAGATTGTGAAACGGGTGCAGCCCGGCGAGTTGGTGATCACCGGCGATATTCCGCTGGCGGCGGAAGTACTGGAGAAGGGCGCAGCGGCGTTGAATCCGCGCGGAGAACGTTACTCGACAGACACCATTCGTCAGCGCTTAACCATGCGTGACTTCATGGAGACGATGCGCGCTAGCGGAATTCAGAGTGGCGGACCATCGACCTTAAGCCAACGCGACCGCCAACTGTTTGCTAACGAACTCGATAAGTGGTTACGTCAGCGCTAATCAGACGAAGCTGTCATCGTCATCGTAGTCGCCGCCAAAATCGCCGAAATCATTGTTATCCGCAACGTTGTTATCCCAACCCGAATTATCGTTGTTGAGGAACGCGTTGTTGCTGTCGTTGCCGTTAAAGGTATCGAGGCTGTTATCCACCTGCGGCAACGCCGGTTCGTTGATGATGTTAACGATCTCTTCCGGCTGTGAATGGTGGAACATGCTGGTCAGCATATCCGCCATCACCACGCCGCCCGCCACGCCAACGGCCGTTTGCAACGCGCCGCCGAGGAAGCCAGTGCCGCGTGCCGCCGGTGCGGCATATTGCTGCTGTGGTGGTGGCGCATACTGCTGTTGCGGCTGCGGCGGTGGATTCCCCCACGCTGGTTGCTGTTGCGCTGCCGGGCGCGATCCGCCGCCAAACAGGCTGGAGAGAAAACCGCCGCTGCTCTGCTGCGGTGCCTGTTGCTGCTGCGCCTGCGCCAGACGATTTTCCAGATCCGTAACCTGCGCATTGAGCTTTTTCAGCGCCGCTTCCTGAATCAGGATCGCCTGCGACATGTAATAAGGCGCGCCGGGCTGATTCTGTAAATGCTGTTTGATTAACTGCTCTGCGCCAGCATCACGCGGGCCGCTTTGCGTCTCAGCCTGTTTCAGGCGGCTGAACAGGTTTTCAATCAGTTGTTGTTCTTCGCTTTGCATGGGGAACCCTCCTTTAAGGTATGCCTCATATATGAGGGCGCGACTCAAGAAAGTAAATCAGCGGCCTGGTAAGGAAATGTTGGCCGCTGTTACATTTGGCCCGATGCACGATTCATGCATTGTTTTTCGCTGGCTTTTCAAACGGCTAGCTTAAGATGTGACTGAAATACGCGTAAATCGTGCCTCGCGGGTGGCTGATAAAATAAAATCCAGGTATTATGCGACGCATTATTGACCTGATGACGTTGCCCGCGCGGCACATTACGGCGGAGGATGAGCCCGGATGTCATTACCCATCTATCTGATCGGCGCACGCGGTTGCGGTAAAACCACTGTTGGCAAGGCGCTGTCGCAAGCGCTGGGCTATGCCTTTAACGATACCGATCACTATCTGCAACTCACTACGCAACGCAGCGTGGCAGAGATTGTGGCGTCTGAAGGGTGGGATAGTTTCCGCGCCCGCGAAACGGAATCGCTGCGTGCGGTCACCGCGCCGAATACGGTCATCGCCACTGGCGGCGGCATGGTGCTGGCTGAAGTGAATTGTCGCTTTATGCGCGAACACGGTCAGGTGATTTGGCTGAATGCGCCCTCGGAAGTGCTGGCCGATCGTCTGGAACATCAGCCGGAAGCAGCGCAGCGTCCTACGTTAACCGGCCGCCCGATTGCCGAAGAGATGGGCGATATCCTGCGTGAGCGTGCCCATCTGTATCGTCAAACCGCGCATCATGAAGTCAACGCGATGCAATCGCCCGATCGCGTGGTTGAGCACATTCTGCAATCGCTCTCTCTGGCGCGCGCCAGCTAAACCCTCAGATTTCTCTCTGTTTTTTTGCAGCGATTCTCCGTTGTCTATACTTAGCGTTAGGCAGAGGATCACCGCTGTCTGTGGACAACTGATAGAAGAGGGAAAACTATGCCAACTAAACCACCCTATCCGCGCGTCGCGCGTATTGTCGCCGTTGAAAAAGGTTCGGCGGATCAAACCGTCACCTGGTATGAATTGCGTGCTGACCATCCCAAACCCGATACGTTAATTAGCGAACACAAAACCGAAGCCGAAGCGCAAGATGCCAAAGAGCGCTATGAGGACGCCGGTAAAGATTAACTTTACCCGTCATATTCCAAGCTGCAGGTGCGTTGGCTGCATGTGTTCACCCCAGTCACTTACCTAAGTAAGCTCCTGGGGATTCACACATTTGCCGCCTTCCTGCACCAAGAGTAGGCCCCATGAGGGGACTTGAACTATTTAGGGTAAAGAATCTCCGCCGAAAAACTGCAATATTCCAAAAAAGTTACACACTTTCCTGCTGAATATTTAACTCACCTGATTACGTCATTTATTTCCCACTTCACGCCGTATTTAATTCTGCCTTAAATTTCCTCAGAAACGTCCGGCTTAAAATTTGCGCTTGACCGCAAAAGCGTAGCGCTTTATTTTCTGGTTATTGATAGAGGAACTCAGTTCCATATAGTGAAACCGACACCATGACCACACTCGAAAATGCCTCCGCCGTACTGAAGCTGTTTCAGCGATTTGGCGTGACGCAGGGCCATCCCGGCTTAACCTTTACCGAGGTGGTGGATGCGTTGGGGTTGCCGAAAAGTACGGTATCGCGCCTGCTGGCAACCATGGAAAGTGAAGGCTTACTTGAGCGTGACGCTGAGAGCCGCTGCTTCCAGATTGGTCGTGTGCTGCTGTCGGTGGCAGGTCACTATCTGTCGACACCGCTGGTGGATAGCGCGTCGGCGCCGATGGCGCGTCTGGCCGCCAGCAGCGGCTGCATGGGCTATATCTCGGTGCTGGATGGCGATGATGTGCTGGTGATGCGCATGTATCACGGCCGTTTCTTCACCCAACTGGTGACGCCGCCGGGCACGCGCGTTTCATTAACCGGCACCTCGACCGGACGCGTGCTGCTGGCGCAGCTCAGTGATGAAGAAGTCCGCGATCGTTTTGCCAGCAACTGGCAGGCGGCTTCGATGAATTCGCCGCTGAGCGTGGATGCCTTATGCCAGGAGTTAGCTGTGATTCGCCAGCAAGGCTGGGCACTGGCGCGCAATGAGACGCTGCCAGGCATCAGCTCGTTAGCGGTTGCGGTAACCAATAAACATCGCGGTGAAAGTGCCGCGCTTTGTCTCTCGTTTTTATCGCAAGAAGCGGCGCCCGGTTATCCGGAGATGCTGCTCAGCGAACTACGCGCAACGGCTGCACTGATGGCCGAAAAGTACGGCGCATAATCCTGTCTGAACAGGAAACCCTATTTTAAGTTTTGAAGGCGTTTATTCGCGCCACACCAGGGAAATAGCAGGTCTTCGGACCTGCTTATTTCAATAATCAGGGAACGATTAATATAAAAACGTTGATGTCCCGCGTGTCGGGCGCTGCGAATTAACGCGTTTTCTACAGGGTGAAAATACGGGGATCTTATGCGTCAAAATAATCCAATAAAAAGTGTTGGCGTTGCCTTAATGCTGGTTCTGCTGTCCGTTGCAGGCGCCATCATTGGGGTTCAGCTTATTACCACTATTGGGGTAACACCCAATACCTCTATTATCGGCGCGCTGTTTGCCATATTGCTGGCGCGTATTCCACTGCAATGGTTTCGTCGCTATCGCTCCATTGAAGTCCAAAACCTTGCGCAAACCGCCATCTCTTCTGCCACCTTTGGTGCCGCCAACAGCCTGTTGATGCCCATCGCGGTGCCGTGGGCGTTGGGCGAGCCGCAGCTGGTGCTGCCGCTGTTTGTCGGCGTCAGCGCGGCGATGCTGCTCGATGCTTATTTACTCTATCGCCTGTTTGATACGCGCGTCTTCCCGGCCAGCAATGCCTGGCCGCCGGGTGTGGCAGCAGCCGAAGCGATCAAAGCCGGTGATAAAGGCGGTCGTCAGGCATGGTTGCTGGTGGTGGGCATTGTTGGCGGCATCGTCGGTTCGATGCTGAAGATTCCCATGTCGGCATTTGGTACCGCGTTTATCGGCAATATCTGGGCGCTGAGCATGCTCGGTATTGGTTTCCTGCTGCGTGCTTACGCGCAACCGGTTGCTGGTATCGATATCAACGCGCTCTATATTCCGCACGGCGTGATGGTCGGTGCCGGTTTGGTGGCGTTGATTCAGGTGGTGCAGGTGATTCGCAGCCGCCGCAATGATCAGGTCAACGTCAGCCGTAGCGACAGCGAAGTGAAACGGTCGCTGGGTTTCGGCACCGTCGGTTACATCGTTATCTCTACGCTGCTGGCGCTGGCGGGCGGCTTGTGGAGCCAGATGGGCCTGCCGATGCTGGTGCTGTTTATCCTCTACGCCGCCTTTGCTGCTTTCGTGCATGAACTGATTGTTGGTATCGCCGCGATGCACTCCGGCTGGTTCCCGGCCTTTGCGGTGGCACTGATCACCCTGATTCTCGGCATTCTGCTCGGCTTCCCGCCGCTGGCGTTGTGCCTGCTGTGCGGCTTTACCGCCGCCACCGGTCCGGCGTTTGCCGATATGGGTTATGACCTGAAAGCGGGTTTTATCCTGCGCGGCAACGGTGCTGATGTGCAGCAAGAGCTGTGGGGTCGCCGCATTCAGCTGATCGCCGCGATGATCGCCTTTGTGATCTGTATTCCCGTGGTGTGGTACGCGCATACGATTTTCTTTGCCGAGAATCTGCTGCCGCCGGTGGCGCGCGTCTATGCCAAAACCATTCAGGCCGGCGCCGAGCCGGGTATCGCTGGAAATCTGCTGATGTGGGCGATTCCGGGCGCCATCATCCAGCTGATCGGCGGACCGAAGCGTCAGCTTGGTGTGTTGCTGGCGACCGGTTTATTGATCAACAACGCCGCGGCGGGTTGGGCGGTGATGGTGGGCATCGCGCTGCGCATTATCATCCTGCGCGTGTGGGGCGAGCGTGGACGTTCACCGATGGAGGTGATGGCCGCTGGATTTATCGCCGGCGACGCGCTCTACAGCTTCTTCCATTCACTTTTTGCCAGCGGCACTAAAAAATAATCCAGGGAATTTATTATGAGTTTACAGCAGACACTGCAGGTCTTTGAGTTACTCGATAGCGCCTACATTGATGGCCAACAGGTGGTTGATCTGTTCGCGGGCTATCCGGGCGTCACCGCCAGCACGAAACGCGTCAGCGGGCCCAAAGGGCGGACCGATTTCGTCCGCATCGACATTCCCGGCGCGCAGGGCAAAAGCAACGGCGGCAACGCACCAACGCTGGGCATCATTGGGCGTCTCGGCGGTATCGGTGCGCGTCCAACGCGTATTGGGATGGTGTCAGACGCCGATGGCGCAGTCGCGGCGGTGAGCAGTGCGCTGAAGCTGGCGCAGATGCAAACCAAAGGCGACGTGCTGGCCGGTGATGTGATCATCACGACCCACATCTGCCCGGATGCGCCAACCCGTCCGCACGAACCGGTCGATTTCATGGATTCGCCGTGCGACGACATCACCATGAATGACAACGAAGTGATTGCGGGCGTCGATGCGATTCTGTCGATCGATACCACCAAAGGTAACCGCATTCTCAATCACAAAGGCTACGCGCTGTCGCCGACGGTGAAAGAGGGTTACATCCTGCGCGTGTCAGAAGATCTGCTGCGCATCATGGAGATGACCAGCGGCAAACCGGCGGTCACCTTCCCGATCACCACGCAGGACATCACGCCATACGGCAACGGGGTTTATCACCTCAACAGTATTTTGCAGCCTTCCACCGCGACGGATGTGCCGGTGGTCGGCGTGGCGATCTGCGCCGAATCGGTGGTGCCGGGCTGCGGCACCGGCGCGAGCCACGAAGTGGATATCGCCTTAGCGGTGAAGTTTGCGGTGGAAGTGGCGAAAGAGTTCGGGCGTGAAACCTGTCACTTCTACGACGCGCAAGAGTACGCTCTGCTGCTCTCTTTGTATGGTAGTCTCAGCCATCTGCGCAACCGGAAAGCCTGATGATGACTATCTCCCTGGTCACACTGACGATTGGTCAATCACCGCGCAGCGACATTCTGCCGTTGCTGCTGGAACATCTGCCTGCCGATCAGGTGGCGCATGCCGGTTTACTCGACGGTTTGACGCTGACCGACGTCGAGCAGCAGTATGCGCCCGCGCCGGGCGAAACGGTGCTGGTGTCGCGCATGATCAGCGGCGAGCAGGTGCGCCTGTCGGGACCAAAAGTGGAGCAGGGACTGCAACGTAAGATCAACGCGCTGGAAGAGCAGGGCTACGACACCATTCTGCTGCTGTGCACCGGCGAATTTGGCACGCTGAAAACGCAATCTGCCTTGCTGCTGGAGCCGGATCGCATCATCCCGCCGCTGGTGCGCGCGATTGTGCAACAACATAAAGTTGGCATTGTGGTGCCGGTAGCAGAACAGATTGCCGAGCAGGCCAACAAGTGGCGCAATCTGGATACGCCGCCGTGCTTTGCCGTCGCCAGTCCCTATCTGGCGGAGCAGGCCGATTTGGTGGAAGCGGGATTGTCGCTGCAGGAGCAGGGCGCGGATGTGGTGGTACTGGATTGCATCGGCTATCACCAGAAGCACCGTGATTTCCTGCAGAAAATGCTGGGCATTCCGGTACTGTTGTCGAACGTGCTGGTCGCCAAGCTGGCGGCAGAATTGATCGTCTAATGCGGAGAGATCACAAGTTGCGATCTGTGGCGCTAATTCGCGTGACAGATCAGCGAGTTCCTTAGTAATCTGCCAGTCACGATAATGTGCTGTGAGGAAGTAATATGCTCAATACAAGTGAGTATTTCGACGGAAAAGTGAAATCCATTGGTTTCGACAGCGTGACCATTGGCCGTGCCAGCGTTGGCGTGATGGCGGAAGGTGAATACACCTTCGGCACCAACCAACCGGAAGAGATGACGGTAGTAAGCGGCGCGCTGAAAGTGCTGCTGCCGGGTGAAACCAAGTGGAAATGGTACGAAGCTGGCGCCGTGTTCAGCGTGCCAGGCCAGAGCGAATTCCATCTGCAGGTGGCCGAGCCTTCGTCTTATCTGTGCCGCTACCTCTAAACTCAACCTTTAGAACATCTTAAACCTGCGACTCTCTGTGAAGCGCAGGTTTTTTTATTGCTGAGTAATAGGTGCGCATGAATGCGCACCCTACGAAAATCCGCGCAGGTCTGTCGTAGGGTCGCCATTCATGACGACCAGGTTCGAGGGAGATTAACGCTTCGCTTCGCCGCCTAACGCTTCTACTAAATTGCTGATCAACGCAGCCAGTTCGCTGGTCATCAGAATGAAATCGGCATCGAAACGCTGGGCGAAATCATCGCGGTCAATGTCATCATTCTGCTCACGCAGCGTGTCGCTAAACTTCAAACGCTTCACTGAAGCATCATCGGCGATGACGAACTGAATGCGTTCCTGCCAGTCGAGCGCCAGTTTGGTGACCACTTTACCGGCTTCAATGTGCGTGGCGATCTCGTCAGAAATCAGGTCCTGCTTCTTACAGCGGATCACGCCGCCATCTTCCAGCATCGCTTTCAGTTCGGCTTCATCCATCAAGGCAAAACCGGCTGGCAGCTCACCAGAGCGCACCCATTCGGTCAGCGTCAGCTCGATCGGATTCTCCAGCGTTAAAGGAACGACCGGCAGCGAACCGAGGCTTTTACGCAGCAGCGCCAGCGTATCTTCGGCCTTCTTGGCGCTGGCGCAATCGACGATGATCAGGTTGTTAACGGTGTCGATCCACATATACGTCTGGCTGAAACGGCTAAACGCGCGCGGCAGCAGGCTGTGCAGCACTTCATCTTTCAGCGAGTCTTTCTCAGTCTTCTTCAGCTTGCGGCTCTGTTCCGCTTCCAGCTTGTCGATTTTGGCTTCCAGCGCCTGCTTCACCACCGGCGACGGCAGAATTTTCTGCTCGGTGCGCGCGCAAATCACCATCTGACCATTGATTTCATGCGTCAGCGCGTCGCTGCGGTTGCCCATCGGTGAAACCCAGCCGGTTTTCGCCATATCCTGGCTGCCGCACGGCGAAAAGGTGAAGGCGTCGAGCTGCTTTTCCAGATCGTCTGCGGACAGCGGAATGTCACGATTCAGACGATAAACCATCATATTTTTAAACCACAACATCGGAATTCCTTACCGTGGGTGCGATCGGGCGCACAAGTCTCTAAGTCAGCGCGCATGATAGCGAAACATCGGATGGGTTTCATTGCCTTTCCCGATTCAGCCTTCTACTGTATTTGTCACCAGAACGAATAATGAGGAATAAATCGTGCGCATCGGGATTGATTTAGGCGGTACCAAAATTGAAGTGATTGCACTGTCTGATCAGGGTCAGGAGCTGTTCCGTCATCGCGTTAACACGCCGCGTGACGACTACGCTGCCACGGTTCAGGCGATTGTCGATTTAGTGCTGCTGGCAGAGGAGAAAACCGGGCAGCAGGGCACGGTCGGCATCGGCATCCCCGGCACGATTTCGCCCTATACGCAGCGGGTGAAAAACGCCAACTCCACCTGGCTGAACGGTCAGCCGCTGGATAAGGATTTAGCGCAGGCGCTGAATCGTGACGTGCGCATTGCCAATGACGCGAATTGTCTGGCGGTTTCCGAAGCGGTAGATGGCGCGGGCGCGGGTCAGCCGCTGGTGTTTGCGGTGATAATTGGCACCGGATCGGGCGCGGGCGTAGCGATTGGCGGTGAGTCGCGCATTGGTGGTAACGGCAATGCCGGTGAGTGGGGCCACAATCCGCTGCCGTGGATGGACGAAGATGAACTGCGCCATCGCGCCGAAGTGCCCTGTTATTGCGGCTTGCAGGGCTGCATTGAGACCTTTGTATCGGGTACCGGTTTTGCAATCGATTATCAGCGTCTGAGCGGTAAAGCGCTGAAAGGTGCGGAGATCATCAAGCTGATTGAGCAGCAGGATCCGGTGGCGGAGCTGGCGATGAATCGCTACGAAATGCGTCTGGCGAAATCGCTGGCGCAGGTGGTGAATCTGCTTGATCCCGATGTGATTGTGCTGGGCGGCGGCATGAGTAATAACGATCGCCTGTATCAAACCGTGCCGGCCCTGATGAAGCAGTGGGTGTTTGGCCGCGAGTGTGAAACACCGGTGCTAAAGGCGGTGCACGGGGATTCGAGCGGCGTGCGTGGGGCAGCGTGGTTGTGGCCGTTGAAAGGGTAGTTTCTTTTACGCACCTCTGTATGTGCTCGCTTTCCCCCTCCTCGGTTTGTGCCTGCTGTCCCCCTCCTCGGTCCTCCCCCATAAATGGGGGAGGAAGATGCTGCTATATGTGAGTTTGGAGGCTGCATGTGGCAGCGTCTCCTTCCCCCGCTTGCGGGGGAAGGCCGGGATGGGGGACAGCCAGCACTAACCCACTTACTCACCCACTAACATCGAATCCTGCGGTGCGTTATCGCGCTGGGCTTTGGTCGCCAGGAAGTAGACATATCCCACCGCCATAATCGCCACAAACAGGCCGCCAATCACCGGGTTAAACCACAGCATCGCCACCAGACACACCAGCGACAGCACCAGCGCAATGCCGGGCACAATTGGGTAGCCCGGCGCACGGAAGCTGCGTTCCATCTCTGGCGCAGTGCGGCGCAGTTTAAACAGGCTCAGCATGCTCATCAGATACATCACAATCGCGCCGAATACCGCCATGGTGATCATCGCGGCGGTCAGCGTCATGCCTTGCAGATTGATAAAGCCATCGCTGTAGATGGCAGCGATACCAATCAAACCCCCGGCGATAATCGCGCGGTGCGGCGTCTGGAAGCGCGACAGCTTGGCCAAACTCTGTGGCAGATAGCCGGCGCGGGCGAGGGCGAAGAACTGGCGCGAATAGCCGAGAATAATGCCGTGGAAGCTGGCAATCAGCCCAAATAGACCAATCCACACTAGCATGTGCATCCAGTTGGAGTTTTCACCAACAATCATCTTCATTGCCTGCGGCAGCGGATCGTTGATGTCCGACAGCTTGCGCCAGTCGCCAGCGCCACCGGCCAGCAGCATCACGCCAATCGCCAGCACTACCAGCGTCAGAATGCCGGTGATGTAGGCTTTGGGAATGGTGCGCTTCGGATCTTTGGCCTCTTCGGCCGCCATCGCCGCGCCCTCAATCGCCAGGAAGAACCAGATGGCGAACGGAATCGCGGCGAAGATGCCCGACATCGCCGGCATGCCGAAGTGATCGCTGCCCGCCCAGCCGTTCGCGGCAAAGTTGGCGATGCTGAAGCCTGGCGACACCACGCCCATAAACACCAGCAGCTCCAGAACCGCCAGCACCGTGACCACCAATTCGAACATCGCCGCCAATTTAACGCCGAGAATGTTCAGCGTCATGAAGACGATATAGGCGCCGACTGCGGCGGTTTTCGGATTGAGATCGGGATATTGCACGTTGAGGTAAGCGCCAATCGCCATGGCAATCGCCGGCGGTGCGAATACGAACTCAATCAGCGTGGCGAGGCCCGCGATCAAGCCGCCGGTTTCACCGAACGCGCGGCGGCTGTAGGCAAATGGGCCGCCGGCATGCGGAATCGCGGTGGTCAGTTCGGTGAAGCTGAAAATAAAACAGGTATACATGGTAGCGATCATCGCGGTGGTGATGAGAAATCCCAGCGTGCCCGCCACGCCCCATCCGTAACTCCAGCCAAAATATTCCCCGGAAATCACCAGTCCAACCGCAATGCCCCACAAATGCAGGGTACCAAGCGTGGGTTTGAGCTTATTCGTCATCGTCTTTTCCCCGTCGTCATTGTTGGTGCGGCAGCTTCACCGCGCTTTTTTATCTTTGCGCTACAGTGAAGTGATAATGCCGCTGGCTGGCGCGGGAAAACTTGACGCGGGCGCAGTGAGTTTTGTCCTCCACGGTCAACTCTGAGGCAAGAAAAGTGCCAGATGCACGCTGCGGTCAACTTTGGGTTGTCTGCGGTCAAGCAGTCAGGACGACGTCATCCCATGCTGATACCACTTGCTTGATGCTGGAGATTGATGAATGAGTGCCGAACAATCCGATACCTTAACCGATGCTGAAATCATCCTGCTGGCGCATCAGGCGCTGGCCAGTTACCCCGCGGCACTGCGCGGCGAACTGAAGCTGCTGTGCCGCTCGGAAAATGCCACCTTCCTGTTGCAGGCGGCGGGCAAACGCTACGCGCTGCGTCTGCATCGTCCTCACTATCACAGCAAAGCGGACATTCAGAGCGAGCTGCTGTGGCTGGATGCGCTGCGCGACATCGGCATCATGGTGCCGCAGGCGATCCCGGCCAGCGATGGCGCAACCGTGCTGACGCTGCCGATGACAAATGGCGCAGAGCGTTATGCGGTACTGTTCCACTGGATCGAGGGTGACATGCCCACCACCGATGTCGATCCCAAAGCGTTTCAGCAGCTTGGTCACATCACCGCGCGTCTGCATCAGCACAGCCGCAGCTGGCAGAAACCGGCAGGTTTCCAGCGCATTATCTGGGATCACCACACCATGGTCAGCGATCAAAGCCATTGGGGACGCTGGCAGGATGCGCCGAACCTCAATCCGGCCGATCACGGCATCGTCGCCGAAGCGGTGGCGCGCGTCGGGCAAGAGCTACAAGGCTTCGGCAAAGAGGCGGATCGTTATGGTTTGATCCACGCCGATCTGCGTCTGACCAATCTGCTGCTGCATAAAGGCGAAACGCGGGTGATCGACTTTGATGACTGCGGGCTCGGCTGGTATCTGCACGATCTGGCGGCGGCGATCAGTTTCGTTGAGCATCATCCGCGCGCCGCCGAATGGGTGGATAACTGGATCCTCGGTTACGAAAAAGTGGCGCACATCAGCGATCAAGAGATGGCGCTGGTGCCGACACTGCTGATCCAGCGTCGCATTCAGATGACCGCGTGGATGGGATCGCACGCGGAAACGGAAATGGCGCTGAGTCTCGGGCCGCGCTGGGCCGATCACTCGGTGCGTCTCTGCCGACGTTATCTGGAAACCAATCAGCTGCCGGTCGGCGTCTGATGCACCAGCAGTGAGCAGCTTTGCGCTGTTGCGGCGCAATTGAGGTCGCCATGAATGGCGACCCTACGACGAAATCCGCAAATCACTCGCCTGGTACGAAAATTGCTGGAATCCTCCACCTGTTTCACATGCGCCACACGCAGAGGTTCCGATGCAATCACTCATCACACCCACTGAAGCCTTCAGCGCTTTGTCCGTCAGCGCCAGCAACCGCGGCGTGTTGGCAGCGGCCGCCACCGGACTGAGCGGGTTTATCACTGACAAAGGCGGCGATGTCGATCGCATCTTTGGCATCAGCGGCATTAACTCCGAACTGTTGGCGAGCCCCACGCTGAGCCTGGGTTTGGTGAACTACTGCCGCGTGATGGAAGAAGCGGCGCGTCATTCCGGTTTTGATAACTTCGGTTTGCATTACGGCAAGCAGTTCAAACCGCAGTCATTAGGCTTGATTGGGTATATCGGCCTCTGTTCGCCGACGCTGGAGCAGGCGCTGCACAACGTGGTGAATGCCTTTCCATGGCATCAGCACGACACGCTGACGCGGCTGGTGGACAAAGGCGAGTGCTGGCGGCTCGATTATCAGGTGCGCCACGGCGCGATCCTGTCACGACGTCAGGATGCGGAGCTAACGCTCGGCATGTTCCTCAACTTGATCCGTCATGTCGCCGGCAAAAACTGGGCGCCGCGCGAAGTGCACTTCGAACATCCGCGCCCGGAGCAGTGGCACGAGCACTGCAAAGTGTTCGATGCGCCGGTGTGGTTTGATCAACCCTTCAACTCGTTGTTGATCCCGAAACGCGATCTGCTGCGCAGCATGCCGGAGCAGGATCCGATGCTGCTGATGGTTATGCAGGATGCCATTCGCCGCCTGAACAGTTCTGCCAGCCTGCAGAGCGTGGTGGAACAGGCGCGATCGCAGGTGAATTTGTCACTGATGCAGGGCGAACCAGTGCTGGAAGAAATTGCCGAAAAAATGGGCTTGTCGAGCTGGTCGCTGCAACGGCGGCTGCGCGAAGAGGGCATCAGTTTTACCGCGCTGGTGGACAAAGTGCGCTGCGAGATGGCAACGCACTATCTGCAACAGAAGCAGCTGCCGATTTCAGAGATGGCGCTGCTGCTCGGTTACTCCGAAGTCAGCGCCTTTTCCCGCGCCTTCCGCCGCTGGTTTGGCATCAGCCCGCGCCAGTGGCGCCAGGATGGCTCGGCGTCGCCGGGGCAAAACCGAACCACGCTGGCTGGTTAATCTCTGGCGGCGGCGGTAAATCTTTGCTTTGACCAATCAACTGCCAGGCGCGCAGGCACAGCGTTTCGTCGCCTTGCGTCTGCGTCACCGCGTAGCGCCCGCTGTTTTGCCACTCGAGCCGCACCAGACATTGCTGACCGGCATAACGCCGCGCATCGCGGAAATGCTGGTTGAGCTGATGCTGCATCTCATCAGCCCATTTGCAGGATGCGCTGCCCGGCGCACTCTGCGGCTGGCACAGGTTGACGATGCTATCCTGTTGCTTTGGCTGAGAATGCTGACAAGCGCTAAGCGCCACCACAATCATTAACCCGCCCAATAATCCCGCCATTCGATTAATTAAATTCATTAATGTGCCTGTATTTTCACTAAAGATCCTTCCCCTCACTGCCGACAGTCTACAGACCGACTCAACCAATGCTATGGCATTACTCTGACTGTCGGCAGAACCAGAATTTGCCGCAGCCTCGCGGCTTTATCCCCTTTTGATTCATGGATTAGAAATGCAGAAAAAATATGCCCTTGCGGCACTCTCCTTGTTAAGCGTCACGCTGCTCAGCGGCTGCGCAACCGAATCGTCACGCGCCATTGAAGCGCCACAGGTGCGTGCGGCCAGCCAGCCCGCCTATCAGGGCGTGCGCAGCCCGATTGCGGTTGGCCAGTTTGATAACCGCTCCTCGTACATGAACGGCATCTTCTCTGATGGCGTTGATCGTCTTGGCAATCAGTCGAAAACCATTTTGGTCACCCACCTGCAGCAGACCAATCGCTTCAACGTGCTGGATCGCAGCAACCTGAAAGAGTTGCACCAGGAAGCGGGCTTTAAGAAGAGCGAACAGAACATCAAAGGTGCGACTTACATCATCACCGGCGATATCACTGAATTTGGCCGCAAAGAAGTGGGCGATCAGCAGCTGTGGGGTATTTTGGGACGCGGTAAGAGCCAGGTCGCCTATGCCAAAGTCAACCTGAATGTAGTTGATGTCACCACCTCAGAAGTGGTGTACAGCGCGCAGGGTGCGGGTGAATACCAGCTTTCAGCGCGTGAAATCATTGGTTTCGGCGGCACCACCAGCTATGACTCAACCCTCAACGGTAAAGTGATGGATCTGGCGATTCGTGAAGCGGTTGATCACTTAGTAGATGGCATTAACAGCGGCGCATGGCGTCCGGCGAAATAAGGATATTGAGCATGAAAATGTTGCAACTGAGTGCGGCGCTGATCGCTGCGGGCATGCTGGCAGGCTGTGCGCCAAAAGGGCCGGAACCGATCTATTACTGGGGCGATTACCAGCAGCAGATTTACAGCTACTACAAAAAAGATAGCGATCCGCAGAAACAGATTGAAGCACTGAACCTGGATATTGAAAAAGCTAAATCGGTCAACAAACCGGTCGCGCCGGGCTTGCACGCGCAGCTCGGTTTGCTGTACGCCAAAACCGGAGATACCGATAAAGCCTTCGGCCAGTTTGCCACCGAGAAACAGTTGTTCCCGGAATCTGCGCCATACATGGACTTTCTGATGAAGAAAAAACAAGGAGTTGCTCAGTGAAAAAGCTGATTGTTTCTTTAGGCGTGCTCGCCGCGCTGCTGTTGACCGGCTGCGCGCCCAAAAAACCGTACGACTACAGCGCCTTCCGCGCCAGCAAGCCAGCCTCAATTCTGGTGCTGCCTGCGGATAACCGCGCGCCGGATGTGAACGCGGCGAACAGCTTCACCTCACTGGTGACGCGTCCGCTGGCGGAAGCGGGCTATTACGTGTTCCCGGTGGCGGTGGTGGATGAAACCTTCCAGCAGAACGGATTAACCAATGGCCATGAAATTCAGGCTGTCAGCCCGCAGCGCCTGCATGACATCTTCCACGCCGACAGCGCGCTGTATATTTCGGTGACCGATTACGGCAGCAGCTATCAGGTGATCCAGAGCGTGACCAAAGTGTCGGCGACGGCGCGTCTGGTAGATCTGCGCAGCGGTAAAGAGCTGTGGCAAGGCATTGCCACCGCCAGCGACGCGGAAGATGGCAACAACAATAACGGTGGCATTATTGGCATGTTGGTGTCAGCGGCAATCAAGCAGATTGCCAGCAATGTGTCGGATAAGGCACACACCATCGCCGGGGTGACCAGCGCCCGTCTGCTGGCGCAGAACGAGCAGGGCGGCTTGCTGGTTGGCCCACGTTATAAGTTGGCGACAGTGAGATAAAAAACCGGTGCCCGCCTAAGCATCGTAGGGTCGCCATTCATGGCGACCTGATTTATTCCCCTGGCAACTCCAGCTTGCTGTAACCCAGCCCATTCATCTTGCGGACGCGGATCTGCACCGGAATACGCTCTTTCATCGCTTCCACATGGCTGATCACGCCGATGGTTTTGCCGCTGGCGTTCAGGGCGTCGAGCGCATCCAGCGCGGTGTCCAGCGTCTCGGCATCCAGCGTGCCGAAGCCTTCGTCGAGGAACAGCGATTCGATGCGCGTTTTATGACTCACCAAATCCGACAGCGCTAACGCCAGCGCCAGGCTGACGAGGAAACTCTCGCCGCCCGACAGCGTGCGCGTATCGCGCGTGGCGTCCGCCTGCCAGGTATCCACCACTTCCAGCTCCAGCTCTTCACTGATGCGGCGCTGTAGCAGATAGCGACCGTGCAGGCGATCGAGCTGACGGTTCGCCAGCCACACCAGATGATCGAGTGTCAGGCCTTGTGCGAAGCGGCGGAATTTATCGCCTTTGGCCGAACCTACCAGATCGTTCAGGCGGCCCAACTGCGCCAGCTCTACTTCATCCGTAGCGATTTGCGTCAGCAACGATTGTTGCTGTAAACGCTGTTGTGCATCGCTGTGCAACTGCTGCTGCGCTTCGCCCTGTTGACGGGCGTTGTCACGCAAGGTCATGCGCAGCTGTTCCAGCTGTTGCTGAATCGTGGCGGCGACTTCATCGCTGAGATCGGCCGGGCGCTGCTGCTGATGCGCGGTGCAGCGCTGCGTGAGCTGCTCGCTGAGGGTGAGTTGCTGCTGGCGCTGCTGATCGAGCACCTGTAACTGTTGGCGCAGTTCATGCACCTCGCGCTCATCCAGCAGGGCGGCACGCAGCGCCGTTTCATCGGCAAAATCACTCTGCTGCAGCGCGGCGAGGAAGGCGCTTTCGGCTGCGGCAGCGCGTTCACGCAAAGTGTGTTGCTGCGCCGCGATCTGCTCACACTGGCCATTCAGACTGTGCAGCGAGCTTTGCGCCTGCTGCCACTGCTGTAGCTGCTGCGCCAGCGCCTGTTCACACTGTTGTAGCGCGGCGTGCTGCTGCTGTCGGGCTTCCGCCACCCGACGATCGCCAAACAGCTGCTGACGCTGTTCTTGCTGCTGCTGGCGCTGCTGTTGCAGCGCGCTGAGCGTCTGCTGCAGCTCATCCAGCCGCTGCTGTTCACGCGCCAGATTCTGCTGCAGGCTGCTGCGCTCGCTTTCGGCTTTTGCCAGCTGCGGCTGCAACTCGCCGTGTAAGCGCTCATTTTCCTGCCATGCGCTCCAGCGCTGCTGTAGCCTGTGGAGCCAGCTTTCCCGCTCAGCCGCGTCTGGCAAACTGAGCTGATGCTGCGCTAACTGTTGTTCAAGCTGCTGCGCCAGTTGCTGCATGGCGCTGCGCTCGCGGGTCTCACGCTGGCTGATTTCATCCAGCGTCTGCTGCGTGCTAACGATCTGCTGAAGCGCCAGTTGCTGTTGATTTTGATGCTGCTGCCACAGCTGCTGCTGTTGCAGATGCGCATCCTTCGCCTGCTGCAGCGCACGCGCGGCATTTTCCCGCGTCTGGAGCTGCTGCAGCTGAGTTTGTTCCTGTGCATCCTGCTGCTGTTGCCATTGCGTAAAGTCGTCCTGTTGCTCCAGCGTGCAGGTAAGTGCCAGCTCACCGCTCAGCGCTTGCCATTGGGTGTTCACCGTCGCCAGCTGCTGGTCGTAATCAGCGATTTCCTGCTGCAACGCCTGCTGCTGTTGCAGCGACAGCTTCTGCTGCTCACCTTTGGCGGTGCCGGACTCTTTCAGCTGTGCCACGCGCGTTTCCAGCTCAGTTAAACGCTGCTGATTGGCGCCGGGTTCAAGCTGTTGATATTGCGCGATTGCCGGATGCTGACACGAGCCGCACAGCGGGCAGGGCTGATCCGGCTGCAATTTGGCGCGCTCGTCGGCCAGCTGGGCGATGGTGCGCTCCAGCTCGCAGATTTTGCGCACATCGAGCAGCGCCTGATGTTCCCGTTTGTACTCGTCGCGCAGCGCCTGCAACGCTTGTTCGTCAAGCAAATGCTGCTGCTGGAGCTGCGCCAGTTTCTGCTGACGCTGCAACCGCTGCGGCTGCAACGCGCGCCACTGCGCGGCGAGCAGGCTGAGCTGCTGGCGTGCAGAACGCTGTGATTGATGCTGCGTCAGGGCGGCACGCAGGCTGGCGCTGGTGATCTCGGCCTCAAGCGAAGTCAGTGCTTGCTCCGCTTGCAGACGCTGCTGCGCGGCCTGCGCTTCGGCTTGCTGCAACGGTTGCGCCGCCTTTTCACGCTGAGCCTGAGCCTGCTGATGCTGCTCCAGCTGGCTGCGCTGCTGTTGCTGCTGCGCGATGAGCTGCGTCAGCGTCTGCTCGCGCTCATCCAGCCGGGCGATCTCCGCCTGCCAGCGCGTCAGTTCTGCGCCCCAATCGGCGACGGCAGCTTCGCGAGTGCGGAATTCCTGCTGCTGCACTAGCTGCTGTTGTAAACGTTCACTTACCTGCTGTTGCTGGCTGAGCGCGGTTTGGCTGGTTTGCAGCGCCTGTTGTTGCTGCAGATGCAGCCGCTGCTGTTCATCCAATTGCTGCGAGGTGGTGGTAATGCGTTGATCGAGCGGGATAACCTGCTCGGTCAGCAGCGTTTCGAGCTGCTGCTGTTGCTGTATCGCCTGCTCGCGCGCCTGCTGCGCGGCCTGATAATGGCTTTCGCCCTGTTGCAGCGCGGTTTTGGCCTGCTGTTGTTGCGCCTGCAGCTGCTGCGATTGCTGTTCCAGCATGCGGAGATCGCCCTGCAGCTGTTCGCGCTGCTGCAACTTCTCGCGCAGTTTTTCTGCCGGTTCGGCGCGCGCCAGCCGCTGACGATCGCCATCTGCCTGCTGCCAGGCCTGTTGCGCGGCAAGCAGCGTCTGTTCGGCCTGCTGCTGTTCCTGCGTTAGCTGTTGCTGCTGCACCAGCCATTGCTGCTGATGCTGCGCCAGCGTCAGCTGTTCGCTGAGAATTTTCTCCTGCGCGCCGAGTTCCGCCAGCTGCTGCGTCAATTCTGCGCGGCGCGCTTCATCAAGCAGCCACATGCCACCGGCGCGGGCGCGCAGCGTATCCAGCTCGCTGCGCGCGGTGCGCCAGCGTTCGTAGATCTGCACCGAGATTTGTCCGTAGATCTCGGTGCCGGTCAGCTCTTCCAGCAGCTCGGCGCGTTCGCCGGGTTTGGCATTCAAGAAGGCGGCAAACTGGCCTTGTGACAGCATCATCGAGCGGGTAAAGCGGGCGAAATCGAGCCCCGACAGGGTTTCAATCGCTTTCAGCTTGTCGCCGACTTTATCAGCGATGATCTGATTATCCGCCATGCGCGCCAGCTCGACGCGCGGCGCCTGCAATTTGCCGTCGGCCTGGCCGCGCGCGCGGTTCTGGCTCCAGAAGGCGCGCCAGGCTTCGCCTTTGATCTCAAACTCCACTTCTGCCAGACACTCGGCGGTGTCGCGCGTGATCAGCTCATTCTGGGTTTGCGACAGCGTGCCGAGGCGCGGCGTTTGGTGATAGAGCGCCAGGCAAATTGCATCGAGTAAGGTGGTTTTGCCCGCGCCGGTGGCGCCGGTGATGGCAAACAATCCGTTGCTGGCAAAGGGCTCACGGCGGAAATCGATAAACCATTCGCCGCGCAGCGCATTGAGGTTCTTAAAACGTAACGTCAAAATTTTCATGCGGATGGATTCTCCAGCGCGGCAAGCTGGGTGCGGAACAGCTGCGTTAACTGTTCTGCTTGCTCAGCATCCAGCTGATCTTCCTGCGCCAGTCGGCGGGCAAACACTTCTTCCACTTTTAATTCGCTCAGGGTTTCGTTCTCCAGCCGTTCGAGGCTGCGCTGCCGCTGTTCGCGGCTGCGGCGCACCAGCAGCACTTCGACCGGAAGATTTTCGGTCAGCGCTTCAATGCGACGTTGCAGATCGCTGAGGTATTCCTGGGTGGTGATCTCAATATCCAGCCAGGTCGGCAGCTCGCTGGTGCTCTCGCTGAACTGCGCCAGCTGATGTTCAATCTCCGCCATCGAGCCTTTCAGCATCTGCATCGGCTGGAAGTGCGGAATGATCAGCGGCGTCACGTCCTTAAGCTTGTCGGAAAACTCCAGCAGGAAGACGCTTTTGTCGCGACCAAGCTCATCAAAACTGAGCGGAATTGGTGAGCCGCTGTAACGAATATGTTCGCTGTTGGCGATGCGCTGGGCGCGATGGATGTGACCAAGCGCGATGTAATCCGCTGGCGGAAACGCCTGCGCCGGGAAGGCATCCAGCGTGCCGATATAGATGTCGCGCACCGAATCGCTTTTAGTGACGCCAACGGTGGTGAGATGGCCGGTGGCGATGATCGGCAGCGCGCTGTTTATTGACTGCGCGGCGGCGAAACAGCGCTGATAATGCTGCTCGATCGCCTCCAGCAGCGAGATCTGTTTTTCGCGACCGGATTGGCCAGCCTGGCTGCGCAGAATGTCGCGCGGACGCAGAAAAGGAATGGCGCACAGCAGCGCACCCGGCACGCCATCGCGCTGCTTCAGGGTTAACACCTGTTGTTCTCCCTGCGGCGTGGCGCTGGTGATCACCTGCGTATTCAGGCAGGCCAGCAGCTCGCGTGATTCATTCAGCGTCGCCACCGAATCGTGATTGCCCGCCAGCACCACCAATTGACAGCCGCTTGGCTGCAGCGCCACCACAAAACGGTTAAACATTTCACGCGCGTAGCTCGGCGGCGAACCGGTATCAAACAGATCACCCGCGATAATCAGCGCATCCACCTGATGCTGCACAATCTGATCCAGCAGCCAGTCGAGAAACGCCTGATGTTCCCGCGCGCGACTTTTGCTGTAAAAGAACTGACCGAGATGCCAGTCAGCGGTGTGAATGATGCGCATGTTTGCTCCGTGCTCTGTTTAGCGAAGGCGAATTATAACCACTTAAGATCACAAAGAAAAAAAGCAGATTTTTATTGTGACATTTCTGTTTTTTATCTATCTATCTTAGGGCGGCTTTTTCATAAAAGTGTCACAAAACTGACGCATAATGGCGCCGCAAATCCCCGTGACACGTTGTCACACTAGCAGGAGTTACAATGGCTAAGCGCATTTTGGTTGTGGAAGACGAAGCTCCCATCCGTGAAATGTTATGTTTCGTGCTGGAACAGAATGATTACCAGCCTATTGAGGCGGAAGATTATGACAGCGCGATTAGTAAGCTGATCGAACCCTGGCCTGATTTAATTCTGCTGGACTGGATGTTGCCCGGCGGCAGCGGAATTCAGTTTATTAAGCATTTGAAGCGTGAAGCCATGACGCGTGACATCCCGGTGATGATGCTGACGGCGCGCGGTGAAGAAGAGGATCGCGTGCGCGGTCTGGAAGTGGGCGCGGATGATTACATCACCAAGCCATTCTCACCCAAAGAGCTGATGGCGCGTATTAAAGCGGTGATGCGCCGTATTTCACCGATGGCGGTGGAAGAGGTGATTGAGATGCAGGGCCTGAGCCTTGATCCATCCTCACATCGCGTGATGTCGGAAACCACGCCGCTGGAGATGGGGCCGACCGAATACAAACTGCTGCACTTCTTTATGACGCACCCGGAACGCGTGTACAGCCGCGAACAGCTGCTGAACCACGTTTGGGGCACCAATGTGTATGTCGAAGATCGCACCGTCGATGTGCATATTCGCCGTTTACGTAAAGCGCTGGAATTGACCGGCCACGATCGCATGGTTCAAACCGTTCGCGGAACAGGGTATCGTTTCTCTGCCCGCTACTAAACGTAAACGGAGTTTTTACCGTGCTGGAACGACTCTCCTGGAAGAGATTGTTGACCGAGCTGGCGCTGGTCTGTTTACCTGCGCTGGTGTTGGGTCTGTTGTTCGGATATCTGCCGTGGTTACTGCTGATTGCGGTGACCGGCGTGATGTTCTGGCACTTCAGCAATCTGATGCGTCTGTCGCACTGGTTGTGGGTCGATCGTTCAATGACGCCGCCCACCGGACGCGGCAGCTGGGAACCGCTGTTTTATGGCCTGTATCAGATGCAGTTGCGCAACCGGCGTCGCCGCCGCGAGCTGGGCAATCTGATCAAACGTTTCCGCAGCGGTGCCGAATCGCTGCCGGATGCGGTGGTGCTGACCACCGAAGAGGGCACCATTTTCTGGTGCAACGGCTTGGCGCAGCAGCATCTTGGCCTGCGCTGGCCGGAAGATAACGGCCAGAACATCCTCAATTTACTGCGTTATCCTGAATTCTCCCGCTATATCCGCCAGCGCAAGTTCGACACACCGCTGACGCAGATCCTTAATAATCAGCATCATATGGAATTCCGCGTGATGCCTTACAGCGAAGGACAGTGGCTGATGGTGGCGCGTGATGTCACCCAGATGCACCAGCTGGAAGGCGCGCGGCGCAACTTCTTTGCCAACGTCAGTCATGAACTGCGCACGCCGTTAACGGTATTGCAGGGCTATCTGGAAATGATGGACGACGCGGTAATGAACGAGCGCACGCGCAGCAAGGCGTTACATACTATGCAAGAGCAGACGCGCCGCATGGACAGCCTGGTGAAGCAGTTGCTGACCTTGTCGCGTATCGAAGCGGCGCCAGCCATCGATCTGAAAGAGACGGTGGATGTGCCGGGCATGCTGCTGCTATTGCAGCGTGAAGCGGAAACGCTGAGCCAGGGACGTCACACCATCCATTTCCATACCGATCCGCACCTGAAAGTGTTCGGCAACGATGAGCAGTTGCGTAGCGCCATTTCCAACCTGGTCTACAACGCGGTGAATCACACGCCGGATGGCACGCGCATCGACATCAGCTGGTTGCGTACCAAACAAGGCGCGCAGTTTAAGGTGTGCGATGACGGGCCGGGCATCAGCGAACAGCATCTGCCGCGCCTTACAGAACGCTTCTACCGCGTGGACAAAGCGCGTTCACGCGCCACCGGCGGCAGCGGGTTGGGGCTGGCAATCGTGAAGCACGCGCTGGGCCATCATAATGCGCGGCTCGAGATCACCAGCGTGCCGCATCAGGAAACCTGTTTCAGCTTCCTGCTGCCGCCACGCTTGATTGTGGCTAGCGCGCTGCAAGCGCAGGTTAATTAAGGTTTGCACATCCATGGCGTAATGCCGCTCAGTTAAGCACAGAGCGGCTTTCGTTCGCCCTAAGCTGAGGCAGTTGCAGCACCCTTGTGCGGCGACCGAGCAGAGAGCGCCTGGCCGCGCCCTCTGCACTCCCGGGCCTTGCGCCAGCCCAACCCGCCGCTGCGCGGTACCTTCACTCATTCACGATTCCTGACGGACCGGTGGCGATTCGCTCCTGCTCAGCGCCACCTCTCGCCGCATCCATGCGGCTCGCCCTGGAATCCCTCAATCGTTCAGCGGTTTGGGATGTCGCCTCAACACCCGCGCTGCACCATAAAGGCATAATTTTGACTCGCCATCGCTACAAGTCTCGTAGGGTCGCCATTTATGGCGACCAGGTGCGCATAAATGCGCACCCTACGGGATTTTCGTAGGGTTGCCATTTATGGCGACCGCTTCGCGCTTAACTGACAACCCTTACGCAATTTATTGCGCGATAAATCACGCCGCTCCAGAATAGGCGTCTCATTAAATTGCGGAATCGCCCATGAAATCGCTGTTGCTATCCCTCTCGCTGCTTTGCTCTGCTTTGGCACACGGCCAACAAACCATGCTAACCGGCAATCTGAGCAGCGTCGGATCGGATACGTTGGGTTATCTGATGACCCTGTGGGGCGAGGATTTTAGCCGCCAGTCGCCAGGCGTGAACGTTCAGGTGCAGGCGGCGGGATCGTCTACCGCACCGACCGCGCTGGCCGCCGGTGCTGCACAATTGGGCGCGATGAGCCGCCCGATGCAGATCGACGAACGTCAACTGTTCATTGCGCGCTACGGCTATCCGCCGCTGGCGGTGCCGGTGGCGATGGATGCGCTGGTGGTGGTGGTCAATCAGGACAATCCGCTGCCGCGCATCGCGCCGCAACAACTCGATGCGCTGTTTTCCATCACGCGCCTGTGCGGCGGGCAGCAGGTGCCGCAGCGCTGGGGCGATCTCGGCTTGAGCGACAGCCAGTGGGCAACGCGCAGCATCCAGCGTTATGGACGTAACTCGGCGTCGGGCACCTGGGGCTTCTTCAAGCAGCAGGCGCTGTGTAAAGGCGATTTCCGTGCTGACGTCGCTGAATTCCCCGGTTCCGCTGCGGTGGTGCAAGCCGTTGCCGCCACGCCCAATAGCATTGGTTACGCCAGTTTTGGCTTTCATCTCAGCGGCGTGAAAATGCTGCCGGTGGTCACGGCGAATGGCGACAGCGTGATGCCGGATGCCGAATCTATTCGCAGCGGCCGCTATCCGTGGTCGCGTCCGCTCTATATCTACGTCAACAAAGCACCCGGCAAACCGCTGCCGCCGCTGGTGAATGCCTTTCTGCATCAGGTGTTGTCGCCACAAGGTCAGCGCCGGGTGAGCGAGGCCGGTTATCTGCCGTTGTCAGACAGCCAGATGGCGCGAGCGCGGGCGGCCATTGAGGGAAATTGAAGAACGTGCATCTGAACATGAAATAGTTTCATGTAAGCTGAATTTTCTTCCGTTGCTGAAAGGGCAACAGCGTGGCATTCTCTTTGGACATATAGCCATCCAGATGGCCAAAATAACCCAGCGAAATTATACCCTGACGCAACTAAGCGCTCAGCGAGGAGATAAGATGCTACGTCATAACCCGTTCCGCGCCGATACCGTCGGCAGTTTTCTGCGTCCCGCTGCCATCAAGCAGGCGCGTGTGCAGTTTGCCAATGGCGACATCAATGCTGATCAACTGCGTCAGGTTGAAGATCGCGAAATACGTCATGTGGTGGAGCAGCAGCGCGCCAATGGCCTGCAGATCGTTACCGATGGTGAATTCCGTCGCGCATGGTGGCACTTCGACTTCTTCGGCGATCTGCACGGCGTTGAGCTGTTCGAAGCGGAGCAGGGCATTCAGTTCAATGGCGTGCAGACCAAAGCGCACGGCGTGAAAGTCACCGGTAAAGTAGCCTTTAATCCGGAACACCCAATGCTGGATCACTTCCGCTTCCTGCAAAGCGTAGCGGGCGATGCGGTTGCCAAGATGACCATTCCCAGCCCAAGCGTGCTGCACTTCCGCGGTGGCCGCAAGGTGATCGATGCCACAGTCTATCCCAATCTGAAAGAATACTTCGCCGATCTGGCGCAGACCTATAAAGACGCGATTAAAGCGTTTTACGCGGCTGGCTGCCGTTATCTGCAGCTGGATGACACGGTGTGGGCCTATCTGTGCTCTACCGACCAGCAGCAACAGATCCGCGAACGCGGTGAAGATCCGCAGGAGCTGGCGCGCATCTATGCTGAGATGCTGAACACCGCGCTGGAAGGCAAGCCAGAAGATCTGACCGTTGGGCTGCATGTGTGTCGCGGTAACTTCCGCTCGACCTGGATCTCCGAAGGTGGCTATGAGCCGGTCGCCGAAGTGCTGTTTGGCGGCGTAAATATCGATGCCTTCTACCTTGAGTATGACAACGAACGTTCGGGTGGCTTTGAACCGCTGCGCTTCCTCAAGCCGGGTCATCAGCAAGTGGTACTCGGGTTGATCACCACCAAAACCGGCGAGCTGGAAGATGCGGAACAGGTAAAAGCGCGTCTGCAGGAAGCAGCACAGTTCGTCAGCCTCGATCAAATCTGCCTCAGCCCGCAGTGTGGTTTTGCGTCTACCGAAGAGGGCAACAGCCTGAGCGAAGAGCAACAGTGGCAGAAGATTCGTCTGGTGGTCGATATAGCAAGAACAGTCTGGTAATTCCGTAAAGTTAGCCAAACAGGCGCGTAAATCGCGCCTTTTGTGCATCTTAAGGGCGATTTATGCAAAGAGATCTCCCGTGCTGAGGAAACTTTTAGCAAATCATCTGAGGTGTTTTCCTACAATTCCACCGTGATTCACTGCTTTCTCCCGCTATCTTGTTATATCCTTCTGGTTTTTCGATCCCGTATTGCCTTTCTTCGCTATAAACGTTCTAATTTGCGCCGTTGTCGATTTATCCCTCTGCGAACAGAAGAAAAGTAGATTAAATCACCTGCGCTTTAACGATTAGTCCCGCATAACACGCTGGTCTTGCCGAATAAGTCCTTGTTTTAGCGCATCCAGAGGACAACACGAACTCAACTTCCACCGCAACATTAGCTACAGGCAGTACAGAAGTTTATGACACATCGTTTAACCTCCAAGGATATCCTGGCGCTGGGCTTCATGACGTTTGCCCTGTTCGTTGGCGCAGGAAATATCATCTTCCCACCGATGGTGGGGATTCAGTCTGGCGAACACGTTTGGATTGCGGCCTTCGGCTTCCTGATTACCGCGGTTGGCTTACCGGTGATCACTGTTATCGCGCTGGCGCGCGTGGGCGGCGGCATTGATGCGCTGAGCTCACCGATTGGTAAAGCCGCAGGCTTGCTGCTGGCGACCGTTTGCTATCTGGCTGTTGGCCCGCTGTTTGCCACGCCGCGTACCGCTACCGTTTCCTTTGCCGTCGGTATTGCACCGCTGACCGGCGACGGCGCGCTGCCGCTGTTCATCTATAGCCTGATTTACTTTGCGCTGGTGATCGGTATCTCGCTGTATCCGGGCAAATTGCTGGATACCGTAGGTCACTTCCTCGCACCGCTGAAAATTCTGGCGCTGATTGTGCTCGGCGTTGCCGTGCTGATCTGGCCGGCTGGTGGCGTTTCGCCGGGCACCGAAGAGTATCAGCGTGCGGCCTTCTCCAGCGGTTTCGTCAATGGTTATCTGACCATGGATACGCTGGGTGCGCTGGTGTTCGGTATCGTTATCGTCAATGCGGCGCGTTCACGCGGTGTTGAAGATGCCAAACTGCTGACGCGCTACACCATGCTGGCGGGTATTATCGCGGGTATCGGTTTGACGCTGATTTACCTGACGCTGTTCAAGCTCGGTAACGATAGCGGCGCATTAGTGGCGCAGAGCGCCAACGGTGCTGAGATTCTGCATGCTTACGTGCAGCAGACCTTCGGCGGCATGGGCAGCTTCTTCCTCGCCGCGCTGATCTTCGTCGCCTGCATGGTGACGGCGGTGGGCCTGACCTGCGCTTGTGCAGAATTCTTTGCGCAATACGTTCCGCTGTCGTATAAAACGCTGGTATTTATTCTGGGTCTGTTCTCGATGGTGGTGTCGAATCTCGGCCTGAGCCATCTGATTCAGATCTCGATTCCGGTGCTGACGGCGATTTATCCGCCCTGCATCGTGCTGGTGGTGCTGAGCTTCACGCTGAAGTTCTGGAACAAAAGTTCGCGTATCATCGCGCCGACCATGCTGGTAAGCCTGCTGTTCGGTATCGTTGATGCCATCAAAACCACCAGCTTTAAAGATGTGTTGCCGCTGTTCAGCCAGCATCTGCCGCTGGCCGATCAGGGGCTTTCCTGGTTGCCGCCATCGCTGGCGATGCTGGTGATTGCTGCGGTAGTTGATCGGGCAAAAGGACGTGAGCAGGTCGCGGTTCATCAGTAAGCGACATTGCTGTTAATTTCAACCACGGGCTTGCCCGTGGTTTTTCATTTTCAAGGTACTGAGTGTTATGCAAGAAACCAATAAGCTCAAACGCGGACTGAGCACGCGCCACATTCGCTTTATGGCGCTGGGATCGGCGATTGGCACCGGGCTGTTCTATGGCTCGGCGGATGCCATCAAAATGGCAGGCCCAAGCGTGCTGCTGGCCTATATCATCGGCGGCGCGGTGGCGTACATCATCATGCGTGCGCTGGGTGAGATGTCGGTCAACAACCCGCAGGCCAGCTCATTCTCGCGCTATGCGCAGGATTATCTTGGCCCGCTGGCCGGTTATATCACCGGCTGGACCTACTGTTTTGAAATCCTGATTGTGGCGATTGCCGACGTCACGGCTTTTGGTATCTACATGGGTGTGTGGTTCCCCGATGTGCCGCACTGGATTTGGGTGTTGAGCGTGGTGCTGATTATCGGCGCCATCAACCTGATGAGCGTGAAAGTGTTTGGCGAAGTGGAGTTTTGGTTCTCCTTTTTCAAAGTCGCCACCATCATCATCATGATCCTCGCCGGCTTCGGCATGATTTTCTGGGGCATCGGCAACGGCGGTCAGCCGACCGGCATTCACAATCTGTGGACCAACGGCGGCTTCTTCGCGCACGGCATCGTCGGCATGCTGCTGTCACTGCAGATGGTGATGTTTGCCTACGGCGGGATTGAGATTATCGGCATTACCGCCGGTGAAGCGGAAGATCCGAAAACCTCGATTCCACGCGCCATCAACTCCGTACCGATGCGTATTCTGGTGTTCTACGTTGGTACGCTGTTCGTCATCATGTCGATTTATCCGTGGAATCAGGTGGGCACTTCCGGCAGTCCGTTCGTGCTGACTTTCCAGCATTTGGGCATTGCGGCGGCGGCGTCGATCCTTAACTTCGTGGTGCTGACGGCGTCGCTGTCGGCAATCAATAGCGATGTGTTTGGCGTGGGACGTATGCTGCACGGCATGGCACAGCAGGGCCACGCACCGAAGGTATTCCAGAAGGTATCGAATCGCGGGATTCCGTGGGTGACCGTGTTGGTGATGATGCTGGCGATGTTGATCGCGGTGTATCTCAACTACCTGATGCCGGAGAAAGTGTTCCTGGTCATCGCCTCGCTGGCGACCTTTGCTACCGTTTGGGTGTGGATCATGATTCTGCTGTCGCAGATCGCCTTCCGCCGCAAGATTGGTAAAGAGCAAGCCGGGAAGCTGGACTTTGCCATGCCGGGCGGCAGTACTACCGCATGGTTTGGCGTGCTGTTCCTGGCCTTCATTATTGGACTGATTGGTTACTTCCCGGATACGCGGGTGTCGCTTTACGTTGGTTTTGCGTGGATTGCGCTGCTGTTGCTGGCGTGGCCGCTAGTGAAAAAGCGTAAAGGCTAACTATATTGTAGGGTCGCCATTTATGGCGACCTTTTTATATATGACGATTTCAATATAAAAATAATCACGCCATCCCAAAATAATAAAACACCAAAAATATCTCGGCGCATCCTGGCGCCGAAAAGAACTGCAAAAAGGAAACAATGAGTATTACTAAGGGATGTTTGACTTGCGCAGCATATCGTATTTTTATTGATGCCAGGATGTTCGAAAAAAAAAAGAGAAAAGTCTCACTACGAAGTAGAATATTACTTACAGTGCGCTTAAGTAATTTTAGTTAAAGGTTAAGTTCGCATAAATTAACGAACTTAACCCAATGTGAAAATTATAACGACAAATGCGCAGGCAATAGCGCTTTCAGCTGTGGATAAATTACCGCATTTGCCAGCAGCACCGGATTGCCATTTTGCAAACCCTGATTAGCCAGATAATCGTTGGTGATGCCGCCCGCTTCACGCATCAGCACGATGCCCGGCAAGCCATCCCACGGATTCATATGCGCTTCGTAGTAACCTATTAGTCGACCCGCCGCGGCCCACGCACTCATTAATGCTCCCGAACCGTTACGGATAAACATGCCGCCCTGCGCCAGTAATGTGCTGATAAAAGTGGTCAGCGGTTCAATCGGTTGGCTGTTGGAACTGCTCAAACCGAGCAATCCCTGATCGAGCTGCTGCGCGCTGTGCGCCTGAATGCGTTTATCATTTACCCAGGCACCTTTTCCTCGGCAGGCGTGAAAGGTTTCATGATGATTGGGATCGCACACCACGCCGATTACGGCTTCGTTTTCACAAACAATCGCCAGCGAAACGCACCAGTTGTGCAAGCCGTTCAGGAAGCTGCTGGTGCCATCAATCGGATCGATCACCCAGATAAAGCGTGCGCCTGACGTTTCTCCGCCGCTCTCTTCGCCCAGCACCGCATCGTCAGGAAAGCGTTCGTGGATCAGATGCTTGACCAATTCCTCCACGTTGCGATCGGCTTCGCTGACCACATCCTGCAGGTCTTTCTTATGCTCAACCACTAATTGATGACGTTGCTGATACCAGGATAAAGCCCGACTGGCGGCGGTTTTGGCAACCTCACAGGCGAAATGATAACGTGCGTCGAGTTCGGTAAGCGAAGCTGATGACATCTTTTCCTCTTATGATTTTTAGGCTGGCGAAGCGACAACAGACGCCCAAAATGGCGTATTGGCTGTGTGACGGACTTAACAAAAGTTAAGAAAGGTTTCATTAAGCCGTAGATGACTGCGCGTGACAAGAGGGGGAGAAGGCCCGCCACTAAAATTTTTATTTTCTCTGGCGGGTTATGCGGGATGAAGCGTTAATGGTGGGTTCTCACGCCGATTTGACGCATGTCGTTGCCGGTAGGCGATTGGTGTACGCGCAGGCCAAAAGTCGGCAGCACCGCGTAAATATGGTCGAAGATATCCGATTGAATATTTTCATACTCTTTCCATACCGTGGTGCTAGTGAACACATACACTTCCAGCGGCAAACCGTTTTCACCCGGCGCTAACTGACGCACCATTAATGTCATCTCTTTATGAATATGCGGATGTTGCTCCAGCCAGCTTTGCAACCAGGCGCGGAAAGTACCAACGTTAGTCAGGCGGCGACCGTTGAGCGGCGAATTCAAATCACAGCCGAGCTGCGCATTCCACGCCGCCACTTCTTCGCTTTTGCTATTCAGATAGGGCGTGAGCAGATGCGCACTTTTTAACTGCTGCATCATGGCGTCATCAAGGAAAGTGATGCTGGTGGTATCGATATTAATACTGCGCTTAATGCGACGTCCGCCGGATTCCGACATGCCGCGCCAGTTTTTAAAGGAGTCGGAAATTAAGGCGTAAGCGGGAATGGTCACAATGGTGTTATCCCAGTTGCGCACTTTTACCGTGGTCAGGGAAATATCAATGACCGCACCGTCCGCGCCATATTTCGGCATTTCCAGCCAATCATTCATTTTCAGCATATTATTGGCCGCTAACTGAATGCCGGCCACCAGACCGAGAATCGGATCTTTAAATACCAGCATCAGCACCGCCGTCATGGCACCGAGACCGGTGATCAATACGCCAGGCGATTTACCCAACAGCAGCGAAATAATCATGATCACCATTAAAATGGCAGCGATCAATTTCACGCTCTGGATAATTCCGCGCAGCGGCAATTGCTGCGCCAGCATGCTGTTTGCGCTGAGCTGCTGCAGCAGATCCAGCAGCGAGAACAGCATCAGCAGCGCGAAGATCATCATCCACAGCTGAGCGAAAATCAGCAGCGCAGGATAGATCTGAGAGCTGTCGTGCAGGAACAGCTCGGTCTGTAATTTGAATAGCACGCCTTGCATCAACCATACGCTGCGGCTAAACAGGCGGCTGTTAATCAGCGCCTTCGGCCACTGACGGCTGCTTTTCTCGGTATAGCGACGCAGGAGCGGCAAGATGGCGCGGTGCAGAATGGCGTGAGTGATTAACGAGATGGCAAAGATAATGGCGATCACTATCCCTAACGCCATAATGTGCGTGTAGCTAAGACCGGCTTCTGCGAGCCGGTTGGCAATAAGATGCTGCATGAGATTTCCCTAAGTGTGACGAAGATTAAGGCCACGAAGGGTAGGGGATGGGAAATTTCCCGTCCAACAGACGGGTCTTGAATTACCTAATATTACAATTCCTGCGCCCGCGCGGCGGCCATTAAGCGCGGATAAAACTGGAAGAACAGCGGCTCAAGTTGATCATAATGATCAACAAAATCCTGGTAAGAATCGCGCAGTGCGGCCAGACGCGGACGGCGATGCGCCATGCCATTTAGCACCCGCGCCAGCCGTGTCGGTTCGGCATAGTGCTCAAACCAGCGTTCGCGCCACATCACTGCATTCAGTTCGATGAAACCTTCCGGCGTGCCGGCCAGTTGCGGCACGATGTCTTGTTCTGCCGCAGCGGTAAACGCTACCAGCGATTGCGTCGGGTGAATTTTCTCCCAGTGCAGTGCGAGAAAGTGGTCCCAAATTACGTCCAGCGTGATGGGCGCCACGCGGCGTGTTTCCGGGCGAAATAGCTCACGCGCAATACGCACTTCGGGCAGATTATCGGTCAGGACGTCAAGGCGACGATGCATGGCAATGCCAGCCACCACCGGTGCAGGCCATTGTGATTGCACGTTGCCGCGCACGAAATCGGCCATGAGATTGCCCAGCAGAGAGCTGTTAGCCAGCTGCGCCAGGTGAAGGTGAGCGAGAAAGTTCATGGCGCATTATATACACGTCATACGTCAAGTTACAGGTGCGTTGGCTGCTCTCATTCACCGCCTTCCTGTACCTCGAATTATTTTGTGTAAAAGCAGACTCAGAGAAACTCAGCCAGTTGTTCAGAATTTGCCGCTTTTCCGCTAGACTATGCCGCCTGATTTTAAGTCCTGAAGAAGTGAAGCATGCGCGTAGCCGATTTTACCTTTGAGTTGCCAGAATCCTTAATCGCCCACTATCCGCAGGCGCAGCGAAGCGGTTGCCGCTTACTGTCGCTGGATGGCCCAAGCGGCGCGTTAAGCCACGGCGTATTTACAGACGTGATGGATAAGCTCAATCCGGGCGATCTGCTGGTGTTCAACAACACCCGCGTGATTCCGGCGCGCGTTTTTGGCCGTAAAGCCAGCGGCGGCAAAATCGAGATGCTGGTTGAGCGCATGCTGGATGACAAACGCGTGCTGGCGCACGTGCGCGCTTCTAAAGCGCCCAAGCCGGGAGCAGAGTTACTGCTGGGCGATGACGAAAGCGTCAAAGCCACGATGGTGGCGCGTCATGACACGCTGTTTGAGATCGCTTTCGAAGACGACCGTGCGGTGCTGGATATTCTCAACAGCGTCGGTCATATGCCGCTGCCGCCATATATCGATCGTCCGGATGAAGATGCAGACCGTGAGCTGTACCAAACCGTGTACGGCGTGCGTCCCGGCGCCGTCGCCGCGCCGACCGCCGGTTTGCACTTTGACGAGCCGCTGCTGGAGGCGCTGAGAGCCAAAGGCGTTGAGATGGCGTTCGTCACGCTGCACGTCGGTGCAGGGACTTTCCAGCCGGTGCGCGTGGAAACCATCGAAGATCACATCATGCACGCCGAATACGCGGAAGTGCCGCAGGATGTGGTGGATGCGGTGCTGGCGTGTAAAGCGCGCGGCAACAAAGTGGTCGCCGTGGGCACCACCTCAGTGCGATCGCTGGAGAGCGCCGCGAAGGCCAGCCAGAACGCGCTGATTGCCCCGTTCTTCGATGACACGCAGATTTTCATCTATCCCGGCTATCACTATCAGGTGATCGATGCGTTGATCACCAACTTCCACTTGCCGGAATCGACCCTGATTATGCTGGTTTCGGCCTTTGCCGGTTATCAGCACACCATGGCGGCTTATCACAGCGCGGTGGCAGAGCAGTACCGTTTCTTTAGCTACGGGGATGCGATGTACATCACCCGTAATCCACAAGCGCCTGATGAAAGCGTCGGCGCATAATTGAATCAGACTGTTTCTCTGATTAGAGGTTAATGTGAAATTTGAATTAGATACCACCGACGGGCGCGCGCGCCGTGGCCGTCTGGTCTTTGATCGTGGCGTAGTCGAAACCCCGGCATTTATGCCCGTGGGCACCTACGGCACGGTGAAAGGCATGACGCCGGAAGAAGTGAAAGAGACCGGTGCGCAGATCCTGCTCGGCAACACCTTCCACCTGTGGCTGCGCCCAGGTCAGGAGATCATGAAACTGCACGGCGACCTGCACGATTTCATGAACTGGCAAGGGCCGATCCTCACCGATTCCGGCGGCTTCCAGGTATTCAGCCTCGGCGATATTCGCAAGATCACTGAAGCGGGCGTGCATTTCCGCAACCCGATTAACGGCGACCCGATTTTCCTCGATCCGGAAAAGTCGATGGAGATTCAGTTCGATCTCGGCTCTGACGTAGTGATGATCTTCGACGAATGTACGCCATATCCTGCGGATTGGGATTACGCCAAACGTTCGATGGAGATGTCATTACGCTGGGCCCAGCGCAGCCGTGACCGCTTCGATTCGCTCGGCAATAAAAATGCATTATTCGGCATTATTCAGGGCGGTGTTTACGAAGATTTACGAGATGTCTCGGTTAAAGGTCTGGTAGAGATTGGCTTTGATGGGTACGCTGTGGGCGGCCTGGCGGTGGGTGAACCTAAAGAGGACATGCACCGAATCCTGGAGCACGTCTGTCCGCAAATTCCGCAAGACAAACCGCGTTATTTGATGGGCGTCGGCAAGCCAGAAGATCTGGTGGAAGGCGTTCGCCGCGGTATTGATATGTTTGACTGCGTTATGCCAACGCGCAATGCGCGTAATGGTCATCTGTTTGTTACGGATGGCGTGGTGAAAATTCGTAATGCCCGGTATAAAGATGACACCGCAACGCTGGATGCAGAGTGTGATTGTTACACCTGTCGCAATTATAGCCGCGCCTACTTGCATCATCTTGATCGCTGTAACGAAATACTGGGCGCACGCCTGAATACGATTCACAATCTGCGCTACTACCAGCGTTTGATGGCCGGTTTACGTAAGGCTATCGAAGAAGGTAAATTAGAGCACTTTGTTAGCGAGTTCTACCAACGGACGGGGAAGGCGGTTCCTCCGCTGAACGTCTGATAATTCATCAATGAGGGAAATTTAATGAGCTTTTTCATTTCTGACGCCGTAGCCGCAGCAGGCGCACCGTCTCAGGGAAGTCCGTATTCTCTGGTGATCATGCTGGTGGTATTTGGTCTGATCTTCTACTTCATGATTCTGCGTCCGCAGCAGAAGCGTACTAAAGATCACAAGAAGCTGATGGATTCCATCTCTAAAGGTGATGAAGTGCTGACCAGCGGTGGTTTAGTTGGCCGTGTGACCAAAGTGGCAGAAACTGGCTATGTTTCTATTGCCCTGAACGACACCACTGAAGTAGTTGTTAAACGTGATTTCGTGGCCGCCGTTCTGCCGAAAGGTACTTTGAAGGCGCTGTAATTTTTTCTTCCCGAAGGGAACTGCCGTGTTAAACCGTTATCCTTTGTGGAAGTACATCATGCTGGTCGTCGTGATTCTCGTCGGCCTGCTCTATGCGCTTCCTAACCTTTATGGTGAGGATCCGGCCGTTCAGATCACTGGTGCGCGCGGTGGCGCCGCCAGTGAGCAAACGTTGGATCAGATCCAGACCGTATTAAAACAAGACAATATCGAGAGCAAATCCCTCGCTCTGGAAAATGGTGCCATTCTGGCCCGCTTTGCAACGCAGGATGCGCAGCTGCGCGCGCGTGATGCTATCACCACCGCGCTGGGCGAAGACTACATTGTGGCACTCAACCTCGCGCCGGCAACCCCTCGCTGGCTTAGCATGCTGGCCGCGGAACCGATGAAACTCGGTCTTGATCTGCGCGGCGGCGTTCACTTCCTGATGGAAGTGGATATGGATACGGCTCTGGGCAAACTGCAAGAGCAGAACGCCGACAGCCTGCGCAGCGATCTGCGCGACAAAAGCATTCCGTATACTACCGTTAATAAAATCGCGAACTATGGCGTAGAAGTGCGTTTCCGTGACGGCGCCAGCCGTGACGCGGCAATCAGCTACTTGTCTACTCGCCACCGCGATCTGGTGATCTCAAGCCAGGGCAGCGATGCGCTGCGTGCGGTGATGAGTGATGCGCGCCTGAGCGAAGCGCGTGAATATGCGGTGCAGCAAAACATCACCATTCTGCGTAACCGTGTAAACCAGCTCGGCGTTGCCGAACCGCTGGTGCAGCGTCAGGGTTCTGATCGCATCGTGGTCGAACTGCCGGGTATTCAGGACACCGCGCGCGCTAAAGAGATCCTGGGCGCAACCGCCACGCTGGAATTCCGTCTGGTGAACACCAGCGTAGATCCAACCGCCGCGGCCAGCGGCCGTGTGCCAGGCGATTCGGAAGTGAAGAAAACCCGTGAAGGGCAGCCAGTGGTGCTGTACAAGCGTGTGATTCTGACCGGTGATCACATTACCGATTCCACGTCGAGCATGGATGAGTACAACCAGCCGCAGGTGAACATTTCACTGGATGGCGCGGGCGGCAACATGATGTCGAACTTCACCAAGGACAATATCGGCAAGCCGATGGCGACCCTGTTTGTGGAGTACAAAGACAGCGGTAAGAAAGATGCCAACGGCCGTTCGATTCTGGTGAAGCAGGAAGAAGTGATTAACGTGGCGAACATTCAGTCGCGCCTCGGTAACAGCTTCCGTATCACCGGCATCAACAATCCAAACGAAGCACGTCAGCTGTCGCTGCTGCTGCGCGCGGGTGCGTTGATTGCACCAATCCAGATTGTAGAAGAGCGGACTATCGGCCCAACCATGGGTCAGCAGAACATCACACAAGGCCTCGAAGCCTGCCTGTGGGGTTTGATCGCCTCCATCCTGTTCATGGTGGTGTTCTACAAGAAGTTTGGTCTTATCGCGACCAGCGCACTGCTGTGTAACCTGGTGCTGATTGTCGGCATCATGTCACTGCTGCCGGGTGCAACGCTAACCATGCCGGGTATTGCTGGTATCGTGTTGACGCTGGCGGTTGCGGTCGATGCTAACGTGTTGATTAACGAACGTATTAAAGAAGAGTTGCGTAACGGACGCTCGGTACAGCAGGCGATTCATGAAGGCTATAAAGGCGCCTTCTCCAGTATCGTCGACGCCAACGTCACTACGCTGATTAAAGTCATCATTCTTTATGCGGTCGGTACCGGTTCAATCAAAGGCTTTGCGATTACTACCGCTATCGGTATCGCAACCTCAATGTTTACCGCTATCGTCGGCACCCGTGCCATCGTTAACCTGGTGTACGGCGGCAAACGCATCAACAAGCTGTCTATCTGAGGAGTGCGTTGTGGCACAGGAATATAGTATTGAGCAGCTAAACCACGGGCGTAAAGTCGTCGACTTTATGCGCTGGGATAAGCTGGCTTTCATCATCTCCGGTCTGCTGATTGTGGCGTCTATCGCCATCGTCGCTGTCAAAGGCTTCAACTGGGGCCTCGACTTTACCGGCGGAACGGTGATTGAGATTAACCTGGAAAAACCGGCGGATCTTGATGCACTACGCGAAGGTTTGGTGAAAGCGGGCTTTGAAGAGCCGCTGGTGCAGAACTTTGGTAGCAGCCGCGATGTGATGGTGCGTATGCCTCCGGCAACCGGCAATGCTGGCACCGAACTGGGCAACAAAGTGCTGGCTTCCATTAGCCAGACCACGCAGCAGAACGCCACCGTGAAGCGTGTCGAGTTCGTTGGCCCAAGCGTGGGTAGCGATCTGGCGCAGGCGGGTGCGATGGCGCTGCTGTCGGCGCTGATTGCGATTCTGATCTACATCGGCTTCCGCTTTGAGTGGCGTTTGGCGCTGGGTACCGTACTGGCGCTGGCGCACGATGTGATCATCACCTGCGGAATTCTGGCGCTGTCACGGGTTGAAATTGATCTGACGATTGTCGCCTCGCTGATGTCGGTGATTGGTTACTCGCTTAACGATAAGATCGTGGTATCTGACCGTATTCGTGAGAACTTCCGCAAAATCCGTCGCGGTTCTTCTTACGACATCACCAACGTGTCGCTGACCCAGACGCTGAGCCGTACCTTGATCACCTCCATCACTACGCTGGCGATGATCATGATCCTGTTCGTGTTTGGTGGTGCGTTGCTGAAAGGCTTCTCACTGACCATGCTGATCGGTGTCACCATCGGTACCATTTCATCGATTTATGTCTCTTCAGCGCTGGCGTTGAAACTGGGCATGAAGCGTGAACACATGCTGGTGCAGAAAGTGGAAAAAGAGGGCGCAGATCAGCCTTCGATTCTGCCGTAATTCTGCGTGAAAATAGAAAGGGCTGCCAATGGCAGCCCTTTTTTTATGCCTGTCGATCAGGGCATGCTTTTCGCGGCTGGAGGCTCAACATCGTGCACGCGCACGTAGCCGAGTTGATCCGGGGTTAACCCGCTGAGTCGCAGCGGCACGCTAACCGAACTGCGTGGCATTAACTCGGCGGGAACGTCGATGGTCTGGCTCAGACTGCCCGCGTTAAGCGGTTTGCCGCTGGCCGGATCGATTTCGCCCCAAACCACGGTAGCGCGCAGCGCCGGAATCGGCTGGTCATCGGTCGAGCGGATATTCAGGTTGGCGCGACTGCCGCTGGCTTCACCCGCCACCTGCGAGAGTGACAAGCGCAGTTTACCCAGCTGCGTCTGCAGTTCTACCGGCGTATTGGCTTGCGGCAACAGCCACGCGCCCTGGTTGGATTGGCTGTTCAGCTGTCCCTGAATCTCCAGCGCCGTTGCCTGATTGGTCAGCTTGCGCATCTGCTGATTAAGCTGACTCACTTCCTGATGCAACTCTTTGACCTGCGGTGAAACCGGCGTTGAACTGCAACCACTGAGAACCAGCAAAGAGAGTGCTGCCGGAGCCCAAAACGTCCTGATCGTCATGCAATGTCCTTTCTTTATTCGGGAATACGTAAAACCTGGCCAGGGTAGATCTTATCAGGATGCGTCAGCATTGGCTTGTTGGCCTCGAAAATCTTGTTGTATTGATTAGGATTTCCGTAGACCTCTTTCGATACCGCACTCAAGGTATCGCCTTTTTTCACGGTGTAGAATTTCGCGGGCGTAGCGGCATCGCTGGTGGTGACCTTGTCATCGACCTTGGTAATCCCCGCGACGTTACCGGCTGCGACCAGAATCTTCTCTTTCAACTCCTGAGAGATGCCATCACCGGTCACGGTCACGGTATCGCCTTTCACATCTACCTTGACCTTATCGCTGTCGGGCAAACCGAGTTTGTTAATGTGATCCTGCAATTTCTTGCTAGCATCGTCGCCGCCGCCACTCACGGCATCCCACAGTTTTTCTCCAGCATCTTTCACGAAATCAAACAGACCCATACATCCTCCAGATTTTTATGATGTTGGCCGCCTTGCTGGCGGCTCTCTAAGCGTAGTGGTTTTTGGACGAGGTAACATGAGGGAGATGTCATGCATTTGGCTTAATGTCACAAATCGCGATTCACACATTATGTGCCACACACATACATTTTGTGCCGCGATCGCGCTACACTGTGTGGCCTATTTATCTCGCATCAGGAAGCCTCATGCATTGCCCATTCTGCTCCGCTGTGGACACCAAAGTGATTGATTCTCGTCTGGTTAGTGAAGGATCGTCGGTGCGTCGCCGTCGTCAGTGTCTGGTGTGTCATGAGCGTTTTACCACCTTTGAAGTAGCGGAGCTGGTGATGCCGCGCGTGGTGAAAAGCAATGATGTGCGTGAACCCTTCAATGAAGACAAGCTCAGCAGCGGCATGATCAAGGCGCTGGAAAAACGCCCGGTGAGCGCCGATGCGGTTGAGAGCGCGGTCAATCATATTAAAACCCAGCTGCGCGCCACCGGCGAACGCGAAGTGCCAAGCGCACTGATCGGCAATCTGGTGATGGATGAGCTGAAAAAACTCGATAAAGTCGCCTACATTCGCTTTGCCTCGGTCTATCGCAGCTTCGAAGATATTCGCGATTTTGGTGAAGAGATCGCCCGCCTACAGGACTAATCCATGACTGACGAACGCTATATGGCGCGCGCGCTGGAACTGGCGCGCCGCGGACGCTTTACCACCACACCGAATCCGAATGTCGGCTGCGTGATTGTACGCGAAGGCGAGATTGTCGGCGAAGGCTGGCATCAGCGCGCCGGCGAACCGCATGCCGAAGTGCACGCGCTGCGCATGGCGGGCGAACGTGCCGCTGGCGCAACCGCGTATGTCACGCTGGAACCTTGCAGTCATCATGGGCGCACGCCGCCGTGCTGCGATGCGCTGATTGCCGCTGGCGTGACGCGCGTAGTCGCTGCGATGCAGGATCCCAATCCGCAGGTGGCGGGACGTGGACTCTATCGTTTACAGCAGGCGGGCATCGACGTCAGTCATGGCCTGATGATGAACGAAGCGGAAGCGCTGAACCGGGGTTTTCTGAAACGCATGCGCACCGGATTCCCATGGATCCAGCTGAAACTCGGCGCATCCCTTGATGGGCGCACCGCGATGGCGAGTGGCGAAAGTCAGTGGATCACCTCCGCAGCCGCAAGGCGCGATGTGCAACGTTTACGCGCGCAGAGTTCAGCTATTCTTAGCACCAGCGCCACCGTGTTAGCAGATAACCCATCGTTAACGGTGCGCTGGAGTGAATTGAATGAAGAGGTGCGTGAGCAGCTCGATGAAAGCCAGCTGCGCCAGCCGGTGCGCGTGGTGATTGACAGCCAACAGCGTGTCACGCCGCAACACCGTTTGATTGACCAACCGGGCGAAACCTGGCTGATGCGCAGCGAACCCGATGAACAAGTGTGGCCCGCCAGCGTGACCCAGATCGCCGTGCCACAGCGTGGCGAACAGCTGGATCTGGTGGCGATGATGATGTTGCTCGGCCAGCGGCAGATCAACAGCGTGTGGGTAGAAGCCGGCGCCAGTTTGGCTGGCGCGCTGCTGCAAGCGGGCTTGGTGGATGAGCTGATCGTTTACATGGCGCCGAAGCTGTTAGGCAATGCTGCTCGCGGCCTGTGTACGCTGCCGGGACTGGAACAGCTGGCCGATGCGCCGGCTCTGAATTTTAGCGATGTGCGGCTGGTGGGCGAGGACCTGCGCCTGACGCTGACACCGCGTTGAAAGCGCGCGGAAAAGCCTGAGCGCGTCGCCAAAGAGTATGATAGAATCCGCCCCCTTCTGCGGGGCCATAAAACAACCCAAAGGATATGTATGAAAGTTATCGAAGCTCCTGTTGCCACGCCTGATGCAAACATTGCCATCGTAATTGCGCGTTTTAACAACTTCATTAATGACAGCCTGCTGGACGGCGCGATTGACGCACTTAAGCGCATCGGCCAGGTGAAAGCAGATAACATCACCGTTGTCTGGGTTCCGGGTGCATACGAACTGCCGCTGGCAGCACGCGCACTGGCGAAAGCCGGTAAGCACGACGCCATTGTTGCGTTGGGCACCGTGATTCGTGGCGGCACCGCACATTTCGAATATGTGGCCGGTGAAGCCAGTTCGGGCATTGCGCATGTCGCGATGACCAGCGAAATCCCGGTGACCTTCGGCGTGTTGACCACTGAAAATATCGAGCAGGCGATTGAACGCGCCGGCACGAAAGCAGGGAATAAAGGTGCCGAAGCGGCCCTGACTGCACTCGAAATGATCAACGTATTGAAAGCCATCAAAGCCTGATTTTTGTAAGGGGAATTTTGTGAAACCTGCTGCTCGTCGTCGCGCCCGTGAGTGCGCTGTCCAGGCGCTTTACTCCTGGCAGCTGTCTAAGAACGACATTGCCGATGTGGAATACCAGTTTCTGGCGGAACAAGACGTCAAAGACGTCGATATTAGCTATTTCCGCGAATTGCTGGCCGGTGTGGCGACTAACAGCGCGTACCTGGACGGTCTGATGAAGCCTTACCTGTCGCGTCAGCTGGAAGAGCTGGGCCAGGTAGAAAAAGCCATCCTGCGTATTTCGCTGTATGAGCTGAGCAAGCGTTCTGATGTGCCGTATAAAGTGGCCATCAACGAAGGCATTGAGTTGGCAAAAGTGTTTGGTGCTGAAGACAGCCACAAATTCGTCAACGGTGTCCTCGACAAAGCTGCCCCGCAAATTCGACCGAATAAAAAATAGTCTTAAAGGCCGGTTCTCCGGCCTTTTTCTCATTGAGACCTGACTTATGTCTTGTGGTGAATTCGAACTGATCGCACGTTACTTTAACCGCGTCACCAGCTCCCGCCGCGATGTGGAGAAAGGAATTGGTGACGACTGTGCGTTACTCAACGTGCCAGAAAAACAGACACTTGCTATCAGCACCGACACGCTGGTTGCGGGCGTCCACTTCTTACGTGATATCCATCCCGCCGATCTCGGCTACAAAGCCGTCGCCGTTAATCTCAGTGATTTAGCCGCCATGGGCGCCGATCCGGCCTGGCTGACGCTGGCATTAACGCTGCCTGAAATTGATGAACCGTGGGTAGCGGCCTTTAGCGATAGCCTGTTTGAGCTGCTGGATTACTACGATATGCAGCTGATTGGCGGTGATACTACACGCGGACCGCTGAGCATGACGCTCGGCATTCACGGTTTAGTGCCGGCGGGAAGGGCGCTGAAACGTTCGGGTGCGAAGCCCGGCGACTGGATTTTTGTCACCGGCACCTTGGGTGACAGCGCAGCCGGTTTGTCGCTGCTGCAACATCGCCATCGCCTGAACGATCCGGCGGTGCACGAAGCGTTGATCAAACGCCATCTGCGTCCGATGCCGCGCGTGCTGCAAGGCCAGGCGCTGCGTGGATTGGCGACCTCGGCGATCGATATCTCTGATGGCCTGATTTCCGATCTCGGCCATGTGCTGACCGCCAGTCGCGTTGGTGCGCGTATCAATCTCGATGCGTTACCGCTTTCGGCGGCCCTACGCGATCACTTCGAGCCGGAGCTGGTGCTGAAATGGGCGTTGAGCGGCGGCGAAGATTACGAGCTGTGCTTTACCGTGCCGGAAGTGAACCGTGGCGCGCTCGATGTGGCGTTGGGGCATTTTGGTGTGCCTTATACCTGCATTGGTCAGATTGCACCGGAATCGGAAGGGCTGAGTCTGCTGGAGAACGGCAAGCCGCGCAGCGTGGATTTGCAAGGGTTTGATCACTTCGGTGCGAAGTGAATTGCCCTCACCCTAACCCTCTCCCACAAGTGGGAGAGGGGACGATTAGGTAGGAACTGCACGTGCTGCTCCCTCGCCCGCTTGCGGGAGAGGGCTGGGGTGAGGGGATAGTCTGCCTTACTCAAATCCCACCACCGGATGCGGTTGATACACCGTCTCCAGTTCGGCAATTTCATTCTCACTCAACTCTACATCCACCGCTTTCACCAGCTCGGCGAATTGCTGCTCGCGCGAGGCACCAATAATCGGCGCGGTGACCGCCGGTTTATGTAATAGCCACGCCAGCGCGACCTGCGCGCGCGTCACGCCTTTATCGGCGGCAACGTTAGCCAGACGCTCGGCAATCGCCGCATCGTTCTCTTCGGTGCCGGTATACAGCTTTTCCATCACATTATCCGACACCGAACGTGCGGTGGTTTCGCCCCACGGACGCGTGAGTTTACCGCGCGCCAGCGGGCTCCACGGCAGCACCGCGATCCCTTCGCGCTGACACAACGGATGCATGTCATTCTCCTCCTCACGCTGAATCAGGTTGTACTGATCCTGCATGCTGACAAAGCGCGCCCAGTTGTTCTGCTTCTGCAGATCCAGCGCCTGGGCAAATTGCGATGCGTGCATTGATGATGCGCCGATATAACGCGCCTTGCCAGATTTCACTACGTCATGCAGCGCTTCCAGCGTCTCTGCAATCGGCGTGTCGTAATCCCAGCGATGGATTTGCAGCAGATCGACGTACTCCATGCCAAGACGCGTCAGGCTGTCATCGACGGATTGCAGGATATTCTTGCGCGATAGGCCTTGTGACAGATTGCTTAGCGGGAAATAGACCTTGGTGGCGACCACAACCTGATCGCGGCGGGCAAAATCTTTCAGTGCGCGGCCCACGATCTCTTCACTGCTGCCATCGGAATAGCTGTTAGCGGTATCGAAGAAGTTGATGCCGGCTGCCAGCGCCTGTTTGATCAGCGGTCGGCTGCTCTCCTCAGGCAGCGTCCACGCGTGATTACCGCGCGTGGGATCGCCGTAAGTCATGCAGCCTAAACAGAGACGCGAAACCTGTAAGTCGGTCTGGCCTAAGGGAATGGTTTTCATGTATTTGGGCTCCTGCTCTTATGCTTGAGGGAAATCGTTCCCTAAGCATAGCAGCAGGCTCGCTCACCGGGCGGTGAGCGAGTCGGGCAGATTACTGGGCGAGCCAGTCAGCGATTTGCTGCTGAATACCGGCGGCATCCAGCTGATAATCCTGACGCACTTCTTCCTGCGTACCTTGTGGGATGAACTCATCCGGCAAGCCGAGGTTGAGCACCGGCACGCGCAGGCGTTTTGCCATCACGTACTCGTTGACGCCGCTACCGGCACCGCCTTTGATGGCACCTTCTTCCAGCGTAACCAGCGAATCGTGGCTGGCGGCCAGCTCGTCAATCAGTGCTTCATCGAGCGGCTTCACAAAACGCATATCCACCAGCGTGGCATTCAGCGCTTCCGCAGCCGCAGCGGCTTCTGGCAGTAAGGTACCGAAGTTAAGGATCGCCAGCTTTTCGCCGCGACGCTTCACGATGCCTTTACCCAGCGGCAAGCTCGCCAGCGGTTCCAGCGTTGCGCCGGTGCCGGTACCGCGCGGGTAACGTACCGCACTTGGGCCAGCCTGATAGTGATAACCGGTGTACAACATCAGACGACATTCGTTTTCATCGCTTGGCGTCATGATCACCATCTCTGGCACACAGCGTAAGAACGCGATATCGAAGGCGCCCTGATGGGTTTGACCATCCGCGCCGACAATGCCGCCGCGATCGATGGCAAACAGCACCGGCAATTTCTGGATGGCGACGTCGTGGATCAACTGATCGTAGGCGCGCTGCAGGAAGGTTGAGTAGATCGCCACAACCGGTTTGTAACCACCAATTGCCATGCCCGCCGCGAACGTCACGGCGTGCTGCTCGGCAATCGCCACATCAAAATATTGTTGCGGATAATCGCGCGAGTAGCTCACCATGCCGGAACCTTCACGCATCGCTGGCGTGACCGCCATCAAACGCGCATCGTCAGCGGCCATTTCACTCAGCCAGTTGCCGAAAATCTTTGAGTAGCTTGGCAAGCCCGGCACGCTTTTCGGCAGCGCTAGGCTGGCGGGATCGAATTTCGGTACCGCATGCCAGGTGATCGGATCTTCTTCCGCCGGGGCATAACCTTTGCCCTTTTTGGTCATAATGTGCAGGAACTGCGGACCTTTCAGATCGCGCATGTTCTTCAACGTGCTCACCAGCGTCAGCACGTCGTGGCCATCCACCGGGCCGATATAGTTAAAGCCCAGCTCTTCAAACAGCGTGCCCGGCACCACCATGCCTTTCAGGTGCTCTTCGGTGCGCTTCACCAGCTCTTTAATCGGCGGTAAACCGCCCAATACACGCTTGCCGCCTTCGCGCAGGCGTGAATAGGTTTTTCCGGAGAGAATCTGTGCCAGACGATTGTTGAGTGCGCCCACGTTTTCGGAGATCGACATCTCATTATCGTTGAGGATCACCAGCATATCCGGCTTGATGTCACCGGCGTGGTTCATGGCTTCAAACGCCATGCCCGCTGTGATCGCGCCATCGCCAATGATACAGGCGGTGCGGCGGCCTTTACCTTCACGTTCGGCGGCAACGGCCATGCCGAGACCGGCGCTGATCGAGGTAGAGGAGTGGCCCACGCTTAACACGTCGTACTCACTCTCACCGCGCCACGGGAACGGATGCAGGCCATTTTTCTGACGGATGGTGCCGATGCGATCGCGGCGTCCGGTCAGAATTTTGTGCGGATAAGCCTGATGGCCGACGTCCCACACCAGATGATCAAAGGGGGTGTTATAAACATAATGCAGCGCGACTGTTAGCTCGACGACGCCCAGACCCGATGCAAAGTGGCCGGAAGAACGGCTCACGCTATCCAGCAGATACTGACGCAGTTCGTCACACAGCTCCGGAAGTTTTTCTTTCGGTAATAAACGTAATTCCTGAACCGTGTTGGCTAACGCCAGTGTCGGGTATTTTGCAATATCAAAACTCATCAGAGACTCATTATGAAAGTTATTTATCGCGTTCAATTATGAAGCTTGCCAGCGCTTGTAAGGCGAGTGTGTTGTAAGACTGTGCCGCCAGAATATCGAGCGCGCCGAGCGCCTCTTGATAAAGATCCCAGGCTTTACTGCGGGCATTTTCCAGCCCCATCAATGCAGGATAGGTGCTTTTACCCAACGCCTGATCTGAGCCCTGTGTTTTCCCTAACACGGCGGTATCGCCGATTACATCGAGGATGTCATCCTGCACCTGAAACGCCAGTCCGATGGCGCTGGCGTAGATATCCAGCACCGGCAACGCGGCGCGGCCACGCTCCCCGGCGGCTAATGCGCCAAGACGTACCGCTGCACGTATTAACGCGCCGGTTTTATGACGGTGAATCTGTTCCAGCTGCGCCAGATCGATACTTTTTCCTTCCGCCGCCAAATCCAACGCCTGACCGCCGCACATGCCTGCCACGCCGCTGGCCTGCGCCAGTTCGGAAATCATCGCAATACGCGCTTCGGCGTTGACGCCGGGCATTGGCTGATCGGCCAGAATCGAAAAGGCCAGAGTTTGCAAAGCATCGCCGGCGAGAATCGCCGTGTCTTCACCATATTTTATATGGCAGGTTGGCTGCCCGCGGCGTAACGCATCGTCATCCATCGCCGGCAGATCGTCATGAATCAGGGAATAAGCATGAATGCATTCCACGGCCGCAGCCGGCACATCCAGGCTGGCCGCATCGGCCTTCAGCATTTCACCTGTTGCGTACACCAGAAAGGGACGCAGACGCTTACCGCCTAATAATGCCCCATACTCCATGGCATTCACCAGAGGAGAACTCTGAAAAGGAAGTGGATCTATTAAACGCGTCAAGGCCTGATTAACGCGTTGATGGTAAGCGCTCAGCAGTTTAGCGAAATCCATTACTCATTTTCCGGGGTAAAAGGGGCGAGGGCGGCATCTTTCTCGTCGCTGAGCAGGATTTGCACGCGCTGCTCTGCCTGCTGCAGAGTTTGCTGACCGGTACGTGCCAATTGTACGCCGTGTTCGAATTCGTTCAGCGCCTGCTCCAGCGGCAGCTCGCCACTTTCCAGACGGCTGACAATCTGTTCCAGCTGCTGCAATGCGCTTTCAAAACTGGCTGGCGCTTCGGCTTTTTTCGGCATAATCAGTGTCGACTCACAGGTTAGGACATTATCTTGCAATTGGTCATGGTAGCCGACAGGGATTAATTAGCAAAATAATGAATGTGAAGAAGGTTGCTTAAAGCAGTCACCCAGCAAAGGTGGTATACTTTTGCGCCTCGGATGCGGGGGCTCCTGAATCAACCCGCAATTATATGATTTTAACAGTTAAGTGCTGATGCTTTTAGCACTTATTTGTCCAAACGAATCCCTGTCGCCATGAAGTTTATCGTCAAGCTGTTCCCAGAAATCACCATCAAAAGTCAGTCGGTGCGTCTGCGCTTTATCAAAATTCTCTCCAGTAGCATTCGTAATATTCTGCGCACTGTCGATGAAGACATCAAAGTCGTGCGCCATTGGGACCACATTGAAGTGCGTTCTAAAAATGAGTCGCTGCGTGAGACCCTTGTCACCGAACTGACGCGCATTCCGGGCATACATCATGTGCTCGCGGTAGAAGATCGCTCGTACACCGATATGCACGATATTTTCGAGCAGACGCTGGTGCTGAACCGCGAGCGTCTGGAAGGCAAAAGTTTCTGCGTGCGCGTGAAGCGTCGCGGCAAGCACAGCTTCAGCTCGCAGGACGTGGAACGCTATGTGGGCGGCGGCCTTAATCAGCACATCGCCAGCGCGCGCGTGCAGCTCAATCGCCCGGAGGAAACGGTGAATCTGGAGATCGAAGACGATCGCCTGTTGCTGATCACCGCACGCTATGAAGGCTTAGGCGGTTTCCCGATTGGTACCCAGGAAGATGTGCTGTCACTGATTTCCGGCGGTTTCGACTCCGGCGTGTCGAGCTATATGCTAATGCGCCGCGGCTGCCGCGTGCATTACTGCTTCTTCAACCTTGGCGGTGCGGCACACGAGATAGGCGTGCGTCAGGTTGCGCATTATCTCTGGCAGCGTTTTGGTCGCTCGCACCGCGTGCGTTTCGTGGCGATCAACTTCGAGCCGGTAGTCGGTGAGATTCTGGAGAAAGTGGACGACGGCCAAATGGGCGTGGTGCTGAAGCGCATGATGGTGCGTGCGGCGTCGATGGTGGCGGAGCGTTACGGCGTGCAGGCGCTGGTGACCGGCGAAGCGCTGGGCCAGGTTTCCAGCCAGACGCTGACTAACCTGCGTTTGATCGATAACGCCTCTGATACGCTGATTCTGCGTCCGCTTATCTCCCATGATAAAGAGCACATCATCGATGTGGCGCGTAAGATCGGCACTGAAGATTTTGCCCGCACCATGCCAGAGTATTGCGGTGTGATTTCGAAAAGCCCAACCGTTAAAGCGGTGAAGGGCAAGATCGAAGCGGAAGAGCAAAACTTCGATTTCGAGATTCTTAATCGCGTGGTGCAGGAAGCCAGCAACGTCGACATCCGTGAAATCGCCGAGCAGACGGAAGAAGAAGTGGTGGAAGTTGAAACCGTTGACTCTTTCACCCGCAACGACGTAGTGCTGGATATCCGTTCGGCCGATGAGCAGGAAGCAAAGCCGCTGGAAGTTGAAGGCGTTGAAGTGAAAACGTTGGCGTTCTACAAACTCAGCACCCAGTTTGGCGATTTGGACCAGAGCAAAACCTGGCTGCTGTATTGCGATCGCGGTGTGATGAGTCGCCTGCAGGCGCTCTATCTGCACGAGCAGGGCTTCAAAAACGTAAAAGTTTATCGCCCGTAATTGGTAGGGTCGCCATTTATGGCGACCTCTATTATCAACGCTCTTCAAACTCCTGATAATTATAAATTCCCGCCGCCAACACCAGCTGTGAAGCCACTTCACGCGCGGTCTCTTTATCCACCAGCAAATCAATCAGCTTCAACGCAAAATCAATCGCGGTGCCCGGTCCCTGGCTGGTCAGCAGATTAACGCGCGGATCCCACACTACGCGGCGCTCCATCCATTTACTGTCTGGAATGGTGTCACGCAGGCCGGGAAAACCGGTCATATTGCCGACGGGAAACAGATCGTGCGTGACCAAAACCGTGCCCGGCGCGGCACAAATTGCCGCCACAATTTTGCTGGAGAGATGGAACTGGCGCACGGTTTCCACCAGCAATGGGCTGTCGCGGAAAGTCTCCGCGCCTTTCAAACCGCCCGGCAGTACAATCGCATCGTAATCGTTGTCCGCCACCTCAACCAAAGGCGCATCTGCCAGCAGCCGCACACCGCGCGAGCAGACGATCTCACGCGTGCCATCGCTCTCCACGCTGGCGGTGGTGACGCTTAATCCGCCGCGTACCAGCAAATCGATAGTGGTGACCGCTTCGGTCTCTTCACTTCCATGTGCCAGGCAAACCAGAACCGATGCGTTCGCGCTCATAGTGGGACTCCTTACGTTTAATCAGATCGTACAAACGGGTATTTTCCGGCAGTGAAATGCCCTGCGCGCGGGCGCGACGCAAGAGGTAACCGGTGATGTAATCAATTTCGGTCAGACGCTGCGCCCGCACATCCTGCAGCATCGATGAGGTATTGGCAGCGGTGCTATCGATCACGTCGTAAATAATATCGCGCAGATTATCCACCGCCATGTGCTGACCTTCGCGCTCCATCACCCAGGCGATCTCTTCGCACAGCAACGCTATTTGTTCCGGCCAGGCACGCAGCGCACCGTTTTGGCAATCGTGTTCAACGGTCATCGGGTTGATTACGCAGTTGATGGCCAGCTTGCGCCAGCTGGCGGCGGCGATGTTGTCATGCCAGGCCACGTCCGGCAGCGCCTGATGCAGAATATCGGCGATATCGCTCAGCGCGGCGCTCTCGCGATTAGCAGGACCAATGTGCGTGATGCCGTGCGCGATATGTTTGATCACCGTGCCGTCGCGCATCGCGGCGTGCGTGGTAATGCCGCGCAGCAGCGGCTGGCGCAGGTCTTTCAACTCTTCCAGCGTACCCATACCATTATGCAGCAGCAGAATCGGCGCGTGCGTCGGCAGCACGCTTTGCAGGTTTTTCACTGCAGGAGAAACCTGCGGCGCTTTGAGCGTCACCAGTAATAGCTGGCTTTCGGCGAGGAACAGCGGATCGTTGGCGATAAAGGTGTGATTGCTCACCTGGCCTTGCGGATCGACCACGTTGGCGGAGCAATACGGCTGCGGCACACGTAACCAACCCTGCACCTCATGTCCCTGACGGGCGAGAGCGGCGAGCCAAATTTGACCTAAGGCGCCACACCCCAACACGGTAATTTTCATTTTGCCTCCCGTGGGCGGGTTCCGGTTTTCACGTTACGAGTCAGTATAGCTTTCCATGTATCGTGTTTTATTAGCGCCACAAGACGCGTATTATGCATGTCACTTTAGTATCAGGAGAAGAAAAGATGCCATCTTTCGATATCGTTTCCGAAGTCGAATTGTCGGAAGTGCGAAATGCCGTGGAGAATGCGAGCCGCGAGATCTCAACCCGTTTCGATTTCCGTAACGTGAGCGCAACCATTGAGCTCAACGAAAAGAATGAGACCATCAAACTCAGCAGCGAATCTGATTTTCAGGTAAAGCAGCTGGTGGATATTCTGCGCGAAAAGCTGCTGAAGCGTGGCATTGAAGGCGCGGCGATTGAAGTGCCAGAAGAGATCGTGCACAGCGGTAAAAGCTGGTCGGTGGAAGCCAAGCTGAAGAAAGGTATCGAAAGCGATATCGCGAAAAAGCTTGTGAAGCTGATTAAAGACAGCAAGCTGAAAGTGCAGACGCAGATTCAGGGTGAAGAACTGCGCGTAACCGGTAAGTCACGCGACGATCTGCAAGGTGCGATGGCGCTGGTGCGCGGTGGCAACCTCGGTCAGCCTTTCCAGTTCAAAAACTTCCGCGACTAATCGCGTTTGTCGCGCGCCGCACGACGATAGAGCGTGCTGCGTGCGACGCCTAAGGCTTCCGCCGTTTTACTGATATTGCCATTAAAGCGCTGCAGCGTTTCGCTGATCAACCGTTCATCATGACTCTGCCGATCGGGCTGTGGCGGCAACGCCGCGCGACGATACTCGGCCGGCAAATGCACCTCAGTGACTTCCTCACCTTCATCCGCCAGCGCCAGCAGTACGCGTAACAAGCTGCGCAATTGCCGCACGTTGCCCGGCCACGGCAGCTGTGCCAGTGCTGTTAATAAAGCAGGTGAAAGCTGAATATCACGATCCGCGCCGCCCAGCTCCAGCCATAAACGGCTGATAAAACCTTCTACGTCCGGCCAGTCGCGCAGCGGCGGAATGGTCATTGAGAATTCCTGCAGGCGATAGAGCAAATCTTCGCGGAATTCGCCTTCTGCGACGCGTTGTGCCAAATCGCGGTGCGTGGCGCTGATCACCGCAAAATTCACCGGCCAGCTGCGGCTGGAGCCGAGCGGCGCCACCTCTTTCTCCTGCAACACCCGTAGCAAGCGGGTTTGCAGCGCCAGCGGCATATCGCCAATTTCATCGAGGAACAGCACGCCGCCATCCGCTTCACGGATTTTGCCAATATAGCCATGCTTGCTGGCGCCGGTGAACGCGCCGGGTTGATAGCCAAACAGCTCAGATTCAATCAGCGCTTCGGGGATGGCCGCGCAGTTAATGGCAACGAATTTGCCTTCGCGCCAGCGGCTCTGCAGATGCAGTGCGCGACTGACATACTCTTTGCCGCTGCCGGTTTCGCCGTGAATGCACAGTGAAACGCCGGCATTGAGCAGCCGCACCATCTTTTCGCCATCGCGGCCCAGCGAGAAGGGCAGATCGCTGGCGGGCTCGCTCGGCGTGGCAAAATGGCTGCGCTGCGGCGCACGCAGGCGGAAATAGTAGCGCTGCGTGGCGTAATCGAGCGAAACGGGAATGGTGTTGGCTTGCTGCTGCTGTTGCGGGAACAGTTGTTGAAAGGTCACGCTGCCGAGTTGTTCGACGCTTAGCGCCAGTTCGCGCATCGCCAGACGATTAGCGGCGGTCAGGACGTTGTCCGAGAACACCAGCAGCAGTTCATCGCTGGTATCGATGCCCTGCGGCTGCAGATGCAGGCTCATCAACCATTGCTGCGGATGCAGGCTCTGTTTTACCCACAGGTATTCGATCTGTTTCGCCGCCGCTTTCACCCAATTAAAGGTTTGCGGATGCGGGAAGTGCGCCGGGCCGGAAATATCCAGCACGCCAGCAATTTGGCCGTTCGGCATTTGCAGCGGCATCGCCGCGCAGTACAAGCCTTGATTGAGCGTCAGGAAGTGCTGATGACCTTCAATTTCGCAGCCGTCATCAATCGCCAGCGCGGTGCCAATCGCATTGGTGCCACGCCCGCATTCACTCCACAAATTGCCCGGCGCCAGCGCATAACGTTGGGCTTTTTCCATCGAAGGCATATCGCCAAAGGTATTCAACACCAAACCGGTGGCATCCGACAGAATCACCACCGATTGCTTCTCGGCCAGTCTCTGCGCCAGCTGTTTAATAACCGGCTGCGCGAACTGCTGCAGCCTGGCATTGCTGGCGAGCACATCGGCCAGTTCACCCTGACGAACACGAGGAAAATCATCGGCGGTGCGATCGAGACCATACAGCTGGCTACGAAACCAGGAGTCGCTTAACAGCGGATTGGTGTTAACGGCAGACGCGGATGGATTTCCCTGCATTGATGACCTCATGCCCAAGCGAAAGTGTTGCAGCATTGTAGCGGGTCGGTTTCTGTACTGTTGCGATACGCAACACAGATGGTGAACTTTTCTGCACAACATCTGCAAACCAAGCCACACGTGGATTTATAACTTGATGATTAAATTTATATTTTTTCAAATAATCAGCTGATGAAAAAAGCTGGCACGCCCGCTGCAATAGCTTCTTTGACAGCATGTTCTCTGAATGGCGACTGACCTTTCAGATTATCTGACCCTACATAAAGGAGTTTGCGATGCGTTATGCACATCCCGGCACGCCCGGCGCTTTGGTTTCATTTCAGGCGACTTACGGCAACTACATTGCGGGCAAATTCGTCGAGCCGCTCAGCGGCCAATACTTCACCAACACCTCGCCAGTGAATGGCAGTGATATCGCGCAGTTTCCGCGTTCGGATGCGCGTGATATCGATTTAGCGCTGGACGCGGCGCATCAGGCGGCCGATGCCTGGGGAAAAACCAGCGTGCAGCATCGTGCCAACATCCTGCTGCAGGTGGCGGACCGTATTGAGGCCAATCTCGAAAAACTGGCGGTAGCGGAGAGCTGGGATAACGGGAAACCAATCCGCGAAACCCTGAATGCCGATCTGCCGCTGGCGGTGGATCACTTCCGATACTTCGCCGGTTGCCTGCGCGCGCAAGAGGGCAGCACCGCGGAGATCGATGAAACTACCGTGGCATATCACTTCCATGAACCGCTCGGCGTGGTTGGGCAAATCATTCCGTGGAACTTCCCGCTGTTAATGGCGGCGTGGAAACTGGCTCCAGCGCTGGCGGCGGGCAACTGTGTGGTGCTGAAACCGGCGGAACAGACGCCGCTGGGCATTACGCTGCTGATGGAAGTGATTGGCGATCTGTTCCCGGCTGGCGTGTTGAATGTGGTGCAGGGCTTTGGCCGTGAAGCGGGTGAAGCGCTGGCGACCAGCAAACGCATCGCTAAAATCGCCTTTACCGGTTCAACGCCGGTGGGTCGTCACATCATGGCCTGTGCCGCCGAAAACATCATTCCCTGCACCGTCGAGCTGGGCGGCAAGTCGCCGAATATCTACTTTGCCGATGTAATGGACGGCGAGGATGAGTTTATTGAGAAAGCGGTGGAAGGGTTAGTGCTCGGTTTCTTCAATCAGGGTGAAGTCTGTACCTGTCCGTCACGCGCGTTGATTCACGAATCGATCTATCAACTCTTTATGGATCGCGTGATGGCAAAGGTGGCGAATATCCGTCGTGGCGATCCGCTCGATAGCGACACCATGATTGGCGCGCAGGCTTCACGCCAGCAATTCGACAAAATCCTGTCATATATCAACATCGCTCGCGACGAAGGCGGGCAGATTCTCACCGGTGGCGATCGCGCCAGCATGGCCACCGAGCTGAATGATGGATTCTACATTCAGCCGACCTTAATCAAAGGAACCAACCAGATGCGCTGTTTCCAGGAGGAGATTTTTGGCCCGGTGATTGGTGTTACCACCTTTAAGGATGAGGCAGAAGCGCTCGCCATCGCCAACGAAACCCAGTTCGGTCTTGGTGCGGGCGTGTGGACGCGCGATACCAATCTGGCTTATCGCATGGGACGCGGCATCAAAGCGGGGCGCGTCTGGACCAACTGTTATCACATCTATCCCGCTCACGCGGCATTCGGCGGCTACAAGCAGTCGGGTGTTGGCCGTGAGACGCACAAGATGGCGCTCAGCGCCTATCAACAAACCAAAAATCTGCTGGTTAGCTATGGCACCGCGCCTTTGGGCCTGTTCTGAGTCCGCATCCGATCAAATGGAGAGTGAAAGATGAATATGCAAATCAAAACCACCATGAAAGCCGCCGTTGTGAAGGCTTTTGGTGAACCGTTAGTGATTGAGCAGGTGCCGGTGCCGCAGGTTGGGCCGGGGCAGATTTTGGTGAAAATCGCGGCGACCGGCGTATGCCATACCGATCTCCACGCCGCCGAAGGCGACTGGCCGATTAAACCTAATCCGCCATTTATTCCGGGCCACGAAGGTGTGGGCCAGGTTGTGGCGCTCGGCGAGGGCGTTAAGCACCTGAAAATGGGCGATCGCGTCGGTGTGCCGTGGCTCTATTCGGCGTGCGGTCACTGCGAACACTGTCTCGATAGCTGGGAAACGCTGTGTCTGTCGCAGCAAAATGCCGGTTACTCAGTGAATGGCAGCTTCGCGGAATACTGCCTCGCCGATGCCAACTATGTCGGCATCATTCCGGATAACGTCGATTACAACGAAATCGCGCCAATCCTCTGTGCCGGTGTCACCGTGTATAAAGGGCTGAAAATGACCGACACCAAACCCGGCGATTGGGTGGTGATTTCCGGTATCGGCGGTTTAGGGCATATGGCGGTGCAGTACGCGGTGGCGATGGGTCTGAACGTGGCGGCGGTGGATATCGATGATGAGAAGCTGGAGTTTGCTAAACGTCTCGGTGCCAGCGTGGTGGCGAATGCGAAAAATGTCGATCCGGCCAAGGTGTTCCAGGAGAGTTTTGGCGGTGCGCACGGCGTGCTGGTCACGGCGGTTTCACCAAAAGCGTTCGAACAGGCGATTGGTACGCTGCGTCGTGGCGGCACCATGGTGCTGAACGGTTTGCCGCCGGGCAAATTCGATCTGTCGATTTTCGATATGGTGTTGGACGGCATTACGGTGCGCGGTTCCATCGTCGGTACGCGCAAAGATCTGCAGGAAGCGCTGGATTTCGCCGGTCGTCACAAGGTGAAAGCCACCGTGGCGGTTGAACCGCTGACGAATATCAACGATATCTTCGCGCGTATGCACGCTGGCAAGATTGAAGGGCGTATTGTGGTGGATATGTCGCTGTAACAAAAAAGCCCGACGCAGTGGTCGGGCTTGTCATTTAACAGCTGGCGAGCAGCGCTTCAAGTTCGACGCGGCTCGTCACTTTACTGTCGATTTTGATGTAGGCACTTTTCTCTTCCGGCACGATAAACACCGACGCCACGCCGGGCTGCGCTTTCAAACGCTTCTCGAGGTTTGGCACTGCCAGCACCGCATCGCTGAGCATAATGCGCAGGCTGCTAACGTAAGGCGGTTCCTGCATCGACATTGCCACAAACAGCCAGGCAGCCGCGACGATCGCGCCGACCAGGAACACGGTTTGTGCATCTACATGACCATAGATCCATCCGCCCATGCTGCCGCCAATCGCCACGCCAATGAACTGGCTGGTGGAGTAAATGCCCATAGCGGTGCCTTTATAGCCCGGCGGCGACTCTTTACTGATCAGCGATGGCAGAATCGCTTCCATCAGGTTGAAGGCGAGGAAGAACAGCTGCACGCCAATCACCAGCGTCCAGAAGTGGCCTGCCGCGCCCCACAATACGATTTCCGCGATGATGATGATCGCCACGCAGCCAACGAACACGCGCTTCATGCGGCGCTTCACTTCGGCATAGATAATGAAAGGCACCACAGCGACAAACGCCACCAGCATGGTCACCAGATAAACTTTCCAGTGTTCTGCCGCCGGTAAACCGGCTTGCTCAAACTGTCCCGGCAGCGCCACGAAGCTCGACATCAACAGAATGTGCAGGCAGAGAATGCCGATATTCAGTTTTAACAGTTTTGGATTGGTCAGCACCGCACGGATGCTGCCTCTCACCATGCCGGATTCGCGGTTCAATACGTGATTTGGCGCATTCGGCACCACTAATAAGGTGATGACGATGCCCAGCGTCGCGAGGATGGCGATCATCCAGAATAGCGCGTGCAAGCCGAGCGCGTGGGTGACAATCGGGCCAACTACCATGGCAATGGCAAAGGTGACGCCAAAGCTGATGCCGATAAACGCCATCGCTTTGGTGCGGTTCTGTTCACGGGTTAAGTCCGACAGCAACGCCATTACCGCGGCGGCAATCGCGCCGGAACCTTGTAATGCGCGGCCTAAAATCACGCCCCAAATGGTGTCGGAGGTGGCGGCGATTACGCTGCCGAAAACGAACAGCAGCAGTCCGCCGACGATCAGTGGCTTACGGCCGACGCGATCGGAGAGCAGACCAAATGGAATCTGGAAGATGGCTTGTGCCAAACCATAGATACCGATTGCGAGACCAATCAGTGTTTCACTGGCGCCCTGTAACGCCATGCCGTACGTGGTGAGTACCGGCAAGACCATAAACATTCCCAGCATGCGCAGGGAAAAAACGGTACCTAAACCCCATGTAGCGCGAAGCTCTACTGGCGTCATTTTATTGTCGTTCATGTTTACCTCAAAATTATACTGCGCCCATTTTAGGCAGCAGGGCAGGGCGGGTAAAACATTTGTTCTTAAGCAGTGGTAACAAAAAGAAAGGGCGCGAAATTCGCGCCCTTTCTGGTTTTGCGGAGCTGAATTACCAGACGTAAGTCAGCAAATCCTTCGACGCTGGCGTCATGAAATCAACCGACATCATCACGCTCAGGGCGGTGATAGCGACAATCGAGAACACAAACAGTTTACGTGCCCAAACTTTGTCGTTTGAGGTTTTGTAACCTGAAAGTGCCATGCCGAGCCACCACACGCTAACGGCTGCAGCCACCACCAGATATTTGTAGCCCGCGTAACCGCCAAGGGTCAGCATCAGCGTGGCAATCATGAACGCCAGGATATACAGCGTAATATGATTTTTTGCCACTGAGATGCCTTTCACCACCGGCAGAACCGGAATGTTGGCAGCCTGGTAATCTTTAAAGCGGAAGATGGCAATCGCATAGGAGTGCGGCATCTGCCACAGGCTAAAGATAGCCAGTAAAATCAACGCGCCAGCATCAAACTGGTTGGTCACTGCGCAGTAGCCAATCACCGGCGGCGCAGCGCCAGAGAGACTACCAATCAGCGTGCCGTAGACAGAGTTACGCTTCATATAGAGGCTGTAAACGCCTACGTAAACCACGAAGCCCATCACCGCCAGCCACATGGCCAGCGGGTTAGCGCCGAAATACAGCAACGCAAAGCCAGCAATACCCAATGCGGTTGCATAAACCAGGCTTACTTTCGCCGAGATCAGGCCTTTGACCAGAACACGGTTCCGCGTTCTCTCCATTTTGATGTCGATATCGCGGTCAATCACGTTGTTAAAAACACAACCTGATGCGACAACCAGCGATACGCCCACCAGCGAGGCGAGAAACAGGGTGTAATCAATGCTGCCTTTCGAAGCCAGCAGGAATCCACCGATCACAGAAATTAAATTGCCGAAAATAATTCCTGGTTTTGTTACTTGCAGGTATTGCTTAATCATTACGCGACTCTTTAGTGGGCCATCATGTTGTAGTTGAGGTTCCACATAATCCACAGTGAGCCTACAACAACAATCAAGATAATGAGTGCTGAGAAGACGATGGCCACCATGTTCCAGCCACCTTCTGATTTGCTGTCTAAGTGCAGGAAGTAGACGAGGTGAACCAGCACCTGAACTACCGCGCACACCAGAACCACACCCAGAATAGTGCCGTGTGAAGCGCCGCCATCCATCACCATCCAGAACGGAATGCCGGTCAGGATGATAGAGAGGACGAAGCCGATCATGTAAGACTTCACGCTACCGTGCGAAGCGCCATGTTCGTTAACAGAATGACTCATTACATGGCTCCCATCAGGTAGACAACGGTGAATACGCAGATCCAAACCACATCCAGGAAGTGCCAGAACAAGCTGAGGCACATGATACGGGTGCGGTTGGTTGCAGTCAGACCACGTTTAGAAATCTGGAACATCATCACTGCCATCCAGATCAGGCCAGAGGTCACGTGCAGACCGTGCGTGCCGACCAGCGTGAAGAACGCTGACAGGAAGCCGCTGCGATCAGGACCGAAGCCTTCTTTGATCAGGTGATGGAATTCATAGATTTCCATGCCGATAAAGCCAGCACCGAACAGGAAGGTCAACGCTAACCAGCTGATGACCGAACCTTTGTTCTGGTTGTTCATCGCAATCACTGCCATTCCATAAGTAATGGAGCTGAGCAGCAGGAGCGCGGTTTCGACCAGAACGAACGGCAGTTCGAAGATGTCTTTACCTGCCGGGCCACCGGCAGTGTTATTGACCATTACTGCATAGGTCGCAAACAGGGTTGCGAAGATAATGCAGTCACTCATCAGGTAGATCCAGAAGCCAAAGACTTTATTGGCTCCTGCATCGTGATGCCCATGCTCCGCATGGGCGTCGTGGTGGTGTTTTGCAGTTTCAGTTGACATTATTTCAGACCTGCTTTGCTGATTTCGTCAAAGTGCTTCTTCTCGATCTGCTCGACTTCAGCAACCGGTACGTAGTAATCCACGTCTTCATCGAAGCTCTTCACAATCCAGGTGATGATGGTGCCCACGAATGTGAGGCCAGCCAGCCACCAGATATGCCAGATCATGGCGAAACCGAAGACAGTCATCAGGGCCGCGATAACAACAGCTGCGCCGCTGTTTTTCGGCATATGAATTTCTTCATATTTTTCTGGCTGCTTGTACGCTTCGCCTTTCTCTTTCATTTCCCAGAACGCATCGCGCTCGTGGATATGCGGGATAACAGCAAAGTTGTAGAACGGCGGCGGCGAAGAGGTTGCCCACTCCAGCGTACGTCCACCCCACGGGTCACCGGTCAGATCACGGTTCTGGTCGCGATCACGCACAGAAACGTAGAACTGGGTAATCTGGCACAGGATACCGCAAGCGATCAGCGCCGCACCGCCTGCTGCAACGACCAGCAGTGAGTGGAACTGAGGATCGATGTCCTGGCTGATACGACGCGTCATACCCATGAAGCCCAGCGCATACAGCGGCATGAATGCCACGAAGAAGCCGATGATCCAGAACCAGAACGCGCGGATGCCCCATTTTTCATTCAGCGTGAAGCCGAATGCTTTCGGGAACCAGTAGGTCACGCCAGCCATACAACCGAACACCACACCACCGATAATCACGTTATGGAAGTGCGCGATCAGGAACAGGCTGTTGTGCAGAATGAAGTCCGCACCCGGAACCGCCAGCAGAACACCTGTCATACCACCAATCGAGAAGGTCACCAGGAAGCCGATGGTCCACAGCATCGCTGAGTGGAACTCAACGCGACCCTGATACATGGTGAACAGCCAGTTGAAGATTTTCACGCCGGTCGGGATAGCGATGATCATCGTCATGATACCGAAGAAGGCGTTTACGTTCGCGCCCGCACCCATGGTGAAGAAGTGGTGCAGCCAAACGATGAACGACAAGACGGTAATCGCGATGGTCGCCCACACCAGAGAGGTGTAACCGAACAGACGCTTTTTAGAGAAGGTAGCCGTGACTTCAGCAAAGACACCAAACACCGGCAGAACCAGGATGTACACTTCCGGGTGACCCCAGACCCAAATCAGGTTGACGTACATCATCATGTTACCGCCCATTTCATTGGTGAAGAAATGGAAGCCAAGGTAACGGTCAAGCGTCAACAGAGCCAGCGTAACGGTCAGTACCGGGAACGCAGCGATGATCAGGACGTTAGTACACAGTGATGCCCAGGTGAACACCGGCATTTTGAACAGGTCCATGCCCGGTGCACGCATCTTCAGAATGGTAACGAAGAAGTTGATACCGGTCAGTGTCGTACCGATACCGGACAGCTGGAGACTCCAGATCCAGTAATCGACCCCGACGCCAGGACTGTACTCCGCACCCGAAAGCGGCGGATAAGCCAACCAGCCGGTCTGTGCAAACTCGCCCACACCCAGAGAGATGTTCACCAGGATCACACCGATCGCGGTAAACCAGAAGCTCAGGTTGTTCAGGAACGGGAAGGCAACGTCACGTGCACCGATTTGCAGCGGTACCGCGATGTTCATCAGACCTACCACGAATGGCATCGCCACGAAGAAGATCATGATCACGCCGTGAGCGGTGAAGATCTGGTCGTAGTGGTGTGGCGGGAGTATGCCGGCTTCCCCAGCGGAAGCCATCACTTGTTGGGTACGCATCATTACCGCATCGGCAAAGCCGCGCAGCAACATGACGAACGCCATGATGATGTACATGATACCCAGTTTTTTGTGGTCGATGGAGGTGAACCATTCTGACCACAGGTACTGCCACTTACCAAAATAGGTAATCGCAGCAACCAGTGCCAGACCACCTAAGATGATAGCGGCGACCGTAACCACGATAATGGGTTCGTGGTATGGCACTGCATCCAGTGTTAATTTTCCGAACATCGTATTATTCCTCGGCTCCCGCGGAAGCGGCGTGACTCATGTCCATGCCTTTATGTTCTGGCATGTCCATCTTCCCGTGGCTCATCATGAACTTATCAATCACTTGCTTGAACAGTTCTGGATTTGCCGTTGAGAAATATTCCACCGGGTGATTTTCGCTTGGCGTGGCCAGTTTCTCGAAATCATCCATGGTGTTCAGCGCGTTAGGTGCCGCTTTAACTTTGGCAACCCACTGCTGGAATTCCGCATCGTCTTTAGTTGCAATGGCTTTGAACTTCATGCCAGAGAAACCACGACCACTGAAGTTCGCAGAGATACCGTCAAATGTTCCTGGCTCGTTGGCGATCAGATGCAGTTTGGTCTGCATACCGGCCATCGCGTAGATCTGGCTGCCGAGAGTAGGAATAAAGAAGGAGTTCATCACGGAGTTGGAGGTGATCTTGAAGTTCACCGGAGTGTTTGCCGGGAAGGCAATCTGGTTAACGGTTGCAATACCCTGTTCCGGGTAAATGAACAGCCATTTCCAGTCCAGTGCCACTACGTCGATCTCAACCGGTTTAACGTCAGAAACCAGCGGTTTGCTCGGCTCCAGCGCGTGGGTTGATTTCCAGGTCAAAACGCCGAGGAAGATAATGATCAGGATCGGAATGGTCCAGACCACGGCTTCCACTTTGTTCGAGTGTGACCAGTTAGGGCTATAAGTTGCGTTAGTATTGGTTGCCCGATATTTCCAGGCAAAGAATACTGCCATGAAGACTGCCGGGATAACGACGATCATCATCAAGCCGAAAGCTGTCAGAATCAACGAACGTTGCTCCAGTGCAATCTGTCCTTTGGGATTTAACAACGCACTATCGCAGCCACTGAGTAATACAGCGCCTGCAATTAATGACAAAATCCCCAAACTTTTATTGTATTTACTGAGTCTCATTTAACGACCTCAATGACAAAGGGCTCTATTGTCGTTTAAGTGTGCGCGCATTTTACGGGAAGGTTTATGCAGTGTAAACCAGCTTAAGGATGTGTCAGAAGGCTGTTGACACCTTTTGCTAAGGGTGTCACAGATGTTACGCAGGGTGACAAATTATTAACTGCGACAAGCAGTTGGCATCAATATAACAAAAACCAATGGTAGAAACCGCAGAAAAATCAGGGAAAGTATAAACCGTACTCTTAATACTCATTTATTTAACATTTCTGCATCATTTTAGCGATGTCTTTTATACAAACTAATTGCGCACCGGATTTAAATATTCGCCCGCAGTTGTTAATTTAATGTTTCCAATTCGCTTTAAAAAAAATGCTATTGGTAAAATCGGCGACTAATATTTCTTAGCCGATTATTTCGTCACGAAAATTGGCTTACTTAACCCAGATTTTCCTGCGCCGCTTTTTTTAATGCCAAACTATCCAAAATAACCCCAAGTGCGACAGCCAACAGCGCGAATGCCATTCCGGCTTCAAACATCGGCGTGAGCAGCGCATTGATCTGCACAACTCCGCTGGCGTTGAGTGCTAATGCCAGCAGCCACAGTGCCAGCAAGCCGCAGCCGATGCTGAACAGACGCACCGTCCAGCGGTAACCTTGCGGCCACAAGCTGCGCATCACAAACTCCCCGCTTTGCTGCATGCTGTGCAAGGTACCGCGACACAGCCACAACAGCAGCAATCCCGGTACGCCAGCAAACACGGTGAAGGCATAGAAGGTCGGCCAGCCCCACAGTTCAACCAGCCAACCGGCAGCGGGACCGACGTAAACACGGCCCACGGCGGAGAGGGCAGAAAGCAGTGCGAACTGCGTAGCTGAGAAGGATTTGTTGCACAGCGTCATCAACAACGCGACAAAAGCCGCAGTGCCCATGCCGCCGCACAGATTTTCAATAAACACCGCGCTCGCCATGCTCCACAAGTGCGGTGGCGTCACCGCCAGCAACCAGTAAGCAAAGTTCGACACCGCTTGCAGTACGCCGAATATCATCAGGGCGCGGAACAAACTCAGGCGCTGCATCAGTACGCCGCCGTACAATGCGCCGATGATGGTGGCCAAAAGGCCAAGCGTCTTGTTCACCAGACCGACATCGCCAGCGCTAAAACCGACGCCGCGAATAAGGAACGTGGTGGTGAGCGAGGCGGCAAACGCATCGCCGAGCTTATAAAGGATAATCAGCGTGATCAGCAGCCAGGCGTTATTACGCTGGAAAAAGTCTTTTAGCGGGAATGTCACGGCCTGGCGAAGCGAATGCGGTTCGCGCGCCGGCATCTCCGGCTCTTTCGCCAGCAACGTGGCGAGCAGGCCCGGCACCATCAGCAGCGCCATCAGCCAGTAAGTGGCTTGCCAGCCGAGATAGCGATCCGCTAACCACAGCGCCAGCCCCCCCGAAATCAACATCGCCAGACGATAGCCCAGAACGGTGATTGCCGCGCCGCTGCCGCGCTCTTCCGGCGGTAGCACATCGGTTTTCCAGGCATCAAACACGATATCCTGCGAGGCTGAACAGAAGGCAACCAACACTGCGAGCGCGGCCAGCAGCGTTAAGTCGCGCGAAGGCTGCATAAAGCCCATGGCGATAATGCCGCCAATCAGCGCCAGCTGCGTGACCAGCAGCCAGCCGCGACGGCGACCAAGAAACGGTGGCGTATAGCGATCCATCATCGGCGACCACAGGAACTTAAACACGTAAGCCTGGCCGACAAGGGAGAAGAAACCGATGGTTTTCAGGTCAACATTCTCTACCGTCATCCACGCCTGTAACGTCCCGGCAGTTAACGCCAGCGGTAAGCCTGAGGCAAAACCCAGCAGCAGCAATACCGCCGCATTACGTTGGGTAAAAATACGCAGATAGTGAGATGTCATAGCCAACCTGAAATGAAGCCCGGCGAGGCGTCGCCGGGCAAATGACTGCGGAAATTAGCGGGCGTTCTGCTTGATGAAGTTGTGAACGCTGGTGTCCTGCGCCATATCAGCAATCACGTCACTCAGCGTTGAGTTAACCGCGTTGGTGATCTTCGCGTTGGTGGCGGTAAACGCGCCTTCTACGCTGTAAGTCTGGCGATAGTTTTTCACCTGCTTGTTACCGTTTTTCGCGGTGGCGATGATGGAGATATCCGCCTTGGTGGTGATGCTGTAGCGCACGTTGCCTTGTGTCACATCAGCGTACAGACCATTCACCACGATCTGCAGATCAACGGCACCGCTTGGGCCAATCATGTAGCCGCGCGACGTCATCTGCTTCTCTAACACTTCCTGCAGCAGGAAGCGCAGATCGCGGGAGGGTGTCAGCGTGATCAACTGACCATCACGGTTCACTTTTGCCAGCGCCTGATCGGAACGTTGATCGGCACCGTTAACGCTGATGGTGACGCCCATCAGGCTTGGATCTTGCTGCGGTAATTGAATCTTCGGTTGAATATCCAATGTGGTGTTGTTGCTGGCACAGCCGGCCAAAATAAAAGCAGCCAGCAGAGGGAATAACAGTTTTTTCAACATACTCATTCTCGTTAGCATATGGGTTGGTTTGCAAAACTGCGGCCATCATAGCATTGCGCAGCGGTGAAAAAAGCCCCGGGCCAATGGAAATTGATTGTAAAGGCTTTTTTCGGACAGGATGAAACGCCAGCCGGTTGACCTGCGAGATAAGCAGGATACTATGCGCAGCGCTGACGGATTTATTTACGGCCAAGCTGCGGAAGCGGTAAAAAACCAACTAATATTTAAACAGATGGGCACAGCGCTCGCCGGAAAGGAGTGTTAATCATGATTCGCGAACAAATAGAAGAAAAGTTGCGTAACGCTTTCGAACCTGCACATCTTGAAGTGCATGATGAAAGCTACCGTCATAACGTGCCCGCCGGTTCTGAAAGTCACTTTAAAGTGGTGATTGTCAGCGATCGATTTACCGGTCAGCGCTTTCTGCAACGTCATCGCGCTATTTATGGCGAACTGGCAACCGAATTGGCGGGCAGCGTACACGCGCTGGCACTGCATACTTACACACAAAAAGAGTGGGATGGATTGCAGGATACGGTTTTGGCTTCACCGAATTGTCGCGGTGCTGGCACGCTTGCCTGAATTCCCTTCTTTCACATCTCCAAAAACGGCCTGCGGGCCGTTTTCATTTCATTTATTACACTCAAACGCGATCTACGGCGCAAAAAAGCAGCAAAACCGCTAAAAAGTGGTGAGTTTGCAGCCTCGACTCATTCCAGCGATGCCGCTATAATGCTGCGTCTATTTTTCCGGAATGTCTTCGGGACGCTTCTGGTGACAGGGATTAGGTTCTGCCTGCAGAGGCCGTCCCGGTTGTTGGATACGGCGCATTTTATGTGTGGTGTCTGAAGTTGACCGAGCACGTGATTTTTTGAGGTAACAAGATGACAGTTTCAGTAGAAACCACTCAGGGTCTGGGCCGTCGCATTTCGATTACTGTTGCAGCTGACAGCATCGAAAGCGCAGTGAAGAAAGAACTGGTGGAAGTGGCTAAGAAAGTCCGTATCGACGGTTTCCGTAAAGGCAAAGTGCCGGCACACATCATTTCTCAGCGCTACGGTGCTTCTGTTCGCCAGGACGTGCTGGGCGAGCTGATGACGCGCAACTTCGTTGACGCCATCATTAAAGAGAAAATCAATCCGGCTGGCGCACCAAACTATGTGCCGGGCGAATATAAAGAAGGCGAAGACTTCACCTACGCGGTTGAGTTCGAAGTGTATCCAGAAGTTGAGCTGAAAGGCCTGGACGCAATCGAAGTCGAGAAGCCAGTAGTCGAAGTGACTGACGCTGACGTTGATACCATGCTGGAAACCCTGCAGAAGCAGCAGGCGACCTGGAAAGAGAGCGATGCAGCAGCGACTGCTGAAGATCGCGCGACCATCGACTTCAGCGGTTCTGTTGACGGCGAAGAGTTTGAAGGCGGCAAAGCCTCTGACTTCGTGCTGGCAATGGGCCAGGGTCGTATGATCCCAGGCTTCGAAGAGGGCGTTGTTGGCCATAAAGCCGGCGAAACCTTCACTATCGACGTGAAATTCCCAGACGATTACCACGCAGAAAACCTGAAAGGTAAAGATGCGAAGTTCGACATCGTGCTGAAGAAAGTTGAAACCCGCGAACTGCCAGAGCTGACTGAAGAGTTCATCAAGCGCTTTGGCGTGGAAGATGGTTCAGTTGCCGGTCTGCGTGCAGAAGTGCGTAAGAACATGGAACGCGAGCTGAAAGGTGCTATCCGTAACCGCGTGAAGACGCAGGCAATCGACGGTCTGGTTAACGCCAACGACATCGATGTTCCGGTTGCACTGATCGACAGCGAAATCGACGTTCTGCGTCGTCAGGCTGCACAGCGTTTTGGTGGTAACGAGAAGCAAGCGCTGGAACTGCCACGTGAACTGTTCGAAGAGCAGGCTAAACGTCGCGTAGTGGTTGGTCTGCTGTTGGGCGAAGTGATTCGCATCAACGAACTGCAGGCTGATGAAGATCGCGTTAAGACGCTGATCGAAGAGATGGCTTCTGCGTACGAAGATCCGCAGGAAGTGATCGAGTTCTACAGCAAGAACAGCGAGCTGATGAACAACATGCGCAACGTGGCTCTGGAAGAGCAAGCGGTTGAAGCGGTACTGGCGAAAGCGAAAGTGACCGATAAAGCCACTAACTTCCAGGAACTGATGAACCAGACCTCTGCGGCCTGATTCATTCGTTAACCGTTAGTGCTAAGCCCGTGACTGAAAAGTCGCGGGCTTTTTCGTTTCTGGCGCTAAGTACACGGATTTGTCCTCTATTTGCTTAATTAATCGGCAAATTATCCGCTAAGCTCTTTTTCCGTGTTAGCGAATGGGCAAAAGGTTGTTATGCTTGAAACAACTGGGCAGCATCCCCAGATACAGGGAGAATGCATGAAAACAGTGAGACTGACTGATTAACCGGGTTGTTATTTCGGTTTGAGGCCGTGGCACGTAGCGTTTGCGCCTCGGCTTACGTAAAATCGGTACAGAATGTTGCCAATGAAATTTATCAGGAGACGGTAATGTCATACAGTGGCGATCGTGAATTTACTGCACCGCACATGGCGCTGGTGCCAATGGTGGTCGAACAAACCTCGCGCGGCGAGCGTTCTTACGACATCTACTCTCGCCTGCTCAAAGAGCGTGTGATCTTCCTGACCGGTCAGGTTGAAGATCATATGGCTAACCTGATCGTGGCGCAGATGCTGTTTCTGGAAGCTGAGAATCCTGAAAAAGACATTTACCTCTACATTAACTCGCCAGGCGGCGTGATTACTGCTGGAATGTCGATTTATGACACAATGAAGTTTATTAAGCCCGATGTCAGCACCATTTGTATGGGGCAGGCTTGTTCAATGGGTGCGTTCCTGCTGACCGCAGGCACCAAAGGCAAACGCTTCTGCTTGCCTAATTCACGTGTGATGATTCATCAGCCGTTGGGCGGCTATCAGGGCCAGGCGACGGATATCGAAATCCATGCGCGTGAAATTCTGAAAGTGAAGCAGCGCATGAATGAGTTAATGGCTGAGCACACGGGCAAATCGCTGGAAGAGATTGAACGCGACACCGAGCGCGATCGTTTCCTCTCTGCGAGCGAAGCGGTTGAGTATGGCTTGGTCGACTCAATCCTGACGCATCGCCAATAAGACACATCTGCTTGCCCCTTACGCTATAGTTAACGGGGAGCAGGCAGATGGGTTGAATGCATATCGGCCGTTGATGTACGGCCAGCGCCGTACAACAAATTTGGTCTGAGAAAGAAAAGAGGTTAGCTGATGACAGATAAGCGCAAAGACGGTTCAGGTAAGTTGCTGTACTGCTCTTTCTGCGGCAAAAGCCAGCATGAAGTCCGTAAGCTAATTGCCGGGCCGTCAGTGTACATTTGCGATGAGTGCGTTGATCTTTGCAACGACATTATTCGTGAAGAGATTAAGGAAGTTGCGCCGCATCGCGAGCGTAGCTCACTGCCGACGCCGCATGAAATCCGCCATCACCTTGATGATTATGTTATTGGTCAGGAAAGGGCGAAGAAAGTGTTGGCAGTAGCGGTATATAACCACTACAAACGCTTGCGTAATGGCGATACCAGCAACGGCATTGAACTGGGCAAAAGTAACATTTTGCTGATCGGTCCAACCGGTAGCGGTAAAACACTGTTGGCAGAAACGCTGGCGCGCTTGCTGGATGTGCCTTTCACCATGGCGGATGCCACCACGCTGACCGAAGCGGGTTACGTGGGTGAGGACGTTGAAAACATCATCCAGAAGCTGCTGCAGAAGTGTGATTACGATGTGCAGAAAGCGCAGCGCGGCATTGTCTACATCGATGAAATCGACAAGATTTCTCGTAAGTCTGACAACCCGTCGATCACACGTGACGTATCGGGCGAAGGCGTACAGCAAGCGCTGTTGAAATTGATTGAAGGTACCGTAGCTGCCGTACCGCCGCAGGGCGGACGCAAACATCCACAGCAGGAGTTCTTGCAGGTTGATACCTCCAAGATTCTGTTTATCTGTGGTGGCGCATTCGCCGGTCTCGATAAGGTGATTTCCCAGCGTGTTGAAACCGGATCCGGCATCGGCTTCGGCGCAACCGTGAAGGGCAAATCCCAGAAGGCGAGTGAAGGCGAATTGCTGTCGCAGGTTGAGCCAGAAGATTTGATCAAGTTTGGCTTGATTCCTGAGTTCATTGGTCGTCTGCCGGTTGTGGCGACGCTGAGCGAACTGAGTGAAGAAGCGCTGATTCAGATCCTGCGTGAGCCGAAGAACGCACTGACCAAACAGTATCAGGCGCTGTTCAATCTGGAAGGTGTGGAGCTGGAATTCCGTGACGAAGCCTTAACGGCGATCGCTAAAAAAGCGATGTCACGTAAAACCGGTGCACGTGGTCTGCGTTCTATCGTTGAAGGTGCGTTACTTGAAACCATGTACGACCTGCCTTCAATGGATGACGTTGAAAAAGTAGTGATTGATGAGTCAGTGATTGAAGGTCAATCTGAGCCGATGTTGATTTATGGAAAGCATGAAGCCCAGGCTTCTGGTGAATAAATAAACAATCGCACCACGTTGTTATCTTAAAAAAGGGGAAAAATCTTTCCCCTTTTGTTTTTCTCTCGCCAGTGACATTGAATGTCGTACAAGCATCCCCATATACTCAATATCCTGTGGGTTTAACTGCAAAACCTCTATTGCGCGGTACCCATCACCTGGCGGACATTAAACTAAGAGAGAGCTCTATGAATCCTGAGCGTTCTGAACGCATTGAAATCCCCGTGTTGCCGTTGCGCGACGTGGTGGTTTATCCGCACATGGTAATTCCGTTGTTTGTTGGTCGGGAAAAATCGATTCGGTGCCTCGAAGCCGCAATGGATCATGATAAAAAGATCATGCTGGTTGCACAGAAAGAGGCTTCAACGGATGAACCTGGCATTAACGATCTCTTCTCAGTAGGGACCGTCGCTTCTGTATTGCAGATGCTGAAACTTCCAGATGGCACGGTAAAAGTGCTGGTTGAAGGTTTACAACGCGCGCACATCACCACGCTGGCTGATAATGGCGACCATTTCGTTGCCCAGGCCGAATACCTTGTCTCGCCAGAAATTGAAGAGCGCGAGCAGGAAGTGCTGGTACGCACGGCCATCAACCAGTTTGAAGGCTACATCAAGCTCAATAAAAAAATCCCACCTGAGGTCTTAACCTCCCTCAACAGCATCGACGATGCGGCCCGTTTGGCCGATACCGTCGCAGCGCATATGCCGCTGAAACTGGCTGATAAACAGTCCGTGCTGGAGATGTCCGACGTCAATGAACGTCTGGAATATCTGATGGCGATGATGGAATCAGAAATCGATCTGCTGCAGGTTGAGAAGCGTATTCGCAACCGCGTTAAAAAGCAGATGGAGAAAAGCCAGCGTGAGTACTATCTGAATGAGCAAATGAAAGCCATTCAGAAAGAGCTGGGCGAAATGGATGACGCGCCGGATGAGTACGAGGCGCTGAAACGTAAGATTGAAGCGGCCAAAATGCCGACCGAAGCGCGTGAAAAAGCCGAAGCTGAGCTGCAGAAGCTGAAGATGATGTCGCCGATGTCTGCAGAAGCGACCGTGGTGCGTGGCTACATCGACTGGATGGTTCAGGTTCCGTGGGTGGCGCGCAGCAAGGTGAAAAAAGACCTGCGTAAAGCGCAGGAAACGTTGGATATCGACCATTACGGTCTGGAACGCGTCAAAGACCGCATCCTTGAGTATCTTGCGGTGCAGAGTCGCGTCAGCAAAATTAAAGGCCCAATTCTGTGCCTTGTTGGACCGCCAGGCGTGGGTAAAACCTCGCTGGGACAGTCGATTGCTAAAGCTACCGGACGTAAATACGTGCGTATGGCGCTGGGTGGCGTGCGTGATGAAGCGGAAATCCGCGGACATCGTCGTACCTACATCGGTTCTATGCCAGGCAAGCTGATCCAGAAAATGGCAAAAGTGGGCGTTAAAAACCCGCTGTTCCTGCTGGATGAGATCGACAAAATGTCTTCTGACATGCGTGGCGATCCGGCTTCAGCGCTGCTTGAGGTGCTGGATCCTGAGCAGAACATCGCGTTTAACGATCACTACCTGGAAGTGGATTACGATCTCTCTGACGTGATGTTCGTGGCGACTTCAAACTCCATGAACATCCCGGCGCCGTTGCTCGACCGTATGGAAGTGATTCGTCTCTCCGGTTATACCGAAGATGAAAAGCTGAACATCGCGAAGCAACATTTGCTGCCGAAGCAGATTGAACGCAATGCGCTGAAAGAGAAAGAGATCACCGTCGACGACAGCGCGATTGTTGGTATCATCCGCTACTACACCCGTGAAGCGGGCGTGCGTAGTCTGGAGCGCGAACTCTCCAAGCTGTGCCGTAAAGCAGTAAAAGCGCTGCTGATGGATAAGTCGAAAAAGCACATCGTGATCAATGGCGATAACCTTAAGGATTTCCTTGGCGTGCAGCGCTTTGATTATGGTCGCGCAGAGAGCGAAAGCCGTGTGGGTCAGGTGACCGGTCTGGCGTGGACGGAAGTGGGCGGCGATCTGCTGACCATCGAAACCGCCTGCGTGCCAGGTAAAGGTAAGCTGACGTATACCGGTTCGCTGGGCGAAGTGATGCAGGAATCGATTCAGGCGGCGCTGACTGTGGTGCGCGCGCGTGCAGAGAAACTGGGCATCAACGGTGATTTCTACGAGAAACGTGACATCCACGTGCACGTACCCGAAGGTGCGACGCCGAAAGATGGTCCGAGCGCCGGTATCGCCATGTGCACCGCGCTAGTGTCATGCTTAACCGGCAACCCGGTGCGTTCTGATGTGGCGATGACCGGTGAAATCACCCTGCGTGGCTTGGTTCTGCCGATTGGTGGCCTGAAAGAGAAGTTGCTCGCGGCACACCGTGGCGGCATCAAAACCGTGCTGATCCCGGACGAAAACAAGCGCGATTTGGAAGATATTCCACAGAACGTGATTGCCGATCTCGAGATTCATCCGGTGAAGCGTATTGAAGAAGTGCTGAACCTGGCACTGGAAAATGCGCCTTACGGCATGCAGGTTGCGACCGCAAAATAGTGATTAGCGACATAAACCGCTAAAAAGCGAAGCTGGCAGGCAAAATGGTGCTTGCCAGCTTTTTTTTGTGCCGCTAACTTAGTGGGCTGCTGGATCAACGATTGAGATGAATACCGTTGTTTCAGCTCCACAGGCTTGATATAACTGGCTGCGCGTTCGCACCGGGCGGGAAGCGCGGGTGCGATGTGAATAATAAAAGAGGGGATGAAGAGAGTGAATAAGTCACAGTTGATCGACAAAATTGCTGCAGATGCTGATATTTCTAAAGCAGCAGCGGGACGTGTTTTAGATGCATTCATGGACTCCGTTACCGAAGCTCTGAAAGGCGGAGATGAAGTGGCACTGGTTGGTTTCGGTACTTTCTCTGTACGTGAGCGTGCAGCTCGCACCGGCCGTAACCCACAAACGGGTAAAGAGCTCACCATTCCGGCTGGTAAAGTTCCGGGCTTCCGTGCAGGTAAAGCACTGAAAGATTCCGTCAATTAATGACCGCTGATACATCCATTGAAGCATTTTCTTCCGTGGATTGAGGACGCAAAAGCCGTTCTCATGTAACATACGGGCACATCATTTTTGATGTGCCTTTTTTATTCTTGATGCGCGACGATAGCCTTTGGTTGTTGTCTCCGCATGGTTGCCAACTGCCAGCCTGAACAGCAGTTGCACGATGATGACATCGTGTTAGAGCTTTACATTCACACTACAGCGGAGTGTTGTCATACCATGATGGACAATTTACGCGCGGCGTCGAATCATGTCGTGCTCAAGATTATTCTGGGATTGATCATCCTGTCTTTCGTACTCACCGGGGTGGGCAACTACCTGATCGGTGGCGGCGGTGATTATGCTGCCAAAGTGAACGGCCACGAGATCAGTCGTGCAGAGCTGGAGCAGGGTTTTAACAACGAGCGCAATCGTCAGCAGCAGATGCTGGGCGATCAGTTCTCGCAGTTAGCCAGCAACGAAGGCTATATGCAGCAGATGCGTCAGCAGGCGCTGTCGCAGCTGATTGATCAGGCGTTACTTGATCAGTACATCAAAGATCTGCACATCGGCATCAGCGATGATCAGGTAAAACAGGCGATCTTCAATCAGAAAGCTTTCCAGACCAACGGTAAATTCGACAACGCCAAATATAGCGGCCTGATCACCAGCATGGGCTTCACGGCTGATCAGTATGCTGAAGCGCTGCGCAAGCAGCTGGCGACGCAGCAGCTGATTAATGCGATTGCTAACACTGATTTCATGCTGAAAGGCGAAACCAGCAAGCTGGTGGATCTGGTGTCCCAGCAGCGTGAAGTGCGTCAGGCGGTGATTGATGTCAACGCGCTTGCGGCTAAACAAACGGTCAGCGACGACGAAGTCAGCCAGTATTACCAGCAGCATCAGAATAGCTTCATGGCGCCTGAGCAGTTCCGCGTGAGCTATATCAAAATGGATGCCGCAAGCATGCAGGAAACGGCCAGCGAAGCAGACATTCAGAGCTGGTACGATCAACACAAAGCGGATTATTCACAGCCACAGCGTAATCGCTACAGCGTGATTCAGACTAAGACGGAAGCCGATGCTAACGCCGTGGTTGATGCATTGAAGAAAGGCGAAGATTTCGCCGCGCTGGCGAAAAGCAAATCTATCGACCCAATCTCAGCCCGCAAAGGTGGCGATATGGGTTGGCTGGAGCCGAGCACCACGCCAGACGAGCTGAAAAACGCCAATCTGACGCAGAAAGGCCAGCTTTCCGGTGCCATCAAATCATCGGTTGGCTACCTCGTGGTGCGCCTGGATGACATCCAGCCGGAGCAGGTTAAACCGCTGGCCGATGTTCATGACATCGTTGCCGACAAAGTGAAGCAAGAGAAAGCGGTTGATGCTTTCTACAAAATTCAGCAGAAAGTGAGCGAAGCAGCCAGCAACGATAACGAATCGTTGGCGGGCGCGGCGCAGGCTTCTGGCCTGAAAGTGGTAGAAACCAATTGGATCACCCGCGATAACCTGCCAGACGAGTTGAACTTCGATCAGGTTAAGCAAGCCATCTTCAACGGTGGTTTAGTGGGCCAGAATGGTGCGCCGGGTAATAATTCCGACATCATTTCTGTGGATGGCGATCGTGCCTTTGTGCTGCGTATCAGCGAGCACAAACCGGAAGCGGTGAAGCCGTTGGATCAGGTGAAAGCGCAGATCGTCGACTCGCTGAAGCATGATAAAGCAACGCAGCAGGCAAAAGCGCAGGCAGACAAACTGCTGGCCGATTTGAAAGCCGGTAAAGCAGATGCACTGAAGGCTGCAGGCTTAACGCTCAGCGCCAGCAAATCGTTTGATCGCAATGCGCAGGATCCGGTGGCTCAGTCGGCCTTCAATCTGCCGCAACCTGCCGACAATAAACCGTCGTGGGGCGTGAGTGAAGATATGCAGGGCAATGTGGTGCTGATCGCGCTGGATAAAGTGAGCGCGGGCAACATGCCGCAGGCGCAGATCGATGAGATGGTGAAAGGCGTAACGCAAAATAACGCGCAAATTGCCTTTGAAGCGCTGCTGGAAAACCTGCGTAAAGAGGCGAAGATTAAGTACGGCGCCGCCGCACAAAACCAGTAAGCCTCACAAAAAAAGTTAAACCACTGCAATACCCGAAAGGCCGCTTATGCGGCCTTTTCCATTTCTGTGATTGTCCTTTTGAGCGTTGAATTGAGCTGTGACACCCTGCTGGTGCTGTCAAACACAAGGAGAAACACAGCATGGTGAAATCAACGTTTCAAGCTCTCTGCATTACGCTGGCGCTGGGCGGCGCAGTTTATACCACCGGACTGGCGGCTGCCGAAAGTCCCAGTGAAACGCAGGCGACGCAAGTCTCCACGCCAAACGAAGGACAGGTCAGCATCAATTCAGCCACAGCCGAACAGCTCGCAGCCGGTATGAACGGCATCGGACTGAAGAAAGCGCAGGCCATTGTCAGTTATCGCGAACAATACGGCCCGTTTACCGCCATTGAACAACTCAAGGAGGTGCCGGGTATCGGTAGCGCACTGATTGAGCGCAACAGCGCTCGGCTTAAACTGTGAAGCGTCTCGCGACTTTGAAGGATTGAAAAAGCCCGGATTCAGGCTGTGCTATGCTCAACAGGTCTTACCAGTTGTCATTCTCAGCCTGAACAGGAGCAATAATGCAAACCACAATTAAAGTGCGCGGTTATCATCTGGATGTTTATCAGCACGTGAATAACGCGCGCTATCTGGAGTTTCTGGAAGAGGCGCGCTGGCAGTGGCTGGATGATGTCGATGCGTTTCATTGGCTGATGGAGCAGCAGCTGGCGTTTGTGGTGGTGAATATCAACATCAACTATCGTCGTCCGGCGGTATTGGGCGACGTACTGAACATTGAAAGTGAAGTATCTCAGCTCGGCGGTAAAAGCGGCATCATTACGCAGCGTGTCTTGCTGGCGAGTGATAATTCGGTGGTGTCGGATGCCGCACTGACCTTTGTCTGTATCGATTTACGCACGCAAAAAGCGGTGCCGTTGGAAGGGGAGTTACACCAGCGTCTGGCATCGTTGATGGTCGAAAATGAATAACTGGCGCCGATGACGCCAGTTTACCCTGCGGTCTGAATCAGTTGAGGCCGCTTTTCTCTTTCATCGCTGCCATCACCGCTGACGCATTCGCCTGATAATCTGCCAGGCCACGGGCGCGTAGATGGCAGGCCGCGCATTCGCCGCAACCATCACCTTTTACGCCGTTATAGCAGGTAAGCGTTTCAGCGCGTACCAGCGGCAGCTGCTGCCAGTAATCGGCCAGCGCCCAGGTTTCGGCTTTGTTCAGCCACATCAGCGGCGTTTCAAAGCGAATATTGCGCGCCATGCCAAGGCTGACCGCGCTATTGAGTGCTTTAACAAACTCATCGCGGCAATCCGGATAGCCTGAGAAGTCGGTTTCGCATACGCCGGTGATCACCGCTTCAGCTTCCACCTGATAGGCATAAATGGATGCCAGCGTCAGGAACAGAATATTGCGGCCCGGCACAAAGGTGCTCGGCAAACCGCTGGCATTCGGATCGTAGGTTGGCACGGGAATGTTGTCGCGCGTCAGACTGCTGACGGCTAACTCATTGAGCAGCGTAACGTCGAGCACTTTGTGCGCCCGTGCGCCAAGCTTGTGTGACAGTTCTGCCGCAACTTCGATCTCTTCACGATGGCGCTGGCCGTAATCAAAAGTAACGCAATGCACTTCATCATAGTGTTGCAGTGCCTGAATTAAACAGGTGGTGGAGTCTTGCCCGCCACTGAATACCACAACGGCTCGTTTCATTTTTTCTTCCTCTAAAATCTGTGCGCTTATGGTACTGGCTCGGATGCAGGCTGAACAGCGCTAGCTGTGGTTGGCGGCGGAATCCAGGCGCGGGTGAAATCAAACCAGCCCAGGCTATTCAGCTGGATGCCTTCCACGCCGGGCGGGGCAAATACCTGATAGCGATAGTTAAACAGCGGCAATAAATGGCCGTCGCACATCAGCTGCTGAAACAGTTGCTGAGTCAGTTCGCTACGCTGCAATGCATCAGGCTGTTGGGCAATGGCGCTCAGCGGCGTTTGCAGGACCTGTTCGCGCAGCGGATGCCAGACCGGATCGTTCTCCAGCCAGTTCACCAGCGTAAACAGCGGTGCATCGCCAATCAGCCGATCGCCCATCACCACATCGGCCTCATTGAGATCGATATCGTCACGCCAGCTTTTTACGTCATGAAAGACGCAGGTGAGGGTGCAGCCGTGTTGTGCCAGCAGTGGAATCAACGCCTGCGCCATCACATGCAGTTCGACCGGCAGGTGGTAATGCAGCGTTAGCGTCGGCGGCAGTGAAATTCTCTCTCTTACTGCGCGCGGTACCGGCCAGCCAGGCAGCAGTTCATGGCTCGGTGTAATCAACCCCTCATCCAGTGGCAATTGCTGAATCACGCCGCTGCGCTGAATCAGGGCAATCAGCGATTGGGCCTGTTCGGCACTGAAGTGCGCCGAGATGCGTGGCGCCAGATAGCAAAATCCCAGGCTGATACTGCGATCAACCGGACGCAGCGAACCGAGCTCGTCAGGATCGCCAATGGCGATTTGTACCGGATGGCTACAGCTGGTGCCGAGATCACGATCAAACAGCTGCGGAGTGATCCAGTATTCCATCCGCTGGATCAATGGGCGCTGCAGATGCCAGCGCGCATGGCTCTCAAGCCGCACCATTTCGGCGGTGAAATGCGTGAGTTTCCACGGTCCGCTACCGACATCGGCGAATTCAGGATGAGGTAACAGACAGAATTGGTGCGCCAGCCGCTGCGGCAGCCAGTAGTCGCTTTCACGCAATTGAATGTGTATCGCCAGCGGATGCGGCGCTTCAATGCGTTCAATCGCCGCCAGCAGCCGCGAGCCGCGCGACGATTGCATGATCTGCTGCAACTGCTCAACCAACTGCGCCGCCTGCACCGGTTCATCGTTGTGCCAGCTAAGCTGCGGGCGCAGCCAGAAGTACCAGTCACGGCCGCTGGCATCGTGCTGCCAATGGTGCGCGATATCGCCTTCAACATCGTTATCGCGAAAGCGCGTAAGCCCGGAGAAAACCTGGCGCGCCAGATGTTGCTCGGCGCGTCCGGTTAGCTGTAGCGGACGCAGCGGCTCCATCGCGCGGTAATAAGGAATGCGCAGCACCGGCGATTGATTCTGCCACTGACCGCCCATTAGCGGCCGCAGCATTTTCACTAATCGCTCGGGATGCAGATCCAGCACCTGCAATGCCTGTACCGCCTCGCCAGCATCGAGTTGCTGCGTTAACAGCTGCTGGCGCAGCTGCTCCGGCGACGTCAGGAAAGTCAGCTCGCCCTGTTTACCACGCCCGGATTCTCCGCGCCAGTTCAGCCAGCCGGCATCCTGCCACTGCCGCAGCAGCGTGCGCACATGGCGCTCGCTGCAAAAGCAGTGTTGCGCCATCGCAGCGACGCTGAGGCGTTGCGTTTCGCCGTGGCTGAGTTGCCACAGGCGCTGGAATTGATTAACCCGATGAAGTTCGCGCATCGCTAAACCCGGAACAGTTTTTTAAAAGTATTCACTATTAGTTCCGTAATTACCAGGCGATAGTAACTGCCTCACTCAGACAGGAGAATTCGCATGGCTCGCCTCGCGGCATTTGATATGGATGGCACGCTGTTACTGCCTTCGCACCGGTTAGGAAATGAAACGCTGACAAGCCTGCATGCGTTGCATCAGCTCGGTGTTACGTTGGCGTTTGCCACCGGGCGTCATCTTATGGATATGCAGCGAGTACGCGAACAAATCACCTTGCCTGCGTGGCTGATTACCGGCAACGGCACGCGCATTCACGATCTTGTAGGCAACCAACTTTACGGCTGCGATTTATCGCCATCAGTGGCGGAAGAGGTGATTCATACCCATTGGCAAACGCCCGCCTCGATTCATATTTTCAATGATGAAGGCTGGTTTACCGATAAACCGCTGATCGGTGCGCTGGAAGCGCATGCGATGAGCGGCTTCCACTATCAGCTGCGTAATTTGCGTCAGATGTCGGCGCATGAAGTCACCAAAATCTGTTTTATTGCGCCGCATGAAATGTTGCAGGTGTTAAGAAGTGAATTGCAGGATGCGTTAGGCGATCGGGCTAACATTTGTTTCTCAGCCTGGGATTGCCTGGAAGTGTTGCCGGTTGATTGCCATAAAGGCGCGGCGTTGGGACGTCTGTGCCAGCATCTTTCGCTGTCGCTGGCGGAGTGTATGGCGTTTGGCGATGCCATGAACGATCGCGAAATGCTGGAGCGCGTTGGCAGCGGTTTCATTATGGGCAACGCCATGAATCAACTGAAAGCGTCGTTGCCCCATTTACCGATTATCGGACATTGCGAGACACAGGCGGTGTCTCACTACCTTAATCACTGGATGACCACACCACACCTCGATTATTCCCCCGAATGCTGAGGCTTACAGTGAACCGGACAGGACGTCCGGTTTTTTATTGCAGTTCCCGCACCCAAGGCGCAATTTCGCCGATATTCTGCTCTACCCACTGCGCATTGTAATAGGTGTCCGGATAGCGCTCACCGCTGTCACACAGCAATGTCACCAGAGAACCCTGCTCGCCGTTTTCCCGCATGCGTTTTGCCACTTGCATCATGCCCCAGAAGTTGGTGCCGGTTGAGGCGCCAGGACGACGTCCAAGCACCTTTTCCAACTGCAGCATCGCGGCGATGGTCGCGCCATCCGGCACTTTCATCATCTCGTCAATAACGTCGGGTAGAAACGACGGTTCGACACGCGGACGACCAATGCCTTCAATCAGACTGCCGCGTTCGCTGCGCAACGTTTTGTCGCGGCTTTGCCAGTAGTCAAAGAACACCGAATGCTGCGGATCGACTACCAGCAGGCGCGTGTCATGGCCCTGATAGCGGATATAGCGGCCCAGCGTTGCCGAGGTGCCGCCGGTACCGGCGCTCATGATCACCGTATGCGGCACCGGGAACGGTTCGTGTGACATCTGGCGGAAAATGCTTTCGGCGATATTGTTGTTGCCGCGCCAGTCGGTGGCGCGCTCGGCGTAGGTGAACTGGTCCATAAAGTGGCCATTCAGTTCACGTGCTAAACGCTCGGATTCGCTGTACAGCTGGCAGGGATCGGCAACGAAATGGCACTCGCCACCGTAAAAACCAATCATCTCGATTTTGCGTTTTGCGGTGCTGGCCGGCATTACGGCGATAAACGGCAAACCAAGTAGGCGCGCGAAGTAAGCTTCCGATACCGCAGTACTGCCGGAAGAGGCTTCAATTATTGGCGTATTTTCGTGGATCCAGCCGTTCGCCAGACCATAGAGAAACAGGGAACGCGCCAGGCGATGTTTTAAGCTGCCGCTGGGATGCGTGCTTTCATCTTTGAGATAGAAGTGAATGCCAGGAAAATCATCCAGCTTAAAGCGGATCAAATGCGTATCCGCCGAGCGCTGAAAATCGGCGTTAATTTCATTGATGGCGTGGCGAACCCAGGGCGTTTGCATGTGGTATTTCCGTAATCATTATTGCGCACAGTGTAAGGCACTGGCAGGAAAAAGAGGTTGCTAAAACCGCGCTATAATGGCGAGATTAGAGAAAAATTTTCTCCCGGAGTGGCAAATGTTAGATAAAACTGACCGCACGTTGCTGGCAATGCTGCAGCAGGATTGCACCTTGTCGCTGCAGACGTTGGCCGATGCGGTGAACCTCACCACCACGCCGTGCTGGAAACGCCTGAAAAAACTGGAAGATGATGGCATTATTCGTGCGCGCGTGGCGCTGGTGGACGGCGAAAAAATCGGTCTGTCGCTCACTGCCTTTATGTTTGTCAAAACCCAGCAGCACAGCAGCGAGTGGTTTAAGCAATTTGTCGCCGTGGTGCAGCAAATGCCGGAAGTGATGGCGTTTTACCGCATGGCGGGCGAGTACGACTATTTGCTGCGCATTCAGGTCGCGGACATGAAGAGTTATGACCGCTTTTATAAGCGTCTGGTAAACGGCGTGCCAGGACTGATGGATGTGACCTCCAGTTTTGCCATGGAAGAGATTAAATACACCACCGCCTTGCCGGTAGCGCCCTAGCGGGCACAGAAAGAGACACGCTTGTGCAATTATTCAGCCAGTTAAGTTGGTATTTCCTGCGCGAGTGGCGGCGATATCTGGGCGCCGTCAGCTTGCTGATCGTTATTGCCTTATTGCAATTGCTGCCGCCGCACGTGGTTGGCGTGATTGTCGACGGCGTTACCCAGCATAATTTAAGCGCCGGGCAGATCTTTATGTGGATCGGCGTGATGCTGGTGACGGCGGTGATCGTCTATCTGCTGCGCTACGTCTGGCGCGTGCTGTTGTTTGGCGCATCCTACCAATTAGCCGTTGAGCTACGTGAAGATTTCTATCGTCAGCTCAGTCGTCAGCATCCGGCATTTTATCTGCGTCATCGCACCGGCGATCTGATCGCCCGCGCCACCAATGATGTGGATCGCGTGGTGTTTGCCGCCGGTGAAGGCGTGCTGACGTTGGTGGATTCGCTGGTAATGGGATTGGTGGTGCTGATTGTGATGAGCACCCAAATCAGCTGGGAACTGACGTTACTGGCGCTGATCCCGATGCCGATTATGGCCTTCGCCATTCAGAAAGATGGCGCACGCTTGCATCAGCGCTTCAAAGTGGCGCAGGCGGCGTTCTCCAGCCTGAACGATCAAACCCAGGAAAGCCTGACCAGCATTCGCATGATCAAAGCCTTTGGCCTCGAAGATCATCAGTCGCAGCAGTTTGCTGGCATCGCTGCCGATACCGGCAAGAAAAACCTGCATGTAGCGCGCGTGGATGCGCGTTTTGATCCGATCATCTATATCGCCGTTGGCTTCTCCAACCTGCTGGCGATTGCCGGTGGCGGCTGGATGGTGTGGAACGGCAGCTTGACGCTCGGGCAGCTTACCAGCTTTGTGATGTACCTCGGCCTGATGATTTGGCCGATGCTGGCGCTGGCGTGGATGATCAACATCGTTGAGCGCGGCAGTGCGGCGTGGAGTCGTATCCGCTCCTTGCTGGCGGAAGCACCTGCAGTTGAAGATGGCGCGCAAGTGTTGCCACCCGAACCTGGCGTAATGCAGGTTGCCATTCGTGAGTTTCGCTATCCGGCCAGTTCTGGTCCGGTGCTGAGCCATGTTAACTTCCAGCTAAAACCGGGCCAGATGCTCGGCTTATGCGGGCCAACCGGCTGCGGCAAGAGCACGCTGCTAAGCCTGATTCAGCGCCACTTCGACATCGATCAGGGCGATATTCGCTACCACAATACGCCGCTGCCGCAATTGCGACTCGATAGCTGGCGCAGTCGGTTGGCGGTGGTCAGCCAGACGCCGTTCCTGTTCTCCGACACCATCGCTGCCAATCTGGCGCTGGGCCGCCCCAATGCGACGCAGCAAGAGCTGGAGCGCGTGGCAACCATGGCCTGCGTGCACGACGATATACTGCGCCTGCCACAAGGTTATGAGACCGAAGTGGGCGAGCGCGGCGTGATGTTATCGGGCGGGCAGAAGCAGCGTATTGCGATTGCACGCGCGTTGCTGCTGAATGCGGAAATCCTGATTCTGGATGATGCGCTGTCGGCGGTTGATGGTCGCACTGAACATGACATCCTGCATAACCTGCGCCAATGGGGCAAAGGGCGCACCTTGATTATCAGCGCGCATCGTCTTTCGGCACTCACCGAAGCCAGCGAAATTCTGGTGCTGCAGCAGGGCGCCGTGGCGCAGCGTGGCGATCATGACACTTTGGCGGCCAAAGAGGGCTGGTATCGCGATATGTACCGTTATCAGCAGCTGGAAGCCGCGCTGGATGATGATGAAGTGGCAGAAGGAGCAAGCCGTGGCTAAATCACAACGTTTATGGCCGACGCTGAAACGTCTACTGGCGTATGGCAAACCGTGGCGTAAATCGCTGTGGCTGGCGGTCGGCATGCTGTGGATTGCTGCGGCGGCCGAAGTGACCGGGCCGGTGTTGGTGAGCTACTTCATCGATAATCTGGTGGCGAAACATCAGATGCCGTGGGGCATCGTCGCCAGCCTGCTGGTGGGCTTTATCCTGCTGCAATTGCTGGCTGCCGGTTTGCACTATTTTCAGGCATTGCTGTTTAACCGCGCGGCGATTGGCGTGGTGCAGCAATTGCGCGTAGACGTGATGAACGCGGCGTTGCGCCAGCCTCTCAGCGCCTTCGATACGCAGCCGGTCGGACAAATTATCTCGCGCGTTACCAACGACACCGAAGTGATCAAAGATCTCTACGTCACCGTGGTAGCAACGGTGTTGCGCGCCGCCGCGTTGATTGGTGCGATGCTGGTGGCGATGTTCTCCCTCGACTGGCGCATGGCGCTGGTGGCGATCGTAATTTTCCCGCTGGTGCTGACGGTGATGCTGATTTATCAGCGCTTCAGTACGCCGATTGCGCGTCGCGTGCGCAGCTATCTGGCGGACATCAACAACGGCTTTAATGAAGTGATCAACGGCATGAGCGTGATCCAGCAGTTCCGCCAGCAGGCGCGCTTTGGTGAGCGCATGGGCGAAGCCAGCCGTTCGCACTATCTGGCGCGGATGGAAACGCTGCGGCTGGATGGCTTTTTATTGCGCCCGTTGCTGAGTCTGTTTTCGGCCATGATTTTGTGCGGTTTGCTGATGCTGTTTAGCTTCGCTACGCCGGGCGTGTTTGAAGTCGGCGTGCTTTACGCCTTCATTACCTATCTTGGCCGCCTCAACGAGCCGCTGATTGAACTCACCACGCAGCAGTCGATGCTACAACAAGCTGTGGTGTCCGGCGAGCGCATCTTCGAACTGATGGATGCGGAACAGCAAGGTTATGGCAGCGATATTCAGCCGTTGGCTTCCGGCAGCATTTCGCTGCGCGATGTGAGCTTTGCCTATCGCGATAACCGCGATGTGCTCAGCAACATCAATCTTGAAGTGCCCGCGCGTCATTTTGTTGCGCTGGTGGGGCATACCGGCAGCGGAAAAAGTACGCTGGCGAATTTGCTGATGGGCTATTACCCGGTGACGCGCGGCAGCATTGAGCTGGATGGTCGCCCGCTGCTCCAGCTGTCGCACGCCGCCTTACGTCAAAGCGTTGCGATGGTGCAACAGGATCCGGTTGTGCTGGCGGATTCGCTGCTGGCCAACGTGCGTTTGGGGCGCAATATCCCGGAAGACCAGGTGTGGCAGGCGCTGGAGACGGTGCAGCTGGCACCGCTGGCGCGCAGCATGGCAGACGGCATCCATACGCGTTTAGGCGAGCAGGGCAATAATCTGTCGGTTGGGCAGAAACAGCTACTGGCGCTGGCGCGCGTGTTGGTGTCATTGCCGCAGATCCTGATCCTCGACGAAGCCACGGCCAATATCGATTCCGGTACGGAACAGGCGATTCAGCACGCGTTACGTGCACTACGCCAGCACAGCACGCTGGTGGTGATCGCGCATCGCCTTTCCACCATCACCGAAGCCGATCAGATTTTAGTGCTGCATCGCGGTCAGGTGGTGGAGCGCGGTACGCATGCTGAGCTGCTGGCCGAGCAGGGCCGCTACTGGCAGATGTATCAGCTGCAGCAGGCCGGCGATGAACTCGCGGCGGGCATCCCCGTACAAGCTGAAGGGTGAATTGCACCTTTTTTGCACAGTTTTATCGGAATGTTCTGTATTGATGCACTTCTTTGAGGCTTGAAGCACCAAAGAAGTGCAATATTGCAACACCTTTCCTACACCTCCTCCCCAATCTGCGCTGTGCTTCACATAACGAAGCGTGATGCAGCGCGCCTATGCTACTGACATTCCCCTTTTTTTATTTATGGCACAGCCTTTGCTTATATCCCTACGTGTCCGCGAAGACTCACTCAATTTCTTATCCGGAGGGGAACGTATGAAGCTGGTTACCGTGGTAATCAAACCATTTAAGCTGGAGGACGTGCGTGAAGCCTTATCCTCTATTGGCATTCAGGGACTGACAGTTACCGAGGTTAAAGGTTTCGGTCGCCAGAAAGGTCACGCAGAGCTTTATCGCGGTGCCGAGTACAGCGTTAACTTCCTGCCTAAAGTAAAAATTGATATCGCTATTGCGGACGACCAACTTGATGAAGTGGTCGATGTCATCAGCAAAGCCGCGTATACCGGCAAAATTGGCGACGGCAAGATTTTCGTCGCAGAACTGCAGCGCGTCATTCGTATTCGTACCGGCGAGACCGACGAAGCAGCACTGTAACTGGGGCTCTGAATTGTGATGGGATGGAAAGAAATGAATAAACTGATAACGAAGTTGGGCCTCACCAGCCTTGCGCTGTTACCTTCTCTGGCGATGGCGGCAGCGCCTGCCGTCGCGGATAAAGCCGACAACGCCTTTATGATGATCTGTACCGCGCTGGTACTGTTTATGTCGATTCCAGGCATTGCGCTGTTCTACGGCGGTTTGATCCGCGGTAAGAACGTGCTGTCGATGTTGACGCAGGTGGCAGTGACCTTCTCGCTGGTGTGCGTGCTGTGGGTGATTTACGGCTACTCGCTGGCCTTCAGTGAAGGCAACTCCTTCTTCGGTAGCTTCCAGTGGGCGATGCTGAAAAATATTGAGCTGAAAGCGGTGATGGGCAGCTTCTATCAGTACATTCACGTCGCGTTCCAGGCTTCCTTCGCCTGTATCACCGTCGGTCTGATTGTCGGTGCGCTGGCTGAACGTATTCGCTTCTCCGCAGTACTGATTTTCGTGGTGGTTTGGCTGACGCTGGCTTATCTGCCAATCGCACACATGGTGTGGGCAGGTGGCTTGCTGGCGCAAGATGGCGCGCTCGACTTCGCGGGCGGCACCGTGGTTCACATCAACGCCGCCGTTGCTGGCCTGGTGGGTGCTTACCTGGTGGGCAAACGTGCTGGTTTCGGCAAAGAAGCCTTCAAACCACACAACCTGCCGATGGTGTTCCTTGGTACCGCGATTCTGTATGTGGGCTGGTTCGGCTTCAACGCCGGTTCTGCTTCCTCAGCTAACGAAATCGCTGCGCTGGCGTTCCTGAATACCGTAGTGGCTACGGCGGGTGCGGTGCTGTCGTGGGTGTTCGGCGAGTGGGCGGTACGTGGTAAACCTTCTCTGCTCGGTGCGTGTTCAGGCTTCATCGCTGGTCTGGTCGCGATTACCCCAGCTTGTGGTTATGTCGGTGTCGGCGGCGCGCTGATTATCGGTCTGGCGGGTGGTTTAGCCGGTCTGTGGGGCGTAACGACCCTGAAGAAATGGCTGCGTGTTGATGACCCATGTGATGTGTTCGGTGTGCACGGCGTGTGTGGGATACTCGGTTGTATCCTGACCGGCGTGTTCGCCTCCTCTTCACTGGGCGGCGTAGGCTACGCAGAAGGCGTGACCATGGGCCATCAGGTTTGGATTCAGCTGTTCAGTGTGGGCGTAACCATCGTCTGGACTGCAGTTGTGGCCTTCATTGGCTTCAAACTGGCAGATATGATTGTTGGCCTGCGTGTTCCGGAAGATCAGGAACGTGAAGGTCTGGATGTGAACAGCCACGGCGAGAACGCTTACAACCAGTAACAGCCGGGCTGAAGAAGAGCAGTGCGCTAAAATTATAAAAAGCAGAAGGGGCGATAATATCGCCCCTTTTTTTATGCGTCGCGTTGGCGCATCACGCCTTCCTGCACCGTGGTCGCCACCAGTCTGCCATCCTGCGTATAAAACTCGCCACGCACAAAACCGCGCGCGCCGGAGGCGGAGGTGCTCACCACGCTGTACAACAGCCATTCAGACAAGTCGAACGGGCGATGGAACCACATTGAGTGATCGATGGTGGCAACCTGCATATCGGCTTCGAGGAAGCCTTTACCGTGCGGCTGCAGCGCCACCGGCAGGAAGTTGAGATCCGAGGCATATCCCAAAAGGTATTGATGGATACGACGATCGGTAGGTAACTCGCCGTTTGCACGAATCCACACCTGACGCAGCGGCTCATCAACGTGGCCTTTTAGCGGGTTATGAATCTGTACCGGACGAATATCCAGCGGACGCTCGGCGAGGAATTTTTCTTTCAGTTTGAGTGGCAGATGGGCGGCCAGCTTTTTTGCCAAATCCTGTTCCGATGGCAGATTATCTGGGCCCGGCACCTGCGGCATGCTGTTCTGGTGCTCGAAGCCGCTTTCAGGTGCCTGGAACGAGGCGGTCATGTAGAAGATCGGTTGGCCATTCTGTACCGCGCTGACACGGCGTGCGCTGAAGCTTTTGCCGTCACGCAACGTTTCGACATCGTAAATAATGGCTTTTTGGCTATCGCCTGGACGCAGAAAGTAGCTGTGGAAAGAGTGAATGATGCGCTCTTCCGGCACCGTTTGTTTCGCCGCATACAGCGCCTGGCCAACCACCTGACCACCAAACACCTGGCGCAGACCAAGATCTTCGCTCTGACCACGAAACAGGCCTTCTTCCAGTTTTTCCAGATTTAACAAATTAAGCAGGTTGTGCAGTGCCTGACTCATAGCGGATTCCTCAGCGTGACTAATCGCGTCAGTGTGAAAGATCCGACCAGTTTCCGTCAATGATTTTGCCGCTATTTCAGCGGGCTGGCGGAGGGTTTAGGCGCAATGCCGATATTTGTGCCAGAATTAAGGTCATTCGGCGGCTGAAAAGCTAAGCAATGAATTTACCGCCGACAATCATAGTGTTCATAAGGAGACGACATCGATGAAACTCTGGCAAGTTATTAGCGGTATGACCCTGGCTGCGGCAATTACCGGTTGTGCGGACCACAGTAAGCCGGTAGCCACACCTACACTCGGCTCAGCGGTAGCGGGGCAGCAGGCCGCCATTGCGCAGCCTAATGTTAGTGGTTCTGTGTATATCCGCCAGCGCATCGCGCTGCCACCGGATTCCGTGTTAACTGTGACGCTGTCTGATGCATCGCTGGCCGATGCGCCTTCGAAAGTGCTGTCGCAGCGCGTGGTGCGTACGGAAGGGAAACAGTCACCGTTCCAGTTTGTTCTGCCGTTCAATCCAGCTGACATCCAGCCGAACGCGCGCATTCTGTTAAGTGCGGCGATTTCAATTGATGGCAAGCTGGCGTTTATCACCGATACGGTGAAACCGGTGATTAATCAGGGCGGAACAAAAGCCGAACTGCTGTTGGTTCCCGTGACTAACGTCGCGATGCAAACCCAGCCGGGTGCCGCAACAACCGTGCCTTCGACTTCACCTACGCAGGTGACGCCATCGTCTTCGGTGCCGGCACCGACGAGTATGTAACTTCGATTGATGGGACGAGAGAGCGCCGGAAGTCATCATTGTTCCGTAAAGTCGCTGTCTCGTCCCTGATCGCTCGGCACACGCCATCCATGGCGTGTGACGCTTTACTCCACAACGATGACTTCCGGCGTGTTAAGTTCAGTGCGGTTTGTGGCGGGCTTGTGCGCGACATATCGCACCGCTAAATTTCCCAACGATACTTTTCCAGCTCAATCTCGCCAGCATCGCTCACTTCAATGCCTTCCGCTTCCAGCGCATCACGCTGACGAAACAGATCGTTGCCCTGCAGCGAAATCCTGCCGTGACGATTAATAACGCGAAACCAAGGTAACTTACTGCCTTCCGGCAAACGACGTAATACGCCACCTACCTGACGCGCCGCACGTGGCGATCTGGCCAGTTGTGCAACATCACCGTAAGTGGTGACCTTTCCTGGCGGAATGGCTGCGACAATTTGCCACACGCGCTCGGAGAAATTGTTTTGGTCGCTCATATGCGCACCTATTTTCAGCAGGAAAGGGCAAACTTTAGCATGCAGAAGGGTAGACATCAGCGCATTGCTGTGTGCTTGTGCAAGAAACCAACGGTTGTCGGGCCTGCGCTTGCAATTGCCAGGGGCATACTTGATAATGCCTGCGCTCTCGAAATGAGGGCTTGTCAATGGGGGCCCTGTTGGTTCTCCCGCAATGCTAACTTGTGAACTCGGTCAGATCCGGAAGGAAGCAGCCGCAGCAGGCGACGCGTGTGCCGGGATGTAGCTGGCAGGGCCCCCACCATTTGTACCCGCCTACTACTCCACAGAATTTTACGCACAGAGAAATCTGGCAATCCTTTGCCTGTGATTCAATCCTTGATTAATACGATGATGGTGCAGAGCGGCTGTTAGGGGAAAAACTTAGCGGACGAACTTCCAGACAGAAACCGGTACTTTATCGTAAAGCTTATTCATGGTCAGTTCAGCCAGACGATGATCGGCTGCCGAATAGAATACCGCCAGTTCATTATCAGGTAATTCATACTTGTTTTTTTCGATAACCCGTTCAAGGGTATCGATTGAGCGACAGCGGCGCAGTCGCATCAAATAATCTGTTTTGGTTAAGGCTTGGTTGCTCATAAATAAACCGGTCTCAGTCTGGTGCTAAAAGGAATGGCTAGGTTGTTGGAGATAAGCACACTCTTCGGCAAACAGATTAAATAAACGTTTTGCAGAACGCTGCCACCGTTGTAGATCCTGAGTATTGATTCCATAGCTGCTGAACAGCATAAAGGTATCGTCAAGATATTCATCGATTTGCGTAATCAGGGCTTCATCTTCAACGTGCTTAATTTTGTAATTCATCGTGAAAGAAGCGATATGCTCAATCAAATCGTTGAGCTGTAAATTGCTTTCCGAAGTAGGATCATTAACCCAACCATGATGGCTATCAGTCAATGTCGCCATACTTTCGTCGAACAGGTTCTCACACAGGTATTTAAGCTGGGCAATATCATGCCGTTTCGGTGAGTATTCGTCCATCTTTTTCCCCTCCATAGCTAGCATAGTTACCGCAGCGCGGCGAGATTAGGAAAAGCTACCAGGAAGCGATCTTGAATAAAATTGAATTCAGCGACTCCTTAAATGTAATCCACAATCATTAGCTTTGCTCACCTCAATTACCAAATATTACAATTCATCGGCAGGAGAGGGGCGCTCATTGTCAATCACTTCAAACACCAGCACGCCGGGCTGTACCTGAAACAGCACTTCTTCACGACGCTTAAACGTTTCATTTAAATCCAGGCAAGGATTAAATAAATTCCAGCTGAAATCGTAAAGCATTTTAAATCGATTGTTGTTGGTTGGTTGAATAGAAATAATCTGGAAGCTCTCGGGAACTAATTGCGCGTTTTGAGAATACCACTGTAAATCACCGGCTAATGCCTCGGCTATTTTGAGAATATTCCCCTGGATAATTCTTAGCAACTTTTCGCAATCGTCCTCATCCACAGCAATATCACAATGAATAATAGACGGCATTTTGAATCCAGTAAAAGAATGATGTTTCTATCATTGAGCTTATTGGGTGACATTGCAAGTCGCTAATAAACAGAAAGAGTAATCGTTGTGATGGGTTTCATAACTCAATCATGGCGAAACGGCGAATTACAGCGGTAATCGTCTTGAGCGATCAACTTTTGAAACACTTTTGCGCGGGCGCAACAGAGGAAGAGTCGGGTAGTATAATTGTTATGTTATAACATTAGTTGGTCGTTGAGTATGAAACACAGCGGTTTACTTCTTTCCCTTGGCGGCCGTTTGCTGGTTGCGCTGATGCTGATTGCGTTGTTGGCAGTAGCCTTATGGTGGGGCATGCAAAAATGATGCATTTCAACCGCTTACAAGCAGGTTATCAAGGCCGTGCGGTGACGCCTGTCGTTAATGGTGAGCTGGTAACGGGTAGCATGACCGCGTTAATTGGCGCTAACGGCACCGGCAAATCGACCTTACTGAAAACCATTGCCGGCTTACTTCCGCCGATTTCAGGCTGCTGCGAGTTGCATATCCCGCGTAAAGCGCTGGGCTGGTTACCGCAACGCAGTGAACTCGAAACCCGCTTTCCTCTTACTGCGTATGAACTGGTAGCGATGGGCTGCTGGCCACGCAGCGGCTGGTTTGGTGGCATTAATCGCGCCTTACGTCTGGAAATTGATGCCGCGCTGGATGCGGTGCAAATGCGTGAGTTTGCCGATGCGCAGCCAGCCACGTTATCTGGCGGACAACTGCAGCGCGTGCTGTTCGCGCGCTTAATGCTGCAGCGCAGCCAGCTCTGGCTACTGGATGAACCTTTCAACGGCATTGATAGCCAAACCGTCACTTTACTGATGTCGATCCTCGAACAGCAACAGCAGGCGGGCACCACATTATTAGTGGTGCTACACGATCGGCCGCTGGTGGCGCGCTATTTTCAGGATGTGTTATCGCTCGATGACGCTGATTCCGCACAAACGCCAACGTTGCGCAGGGTAGCGTCGTGACATTACTTCAACCCTTTATCGAATTTGGTTTCATGCGCCGTGCGTTGGTTGCCTGCATTGCATTAGCCATTAGCGCCACGCCGCTGGGCGTTTTTCTCTCCCTACGCCGCATGAGTCTGGTCGGCGATGCGCTATCACATGCGGTATTACCCGGTGCGGCGATTGGATATCTGGTGTCGGGATTATCGCTGGTGGCGATGGGCATTGGCGGCCTGATTGCCGGTCTGGCGGTGGCGCTGCTCTCGGGCGCGGTCAGCCGTTACACGCACCTCAAAGAGGATGCCAGTTTCTCGGGCTTCTACCTCGGTTCTCTCGCACTCGGCGTCACGCTGGTGTCACTGCGTGGTTCCAGCGTCGATCTACTCCACGTGTTATTTGGATCGCTGCTAGCCGTGGATAACGCGGCAATTCTGTTGGTTGGCGGCATTGCCGCTACCACTCTGCTGCTGCTGGCGGTGATCTTCCGTCCGCTGGTGATCGATGCCTTCGATCCCGATTTTCTGCGCGCACAGGGCAAATGGAGCGCACCGCTGGTGCACGGTCTGTTCCTAATGCTGGTGGTGCTTAATCTGGTGGCGGGCTTTCAGGTGCTGGGTACGCTGATGTCGGTGGGATTGATGATGCTGCCGGCCACCAGCGCACGCTTCTGGAGTCGCCATCTGGCTTGCATGCTCGGCATCGCCATGTTGCTGGCGATCGTCTCTGCGTTTATCGGTCTGATTCTTTCGTGGCATTTCTCGCTTCCGGCTGGACCGGCGGTGGTGCTGAGTGCTGCGGTGCTGTTTCTGCTTTCTGTTTTGACAGGACCATGTGGCGGCCTGTTGCGCCGTCGATAACGAAATCAATAAGGGGATATAAATGAAAAAGTTACCGTTGAGTCTGGCGATTGGCGCCATGCTGATTAGCCCACTGTCGCTGGCGAAGAGCGTTGATGTTGTGGCGAGCTTCACCGTGCTGGCGGATATCGTTAAACAGGTCGGTGGCGATCACGTCAACGTGAAATCGCTGGTCGGCCCGAATGACGATCCGCACACCTTCGAACCGACGCCGCAAGATAGCCAGGCGCTGTCGAAAGCGGATGTGGTGTTTGTAAGCGGTTTGGGCATGGAAGGTTGGATGGATCGCCTGATCAGCGCGTCAGGTTATAAAGGCACCCTCGTCGTGGCCTCGAACGGCGTTAACACGCGCAAGATGGAAGAGGACGGTAAAAGCGTCACCGATCCCCACGCGTGGAACAGCATGCAAAACGGTGTGATCTACGCCACCAATGTGATGAATGCACTGATCAAAGCCGATCCTGAAGATGCGGCGGATATTCGTAAAAGCGGTGAAAGTTACATTCAGCAGCTGCAGAAGCTGGATAGCTGGGCGAAAACCGCCTTTGCTGAAGTACCGAAGAACAAGCGTAAGGTGCTGACCAGCCACGATGCCTTTGGCTACTTTGGCCAACGTTATGGCGTTAGTTTCCTTGCGCCGGTGGGCTTCTCGACTGAAGCGGAAGCCAGCGCCAGCGATGTGGCTTCGATCATCAACCAGCTGAAGGCCGAGCACATCAAAACTTACTTCATGGAGAATCAAACCGATCCGCGTCTGGTAAAACAGATTGCCAGCGAAACCGGCGCACAGCCGGGCGGGGAACTCTATCCGGAGGCCTTGTCGGAAGCGAATGGCCCGGCAGCGACCTATGTGGCCGCATTCAAACACAATGTGGACGCCATTCTGCATAGCATGAAGTAAAAAAAAGGCCGGGGAGCATCCCGGCCAATTATCACGACACTTTCCTACCTTTTTTTCTTTCTTCCCTGAACCGCCTTAAAGCGCGGGTTGGTTTTGCAAATCACATAGATGCGACCTTTACGACGCACGACTTTGCAATCTTTATGGCGCGTCTTGGCAGAGCGCAATGAACTTAATACCTGCATCTCTTCTCTCCAGCCTTACTTGTTGCGCGACAGGAAGCTGCCAAAACGCTGATTGAAGCGCGCGGTGCTGCCTTCTTTGGCGAAATCTTTCTGCTTGCCGGTATAGAACACGTGAGATTTTGACGAGACATCCAGCGTGACATACGGCAGCACTTCACCTTCAAACTCAATGGTGCGCTCAGTCTTAATCGTGGAGCCGACTTTGAAGTATTCGTTGGCCGAGGTGTCGTGGAACACCACTGGGCGATAAAGGGGATGGATATTCGGTTTCATAGTCACCTTGTTGTGTAATGTTATACTATAACAATATTATGAGCCTGAAAATGGCTGATTGCAACCGTGAAAAACACAGGGATTTTGGCGGGGCAGGGAAGCAGCAATAAAAAAGGCCGCATCAGCGGCCTTTTAGGGAAGGGTAGAACTTAGTGTTTGTGCTCTACCGGATGACCTTGTTCCAGGTCACCTTTGTTCTTACTGAAGCGGCGACGTACCACCACGAAGAACACCGGAACGAAGAAGATAGCCAGCGCGGTCGCTGTGACCATCCCGCCCATTACGCCGGTACCTACCGCGTTCTGTGCGCCAGAGCCCGCACCGGTGCTGATCGCCAGCGGCATTACGCCGAGGATAAAGGCGAGCGAGGTCATCAGAATCGGACGCAGACGCATACGGGATGCTTCCAGCGTTGATTCCACCAGCCCTTTGCCTTCCTTCTCCATCAAATCCTTGGCGAATTCGACGATCAGGATGGCGTTCTTCGCCGACAATCCTATGGTGGTCAACAAGCCCACCACAAAGTAGACGTCGTTACTCAAGCCACGCGCCGTGGTGAAGATCAGTGCGCCGACCACACCCAGCGGTACCACCAACATCACTGAGAACGGAATCGACCAGCTCTCATACAGCGCGGCCAGACACAGGAACACCACAATTAGCGAGATAGCGTACAGCGCCGGTGCCTGGTTACCTGACAAGCGTTCCTGATAGGACATGCCGGTCCAGTCGTAACCGATACCCGCAGGCAGTTTTCCAGCCAGCTCCTCCATCAGGTTCATGGCATCACCGGAGCTCTTGCCTGGTGCTGCCTGGCCGAGAATCTCCATTGATGGCAAGCCGTTGTAACGCTCCAGACGTGGTGAACCGTACTGCCACTTCGCCGAAGAGAAGGCGGAGAACGGAACCATGGTGCCGCCGCTGTTGCGCACGAACCACTTACTGATATCGTCCGGCAACATACGTGAATCGGCCTGGCCCATTACGTACACCTTCTTCACGCGACCGCGGTCGATGAAGTCGTTGACGTAAGAACCGCCCCATGCGGCGCCCAGCGTGGTGTTAATGTCTGACAGCGACACACCCAGCGCCTGCGCTTTTTCCTGATCGATAATCAGTTTGTACTGCGGCGTATCTTCCATACCGTTTGGACGCACGCCCACCAGCGTATCCGGATGCTGGGCAATCATGCCAAACAGCTGGTTACGCGCGGCGGTCAGCTTTTCGTGACCCAGGTTGCCCTGATCGGTCAGCATGAAGTCGAAGCCGGTGGCGTTACCCAGTTCGATAATCGCTGGCAGGTTGAACGGGAACACCATCGCATCTTTGATTTGACCGAGTGCCTGCATGGCACGACCGGCAATCGCAGGGACTTTCAGACTGGCATCGCCACGCTCATCCCACGGCTTGAGGCTGACGAACGCGATACCGGTGTTCTGTCCACGACCGGCAAAGCCGAAGCCGTTGACGGTAAACACCGAATTCACGCTGTCTTTCTCTTTAGTCAGGAAGTAATCCGTCACCTGATCCAGCACTTTCTGGGTACGTTCCTGGGTAGCACCAGCCGGCAGCTGCGCCTGCGCCAGTAACAGACCCTGATCCTCTTCCGGCAGGAATGAGGTCGGCAGTTTCAGGAACAGATACGCCATGCCGACCACGATCACCAGATAAATCAGCAGGTAACGACCGGTGCTGCGCACGATATGGCCCACACTATCAACATAGTGGTTGGTGCTCTTATCGAACACGCGGTTAAACCAACCGAAGAAACCGGTGGTTTTACCGTGAGTGCCTTTCGGAACGGGTTTCAGCAAGGTGGCACAAAGCGCTGGAGTCAGAATCAACGCCACCAGCACCGATAGCGCCATCGCGGAAACGATGGTGATCGAGAACTGGCGATAGATGACACCGGTTGAACCGCCGAAGAATGCCATCGGGATAAATACCGCAGACAGCACCAACGCGATACCGACCAACGCGCCCTGGATCTGCTCCATCGAACGTTTGGTGGCCTCTTTCGGCGGCAAGCCTTCTTCCGCCATCACACGTTCAACGTTCTCGACCACCACGATGGCGTCATCCACCAGCAGGCCAATGGCGAGCACCATCCCGAACATCGTCAGGGTGTTTATCGAGTAGCCAAAGGCACTGATGATCGCAAAGGTTCCGAGTAAAACCACCGGCACGGCAATGGTAGGAATCAGCGTCGCGCGGAAGTTTTGCAGGAACAGATACATCACCAGGAACACCAGCACGATCGCTTCAAACAGCGTTTTCACCACTTCGAAAATCGAAATTTTCACGAACGGCGTGGTGTCGTACGGATAAACCGTTTTCATGCCTGACGGGAAGAACGGTTGCAGTTTTGCCAGCTCAGCTTTTACCGCATCGGCGGTATCCAGCGCGTTAGCGCCCGTTGCCAGTTTGATACCGATACCAGAAGCGGGCTTGCCATTATAACGCGCGATGATCTCGTAGTTTTCACCACCGAGTTCAATCTTCGCCACGTCACGCAGGCGCACCTGAGAACCATCCTGATTCACTTTCAACAAGATCTTACCGAACTCATCTGTTGAAGTCAGACGGGTTTGCGCAATGATCGAGGCATTAAGTTGTTGACCGGGCACAGGTGGCGTACCACCCAGTTGGCCAGCAGCAATTTGGGTGTTCTGGACTTTCAACGCGCTGATGACATCCACTGGCGTCAGTGAATAGTTATTCAGCTTGTGCGGGTCCAGCCAGATACGCATGGCATATTGCGCACCAAACACCTGTGTATCACCCACGCCCGGCATACGGCTGACCGGATCTTTGATGTTAGAGGCAACATAGTCAGAAATATCATTCTGCGTCATGGTGCCGTCATCGCTGACGAAACCCGCCACCATCAGGAAGCTACTGGAGGATTTCTTAACCTGAATCCCCTGTTGCTGCACTTCTTGTGGCAGTAACGGCGTGGCCAGCTGCAGTTTGTTCTGCACCTGAACCTGCGCGATATCTGCGTCAGTACCGGATTGGAAGGTCAGTGTCAGCGTCAATGTGCCCGACGAATCACTGCTCGATGACATATACATCAGGCCATCGATACCGTTCATGTTTTGCTCGATGACCTGCGTCACCGAATCTTGCAGCGTTTTCGCATCAGCACCCGGATAGGTCGCCTGGATTTCAACTGCCGGCGGCGCAACATTGGGATATTGCTCAATCGGCAGACTGATAATCGATAGCACACCAACCAACATGATGATGATGGCGAGCACCCACGCAAAAATGGGGCGATCAATAAAGAACTTAGCCATGTATCAGTGGCTCCTGTTATGACGATGATTTAGCAGACGGTGATTCTGGTGCAGCTTTGGCATCATCGGAGACTTCTTGTGGCGTCACCTGCGCACCCGGTTTGGCGCGCTGGATACCGGTGGTGATCACCCGATCGCCTGCTTTAAGACCTTCCGTTACCAGCCATTTGTCACCAAATGCCTGATTAGCGGTAATATTGCGAGATTCCACTTTATTATCCGCGCCTACGACCATCGCCGTTGCCTGACCGGTTGGGGTACGCGTTACGCCCTGTTGCGGTACCAGCAATGCGGTTGGATTGGTGCCTTCATCCAGACGTGCGCGCACAAACATACCTGGCAGCAGGCGATTGTCCGGATTCGGGAAGATGGCACGCAGCGTGATTGAACCGGTGGTTTCATCCACGCTCACATCAGAGAATTCCAATGTGCCTGTTTGCGGGTATGCGTTACCGTTTTGCATTAGCAGGGTGACGTTGGCCTTACCGTCGTTCTGTTTCAGCTGACCGGATTCCAGTTCTGCGCGCAAACGCAGGAATTCATCACTGGATTGGGTCACGTCGACATACATAGGATCGAGCTGTTGCACGGTGGCCAGCGCGGTAGTTTGCCCATTTGAAACCAGCGCACCTTCGGTGACTGACGATTTACCAATACGACCGCTGATGGGCGAGGTCACTTTGGTATACGCCAGATTGATGCGCGCGGTTTCGACGTTGGCACGCGCAGCCTGAGCGGCTGCAGCCGTTTGGGCTGCTGTGCCTGCGGCGGTGTCGTAGTCCTGCTGACTGATGTACTTAGTACCCAGCAGCGGCTTGTAGCGCGTGATGGTTAACTGCGCCACACGAGCATTGGCTTCAGCCTGGGCTAAATCCGCTTTAGCACTGTCGTAGGCCGCCTGATAGGTGGCAGGATCGATCTGATACAGCGACTGACCGGCTTTTACATCACTACCTTCAACAAAATTACGTTTGAGAATAATCCCTGACACCTGAGGGCGAACTTCCGCAACGCGGAAAGCCGAGGTACGGCCCGGCAGCTCAGTGGTAATTTGCAATGGTTCGTTTTTTAACGTCACAACACCCACTTCTGGGGGCTGCTGCTGGGCGGCTTGCTGGGATTTATTATCATCACATCCTGTTAACAAAAAGCTGCCTGAAAGCATCAGGACGGCCGCCAGAGGCGCTAATCCTCTGTTTTTATTCATAAATAAACCTCTAGTGTCCGATATCAAATGATCAATGGATCACAAACCGATAAACCCATTGCTGCGTTAAAACACGGGTCGTGCTATGGTACATACATTCACAAATGTATGTAAACTTACAAGTTCGTAAAAAAAGCCCAGCATGGCACGAAAAACCAAAGCGCAAGCTCTTGAAACACGGCATCAAATTCTTGACGCCGCATTAGCACACTTTTCCGAACATGGTGTGGCCGCCACGTCTCTGGCGGATATCGCAACAGCGGCCGGCGTCACGCGCGGGGCTATCTACTGGCATTTCAAAAACAAAGCCGATCTCTTGCATGAAATCTGGCTGCGTTGTGACGCTGGGCTGGACGATGTGGAACTTGAGTATCAGACAAAATACCCGGGTGATCCACTTTCTGTTGTACGTTCAATGTTGATCTATATCCTTGACGCCACAGCAAAGGATCCGCAAAGACGCGCATTAATGGAGATTATCTTCCACAAGTGTGAATTTGTTGGCGAAATGTCGACGTTACAGGATATGCGCCAAAGCTTACTGCTGGAGTGTTACGACCGCATTGAAGTGGTGTTGAAAGAGTGTATTGAGGTCGGTCAGCTGCCCAGCAACATCAACACGCGGCAGTCTGCACGCCTGATGTGCGGCTACATCAACGGCATGATGGAAAACTGGTTATTCAATCCGCAGGCTTATGATTTGGCTGCCGATGCGCCGCAGCTGGTGGATGCATTTTTGGATATGTTGCGCCTTAGTCCAACACTTACCACCGGGCCACGTTAAGCAGCATCTTCCGCCGCTTTCTTATGTTGATAATCCCGCTGAACAATTGCCAGCGCGGCCAGCACGGTGGCGGTGGGAACACCATTCTCTTCAAGCAGTTGAATCAGATCGACGGCAAGCTTGATTTCGTCGGGTGCGCTGTCCAGTGACATGGTTTCTCCTAAATACGTAATTTCGCCGCGACCAGCAGCATTAACAGTGCGCCCAGCAGCGCGCTGGCGAAACCGGCTGGATGTAAGGCGGCAAGATCGCCGGTGGTGAAGTAGGTGGCGATATAGCCGCCAATCAGCGCGCCAATCATTGCCAACACCAGCGTAGGCACAAAACCGCCCGGACGACCGGGAAAAATCACCCGCTTAAGCCAGCCTGCCGCTAAACCCATTACAATCCAAAAAACCAGCGTCATGATTTTTCTCCTTTTTTCACCGCTATGAGTATAGAGGAAAAAGCGCCGCGTTTAGCGTGGCATAGCCGGCAACTCCAGTTTGTAGATAGCGGCGCGGCAGCGTGCAAGGCGCTCCTGCAATTGATCAACTTCACGAATTAGCTGCTGCTGAACGCTGAGGGTTTCGGCGCGCGCCAGATGCAGCTCGCGCTCTTGAATCATCGCCAGTAAGCGCTTTTCGTAGCCTTGATACTCTTCACGTTTGGTCTGGCGTGCATCGACGCGTGGCCGCTCGCGCTTCACCCGCAGCTGTTGGCTTTGGCATTCGCGTTGCAGCGCGGCAATCTGATCCAGCACTTTCTCCGCCAGCCATTGACGCCGTGCCACATCGGTATCGGCTGCGGTTAACTGCGTAATATTGCCTTCCAGTTCGCGCAGATAATCCGCCAGACGCGTGCCGCTAGTGCGAAACAGTTGGGAATCAAAGCGCGGCTGACGACAGGCACCATCCGGCTGCTGTGCAATCTGCTGGCGCAGTAGATCTAACATGGCGTGGAGACGCTGCTGTGCGGGCGCTTGGGGCATCACTCTGTTTCCGACTGTGTTAACGTAACGCTGTTTTGACTCATTCAGGCATCAGGCATGCAGCGCATTTTACTACTGAGCCTTGGCTGGCTGGCGATTGTGCTAGGCACGCTGGGCATTGTATTACCTTTATTACCCACGACGCCATTTGTGTTGCTGGCGGCCTGGTGTTTTGCCCGCTCGTCGCCGCGTTTCCACTATTGGCTGCTGTGGAAATCGCCGTTTGGCCGCTATATTCGTCACTGGCAGCAGCATCGTGCTATGCCACCCGGTGCCAAAATGCGCGCCATGCTGCTGATCGTGATTACCTTTTCGATCTCGATTTATCTGGTGAACCTGCTGTGGGTACGCATTCTGTTAGGCGCGATGCTGTGCATGCTGCTGCTTTTTATGTGGCGCATTCCGGTCGTCGCCGAGGATGTCAGCCCGCCATAACAGTAGCGTGAGGGTTGCATTTAGCCGGGTATTTGCATAGATTTGGGCATCTTCGTGCGTGGCTTCCCTTATAAACGACTTCGCTTAACCCGGTTTCCGGGGTTTGGCGCTAGAGAAGCTGCGCGTATTAGATATTTTCTCCAGGCGTAACATTTATGACCGCAACTGCGCAGCAGCTTGAACTCATCAAAAACAGCATTAAAAGCATTCCTGACTATCCGAAGCCGGGCATTCTGTTCCGTGACGTGACCAGTCTGATGGAAGATCCGCAGGCGTATGCCGCGTCGATCGCCATTCTGGTTGAGCGTTATCGTAACAAAGGCATCACCAAGGTGGTGGGAACGGAAGCGCGTGGCTTCCTGTTTGGCGCGCCGGTGGCGCTGGGTTTGGGCGTGGGTTTTGTGCCGGTGCGTAAGCCAGGCAAACTGCCGCGTGAAACCTTCAGCGAAAGCTATGAGCTGGAGTACGGCACCGATGCGCTGGAACTGCACAAAGATGCCATCAAGCCAGGCGATGTGGTGCTGGTGGTGGACGATCTGCTGGCAACCGGCGGCACGCTGGAAGCAACGGTGAAACTGATCCGCCGCGCCGGTGGTGAAGTGAAAGACGCCGCATTCGTGATTAATCTGTTTGACCTGACCGGCGAAGCCCGCCTGACCGCCATGGGCGTCGAGTGCTTCAGCCTGGTGAATTTCCCCGGCCACTAAGGCCTGCGCGCTCCGCTGCACTGCGGGGCGCTACCTCTGCAAAGTTAGTGGTTGCTGATCCGCTGGTGGCTGTTAAACTACTGCCAAAATAAACAGGGTTTGCGAAGCTGCATTTTCTCCCTTCTCCCTAAATTCCAGTGATTGAATCCACATGAGCTATCAGGTACTTGCGCGAAAATGGCGTCCCCAGGCCTTCGCTGACGTAGTCGGTCAGGAACATGTGCTGACTGCGCTGGCCAACGGGTTGTCACTGGGACGAATCCATCATGCTTATCTCTTTTCTGGCACCCGTGGCGTGGGGAAAACCTCGATCGCCCGTCTGCTGGCGAAGGGCCTTAACTGTGAAACCGGCATCACCTCAACGCCGTGCGGACAATGCGACAACTGCCGCGAAATCGAGCAGGGCCGTTTTGTCGATCTGATTGAGATCGATGCCGCCTCACGCACCAAAGTTGAAGACACGCGCGATCTGCTCGATAACGTGCAGTACGCGCCGGCGCGCGGTCGCTTCAAGGTCTATCTGATCGATGAAGTGCACATGCTGTCGCGCCACAGCTTCAACGCGCTGCTGAAAACGCTGGAAGAGCCGCCATCGCACGTCAAATTCCTGCTGGCGACCACCGATCCGCAGAAGCTGCCGGTGACGATTCTGTCACGTTGTCTGCAATTCCATCTCAAGGCGCTCGACGTTGAGCAAATCCAGCAGCAGCTGGCGCATGTGTTGCAGCTGGAGCAGATTGCTGCCGAACCGCGTGCGCTGCATCTGCTGGCGCGCGCCGCTGACGGCAGTATGCGCGATGCGCTCAGCCTGACCGACCAGGCGATTGCCATGGGGCAGGGCAGCGTAACGCGTGACACCGTGGCACAAATGCTCGGCACGCTCGACGACGAACAGCCATTGGCGCTGATCGAAGCGCTGGTGGATGGCCAGGGCGAACAGGTAATGGCGCTGCTGAATCAGGCCGCGTCGCGCGGGGTGGAGTGGGAAGCGCTGTTGGTTGAGATGCTGCGTTTACTGCACCGCATTGCGATGGTGCAGCTGTTGCCGAGCTCGCTCAGCGAGGACGATCTTAGCCAGGCCGATCGCCTGCGCGAGTTAGCGCGCGTGCTGCCACCGGCTGACGTACAACTCTATTACCAAACGCTGTTGATGGGACGTAAAGATCTGCCGCTAGCACCGGATCGGCGCTTAGGCGTGGAGATGACGCTGCTGCGTGCGCTGGCGTTCCATCCGCAGGCGACGATTGCCGAGCCGGTGGCGCGTCCCACCTTGACGCCACAAGCTGCTCCGCAGGTCGCGGCGCCACAAGCCGCACCAAAAGCCGCGCCCGCACCGGCTGCGCAGCCGCAGATGGCCCCGCCGAACCATGACGCGCCGCCAATGTCGGATGATTATCCAGACATGCAGCCTGCGCCCGATCCGTTACCCGACGCCACCAGCCAGTTGTTACAGGCGCGAACGCAGTTGCTGCGTCAGGGAGCCGGCAAAGCAAAAAAGAGTGAGCCGGCAGCGCGTTCCGCGCGGCCGGCGAATCCGGCGCTGGAACGACTCGCTAGCGTCACTGAACGTGTGCAACAACGTGCATCTGAACCCACGGTAAAAGCCCCGGCCAAACCGGAAGCCTATCGCTGGAAAACGCAGTTGCCGGTTGAGGTTAAAGCGGAGCCGGTGGCGACGCCAAAAGCCTTGCGTTCGGCACTTGAGCATGAGAAAACGCCAGAGCTGGCGCTACGTCTGGCGGAAGAAGCCCAGCAGCGCGATGCGTGGGCCGCAGAAATCGCCGGGCTGACGCTGCCGAAACTGGTGCAGCAAGTGGCGCTCAACGCGTGGAAAGAGGTGGGCGCAAATGGCATTACGCTGCATTTGCGCAGCAGCCAGCGCCATCTGAATTCTGCGTCGGCAAAGCAAGCGCTGGCGGACGCGCTGAGTCAGTCTGCCGGTCAGCCGGTTGAATTGACCATTATTGAAGACGATAATCCTACGGTATTGACGCCACTTGAGTGGCGTCAGGCCATTTATGAAGAGAAGCTGTCGCAGGCGCGGCAGTCGATCAGTAGCGATACCCATATTCAGACATTGCGTCGATTCTTCGATGCCGATTTGGATGAAGAGAGTATTCGACCGGTGTGAACATGCTGCCGCGCGTCAACTGCGCGCAGCCCCAGCAGAGAGAGAAAACTATGTTTGGTAAAGGCGGATTGGGCAACCTGATGAAACAGGCCCAGCAGATGCAAGACAAAATGGCCAAAGTTCAGGAAGAGATCGCCGCGATCGAAGTGACCGGTGAATCAGGTGCTGGCTTGGTTAAAGTAACCATCAACGGTGCGCACAACTGCCGTCGTGTCGAAGTCGATCCAAGCTTGCTGGAAGATGACAAAGACATGCTGGAAGATCTGATCGCGGCAGCCTTCAACGATGCGGCACGTCGTATTGATGAAACGCAGAAAGAGAAGATGGCTGCGGTCTCTTCAGGTATGCAGCTGCCACCTGGCTTCAAGATGCCGTTCTGATGCAAACCAGTCCACTGCTTGAATCTTTGATGGAGTCGTTGCGCTGCCTGCCGGGCGTTGGCCCGAAGTCGGCGCAGCGCATGGCTTTTCAGCTGTTGCAGCGCGATCGTAGCGGTGGCATGCGTCTGGCGCAGGCGTTGACCCGCGCCATGTCGGAAATTGGCCACTGCGCTGATTGCCGTACCTTCACCGAGCAGGAAATCTGCACCATCTGCGCCAATCCGCGTCGTCAGCAAAACGGCCAGATTTGCGTGGTGGAAAGCCCGGCAGATATCCACGCCATTGAGCAGACCGGCCAGTTTGGCGGCCGCTACTTTGTGCTGATGGGCCACTTGTCACCGCTGGATGGCATTGGTCCACAGGATATCGGCCTGGATCGGCTGGAGCAGCGTCTCGAGCGCGAAACCTTAACCGAAGTGATCCTCGCCACCAATCCCACGGTGGAAGGGGAAGCCACGGCCAACTACATCGCCGAGCTGTGCGGACAATATGGCGTTGATGCCAGCCGCATCGCACACGGTGTACCGGTTGGCGGTGAGCTGGAAATGGTCGATGGCACCACGCTGTCGCACTCGCTCGCTGGACGCCACAAGATTAATTTCTAATCACTTGCCGATGTCTTCGCAGACATCGGCTTGAAATCCTCTCCTTCATCCCCATTTCTCTCTCAACGTATCATCAACCCCGATTCAGTTGAGGTAGCAATGACCATGAAAGGACAAGAGACGCGTGGCTTCCAGTCAGAGGTAAAACAACTTCTGCACCTGATGATCCATTCGCTCTATTCAAATAAAGAGATTTTCCTGCGCGAGCTGATTTCCAACGCTTCAGATGCCGCCGACAAACTGCGCTTCCGCGCGCTGTCGACGCCCGATCTGTATGAAGGCGACGGCGACCTGCGCGTACGTATCTCGGTCAATCCGGAAAATCGCACGCTGACGCTCAGCGATAACGGCATCGGTATGCGCCGTGATGAGGTGATTGAGAACCTCGGCACCATCGCCAAATCCGGTACCAAATCCTTCCTCGAATCCATGGGCTCCGACCAGGCGAAAGACAGCCAGCTTATCGGCCAGTTCGGCGTGGGCTTCTACTCGGCGTTTATCGTGGCGGACAAAGTCACCGTGCGCACCCGCGCCGCAGGCGCGAAAGCGGATGAAGCGGTGTTCTGGGAATCGGCCGGCGAAGGCGAGTACACATTGGCGGAGATTGAGAAAGCCGATCGCGGTACCGAAATCACGCTGCACTTCCGTGAAGGCGAAGATGATTTCCTCGATGCGTGGCGCGTACGTAACGTGATCAGCAAATACTCCGATCACATCGCGCTGCCGGTTGAAATTGAAAACAAAGACGAAGAGAGCGACACCACCACCTGGGAAAAGATCAACAAAGCCCAGGCGCTGTGGACGCGTAACAAGTCAGAGATCAGCGACGAAGAGTACAACGAGTTCTACAAACATATCGCCCATGATTTCAGCGATCCGGCGATCTGGAGCCACAACCGCGTGGAAGGCAAGCAGGAATACACCAGCCTGCTGTATCTGCCGTCACGCGCGCCGTTTGACATGTTCAACCGCGACAGCAAGCACGGCCTGAAACTTTACGTGCAACGCGTGTTCATCATGGATGACGCTGAGCAGTTCATGCCGAACTACCTGCGCTTCGTGCGCGGCCTGATAGATTCCAACGATCTGCCGCTGAACGTATCGCGTGAAATCCTGCAGGACAGCCGCGTGACCCAGAGCCTGCGCGCCGCGCTGACCAAGCGTAGCCTGCAGATGCTGGAAAAACTGGCGAAAGACGACGCAGAGAAATATCAGCAGTTCTGGAAAGAGTTCGGTCTGGTGCTGAAAGAGGGCCCGGCGGAAGACAACGCTAACCAGCAACAGATTGCCAAGCTGCTGCGCTTTGCCACCAGCCAGAGCGAAGGCGCCGAGCAGAACGTTTCGCTCGACGACTACCTGACGCGCATGGTGGAAGGTCAGGATAAGATTTACTACATCACCGCCGACAGCTATGCCGCCGCGAAGAGCAGCCCGCATCTGGAACTGTTCCGCAAGAAAGGCATCGAGGTGCTGCTGCTCTCCGATCGCATCGACGAATGGATGATGAGCTACCTCACCGAGTTCGACGGCAAAACTTTCCAGTCAGTCAGCAAAGCGGATGATTCGCTGAGCAAACTGGCCGACGAAGAGACCGAAGAGCAGAAAGAAGCGGAGAAGGCGCTGGAGCCGTTTGTTGAGCGCGTGAAAACGCTGCTGGGCGAGCGTGTGAAAGAGGTGCGTCTGACGCATCGTCTCACCGATACGCCAGCGATCGTCACCACCGATGCCAACGAAATGACCACGCAGATGGCGAAGCTGTTTGCTGCTGCCGGTCAGGACGTGCCGGACGTGAAGTACATCTTCGAGATCAATCCGGATCACACGCTGGTGAAACGCGTGGCTGATACCCAGGACGAAACGCGCTTTGCCGAGTGGGTTGAGCTGCTGCTGGATCAGGCGCTGCTCGCCGAACGCGGTACGCTGGACGATCCCAACCAGTTTATCCGTCGCATGAACCAGTTGCTGACGGCGTAATCGCACCAAACTCGTAGGGTCGCCATTCATGGCGACCTTTTTTTTATCCGCTTTATATCTGCGCCTGATCCCGCAACCAATCACGAAACAAGGTAATCTCCGCATCGTGCTGGCGCGAAGTCTTGGTCATCATCAACGTCGCGCGATCGACGCGTACAAAGCCCAGCGGCGCGATCAAGGTGCCATCACTCAACTCCTGACGCACCAGCAAGCGCGGCGCCATAATCACGCCCAATCCATTTCTCGCTGCCTGAATGCCTAACGTCAAATTATCGAAATGCTTGCCGATCCAGTAATTACCGCGCACGCCGCTGGTTTTCGCCCATTCAGCCCACGCATGCAGCCGTGTATCGGCGTGCAGCAGCGGCAGCGAGGCGAGATCCTGCTCGCTCTGAAAACGGGCCGCAAACTGCGGGGCGCACAGCGGGCCGATGTAATCATCGCTGATCAAAGTGGTATCAATATCGTCATCCGGCGACTGCTCGGCGCTGAGAATCAGTACATCGGTGTGTTCGCTGCGTAGCTGGTCGATCTCCACCAGCGACTGAAACTGCACTTCGATATCGGGATAGCGCTGATAAAAGCTGGCAATACGCGGAATCAGCCATTGTGAGAGAAAGCTGGGCGCGCAGGAGACGCTCAGATGATGGCGCATGCCGGTACGGATGCTTTCGCAGGTAGTGGAGAGTTCGCTAAAGGCTTTCTGACAGCTCACCAGCAAACGTTCACCGTGTGAGGTTAATTTGACGCGTCCATTGGTGCGCACAAACAACGGCTTCCCCATCCAGCTCTCCAGCTGTCGAACCTGATGGCTAATGGCGCTATGGGTGACATGCAGACGTTCGGCCGCCAAGCTAAAACTGCTATACAGTGCCGCCTGGTGGAAATAGTGCAGTGCACGTAACGATGGAAGCGCGGTCATACTCGTCCCCTGTGTAAAAACCTAACAGGGATTGTCAGTTTATATCATTTTAATGTCCAGCCGCATTGGCCTAACCTTTCCCCCAGATTCTGGCGGGTTGACGGCTCCGGCTCTCTGTGTTTCACGCCGACTATCACCGCAGGCTTCACCTCCCACACACAGCACAATAATAAGAGACCTATCACGCGATGGCTCCACAACTTGCTATTGCCAGGACGGCGGCGGCGCGCGATAAGCTTCGCGGCTTGCTTTCCCGCCATTACCGGCTTGAAAATTACGATCTCTTCTTCGCTCCGTCTTTGCATATCTCACGGGTGCTGCTTTCCCAGCTGTTTCTCCGTCAGGAACAGTCGCGCAATCAAACGCGCTATGCCTCCCACCATCCGGTCAGCGAACTCAGCGTACTGCCCACCTTGCCGATGACGGCGGGCAACATTGCATTGGTGGATCATGTCGATATGCAGCAAGGTCGGGTGCGGGCGCTAAGCGAATGCCAAAGCCACGGCGTTACCGATGCGTCGGAGTCATTTGCCACGCAGCTACATAAGCGGTTGGTGAGCGATGCGCGCCTGTTTGTTGCTCGCCTCGATCGCCACGCGGCGTTATGCGGCGATCTGGTGTTGATCGCGTTGCGCACCGCCGATTTCAGCACGCTGGTGCGCAGCGAACTGCGGCTGTTTGAGCAAGGATTAGCGCTTCGTGACGCACCCGAACAGGCACTGACGATGATCGGGGACAGCGAATGGCGTCCGTTCAATATTGCGATGGTGGAAAATATCGCACTCGACTCGCCCTTTATCCTGCACTCCATTCAGCAACCGGGTTTACCCTTTGCGCTTTTTCCGCTGCCGAACGGCCTCAATGCCAGTGAATTGCCGCAGGATATTCAGGTGCTGCCGCAACAGGCGCGTTTACGCTTGCGCGCCGACGTGCGTGGCGGCGTCAACAAGCAGCAGAACGTCACGCTAACACTGAAAAAACGGCTCAAAGACGCGCTCATGCTTAGCCGTAATTCCTAAAAACGGGCACTCTGCTGGTATTTGCTGACAAAGCAGGTCAAAGTAGACCTTTCGTGACGAGCGCGCCCGTTTCCTTGTGGTGCGCGGGCCATAATGGTATGTTCTTCGCCTTCTCAGATTGAACAATGCGATTCGCAAGGGGAATTACGCAATGCGTATTATTCTGCTCGGAGCTCCGGGCGCAGGTAAAGGCACTCAGGCTCAATTCATCATGGAGAAATACGGTATTCCGCAAATCTCCACCGGTGACATGTTACGTGCGGCAGTCAAAGCAGGTACGGAACTGGGCCAACAGGCAAAAGCGATCATGGATGCCGGTAAACTGGTGACTGACGAGCTGGTGATTGCGCTGGTAAAAGAGCGTATCACTCAGGAAGACTGCAAAAACGGTTTTCTGCTCGATGGCTTCCCACGCACTATCCCGCAGGCTGACGCCATGAAAGAAGCGGGCATCAAGGTTGACTACGTGCTGGAGTTCGCTGTACCGGACGAGCTGATTGTGGATCGTATTGTTGGTCGTCGCGTTCATACGCCATCGGGCCGCGTGTATCACGTCACTTACAATCCACCGAAAGTGGAAGGTAAAGATGACCTAACCGGCGAAGAGCTGACCACACGTAAAGATGACCAGGAAGAGACCGTGCGTAAGCGTCTGGTGGAATACCATCAGCTGACCGCGCCGCTGATTGCCTACTATGGCAAAGAAGCGCAAGACGGCAACACCGAATATCACAAAATCGACGGCACGCGTCCTGTCGCTGAAGTGAGCACGCAATTGGCCACGATTCTCGGTTAATGCGTTGATGGGGCCGGTTGTCCGGCCCTTTTGCAGCAATTGCTTTCCCCTCCCTCGATTTCCGCTACAATTTCCCCCTGATTTTGCATTCGACCCATTCGTTTCGACATCAAGGAAATACCATGAGGCAAGAAAAGCCCGGGGTTTTGCTGGTTAACTTAGGCACACCAGACGCACCCACAACACCTGCGGTTAAACGCTATCTGAAACAATTCCTCGGCGATCCACGAGTGGTTGATACACCGCGCTTATTGTGGTGGCCGATTCTCAATTTCATCATCGTGCCTTTCCGCTCGCCACGCGTATCGAAACTTTATGCTTCCGTGTGGATGGATGAAGGTTCACCGCTGATGGTCTTCAGCAAGCGTCAGCGTGACGCATTGGCGCAGCGCCTCGATATGCCGGTTGAACTCGGTATGAGCTACGGCCAGCCAAGCCTCGACAGCGCGTTAAAACGCTTGCTGGATCAGGGCGTGACCAAACTCATCGTGCTGCCGCTCTATCCGCAGTTCTCCTGCTCGACGGTAGCCGCAGTCTGGGACGGCTTAGCCACCAGCTTCAAACCGTTGCGTTCGCTGCCGGAAGTGGCGTTTATCCGCGATTATGCGGAGCATCCGGCTTACATCGCCGCGCTGAAAGCCTCGGTTGAGCGCTCGTTTGCACTGCATGGCGAACCGGATCTGCTGGTGCTGTCGTATCACGGCATTCCACAGCGTTTCGCCAATGAAGGCGATGATTATCCGCTGCGCTGCAAAGACACCACCGATGCGCTGGCCGCGGCATTGGGTATTGCGCCGCACAAGATCATGATGACCTTCCAGTCGCGCTTTGGTCGCGAGCCGTGGCTGACGCCGTATACCGACGAAACCATGAAGAGTTTGCCGGCCAAAGGCATCAAGCACGTGCAGGTGATGAGTCCGGGCTTTGCGGCGGATTGCCTCGAAACGCTCGAGGAGATCAGCGGTGAAAACTGCGAGATCTTCCTGCATGCCGGCGGCGAAAAGTTCGAGTACATTCCAGCGCTCAACGACGATGCTGAGCACATTGAAATGATGGTGCAGCTGGTCAACGCGCGCCGTTAAGGGTGTGGCAGAGAGTGTGATATCATTCTCTGCCTGATTTTCCCTGACGGCACTCTCGATGAAATTTCCCGGCAAACGCAAATCCAAACACTATTTCCCCGTCAACGCGCGCGATCCGCTGCTGCAAGCCACGCAGCAAGAGCAGGAAGAGGGCAGTTGGGTGGTGGGTATCGATCAGACGCTGGTGGATATTGAAGCCAAAGTTGATGACGACTTTCTGCAGCGTTACGGCTTAAGTGCCGGTCACTCGCTGGTGATCGATGATGCTACCGCCGAAGCGCTCTACAACGAGCTGATGCGCGAAGCGCTTATCAGCCATCAATTTGCCGGTGGCACCATCGGAAATACCCTGCATAACTACTCGGTGCTGGCGGATGATCGCTCGGTGCTGCTCGGCGTGATGTGCAATAACATCCAGATCGGCGGCTACGCCTATCGCTACCTGTGCAACACCTCCAGCCGTATGGATCTGAACTTCCTGCAGGGCGTTGATGGCGCGATTGGCCGCTGCTTCACGCTGATTGGCGAGCAGGGCGAACGTACCTTCGCCATCAGCCCTGGCTTAATGAACCAGCTGCAGGCCAACAGCATTCCGGAAGAGGTGATTGCGGGCGCCTCGGCGCTGGTGCTGACTTCCTATCTGGTGCGCTGCCAGCCGGGCGAACCGATGCCGGAAGCCACCTTGCGCGCCATCGAATACGCCAAAAAACACAATGTGCCGGTGGTATTGACGCTCGGCACCAAATACGTGATTCAGGATAACCCGCAGTTCTGGCGCGATTTCCTGCGCGACCACGTCTCGATTGTGGCGATGAACGAAGAGGAAGCCTATGCGCTGACCGGTGAACAGGATCCGCTGCTGGCGTCAAATATGGCGCTGGATTGGGTGGATTTGGTGCTGTGTACCGCCGGGCCAACCGGTTTGTACATGGCCGGTTTCACCGAAGAAGAGTACAAACGCAAAACCAATCATCCGCTGCTGCCGGGCGCGCTGGCTGAGTTCAACCAATATGAATTTAGCCGCGCGATGCGCCACAAGGATTGCAATCAGCCGCTGCGCATCTTCTCGCATATCGCGCCTTATATGGGCGGACCAGAGAAGATCATGAACACCAACGGCGCGGGCGATGGTGCGCTGGCGGCGCTGCTGCACGACATCACCGCCAACAACTTCCACCGCCAAAAAGTACCTAACTCCAGCAAACACGGCCGCGCCTACCTGACCTATTCGTCACTGGCACAGGTGTGTAAATATGCGAACCGGGTAAGTTATCAGGTGCTGAACCAGCATTCCCCGCGTCTGACGCGCGGCCTGCCGGAGCGGGAAGACAGCTTAGAAGAGTCTTACTGGGACCGATAAAACGGAAGGTCGCCATTCATGGCGACCTTCTCAATGACCGCACTCACTTAAATCGGGCACTCACGCACAATCGGGTTCTGCGCAATCTCCTCTTCCAGCACATGCAACATGCTGTTGGCAATCTCACGCTCGCCCATCACCACGCGATTTGCGCCGCGCTCCATAATGTAGGTCACTTCGTCGTCATAATGCGCACGCGCAATAATCTCAATATCCGGGCGCTTCTCGCGCGCCGCCGTCACTACTTCACCGGCTTCGTAACCATTTGGAATAGTCAGCAGCAGCCAGCGGGCGCAGTCGAGGCGCGCTAATTCCATGGTATCAACGCGTGCTGCATTGCCCAGTACCGCTTTAATCCCTTGTTCACGCAGCGCTTCAACGCGCGGACGGGAGTTCTCCACCACCACCAGCGGTACATCCGCTTCCATCAGTTTTTGCCCCAGCAGGCTGCCGACGCGACCATAACCAACCAGCACCGCGTGATTGCAGATATCCACCGGAATCTGTTTCTCTTCTTCGATCGCTTCTTCCAGCGTCTGCTCTTCGATGGTCTCGGTTTTGTCGAGGTAGCGTTCCAGCATGCTAAACAGAATCGGATTAAGCATGATGGAGAGAATCGCCGCCGCCAGCACCAGATTGCGGCCTTCCTCGCTCAGCATGCCAAGCGAGATGCCGAGACCGGCCAGAATAAAGGCGAATTCACCAATCTGCGCCAGGCTCACCGAAATGGTCATCGCGGTACGACGTGAATGGCCAAGCAGCGTTACCAGTAGCCAGGCGGCGATGGATTTACCCAGTACGATAATCGCCAGCGCGCCCAATACAGCCAGCGGCTGCTCAATCAGGATCATCGGGTCAAACAGCATGCCGACGGATACAAAGAACAGTACCGCGAACGCATCGCGCAGCGGCAAGGTATCGTGCGCCGCGCGGTGGCTGAGTTCGGATTCGTTCAGCACCATGCCAGCAAAGAAAGCGCCGAGGGCGAAGGAGACATCAAAGAATTCAACGGCGCCAAAGGCGATACCGAGCGCCAGCGCTAACACCGCAAGGGTAAACAGCTCACGCGAACCGGTTGCGGCACTTTTTGCCAGAATCCACGGTACCACGCGACGGCCTACCACCATCATCAGCACCATAAAGGCGACGACTTTACCGATGGTCAGCAGCAGATCCCACAGCAGCAGCGTTGGGCTAGCGTTGCCTTGTTCCAGCATGCCCGCAATCGCTGGCAGCAGCACCAGCGTTAGCACCATCACCAAATCTTCCACAATCAACCAGCCAATGGCGATTTGCCCGCGCTGGCTATCAATCAGCTGACGCTCTTCCAGCGCGCGCAGCAGCACCACAGTACTGGCGGTGGAAAGACACAGACCAAATACCAGACCGGTCATCCACGACCAGCCCATCGTCCAGGAAAGTCCCATACCCAGCAGCGTGGCCACGGCGATTTGCGCGATGGCGCCGGGAATGGCGATGGACTTTACCGACATCAAATCCTTCAGCGAGAAGTGCAAACCGACACCAAACATCAGCAGAATAACGCCGAGTTCAGCCAGTTCTGGAGCAAGGTTGGTATCCGCGACAAAGCCTGGCGTGAAAGGGCCGGCCAATACGCCAGCTAATAGATAACCAACCAGCGGTGAGATGCGCAGGCGGTTTGCCAGCATACCAAGGAGAAATGCGAGGACCAGCCCCCCGACAATGGTAGTGATCAACGGTGTGGTGTGATGCATGCCTGTCTCCTTGTGTGCAAATGTATCCGCTTGTAACAACCTAGTGTAATGCACAATCACTGACCGCGTTTAAACATTTGAGCGGTAAAAACGCACTAAATTGAAAAAATGAGACTAAAACGCAGCTGAAGCTCCATTTTCGTCAGTTATCTCACTATATCGGCTGGAAATACGCAGAATGAAGAGTGGCGCGGAAAAATAGTTGCGACGGGAAACTGGCTTCGCAGCAGGTGTTGTTGCGGTTAAAGCGGTCCTAAGTCGATAAAGTCGCCGCCAGGCGTAGAATTGGGTTATCCAATGAAGCGCCTGACGGTTATGCAGCTTGTTTGATTGATGCTTTGCCAGTTTCATCTTGAGTTAGCCAGCCATCTGTGCGAAACAGAAGGGCGATAACGCACATTAAGTCCACCGCTAAGTGGAAAAACGCAGAATAAGGAGATCGGCTTTGTTTTTATCACCGCGAAAGGGGCGCTGGCTGGCGCTGACAGTGTTACTGCTGCCGATGCTGGCGCAGGCGTGGCAAACGGATCGCAGTTATCGTTTTAGTATTCTGCATACCAACGATCATCACGGTCGCTACTGGACCAACGCGCAGGGCGAATATGGCCTCGCCGCGCAGAAAACCCTGATGGATCAACAGCGCTACGATGTGCAGGCCAAAGGCGGCGGCGCGCTGATCCTGTCGGCAGGCGATGTGAACACCGGTGTACCCGAGTCAGACATGCTGGATGCTGAACCCGATATTCGCGGCATGAACCTGGTGGGTTATGACGCCATGGCGCTGGGCAATCACGAATTCGACAAACCACTTAGCGTGCTGCAAAAGCAGCAGAAGTGGGCCAAATTCCCTTTCCTTTCGGCCAACATCTATCAAAAAGGCACCGACACACGCTTATTTAAGCCGTGGGCGACCTTTAACCGCATGGGGCTGAAGATTGCGGTGATCGGCCTGACCACCACCGACACGCTACGTATCGCCAATCCAGAAAATATTGCGACCATTGATATTCGCGATCCGGTGAAAGAGACCGAGAAAGCGGTGGCGGAATTACGCGCCAGCGAAAAGCCTGACGTGATCATCGCGCTGACGCACATGGGCCATTACGACGACGGCCAGCACGGCAGCAATGCGCCGGGTGACGTGGAGCTGGCGCGCAGCCTGCCGCCGGGCACCATCAACGTGATCATTGGTGGCCATTCACAGGATGCGGTGTGCATGGAGAAAGAGAACGTCAGCGTAAAAGATTATCAGCCGGGCCAGCCTTGCCAGCCGGATCGTCAAAACGGCGTGTGGATCATGCAGGCGAAAGAGTGGGGCAAATTTGTTGGGCGCGGCGACTTCACCTTTCGCAATGGCGAGCTGACGCTGGAGAATTACCAGCTGATCCCGGTCAACCTTAAGCACAAAGTGAAGAATCTTGATGGCAGCGAATCCTGGCTCACCTGGCAGGAAGAGATCCCGCCGAACAGCGCGATGATGAAGCTGTTAACGCCTTTCCAGCTGCGTGCTGGCAAGCAGCTGGATGTTAAAGTCGGCAGCAGCGATGGCGTGTTTGTTGGCGAGCGCGACAAAGTACGCTTCGAGCAGACCAATCTTGGGCAGCTGATTTTACGCGCGCAAATGGCGGCGACCAAAGCGGACTTTGCGGTGATGAGCGGCGGCGGCATTCGTACGTCGCTGGCGCAGGGCAATCTCAGCTGGCGCGATTTGCTGCAGGTGCAGCCTTTCGGCAATCAGGTGGTCTCGGTTACGCTGAGCGGCAATGAGCTGCTGAGTTATCTGGCGACGGTAGCCAATATCAAAGTGGATTCCGGCGGCTTCGCGCAGTTCAGCAACATCAGTCTGGTGGCGGATGGCAAGGGCGTCAGCGACGTGAAGATTAATGGCGAACCGCTGCAAAAAGATAAAACCTACCGCATGGCGACCAACAGCTTTAACGCCAGCGGCGGCGACGGCTATCCGAATATTGAAACTCATGCTGGCTTCAGCAACAGCGGGCAGCGCGATGCGGATGTGCTGCGTGACTACGTCAGTCAGCATTCACCTTTAAAAGTGAGTGACTATCAACCGAGCGGGATTGTGCATCTGACGGCGGCACAAATTGAAGAGCGCAACAAAGCGCAGGAGAAGCAACGCAAGCCAAGCTATCCACAAATGATTCTGGCGTGGATCTGGCCACGCGCCGCACAGCAACATTGAACTCTGCGCACGTAGGGTCGCCATTCATGGCGACCTTTTTCCAGATGCACATCACGCCTGACAGGATTTCTGCGTCACCCAACGGTGGCGCAACTTATCCCACATCCAGTTGTAAACCATGGTGTAGGGCAGGAAAAACAGAAAGAACGCCACTTCCAGCACAAAGGCTTCCAGCAGCGAAATATTCAGCATCCAGGCGGCAATCGGCAAGCCAATCAGGATAAACCCGCCTTCAAAGCCCAGCGCATGCATCGCGCGCAAACCGAATCCGCGTTTAACCTGCGGCGGCCAGATGCGATCAAAACCGCTGTTATAGATCATGTTCCACAGCATGGCGACGGTCGACAGCATAATCGCCAGCGCGCCCATCTGAAACAGCGGTTTCTCCATGATCCAGGCAGCCAGCGGTGCAACAGTGATAAGTGCCAACCCCTCAAAGCCTGCGGCATGATAAAAACGTTCTTTCAGCGAACGGGTACGCATATAAACCTCCTTATTGGTGACAACACGCATTTTCGCACTGTGTGATGCTAAGATAAAATGATCACCTATCGATAAAAGCGATGGTTCACCATGAAGTATTCCCCGGAATCCCTTGAGGCATTTGTGCAAACTGTGGCCAGCGGATCCTTTTCAGCGGCAGCGCGTGCGTTGGGCAAAAGCCAGTCCACCATCAGTAGCGCGATCGCGAATCTGGAAGATGATCTGGGTTTCACGCTGTTTGATCGCAGCGGCCGTCAGCCGGTACTGACTGAGCAAGGTCAACGTGCGCTGGCGCAGGTGCAGCAGATTTTGGCAGCGAGCCAGCGGCTGGATGAGCTGGCAGTGCGCTTGTCGCAGGGTGTTGAGCCGCGTCTCAGCATGGCGATTTCCGATTTTTGGCAGGCCGATCACCATGAAAATCTCCTCAACCGGTTCGAGGCTCGTTACCCAGATATCGAATTCGAGTGCATGATTGCCGAGGATGCTGATGCGTTAGATCTGATACAAGCCGGACGCGTGCATCTTGGTGTGGTGCGTGCGCAGCCGCAACTGCCGCCGGATTTGGCAGTGGCGCGCTTGCAGGTTGGCGCGCAGATGGCGATCTATCTGCATCAGAACCATGCTTTTTCCCAGCTGGATCAGGTCAGTGAAGGGCAGTTGGGCGAGCTACGGCATCTGCGGCTTAATACCTGGGTACAAAACCACGATCCGCTGCCGGCGGGGCGAGTGTGGGCCGCTCCATCTTACTTACTTTTACTTGAGATGGCGGAGCAGGGTTTTGGCTGGAGCATACTGCCGCGCTGGCTGGTGGAGCAGTTTGGGCATCAGGTGCTAAAGGAGTTGCCGGTGCCGGGCTGGCCGCAGCGTATTGCGGTTGATGTGGTGTGGTCGCGACGTAATCCGCCGGGACCGGCTGGGCGCTGGATGATCGATCAACTCTGCGCCCAGCAGCCCGATTAATCGCGCCGCGCGATGTCGGCCAGCGGCGCGTCCAGCAGGCGAGACAAATCGTGTGCGGCCAACTCCAGATCCAAGCCGCGTTTGCCGCCGGAGATAAAGATGGTGGCAAATTCGGCCGCTTGCTGATCGATCACCGTTGGCAGACGTTTTTTCTGTCCTAACGGGCTGATGCCGCCCACCAGATAACCGGTCACGCGCTGTGCCAGCTGCGGATCGGCCATATCCGCTTTCTTCGCGCCCAGCGCTTTGGCGACCTTTTTGAGATCCAGCTGGGTTGAGACCGGCGTCACCGCAACCGCCAGCGCTTTGGCATCGCCGTTGAGCGACACCAGCAAGGTTTTGAACACCTGACGCGCATCCAGATTCAGCTTACGCACCGCTTCATCACCAAAATTGGTTTCATGGCTGTCGTGGTCGTACGGATGCAGGGTAAAGGTGACTTTTTGTTTTTCCAGAAGTTTTACCGCAGGCGTCATGATCGGTCCTTGTTAGGAAAATTCTTATTTCAGTTTTGATGGAAAAACAGTGGCGAAATTCTGAACTTTGCGCGAGAATTGGCCCGCGCCAGCAAGAGATTGTTGGTGATAACCAAAATCATAAACAAATTCCTCTTTGACGGGCCAATATCATTATTGGCCTTCTTTTTTTGTATTTTGAGCACATCTGGAATGTAGGTCGCCATTAATGGCGACCCTACGGATGTTTGGTGCGTTTTTGTAGAGGCGCCATTTATGGCGACCAATACGTTAACCCTTCAGCAAATCCGGCAGATTATCATCGCCATACAGATGTAACGCGCCCACCGCCACCACATAACGCCCTTTCGGTAACGCCAGCAGCAACTCGCGCCAGTGCTGATTTCGGTTGCGCATCAATGTGTCGTTCAATTCACTGCTAAAAGTGGTGGGCAACGCCACGGGTTGCTGGGTGGGCGGCGCATCCAGCCACCAGCTGATCATGGTTTGCAGCAGACGTGCGTTGGTATGCCAGTGCTCCAGCGTATCCAGCAACAGCGGCAAACCATCCTGCGGCAGCGATTTCAGCAGGGCGATCTGCGTTTCCGGACCTTCCAGCTCGATAACGCGTTTGTTGGCTGCTTTGGCCGCCTGCAACAGCTGATAATCGATACCAAACTGCGGACGCAATCCCAGCCGCTGCGCCTGTTGCGCCTGCAACATCAGCGCGATCTGCCAGAACGGCAGCGTATCGAACAGGCTCAATGACAGCGAAACCTCATCGCACAACGCGTGCAATCGTTGCAGCGTCTCGTCATCCAGCCGAGTCGCCAGCGGCGGGCATTGATCATCTTCGCTAAATGGCGATCCGCCTTGGGTGATATCGGCTTCGACAATCAGCGCATCGGCTTTATGCAGCTGGCGCAACAGCCCGGCAGGCAGCGGCTGCATATCGCGCGTGCCCATGTGAATGCTGCCCGCCAGATGCAAACGACGATCGCCCAGCTGAATATCCATCGCCGGCCAGCTGTAGCTGGCCGGGAAAAGGGTCGCGATCCGTTGTTGGATGCTGTGCCACAGGCCGTGTCTCATTCCCTGTCCTTTTTAAGGCAAAAAACCATGCTAGCGATTTCATCCGATGAAAAACAGGGCTGTAATGGCTATTGCCGTTGCGCGGGCTTGAAGCGCAACAAACGGTTGGCGTTGCTCACCACGGTAATGGATGACAGCGCCATCGCCGCGCCCGCGACAATCGGGCTCAGCAGCATGCCGGTAAATGGATAGAGCACGCCCGCCGCAATCGGAATCCCCAGGCTGTTGTAAATAAAGGCACCCAACAGGTTTTGCCGCATATTGCGCAGCGTGGCGCTAGAAATCGACAGCGCATCGGCGACGCAGTGCAGATCGTTACGCATCAGCGTCATGGCGGCGGTTTCTACCGCCACATCGCTGCCGCCACCCATCGCAATGCCGACATCGGCTTGCGCCAGTGCGGGCGCATCATTGATGCCGTCGCCGACCATCACCACTTTGCGGCCTTGCTGCTGAAGCTGCGTAATCGCCTGCGCTTTGCCATCCGGCAACACGCCGGCAATCACTTCATCAATACCGGCTTCGGCGGCAATCGCCTGCGCGGTTTTTTGGTGATCGCCGGTCAGCATCATCAGACGATAACCTTGCTGATGCAGACGCTGCAGCGCTGCTTTGCTCTCCGGACGCAAGCTGTCTCGCAGTGCGATCAATCCCAGTAGCTGCTGATTATCGGCCAGCAGCACCGGCGTTGCGCCTTGTGCCGCGAAGCGTTCGATGTCGGCCTGCGCGGCGCGATAATCAATCTGCTGCTCATCCAGCAGCGCCTGATTTCCCAGCAGCAGCGTTCTGTCGGCCACTGTAGCGCTGATGCCTTTGCCGCGTATTGTACGAAATTGCTTAACCGCTTCGGCGTTCACCGCAGGCGCAGCATCGAGAATGGCTTTAGCCAGCGGATGGCTGGAGCCTTGCTCCATCTGTGCCGCCGCGCTGAGCACCTGCTCACGATTCCAGTCGCTATATAGCACGACATCACTGACCTGCGGTGTGCCGCGTGTCAGGGTGCCGGTTTTATCGAACACAATGGTGTCGACTTCGCTGGCCCGCTGCAGCGCATCGGCGTCACGCACCAGCACGCCCAGCTCTGCGGCGCGTCCGACGCCTGCAATCACCGACATCGGCGTGGCTAAACCCAAAGCGCAAGGGCAGGCGATAATCAGCACTGTCGTCACAATAACCAGCGTATAAGCCAGCTGCGGCTGCGGACCCGCCAGATACCAAATCAAGCCACTTAGCAGCGCGATCGCCACCACCACCGGTACAAACACCGCGGAGATACGGTCGGCCAGCCGGCCAATATCCGGTTTGCTGCTTTGCGCCTGACGCACCAGATTGATGATGCGCGCCAGCGTGGTGTGGCTGCCGGTGGCGCGCGCCACAAAGTGCAGCGTGCCGTCTTGCACCAGCGTACCGGCAAAAATTTTATCGCCCGGTTGTTTGGCCTGCGGTACCGCTTCACCGGTCAGCATCGCTTCATCCAGCCAGGCTTCGCCGCTGGCAACGTTACCGTCCACCGGTACGCGATCGCCGGTGACCAGTTTCAGCGTCATGCCGGACTGAACCTCGCTAAGTGGCAGCAGCGTTTCACCCTGATCGCTGATGACCCGCGCCTGCGCCGGGGTTAAATCCAGCAGACGTTCCAGCGCCTTCGAGGCGCGCTGGCGTGCGCGCTGCTCCAGCGCGTGGCCAAGATTGATCAGGCCAACGATCATCACGCTGGCTTCGAAATAGAGATGACGCGCCTGATGCGGGAAGAATTCGGGCCACAGGGCGACGCTCATCGAGTAGAGCCACGCCGCGCCGGTTCCCAGCGACACCAGCGTGTCCATGGTGGCGGTGCCGTGACGCAAACTGCGCCACGCGCTGCGGTAGAAGTGCCCACCGGCAATCACCATCACCAGTAAGGTGATGACGCCAAGCGTGCGCCACAGCGTTTGGTTATCTGCGCTCAGCATCATGTTGTCGCCGAGCATGCCCCAAATCATCATCGGCACGCCGAGCAGCAATGCCAGCGCTGATTGCCAGCTAAAGCGGCGCATGGCTTGCTGCACGCTGACCTGCTGGCGTTCGCGCCGGGTTTGTTCGTCATCGATCACTTCGGCGGAATAACCGGCCTGATCGATAGCGCTCACCAGCGCTTCGGCGCTTGCATCGCCGATGATCAGCGCGCTGCGCTCACCAAGATTGACGCGTGCCTGACTGACGCCCGACACCTTTTGCAGCGCCTGTTCCACGCGACTCACACAGCTGGCGCAGCTCATGCCGCCAATCAGTAAGTGATGCACAGGAAGATCAGCTTCAGTGGATGGTGCCGGTTGCGACTCCGTTGTCAGCGCCTCCGGCGGCGGCTCTGTAGCTGTCAACGGATCAGGCTTTGGGCTGGCTGCGCCGTCTTTCAGCACCGCGTGATAACCGGCTTGTTCAACCGTAGCGATCAGATCGCTGGCGCTCGCCGCGCCGGTGACGCGCGCTTCTTGCTGCGTGACATCGGCCTGTTCAACATCGCTGCGCTGCTCCAGCGCTTCTTTAACGCGTTTAACACAGTGGCCGCAGGACAAGCCATCCAGCGCCAGCAGTTGGGTATGCGACATGGTTAACTCCTCAGGTAATGATTTTGACTGCATGCAAAAATTGCATTAGAACTAAAGCCTAAACCTTCCCCTGAATGGAAGGTCAAGGGGGAAAAATGAACATCAGCGATGTGGCAAAAAAAACCGGACTCACCAGCAAAGCGATTCGCTTCTACGAAGAGAAGGGCGTGGTGACGCCGCCGTCGCGCAGTGACAATGGTTATCGTCATTATGCGGCGCATCATATTGATGAGCTGAATCTGCTGCGTCAGGCGCGTCAGGTGGGATTTACGCTGGAAGAGTGCCGTGAACTGGTGACGCTGTTCAACGATCCCGCGCGCCACAGCGCCGATGTCAAAGCGCGCACCTTGCAGAAAGCCGACGAGATTGCTGCGCACATCGAAGAGTTACATGCGATGCGCGCGCGCTTACTGGAGCTGGCGGAGGCTTGCCCGGGCGATGACAGCGCAGAGTGCCCAATCATCAATCACCTGGCCGGTTGCTGCCATCACGCCGATGGAAAGCGCGGCTGAATCATCAGCGTAATGCCGACCACGCCGGTGACAATCACTGGCGTACCTGCCGGCAGATCGCTATCCGCCTGCACGCGCCAGCTGCTGTCGCCGATGCGCACGTGACCAAGGCCATTTTTCAGCGCGTTATCCAGCGTCAGCTGCATCCCCATTAACTGATTGCCGCGCTGGTTAAGCGTGTTGGCGACCTGCGACGATTCGCGATAGCGCATCCAGCGATACCAAAAAAACGCGCTGAGCAGCGTCATCACCGCAAACACAATGCCCTGGCTGGTCCATGAAATGGGAAACAACCATTCGACCAGCGCCACCGCGACGGCGGCCAAGCCACTCCACAGCAGATAACCGCTGGTGCCGAGCATTTCGGCGGCCAGCAGCAGGCCGCCCAACGTCAGCCAGAACCAGTGTGGATGCGCAATCAACTCCATCAGGATCATGGTCGGCGCTCCGTTCGGCTCTCCTTCAGCAACTCACTGATACCGGCAATTGAACCGAGCAGGCTGCTCGCATCCAGCGGCATCATCACCACTTTGCTGTTGTTGGCTTCGCCAATTTTTTGCAGCGCGTCCGTGTATTTCTGCGCCACGAAGTAGTTCACCGCCTGAATATCGCCGGCGGCTATCGCCTCGGAGACCATGCGCGTCGCCGTGGCTTCCGCTTCCGCCTGACGCTCGCGCGCTTCGGCTTGCAGGAAGGCGGAGGTGCGTTCACCTTCGGCTTTGAGGATCTGCGACTGCTTGTCGCCTTCAGCGCGCAAAATCGCCGCCTGGCGTACCCCTTCGGCGGCAAGGATGTCGGCGCGCTTGGTACGTTCCGCCTTCATCTGCGCGTTCATCGCGGCAATCAACTCTTGCGGCGGGCGCACATCGCGGATTTCGATACGGGTGATTTTCACGCCCCACGGATTGGTGGCTTCATCGACGATATGCAGCAGGCGCGTGTTGATGTTATCGCGCTGCGACAGCATCTCATCCAGCTCCATGCTGCCGAGCACGGTGCGGATGTTGGTCATGGTCAGATTGAGGATCGAGAGTTCAAGATTGCTGACTTCATAGGCGGCGCGCGCCGGATCGACAACCTGGATAAAGCACACTGCATCAATAGTGACGTTGGCGTTGTCTTTAGAGATGATTTCCTGGGAAGGGATGTCGAGTACCTGCTCCATCATATTGATTTTGCGACCAATACGATCCATGAACGGTACAAGCAGATTGAGGCCGGGCGCCAGCGTTTTGGTATAACGGCCAAAGCGTTCTACCGTCCACTGATAGCCCTGTGGAACAATTTTTACACCGGCCCACACGGTAACGAGTGCGAGCACAATGATGACGGGAATGACCGTTAACATATAACCTCCTGGCTGTCAGATTGTCGGGCCGAGTCGTTCGGCCCGTTTAACGCGCGGTACCGATTAGTACAGCAGCGAGTAAAGCTGGCGGCGATAGCGCGTGGCGAGGGTGTCGCCGGTGCCGAGTGCGGCCAAAATCTCCTGGAACATTTTACGCACCTGGCCGTCACCAACGCTGAGATCGCTTTTCAGGAAGCTGAACAACAACTCCAGCGCTTCCTCATTGCGGCCAACCTGATGCAGCTGTAACGACAGTTTAGCAGCCAGCTCAGCATTGGTTGGATCGCTGGCTAACTGCTCCTGCAACAGCTGAATTTCTGGTGTGTCGGCGGCCTGCTTTAACAGGTCGATTTGCGAAACCAGGCTCTGATAGCGCGTGTCCTGATCCTGCAACGGCACCGCATCCAGCACGGTTTCTGCTTCGTCGCTGCGGTTCAGGGTGATCAGCACTTCCGCCAGCAGGAAACCAATTTCGCTGTTTTTGTTGCTCAGCTGCCAGGCGTCTTTCAACAGCGGCAGCGCTTCCAGCGGTTTGCCTTCGTGCATCAATTGCATCGCCTGCTGCGCTTTAACCTCTTCTTCACGCGGCAACACTTTTTGCAGCAGGGCGCGAATCGCCTCTTCCGGCTGCGGTCCCTGGAAGCCATCCACCGGCTGACCGTTCTGGAACAGGTAAACGGTTGGAATGGAGCGCAGGCCAAACTGCGATGCCACCATCTGCTCTTTATCGCAATCCAGCTTCGCCAAAATAAACTGACCGGCATACTCCTGCGCCAGGCGATCCAGCACCGGCGTCAGTTCCAGACAGTGCTGACTGCGTTCGGACCAGAAATAAAACAGCACCGGCAGCTGCATCGACTGTTCTAAAGTCTGCTGCAGGTTGGATTCGTTGATGTCGATAATCAAAGCGTGTGACATGAATACGTCTCTTGTCAGAAAGTGTGTTGAGGATATGGGGGCAAGCTGCCCCGGTTCAAGTTTGATTCTGCGTTGCAGCTTAGTTGCTGCGCAAAATGCGATCCAGTATCCAACCTGGCAACAGACGTTTAAGCAGACTCATCGCCCAGGCGACCAGCGTGACCGGATAGCGCAGACGCGGATGTTTGCTCTCTAACGCGTGGCGCAGCTTCGGCAGAATCGCTTCTGGCGGCAGGGTAAAACGCGCGGCGATGCCCGGATTGCGCACCGGTTTATCCTGCTGGCCCTGATGCACGTTATCGGTGAATCGAGTGCTAATCGGGCCTGGCTCAATCAGGCTGACGCGCACGCCTGAGTCGCGCACTTCGAGACGCAGCGCATCGCTCCAGGCTTCCAGCGCCCATTTGCTGGCGGCATAAGCGCCGCGACCCGGCGTAGAGATCAGTCCCAGCACCGAGCTGGTATTGACGATGCGTCCGTTGCCGCTGGCTTGCAGCGCGGGCAGCAGGCGCATGGTCAGTTGATGAGTGCCAAACAGGTTGGTGGAAAACTGCTTTTCTAACTGCTGACGCGAAACGCTGCTGAGCGGCCCATATTGACCAAAACCGCCGTTGTTAAACAGCGCGTGCAGGCGATGATCGGTGAGTTCCAGCACGCGGTCGGCGGCGGCATCGACGCTGGCAGCATCATCCAGATCCAGCTGCACGCCAATAAATCCCAGCGCTTCCATGCGCGCCACATCGTCGGCGCGGCGACAGGCGGCCAGCACGCGATAGCCGCGCGATAAAAGGTCATTCGCGGCGACCAAACCAATGCCGCTTGAGCAGCCGGTGATGAGAATTGTTCTTTGCATTTTTTTACCCGTTAAAAATCACACGTCTGCATTAATCATGCTTTACTAACGGAGCCAGTTCGGTCGCCATCAGGTTGGCGATAAACGGCTGAGCATCCGGATTGGGGTGAATTCCATCCTGCTGCATCCACTCCGGCTTCAGGTAGACCTGCTCCATAAAGAAGGGCACCAGAGGAATGTCGTACTGCTGTGCCAGGCGCGGATAAATCGCGCTAAACGCCTCCGTATAACGACGTCCATAATTGGCCGGTAGACGAATCTGCATCAGCAGCGGCTGCGCCTTAGCGGCTTTCACTTCGTCGATCACTTTGGTCAGATCGGCGGCGATATTCTGCGGCGGGAAACCACGCAGGCCATCATTACCGCCCAATTCGATTAACACCCAGCGGGGTTGATGCTGTTTTAATAGGCCCGGTAGACGCGCCAGCCCTTGTCCGGCGGTATCTCCGCTGATGCTGGCGTTCACCACTTTGGGCTGCTGTTGCCACTCTTTATTCAGCAGGCTCGGCCAGGCCGCCGTGGCCGACATGCGATACCCGGCGCTCAGGCTGTCGCCCAATACCAGCAAGGTATCGGCGGCGGCGAGTCGGGACACCAGCAGAAGCAATAACAACAGGAAGGGATAATGCCAGCGGAAAACATTGTTGCAGTTCATCATCTTACTAAGTCCGTCGGTCAGGGAGAGCATCAGCTGACCATCCTTACCGGAGTTGAGCTGGTTGTCAAACCAGCTGAGACCATCGCCCTGATTGGCGAGTCCGGCTCTGGCAAATCCACGCTGCTGGGCATTCTGGCCGGACTGGATGACGGCAGCAGCGGCGAAGTGCATCTGCTTGGCCAGCCGCTGCACAGCATGAACGAAGAGCAGCGTGCGGCACTGCGCGCGCGCGAAGTGGGCTTTGTATTTCAATCATTTATGCTGGTGCCGACGCTGAACGCGCTGGAAAACGTGCAACTTCCGGCGCTGTTGCGTGGCGACAGCGATCGCGAAAGCCGTGCGCAATCGGTGGAGTTGCTTACTTTATTGGGCTTGAAAGATCGTCTGCATCATCTGCCGGCCCAACTTTCTGGCGGCGAGCAGCAGCGTGTGGCGCTGGCGCGTGCCTTTAGCGGCCGTCCCGGCCTGCTGTTTGCCGATGAACCTACCGGCAACCTCGACCGTAAAACCGGCGATCGCATCGCCGATCTGCTGTTCTCCCTCAACCGCGATTTTGCCACCACGCTGATTCTGGTGACGCACGACGAACAACTGGCGGCGCGCTGCGACCGCCGCTTACGGCTGCGTGACGGCAAGTTGTGGGAGGAGTCATGATTTGGCGCTGGTTCTGGCGCGAGTGGCGTTCGCCCTCGCTGCTGATTGTCTGGATGGCGCTCACTTTAGCCGTGGCCTGCGTGCTGGCGCTGGGCTCGATCAGCGACCGTATGGAAAAAGGCTTAAGCCAGCAGAGCCGCGACTTTATGGCGGGCGATCGCACGCTGCGCACCACCTCGCCCGCGCCGGAGGCGTGGCTGAATAAAGCGCGTGACGAAGGGTTATCGGTCAGCAGCCAGTTGCACTTTATGACCATGACGTTCGCACAAGAGACGCCGCAGCTGGCGGACGTGAAAGCGGTGGATGATGCCTATCCAATGTTTGGCACGCTGCAAACTAATCCGCCGGGCTTGCGTCCACAAGCGGGCACGGTGTTGGCCGCGCCGCGTTTGCTGGCGCTGCTGAATCTGAAAGTGGGCGATAGCGTGGATGTCGGCGACACCACGCTGCGCATTGCCGGTGAAGTGATTCAGGAGCCGGATGGCGGCTTCAATCCATTCCAGACCGCGCCGCGTCTGCTGATGAATCTGGCTGACGTGGAGAAAACCGGCGCGGTGCAGCCGGGCAGTCGTCTGAGCTGGCGCTATAAATTCTCTGGCGACCCGGCACCGCTGGCGCGCTATGACAGCTGGATCGAACCACAGCTAAAAGCCGATCAGCGCTGGATCAGCGTCGATAACTCGGAAGATGCGCTGGGTCGCTCGATGCAGCGCGCGCAGCAATTTTTACTGCTCTCGGCCTTGCTGACGCTGATGCTGGCGATTGCTGCGGTGGCGGTGGCGATGAGTCATTACTGCCGCAGCCGCTACGATTTGGTGGCGGTGCTGAAAACCCTGGGCGCAACCCGTAAGGCGCTGCAGCGGCTGATTATCGGCCAGTGGCTGGCGGTGCTGCTGCTGGCGGCGATTGTCGGAAGCGCGTTGGGGCAGGGCATTGAAATGATTCTGCTACTGATGCTGAAACCGGTGCTGCCGGGCGCGCTGCCTGCGGCGAGTTTCTGGCCGTGGCTGTGGGCGATTGGCGCGATGTTTGTGATTTCGCTGCTGGTGGGTTTGCGTCCGTATCGCTTGCTGATGGCGACGCAACCGCTGCGCGTACTACGCCGGGATGCGGTGGCGAACGTCTGGCCGCTGCGCATCTATCTACCCGCGATGGCGCTGGTGGTGATTGGCTTGCTGGCGCTGCTGATGGGCGGCAGCAAAATGTTGTGGGCGTTGCTGGCGGGCGTGGTGATGCTGGCGCTGCTGCTGGCGTTACTCGGCTGGGGCACCTTGCTGCTGCTGCGTCGGTTGGTGGTGCGCAATCTGGCGCTGCGGCTGGCGATTAACCGTCTGCTGCGACAACCGGCGATGACGCTCAGCCAAATGGCAGCGTTTTCGCTGTCATTTATGCTGCTGGCGCTGCTGCTGGTGATGCGCGGCGATCTGCTGGATCGCTGGCAACAACAATTGCCGCCGGATAGCCCGAACTATTTCCTGCTGAACATCACCAAAGAGCAGGTGCCGCTGGTGCGTGACTTCCTGAGCGAGCATCAGCTTAAGCCGGAAACCTTCTATCCGATTGTGCGTGCGCGCCTGACCGAACTGAACGGCAAAGAGGCCGATCCTAAGCTGGATAACGCGCTAAATCGCGAACTCAATCTGACGTGGCAAGCTGAGCGCCCGGATCACAATCCGCTGATCTCCGGCAACTGGCCGCCGCAGGCCGGTGAAGTGTCGATGGAAGTGGAGCTGGCGGATCGTCTGGGCGTGAAGCTCGGCGATACCTTAACCTTCAGCGGCGACACCCAGCAGTTCAGCGCCAAAATCACCAGCTTGCGTAAGGTGGATTGGGAAAGTCTGCGGCCGAATTTCTTCTTTATCTTCCCGCCGGGCGCGCTTGATCAACAGCCACAAACCTGGCTCACCAGCTTCCGCATGGCGAGCAATCCGGCACTGCTGGCGCAACTTAATCGCGCATTCCCGACGCTGAGCCTGCTGGATATCGGCAGCATGATGCGCCAGATCGGCCAGGTGTTGACGCAGGTGAGTCAGGCGCTGGAAGTGATGGTGGTGCTGGTCACGGTGTGTGGCGTGCTGCTGCTGCTGGCGCAGATTCAGGTCGGCATGCGTCAGCGTCGGCAGGAGTTGGTGGTCTATCGCACACTTGGTGCCAGCAAGCGCCTGCTGCGCGGTACGTTGTGGTGCGAGTTTGCGCTGCTGGGCGTGGTGTCGGGGATTGCGGCAGCGCTGGGCGCGGAAGCGGCGCTGTGGGGCTTGCAGCGCAAGATCTTCGATTTCCCGTGGCAGCAAGACTGGACGCTGTGGATCGCCTTGCCGATCGGCGGCGCGCTGCTGCTCTCGCTGTGCGGCGCCTGGCTGGGTATTCGACTGTTAAAACAGAAGGCGCTATTCAGAAGCTTCAGTGCCGGATAAGCAAAACGACTTGTCTTAAATTTAAGTTCTGGTCTGTGTGAGTCGACTCATGAACGCAGACCAGACTTATTTAAGGCTAAACATGTCATCTCCACTTATCGTCAAATCCGTTGTTGAAATCGGCTGCTGTGAAGTCTGCCAGGGCGAAGCCACGCTGTATGGTGTGACCGATTTCAATACCATCTGTCATTCGTAAAATGCCAGTCGTTACACTTATCCGCTCACCGGCGTGGCGATTTATTATCATCAATGTCAGACCTGTGGTTTGGTTTATACCCATGCGTGCGATGACTGGACGCCAGCGGATTATGCACAGCACATGTATAACGAGGATTACGGGCAGTTTGATCCTAACTATGAGATCAATCGACCGATGAGAAATCGCGATCTGATTTTGACGTTATTCAAAAAATATCACGGCAAAAAAATGCTGGATTACGGTGGAGGCACCGGCACGCTGGCGCGCTTAATGCAGGAAGTGGGCATTGATATGGTGGAGTGGGATCCATTTGTGCCCGGCGATTATCCAGAACTGAATTCGTATGAATTTATGACCAGTTTTGAGGTGTTTGAGCACACGCCCGATCCACATAAAACGCTGGGAGAGGTTTCAGGCTTTATGAAACAAGGCGGCGTGTTTTTCTTCAGCACAGCGACCACCGACGAAGTGAGCCACCTTGGTATGACGGACTGGTATATTTCGCCGCGCACCGGACATATTACGATTCATTCGGAAGCGTCGCTGAATGCATTGTTCAGTGCGCATGGGTTCCAGATTACGCATCTGAATCGCTGGAGCCATGTGGCGATGAAGATGGTGGGGTAAAGGGGGGCCTGATGCCCTCACCCCGGCCCTCTCCCACAGGGAGAGGGAGATGTTCGCTCGATCGGTTCCCTCTCCCTTTGGGAGAGGGCTAGGGTGAGGGAAAAACAGCTGCACTATAACTTCTCAACCGCCCACGCAATTCCGCTCGCATACACTTCCGGCAGCAGCGGCACCAGCGCATTCAGCGCTGACGCAAGGCGCCCACGATCGCTATCGGTCAGATTAAGATGCCCAACCTTGCGGCCTTCGCGCACCTCTTTGTCGTACCAATGCAGATGCACCAGCGGCTGTTGCAGCCACGCCAGATTCACATCGGTACCAATCAGATTCACCATTACCGACGGTGCAAACACCACCGGCTGCGGAAGCGCCAGACCCAAAATCGCACGCAGATGCAGCTCGAACTGGCTGATGGACGCGCCATTCTGCGTCCAGTGACCGCTGTTGTGCACGCGCGGGGCCAGCTCGTTGATCAGCAAACCTTCAGGCGTAATGAAACACTCCATCGCCATCACGCCAACATACTTCAGCTCATGCATGATGGCGCTGAGCATCACTTCCGCCTGCTGTTGCTGTCTGGCATCGGCTTGCGGGAACGCCACGCTGGTGCGCAGAATGCCGTCCTGATGCAGGTTATGCGTCAGCGGATAAAACACCGTGCTGCCATCGTGTCCGCGCGCGCCGACCAGCGATACTTCGCCGCTGAAATTAATGCCCTGCTCAACGATGCATTCGCCGTAGCACTCATCCGGTAGCGCATCGGTTTCATTGGCGCGTAAACGCCACTGACCACGGCCGTCATAGCCGCCGGTACGACGCTTCACAATCGCCAGTTCGCCCAATTTGCTGAACACGTTCGGCCACTCGGCTTTATCGGCCAGCAGCTGCCACGGCGCGGTGGCGAGGTTCAGTTGATCCAGCAGCTGTTTTTGCGTCAGGCGATCGGCGAGACGCGGGAAAATATCGCGATTCACAAAGGCCGGATGGCTCGCCAGTTCGCGGGTTAACGCGGTTTCCGGCCAGCGCTCGATCTCGGCGGTAATCACGCTTTCAGCGATCGGCAGCGCAGAAGGCTCCGCATCCAGACCCACCGGATACACCGCGATCCCCAGCGGTTCACCCGCCTGGCGCAGCATGCGGCCTAACTGACCATTTCCTAATACGCAAACCGGCTTCATGCTTCCTCCCGCGGATCCGGGTTGTTCAGCACTTCATCAGTCTGCGTTTGACGCCAGTGGGCGATGCGCGTTGACAGCGCGCTGTCGTGGATCGCCAGAATCTGCGCGGCCAGCAGGGCAGCGTTGGCGGCACCGGCTTTACCAATCGCCAGCGTTCCGACCGGAATACCGCGCGGCATCTGCACGATGGAGTAGAGGCTATCGACGCCGCTCAGCGCCGCGCTTTGCACTGGCACGCCCAGCACCGGCACCAGCGTTTTCGCGGCCAGCATGCCCGGCAAATGGGCAGCACCGCCGGCACCGGCGATGATCACCTGAAAACCGTTGTCGGCTGCGGTTTCCGCGAAGCTGAACAGTTTGTCGGGCGTACGGTGAGCTGAGACCACTTCAACGTGGAAGGGAACATCCAGGCTGTTAAGAATTTCCTCGGCGAACTGCATGGTAGCCCAGTCACTTTTGGAACCCATGACAATGGCGATACGGGCCGGGGCGGCGTTGGATGACATGCGGTCAACTCCTGTGAATATGCAAACGAACCTGGCCGGGCGGGCAGGCGAAGAAGGGCACAGAGAATAGCATGAGATGGCAGCAAGGAAAACGGTTGCGTAGGCGGAAAACGGGCATTGATGCCCGGATTTCAGAAGGGGAATTCGATCAGGTTGACGCCGCTGGCATCAAGCTGAATCATCGATCCGTTCTCATGCCAGGCACCGAGCACCGCGCGCTCGGCATTTTCGCCGTGCAGCGTGAAGGTGTGAATGGCGGGACGATGGGTGTGGCCGTGAATCAGAATCGGCACCTGCTGGCGCGTTATCGCGGCTTCCACCGCGGACTGATTAACGTCCATGATGCTGACCGACTTGTGCTGATTTGCCTGCTTGCTGCCATTACGCATGCGCGAGGCAATGCGCATGCGCAGACGCAGCGGCAACGCGAGGAACAGGCGCTGCAACCAGCGCTGATGCACTTTGGCGCGAAAACGCTGATAACCTTCATCATCGGTGCACAAGGTATCGCCATGCATGATCAACACACGATGTCCGTAAAGATCGAGCACCTTTTCTTCGGGCAGCAGCGTCATTCCAGAGGCGCGCGCAAAACGCTGGCCGAGCAGGAAATCGCGATTACCGTGGATAAAGAATTTAGGCACCGGCAGCGCCTTGAGCGCCGCAGCGATTTGCTGATGCAGCGGATTAGGATCGTCGTCGCCGATCCAGGCTTCAAACAGATCGCCGAGGATGTAAAGCGCATCACACGCGCGCGCTTCTCCCTGCAAAAAATGCAGAAAACCGGCAGTAATTGCCGGTTCTTCATGACACAGATGCAGATCTGCGATAAACAGCGTGCGCGACATTACTCGCTAACAGTCACTTTCTGGATGACAACGTCTTCAACCGGAACGTCCTGATGCATGCCGCTGCGGCCGGTTTTCACCGCTTTGATTTTCTCAACCACGTCCATGCCTTCAACCACTTCAGCGAACACGCAGTAACCCCAGCCTTGCAGGCTTTCGTCACGGAAGTTCAGGAAGTCGTTGTCTGCCACGTTGATGAAGAACTGGGCAGTGGCAGAGTGTGGCGCCTGAGTACGCGCCATCGCCAGGGTGCCTTTGGTGTTTTTCAGGCCGTTGTTCGCTTCGTTGCGGATGTCTGCTTTGGTATCTTTCTGCTTCATGCCAGGCTCAAAACCGCCGCCCTGAATCATGAAACCGTTGATTACGCGATGGAAGATAGTGTTATCGTAAAAACCTTCCGCGCAGTATTCCAGGAAGTTCTTCACGGTAGCCGGCGCTTTGTCATCGAAAGTTTTAATTACGATATCGCCATGGTTCGTCTGGAAAGTGACCATTATTTTCTTCCTGTCAAGGTTGTCGTCAGTATCAGTTGCCGCGCCTGCAAGGCGGCGAGGCATTTTTGTAGACGCTTCTTATATCACAATTTCCAATAACGCGTCAGTAACCGGACGGCAGTTGGCAACCGAGCGATGCACAAGTCAGAAAAATACGGCACAATAACCGGCTGGTTAGGTTACGTAGGGTCGCCATTTATGGTGACCGTATTAAACCAAATGCACATTTATCACGTTCGAATCCCGCACACGTAAATAAAACGGAACCGTTCAATGCTAAAGATTTATAACACCCTGAGTCGACAGAAAGAGGAATTCAAACCCATCCATGCCGGTCAAATCGGTATGTACGTGTGTGGTATCACGGTTTACGACCTCTGTCATATCGGCCATGGGCGTACTTTTGTGGCATTCGACGTGGTGGCGCGTTATCTGCGTTACGTGGGCTATCAGCTGAAGTATGTGCGTAACATCACCGATATCGATGACAAAATCATCAAACGTGCCAATCAAAACGGTGAAAGCATTGAAACGCTGACCAACCGCATGATCGCTGAGATGCACAACGATTTCGCCGCACTCGGCATTCTGCCGCCGGATCTGGAGCCGCGCGCGACGCGTCATATCGATGAGATCATCGAGCTGGTCGGCAGGCTGATTGAGCGTAAGCACGCGTACGTGGCGGATAACGGCGACGTGATGTTCGACGTGCTGAGCGACAAAGATTATGGCGCGCTGTCGCGTCAGGATCTGGAGCAGCTGCAGGCCGGTGCGCGCGTCGAAGTGGCGGATGTGAAGCGCAATCCGATGGACTTCGTGCTGTGGAAGATGTCTAAAGCGGACGAACCGGCGTGGAACTCGCCGTGGGGCAACGGCCGTCCAGGCTGGCACATCGAATGTTCGGCGATGAACTGCAAACAGCTCGGCACCCATTTCGACATCCACGGCGGCGGTTCGGACCTGATGTTCCCGCACCACGAAAACGAAGTGGCGCAATCCACCTGTGCGCACGATGGCCCGTATGTGAATTACTGGATGCACTCCGGCATGGTGATGGTTGATCGCGAGAAGATGTCGAAATCGCTGGATAACTTCTTCACCGTGCGCGATGTGTTGCAGCACTACGATGCTGAAACCGTGCGTTACTTCCTGATGTCGGGCCACTATCGCAGCCAGCTCAACTACGGCGAAGATAACCTCAACCAGGCGCGTGCGGCGCTTGAGCGCTTGTACACCGCGCTGCGTCATACCGATGCCAGCGCCACGGCGGCGGGTGGCGAAGCGTTTGAAGCGCGTTTCCGCACTGCGATGGATGACGACTTCAACACGCCGGAAGCCTATTCGGTGCTGTTCGATATGGCGCGTGAAGTGAATCGTTTGAAAACCGAAGACAAAGCCTCCGCTGATGCGCTGGCGGCGAAACTGCGCCAGATCGCTAACGTGCTGGGCATTCTGCAGCAGGATCCCGAGCTGTTCCTGCAAAGCGGAGCGCAGGTGAATGACGATGAAGTGGCGGAAATCGAGCATTGGGTGAAAGCCCGTTCCGACGCGCGTGCGGCCAAAGATTGGGCGCAGGCGGATGTGGCGCGCGATAAGCTCAATGAGTTGGGCGTGATCGTTGAGGATGGGCCGCAAGGTTCCAGCTGGCGACGCAAATAACCGGAGAGGGCGAGAAATCGCCCTTTTTTATTGATGGCGATAGAACAGATTCATATTCACGGCTTCCGCTCGGTGCGCGACCTGACGCTGCCGCTGCAGCAGCTCAACGTGGTCAGCGGCCCCAACGGCTGCGGAAAATCTAACCTGTATAAAGCGGTGCGACTACTGCACGAAGCGGCGAGCGGACGTTTAGCGCTGGCGCTGGCGGAAGAGGGCGGCATCCAGAAAGCGATGTGGGCGGGCGGATTACGGCGCGGCGATCGTCGCCACGATCCCAAGCGTTTGATCATGGCTGTGGTGATGGACGATATGGATTATCAGCTCGATATCGGTTTTCCTGAGCCGTCTCCGACGCTCTTTAGCCTTGATCCGCTGGTGAAAGAGGAGCGCATCTGGATGAGTGGTCAGCGACGTCGCCCTTCCTCGTGCATTTTGCAGCGGCAAAATCAAACCGCGTTTCTGCATAACGTCGAGGGTGAACGCGTGACCTACCCGGCGGTTTTGCACCCGGAAGAGTCGCTGTTTGGGCAACTGGGCGAACCGCATCTTTATCCCGAGCTTTCTCAGGTGCGCGAAAGGTTGCAGAAATGGCGCTTCTACCACGAGTTTGCCGTGTGGCCAGGTTCGCCAATTCGTGCGCCGCAGATAGGCGTGCGTGCGCCGATTCTGGCGCATGATGGCAGTAATTTAGCTGCCGCGTGGGCGACTATTAATGAAGTCGGGCATCGCGAATTGCTGCATCAAGTGATGGCCGAAGCGTTCCCTGACACCGAATTTCACGTTGATGTGCAGAATGGACGTTTTCAGATGCTGATGTCTCGGCGTGGGATTTTGCGTCCGCTGGAGAGCGCTGAGTTCTCGGATGGCACGCTGCGCTTTTTGTGTTTGGTGGTGGCGCTGCTCAGCCCGCGTCCGCCAGCGTTTATGGCGCTGAATGAACCGGAGAACAGTTTACATGAAGATTTGTTGCCCGCGCTGGCGCGACTGATTGCCGAAGCCAGCCAGTTCAGCCAACTGTGGATCACCAGCCATTCACCGAAACTGGCCAAACTGATTGCGCAACATACGGCGGTGAATCACATCGAGCTGGAGCAAATCGAAGGGGAAACTCGCGTCTTGTAGGGTCGCCATTCATGGCGACCACCACCTAACTACGCTACAACCGTAATCTTAAAACCTGCAAACTCAACCTTCTGGCCTTCAACAATCTTGCAGCGCTTACGCGTTTCAACTGCGCCATCGACGCGCACTTCGCCTTCCGCAATCACCGCTTTCGCCTGCGCACCGCTTTGCACCCAACCTTCGAGTTTCAGCAAGTCGCACAAATCTACGTGGGCATGTTTACCGAGAGAAAAACTGGCCATTATGCCTCCTCAATGTCGTGAAATTCTTCACACGCCGTCAGCGTGTTTTGGATCAATGTCGCGACCGTCATTGGACCGACGCCGCCTGGAACGGGCGTGATGTACGAGGCGCGCTCAGCAGCCGCTTCGAACTCGACATCGCCGACCACTTTGCCGCTGTCGAGACGATTGATACCCACATCAATCACCACCGCGCCCGGCTTGATCCAGTCGCCTGGAATAAAGCCCGGCTTGCCAACCGCCACTACCAGCAGATCGGCGTGCTCAACGTGATGACGCAGATCTTTGGTGAAACGGTGCGTCACGGTGGTGGTACAACCGGCGAGCAGCAGCTCCATGCTCATCGGACGGCCAACGATATTCGATGCGCCAACTACCACGGCGTTCAGGCCGTAAGTATCGATATTGTAGCGCTCCAGCAAGGTGACGATGCCGCGCGGCGTACACGGACGCAGCTTTGGCGCGCGCTGGCACAGACGACCGACGTTGTACGGATGGAAGCCATCCACGTCTTTGTCCGGCACGATGCGCTCCAGCACTTTGACGTTATCGATGCCGGCTGGCAGCGGCAGCTGCACCAAAATGCCGTCGATATCGTTGTCGTTGTTGAGCGTATCAATCAGCTCCAGCAGCTCGGCTTCGCTGGTGGTGGCGGGCAGATCGTATGAGCGAGAGATGAAGCCCACTTCATCACAAGCACGACGTTTGCTGGCGACATAGATCTGCGAAGCCGGGTTTTCACCCACCAGCACAACTGCCAAACCGGGCGCACGTTTACCGGCCGCCAGACGCTGCTGTACTTTTTCGGCAACCTCAAGGCGCACCTGCTGCGCAATCGTTTTACCGTCAATAATTTTTGCTGCCATCAGAGAGGAAATCCATCTGTAGAGGGTTAGATCGGGGATGGAGCCTATTCTGTCAGAAGCGCGTGCGGCTGTCAGGTAGAGATTCGCCATCAACGCCGCTTTCCCGATTTTTCGCCGTGGCGCCCGCCCGCGTTAGCGCTTATGATGCCCGGCAGTGAATGAGATGGATGACGTGATGATTTGGTTAATTCTCGCCACGCTGGCGGTGGTGTTCGTGGTAGGTTTTCAGCTGCTGACGGCCAGCTCGCGCCATGCGGTGCAGGCGCTCAATAAACGGTTGCAACTGCCGCCGGTGCATATCGAATCGATGTTGTCGCTGATGGGCAAAGAGGCGGCAAAAGAGTTTACCGATTACATCGCGAGCGCTAACGACACGCATCTGCACAATGGCGCGGCGGTGCTGCTGATTTGGCAGGTGCTGATTGTGGATGGCAGCGACGAAAATATTCAGCGCTGGCATGGCATTTTGAGTCGGACGGGATTTTCTGCGTTGATATCGAGGCAACAACTGTTGCTGGCGTTGGGGTTCTTGCGCCAGCTGGAGCCGGACAGCCAGGAGCTGCATGCGCTGCGCGATCAGTACAATGCGCACTTCACGCAGCAAGGGATTGAGCTGGAAGGCGAAACCGAGCAGGGCGGGAATCTGGTGTCGATGAGCGAATGGCGCAAGCGGCATTAAGGGGTTTTGGTTAATCTGCCAGCACTCCGCTTCTGTTCAAGGGCAAAAACGTTGACGCGCGAGCCGCTGGACGTATAATCCGACCCCATCACTATGCGCCCTTAGCTCAGTTGGATAGAGCACCGGCCTTCTAAGCCGTAGGTCACAGGTTCGAATCCTGTAGGGCGTACCAATACAAATCAATGAGTTATCACTCTCCTACTGCTTTCAAGTTTTCCCCATGGGACAGATTTCGGACACGGCTGCCAAAAATCGCGTCAATTTGCCTCGCATGTTCCGTTTAATGGTTCGGTGCCAGGTGAGCATAACGCTGCACCATTTCTATACTCTCCCAGCCGCCCATTTCCTGTAATGCCGACAATGTAACTCCGGCCTGAATAAGCCAGCTCGCCCATATATGGCAAAGGTCATGAAAGCGGAAATCATCAATGCCCGCTCGCTTTAAAGCAGCTCTCAAGGCTGTATTGGAATCCACTCACGTTTTGCGCACGGTTGCTGTTGTGAATCCGTCACTTCTCTTCGCTTATTTGGTGTGAACAAATACCTAGTAGTAATGCCACTCGATCTGTTTGCATAGAACGACTTCGGCTGTGTCATTCAGGGCAACGTCAATTGCTCTGCCTGACTTGCTGTCTACCGGGTAAATCCATGCCACTACAAAACGTCCTAGCATTTGATGAGCGTCATCCTAAACTTAAAGAGAAGTAGGTATGGGTTTTTGTACAGCATAAACATATGATAAATTATGGCTAATTATAGTCATCATAACTAAGCGATGCGGTATTATGAGCAATAAATTCAAGGTGATAGATCTTTTCTGTGGTGCTGGTGGGCTCTCCACTGGGTTTTGTCATGGCGAGATGTCAGCTCATTTTGAAAGCATTTTGGCCATTGATAACGATGCTGCTGCGATTAAGACCTATAACGCAAACTTCGATTCACATGGTATCCAAGCCAATATCGATGAATGGATTGCTTCCAATGAGATTCCGTCTGCCGATATCGTAATCGGAGGGCCACCATGCCAGGGATTTAGCCTCCTTAACAAGAACAGGCAAGGCGATCACCGTAGAGCGCTTTGGGAGCCCTACATGGACATCATTCAGCGTTCTGGCGCGTCCATGTTCGTAATGGAAAATGTCCCAGGCCTGCTTAAAAGCGATGAGTTTGTCGATATTGCTGTTAGAGCTGAATCTATGGGCTTTGTGCTTCTTGACCCAAAGGTACTTAACACTGCTGACTATGGTGTGCCTCAGACTAGGAAAAGAACTATAGCTATCGGTATCAAACGAGAGCTTTTTGAGATGGACAACGTACCCGCATTTCCTCCGGCCCCTTCTCATCGATCACCCGAGAAGTCTGGCGAGCTGCCTGTCTGGATTTCAACTCAAGAGGCGATTGGAGATTTACCTGATCCTATTGGTACTGAGATCCGAGATGAATTGCCACCCATGAATCTTCATTTTGGTCGCAGTCCAACTGAGATTTCCAAACAACGCTACCAGGCGGTGCCCCTAGGTGGGAATCGTTTCGACTTACAGAAGAATCGACCTGACTTAACCCCTGCATGTTGGATCAAAAAAACATCAGGCGGAACAGATTTGTTTGGTCGTCTTTGGTGGGAAAGACCCTCAGTAACTATACGTACAGAGTTCTTCAAGCCAGAGAAGGGGCGTTATCTTCATCCTGAACAGCATCGCCCTATTACTCACCGAGAAGCCGCTAGACTGATGTCATTCCCCGATGATTTCATTTTTCATGGTTCTAAAACGGAAGTCGCACGTCAGATTGGCAATGCGGTTCCACCATTATTCGCCGAAAAAATCGCTGCTTACGCACTTGATGTAATGCGGGCAAAGAAAGATGATGCGGTGACGGTTAAGAAAAAAGACGCTGCATAGAAGGTTAGAGGTTTATGGACGAACATAACGAAATTGGTACTGTTGCTTTCGCCGAAGCTCGCAAAGAATTTCACGCACAGCTTCTTTTGAATACATTGACTATCAACGCTGCAGGTGTGGTAAGTAATGCTGATAGCAGTAATAACAACAGTAAAGCAATAGCACGCGAAATTGCCCGTTTGCTGCAGGCTGAAACTATAGGCGAGAGGATTGCCGGGCAAACCTCAGGTAATCAGTTCGAAAACATCTGCGCTCAGTTCGTTGAAAAAACATTTCTGAAACTTGGCCACCTACGGCCAGGTAGATGGAATGTTCAACAAGTATCTGGTCGGAATCGCCTTGAAATAGCCAAGTATGAACAATATTCTCACCTCATAGCCCTCGATAGCGCAGCTAAGAATGATGCACAACTTGCCGCTGCGTTAGGAAGTGACTATACCATTTCACCCGATATTATTGTCGCTCGTCAGCCTGAGCATGACAGCGTCATTAACAAGCCAGAAATGATCGTGAATGATTCTGTTACTCTGATGTCAGGACTACGCGAATCAAATGGCGGTAAACCGTTACTACACGCGAGTATTTCCTGCAAATGGACGATAAGAAGCGATCGGGCTCAGAACGCACGATCTGAAGCTCTTAATCTTATGCGAAACCGTAAGGGGACACTTCCACACATCATGGTCGTAACTGCTGAACCAACCCCAAGCAGACTTGCCTCAATAGCCCTTGGTACAGGCGATATTGATTGTGTCTATCACTTTGCTCTTTATGAACTTCAGGCTGCAGTAAAGCTTCTCGGTTTGCATGATGCCGCTGATATGCTTGCTGTAATGGTTAATGGTAAGCGATTAAAAGATATCTCGGATTTGCCTTTGGATCTTGCAATCTAAAACTTAATTAGTTTCAGAAGCTCCTCAGAGCTTAATGATTACATTATCCACCTGATAATGCTGGAGGCAATTATGAGTATTCCTACACCTTGGGGATTAATTGGAAAAGTAATTAAATGGGGGTGGGAGAAACTAACCCGATTTTAGTTATATAACACCTACAAAAAATCTCACGAAGACAAACAGAAACTACAGCGTCTGGGAGCATACTGGGAGAGTTTAGATGATCATCTTGAATATTCACTGAGACTTTCAAATCCCGCTGACCATGAAACAATAAAGTCTAAGGTGGCTTTTCGTTCCTTGAAAACTCCAATTAAGGAAGCTGTTCTATTTTTTGAGGCCAGAGGAAGTGGGATTCGGTATCAACAGAAAATTGAGCTGAAAAATATTGATGAAAACGTTCTTGTTGTTACTCTCGAACAGATTCCCCAAGATGACTTAATAGAATCGAGTGAGCGTGGTATTTTCTTCACTATTGATGAAATCCAATTCATCGATTGCCAGTTAACTATGACAGATGGCCATAAAATACCGCATTTCAATTCATTAACATCCCATTTGACTTACAATTGGCTATTCAATGATAAGTGGCAGCGACGCTGGGGGATGTTATGGAACTGTAACTCGATAGAATATGCAAAGCTTGAGATGTCAGGCTATTTACGTATAAGATTAGGTGATTACCAGCAATTCTTTTTTACATCAGATCATAATGAGGGAGTTTCTCTTGTGGGGAGAATGCGTAAAATTCTTTGTAAAATAATAGTTCATCCGAGTATGTTGATCATATTGTTCTGGTTAGCGATTCACTTTGGTGGTTACAGTCTTGGCGATGGGAAGTTAGTTCGTAGAAGAAAGTAGTTTTAGGCACAATAGGCATTATTTTTTTCCGAATTTTAAAATCATCAATTAAGCCTATAGTGTTAGTAAAGGAATGTAGATATAGCATCCAATAAGAATAGGTGTTTTTTACCACAATGTTATTTAAAACGATTTTTACACAAAACTCTAATGGCTCATTTTTCCTTCCTAATTATGATGGTTTTTTTAGTTGCAAATTTATATATAAATAGTCAATGTTCAAAAAGCTACTTGGGCATTTTCCCCTCGCAGCTTTCCCACTTTGATGCGCACCGTTTCCGGCATCGCACTCAGATTATCCTCCTTCAGCCCTAACATCATGTTGTATCCATTAAATAACCCGGCATCGCCCAGCCGCGGCATTGGCAGCAATCGGGTAGGAATCGTCAGCCAAAACCGCAAATCATAGTCACAGCCCAGATACGTACGCAGCAGCGTCATAACGTCATTCCTAAGCTGTCCGTCAGGCATCCAGCCCTTTGCCTCATCAGGATCGTCTGTTGAAAGTTCAACCCGTGAGCAGTAATCAGCCACGCGGGTTTCATCGCCCAGTATCGGATTCTGATCGAGCGACATGCCACTGTGCATTGCAAGCCGGGCGCGTTTTGCCACCGGCATCGTCACCGGATGGTGTGCGAAAACCTCAACTTTGGTTTTCGGTGCCTGGCTGTTGATCACCGCTGCGATGCCTTCAGCTGTGTGCGTGGTATGCAGCAGCGGTTTAAGTATCGCCAGCAGGCGCGACGAAGGTTGGTCGCCGCTGTAGGTAATGCCGGTCAGCGCCATCAGGCTTTGCGACACCGTATCGGTACCGCCCGGCTCAAAGGTGGCCGGATAGCTGTACTTGCGCCAGATGCGGTAAAACTGCGTCATCAGCCGGTGATTGAAGATATCCAGAAACGCTGCCATCGCATCAGCGCCGTCACGTCCTTGGTTGATATCATCAATGATGCTGGTGGGCAGCGGCGAATCCACACCGTACAAGCCGAAGAAGTTGGTTCGGACCGTTGGCGGCGCATCCGGGTTATCGGCGTCAATTTCCGTGCGTTTTAGCTCCCCGGCGGGAAAGCCCAGATGCGGATTGGGACGAAATCGCACCGGATCACTCTCTGGCGTGCGGCCCGTGCCAAGACGGCTGCCGGTCGTTTGCTCAAGCAACTGGCAGAAGCGGTAAAAGTTGTACCGCGCGGTCTGGTCATTGCCGTTATCGTCCAGCCAGAACGGTTTGTTGTTTTCGTCGCTCACATTAACACCCTGTTAATGCGGCGCTCCGGCCAGGCCCATTCGGTGCCCGAAGCAGTCAGCAGCACCGTCAGTTGGGTAAAGCGCACAACACTGGCGTACTGCGTCAGGAACTGCTCCAGCAGCTCGCAGAACAGGCGGGCATCGCCGGTGCCGCTGAACCGGGTTTCATCGAGCGCCACGCGAATACGCACCCCGTGCCAGTGATACGAGGAGTTATAGTCCTGACGCCAGCTGACGTGACGAATACCGCTGATGCGACGGCGGTTGTTATCGTCATTACTCCAGTCAAACAGCGCCAGCACGGCTCGAAGGTTTTTAGCATCGCTAATCATCTGGCTCAGCGCGCGCGGATGCAGCAGCGACATCACATGCCACTGATACAACTGCGTGGTTGGCGGGTAGCAAGGCATAGAAGGGGGATGACGCGTTGTGCACTGCAACGTTAGGTTGCCGGTGACCGCGCTTCCATCAAATACGGCTTTCTCCAGCGCCATACGCGGATAGTTACCATTGGTGCAGGTGATGTTCATAAACAGCGTGGCATCATCCTCGCCCCGATCGGTCTCGCTTGCATCGCCACCCAACATCAGCAAGGTTTCATAAAGACCGCTGACACCACGCCAGATGCGCGTATGGAAATATCGCTCCGGCCACGACTCTTTGCGTTGCAACATGCCCCCTTTTTGCCGGAAGTGCCGATACGGCACATAACGCCGCTTATCCAGTGTTTCGCTGGCGGCAACTTCATCAACACTGTAAATCTCAGTGTGCTGATCGCGCAGTCGATGCGGACGTAGACGATAATCGAGCACCGCAGGCTTCACCTTCAGCGGCTCGGCGTTCAGCGTAAACAGGTTAATCACCGGCACGCAGTGAATACGCAGCGCGTCCGCCGGCAGGGAAATATCATGCGGAAGTGGCTGACTAAGATGAATATCGAGGATAACCTCGCGGCAGCGTTCGTTGAAGAGAAGTGTGTTGAGCCCCGAAAGAGTAAAGAAGGCATAGCGAGCCGGGAAACTGAAATATTCCAGCAGCGGGCGGACTTCGCCGCAGAGTGCAGGACTGTCGCTTTCCGGCCAGACCGATTGCCAGTGCTGTTGCCAGCGGGCGCGGATGTCGCCACTAAAGAGTTTTGGATCACAGTTATCGCTCTGCGGCTGACGAACAGTAATTCTTTCAATTTGGTTGGTTAGAGCCTGATACATCATTGACTGCACCGGGCGATCTCCGTGGATGTAGAGCGGGATATCGCTGAGATCGATTTGGCTAGGATCCGCCTGAGGGCTGAGTGAAAACCGCATTGAGATCATCTGATGTCCATCAGGATGGAAGAGCGTCGTTATCTCGCCCAGCGTCAGCGGATGCAATTTCAACGCATCGGTCGTGCGATACGGGCAGCACAGGCCAGTACTATCCATCGATCGGGTCAGCAGCGTTGTGCCTGCCGGCAGCAGCGCATCACGTACCTGAGCGACCCTATCGGGCGTAAGTTCCACCACAGACATCGATGGCAGCGTGCGGTTCACCACGGGCAGCAGATGCCCGAGCAGCGGCTCCGTCAGCTCAGGAATATCGTCATCAATCTTGCGACGCATCTGCGCCATCATCAGCGAGAAGCCCTGAAACAGTTGCTCGACCGAGTCATCCATCTTCAGAGATTTGCCGTCTACGCCCAGTCGCCGTCCCGCCTCCGGATACTGCTCCGCAAACTCCTGCGCAGCAGCTTTCAGATAACGCATTTCGCTATCGAAATATTTTAGAAAATCATGATCGTTCATTGTTCACCTACTCAGCCAGCGTGAGTGCCAGATAACTCACTGAGCAGAGTGAAACCATCCACAGCACCAACAGTGAGATCATTGCCCGGTAAAACATGACTCTTGTTCCGTGCAGGCGATCTACCAGAGAACGCGGGCGGGTAAATTTTTTCGGCCACAGCTGCGCCATCCCTCGGTCAAACTCAGCAAGGTCGTCTTCGTTGTTGAGCAATGCGAAAAGCCGTTCATCAAGCCATAAACGCCAGCAGTAATAGTGTGTGATGAAGAACAACAACAGTAACGGCAGGCTCAGCGCGGAGTAGATAAGGCTGAGTATCAGCGCCAACGGTGGCAGTGTCAGCGCGGCAAAGTAGCGCCAGCTTGCCAGATGAATTTGCACAATTCGGTTGGTCATCATGATGTCTGACATAGCTGTTCCTTGCTGAAGGCTTCCAGGATTTCAATGTGTGCAGGGGTGAGAACAATTTGCGGGCGTCGGGAATGGATGAGTTCAACGGCCTCAGCGACAGACGTTGCGTGCCGTTCCGCCAGCAGCCATGCCGCAATCACCGTGGCACTGCGCGATAAACCCAGCGCGCAGCAAACCAACACCTTGTCATTTTCCCGGTGCAGTTGCTGAAGCTGTCTTACCGCAGTGTGCAAATACGCAATGTCGGGCACCAGCAGATCCATTAGCGGATAGGCCTGCCATCGCTGTGCGTTCCGGTTGCCTTTGTGAAATTCTGCGGTCAGATCAAAAACGGCAAAATCTTGCTGCGTCTTATCCGGAAACCTGCCCAGCGCTACGCCAGCGGCAATCTCATTACTTTGCGCGCTATGCCGGGAAAACCAGCAGCGGGAAACCCTCACGCCTGTCAGATAGGGTAAAAGCAGCAGGCGTGCGGAGAGAGATAAGTTACCGCAACTGCTTTTCTGAAACACCGTCACGCCCAACCCGGCATAGCCCGCAGCCACCGCCAGCAGCGCTATGGCAGGCCACAACAGCAAATGACCACAGGGAATCGCTATCCCCGCCAGTAAAAACAGCATTCCACCCAGGCCGTATTTGCTTGCGAGACGTCGCGCGTGCAAAGTGGGCCGCTGCCAGCGCCATTCTCCTCTAATCGGAATCAGGTAGCTGATGATGACCGCGACCCCAATCCCGCTAATGACATCGATAACATGGTGCTGCCAGGTGGTCAGTACCGAGACAGCAATCAGCAGGAACCAACCGCCCGCAACGATTCTCGCATTGCGATTCAGATGCTGGCGAAAGCGCAGCCAGAGCAGCCAGGTCAGAATAATGTGCAACGAAGGGGCTTAGTTATAGGGTAAATCAAACTGTTCAAGCTGGCGGAACAACCAGCCGAAGGCACCCTGGGTTTCCGGGCGCGTGAAGGTAAACTTCAGCGGGAAAAGTAAAAACGCTGCACACGCCACCAGCGATGCTACAAGCAGGCGATAGCCGTGACGCATCAGCTCTTGTCTTGATGTGCAGATGAACAGTGAAATACCGTAAAGCAGGTCGATGCTCCAGTAAGGCACGATGGTCCAGGGAACAAATGGAATCGAACGTTCCCAGGCAAACACCAGGCTTGCCACATCATCGCGGGTCGCGGTGAAGGTATTCACCTGCCCGTAGCTGAGAAAAAACAGGGGCCCCAGCAACATCAGCCAGCAAAGCCCCTGTTTCCAGGGGCGAAAAGGGCGTTCTGTCAGCAACGATTCAGTCATGCTATTTTCTTACCGCCAGCGACACGGTAAAGATGCCAAACTCATCGATCAACTGGTGGCACTTCTCAAATCCAGCTTCTTCGACCAGCGTATCCATCTCTTTCTGGCTGCGAACGCGCATCAACCAGGGAATACCGTTCTGGTGGCTGGTTAAGGTCCATGCGATGGTTTTCAACTGCGGATGCCACGGTTGCCCGGTATAAACCAGCACGCCGCCCGGCGGAATGGCTGCTGCCAACCCGGCCAACGATGTTTTGATCAACTGATTGCTCGGGAACAGTTCATACAGGCCGGAGACAATGCCCAGCGTGGGCGCAGGCGCGAGTGTGGCGAGCGAGTCATAATCGAAGGCGTTGCCTTTTTTAAACTGCGCGAGGTGGCCTAATTGACGCGCTTCAATCATCGCCTGGCCTTTCTCCACATTCAGATCGCTGTAATCACGCAGCAAAATGCTTTCAATTCCCGGCTGTTTCTCCAGCGCATCAAGAACGTAGCGGCCATGTCCGGCGGCTATGTCGACCACGCGAACCGGCAAATTGTGCTCTTGCAGTTTTGCGACGGCCTGCGCAATCACCTGCTGGATATTTTCTTTGCGCAGGCGAATGCCGCGCCAGCCAATGCTGTTGAGGTACTGCCTGTCGATGATGCGGCCAACAATGCCGGTGCCTTCAGGCGTGTTGCGGTAGACATAATCCAGCGTGCTGCCAGAGTCAAAACCGGTTTCATATCCCAGGCGCATGCCTTTAGACAGCCTGCCAATGGTTTTCATGCCAAAACTCAATGAAGCGTAGGATATGCCTTGTAGTGAGCAGCGCTTAGGGGGTGCCTGCAACTCACGGTACGCATCAGCGCCCGGACTCCACTGATCTTCATGGCTGTAATCGAAGGTGTAAGGTGCAGCGTGGTAAAGCTGTTCGATAAACGGCTTCATTTTATCGAAGGCAAGTTGGCGATCCTTTTCTCCCAGCGTGTCGTGATAAAAACCTGGCAGAATATGCTGTTCTTTAATGGCGCTACGCAGCCCCTGATAGAATTTTTTCTGCGGTTTGGTGTGCACCACAAAATCATCGCCGGATATCAGCAGCTGTGTTGGCACGGTGATGGCGGCAGAGTCAGAAACAATGCGCTCCGCCGTTTTATACAGATCCAGCAGAATATTCACCGCAATCTGACGGGTGATGAGTTTATCCTGCTCAAAGCTGCGAATGCGCTCTGGGTCGTGGCTGAGAAATTTCCCTTTGACGTAAGAGTTCACGTAAAACAGACCGCGAATACGTTGCAGCAAACCTAAACCCGCGCGTGCGAAAGGCACATACAGCTTTACCTTAAATGCTGGAGAGGCCAGCACCATACCGCGGATTTTAGGCGCGTAATCATGCACCCAGGTAGCAACCAGTACCGCGCCGACGCTTTGCGCAATCACAACAACATCTTCAATGCTCACCTTGGCTTGTTCAGCCACAAAGCGAACGAATTCATCGACGTCCTGCACTGAGCGAGCCAGGCTTGGGCTGTAACCTCGCTCTCCCGGCGAATGTCCGTGTCCACGCGCATCCCAGGCGTAAAAATGGGCATCCGGCATCAGCAACTCATCGACAACATGCTGCAAACGTCCTGAGTGCTCATGCCCGCGATGAAATAGCACAATCACTTTTTTGCTCTGCGCATCGTGCGCGGGCCAGTGGCGAAAATAGAGTGATTCACCGTCGCTGGTTGAAAAAGATCCTTCCTGAAATAAACGTGCTTCCTGGCTCATGATGATTTCCTTATGGCTTGCTGTTGTAATTCGACAAAACGATTTAATAACGCGCTTTTAAATTCGGCCTTGTTGTCCTGATAACGCAGCGGATCATCGATATAAATATCGATAAAGAACGGCACCGGTATTTTCTGACCTTTACCCATTGAGCGATCCAGCCCGTGCATATAGACCGGAATGATGGGCACATCCGGGCACTGCTGGCTGAGGTGCCACAGGCCAGATTTAATTTCTGAAAGTTTCCCCGGCTCGCCGCGTGTGCCTTCCGGGAAAATAATCACAATTTTCTTTTCTGCCAGTGCATCGACGCAGGCCTGCAACGGATTAGCCTGATGCGCCCCGCGATAGACCGGGATGATGCCAATCACTTTGAGCGCAAACCAACCCACCACTTTGTTTTTCAGGAAGTAATCAGCCGCAGCCACCGGCTGTACATTTACCAGCGTCGAGAGGGGGAACAATGTGAACAGCGTCAGCACATCCAGATGGCTGTTGTGGTTTGCCACAATGATCGCCGGGCCTGTTTTCGGTAGCTTCTTGCGGTTGGCCACGGCGACACCCAGCCAGATCCACACCACCGGATAGGCGATGCAAAGTGTAAAGATCCAGCGCAGCATTCGGTTCATGTGCGCCTCCTACACGTAGAAGTAGTAATAGAAGTGGAAGAACAGCGGCGCGGTGTAGATGAGTGAATCGAGTCGATCCAAAATGCCACCGTGTCCGGGCAGCAATTTGCCGGAATCCTTCACACCAAAATCGCGCTTGATCGCCGACATCACAACATCGCCGCAAAAGCCGCTTGCACCAATAATCAATCCAGCACCCAGCGAGTGGAGATAACTCATCGGAGTAAGCAGTGGGCCAAGAATCACAGCCAGCAACATGGTGGTGAGGATGCCACCCAGCAGACCGGCCAGCGTCTTATTCGGGCTGACTTTGGGCGTCACTCGAATCCTGCCCAGCGATTTTCCCCACAGATACTGGGCAATATCATTCAGCTCAGTCAGTGCAACGAGGAAGAACACCAATAGCGCACCGGCACTGGCGTCGGCACCGGGTAAAGTCATCAGGTAGGCAACGTGACTCAGAGCGAACACGGTGGTCATCATGCCCCAGTGCATCACCGACGCAGAGTGCAGAAAACCTTTGGTATCACCGGCAATCACCATGCGAGCCGGCAGGAAAAGGAAGACGTAAACCGGGATAAAAATGATGAACATGCCGTACCAGGCCATGCCGGTCCAGAGATATTGCACCGGGATTGCGGCATACATCCACAGCAGCGGCATGCTGTCAGAACGCCGCGTGGGTGCTAGCGTCAGATACTCTTTTAACGACAGGAAGCTGATGAAGCCGAAAAAGGTCAGCGCCAGCCACTTCGGCGACAGCATTGCTAACGAGAACAGGCAGATAATGACCCACCAGCTATTAACGCGCTGCTGCAATTCCACCCAGTTGCGTTGTGGGCGGCACTTTCTCAGCACAAAAATAATCAGCGTTGCCAGAACGAGAACGCCGAAGATACCGCCCAGGCAGTAATAAAGCACGTGTCTGGAATCAGCCATTTTTCGCCTCCATCGCATTGCGGCAGCGATTCAGGCTGGTCCAACACAGCAACAGGGCGGCAAGGACAAACACTGCGTCAGCGTAGCCGACAGACTGCGGCCACAGCGCAATCACCAGGCCAAGAGCACCAAAGATAAATGCGCGGTCACTTTTGCCCAACGGACCACGGTAGCTACGGATGCCGTTCAGCGTCTGGCACATCACACCGCAAAATTCGCTCAGCCAGGAAAGTAGCACGACCAGCACAACCAACCAGTGAGAGATGCCTGTAACAAAGGCAAAAGCGAGGTAGAGTGCGGCATCGGAGATAATGTCACCCACCTCGTTGAGGATCGCCCCAAGGGTGGTTTGCTGATTGAATTCCCTGGCTAACATGCCATCAATGGCGTTTAACGCCATGCGGAAAAACAGGAAAACGGGCAGGGTGATAAAAAAGCGTGGGTCGGGGAAACACATCAACAATGCGCCCAATACCACAGAGGTGAGCATGGCAAACAACGTTACCTGGTTCGCAGTGATACCCTGCGCATGTAACCTGACGACCAGCGGTCTTAATAAATTCTGAAACTTCGGTTTTATTTCGTATAGCGTCACTTTGTGGCTCCTGCCGTTTAATTGAATAGTTACTTCAATAATTCCAAATTCAGGGTGTTATCCCTTACTTCAATCGTGCGTGGTGAATCCGGATCAAGCTCCTCACGGCTCAACACCCGTTTCCATGTGCCGTGCTCTCTGTCCGGTTGGCGGAACAGGCCCACGACCGCGACATACTGCGCCTGCTTCTCCATTGGCATATCCAGACTGACGCTTTGTCCCGGCATGACGCTGAGCTGCCGCTGCGCCACCAGACTCTCTTTCAGCACCCGATCTGGCTGTGCCAGCAGGCTGCTGTATTCGGCGTCATCGAAACGTTGACGCGTGCTGAGCTGCAAAATATTCAGACGCAAGGGCATCGACTGCTGGGCGTCGTCCTGATTGATCGCTGTACGCGCAGTGAAGGTCAGGTGCAGGGTGTTGACCTGGCGATAAAACACGGCATCAGCAATGCTTGCTGTGCCCTGTTTGGTTTTTTGCCACGCGCCACAGCTGCTCAGCAACGTTGCCGCGAGGCAAATCAGCAATACATGGGCGAAACGAACCCTCATTGTTCGCCTCCCTGATACGCATCTTCATTCTGCGTTGCGGAAATAAATATCCGTGCAGGCATGCGAAAGCCGCGTAACTCGAGTAGCGCCAGCGGGCCGCTGCCGAGCTCCGTGCGAATCTGATAGTTCAATGCCAGCCCGTCCGGCGTGGGCCAGAGAACACGATAAATGTTGCTGCCCAGATCGGTGATGCGGGCTTTATCCAGCAGGCGGATCAGGCCCCAGCTTCCAGGGGCATCGGCATAAATGCGGGTTCCGGTATGGGTGCTGCGCCAGGTCAGCGTGGTTTGTGGTTGCCAGCGGTTGTCTGGCCAGTTCAGCGTTTGCCAGTTCTCTTCCTGGTTAAAATATTGCAGCTTCTGGCGATCCACCGTCAGCTCAGATTCCACCACGTCGCGGGAAGGTTTTGCCATCATCTGAAAATGCAGCTCCACATCACCCCGGACAAATGCGGTGTTGGCGATGTGCGTCAGTTTATTCAGCGCGCTGAGAAAAGCAGGATCGAACGTCAGTCCCTGGCTGTTCATGGCATCCGGCACCCAGCGATCGCCTTCGAGCCGCAGCAGGCCACCGAGGCGACTGTTGACGAACTGCGCGATACGTCCGGTGTCGGTACGCATAAACTGCGCTAAATGCGGTAAGGAGACGTCGCTTTGTCGGTTAGCAAACGGGTAGCGGTCGGCAAACGATTGATCCCATGGCGTTACAACATCGTTCTGCCACTGGCTGTTAATGCTTTCAGCGGTGGGGCTGAGCACCTGCTCCCACGCCTGCACCATCGGCTCGACAAATACCGCCTGACCAAACCCGCTCCACTCCTGTCCGAGGCTGGCGGCAATCAGACTGCCGTAATCGCGGGTCTCAGTAAGATCAACGGCTTTGCCCTGAAACACCGTCAGTGCTAACGACTGCATCATGGCCTGCGGATCCGGCGCGTTGGTTACCTGCTGCAGTCGCAGACGAACACGGGTGACACGCGTCAGGAATGTTGGCAGGCTGAGGCTATCTTTAGCCGCTGCGCCGGTATCGGTCAGCGCCAGCAAAGGTCCAAAGGCGTCATCCATTGGGCCACGTGCACCTTGTGGTCTGGCGATGGCCCTGGTTTTGTCGCTGCTAAGCAGATTCTTTGCAGAGCTCACCAGCGAATCGGTCAAATCGCCGCCTGTTTGCCCCGTCCGGCCCTGCACATTCAGCGTGTTCATCAGCGCAATCAAAGGTGACTGGCGTATATCGGCCAGCAGGGTTAACTGTTCAATCGATTCCGACAGGCTCTCCGCCCGCTGCCATTGCAGGCTGTTGAGAAATTTCAGCCAGGCTCCGGCGTAATCGGAGAAATAGCGATCTGTCAGCCGGGCTTGCAGCGTTTCCGGAGAAACATCATTATTGCTGGCAGTTTTGTTATCACTCAGCACCCAGTCGATTTCATCGCGACGCACTTTCGCCGCTTGCTCAATCGCCGGTTGCACTGCTTCTTCCCACGCTTTACGGGTAAAGACGCCAGGCACGATTTCATCGGTATTGAACAACCTGCTGCTGTCGGTGCCGCTGACCATCTCATTGAGCGTCATATCAGCATAATCACGGGAGACCTGCTCGATGAGCTTCTGATAGCGCGAGGTCTCCGCATTGCTGGCACCAATCTGACGCAGTAGCGCTGAGCGCATACTGCTGACCAGTCGCATATCCGGTTGTAACTGCCACTCTGGGTGCGCAGGCAGATTCGTCGTCATAAAGGCCAGCATAGCGCCGCCATTGTTGCGCCAGCTGGCGTCCTGAACGCCATCACGCCGTAGCCAGACCTTCATTACTGTGGCGCTGAAAAACGCCGGATCGGATTGTTCGGGATGCGCCAGCATCAGGTACGCCTTGAGCAGGTCATACATGCTTTTGGCCTCATCGGCGCGCAGCGGGCTATCGGGCGGCAGGTTACGCCAGCCGCTCATCAGCGTAGTCAGGCGCTTGACGGAGGCATCACGCAGCAGCGGCATGGCCGCCTGCTGCCATTGTTGCCACAGAGAATCCAACAGTGCGTCATTCTGGCTGAGGCCAAAACGCATAGACCAGGGCGCACCGTATTGCTGACGATGCTGCAGACGCTCGATCTCTTTTTGCAGCTCGCGCAAGGCGAAAAGTTGCTGCTGCAGCGGCTGACGGGAATCTGTTGCGGCGGCGGCAAGCTGCTGATCTTCCTGTATAAGACGAACATTGGCAATCCAGGAAAACACCAGGCAGGCTATCCACATCACCAGCAGGCAGAAGCAGAGCGTCAGCAACGTTTTCCGCCATGAGGCACCGTTGGTGACCGGCCTGCGCCAGCGTAGCGCCAGTAAATCCAGCCAGGCTTTTCCCGGCTGCCAGGCATGACGCAATAAAGCGCTTCCGGTGGTCTCCGGCTGGCTGAGTACCACGCCAGCCAGCGGCAGCGCCCTTGCACCTGTGGAGAGCTGCGACAAGGTTTGTGTCAGGCGATCCGCGCCACCACTGCGCAGCGTGTGCGCCAGCTCCAGTAAGAAACTGTGCTGGCGATTACGCTCAATATGCTGCATGCCGCGCTCAACCAACTGGTGCTCAAGATCATCCAGCGACTGACGGTAATCGTCTGCACTGTCACCTTGCGCGATGGTAAATCCGATCCCCTGCGCGGTGGCGCTATGCAGAGAGGGCGCGTGAATTTCCCACAGCCACAGCGGGATATCCTGGCCCAACAGGCTGTAACGCTTCTGCATCTGGCGAGCCGTGGTATCCAGCACATCCTGGGTCATTTCCGCTCTGGCGTTCACTACCCACACCACCGCATCTGCCAGCTGGCGGCGAATTTTACGCAACGCCCGCAGCTGTGTGGGTAGCGGATCTTCCTGCGGGCTGCCGTGCCAGAGCAGCAAGGTGTTATGCCCCTCAAGCCAGTGCTGAGTTGTCAGGCCAGGGATACTCTGTTCAACCAGATGCTCATCGCCGACCACCAGCAGGATGCGTACCCGGCTGCGCCAGTGCCACCGATACTGGTAGCGCATCTGGGTGATAACGTCCTGTACCCACTGATATTCTGCAGGACGCTGTTTCTGCGAACCTGCCGCACCTGTTGCTTCACGCGCATTGATTCGCACCAGTCCGCGCCAGGCGAGAATAAACAGTGGGCAGAACCACACCAACGCCAGCCAAACCATCAATGACCAGAAAGCAATCTGGCGCGGCAGAGCCTCCGGCAGGTCAATGCTGCTGCCTGCGAAGTAATAGAGCCCTGCGCCAGTCAGCACCAGCAGGGTTACGGCAAGCAAATAGCCACAAACCAACCAGAACAACGAGTGCCGGGGATTAGTGCGGGAGATTTCCACGGGGAATACAAACTCCTGTAGTGTATTGAGATTCCATTTCTGAGGCGATCCAGCCGCAGGACTGGCCGTTGAGCGCCGAGAGCAGCGCCAGCGACCGTAACGTAAACGGTGTGATTTGCCCGGCATGGCCGAGCCATGGGGCAAGTACGTGATCCAGCGCGGACCAGCCGCCATCCAGCAACGCTTCCATTGCAGGGACATCTGCCGCGATCACCGTATCCGGCGTATCACTTAATCCGGCATAACGGGAAAGCTGTGCGACGGCCAGAGTCGCCGTTTCACCCAACGCCGGTTGCCAGCGCTCCGAACGATGCATCAACGCAGTCCCCTGCGCCGAGCAGAGCCAGGCAAAGGCGGCTTCTCCGGCAACCTGGGTGCCATCAGATAATCCTTCGCCCCCTCCGGCACACAGCAGCAAAGTCGGAGCTGTCTTGGCGAATAGATCGATAACGTTATCTGCGCCATCAATCGCACTAAGCCGCATGGTTTCTTCAGGCATAACCATGCCCGCTGCCAGCAACTTTTCGCGAAAGGTGAGCAGACTTTGATCATCACCGAGCCAACAGAGATGCGTGATCGGGCGTGTTTCACCTGACTGACGAAGATGCGCCACCAGGCGATTGGCGAGATAAGCCGCCAGCATTTCTGGGCGATTGCGCGTGCTGTTTAGCACCAGCGGGCAACGCAACTCCGCGTAACCTGCTGCATTGATGCCCGGTTGTGGAGCGTCCGCTGGTTGCGACAACAGCGCCAGATGTTCTGACGCGTCGTCTCCAACTGGCGTCACCAGCAACACGGCTTCTACCGGCAACGCGTGGCTGCGTTTTCGCCACCACGCATCCAGCGCCAGTGAGGTTTCTGCATAGTACGTCTGGCTGTTATCGGTGGATTGCAGCCAGATCAGCCAGCGCAGCGTCACCGCCAGCAACCAGCACAGCAGCGGCAAGACCAGCGTGCAGAACCAGAAAAGCGGCGAACGAGTCGGCTTTCCCTCCGGCCACAACAAAATGGTGGTCATCGCCGATATAAACAGCAGCACGGGCAGCGCCACCCACCAGCGCTGCCAGCGGGCCGGGTAAATGGTGGCGTAATCGGCATAAACCGGCGGTTGTTTCATCCGCAAACATCCATATCCGGCAGGGAACTGACCAGCGTGCAACCGCAGGCGCACTTATGCCCATCCAGCGCCACCGCTTTACCGTTTACGGTGCTGTTGGTTGCTCCCTGAATAATGGTGGTCATGCCGTGCTCGCCGCATTTCGCTTTGTCATTGACGCAGGCCACCGGCTTGCCAAACGCGTCAAAACTCCCGCTGAGCACTTCACCACCGTAAGGTTTGAGCGTATCGCCCACGCGCACCAGTTTTTTAAGTGTCATACCACTCGCGCTCCCGATGATTTCAGCATATCGACGGCAGAGGTCATCATGGCCTGGTGCTGTTCGCTCACCACACTGGTGCGAGCCAGGGCAACTGCGGCGCCTGGTTGGGTGGTTGCTTCTGGTGGAGTGAGTGTTTGAACGACACCGGTCGCCATATCCTTCACTTTATAGGTCACATTGTTATAAGTGGTTTTTGGCTCGATAAAATAGATGACGTTATTGGAGGTTGGCGCGGCGTTGATTACTTTGCCTTCAACGGAAATCAGGCGAAGATTCTTATTGGTCTGGTTGCCGCAGTAAAGCATGCGATAGCGGAAATAACCGCCCCAGGGTTCACGTCCAGCCAGTGCACTTTGCATAAACCAGGCGCGGGAATCGTGAATTTGTTCATCGTAAAGGGCTAACAAGTCAGCACGCGGTTGAGTACGAATGCCGTTGCCCAGCTTGTCGATAAACAATTGCGGATAACGACGATCGCCATCGGCTTTCATCTGCTGGTATTCCGCTTTTTCATCGTCACCGTTGATCAGAAATACGGCATGTTTCGGGATTACATCCAATGCAATCTGTATGGTTTTATCCCACCAGTTTCCATTAATATCCCGGCCCCAATCTTTATAATCATGCTGGAATTCACGGGCCGCTTCGCGTAGCTGATATTGTGCGTTGGTGGGATCCAGATCGGGTTTGCCCTGTAAACTTTCGTCCAGCGGCAAGCGGCTCTTTTTGGCCTCTGTTCGTCGTAAGTTAAGCGCTTTTACCGCTGCTTTATGGTCTTCCGCTTCTTTTTTAAGCCCTTCAGGAGTTAGCTGGGGTGCTTTATTAAAGAAACTGTTGGCAAACTTATCCCCCTGAGGAAGCATGCTGCCGTGAGCATAACGACCAATACGCCAGGCAGTGATCCAGCCAATCTGATCGATCAGCGCGCTTTCAAGTGTCTGAGAAAGTTGATAGGCACGATAACCTTCTGATTTATCTCCCGCCTCTTCGCTGCCTTGCAGAGTGGTGTTGAGCAGGGTTTGACGCCAGATGTTGAAGCGTTTGGTTAATATAGGTGCAACAGCAAACTCAGTAACCGAATCACCAGACATAACGCGTGATGGAGATATGTCTTTAATTAGTAAGGTTATTGATGAGGGGTGTACCAGCAATGGAGCGCCGGACTCGAATGCCGCAGCATACATATCGTGAAGAACGATTTGCGATAGAATTTCACCCGTGCCATTGCATGATTTTCCCTGATCCCCTGGAGGATAACCGCCGCCAACATCTGAGTGCATCCCAGGATAAATGACCTCCTGAGTATTGGCCGGGTAACTGCCATCAGGGCGGCGAACTGAGTCAAGAGGGAAGCATAAGCGCTGTTCGTGTGCGGCAACGAAATGTCGGCAACACTTAATCAATCCAGGGAATTTACGCTCATCAGGTAATTGCTGGCTATTATCCGCCCAGCCCATATGACCTGCAGCACCCGGCATAATATGAGCAGCCCCAACAGACGCCACCGTATCCAGTAATCCCAGAAACTCAATACTGATCGGTAAACCAGCAAGTTTCAGAGGATCGTTTTTAAACCTGGGGTCGGGTAACTGGGTTAACCAATTAACAAAGGTTCGTGCTTCAGCAGCTCCGCGAGAAAAACCGTAGATAAACAACTTTATGCCCAGAAGATGAGGCTGCTGGGTTTGCGCTGCCTGGCCTTCTAACGCCTTTAACAAGGGGTTAATCGCATTACGTCGATTCACTTCCCCTGAAAAAGCTCCGCGAGCCTGCATATTGGGCAGCATTCCTTTAGCCAGGCCATCATCAAGGCGTTTAGCCCCTTTAGTACCGGCATAAGTCAACGCATCCACTAATCTCAGCAACGCCCAGTTAATTCGATCCTCTCCACCTGCGGCGAAAGCCAGACCATCGTTGCTGTAATCCATTTCGCCAATTTTTGGGAATGGCGTGCCAACACCAGGAATGTAATAACGAAAATAGCCTTCACCATCAGCATTTTGATATGTCGCATGATACAACTTTGCGATATTGGTCGGATGCGTTGGTTTAGCTACACGCGTATCGTTCTCTTCATTATTTCCCGTGCCATCGAAAAATAAACTGATATGTAGGCTTCTACAGCAAGGGACGACGCCTTTCTTCCCAGTTTCTTCGCCAAGGGTGGCTCGATAATCAATTTCTTCTTGAATCTGCTTTTTATAATTGGCATTAACTTGCGCTTCCCTAAGCGACAAACGACCACTGTCAGGGAACTGCGGTGGTGCAAAACATGGCAGTGCTAAACTCATTTCACGGGACATGTCGCAGGCTCCTTCATGTTAATAGTCTCTTTAATCGGATAGCCAGATGTACCGTATCCAGAGCATGCGGTTGTCACCTTAACCTTATTGCAGGGCAAAAAGTGCACAGTTAGTCCACAGCGTTCCTTGCCATACTGCGGAATATTAACGATGGCGTTATGTTGCTTAAAACTGCTTTTAAGTTGTTTCTCCCAAACTAAATAATTGCCCCAATCTTTATAACTGGGTGGTGATGGTGCAGTATGAGGATCAACTTCCCACTCAACCCGAGCTTTAAGATCAGGCGTCCATTTTTCAGGAAGCATGATGCAGCAATATCCACCACCTAAACCCGGAACGTGGTATCCATTCACTGAAAAACCATTTATACCTTGTCCCTCGACATGGTTGACTGCACGAAGATCGCCAGCTGTATAGCCATCATCACTGTTTGCCTGCGAGCAACCAGACATCATCGATAAAATCAGTAGTGAGCAACTAACCGCAATTTTTTTCATTACGTTTCAATCCCTAAAATCAGCCAAATCACCAACGTAGCCAGACTTGCTTGCCCGCATTGCAATTGCCAAACAATCTGTAAAATGTGCTTCTCGCGAAAGAGTTGAAGTTGCCTGCTCCTTCAACAACATCTCGGCATCACTGATACATCCCATCAGCTCAACCTGCGCATCGCTTACACGATTCATTTCCGGGGCATCAGCAAGTTGTCTGCCCGGGTTCCTGGTTCCGGTTTTCCACACCATCTCGTCATCACGATTCCGCCAGCTCCAGAACAGCGCAATGTCGGTGAAAGCCGCCTGCTGCTCTGGCGTCAGGACATGCTCAAGTAACGAGGGGAATACGCGATTGTCGTAGTAGCGCAGTAAGCCGGTTTGTTCTTCCCAGTGAACCTGTGAAAGTGCCTGCAAATGGCTACTCAGCAGGTCGAATGCCAGTGGCGATATCAGCAAGGTCAAACGCGGCGTGGTGGAAAAGTGCTCAATCAGCTGTTCCAGCCAGCGCTGGTGGCTGCTGACGTTAAAATGCAATCGCATCACCAGCGGTGAATACTCTGGCGTTGCCGCTTCCGGCGTATTTTCAAACAGCTCAAACCAGCGTAACGGCGGGTTAATCTGGTTCAGTGCCTGCTGCAGCGGCTGTGCTGTGCCCGCCTGATCAACCAGCACATCGAGATAATCCTGACCGGCAGTTGCGCAAAGCGCGGTGGCCTGTTTCAACCATCCATTATTCATGTCCGTCATCGCTATCCCCTTGGCGCGAAAGCCAGCGCGGCTTCCTGCGCCTTTTTCAGGCACTCTTTGCACACGGATTTAGGCAAATCTGGCAGCGCTGTTTCTTCACTGGCAGGAGAATTCCAGGCATGGATGCCACGGATGCTGGTTTTACCCGGTGAATGAATTTGGATATCACCCTGCGGCGTAATCCTGATGGTTGCGCCGCCGCAACCCAGCACAATGCCGTTTTTCGCGGTTAGACGCAGTTCTCCCTGAACGGTTTGCACGCTGATATCTTTCATCGCCGTCAGTCCCAGGGTATCGCCGTGCGATTCCACCGTCAGTGGGCCTTGCCCCGATACCATGCGAATCCCTTCCTGTTGTGACAACAAAGAAATCGCCTGGCTGGCGTTGACCTGAATGCGTTTGCCGCTGGCAATGCTGGTTTCCGTCTGGCTTTGCAGATGCAGAGTACTGCCTGAGTTGAGCAGGATACTTTTGGGGCTGACAACGCCAATCCCTTCCGGTGCACTCAGCAACATGGCAGGGGATGTGAGCTGGTCGACGGCGGCCAGATAAGCCCTGAGATGCGTGGCATCAGGCTGGAGGTTATGGTGAGACTGAGTGATCGACTGCCAGTCGCTCATCTGGCTGATCGCACCTTTGACCAGGCTTACTGCAGATGTCATTTCCAGTACCGGCCCGGCCGCAGTGGTCTGCGCATCTGCCGTCAGGAAAAGGCCCTTACCGGCTCGCAGCGTTCCGGTGCTGTCGGTGCGCAGTTCAAATCCTTCGCCGCGCTTGCTACGAGAACTGTCGACAATGTGGCCGAGTGAGAGCTGACTCTTACCGCCAAATTCCGTCGACAGTTTGACATGCTCATATCCACGGCGATCCTCAAATCGGAGTTTGTTATTCGCCGGAGTTCTCAGCACATTGCGTTGATAGTTATAGAGATTGACATGGTCTTCATGGCGAGAGTCATGTACCGAGCACAGAATATAAGGTCTGTCAGGATCGCCGTTGGTGAAGGCAATCATCACCTGTGTTCCGGCTATCAGCGGAAAGTGCCAGCCGTAGACATTGCCTGCATAGGGTTTCGCCAGCCGGACCGGTACGCTTTCAAAACCAGACTGCCAGGACTCGTTCAGATCGAACTGAAAACGCACCCGATAGCGGCCATGTTCATCAAGTTCTGCATATTGCGCATTTTCTACCGGGCTGGTGACGCGAGCCAGCAGCGTGCCTGCAATGTGCGGCCAGCTTTTCAATGGTGGGCGATAAGTGCTTTGCGGGCGAACGGGCACGGCGGTAAAGCGAATTACATAGGCGGTATCGCGCGAAATACGGTTTGATGAGGTGGACACCACCAGTAGGCCATCCGGCGCATCCGGCCACGCTTTATCCTGTGGAGAGATCACCATGCCCGGACGGATATCCATACCGTTGCTCATACCGTCGAAAGTGACCTGCTCGGTTATAAGGCGTTCCTGACGGCGTTTGACAAACCATTGTCCCTGTTCAGGCAGAGCCTGGTACTCCTTGCCCAGCGACTGATAGTTTTCACCATAGCGATATAGCTCTCCCGTAAGCGCAGGTTTATCAGGATCAGTTTCCGCTTGCGCCTGCATCTCAATTTGCGCATTGCGATAATATTCATCATTGAGTCGTGTGCTGGCGGCAACGGACTGGCGATTAACTGAAATATCCCAGAGTGATTCCTGGCCGCCGTCAAATAGCCCTGACGGATGGCGAAAGACGATGCTTTGCTCAGCACCATAGGCCTGCGCGCTGTCACCCAGTACCAGCACATCGCGATGATTTTCTTCATCCCAGGTGAAGTAATAAAAGACACCAATGCGCGAAAGATGACGCTCAATAAAGGCGAGGTCGCTCTCCGCATATGAGATATAGAAATCGCGAATTGGATACTGCGTATTCAGGCGAAAGTGATAATCCAGCGAGGAATATTCCCAGCGTTTGAGGATATCCTCTACCGCACCCGGTACGCTTTTATGTTGGTAAACGGCATAGGTCAGGCTGTTTTTTAGCAGCGCAAGGCGCGATTCCAGCGTGACCACATAACGTGTTTGGTCAGCAGAGGATTCGCACTGCTGGAAAGCGGTTACTACACCGCGCAAAATGCGGGGTTCCACTGACTGCCAGGGTTGGCCATCAGGATAAAACAATAGCTGGGCCGTGCTGTTAATCAGAATATCGGCGGGAATATCGCGTGTAGCGCTGGTGAGTTCAATGCTGTACTTCCACGGCGTATTCAGTGCCTCTTCACCGCTAAAACGCAGCACCGACAACAGGATATCGGGACGCTGACTTTTCAGCGTCTGAATGCTCAGTTGATAGTGGTTATATACCGGCGTCTTGCCGCCTGGAATAACAAAATCCTTTTTGCCCATTTACAGATTCCTTCCTGAAATTTGTTTGCCCGAAGCCTACCCTTTGACTAACAGATATTGCAGATGACCATTCATGATGAAAGTGGCGACAATAATGGCAACCAGCACACTGCTGCGAATAAGCCAGGGAGAACGCTGCCAGAAAGATGTTTTATGCTTTGAGCGCTGGATAATTATTGCTGAGTCGGCAGATCCAATCTGTTTCGGCAACCGCGCTTTTAGCTGCTGCATCAGCAACTGGCGCTCCTCAACTTCTTCCGTTCGGTATTTTCCGGCATACCCAAAATGCAACATTCTGTAGTAACAGCTCACGGCGGCTTCAGCTGTTGCAGGTTCACGAAGTAGTTTTTGGATGCGTTCGTAGAAATGCTCACCACCATTAAGGTGCCCGAGAAGGTGTCCCTGCAAAGGTGTGTGTTTCCACCAGGCAGAGATATCAGTTTCAGGAATGGTCATGATCAGTTCGTCGAGAAACACGCAGTGCGCAAATTTGATCTCTTCGCAGAGAGAGGCTGGTGCTCCCGAAGTACTGAGTTGATCCTGAACCTTTTGAATCATATTGAAGCAACGCTGGTAGAGCGCATCATCAATCGTGATCGATTGCCCATTGCGGACCGCGAGCGCCAATAGCCAGGTATCCTGCATCAGCGCATCGAGAGTATTGGCTGTAATATTGTGTTGTGAAAACGTCATGGATACCTTCCTGGTAACGCCTGAACATTGTTAATCCATTAACCCAATCACCATTTCAATCGGGGAATTGTTGTTGCTCGCACTGCTTACTTAGCCGAGCAAATGTGGACTATCTGCCTAAAAGGGCGGCCTCTACCTATCAACGGCACTGATGATATTACAATGGGTGATAGTTAATCAAACTAACAATTTGAGTTTATGAAACAGGATTCCAATTTTCTACCAGGTTTTACACTCGATATTAAAAAGAGCCTTAACGCGATTCGGTTACTGCGAGTTTTTATTTTAAGTATTGATTTATGTATAATTAATAACGAAGGGGCGCTGTTCTGTGTTAGTAATCATGCGGTGCAATGATGTGAATGCTAATGATGAAAATAACGATCGATGAAACGTGATTACGCTAACAGTTTTGGGAGGTTAGGGGACATTGTCCAAGTCGATGAGGTCCATTAATCATTTAAGGGGGTAGGTTTGCATCGCTGAAGTTAGCTGGAAATCATCGCGGCAATAAACGCCATTGAACCACTGATAAATATTACTGCCGTTTGAATTAGTTCTTTTTAAGCATCAACCTCTCAATCAACTCATCCAACCCGCTTTCAACCAGCATTTCCACCGCATCACTTCTTGTCGTTTCACTCAATCGCACAACCTGATCGATTTTCCTTAAAACAGACATCCTCAGTGACAGCGACACTGCTTTCTTTTTCTCTTTATCCAGAAATACCCGGCTGACGGTTTCGCTCTGTTGCAGTTCGGCATTGAGTTTGAGCGCTTCATTAATATGACGCAGGCTTTTCTTGTCGAGTTTGCCGGGTTCGGTGAGTTGGTAGCAGTGGGTGAGGCGGCTGTATTTGATCTCCGCAGACCAGGATTCACGTAGCTCTTTTAGCGCGCGCGTCAGCGTGGGTTCGGAGCAGTCGAGCGAGGCTAAAATGCGGCTGGATGCGACCGGTTTACCGCTGCTGAGCAGTGAGGCGAGCATGAATACGCGTGTCTGTCGGGTACTGAGTTGCATGGTCGATTGAGGCCTGCGTTAGTGATCAATGGTCTGTATCGCCCTCCTGGCAAACGGTTGTCGACAGTATCAGAGGGTATTTAAATATCAGGTAAATAGGGTCAGAAAATTCCTGCGTTTGGTTTTTGGTTTGGTGGTAACGCGGTGGGCATGAATGCCCACCCTACGGGGTTTGTCAGGTTACCAGCATCAATGCGCCGTCAGCGCGAGCATCGGGTGCGATGCCGTATTCCTGCGCGCGGGCCAGAATAGCGGCGGCCCAGCGGCGATGCGTCGCTGGTTCGCACATCGCGCCCTGCGATTTAAATACCGCCTGGCTTGAGTTGAGGATGCGGAAGGCATCCGCCTGATCGCTGGCGGAAACCATCAGCATGTCCTGAATCTTGCCAATCTGGCTCGGGTGAATGGCGGTTTTGCCCACTAAGCCGTGCGCGATATCCTGCGCCAGTTCCTGATCCATAATCTGTTGATCATCGATGTGCTCGCACACTGGCGCGGTCAGCGCAAAATCCCGCGATGCGAACACCGCCACCAGCATTTTGATGGTGTAACCCATCGGGCTGTCATACAGCGTGAAGTGGCGCGAGCGGCGCAAAGACAGCACATTCATCAAGTCGTTACCGCCGATGCGCAAGGCGATCACGCGCTCACGGCAGGCATGATGTTGCAGCATGAGGGCCAGCTCGCGCATCGCCACCACATCGAACACCTCTTCGGTTTCCAGCGTCGGCATCATGCACAGATGGCTCGGTTCGAGAATCTGCCACCACAGCGGTAAGGAATCGGCGGTGAATTTCGGCAACACAAAGCCGTCTATCGCGCTGAGGTTGAGATTTTCCACCAGCCACGCGCCCATCTCGCTGTTACGTGGACGGATAAACACCAGCGGCCACTGCGTGTTGCCATTGGCGCGCTGTTCGGCATTCAACACCTGCAGGATTTGCTGGAGATTGTGCAGCGCCTGCGGCAAATCCGCATCACTGACCGCATCTTCCAGGCAGATCACCAGCGAGCGCAGGCCACTGATTTTGTTGTGCAGAATGGCATCGACGATATCGCTGCGCACCGCCGGCATATACAGCGTCGCGCCCAAACGCCACGGAGAGAGTCGGCTGTTCATCACAGCACCTTTTTGATTATCGTCACGGCGCGGTATTGCCCAAGATCGGCACCCGCTTCTGTGATGGTCAGCCCTTTTTGTTGGGCAAGATAGACCAGCAGCGCCACGTCGGGATCGTCCACCGAACGGACCAGCACCTGATCCGGCACGCGACGCAGCACGGCGCGCGTGGCTTCGGCGATGCCCGGCTTAATGCGGTTGATGCTGTTCACCTGATAACGCGCCGCCAGCATGGCGATCACCGCTTCACTTTTCTCGACTAATTCTTGCTGAAGTTCTGGATCCTGCTGGCACGCGGGCAGGGCGCTGACATCTAGCGATCGCGCGTATTCCGCCACGGTGTTCACCAGTTGCTGGCTGCAATCGTATTGCGCCAGATGGTCGCACTGCACGCAGCCGTGCAAGCCCGCTTCAGACCACAATGAGCGCGAGATCAAGCCCGACACCGGCGCGCCCATAATGCCAAATGGGATTAGCCAGTCATCATCGCTGGCCGAAAGCCACGCCTTGCCGCACGGATCGGCCAGCACCACTAAGCGCGGTTGCGCCGGATAGCCGGGACGATGTTCGAGGCTGCGGATCAGCTCGCCGGTGATGGCGCCTTTGCCGGTCCAGCCATCGACGAACACAATGCCTGCGGTGCCGTGGCGCGCTTCGATGATCTCCAGCGCGGCCTGATCAATCCCGCGATCGCGGATGATGCTGATGCCGTAATGGTACGATTCGCGCCCCATCGCGCGCAGCGCCTGTTGCAGCATTACGCCGAGCGGCACGCCTGCGCGCACCAGGCTTGCAAGCACAATCGGCGTGTCGCCAAACTGTTGTGCCAGCGTCCGCGCCAGCATGGTGACTTCTTTCGCCAGGCGTCCGGCACCTGCGTCAAGCGCGCGGGAAAACAGCTCAAGGTGCCAGCGCGTCGGTTCCGGTTCCTGGCTCAACATCTCGGAATAGTGGCGCGCGCCGGATTGGATCAGCTGCTCTTTTTGCTCCACCGGCGTCATGTCGATCTTGACCGGCTTGAGCAGGAATTCGACGTCGCCGGCTTGGTACGATCCAGAGAAAGGCAAATTATTCACCATCTGATTGTTCTCCGAATAGGGATTGGTTGATGCGTTCGGCAAACTGGCTTTGACGCGGAATGCCGTACCAGCTGCACAGCTTCATAAAGCGGTGATCGCTGAGGCTGTCGCCGAGTCCAATTACCGGGAAGACGCCGCGCTCGCTGCGCAGTTTATCCAGCAGGTAGCTGACGGCTAAGCCTTTTTCCACCACGTTCGGCAGCCAGGCGACGTTGTTGCTGTTGCGATGGATGTAGTAGCCGGCGGTGGGGAAGCGTTGCTCGATTTCATCGGCGATGGCGTAAAGCTCTTCGAGGCGCGTGCTGTCGCGGTGCTTCATCACCAGATAGATCGGCGTGACGCCATATTCATAGTTGATGCGCGCCCAGCCGTTGATGTCGCGCTCTGCCATCAGGTCGGTGATCGCCTGCTGCATCGAGAGCAGCGCCGGGCCGTACGGCGTCAGTTTTTCCAGCATGTGCGCGCGCCATTCGGCATCTTCCTCACCTTGCGGGTTGAGGATTACCGCGCCGTGCGTGGTCACCGCCCACGAACGGAAAGGGATCTGCACGCGGGCGATCTCTTCGGTGCCGCGTGCGGTAACCGGGATCAAATCGGCCTGCTCGATCATCCAGTCAACCAGCATCGACTGCTCTTCGGTCATAAAGCTGCGCGGCTGCAGGCTGAGATCGAGCGCGCCAGTGCGGAACGGCTCAAGATCCAGCTCGTCCACCATTTTGCGGCGCGTCTGAAATAACGTGTCGTCGAGGTCGGAAAAAATTACCGGTTTATTCATAGCTGATCACCTCCACCTGTGGCGCAACCTGGGTCAGTGCCGTGATTAACAGCGGATCCACGCTGTCGACCGGCGTTTCGATGCACAGCAAAATGCGGTCAAACTGCTGATGCGCCACGTTGTAAACGAAGTTGGCGATGCCGAGACCGTAGTTATCACCAAAGGCGATAGCTGATTCGATGGCAAATCCGGTAGCGATCGGCGAGCGCGTGGTGGAGCTGTATTTCACCTCTGCGCCTTGTGCCGCCAAACGTTCGGCCAGCAAGAAGGGTTCCCAGACAAATTCGCTGCTGCCGAGCACGAGGATTTTTTCTCCCGGTTGCGCCTGAATCGCGTGGCCAAGATCGCCCGCTGGCGCTGCCATGCCGAGTCGGCCCCAGCGCTGTTTGCCGGTGATTGGCACGGTGGCGGCATCGTTAAGTACCATCGCAGGCATCGGCGGCAGCGCGGCGTCGGGATCCTGCTGCCAGTGCCAGTCGCCTTGCACCAGCGATACGGTGCGCACCGGCACCGGACAGCGCGCGGGTAACGCATCGCCGCTCCAGTCGGTGAGCGTGACGGCGATAACCTGCTCGATCTGCGTTAAGCCGCCGTCGTTGCGCAGTGCTTCGAGCAAGTTAATGAAGGTGTTGCCGGTGGTGGCTTCGTCATCAATCATCACCAGCGTGCGTGCGTTGAGTACCCGCTGGCGCAGCTGCGCATCATCGGGCAGGTAGATCAGATGATCGGTGGCGTGGCTGTGATTCTCTTTGAACTCGCACAGTAAATCCGCCTGCTGCGGATGGCGCGTCGAGGTGAGATACACCGGTTCGCTCACGCGCTGGCGCACTTCATCAAATACGCCTGCGCCAAGGCCAACGGCGGTTTCCGCCATGCCGATAAACAGCACCGGACCGTCAGAAAGCGGCGGGAACTGCTCCGCCAATTGGCGATAAACGGCGCGCATTTTCTCCGGCGCGACCGGAATGTGGCGGCCAAGCACTTTACTGACGAACAAAAAAGCGCGCTTGGGATTGCGGCGCTCGGCGATCTCAAACAGATCGTCGATGGCGCTGATGCCGCCGGTTGGCGTAACGCTCAGTGTGCCGCATGAAAGCGTCCTGCTCCAAAGTGTGGTCATGGATAATTCCTCATTGAACCTGGTTGGACAGGACGGGGTTGTACGCCACCACGTCGCTCAGCGCGCGGACGGTTGCTGGCGTGAAGTCGCGGCGGGCATCGTCGATCACCTGCTGCTGACTGATCAAGCCTAGCTGGCGCAGGGCAAACAAGCCGGGAAGATTTACGCCGCTGAAACGGGTGTAACCAATGCCGCCGGAAGGGCGCATATTGATCTCCAGTAATAGCGGTTTGCCGCTGGCATCATTGCGCGTCTGCACGTTAATCAATCCATCTGCGCCCATCGCGGCGGCGCAGGCTTGCGCCAGCTCAAAGGCTTCGCCGCTGTTCTCCAGATACTGCAGCGCACCTTCTTTGCGGCGCGCCACGGCGGCCAGCACCTTGCCGTTTTCTGCCAGCATATCAACCGAGTATTCCGGGCCCGGCAGATACGGCATCAGCACCAGCGGTTCCATGCTGTCGGCGGCTTCCAACGCCTGTAAGTAATATTCGGCTTTCACCCGGCGCGCATCCGGATGGGTAAACGCCGCCATCGGCGAGACGCTTTCATCAAACTGCCAGAATCCCATGCCATAAATACCGGTAACCGGCTTAACGCACAGCGGCAGATCGCCAAAGGGCTTGCGGGCGATCAACTTGCGCAACTGTACGGGTGAATCAATGCGCAGTGAAGGCACCACCGGCAAATTCAGGCTTTTCATATGGTGGGCAAACGCGACTTTGTCATCGGCCAGATCCAGCATCGCGACATCGCGTGCGCCGGTGGTTAAGCGCGTACCGCTGGCTTCGATAGCGGCGCGATGGGCTTCAAACCAATGCGCATGTCGACCGGTATGGATCGCCTGAATGGCGTATTTTTTTACTGTAGAAAGAATAAATTCGAGGCGCTGATTAATATCATTAGGTTCAATTAATGCATGATCCGCCAGAGAAAGTATTTCATTACGCGATTGGCGATGTGATGCATAAATCGACACGTTGTAATTATGTTTTTTAGCTGTAGATTTAATGCCATTAATTATATCGCGTTGGGAGGATAAACCTTCCATTAGCCAAATTTTGTGAGACATTTCTAATTATTTCCGCAAGAGGCAGGTGGCTGGGTTATGACTGGCGAGTTTATTTATCACCTCGAAACGAGTCAATCATAATATGATTTTTTACCCTAACGTAACCTTATGAATTTTAATGTAAAGAATTGTCATGTTTAGTGCGTTGTCTCTTTGGGTTGGATTCTCTTAAGTTGTTCTTCTGCAACGCTTTATTGTGTTTCATAAAATTGCTGTGAAAATTAATGCTGAACATGAATATCATCATGATATGATTTTACCCTCATGGAATTTGATGCAAATATAAAACCCTTTTCAAACCTGTTTGAAGGAATTATGACATGGTTTCATTAAGCAAGAATCAGACGGTCTCACTCAGCAAACAAACCGCTTCGCTGAATAAATTACATTTCGGCTTAGGCTGGGATCCAATTAAAAAGAAAGGCTTGTTAGGTAAGCTATTTGGCGGCGGCGGAGATTCAATCGATCTCGATGCCAGCTGCGTATTATTGGATCAATCCGGTAATGCCATTGATACCATCTGGTTCCGCGCATTAACCTCCAAATGTGGTGCGGTGAAACACAGCGGCGATAACCGTACCGGCGAAGGCGATGGCGACGATGAAGTGATCAACGTCGAGTTGTCACGTCTGCCCGCCAACGTTGAGTATCTGGCGTTTACCGTGAACAGCTTCCAGGGCCAAACCTTCAACGAAGTGGAAAATGCCTTCTGCCGCGTGGTTGATCAAAACGGCAAAGAGCTGGCGCGCTATGAGCTGACTGAGCAAGGTAGCCATACCGGCATCGTGATTGCTTCGCTGCACCGCAACGGCGGATTGTGGGACTTCACGGCGCATGGCCGCGCGAGCGCCGGTCGTACCATCGATGCGATGCAAAACGACATCGTTGCCGCAGTGGTGCGCTAATGAATATGACGCCGGGGAGCAATGCTCCCGTTCCCGCTAATCTGCTGACGGTGCGCGTGCTCGCTGGCGCCGCCGTTGATGCTTCCGCCTTTCGTCTGTTCGCCAGCGGCAAAGTCAATGGCGATGCCGATATGGTGTTCTACGGTCAGCCGGATAACGATGACCGTACCATCAGCCTGAAAAGCGAAGGGCACAACTCCGCTTTTTCTGTCGATCTCACTCGCTTGCGCCCCGACGTGCAGAAAGTGGCCTTCACCGTCACCTGTGACGGCGGCCGCAACGTATCGGGCTTGCAACGTCTGGCGATTCAGGTGGAGCAGGGCGGCAACGTGCTGCTGAGCGGTAACGTGGAGCTGGTGGGACGTCAGGAAGCGGCGTTAATCCTCGGCGAACTTTACCGTCGTAATAATGAGTGGAAATTCCGCTTTATTGCGCAGGGTTTCAACGGCGGCTTGCAGCCGCTGGCGGAACATTTTGGTGTGGATATAGCGGAACCTGCGCCTGCACCAACGCCTTCTCCTGCTCCGCAGGCGGCACCGGCACCCACACCAGCACCAGCAAAAATCAATCTGAGCAAAGTTTCTCTCACCAAAGAGAAGCCCGCCATCAGCCTGACTAAGCGCGATAACTTCGGTGAGATTCGCATCAATCTAAACTGGCACCGTGAAACGAATAGCGGTGGCGGCGGGTTGCGCGGATTGTTCGGCGGCAACAAAGGCGTGGATCTCGATCTTGGCGCCTTCGTTGAGTTGCAAGACGGTTCGCGCGGTGTGATCCAGGCGCTGGGCGGCAATTTTGGCGCCATGCATGCCAAACCTTTCGTACACTTGCAGGGCGACGATCGCACCGGCGAAGTGACCGATGGCGAATGGCTGCACATCAACGGTCGCGAATGGAGTCAGATTCGCGAAGTGTTGGTTTTCGCCTTCATCTATCAAGGTGCGGCGAGCTGGGACAAAACGGATGGCGTAGTGACGCTGCACATTCCAGACCAGCCACCGATTGAAACGCGTATGACTGAAGGGGAGAATCGCCGCAACATGTGTGCGATTGCTCGCCTGGTCAATGAGAACGGCAGTATCCGCGTCGAGCGTATCAATCAGTTCTTTAACGGGCATTCCGATATGGATAAAGCTTTCGGTTGGGGATTCAACTGGCGAGCCGGTTCCAAATAATTTCAGACAGAGGATTCACTATGAGCTTTTTCAACAAGGTTAAAGGCGCATTTAATTCCGGCCGCGATGAATTAACCAAACAGGTTAGCCGCTTTAAAAATAAGAAATTTATGCAAGGTACGGTGGCGGTTTGCGCACGTATTGCGGTCGCAGACGGCAGCGTGAGTGCGGAAGAGAAGCAGAAGATGATCGGTTTTCTGCGTGCCTCCGAAGAATTGAAAGTCTTTGATACCAATGAAGTGATTGAGTTCTTTAACAAGCTGGTGAGCAGCTTCGATTTCGATCTGGAAATTGGCAAGGGCGAAACCATGAAGTACATCATGGCGTTGAAAGATCAACCGGAAGCCGCGCAGTTGGCGATCCGCGTAGGTATTGCTGTCGGTAAGAGTGATGGTGATTTTGATGCTGACGAGCAGAAAGCGGTGCGCGAAATCGCCGTCGCTTTGGGCTTTGATCCAGCAATATTTGGTCTGTAATTTTTTATCTTTTAAGGGTTCATCATGGTGTCTACGCACATTGGCTTCCCAACTGAAACAGTCGCGGTTTTCATCGCGCTGTCAGTAGGAGCTATTTTTATCGACCTGTTCATGCACCGCGGCGACAAGCCGATTTCGCTGAAAAGCGCGGCGCTGTGGTCGGTGTTCTGGGTGGCGGTGGCGATGGGTTTCGCCGGCTTCCTTTATATTCATCACGGCGCTGAAGTTGCCAGCCTGTTCGTCACCGGTTACGCGCTGGAGAAAGTGCTCTCCGTCGATAACCTGTTCGTCATGATGGCGATCTTCTCGTGGTTTGCTGTTCCGGACCGCTACCGTCACCGCGTGCTCTATTGGGGCATCATCGGTGCCATCGTCTTCCGTGGCATCTTCGTGGCGATCGGAACCGGCTTGCTGAGCCTCGGCCCTTACGTCGAAATCGTGTTTGCGCTGATCGTAGCGTGGACGGCGGTGATGATGCTGAAAAGCGGCGACGACAGCGACGAGATCGAAGATTACTCGCAGCACCTTGCCTATCGCATGGTGAAGCGCTTCTTCCCAATCTGGCCAAAAATGCGTGGCAACGCCTTCCTGCTGAATCAGAAAGAAGTCGATGAAGAGCTGCAGAAGCCAGAAAACAAAGACGTAGCGATTGGTCGCGGCAAGAAAGCGGCGCTGTATGCCACACCGTTGATGCTGTGTGTGGCGGTGGTTGAACTCTCTGACGTGATGTTCGCCTTTGACTCCGTGCCGGCGATTATCGCGGTAAGCCGTGAACCGCTGATCGTGTATAGCGCCATGATGTTCGCCATCCTCGGCTTGCGTACGCTGTACTTCGTACTTGAAGCATTGAAACAGTATCTGGTTCACCTCGAGAAAGCCGTTATCGTGCTGCTGTTCTTCATCGCGGTGAAACTGGGTCTGAATGCTACCGATCATATCTGGCATCACGGCTACAGCATCTCTGCTAGCGCCAGCCTGTTTGTGGTACTCGGCGTGTTGGCTGTCGGTATCGTACTCAGCGTGATGTTCCCCGGTAAACCCGAGGAAAAAGAAGAGAGCTGATCTTCTGCCCGTAATGTGTCTGAAAAATCATTAACCAAGAGGTAATTACAATGAGCGTTTCTCTTTCTAAAGGCGGTAACGTTTCGCTGAGCAAAGCGGCACCAACCATGAAAAACGTCCTCGTTGGCCTTGGCTGGGATGCACGTTCCACCGATGGTCAGGACTTTGACCTTGATGCGTCAGCGTTCTTGCTGTCCGCCAGCGGCAAAGTCCGTGGCGATGCTGACTTCATTTTCTATAACAACCTGGTCTCTTCCGACGGTTCTGTTTCGCACACCGGTGACAACCGTACCGGTGCCGGCGATGGCGATGATGAATCGCTGAAAATCAAACTGGATCTGATTCCAGCCGACGTCGACAAGATCGTGTTTGTGGTTACCATCCATGATGCGCAGACCCGTCGTCAGAGCTTTGGTCAGGTTTCCGGCGCGTTTATCCGCCTGGTGAACGATGACGATCGCAGTGAAGTGGCGCGTTACGATTTGACCGAAGATGCCTCCACCGAAACCGCGATGCTGTTTGGTGAGCTGTACCGTAACGGTGCCGAGTGGAAATTCCGCGCGGTAGGCCAGGGTTATGCCGGCGGCCTCGCCTCGGTGTGTGCTCAGTACGGCATCAACGCATCTTAATTAACACGGGCAGCCACGCGCTGCCCGCATCATCCAATTAAAAGCAGGAGCTTTAAAATGGCAGTTTCTCTGGTAAAAGGCGGTAACGTTTCCCTGACTAAAGAAGCACCAACCATGAATGTTGCCATGGCGGGTCTGGGTTGGGATGCACGTGTAACAGATGGTCAGGACTTCGATCTTGATGCGTCAGTGTTTATGGTCGGTGACGACGGTAAAGTGCTGAGCGATGCCAGCTTCATCTTCTTCAACAACAAGCAGAGCGCTTGTGGTTCCGTTGAGCATCAGGGCGATAATCGCACCGGCGCCGGCGATGGCGATGACGAGCAGGTAAAAATTACCTTGTCGAAAGTACCGGCTGACGTGAAAAAGCTGGTCTTTGCGGTCACCATTTATGATGCAGAAGCGCGTAAGCAGAACTTCGGCATGGTGAGCAACAGCTTCATGCGTATCTTCAACAATGACAACGGCGCTGAAATCGCCCGTTTCGACCTGTCTGAAGATGCGTCTACCGAAACCGCGATGGTGTTCGGTGAGCTGTATCGCAATGGCACCGAGTGGAAATTCAAAGCCGTTGGTCAGGGCTTCGCAGGCGGCCTGTCGGCGCTGGCTTCACAGCATGGCGTGAGCGTCTGATTTCAAGCATTGCTAACAAAGCCCCGGCTGGTCCGGGGCTTTTTACTATTTAAATTGGTCGCCATGAATGGCGACCCTACGGATCCAGACGCAGCATACGCAGTTTTTCCAGCGGCACGCGGCGTTTTTTCCACGTTGGATGGAAATGACGCCAGTGTGGATCCTGCGCGGCGGCCAGTAACTCAAAATCACCGCGCGTATCGCCCCAGGCGCGCAGGTGATAGTTATGAAGCGGGCCGTAGACGCTTTCCAGTCGCTTAACCTTTTGCCCACAGCGGCAGTTATGACCGGTAATCTTTCCGGTAAGAATGCCGTCCACCACTTCTAATTGGGTGCCGATCAGGTTGATGCCCAAACGCTCGGCGAAGGGTTCTAATACCATCGCAGGCGAGGCGGAACAGATGGTCACTTCCGCGCTGGAGTTCACTTCAGCGGCAACCGCTAACAGTCCGGCTGGACGCATCAACTTGTTCCAGTTGGCCGCGCAGAACAGTTGCGCCTGCTGGCGAATCCATTGCTCCTCCACGCCGGTTAAAAAAGTGTGAATCAACACTTCTTTTAACTCATCACGCGTGAGCTTTTTACGCATGCAGCGCAGCGTTGGCAGTGCCAGTCGGGCAATTTTGCGTGCGAACGCACGTTTGCCAAAGCTGAAGCGCAGAAAGGGGATAAAGCTGTCGTGAATGGTCAGCGTGCCGTCGAAATCGAAGACTGACAGAACCTGATTTTCACGCGCTAAGGAGGATTCCATGGACATGTTGTTCTCTTTTGTCGCAAGCCGTAATCAATGCAACGATGATAGCAAATGGCGGGACGATATTCTCATGTGGGAATGCGGCTACCGATAAACGGTAGCCGTTTGAAACGCTTACTCGCGGATTTTGCCCTCTTCTTCGCGGGTTTTACCCTCTTCGATAAACTCTTCGTCGATCTCTTCTGAGTTCTCGCGGTTATCGCGACCGGAAAGCAGATTCCAGCAGGCAATAAACAGCGCGGCGATCAGCGGACCAATGACAAAGCCGTTGATGCCATACACTTCCATGCCGCCCAGCGTGGAGATCAGGATCAGATAGTCCGGCATTTTGGTGTCTTTACCGACCAGCAGCGGACGCAGGATGTTATCCACCAGGCCAACCACCACCACGAAGAAGCCAATCAGGAACAGGGCTTTCCAGATGGCGCTGGTGGCGAAGAAGAAGATGGTTGCCGGGACCCAAACAATCGCGGAACCGACCGCCGGAATCAGCGACAGGAATGCCATCAAGGTGCCCCACAGCAAACTGCCGTCGATGCCGGTGATCCAGAAGGCGATGCCGCCCAGTACACCTTGCACCACTGCAACCACCACCGTGCCTTTAACTGTGGCACGTGAGACCGCTGCGAACTTCATCATCAGGTGATGTTTCACGTAGGTTGAAAGCGGCAGCGCTTCCAGAATCAAATTCACCAGCCAGGCGCCATCTTTCAATAGGAAGAACAGCAGATAGAGCATCACGCCAAAGCCAACGGTAAAGGTGAAGGTCCCTTTGCCGATCAGGAACACGCTGCCCGCCATGTACTGGCCGCCTTTCAGCGCAAAACCAGAGAGCTTCTGCTGAATCTCCTGCGCGTTGTTCAGGTTGTTATCGGCGAGATAGTTACGCGCCCACGAAGGCAGATGCTGCAGCAGATCGGCAAACACCGCCGGGAACTGTGCAGAGTTGTTCTGCAGCTTGGTGTACACTGTGTTGACTTCAACCACCATCGAAGAGGTGATCAGCGCCAGCGGCGTGAACACAATCAGGCAGATAATCAGCAGCGTGGCAAACGCAGCCAAACCGTTACGATCGCCCATTTTACGACGCAACAGCGACTTCAGCGGATGGAAGATCACCGCCAGAATCGCGGCCCAGAAAATGGCAGAAAAATACGGTGTCAGCACATCAAAAAAGGCGTAGGTGACAAGCGCCAAAATCACGATAAAGAAGCCTAAATTAAGTCCTTTAATACGCATTACAGTGTCTCGTTAGTAGATAAGGCGATTGAACTATAGAACGCCTAGCGGGGAATGTAATGTTTTTAGGGCAGATGGTTCGCTTAAGCGCCTGACAAGCGCAGACCAACGATGTCCCGATTTGTCCGTCTGATGTCTGTTCACTGGCTGGTGCAGCGGCATTATTACGGTGATGATGGTGGCTGAAACTCACCGGAGGAAATCATGCTGGAACTACGTCCTAACTGCGAATGCTGCGATAAAGATCTGCCGCCCGAGTCACTTGATGCGCGCATCTGTTCGTTTGAATGCACCTTCTGCGTTGCCTGCGCGGAAGGCGCGCTGGCGCAGCGCTGCCCTAATTGCAGCGGTGAACTGGTGCGTCGACCGATTCGTCCTGCTGCGGCGTTAGCGCGTCATCCGGCGTCCTCAACGCGCCATTTATCTTCGTCATGAGATAGTGAGCGTGCAAACGAATATTCTGCCCATGTAAACGTTTACCCTAAATAGTTTATCAGGCTGCCTCGTGATATTTAAACGTGACGAAAGTAGGGAAATTTTGAGCACGATAGTAATCACCGCCGTGTATTAATGTTGGTTATAAACAATCCGGGCCTAATAAGGAGCAGTGATTGTTAAATACTCATCGGGTTGCGCGTGCGGCGTGCTGATATTTAAAAGGTTTAAGAAGTTAATGGTGTTGTTTTTAAAGGGATATCCACCATTCTTGATAGCATGGATTAGCTGCTTTAATGCCTTGTTATTCTGTCTTTGCCGAATCTGGTCAGAGCACAGACCTTATTTATCCTGAAACAACGTTCCTAAAATAATATTTTTTCTGTCATTTAATTTTTGCGTATTTTTCTGAAAAATAGTCCTTTTCAAAAGAAGTTTTTAATTTTAAATGGTATTGTTTGCTGGCAATGCTAGTGATGTGGCGTTGTGTGCTTCAGTTTTACCCTCACTTTTGCAGGGTTTACCCCTTTATGCAATTTATGGAAATTGAATTATCCTCCCGATCCTTGCGATCGGGTTTTTCTTTATATTCCCAGCTTTCTCTCCAATAAACGCGCATGCGTGCGTTCGATCCAGTTAATGTCAGAAAATACACAATCGTTAAGAAAGTGATAATTTGACGTAATTTCCTGTAAGTATCCGGTTTTTAAGAGTTTTGGAAATGCTTTTCTGTCTCCATTTAATCAATAGTAATGCTCAACGGCACAGCAACCGCCGTTATCCCTGGAGGCAACACCATGAAAAAAACAACACTAAGTCTTATTGCGTCATTTATTGCATGCAGCACACTCTTTTCAAGCGTCTCTTGGGCAGACGGCCCAGGTGACCAGCGCTGGCAGTCGCACGGCGGCGACCAGCATCAGGACCATGGACGCGGCCCGGATCGTGGCGGCGACCGCGGACCGGATCGCGGTGATCATCACGACCGTGGCCACGATCACGATCGCGGACCTGGCCCGGATCGTCACGACCATTACGCTGACCATCGGATGCCGGAAGGACATCGTGGCGGCGACCGCTTTGCCTGGGGCGGCCATGACTTCCGTCGCGGCTATCCGGCACCGCCGGAGTTTCGGGGTCCGCACTATCGCGTAGATGACTGGCGCGACCGTGGTCTGTATGAGCCACCGCGCGGTGAACATTGGGCTTACATCGATGGCAATTACGTGCTGGTGGCCGCAGCAACTGGCATCATCACCGCGATTCTGCTCAACGGCGCGTTCAACTAATCTTCCCCAGCGGATGGCTTCGGCCATCCGTCTTTCTCTCCGCTTTATCCGCTCACCAGGTTATTCTCTCTACGACCCGTTTTTCCTTTCGATACGTTAAGGAGTGATGATGACCGTGGTAAAAATGGTGGCGGTGGATAAAGACGGCACCTTTCTCGACGACAATAAACAGTACAATCGCGCACGTTTTAACGCCTGCTATCAGGAGATGAAGCAGCGCGGCATCAAGTTTGTGGTAGCCAGCGGCAACCAATATTACCAACTCAAATCCTTCTTCCCGGAGATCGCCAGCGAAATTGCCTTCGTGGCGGAGAACGGCGCGTGGATTATCGATCGTGATGAAGAGTTATTCTGCGGCGAGTTCTCCCGCCAGGATATTGATGCAGTGCTGGATACGCTGCACAACGGTAATTATCCCGAACTGCGCTACATCCTGTGCGGACGCGACAGCGCTTACTACTTCGAAGGCCTCGATGAAAAGTGGCTGGTGAAAATGCGTCACTACTGTCATCGGCTGAAGGCGATTCGCAGCCTCGATGACGTCGCGGGCGATAAGCTGTTCAAGTTCGCGCTGAATCTGTCGGATGATTATGTGGAACCGCTGATGGCGGACATTGAGCGTCTGCATCAGGGAGCGGCGGCGGCCACTTCCAGCGGTCACGGATCGATGGATTTGATTGTGCCCGGCAACCATAAAGGCCACGGCCTCGATCTGCTGGGCAAACGCTGGGGCATCGAACGCAGTGAAATTCTGGTGTTTGGCGATGGTGGTAACGATCTCGAAATGCTGCAGCAGTCTGGCTTCAGCTTTGCCATGGCGAACGCACCGCAGAAGGTCAAAGATGCGGCGCGCTTTGAAGCACCGAGCAATAACGACGAGGGCGTTTTACAGGTGATTGAGCAGATGCTGGCCGGCAAACCGCCGTTTGTCATTTAATCGTCATTTCTAGCTGAATTTATTCTTTGCTTTGCCGATATTCGATTGTGACGGAACGCACAATTCGCCGCTGAGCGGCACTTCTTATCTCAATCGTTAATGCAGTCGGTTAGAAAGGATAAATTATGTTGCCAACCCGTTTGGCTACCCGCATGACGCTGGGTGGCCTGCTATTACTGTGCGTCACAACCGCAGTGGTGTTCTCCGTTCTGTTGTTGCGCGGCCAACCGCGCGTCATCGAGGCCAGCCATACGCTGATTGAGCAGGCCGGTAGCAATCTGGTCAGCCAATTAAATCAGCAACTGGTGCGCATTGAAGGCGAAGCCGTCAGCATGGCGCGCCTTGCCGAAGTGTTGCCGCGCGATGCTACGTTGTGGCAGCAAAGTTTCCCGCAAATCATCAATAGCAGCGGCAATAAAACCATTGCCGGTGGCGGCGTATGGCCGGAACCCGATGCTTTTAGCGCCGGTGTGCAGCGTCGCAGCTTCTTCTGGGCGCGGCAGAGTGATGGCGCGCTGGCCTATTCCGATGACTACAACCTGCCTGCGGGCAACGGTTATCAACAGGAAAGCTGGTACAGCGCGGTGCGCAATGGACCGCGCGATCGTTGCGGCTGGTCTGAGGTTTATCAGGATTCGGTATCCGGCGTGAAAATGGTGACCTGCAGCGTGCCGTACGCGGCGGGCGAGCGTTTTGCCGGCGTGGCGACGCTGGATGTGCAACTGGATAATCTTGCGGGCTTTATGCAGCAGAAAGGGCAGGTGACTGGCGGTTATGCCTTTGCGCTCGATAGCGCGGGCAATCTGCTCTATTACCCAGGCCAGGATCTGAAATCGCTCACCACCTTAAGCAGCCTGGCGGAAAAATCCAGCTGGCTGGCGCCGCTGGCCGCACGTATCGCTCAGTTAAAAGGCGATGGCAAGGTGTTGCAGCTGTCAGATTTCAATGACGACTACTTGCACACCAGCGCGCAGGTCACGCTGTTCCGCATGCCCGGTACCGGTTGGGTGATTGGCCTGGTGACACCTGAAAGTGCGGTTAGTGGCCTGGCACGTACCATGATGCGTGACATCTTTACCTTCCTGATCCCAGCGATGATCGTGCTGCTGCTGTTAACCTGGGCGTTTACCCAACGCATTGGTCAGCGCCTGAAAGCCACGCATGCGGCGCTGGATGAAATTGCCAATGGCGATGGCGATTTAACCCGTCGCCTGACCAAAAGTGGACGCGATGAGCTGGCGGATATCGCCGGTGCGTTCAACAGCTTTGTCGATAAGATCGCCGGCGTGATTACTCGCGTGCAGGGCAGCGGCGAAACGGTGGCGGCCAATGCATCAGGATTGGCGCACAGCAACACTGCGCTGTCAGAGAAAATTGCTGAGCAGGCTGCGGCGCTTGAGCAGAGCGCCGCGGCGATGGAGCAGCTCAACGCGACCGTGCAGCAAAACGCCGAAAATACCCGACTGGCTGATGCCGCCGCCGAACAGACCGCGCAGATTGCCCGCAGCAGCAGCGACGTGATGGGCGAAGTTGTAAGCACCATGGGCGCTATCCAATCCTCATCGCGCCGCGTGGCGGAGATCCTGACGGTGATCGATAGCATCGCGTTTCAAACCAACATCCTTGCGCTGAATGCGGCGGTGGAAGCAGCGCGCGCCGGTGAGCAGGGACGCGGATTTGCCGTGGTGGCCTCTGAAGTGCGCGCCTTAGCCCAGCGCAGCGCCACGGCGGCGCAGGAAATTAAAGCGCTGATTGCCGATTCCGACAGCAACGTATTGGCTGGCAGTAAGCTGGTGGAAGGCGCGGGGCAGCAGCTTTCGCAACTGGTCACCGACGTGCATAAAGTGAAGCAGGTGGTAAGCGAGATGCGCGTGGCCGGGGATGAGCAGAGCAAAGGTATCGCGGAAGTGACGCTGGCGGTATCGCAGATGGAGCGCGGTATTCAGCAAAACCTGATGCTGGTGACGCAAACCGCCGAAAATACCCAGGCGCTACGTGATGAAGCGGCGCAGCTGGCGCAAGAGATCGCAATGTTTAAAGTGGCTGAGCAGTAAAAAAATCGGGCAGCGTTGGCTGCCCGTTATCATTTAGACGATGCGCCAGGCGGCGGCGATCATCTCGGTCAACGTGGGGGCATCGTAGCTGATCCAACCGTTTTTGCTGTTGGCCCGCGACACAATCCAGTCGACGTCGGTGGCTGACAGCGTTGGGCCATCTAACCAGAACGGCACGATCGCCTGCTGCTTGATCCAGGCTTTCAACGCCAGCGCTGGCGGCGCGGGATCGTCCGGCAACAGCTGTTGACCGAGCTGCGCCATCAAACGTTGCTGCTCAGCATGCTCAGTTTCCGCCAGCACATCGAGGAACGGGAACAGTAAGCGTCCGCACACTTCGCCGTGATGGAACGGTTTGATCGCCCCCAGCTCTCCAGCAATACCGTGGATCACGCCCAATCCGGCAGTGCTCAGGCACACGCCTCCCAGCCACGACGCCATCATCATCGCTTCTCGTGCTGCATCACCACGCTCGTTATCACGGTTTAAATCCGGCCAGGCTTTGAAGAACAGTCGCAGACCATTGAGCGCGGTTTGTTGGGTAAACAGATTGCCTTTGCGCGACAGATAGGCTTCGAATAAATGGGTGAAGGCATCGATGGCGCAGCTTGCCAGCACGCTGTTTGGCGCGCCTTTTAGCAGGTCGGGATCGAGAATCGCGACCTGCGGCACAAAGACCGGATGGCGCAGCGACGCTTTGACCTGAATGTGCTGCTGATCGGTCACCACCGCGTTCTGCGTGGCTTCGCTGCCAGTGCCGGCCGTGGTAGGAATGGCGATCAGCGGCAAAGTCACCGCTTGCACTGGCGTATCACCGACTTTTTCCAGATAGCGTGCGGTATTCAGCGGGTGCTGCATCATCGCGCTGAAGGCTTTGGCCGCATCCAACACGCTGCCGCCGCCAATCGCCACCACACGATCAACATGGCCGCGCCAGCGCCGCACCCAACCATCAATTTCATCCGGCGAGGCTTCATGGCTGACGATCTCGTAACCGATAATCTGATCGTTGAGCGCGGCGCCCAGGCGCGCCCAGGCTGGACCGTTAAGGAATGATCGGCCGCAAAACAGCAGCGTCGGCTGGGTATTGGCCGCCAGCAGCGGTATCAGCTGGTCAATACTGCCGCGACCAAACAGGGTTTGTTGATTACTGTACAGCTCGATCAGATTCTCACTCACCTGCATGTCCTTCTTGTTTGGCGTAAAGACCCTAGTGTAACCAAAAGCCGTGACACTCCCGCTGCAAACATTCTGATAACGCGCCGGCAAAAAGTTGATCACCTTCGCAAAACAGAAATTCCGCCGCTGCGGCTGGTGCTTTGTACGCAATGTTACCCTTAACATGATACCCGTAACATTGCTCAGCAGGATGTTTTCCTGCGGCGCAGACTGTTGATTCTCATGTCCTCTGGGATAACCAAAATAAACCGCTGCCGGTGATTCACCGCGCGCAAAAGTGGAGAAAAATTATGCCATTACTCTATGTGGCGATTGGCGTAGCGTTACTGCTGCTGCTGATGATTCGTTTCAAACTGAACGGATTTATCGCGCTGATTCTGGTGGCGCTGGCCGTAGGCATGATGCAGGGCATGCCGGTCAACAAAGTTATCGTATCGATTAAAACCGGTGTCGGCGGCACCTTGGGCAGCCTCGCGCTAATCATGGGCTTCGGCGCGATGCTGGGTAAACTGCTGGCGGATTGCGGCGGAGCGCAGCGTATCGCCACCACGTTAATTGCTAAGTTCGGCGAGAAACACATTCAGTGGGCGCTGGTGCTGACCGGTTTCACCGTCGGCTTTGCACTGTTTTACGAAGTAGGTTTTGTACTGATGCTGCCGCTGGTATTTAGCATCGCCGCTTCCGCGCGCGTGCCATTGCTGTACGTCGGTGTGCCGATGGCGGCAGCACTTTCCGTTACGCACGGTTTCCTGCCACCGCATCCGGGTCCAACCGCGATTGCCACGCTGTTCAACGCCGATATGGGTAAAACGCTGCTGTTTGGAACGCTGCTGGGGATTCCAACCGTAATTCTTGCCGGTCCGGTTTATGCGCGCTTCCTGAAAGGCATTGATAAGCCGATTCCGGAAGGTTTGTGGAACCCGAAAACCTTTACTGAAGCTGAGATGCCTGGTTTTGGCGTCAGCGTCTGGACGGCATTGGTGCCGGTGGTGCTGATGGCATTGCGCGCAGTGGCGGAAATGCTGCTGCCGAAAGGTCATGTGTTGTTGCCGTATGCCGAGTTCTTTGGCGACCCAATCATGGCAACCCTGATTGCGGTGCTGATTGCCATCTTCACGTTCGGTCTGAACCGTGGCCGCAGCATGGATGAAGTGATGGGCACCATCACCGATTCGATCAAGATCATCGCGATGATGCTGTTAGTGATTGGCGGTGGCGGGGCATTCAAACAGGTGCTGGTGGATAGCGGCGTCGATAAATATATCGCCAGCATGATGCATGAAACCAATTTGTCGCCGATCTTCATGGCGTGGTCGATTGCAGCCGTGCTGCGTATTGCGCTGGGCTCCGCAACCGTGGCGGCGATTACGGCAGGCGGGATTGTCGCACCGTTGATTGTCACCAGCGGCGCCAGCCCGGAGCTGATGGTGATTGCGGTCGGCTCCGGCAGCGTGATTTTCTCTCACGTCAACGATCCAGGCTTCTGGCTGTTTAAGGAGTATTTCAACCTGACCATCGGCGAAACTTTCCGTTCCTGGTCAGCACTGGAAACCATCATTTCAGTGTGCGGTTTGGTGGGCTGTTTACTGCTTGCCAACGTCATCTAAGCATCAAGGCTGAGGCATCGCGCCTAAGCCGCTTGCGGTTTACTGCGTTAAGGCGCGGAACGCCGCGAGCTCCTCTTGCGGCATACCTGCCTGTAACGCCGCGTCACAGATTTGCTCCCAGCTATTGCTATCCAGTGGAATGCCATCCCTTTCGCGTGCCACGCGGTTCTGCTCTTCCCACTCGCCGGGCACCTGAATCGGCGCATCGCCACTTTGCGGCGACTGTTTCACCCAATCAAGGAATGATTCTGCTTCTTCCTGCATCGCGGGCGCATCAAACGCATCCGGATTAACGATGATAGTGGTCATGCAGTTGAAAATGGCATCGTGGCTGGTGACCAGCGTCTCATCATGCGTGGTGCGACCGCCCGACAGCGCGCCGCCGAGGATTTCGCACATGGTCGCCAGCGCATAACCTTTGTGCAGACCGAACGGCATCAGCGAACCATACGGCGCCTGATGCATCACGCCCGGTTCGGTGGTCGGCTGGCCCTGATGATCAATCAGATAACCTGGCGCGACCTGCTGCTCTTTGTTCCACGCTACCCGCGTTTTACCAAAGGCGATGCCGCTGGTGGCGAAATCGAGCAGCAGCGGTTTGGCATTGCGGCGCGGGAAAATGGCGCAGAAAGGATTGGTGCCGAAGCGACGATCGCTACCGTTAAACGGCGCCACCATCGGATCGCCCATCACGTTGACGAAGTGGAACGAGACAAAACCGGCGGCTGCACACTGTTCCGCCCAATGACCGATACGACCAATGTGGTGCGAATGGTGTAGACCAACTGCCGCAATGCCGAGTTTGGCGGCGCGCTCAATGCCGAGCTGCATCGCCTCAAACGCCGCGACCTGACCAAAACCGTTATTACCCTGTAGCGTCAACACCGCACCGGCGTCTTTTGCAATGCTGGCATGTTGGTTGAGTTGCAAAAAGCCCTGCGCCAGCGAATTCATGTAGCTCGGAATCATGCCAACGCCGTGTGAATCGTGACCCGCCAGATTCGCTGCCACCAAATGGTCAGCGACCAGGCGCGCTTCTTCGGCGCTGCTGCCCGCATGTGACCAAATGGCTTGAACAAACTGATGAAGGTGGAAAGGGGGAATAAGATGCAGCGTACTCACGCGGTTAATCTCCTTATCATGAACGATATTGCATCCTGCGACGAAACCCGTGATTACCGCAAGTCAGCGATAAAGAAGTAAAGGGCCACAAGGTGTGGCCCAAAAACTCAGTGCGGCTGTTCAAAACCCGCTTTGACCATTTGATCACGTAACGCGCGGGTAATTTCTCGGTTCCCGCCGGTGACCGGATAAATGACGTTGTTGACGACATCGTCAAGATAATGCTCTTCAAACTCCTGCATGGTGAGTTGCGTGCCACCTTCATCATTTATCGCAATACTGCCGCTGATGTGGTTGCCGTAATCCTTTGCCTTAAGGCTGTAACGCCCCATGCTGGTATTAATCGTGCTCATAAGAATCTCCTTGTTACGTAGGCATTGATAACAATTGAGGCCTCTTCAGGCGAAGTAAGTTTAGCCTGTAGACGGGCGCTAAGTGCGGCAATACGGGGAAGGAAAAGCGAATGATGCGACCCGTCTCGCAGAAAATAATCTGCGCCAAACGAAACGAGAACATAGGACTGTGACCACGCTCGCAGCGCCCAGCGAAAGCAGAATGATCATCTATACTGGTTAACAGACACGTTATTTTTCATACTTGAAGGAGCGAACAATGAAAATAATTCTGTGGGTCATCGCCATCATCTTCATCGTTGGGTTACTGACAATTACAGGCGTCTTTAAACTGATTTTCTGACAACGACAGGCACCTGTGGGTGCCTGAATTTTTTATTCAGCATAGGATTTTTCACTGTCTTTACAGGACGCGACAGGCAGAATGAGATCGTGCAGATTTAGCGGTTTCTGACATCGTGCGCAGCAGGCGCCATGATGATTTGTCGAATCGACCTTTTCGCAGTCCGATAAGGTGTAAAAAAATTTAGCGCAACCGCAGCGGCTACAACGAATAGTCATGTCAGTTTTTCCCCCATCTCCGTCCTGGAGTATGGAGATTTATCTTATTCGTCGGACGAGTTCAATTGATAAATTTTATTAACTTATTCCGTATGTGAATTGTTTGCGCTAAGTCTCTGAAAACCACCTTATTGCTTGCCGTTATCATTACAACAGGTTTGCACTTTATGCACATCCTCCGGTAATACCTATCCGTTTATCTGACGTTTCAATTTCGCGCCTCGCTTGAGGTAAAATTCGTCAATAACCAAGAATTAGCCTGGGGAGATTAAGCGCAATTTTTACTATTATCCTGGCAATTACGTTAGGCACTCGTCGTACAGGAAGCTGAAAAATCTGCCTTCGGATAATGAATTTTTCAGCATGACATAACAGGAAATTACGTTGTGAATCGGCATTTTTCTGCAGCTTTTTTTGGCTGCATTTTGACCTCATCGGTCTCATTTTCAGCATCAGCGGTAACCACGTCACAAGCCATCAAATCAGGCTGGAACACATTTAGCGACAACGTGTCGCAAACCTGGTCGCAACCGCAGAATTATGATTTTTATCTGCCAGCGATTACCTGGCATAACCGTTGGACTTACGACGATGAACACATCGATAAGTACAACGAACGCCCGTGGGGCGCGGGTGCTGGCGTCTCGCGCTGGGATGAAAAAGGTAACTGGCACGGCCTGTATCTGATGGCGTTTAAAGACTCGTTTAACAAATGGGAGCCAATTGGTGGCTACGGTTGGGAAGCGACCTGGCGACCGCTTAACGATCAAAACTTCCATTTGGGGGCGGGATATACGGCGGGCGTAACGGCACGGGATAACTGGAAATATATTCCGGTTCCGCTGATATTGCCTTTAGCATCAATCGGATATGGTCCAGCCACTTTCCAAATGACTTATATTCCCGGCACTTACAATAACGGTAATGTCTATTTTGCCTGGCTGAGATTTGAGTTTTAAGCGTTGGTAGCGTGCAGAAAGTGTGATCGGCATGCAAAAAATCAATATTTATCACTTTTTCATCAAATCGCACTGGACAAATGTCACCGCAATTGCTGTACTAGACGTCGACACAGTTTAGTGTCCTTTTTTCATGTAAAGGTAATATAGATGTCTAAGATCAAAGGTAACGTAAAGTGGTTTAATGAGTCGAAAGGCTTCGGTTTCATTACTCCAGAAGATGGCAGCAAAGATGTATTCGTACATTTCTCTGCAATCAACAGCAACGGTTTCAAAACTCTGGCTGAAGGTCAGCGCGTTGAGTTCGAAATCACTGACGGTGCTAAAGGCCCATCAGCTGCTAACGTTATCGCACTGTAATTTAACAGTTCGAATTCTGAAAACCCGCCTTCTGGCGGGTTTTTTTTATGCTTAAATCAGCTCGCTGCTTTGTCTGCAGATAGATTCTGCGGCACATCTCACAGATAACTTCCGTAACACAGCCACACCAATGCTTACTTGCAGATTTTTATCCGTCAACGCTATATAACTGCTCAGGGAAAATGAGGAGGCAGGATGAACATACGTCAGGCACAGGTAAAAGACAGTTTTGCATTGAGCGCGTTGTTGACCGAATTAGGTTATAGCGCGACGGAAGGATTTATCGATTCGCGTTTGGCGCAGCTTATTGATCATCCCGATGAAACGTTGTTGGTCGCTGAACACGGCAATCAGGTGCTGGGTTTTCTGTCATTGCACTTTATTCCACAGCTGGCATTGGCCGGCGATTTTGCCCGCATCAGCTACTTCTGTATTGCCGAAGGCGAACGCAGCAAGGGCAGTGGACAGCAGCTTTTGAATCACGCCGAACAGCTGGCGCGTTCACGTGGTTGCGATCGCATGGAAGTGCATTGCCACTCATCGCGTCTCAAAGCCAACCAGTTCTATGCGCGCGAGGGTTATGTGGAATCCCCGCGCTATCACATTAAAGCTCTGGGTTGAGATTTAGCTCGCGTCCGCTGGCAATCACAATGGCATCGGCGATGCTGTCGAGTTGTGCAAAAGGCAGCAACGCCGCACTGACGCGAATGAATTGCCGGCTGTTAATACTACAGCGTTCGCCGGGCAGCACGGCAATGCCTCGCGCGGCCAGCGTGATCATCGCGTACTGCTCCGATTCCACTGGAATCCACACGCTTAATCCATCGCGCTCCTCCAGCACCAAACCGCGTTTCGCCAGCGCTGCCAGTAATTGCTGGCGACGTTGCGCATAGGTGGCTTTGGCCTGCTGAATACGCTGCTGAGTCTGCTCGTCGTTGAGCATCCACGCCACGGCATCCTGCAAAATACGGCTGGTCCAGCTGACGCCAAAGTTGCGCCACGCTTGCAGACGCTTCACCATTTCCGCAGTGCCTGATAACACCGCCAGACGCAAATCTGGTCCATAAGCTTTGGAAAACGAGTGCACATGCAGCACGCGTTCGGGATAGTGGAAGCCGAGGCTAAACACCGGCCAGCGCGACAGATCACCAATGCCATCATCTTCCACGATGATGGTGCTGCTGTTAGCCAGCACACGTGCGAGCTCTGCACTGCGTCGCTGACTCACGCTGTGTCCGGTGGCTGAATGGGTGCGCGGCTGATAGATAAACATCGCCGGCGATTTCTGCATCAGCGTGCTCAGCGCCGAGGGAATTGGCCCTTGCTCATCGCACGGCAACGGCAAAATTTCAGCGCCAATGTTGTCTAAAATATCCAGTAATCGTGTGGCAGTAGGATCTTCAATCACCACACGATCGCCTGGAGACAGCAAGGTTTGCACAATCAGGTTCATGGCATCAAAACCACCGTCGGTCGCCAGCCAGGCTTCGGCGGGATAGGGCCAGCGCGGCGTCACGGCATCCTGCAATTGCGGTGAAATCGCCTCGCGCTGGTAGCTATTCAGTTGCGGTGAGCCAATGCCAGCCAGCATCGCCTGACGCAGATCCGGTAACAAGTCTGGATCTGGTGAAGCCATTGCCAGTGACGCCTGAACATTCTCACCGTAATTACCGATCTTCTCGAAACGAATCGGACGCGGCATTACGCTGTTGCCGCTCACCCACACGCCGCTGCGACCTTTCCCCGCCAGCACTTTCTGCTTCTTCAGTTGCGCCCAGGCCGCGGAAACCGTTGCCGGACTCACGCCCAGTCGTTCTGCCAACTCGCGTACCGCCGGCATTTGCATGCCAATTGCAATCTGCCCATCGCGAATCAGTGTTGATGCCGCATGCGTGATGCCTTTAACTGAGGCATCCGTGATCTGCTGGCTAAGCCACTCCAAATCCACACTTTGCGTCATAAGAAAATCCTTTGTTCAGTAACAAATAATAGATTGTTCAGGTTAGTATTCGCGTTTTAGACTCAAATTCAAGCACTATTTGCTGCATAAATAATCACAGCCGCAGGGCTGGCAGAACAGACGGGGGAAGGCATAACTATGGTAACCATCAGACTGGCGGTACGTGACTGGGATTACTTCACACCGCTGGCACTTGGCGATATCAAACCGGAAGGTTTCACGCTGGAGATCGATCGGGTTGGCATGTTGGTGGATAACCTCGCCAGCAGCGATAAATACGATGCCGGTGAAGTGTCGTTTAGCCGCTTTGCTCAGGCGCGGGCTAAAGGTGACACTTCGCTGCTGGGCCTGCCACACTTCCTGATGCGCGGTTTCCGCCAGCGCTGCATCATCACGTGCAGCGACAGCCCGATTACCACGCCAGCGCAGCTGAAAGGAAAAAAGATTGGCGTAACCGGCTGGCAGGATTCAGGCAACACCTGGACGCGCACCGTGCTGCGTGAAGCGGGCGTGGAGATTGATGATGCGTACTGGTTTGCCGGACGTTTGACCGAAGATCATCCGATTGTTGATCGTCTGGCCGGTTTTGGCCGCCCGGGCCGCATTGAACCGGCGCCAGGCGAGCGCCCCCTAATTGAACTGCTGAAGGCGGGCGAGCTGGATGCGGTCTTTACGCCCTTTATGCCGGAAGGTTTCTTCCTCGCCGATTCAGGTCTGCGCCAGTTGCAGGTGGATTTTGCCGCTGCCGAGCGCGACTATTTTAATCGCGTCGGTTATGTGCCGGGCATTCACTTGCTGGCGCTGAAGCCCGCCTTAGCCGAGGCGCATCCGTGGCTGCCGCAGGCGCTGAGCGACATCATTGATCGTTCATACCAGATGTGGATGAAGAAGCGCGAGAAATACGCCGACACCACGCCGTGGCTGCTGGACGATTTGCGGCGCACCGCGCAGGAATTACCCGCCAACTGGAATCAGAACGGATTTTCGGTTAACAAAAAGATGATTGCCGACTTTGCGAATGAGCTGTTCCAGCAAGGCCTAACCCAAACATTGCTGACACCGGAAGTGATTTTCCCGGCTGCGGCGCAAGGAGAATAACCATGAAAGTAGCAATGGGGCAATTTGCCGTTAGCCGCGAATGGCAGGAAAACACCGATATCTGCATCGGGCTGATGAACCAGGCGCTGGCGGGCGGCGCGGATCTGCTGGTGCTGCCGGAAGGCGTGCTGGCGCGTGATATCGCCGATCCCGATCTGGTGCTGAAAGCGGCGCAGCCGCTGGATGGTCCTTTCGTCACGCAGTTGCTGGCGGTTAGCAAAGGCAACAACCTGACCACCATGATGAGCGTGCACGTGCCGACAGAAGGGCAGAAGGCGCTCAACGTGCTGATCGCCATTCGCAACGGTGAAATCATCGCCAAATATGTGAAGCTGCACCTGTACGATGCCTTCGCCATGCAGGAGTCGCAGCGCGTGAATCCAGGGCGCGAGATTCCGCCGCTGGTTGAAGTCGCGGGCATGAAAGTCGGGTTGATGACCTGCTATGACGTGCGTTTCCCGGAGCTGGCACGTCGCCTGGTGCTCGACGGCGCCGATGTGCTGGTGCTGCCGGCGGCGTGGGTGAAAGGCCCGCTGAAAGAGATGCACTGGGAATTGCTGACCACCGCGCGTGCGCTGGAAAACACTTGCTACATGGTGGCGGTTGGCGAATGCGGTCCACGCAACATCGGCAACAGTCTGGTGATCGATCCGTTGGGCGTGGCGATCGCCAAAGCGCCGGAATCAGCCGCGCTGGTGTTTGCCGATCTCGATCCACAGCGCATCGCCTATGCACGCAGCGTACTGCCGGTGCTGGAGAATCGTTGTTTCGCTCATCCCGAACTTAAACCACTTTGATCGCTGGGGAATCTGACTGATGAAAATTCTTGCTACCGCCATCGTGCTTTCATTGGGCCTGACGGCCTGCCTGGCTCATGCAGCCGACGCTATTCCGGCGCAAAAAGTGGATCAGGCACTGCACGATCGTCTGCCAGCAGAGATTAAAAGCAGCGGCAAAATGATCTCGGTGAACAACGGCTCCTTTCCTCCGTACGAGATCGTTAACGGTCCGCACTCAATGGATGGTGCCTCCGCCGATCTCACCGAAGCGCTGGCACAGCTGCTGGGCGTGAAGATTGAACATGCCACCGTCAGCGGTTTATCGGGCGTGCTCACCGGTATTAATTCTGGCCGTTACCAGATGGCGATTGGGCCGATTGGGGATTATCCGGATCGTCAGCAGAAGGTCGATTTTATCGACTTCGTACAGGAGTTCGTGGTGTTTGGCGTGCAGAAAGGCAATCCATCCAAGATTAACGGTCTGGAAGATACCTGCGGCAAACGCATTGCGGTGATGGCGGCGGGTTCAGCGGAGCAGGTGATTCGTAAGCAGTCCGATGCCTGTGTCGCGGCGGGTAAACCGGCGGTGGTGGTGCAATCCTTTACCGATCAGCCGTCGTCGATTTTAGCCGTGCGCTCAAAACGCTCCGATGCCTTCTTCTCATCGCAGGCGCCACTGACTTACTTTATCGAACAGGCTAACGGTCAGCTGGAGCTGTCGGGCAAAGGCAAGAAAAACGGCTTTGGCGACATTTTCCAGGGCACCGTGGTACCGAAGGGGTCGGAACTCGGCAATGTGGTGCTGGATGCTTACAAAGAGCTGTTCAGTAACGGCACCTACGCGGCCATCATGAAGAAGTGGAAGTTAGACGGCAACGTGTTGCAGCAACCGGGACGTAACCTGGCGCAAGGGGCAGCAAAATGAGTCCGGTCACCAACAATTCGCGAGCCAGGGATAAGGCCGACGTGCAGCAGCGCGATGTGGCTTTTGCCCGCAGTGCGCCCACTTATGGGCGCTGGATCTCATGGATTTTGGTGCTGGTTATTGCCGCAGACTTCCTCTGGCTGGTGGCGACCAACCCCAATTTTGAGTGGAACGTCGTGCTACAGTGGTTCACCGAAGGTTCGGTGATGAAAGGCCTGCAGGTTACGCTCGGCTTAACGGTGGTGTCGATGATTCTTGGCACGCTGCTGGGGCTGTTGCTGGGCGTGTGGCGTCTTTCGGATAACAAATTGCTGAGCGGCTTATCGTCGCTCTACATCTGGTTTTTCCGTGGTACGCCGCTGCTGGTGCAGCTGATCTTTTGGTACAACCTGTCGACGCTGTTTCCCACGATCTCGATCACTATTCCGTGGACGGATATCACCTTTGCCAGCTGGAATACCAACGATCTGATTACGCCATTGACCGCAGCGATTGCTGGACTGGCGCTTAATGAAGCGGCCTATATGGCCGAGATCATTCGTGCTGGCTTGCTGTCCGTGGATAACGGTCAGGTTGAAACCACGCAGGCGTTTGGCATGAGCCGCAGCCGCGCGCTGCGCCGTGTCATCATTCCACAGGCGATGCGTTCGATCATTCCGCCAACCGGCAACCAGTTGATTAGCATGATCAAAGCGACCTCGCTGGTGAGTGTGATCGCCATGGGCGATCTGTTGTACTCGGTGCAGGCCGTGTATAACCGCACCTTTGAAATTATCCCGATGCTGATGGTTGCAGTGATTTGGTATCTGTTTATCACCTCGATTCTCAACGTGGGTCAGTCCGCCATCGAGCGTTACTACGCTCGCGGCACTACCCGCACGGTGGTGAACAAACGTCGTGTTGCCGCTAACGAAGCCGCGCCAGCCGTCGCGCACCGTCTGAAGGAGGATGTATGAGTGACGTTCAGCCGCTGGTGCGTGCGCGTAATGTGCAGAAGAGTTATGGCGATAATGAGGTGCTGAAAGGCATCGATCTCGATGTGTTTCCCGGTGAAGTGGTGGTGATTCTCGGGCCATCGGGTTCGGGTAAATCTACCTTTTTGCGCTGCATTAATCATCTGGAAGACATGAATGCCGGTTCGATTATGGTGGGTGACGATCAGATCGGGTACGAGCTGAAGCGTGGTATTTTGCATCGCCTGTCGGCGCGTAAAATTGCTCATCAGCGTCAGAAAATCGGTATGGTGTTTCAGCAGTTCAACCTCTATCCGCATATGACGGTGCTGCAAAACATCATTGAAGCGCCGATTGGTGTGCACAAATTTGCGCGGCAGGACGCGCTCAAGCATGCCCGTGAACTGCTGGCGACCGTGGGATTGAGTGACAAAGCCGATGCCTGGCCGCGTCATCTGTCAGGGGGGCAACAGCAGCGTGTGGCGATTGCGCGTGCGCTGGCGATTAAACCGGCGCTGATGCTGTTCGATGAACCCACTTCGGCACTCGATCCGGAGTTAGTCGGCGAAGTGCTGGCCACCATGCGCACATTAGCCGATCAAGGTCTGACCATGGTTGTGGTGACCCATGAAATTGGTTTCGCGCGTGAGGCGGCCGATCGCGTGGTGTTTATGGATGGTGGCGTGGTGGTGGAGCAGGGCAGTCCGGAGCAAGTGATTGGTAATCCGCAGCATCCGCGCACGCAGGCGTTTCTCAGCCGCTTTATTTAGGCGGTCTCACTCTGTTACAGATTGCAGTTGAGGCCGTTTATAAACTGCGCGTTAATAGTCAGGTCGGTTTTTCACATTGGTTGAAAGGTAAATTATGGAAGGTATCAGTATTGCCAAACTGCTGATCATCGGTGCGCTCATCGTACTGCTTTTTGGCACCAACAAGTTACGTTCACTGGGTGGCGATCTGGGTTCCGCAATCAAAGGCTTTAAGAAAGCCATGAAAGATGATGAATCCGGCGCATCCAAAAGCAGCGTTGAAGAAGCGCCTGCTGAACGTGTCAGCCACAAAGAGTAATCTCTGCGCCGAACGTCAATAAGTGTAAATATTTATTACGTTGATAAAAAACCAGACTGTTGTCAGTCTGGTTTTTGTTTTTTTGCGTCTTAGTGCCAAACAATGCTGGCAACACCTTGTTCATGTAGATCAAACAAGCTGGTGTGAACCATTGATGGATAGGTAGTGATCCCATCCTGGGTTTGCCAGTCATCAAGCATCAGGTCAGTTAAAACCAACGGCAACAGTGACACTGGCGTTTCATCCTGTGGAGGGACCCAGTCGATTAGCGCCGCATCAATCATATCCAGCTGACCGTCCTCGATTGGCAACAGAATGATGCTGGGTTTGGCTTCGATGACAAATAGCCAGTCGATTTTGTTGCCAACCACGCCCTGCGCACTGCTCGGCATGGCACTGAACGTATGCTGAGCGGCGGGCAAATCCGCAGGCAGTGCAAACTGCCATTGACCGTCATCCGCAATCTCCTGGCTTCCAACCAGCACATCATCAATGTAGAAAAGCAAGATAGAACCTACAGGCGCATCACCACTGAATAGGGTATTGCCGTTTTCATCCTGTGTATTGCGGTTGATGGTTACTTCGCTCTCCACTGCGGCAAGCGTTGTGATCGTTACCCACGATGCCGGTTCGCTGGCAGGCTGGTCAGGCAATGCCAACAGTTCATGTATCGCCACGTCAATAAATTGCGGGTTGGATTCTGCTGCCCAGTTTGATGAAACTGGCATCGTAATCTCCGCCCCCAGCAGCTCAAAGTTCCATTGGTTTTCTGCATCATATGCAATCAATGAATGCGTCATGTGCAGGGTTGGGGACGGGGAGATTGCTGGCAGGATCGTCACTGCTGGCTGAGCAAGGGCCACTTCCGCGTTAACCCACGCCTTTTCAGGAAGCGGCAGTTGCAGATGCATCTCGTTGTAGCGATGCTCAATACTGATGGCGGTAGCGATAAACGCATTGGCACAGGACGCGTGCGCTGACGTATAGGGATTGGTGATGTCTTTCGGCGTGGTGCGCGTTTTTAGCGCCTCCAGGCTCTCTTCTGATGCGCCATAGTGCCGCGCCTCTGAGGATGGACCTGACACATCCGGTGCTCGTAGTACATCGAGCGCCTTTCTATGAAAGGAAGTTTGCATAATCTGACCTTCAAAAAATACACTGAGAAAAAATGAACAGGCTCTTATGGCCTCAGCGGTTAAAGCGTCAGGTTTGCGACAAAGATTAAGTGGGTGTGGGGGGATTTTTGCGATTGCGCCCTATTAAGAACGCAATCGCGAGGAATATTACTTAACTTCCAGACCTTTGGCCTGCATATCGGCGTGATAAGACGAGCGCACAAACGGGCCGCAGGCGGCATGGGTGAAGCCCATCGCCATCGCTTCCTCTTTCATCTCATCAAACTCGGCTGGGCTAACGTAGCGCTGTACCGGCAAGTGGTGACGGCTCGGTTGCAGATACTGTCCCAGCGTCAGCATGGTGACGCCGTGGCGACGCAGATCGCGCATCACTTCAATGATCTCGGCATTGGTTTCGCCAAGGCCCACCATCAAACCCGATTTTGTCGGGATATCCGGATGTGCTTCTTTGAAACGCTCCAGCAGCTTCAGTGACCAATCGTAGTTGGCGCCTGGGCGGACCTGACGGTAAACGCGCGGCACGTTTTCCAGATTGTGGTTAAACACATCAGGTGGCGTCGCGGTGAGGATGTCCAGCGCGCGATCCATACGACCACGGAAGTCCGGCACCAGCGTTTCAATTTTGATGGTTGGGCTTTTTTCGCGAATCGCGCTGATGCAGTCGGCAAAGTGCTGAGCACCGCCGTCGCGCAGGTCATCACGATCCACCGAAGTAATCACCACATAACGCAGCGCCATATCGGCGATGGTTTGGGCCAGTTTCAGCGGTTCGTTGGCGTCAGGCATATTCGGACGGCCATGGGCCACGTCGCAGAATGGGCAGCGGCGGGTACAAATTGCGCCGAGGATCATAAAGGTCGCGGTGCCGTGGTTAAAACACTCGGCAAGGTTAGGGCAGGAGGCTTCTTCACACACTGAGTGCAGACCGTTTTTACGCATCGCGGCTTTGATGCCCTGAATGCGGCTGGAATCCGCAGGCAGTTTGATCTTCATCCATTCCGGCTTACGCAGAATTTCTTCACGCTCAACCATCACGGTTTTCACCGGGATTAGCGCCATTTTGTCGGCATCGCGATACTTGACGCCACGTTCCATCTGAATTGGTTTACTCATAAATCTGCAGGTTCCGGTCGGGATTGCGATTTGAAAGCTTCCTCACTCAAACTGAGAACCAGGCTTTCAACTTTTTTTGAAAATATGGCAAAAATTATATCATCTCGTCTGCCCATAAGCAGCCGATTAGCCAGTGCAAAAGTTACAATTTTGTAAATGCGCACGTACAGTCAAGGTCAGACTGCGGCATCACTTTGCCATTCCAGTTGGGTAAATCCGGTCAAACGGGCGAAATGCTGCACCAGACGCGGCTGCACATCGGCGGGCGTAACGCCCGGCTGCAGCTGGCTGAGCTGCGTCATCTGCATTCCGGCATAACCGCACGGATTGATGCGCAGGAAGGGCGCGAGATCCATCGCCACATTCAGCGCCAGGCCGTGAAACGAGCAGCCTTTACGGATGCGCAGCCCCAGCGAACAAATCTTGTCATCGCCCACGTACACGCCTGGCGCATCCGGTCGCGCACGGGCGCGGATGTTGTAGTCGGCGAGCGTGGCGATCACCGTTTCTTCCAGTGCCGTCACCAACTCACGCACGCCCATCTTGCGGCGTTTCACGTCGATCAGCACATACATCACCTGTTGGCCGGGGCCATGGTAGGTGACCTGGCCGCCGCGATCGCTTTGTACCACCGGAATATCGCCCGGCATCAGCAGATGTTCGGCTTTACCTGCCTGACCTTGGGTAAACACGGGATGATGTTCCACCAGCCAGATTTCATCGGCGGTGTTGCTGTCGCGTTGATCGGTAAAGTGATGCATCGCATCGGAGATGGGTTGCCAATCGCGCTGGCCGAGTTGACGAACAAGAAGCGTATTAGCTGACAAAGCAGAGATCCGGTAAAGAGTGGAAGGCAGAGTATAACGCTGGCAAAGCGGACTTTGCCAGCGCCAGAATTACAGCACCATACGCACGATTTCGATGTTGCCCAGCTCTTCGTACAGGGTTTCAACCTGCTCAATGTGGGTGGCGATGATGGTAATGGAAACCGAGTGATAGTTGCCTTTGCTGCTTGGCTTAACGTCCGGTTTGTAATCGCCTGGCGCGTGGCGCTGCACCACTTCAACCACTTGATCAACCAGCTCCGGTTGCGCCAAACCCATCACTTTGTAGGTGAAAGGCGTAGGGAATTCGAGCAGTTCATTCAATTTGGTTTTCATACATTAACTCCGGAGCTTAAAAAAACAGGCTCCCGCCGAGGCGGGAGCAAAGATAGTAGCTTATTTGGGGGCAAATTGGCGTTTTTTCAAGCGCGCCTTAGCCAAACCAGTGGTGGAACATCAGTTTGATGTAATCGATGATGCGGCCGAAGAAACCGCCTTCTTTCACTTCGTTCAGCACCACCAGCGGACGCTGTTCAACGGTTTTGCCATCCAACTGGAAGTTGATGCTGCCCACGACCTGATTTTTCTGCAGCGGTGCGTGCAGTTCAGTGTTGTTCAGCACATAGCTGGCTTTCAGGTCTTTCATGCGGCCACGTGGGATGGTCAGATAGGCATCTTTTTCCACGCCCAGCTGAACACGATCGCTGTCACCGAACCACACGGGCTCAGACGCAAATTCTTTGCCTGCTTTCAGCGGTGCCACGGTTTCGAAGAAGCGGAAGCCCCACGTCAGCAATTTCTTGCTCTCGGTTTCACGGCCTTTATAAGTCCGACCGCCCATCACTGCGGAGATCAAACGCATCTGGCCTTCAGTGGCAGAGGCTACCAGGTTGTAGCCCGCTGCGTCTGTGTGACCAGTTTTGATGCCATCCACGTTCAGGCTGGTATCCCACAGCAAACCGTTGCGGTTAGTCTGCTTGATGTTGTTAAAGGTGAAATCTTTTTCACGGTAAACCGCGTACTCATCGGGCACGTCACGGATCAGCGCCTGGCCGATCAACGCCATATCGCGCGGCGAACTGTATTGGCCTTCGGCATCCAAACCGTGCACGGTCTGGAAGTGGGTGTTTTTCAGGCCCAGTGCGCCAACGTAGTTGTTCATCAGGTTAACGAATGCGTCCTGGCTGCCGGCAACATAATCCGCCATCGCCACACAAGCGTCGTTACCTGATTGCAGCACGATGCCGCGCGTCAGCTGAGAAACCGGTACACGATCGCCTGGCTTCAGGAACATCAGGGATGAACCTTTGAATACCGGATTACCGGTTGCCCAGGCATCTTTGCCCACGGTCACGATGTCATCGTTATGGATTTTGCCCGCTTTGACCGCCTGACCAATCACGTAGCTGGTCATCATTTTGGTCAAACTTGCCGGATCGCGGCGTGCATCCGCGTTCTTTTCGGCCAGCACTTTGCCGGAGTTATAGTCGATCAGCACATAAGCTTCAGCATCAATGTCCGGTACGCCCGGAATCATAGTCTTAAGGTTAATATCGTCCGCAAAAGCGGCATGGCTGAGAGAAAGAGCGACCAGTGATCCCACTGTCAGGCGTTTCAGAAAACGAGAAGGTTTCAGCGTATTCATGTTCAGGACTACAACATCCGTGGGTTTAGAGTGAAAAAAGTGCCTAACTATAGCAAACGCCCGATCGGGCCACATCTTGCTTTGCAAATCAGTTTCAGCAGGAAATGTCACTGTCCGTTACATTGATGGACGGGCAGTGGTAATAAATGAGCTCATTTGCGCTTCAGTGTTTAGACGCTGCTGCAACGCGGCGGCTTCGGCACGGCTTTTATAGCCACCTAACTGAATACGATAGACGTTGCCATTGGCTTCAACGGTGCCCGGTACGCCAAAACGTTTACCCAGGCTTTCCGCCAGCTGGCGCGCCCGCGCTGGATCGTTAATCGCACCAACCTGCACCACATAACCGCTGCCGGCATGGGCATTCTGGCTGCTGGGAGGCGCTGCTGCTGCGGTTGGCGCGGAAGAGGGGGCTGCTGCTGGTGCGGCAACCGGCTCGCTGCCTTCCAGCACACCCGTGGCTAACGGCTGCGGTGCGCCGAGAAAGCCGCTGCTTTGCACTGGCGCACCCATGCTGTCACTGCTTTGCAAGGTGCTGTTATCTACGGCGCGCACATCTTGCGGTGCAGGCGCGGGTGCCGCATTGGCGCTACCGCCCATCATCACCATACCGCCGCCGAGGTCCGGACGCGCGGGCAGGGCATAGCTCTGTTTGGCGACGGTGGTTCCGATGGTGCCGGGACCAGAAACTGAGCCATCCGGAGCCACTTTGATGTAATCAACGCGCACGCGGGTATTGTTAGAGATATTCAGGCGATCGCCCGCCGCACGCGACAGGTCGATAATGCGGCCTGGCGTATAAGGACCGCGATCGTTAACGCGCACCACAATCTGGCGACCGTTGGCGAGGTTAGTGACGCGCACATAGCTCGGCAGCGGCAGCGTAGGGTGCGCGGCTGTCATGCCTTCCGGATCGTAAGATTCACCGATAGCAGTGCGATTACCCTGCGCTTCGTCACCGTACCAGGTGGCTAAACCCACTTCACTGTAGTTCGACGGATCTTTGATCACGCGGTAGTTTTTACCGTTGACGCTGTAATCCTGGCTGGTGGAAGGATTGATCGGTTCATAGCGTGGTTCCACGCCAGGAATTTCCACTACCGGGCCGTTATAGGCCGGTTGCGGTGGCGCAGTATTATTCTGCGGTTCCGGTGTGGAACAGGCAGCCAGTACCAATGATGCCAGTGCAACCCCAAGCCAGTCCTTACGCATGTGCAGCCTCTTAAACGCTTTTAGATAACATTTTTCGATGAGTATGGATCGACATCACAATGCCAAATCCAGCCATTAACACAATCAATGCCGATCCGCCGTAGCTCACCAGCGGCAGCGGTACGCCAACCACCGGTAAGATACCACTTACCATGCCAATGTTAACGAAAACATAAACGAATAAAATCAGCATCAAACCGCCCGCCATCACGCGACCAAAGGTGGTTTGCGCGCGCGCCGCAATAATCAGTCCGCGCATGATCAGCAGCAAATAGAGTACCAGCAATAACAACACGCCAACCAGGCCGAGTTCTTCCGCTAACACGGCAAAAATAAAGTCGGTATGACGCTCAGGCAGGAATTCCAGCTGCGATTGGGTGCCATGCAGCCAGCCTTTGCCGCGCAGGCCACCGGAACCGATAGCAATCTTCGACTGAATAATGTGATAACCGGCGCCGAGCGGGTCGCTTTCCGGGTCGAGCAGCATCATCACGCGGTCACGCTGATAATCGTGCATCAGGAAGAACCACAAAATCGGGATAAAGGCCGCCACCAGCAGCACGGCGATACCAATTAGCTTCCAGCTCATACCGGATAAAAACAGCACAAATAGACCGGAAGCGGCGATCAGAATCGACGTACCCAGGTCAGGCTGTGCCGCCACCAGCAGCGTCGGCATGAAAATCAGCACCAGCGCGATGCCGGTGTTTTTCAGCGTCGGCGGACAGACATCGCGGTTAATAAAGCGCGCCACCATCAGCGGCACGGCAATCTTGGCGATCTCCGAGGGCTGAAAGCGCACAAAACCCAAATCGAGCCAGCGCTGTGCGCCTTTACTGATGTGGCCAAAGGCATCCACCGCGATCAGCAATATCACGCAGACAATATAGAGATAGGGTGCCCAGCTTTCGTAAACGCGCGGCGGCACCTGCGCCAGCACCAGCATGATGACGATGCCCATGGCAATCTGCCCGAACTTACGCTCGGTCATGCCGGGATCCTGTCCGCTGGCGCTCCAGATGACAATGGCGCTGTAGGTCAGCAAGCTGAGAATGATCAGCATAAACAGCGGGTCGATATGGATGCGCGTCCAGATCGATCTTTTCTGCGGACTATCGTTCATGGACATTGTTATTCACCTTCGTAGCCGGGCGGCATCGGTGCGGCTTCTGGCAGCACGGTATTATTGTCGCCTAACATAATGTGGTCGAGAATCTGGCGCATCACGGTGCCAACAGCCGGACCTGCGCCGCCGTTTTCCAGAATCATGGTGACGGCCACGCGCGGCTTATCGTACGGCGCGTAAGCGGTCATTAATTTATGGTCGCGCAAGCGCTCTGCAATCTTGTGCGCGTTATAGACTTCATTTTCTTTCAGGCCGTAAACCTGTGCGGTACCGGATTTGGCGGCGATTTTGTAAGGCGCATCGGCAAAACTCTTGTGTGCCGTACCGTTGGCGCGGTTAGCTACGCCATACATGCCGTCTTTAGCAATTTCCCAGTAGCCTGAGTGAATGTCGCCAATCGGTGCATCCGGCGGCTGGCGATAGGGCACCATGGTTTGGCCTTCACGCGTGGCGCGCAGTAAGTGCGGCACCTTGATCACACCGTCGTTAATCAGAATCATCATCGCTTTGTTCATCTGAATCGGTGTCGCGGTCCAGTAGCCCTGACCAATACCCACCGGAATGGTGTCACCTTGATACCACGGTTTCTTAAAGCGCTTAAGCTTCCACTCGCGTGTAGGCATGTTGCCCGCGCTCTCCTGCGGCAGGTCAATGCCGGTGCGATGGCCGTAACCAAACTTAGTCATCCACTCCGACAGGCGATCGATGCCCATATCATAGGCGACCTGATAGAAGAAGGTATCCGCTGATTCTTCCAGCGATTTGGTGACGTTCAGGCGGCCGTGGCCCCATTTTTTCCAGTCACGATAGCGCTTTTCCGAGCCGGGCAGTTGCCACCAGCCAGGATCGAACAGGCTGGTATTGCGGTTGATCACGCCTGCGCTCAGTGCCGATACGGCAACATAAGGTTTCACCGTGGAAGCCGGTGGATAGGAGGCTTGCAGCGCACGGTTATACAGCGGACGGTTTTCGTCGCTTAACAGCGCTTTGTAATCTTTGCTGGAGATGCCGTCGACAAACAGGTTCGGGTCGTAGCTCGGCGTTGATACCAGCGCAAGGATTTCGCCGGTGCGCGGATCGCTCACCACCACCGCCGCGCGGCTGCCGGTCAGCAAGGTTTCGATGTATTGCTGCAGCTTGAGGTCAACCGTCAGATAGATATCGCGTCCGGCCTGCGGAGACTGCTCGTGCAGCTGACGGATGACGCGGCCACGGTTGTTAACTTCAACCTCTTCATAGCCGGTTTTGCCGTGTAGCACATCTTCGTAATAGTTTTCGATGCCGAGCTTGCCGATATCATGGGTAGCCGCATAGTTCGGCCATTTGCCTTCCTGATCGAGGCGTGTGACATCGCGATCGTTAATTTTAGAGACGTAGCCCACCACGTGCGTCAGCGTTTGGCCGTAAGGATAGTAGCGGCGCTGATAGCCTTTTACTTCCACGCCAGGAAAACGGTACTGATTGACGGCAAAACGCGCTACCTGCACCTCGTTTAAACCGATTTTGACCGGAATCGAGGTAAAGCGGCGTGAGCGTTTGCGCTCTTTTTCAAACGCATCGATATCGTCGTCGGTCAGATCCAGCACCGGACGCAGATCCTGTAAGGTCTGCTTCAGGTTTTCGACCTTTTCCGGCATCAGTTCGGCCTGATAGATGGTGCGATTCAACGCCAGCGGCACGCCGTTACGATCAAAAATGATGCCGCGACTCGGCGCCACCGGCACCAGTTTGATGCGGTTTTCATTCGAACGGGTGCTGTAGTCGTCAAAGCGCAGTATTTGCAGGTGGTACATATTGACCACCAGAATGCTGGAGAGCAGCAGGATGCCAACAAAAGCCACCAATGCTCGGCGGACAAAAAGTTTCTGTTCGGCAGTGTAATCGCGAAAGGCGTTGCTCTGTAATTTCATCCGCTACATTTATTGTCTGGGGTTGTCAGGCGTTTATTCACGATGATAAGGATGATTCGTGGTGATGCTCCACGCACGATACAGGCTTTCCGCTACCAGCACACGCACCAGCGGATGTGGCAACGTGAGCGCTGACAGTGACCAGCTTTGTTCGGCAGCGGCCTTGCACGCGGGTGCCAGTCCTTCCGGACCGCCGATCAACAGGCTGACATCGCGGCCATCCAGTTTCCAGCGTTCAAGTTGCTGCGCCAACTGTGGGGTTTCCCAAGGCTGCCCGGGGATATCCAGCGTGACAATACGATTGCCTTTGCCAACGGCGGCCAGCATCGCTTCACCTTCTTTTTCCAGAATGCGTTTGATGTCGGCGTTCTTGCCGCGTTTGCCGGCAGTCACTTCGATCAGTTCAAACGGCATATCTTTCGGGAAGCGGCGCAGATACTCCATGAAACCGGTCTGAACCCAGTCGGGCATTTTAGTGCCGACGGCTACAAGCTGCAGTTTCACGTCTTAGCTCCAGAGTTTTTCCAGCTCGTACAGCTGGCGGCTCTCTGCTTCCATCACGTGCACAATCACGTCACCCAGGTCAACGACCACCCAATCGGAGGCGGTTTTGCTGTCAACACCCAGTGGCCTCAGGCCCGCAGTGCGCGATTCCTGCACCACATGATCGGCGATAGAAGCGACGTGACGTGTTGAAGTGCCGGTGCAAATAATCATGCAATCGGTGATGCTGGATTTGCCCTGAACATCAATAGCAATGATGTCCTGGCCTTTGAGATCATCAATCTTATCAATAACGAATTCTTGGAGTGCTTTACCTTGCAAAAGGTTCCCCTTAAAAACAGGTGATTACGGACGGGCTAACGATGCGAGAAAGGTAGCCGAAAATGAAGCGGCGCAGTATAGCATGCTGCCTTTAGCTGCGATATAAGCCAACGCTATCGATGTAGTCGATCACTGCATCTGGCAGTAAATCCGCGCAGGAGATCCCTGCATGGCGGCGCTGACGGATTTCGGTGGCGGAAATGTCGAGCAGCGGCGTATCTGCCAGCCAGATGTGTCCTGCAGGTGAGTGATGAAGCTGCTGCACATCATCGGCGAGATGCTCATCAAGCCATTGCTGCATCTCAGGGGTTTCCATCTGGGCGGCGTAACCCGGACGCTTACACACCAGCAAATGGCACAGCGACAGCAAATCTTGCCAGCGATGCCATTTGGCTAACGTTAGCAGAGAATCCTGGCCGATGATAAACCCGAGGGGCTGTTCTGTCCCGCGTTCCGCACGCAGTGCTTCCAGCGTAGCCACCGTCCAGGACGGCGTAGCACGCTCCAGTTCACGCGTATCGATATCAAACAGTGGGCGATCGGCGATGGCACAGCGCAGCATCTCAACGCGCTGTTGCGCACTGGCTTCCGGCTGCGGGCGATGCGGCGGCACGTTGTTGGGTAGCAATGTGACCTTTTTCAAACCCACTTGCTGGGCCAGCGCTTCAACCGGGCGGAGATGGCCGTAGTGAATCGGATCGAAGGTGCCGCCAAACAGGGCGTAGAGTTTAGACATCGGTAAAGCTCAGTGGGAAATCGCGGTGACACAGCAGCAGCGACAGCGTTTCCAGCTGCGGCCACAGGTTTTGGCCGTAATCCTGCTTCATGCTGAGTTCCAGCTCTGCCAGCAAATGCACCGCACGCTGTAAACGCTGCGCATCAAGGCGCTGCAAGGCTTCGGTAAACAACGCGCGGCGGTTTTGCCAGATGCGTTGCTGATCCATTAGCGTGCGCAGCGCTTGTTTGGCCTGATTACGTTGCAGATGCAGCAGCGTGAGTAAATCGCGTTGCAGCGTGCGCAGCAGAATCACCGCTTCGCTGTCCTCTTTCTCCAGCTGATGCAGGATGTGCAGGGCGCGTTTGCTTTTTCCCGCCAGCAGCGCATCCACCCAATGGAACGGGGTAAAGTGCGCGGCATCGTTGACGGCGGCCTCGACGCGCGGCAGCGTCAATTTGCCATCCGGCCACAACAGCGATAAGCGTTCCAGCGCCTGCGACAGCGCCAGCAGATTCCCTTCATAGCAGTAGCAAAGCAGCTGGATCGCTGCATCATCAACGCTCAACTTCATCGCTTTGGCGCGACTCGCCACCCAGCGCGGCAGTTGCGCTTGTTCAGGCGTCTGGCACGGCACCAACACCGCCTGCGCGCTCAGCGCTTTGAACCAGGCGCTGTTCTCCTGCGCCTTAGTTAATTTCGCCATGCGCAACACCAGCAAAATATCGCCGTGTAGCAGCGTGGAGAGTTTCACCAACTGCTCGGCGATAGCGGCGTTTGGACCGTTTTCTGGCAGTTGTAGCGTCAGGGTTTGGCGTTGGGTAAACAGGCTGAGCGATTGGCAACTAACGAAGATCGCATTCCAATCGGTTTGCGCATCAATAACGACGCTGAAGTGCTCTTCAAATCCCTGTGCGCTGGCGGTAGCTCGGATCGCATCCGCGCTTTCCTGAATCAGCAGAGGTTCATTACCGGTGAGAAAATAACAGGCGCGCAGCCCCTCTCGAAGCTGCGCGCTCAGTTGTTCAGGATAAATCCTGATCATTGCAGACTGGTGGCTGAGGAAGAAGGGACTTCCGGCGAATCCTCGCCTGGTAATATCGCCTCAGGCTCGGTTAGCGTTGATTTGTTATTTATCTGTGCAGCATGCACCGTCAGCAATTTACGGACTAACTGCTCAGACGCACGCTGGCGCATTTCTTCCACGATCATTGTCTGCTCGGCATCCTTAGCCAGTGCGGCGTTCGGGTTGTCGAAGAAAGAACGATACACAGTCGTGCTGATCGGGTAGATACCTTTACCCGGCAGCAGAACCTGTGCTGTGACCGTCATCACCAGCGAGTATTCAGCAGTGGTACCGCTGATAAACACCGATGCGGTATCGCGACCCTGTCTCGCAGACCCAAGACGCAGAGTTGGGTATTTCGCGCTCGCTTCTTCGCTGTCTTCAACAATATTTACGTTATTGATACGCAGCTGCTGACGTACAGCTCGCGCCAGTGGGCCATAGGGATCGCCGCTCTGGACGATAAGGGTTTTCATCTCACTCGGCACCGAGGTGGTGCCGCGCGGGTGGAAACCACAGCCTGCGGTAATCAATACCGCAAGCAGGACAAACAGCCTGATAAACAGTTGTCGCACAGTTCCTCCTGAACTTAACCTACGACCAGGTTAAGCAGTTTGCCGGGGACATAAATCACTTTACGAATGGTGACGCCATCCAGATATTTCGCCACCAAATGCTCCTGCGCAGCACGCGCCTGCACCTGCTCCTGCGTGGCATCCGTCGCAACGGTAATCTTACCGCGCACTTTGCCATTCACCTGCACCACGACCAGTAGCGAATCTTCCACCATGGCCGCTTCATCGGCTACCGGCCAGCTGGCTTCGTCAATGCTGCCTTCGCCGCCCAGCGCTTGCCACAATACAAAGCTGGCGTGCGGGGTGAACGGATAGAGCAGACGCGTCACAGCGACTAGCGCTTCCTGCAGCAGCGCGCGATCTTGCTCGCTCTCCTGCGGGGCACGGATCAGCTTGTTCATCAGTTCCATGATGGCGGCGATGGCGGTGTTGAACGTCTGACGACGACCCACGTCATCGGCCACTTTGGCGATGGTTTTGTGCAGATCGCGACGCAGCGCTTTCTGATCGTCATTCAGGCTGTTGACGTCCAGCGCCACGGTCGCGCCTTTGGCAATGTGTTCGTAAGCCAGTTTCCACACGCGCTTCAGGAAGCGGTTGGCACCTTCAACGCCCGATTCCTGCCACTCCAGCGTCATCTCTGCTGGCGAAGCAAACATCATGAACAGACGTACGGTATCTGCACCGTAACGCTCAACCATCAGCTGTGGATCGATGCCGTTGTTTTTCGACTTCGACATTTTGCTCATGCCGGCGTAAACCACTTCACGACCTTCATTGTCGATGGCTTTAATAATGCGGCCTTTCTCATCGCGCTCAACGGTGACGTCAACCGGAGAAACCCAGTTACGCTCGCCGTTCACGCCGAGATAGTAGAACGCATCAGCCAGTACCATGCCCTGACAAAGCAGGCGTTTGGCCGGCTCATCAGAGTTCACCAGGCCAGCATCACGCAGCAACTTGTGATAGAAGCGGAAATACATCAGGTGCATGATGGCGTGTTCGATACCGCCAACATACTGATCGACCGGCAGCCAGTAGTTCGCCGCCGCCGGATCCAGCATGCCTTCATGGTAGTTGGCGCAGGTATAGCGCGCATAGTACCAGGATGACTCCATAAAGGTGTCAAAGGTGTCGGTTTCACGCAGCGCCGGCTGGCCGTTAACGGTGGTTTTGGCCCACTCAGGATCGGCTTTGATTGGGCTGGTGATGCCGTCCATCACTACGTCTTCTGGCAGGATGACCGGCAACTGATCTTCTGGCGTTGGCATCACGGTGCCATCTTCCAGCGTCACCATTGGGATTGGTGCACCCCAGTAACGCTGACGGGAAACGCCCCAGTCGCGCAGACGATAATTTACTTTACGCTCGCCCACGCCTTTGGCTGCCAGTGCGTCGGCGATGGCGTTGAAGCCCGCCTGATGATCCAGACCGTTGTATTCACCTGAGTTGAACAGTGCGCCTTTATCGGTCATCGCGGCAGCACTTACATCCGGTTCTGAACCGTCAAGATTCAGGATCACTGGCTTGATGTTCAGGTTGTATTTGGTGGCGAACTCCCAGTCACGCTGATCGTGGCCTGGAACGGCCATTACCGCGCCGGTGCCGTACTCCATTAATACGAAGTTAGCAACCCACACCGGAATCTCTTCACCGGTCAGCGGATGGATAGCAAACAGGCCGGTGGCCATGCCTTTTTTCTCCATCGTTGCCATATCAGCCTCGGCGACTTTGGTGGTACGGCATTCGTCGATGAATTCAGCCAGCGCAGGATGAGTGGCAGCCGCTTGCTGCGCCAGAGGATGACCTGCAGCTACTGCTACATAAGTAGCGCCCATAAAGGTGTCTGGACGGGTGGTGTAAACGGTCAGCTTCTCGGCGCTGTTGGCAACGTCAAAGGTGATTTCCACGCCTTCAGAACGGCCAATCCAGTTGCGCTGCATGGTTTTGACCTGTTCCGGCCAATCTTCCAGCTTGTCGAGGTCGTTAAGCAACTCTTCCGCATAGGCGGTGATTTTAACGAACCACTGTGGGATCTCTTTGCGCTCAACTTTGGTATCGCAGCGCCAGCAGCAGCCGTCGATAACCTGTTCGTTGGCCAGTACGGTTTGATCGTTCGGGCACCAGTTCACCGCAGAGGTCTTTTTGTAGACCATGTCTTTTTCATACAGCTTGGTGAAGAACCACTGTTCCCAGCGATAGTATTCTGGCTGGCAGGTCGCCAGTTCGCGGCTCCAGTCGTAGCCAAAGCCCAGCAATTTCAGCTGGTTCTTCATGTAGGCGATATTGTCGTAGGTCCACGGCGCAGGCGCAGTGTTGTTTTTTACCGCAGCGCCTTCCGCTGGCAGACCAAATGCATCCCAACCAATCGGCTGCAGGACGTTTTTGCCGAGCATACGCTGGTAGCGCGCAATCACATCGCCAATGGTGTAGTTACGCACGTGACCCATGTGCAGGCGGCCAGAAGGATAGGGCAGCATCGAAAGGCAGTAATATTTCTCTTTGCCTTCCTGCTCGGTCACTTTAAAGGTTTCGTTTTCGTCCCAGTGTTGTTGGACGCGGGATTCTATCTCTTCCGGGCGGTATTGCTCTTGCATGGCTGCCTGTGGTCCTTTGTGAAAATCGCTAAGCATACTTTTAGATCCGCATAGCATACCCATAAGGCTGCGCCTCAACAACTTTTCACGCCCTCGCAGGCCGGATTTCTGCCGAATGCGCCGCCGCTTTCACCCTTTTGTGATTTCTTCGGTTGCTGCCCATGCAATTGTGACAAAACCGCTAAACTTAACAGCAGTATCCGCAGCGAAAAGGAGAACAAAATGAATAACGTGGCGCAGGAATACCGTGCAACGATTGAAGCATTATCCCAGCGATTGGATCATGGCGAGCGCAATGTTGATGCGCTGGTGGCCGAGGCGCGGCAAAGTTTGCTGGCGAAAAAAACGCTGTCGCCCGCCGAGGTGAATGAAGTAATGCGCGCCGTGCGCCGCGATTTACACGAGTTTGCGCTGAGCTATCAGGAGTCTTCTGATGTGGTTGGCGATTCGGTGTTTTTGCGCGTGATTCGCGAAAGCCTGTGGAAAGAACTGGCGGATATCACCGATAAAAGTCAGTTGGAGTGGCGTGAAGTGTTTCAGGATTTGCGCCATCACGGCGTCTACCAGAGCGGCGAAGTGGTCGGCCTGGGGAATTTAGTCTGTGAGAAGTGCGGCTTCACGCGGGCGATTTATACGCCAGAGAGCTTAACGCGCTGCCCGGAGTGTGGGCACGATCAGTTCCAGCGTCAGCCGTTTGAACCCTGATGAAAGGTAGCCAGGTCGTCATTAATGACGACCCTACAAAAGTGAGGTGATTTTGTAGGGTGCGCATTAATGCGCACCTGGCTTGAGGATATTGAATCAGTGCAGAATCTTCGCCAGGAAGTCTTTGGCACGATCGGATTGCGGGTTGTTAAAGAAGTCATCCTTATTGGTGTCTTCGATAATTTTCCCTTCATCCATAAAGATCACGCGGTTGGCGACTTTGCGTGCAAAGCCCATCTCATGCGTCACCACCATCATGGTCATGCCTTCATTGGCTAATTCAACCATCACGTCCAACACTTCGTTGATCATTTCAGGATCAAGCGCTGACGTCGGCTCATCAAACAGCATCGCCACCGGATCCATACATAACGCACGCGCGATTGCCACGCGCTGCTGCTGACCACCAGAAAGCTGACCAGGGAACTTATCCGCGTGCGCAGAGAGCCCGACGCGTTTTAGCAGGCCTTGGGCTTTCTCACGCGAGGCCGCTTTGTCACGCTTCAGCACTTTAACCTGCGCCAGCGTCAGGTTCTCAATGATGCTGAGATGCGGGAACAGCTCGAAGTGCTGAAACACCATGCCGACTTTGCTACGTAACTGAGCAAGGTTGGTTTTTTTGTTGTTCACTTCGGTGCCGGTCACCTGAATGCTGCCCTTTTGAATCGGCTCCAGGCCGTTCACGGTTTTAATCAGCGTTGATTTACCTGAGCCAGACGGACCGCAGACCACCACCACTTCACCTTTTTTCACTTCGGTGGAGCAGTCGGTCAGCACCTGAAAGTGCCCATACCACTTTGAAACATTTTTCAGGCTAATCATTTAAACCGTCCTCTTTCTTTTCAGATAGGTAACCAACAGCGAAGCGCTCAGGCTGATCACAAAGTAGACCAGACCAGCAAACAAAATCATTTCAACCTGGGTTCCGTCACGCTCACCAATGGTGGACGCGGTGCGGAAGAAATCAGCCAGGCTCAGTACATAGACCAGCGAGGTATCCTGGAACAGCACGATGCCCTGGGTTAGCAGCAGCGGCACCATGGCGCGGAACGCTTGCGGCAGCACGATGAGTTTCATCGATTGCCAATGCGTCATGCCAAGCGCCAGTGCGGCATTGGATTGGCCGCGAGAGATGCTCTGAATACCGGCACGGATGATTTCCGAATAGTACGCCGCTTCAAAGAGCGCAAAAGCCACCATGGCGGAAATCAGGCGGATATCCGATTTAGGCGATAAGCCCAGTACCTGCTGCAGGAATGCGGGCACCACCAAATAAAACCACAGCAGCACCATCACCAGGGGTACGGAGCGGAACAGGTTGACGTAAAGCTTGGCAAACCAGCGCACCGGCGCGATCGGCGACAAACGCATCACCGCCAAAATCGTGCCCCAGATAATGCCAAACACCACGGCAATCGCGGTGATCTTGAAGGTAATGATCAAGCCATTCCATAGGTAAGGCAGGCTGGGAACAATCGAACTCCAGTCAAACTCGTACATTATTTGCCTCCCATATTGCCAGGCAGGCGAATTTTGCGTTCTACCACACTCATAATCAGCATGATCACCAGATTAATGCCGACGTACGCCAGAGTGATGGCGGTAAAGGATTCATAGGCATGCGCGGAGTAATCCAGCAGCTTGCCGGCCTGCGCGGCCATATCCACCAAACCGATGGTCGAGGCGATCGCCGAGTTCTTCACCAGGTTAAGCATTTCCGAGGTCATCGGCGGCACAATCACGCGATACGCATTCGGCAACAGCACATAGCGGTAGGTTTGCGGCAGCGTCAGGCCCATCGCTAAGCCTGCATTTTTCTGACCACGTGGCAGCGACTGAATCGCGGCGCGCACCTGTTCACACACGCGTGCGGCGGTGAACAAGCCGAGACAGATGGTGGAAGAGAGGAAGAACTGAATGTTCGGATCCAGCTCCGACTTAAACCACATGCCCAGCTTTTCGCCCACCAGTTCTGGCGCCACCAGATACCAGAAGAAGAACTGCACAATCAGCGGGATATTACGGAACAGTTCCACGTAGCAGGTGCCAATCGCCGCCAGCAGGCGGTTGGGCACGGTACGCAGAATGCCAAATAAGGAACCTACCAGGAAGGCGATAATCCAGGCGCAGCAGGACACCGCAATGGTGACCTGAAAACCGGACCACAGCCAGCCGAGGTAAGTCGTATTGCCGAACGGGGCCTGTTCAAGAAAAATGCCCCAGTTCCAATCGATACCCATAACGAGCTCCGGTAAAAAAAGGGTAGCGAGGCTACCCATAAGATTGTTGAGCGGTGTCTTGCATCCTGCTTCAGGGGAACGGCCTGTTACAGTCTGTCTGTCCGCACCGCATGTTCAGCAATCGAGAGGGCAGCGGGGCTGCCCTTGTTGTCGTTGTTAATTCAGAGTGCTTTGTCGTTCGGTGCTTTGAACAGGGCCTGCATATCGCTTGAAAGTTCGAAGTTCAGGTTCAGATTCTTCGGTGGAATCGGCTGTTTGAACCAGGTTTCAAACCATTTTGAGGCTTCGCCAGAGGTCTGCGCTTTAGCAATGGTTTCATCCATCAGCTGTTTGAACTGTGGATCCTGATTGCGCAGCATGCAGCCGTAAGCTTCTTTCGATTGCGGCGTACCCACGATATCCCAGTTGTCTGGCTTCTTGGCTTTGGCACGTTCACCCGCCAGCAGCGCGTCATCCATCATGAAGGCCACAGCACGACCGGTCTCCAGCGTACGGAAAGAATCGCCATGGTCTTTCGCGCTAATGATGCGCATATCCATTTTCTGTTCGTCGTTCAGCTTGTGCAGCAGAACTTCTGAGGTGGTTCCGGAGGTCACGACAACGGTTTTGCCCTTCAAATCAGGGAAATCTTTGATGTCGCCGCCTTTTTTCACCAGCAGACGCGTACCGATGATGAATACGGTGTCAGAGAATGCCGCTTGCTTCTGGCGTTCCAGGTTGTTGGTGGTAGAACCGCACTCAAAATCGTAAGTCCCGTTCTGCAACAGGGGAATACGGTTCTGCGAGGTAATCGGCAGCATTTTGATCTGCAAATCAGGCTTATTCAGTTTGGCCTTGATAGCCGCAATGATGGCGTTTGAATAATCCTGTGAATAGCCAACCACTTTTTGCTGGTTGTCATAGTAAGAAAAGGGAACTGATGATTCACGATGCCCAACGACGATCACGCCGCTATCATTGATTTTTTTCAGGGTACCAGTGAGATCTTCCGCCTGGGCCGCTCCCGCTGCTGCTCCCAACAGCAAAAGAGATAATGCCACTTTGCGTATCTGCATGTTCCAACTCCTTCGTATGGATGTCGCGCAGAACATAAACTGCGCAGATTGTGATGTTGTGTGTATTTCGTGCTGCTTTTTTAGTTATCCCATAGCGCAACTGCACGCAGGATAGTGATTAACATAGCGAATTGTTAACGCAATGAAACAAAAAAGTTTCTTTTTTGCGAGCCGCTCCGCACCAATAAAAGGCAAAAATTCACCGATGCGCTAATAGAGTGCGCATCATTGCCATAAATTAGTGCGTCAAGGTTGCACTACGCTTACAAAAGCCGATGTTTGCGAAAATCACTGAAATAAATAGCAATGATCGTGCCAGCACGATGAATAAGTGTAAAAAGCCAGCAGAGAATCGGGGAAAGCACAACGGAAGGAAGAGAAAACAGCGCATAAAAAAGGCGAAGTATTCACTTCGCCTGTTTGCATAGCAGCCTGAACTAGTGGCGACGGCGCAGAATGGCCACCACAATGCCAATCAATGTCAGCATCCACACCGGCCAGATGCCCGCTTTGGCATACGGCGTTTCGCCGGTTGTTGGCGTCACTTTGGCTTCCAGCACATCACGGGTGAACTGTGGCAACGCTTTCTCCACCTCACCGTTGGCATTCACCACCGCTGTAACACCGTTATTGGTGGAGCGCAGTAACGGACGTCCCAGCTCCAGTGCGCGCATGCGTGCCATCTGGAAATGCTGCCACGGCCCGATGGAGTGACCGAACCAGGCATCGTTGGAGACGGTTAGCAGGAAGTTGGTATCGGGACGGAAGTTAGCGCGCACTTGTTCGCCCAGCACAATCTCATAGCAGATAGCGCTGGTCAGGTTATAACCCGACACTTTTAGCTGCGGCTGGACATAGGCGCCACGGCTGAAAGAGGACATTGGCAAATCGAAAAACGGCGCCAGCGGACGCAGCAACGCTTCCAGCGGCACAAACTCACCGAATGGCACCAGATGATTCTTCTGATAGCGGTTCTGGCTCTGATAGCTGTAAGGCTGCTCGCCACCCAGCACGATCACCGAGTTGTAGTCGTGATAACGATTATCGCCTTCCACCCGTGAATCCACGATACCGGTAATCAGTGAGCTGCCGCGTGCGCGCAGGTCAGCGTCCAGCGCTCGAAGGAACGGCTGCTGGTTGCTTTCTAAATCGGTTATCGCTGATTCGGGCCAGATAATGATCGGCGCTTTGCCGATAAATGGCTGGCTGGATGAGGTGTAAACGCGCAGCGTGTTCAGCAGCTGCTGCGGATCCCACTTCATCGACTGCGGAATATTGCCTTGCACCATCGCAACATCAACGCTGCGTTCAGGTAGCGGTTGATACCACTGCAACATGCGCAGCGGCCACGGCAATAACAGCAGTAGCGCGGCGGCAATCAAACTTTTCACGGTACGATGATGCAATGCGTGCACCAGCAGGCCCGCAATCACCATTAACAGGAAGGTAATGGTTTCCACGCCCGCCAGCGGCGCGAGGCCTTTTAGCGGCCCATCAATCTGGCTGTAGCCAAACTGCAGCCACGGAAAACCGGTGAGCACCCAACCGCGCAGGAACTCGCTAATTTGCCACAGTGCCGGTGCCGCTAAAGCCAAACGCCAGATTGTGGCGCGCGGCCAGAAACGGTTGAGCACGAGGGCAAACAGCATTGGATAAAGCGACAGATAGGCCGCGAGCAGAATCACCAGGAAGATGTTCACCGGGCCGGGCATGCCGCCAAAGGTGGCGATGCTGACGTAAACCCAGTTGATGCCGCTGCCAAACAGTCCAAAGCCCCAAACAAAGCCGATCGCTGCTGCCTGCGCAGTGCGACGTTCCAGCAGCAACAGTTGCAGACCAAACAGTGAAATTAACGCTGCGGGCCAGAAATCGTAGGGGGAAAAGGAAAGGGTGCCAATGGCACCCGTAATTAACGCCAGCAGCAGGCGAACCCGCTGCTGCGAGTAAAGAGAGGCTAAAGCCATAAAATTATTCGTCTTCCAGTTGCGGTTGTGGTGAGTCTTCGGGAATTTTTACATGCACCTGGATGATACGGCGGCTGTCAGCCATGGCGACTTTGAACTGATAGCCATCAATGACAATACTTTCGCCGCGAGCGGGAAGGTGGCCGAATCCCTGCATGACCAATCCGCCAATGGTATCGACTTCGTCATCGCTGAAATCGGTGCCAAAGACCTCATTAAAATCTTCAATTTGCGTTAAGGCGCGCATGGTATAGGTGTAACGATTGAGCTGGCGGATATCACGATCTTCTTCATCGTCATACTCATCTTCAATTTCGCCGACAATCAGCTCAAGAATATCTTCAATGGTCACCAGACCCGAGACGCCACCAAATTCATCAATCACAATCGCCATGTGATAACGCTGCGAGCGGAACTCCTTCAGCATGCGATCGACGCGCTTGCTTTCCGGTACCACCACGGCGGGACGCAGCACTTTTTCGATGCTGAACGGCTCAGACGCGCTGGCCATAAACGGCAGCAGGTCTTTGGCCATCAAAATGCCTTCAACGTGATCTTTGTCTTCGCTGATCACCGGGAAGCGTGAATGCGCGGATTCAATAATCACCGCAAGGCACTCTTCCAGAGTTTGGTTGCGTTTCAGGGTGATCATTTGCGAGCGTGGGATCATGATGTCGCGCACGCGCTGTTCGGCAATATCCAGCACCCCTTCGAGCATGTCGCGGGTGTCCTGATCGATCAGCTCTTTTTGCTCAGAATCGCGGATTAACCCCAGCAGTTCATCACGGTTTTTAGGTTCACCGTGAAACAGTTGGTTGATTAACAGGGAGAAAAATCCCTTTTTACTACTGGGTGCGTCGCTGTTTTGAGAATGGTCGTCGCTCATGGCGTTTTTATTTAGTTCTCTCTAATGAGGGATTGGGGCTGCCGGCATCCGCGCCAGCAGCGCAATAACCTGAACCAGCGGCTCAGGCGTCTTCTTTCTCCGAAATGTACGGATCAGGATAACCAAGAGCAAGCATTATCTCGGTCTCCAGCGCCTCCATCTCTTCGGCTTCTTCATCTTCGATATGGTCGTAACCCAGCAGATGCAGCGTACCGTGCACCACCATATGCGCCCAGTGCGCTTCGACGGTTTTGCCTTGTTCAGCAGCCTCTTGCTCGACAACCTGACGGCAAATAATCAGATCGCCGAGCAACGGCAGTTCAATCCCCGGCGGTGCTTCAAACGGGAATGACAGCACGTTGGTCGGCTTATCTTTGCCGCGATAAGTCAGATTAAGCTCATTACTCTCAGCTTCATCCACCAGACGAATCGTGACTTCGCTTTCTGGTTGAAACGGCGTTACCGCCGCTTCCAGCCAGCGTTGAAAATCACTCTCTGCCGGCAGATGGTTTTCATCAGTACAGGCCAGTTGTAAATCAAGAATCACCGCGCTCATGAACGCTCCTGCGGGCTGGTTTGGCTGGCAAGCTGCGCTGCAATAGCTTCGCGTTTGCGCTCTTCTGCCTGTTGATCACGGCGTTTCTGGTCGGCGGTTTCCCAGGCTTCATAAGCATTCACGATGCGTGCGACAACCGGATGACGCACCACGTCTTCGCTGTGGAAAAAGTTAAAGCTAATTTCATCGACTTCTGCCAGCACTTCAATGGCGTGGCGCAGGCCGGATTTGGTGCTGCGCGGCAAGTCAATCTGCGTGATGTCGCCGGTAATGACCGCTTTGGAATTGAAGCCGATACGCGTCAGGAACATCTTCATCTGCTCGATGGTGGTGTTCTGGCTCTCATCGAGAATCACAAAGGCGTCGTTGAGCGTACGTCCGCGCATATAGGCCAGCGGAGCCACTTCAATCACGTTGCGCTCAATCAGCTTCTCTACACGTTCAAAGCCGAGCATTTCGAACAGCGCGTCGTACAGCGGGCGCAGATAGGGATCGACCTTCTGGCTGAGATCGCCGGGCAGGAAGCCGAGTTTTTCCCCGGCTTCAACCGCTGGGCGCGTCAGCAGAATGCGGCGAATCTCCTGACGTTCCAGCGCATCCACTGCCGCAGCGACCGCCAGATAGGTTTTACCGGTACCGGCCGGGCCGATACCAAAGGTGATGTCGTGCGCGAAGATATTGGCGATGTACTGCGCCTGATTAGGCGTACGCGGTTTGATCACCCCGCGTTTGGTCTTGATGTTCACCGCTTTGCCGAATTCCGGCACGCTCTCAGCGCTCTGTTCCAGCACGCGGCTCTCTTTGATCGCCAGGTGAATCTGGTCCGGTTCGATATCTTTAATCTGACCGCGCATCGGGGCGGTATCAACGTACAGCGTGCGCAGAATATTGACGGCAGCGTCCACGCACAGCGAGCGGCCAGTGAGGGTGAACTGGTTATCGCGGCGTTTGATTTCAAGGCCCAAACGGCGCTCCAGCTGTTTCACATTGTCATCCATCGGACCGCACAAGCTCATCAGTCGTTGGTTATCTGCCGGTTCAAGGGCGATTTCACGCGTTTCGATATTCAAATGAATCCTTAAGGTCACTCAGGGCCAGTTGAAAAAGTGTGCCGGATGCTGAAGAGCAATCTCTCAACATCTTTAGGGAATTATTTATGGCGCTACGCCGAGGCGCAAGCTTCAGAAACGATATTTGGGCAGCACTTGTGGAAAGCAAGGGCTTTGGGATGAAACAGGCGACAGCGCGTTGTGCGCTGTCGCTCAACGTTCGAGGTTTCAAGGCTGGAACATGCCGACGCCGATGTCGTTCTCTTTTCGGGTACGAGCAATCACCGAAGCCGGGCTTTCGGCCACACGTAGCGCCATTTGATCTTCGGTGCGCACCAGCACGCCGCGCAGGGAGCTGGCATAGACATCAACAATTTCAACATCAACAAACTTACCGATCATTTCTACCGGCGCTTCAAAGTTCACCACGCGGTTATTATCGGTGCGGCCGGTCAGCTCCATCACATTCTTACGTGAAATGCCTTCCACCAGCACGCGCTGTGTGGTGCCCAGCATGCGGCGGCTCCACGCCATCACCTGCTGATTGATGCGGTCCTGCAGAATGAAGAGGCGCTGCTTTTTCTCCTCTTCTGTCACATCGTCGGGCAGATCGGCGGCCGGCGTACCTGGACGCATCGAGTAGATAAAGCTGAAGCTAACATCGAAATTCACTTCGCCAACCAGCTTCATGGTCTGCTCAAAATCCTGCTGCGTTTCGCCGGGGAATCCAATGATGAAATCCGAGCTCAGCTGGATATCCGGACGCGCAGCTTTAAGCTTGCGGATAATCGCTTTGTACTCGAGTGCGGTGTGCGCGCGCTTCATCAGCGTCAGGATGCGATCTGAGCCGCTCTGTACCGGCAGGTGCAGGAAACTCGCCAGCTCAGGCGTATCGCGGTAAACCTCGATGATGTCATCGGTGAATTCAATCGGATGGCTGGTGGTGAAGCGAATTCGGTCAATGCCGTCGATCGCCGCCACTAAGCGCAGTAATTCAGCAAAGGTGCAGATGTCGCCATCAAATGTGGCACCGCGATAGGCGTTGACGTTCTGGCCCAGCAGGTTAACTTCACGCACGCCCTGAGCGGCAAGCTGAGCGATTTCCAGCAGAATATCGTCGCTCGGACGGCTGACTTCCTCGCCGCGTGTGTAAGGCACCACGCAGAAAGTACAATATTTGTTGCAGCCTTCCATGATCGATACAAAGGCGGTTGGGCCATCGGCGCGCGGTTCAGGCAGGCGATCAAACTTCTCGATTTCCGGGAAGCTGATGTCAACAACCGGGCTTTTGCTGCCGCGCACGGTGTTGATCATCTCCGGCAGGCGATGCAACGTTTGCGGGCCAAAGACGATATCGACGTAACTGGCGCGCTGACGCAGGCGTTCACCTTCCTGTGAGGCGACACAGCCACCCACGCCGATGATCAGATCGGGATTGGTTGCTTTCAGCTTTTTCCAACGGCCTAACAGAGCAAAAACCTTCTCCTGCGCCTTTTCACGGATAGAGCAGGTGTTGAGCAGCAGAACATCCGCCTCTTCAGCTTCCTCGGTAAGGGTGTAGCCGTGCGTACTGTTCAGCAGATCGGCCATCTTCGATGAATCGTATTCATTCATCTGACAGCCCCAGGTTTTGATGTGCAGTTTTTTGGTCATCGAACTAGCCATTGATTCAAGCGAAGTGCAGGGCGCGTATTGTAATGCTTCGACGCTGTTGTTACCAGGCTTCACGCATCTGCATCGCATCACGTGGCTAATTTCCGGTACACTTTAGCTATCAACGTGATGCTGGAAGGCCTCACGGCAAAAAGAAGGATTAGAGTCGATGCAGGATTCACATTTTGATGTGGTGATCGTGGGCGGTGGCATGGTCGGTGCGGCGCTGGCATGTGGTCTGGCGCAGCAGCAGTTCCGCGTAGCGGTGATTGAACGGGCGGAACCCGCAATCTTTGATGCCAGCAGCGAGCCGGATGTGCGCATCTCCGCCATTGGTGCGTCGTCGGTGGCGTTGTTGCAGCAACTGGATGTCTGGTCGCGCGTGCAGGCGATGCGTTGTGCACCTTATCGTCAGCTGGAAACCTGGGAGTGGCAAAACGCACATGTGAAGTTTGATGCGTCGTCGCTTGGGCTGCCTGAGCTGGGCTTTATGGTGGAAAATAGCGTGCTGCAACGTGCGCTGTGGGAAAAAATGCAGGAAGAGGGCATCACGCTGATCTGCCCGGCGAGCTTACAGGGGTTGCAGCAGCACGGCGCTGGCTGGCATGTGCAACTCGATAACGGCCAAACGCTGGATGCGCGTTTAGTGGTCGGCGCAGATGGCGCCAACTCGCGTGTGCGGCAGTTAGCGGGCATTGGCGTGCGTGGCTGGAACTATGCGCAATCCTGCATGCTGATCAGCGTGGAGTGCGAGCAGGATGCAGGCGATTCCACCTGGCAGCAATTTACGCCACAAGGGCCGCGCGCTTTCCTGCCGCTGTTTGATCGTCGCGCTTCGCTGGTGTGGTACGACGCGCCCGCCCGCATCCGCCAGTTGCAAAGTTTGCCACTCCAGCAATTGGAGAAAGAGATTTATGCACACTTCCCGGCACGCGTTGGGCGTATTCGGGTGAAAACCGCCGCCTCTTTCCCGTTGGTGCGGCGTCATGCCACACGGTATGTGATACCGGGTTTGGCGCTGGTGGGCGATGCGGCGCACACCATCAATCCGCTGGCCGGGCAGGGCGTTAATCTGGGCTATCGGGATGTGGATGCGTTGATCACGACGTTGGTCGAAGCGCGCAACCAGGCTGAACCCTGGTCATCGGACGCTGTGCTACAGCGCTATCATCGCCAGCGTTATAAGGACAACTTACTGATGCAAGGTGGAATGGATCTGTTCTACTTCGCGTTTAGTAATAAGCTGCCGCCGCTGCGCTTTGCACGTAACCTGGCGCTGATTGCGGCCGAGAATGCTGGAGCGTTGAAACGCAAGGTGCTGCGTTACGCATTAGGTTTGTGATCGTAGGGGGCGCATTTATGCGCTCCTGATTAATCCCCGAACGCAGAAAACAATAAAGCCCGCATAAGCGGGCTTTGTTGTGCAATTTGGCTGGGGTGCAGGGATTCGAACCCCGGAATGCTGGTATCAGAAACCAGTGCCTTACCGCTTGGCGACACCCCAATAGGTGTTTGATCAAATTGTCTTTTTATGGCTGGGGTGCAGGGATTCGAACCCCGGAATGCTGGTATCAGAAACCAGAGCCTTACCGCTTGGCGACACCCCAATAATTTGGTGGCTACGACGGGATTTGAACCTGTGACCCCATCATTATGAGTGATGTGCTCTAACCAGCTGAGCTACGTAGCCTTGGTACTGCTTACTGCGTCCGACGATGGCTGGGATACCTGGATTCGAACCAGGGAATGCCGGTATCAAAAACCGGTGCCTTACCGCTTGGCGATATCCCATTCGTCGATTTTGTATCCACAACATAATCCGGATTGGCTGGGGTACCAGGATTCGAACCTGGGAATGCTGGTATCAAAAACCAGTGCCTTACCGCTTGGCGATACCCCATCCGGCTGCCGAAGACTGAAATGGTGCGGGAGGCGAGACTTGAACTCGCACACCTTGCGGCGCTAGAACCTAAATCTAGTGCGTCTACCAATTTCGCCACTCCCGCAAAAAGATGGTGGCTACGACGGGATTTGAACCTGTGACCCCATCATTATGAGTGATGTGCTCTAACCAGCTGAGCTACGTAGCCATCTTTTTCGCGTAACCTTCATCGGCGTTGCGGGGCGCATTATGCGTATTGAGTCTTGTAGCGTCAACAATTTTTTTGCCGTTTTTCGCCTTAAAACGCCTGTTTGTCTGGCTTGTAACCAGGCTGGTGATTTATTCGGCAAATTTCAAAGGTTGTACGATAGATTGCATAAAAAAGGGGCTCGAATGAGCCCCTTATCTTGTTGAGTAAAAACCTTATTTGTACGCGGACTGATGCACGCCAACGGCACGACCTGAAGGGTCATCCATTGATTTAAAGGCTTCATCCCACTCAATCGCTTTAGCAGAAGAGCAGGCCACCGATGGACCGCCCGGCACACACTCAGCAGCGCTGGCGATCGGGAACAACTCTTCAAAGATCTCGCGATACAGATACGCTTCTTTCGAGTTCGGCGTGTTGTACGGGAAGCGGAAGTGCGCAGTCGACAGCTGTTGGTCAGTGATTTGCTTCGCCGCCACTTCTTTCAACGTATCGATCCAGCTGTAGCCAACACCGTCTGAGAACTGCTCTTTCTGGCGCCACGCCACACTTTCTGGCAGATAAGAAGAGAAGCATTCACGCAGGATGTGTTTTTCCATCTTACCGTTGCTGCCGCACAACTTGTCTGCCGGATTGATGCGCATCGCCACGTCGAGGAATTTCTTGTCGAGGAACGGCACACGCGCTTCCACGCCCCATGCGGACATCGCTTTGTTGGCGCGAGCACAGTCAAACATGTGCAGAGCCAGCAGTTTACGCACGTTCTCTTCGTGGAATTCTTTGGCATTTGGCGCTTTATGGAAATAGAGGTAGCCGCCAAAGACTTCATCTGCACCTTCACCGGACAACACCATTTTGATGCCCATCGCTTTGATCTTACGCGACATTAAATACATCGGCGTAGAGGCGCGAATGGTGGTCACATCATAGGTTTCGATGTGGTAAATCACGTCACGAATCGCATCCAGACCTTCCTGCACGGTGAAATGGATTTCGTGGTGCACGGTGCCAAGGTGTTCTGCGACCGATTTCGCCGCTTTCAGGTCTGGAGAACCTTCCAGGCCAACCGCGAAGGAGTGCAGCTGCGGCCACCATGCATCGCTTTTATCCGCATCTTCTACGCGTTTGGCAGCAAAGCGTTTGGTCACGGCAGAGATGATGGATGAGTCCAGACCGCCGGACAGCAGCACGCCGTAAGGCACGTCAGACATCAGGTGACTTTTTACGGACTCTTCCAGAGCATGCTTCAATTCGGCGGCATCTGTGGTGTTGTGTTCAACGGCGGAATATTCCATCCAGTCACGCTGCCAGTAACGACGGATTTCACCATCGGCGCTCGACATGTAGCTTCCCGGCGGGAATTCTTTGATGCTGCGGCACACCGGTACCAGTGCTTTCATCTCGGAAGCGACATACAGATTGCCGTGCTCGTCGTTGCCCATATACAGCGGGATAATGCCGATATGGTCGCGGCCAATCAGATATTGTTGCTTCACGCTGTCCCACAGGATGAAGGCGAACATGCCTTGCAGTTCGTCGAGGAAATCAACGCCTTTTTCCTGATACAGCGCGAGGATAACTTCACAGTCAGAACCGGTTTGGAAAGCGTAACGATCGCTCAACTCAGCACGCAGCGCCTGATGGTTGTAAATTTCGCCGTTAACAGCCAGTACGTGGGTGTGGTCAGCGTTATACAGCGGTTGTGCGCCGTTGTTAACGTCAACAATCGAAAGACGCTCATGCACGAGAATAGCTTTATCATCTGCATAAACACCTGACCAATCCGGGCCGCGATGACGCATCAGACGAGAAGATTCCAGCGCTTTCTTGCGCAGCTCAATAGGATCGCTTTTCAGATCCAGCACACCAAAAATTGAACACATAACTGACTCCTGATCTCACCTTGTGGCGAAGTTATTTCTACGTTTGTCCGGCAGCCTTGACTGCGTGATGCATAAGAAAATGCGCTAAATGGTGGTGTTAGCGCAAGCAAAATTGCGATTCTTTGATAAAAAGAATGTTGATGGGCAAGTAATATTGAATATTATTCACTTTATGCGTGGTTATTTTAGATGTCATCTAATGAAATGGCCTTTTTGTTCATTTTGTGGTCATGCTGCGAGCGGCAAACTCAGGCTTAACACCAGAAAAAACAAAAGCCCTGCATGAGCAGGGCTATAAGAAGAGGTGATGACTGGGTTCAGAACAGGTCGATATCGGCAACCGACGGATAAATCCAATCCGGGCGGAAAGGCATGGCATCAATATCACTCAGCGTGGATACGCCAGACAGCACCAGAATGGTTTCCAAACCCGCCTGGAAGCCTGCCAGAATGTCTGTGCGCAAGTTATCGCCGACAATCACCGTCTCTTCCGAATGCGCATGCATCTTGTTTAACGCTGCGCGCATGATGTACGGACTCGGCTTGCCGACATAAAACGGTTTACGGCCGGAAATGGTTTCGATGCCCGCGCACAGCGCTCCGCACGCCGGAACAAAGCCGCGCGCGTGCGTATCGGGATTGGTGGCGATAAAACGTGCGCCATTGGCCACGAAGAAAGCGGCTTTATGCATCATCTCCCAGTTGAAGGAGCGCGTTTCTCCAACGATGACGAAATCTGGATTGACATCAGTGATGGTGAAGCCGGCTTTATACAGCTCATGAATCAGCGCACCTTCACCGATCACGTAGGCTTTTTTCCCTTCCTGGCGGCGCAGGAAATCGGCGGTAGCCATCGCCGAGGTGTAAAACACTGAATCGGGGACGTCAATGCCAGCGTTGGCAAAACGGTTCGCTAGATCCAGCGCGGTTTGCGAAGGATAGTTGGTCAACACCACCAACGGCATATCCTTCGCCAGAATGCGCTGCAGAAATTCGTTCGCGCCGGGAACGGCGGTATTGTCGTGCATCAACACGCCGTCGATGTCACAGATTACGCTTTTAATCGTCATAAATTGCATCCGGTCGGGCCCGCTAAAAAAGCAGGCTGGTGATTACTCTTCCAGCAGATGTTGCAGCAAAATGCCATTCAGCATAGCGCGTTTTGCCAGCGCAAAGGCGCCAATAGCCGAGCGATGATCGAGCTCGGAACGCACCACCGGCAAGTTTTTACGGAAAGCGGGAAGCGTCTGCGTGTTAATGCACCCTTCAATGGCAGGAAACAGCACTTTATCGGCTTCAGTAATTTCACCGGCTAACACCACTTTTTGTGGATTAAACAAGTTGATGGCGATAGCAATCGCCTTTCCTAAATAGCGGCCGACATACTCAATCACTTCACACGCCAGCGCGTCGCCGTGGTTAGCGGCGCGGCAAATCTGCGGCATCAGACAGTCATTCAAGGTTAATGAACTGGGATAGCCTTGGTTCAACAGGTGGCGCACGCGGTTTTCAATCGCACCGTTCGCTGCAATGGTTTCCAGGCAGCCAAAGTTGCCGCAGTGGCAACGTTCACCCAATGGATCAACCTGAATATGGCCAATCTCACCGACGTTACCGTTACTGCCGAGGAAAATATGGCCGTTGGCGATGATTCCGGCACCGGTTCCGCGATGCAAACGCACCAGAATGGAGTCTGCGCAATCGCGACTTGCACCGAAGTAGTGCTCGGCCAGCGCCAGGCTGCGAATGTCATGGCCCACAAAGCTGGTGACGTTAAAGCGTTTTTTCAGGCTGGAAACCAGAGGCCAGTGACTTACCGCGATGTGCGGCATATAGCGAATGATGCCGTTAATGGGATCGACCAAACCGGGCAGAATCACTGAAATGGCAATCAGCTCATGAATCTTCCGCTGATGCGCCGCCATAAAGGCGCTGATGGCATTGAACAGCGCATTCTCCAGCGTTTCCTGGGTGCGCTCCGGCAGCGGATAATCTTCCTGCGCCAGCGATTTCCCACTCAGATCAAACAGCGTCAACGTGGCGTCATTACGCCCTAAGCGCACGCCTATAGTATGAAAATGCCGGGTTTCAGTAATGATGGAGATGGCGCGACGCCCACCGGTGGAGGCCTGTTGCTCCACCTCTTTGATGAGGCCGCGCTCGATGAGCTGGCGGGTAATTTTGGTGACACTGGCGGGCGCAAGTTGACTGTGTTCGGCAATCTGAATGCGCGAAATCGGCCCCTGTTGATCGATTAGCCGATAGACGGCTGCACTATTAAGTTGTTTAACAAGATCAACATTTCCTATTTGAGACTGGCCGCCAGTGGTCATTCAATGCTTACTCGCTGAGGACGTTGTCTCCGTTGACGAACGTCTTAGTGATTTGATAATCGCGGGTAAAGACAGTCAGGTTGGCGACTTTTCCTGCTTCGACCGTGCCTAACTGCTTCTCCACACCCATCGCCTGCGCCGGATAGAGCGTCGCCATACGCAGCGCTTCATCAAGAGCGATACCGCAATGTTCAACGCTGTTCTGCACCGCTTCAATCATGGTCAAGGCAGAACCGCTGAGCGTACCGTTCTCGTCAACGCACAGGCCATCGCGATAGTATATTGTTTTGCCTGCAAAAATGAATTGATCAATCGACGCGCCCGCCGGTGCTGTGGCATCCGTCACTAACACCAGTTTGTCGCCTTTAATGCGTTTTGCATTGCGCACATTAGCGTAATGGACATGTAAACCATCCGCAATGATGCCGCAGTATACATCAGGCGAATCAAACAGCGCACCGATCAGACCTGGCTCACGTCCGGCAAAGGTTGGCATAGCATTATAAAGATGCGTGGCAAAACTGACGCCCGCGCTGAAGCCAATTTTTGCTTCTTCATAAGTTGCGTTGGAGTGACCGGCTGAAACAATGATGCCGGCATTGCGCAGCTTACGAATCACTTCGCTGCCTGCATTTTCAGGTGCCAGCGTGACTTTAGTAATGACATCGGCATTGGCGCACAGGAAATCTACCAGCTCGGCATCCGGCAAACGAATCAGTTCAGGATTGTGCGTGCCTTTCTTGGCTTTATTCAGCCACGGACCTTCCAGATGGAGGCCGATGGCCTGATTCTGATGCTTTTCCAGATAGGCGCGCATGGTTTCGACGGCGCGTTTCATCAGCGCATCGGTGCTGGTAATCAGCGTCGGCAGATAGCTGGTGCAGCCTGACTTCTCGTTGGCGCGCTGCATGATCTCCAGCGTTTCAACGCTCAGTGCATTGATGTCATCGTTGAACTGCACGCCACCGCAGCCGTTGAGCTGCAAATCAATAAAACCAGGAGCGATAAACGCACCAGCCACACCCTGCTGTGCAATTGCCGCGTCCAGGGCATCACGCGGACACACGCGCTCAATCAGGCCATCCGCAATCACAACTGCATGATTGTCCAGAATTTCATGACCGGTAAAAATCCGGCCGTTCACTAATGCGTACATCGTTTCTCTCTCCCGGCTAAGCCTGCTGCCTGAAAGCAGCAGGTTTTGTTACAACGTGTTTTCACACACCTTTCATATTTTCCGCTTCCATTTCGCGGAAATATTTCACGGTTTTCACTTTCAGTTCCATGGTGGCGGGTTCGTCACAGACCACGACAGATTTGGCATGCAGCTGCAGGCAGCTGATGGTCCACATGTGGTTGACGTTACCTTCAACCGCCGCCTGCAGCGCTTGCGCTTTCAGATGGCCGGTAACCAGAATCATCACTTCTTCGGCATCCAGCAGCGTACCGACACCGACCGTCAGGGCGTATTTCGGCACCTGATCCACATCACCGTTAAAGAAACGTGAGTTTGCGATGCGCGTGTCGTGCGTCAGGGTTTTGATGCGTGTACGTGAGGAGAGTGAAGAAGCCGGTTCGTTGAAGGCGATGTGACCGTCGTTGCCCACGCCGCCCATAAACAGGTTAATTTTGCCGTAAGCGCGGATCTTCTCTTCGTATTGACGACATTCTGCGTCAATATCTTCGGCATTGCCATTCAGAAGATTGATATTTTTCGGTTGAATATCAACATGATCGAAAAAGTTACGGTACATAAAGCTGTGGTAACTTTCCGGATGCTCTTTTGGCAGGCCAACGTACTCATCCATATTGAAGGTGACAACGTGCTCGAAACTAACCTGGCCCGCTTTGTGCATGTCAATCAGGTGCTTGTACGCTTCCAGTGGTGTTCCACCGGTTGGCAGACCCAGCACGAAAGGACGTTCTGCGCTAGGCTTAAACGCATTAATGCGGTTAACAATGTGGCGTGCAGCCCATTTACCCACTTGGGTCGGTGTGGCCAACGGGATCAGTCTCATGTCTTCACCTCAATTAAGATTGGAAATGTGGAGTTGCCGTTTCTCTGACAGTTTTCTGCTTTAAGCGTAATGCGTTTAAGCGTAGCCATCCGGGAAAAGTGCGACTCGATATTTTTCATCATAAAATAAGTTTGTGGTGCTGGCTAGCATTTCGCATTATCAAACCACCATTTTGGTGATTAAAGTCACAGTTGTAGTGGTTTTAATTTGCGAGGCGAATTAATTTGTCTTTACACTGCGCCTCGTGGTGAAAAGTGTCATCAAGGTACCGGGCGACAGGATAATAAAATCAACCTGCGCCACGGCAAAACGCCAGTCTCATAGGGGGAGAATAAGGTGAGTGTATTAGGATATCTGCAAAAGGTCGGCCGCGCGCTTATGGTGCCGGTAGCGACTCTGCCGGCAGCGGCAATCTTGATGGGTGTTGGATATTGGATCGATCCAGATAGCTGGGGCGCAGGTAATGCGCTGGCGGCACTGCTGATCAAATCCGGTTCGGCGATCATCGACAACATGTCCGTGCTGTTTGCCATTGGTGTGGCATACGGTATGTCAAAAGATAAAGATGGTGCAGCAGCGTTAACCGGCTTCGTCGGCTTCCTGGTGGTGACCACACTCTGTTCACCGGCTGCGGTAGCGATGATTCAGAAAATACCGGTGGAGCAAGTGCCTGCCGCCTTCGGTAAAATCAATAACCAGTTTGTTGGTATCCTGGTGGGTATTCTCTCTGCTGAGGTTTATAACCGCTTCAGCCACGTTGAGCTGCCAAAAGCGCTGTCGTTCTTTAGCGGCCGCCGTCTGGTGCCGATCCTTGTCTCCTTCCTGATGATCGTCGTCGCCTTCGTGCTGATGTACATCTGGCCGATCATTTTCGGTGGACTGGTGAGCTTTGGTGAGCACATCCAGAAAATGGGTTCAATCGGTGCGGGCGTCTACGCCTTCTTTAACCGTCTGCTGATTCCTGTTGGCCTGCATCACGCACTGAACTCGGTATTCTGGTTCGACGTTGCTGGCATTAACGATATTCCTAAATTCCTCGGCGGCGCGCAGTCTATCGCTGAAGGTACCGGTATCCCAGGCATCACCGGTCGTTATCAGGCGGGCTTCTTCCCAATCATGATGTTCGGTCTCCCAGGTGCAGCGCTGGCAATTTACCACTGCGCACGCCCAGAAAACCGCGCCAAAGTCGGCGGTATCATGCTGGCGGCGGCTTTTGCAGCCTTCTTTACCGGTATCACCGAACCGCTGGAATTCTCCTTCATGTTCGTGGCGCCGGTGCTGTATGTGATTCACGCGGCACTGACAGGTCTTTCTGTGTTCATCGCCGCGAGCATGCAGTGGATTGCCGGTTTCGGCTTCAGTGCGGGTCTGGTGGATATGGTGCTGTCAACGCGAAACCCGCTGGCGGTCCACTGGTGGATGCTGATCCCACAAGGTTTGGTGTTCTTCGTTATCTACTACGCGGTGTTCCGCTTCACCATCCAGAAATTTAACCTGATGACGCCGGGCCGCGAACTCTCTGCGGGCGATGAAACTGATGGTTATGACGTCAATGTCGATAACAGCGGCAACGGTGAAAGCCAAACTGAATCGCTGGCACGTCGTTACATTGCGGCGGTGGGGGGCTCAGAAAACCTGACCCACATCGATGCCTGTATCACTCGTCTGCGTTTGAACGTTAAAGATTCTGCGCAGGTTAATGAAGGTGTGGCTAAGCGTCTCGGTGCTTCCGGTGTGATTCGTCTGAACAAACAAAGCGTGCAGGTCATCGTCGGTACTCAGGCGGAAAGCATTGCGATGGCAATGAAAACTGTCCTGAGCAAAGGTCCGGTTGCGGCATCTGCTGCCGCGTCAACGGCTGCGCCTGCTGCGGCTGTGAAACCACAGGCGGTGCTAAACAGCGAAAAAGCTGTGATTGCTACGCTGCTGGCACCAGTAACCGGTGACATTGTTGCGCTGGAAAATGTGCCTGACGAAGCGTTCGCCAGTAAGGCGGTCGGCGATGGTCTGGCGATCAAACCAACTGGTAAAACTGTGGTTGCGCCAACAGCCGGAACCGTGGTGAAAATCTTCAATACCAACCATGCGTTCTGCCTCGAAGCGGAAAACGGTGTCGAGATCGTCGTGCACATGGGTCTGGATACGGTGGCACTGGAAGGTAAAGGCTTCACGCGTCTGGTTGAAGAGGGCACAACGGTCACTGCAGGTCAGCCAATCCTGGAAATGGATTTAGACTTCCTCAATGCCAACGCCCGCTCGATGATCAGTCCGGTTGTGGTCAGCAACAGCGATGATTTCGCTGGTCTGAATTTACTGGCAACCGGTTCAGTGGTTGCAGGCCAAACCCCGCTGTACGAGGTTAAAGGCTAAGTCCTTGTGATTGAGCCAGAAGGCAGGAAGCGATTCCTGCCTTTTTTGTTTTAAAACGACCAACAAACGGTTGTTTCCCTCCTGTGCTTTGTGGATCATACTCCGTTACTTCGTGGTACAAATCACCCGTTATAGTTTTTGAGGATTTTGAGATGAGTGAGGCTGAAGCCCGCCCAACGAACTTTATTCGTCAGATCATCGACGAAGATTTGGCGAGCGGTAAGCACAACAGTGTGCATACCCGTTTCCCGCCTGAGCCCAATGGTTATCTGCATATTGGCCATGCGAAATCTATCTGCCTGAACTTTGGTATCGCGCAAGACTACCAAGGTCAGTGCAATCTGCGTTTCGACGACACTAACCCAGTAAAAGAAGATCTGGAGTTTGTTGAATCCATTAAGCGTGATGTGCAATGGCTGGGCTTTGAGTGGAGCGGCAACATTCGTTACTCCTCAGACTACTTCGACCAACTGTTCAACTATGCGGTTGAGCTGATCAACAAAGGCCTGGCCTATGTTGATGAACTGTCAGCAGATGAGATCCGTGAATATCGCGGTTCCCTGACGGCACCGGGCAAAAACAGTCCGTATCGCGATCGCAGCGTGGAAGAGAACCTAGCGCTGTTCCAGAAGATGCGCGATGGCGGTTTCGAAGAGGGCAAAGCCTGTCTGCGTGCCAAAATCGACATGGCGTCCAGTTTCATCGTGATGCGTGATCCAGTGCTGTATCGCATTAAGTTTGCCGATCACCATCAGACTGGCAGCAAGTGGTGCATCTATCCGATGTACGACTTCACCCATTGCATTTCGGATGCGATTGAAGGCATTACGCACTCACTCTGTACGCTGGAGTTCCAGGACAACCGTCGTCTGTACGATTGGGTGCTGGATAACATCACCATTCCGGTTCATCCACGGCAGTACGAATTTTCACGCCTGAATCTGGAATACGCGGTGATGTCGAAGCGTAAACTGACTCAGCTGGTGAGCGAGAAGGTTGTCGAAGGCTGGGACGATCCGCGCATGCTGACCGTATCTGGTCTGCGTCGTCGTGGTTACAGCGCCGCTTCCATCCGTGAATTCTGCCGCCGTATTGGTGTGACCAAACAGGACAATATCGTGGAGATGGCTTCACTGGAATCGTGCATTCGTGACGATCTCAATGAAAACGCACCGCGTGCGATGGCCGTAATGGATCCGCTGAAAGTGGTGATCGAGAACCTGCCTGCAGGTCACGAAGAGATCATCAGCATGCCGAATCATCCGAACAAACCGGAGATGGGCACGCGAGAAGTGCCATTCAGTCGTGAAGTGTGGATCGATCGCGCGGATTTCCGTGAAGAGGCCAACAAGCAGTACAAACGTCTGGTGCTGGGCAAAGAAGTGCGTCTGCGTAATGCATACGTGATCCGTGCCGAGCGAGTAGCGAAGGATGATGAGGGCAATATCACCTGCATCTATTGTACCTGCGACGTTGATACGCTGAGCAAAGATCCGGCCGATGGCCGCAAAGTGAAAGGCGTTATCCATTGGGTTTCTGCGATTCACGCGCTGCCAGCGGAATTCCGCCTGTACGATCGTCTTTTCAGTGTGCCAAATCCGGGCGCGGCGGAGGATTTCCTCACCACCATCAACCCGAACTCACTGGAAATCAAACAGGGCTTCGTGGAGCCAGGTTTGCGTGCAGCCGATCCAATGGCGCCGTACCAGTTTGAACGTGAAGGCTATTTCTGTGCGGATAGCGTCTATTCACAGCCATCCAAGCTGGTGTTTAACCGCACCGTTGGTTTACGTGATACCTGGGCAAAAATCGGCGATTAATATTTTTTGTCGCTAGCACGATATGATCATGAAAGGGCGAGCAATCGCCCTTTTTTATTGTCTCGATTTAACCAGATACGACCTTTTATGCTGCTCCCTGCAATTAGCCATTAATTCCTTATTTGCGACTATTCTGACTTTAGCAAAATTAAACCATTTGCCAGTGTGAAAAACTTTTTTTCAGGTAGGCTATGCGCTCTCAGCCGTTGCTCTGCGGGTAATCAAAGGATAAAAAATGACAAGTCTCGCCCTGGAAGCCAAACATAGCGTGGTGGTTTTACATCAGCTTATCGAACGTATTTTTAATCAGGCAGAAGGCAGTGATGACAGCATTGATCTGTTCTTGTCGTACTTTCATCCCGACTTCAAAATGGTCACGCCACAGGGTAAACAGCTTGATCTTAATGAGATGGAAACACTGTTTCGCCAGTTGCAGGGACAGCGTGAAGGGATGCGAATTGCCACCAGTGAGCACGCCATCATTTCGCAGCAAAGTGAGGAAGTCACGATTCAGTATCGTGAATTGCAGATGATGAATGGCACCAATCAGAGCCGCATTTCTCTGGCGGTGCTGGATTGCAGCACCGCCATTCCGCGCTGGCGCTACTTGCAGGAAACGCTCGTTGCCTGATTTCAGATATAAAAAAACCGGCTTAAGCCGGTTTTTTTATACTGCATAGCACACTCAATTACTTATCGTGGAGCGTATCGTCTTCGCGGCAGTCTCCCAGAGCACAGTGACCATACAGATACAGGCTGTGGTTGCTAAGCTTGATGCCGTGGCGAGTAGCAATTTCACGCTGACGCGTTTCGATTGATTCATCGCTGAATTCGATAACTTTGCCACAATCAAGGCAGATCAAGTGATCATGGTGATGTTGCTGAGTCAGTTCGAAGACAGACTTACCGCCTTCAAAGTTATGACGGGTTACGATGCCCGCGTCGTCAAACTGGTTAAGAACGCGATAAACCGTTGCCAGACCAATCTCTTCGCCCATATCGATCAGGCGCTTATACAAATCTTCCGCACTGACGTGATGGGACTCGGGGCCGGGTCCCTGAAGCACTTCCAGAATTTTCAGTCTGGGTAGCGTGACTTTCAGGCCAGCCTTCTTCAATGCGGAGTTGTTGTCAGTCATGCGGATATTGTCCTGTTACTTTGCTAGTCACTTGCGGCGCAGGGGCCTTGAATGTTTAGGTCAACGCGCATTCTCATTTGCGTCTCATTATAGAACTCAAGCAGTGAAATGAAAACCAAGGCAACGTCCTTAATCACCAAAGGTTGTAAGGATAACGTCACTAATGTCTTCAGGACGCTTGGGTTTTGGATTCCATTTCACTCAGCCTCATTCTACTGCCAGAGGAATAAGCGGATGACCATTGCGGGTATTCTACAGATTTGCGGGGAAAAGTTAAAAAACCGTAGCTATTATTTTTATAGGAAATTCCGTTGCCCGATGTGAGGCAGCGCGCACATCGGGCAGAGCAGGGAATTAAGCTTCAATAATCTCTTTCAGCTGCAACTCGTCGAAGATCTGCTTCACCCATTTCTCAACACGTTCGTTGGTCAATTCTGGTTGACGATCTTCATCAATTGCCAGACCCAGGAAGTTTTTGTCATCGGCGAGGCCTTTAGAGGCTTCGAAGTGATAGCCTTCGGTTGGCCAGTGACCCACAATCACCGCACCGTTAGGCTCGATGATGTCACGGATGGTGCCCATCGCGTCACAGAAGTATTCGGCGTAATCTTCCTGATCGCCACAACCAAACAGCGCTACCAGCTTGCCATTGAAATCAATCTCTTCCAGCGTCGGGAAGAAATCATCCCAGTCGCACTGCGCTTCGCCGTAATACCAGGTTGGAATGCCCAGCAGCAGGATGTCGAACGCATCGAGATCTTCTTTGGTGCTCTTAGCAATGTCATGCACTTCGGCGACATCTTTACCCAGTTGTTTCTGGATCATCTTTGCAATGTTTTCAGTGTTGCCGGTATCGCTGCCGAAGAAAATGCCTACGATTGCCATGGGTTAGGTAACCTCTTGAATCCTGATTGTGAAAGTAAGTCAGTTGACTGCACAGTTATGCGAATAATAGCAGACCGGTAAAAAGTGCGGAACTTGTAAAGCCGTGACTTTGTGTTCCAGCGTGCGGTCTTCGCGCGTTAAGACAGTTTGAGTTGTGCCAGCAGCATTTGTTCAATCAATTCGCTGCGACTGATGTTTTGCTGATCGGCCAGCGTGCTGAGCGCGTCAACCGCCTCGCTCGACATCTTCAGCTCAACACGACGCAGCCCACGCACTTTATCGCGCTTGAGCTGGTTGCGTTTGTTGATGCGTAACTGTTCATCACGCGTCAGCGGGCTGGTTTTCGGGCGACCAGGACGCCGCTCGTCTGCGAAGAGATCAAGCGTCGTGCGGTCTGTCTGTTCTTTTGCCATGGTTTGTAAAACTGAGTGGGCGCGAACGGCGGAAAGGCGCTGCGCGATTAAAACATTATCGGCCCGACCACGGTGAAAAAATATCCGTGGCAAATTTTTAGCGCGACATCATACTCCAGCGCCTTCCCTGACGCCAACCCTAAAGCGCAAGCGGCAAGCTTTTGCTTTTACAGGTTAAAAAAACGCCGAACGGCGCGTAACACCGCATCGGGTTTCTCGGCGTGCACCCAATGTCCAGCTCCGCTGATCACATGTGCATGCGCCTGCGGGAACTGACGTAGCAGCGCATCGCGATGCTGATTGTCCAGATAAGGAGAATCGCCGCCGCGGATAAACAGTGCCGGATGCGGCCACGCAGGAATCTCTTCCCAGCCGGAAATGGTGCTGTAGTTATCCCACAGCACCGGCACATTAAAGCGCCATTCGCCCTCTGCGAAAGATTTGAGGATGAACTGGATCACGCCTTCTTCATCAATATGCTGACGCATTACTTCAACGGCTTCGCTGCGGCGCGTGACGCCCGCGGCGCTCACGGCCCGAATAGCGGCAAAAATTTCGTCATGGCGGCGCGTTTGGTAATCAACGGGCGCGATATCGATCATCACCATTTTTTCGATACGTTCCGGCGCGATGGCACTGAGCGCCATGGCGATTTTGCCGCCCATCGAGTGTCCTATCACACCCGCGCGATCGATATGGTGCGCATCCAGCGTTTCGACGATGTCCTGCGCCATCACGTGATAATTCATCTCATCGCTGCGTGCCGACAAGCCGTGGTTGCGCACATCAACCTGCAGCGTCGGACGTGCGTCACGCACCCCACGCGCCAGCACGCCAAGGTTATCAAGGCTGCCAAAAAGACCATGGATCAATAGAATCGGTGTGGCGTCGGGGGCAGATTGTTCAGTTTGCAGACGGGCGTTCAAAATCATGGCTAAAGTTCTTACGGTTGTGACCTTGGCTTAGGTTATCATGGATTCACCTGTCCAGCAGTCAGGCCGGAAGGCATTAGGGCATATTCCGACTTTTGCCTGGAAACGTTGCCAACGCTATCGGCTGCCACGGATTTAACTTTATAATCCTTATGTTAGAACCCGCTCACGTTTTGCACGACTGGATTTTGCTAAGGCCGTTGCATTAATGCGTGGTTCTGTCATTTGCCATAATCGTACGGAAAAAGATGAAAACGATTGAAGTTGACGAAGAACTCTACCGTTATATTGCCAGCCACACGCAGCACATTGGTGAAAGCGCCTCTGATATTTTGCGCCGCATGTTGAAGTTCACCGCCGGACAGAGCGCACCTGCTGCGCCTGCCGCTGGTGTATCAGTGAAAGAAGCGCAACCTGCCAGCCGCGAAGCGCGTCCTCAGGATCGCGTCCGTGCGGTACGTGAGCTGCTGCTCTCCGATGAATATGCCGAGCAGAATAAGGCGGTTAACCGCTTCATGTTGGTACTGTCAACGCTCTATCGTCTTGATCCGGCGGCGTTTGCTGAAGCGACTGCCTCGTTGCAGGGCCGTACCCGCGTCTACTTTGCGGGCGACGAGCACACGCTGCTGCAAAATGGCACCCATACCAAGCCGAAGCACGTTCCCGGCACGCCGTACTGGGTGATCACGAATACCAATACAGGTCGCAAATGCAGCATGGTGGAACACATCATGCTGGCTATGCAGTTCCCTCAGGAACTGACAGAGAAAGTTCGCGGCACCATTTAACTGAAGCGTCAGGGAGAAGCGCCAATGGCCAATCACCCCCGTGCCGGGCAGCCTGCCCAGCAGAGCGATTTGATTAACGTTGCACAATTAACCTCGCAGTATTACGTCCTGAAGCCCGATGTGGCGAATCCGGATCATGCGGTGAAATTTGGCACTTCAGGCCACCGCGGCAGCGCGGGACGCCAAAGCTTCAACGAACAGCACATTTTGGCGATCGCGCAGGCGATTGCTGAAGAGCGCAAAAAGGATGGCATCACCGGTCCATGCTACGTCGGTAAAGACACGCATGCGCTGTCTGAGCCGGCGATTCTGTCCGTGCTGGAAGTGCTGGCCGCTAACGGCGTGGACGTGATTGTGCAGCAGGACAACGGCTATACGCCAACGCCTGCTATCTCTAATGCGATTCTTGAGCACAACAAACGCGGCGGCGCGCAGGCGGACGGCATTGTTATCACGCCTTCGCACAACCCACCGGAAGATGGCGGTATCAAATACAATCCGCCAAACGGTGGCCCGGCTGATACCAACGTCACCAAAGTGGTGGAAGATCGCGCTAACCAGCTGATCAAAGGCGAGCTGAAAGACGTGAAACGTCTGCCGCTGGATCAGGCATGGGCAAGCGGTCACATTGTTGAGCAGGATCTGATCCAGCCGTACGTTGAAGGTCTGGCGCAGGTGATTGACTTCGCCGCCATCCAGAAAGCCGGCCTGAAAATTGGCGTCGATCCATTAGGCGGCTCCGGTATCGCTTACTGGCAGCGCATTGCTGAGCACTACAAGCTGGATCTGACCATCGTTAACGATGCGATCGACCAGACTTTCCGCTTCATGCATCTGGATAAAGATGGTGTGGTGCGTATGGACTGCTCATCTGAATGCGCGATGGCCGGCTTGCTGGCATACAAAGATAAATTCGACCTGGCCTTTGGCAACGATCCTGATTACGACCGCCATGGCATCGTCACGCCTGCGGGTCTGATGAATCCGAACCACTATCTGGCGGTTGCGATCAACTACCTGTTCCAGCATCGTCCACAGTGGGGCAAAGAGGTTGCTGTTGGTAAAACCCTGGTTTCCAGCGCAATGATCGACCGCGTCGTCAACGACATTGGCCGCAAGCTGGTAGAAGTACCGGTTGGGTTCAAATGGTTCGTTGATGGTCTGTTCGATGGCAGCTTCGGTTTCGGCGGTGAAGAGAGCGCGGGCGCATCCTTCCTGCGTTTCGATGGCTCCGCCTGGTCAACCGATAAAGACGGCATCATTATGTGTCTGCTGGCCGCTGAAATCACCGCGGTCACCGGCAAGAACCCGCAGCAGCATTATGACGAGCTGGCAGAGCGCTTTGGTGCGCCAAGCTATAACCGTCTGCAGGCTCCGGCGACTTCGGCACAGAAAGCGGCGCTGTCCAAGCTGTCACCAGAAATGGTGAGCGCTGATACGCTGGCGGGTGATCCGATCACCGCACGCCTGACTGCCGCGCCGGGTAACGGTGCGTCAATCGGTGGTCTGAAAGTGATGACTGAAAACGGCTGGTTTGCCGCGCGTCCATCAGGTACAGAAGACGCTTACAAAATCTACTGCGAAAGCTTCCTAGGTGCTGAACATCGTCAGCAAATCGAGAAAGAAGCGGTTGAGATTGTTAGCGAAGTACTGAAAAACGCCTGATTGGGCAATTAAGAAAAAGGCCGCTTAGCGGCCTTTTTTTATGGCATAAATCGGTAGCCGATACCGGTTTCGGTCAGCAAATGGCTGGGCTGGGTGGGATTCGCTTCCAGCTTCTGCCGCAAGTGGCCCATATAGATGCGCAAATAGTGGCTGTGCTCCACCGCATTCGGGCCCCAAACCTGATTCAGCAATTGACGCTGAGTCAGCACTTTTCCGGCATTATTCAGCAGTAAGCTCAGCAGACGAAATTCGGTCGGCGTCAAATGCACTTCATGTTGGTTGCGCAGCACGCGGCGCGCCGCCAAATCGACGCTCACTTCGCCAAATGTTACAATCGGTTCAGGCTGGCTGCTTTGATGGCGACGCAGCGCCACACGCACACGCGCCAGCAGTTCACCAATGCCAAACGGCTTGGTGAGGTAATCATCCGCACCGGCATCCAGCGCATCAATCTTATCCTGCTCATCGCTACGCGCAGACAGCACAATCACCGGCATGCTGCTCCACTGGCGCACTTCACGGATAAAGTCATTGCCATCACCATCCGGCAAGCCGAGATCGAGGATCACCAGATCGGGCTTACGCGTTGCCGCTTCAATCAGGCCGCGCTGCAGTTGCTCCGCTTCCACAATTTTCAGGCCTTCGCTCTCCAGCGCCAGGCGCACGAAACGGCGAATCTCTTTTTCATCTTCCACTATCAAGATGGTCGTCACGCTGCCTCCAGCGGCAAAAAAGTTAACGCACCACTTTAGCAATAAAGCAGCCCGGCGTCCGTCACGAAGTTTTTAACTTCAAGAGATCGTGGAATTCACAATTTTGTAACTAAGTTTCATCACAACACATATTGATGAAAAAAAGCGCAAATATAGTGGTCGGATGAGTAGTAAAATTACACAACAACGGGTAATATCTGAACCAGATCACATTTCAACGCAATGTTTACCACAAGGGGGCCAAAAAATGGATCGATCATATCCACTGTATAAAATCGTACTGCGCCGCGTGCTGGTGGTAGCAATCGGTTTGCTGGCGCTGCCAGTGATGTTATTCCGCTCGGATCGCGCGCGTTTGTACAGTTACCTGCATCGTATGTGGTGCAAAACCAGCACTAAACCGGTTTGGCTGGCGCAGTCGGAAGCGGCTGCCGGCATTCACTGGTAAGCGATTTCAGCGCAGTATTAACCCGGCGACTTCCCGCGAAGCGCCGGGTTTTTTTATCGATAATTTTCATGTCCACCGCGCGTTCCCGCTGTTATCCCCGCGCATTTCAGCTACACTTAAAACCTCTACAAGATTTCTGAGGTTGTACAAGTATGAGCGAGAAAATTCCTGTTGGTATCAGCGCTTGCCTGCTCGGAGATAACGTCCGATTTGATGGCGGCCACAAACGTTTTGCCTTCGCCACGGACGAACTCGTGCCATTTGTGCGCTTTGAACCTGTATGTCCTGAAATGGCGATTGGCTTACCGACGCCCCGTCCGGCTTTGCGGCTGGTAAAAGAGAGCGATGAAAATATCCATCTCTGTTTCAGTAAAGAGGGCGGCGAAGAGGTGACAGAACAGATGCAGCGCTGGTCTGCTGAGCGGGTGAAGTCGCTGCATCATCTGTGCGGCTACATTCTGTGTGCCAAATCGCCAAGCTGTGGATTGGAACGCGTCCGCGTTTACGAGCCTGAAACCAACAACAACCGTAAAGCAGGCACCGGCATCTTTACTGCATTTCTGCAGAAAGAGATGCCGTGGCTGCCGCTGGAAGAGGATGGTCGTCTGCACGATGACGCTATCCGTGAAAACTTTATTGGCCGCGTTTACGCGCTGCATGAATTCAACGAAATGTGGCGCAGCGGATTATCACGTCACAAGTTGATGGCCTTTCACAGTCGCTACAAACTGCTGCTGCTTTCTCACGCGCAGGATGAGTATCGCGAAATGGGTCGGTTTGTCGCGGCGATGGATCAGTGGGATTCGCTGGAGGATTACGCCTTTGAGTACCGCAATCGCCTGATGCACCTGATGTCACATCAGGCATCGCGACGTAATCACACCAACGTGCTGATGCATGTACAAGGCTACTTCCGTCCGCAACTGAGTTCGCCGCAGCGGCAGGAGCTGGCGCAACTGATTGATCGTTATCGTCAGGGCGTACAGCCGCTGTTAGCACCGATCACCATGCTGAAACACTACATGGCGGAATACCCGCATCCGTGGCTGGCACAGCAGCGCTACTTTGATCCTTATCCGGAAGCGCTGCGTTTGCGCTACGGCCAATAATTTCGGGGCTTTATGACCACCCATTTAGTTTGGCTGCGTAACGATCTGCGCATCAATGACAACATGGCGCTGGCCGCTGCCTGCCGCGATAGCCAGGCCAACGTGATTGCGCTGTTTATCGCCACACCGCAGCAGTGGCAGCAGCACCACATGGCGCCAAAGCAGGCGGCGTTCATCCAGCAAAATCTCCTTTTGTTGCAGGCATCGCTGGCCGAACGCGGCATTCCTTTGCACCACCATCAGTGTGATGACTTTGCCGCTTCGATTGATTATCTGGTGGAGTTTTGCCAGCAGCAGCAAGTTGATGCGCTGTTCTACAATTATCAGTACGAAATCAACGAACGAGAACGCGATGTGCAGGCGGAGAAACGTCTGGATGCGCAGAGCGTGATTTGTCAGGGATTCGACGACAGCCTGCTGTTGCCGCCGGGCAGCGTGCAAACCGGCAGCAACACCATGTTCAAGGTATTCACGCCGTTCAGCAGAGCTTTTGTTCGTCGCCTGCACCAAAGCTTACCTGAGTGCTATCACGCGCCGAAAGCGCGTGACGGCGCGCCCATCAGCATCAAAAAGAAGATCCCCGCCTTTGATTATCCCTGTGAAGCCTTTGATGAAACCGTGTTTCCGGCGGGTGAAGAGGCCGCATTAAAACAGCTGCGCCACTTCGCCAAACAGGCGGTGCAACATTATCCGGATCAACGTGATTTGCCGGCCATTGACGGTACCAGCCGGTTATCGGCCTATCTGGCGACTGGCGTGTTGTCGCCGCGTCAGTGTCTGCATCGCGTATTAAAAGAGCATCCCGATGCGCTCAACGAAGGCAAGGCTTTTACCTGGCTGAACGAACTGATCTGGCGCGAATTCTATCGTCATCTGATGGTGGCATTTCCCGCGCTGTGTAAGCATCAGCCGTTTGTCGACTGGACGCGCAACGTCGATTGGCAGCAAAACGAAGCACATCTCAACGCCTGGCAACAGGGCAAAACCGGCTATCCGATTGTTGATGCGGCCATGCGTCAGCTCAACACGCTCGGCTGGATGCATAATCGCTTGCGCATGATTACCGCCAGTTTCCTGGTGAAGGACCTATTGATCGACTGGCGTGAAGGTGAGCGTTATTTCATGCAGCAACTGATCGATGGCGATCTGGCCGCCAACAACGGCGGCTGGCAGTGGGCCGCGTCAACCGGCACCGATGCCGCGCCCTATTTTCGTATCTTCAATCCCACTACGCAGGGAGAGCGCTTCGATAAACAGGGCGCGTTTATCCGTGAGTGGCTGCCGGAATTAAAGGAAGTACCCGATAGCGATATCCATCAGCCGCAGGTATGGGCGCAGAAAAATAACAAGAAACTCGATTATCCCGCGCCAATCGTGGAACATAAGGACGCACGTAAAAAGACACTAGACGCCTTTGAGCGCGCTCGCAGCGCGGCTTGAGGCGGTCAGGGAGCCGTAATGAATAATGTCGAGTTAGAACAGATCGTCAATCAGCAGCTGAATAACAGCGCCTTCAGCGACTATGCGCCGAACGGTTTGCAGGTGGAAGGGCGCGCCGAGGTGAAAACCCTCATCACCGGCGTCACCGCCTGCCAGGCGCTGCTGGATGAAGCGGTGAAGCGCAACGCTGATGCGGTGCTGGTGCATCACGGATACTTCTGGAAAAGCGAAGCGCCGGTGATTAAAGGCATGAAGCGCCAGCGTCTGCGCACGCTGCTGGCCAATAATATCAACCTGTATGGCTGGCATCTGCCGCTGGATGCGCATCCCGAGTTGGGTAATAACGCGCAGCTGGCGCGTCTGTTTGATATTGAAGTGAAAGGCGAGATTCAGCCGCTGGTGCCGTGGGGCGAATTGGCAGAACCTTTAAGTGGCGCGGCGCTGGCGGAAAAAATTGCCCAGCGTCTAGGTCGCACACCGCTGCACTGCGGCGATAACGCGCCGGCAGTGATCAAGCGCGTTGCCTGGTGCAGCGGCGGCGGTCAGGGCTTTATTGATAGCGCGGCAGCCTTTGGCGTCGATGCCTTTATTACCGGTGAAGTTTCTGAGCAAACCATTCACAGCGCGCGCGAACAAGGTTTGCACTTCTTTGCCGCTGGACACCACGCGACCGAACGCGGCGGCATCAAGGCGCTGGGCGAATGGTTAGCCGCCCATCATGGCCTTGATGTGACCTTTATCGACATCGATAATCCTGCCTGATTCTTCCATTCTCACGCCCTTAACCTGCGTTAAGGGCGCAAATCTGTTGACACATCTCTGTCACTTTCGCATAACTTATGGCCTTTACGCATAAACGTGATGCCCGGTCGCCATGAATGGCGACCCTACGTTATGTTTTGAATTTGACCAGGAGGTTGTTTTTGCAACGAGCACGTTGTTATCTGCTAGGTGAGCGCGCGGTGGTGCTGGAACTGGAACCGCCGGTTTCGTTGACCAGTCAGCAGCGCATCTGGGGATTGTGTCAGCGACTGCAGCAGCACGAGCAGGTAGAGGAAGTGATTCCTGGAATGAACAACCTGACGTTGCTGCTGCGCGATCCGCAACTCAATGCATTGGACGCCATTGAGCGTTTACAGCGCTGGTGGGAAGAGAGCGAAGCGCAGCTGCCGGAATCGCGCCGCGTTGAAATCCCGGTGGTGTACGGCGGCGCAGGCGGGCCCGATCTGCAGGTGGTGGCGGATCGCGCCAACATGACGCCAAAGCAAGCGGTAGAACTGCACAGCAGCATCGATTACGTGGTCTATTTCATCGGCTTCCAGCCGGGTTTCCCCTATCTCGGCGGCCTGGATGAGCGTTTACACACGCCGCGCCGCGCGGAACCGCGCGTGATTGTGCCGAGCGGCTCGGTGGGCATCGGCGGCAGCCAAACCGGTATTTATCCGTTAGCCGCGCCTGGCGGCTGGCAACTGATTGGTCACACACCACTTAGCCTGTTCGATCCACTCCAGCATCCACCGACACTGTTACGCCCCGGCGATAGCGTGCGCTTTGTGCCGCAGCAGGAGGGCGTATGTTGAAAATTCTCCGCGCGGGCATGATGACCTCGCTACAAGACCACGGCCGCACCGGCTTCCGCCAATACGGCATCAGTGTAGGCGGCGCGCTCGATCAACCAGCAATGCGCACCGCCAATATGCTGGTGGGCAACCCCGAGCAGAGCGCGGTGCTGGAAATCGTGCTGGGACAATTTAAAGCGCAGTTTACCCGTGACGGCTGGTTTGCGCTGACGGGTGCGGGCTGCAATGCCGATCTGGATGGCAAACCGGTCTGGACCGGCTGGCGTCTGCCGGTGAAAAAAGGGCAGGTGCTGACGCTGGCAACGCCAACGCGCGGTATGCGCAGCTATCTGGCGGTCAACGGTGGTTTTGCCGTGCCGGAAATGCTCGGTTCGGTGAGTACCGATCTTAAGGCGGCGTTTGGTGGTTGGCAGGGACGTAAACTGCAGGATGGCGACGAACTGCCGCTGGGTAAACCAACGCGCGACTTCAAAGATAAAGCCGGCGTACGTCAGCTGCTGTGGGGCAACCGCATCCGCGCCTTAGCGGGCCCGGAATATAATGAGTTCTCGCGTGAGGCGCAGCAGGGTTTCTGGCGTAGCCCGTGGAAGCTCAGTCCGCAAAGTAACCGCATGGGCTATCGCCTGCAGGGACGTCAACTGCATCGCGATGCAACGCGCGATTTGCTGTCGCACGGTTTAGTGCCTGGCGTGGTGCAGGTGCCGCCTAATGGTCAGCCGATTGTGTTGATGGCGGACGCACAAACTACCGGCGGCTATCCGCGCATTGCCTGCATCATCGAAGCCGATCTCTATCATCTGGCGCAAATTCGCCTCGGCGAACCGATTCACTTTATCCACTGCACGCTGGAAGATGCGATTCACGCCAAACAGCATCAACAACGTTCCTTCGACCAAATAGCCTGGGGATTGGCACATGAAGATTGATCTTAACGCCGATCTCGGCGAAGGCAGCGCCAGCGATCAGGAACTGCTGACGCTGGTGAGTTCAGCCAATATCGCCTGCGGCTTTCACGCCGGTGATGCGCAAACCATGCTGCAATCGGTGCGCTGGGCCAAAGCGTCTGGCGTGGCGATTGGTGCCCATCCGAGTTTCCCCGATCGGGAAAACTTTGGTCGTACCGCCATGCAGCTGCCGCCAGAAACCGTATATGCGCAGATGATCTACCAGATTGGTGCGTTGAAAAGCATTGCGGAGAGCGAAGGCGAACGGCTGGTGCACGTCAAGCCGCACGGCATGCTGTACAACCAGGCGGCGGGCGATCCGCAACTGGCGGATGCCATCGCACGCGCGGTGAAAGCCGTGGATGCCGGATTGATTCTGGTGGGTTTGGCGGGCAGCGCATTGATTGCGGCGGCGGCGCATCATGGTCTGCGCACCCGCGAAGAGGTGTTTGCCGATCGCGGCTATCTGGCGAGCGGGGCGCTAGTGCCACGCAGCCAGCCGCACGCGATGATTGAAGATGCCGACCAGGCGCTGGCGCAAACGCTGGCGATGGTACAGCAGCGTCAGGTGCAGAGCATCAGCGGAGAATGGGTCAAGGTTAACGCTGAAACCGTCTGTTTACATGGCGATGGCGCACATGCGCTGCAGTTCGCCCGCACGCTGCGCGCGGCGTTTGCGACCAATCAGATTGCGGTCACCAGCGCATAACGTTTTTACTCATTGCCCGGCATCACGCCGGGCTTTGTCTTTTCACATAAGGGAACAACATGGATAACGTGGTAAACCTCTGGCCGCTGTTGGGTATCGCCGCCATCATTCTGGGTTTTGTGCTGCGCTTTAACCCGGTGCTGGTGGTAATTGTGGCGGGCTTCGTCACCGGGCTGGCGGCACATCTGCCGCTGGCAGACATTCTGGAAAAACTCGGCTCGGGCTTCCTCAATACGCGTAACCTGCCGCTGATTCTGCTGCTGCCGCTGGCGGTTATCGGCCTGCTGGAGCGTCATGGCCTGAAGGAGCGCGCGCAAAGCTGGATCGCGCAGATCAAAACCGCCACCGCCGGACGCTTACTGATCGTCTACCTGTTTGTGCGTGAAGCCACCGCCGCGCTGGGTTTGACCAGCCTCGGTGGCCATCCGCAGATGGTACGTCCGCTGCTGGCGCCGATGGCTGAAGGCGCTACCGAAAACCGTTACGGTGACGTCCCGCCAGACGTGCGCCATCGTCTGCGCGCCATGTCTGCGGCGACCGATAACATCGGTCTGTTCTTCGGCGAGGATATCTTCGTTGCCTTTGGCGCGATTATCTTCATGCATAACTTCATGCAGGAATCTGCCGGTATCAGCACCGAACCGCTGCATATTGCGCTGTGGGGCATCCCTACCGCGCTCTGTGCTTTCCTCATTCATTCAGCCCGTTTGGTGCGTCTCGATCGCCAGCTGTCGCGTGAATTGGGCGCGTTAAACCAGCAGGCGCTGAACGCCAAAGGAGGGAAGTAATGTTCCAGCAACAATATTTGATGTGGCTGGCAGGCGTGATCCTGCTGGTGGTCGCCGTGCTTTCCTGGCGTGACAGCGCTAACCCGCGTCGTTTTACCACCGGGCTGTTCTGGGCATTGTATGGTCTGATTTTCCTGATTGGTGAGGGTGCTTACCAGCTGATGGGACAATGGGCGGGCGATGCCGAACTGGGCCGCCGCTGGTTGCACATCGGCGTGGGCGTGGCCGTGGTGTTGATGGCGTTAATAGCCGGTTTCGGCGGCGTGCGTCTGGGTCGTTATCATCAACGTAGCGATGAGCAGAAACAGGAAAGCGCTAAACGCCTACATAACAAGCTGTTCCTGCCAGCGCTGGCGATTCCGCTGGTAACGGTGATTGGCGTGCTGGCGTTTAACCATATTCCCGGTTTGCAGGACAGCGTGTTTGGTCCCGGTAATCACTCCACATTGGTGACGCTATTCTCCATGATGATTGGTTGCCTGCTGGGCTGGCTGATCGCGTTGAAAATTACCCATGAAAAGCCGTTGCAGTCGATGCAGGAAACCCGTCGCCTGCAGGATGCGGTGGGTTGGGCGTTTATCCTGCCGCAGATTCTGGCCACGCTTGGCCTGCTATTCACCAGCGCCGGTGTCGGCACGGCGATTTCGCATCTCACCGAGCAGTATCTGGCGGTGGATAATCGCCTGATTGCCGTCGCGGTCTATGCGGTGGGTATGGCGTTGCTGACCATGGTGATGGGTAACGCCTTTGCTGCCTTCCCGATTGTGACCGCCGGCATTGGTATTCCTATTCTGGTGCTGCAGCACGGCGGCAATCCGGCGGTGATGGCGGCGATTGGGATGTTCTCCGGCTATTGCGGCACGCTAATGACGCCAATGGCGGCCAACTTCAACATCGTGCCAGCGCGCCTGCTGGAGCTACCGGACCGTAACGCGGTGATCAAGGCTCAGGTGCCAACCGGTGTGCTACTGTTGGTAGTGAATATTTTCCTGCTCTACTTCCTGATGTTCTTATGAGGTTGCAATGAAAACGGTGTTAATGACGGCGTTTGAGCCCTTTGGTGGTGAAACCATCAACCCTTCGTGGGAAGCAGTACGCACCTTCGACGGCAAAGAGATCGCCGGTGCGCGCATTGTGGTACGCCAGCTGCCGGTGGTGTTTGCCACCTGCGGTGAAGTGCTGACGCGCGCGCTGGACGAGATTCAACCCGATCGCGTGCTGTGCGTCGGGCAAGCTGGCGGTCGCGCCGATATTACGGTTGAACGTGTCGCGATTAACGTGGACGACGCACGTATTCCGGATAACAACCAGCAGCAACCTATCGACCAACCGATTGAGGCGGATGGCCCGGCGGCCTATTTCTCCACGCTGCCGATCAAAGCGATGGTTGCCGCGCTGCGCGAAGTTGGCGTACCGGCTTCGGTATCGCAAACCGCCGGCACCTTCACCTGTAACCACGTGATGTACAGCCTGCTGCACTGGATCCACACCACCAACAGCAAGGCGCGCGGCGGTTTTATCCACATCCCGTATATGCCGGAGCAAGCGGTGCACCACCCCGGTGTGGCCAGCATGGCGACGTCAAGTGTGATTCAGGCGCTGGAAACTTCGCTGCAGGTGATCCTGAGCACCGAAAATGATATCCGCGTCGTCGGTGGCGCCACGCATTAACAGGAGTTTTTATGCCTGAGGGACCGGAGATCCGCCGCGCGGCGGATCAACTGGCAGAGGCGATGGTCGGCAAACCACTTACCGATGTGTGGTTTGCCTTTCCACAGCTGAAAACCTACGAACCGGCGCTGATGGATGCCACCATCAACGCCTTTGAAACACGCGGTAAAGCGCTGCTCACCCACTTCTCCAACGGGCTAACGCTCTACAGCCACAATCAGCTGTACGGCGTGTGGCGCGTGGTGCCAACCGGCACGCAGCCGAATACCACACGTCAGCTGCGCGTGCGGCTAGCGACTGCGGATAAAACCATTTTGCTGTATAGCGCGTCGGATATTGAGCTGCTCAATGCTGATACCTTAGCGGCGCATCCGTTTTTGCAACGTGTAGGCCCGGATGTGCTGGATGCCAGTTTAACGGTGGAAGAGGTGCGCGAGCGTTTGCTGTCGCCGCGTTTTCGCCGTCGCCAGTTCAGCGGCTTGTTACTCGATCAGGCCTTTTTAGCCGGCCTCGGCAACTATCTGCGCGTGGAGATTTTGTGGCACGCCGGATTGCTGGCGTCGCATCGGGCGCAGGATCTCAGCGAGCAGCAGCTGACGGCATTAAGTGAAGCGATGTTGGCGGTGCCGCGTTTGTCGTATCAGATGCGTGGCAGCATGAAGAAATATCACGAAGAGGCAGCGTTTCGCTTCGAGGTGTTTCATCGGCAGGGCAAAAAATGTCGGCGGTGTGGCGCGGCGATAGAAAAGGGCGTGCTGTCATCGCGGCCGTTTTACTGGTGTCCGGGATGCCAGTTGTAGCGTAATAAGAAAGGCGGCCAGATGGCCTAATGCTTTTTAAATCTGGTGTGGGCTCTGACACATCAGCTGCGTCACGGGCCGTCCTCGCGCCGCTGGCGCGGTGCCTTCGGCTTTCACGTCGTGCCGTCGGATCGTTCGTGGATCGGCCGTCCTGGCCGCCCCGAACTGCCTCACGCATCCATGCGTGAGGCTCCTGGCCCAACGTAAAAGCCTCAGCGCTGCGAATAGCCCTTATGCCGCAGCAGACGCGCCAGCGCACCTGGCAAATATGCCCTTTTCAATTACACGCACTGAAGCTTATGAGCAGGCCGGGGACAATTCTGGGCAGGCAATCCGCAGCGCTGAACGAAGCGAGGAAGCCAGGAGAGCCCGCAGGACGCGGGCGAAAGGCGGAGCCGGGACAAGGAGGTCCCGTCTCCGCCGGTCCGTCAGGCAGACGAGCGATGTGAAGGTACCGCGCTAGCGGCGCGAGGACAGCCGGACCAGAAGTGTCTCCGGCCGGCGCACTTGTCGTTGGCTTAACTGACCAGCATTAGGCCAGATGGCCGCCTTTCTCTTATTTATCCAGCGCCGAGGTGAATGGACGCTCGGTGTAACCGGTATACAGCTGACGCGGACGGGCGATTTTCATGCCTTCGTCATGCATCTCTTTCCAGTGTGCAATCCAACCCACGGTACGCGCCATCGCGAAGATCACGGTAAACATTGAAGACGGAATGCCCATCGCTTTCAGAATGATGCCTGAATAGAAATCGACGTTTGGATAGAGTTTACGCTCGATGAAGTACGGGTCGTTCAGCGCGATGTGTTCCAGCTCCATCGCCACTTCCAGTAGATCATCTTTCATGCCCAGTTCGTTCAGCACTTCGTGACAGGTATCGCGCATCACGGTGGCACGGGGATCGTAGTTTTTATACACGCGGTGGCCGAAGCCCATCAGACGGAACGAATCGTTTTTATCTTTCGCACGTTTAACAAACTCAGGGATGTGATCAACGGTGCTGATCTCTTCCAGCATGCGCAGTGTCGCTTCGTTGGCACCGCCGTGCGCCGGTCCCCACAGTGAAGCGATACCGGCGGCGATACAGGCAAACGGGTTTGCGCCTGAGGATCCTGCGGTACGCACGGTAGAGGTTGAAGCATTCTGCTCATGGTCGGCGTGCAGAATCAGAATACGGTCCATCGCGCGTTCCAGTACTGGATTCACTTTGTACTCTTCGCACGGCGTGGCGAACATCATGTGCAGGAAGTTACCGGCATAAGAGAGGTCGTTACGCGGATACACAAACGGCTGGCCAATCGAGTACTTGTAGCACATCGCCGCCATGGTCGGCATTTTCGACAGCAGGCGGAACGCAGCGATTTCACGGTGACGTTCAATGTTGACGTCTAAAGAGTCGTGATAAAACGCCGCCAGCGCACCGGTCACACCACACATCACCGCCATTGGATGCGAATCGCGGCGGAAGCCGTGGAACAGTCGGGTGATTTGCTCGTGGATCATGGTGTGGCGGGTAACGGTGGTGCGGAACTCTTCAAACTGGGCTTGGGTCGGGGCTTCGCCATTCAGCAGGATGTAACACACTTCAAGATAGTTTGAGTGGGTTGCCAGCTGATCAATCGGGAAACCACGGTGTAACAGAATACCTTCGTCACCATCAATAAAGGTGATTTTAGATTCGCAGGACGCCGTAGAGGTGAAGCCGGGATCGAAGGTGAACAGGCCTTGTGAGCCAAGGGCGCGGACATCAACAACATCTTGTCCCAGCGTGCCTTGCATCACGTCCAGTTCAACAGACGTATTATCTTGTAGGGTTAGCGTCACTTTTTTATCTGTCATTATTTCGTCTCCATAGCGCCTTTAAGGTAAGGATCTTAGACACCAGAATAGCCTCCATGTTGCATAAAACCACAATCTTCCCAGCATCACTCTACGGTAACGTTGGTGAGGCAAGGTTGCAGAGTAAACGCTGAATTTGGGCCATTCGGTGGCATCGGGGCATGACATGCTGCACATCGAGGATGTTAAAGTTCCTGTCACGACATAACTTCTTGGTAACCAATAACCTGATGCTTTATATAACTTGTATTGGCAATGTTACATAACTTGAGCTTAGGGGAAAGTGTATCCCCATAACTTTTGTGCATCATAGGGCTTTAATGCGATTGTTTGTAACTAAAATGTTGATTCTTTGTCAAATCAGATAATTAAAAATGTATAAATTGTGAAATTCGTGAAGGTGATCACTGTTCAGCCTAAATGTGACCAAAGAGATTGTAGGGGAATTGTAATCAGAATGTGATCCTCCTATACTGCGGCCAGGTCTCCGGAACACCCTGACACCAGGAGCCACCCAGCGTTTTACCCGCTTTATTTAACACTGGATGTTGCTATTTTGGTGGCGGTTGCAGTCTGAACACACGCTGTGTCTCTGATGCAACTCAGGACCGGAGGAAGCAAAATAAAAAAGAGCTGTGTGGGCAAAACCGTGAAAAAACAAAGACCTGTTAACTTGGATCTCTCGACGATCCGGTTTCCCGTTACTGCAATATCGTCCATTCTCCACCGCGTCTCCGGCGTGATTACCTTTGTCGCTCTCGGAATTCTGCTCTGGTTACTGGGTCTCTCCCTCTCTTCTCCTGAAGGCTTCCTGCAAGCGGCATCCATCATGGATAGCTTCTTCGCCAAATTCATCATGTGGGGCATTTTAACTGCGCTGGCGTATCACGTCGTGGGCGGTATTCGTCATATGTTGGCTGATTTTGGCTTTATGGAAGAAACCCTGCAGGTGGGAACCCGTTCCGCGCAAGCGGCTTTTGTTATCACTGTCGTGCTCTCAATTTTGGCTGGAGTCCTCGTATGGTAAGCAATGCTTCTGCATTAGGACGCAACGGTATCCATGACTGGCTGTTACTGCGTGCTGCTGCAATCTTAATGACGCTTTACATCATCTACATCCTCGGTTTTGTCGTGATGACAGGCACGCTGACGTATGACGTCTGGCATGGCTTCTTCTCATCCGCCTTCACGAAAGTGTTCACCATGTTGACGCTGTTCTCGATTCTCATCCACGGTTGGATTGGAATGTGGCAGGTGCTGACTGACTACGTGAAACCGGTAGCAACCCGTTTGCTGCTGCAGTTTGTGATTGTGGTTGCGCTGTTGTCGTACGCAATTTATGGATTTGTTGTGGTGTGGGGTGTGTAAATGAGTTTGCCAGTCAGAGAATTTGATGCCGTGGTGATCGGCGCGGGTGGCGCAGGTATGCGTGCCGCCTTGCAAATCTCCCAATCGGGCCAGACTTGTGCCCTGTTATCCAAAGTTTTCCCAACCCGTTCCCATACCGTATCGGCGCAGGGCGGTATCACCGTTGCGCTGGGTAACACCCATGACGATAACTGGGAATGGCACATGTACGACACCGTCAAAGGTTCCGACTTTATCGGCGACCAGGACGCGATCGAATATATGTGTCATGTCGGTCCAGAAGCGATTCTGGAACTGGAACATATGGGATTGCCTTTCTCCCGTCTTGATGACGGCCGCGTTTATCAGCGTCCGTTTGGTGGTCAGTCGAAGAATTTCGGCGGTGAGCAGGCGGCGCGTACCGCGGCGGCTGCTGACCGTACCGGCCACGCCTTGCTGCATACGCTGTATCAGCAGAACCTGAAGAACAAAACCACCATCTTCTCCGAATGGTATGCGCTGGATCTGGTGAAAAACGAGGACGGTGCGATTGTCGGCTGTACGGCTATCTGCATGGAAACCGGCGAAACCGTCTATTTCAAAGCTAAGGCCACCATTCTGGCGACCGGCGGCGCGGGCCGTATTTACCAGTCCACCACTAATGCTCACATCAACACCGGTGACGGCGTTGGTATGGCGCTGCGTGCAGGCGTGCCGGTGCAGGATATGGAAATGTGGCAGTTCCACCCAACCGGTATTGCCGGTGCGGGCGTGCTGGTGACCGAAGGTTGCCGTGGTGAAGGTGGTTATCTGCTGAATAAGCACGGTGAACGCTTCATGGAACGTTACGCGCCAAACGCCAAAGATCTGGCGGGTCGTGATGTGGTTGCACGTTCAATGATGGTGGAAATCCGTGAAGGTCGCGGTTGCGATGGCCCTTGGGGTCCGCACATTAAACTGAAGCTCGACCATCTCGGTGCCGATGTACTGGAATCGCGACTGCCAGGCATTCTTGAGCTGTCGCGCACTTTTGCGCACGTTGACCCCATTAAAGAACCGATTCCAGTGATCCCAACCTGCCACTACATGATGGGCGGCGTGCCGACCAAAGTGACCGGTCAGGCGCTGCGCGTGAACGAGCAGGGCCAGGATGAGGTGATTCCAGGTCTGTTCGCTGTCGGCGAAATCGCCTGCGTATCAGTACACGGCGCTAACCGCCTCGGCGGCAACTCGCTGCTCGACCTGGTGGTGTTCGGCCGCGCAGCCGGTGTGCATCTGCTGGAGTGTATTGAAGAGCAGGGCGAACTGCGTGAAGCCACGCAGGAAAATCTTGATGAAGCGATGGCGCGATTTAACCGTTGGGAAAATAACACCACCGGTGAAGATCCGGTCGAAATCCGTAAAGCGCTGCAGCGCTGCATGCAGAACAACTTCTCCGTATTCCGCGATGGCGATGCGATGCGTGAAGGTCTGGAAGAGCTGAAAGTGATTCGTGAGCGTTTGAAATCGGCGCGTCTGGATGACCGTTCGCCGGACTTCAACACCCAGCGTATCGAGTGCCTCGAGCTGGATAACCTGATGGAAACCGCTTACGCCACCGCTGTCGCCGCCAACTTCCGTACCGAAAGCCGTGGCGCGCATAGCCGCTTCGACTTCCCGGATCGCGATGATGAAAACTGGCTGTGCCACAGTCTCTATGTTCCGCAGACGGAAAGCATGACGCGCCGTGAGGTAAACATGCAACCGAAACTGCGTGCGGCCTTCCCGCCAAAAGCGCGTACCTACTAATTGCGGAGATCATCATGAGACTCGAATTTTCTATTTATCGTTACAACCCGGAAGTCGACGACAAACCGCGTATGCAGGAATACACGCTGGAGTCGGAAGATGGTCGCGACATGATGCTGTTGGATGCGCTGATCCGTCTGAAAGAGAAAGACCCAACGCTGGCTTTCCGTCGCTCATGCCGTGAAGGCGTGTGCGGTTCAGATGGTCTGAACATGAACGGTAAAAACGGTCTGGCATGTATCACGCCGGTCTCTGCGCTGGGTAACGGCACGAAGAAAATTGTTATCCGTCCACTGCCTGGTTTACCGGTTATCCGCGACCTCGTGGTAGACATGGGACAATTCTATGCACAGTATGAGAAGATTAAGCCTTTCCTGTTGAATAATGGGGAAAATCCTCCGGCGCGCGAGCATTTACAGAGCCCAGCCGAGCGTGAGCATCTGGACGGTTTGTACGAGTGTATTCTCTGCGCCTGCTGCTCAACGTCGTGCCCGTCGTTCTGGTGGAATCCGGACAAGTTTGTTGGTCCGGCTGGCCTGCTGGCCGCTTACCGTTTCCTGATCGACAGCCGCGATACGGAAACCAATGCGCGTCTCGACAATCTAAACGATGCTTTCAGTGTTTTCCGCTGTCACAGCATCATGAACTGTGTGAGCGTGTGCCCGAAAGGCCTAAACCCAACGCGCGCCATCGGCCATATTAAGTCGATGCTGCTGCAACGCGGGGCGTAACAAAAGTCACTGTCCGGGAACCCAGGTTCCCGGATGTTTACGGAAGCCTCTATAAGCGCGGTGCTGACCACGCTTATAAAGGTTCCCTTACGAGCCAGGCGCCGGTAGCGCACAGGTTCGTATCGCTGAACTCACTACGGCAAGCCGCGTAAGCGGTAAAAAATGAAACCTCATAAAAAGCAGATTAATGCTTAAGGGATCACAATGCAGAACAGCGCGATGAAACCCTGGCTGGACTCCTCCTGGCTGGCCGGCGCGAACCAATCTTACATAGAGCAACTCTATGAGGATTTCCTGACCGATCCTGACTCAGTTGATGACATGTGGCGCGAGCTGTTCCAACAGCTGCCGGGCACTGGCGTGAAACCTGAGCAATTTCACTCCACCACGCGTGATTACTTCCGCCGCCTGGCTAAAGACGCCACGCGTTACACATCAACCGTGACCGATCCGGCAACCAACTCCAAACAGGTTAAAGTGCTGCAGCTGATTAATGCATTCCGCTTCCGCGGCCATCAGCATGCCAACCTCGATCCGCTTGGCCTGTGGAAACAGGACAGGGTAGCCGACCTCGATCCGGCTTATCACGATCTGACCGACGCCGATTTTCAGGAAAGCTTTAACGTAGGCTCTTTTGCTATCGGCAAAGAGACTATGAAGCTGGCCGATCTGTTTGCGGCGCTGCAGCAGACTTACTGTGGCTCGATTGGTGCAGAGTACATGCACATCAACAACACCGACGAGAAGCGCTGGATTCAGCAGCGTCTGGAATCGGTGGTGGGCCACGCGTCTTTCAGCAGCGACGAGAAAAAAGGTTTCCTGAAAGAGCTGACCGCGGCAGAAGGCCTGGAAAAATATCTGGGTGCGAAATTCCCGGGTGCGAAGCGCTTCTCGCTGGAAGGCGGTGATGCGCTGGTGCCCATGCTGCGCGAGATGATTCGTCACGCTGGCAAGAGCGGTACGCGCGAAGTGGTGCTGGGTATGGCGCACCGCGGTCGTCTCAACGTACTGATCAACGTATTAGGTAAGAAGCCGCAGGATCTGTTTGACGAGTTCTCCGGCAAGCACAAAGAACACCTCGGCACCGGCGACGTGAAGTACCACATGGGCTTCTCGTCTGACGTCGAAACCGAAGGCGGCCTGGTGCATCTGGCGCTGGCGTTCAACCCGTCGCATCTGGAAATCGTGAGCCCGGTAGTGATGGGTTCGGTGCGTGCGCGTCTGGATCGTCTGGCTGAGCCAAGCAGCAACAAAGTTCTGCCAATCACCATTCACGGTGATGCTGCCGTTATCGGCCAGGGCGTGGTGCAGGAAACCCTGAACATGTCCCAGGCGCGTGGTTACGAAGTGGGCGGTACCTTTCGCATCGTGATTAACAACCAGGTTGGTTTCACCACCTCCAACCCGAAAGATGCGCGTTCTACGCCGTACTGCACTGATATCGGCAAGATGGTGCTGGCACCGATTTTCCACGTTAACGCGGACGATCCAGAAGCGGTGGCATTTGTGACTCGCCTGGCGCTGGATTATCGCAACACCTTTAAACGTGATGTGTTTATCGATCTGGTGTGCTACCGCCGTCACGGCCACAACGAAGCCGACGAGCCAAGTGCAACTCAGCCGTTGATGTACCAGAAAATCAAAAAGCATCCAACGCCGCGTAAAATCTACGCCGATCAGCTGGAAAGCGAAGGTGTTGCGACCACTGAAGATGCCACCGAGATGGTTAACCTGTACCGCGACGCGCTGGATGAAGGCGAATGCGTGGTGCCGGAATGGCGTCCGATGAGCCTGCATTCATTCACCTGGTCGCCATATCTGAACCACGAGTGGGACGAAAGCTACCCGGCAACAGTGGAACTGAAACGCCTGCAGGAACTGGCGCGCCGCATCAGCAGCGTACCGGAATCGGTAGAAGTGCAGTCTCGCGTGGCCAAGATCTACAACGATCGCAAAGAGATGGCCGAAGGTAACAAAGCGTTCGATTGGGGCGGTGCTGAAAACCTCGCTTACGCCACGCTGGTTGACGAAGGAATTCCGGTGCGTCTTTCCGGTGAAGATACCGGTCGCGGTACCTTCTTCCACCGTCATGCGGTGATCCACAACCAGACCAACGGCTCAACCTACACGCCGCTGCACCATGTCCATAACGCTCAAGGTCAGTTCAAAGTGTGGGATTCCGTGCTGTCTGAAGAAGCGGTACTGGCCTTCGAATACGGTTACGCCACCGCAGAACCGCGCGTGCTGACCATTTGGGAAGCACAGTTCGGCGATTTCGCCAACGGCGCACAGGTAGTGATCGACCAGTTCATCAGCTCCGGCGAGCAGAAATGGGGCCGTATGTGTGGCCTGGTCATGTTGCTGCCGCACGGTTATGAAGGTCAGGGTCCTGAGCACTCCTCAGCGCGTCTGGAGCGTTATCTGCAACTCTGTGCTGAACAGAACATGCAGGTGTGCGTGCCTTCAACCCCAGCGCAGGTTTACCACATGCTGCGTCGTCAGGCGCTGCGCGGTATGCGCCGTCCGCTGATCGTCATGTCACCAAAATCACTGCTGCGTCATCCGCTGGCGATTTCCAGCCTGGAAGAGTTGGCCACTGGCAGCTTCCAGCCGGCGATTGGTGAGATCGACGATCTCGATCCGCAGCAGGTTAAACGCGTCGTGCTGTGTTCGGGCAAGGTTTATTACGATCTGCTGGAGCAGCGTCGTAAAAACGAGCAGACCGACGTGGCCATCGTGCGTATCGAACAACTCTATCCGTTCCCGCACAAAGTCGTGCAGGACGTATTGAAAAACTATGCTCATGTGCAGGATTTCGTGTGGTGTCAGGAAGAGCCGCTGAATCAGGGCGCATGGTATTGCAGTCAGCATCATTTCCGCGAAGTGGTTCCATTTGGTGCGTCACTGCGTTATGCAGGCCGTCCGGCTTCTGCTTCACCGGCCGTGGGCTACATGTCCGTACATCAAAAACAGCAGCAAGACCTGGTTAATGACGCGCTGAACCTTGGTTAATAAAAAGGAAAGAAAATGAGTAGCGTAGAAATTCTCGTTCCCGATTTGCCTGAATCCGTAGCGGACGCAACGGTTGCAACCTGGCACAAAAAACCTGGCGACTCTGTGAGCCGCGATGAAGTACTGGTAGAGATTGAAACTGACAAAGTGGTGCTGGAAGTGCCTGCTTCAGCGGACGGCATTCTGGAAGCCGTGCTGGAAGAGGAAGGCGCTACCGTCACTTCTCGTCAGATTCTGGGCCGTCTGAAAGAGGGCAACAGCGGCGGGAAAGAGACTGCGGCAAAAGCGGAAAGCAAAGAGTCTACACCAGCACAGCGTCAGACCGCTTCTCTGGAAGAAGAGAGCAACGATGCGCTCAGCCCAGCGGTTCGCCGTCTGATTGCTGAAAATAACCTCGATGCCAGCCAGATCAAAGGCACCGGCGTTGGCGGCCGTCTGACGCGTGAAGATGTGGAAAAACATCTGGCGAAGAAAGCCGACAGTGGCAAAGCCGCACCAGCGCCAGCCGCTGCTGCTGCACCGCAGGCCGCTGTGGCTAACCGCAGCGAAAAACGCGTACCGATGACGCGTCTGCGTAAGCGTGTTGCCGAGCGTCTGCTGGAAGCGAAAAACAGCACCGCGATGTTGACCACGTTCAACGAAATCAACATGAAGCCAATCATGGACCTGCGCAAGCAGTACGGCGATGCGTTCGAGAAGCGTCATGGCGTGCGTCTGGGCTTCATGTCCTTCTACATCAAAGCGGTGGTTGAAGCACTGAAACGCTTCCCGGAAGTGAACGCGTCGATTGATGGCGAAGATGTGGTTTACCACAACTATTTCGATGTGAGCATTGCGGTTTCTACTCCGCGTGGTCTGGTAACGCCAGTGCTGAAAGATGTTGATGCGCTGAGCATGGCCGACATTGAGAAGAAAATTAAAGAGCTGGCGGTGAAAGGCCGTGACGGCAAGTTGACGGTTGAAGAGCTGACCGGCGGTAACTTCACCATCACCAACGGTGGTGTGTTTGGTTCGCTGATGTCGACACCAATTATCAACCCACCGCAGAGCGCGATTCTGGGCATGCACGCCATCAAAGAGCGCCCAATGGCGGTCAATGGTCAGGTTGTGATTCTGCCAATGATGTATCTGGCGCTCTCTTACGATCACCGTTTGATTGATGGTCGTGAATCCGTTGGCTATCTGGTCGCGGTGAAAGAGATGCTGGAAGATCCAGCTCGCCTGCTGCTGGACGTCTAATTTCGCCGGGCGCGCGGTGTGAAGGCGCGCCCAAACTCATACCTGAATGGATAGAACATCATGAATTTACATGAATACCAGGCGAAGCAGCTGTTTGCACGCTATGGCATGCCAGCACCGACAGGCTACGCCTGCACCACGCCACGTGAAGCAGAAGAAGCCGCGTCTAAAATCGGCGCTGGTCCGTGGGTAGTGAAATGTCAGGTTCATGCCGGTGGCCGCGGTAAAGCGGGTGGCGTGAAAGTGGTTAACAGCAAAGAAGACATTCGTGCTTTTGCTGAGCATTGGCTGGGCAAGCGTCTGGTGACCTATCAAACTGATGCGCACGGTCAGCCGGTAAACCAGATTCTGGTTGAAGCCGCGACTGATATCGATCAGGAGCTGTATCTGGGTGCGGTGGTTGACCGTGCGACTCGTCGCGTGATCTTCATGGCATCGACTGAAGGCGGTGTTGAGATTGAGAAAGTGGCAGAAGAAACGCCACACTTGATCCACAAAATGGCGCTGGATCCATTAGCGGGTCCACAGCCGTATCAGGGCCGCGAGTTGGCGTTCAAACTCGGCCTGACCGGTAAGCAAGTTAGCCAGTTCACCAAAATCTTTATGGGTCTGGCGACCATGTTCCTTGAGCGCGATCTGGCGATGGTTGAGATCAACCCGCTGGTGATCACCAAGCAGGGCGACCTGATCTGCCTCGACGGCAAACTGGGTGCAGACGGCAACGCACTGTTCCGTCAGCCGGAACTGCGTGAAATGCGCGATCCGAGCCAGGAAGATCCACGTGAAGCACACGCTACGCAGTGGGAACTGAACTACGTTGCGCTGGATGGCAACATCGGCTGTATGGTGAACGGCGCCGGTCTGGCAATGGGCACCATGGACATCGTGAAACACCACGGTGGTGAGCCAGCAAACTTCCTGGACGTTGGTGGCGGCGCAACCAAAGAGCGCGTGACCGAAGCCTTCAAAATCATCCTGTCTGACGATGCGGTAAAAGCCGTGTTCGTTAACATCTTCGGCGGCATCGTGCGTTGCGACCTGATCGCAGACGGCATCATCGGTGCAGTGGCAGAAGTGGGTGTAAACGTGCCAGTTGTGGTACGTCTGGAAGGTAACAACGCCGAGCTGGGCGCTAAGAAACTGGCGGACAGCGGTCTGAACATCATTGCAGCAACCAGCCTGACAGACGCTGCACAGCGTGTTGTAGCTGCAGCGGAGGGTAAATAATGTCCATTTTGATCGACAAAAACACCAAAGTCATTTGCCAGGGTTTCACCGGTGGTCAAGGGACGTTCCACTCTGAGCAGGCGCTGGCCTATGGTACGCAGCTGGTTGGCGGTGTCACGCCAGGCAAAGGCGGCACCACGCATCTCGGCCTGCCGGTGTTCAACACCGTGCGTGAAGCAGTAGAAGCGACTGGCGCAACCGCCACGGTTATCTACGTTCCAGCGCCGTTCTGCAAAGACGGTATTCTGGAAGCGATCGATGCGGGTATCAAACTGATCATCACCATCACCGAAGGTATCCCAACGCTGGATATGCTGACCGTGAAAGTGAAGCTGGATGAAGCTGGCGTACGCATGATCGGCCCGAACTGCCCAGGCGTGATCACCCCAGGCGAATGTAAGATCGGTATCATGCCGGGCCACATTCACCAGCCAGGCCGCGTCGGTATCGTATCGCGTTCAGGTACGCTGACTTATGAAGCCGTTAAGCAGACCACGGACATCGGCTACGGCCAGTCTACCTGCGTAGGTATCGGTGGCGACCCGATCCCAGGATCTAACTTCATCGACATCCTGAAACTGTTCCAGGAAGATCCACAGACCGAAGCGATCGTGATGATCGGTGAGATCGGTGGTAGTGCGGAAGAAGAAGCAGCAGCCTACATCAAAGCGCACGTGACCAAGCCGGTTGTCGGCTACATCGCGGGTGTGACTGCACCGAAAGGCAAACGTATGGGCCACGCAGGCGCCATCATTGCCGGTGGTAAAGGTACTGCTGATGAGAAATTTGCTGCGCTGGAAGCGGCTGGTGTGAAAACCGTACGCAGCCTGGCAGACATTGGTGACGCGGTTAAAGCGGTTCTGCCAATCAAATAAGCCAGTATTGACGGATATTGAAAAGCCACCTTCGGGTGGCTTTTTTTTGGGTAATGACCCGCCGAAAACAGGGGCAAAAAGCGCAACGGTTTCAAGAACAGCGGCTATGCTTACTCTGTCATCAGGGTAAAGAAGGGAAAAGTCACTGGATCTTCTTCAAACAATTGGCGCACGACTTTCCAGAACGAGGTTAAATAATTGCGGAAAAGGTAATTATATTCTTAATTATAAGACGATGTTTTGACATCTAATTAACAACCACACTAACACTACATATCTGGAAATTTATAGTCTTAATCCAGATCAATAAATAGCGTGTTATAGGAAACTTTACCGCTAGCAAAACAGCGACTAACCGGTATAAATTGCGCTGCATCAATTCAGTCTTCGTCATAATTTTTCGGGAGTTTGTGCCAGGCGTTGTTATATCAATTCTGCCGCCTCCTCATTCCACTCCTGCTTAAAATTGACTGAAAGGATCGGTTTTTAAGGGAATTTTATCACTGTTACTCGCCATCTTCGGGCAACAGCTTTCTCTGTTCTATCAGTAACAAAACTGGAATCAATAATCAGTCGTTCCTGAATCTTATTCTGCGCGTCAATGTCTGTTGTTTGCCGTTGTCATCCGCAGGGGAAGTTCATGCGAGGAGCAAGGAGTCATCATGTTAGATATTGTCGAGCTGTCGCGTTTACAGTTTGCCCTGACGGCGATGTACCATTTCCTGTTCGTGCCATTAACGCTGGGTATGGCGTTTTTATTGGCGATCATGGAAACCGTATATGTCCTGACGGGGAAACAAATTTATAAAGATATGACTAAGTTCTGGGGCAAGTTGTTTGGTATCAACTTTGCGCTTGGCGTGGCTACCGGCCTGACCATGGAATTCCAGTTCGGTACCAACTGGTCATATTACTCACATTACGTCGGCGATATCTTCGGTGCGCCGCTCGCCATTGAAGGATTAATGGCGTTCTTCCTCGAATCCACCTTTGTTGGCCTGTTCTTCTTCGGCTGGGATCGTCTGGGCAAGGTGCAACACCTTGCGGTGACCTGGCTGGTGGCGCTCGGTTCCAATATGTCCGCGCTGTGGATTCTGGTGGCGAACGGCTGGATGCAAAACCCGATTGCTTCCGAGTTCAATTTTGAAACCATGCGTATGGAGATGCTGAGCTTCTCCGAGCTGGTGCTAAACCCGGTTGCGCAGGTGAAGTTTGTGCATACCGTGGCCGCTGGCTACACCACAGGTGCGATGTTCATCCTGGGTATCAGCGCATGGTATCTGCTGAAAGGGCGCGATATGGCGTTCGCTAAACGCTCCTTTGCAATCGCAGCCAGCTTCGGTATGGCGGCGATTTTGTCAGTGATCGTGCTGGGTGACGAATCTGGTTATGAAATCGGCGACGTGCAGAAAACCAAACTGGCGGCGATTGAAGCAGAATGGGAAACCCAACCGGCTCCAGCTGCGTTTACGCTGTTTGGTATTCCGGACCAGGAAACGCAGGAAAACAAATATGCGATTCAGATTCCGTATCTGCTCGGTTTGATCGCCACGCGTTCTGTTGATACGCCCGTGACCGGTTTGAAAGATCTGCTGGCGCAACATGAAGTGCGTATTCGTAACGGCATGAAAGCCTACGCGCTGCTGAACGAACTGCGTGGTGGCAGTAAAGATCCTGCTGTGCGCAGCCAGTTTGAAGCCAGCAAAAAGGATCTGGGTTATGGCCTGCTGCTGAAGCGCTATACACCGGATGTGGCTAACGCCAGCGAAGAGCAGATTCAGAAAGCCACGAAAGACTCAATCCCACGCGTTGCACCGCTGTACTTCGCCTTCCGCATCATGGTGCTGGGCGGCGTGCTGATGCTGGGCATCATTGCACTCTCCTTCTGGAGCGTGATTCGTAACCGCATCGGTAAGTCGCGCTGGTTACTGAAAGCCGCGTTGTATGGCATTCCATTGCCATGGATTGCGATTGAAGCGGGTTGGTTCGTTGCCGAGTATGGTCGTCAGCCGTGGGCAATTGGTGAAGTGCTGCCAACCGCAGTCGCTAACTCCTCATTGACCGTCGGCGATCTGCTGTTCTCAATGACGCTGATTTGCGGTCTCTACACTTTGTTCCTCGTGGCGGAAATGTACCTGATGTTCAAGTTCGCGCGCCTCGGTCCAAGCAGCCTGAAAACCGGCCGCTATCATCATGAAACGCTGAAGACATCATCTCAGCCGGCGCGTGGATAAGGAGAGCGACCATGTTTGATTACGAAGTATTGCGCTTTGTCTGGTGGCTGCTGATTGGCGTGTTGCTGATTGGTTTTGCGGTCACCGATGGCTTTGATATGGGCGTCGGTATGCTGACCCGCATTCTCGGACGCACCGATACCGAACGTCGCATCATGATTAACAGCATTGCGCCGCACTGGGACGGCAACCAGGTTTGGCTGATCACCGCCGGTGGCGCGCTGTTCGCCGCCTGGCCAATGGTGTATGCGGCTGCGTTCTCCGGCTTCTATGTGGCAATGATTCTGGTGCTGGCTTCACTGTTCTTCCGTCCGGTGGGTTTTGATTACCGTTCGAAGATTGAAGATATGCGCTGGCGTGGCATGTGGGATTGGGGCATTTTCATCGGCAGCTTTGTCCCGCCGCTGGTAATTGGTGTGGCATTCGGCAACCTGCTGCAAGGCGTGCCGTTCCATGCTGACGAATATCTGCGCCTCTTCTATACCGGCAACTTCTTCCAGCTGCTGAATCCGTTTGGCTTGCTGGCCGGCGTGGTGAGTGTGGCGATGATTCTGACGCAGGGCGCAACTTATCTGCAGATGCGTACTGCCGGCGAGTTGCACGTTCGCAGCCGCAGCACCGCGCAAATCTCGGCGCTGGTGATGATGGTGTGCTTCATCCTTGCCGGTGTGTGGGTGAAATACGGCATTGACGGTTATGTGCTGAAGAGCGTTATCGATCATCACGCCGCATCCAACCCGTTGGGTAAAGATGTGGTGCGTGAGGCTGGCGCATGGATGGTGAACTTCGAGCAGATGCCAGTGTTGTGGCTGTTCCCGCTGTTGGGCGTTGTGTTACCGCTGCTGACCATTCTCTTTTCGCGTATCGAGAAGGGCGCTCTGGCGTTTATCTCTTCTTCACTGACGTTAGCGTGCGTGATCATGACGGCCGGGATTGCGATGTTCCCGTTCATCATGCCATCCAGCACTGTGCCAGGCATCAGCCTGACGATGTGGGATGCCACGTCTAGCCTGCTGACGCTGAAAGTGATGACCATTGCCGCCATCATCTTTGTACCGATTATCCTGGCGTACACCGCCTGGTGTTATTACAAGATGTTTGGTCGTATCACCAAAGAACACATTGAGAGCAATACGCACTCCCTGTACTGATTAAGGAGATTGAGCATGTGGTATTTTGCCTGGATTCTTGGCACCTTGCTGGCCTGTGCGTTCGGTGTGATTACGGCGCTGGCGCTGGAGCATGTTGAAGAGAGCAGCGCCAAGGACGAGCAAGTCTGATGCGCACACTGATTCAGACGCTGTATCGTCTGATGGACAAGGGCCCACTTCGGGCCCTTTCGCTAATCCTCGCGTTGTGGCTGGCAGGCTGTGTGATTTGGCAGCCAACGCGCTTTGCCGCGCGTACCAGTGATTTAGCGATATGGCATGGAATGCTGCTGATTTGGGCCGTTTGCACCGGCGTGATTCACGGCACCGGCTTCCGCCCGCAGCGCCTGCGCTGGCAAGCGCTGTTTTCTCCGCTGCCGGCAATGTTGGTGTTAATCGTGGGAATTTTCTGGTTCTACCATTAAGTCCAGGCTCAGGACTTAAAAACGCTGCATTTTCAGGCGCTGACGTGAGGTTTTGTCAGCGTCCGGTCAAGAAACATCCTATAAATCCTTCCAGTTGTTAACCTGTGATAATTATTTTCGCCTGGCTCTGGCGGACCATTCCCAAGCCGATCTCACTTGCGTATAGTAGCAACGTTTAAAATGAGACCGGGATGTAGAGTGAGTACTACGCTGTTTCGCTGGCCGGTTCGTGTCTATTACGAAGACACCGATGCCGGTGGTGTGGTTTACCACGCCAGTTATCTTGCTTTCTATGAACGAGCACGTACCGAAATGTTGCGCCAGCACCATTTCAATCAGCAGGTCCTGTTGGAAGAGCAGGTGGCTTTTGTGGTACGACGCATGACGATCGATTTTGTTGCGGCTGCACGTCTGGACGATCTTTTGGAAATTCAAACTGAAGTGACCTCAATGACGCGTGCTACGATGACGTTCTCGCAGCGTATCGTGAATGCAGAAGGCAAAGTGCTAAATGAAGCAGAAGTCCTGATTGCCTGCATCAACCCACATCTAATGAAGCCAATTGCGCTTCCCAAGTCTATTGTCGCGGAGTTTAAGCAGTGACTGACATGAATGTTCTTGATTTGTTCCTGAAGGCGAGCCTTCTGGTCAAACTTATCATGTTGATTTTGATCGGCTTTTCTATTGCCTCATGGGCGATCATTATTCAGCGTACGCGCATTTTGAATGCGGCGGGGCGCGAAGCCGAAGCCTTTGAAGATAAGTTCTGGTCGGGTATCGAGCTGTCACGCCTGTATCAGGAAAGCCAGGGACGCCGCGACGAATTGAGCGGATCTGAGCAAATTTTCTATTCGGGTTTCAAAGAGTTTGCGCGCTTGCACCGTGCTAACAACCATGCGCCGGAAGCGGTTGTAGAGGGCGCGAGCCGTGCGATGCGTATCTCCTTCAATCGTGAACTGGAAACGCTGGAAACTCACATTCCTTTCCTTGGCACCGTTGGCTCCATCAGCCCGTATATCGGTCTGTTTGGTACGGTGTGGGGGATCATGCACGCCTTTATCGCCCTCGGTGCGGTAAAACAGGCCACGCTGCAGATGGTTGCTCCGGGTATTGCCGAAGCGTTGATCGCGACCGCAATCGGTCTGTTTGCGGCCATTCCTGCCGTTATGGCGTACAACCGTCTGAACCAGCGCGTTAACAAGCTGGAACAGGGCTACGACAACTTCATGGAAGAGTTCACGGCTATCCTGCATCGTCAGGCTTTCTCCACCGAAAACACGAAGTAAGTCGAGGTTTACGATGGCCAGAACCCGTGGTCGCGGTAAACGCGACCTTAAGTCGGAAATCAACATTGTTCCACTGCTGGACGTGCTGTTGGTGTTGCTGCTCATCTTTATGGCAACCGCGCCGATTATTACCCAGAGCGTGGAAGTGGATCTGCCGGATGCGACAGATTCCAAAACCGTCTCAACTGATGATAATCCACCGGTGATTGTTGAAGTGTCTGGTGTTGGCCAGTACAGCCTGGTGGTGGATCACGATCGTATGACGCAGTTGCCGCCGGAGCAGGTGGTGAGCGAAGCGCAGCGCCGGATTGAAGCCAATCCGAAAACGGTCTTCCTGATCGGCGGTGCGAAAGACGTCCCTTACGACGAAATCATCAAGGCGCTGAACCTGTTACATCAGGCAGGCGTGAAATCTGTCGGTTTGATGACGCAGCCGATTTAAAGCGAACCGTTTTTGGGAACCGAGTGTGTCGAAGGCAACCGAGCAGAACGACAAGTTAAAACGCGCAATAATCGTTTCGGTGATTCTGCACATCGTGCTGATCGCCTTAGTGATTTGGAGCTCGTTTAACGAAAAAATCGAATCCAGCGGTGGTGGCGGTGGCAGTGATATTGACGCAGTGATGGTCGATTCCGGCGCCGTGGTTGAACAGTATAACCGCCAGCAGAATCAGCAACGAGACAGCCAACGCGCCGAGCAGCAGCGTCAGAAACAGTCGCAGCAGCAGGCCGAAGAGTTACAGCAGAAACAAGCTGCTGAGCAGCAGCGCCTGAAAGAGATGGAAAAAGAGCGCTTGCAGGCCCAACAGGAAGCCAAAGAGCAGGCGAAGCAGCAGGCTGAGCAGCAGAAAGCCGCTGAAGCCGCCGCTAAGCAGGCGCAGGAACAGCAGAAAACGGCCGAAGCCGCTGCAGCGAAAGCCAAGGCGGATGCCAAAGCGGAAGCCGATGCGCAGGCAAAAGCAGCCGCCGACGCCAAAGCCAAAGCGGCAGAAGAAGCTAAGCAAGCCGCAGCTGACGCGAAGAAGAAAGCGGACGCGGAAGCCAAAGCTGCCGCTGCTGAAGCGGCCAAAGAGAAAGCGGCGCAGCAGGCAAAAGCGGCCGCAGAATCGAAAGCCAAAGCGGATGCTGAAGCCAAAGCTCAGGCTGCTGCCGATGCAAAGGCGAAAGCGGCTCAGGAAGCGAAAGAGGCTAAAGAGCAAGCGGCTGCTGAGGCGAAAGAAAAAGCCGCTGCAGAAGCGAAAGAAAAGGCTGCTGCCGAGGCGAAAGCCAAGGCCGATGCAGCTGCGAAGGCCAAAGCGGATGCAAAAGCGAAAGCCGCTGCTGATGCCAAAAAAGCCGCCGCGGAAGCTGCGAAGAACGCAAACGCCGTTGACGATCTGTTAGGTGGTTTGTCTTCTGGTAAGAATGCACCGAAAAGTGGTACTGCGTCGGGTGGCGCTGCAGGGCAGGGCAATCAGAAGAAAGCGGGTGCATCCGGCGCGGACATCAACAATTACTTGGGCCAGGTGGTTGGCGCAATTCAAAGCCGTTTCTACGATGCGGATTTGTATAAAGGTAAAGAGTGCAACCTGCGCATCAAGCTGGCACCGGATGGTTTACTGATTGATGTTAAATCGGAAGGCGGCGACCCAGCCTTGTGTCAGGCCGCTATCGCTGCCGCGAAGCAGGCGCGTATTCCAAAGCCGCCTTCGCAGGCGGTGTATGAAGTGTTTAAAAACGCACCTATGCGTTTCAAACCAGAATAATGCAGTAACGTACGGCAGGTTGAACTATGGTTAGCTCGCCGTACTCTATAAGTACTCGTGTTTTTCAGGAACTGTGCGAATTATCATGAACCTCTGGTTCAGGTAAGGGAGAAAAAATGAAGCAGGCACTTCGTGTAACCTTAGGTTTTTTTGTACTGCTGTGGGCAGCAATGCTTCATGCAGAAGTCCGTATTGAAATTACGCAGGGCGTTAACACCGCACGCCCTATTGGTGTGGTTCCGTTCCAATGGGCTGGCCCAGGCGCGGCACCAGAAGACATCGGCGGGATCGTTTCTGCTGACTTACGCAACAGCGGTAAATTCAATCCGCTGGACCGTTCACGTCTGCCACAACAGCCAGCCAGCGCGCAGGAAGTTCAACCTGCCGCATGGAGCGCATTGGGTATTGATTCGGTCGTGGTCGGCCAGGTAACGCCAAACGCTGACGGCAGCTATCAAGTTGCCTATCAGCTGGTGGATACCGGCGGCGCGCCAGGCACCGTGCTGGCACAGAACTCTTACAAAGTGACTAAACAGTGGCTGCGTTATGCGGCGCACACTGCCAGTGACGAAGTGTTCGAGAAGCTGACCGGCATCAAAGGCGCATTCCGCACCCGTATTGCCTATGTGGTGCAGACCAATGGCGGTCAGTTCCCGTATGAGTTGCGCGTGTCGGATTACGATGGCTACAACCAGTTTGTGGTTCACCGTTCACCGCAGCCATTGATGTCTCCGGCCTGGTCGCCAGATGGCAGTAAAGTGGCTTACGTGACCTTCGAAAGCGGCAAATCTGCGCTGGTCGTGCAGACGCTGTCTAACGGTGCAATCCGTCAGGTGGCTTCGTATCCGCGTCACAACGGTGCGCCAGCCTTCTCACCAGACGGTTCTAAACTGGCCTTCGCGCTGTCGAAAACCGGTAGCCTGAACCTGTACGTGATGGATCTGGCTTCAGGTCAGACGCGTCAGGTGACGGATGGTCGTTATAACAGCACTGAACCGACGTGGTTCCCGGATAGCCAGACGCTGGCTTACACCTCGGACCAGGCCGGTGCGCCACAGATTTATAAAGTTGGTATCAACGGCGGTGCGCCACAACGTATTACCTGGGAAGGTGCGCAAAACCAGGATGCGGATGTGTCAACCGACGGCAAAACTATGGTGATGATCAGCAGCGCCGGTGGCGCTCAGCACGTCGCCAAACAGGATCTGGTAACGGGAGCCGTTCAAACAATAACGGACACGTTCCTGGATGAAACGCCGAGTCTGGCGCCAAACGGCACAATGGTAATCTATAGCTCTACTCAGGGGATGGGTTCCGTGTTGCAGTTGGTTTCAACCGACGGGCGTTTCAAAGCGCGTCTTCCGGCAACTGATGGACAGGTCAAATTCCCTGCCTGGTCGCCGTATCTGTGATGCATAGATCCCCTGCACGGCGGGGGATTAAAATGTATGGCAAACAAAATAATAGGATAAAGAAATGCAACTGAACAAAGTGCTGAAGGGTTTGATGCTGGCTCTGCCGGTTATCGCAGTAGCTGCATGTAGCTCACACAAAAACAACAACAACGATCAGACTGGTATGGGCGCTAACGACGGTGCTTACGGTGCTGGTCAGAACGGTAACATGTCTTCTGACGAGCAAGCGCGCCTGCAGATGCAGCAGCTGCAGCAGAACAACATCGTTTACTTCGGTCTGGACAAGTATGACGTGGCTTCTGACTACGCTCAGATGCTGGATCAGCACGCGGCATTCCTGCGTGGCAACCCGTCTTACAAAGTGACCATCGAAGGTCATGCGGATGAGCGCGGTACTCCAGAATACAACATCGCCCTGGGCGAACGTCGTGCAAGCGCCGTTAAGATGTATCTGCAAGGCAAAGGCGTTTCTGCTGACCAGATGTCTATCGTATCTTACGGTAAAGAAAAACCAGCTGTACTGGGTCATGACGAAGCGGCTTACGCTAAAAACCGTCGTGCCGTACTGGTTTACTAAGAAAATATCATGATGAGTAACTTCAGACTTCATCTGTTGAGTCTGTCGTTACTGGTTGGTTTAGCGGCCCCTTTGGGGGCTGCTAATGCCCAGGCGTCAATCAGTAGCGTTGGCTCAGGCTCGGTCGAAGACCGCGTCACCACTCTTGAACGTATCTCTAATGCCCAGGCTCAGCTTCTGCAGCAATTGCAGCAGCAAATGAGCGATAACCAAAGCGATATCGATTCGCTGCGCGGGCAAATCCAGCAAAACAGCTATCAGCTTAATCAGGTGATTGAGCGCCAGAAACAGCTTTATCAGCAAATCGACAGCCTCAGCTCCGGCAGTAACGGTGCGCAGGCCGGCGGTAGTACTGATGCCGCTGCTGCGGGTGCTACAGCGGCTGATAGCGGTAGCAGCGATAGCGCCAGTGCGGCCGCGCCAGCACAAACCGGCGATGCCAACACGGATTACAATGCTGCAGTTGCGCTGATTCTGGAGAAGAAGCAGTACGATCAGGCGATTACTGCCCTGCAGGCTTGGGTGAAGAAATATCCTGATTCTACCTATCAGCCTAATGCCAATTACTGGCTGGGTCAGCTGTATTACAACAAGGGTAAAAAAGACGATTCGGCCTATTATTTTGCCACTGTGGTAAAAAATTACGCGAAATCGCCAAAAGCCCCGGAAGCGCTGTTTAAGGTTGGCGTGATCATGCAAGAGAAGAACGACACGGCGAAAGCCAAGGCTGTCTTCCAGCAAGTGATCAAACAATTCCCAAATAGTGATTCTGCTAAGCAGGCGCAAAAACGTCTTGCCGGGTTGTAATTTGTGCTTAAAAGACCGGATTTCGTGTGATTTCTGGTCTTACAGCATGAAAGGTAAGCAATTGAGACATTTAGTGGAAAATAAGGGTTGCGCCCTCCCGCTAAATCAGTAATATATGCCGCCGTTGCCGGGACATATCTTAACAAGTATCGGCAGCACTGAAGATGGGTCGTTAGCTCAGTTGGTAGAGCAGTTGACTTTTAATCAATTGGTCGCAGGTTCGAATCCTGCACGACCCACCATCTCAACCCGTTGTAAGTGAGATGATTTCTTCAGTAAGCTTCACAACCTTGATGGGTCGTTAGCTCAGTTGGTAGAGCAGTTGACTTTTAATCAATTGGTCGCAGGTTCGAATCCTGCACGACCCACCATCAAGTAAAGGTTGTAAGCCCCACAGCGGGTCGTTAGCTCAGTTGGTAGAGCAGTTGACTTTTAATCAATTGGTCGCAGGTTCGAATCCTGCACGACCCACCAGTTATGTAGAAAGGCGCCCTAAAGGCGCCTTTTTGCTTTTCTACATTTTAGAAAAAATTCTAGCGATGTTGCTTTGGGATCGGTGCCGGGCTCTAAAAGGCGGGACGGATCGCGAAGACACAACACATCCCTGTGGATCGGCCTCGCCATCCATGGCTCGGACGCTTCGCTCCTTCCGCTCCCGCCTTTCAGAGCTTTCAGGCTCAAAAGTCGCTTCTAAAATTAGTGCATATTTTTGCATAAAGGCGGGGATAAGGGGCGGTGGAGTAAAGCTTCCGGCGCATGGATGCGCCGGCAGAGCCTAGAAGGATGTATCCACGGCGACTTTACGCAACCGCCCCTTATTTCCGCCTGAAACGCACTATTCAGATTTCTTAACCGGTGTCAGACTTTTCCAGATATGCAGCACCGCATAGCTGCGCCAAGGTCGCCAAACCTGCGATAACTGCTCCGCCTCTTTGGCACTCACGCCGCCGAGGTTATTACGAATCGCAATATCCTCTTTGGGGAACGCATCAGGCCAACGCAGTGCGCGCATCGCGATATAACTTGCCGTCCACGGCCCAATCCCTTTCAGCGCCAGTAACTGCTGCTGAACCACATCAGGATTCACCGCACCGTTGAAGCGCAATGCGCCAGAAGCACAGGCCTGAGCCAGTGCCTGAATGGCATGTGAACGCGCACTGACAATCCCCAGGCTGGCGATATCATCGATGCTCGCCGCCGCAAGCGACTCCGCATTCGGCGGCAAACGCGAAAGTTCTGGCCACGGCGTTACCAGCGGCTCACCAAAGCGCTGTGCCATCCGGCTACTTAACGTGGTTGCCGCTTTAACCGTAACTTGCTGACCGAGTATCGCGCGCACACCCAGCTCAAAGCCGTCAAACGCACCAGGAACGCGTAAACCGGGGAAGCGCGACAAGCTCTCGGCTAAAAGCGGATCGTGGCTTAGATGCTCTGCTATGCGCTGTGGCTGAGCATCCAGGTCAAACAGATCGCGCAGACGACGCAGCAAAGCGGGCAGAACCGGCGTCAATGACGTTGTGAATTGCACCTTCAGCGACTGTTTGTCCGCAACATGGCTCACGCGCACCCAGCCGCGACAGTTGCCCAGCGCCACGGTGCGGTGATAAATGCCCTCGTTTACCCATTCCACTTCCTTCATCACGCGCTGCTGCAGGAAATCGAGCATCGCATCCCAATCGTAAGGCGGTCGATAACTCAGGCGCAGTTCAGCGCTCTCCTGCGTGCTCTTCACGGCGTCGGGTTGATTCTGTTTGCGCAGGCGGGAAGGCGTCATGCGATAGCGCGCCCGGAAGACATCGTTGAAACGCCTCAGACTGCGAAAGCCGCTGGCGTAAGCAATTTCCGTAACCGGCAGAGAGGTTTCCGTCAGAAGTTGCTTAGCGAGCAGCATACGACGTGTCTGACGCAGCTCTAAAGGCGATACGCCGAGCTCCTGCTGCACCACGCGACGTAATTGACGTTCACTCAGGTCAAACTCGCTAGCGATGTCTGCCAGCGTTTCCTGTTCTTCCAGCATGCCCTCTTCGATGCGGCGTATTAAACGGTCGGCAATGCGGTGATGGCTATCCACCGGCGCAGATCCGGGTGCCAGTTCCGGACGGCAGCGTAAACACGGGCGGAAGTGCGCTTTCTCGGCGGCCTCTGCGCTGTTAAAAAACAGGCAGTTCTTCTGCATCGGCGCTTTTACCGGACAAATGGGGCGGCAATAAATGCCGGTGGATGTCACGCCAACAAAAAACAGCCCGTCGAAGCGGCTATCGCGCGACGTCAGGGCCTGGTAAGCAATTTCAGCATCAAACATCATTGTCTCCGGCAAATAAACGGCATAGTCGCGCAAGCTGAACAGGAAAACTCGCTGCTTTCGGACAGCTAACCAGTTTATGCTGATGACCGAAAACAGCCAGTTTCCTGCGGCGGAAATGCGATAATCGCCAGCAGAGATTAAGCCGGAGGTGCACCATGTATCATGCCAAAATCATCGCAACGCCCGTTGGCGAGCTCACGCTTGTTGCCACCGATAAGGGATTGTCGGCGATTCTGTGGGAAAACGAAGGCGCGCAGCGCGTGCCGTTGAAGCCGATTAGCCGTAACGATCAGCATCCGATTCTGTGTGAGGCTGAACGCCAGCTGCGCGAATATTTCGCCGGTGAACGTCAGCAGTTTGATATGCCGTACGACACTGTCGGCACCGAGTTTCAGAAAAAAGTGTGGCAAGCGTTACTGACTATTCCGTTTGGTGAAACGCGCAGCTACCTGCAAATCGCCGAGCAGATCGGCAATCCCAAAGCGGTGCGCGCCGTGGGCGCAGCCAACGGTAAAAATCCGCTATCAATTATGGCGCCATGCCATCGCGTGATTGGCAGCAACGGCAAACTCACCGGTTTTGCAGGCGGACTCAGCGTCAAAGCCTTCCTGCTGGAGCTGGAAAGTCCACAGAAGAGCACATTGTTGCTGTAGAGCGCGCAAAAAAGAGACGACACTCTCGCGCAATTCCGTTATCGTGTTTAGCATATAAAACACGATGGCGGTTTTGATGCCGCATCATTGCCGTAAAAGGCAATTTTGTTAAATTGATAAAACGAGAGCCGTGTCATGAGTCTGATGTTTGATCCTGAAAGCGCGATCTATCCTTTCCCGCCGAAACCGGCACGTCTCAGTGACGATGAGAAATCCCACTACAAAAACAAAATCAAACGCTTGCTGAAAGAACGTGATGCGGTGATAGTGGCGCATTACTATACCGATCCAGAAATTCAGGCGCTGGCGGAAGAGACCGGCGGCTGCGTATCGGACTCACTGGAAATGGCGCGTTTCGGCAGCACCCATCCCGCCAAAACCTTGCTGGTGGCGGGCGTGCGTTTTATGGGCGAAACTGCAAAAATCCTTAGCCCGGAAAAAACCGTGCTGATGCCCACCTTGCAGGCGGAATGCTCGCTCGATCTCGGTTGCCCGATTGAGGAATTTAACCGCTTCTGCGATCAGCATCCCGATCGCACCGTGGTGGTGTATGCCAACACCTCGGCGGCGGTGAAGGCGCGCGCGGATTGGGTCGTCACCTCAAGCATCGCGGTTGAGCTGATTGAACATCTCGACAGCCTTGGCGAGAAAATTATCTGGGCACCGGATCGCCATCTTGGCCGCTACGTCACGCAAAAATCCGGCGCAGATGTGCTGTGCTGGCAGGGCGCTTGTATCGTGCATGACGAGTTCAAAACGCAGGCTTTGCAACGTATGAAGGCGCTCTATCCGGATGCGGCGGTGCTGGTGCATCCTGAATCACCGCAGGCGATTGTCGATCTGGCCGATGCGGTGGGATCGACCAGCCAGCTGATTCAGGCGGCGCAAAGCTTGCCGCATCCACAGATGATCGTCGCCACCGATCGCGGCATCTTCTACAAAATGCAGCAGGCGGTGCCGAACAAAGAGTTGCTGGAAGCGCCAACTGCAGGCGAGGGCGCAACCTGCCGCAGCTGTGCGCACTGTCCGTGGATGGCGATGAACGGCCTGAAAGCGATTGCCGAAGGACTGGAACGTGGCGGCAGCGAGCATGAAATCCATGTCGATGCTGCGCTGCGCGAGGCCGCGTTGATCCCGCTTAATCGCATGCTATCCTTTGCTGCAGATCTCAAACTTAAAATCAAAGGGAATGCATGACGGGCTCCCGTTACACAGGCACCTTATATGGACTTCTTTAGCACGCAAAATATTCTGGTTCACATTCCGCTTGGCGTTGGCGGCTACGATCTGTCATGGATCGAAGCCGTTGGCACGATTGCGGGCTTGCTGTGTATCTGGCTCGCCAGCCTCGAAAAAATCATCAACTACTTTTTCGGGCTGATTAACGTCACGCTGTTTGCGGTGATCTTCTTCCAGATTCAGCTCTACGCCAGCTTATTGCTGCAGCTGTTCTTCTTCGTCGCCAACGTTTACGGCTGGTACGCGTGGAGTCGGCAAACCGCCAATAACGAAACTGAGCTGAGAATTCGCTGGCTGCCGCGCTCAAAAGCCTTGGGTTGGGGCGCGGCGTGCGTGGTGGCGATTGCGCTGATGACGGTGTATATCGATCCGGTGTTTGCCTTCCTGACCAAAACCGCAGTCGGCATCATGCAGAGTCTTGGCCTCAACGTGGCGATGCCGCAGCTGCAGCCGGACGCTTTCCCGTTCTGGGATTCGTGCATGATGGTGCTGTCGATTGTGGCGATGATTCTGATGACGCGGAAATACGTTGAGAACTGGCTGCTGTGGGTGGTGATCAACGTGATTAGCGTGATGATCTTTGCGCGTCAGGGCGTTTATGCCATGTCACTGGAGTACGTCATTCTGACGCTGATTGCGCTCAACGGTTCGCGTCTGTGGATGCAAAGCGCACGCGAACATGGCTCGCGCGCGCTGTCACATCAGTGATGATGATGAGCATGACCTTCCAGTGCAGCATGATCGTGGTGATCGTGCTGCGCAGCGCTATTATTTAAACACAACTCGCAGTCCGGTCCGCTGCACGGTTGATACTCCATCTGCACCGTGGCGTGGGCAATCTGATAGTGCTCATGTAGATATTTGTGGATGCGCTTAAGCAGGCCGTCATGATCGTAAGGCGGAATCACCTGTACATGCAGCGTCAGCACCGGCTTCTCACCCACTTGCCACAGATGAACGTGATGCACGTTACGCACTTCATCGATATTGCGCGTCAGCTCGCGCGACAATTTATCCGCGTTGATATGACCCGGCGCACCTTCCAGCAGCTCATGCAGACTCTCGCGCAGCAGCGACCAGGCACTGCGCACCACCAGCAATGACACCAGCAGCGACAGAATCGGGTCGATTGGCGTCCAGCCGGTCAGCATGATGATCACCGCCGCGACAATCGCACCGACCGAACCCAGTAAATCGCCCAGCACATGCAACGCCGCCGCACGCACGTTGAGGTTTTTCTCTTCGCTGCCGCGATGCAGCAGCCAGAATGACAGCAGATTCGCCAGCAATCCGGCAATGGCGATGCCGAGCATCAATCCGCCGGCAATTGGCTGTGGCTCGTAGAAGCGACGCAGCGCTTCCCAGACAATCAGCACCGTTATCACTAAAAGCGCAATGGCGTTGACGAACGCCGCTAAGGTGGTGAGGCGCAGCAAGCCGAAGGTATGACGCGCGTTGGGTTTACGCTGGGCAAATTGCACCGCAAGCAACGCCATCAGTAGCGCGGCGGCATCGGTCAACATATGCCCGGCATCAGCCAGCAGCGCCAGCGAGCCAGAAACCAGCCCGCCAATCACTTCCGCCACCATAAACAGCGCCGTTACGCCAAACGCCGCTGCCAGCCGCGTGCGGTTGCTGTTAGCTGCGCCGTGGGAATGAGTGTGTGCCATAATTTTCCAGTTGTTTAAGTAACCTGTTTGTTAATGATATCAGTAAATTGAGATCATCAAGCGGCAACTGCTGCTGTTTGGTCTGCACAATCAACTGCTGACAGCGCTCGGCAACCTCATCCATACCGAGCATCAACCAGCTGCCTTTCATGCGGTGCGCCGCCTGTTCCAAGGCTGACCAGTTTTGCGCATCGCGCGCGCTGAGCAGCGAATCCCGATCCTGTTGCAGCGTGCGCTGCAAGGTCTGGCAGATGCGCGGAATAAACGCCTGATTATTGTGCGCCAGAATCAGCAGGCTGTTTGGCAACGCATCCAGTGGATCTTTTATCGCGCGCGCCAGCAACGGTGCCAGATGATCGAGCTCGATGGGTTTAAGCAGCAAGGCTTCGTCATCCTGCAGGGCGATTTTCAGCAACTGAACATCCGCAGAGCACAGCACGCGCAGCGTGTTGCTGCCGCGCTGGCGCTGACGGCGGCGCAGAATACGCAGCAGCGTTAAACCGTCCGGGCGCGGCATCATTTGATCGATAAACAGAATATCGAAGGCGCGCTGGGCATCGGCGCGCAGCAGCGCGCGGCCCTCTTCAAACACCTGCGACTGCACACCAAAGTTCGCCAGCTGCTGCTGCATCACCAAAAGATTGGTCGGGTGATCGTCCACGATCGCGACGTGCAGCTGCGGGTAACGTGGCCAGCTGGCTGTGCGCTCGGTTAACGGCTCTTCGCTCAGTACTAACGGCAACTGCACGCTGACCGTGGTGCCGCTGCCAGGTTGTGAAGTGAGTGTTAGCGTACCGCCCATTCGCTGCACAATCTCGCGACAGATAAACAAACCCAACCCGCTACCTTGTACCGCATGGCTTTTGCCGGATGGCGCCTGATACCAGGGTTCAAACAGCTCTGCCTGCTCGTTAAGCGGAATACCGCTGCCGGTGTCGGCCACCGTAAGTTGAATATGCGCATCAACCGCCAGCGACAGGCGCACTTCGCCTTCGCGGGTAAACTTCAGGGCGTTGGCCACCAGATTATTCACCACCTGCTGCAGGCGATCGCCATCCAGCAGCACGCTGGCAGGCAGCGGCGTCAGCGCTTCGGCAATCAGGTTTGGCCCGGCATCGCGCATCAAGGGATGATAGAACTGCTGCTGTTGCTGCAGCCAGAGCGTCAGATTGAGCGGGCGCGGCGCCAGGCGGAAGCTCTGGCTCTCAATGCGAGCGTGATCCTGCAAGTCGTTTAGCAGCGCCATCAGCGAGCGCGCGCTGCTGTGCATCAGCGCCAGCCGTTCGCTCGGGTGCTGCTGCTGTTCCAGCTCCAGCAAACCGAGAATCGCCTGCATCGGCGTGCGCAGTTCGTGGCTGGCGGTGGCGAGAAACTGGCTCTTGGCGGCATTGGCGCGTTCGGCCTGTTCACGCTGCAATCGGTCACGACGCTGTTGCCAGTAACGACGCGTCAGCAAACCCAGCAGCAACAGAATAATTACGCCTGCCGCGATCAAAATCATCAGCGGGATATTGCGCATCGCCATCGTCGTACCGGGCTGCGGCGGCTGTGACCAACTGACGCGCATCTGATTAAGCGTATCGGGCGGGATCTGCTGTAATGCATGGTCGAGCAGGGCGCGCAGCTCGGGTTGTTGTGCACTGACCTGCGGCGCCAGCGGCCAGGCGATATCGCTGGCGGCAAACGCCAGATGCACACGATTATCTTCGTGACTCGCCATGCGCCAGCGTGCGGACAGCACGTTATCCACCAGCGCATCAATCTGGCCGCTATTCAGCGCTTGCCACAGCTGCGCCCGGTCGTCGAACGGTTGTGGCGTAAAGCCCGATGGCAGTAAACGCGAGGCGAGATCGTCGCGTAATACGCCCACGCGCTGGCCCTGTAACGATTGCCAGTTCATTGGCTGATGGGTGGCTAGCGTGTAGATCCCCCAAATGGCGCGCCATACCGGCAAGGTGTTGCTGCCGGGATCGTCGCCGTACAGCGGCTGTAACAGATTCAGCATCACCTGCTGTTGCTGCAAAAGCGTGGCGGCCTGCTGCGGATTGTTGACCCAGCGCGGAGTAAAACGCAGGCCGGTACTTTGGCTCAAGGCGTTGAGCAGGTCGATGCCGAAGCCGCGCGCATTGCCGCTGCTGTCGCGATAACTCCATGGCGCGTTATCTGCCTCAACCGCATAGGGAATTTCGTTGTGCTGTGCCAGCCACTGCTTTTCGCCGGCCGACAGCATCAATGTTTGCGTGTCCTGATAGCGCAGCAGCGGCGGGCTCCAGCGCTGCTGGACGCGACTGCTGAACTCGGCGGGCAGCAGGCGCAGCTGACTGTTAAGCCAGTGGATCAAGGCGGCATCGCGCGCCAGCGCACGTAGCGTCAGTTCACCCGCGCCGGGATCGGCGGTGATTTGGTAGATTTGTCCTTGCTGCAGCTGGCCCAGCAGGAAACCGGCGCTGGCTTCATCGGCGACCAGGTAATCGCTCTGCTGATTGAGCAGCGCGTACAGCGCCTGCAGATCGCCCGGCAAAGTATGCCAGCGATGCTGCTGGACAAATTCGGCGGGCAATTGCGCTAACGTCGCCTCGGCAATGGTTAGCTGCGCGGTATCGCTGTTGAACATCACCGCGCGCTGATTATCCCGGTTGCGATAGATACGAATTGGGCTGCTGTACCAGCTGTCGCTGAGCAAAACATCGGGCGGTAGCTCGGCGTGTTGATTACTTAACACCAAATCCACCTCGCCGCGCTGCAAGGCTTTCAGTTGCTGCGCGCGATCGGCATAGCTTTGCAGCGTGAAACGGGTGCCGGTCAGCTGGCTAAGCGCGCTGAGATAATCGGCGTCGATGCCCCAAATGTGATCGCCAATGCGCATCGCCCAGGGCGCGCTGTTTTGTGCCGGCACCGCGACGCGCAAAGTTGCCCCCGGCCACGGCTCGGCGTGCGGCGCTGGCATCATCGCGGGTAACATCACGCTGCTGGCGGGTTGCAGATCGGCTTTCGCCAGCACACTCAGCATCAGCAGGCTGAGCAGTAGCCAAATCCTCACTGCTGCGCTTTCCACAGCTCAGCCAGCTCAACCACCGATTGCACGCCGGTTTTCTCCAGGATGTTTTTCTTGTGGGTGCTGACGGTTTTATTGCTGATGTGCAGCTGCTCGCCAATCTGCAGATTTGATAAGCCGCGCACCAGCAGCGCCACAATCTGCTGCTCTTTCTCGGTTAACGGCAGTTCGATACGCTCTGGCAGCGGCGGAAAAGCCTGTTGTCCGCCAAGTACTGCCAGAATCGCACTCAATAGTTGCGCCATGCTTTGGCTTTTCACCACGTAACCGGCGGCGCCCAGCGATACCGCGCTGAGCAGGGTGTGGCGGCTCTGCTGCGCGGAATAGATTAATACCGGGCAGTGCTGATTGCGCACGCGTAACCGGCGCAGCAGCTCAAGGCCGTCGCAATCGGGTAAGCCTATATCCAGCACAATTAAATCGATGGGATGTTGCTGCAGCAGTTGGCGTGCCTGAGCTTCGTCGCCAGCGGCGTGAATTTTCAGCGTGATGGGAGCATTAACGCAAGCCGCTTCCAGTGCGACTTCAACTAACGGGTGATCATCAATAAGCAGCAATGAAGCCATGAATCAGTTCCTGTGAATTTCATTGCTTCAGCATAGCGGAAAAGGGCGGGGGGCAAAATAAAAGGGAGAGCCGAAGCTCTCCCTGGATTAAACCGGGCAACTATTACTGCGAGGTACCGTCGGTTTTGTGTTTAACGTGGTCGCCGCCTTTTTTGGTGTCGACTTTCTTATTCATATCCGGACACTTACCGTCTTTACACATGCTATTTTTGTGTACCTGGTTAGCAGACATATTGCTAGTGTCTGTGCCAGAGGTTGCTGCACTGTTAGTGTTCATGCTGCCATTGTTGATTTTGCTGTTATCAACATTATTTGGTGGCAGATTCTGTTTTGCACCCCCAGCTGCTGCGCCCGCTTCAGCTGAAGCGTTGGCTGCACCGTTGTTGTCTGCAGCCATTACAGCACCGCTACCTAAAGTCATCGCTGCCGTCAGAAAGATCATTGCAAACTTATTCATCATTATGCTCCAGTAATTAATGGATAGTTGCCGTCAAACACGCACGGGTGTTAAGTGACGAAAATAGCGTGCCGCGATGGAATAAAATTCCACCTTATACGCTTCGCTTAAATATTAAATTTTGTAAACACTTCATTCCTTAGTGCTTACATTTAAAAAGCTTAGTGCATGGATATATAAATGCAAATTTGAGATGTACATTTTAAGCGCGGTGCGTAATTTACAGCTACCGCGCGAAGGGCTAAAGTGGGCGGGTTGCGCCCGACGGACGTTGGGCCAGAAATTTGAATGGAATTGTGTATGGATTACCAGAACGACGACTTACGCATCAGAGAGATCAAAGAGTTACTTCCTCCTGTTGCCTTGCTTGAAAAATTCCCCGCCACCGATAAAGCAGCCCAAACCGTTGCGCAGTCACGTCAGGCGATTCACCGCATTCTGCATGGCGAGGATGATCGTCTGCTGGTGGTGATCGGTCCGTGCTCGATTCACGATACTCAGGCTGCGCAAGAGTATGCGTCGCGTCTGCTGACATTGCGTGATGAGTTGAAAGACGATCTCGAAGTGGTGATGCGCGTTTATTTTGAAAAACCGCGCACCACGGTGGGCTGGAAAGGGCTGATCAACGATCCCTTTATGGATGGCAGCTTCCAGATCAACGACGGCCTGCGCCTGGCGCGCAAGCTGCTGGTGGATATCAACGACATCGGTTTGCCTGCAGCGGGTGAGTTCCTCGATATGATCACGCCACAATATATGGCCGATCTGATGAGCTGGGGCGCGATTGGCGCGCGTACCACCGAATCGCAGGTGCACCGTGAACTCTCTTCCGGTCTCTCTTGCCCGGTGGGCTTCAAAAACGGTACCGACGGCACCATCAAAGTGGCGATTGACGCGATTGGTGCCGCCAGCGCGCCACACTGCTTCTTGTCGGTCACCAAATATGGTCACTCGGCGATTGTCGAAACCAGCGGTAACGAAGATTGCCACATCATTCTGCGCGGCGGCAAAGAGCCTAACTACAGTGCTGAACACGTGGCGGCAGTGAAAACCGGTCTGGAGAAAGCAGGCTTGCGTCCGCAGGTGATGATCGACTTCAGCCATGCCAACAGCAGCAAGCAGTTCCAGCGTCAGATGGTCGTTGCTGATGACGTGGCGCAGCAAATTGCCGGCGGTGAGCAGGCGATTACCGGCGTAATGATCGAGAGTCATCTGGTGGAAGGCAATCAGAGCCTTGAAAGCGGCAAACCGCTGGTGTACGGGCAGAGCGTGACCGATGCCTGCATCGGCTGGGAAGACACTGAGAAAGCGTTGCGTCAGCTGGCTCAGGCGGTCAAACAGCGTCGCGGTTAAGATTTGTGGCAATAAAAAAGGCCAGACTTGCGTCTGGCCTTTTTGCGTTTCAGCGGTCGCTTACTTCGCTTTACCCTGGTTTGCTACGGCTGCGGCTTTCGCAGCGATTTCGTCAGCATCACCCAGATAGTAACGTTTGAGCGGCTTGAAGTTCTCGTCGAACTCATACACCAATGGCACGCCAGTTGGGATGTTCAGTTCGAGAATCTCGTCTTCGCTCAGGTTGTCGAGGTATTTAACCAGCGCACGCAGTGAGTTGCCGTGTGCAGCAACAATCACTTTCTCACCGCTCTTAATACGCGGCAGAATGCTTTCGTTCCAGTAAGGAATCACGCGTTCGATGGTCAGCGCCAGGCTTTCGGTGGTTGGCAGCTGCGCGTCAGTCAGTGAAGCGTAACGCGGATCGTGGCCAGGGAAACGCTCATCAGCGCGATCCAGCTCTGGTGGAGTGATGGCAAAGCCACGACGCCACTGTTTCACTTGCTCGTCACCGTATTTTGCGGCGGTTTCAGCTTTATCCAGACCTTGCAGCGCACCGTAGTGACGCTCGTTCAGACGCCAGGTTTTCTCAACCGGCAGCCAAGCCTGATCCAGCTCATCCAGCACGTTCCACAGGGTGTGGATAGCGCGCTTCAGCACTGAGGTGTAAGCGAAATCAAACACGAAACCTTCTTTCTTCAGCAGCTGACCGGCTGCTTTGGCTTCAGTGCGACCTTTGTCAGACAGATCAACGTCGTACCATCCGGTGAAGCGGTTTTCCTGGTTCCACTGGCTTTCGCCGTGTCGCACCAGTACCAGCTTAGTTACGGCCATAGCTTTACTCCTTAATGCTCGATTTACGATTAGTATTGAAACCGGCTGCGGCCGCTGAGAAGCGGCTCACTAATAGCGCCATACCATAGCGGAAAACAACGCACGGCGTAAGCCTGTCGGCAGCGCAGTGCGCGTTTTTCATCCGGTGGCTCAGTGCGGCGTGAAGCGATAACGCGTCACGGACTGCCAGCTGTCGCCGGGTTGCAGCCAGCAATCGGGCTGCGGCCACTCTGCATGGTTGGGCGAATCCGGTAAAAATTCGCTCTCCAGAGCGATGCCCTGGAAAGCAGTATAGCTGTCCTGCTCACGGGCGCGTGTTCCTGCCAGATAGTTGCCGCTGTAAAACTGCAGCGCCGGGGCGGCAGTAAACACGCTCAGCTCCAGCTTGCCATCCGCAGACCACAAATGGGCGGCGGGCTGGCTGCTGTCGCCAGCGGTGTTGAGCAAAAAGGCATGGTCATAGCCTTTCACCGCTTTTTGATCGTCATCGGCGAGGAACTCATCAGCGACGCGCTTCGGCTGGCGGAAATCAAAACTGTTTCCCGCTACCTCTTTCAGCGGCGCGTTAGGAATACCTTCGCTATCCACCGGCAAGTAACGATCGGCGTGCAGTTGTAAGCGATGCTGGCGCGCATCACCATGATGCGCATCAAGATTAAAGTAAGCATGGTTGGTCAGGTTGACCGGGCAGGGCTTGTCGGTTTGCGCTTCGTAGCGAATCGACAGGCAATTATCATCATCAAGTTGATAGATGACATCGGCGATTAAATTGCCGGGATAGCCCTGATCGCCATCCGGCGAATCGAGGCGATAGTGCACTTCGCTTTCGCTCTGACTGAGGATCTGCCAGCGACGCTTATCGAAACCTTCCGGTCCGCCGTGCAGCTGATGTGCGCCCTGATTCGCCGCCAGCAACAGATTAAGCGGCTTCAGTTCGGCCGAGGCGATGCGGTTTGCGTAGCGGCCAATGGTCGCGCCAAGATAAGCATTCTGATGCAGATAATCAGATGGCGTGGCGCAGCCGAGCAGCGCTTCACGCACGCTGTGATCCAACATTGGCACGCGCGCTGACAACCAGGTCGCGCCCCAATCCATAAAGGTCGCGACCATGCCGTTGCGATTGCGCAGCACGGTGATGCGCCACGGTTGCCCGTCTGGCGCGTGGGAATTCACATCACTTACCATTGGCCTGCTCCTGCGGACGCTTTGCACACGTAGAAAGTCTCTTTGATGCCGGTTTGCGCCTCATACTTCTCGGCCACCACCGCTTTCACCGCATCGACCAGATCGGTCGGCATCAGCGCCACGATGCAGCCACCAAAGCCGCCACCGGTCATACGCACGCCGCCGCGCGGGCCGATTTCTGCTTTCACAATCTCAACCAGCTGATCGATTTGCGGCACGGTGATTTCGAAATCGTCACGCATCGAGGCGTGCGATTCAGCCATCAGTTCGCCCATACGTTTCAAATCGCCAGCGCTTAACGCATCGGCTGCTTCCAGCGTGCGTGCATTCTCGGTGATGACGTGACGTACACGTTTCGCTACCAACGCATCCAGTTCGCCTGCTGAGGCTTCGAACTCTTCCAGCGTCACATCGCGCAGCGCCGGCTTATTGAAGAAGCGCGCGCCGGTTTCACACTGTTCACGACGCGTATTGTATTCGCTGCCCACCAGGCTGCGACGGAAGTTGGAGTTGATGATCACCACTGCGACATCTTCCGGCATCGATACCGCGCGCGTACCGAGCGTGCGGCAATCCAGCAGCATGGCGTGATCCGGCTGACCAAGCGCGGAGATCAGCTGATCCATGATGCCGCAGTTGCAGCCGACAAACTGGTTTTCCGCTTCCTGACCGTTCACCGCAATCGCTGCGCCGTCGAGGTTCAACGCATACAGCTGCTGGAATACGGTGCCAACAGCCACTTCCAGCGACGCCGAAGAGCTCAGGCCCGCGCCTTGTGGCACGTTGCCGCTGATCACCATATCGACGCCACCAAAGCTGGCATCGCGTTTCTGCAGATGTTTCACCACGCCGCGCACGTAGTTGGCCCACATTGGCTCTTTCAACGGCTCGATCGGCGCATCCAGCGAGAAGCTATCCTGCTGATTGTCGTAATCAACGGCAATCACGCGCACCTGACGATCGTCGCGTTTGGCGCAGGCGATCACGGTTTGATAATCGATGGCGCACGGCAGCACGAAGCCATCGTTGTAATCGGTGTGTTCGCCGATCAGATTGACGCGGCCCGGCGCCTGAATGCTGTGTGTGGCTGGATAGCCGAAGGTGTCAGCGAATACCTGTTGAGTAATGGATTTTAATGACATTTATTGCGCCTCGCGGAAATGGACATCGCTGACAGAACGCAGACGTTCAGCTGCCTGTTCCGCCGTTAAATCACGTTGGGTTTCGGCCAGCATTTCATAGCCAACCATAAATTTGCGTACCGTGGCTGAACGCAGTAACGGTGGATAGAAGTGCGCATGCAGCTGCCAGTGATCGTTACTCTCGCCGTTGAACGGCGCGCCGTGCCAGCCCATCGAATAGGGGAAAGAGCACTGGAACAGGTTGTCGTAGCGGCTGGTGAGCTGCTTGAGCGCCAGCGCCAGATCGGTGCGCTGCGGCTCGGTGAGATCGGTGATGCGTTTCACATGGGCTTTCGGCAGCAGCAAGGTTTCAAACGGCCACGCCGCCCACCACGGCACCACCGCCAGCCAGTGTTCGGTTTCCACCACTGTGCGGCTGCCATCGCTCATCTCACGCGCCGCGTAATCGACCAGCATCGGCGTGCCTTTTTCGGCAAAATAGTGACGCTGATGATCATCTTCTTTCTGCGCTTCGTTCGGCAGGAAGCTGTTGGCCCAAATCTGACCGTGCGGATGCGGGTTGGAGCAACCCATCGCCGCACCTTTGTTTTCAAACACCTGCACCCACGGATAGTGCTGGCCGAGATCGGCGGTCTGTTCCTGCCAGGTACGCACGATATCTTCCAGTCCGCTCAGTGGCAGCTCCGGCAGCGTTTTGCTGTGGTCCGGCGAGAAGCAGATCACCCGGCTGGTGCCACGCGCGCTTTCGCAGCGCATCAACAGGTCGTCGCTCTGCGGTGCGTCGGGCGTGTTGGTCATCAGCGCGGCAAAGTCATTGGTGAACACGTAAGTGCTTTTATAGTTAGGGTTTTTGTCACCGGTAATGCGGGTGTTTCCCGCACAGAGGAAGCAGTCAGGATCGTGCGCCGGTAGCTGCTCCAGCGCCGGGGTTTCCTGCGCACCTTGCCACGGACGCTTAGCGCGATGGGGTGAGACCAGCACCCATTGATCGATCAATGGGTTATAACGGCGATGCGGGTGATCGACCGGGTTAAATTTTTCCATGATGAGTCCTGGTAAACGGCAAACAGATAAAAATGATTTTGATCAAAGTAGCACAAAGACCAGCGTGAAAGCGTGATCCAGTCTGGATAAATGGTATCGTTTACACAAGGTGACGATTCTCATTTTGTGGGGTTATCAGTGCTATTTGCTTACTTACCAGGCAATGAAATGGTAACGCTTACATTGTAGGGTCGCCATTCATGGCGACCGCTATTTAACGCAGCGACTCTTGCAGAAAACCGTAACCCTGTTCCTGCGCGACAAAACTCAGGCGGTGAGTGATGCACTGCGGGGCATCTTCGGCGTGGTGGGAAACAAACAGCAGTTGCGTGCGGCCTTCGCCAATCAGCACATCGACAAAGCGACGCACCAGCTGGCGGTTAATCGGATCCAGCCCTTGCAGCGGTTCATCGAGGATCAACAGCGTAGGATGCTTCACCAACGCGCGCGCAATCAACACCAGCCGCTGCTGTCCCCACGACAAACTGTGGAACGGCGCATCGGCCAGCTGATTATCCATACCGAGCAACGCCAGCCACTGACGCGCCAGCGCTTTTTGCCGATCGGACACCGCCTGATACAAACCAATCGAGTCAAAGAAGCCGGAGAGCACCACGGTGCGCACATTGCAGCTGACGCGATAATCGAGGTGCAGGCTGCTGCTGACGTAGCCGATATGCTGCTTGATATCCCAGATGGTTTCACCGCTACCGCGTCGGATGCCGAACAGCGTCAAATCGTTGCTGTAACCCTGCGGATGATCGCCGGTCACTAAACTGAGCAGAGTAGATTTACCCGCGCCGTTCGGCCCCACGATTTGCCAGTGTTCGCCGGGATTAACCTGCCAGTTCAGGCCATCAATCACCGCTTTATCGTTGTACGACACCACGCCATTGCGCAGAACCACGCGCGGCGCGTCTTCGGCCAGCTGCGGCAGCTGATCGGGTTGATCCGCTTCCGGCAGCGCCATGCCATCAAGCGTTTCGCTGTGCGCCAGCTGCGCCACCAGCGCTTCAGCCAGAATCGCGCGACGCTCGCCCACGTGGGTTAACGTGCATTCCGCCAATACGCCAACCTTCTCGACAAAGTCAGGAATATCATCAAAGCGATTGAGCACCAGCACCACGCTGTAACCGCTTTGATGCAAATCATTGAGGGTTTGCGCCAGGCTGGCGCGCGACGCCACATCCAGACCATCAAAAGGTTCATCGAGGATCAGCAGATCCGGCTGCGCCATCAGCGCCTGACACAGCAGCGTTTTGCGCGTCTCGCCGGTGGAGAGGTATTTGAAGCGACGATCGAGCAGATAAGTAATGCCAAACTGCTGCGCCAGCGCCTGACAGCGCGCCTCATCTTTCACTTCGTCCTGAATGATTTGCGCGGCGGTGCGGCCGGTATCATCTTCGCCTTCACTCAGCAGATCGGTGTTATTGCGTTCCCACTCATCGCTGACCAGTTTTTGCAGCTGCTCTAACGAAAGACGCGTGCGGCGCTGAAAATTCTGCTGCACGCTGCCTTTGCCGGGCTGCAATTCGCCGGAAAGGGCGCGTGCCAGCGATGACTTGCCGCTGCCGTTGGCACCGACGAACGCCCAGCTTTCGCCGCTGTTGAGAGTTAAATCGTTGAGGGAGAGTGCTCGGGTGTCGCTAAGGTGAAACGTGCCTTGCGAAATTTGCAATGAAGCCATGATTTATTCCGTTTTATGCATCGTGCTGCTCAGTTTTAGCCAGCGATGCAGGCGAAGTCAAATCATGGCGTGGATTTCAGAGCAGTGTGGCGATGATGGCGTGTTCGGCATTAAAACTGGCGGTGACGCTGGCGCCAACCTGCAGATTCTGCTGTTTCACCGCGTCATTGCTGACGGTCGCGCACAGCGTTTCGCCGCTCGGCAACGCCATCAATACTTCGCTGACCTGATCGCCAGGCTCAATCGCGCTGATCTGCGCGGCCAGCTGATTATCGCTGCTATCGGCGGCGTGACTGACGTGAATCCACGGTGCTTTAATCAGCACCAGCACCTCTTTGCCGCTGTCGAGTTGCAGGCGTTCAGCGCTGCGGGCGGTAATTGCCACCTGCAGGCGCGTCACGCCATCGGCAAGCAGCACCTCAATGTGTTGCTGTATCTGCTGATGATCGCTGGCCAGCACCGTACCAAACAGCTGATTGCGCGCGCTGGTTTGCAGCGAGAAGCGCGCAATCGCTGCCAGCAAACTGTCGAGCGGCAAGCTGTCGTTTTGCAGCGCATTGAAGGCTTTCTGTTGAATTTGCTCCATCAATTGGAACAGCTGAATCAAGCGCTCGCCATAACGCGTAAGCTGCGCACCGCCGCCGCCTTTGCCGCCAGTCGCGCGATCCACCAGCGTTTGATCGGCCAGCTGATTCATCTCATTGATCGCATCCCAGGCACTTTTGTAGCTGATGCCCGCCAGTTTCGCGCCCTGGCTAATCGAGCCGGTTTGCTGCACGCGTTTCAGTAATTCGATGCGACGCGGATCGGCAAACAGCTTTTGCTGAAGACGAATATGGAGAGAAAGTTCTGCCTGCATGTCAGCTCCTTAGGTTAATCAGCTCAGTTTACTGCTTAAAAGTAAAAGCACGAAAAGGGCAGTGCGTTTTTTTCGCTAAACGTTACAATCACTTTTTTATTTTCTGCGTGAGGTTTCCATGCTGGAACTGTTAAAAAGCCTGGCTGTGGCTATCATCATGGTGCCGATTGTGATGGCTATTATGCTCGGTCTGATTTACGGCCTGGGTGAAGTTTTCAACGTCATCTCAAAATTTGGCCGCCGCGACGATCGTCCTGCCAACAGCTCACAACACTAATTTCTCAACGCCCGCTTCCTGCGGGCGTTTTGTTTATGAACTTCCGTAAAATCCTGCCGATATAAAGCTCATGACGCATTTGTGCGTACGTTGTATTATCAAATATATAACGTAATGAGGAGCAACAAATGCCAACAATCAATTACCGCTGGGCTGCTGCAACCGTTTTAGGTGTTTCGTTGGCGGGTCACGCCGTGGCCGCAGAAAAAATTACCGTGTTCGCGGCGGCGTCGCTAACCAATGCGCTGCAGGAGATTGCGACGCAGTATCAGAAGAAAAGTGGTGTAGAAGTGGTCTCGTCTTTTGCCTCTTCTTCGGTGCTGGCGCGCCAGATTGATCAGGGCGCACCGGCCGATCTGTTCATCTCTGCCGATCAGCAGTGGATGGACGATGTGGTGGCGAAAAACAGCGTGGTGACCAGCACGCGCTATACGCTGCTCGGCAATGATCTGGTGCTGATTGCGCCGAAAAGCGCTGGGGCTAAAGCGGTCACCATTGACAGCAAAACCGACTGGAAATGCCTGCTGAAAGGCGAACGTCTGGCGGTGGGCGATCCGGATCACGTGCCCGCTGGCATTTATGCCAAAGAAGCATTACAAAAACTCGGCGCGTGGGACGCTTTATCCCCGCAGCTAGCGCCGGCTAATAATGTGCGTGCCGCGCTGGCGCTGGTTGAGCGTAATGAAACGCCGTACGGCATCGTGTATGGTTCGGACGCGGTGGCCAGCCAAAACGTGCAGGTCGTGGGACGATTCCCGGAAGATAGCCACAAGCCAGTGGAATATCCGATGGCGATTGTCAAAGAACATCAGAACGCAACGGTAGAAGCCTTCTACAACTATTTGCAGGGGCCGGATGCCGCTGCCGTGTTTAAACAGTATGGATTCACGCCGAAGAAATGATATTGAGCGATCCCGAATGGCAGGCCGTTTTTCTCAGCCTGAAAGTGTCCTGTGTAGCTGTGATCTGCAGCTTGCCGTTTGGCATCCTAATGGCCTGGATTCTGGCGCGCTGCCGCTTTCCGGGCAAAACCCTGTTGGACAGCATCGTCCATTTGCCGCTGGTGCTGCCGCCGGTGGTGGTGGGTTATCTGCTGCTGATCGCTTTAGGCCGTCGCGGTTTTATCGGCGAATGGCTGTATGACTGGTTTGGCTTCACCTTTGCCTTTAGCTGGCGCGGCGCGGTGATCGCTTCGGCGGTGATGGCGTTTCCGCTAATGGTGCGCGCGATTCGTCTCGCGCTGGAAGCGGTGGATACCAAACTGGAGCTGGCCGCCCGTACGCTGGGTGCCGGGCGCTGGCGCGTGTTTTTCACCATCACACTACCGCTCACCTTGCCAGGCATTATTGTCGGCACGGTGCTGGCCTTCGCCCGCTCGCTGGGCGAATTTGGCGCCACCATCACGTTTGTCTCCAACATTCCCGGCGAGACGCGCACCATTCCGTCGGCGATGTTCACCCTGATTGAAACGCCGGGTGCGGAAGGCACCGCAGCGCGGCTTTGTGCGGTGGCGATAGCGTTAGCGCTGATGTCGCTGGTGGCGTCTGAGCTGCTGGCGCGCTGGGGCCGTAAACGGCTGGGAGCGGCATAATGCTAAATCTGCAGCTTTCTCAGCAGTTGGGCGATCACCTGCTCGACGTCAACGTCAACATTCCCGCCAGCGGCATCACCGCCATTTTCGGCGTGTCGGGTGCGGGCAAAACCTCATTAATTAACGCGATTGGCGGATTAACCCAGCCGCAAAGCGGGCGCATCGAGTTAAACGATCGCCTGCTGTTCGATTCGGCCACGCGCGTGAATTTGCCGCCAGAGAAGCGCCGTATCGGCTATGTGTTTCAGGATGCGCGACTGTTCCCGCACTATCGCGTGCGCGGCAATCTGCAATACGGCATGTCGCCCTCAATGAAGCCGCAGTTCAACGCGCTGGTGGCGCTGCTCGGTTTAGAGTCGCTGCTAACGCGTTTTCCCGCGTCGCTTTCGGGCGGTGAAAAACAGCGCGTGGCAATTGGCCGCGCTTTGCTGACCGCGCCCGATATTCTGCTGATGGACGAACCGCTGGCATCGCTCGATCTGCCGCGCAAACGTGAGCTGATGCCCTATCTGCAAAAGCTGGCAAAGCAGGTCGATATTCCGATTCTTTATGTGTCGCACAGCCTCGATGAAATCCTGCAGTTGGCGGACAACGTGCTGGTGCTGGATGCCAGCCAGGTGAAAGCCTTTGGTCCGCTGGAGAAAGTGTGGAGCAGTTCGGCGATGCGTCCGTGGCTGCCGCTCGCCGAGCGCACCAGCGTGCTGCGCGTGCAGGTGCTGGAGCAGCATCCCGATTACCCGATGACCGCGCTGTCGCTGGGCGATCAGCATATTTGGGTGAGCCGGGTGAATCAGCCGCTGAAAACGCCGCTGCGTATTCGTATCGCCTCGGCCGATGTGTCGCTGGCCTTGCAGCCGCCGCACAATACTTCGATCCGCAATATTTTGCCGGCGCAGGTGGTTGAGCTGCTGGAGATTGACGATCAGGTGGAAGTGAAGCTGCGCATTGGCATCAGCGAGTTGTGGGCGCGCATTTCACCGTGGGCGCGCGATGAGTTGGGGATTCGTCCCGATCAGTGGCTGTATGCGCAGATTAAGAGCGTGTCGATAGCGGCATAAGATGCGGTCGCCATGAATGGCGACCCTACGGATTACAATACTTCCTGATAAATCACTTCGGCGATACCCGGCTCCAGATTGGTGCCAATCACTTTTTTGGCGCGCGCTTTGATGGCGTCATCGGCATTGCCCATCGCCACGCCTAATCCCACCTGTTCCAGCATGCTGAGATCGTTGTAATTGTCACCAAACGCCAGCACGTCTTGCATGCTAAAGCCCTGACTTTCAACCCACTGCGCCAGACGCTTGCCTTTGCTGTTGCCGCCTTTGGCGATATCCACCTGATCGTGCCACGACCATTCACACGCCAAACCGAGTTCGGCTTCGGTGCGTTCGGCAAACTGCTGCAGCGCGCGCGTGTCGGGATGCGACAGCGCGAATTTCCAGATCGAATCAGCGTCAATCGCCGCCTGCGCCAGGCTTGGCACCTGCAGGAACAGCGGACGCTGCGCTTCCGGCAATGATTGCGCCCAATTAAGCGTCCGCGTCACATGGCCGGTTGGCGTCTGGTAGAGCATCGCATCATCGACATACAGCAGACCGTGGATATTCTCTTCATCCAGCATCTCAATCACACGCGCGGCTCTGCTTTTATCCAGCGGATCGGCGGCCAGCACCTGTTTCGCGGGATAATCATACAAATAGGTGCCATTACAGCAAATTGCGGGTGTATCCAGTTTAAGTGCCTGATAAAAAGGATGGATAGCGCAGTGGTGGCGACCGGTAACGATCAACACTTTCACGCCCGCCTGTTGCGCGCGGGCCAGCGCTTCGATGGATTCAGGCAGAATAGTTTTGTTCGGTGTCAGCAGGGTGCCGTCGAGGTCAAGGGCGATTACGCGGTAGCTCATTACACTTTCCGTCCGGGAGTTGGCAAAGCATTGAGTCTACACCCGGCAGCGGCCCTGAGACAAAAAACAGGGCACAAATGAATCCAGCGCGACAAAATGAAACGCGCTACAGTTATCCCTTTCATCAGGCAGCGAATAAGGAAAACGCATGAAACAAGTCGTGTATACCGCCAGTCCCGAGAGCCAGCAGATTCATGCCTGGCAGTTGCAGGAAGATGGCGCACTGACGTTATTGCAGGTAACGGATGTTGCCGGCCAGGTGCAGCCGATGGTGGTGAGCCCGAAGAAAGATTTCCTCTATGTAGGTGTTCGTCCGAATTTTCGCGTGCTGGCGTTCCGCATTGCGGCCGACGGTTCGCTGAGCCTGGCCGGTGAAGCGCCGCTGCCGGGCAGCCCAACCCACATCTCCACCGATCGTCACGGCAATTATCTGTTCTGCGGCTCGTACAATGATGCCTGCGTCAGCATCAGCCCGATTGGCAGCGAGGGTTTGCCGCAAGCGCCGAGTCAGGTGATCAGCGGCTTGGACGGCTGCCACTCCGCCAATATCGACCTGAACAACCAAACGCTGTTTGTTCCGGCACTCAAGCAGGATCGCATCTGCCTGTATCAACTCAACGCAGACGGTACGCTGTCCCCGCGTGAACAAGCGCAGGTCACCACCGTTGAAGGTGCGGGTCCGCGTCACATGGCGTTTCACCCGAACGGCGCGTATGGCTATGTGGTGAACGAGCTGGATAGCAGCGTCGATGTCTGGGCGCTGAACAACGTGCGCGGCCAGGTTGAGCGCGTGCAGAGCCTCGACATGATGCCGAAGGATTTCAGCGATACGCGTTGGGCGGCGGACATCCACATCACGCCGGATGGCCGATTCCTTTATGCCTGCGACCGCACCAGCAGCACCATTACGGTGTTCAGCATCAGTGAAGATGGTTCGGTATTGGCGATTGAAGGCTACCAGCCGACGGAAACCCAGCCGCGCGGCTTCAATATTGATCACAGCGGTCAATATCTGGTGGCGGCGGGACAAAAATCGCACCATATCGAAGTGTATAAGATTCAGGAGCGCGGCCTGCTTAATCCGCTGGCGCGTTACGCGGTAGGACAAGGCCCAATGTGGGTGGTAATCCACCAGCTGTGATATCTCGTAGGGTCGCCATTCATGGCGTAATGCTCGTCAGTTAAGACTTAATCATGCCGGAACGCATAGCGTTTCGGCTTCTTTTTCACCGCTCGCGGATAATGTCTCGTCCGCCGGGTTGGCAGCACGAAGCTTCCCGCCATCGCCATTATTTCATCTATTATTCTCGGGATTTTTCCCGGCGCTACCGCAGGCAGGAGTCTCAGTTGACCTGTCAGGTACAGTGCCGCCTGCTTAAACCCCAGCTGATAAGGCTCCACGTTTTTCAGGCTATAGGCCATCTGCGCCATCATAAAACGCAGCAGGTTATACGCCAGCGCAACGCCCCATAACTCCTGCTTCACCAGTTCCGGTGTTTTGCTTCTCAGCGTGAGCTCGTTGTTCAACAGATGCTGCTTCATCTCCCGGAAGCCATGTTCTATTTCCCAGCGATGTCCATAAAGATCAACGATATCCCCTCCCGGATATCGCAATGGATCGCACATTGACGTCAGGATTTTCACCACTCTCCCGTTAACCTTTTTGCTTATCAGTCGCGCCGTCAGCGTTTCCGGCACATCTTTCCATTTTTTACGCGCCTGCCACGACAGGTCCAGTTCTATCAGCTCGCTGCCTGAGCCCTGTTTTTGCAGAACACGATATTTTGCATCGTTGCGCAGAGGTAGCATCCAGTGTCTTTCCACCCCCGAAGTCTGCCAGTAATGCAGGAAGCCGGGCGCATAGAAGCCTTTATCCAGGATCGTTAGCGAGTGATCCGGCGTCTGTCCCACCAGTTGTGCCGCAAGATCAACCTCGCTGGTTTCGGTCACGCTGCCAAAGCTCACGCCCGATAAGAGATGGCTTGTCAGCTCCATCTGGCAGACCATGCGCAGCTGAGGCCAGTCAGACTGACTGTGTGCATTTGCCGTCCGCCCAAAGGCCTTATCGTTTTCCGGCGTATCGGGGGCCCGCCACAGCGTGCCGTCGACCGCCAGCAGTGTCAGGCCGTTCCAGTGTGACAGCGGTGTTTTATCAAACCAGAGCTGGCGTGACTTTTCAAAGACCCGGCGGACCACGTCTTCTCCGAGCCGCTGACGCGCCTGCACAACCGCGCTGGTCGCGACGAATGGGCGCTTGCCCGGCAAAACGATATCCAGATGAGAAACAATCTGGTTCATGGAAAGCGAGCGGAACAGGGCCATGCCGGTAACGGCCCAGACCATCATCTCCATTGGAAGACGGCGTTTTCGCACGGTCACGATACCAGTATCAGCCAGGCATTCGTCGATGAGTTCAGGCGAGAGCAGATCGGAGAGCGCGGAGAACTCTTTGGGCGTAAAGTTAAGAACGGCATCGAGAGCCTGACTGAGTAACATAAAAAAATCCGTAATCCCTGTGAGATTACGGATTTTTGCAGAACTGGAGGATCGTTCAACCGATCATTTCGGGCTTAACTGATCGGCATTACGCCATTCATGGCGACCTTTTTTATTACGCGTACTTCACCGTAATCGACGCACTGGCCAGCGCATGGAAATGCACGTTAAAGCCCACCATCGCGCCGCTCGCGCCTTCGTCTACCTCAATCTTATCCGTATCCAGCGCATGCACCGTAAAGATGTAGCGATGGGATTCGCCCTGCGGTGGCGCTGCGCCGCCATAGCCGGTTTGGCCAAAATCGGTGCGCGTCTGAATGGCGCTCTCCGGCAGTTCTGCCACACCGGAACCGGCGCCCTGCGGCAACTCGGTGACTTCTGCCGGAATGTTCGCTACCACCCAATGCCACCAGCCGGAACCGGTTGGCGCGTCGGGATCGTAGCAAGTGACCACAAAGCTTTTGGTGCCCGCCGGCACATCATCCCACGCCAGATGCGGCGACACATTGTCGCCCTGGTAACCCATGCCGTTGAAAACGTGTCGCTCTGGCATCTTATCGCCGTCGTTAAAATCCTGGCTAACTACGCGCATGATCGCTCCTTATTGGTTGTGCAGTGTCCTCAATCATGGTGGAAATGCGCCGCAACATCCAGTGCCGCACCGACCGCTTGCGTCAGTTTCGTCAGTTCGGCGGCAGAAATCAGATAAGGTGGCATCAGGTAAATCAATCGCCCAAACGGACGAATCCACACGCCGCGCTCCACGAAGAAGTGCTGCAACGCCGCCATGTTCACCGCCTGATGGGTTTCGATCACGCCAATCGCCCCCAGCACGCGCGCGTCGGCCACCGCGTGATGACCGCGCAGCGGCAGCAGCTCGGCACGCAGCTGCTGTTCAATCTGTGCCACTTGCCACTGCCAATGCCCTTCATTCACCATTTTCAGACTTTCCACCGCTACCGCGCAGGCCAGCGGATTGCCCATAAAGGTGGGGCCGTGCATAAAGCAGCCCGCTGCGCTGCGGCTGATGGTATCCGCGACTTCGCGCGTGGTCAGCGTGGCGGAGAGCGTCATGGTGCCGCCGGTCAGCGCTTTGCCGAGGCAGAGAATGTCTGGCGTGATGCCCGCATGGTCACAGGCAAAAAGTTTGCCGCTGCGGCCAAATCCGGTGGCGATCTCATCGGCAATCAGCAGCAAACCGTAGCGATCGCACAGCTCGCGTACCTGCTGCAGATAGCGCGGATGGTAGAAACGCATGCCGCCCGCGCCTTGCACAATCGGCTCAAGAATCACCGCCGCAATCTCGCGATGGTGGATCTCGGCCAGTTGCGCGAAATCGGCGAAATCCGCCTCATTCCACGCATCATCGAAAGCGCACTGCGGCGCGTGGGCGAACAGATGTTCCGGCAAATAACCGCGCCACAGGCTGTGCATCGAATTTTCCGGGTCGCATACCGACATCGCGGCAAAGGTATCGCCGTGATAACCGCGCTTCAGCGTGAGGAATTTCTGTCGCGTTTGGTTGCGTCCCAGCCAGTATTGCAACGCCATTTTCATCGACACTTCTACGGCGATCGAACCTGAATCGGCGAGGAACACGCACTCCAGCGCGTCAGGTGTCATGGCAACCAGCTGGCGACTCAGCTCCACCGCCGCCGGATGGGTAATGCCGCCAAACATCACATGCGACATCTGCGTCATTTGCTGCTGCAGCGCCTGATTGAGGCGCGGGTGGTTATAGCCGTGGATCGCCGCCCACCACGACGACATGCCGTCCACCAGTTCACGTCCATCGGCCAGCTGCAGCTGGCAGCCGTGCGCCGCGACAACCGGATAACAGGGCAGGGGATCGCGCATCGACGTATAGGGATGCCAGATATGCTGGCGGTCAAAGTTGAGGTCGTCCTGAGTGAACATGCGAGTTGTAAACCATTTTAAAAAGATTTAGTTTACAAGTATAACCACGTTAATCGTCGGGATGAACCCCCTTTTTCTGGAGTAAGCAATGGCAAACCGCTGGACACTGACACAAGCTCAGGCACTGTTCGATAAACCTTTCCTTGAGTTGATGTTTGAAGCGCAGCAAGTGCATCGTCAACATTTCGATCCACGCCAGGTGCAGGTCAGCACGCTGCTATCGATCAAAACCGGCGCCTGTCCGGAAGACTGTAAATACTGTCCGCAGAGCGCACGCTACAAAACCGGTCTGGAATCAGAACGTCTGATGGAAGTGGATGCGGTGCTGGAATCGGCGCGCAAAGCCAAGGCGGCGGGATCGAGCCGCTTTTGCATGGGCGCGGCGTGGAAAAATCCGCACGAGCGCGACATGCCGTACTTGCAGCAGATGGTGCAGGGCGTGAAAGCGATGGGCATGGAAACCTGCATGACGCTCGGCACGCTAGATGGCAGCCAGGCACAACGTCTCGCCGAAGCCGGGCTTGATTTCTACAACCACAACCTCGACACCTCGCCAGAGTTCTACGGCAACATCATCTCCACGCGCAGCTATCAGGAACGTCTGGATACGCTGGATAAAGTGCGCGGCGCGGGCATCAAAGTGTGCTCAGGTGGCATCGTGGGGCTGGGTGAAACGGTGAAGGATCGCGCGGGCTTGCTGGTGCAGCTGGCGAATCTGCCGACGCCGCCTGAGAGCGTACCAATCAACATGCTGGTGAAGGTCAAAGGCACGCCGCTGGCCGATAACGACGACGTGGAACCGTTCGACTTCATCCGCACCATCGCGGTGGCGCGCATCATGATGCCATCCTCGCACGTGCGCCTTTCAGCCGGTCGCGAGCAGATGAGCGAGCAAACGCAGGCGATGTGCTTTATGGCCGGTGCAAACTCAATCTTCTACGGCTGCAAGCTGCTCACCACGCCAAACCCGGAAGAGGATAAAGATCTGATTCTGTTCCGCAAACTGGGCCTGAATCCGGAGCATACCGCGACAACCGCCGGTGACAACGAGCAGCAGTATCAGCTCAGCGAGCAGCTGCTGCACGCGGATACCGAGCAGTTCTATAACGCGGCTGTGTAAATGGGCTGGTCACAACGTATTGATGAGGCGCTGGCGGCGCGGCGCGCCGCGGATGGCTGGCGGCTGCGGCGTCCCGTTGAGCACAACAGCGTGCGGGAGATTACGCTCGAAGGGCAGCGTTATCGCCACTTCTCCAGCAATGACTATCTCGGCTTGAGTCAGCATCCGGCGGTGATCGCTGCCTGGCAGCAGGGCGCGGCCGAGACGGGCGCGGGTGCGGGCGCATCCGGTCATGTCACCGGTTACAGCCGCCATCATGCGCAGCTCGAAGCGGAGCTGGCGGACTGGCTGGGCTATTCGCGCGCGCTGCTGTTCATTTCGGGATTTGCCGCCAATCAGGCGGTGATCCATCTGCTGGCGGAAAAGCAGGATCGCATCTTCGCCGATAAGCTGGCGCATGCTTCACTGCTGGATGCCGCCAGCCACAGCCCAGCCAGCCTGCGTCGTTTTGCCCACAATCAGCCGGAAAGTCTGGCGAAGCTGCTGGCAACGCCGTCGGATGGCGGCACGCTGGTGGTGACCGAGGGCGTGTTTAGCATGGATGGCGACAGCGCACCGCTGGCCGAGATTGCCGAACAGACGCGGCGCGGCAACGGCTGGCTGCTGGTGGATGATGCGCACGGCATTGGCGTCACCGGTGCGCAAGGGCGCGGCAGCTGCTGGCAGCAGCAGGTCAAACCGGAACTGCTGATTGTCACCTTCGGCAAAGGGTTTGGCGTCAGCGGCGCGGCGCTGCTGTGCGATGACGCCACTGCCGATTACGTCGAGCAGTTTTCACGCCATCTGATCTACTCCACCGCGATGCCACCGGCGCAGTGCTACGCGTTGCTGGCGGCACTGCGGCAGATTCAACAAGGCGATGCGCTGCGTGAAAAACTGCACAGCCACATCGCGCGTTTCCGTGCGGGCGCCGCCGATTTGCCATGGCAATTAGGTGCCTCTGCAAGCGCCATCCAGCCGCTGATCGTTGGCGAAAACAGCGCGGCGCTGGCGTTGTCGCAGCGGCTGGCGCAGGCCGGCTGCTGGGTCAGCGCCATTCGTCCACCGACCGTGCCGCCGGGCACCGCGCGGCTACGCATCACGCTCACCGCTGCGCATCATACCGATGATATTGATCGTCTGCTGGAGGCGCTGTATGACGCTGCAGGTTAACAAGCAGGCCGTGGCAAACGCCTTTGGTCGTGCGGCTGCGCATTACGAGCAGCACGCGCAGTTACAGCGGCTGAGCGGTGATGCGCTGCTGGCGCTGGCGCCCGCCGGTTTTGGCCCGCACCTGCTGGATGCTGGTTGCGGCACCGGCTGGTATAGCCGCTATTGGCGCGATCGCGGGCGCACGCTGACGGCGCTTGATCTGTCGCCCAACATGTTGCAAACCGCGCGCGATCAGCAATCGGCGCAGCACTATCTGCTGGGCGATATTGATGCGGTGCCGCTACCAGATGCCAGCGTTGACGGCGTGTGGAGCAATCTGGCGGTGCAGTGGAGCAGCGACTTGCACACCGCGCTGCTGCAGTTTTTACGCGTCACGCGGCCAGGCGGCACGGTGCTGTTTTCCACGCTGCTCGACGGATCGCTGCACGAAGTGCATCTCGCGTGGGCAAAACTGGATGGTCGTCAGCACGCCAATCGTTTCCTCAGCGCCGCGCAGTTTGACACGGCCACCGCGACGCTGCCGATCGCTAAGCAGCAGCAGCAGGTTATCACGCTGCATTTTCCCAGTGCGCTCAGCGCCATGCGCTCGCTGAAAGGCATTGGTGCCACGCATTTGCACGACGGACGCGGCGCCAGCGTACTGACGCGCGCTCAGCTGGCACAACTTGAGCAGCACTGGCCGCAGGACGAGGCGGGTTATCGCCTGAGTTATCACCTGATGTATGGAGTTTTAAGCAAATGACACGCTGGTTTATTACCGGAACCGATACCGAAGTGGGCAAAACAGTGGCCAGCGGCGCGCTGCTGCAGGCGGCGAGCGCCGCCAGTTTACGCACCGCAGGCTACAAGCCGGTGGCTTCCGGCTGCGAGATCACGCCGCAAGGCATCCGCAACAGCGACGCGCTGGCGTTACAGCGCTACAGCAGCCTGCCGTTAAGCTATGAGCAGGTGAACCCGCTGGCGTTTGTTGAGCCGACCTCGCCGCATATCATTAGCGCGGAAGAGGGCAGACCGATTACTTTTTCCACGCTTTCAGCAGGCTTGCGCGCGCTAGAGCAGCAGGCGGAATGGGTGCTAGTTGAAGGCGCAGGCGGATGGTTTACGCCGCTGTCGGAAACGCAAACGTACGCCGATTGGGTGGAAGCCGAGCAGTTGCCGGTAATACTGGTGGTGGGCGTGAAACTGGGTTGCATCAACCATGCGATGCTCACCGCCGAAGCGGTTAAAGCGCGCGGATTGCGCCTTGCGGGCTGGATTGCCAATGATATTCAACCGCCCGGCAAACGCCATCAGGAGTATATGGCTACGCTGCGTCAGCGCATTGATGCGCCGTTCCTTGGTGAGATTCCGCACCTTAGCGATGAGGCCGAGCAGGCCGAATGTGGGCGTTATTTGAGGTTGCCGCAATAAATAACCCAGGTCGCCATTCATGGCGACCTGGCTACATCGTCACGTCGCGGTCAGCCACTTATTCACCGTCAAATCATCCAGCTGCGCCACTTTGCCATGCGCCACGTTACGTCCGCGATGCAGCAGCAAGAAATAATCGGCGACGCGGCGCACAAACGACACGTGCTGCTCCAGCAGCAGAATGGTTAAACCATACTCACGGTTTAGCCGACGAATCAGATTGCCCATCTCCTCTTCCAGCCACGGCGACATCCCTTCCGTTGGCTCATCCAGAATCACCAGCTTGGGTTGCAGCACCAGCGCGCGCGCCAGTGCCAAATGTTGCTGTTGCTCCATCGGCAACTCGCCGCTGCGCTGATGGCGCAATGAATAGAGCGCCGGAAACAGATCAAATACCATTTCCGGAATAGCGCGGCTACGATCGTCCTGCGCCGCCATCAGGGCGATCAGCAGGTTATCCTCCACGCTCATCTGCGAGAAAATATGCCGTCCTTGCGGCACGTAACCAATGCCGGTGCGCGCGCGCAGCTCGGCCGGTTGCAGCAGCAAATCTTCCGGCGGCGCGCCATCTTCCTGCCAGGTCATTGAGCCGCTGTTAATCGGCAGGCGGCCCATAATGCAGTTCACCAACGTGGTTTTGCCCATGCCGGGGCTGCCCAGCACACCGGTGCAGGTGCCCGGCGGCAGATCGAGATCCACATCCCACAGAATGTGATTTTGACCGTAAAACTGATTCACCGAACGTAAACTCAGCATCTGACATCCTCCTTCCAGATTATTAGCCTGAATGCTCCCGCTCTGTGTCGTCTGGCATACAGTCGTGCACGATTGATGGACACCGCTGTCGTCGGCAAGCGCCGATATGGACTCGTCACTCCATATAGCAAACACTGCAATTCCCAGGCCAGGTTAGGAATTCAGGCCGTTCTGCGTCGCAAACCTGACAAATCAACCGCTAAAAGTTGAGAAATACTTAACAATTGCCGGCGGTGATAAATGAGCTGCACTTTGACGGTGCTAACGGCTTAACGTTTCTGGTGCATTTGATCGTTCGTAAGGCAATAACCGGGGAAATAAATGGCCTTAAGGCTGGCTTTTCTCCAGGTAAGGAGAGGTAAACCGGGAAAAAGAAGGGTTAATGCGACACGCAGGAGGAGAAAAATAAATGCGAAAAAATTTTTTTTCGCGCTTAAGAATGGGCGGGAGAAAATTATACACAGCCGATGGGCTCGGGGCTGGATTCACTTATCCACCATTACTGTGGATAACCTTGTGCATTAGCGACTGAAAACCGTGTGCAAGCGAGTAAATTCGCGGCCTTCATACATTATGATGAGAAACTGGGCTTTTGAGTCAATGTCAGTAAAAACAGTAGGTTAGTTAAAATCAAGCATGCGAATTATCTGGCTTGTCATCGGACTGCAATTTAATGACACTCTATTGACAAATGTTAAAAGCGTCCTCCGCTTGGGGATAACATTGCGCAACAAGCGCTTGCTGGCTGCCGCTTAAATTGCACTGAAGAAAATCCGCTTCAGATTCCATTATCGTGCAAGGTTACTGTAATTATGTCCAGTATTTTTTTCTGGCAAATTCGCCATAGCAGAGTAGAATTAGCAGCCTGCCCGCCGACTTCATCTGCTGGAACCGCTAAAACATGAGCAAAGTCTTTAAACTCAACTCCGCTTTCAAGCCTTCAGGCGATCAACCTGAGGCGATTCGCCGTCTCGAAGAGGGGCTGGAAGATGGACTCGCGCATCAAACGCTGTTGGGCGTGACGGGCTCGGGTAAAACGTTTACCGTGGCGAACGTGATTGCCGACCTTAACCGCCCGACCATGGTGCTGGCACCGAACAAAACCCTGGCGGCGCAGCTCTACGGCGAGATGAAAGAGTTTTTCCCGGATAACGCAGTGGAGTTTTTCGTCTCTTATTACGATTACTACCAGCCTGAAGCCTATGTGCCGAGTTCTGACACCTTTATTGAGAAAGATGCCTCGGTGAATGAGCACATTGAGCAGATGCGTCTGTCGGCGACCAAAGCGCTGCTGGAGCGTCGTGATGTGATTGTGGTGGCATCTGTTTCGGCGATCTACGGTCTGGGCGATCCCGATCTCTACCTGAAAATGATGCTGCACCTGACGCGCGGCATGATTATCGATCAGCGCAGCATTCTGCGTCGCCTGGCGGAACTGCAATATACCCGCAACGATCAAGCCTTCCAGCGCGGCACCTTCCGCGTGCGCGGCGAAGTGATCGATGTATTCCCGGCCGAATCGGACGACATTGCGCTGCGTATTGAACTGTTTGATGAAGAAGTTGAGCGGCTGTCGCTGTTTGATCCGCTCACCGGGCAAATTGATTCGGTGATTCCGCGCTTTACCGTCTATCCAAAAACGCACTACGTGACGCCGCGTGAGCGCATTCTTAAGGCGATGGAAGAGATCAAAGATGAGCTGGTGGTGCGCCGCAAAGTGCTACTGGAGAACAATAAGCTGCTGGAGGAGCAGCGTATTTCCCAGCGCACGCAGTTCGATCTTGAGATGATGAACGAGTTGGGTTACTGCTCCGGTATCGAAAACTACTCACGCTATCTCTCCGGGCGCGGACCGGGCGAGCCGCCGCCGACTTTGTTTGACTATTTACCGGCGGATGGTTTGCTGGTGGTCGACGAATCGCACGTTACTATTCCGCAGATTGGCGGCATGTATCGTGGTGACCGCGCGCGTAAAGAGACGCTAGTGGAATACGGCTTCCGCCTGCCGTCGGCGCTGGATAACCGCCCGATGAAGTTTGAAGAGTTTGAAGCGGCCGCGCCGCAAACCATTTATGTGTCGGCCACGCCGGGCAATTACGAGCTGGAAAAATCGGGCAGCGAAGTGATTGATCAGCTGGTGCGCCCAACTGGCTTGCTGGATCCGGTGCTGGAAGTGCGTCCGGTGGCGACGCAGGTTGACGATTTGCTGTCGGAAATCCGCAAGCGTGTCGAAATCAACGAGCGCGTGCTGGTGACGGTACTGACCAAGCGTATGGCGGAAGATCTCACCGAATACCTTGTGGAGCACGGCGAGAAGGTACGCTATCTGCACTCGGATATCGATACCGTAGAACGTATGGAGATCATCCGCGATTTACGGCTCGGCGAATTTGATGTGCTGGTCGGCATCAACTTGCTGCGAGAAGGCCTGGATATGCCGGAAGTGTCGCTGGTAGCAATTCTTGATGCCGATAAAGAGGGCTTCCTGCGTTCCGAGCGTTCGCTGATTCAGACCATTGGCCGCGCCGCACGTAACATCAACGGCCGGGCGATTCTCTACGCCGACAAAATCACGCCGTCGATGGAGCGCGCGATGGGCGAAACCGAGCGTCGTCGCGAGAAGCAGCAAAAATACAACGAAGAGAACGGTATCGTGCCGCAAGGGCTCAACAAGAAGATCACCGATATTCTTGAGCTCGGCAAAAACGTGGTGAAAACGCGCGGCAAAGGCAAAACCGCGTCACGCACTGCGGCAGAAGCGGAAGCCAACTATATGGCGCTTACGCCGCAGGCGATGCAGAAGAAAATTCACGAGCTGGAAGGGCAGATGCAGCAACACGCGCAGAACCTGGAGTTCGAAGAAGCCGCCAGCGTGCGTGATCAGTTACATCAACTGCGTGAGCTGTTTATTGCGGCTTCGTGATGGTAGTAACCAGGTCGCCATAATCGTAATGGTTGTAACCAGGTCGCCATAAATGGCGACCCTACACGGCCTGAATCGCGTGTTCCAGCGCGATGCGCAGCAGCTGGCGGTCGTGGCGATATTTGATGTCGGCGGCTTCCAGCGGTTCGCGAATGATTAAGCGCTCTTCCACGCCGCGAATATCGGCGGCTGGACTGACTACCACCGCATCAATCACCCGCTTGCCAATCGCTTTCTCCATGATCGCCAATTTATCGGCCACATTCAGGCTGGCTGCCGCCGGGCTCAGTTCGCGGCCCAGATTACCAATAAACACCATGGTGGCAGGTGTACGACGCAGCGCGCGCGCCATATCTTCCATCAGCAGAATCGGCATCAGGCTGGTGTAGAAGCTGCCGGGGCCAATCAGAATCAAATCCGCTTCGCCAATCGCCTCAATCGCTTCACGGGTTGGCAACACATTCGGATGTAACATCAACTCTTCGGGCGGCTGCTTCATCTCATCAATTGCCGTTTCGCCGTACACCATATTGCCTTCGCCATCCTGCGCCACCAGATCGACCGGCTGTTCCGACATCGGAATCAGAAACGCATCGACCTTGAGCAGATTGCGGATGATGTTGATGGCTTCGAGCGGGCGCACGCTGAGATGATCAAGCGCCTTCAGCATCAGGTTGCCGAGGTTGTGTCCGGCCAGCTCGCCATTGCCGGTGAAGCGATACTCAAACATCGCGGTGGCGACGCTCGGCTCGGTGATCAGCTGGTTGATGCAGTTGCGCATATCGCCCCACGCAATGCCGCCTTCCGAGCGGCGAATGCGGCCGGTGGATCCGCCGTTATCGGTGGTGGTGACAATGCCGGTTAAGCGCGAGCCTAACGGTGCCAGCGCCGACATCACGCGGCCCAAACCGTGTCCGCCACCTAATGCCACTACGCGGTCCAAATCTGCCAGGGTTCGATTCATGTTTCTCCTTTGTCACTGACGTCCTCGCGTTGAGGCGTAGTTGAACTGATGTGCATCAATATCTGTGATGCATTTTACCGTATCCTGTCGCGAAAATGCGGTGAAAAATACGTTATACATCAAGATATATAGCGAAATTCACTGATGGATGCGAATCGCTAATCGCGCTACCATTCGTTTTAACCGTGTTGTCCATAATGACAACAAACTCCCAAGCCTGGTTTCCTAAGTCGTTAACGATATGGAAGGCAGGCCGCAGCCTTGAGCTGCCAGGGTGCAGAAAGAAATGACTGCATCTCCCGACTTTGGAAAGGTGTTCAGGTGCCACAATTTACAGATGCCTACGCGCGCAGCTTTTACTATCTGCGCCTGTCGGTCACGGATGTGTGTAACTTCCGTTGTACCTACTGCTTGCCGAATGGCTACAAGCCGAACGGTTCGAACAATAAAAGCTTTCTCTCGCTGGATGAGATTCGTCGCGTGACGCGTGCCTTTGCGGCGGCGGGCACGGAAAAAGTGCGCCTTACGGGCGGCGAACCCTCTATGCGTCGCGATTTCACCGACATCATCGCCGCCGTGCGTGAAAACGCCGCTATTCGCCAAATCGCGATGACCACCAACGGTTACCGCATGGCGCGTGACGTACGTGCGTGGCGCGCCGCCGGTCTCACTCATATCAACGTTAGCGTCGACAGCCTCGACGCACGCCAGTTTCACGCCATTACCGGCCAGGACAAATTTGCCGAGGTGATGGCGGGAATCGACGCCGCCTTCGATGCCGGTTTCGAGAAAGTAAAAGTCAACAGCGTGCTGATGCGCGATGTGAACAGCCACAGCCTCAGCACCTTCCTCGAGTGGCTGCGCCTGCGACCGATTCAACTGCGCTTTATCGAACTAATGGAAACCGGCGAAGGCAGCGATCTGTTCCGCCGTCATCACATCTCCGGTGAAGTGATCCGCGACCAGCTGATCCTGCAAGGCTGGCAACGCCAGCCGCGCGGCCGCAGCGACGGTCCGGCGCAGGTGTTCCGTCATCCCGATTATCAGGGCGAAGTCGGCCTGATCATGCCGTACGAGAAAGATTTCTGTGCCAGCTGCAACCGCCTGCGCGTCTCGGCTCTGGGCAATCTGCATCTGTGCCTGTTCGGTGACGGCGGCGTGTCGCTGCGCGATCTGCTGGCCTCTGACGATCAGCAAGACGAGTTGCAGGCGCGCATTGCGCACAGCCTTGGACAGAAAAAGCAGACGCATTTCCTGCATCAGGGCAACACCGGCATCACGCAAAATCTCTCCTTTATTGGTGGCTAAACACAGGAGTTACGGCCATGGGTAAACCTTCCGGCGAATTTGTCGCCTTAAATGTGGCGGTGATGACCGTCTCGGATAGCCGCGATGCCAGCAATGACACATCGGGCGATTATCTGCGTGAAGCGCTGGCGGAAGCCGGGCATCAGGTGGTTGATCGCGCGATTGTGCCAGATAACCGCTATCGCATTCGCGCCACGGTATCGCGCTGGATTGCCAGCGACGATGTGCAAGTGGTGATCGTTAACGGCGGCACCGGTTTCAATAGCAAAAACAGCACGCCAGAAGCGTTGCTGCCGCTACTGGACCGCGAAATCGAAGGCTTTGGCGAGCTGTTCCGCATGATCTCCTATGAAGAGATCGGCAGCTCGACGCTGCAGTCGCGCACGGTGGCTGGATTAGCCAATCAGACGCTGATTTTTGCCGTGCCGGGATCGACCAACGCCTGCCGCAGCGCCTGGGAGCGCATTATCGAAGATCAGCTGGATGCGCGTACGCGTCCGTGTAATTTCGTCTCACATTTGAAGAAGTTGTAAGCATGTCATCGTTAACTCATATCAATGCCGCTGGCGAAGCCCACATGGTGGATGTCTCTGGCAAAACCGAAACGGTGCGCGAAGCGCAGGCCGAAGCGCTGGTGCTGATGAGCGCCGAAACGCTGCAGATGATTATTGACGGCAGCCATCACAAAGGTGACGTGTTCGCCACCGCGCGCATCGCCGGTATTCAGGCGGCAAAACGCACCTGGGAACTGATTCCGCTCTGTCATCCGCTGATGCTGAGCAAAGTGGAGGTTACCTTGCTGGCGGAACCGCAGCATAATCGCGTGCGCGTCACCTCGCTGTGTCGTCTGACCGGCAAAACTGGCGTCGAGATGGAAGCGTTGACGGCGGCATCCGTCGCGGCGCTGACCATCTATGACATGTGCAAAGCGGTGCAAAAAGACATCGTCATCGACCAGCTGCGTTTGCTGACTAAAAGCGGCGGCAAGTCCGGCGACTTCAAGGCGGTGAGCCATGATTAAGGTGCTGTTTTTTGCTCAGGTGCGTGAATTGACCGGCACCAGCTCACTGGATTTGGCTCCAGAATATGAGGACGTCGCGACATTGCGCGCGGCATTAGCGGAGAAGGGCGAACGCTGGGCGCTGGCGCTGGAATCCGGCAAGCTGCTGGCGGCGGTTAACCAAACGCTGGTGCCAATGACGCATCCGCTACGTGCCGGTGATGAAGTGGCCTTTTTCCCGCCGGTGACCGGAGGCTGATGATGGAAACGCGGATTCGTGTCGGATCAGAACCTTTCAACGTCGGCGAGGAGTACGGAAAACTCGCCGCCCATGACAGCGATGGCGCGGTCGTCACCTTTACCGGCAAAGTGCGCAATCACAATCTCGGTACCAGCGTGGCGGCCTTGACGCTGGAGCACTATCCCGGCATGACGGAAAAAGCGCTGGCCGATATCGTTGAAGATGCGCGTCAACGCTGGGCGCTGCAGCAGGTCACGGTAATTCATCGCGTTGGCGAACTGTTCCCCGGCGATGAGATCGTGTTTGTGGGCGTCAGCAGCGCGCATCGGGGCAGTGCATTCGCCGCTACCGAGTTCATCATGGATTACCTGAAAACTCGTGCGCCGTTCTGGAAGCGCGAAGCCACTGCCGCAGGCGAACGCTGGGTTGATGCGCGTGACAGCGATCATCAGGCTGCTGAGCGCTGGAGCTAGCGCGCAAAATCCTCCGGCTCCGATAGCGGCAGGCCACTGAAAACGTTAAGGTACGGTTTTTGTTGGCGTCAGGGAGCAGGATGAACACGAGCAAGATGATGAAAGGCGCAGCATTGCTGGCTGCGCTGGTACTGGTTGGTTGTAGCACTAAAAAAGAGCCGCAGGTGCCAGCGCGTCAGCCCGCCGATGTGAAAAGCCAAATCCAGCAGTTGTTGCCCAGCGACGTGAAGCAAAAATCCGCCTGGGCCGACGACATCTATACCGCGTTCCGCGTGCAGCAAATCGATGCCAGCGTCGGCAACATCTGCGCGGTCATTGCCGTCACCGATCAGGAATCCAACTTCAGTGCTGATGCGGAAGTGCCGGGCTTGCCGAAAATCGCCTGGGGCGAAATCGATCGCCGCGCCGCCAAAGTGCACGTTCCGGCATTTCTGGTGCGCACCGCACTGTTAATCAAATCGCCGAACGGTGAAAGCTATGCCGCGCGTCTGGATAAAGTGCGCAGCGAGAAAGAGCTGAGCGCCATCTTTGATGATTTTATCGATATGGTGCCGATGGGGCAGAAGCTGTTTGGCAATCTTAACCCGATTCATACTGGCGGGCCGATGCAGGTCAGTATTGAGTTTGCGGAAGCGCACGCCAAAGGCTATCCGTATGCGGTTGACGGCTCGATTCGTCGAGAAGTCTTCACGCGTCGCGGTGGTATCTATTTCGGCACGCTGCATCTGCTTGGCTATCCGGCCGATTATAGCCAGCCGCTCTATCGCTTTGCCGACTTCAACGCCGGTTGGTACGCCAGCCGCAACGCGGCATTCCAGGCGGCGATTGCGCGCGCCAGCGGCATCAAGCTGGAACTGGATGGCGATTTGATTATGTATGGCAGCGAGCAGGCCAGCTCCACCGAATTGGCGGTGCGCAGCCTGAGCAAGCAGCTGGATATGAGCAATCGTGAAATCCGCCGCGATTTGGAGAAGGGCGACACTGAAGATTTTGCCAAAAGCACGCTGTGGAAGCAGACCTTTATTCTTGCCGATAAGATGGCCGGAAAACGTCTGCCGCGCGAAATGCTGCCGGGCATCAAGCTGGAGAGCCCGAAAATCACCCGCAATCTCACCACCGCGTGGTTTGCCCAGCGCGTTAATGGCCGCTATCAACAGTGCTTGACGCGCCGTTGACGCAAACGGGTGTACACTCCACACTTACAGAGTTTGTCTAACATTTAATGAGGCGCTTCATGGATCGATATCCACGTAATGATTCAATCGTGCAGCAGGCATCCACTTCGCTGCAGACCTACATGGCGCAGGTGTATGGCTGGATGACCTGTGGCTTGCTGCTCACCGCGTTTGTTTCGTGGTTTGCTGCCCGTACACCTGCAGTAATGGAATTGGTGTTTGCTAACCGTATCACTTTCTTTGGTCTGATCATCGCGCAACTGGCGCTGGTGTTTGTGCTGTCTGGCATGGTGCAACGCATGAGCGGCGCAGTGGCTACCGCGCTGTTTATGCTCTATTCGGCGCTGACCGGTCTGACAATGGCGAGTATTTTCCTCGTCTACACCTACTCATCGATTGCCAGCACCTTCTTTGTGACGGCCGGGATGTTCGGTGCCATGAGCTTCTACGGTTACACCACCAAGCGCGACCTGAGCCGTTTTGGCAGTCTGCTGTTTATGGCGCTGATCGGTATTTTGCTGGCGTCGCTGGTGAACTTCTGGCTGAAAAGCCCGGCGCTGATGTGGGCGATTACCTATATCGGCGTGGTGGTGTTTGTTGGCTTAACCGCCTATGACACGCAGAGGCTGAAGGCGATTGGCGAGAACATCAACGTCAATGACAAAGAGAACCTGCGTCGCGCCTCAATCATGGGCGCGTTAACGCTGTATCTCGACTTTATCAACCTGTTCCTGATGCTGCTGCGCATCTTCGGCAACCGCCGCTAAACCACGCACCAAACTGTTCCCTCTCCCGCGTGCGGTCTGCACCAATCCGTCCCCTCTCCCGCCTGCGGGAGAGGGCCAGGGTGAGGGGAATCCCGCACAAAACTAGCGCGAAACCGATTTCTCCATCTTCTGCTCATTCTTCTGCCGCAAATGCTTCGCGCGGCTCTCCAGCCACAAATAGAGCACCAATGCCACCAACAGCGGCAGGATAAAGTAGAGCACGCGATAAGCCAGCAACGCCGCGATAATGCTGCCGTGCGAGGCATGTTGCCCACTCAGCAGCGCCAAAAATACCGCCTCCAGCACGCCAATCCCCGCGGGAATATGAATAATCACGCCCGCGATACTGCTGATCAACAGCACGCCTAACACAATCGGATAATCCACCTGACGTGCCAGCAGCAGCCAGATAATCATGCCCATCACCATCCAGTTGGCGCAAGAGACGGCAAACTGGAACAGCGCCATGCGCAGCGAAGGCAGCTGCAGATGCTGGCCATTTACCGTCCAGCGGCGCTTCTTCGCGAAGGCGCACGCCCACAAATAGACGGCCACCATCACCAGCAGCACCGCGCCAATAATGCGCAGGGTGGTTTCGCCAATGAACCAACCAGAAGGAATTGGCACCATGCCCGCCGCAAACACCACGCCGGCCAGCAGAATGTAGCCAAGCCAGTTGGTGGCGATGCTCAGCGAGAAGATGCGTGTAATGGTGTTGCCCGGCAAACCGAGACGCGAGTAGAGCCGATAACGCATCGCCACGCCGCCAACCCAGGTGCTGAGCGTCAGGTTGAAGGCATAGCAGATAAACGACACCAGCATCACCTGACGTTTCGCCAGCTTATGGCCGCAGTAGGCGCGTCCAATCAGGTCGTAAAGGCCGTAAGTCAGATAACTCACCACCACCAGCGCGGCGGCGCTCAGCACTACATAGCGGTTGTAGCCGACGATCACTGTATAAACGTCTTCCCAGTTCACCTTACGCGCATACACCACCAGCAGCACAATCACCGCGATAAAAAACAGCCAGGTGAGGATTTTCTTCGCCAGTTGCCAGCGCGGATTCTTTTTCGACATTAGGGTTTCGCTCCTGAATTATCGGCTTCAACCCGATCCTGGGTTTCCATTTCAGGCTGCACCGGCGGCGCAACCTGCGACAAGCGCGGCGTATGCGCAGGTAACCAACCGGCGATGGCCGGGAAGTGGCGTAAAAAGTGGAACACAATCACGCCTTTGGTCAGCTGCCACCAGTTGCGCGGCGGCAGCTTGTCATCTTCCACGCGCACACAGTCCTGCTGAATCAGCAGCTCCAGATTGTCGCGCAGCGTCTGATTGAAGGCGCGATCGTGCACCATCAAATTGGCTTCGAGATTGAGGGATAAACTCAGCGGATCAAGGTTGCTGGAACCGACCGTGGACCACTGCTGATCCTGCACCGCAATTTTGCCGTGCAGCGGGCGGCGGCAGTATTCATACACTTCTACGCCACCATCGACCAAATAGTTGTACAGCAACTCGGCCCCAACTTTAACGATCGGCATATCGGGTTCGCCCTGCACAATCAGCCTGACGCGCACGCCGCGCTGTGCCGCGCTGCGCATCTCGCGCAGCAGACGATAGCCGGGAAAGAAGTAAGCGTTGGCGATGATCACATCCTTCTGTGCCTTGCGCAGCATGGCGAGATAGTGCTGCTCAATGTCGTCGCGGTGTTCGTCGTTATCGCGATAGACAAACAGCACCTGCGCTTCACCGGGCATGGCGTTAACCGCTGGGCGGTGGGAACGCGCACCCCACCAGCGCCGCGTGTGCTGTTCGCTGCCCATCTGTTGCTGCACGTATTGGGCAATATCCAGCACCACCGGACCTTTCACCTCCACCGCATAATCCTGCTTGGCTTCTGCACCGAAATCGATGTTGTGTTCAGCGGAGAAGTTGATGCCGCCGACAAAGGCGATCGCTTCATCAATCACCACAATTTTGCGGTGCAGGCGACGAAACACGTTAGTGCGCATACCGAGCACCAGCGGACGCGGATCGTAATAGATAAAACGCACGCCAGCGGCGGTCAGGCTATCGACAAAGCGATCGGATAGATCCGGCGAGCCGTAGCCATCGACCATCACTTCAACTTTCACCCCGCGCTGCGCTGCGTGCAGCAGAGCTTCGTGCAGGTCGTTGCCCACTTCATCCTCAAACAGGATAAAGGTTTCCAGCAGCAGCGTGCGTTCGGCACGCTGAATCGCGCCCCACACGCGCGGGAAAAATTCGTCACCGTTCTCAAGCAAACGGAGCTGATTACCGTCGCGCCAATTGAAACTCATAGGAAAATCTCCACCGCTAATGGCGCATGATCGGACAGGTGTGACCAGGGTTTAACCGGCAGCGCCCACGGCTTACTGACCGTGGCGTTGCGGATGTAGATACGATCAAGCCGTAACAACGGAAAACGTGCCGGAAAAGTGCGGGCAGGGCGGCCAGTTTTGATACTGAACACTTCCTCTAAGCCCACCGCGCGCTTGAGAAAGCGATTGGCGCTGACCTGCCAGTCATTAAAATCACCGGCCACCACCAAGGGCGCATTGGGCGGCAGCGTATCAATGAAGTCGCACATCATCTTCATCTGCGCCTGACGATGCTTCTCCTTCAGACCGAGATGTACGCAGAACACATGCAGCGGCTCAGCACGATCCGGCAGGCGAATTTGGCAGTGCAACATGCCGCGCTTTTCACTTCCGGCGACGGAAATATCGCGGTTTTCATATTCAACGATGGGAAATCGTGACAATATCGCGTTCCCGTGATGTCCCTCGGGATAAACGGCGTTGCGGCCATAGGCGAAATCGTTCCACATGGTATCGGCCAGAAACTCGTAATGTGAGGTTTCCGGCCAGTTTTCGATGTTCAGTGAATGGATGGCGTGGGTGCCCATCACCTCTTGCAGGAAGACGATATCCGCCGATGTGGCGCGGACTGCGTCGCGCAATTCCGGCAGGATAAAGCGGCGATTAAAGCTGGTGAACCCCTTGTGGGTATTGATCGTCAGGACTTTAAATGAAAATCCTTGCGTATTTTGTGGCATACTTCGACGCGCTCCTTTTCATCATCAACAGCACAAAGTGTAGTCTTTGTCACAAATGGATGGTGTTAAGGGCAGAAAATTAGGGCGTAATCCGAAATTTGCTTTACATTGAGGACGTTCGTCTGGCCTCCAGCCAGATACACTTGGGCGACCTGTTGGGTCTGCCAGGAGAAGAGAATGAAATGGTCTAATCGTGTTCAGATTGTTACCGGACAAACCTGTTTGCACATTGCAATGCACCTGCTGGTGATTGCCGCGCTGGTTTGGGGCTGGAAACATAGGGCGCTGGTTGAAGTGAGCAGTACCCTGGTGGCAGCTTATGCGGTGGTATTCATTACCATGCTGGTCATGCAGCGTAGTGCCCGTTTACGTAGAATGGGTGATTCCCTCGAAGAGGTGACCACCACGTACTACTTTGGCGCAGCGATGTTAACGCTGTTCCTGATCTCCCGCTTTATCCACAACAACCTGCTGATTGGTATTCTCGGCGTGGTGATGTTGGTGGGACCGGCGCTGGTATCACTGCTGGCGAAAGAGCCGGTCCAGCGCATCGAGAAGAAGCGCAGTTGATTGATTAGGGACCGCAACCCTGCGGACCTGACAAAAAGGAGCCGAATGCGGCTCCTTTTTTTATGGATGCTGTACGCGCGGAAAGCTGCTAAACTCGCGCCCTTACGCATGGTAGTTTGTGCCCTTTTCACACGTGAGCCTCGCGCTTGCGTCATATCCCTCCTGAAAACTACATCGCCCACGGCGATCAGGACGGTTCGGAGTAATACACCTGCATGTCATTTGACTCTCTCGGCTTAAGTGCCGATATTTTGCGTGCGGTAGCAGAACAAGGCTACCAAGAGCCGACGCCGATTCAGCGTCAGGCAATTCCTGTGGTGCTGGCTGGTCGTGACCTGCTGGCGAGCGCCCAAACCGGCACCGGTAAAACCGCCGGCTTTACGCTGCCATTGCTGCAGCGTCTGACTGCAAAACCGTCCACGGCGCGTGGCCGTCGTCCGGTGCGTGCGCTGATCCTGACCCCAACCCGCGAACTGGCGGCTCAGGTTGGCGAGAACGTGCGTGAGTACAGCCAATATCTGGATATCCGTTCGCTGGTGGTCTTCGGCGGCGTGAGCATCAACCCGCAGATGATGAAACTGCGCGGCGGCGTTGACGTATTGGTGGCAACACCGGGCCGTCTGCTCGATCTGGCACACCAGAACGCGGTTGATCTGTCACAGGTTGAAATCCTCGTGCTGGATGAAGCGGATCGCATGCTCGACATGGGCTTCATCCACGACATCCGTCGCGTGCTGGCGCGTCTGCCTGCTAAGCGTCAGAACCTGCTGTTCTCGGCCACCTTCTCTGACGAGATCAAAACGCTGGCGGAAAAACTGCTCACCAACCCAGAACAGGTTGAAGTGGCGCGTCGTAACACCGCATCTGAGCAGGTTTCTCAGCAAGTGCACTTCGTGGATAAGAAGCGCAAGCGGGAACTGCTGTCGCTGATGATTGGTCGTGATAACTGGCAGCAAGTGCTGGTGTTCACCCGTACCAAACACGGCGCCAACCACCTGGCTGAACAGCTGAACAAAGACGGCATCACTGCCGCCGCGATCCACGGTAACAAGAGCCAGGGCGCGCGTACCCGTGCATTGGCTGACTTCAAATCTGGCGGCATTCGCGTGTTGGTCGCCACCGACATCGCGGCGCGTGGTCTGGATATCGAAGAGCTGCCACACGTGGTGAACTACGAGCTGCCAAACGTGGCGGAAGATTACGTGCACCGTATCGGTCGTACCGGCCGTGCAGCTGCTACCGGCGCGGCACTGTCGCTGGTGTGTGTGGATGAACACAAACTGCTGCGTGACATTGAGCGTCTGCTGAAGCGTGAAATCCCGCGCATCGAGCTGCCTGGTTTCGAAGTCGATCCAAGCATCAAAGCCGAGCCCATCCAGAACGGTCGTCAGCAGCAGGGCGGCGGTCGCGGCCAAGGTGGACGTGGTCAAGGCCAGGGTCGCGGACAGGGCGGCAACGTCTCTCGTCCACACAGCGGCAATGCACCACGTCCGCAGGGTGAAGCGCGTCCAGCGCGTCGTCCAGCGCAGGCCGCGCCAGCCGCCAACAGCGGTCGTCGTCGCCCGGCACCAAAGAAAACCGGGAACGCCTAACGTCATGAGGGTTTTGCTGGCGCCGATGGAGGGCGTGCTTGATTCGCTGGTGCGTGAGCTGCTCTCCGGGGTTAATGATTATGACTTATGCGTGACCGAGTTTTTGCGCGTGGTCGATCAGCTGCTGCCGGTAAAATCCTTCTATCGTTTGTGTCCTGAGCTGCATAACCACAGCCGCACGCCGTCAGGCACGCGCGTTCGCATGCAGCTGCTCGGGCAATATCCCGAGTGGCTAGCAGAGAACGCCGCGCGCGCGGTGGAACTCGGTTCCTGGGGCGTCGATCTCAACTGCGGCTGTCCGTCGAAGCTGGTAAACGGCAGCGGCGGCGGCGCCACCTTGCTGAAAGATCCCGAACTGATCTATCGCGGCGCGAAAGCGATGCGTGAAGCGGTGCCGGATCATCTGCCGGTGACGGTGAAAGTGCGCCTTGGCTGGGATTCCGGCGATCGTCGCTTTGAGATCGCCGATGCGGTGCAGCAAGCCGGTGCCAGCGAATTGGTGGTGCACGGCCGTACCAAAGAAGATGGCTATCGCGCCGAAAGCATTAACTGGCAGGCGATTGGCGAAATCCGCCAGCGTTTACGCATTCCGGTGATCGCCAACGGTGAAATCTGGAACTGGCAGGATGCGCAGGATTGCATGCGTATTACCGGCTGTGATGCGGTGATGATTGGGCGCGGTGCGCTCAACGTGCCGAATCTGGCGCGCGTGGTGAAGTACAACGAAGCACCGATGCCGTGGCCTGATGTGGTCGCATTGTTACTGAAGTATACCCAGCTGGAAAAGCAGGGCGATACCGGCATGTATCACGTGGCGCGCATCAAGCAGTGGCTTGGCTACCTGCGCAAGGCGTATCACCAAGCCGACGGCTTATTCAGCGAAGTCCGCACCCTCAAAGTCTCCGCCGACATCGCCACCGCAATCGAGCGCCATGCCGCAGCATTAATCAAATCCTCGTAGGGTCGCCATTCATGGCGTAATACTCGTCAGTTAAGAAAGCATGTTGCTTTAAACTGGTGCGGGCTCTGACACATCTGCTGCGTCACGGGCCGTCCTCGCGCCGCTAGCGCGGTGCCTTCGGCTTTCACGTCGTGCCAACGGACCGTTCGCGGATCGGCCGTCCTGGCCGGCCCCGAACTGCCTCACGCATCCATGCGCGAGGCTCCTGGCCCAACGTAAAAGCCGCAGCGCTGCGAATGGCCCTTTTGCCGCAGCAGACGCGCCAGCGCCTCTCAAAATTGAGCCGTTTTCAACAACACGCACGGAAGCTAAGAAGCAGGCCGGGGTCGCTTTTGGGCAGGCAATCCGCAGCGCTGAACGAAGCGAGGAAGCCAGGAGAGCCCGCAGGACGCGGGCGAAAGGCGGAGCCGGGACATGGAGGTCCCGTCTCCGCCGGTCCGTCAGGCAGACGAGCAAAGTGAAGGTACCGCGATAGCGGCGCGAGGACCGCAGGACCAAAAGTGGCCCCGGCCTGCGCACTCATCGTTGGCTTAACTGACAAGCATTACGCCATTCATGGTGACCTCTCCTAAAAAAACGATTAAAACTTTATAACTAAAAAATCCGCGATCTCTTAGCACGCTAAGGTTATAGTTGTCGTTCAATTTCATCATCATGCCCGACGCCACCTTCCATGTCTGACGCCGCTGTACTGAGTAACGCTCAGTTAAATAAACGTATTCTCTCCGTCATTGTCTTCACCTTCTTTTGCTACCTTTCGGTGGGTTTGCCGCTGGCAGTGCTGCCGGGATTCGTGCATAACCAGCTTGGATTCAGCTCATTCATCGCCGGATTGATTATCAGCCTGCAGTACTTCGCCACGCTGTTAAGTCGCCCGCACTCCGGTCGTCTGGCGGATCGGTACGGTCCAAAACGCGTGGTGATGATGGGATTGGTCTTCTGCGGCATGAGCGGCGTGTTATCGATTATCGCCGCGCTGTGCAGCGATATGCCGCTGCTAAGCCTGGCGCTGCTGGCGGCGGGGCGCTTATTCCTCGGCGTCGGCGAAAGCTTCAGCAGCACCGGATCGACGCTGTGGGGCATGAACATTGTCGGCCCGCTGCAAACCGCGCGCGTGATCTCGTGGAACGGCGTGGCGACCTATTTCGCCATGGCGATTGGTGCGCCGCTTGGCGTGCTGCTTAATCAGTGGTTTGGCATCAGCGGCTTTGCCGGTTTGGTGGCGATCATGGGCGTTGCCGGATTCTGGATGGCGAGCTGCAAAGCGGGCGTCAGCGTTACCGCCGGCGTGCGCATTCCGTTTCATCGCGTGGTTAGCCGCGTGTGGATGTTTGGCCTGGCGCTCGGTTTTGGCACCATCGGCTTCGGCGTGATCTCCACCTTTATCACCCTCTATTTCGCCAGCCGCGACTGGAGCGGAGCCGCGTTCGCGCTGACGCTGTTCAGCCTTGGCTTTGTGATTGTGCGCCTCGGTTTTGGTCGTTACATCACGCGTTTTGGTGGCCTGAAAGTGGCGCTGGTGTCGTTTGTGCTGGAGTGTGCCGGATTGCTGCTGATTTGGCAGGCCGACAGTATCTGGCTGGTGGATTTGGGCGCGTTCCTTACCGGCGGCGGTTTCTCGCTGGTGTTCCCGGCGCTGGGCGTGGAAGCGGTGAAGCGCGTCCAGCAGCAGGATCAGGGTTCGGCGCTCGGCACCTATTCGGCGTTTCTTGATTTAGGGCTGGGATTAACTGGGCCGGTAGCGGGCTTGCTGATGGGTCATTGGGGCATGCAATCGGTCTATCTGGCGGCAGCGCTGATGGTGTTGGGCGCGTTTATGATTACGCTGCGCCTGCACCAGCAGCACCGCAGCCAGACGGCCGCGCAAGCGCTTTAGTATTTCTCCGGCACCACCATGTGCTCGGGTACCGGTGCGCGGCGATAGTCTTCAGAACGTTCGCGCGGCGGTAACATAATCGGTTTGGCTTCGCTCTCTTCGTACGGCATCTGCTGCAGCAAATGGCTGATGCAGTTAAGGCGCGCGCGTTTCTTGTCCACGCCTTGCACCACCCACCACGGTGCTTCGGGGATGTTGGTGCGATCCAGCATCTCCTCTTTTGCCTCGGTGTAATCTTCCCAGCGACGACGGCTTTCGAGATCCATCGGGCTCAGCTTCCACTGTTTAAGCGGATCGTGAATACGGCTGAGGAAGCGCAGCTCCTGCTCCTCATCGGTGATCGAGAACCAGTATTTGATGATCTGGATGCCGCTGCGCGTCAGCATTTTTTCAAACTCCGGCACGCTGCGGTAAAACTCTTCCACTTCATCTTCGTTACAGAAACCCATCACGCGCTCAACGCCCGCGCGGTTATACCAGCTGCGGTCAAACATCACGATCTCACCGGCTGCCGGCAGATGGGCGATATAGCGCTGAAAATACCACTGCGTTTTCTCGCGATCGTTAGGCGCGGGCAGAGCGGCTACGCGACAGGTGCGCGGATTGAGGCGCTGGGTGATGCGTTTGATGACGCCGCCTTTCCCCGCCGCATCGCGCCCTTCAAACAGAATCACCACGCGATGTCCGGTGCGCATCACCCAATCCTGCAGCTTCACCAGCTCGCCTTGCAGATGCAGCAGTTCGCGGAAATAGCGGCGACGAAAGGCTTTATCGTCATCCGCCTGCGGCTCGCCGCTGTCATTAAAACGCAGGTCATCCAGCTCCATCTCCAGCTCTTCGTCGTAGCTGTCGTAAAACTCCTGCAGCAGACGCTGATTAAAGGTCTCGCTGTGGAAGCTATTGTCGTGGGTCGCCATCATTTTCTCCCGTTACAGGTGGATAAACAGGGCGTAAAGGAGCCCCGAAAGTAAAACAGAAACCGGCAGCGTCAGCACCCACGCCATCGCCAGATTGCGAATGGTGGAAAGTTGCAAACCTGAACGGTTGGCGGCCATCGATCCGGCGACGCCCGAAGAGAGCACATGCGTGGTGGAAACCGGCAGGCCAAACACATCCGCCGCGCCGATGGTCGCCATCGCCACCAGTTCGGCGCTGGCTCCTTGCGCGTAGGTGAGATGGGTTTTACCGATGCGTTCGCCCACCGTGACCACAATGCGACGCCAGCCAACCATGGTGCCGAGGCCCAGCGCTATCGCCACCACCACTTTCACCCACATCGGGATAAAGCGCGTCGCGGCATCCAGCTCTTTCTTCACCGCCGCCAGGTTGCGTGCGGTCTCTTCCGGCAGCGTCACTTTGGCATTTTGCAGATGCTTGATGGTTTCCGATGCCAGATACATGTCGTTTCGCGTGTTAGTCACCGCCTGCGCCGGAATATTCTCCACCGCGCCGTAGCGGCGAATCTGATCGCCAATATCGCCGAGCATCATGCCGAGCGCCGGTAACACTTGCGGGCGATTTTGGTTGGTACGCACGAATTCGGTCAGCACTTCACGCGGTGCGGGCATGGCGGCGGGCGCTGGTTGCAGCATCAACAGCTGCTGTTCCGTCACCTGAGTTAAGGCGGCGACGCGCGGAATCTGTTCCGGCGGCAGCGAGCGGTTCAGCGCATAGGCAATCGGCATGGTGCCGACCAGAATCAACATGATTAAGCCCATGCCTTTTTGGCCGTCATTCGAGCCATGCGCGAAAGAGACGCCGGTGCAGGTGAGGATCAGCAAGCCGCGAATCCATACCGGCGGCGGCTGATTGCCCTTCGGCGCTTCATACAGCTGGCGATTGCGGATAAAGGCTTTCATCGCCAGCAGCAGCAGCGCGGCGCAGACGAAGCCAACAATCGGCGACAGCAGCAGCGCGTAACCGACTTTAATCGCCTGATCCCAATCCACGCCGCTGGTGCCGCTGCGGCCATGCAGCAAGGCGTTCGCCACGCCGACGCCGATGATCGAACCGATCAACGTATGCGAAGAGGAGGCCGGCAAACCGAAATACCAGGTGCCGAGGTTCCAGATAATCGCCGAGAACAGCAGCGCATACACCATGGCGAAGCCGTGGCCGCTGCCCGCCTGCAGAATCAGCTCCACCGGCAACAGCGAGATAATGCCGAACGCCACCACGCCGCTGGAGAGCAGCACGCCCAAAAAGTTACAGAAACCGGACCACATCACCGCCACGCCCGGCGACAGCGAATGGGTGTAGATCACCGTAGCCACGGCGTTGGCGGTATCGTGGAAACCGTTCACAAATTCAAAGCCGAGCGCGATGATCAGCGCCACGCCAAGCAGTACGAACGGCGTATAACTGGTGACCGGCGCGCCGGTCTCTTCCACGTCGTTAAACAGGTTAATGCCGGCATACATCAGCCCAGCAATCAGCAACAGTACAAAGATCAGGCGTGAGGCTGGACCGTTGCCGCGGTTAAGGTTCGGGCGTCCGCTGTGGGACGAGGAGGTCGATGCAGGTAAACTGTTTTCAGCCATAAAACACCTCAGTGTTAAATCACGATGCTCGAACGGCATCCGTTAATGGCAGTGTGATACGTGGTTTGTATGACAGAATGATGATGGCGATCACGCTGTGTCATCGTGCTGCAACAAAGCTGTCGCACGCTGTGGATCTGACCGCTGCGGAATGACCTGCTAATGCTCCAGCCCGTACTACCACTCGCCTCGCTGCCGGACTTCAATAATGAAGTCGCCGGATTGATTCACGGTTATCTGTTTACCCCCGCGTCGCCGCCCCAGCGCCTCAATGCGCGCGAAGCGGCCCAGCTGGCGCAGCAGCAGCTGCCGGAGTCGTACTTTATCTGGCTGCACATCAACCTGAATCACGCGCGAGCAGAGCGTTGGGTTCAGGACCACTTTGGCGTAGACCATGACTTTTTCGATGAGATACATTCGGCTTCGCCGCGCACCCGTTTAGCCCATCAAAACGATGCGCTGCTGGCGGTGCTCAATGACGTGACTTTCAGTAAGGAGGAGCGCAGCACGCAGAACGCCACGCTGTGGATGTGGTGCTGCCCGCGAGTGGTGGTCACCGCGCGTTTTCGTCCGGTTGGCATGATTGAGCGCATGCATCAGCAGATGGATCGCCTGAAGTTCGCCGAGCCGGATGCGATGCTGCTGTGGCTGCTCGGCGAGCAGGAAGCGCAACTGGAGCAAGTGGTACGGCGATCCAGTCAGGCGGTGGATGCGATTGAAGAGCGGTTGCTGAGTGCAGCGATCAAAACTAATCGCCGCGAGCTGGGGCAACTGCGCCGTATGCTGCTGCGCGTGCAGCGTTTGCTGGCACCGGAACCGGCGGCGCTGTTCCGCCTGTTGAATCGTCCGCCCAAATGGCTGAAGCGCGAACCGTTAGGCGAGCTGCGGATTTTTACTGAAGAGTTCAGCGTAGCATTGAATGATTTGGCGAGTTTGATGGAGCGGATTCGTTTGTTGCAGGAAGAGATCGCCGCGCGTTTGATGGAGCAGAGCAACCGCACGCTGTTTTTGCTGACGGTGATTACCGTACTGGCGCTGCCGATCAATATCGTGGCGGGATTTTTTGGTATGAATGTGGGCGGGATTCCGCTGGCGAATAATCCGCACGGTTTTTTGCTGCTGGTGTTGGTGGTGCTGGCGTTTACGCTGGTGGCGGGGTGGCTGGCGTTTCGACGACCGCGTGATTGATTTGGCCAGGTCGCCATAAATGGCGACCCTACAAAACCCGGAACGGACGCTTTCGCCATAAATGGCGATCTTGCCGTTTCCGTAGGGTCGCCATTCATGGCGACCTTGTTAATGCGCGCACAAAAAAACCAGCCCGCAGGCTGGCTCTTCACATCTTCAACCGTGATTACAGGCTGGAGGTCGGCTGCGCCGCTGGCGCTGCACCGTTGATACCTTGCGGTGTCATTGGCTCTTCTTTCGGCAATGCGTCAGAAGACTCCTGAACCGGAACCGGTGCTGGCTGAACCTCGCCTGCTGGACCGTTAATCTTGATCGGCATACCGTTACGCGCCTGGATAGCGTTGTTGACCGCATCCTGGTTGGTGCTGGCATCGGCAATCACTTTGGTCACCGCGGAAGTCAGGTTAATCGGCACCACTTCGCGTGAGTTGAACTGCTCTTCGGTGGTCGACAGCGGATTGTGCACTTCCACATAACGCGAACCATCTGGCTCAACGGTGGCTTTCACCGGCTGATCGATGAACTGAACGCGCGTGCCAACCGGCACGTTGTCGAACAGCCATTTAATGTCGTCAGCACGCAGACGCACGCAGCCGTGGCTCACGCGCAGGCCGATACCGAAGTTGGCGTTAGTACCGTGAATCGCATACAGGCGGCCAATATACAGCGCGTGCAGACCCATCGGGTTATCCGGGCCAGCCGGGAACACCGCAGGAATGCTCTCGCCGCGTGCCGCATATTCTGCGTGCATCGCTTTGGTTGGCGTCCAGGTTGGGCCATCTTTCTTACGCTCAACCGCCGTTGTCCAGTTGACCGGCGTATCTTTACCCAGCTCGCCGATACCGATTGGCAGCACGACCACGGTCTTGGTGCCTTTCGGGTAGTAGTAAAGACGCATCTCAGCGCTGTTGATCACGATGCCTTCACGCGGCGCGTCAGGCAGAATCAGCTGCTGTGGGATGATCATTTTAGTGCCAGCTTTTGGCAGATAAACGTCAACGCCCGGATTGGCTTCCAGCATATTGCTGAGGCCCATCTGATACTGTGCAGCAAAGGCTTCCAGCGGAAGTTTGCTGTCATCAGGGACAGTGATTTCAATGTTTTCGCCGATCAGACGGCTGTTAGCCGGCGGCAGCGGATAGACTACTGCAAATGCCGACTGGCTGAACGCCGCCAGTGCGAGGGCGAGTGAAGCGAACGCGCGAATGCTCATTTTCATGTTTTTCAAGTCGTTATGGCCATGTTTCAGGCTTGTCAATGTGTCGAATCCATCGTGGTCAGTATGACCCGCTGCGCATTATATGTGCATTGGCGCATTGATGGAAATCAGGATTTTTACTGGCTGCAGATACTTTACGCAATTCCTTGTCTTTACCCGACAAATCCCTTCGATCCGCAGCCCAAAATGTGAATTTTTACGGCTGCCACAGCGTCACTTCATTACTCAATTTACGATTGAGGAAAAAAGCGGCACTGATTAAGGCCAGATGCGTCAACGCCTGCGGCATGTTACCCAACGCTTCGCCGTGTGAGGTGAACTCTTCGGCGTACAAACCAAGCGGATTGGCGTAACTCAGCAGCTTTTCAAACTCAAAATGCGCCTCATGTACGCGACCGGCTCGCGCCAGACACTCCACATACCAGAATGAGCAGGCACCGAAAGATCCTTCTCCGCCGGTTAAAGCATCGGCAGGCGTCTCGTGAATGTTATAGCGTCGGACTAAACCGTCGCTCACCAGATGCGTTTTAATCGCGTCCAGCGTCGAAATCCAGTCGGGATCGGTGGAGCTGACAAACCGCACCAGCGGCATCAGCAGCATCGAAGCATCCAGGAAATTACCGCCGCGCGTCGCGGTGAAATGGCCCAGCTCCGGGTTCCAGAAGTTCTGCCAGATATCGTCGCGGATCTCGCTGCGCACCTTATCCCAGCGGTCGTACGGCATCGGCAGCGAACGTTTCAGGCCAAGGCGCAGTGCGCGATCGAGCGCGACCCAACACATCAGGCGTGAATGCAGGAAATGTTCCGGCTCGCCGCGCATCTCCCAGATCCCGGCATCGGGCTGATTCCAGTTCACGCAGACGTAATCGATCATATCGGACACATACTTCCAGCCGCGATGCGAAATCGCTTCGCCATATTTGTTGGCGAGATAAATGGCATCCATCAGCTCGCCGTAAATATCGAGCTGCGTCTGACGCCAGGCATCATTGCCGATGCGCACCGGGCGTGAATTGGCGTAGCCAGAGAGATTGAGCAGCTCGGTTTCGTGCAGCTCGGTACCGCTGTCGAGGCGATACATCACCTGTAAGTGCGGCGTGTCGTCGTGGCTGTGCTCGACGCAGCGGCCGACCCATTTGGTGAAGTCACGCGCTTCTTCGGTGTATCCGAGGCGCATCAGCGCGTACATGCTAAATGAGGCATCGCGGATCCACGAGGCACGATAATCCCAGTTTCGCTCGCCACCCAACTCTTCCGGTAAACCAAAGGTGGCGGCCGCGGCGATTGAACCGTGCTGATGCGAGGTGAGCAGCTTCAGCGCCAGCGCCGAACGCGTCACCATCTCCTGCCAGCGGCCGCGATAGGAACTGTGGCTGCTCCAGCGCCGCCAGTACTGGAGCGTGTCATGGAAACACTGTTCGGTGGCGATCCTGGCCACGTTGGCATCGTCATCGTTGCCAAAGACAAATTCAGCGGTTTCACCGGCTTTCAGGGTGAATTCCGCTACCGCGCTGTGATTTTCGCGCGTCATCACCACCGTAGCGCTCAGGCGCAACGTGGGTTGTCCGGGTGCCAGAAACGCAATGCCGCCGGGGCGCAGTTCGGTGGTGGTTTCGGCGCGGGCATAGTCATGGCGCGGGGCGCACAGCAGATGAAATTTTGCCGTACCGCGTACCATCTTCACGCGACGCACGATACGCGGCACTTTGCTGTGTTCATCGCAAATCGGCATGTAATCGGTGATCTCTGCCACGCCCGCGTCATCCAGCCAGCGGGTTTGCAGAATATTGGTATCCGGCAGGTAAAGCTGCTGCTGGCGGGCATGTTTCCAGTCCGGCGCGAGGGAGAAAAGGCCAGCCTCATCGCTGTCGAGCAGGGCGGCGAAAACCGACGGGCTATCGAGCTCCGGCCAGCATAAATAATCGATGGTGCCGTCATTCGCGATCAGGGCGCAGGTGCGTAAATCACCGATCACACCGTGGTCGTCTATTCTTCGTTTTATCTCGCTCATCGTGCCCCCTAATCCGTATGTAATTGTTAACTATAGACGAAACGGCAGATTCGGCGGCGCCGAGGCACAGAAGGATAACTTCTATACTGTTAAGACACCCTCAATCAGGAGAATGTTATGAGTTCAGGAAAACAGAAAGTCGCTGTGGTCACCGGATCCAGTTCTGGCATTGGTCGCAGCTGTGCGGTGATGCTGGCCGAAGCGGGCTATACGCTTGGCATCACCTGGAGTTCGGATGAAGAGGGCGCCCAGGAAACCGCACGCATGGTGGAGAGCCGTGGACAGCAGGCGCAGGTAAGGCAGGTTAATCTTGCCGATCCGCAAGCTGGCGCACAGCAACTGGCGCAGCTGATCAACTCGCTGGGACGTATCGATGTACTGGTGAGCAATGCGGGCGTGATGACCAAAGCCGACTTTCTCGACGTCACCTTTGAGGATTGGCGCAAAGTGTTCAATGTGGATGTCGATGGCGCGTTTCTGTGCGGGCAGATTGCCGCGCGCCATATGGTGGATCAGGGCGACGGCGGACGCATCATCAACATCACCTCGGTGCATGAACACACGCCGCTGCCGGATGCCACCGCCTATACCGCCGCGAAACATGCGCTTGGTGGCCTGACCAAGTCGATGGCATTGAGTCTGTTGCCGCACCATATTCTGGTGAACGCGGTCGCGCCGGGCGCGATTGCCACCGCAATGAACGATATGAAAGATGATCAGCAAGGGCGACGTATGCCGGAAATCCCGATTGGGCGTCCCGGCGATACGCGCGAAGTGGCGAGTTTAGTGGCCTGGCTCTGTTCGGAGTGGGCAACCTATACCACCGGACAATCGTTTATTGTCGACGGTGGTTTTATGTTGGCCAATCCGCAGTTTAAGGGTTACCACCAATAATTAACCGGCGCGGCGGCGGTTCCAGTGGCGAATGATAAAGCGCAGGACAATGCCGAAAATCACCGCTGCCGCCAGCCACAATACCGGCTTGAGGTGCTGATCGATCTTGTGCAGCCAGGGCGCAACGATCTGTCCGGCGAAGTAGCCCAGCGAGACAAAGATCAGTGACCACAGCGCCGCGCCAATCACATTCAAAATAAAGAAGCGCAGCGGCTTGAGATGGCTGGTACCGATGATGATCGGCCCGACAATACGGAAGCCATACATAAAGCGCACGCCAATCACGAACAGGCTGGGATGTTTGCGAATCAGCCGATTAGCTTTGCCGATAGTTTCCTGATGTTTACTGAAACGACGCAATATACGCGTGCCATAACGACGTCCCAGCCAGAACAGCAGTTGATCGCCAATGATGCCGCCCGCCATTGCCGCCAGCACCACGCCGCTGAAGTGCAATAAGCCTTCATGCGCCGCCACCCCGCCCAACAGCGTGAACGTTTCCCCTTCAGCGATACAGCCAATCAGCAGCGCCAGATAACCGTATTGGGTGATTAATCCATTGATATCGAGATGCAAATTATCCTCCCTGCAAAGTGTGAAATCGTTATTAGTGTATACCAGCGGCTTAATTTGTGTGGCGACCCGCAAAAACGGCGCTGACGATTATACTTGAGTTAACGCTGCCTCCGTTGATCAGGCCGTTAGCTGTAAGGGCAGCCCATCGCAGCAAAGGAGTAGATGTATGAATCATGTCTGGGGTTTACTGGCGCATCCAGGTCAGGAAATGCGCGATATTAAACAGGAAAATGAGAGCGTTTCGCACCATTACACCCATCATGTTCTGTTAATGGCGGCGATCCCGGTGATCTGCGCCTTTATCGGGACCACGCAACTGGGCTGGAATCTGGGCGAAGGGCAATTCGTACAACTCAATCTACTGACCGGTATCGGTCTCGGCATTCTGTTCTATCTGATTATTCTCGGCGGCGTGGCGGTAATGGGGCGGGTGATCCACTGGATGGCACGTAACTACCCGCAGCGTCCTAGCCTGCAGCGCTGCACGGTGTTTGCCGGCTATGTGGCAACGCCGCTGTTCCTCAGCGGGCTGGTGGCGCTCTATCCATTAGTATGGCTTTGCGTGCTGGCGGGCGCGGTGGCGCTGGTTTATACCGGTTATTTGCTTTACGTCGGCATTCCGGTGTTCCTGAGCATCGACCGTGAAGAGAGCCTGCGTTTCTCCGGTTCAACGTTGGCGATTGGTGTGCTGGTGTTTGAAGTGCTGCTGGCGCTGACGGTGGTTCTGTGGGGTTACGGGCCACGGTTGTTCTGAGGTTAGCCAGGTCGCCATAAATGGCGGCCCTACAAAAAAATGCAGTAACCCGCAAGGTCGTCATTCATGGCGTAATGCCGATCAGTTAAGCCCGAAATGATCGGTTGAACGATCCTCCAGTTCTGCAAAAATCCGTAATCTCACAGGAATTACGGATTTTTTTATGTTACTCAGTCAGGCTCTCGATGCCGTTCTTAACTTTACGCCCAAAGAGTTCTCCGCGCTCTCCGATCTGCTCTCGCCTGAACTCATCGACGAATGCCTGGCTGATACTGGTATCGTGACCGTGCGAAAACGCCGTCTTCCAATGGAGATGATGGTCTGGGCCGTTACCGGCATGGCCCTGTTCCGCTCGCTTTCCATGAACCAGATTGTTTCTCATCTGGATATCGTTTTGCCGGGCAAGCGCCCATTCGTCGCGACCAGCGCGGTTGTGCAGGCGCGTCAGCGGCTCGGAGAAGACGTGGTCCGCCGGGTCTTTGAAAAGTCACGCCAGCTCTGGTTTGATAAAACACCGCTGTCACACTGGAACGGCCTGACACTGCTGGCGGTCGACGGCACGCTGTGGCGGGCCCCCGATACGCCGGAAAACGATAAGGCCTTTGGGCGGACGGCAAATGCACACAGTCAGTCTGACTGGCCTCAGCTGCGCATGGTCTGCCAGATGGAGCTGACAAGCCATCTCTTATCGGGCGTGAGCTTTGGCAGCGTGACCGAAACCAGCGAGGTTGATCTTGCGGCACAACTGGTGGGACAGACGCCGGATCACTCGCTAACGATCCTGGATAAAGGCTTCTATGCGCCCGGCTTCCTGCATTACTGGCAGACTTCGGGGGTGGAAAGACACTGGATGCTACCTCTGCGCAACGATGCAAAATATCGTGTTCTGCAAAAACAGGGCTCAGGCAGCGAGCTGATAGAACTGGACCTGTCGTGGCAGGCGCGTAAAAAATGGAAAGATGTGCCGGAAACGCTGACGGCGCGACTGATAAGCAAAAAGGTTAACGGGAGAGTGGTGAAAATCCTGACGTCAATGTGCGATCCATTGCGATATCCGGGAGGGGATATCGTTGATCTTTATGGACATCGCTGGGAAATAGAACATGGCTTCCGGGAGATGAAGCAGCATCTGTTGAACAACGAGCTCACGCTGAGAAGCAAAACACCGGAACTGGTGAAGCAGGAGTTATGGGGCGTTGCGCTGGCGTATAACCTGCTGCGTTTTATGATGGCGCAGATGGCCTATAGCCTGAAAAACGTGGAGCCTTATCAGCTGGGGTTTAAGCAGGCGGCACTGTACCTGACAGGTCAACTGAGACTCCTGCCTGCGGTAGCGCCGGGAAAAATCCCGAGAATAATAGATGAAATAATGGCGATGGCGGGAAGCTTCGTGCTGCCAACCCGGCGGACGAGACATTATCCGCGAGCGGTGAAAAAGAAGCCGAAACGCTATGCGTTCCGGCATGATTAAGTCTTAACTGACGAGCATTACGTCATTCATGGCGACCTTTTTAACGCCCGGAAACAATCTCTATAAGAAATTTCTCAGGTAAGTGCGTATGATACTGCTGCCAGCCCGCATCCTGTCTGGATTGTTGCGGGCGGCCTGTGTCTCAACACAGCGCAAACTCCTTACCGGATTTTTTTGACACGATGTCTGCAAAAATGCGTATTTCCTTGCTGTCGCTGGCGCTGTTTGTCGCCGCGCCAGCCGCTGTAACGCCCGCGTACGCTGCGCCGGCGGCACTCTCGAACCTGGCGCCGATTGCTCAACCGCAAATCGCCTCCGGCAGTGCCATGATTGTTGATTTGGAAAACGGCAAAGTGCTGTTTTCCAGCCATCCTAACCGCGTACGTCCAATCGCTTCACTTACCAAAGTAATGACGGCGATGGTGGTATTGGATGCCAAACTGCCGATGGATGAAATGCTGTCGGTGGATATCAGCCATACCGCTGAGATGCGCGGTGTGTTCTCCCGCGTCAAACTGAACAGCGAAATTAGCCGCCGCAACATGCTGCTGCTGGCGCTGATGTCCTCGGAAAACCGTGCTGCCGCCAGCCTGGCGCATCACTATCCGGGCGGTTACGATGCGTTTATCCGCGCCATGAACGCCAAAGCGCGTGCACTTGGCATGACGCACACGCGCTATGTGGAGCCGACGGGCCTGTCGATTCAGAACGTTTCCAGCGCGGAAGATTTGGTTAAGCTGGTGAAAGCCACGCGTCAGTACCCGCTGATTGGCGAACTGAGCACCACCAAAGAAGATACTGCGGTATTTAAACATCCGAACTACGCGCTGCCGTTCCGTAACACCAATCATCTGGTGTACAAAAACGACTGGCGTATTCAGCTGACCAAAACCGGTTACACCGACGAAGCTGGGCACTGCCTGGTGATGCGCACGGTGATCAACAACCGTCCGGTAGCGCTGGTGGTGCTGGATGCCTTTGGCAAATACACCCATTTCGCCGATGCTAATCGCCTGCGCGACTGGCTGGAAACCGGCAAAGCCGCACCGGTTCCGGCCGCGGCGCTGGCGTATAAAAAGCAGAAGTCCGGTTTGACGGCCAATAACGAATAATTCTCCCGCAGGTGCTTCCGGGCACCTGCAAAAACGCTTATTGTTAGCGCCAAAGTTTTACACCTTCATTCCTATAGTTTCAGTGTCGGCAACGTCTTAAACTAGCCGCCATTCACGATCGCACTTGCGTTTATCGGCTGTTATTGCGCTGGAATCTCATTCATATGTTCAAGTTTCGTCATCTGTTTACCCCGTTTTTACTGCTATTCGTGCTGTTAGCCCCCACGCTGAGCGTGGCCGCCGACACGCCGCCCAACGATCAGGCAGAAGACGCCGCACCGAAGGTTAATGCCTCGGTCGAGCTGCCTAAGATGCAGAAAATTCTCGACAAAATTAAAGGTCAGGTCTCAGGCGATACCAATGAAAGTCAGCTCAACCAGCTTAATGAGATGGCGCTCGAGCTTTCCGGTAATGCCGAAACCCTCGGCCAGGCGTTGATCCCGCAGGGGCAGCAGCTGGATGCCCAGTTAGCGGTGCTCGGCCCGGCCCCCAAAGCCGACAGCGGCGTGAAAGAGACGCCCGAAGTGACGCGCAAACGTGCGGCGCTGGAGAGCCAGAAAGCCAAGCTGGACGATCAGATCAAACAAGCCGATGGCATCAAAAATGGTGCACTGGTGCTGTCATCACAGATCGTCAACCTGCGTCGTGACCAGCTGAAAAGCCAGCTGGCGCTGAACTCCGGCAGTATCCTCGGCCCGCGTTTCTGGGCGCCGGTGATGAGCAGCCAGGATCTGGATGGCGAGAAGATCAGCGATTTTATCGCCGAATTGCAGGACACCGCCGCGCTGTCGTGGGAATCGGGTTGGCGTTTTGGCACCATCGCCTGGCTGTTTGCGGCGATGCTGGTGATGACGCTGGGACGCCGCTACAGCGAAGAGTTCTTTGCCTGGGTCAGCATTCATAAAATGCCGGAAGGACGCTTACGTCGCAGCTTCCTCGCCGCCACCACCGCGCTCACCACGCTGGCGGCGGTGGTACTCACCTTCAACTTCATCGCGCTGGCCTTTACGCGCCGCGACGAAGTCTCTGGCGATGTGCAGGATTTTGTCGAGCGTCTGGTGCAGCTCAGCGTCTATTGCGGCTTGATTGCCGGTTTAGGCCGCGCGTTCCTCTCAACGCGTCGCCCAAGCTGGCGTCTGCCGGCCATCTCCAACGAAGTAGCGCTGGCACTGAAGCCGTTCCCGCCATTCACCGCCGCGCTGGTGTTTGTTTTCCAGACGGTGGAAGCCTTCAACTACAGCGTCGGCACCAGTCTGAACACCACTATTTTTGCTAACGGCTTGACCGCGCTGTTGATTGGCAGCACCGGACTGGCGATCGGCATGCGCATCAACCGCGTACGCCGCCGCATGGTGCAGGAAGGTCATCAGCCTGAAGCGCGCTCAACGCTGGTGGGATTGGTGCAGCTGGCGCTGATGCTGACGGCGCTGGGCATCCTGGTTTCGCTGATTATTGGTTACGTCACGCTGGCACGCTTCCTCAGCTATGAAGTGATTTGGTGCGGCATCTTGTTTGGTTCGTTCTACTTCCTCAGCCATCTGGTAAATGACGGCTGCGAAAGCCTGTTCTCAACCAGCAATGCCACCGGAAAGCGCCTGCAAACCACGCTGAATATCGATGAGCGCTACCTGCAACAGGCGGCGACGCTGCTCAGCGCGCTGGGTAAAACCTTGCTGATTGCGATTCTGGCGCTGGCGCTGCTGAACGGCACGTTTGCCTCATCAACGCCGATTGAGCTGATCCAGAAGGTGATTGAATTCTGGGGCGGTAAAGGGCTGGAGTCGCTGAACATTGTGCCGGCGCACATGGTCAATGCGATTCTTTGTCTGGTGGTGGGGATTTACGTGCTGCGTTCGGTGCGTCGCTGGCTGGATAAAGATTTCCTGCCAAAAACCACCATGGACGTTGGCATGCGCGTGTCGCTGGTGACGCTGTTCAGCAACATCGGTTACGTGCTGATTATCCTGCTGACGCTATCGATCATGGGCCTGCAGTGGAACAAGCTGGCGTGGATCGTCAGCGCCTTGTCGGTCGGTATCGGTTTCGGTTTGCAGGAGATTGTGAAGAACTTTATCTCCGGCCTGATTCTGTTGACCGAACGTCCGGTGAAAGTCGGCGATCTGGTGAGCATCAGCGGCATTGAAGGGGATATCCGTCGCATCAACGTGCGCGCCACCGAAATTCAGCTGGGCGACAAATCAACGGTGATTGTGCCGAACTCGCAGTTTATCTCGCAGAACGTGCGTAACGCCACCATGGGCAATGCGCAGGGCGTGGTCACCATCTTGCTGACCTTCCCGCTGGATATCGATCCGGTGCGGGTGCGGGAAATTCTGCTGGAAGTGTATCAGGAGAACGAACGTATTCTGGAGACGCCGGAGCCGTCCGTGTCGTTCAAAGATTTGACGCCGGCGGGCATCGTTTTGAGCGTCACCGGCAACGTGGCGGGTCAGCGCCAGATTTCCGGCGCCAAGAGTGATTTGCTGTTCGATATTCTGACGCGTCTGCGCAAAGAGGGCATTATGCTGTCAACGCCGCAAACCATGATTATCGAGCGCCGCGCCATGGCTGCGGCACAAGATCAGCAAAGCGATCCGTTGCCATAAATCCGTAGGGTGGCCATTCATGGCCACCTTTACCACAACCGCACTGAATCAAACCTTCACCGCCCAACCCTTCTGCTTACTGGTTTTACCAATCCCCGGATTAAAACTGTTGGTAGGATCGAGCTGCTGATAAAACGCCTGCAGCTGCGGTTTCGCCTGATACAGATGGCCGACGTTATGTTCGGCCGGGTATTCGGCACCGCGCGCGGCTAAAATCGCCAGCATCTTCTCTTTCAGCGCGTGCGCATCCACGCCTTTTTTCACGATGTAATCCTGATGGAACACGTGGCAGAAGAAGTGGCCGTAATAAAGACGATGGCTTAAATCCTTATCGAACTCGGCTGGCAGGCGCTCAAACCACTCTTCATCATTACGACGCAGCGCGATATCCAGCGCCAGAATGTCTTCCACTTCATCGGCATGCACCGCGTGATAGCGCACTGCAGCACCGGCGGCAGCAAAGCGATGCAGGAACGCGTGCGCACCCTCTTTGGCGTCGCAGGCGAAAAACGCGCCGCCGCCTTCGCGGAAATATTCGGTCAGATAGGCCTGCGCTTCGGCCACGCCGTCGCCAGACATCTTGAGCATCAGGTGATGCTCATATTTGTCGCGATACAGTTTAAGGCGTTTGGGCAGATGCGCCGGCAGCCAGCCGCTAACGCGCTGTAATAAACGATCGCTGAGATGTGGTTTCACCCAGCTCAGCTTGCTCAGCCAGGCATCGACGCGGCCTTTGAGGGTGAAAAACAGCGGCATTTTATCGGTGCCGAGTTTATCGATCATCACGAAAGTATCTTTGCCGTACACCTCGGCGATGTCGAAAATGTCGCGGTGCATATATTCGCCCGCTACCGGCAGATGGGTAAACTCCGCCAGAATATGGCGACGAATATCGCCCAGCTCCGCTGGATTGTTGGTGCCGATATAGAACACCTGCTGCTGCGGTTCAGTGGGGAAGGTATCCAGACGCACGGCAAACACCGCCAGCTTCCCGGCGCAGCCGGAGGCTTCAAACAGGCGACGCTCATCGGCGTTAAAGCGCGCTGGCGTCTGCGCTTTAATATCGCGCACGCGCTCGGCGTAGTCGTGATCCGAGGCGTGACGTTCATCCCAGCGCACATCACTCTGCTGCCAGCGATCGTCATCCAGCCGCCCCAACATCTCTTCCGGCGAATGGCCAAGATCGATGCCGAGATGGTTCACCAGCTTGAGTTTGCCGCTGGCATCGATCTGCGCAAACAGCGCCATTTCGCTGTAGGCCGGACCGCGTTTGATCAGCGATCCGCCCGAGTTATTGCAAATGCCGCCCATCACCGAGGCGCCAATGCAGGAGGAACCGATCACCGAATGCGGTTCGCGTCCAAGCGGCTTCAGCGCCTTTTCCAGCTGATACAGCGTGCTGCCGGGGAAGGCGAGGATCTGTTTGCCGCTGTCGATCAGCTGCAATTTATCCAGACGCAGGGTGCTGATGATCACTACCGGACGATCGTAATCGTTGCCGTTTGGCGTGGAACCTTCGGTCAGGCCGGTGTTGGCGGCTTGCATCAAGATGATCGCATCGGCGCTCACCAGCGCCTGCAACGCACGCCACAGCTCAAGCAGCGAACCGGGAAAAATCACCGCCAGCGCCTCGCCTTCGCCTGAGCGAAAACCTTTGCGGTAGCGCGCGGTTTGTTCCGCGTCGGTTAACAGGTTCGACGATCCGACCAGACGACGCAGTTCGGCGAGCAGAGTAGGGTGCGAAGTGTTGTTATTCATTGGCCTATCCTTGTCTTTAACATGGCGCATTTACTGTAGCACGCGTCAGCGACAGGGTCGCGGTGTGACATGGCGGCTACCTGCTATCCTCATCTTGTGGCAAACTGCCCCGGTTATTTCGATATTGCGCAGTCACTTAAGAGAACCCGACCTGATGAAATGGATTTACTCTGTTAGCCTCGCTGTCTCCTTAGCCATTCAGCCCGCTTTCGCGGACGACTTGTTTGGCCCACATCCGATGACTGAACAGGCGCGCGACGCCTTTGTGAATCAGCTGCTCAGCAAAATGACCCTTGATGAAAAAATCGGGCAGATGCGTTTGATCAGCGTAGGACCGGATACGCCAAAATCGGCGGTTCGCGACATGATTCAGCACGGTCAGGTCGGGGCAATTTTTAACACCGTGACGCGTCAGGATATTCGCGCCATGCAGGATCAGGTGATGCAGCTCAGCCGCCTGAAAATTCCGCTGTTCTTCGCCTATGATGTGGTGCACGGTCAGCGCACCATCTTCCCGATTCCACTCGGCCTGGCGGCGAGCTGGGATCTGGATGCCATCGCCGAGGTGGGACGCGTCTCTGCTTATGAAGCCGCAGATGATGGCCTGAATATGACGTGGGCTCCGATGGTTGATGTGTCACGCGAACCCCGTTGGGGGCGCGGCTCAGAAGGCTTCGGCGAAGACACCTTCCTCAGCGCGCAAATGGGCAGCAGCATGGTGAAAGCCATGCAGGGCAAAAGCGCGGCGGATCGCTTCTCGATCATGACCAGCGTGAAGCACTTCGCGGCCTACGGCGCAGTGGAAGGCGGACGAGATTACAACACCGTCGACATGAGCCCGCAGCGCCTGTTCCAGGATTATCTGCCGCCGTACAAAGCATCACTGGATGCCGGCAGCGGTGGCGTAATGGTGGCGCTCAACTCGCTGAATGGCACGCCAGCCACGGCAGACAGTTGGCTGCTGAAAGATATCCTGCGCGGCGACTGGAAGTTCAAAGGCATCACCATTAGCGATCACGGTGCGATTAAAGAACTGATTAAACACGGTGTGGCCAGCGATCCGCAGGATGCGGTGCGCATTGCGATGAAATCAGGCATCGACATGAGCATGAGCGACGAATATTACAGCAAATACCTGCCGGGCCTGGTGAAGAGCGGCGCGGTGAGCATGGCGGAAGTGGATGATGCCGCGCGCCATGTGCTGAACGTCAAATATGACATGGGCCTGTTTAACGATCCTTACAGCCATTTAGGACCGAAGGAGAGCGATCCGCAGGACACCAATGCCGAAAGCCGTTTGCACCGCGCCGAAGCGCGTGATGTAGCGCGCAAAAGCATTGTGTTGTTGAAAAACTGGCGTGAAACGCTGCCGCTGAAAAAAGACGCCACCATTGCGTTGGTGGGACCGTTAGCGGATAGCCAGCGCGACATCATGGGCAGCTGGTCGGCCGCTGGCGTGGCGAAACAATCGATCCCGCTGCTGCAAGGCATGCGCAATGCGATGGCGGGCAAAGGCACGGTGCTGTACGCCAAAGGCGCTAACATCAGCGACAATAAAGGCATTCAGGACTTCCTCAATCTGTATGAGCAAGCGGTAAGCGTGGATAAGCGCTCGCCGCAGGAGCTGATTGATGAAGCGGTAGCACAGGCGAAAAAAGCCGATGTGGTGGTGGCCGCCGTCGGTGAAGCGCAAGGCATGGCGCACGAAGCCTCTAGCCGCAGCGATCTCGTTATTCCACCTGGCCAACAGAAGCTGCTGGCGGCGCTGAAAGCCACCGGTAAACCGCTGGTGATCGTGCTGATGAACGGCCGTCCGCTGACGGTGGTGAATGAAGATAAGCAAGCCGATGCGATGCTGGAAACCTGGTTCAGCGGCACCGAAGGCGGCAACGCCATCGCTGATGTGCTGTTTGGCGATTACAACCCGTCAGGCAAATTGCCGGTCTCCTTCCCGCGTTCCGTGGGCCAGATTCCGATTTACTACAACCATCTGCCAACCGGTCGTCCGTACAACTTTGCTAAGCCGAACAAGTACACTTCGCATTACTACGATGCGGTGAACGGTCCGCTTTATCCGTTTGGTTACGGTCTGAGCTACACCACCTTCAGCGTATCGCCGGTGAAGATGTCGTCACGCACCATGCCGCGTAACGGTTCGGTGGAGGCGTCAGTGACCGTCACCAACAGCGGTAAACGCGATGGCGCGACCGTGGTGCAGCTCTATCTTAACGATCCGGTGGCCAGCATTAGCCGTCCGGTGCAGGAGCTGCGCGGCTTCCAGCGCATCATGCTGAAAGCCGGTGAATCACAGACTGTGAAGTTTAAAATCGACGTTGATGCGCTGAAATTCTGGAACCAGAAGATGCAGCACATCGCCGAGCCGGGCAAAATCAACGTAATGATTGGACTGGATTCGGTGCGCACTCAGGATGCGCAGTTTGATTATCTGTAATCGCTGATGCCCCTCACCCTAACCCTCTCCCGCACGCGGGAGAGGGAACCGATGGGTGCGGAATTCAATCCCGTCGCGATCCTCTCCCTCTCCCGCTTGCGGGAGAGGGCCGGGGTGAGGGCATTAACCGCACAAGCACAAACCCATGAACATCCGCGAACGCATCCAACAGCAAGTCTTCCGCCTTAACGGCCTGTCACTCAACGAATTCGACATCTCGCAACCGCCTGGCGATCCCGGCTTATTTGGCCCGGACCACGTTATCTGGCGCGTCCACGGCGACTTCACCTCCATGCTGTGCGGCGGCATCAGCGCCTTGATGCTGCAAATGCTGCATCCGGCGGCGCTGGCGGGCGTATGGGATCACTCCAATTTCCGTCAGGACATGATGGGCCGCCTGCGCCGCACCAGCCAGTTTATTGCCGTCACCACCTTCGGTAATACCGCCGATGCCCATATCCTGATCGACCGCGTCAAACGGATTCACCTGCGCGTCACCGGTGTCGATAACGCGGGCAAGCCGTATGCCGCCAGCGATCCGCATCTGCTCACCTGGGTGCACGTCGCGGAAACCAGCCGTTTTCTGGCGGCGCATCTGCGCTACAAAAATCCGCAGCTCAGCCTCGCCGATCAGGATCGTTACTATCAGGAAGCGGCATTCGTTGCCGAAGCGCTGGGTGCGCAGCAGGTGCCGAAAAGCGTGCAGGCGGTTGAGGCGTATCTTCAGAGGATGCGGCCTGAGTTGATCTGCGATGCGCGTACGCTGGAGGTGATGCAGTTATTAATCAACGCGCCCGCACCCAGCTGGCAGGCAAAACCGGCCATGCGCGTGATGCTGAAAGCGGGGATGGGATTGTTGCCGGACTGGGCGCAACAGCAGATCCAGCAGCCGGTTGCGCCGCTGACGCAGTGGCGAGTGGATCGGGAAATGGCGGTGATCGCCGCACTGCTGCGCTGGTCGATTCAGCGCGGCGCTTATAGCCGTGCGATGCAGCGCATGGGCCGCTGAAGGTTACAGATGCAGCTCATCCTGCTTGTTTGTGTAGGTGCGCGGTGTGCGCGCTTGACGTTTTAGCGCCAGCTGACGTTGCTGATAATGGTGCAGCAACATGCCGAGCCCGAGGCCAATCAGCGCCAGCGGCAGCAGGCTGTAATAGATATCAATCGGTAATAACACCAGCAATGCCACGCCACTTAATAACAAGGTCAGCGACGACATCACCCATGTATAGCGGATAAACAGCCACACCAACATCACGAAAATAACCACATCCCGCAGGTTCAGATCGAGGTTTTGCAGCACCATGATGGCAGCTCCAAAGAGGCGAATGTGCAAACAATATCACGCGAAATGGTAAATGAATCGCAAATTAATCTGAAGCTTGTCAGCCAGTTAAGCGGCGATTTATAAGCCGCTCTCATCTATTTCCCACCGCACTTTGAGAGTTTTACCCTTGTGTCACATGGCACGAGTGCCGATCCTGCTCTATTCTCGGGGAAAATGGATTCCTCCAGGTAATATCGAGGCGTTATGACCCACCAACCTCTGATTGCTGAGGTGCCGAATCAGCAACACACACTAACCGCGATCGTCGAACAGGATGCGCGTACGGCCTATTTTTATATCTGGCCGAATGACCTGTTTCGCAGCCAATACGCGGTGCGCGGCTGCTGGCTGCGCAACCTGCTGCCTGCACCCGCGCAGGAAGATCGTGAAGCGATGGAGCAGGGCATCGCGCCGCTGCTGAGTGCCGAATATTGCCGCACGCTGGAGGCCGAGCCGATGCTCGATCCGGCGGGATTACAGGTGCTGTGGGAGCCCAGCGACGACGGCGCCGCGCTGTGGTATTACGGCCAATTGCTGGCGGTGATCCCCGGCTGGAGCCTGTATCAGGATAAGCAGGTGAGTTTTTCTGCTGCCTGCATCAAAGAGAATCGCCTGACCGCGCCGCTCGGATCGGCCTCCACCAACGAATACTACGCGCGCGCTGAACAGCAGCGTCACTTTTGGCGCGACTGGCACGACGGCCATTTGTGGGATGTGGTGCAGCGCGAGCTGATGCAGTGTTATCAGGCGCAGTTTGGCGAGTCGGTAAAATATTACTCCATCGATCAGGGCAACTGGCCGCCGATGGCGATTTCGCAGCACTTGCATAACGGCGTTTGGTACTTCCTCACCCTGGGCATGGGAATCCGCCCGATGCCGCAGGTGGATCATCTGTTTGACGAGCTGGCCCCGCAGTATCGCCGCGTCGAGCTGGCGATGGCGGTAGACGGTGAAGTGATGACTGAAGCCAATGCGGTGCAGATGGCGAGCGCGCTGGCGGAGTTTGCCCATCTGCCGTGGGCGCGTCTGACCTGGATTGGCGAAGGGCATACGCTGGCGTCGGAAGTGGCACCGGTGGGCTTTGAAAGCTTCCTGCTGGCGAATGATTTAGCGCCCGAAGCGGCGCAGTTCCGCCTGCCGAAACGCGATGGTGATCGCGTGAATCTGCTGTGGTCCACGCCGATTACCGAGGCCGAACGCCAGTTCGCCCAGGCTGACGATCGTGGTGGACAGCAGCTGCTGCAACGTTTGCTGGCGGACGGTAATAATCATGTGTTTCGGCCACGGCAGGAAGTGGTGGAAACCCCCGCACCGTAAATCAGGTCGGCACCAATGCCGACCCTACGATTTTAAATTATCACCCAAATCAACTATTTCATTGCTTTGTGATCGCGCTCACCTCAAGTTCCCCATTAACACGCCGTTAACCTCGATCAGGCAACTCGCCAACCAGGGTAAGGGCACACATAATGTTCAAAACAACACAATCCCGTTTCACCGCGACGCTTGTCGCCTTTTTTGCCGCTCTGATGCTGGTTACCGTACTGGTAATCAATCAGTTCATCGCGCCGCAACTCACTGAAAATGAAAGTCGTCTGGTGCGTTACGAAGTGGACGGCCTGGCCGGACGCATCGTCGAGCAGATGAACCGCGTGCAGGCGCAGCAACGCGCCATTACCGAAGCCGCAGGCGTGATGGACAGCGCAGCCATCGATACCTTGCTGCCCGCCTTAGTTAACCAATATCAGGACAGCAATGTGTTCGGCGGCGGCATCTGGCCGTTACCAAACCGTCGCGATCCCGCCAAAGAGAAAAACAGCTCATTCTTTGCGCGCAACGCCAGCAACCAGCTGCAGGTCAACACCTACTGGAACTCGGATGCCGCCGACAAATACTGGGAGCAATCCTGGTATAAAGATGGTTTAGCCGCGCCCAAAGGCCAGTGCGCCTGGGCGAAAGCCTATCAGGATGCCGCCAGCCCGCAGCCGCGTACCAATTGCGCAATGGCAATCTATCGCGATGGCACCGCGTGGGGCGTGGCGACCATTGACGTGACACTCGGCTTCTTCAACCAGCTGGCAAAACAGATGGGTGAGGCGATTCAGGGCCGCGTACTGATCGTTGAAGCTGATGGCAAAGTGGTGGGTAACGCTGCGCTGGTGGATGGCGCGCCGAAGCTGGAAAACCTCGCGGATACTCAGCTGCCGATGGCGTCCGCGCTGAAAGGTCTGTTGGCGCAGGCGGGCAGTCAGCCCGCGCAAACCACCTTTGCAGGTGAAGATGGCGAACACACGCTGTTCGTACAGGCGATTGCTGGCAGCCCGTGGTATCTCGCCAGCGATGTGCCGTCGAGCTTGCTGGATGCACAAACCCACAGCATGTTGACGCGTCTTGGTCTGGTGCAGATTCCGCTGGCGGTGATCCTGCTGCTGGTGCTGCTGGGCTTCGTGCGAGCCATGATGAAACGCCTCGCCGTGCTGAACAGCAACATTGAAGCCTTATCAACCGGCGGCGCCGATTTGACGCAGCGTCTGCCTGCCAGCAACAGCCCGGAATTCAACGCCGTGGCGCAGAGCTTCAACCAGTTCATCGCCTATCTGCAAGGCCTGATGCGTCAGGTGGGCGACAGCGCGCTGGCGATCACGGCGGCTTCGCGTGAAATCGCCAGCGGCAACGCCGATCTCTCGGCACGTACCGAATCGCAAGCCAGTTCGATTGTTGAAACGGCGGCGTCGATGGAAGAGCTGACCGGCACGGTGCGGCAGAACGCCGACAACGCCACGCATGCGAACCAGCTGGCGGACGGCGCGTCGCAGGTTGCCGCACGCGGCACTGAAGTGGTGCGTCAGGTGGTCACCACCATGGGCGCGATCAATCACTCATCGCGTAAAGTGGTCGATATCATCAGCGTCATTGATAGCATTGCCTTCCAGACCAACATCCTGGCGCTGAACGCCGCGGTCGAAGCGGCGCGCGCCGGTGAACAGGGTCGCGGTTTTGCCGTGGTAGCATCGGAAGTGCGTAACCTGGCACAGCGCTCGGCTAACTCGGCGCGTGAAATCAAAAAGCTGATTGAGGAGTCGGTGGCGAATATCGATACCGGCAGCCAGCTGGTGGAGCAGGCCGGGCAAACCATGGATGAGCTGATGCAGGGCGTGAGCAGCGTGACCACGCTGATGAGCGAAATCATGTCGGCCAGCCGCGAGCAGAGCATGGGCATCGATCAGGTGAACGTGGCGATTACTCAGCTGGACGGCAGTACGCAGCAGAACGCCGCGCTGGTCGAGCAGGTTTCCGCCGCCGCGCAGTCGATGCAGCAGCAAAGCGTGCAGCTGGAGCAGGTGGTGCAGAGCTTTAAGTTGTAAGTTTTGTGGAAGCGGTCGTCATAAATGGCGGCCGGGCACAACACTCCCGTAGGGTCGCCATTTATGGCGACCTTCTCACACACCGCACACATCTCCTCCGTTAACGCCATTCCACACCTTTTTATGCTGAATTGTCCGCAGGCTGCTACGCTTTAGTGTGCCCACGTTAACGCACGGAATGTGCGCTATTTCCTCCATCAACACGTTGGAGGTTGTGTACAATAGCTGCGAATTTTCCGAAGGAGTTGTCATGCCCGCCATTGAAGTTATTCTCGTTGACCACCTCGATCGCCCTATCGGCAAAATGGAAAAGCTGGAAGTGCATGAAAAAGGATTGCTGCATCGCGCGGTGACGGTTTACGTGTTCAATTCGCGCCATGAAGTGCTGCTGCAACGCCGTGCCAGCACGAAATATCACTGTGGAGGATTGTGGAGTAACACCTGCTGCAGTCATCCCTATCCGCAGGAATCGACGCGCGACGCGGCTGAGCGCCGTTTGCGTGAAGAGATGGGCATGAATCTGGCGTTAACGCCGGTGTTTGAGCTGAGCTACAACCTGCCGCTGAGTAACGGCTTAACCGAGCATGAGTATGGTCACGTGTTCTTCGCCATCAGCGATGAGCAGCCGGTCCTCAACCCGGAAGAGGCCGATGCGTGGTGCTATTGCTCGATTGCACAAATTCAGCAGGAAATGCAGGAGAATCCGGCGCAGTTCACGCCGTGGTTTCTGCACACCTTCCCGCGCATCCCTCATACGCTTGGTGAGTTTCGCCTGACGGCATAGAAGCATGGACATTGCTTTGTGGGGGCGACGTTCATAAGTTCCGTTTAAAGATAGCCGGTGCGCCGGCGAAGAGGGCGTTCTCTGACACATTCGCTGTAACAACGCTATTTGCTGCGATAACGCTATTATCTCCGATTGTTACGCCGGGTAAGACCACGACGCCGGCCCCTAACCACACATTTTTTCCGAGAGTTATCGGGGCTGTAATCAATTGATAGCTTCTTTGAGCCGGGCCACATGGATGGCTTGCTGTCGATAGCGTCACGTTCGGCCCTATCAATGAATTATCCCCAATCGTTATTGCCGAATTATCGAGAAAAACGCAGCCGGCATTAATGTATACGTGGCAGCCAATCGCTATATTGCCAAATTCATAAAAGAAAGGCGTTGTAACGATGCTTTCATCCCCAATTTTTACCCCAGATTTGGCCAAAAGGCGATTGTGTCGTTTACGGGATAAATTTCTGCTGTTGATAAGATTTCGGGCTACAGGAACCTCAACATATTTTACGAAGTGAGACAGGAAATACATCAGCATATTTTTTAATCTTCCATAATTTTGGCTCAACGATACAAATCGCAAGCATTTAATTTAATCCTTTTCTTTCTACCAATTCGAAAATTTCTTTGCAATAAATGCTGCAAGGCATAAAAAGTATTTATTACACTCTTTGACACTCCTCATTTCACAGTGAAATTCTTTACATTCCTTTTGGCTATATGAGCTGCGTTTTGGTTATAGCCAATACGATATTGATAGCAAAAAAAGCACGAAGTAAGCCGCTTGACCGCGCCCATCCCGATTCGCCAGGCTACGCTTGATAGTCACACAATGAAAACAAATGAGGGAAGCGAGATGATAAAGCAGGGTTTATTGGGAATGATTGCATTGGCAATGAGCGTGGGTGCAGCGCAGGCGGCGGATCCGGTCAAAGTCGGTTCCAAGATTGATACCGAAGGCTCGCTTCTCGGCAACATTATTCTGCAGGTGCTGGACAAACACGGGGTAAAGACCGTCAACAAAATCCAGCTCGGTACCACGCAAGTGGTGCGCGGTGCGATCACCGCCGGCGAGCTGGATATCTACCCGGAATATACCGGCAACGGCGCCTTCTTCTTCAACGATGAGAAAGACACGGCATGGAAAAACGCCCAGCAGGGCTACGAGAAAGTGAAAAAACTCGACGCCGAGAAAAATCATCTGGTGTGGCTGACACCCGCGCCAGCTAACAACACCTGGACGATTGCGGTACGCGGTGACGTAGCGCAGAAGAACAACCTCAACTCGCTGGACGATCTCAGCGCCTACCTGAAAAAAGGCGGCACTTTCAAGCTGGCCGCCTCGGCGGAATTTATCGAACGCAGCGATGCCTTACCGGCGTTTGAAAAAGCCTACAACTTCAAACTCGAGCAGGCGCAGCTGCTGTCGCTGGCCGGTGGCGACACCGCCGTGACCATCAAAGCGGCGGCGCAGCAAACCTCTGGCGTGAACGCGGCGATGGCGTACGGCACCGACGGTCCGGTGGCGGCGCTGGGCCTGCAAACGCTGAGCGATCCGAAAGGCGTGCAGCCGATTTACGCCCCTGCGCCGGTGATCCGCGAAAGCGTGCTCAAGCAATATCCGGACATCGGCAACTGGCTGCAGCCGGTCTTCAGCAAGCTGGATGAGAAAACCCTGCAGCAGCTGAATGCACAGATTGCGGTGGATGGTCAGGATGCCAGCCAGGTCGCGAAACAGTGGTTACAGACCAATAAGTTGCTGTAAGCAGTGTCATCGTTGTTACTCAGACCGCGCCAGCAGCCGGTGCTGCTGGTGTTAATCACGCTTATCACGCTGGCGCTGTTTGCCTTGCCGCTACTGAGCTATGCCGCCAATCGGCTGGTCTCTGGCCAACCGCTGACCTTCTGGCAGGTGACCAACAGCGCACTGCTGTTGATTCCGCTGCTGTGGCTTTGGCAGAGCTTGTGGTGGTCGCCGCGCCGCATTCACGCGATAACGGTGCTGCTGGCGGCGGAGTTGCTGCTGGCCTTGCTCATCTGGCTCGCCGGACAGCAAGCCAGCGAACTGGCGAACAGCGGCAGCCCGCTGGCACGCACCGCGTTTGGTAGCGGCTTGTGGTGCGCGGCGGCGCTGGCGCTGCTGCTGGCGGCGGAAGCGGTTCGGCAAATCACGCGCAGTACGCCGTGGCGCATTGTGCTCAATCTGCAAATCTGGCTGTTGCCGCTGGCGCTGTTACTCAGCGGTCATCTCGATCGTCTCTCGCTTATGAAAGAGTACGCCAACCGCACGGCGGTGTTTGATGCGGCCTTCACGCAGCATTTGTGGCTGCTGGGCGGCACGCTCCTGCCGACGGTAATCATCGGTTTGCCGCTCGGCCTGGCGATTGCGCGCCGTCCGCGCTGGCAAAATGCTGCGTTTAGCCTGCTCAATCTGATCCAAACCGTGCCGTCGGTGGCGCTGTTCGGCTTGCTGATTGCGCCGCTGGCGGGATTGGTGGCGCATTTTCCGCTGCTGGCGCGTTGGGGCATCAGCGGCATCGGCATCGCACCGGCTATGATTGCGCTGGTGCTCTACGCGCTGCTGCCGCTGGTGCGCAGCGTGGTGGCCGGTTTGCAGCAGGTGCCGCAGGAAGTGCGTGAAACCGCGCGCGGCATGGGCATGAGCGCGTGGCAACAGTTCTGGCACGCCGAGTTGCCGCTGGCGCTGCCGGTGTGGCTCTCCGGGCTGCGTGTGGTGGTGGTGCAAACCGTTGGTCTGGCGGTGGTCGCAGCGCTGATTGGGGCAGGCGGATTCGGCGCCATTGTTTTTCAGGGATTGCTGAGCAGCGCGCTGGATCTGGTGCTGCTGGGTGTGATTCCGGTGGTGGCGCTGGCGGTGATTTTTGATGCACTGCTGCGTTTACTGTCGGCACTGCTGGAGAGACGTCATGATTGAATTTCACCAGGTGAGCAAAGTGTTCGCCGGGAAAGAGGCGATACGTAACCTGTCGCTGAAGATTGAGAAGGGCAGTTTTACCGTGCTGATCGGCACGTCGGGTTCCGGCAAATCGACCACGCTGAAGATGATCAATCGGCTGGTAGAGCACGACAGCGGCGAAATTCGCTTCGCCGGAGAAGCCATCGAAAACATGGATGCGCGCGCGCTGCGTCGCCGCATCGGTTACGCCATTCAGTCGATTGGTCTGTTTCCACACTGGAACGTGGCGAAGAACATCAGCACCGTGCCGTCGCTGCTCGGCTGGCCGCAGGCAAAAATCAACCAACGCGTTGAAGAGCTGCTGGCGCTGCTCAATCTTGATAGCCATCTGGCGACGCGCATGCCGCATCAGCTGTCGGGCGGACAGCAGCAGCGCGTCGGCGTGGCGCGTGCGCTGGCAGCGGATCCTGAATTGCTGCTGATGGATGAACCTTTTGGCGCGCTTGATCCGGTCAACCGTCTGGCGCTGCAACACGAAATGTTGCGCATTCAGAAAATGTCCGGTCGCACCGTGGTGCTGGTGACGCATGACATCGACGAAGCGCTGACGCTGGCCGATCAACTGGTGCTGATGGACGGCGGCGAAATCGTGCAGCAGGGCAGGCCGATCGATCTGCTGACGCAGCCGGTGAATGATTTTGCCCGCGAGTTCTTTGGCCGCAGTGAACTCGGCGTGCGTTTGCTGGCGCTGGGGCGTGCGGGCAGCGCGGCGCGACGCGGTGAATGGCTCGATGCCGAACCGATTGCCGCATCGCTGACGCTGCGTGAAGCGCTGTCGCAGTTTATTGCGCGCCGCACCGACAAATTGCCGGTGATCGATCAGCATCAGCAACCGCTCGGCGTGCTGCACTTCAGCGATTTGCTGCGCCAGCGGGAGGCGAGCTGATGCGGCTGTTACGCGATCCGCTCTACTGGCTGATGGCGGCCTTTCTGCTGTTGCTGTGGGGCTTGCCGCACAGCGGCCCGCTGTTTGCCCACTGGTTTCCGCAGCTGGAGCGTCCGCTCTATCAGCAGGAGAGTTTCTGGCGATTGGCGCTGGCGCATCTGGCGTTAGTGGTCAGCGGCAGCCTGCTGGCGTTGCTGGTCGGCGTCGGCTGTGCGGTGTTTGCTACGCGTAACGCCGGACGCGCCTTTCGTCCGCTGCTGGAAACCGTGGCGGCGGCCGGGCAAACCTTTCCGCCGGTTGCGGTGTTAGCAATTGCGGTGCCGGTGATGGGATTTGGCGCGACGCCCGCGGTGATGGCACTGTTTCTCTACGGCTTGCTGCCGATTTTGCAGGGCACGCTGGCGGGCTTAGATAGCGTACCAGCCAGCAATCGCGAAATCGCGGTCGGCCTCGGCATGGGGCCGTGGAAACGCTTGTGGCAGATTGAACTGGCGCTGGCAGCACCGGTGATTATGGCGGGCGTGCGAACCTCGGTGATGATCAATATCGGCACGGCAACCATCGCTTCCACGGTGGGCGCGGAGAGTCTGGGATCGCCGGTGATTATCGGTTTGAGCGGCTTTAACACCGCCTATGTGATTCAGGGCGCGCTGCTGGTGGCGCTGTTGGCGTTGATCTGCGATCGCCTGTTAGAGCGCGTGCAGCGTAAACTTAGTGGGTATGCACAATGAGGCTGTAGCCGACCAGCATCATACCGCCCATGCCGCCAAGCGCCATAATGGCAAACAGGGAACCGATAAGGAGTTTATTCCAGTTCATGAGGAGACCTGAGAAAAGAAATTTAGGGCGGCATGATAACGCGCACACCACGCCAGGCAAAGGCCGTGTGTGCGATTTTTACTTATGCGGGATCGTGCAGGTGAATGGCAAAACCTTGTGCCTGCCAGTGTTCAAACTGCTCGACCTGGCGACGCGTTGGCTTTTTGCCGGTCCAGATAAACAGATTTTGTCCGGGGAATAACTCAGGGCGCGGCATGTCCAGCGGCTCCGCCAACACATCCATGCGCCAGCCTTGCTGCGACAAACGCCAGGCTTCCAGCCAGATGCGGGTACGATCTTCCACCGCCCAACCCAGCATCAAGGCATCTTTACCGGCTTTTTTACGTCCACAGGCCAGACAAAACGCCACATAATCAATCAGCGCGCCATCAAGCAGACTGCACATGGTACGCGCGGTGTTCTGATCTAAACCGAGACGCTGGCGAACCGGCACGAATACGTGATCGATTAACGCATCCACCGGATGTTCCCGGCCAATAGTGGCAATTTTAACGCGCAATTTCGCCGGCCGAACGTGGCGCAGTACGCTCATCAACTCTTCCTGCAGCGCCGACCAACCGTCATCCACATTGACGGTGGCGCCTTCCAGCAACGCTTTCACTTTGCCAACGGGCACGCCACTCTCTATCCAGCGTTTTATCTCTTCGATACGCTGAACATCTTCATCATCAAACTGCCGATGACCACCTTCGGTACGCTGGGGTTTTAACAGACCGTAACGTCGCTGCCAGGCGCGAAGCGTTACCGGGTTGATTCCACAGCGTTCGGCCACATCCCCGATACTGTATAAGGCCATAAAGTCCTCAAAAATACTGACCTGCATAACAACACCTTAACCCTCAGGCTTGGGTTGTACAACGATTTTTTAGTTGTACAACTTGACCGTGTTGAGGATTCGTAGTGTTATCTCATATGTGAGATTTATTTCCCATAAATGAGAGGTAAAGATGTCTGCTTCGGATACCGACGATCGACTGGCGGCACGACTGGCCGAATTACGCGTACAACGCGGTTGGTCATTAGATGATTTGGCGATGGCGACCGGCATCAGTCGGGCGTCATTGTCGCGCATTGAACGCGCTGAAACGAGCCCAACAGCCGCTTTGCTTAACCGCCTTTGCGTAGCCTACGGATTGACCATGTCGCGCCTGCTCAGCGAGGTGGAAGAGGAAGCCGCGCTGCTGCTGAAAGCGGAGCAACAGCCGGTGTGGCGCGACGACGCCAGCGGGTTCCTGCGCCGCAACGTATCGCCGCCCGGCAGCCACTTTAAAGCGGAAGTGGTGGAAGGCGTACTGCGTCCCGGCGCGCGCATTGATTACGACGCGCCGCCGATTCAGGGGCTGGAGCAACATATCTGGCTGCAATCGGGCGAGCTGACCATCAGCATGGACGATCAACACTGGACGCTGCAGGCGGGCGACTGTCTGCGCTTCCATCTTACCGGCAAATCCGCGTTTGCCGCTCATGCCGAAGGCGGCGCGCGCTACATTTTGGTGGTATGCAAACCATGATTGAAATCGAACGTCTCAGCGCCACCCAGGCGCAGCCGCTGCTGGCGGCATTATGTGATGTGCTGCAGGGCTGTGTCGCCGACGGTGCCAGCGTGGGCTTTATTGATGCCGACGATCGCGCGGCCATTGCGCGCTTCTGGCAGGACAAAATTTACAGCCTGGCGAGCGGTGACAACCAGCTGCTGGTGGCCTATCAGCAGGGCGTTATTGTGGCGACGGTGATGGTCGGTTTCAGCGCGATGCCGAATGGTCGCCATCGGGCGGAGATCAGCAAGCTGCTGGTGCATCCGCGCGCCAGACGGCAGGGCATTGCGCGCCGCCTGATGCAGCAGGCCGAACAACTGGCGGCAGCGCAGGGCAAAACCTTGCTGGTGCTGGACACGCGCAGCGGCGACGTGGCGACGGATTTGTATTTGTCGATGGATTGGCAGATTGCGGGGTCGATTCCCATGTATGCCGAGTCAACAGAAGGTGTGCTGGATGCGACCACGGTGATGTTTAAGGTTTTGCGGTGATTATGATTGTGCCTGCTGTCCCCCATCCCGGCCTTCCCCCACGAGTGGGGGAAGGAGACGCTGCCACATGCCATTTCCCAACTCACATATAGCAGCATCTTCCTCCCCCATTTATGGGGGAGGACCGAGGAGGGGGACAGCAAGCACGATCACCAACACGCACCAAATCAGTGCGCCGCCTCCGCCTCTGCCACGCCCAGCGCCTGCATAAACAGCCGGATAATCGGGTTTATTTTGCGGCCCTTCTTCATCATCAAACAAAACGGGTTTTCACGGCGAATCGAATCATCGCCCAACTCACACAGCTGACCACGCGCAATAAACGCGGCGGCATAATGTTCCGGTAAATAACCAATAAAATGGCCGGTTAAAATCAGCATGGCGACAGATTCAACCTGAACCGCCTGCACGCCGCTGTCCTGCAACGGAATGATGCGACGATCGTCGCGCGGCGTCACATATAAATGATTAATAATTTTCTGCTCACGTAATATGTCCGTCGATATATTTTTATCGCACGATCCAGAATATAAAGGATGTGACATGGAGCAATATAATTTTGAATATTCCTTATAAAGCGGGAAGTAATCAAAATCACTTTTCATTTCATAAACTGGTGCAATACCACAATGAAAACGGCCTTCACTGATGCCGCGCTCAATATCATCTAACTGTGAGGTTTGCAGTCGAATTTGTACCTTTGGCGCTTTCTGGTGCAGCTGTTGCACCGCCGCGGTGACCGGCGATTGCGGATCGGAAATGGTGTTATCCACCACGCAAATCGCAATGTCGCCCAGCAGTTCATTGCGGCTGTTGTGTAAGCGCTCGCGAAACAGATTCAGCGAGACGAACAGCTCCAGCGTGGCCTGATACACGTTGATGCCGTATTGCGTCAGCTCAAAACCTTCGCGTCCGCGGCTGCATAATGTCATGCCGAGACGAATTTCCAGATCGGAAACCTGTTTACTGATCGCCGCCAGACCAATATTCAATTCGTGACTGGCAGCGGTTAATCCGCCGGCTTCTACTACGCATTTAAATACCCGCAGTAATTTTAAATCGATATTACTCAGTGACAGAACCGCATTATCGCTGCGATTATTTGCATTGTTTCCGGACTGGGAAACTTTACTTTCCATTTTTGCTATTCAACTCCGGAATAATTGCGGTGAAAGTACAGTGAACCTGAAATAGGCCCTGTTTACCAGTGTAGCCATAAAATAAGCTTTCATTATCTCAACTGGCTCATCCATATCTTTTTCATATCGCTGATGATTATCTGTAAGGGGAAATAGCATGTCTGATAATGCCGAACTGTTATGGGGCGCGCGTTTTAAAGCGGCACCGGCGGCGAGTTTAACCGCGCTGTCTCGTAGCCCGGATTATTACTTTGCATTGGCACCTTACGATTTGGCGGGCTGCCGGGCGCATGCCCGAGAACTGGCGCGCGGCGAGCTGCTGAGTGCCGAAGAGCTCAGCACCATGCTGGCGGCCATTGACGCGTTAGATGCCGATTATCGCGCCGGTCAGCTGCATCCGATTGCCGCCGACGAAGATGTGCACACCTTTATCGAACGCGCGCTGACCGAGCGTTTAGGTGCGCTGGGCGGCAAGCTGCGCGCCGGGCGTTCGCGTAACGATCAAACCGTTAACGACCTGCGTCTTTACCTGCGCGACAACGGTCGCAAGGTGGTGAGCGCGTTGTTGGCCTTGCAGCAGGCGCTGGTCGAGCAGGCGGCACAGCACACCGAAAGCGTCGCGCCTGGTTTCACGCATCTGCAGCAGGCGCAGCCGATTGTTTTTGGTCATCAACTTTTGGCTCACGCGCAATCCTTTGCCCGCGATATTGAACGTATGCAGGATTGGGATCGCCGCAGCGCACGCTGTCCGCTCGGTGCCGCGGCGATGGCCGGTTCCGCCATTGCGCGCCAGCCGGAGCAGGCCGCCGCCGATCTTTCCTATCTCGCGCCGTGCGAAAACTCCATTGATGCCGTTGCCAGCCGCGACTATGCCGCTGAATTCCTGTTTGTCACCAGCATGATCGGCATCAACCTGTCACGCCTGTGCGAAGAAGTGTGCATGTGGGCATCGCGCCAGTTCCGCTGGGTCGAGCTGCATGACAGCTACGCCACCGGCAGCTCCATCATGCCGCAGAAGAAAAACCCGGACATCGCCGAACTGACGCGTGGCCGCTCTGGCCGCCTGGTTGGCAACCTGATGGCGCTGCTCACCACCATGAAAGCGATGCCGCTCTCCTACAACCGCGATCTCAGCGACGACAAACGCAACGTGATCGATGCGGTGGATACGCTGCTGCTGGTGCTGCCAGCGATGGCGGGCATGATGTCGACGCTGAAATTCAACACCGACGTGATGCGTGAGCAGGCGCCGGACGGCTTCACGCTGGCGACCGAAGTGGCCGACTGGCTGGCGATGCGCGGTGTGCCGTTCCGCGAAGCGCATGAGATCACCGGCCAGCTGGTGCAGCTGTGCGAGCGCGAAAACTGCGGTCTGTCCGATCTCAGCGATGCGCAGCTGCACGCGGTGGATGCCCGCTTAACGCCGGAGGTGCGCAGCGCCCTGACGCTGGAAGCCGCGCTGGCGGCCCGCAGCGGCTACGGCGGTACCGCACCGGCACGCGTGCGTGAGCAGTTGGCACGTCTGCAAACTCTGATGCAGGACCAGCAGCGCTGGACCGAAGATTACGCTGGCCCACGCGCCTGAGGAGAGCTTTATGTCGCAATCAACGCCGATTGAGCCGAGTTTGAACAACAGCCGCGAGCAGACGCATTACGATCTCGATCGTTATCAGGTGGTGCCGCGCCGTTATTACGGCCGCATTACCGCGTCGGCGGTGATTCTGGTGCTGCTGGCGTTGCTGGTGAACGCCTTTGCCCACGGCAATATCGAATGGTCGTTTGTTGGCCAGTTCTTTACCGCCCAGGCGATTCTCAATGGCGTGGTCAACACGCTGATCATGTCGGTGCTGGCGATGGGGCTTGGCGTGCTGTTTGGCGTTATCACCGCCATCATGTACATGTCGCCGAATCCGGTGCTGCACTACATCGCCGTGGGCTACGCGTGGATTTTTCGCGGCACGCCGCTGATTTTGCAGCTGCTGCTGTGGTTCAACCTCGCGCTGGTGTTTCCCACCATCAGCATTCCCGGTGTGTTCAGCGTGCAAACCGTCACCATCATGACGCCGTTCCTCGCCGCGCTGCTCGGTTTGAGCATCAATCAGGGCGCGTACACCTCGGAAGTGGTGCGTGCGGGCTTGCTGTCGGTGGATACCGGGCAATACGAAGCGGCGAAAGCCATCGGCATGCCGCGTCTGCAGGCGCTGCATCGCATCATTCTGCCGCAGGCGATGCGCGTGATTCTGCCGCCGGTCGGCAACGAATTTATCAGCATGATCAAAACCACCAGTCTCGCCAGCATGATTCAGTACTCCGAACTGCTCTACAACACGCAAACCATCTACTTCGCCAACGCGCGCGTAATGGAACTGCTGTTCGTGGCAGGCATTTGGTACCTGATTGTGGTCACGGTGTTGTCGTTTGGACAGAGCCGACTGGAACGTTATTTCTCACGCGGCCATCGTCAGCGTCAGTAATCAGGAGCCCAACATGAGAAACATCGTGCGCGCCGTCAAGGTGAACAAATATTTCGACCAGTTCCACGCCCTGAAGGATGTCAGCCTCGAAGTGAACTACGGCGAGGTGATGTGCATCCTCGGTCCCTCCGGTTCCGGCAAAAGCACCTTTTTGCGCTGCATCAACCAGCTTGAGAAGGTCGATAAAGGCGGGATTTGGGTCGACAACGAGCTGGCGGGCTATCGCATCGCCGGGAACAAACTGCATGCGCTGAGCGACAAGCAGATTGCGCGTCAGCGCCTGCAAACCGGCATGGTGTTCCAGCGCTTTAACCTGTTCCCACACAAAACCGCGCTGGAGAACATCATCGAAGGGCCGTGTCGCGTGCTGCTGCGTCCAAGACGTGAAGCCAGCGAAGAAGCCATGGCGCTGCTCGATCGCGTCGGTCTGGCGCACAAAGCGCACGACTATCCGCAGTCGCTCTCCGGCGGCCAGCAGCAGCGCGTGGCGATTGCCCGCGCGCTGGCAATGAAACCCAAACTGATGCTGTTTGACGAACCCACCTCGGCGCTGGATCCGGAGATGGTGGGCGAAGTGCTGGCGGTGATGCGTCAGCTGGCAAAAGAGGGCACCACCATGCTGGTGGTCACCCACGAAATGGGCTTTGCCCGTGAGGTGGCCAATCAGGTGGTGTTTATGGACGAGGGACGCATTATCGAGCAGGGCGCACCGGAAGACATTCTGCTGAACCCGCAAAATCCACGGATGAAAAACTTTATTAACGCGATTCTTCTTTAACATTACCGGGGTGAATATGAAAAAGCTGTTATTGAGTGCCATCAGTGCCGCCGTATTGCTGCAATCCTCTGCCTGGGCAGATATCGCGGTTCCTGCTGCGATCAAAGAGAAAGGGCTGACCGTGGCGATCATGCCGAACTACCCGCCGATGGATTTTAAAGATCCGGCCACTAACCAGCTGACCGGCGTGGATTACGATCTCGGCCAGGCGATTGGTGAAAAGCTCGGCGTGAAGATTAACTGGCAGGAGATCGCCTTCGAGCAGATGGTGAACGCGGTGGTGACCAAGCGCGTTGATCTGGTGATGTCCGGCATGACCGACACCAAAGAGCGTCAGCAGGTGGTTAACTTTATCGACTACTTCAAAACCGGCCCGCAGTTCTATACCCAATCCGCGCGCAGCGATATCAACAGCGCAATGGATCTGTGCGGCAAGAAAGTCGGCACCAGCCGTCGCACCACCTTCCCGCTAGAGATTGCCAACTGGTCAAAAGCGCACTGTGAAGCGGCCGGTAAGCCAGCGATCATCGTGGTAGGCGCCGAAGGCACCGCCGATGCGCGTACTCAGCTGCGCCAGAACCGTCTGGATGGCGTGGTGCAGGGCAGCGAAACCCTGCCGTACATCATGGTTCTGGAAAAGGGCAAATATAAGGCGCTGGATAAAGCCTTCTCCTTCCAGTACACCGGCATGGCGATTGGTAAAGATGCGGGCGAGCTGACCACGGCGATTCAGGCGGCGATCGACGCGATGATTGCCGATGGCTCTTACCAGAAAATCCTCGGCAAATGGGGCCTGGCAGACAACGGCGTGGCGAAGGCTACCGTTAACCAGGGCTAAGGAGCGCGCAGATGCAACAACCGGGCGCAGTGCGCTGGCCGCAGGGTAAACGCGGCTGTATGGCGCTGGCGTTTGACCTCGACGGTCCCACCGGCGATGCCATGCTGAATGGCAGCCTGTGGTCAACGCCAGAGTATTTTACCTTTGGGGCCTACGGGCCGTACCGCGCGCTCGGGCGTCTGCTTGACCTGCTGCGCGCTTTCGAGCTGCCCGCCACCTTTTTTGTGCCGGCGTGGGTGGTGGAGCAGTGGCCGCAGCAGTGTCAGGCGATTATCGAACAGGGCCACGAAGTGGCCTATCACGGCTATCGCCACGAATCTTTCTGGGCGATTTCACCGGATGAACAGCGCGCGGTAATGGCGAAATCTGCTGAAATCTTCACACAACATCTTGGCATTACCGCCTGCGGTTTTCGTACGCCGTCGGGCGACTGGCATGCCGAAACGCCACAAATCCTGCGCGACGCGGGCGTGATTTATTCCAGCAGCATGCGCGGCGACGATCGTCCTTACAGCATGCCGGTGGCGGGCCATACGCCGCTGGTGGAGATCCCCGGAAAATGGGAGATGGATGATTACGCCTCGCTGGCCTACACGCGCCAGCCCGATTTCCCCAAAGGCGGCGACCGCATCGCCAGCTATGCGCACACGCGTGATAACTGGCAGCGCGAGTTCGATGGCGCGATGGATGAAGGCTTGTGCCTCACCACGCTGTTTCACCCGAAAATCTCCGGCCAGCCGGGACGCATTTTGCTGCTCGAACAGCTGTTTGAACATATGACGGCGCGCGATGACGTGTGGTTCGCGCGCTGCGATGCGGTGGCGCAGTGGTATTTGCAGGAGCAACAGCATGACTGAACCTTCACGCTGGCCGCTGGGCTTCCAGTCGGCGGCGATCCTCACCATCGACTTCAACGACATTCACGGCATTCTCACTCAAGCACCGGCGGTAGCGGGGCGCGATAAAACCCTGTCGGTGTGGCGCTACGGCACGCTGCGCGGCGTTGATCGCTTGCTGGCGCTGCTGGCGGAAAAGCAGCTCAAAGCCACATGGTGTATGCCGGCGATTGTCGCCGAAGAGCAGCCGGAACTGGTGCAGCGCATGGTGGCCGACGGCCATGAAATTGCCTGCAGCGGCGATACGCATGAAGATTTCTCGCTACTCACGCTGGAGCAACAAATTGCCAGCGTGACGCGCGGCTGCGACAAACTGGCGCACATTACCGGTAGCCCAATCGTCGGCTTCCGCACGCCCGCCGGGCAGTGGAAACCGGGATTGGCCGAGGCGCTGATAGAACGCGGTATTCGCTGGTCATCCAGTTGGCGCGGCGACGATTTGCCGTACTTCCATCCCGGCACGCGTCTGGTGGAGCTGCCAATGCACTACACGCTGGAAGATGAGCCGTACTTCGCCTTCAACCTCAGCCCGGCGATTCCGCCGGGCCAATCGCGTATCGCGCCTTATGCGGAAACGCTGGCGAATATGACGCAGGATTTCCACGGCTTCCACCGCTTTGGGCTGTGCTACCTGCTGCGCCTGCATCCGGAAATTATCGGCACCGCCGGACGTATTGGCCTGCTGCGGGCGCTGCTTGACACGCTGCAACAGCACAACGTGTGGATCGCCACTGCCGAGCAGGTGGCGGCGCACTGGCAGACGCAGCCGGATAACGATGTCTCCCATCCGGCGGAAGTGTTTACCCGCATCATCGGAGGTGCGCATGACGAGCACGCTTGATCAACTGGCGGCCTTTATCGCCGAGACGCGTTATGCACAACTGCCTGCGCCGCTGGTGGAGCAGGCGAAACGCCATCTGCTGGATACGCTCGGTGCTTCGCTGGCGGGCTGCGACAGCCCGATTTGGCGCGAATGTCTGGCTCTGGTGCAGGCCGAAGGTGGACGCGAGCAGGCGCAGATTTGGGGCAGCGCGCAACAGGCCAATCCGCGTCAGGCGGCATGGCTGAACGGCGTGGCGGCTCACATGTATGAACTTGATGATACGGGCGGCTGCGATCACTCCGGCGCGGTAGTCATTCCGGCACTGCTGGCGGCCTTGCCACTGGCGACGCAGCCGGTGGACGGGCCAGCGCTGCTGGTGGCGATGGTGATTGGTTATGACGTCGGCCGCCGGGTGCTAGAAGCCTGCGGCGGTTACTCGGCGCACAACGGCGCAGGCTGGCACTCTACCGCCAGCTGCGGCGTATTTGGTGCGGCGGCGGCGGTGTGTTCGTTGCTGCAGTTGGATCGCGCGCAGTGCGCGTCTGCGCTGGGCATTGCCGCCAGCTTCAGCGGCGGGTTGTGGGGCTTTATTCACGACGGATCGCACACCAAAAAACTGCATGCCGCGCGTGCCGCAGAAGGCGGCGTGCAAGCCGCATTGCTGGCACAACGCGGTATCAGCGGTCCTTCGGCGGTGTTTGAACCGCGTTGGGGCGGCTTCCTGCAAACCTTAGCGGCAGATACTCAGCAGCCACAGGCCTTGACGGCGGATCTCGGTGAGGTATGGAAACTGGCGCGCTGCTCGATCAAACCTTACGCCTCGTGCCGTGGTACCCACGCGGCGATTGATGCGCTGGGGATCCTGCTGCAACAGCATGATGTGCGCGTAGAGCAGATCGCGCGCATTGTGGTGGGCGTGAATCCGTTCCTGCTGGAGATGTGCGGCGGTCGTGAGTTACACAGTCTGGCGGCGGCGCAAATGAGCTTGCCGTATGCGCTGGCGGCGCGAGCGCTTTACGGCTCGGCCGAGCTGGCGAGTTATGACGACGCCAAACGGCTGCATCCTGATGTGGAAGCGTTGCTGGCGCGTATTGAGCTGGTGATCGATGAACAGCAGAGCCGCGACGACGAACCGTGGGTGCGGCTGGAAACCGAGCAGGGCGTACAGTGGCAGCAGCATGTGCCGGTGTCGTCAGGCGCGCCAACCAATCCGCTCACGCTGGATGCGCTGCTGGCGAAGTACCGCAGTTTGGCCGCACGCGTATTGCCGCTGGATCAGGTCGAACGGCTCGAGGCGGTGTGTCTGGAGCTGGATGAAGTGGCGGATGTAAGGGAAGTGGTGGGGTTGTTGGCGCAGGGATGATTTTTCCCTCACCCTAACCCTCTCCCGCAAGCGGGAGAGGGGACCGATCGAGCTATTACTTGCATGTGGCAGCGTCTCCCTCTCCCTGTGGGAGAGGGCTGGGGTGAGGGCATCACACCGCAGAGGACAACCCCTCAATCCGCACCATCGCCGCCAGCAAGCGCGCTTCGGTCACCGCTTCGGCCATATTTTCCATATCCGGCGCATGCACCGATTCGCGCACAATCAGTGCCAGCTCATGCTCATCCAGCTCGGCAATCTCGCTCAGCGTCAGCGGCACGCCGCAGTCGCGTGCCAGGCGCATCTCATCCAGCACCTCCTCATCGGCGCGATTCTCCAGCGCCAGCAAACAAAGATTGCCGAAGCCGACCAGCAGGCCATGACCAAACTCGCGGGTTTTATCGCAGAAGGTAAAACCTTCATAAATCGCATGCGAAGCCGCTGCGTGTGCGCCATTGCTCATCAGCGAGGTTAATCCTGCCCAGGTGAAAATCGCATCCAGCACCTGATCAAGCGACGCGCTGCTCTCACCACGCAGCACTGCGGCATAGGCCGCCGGGCCGTGTTCGGCAATCACGTCATAACAGATCTGGCTGTGCGCCAGTGACGACAGCGCATTGCCGTCGCATGCCGGATGGCGTGCGCTGACCGCACGGAACTCGTACCACTTCGCCAGCGTATCGCCCAGCCCGGCGGCGAGCCAGCGCGCGGGCGCTTTTGCCAGCAGCTCGCTGTCAATAATCACTGCCGCCGGTGCCTGCGGCAGCGGGAAGATGTCGAAGAAATTGCCGTTATCGTCATAGCGAATACTCAACGGCGTTACCGCAGAACAGGTGGCGGCGATGGTTGGCAGCGTTACTACCGGCAAGCCGAGCTGTGCGCCCACCGCTTTCACCGTATCCAGCGATTTACCGCCGCCGACGCCAATCAGCACCTCGGCCTGCAGTTCAGTCGCCAGCGCTGCTAAACGGTTGATGTGATTGATCGAGGTTTCGCCGCCAAACCACTCTTGCGCCAGCAGCGTGACGTTGGCTGCCAGCAGTTGCGCGCGAACCTGCGCTTCTACCGCCTGCAACGCCTGATGGCCGCCAATCAGCAGCGCACGCTGGCCCAGCCCGGCGCAGATCGCGCCTAATTGGTTGATCACGCCCGCACCGCGCAGCACGCGCGCCGGGAACACCAGATTCTGTTGTGTCATCACTTGTTCTCTGTGTAACGGACGCCGGGCAACACGCACAGCATCTCATAAAGGATATTGGTCGCCAGCTGCGAGGTCATGCCGCTGATGTCATACGGCGGCGAGACTTCCACCAGATCGCCGCCCACCAGATTGAGTCCACGGCAGCCGCGCACGATCTCCAGCCCTTGCATTGAGGTTAAACCGCCCACTTCCGGCGTACCGGTGCCGGGCGCCCACGCCGGATCAAAGCTGTCGATATCGTAAGAGAGATACACCGGGCCGTTGCCGATACGCGCGCGCACCTCGGCCATCAGCGGCGTCATGGAGCGATACCAGCACTGCTCGGCGGGCACCAGATGGAAACCCTGATCGACGCCCCACTGAAAATCATCGGCGGCGTAGCCTTGCGCACGTTGTCCAATCTGCACCACGCGCTGACAGTCGAGCAGGCCTTCTTCCACCGCACGGCGGAACGTGGTGCCGTGCGCAATCTTCTCGCCAAACATCTCGTCGTTGGTATCGGTGTGCGCATCAACGTGAATCAGCCCCATCGGGCCATGCTTCTTCGCCAGCGCGCGCAAAATCGGCAGCGTTAGCGTGTGATCGCCGCCCAGCGTTAACGGGATAATCGGCCAGGTATTCAGCTCGGTATAATAGTTTTCGATGATATCAACCGATTTCAGCAGGCTGTAGGTGTTGATCGGCACATCGCCGAGATCGCCGACGCGCAGCGAATCAAAGGGCGCGGCGCCGGTGGCCATGTTGTATGGACGGATCATCACGGAATCGGCGCGGATGGCGCGCGGGCCATAGCGCGTGCCGCTGCGCTGCGAGGTGCCGATATCCAGTGGAATGCCGACGAACGCCACATCCAAATCGGCCGGTGTCTCAGCGGCGGGCAAACGCATCATGGTGCCGCGTCCGGCAAAACGGGGCATCTCGTTACCGCCTTGCGGCTGGGGGAAATCGGTCATCACGCACTCCTTCAGTCAGGTGAAACCCATCATTACCCAGCCCGCGCGCCGGAAAAATCCTTGACAGCCGATAATCACTTCAGAGATTACTTAACTTTAGTCAGCAATCACTGAAGGAAAAATCGGTGCAGACGCTTCCCAATCTTAAACTGTTGCAGGTGTTCGCCAGCGTGGTGGAAAATCAGGGCTATTCGCGCGCGCAGCAAGCGCTGAACATGACCACGCCGGCCATCAGCGCCTACATGAGCGAGCTGGAGAGCCAGCTCGGTTTTATCCTCTGCCAGCGCGGACGCGGCGGCTTTACCCTGACCAGCAAAGGCGAGCTGTTTTATCGCTACAGTCAGGAGATGCTGGCGACGCTGGCGGGTTGGCAGGAGCAGGTAGAAACGCTGAAAAGCGCGCAGGGCGGGACTTTCTCGCTTGGCGTGGTGGACGCCACCGTCACCGACAGCACGCTGGATCTGCCCGCTGCCATCGCCCGCTTTAATCAGCGCTTTCCGGCGGTGTTTTTTAATCTGAGCGTGCGCGATCCCAATGAGTTACAGCAGCAGTTGCTGGAGGATCGGCTCGATTTGGCGATTGGTCACTTCCCGCTGCGCGCCAGCAATCTGGTGACCATTCCGCTGTATGAAGAGCAGCATTGGCTCTATTGCAGCCCGCAACATCCGCTGGCTGAAGGCCATCCGGATGTGCGCACCGTGCAGCAAACCGGCATGGTGACGCGGCGTTACTGGAATCAGCAGGAACTGAACAAGCGCGGCTTCCGCCAGAGCAACGCATCGGTGGAGAGCATCGAAGCGCAGCTGACGCTGATTCTCTCCGGCCGCTTCATTGGCTATTTACCCGAACACTACGCGCGCAGCGGGGAACAGCAGGGCACGCTGCGCCGTCTGCTGCCGCACCATTTCCACTTCCGCGCGCCTTTCTCTTTTGCGTTCCGCCGTGGGCGCGCGCGGGAAACCTTGATTCGTGCGATGCGTGAAATTCTGAATCCAGCGCGAAAAAATAGCAGCGAAAGCTGACGCTGCGCCAATACTGTGTAAAAATACAGGCCAATTCAGCAAACAGTAACGAAAATGGCCCTGACAGCAGCGATAAAAAGCCAGATTGCGCAATGGTATAAGGCGCTGCAGCAGCAGGTTCCTGACTTTATCCCGCGCGCGCCGCAGCGCCAGATGATTGCCGAAGTGGCGAAAAGTCTGGCCGGTGACGAAGGGCGTCATCTGGCGATTGAAGCGCCCACCGGCGTCGGCAAAACCCTCTCTTATTTGATTCCCGGTATTGCGGTGAGCCGCGCCGAGGAGAAGCGGCTGGTGATCAGCACCGCCAACGTGGCGTTGCAGGATCAGATCTTCACCAAGGATCTGCCGCTGCTGAAGAAAATCATCCCCGATCTTACCTTTACCGCTGCCTTTGGCCGTGGACGCTATGTTTGTCCGCGCAACCTTGCGGCGCTGGCGGCGACCGAAGATCAGCAGGGCGATTTGCTGCTCTATCTTGATGAAGAGGCGGTGACCGGCTCGAAAGAGGAGCAAAAATTCTGCGCCAAGCTGGAGAAGCAGCTCAGCAGCTACCGCTGGGATGGCTTGCGCGATCACACCGATGTCAACATTGACGACAGCTTGTGGCAACGCCTCTCCACCGACAAAGCCAATTGTCTCGGGCATCACTGCCGCTGGTATCGCGAATGCCCGTTCTTTGTCGCACGTCGCGAAATTGAGCAGGCGGATGTGGTGGTCGCCAACCATGCGCTGGTGATGGCGGCGATGGAGAATGAATCGGTGCTGCCACCGGCGAAAAACCTGATGCTGGTGCTGGACGAAGGCCATCATCTGCCGGAAGTGGCGCGCGATGCGCTGGAGATGAGCGCGGAGATCACGCCTGGCTGGAGCAGTTTACAGCTCGATCTGTTTGTGCGGCTGGTGGAAACCATCATGGCGCAGTTCCGCCCAAAATCGCCGCCGCCGCTCACCAATCCGGAACGCCTGAAAGGCCACTGCGATGAAATGCGCGAGCTGCTGCAGATTCTCTGCGATGCCCTCAACCCGCTGCTGCCTGGCCATAATCAGCCGGGCGAGTTCCGCTTTGTGCTGGGTGAATTGCCGGAAGAGCTGCTGAGCTTGTGCGCGCGGCTGTTCAAACTGAGCGATGCGCTGCGTGGCCTGAGTGAAGGCCTGCTCAACGAGTTGGGCGATCAAACCGGTAAAGCCGATATCATGCGGCTGCATAAAGCGATTATTCAGCTCAATCGCCACTTCGGCTGGTTCGAATCAATCAGCAAGCTGTGGCGGCTGGCGGCGATGGAGAAAGCCTCGAATGCGCCGGTGTCGAAGTGGATTACGCGTGAGATCCGCGAAGGCCAGGCGCATCTGCTGTTCCACTGCGCGGGCATTCGCGTGAGCGATCAGCTGGAAAAAATCCTGTGGCGCAAAATCCCGCATGTGGTGGTGACCTCCGCCACGTTGCGCTCGCTCAACAGCTTCAACCGTTTGCAGGAGATGTCTGGCCTGAGCGAGAAAGCCGGCGACCGCTTCGTGGCGCTGGATTCACCGTTTAACCATATCGATCAGGGCAAACTGGTGATTCCGCAGATGCAGTTTGAGCCGCAGATGGCGCAGGAAGCGGAGCACATCGCCGAGATGGCGCGCTTCTTCCGCCAGCAGATTGCCGAAGAGAAGCACAAAGGCGTGCTGGTGCTGTTTGCCAGCGGCCGCGCGATGCAACAGTTTGTTGCACACATTCCGGATCTGCGTCTTTCGATGCTGGTGCAGGGCGATCAGCCGCGTTCGCGCCTGGTGGCGCTGCACCGGGAACGCGTTGAAGCCGGTAAAACCAGCATTTTAGTTGGCCTGCAATCGTTCGCCGAAGGGCTGGATTTGAAAGGCGATCTGCTGTCGCAGGTGCATATTCACAAAATCGCTTTTCCACCGGTGGACAGTCCGGTAATTTTGACCGAGGGCGAATGGCTGAAGAGCCTGAAACGTTATCCGTTCGAGGTGCAGAGCTTGCCGAGCGCCTCCTTTACCTTGATTCAACAGGTAGGACGTTTGATTCGCAGCCACAGCTGCTTTGGCGAAATCGTGATTTACGATCGCCGCCTGCTCAACAAAGCTTATGGCAGCCGACTGCTGGCCGCGTTACCGGTGTTCCCGATTGAGCAACCGCCGATGCCGGAAGCCAGCAGTGACAAGCCGAAAAAACGTCGCAGTAAGAAAATCTAACTTTGGCAGCCGCATGGCGGCGCGCCCTGGAAGCGGGAATGCCTGATGGAACTGAATAAAATCATTAAAGAGATTGGGCGCGGTAAAAATCACGCGCGCGATATCGATTTCGACACCGCGCAGGCGCTCTACAGCGCGATGCTGGCCGGTGAAGTGCCGGAGCTGGAATTGGGTGGCGTGCTGATTGCGCTGCGCATCAAGGGCGAAGGCGAAGAGGAGATGCGCGGTTTTTACCACGCGATGCAGCAGCAGATGATGCGGTTGCAGGCACCGGCTCATCGTCCAATGCCGATTGTGATTCCCAGCTATAACGGCGCGCGTCGTCAGGGCAATTTGACGCCGCTGCTGGCGCTGTTGCTGGTGAAACTGGGCTTCCCGGTGCTGTTGCACGGTGTTAGCGACGATCCCACGCGCATCACCACCGAAGCGGTACTGGCGGCGCTGGACATCGCGCCCGTGACCTCCGCCGCACAGGCGCAGGCGAAGCTGGATAACGGAGAGTTGGCGTTTATCACCATTGACCATCTATGTGCGCCGATGGCGCAACAGCTGTCGCTGCGCTGGCGTATGGGCGTGCGTAACAGCGCGCATACGCTGGCGAAACTGGCGACGCCGTTTGCCGAACGCGCCGCGCTGCGTCTGGCCAGCGTCTCGCATCCGGAATATGTGCCGCGCGTCGGGAAATTTTTCCAGGATATCGATGCACCGGCGATTCTGCTCAACGGCACCGAAGGCGAGGTGTACGCCAATCCGCAGCGCTGCCCGGCGATTAACTACATTCGCGGCGCGGGTGCAGAAGCGGAAGTGTGGGTTGAGCGCCAGCCGGAAGTGAGTGTGGAACTGCCGGAAAGCAAAAGTGCGCAGGATACCGCTGTGTGGATCAATCAGGTGTTAGCCGGGGAACGCGCTGTACCGCAGGCGCTGCGTTTGCAACTGGCGTGTTGTTTGGTGGCGACCGGGCAATCGGCCAGCATGGCAGATGCGGAAGGGCGCTTACAGCGAGCGGGGATCTGAGGCCTGCCAGGCGCATCGCAAGGTTTCCGTAGGGTCGCCATTCATGGCGACCGCCATCACGCCATCACACCATCACGCTTTCGCTAACACGCTCTCCACCAACCGCTGCCAGAAGGTAATACCGATCGGCAGCAGCTCATCATTAAAATCGTAATTCGCGTTATGCAGCGGGGCGGACGGCGTCGTGCCATCGGCACCGAGCCAGAAATAGGCGCCGGGACAGGCTTCCATCATGCAGGCAAAATCTTCCGAAGCCATTGAAGGGTTCACCTGCCAATGCACCTGCGACTCGCCGAGCACATCAACCGCCACCGCGCGCACCTGTTCGGCTTGCTCTGCATGGTTGGCGGTGACCGGATAACCGGGATACCAGTGAATCTCGCCGCTGACGCCAAACGGACGCGGCAACGTAGTGACAAAATCCTCAATCAGACCGCGCACGCGATTGCGCACGTCGGTCTGCAAACATCGTACCGTGCCACGCAACACAATCTGCTCAGGAATAACGTTAATCGCTTCACCGCCGTGAATCTGCGTCACGCTCACCACCGCCGAAGCCAGCGGTGACAGACGACGCGACGGAATGGTTTGCAGCGCCAAAATCAGTTCGGCGGCGACCACCATTGGATCTGCACCACTTTCCGGCATCGCCGCATGGCAACTTTTACCGTGCAGCGTAATTTCAAACGAGTCGAGTGACGCCATCATCGCATCCGGGTTCACCGCCAGCGTGCCCACCGGCATGCCCGGCCAGTTATGCATGGCGTAAACCGCATCCATCGGGAAGCGCTGGAACAGACCTTCTTCCACCATCTTGCGCGCGCCACCCAGATTCTCTTCGGCGGGCTGGAAGATGAAGTGAAGGGTGCCGCTGAAGTTACGCGTGGCCGCCAGCTGACAGGCCGCTGCCAGCAGAATCGAAGTGTGGCCATCGTGACCGCAGGCGTGCATGACGCCAGCTTTTTGCGACTTCCACTGCGGCGCACCTTTTTCGGTGATCGGCAGCGCATCCATATCCGCGCGCAGACCGATAACCGGGCCGGGACCGTTCTCTAAGGTGCCGATGACGCCGGTGCCGGCTAAGCTACGAAACACCTGTAATCCGGCCTCGGTGAGTACCTTCGCGACGAGCTCGCTGGTCTGCTGCTCCTGGTAACCCAGTTCAGGATGTTGGTGTAACTGACGACGCCAGTTGAGGGCGTTTTCCAGCAGTGCAGCAGGCAGGCTCATAAGGTAAGGCTCTCCATTAGCAGCGTGAGCTGCAAAATATTCTATTTACTGTAGTGGCAAGCGCATAGCGGCGTCTATCGCGGAACGGAATGATTTGGCTATAGGGTATAGCGGAATGGAATATGCGGTTTTAATAAAAGAGGTCGCCATGAATGGCGACCCTACAATGATACTGCGCGAGGTGAACGTTATTTTTGCATCGGCAGGTTTAAGCCGTGTTCCTGCGCGCAACTTTGCGCTAATTGATAACCGGCATCCGCGTGACGCATTACGCCAGTGGCCGGATCGTTCCACAACACGCGGCCTAAGCGCGTATCGGCTTCTTTAGTGCCGTCACACACGATCACTACGCCGGAGTGCTGCGAGAAGCCCATACCAACGCCGCCGCCATGGTGCAGGCTGACCCAGGTCGCGCCGCCTGCGGTGTTCAGCAGGGCATTCAGCAGCGGCCAGTCCGATACAGCATCCGAGCCATCTTTCATCGCTTCGGTTTCACGGTTCGGTGACGCCACGGAACCGCAATCCAGATGATCGCGACCAATGACGATCGGCGCTTTTAGCTCGCCGTTGCGCACCATTTCGTTGAACGCCAGCGCCGCTTTGTGACGCTCGCCGAGACCCAGCCAGCAGATACGCGCCGGTAAGCCCTGGAAGGCGATGCGCTCCTGCGCCATGTCGAGCCAGCGGTGCAGATTCTGGTGATCCGGGAACAGCTCTTTCAGCTTGGCATCGGTTTTGTAGATATCTTCCGGATCGCCAGACAGCGCCACCCAGCGGAACGGACCTTTGCCTTCGCAGAACAACGGTCGAATATAGGCCGGCACAAAGCCAGGGAAATCGAAGGCATTTTTCACGCCTTCATCCAGCGCTACCTGACGGATGTTGTTGCCGTAATCCACGGTCGGGACGCCCATGTGATGGAAGTCCAGCATCGCCTGTACATGCACCGCCATTGAGGCGCGTGCGGCTTTCTCCACCGCTTTCGGGTTGCTGACACGCTCGGCTTCCCAGCGCGCCACATCCCAACCGACCGGCAGATAACCGTTAATCGGATCGTGCGCCGAAGTTTGATCGGTGACGATATCCGGCTTCATGCCGCCCGCTTTGGCACGTTTCACCAGCTCCGGCACGATTTCAGCGGCGTTGCCCAGCAGGCCAACAGAAATGGCGCGCTTCTCTTTATTCGCCTGATCAATCAGCGCCAGTGCTTCGTCCAGCGTATAGGCTTTGTGATCGACGTAGCGAGTACGGATACGGAAATCGATGCGTGATTCCTGGCACTCAATCGCCAGCACGCTGGCACCGGCCAACACGCCCGCCAGCGGTTGTGCGCCGCCCATGCCACCCAAACCGGCGGTGAGGATCCAGCGGCCGCTGAGATTGCTGTCGTAATGCTGGCGACCGGCTTCGGCGAAGGTTTCAAAGGTACCTTGCACGATGCCCTGCGCACCGATGTAGATCCATGAACCGGCAGTCATCTGGCCGTACATCATCAGGCCTTTTTGATCCAGCTCGTGGAAGTGATCCCAGTTGGCCCAATGTGGCACCAGATTCGAGTTAGCCAGCAGCACGCGCGGTGCATCAGCATGCGTGCGGAATACGCCCACCGGTTTGCCGGACTGGATCAGCAATGTCTCTTCCGGCTGCAGCGCACGCAGCGAACGCAGGATCTGTTCGAAGCACTCCCAGTTTCGCGCGGCTTTACCGATGCCGCCGTACACCACCAGATCTTCCGGGCGCTCTGCCACGTCAGGATCGAGGTTGTTCTGGATCATGCGGTAAGCCGCTTCAATCAACCAGTTGGCGCAGTGTAATTCATTACCGCGCGGTGCACGGATTTCACGGGCTACAGCCTGAGTCAAAGTTTCGCTCATCATCGATTCCTTAATTAACAGTCTTACGCTGGCTTGGCAGCAGCGCGGTAAGGGATTCAGGCCATGCGGATGCGCTGGCCCACAGACGCATGGATTCGATATCCGGCGCCAGTAAACGGTCGTGATCGAGGAAGGCCACGTTCTCGCGGATGCGGCTCATCTCCTGTTCCAGCGTCGGCGAGCTCTGCAGCGGACGATGGAAATCAATGCCTTGTGCAGCGGCCATCGCTTCGATACCCACTACGGCGGCGGTGTTGAAGCACATGCTGCCGAGGCGGCGGGCGGCGTAGGTCGCCATCGAGACGTGATCTTCCTGGTTAGCGGAGGTCGGCAGGCTGTCAACGCTGCCAGGATGCGCCAGCGATTTGTTCTCAGACGCCAGCGCCGCCGCAGTGACCTGGGCGATCATAAAGCCGGAGTTAACGCCGCCATCATTGACGAGGAACGGCGGCAAACCGGAGAGGCCGGTATCCAGCAGCAGCGCCAGACGACGCTCGGAGATCGCGCCGATTTCGGCAATCGCCAGTGCCAGAATATCGGCGGCGAAGGCCACCGGCTCGGCGTGGAAGTTACCGCCGGAAATCACATCGCCGCTGTCGCTGAACACCAGCGGATTATCCGAGGCGGCGTTGGCTTCAATCTGTAATACGCGCGCGGCATGCGTCAGGTTATCCAGGCAGGCGCCCATCACCTGTGGCACGCAGCGAATCGAGTAGGGATCCTGCACGCGACCACAGTTGGTGTGCGAGCTGAGGATTTCACTACCGGATAATAAAGAGGAGACGGCGGCGGCAACGTTGATCTGTCCAACCTGACCACGCGCTTCGTGAATACGCGCATCGTAAGGTTTAACCGAGCCTTTAATCGCTTCCAGCGACAGCGCGCCGGCCATCAGGCCCGCCGCGAACAGGTTTTCCGCTTCGAATAGACCGCGCAGCGCCAGCGCATTCGAGACCTGCGTGCCGTTGAGCAGCGCCAGACCTTCTTTAGGGCCCAACACAATCGGCTGCAGGCCAACGCGCGCTAAGCCTTCAGTAGCAGGAATTAATTCGCCCTCGACGCGTACCTGACCTTCGCCCAGCAGCATCAAGGAAAGATGTGCCAGCGGCGCCAGATCGCCTGACGCGCCCACCGAACCTTTCTCCGGGATGCATGGCATCACGCCCGCGTTGAACAGCGCCAGCAACGCTTCAATCAGTTCGATGCGCACGCCAGAGTGGCCGCGCGCCAGGCTGATAATTTTGGTGGCGACCACCAGCCGCGTCACATTATCCGGCAGCAAATCGCCGAGGCCAACGCTGTGCGACAGCACCAGATTGCGCTGCAGTTCTGCCAGCCGCGCCGAAGGGATTTGCGTCTGCGCCAGCTTGCCGAAACCGGTGTTGATGCCGTACACCACGTTGCCGGATGCGACGATGGCATCGACGGTTTCATGGGCACGGGCAATCGCTGCGCGCGCGTCATCGGCCAACGTGAGCGTTACCTTGCTTTGATAAATACTGCGCAAGGTCGCGAGGTCCACTTCACCGGGAACAAGGCGAATTTCCTGAACCGAACCTGACATAGTCTACTCCTGTCTATACAAGTGATCTGGCATGAATCGGACGCCGATATTTTGCGATGGGGCGGTCCGATTTGCCGTGGATTGCGATGAGTGAAGCATAAGTGTCTAATCTTGTCTATACAAGTAGCAAGCGCTATGCCAGATTGTTCTTGTTCTGTGAAATACGGCGCAAAGCGGTGAAACAGGCGCAACCGCAACGTGATTGCACCGCAATGGCACGAAAGCTGCACCAATGCTGGGCGGATTGCACAATTAGATGTATATACATTTACCGGCTGAGACAGTAAACTTTGGGCATTATTCTTCAAAGGAACAGGAAATGGCGGAGCAAACAGCAGTAGCACAGCTGGCTGCGGCGATGGGCGATGAGCCTGCGCCGATTTACCAGCGGGTGAAGCAGGCAATCGTTAGCCAGATCCGTGAAGGCCACTGGAAAGCCAATAAGCGCGTGCCGTCTGAAAGTGAACTGGTGAACGAGCTGGGCGTCAGTCGCATGACCATTAACCGCGCGCTGCGTGAGCTCACCAGCGAAGGTTTTCTGGTGCGCATGCAGGGCGTAGGCACTTTTGTCGCTGAGATGAAGGGCTACACCGCGATGCTGGAAGTGCACAACATCGCCGATGAGATTGCGCAGCGCGGACATCGTCACAGCTGTAAGATTTTGTCGATTGGACAGATGAAGGCCGATCCCGAACAGGCGGCGGTGCTGGGATTATCTACCGGGCAAACGCTGTTCCATTCGCTGATTGTGCATTACGAAAACGATCTGCCGGTGCAGCTGGAAGATCGTTTGGTCAATCCGCTGGTGGCGCCGGATTATCTCAGTCAGGATTATCATCAGCTGACGCCGTACACCTATTTGATGCGCGTCGCCCCGCTGACCGCCGGTGAGCATATTGTTGAAGCGGTGCTGCCGGATCTGCGCCAGCGTAAGCATCTGGCGCTGGATGAACATGAGCCGTGCCTGTTGATTCGTCGTCAGACGTGGAGCGACAACAAGATTGTGACCTACGCGCGCCTGCTTTATCCGGGATCGCGCTATAAGTTGCTGGGGCGCTTTAGAGGACACGGTTAAGCGTGACAAATAACAGTCTGGCATCCGACGTTTGTGGTGCCAGCTGTAGCGTTTCATCCAGCCACCACATCCCCTGATCCACCGCCAGCATTTCTCCGGCCGATGTTTGCCATGTGCCCGCCACCACCCACGCCACGCCGTTTTCGCTGCTGACCGTTTTTTGCGCGATGCTCACCGCAGACCGCCAGCTGTCGCGCCGCGTCATGATATTGAAATCCTGACAGCTGCCAGAAATTTTAGCTTCAATCGCCCATTCACCGGGAAACGCCCATGGCTGCAGCGGGGTTAAGCGCTGCTGAGCCTGTTCACTCTTAAGTAAAACGCTGTCGCCACGCAGCAAGGTAATCACGCGGTCGATGCCGGGGAAGGACGAAAACGGCCCGTCGGCGGAGATGGTGGCGATGCTGGCGCGCCAGGCAAACTGTGCGTCGTCCGGCGGATAGCTGGCGATTTCCCGCGTTTCACCGCCGCCATTGCGCCAGCGGCTGACCGGAAGCTGGTCATAGGCAAAACGGGTTCTCATTGCAACGCCCTCATCGCCTCGGCGAAGTGGATCGCGGCGTGCTCTTCTGCCGCATGATGGCCTTCGCTGATAACCTGTTTGCCCGCCACAAACACATCGCGGATCTGTTCGCGCTGTCCGCCAAACAGCCAGCGATTTAACAGCGATGCGCTGCTGACGCTGCTGAGAAACGCGTCTTCTGCCAGCACCAGCCAATCGCCACGTTTGCCGATCGCCAGTTCACCCGCCGACAAACCACACGCCTGCGCGCCGCCCTGTGCGGCTTGCTGCCACAGCAGATCGCCGACGGAAGGTTGATTGGGCAAGGTGATGCGGTTGCGACGACGATCGCGCAGTCGCTGACCGTACTCCAGCCAGCGCAGCTCTTCCAATGCACTAAGCGATACATGGCTATCGGAGCCAATGCCCCAGCGGCCGCCGCGCGCGATGTATTCCACCGCCGGGAAAATGCCGTCACCGAGATTGGCTTCGGTGGTCGGACACAAGCCCGCCACCGCGCCGCTCGCCGCCATGCGCTGAATTTCATCGTCATCAAGATGGGTAGCGTGAATCAAACACCAACGTTGATCGACCTTAAAGCGGTTGAGCAGCCAGGCCACCGGACGTTCGCCACTCCACGCAAGGCTGTCGTTAACCTCTTTCTCCTGCTCGGCGACGTGAATATGCACCGGCACATCCTGCGGGCAGGCGGCTAAGACTTCATGCATCTGCGCTTCATTCACCGCGCGCAGCGAATGGAAGCAGATGCCATGATTAAGCAGCGGCTTATCCGCGCTCCAGCTTGCCACGCGCTGCTGCTGTTGCAGGTAGGCGTCGGTTTGCTGAATGAAACGGCGCTGGCCGTCGCTGGCCGGTTGCGAACCAAAACCGCTGTAGCTGTAGAGCACCGGCAGCAAGGTTTGGCCGATGCCTGCGTTCTCCGCCGCCGCCATCAGTGCCAGCTGCATGGCATCATCGGCGTAAGGTTTACCCTGTGGATCGTGGTGCAAATAGTGGAATTCCGCCACCTGGCTGTAGCCGCCTTTCAGCATGTCGATGTAGAGATGCGTGGCAATAGCGCCAACCTGCTCGGGCGACAGGCGCTGCACCATGCGGTACATCAAATCGCGCCATGTCCAGAAGCTGTCCTGCGGATCGCCTGCCACTTCGGCCAGTCCTGCCATCGCGCGCTGGAAGGCGTGTGAATGCAGATTCGCTATCGCTGGAATTACCGGTCCGGCAAGACGCGTGGCATCGCCGGGCTCGCTGTTGGGCGCGAGTTGTGTGATCTGTCCAGCTGCGTTGGTGGTCATCAGCACGCGCTCATGCCAGCCGTCGGCCAGCAGCGCGCGTGGGGCAAAATAGGTTGTCATGGTTGATCCTGCATGGCGAAAGGTTGTATATACATATACATACTTTGAAGCCTGGTGTAAATCGCCGAACGCGAAGGGGAGTGGGATGGCAGAAACAGAGCAGATCGACAGCCTGTGGCTGGGGGCCGACATCGTTACGATGCGTGACGGACACTACAATCTGATTGCCGACGGCGCGCTGGCGGTCGATCAGGGAAAACTGATTTGGGTGGGGCCGCGCAGCGAATGCCCGGCTTTTGCCGCGCGTGAACAGCACCAATTTTCCGGCGGCATCATCACGCCCGGTTTGGTGGATTGCCATACGCATCTGGTGTTTGGCGGCGATCGCAGCCAGGAGTTTGAGCAGCGTCTCAATGGCGTGAGCTATGCAGACATCGCTGCGCAAGGCGGCGGCATTCTCTCCACGGTGCGCGCCACCCGCGCGGCCTCGCAGCAAGAGCTGGTGGCAAGTGCGCGCTGGCGGCTGGATCGCCTGCTGGCGGAAGGCGTCACCACGGTAGAGATCAAATCTGGTTACGGCCTCGATGAAGCCAGCGAACTGACCCTGCTACGCGCCATTCGTGAGCTGGCGGAAACGGTGCCCGCCGATGTGCAGGCCACTTGCCTGGCCGCGCACGGTTTCCCGCCGGAGTTTAAAGACAATCCGCAAGGCTGGATCGATATTATCTGCCAGCGCCTGTTACCGCAGGTGAAAGCCGAAGGTTTGGCGGATGCGGTCGATGCGTTTTGCGAGCATTTGGCCTTTTCTCCTGAGCAAGTTCGCACGGTCTTTGATGCCGCCAAAGCACTGGGCATCCCGGTGAAACTGCATGCCGAGCAGCTTTCGGCGCTGGGCGGCGCGGCGCTGGCGGCCAGTTACGGTGCGCTCTCCGCCGATCATCTGGAGTACGCCACCGAAGCCGACGCGCAGGCGATGGCACAGCACGGCACCGTTGCGGTGTTGCTGCCGGGCGCATTTTATCTGTTGCGCGAAACCCAGCGTCCGCCGGTGGCGCTATTCCGTGAACACGGCGTGCCGATGGCGCTGGCCAGCGATGCCAATCCGGGCACCTCACCGGCGCTGTCGCTGCGTTTGATGCTGAACATGGGCTGCACGCTGTTTGGTTTAACGCCGGAAGAGGCGTTGGCGGGCGTGACCTTGTGGGGCGCGAAAGCGCTGGGCTTACAGCACTCGCACGGTTCGCTGGAAGCGGGCAAGGTGGCGAATTTTGTTCACTGGCCGCTGGCGCGTCCGGCAGAGCTGGTTTACTGGCTGGGCGGCGAATTGCCGTGCCAGATTATTTATCGTGGAGAAGCGCAATGACACCTTTTCATTTCACCGCCGGTAATGTTCCGCTGCTGGTCAGCATTCCGCACGCCGGAACGCAGTTAACGCCAGAAGTGGACGCCGGCTTGAGCGACGCCGCACGCGGCCTGCCGGATACCGACTGGCACTTGCCGCTGCTGTATGACTTTGTGCGCGATCTTGGTGCCAGCGTGTTGATTGGTCACTATTCGCGTTTTGTTATCGATCTCAATCGCCCAGCAGATAATCAGCCGCTCTACACCACGGCGACCACCGGCTTGTATCCGGAAACCTTGTTCGACGGCAGCCCAACTTTTGCTGCAGGTAAAACGCCGAGCGCCGAGGTGCGTCAGGGTTATCTGGAAAGCATCTGGCAGCCGTATCACCAGCAGCTGCAACAGGAGCTGGCGCGGCTGAAAGCGCAGTATGGTTATGCGCTGCTGTTTGATGCACACTCGATCGCTTCGGTGATTCCGCGCCTGTTTGAGGGACGTTTGCCGGATCTCAACATCGGAACCAACGATGGTGCCAGTTGTTCAACGGCGGTGATTGAGGCGATTAAGCAAGTTTGCAGCGAGCAGCAAGATTACAGCTGGATCGCGAATGGGCGCTTTAAAGGTGGCTACATTACCCGCGCCTACGGCCAGCCGGAGCAGGGCGTGCAGGCGGTACAGCTGGAGCTGGCGCAGCTCAATTATATGGATGAAACTCCGCCGTTTGCCTGGCAGCAGGATCGCGCTGCACAGCTGCAGAAGGTGCTGAAACCGCTGATGCAGGCGTTTCTTGCAGCGGGTAAACCTCAATAAAAACCACCTTCGTAGGGTCGCCATTCATGGCGACCAATTAACGCTGTACGTACATGTAGATGGTCGCCATGAATGGCGACCCTACTGCACCATCGCAATGCATTCTCTGCTACATCACAGTGCAACATTACGTCCATCCCGTGACAATCCCCCTGATTTTGCGGCTTTGCCGATTTGGCATAGCGCTTGCTAGGTTGTATGTACAAGTAAAGACCACGCAGCGATTATCAATTTTTATACTGGCTGGCTCACAAAAAGCTTATGCCGACAATGATCTGCCGCACGCTAACTTGTATATACATGAAAGGTCATCTGCAAATATTGCACAAGCAGAGACTGACAAACTCGATTAATAGCCAGGAGAAGCCGCATGACGCACTGTGTTCAGATTCGCCGTTTTTGCCTCACGACCCTGTTTGCCAGCCTGATGATGAGCGGCATTGCCGTACAGGCGAAAGAGTGGAAATCGATCACCATCGCTACCGAAGGCAGCTATGAACCCTGGAACCTGACGCTGCCGGGCGGCAAGTTAGGCGGCTTTGAACCGGAACTGATGGAAGACCTGTGCAAGCGCATGGGCATTCAGTGCAAGCTGGTGGTGCAGAACTGGGACGGCATGATCGCCGGCCTCAACGCCGGTAAATATGACGTGATCATGGATGCGATTGTCATCACGCCGGATCGTAAAAAAGTGGTCAACTTCACCACGCCATACGCCTCAACGCCGGCCACTTTCATCACCACCAAAGATAGCCCGCTGCTGCCAGCCGATCACAACATCATCAAGCTGCATGACGATGAGAAAGAGATCAACGCGGCGATTGCCCCGCTGAAAGCGGCGCTGAAGGGTAAAACCATTGGGATCGCCTCCGGCACGGTTTACACCCCATTTATCGATAAGTACTTCAAAGGCGATGCCGACGTACGCGAATACACCTCGTCGGCGGACGCGATGCTCGATCTGCAATCTGGCCGTATCGATGCGGTGTTCGATGACGTGACCTTTGCGCAATCAATGTTGGCGCGCAAAGAGAACAACAATCTGATCTTCAGCGGTCCACAACTCGGCGGCCCAATCTGGGGCGAGGGCGAAGCGATGGGTGTACGCATGGCGGACAACGACCTGAAGGCCAAGCTGGATGAGGCGATTCATGCCGCACTGGCTGACGGCACGGTGAAAAAGCTCAGTGAGAAGTGGTTTAAAACTGACGTAACCCCGTAAGTGAGGTGAAAGATGATGAGCCTGCTGAGTTTTGGTGCTGATGGTTGGGGCCGCCTGATCCTGAGTGCCGCCTGCACCACGCTGCTGCTATCGCTGGTGGCGCTGATGATGGGTGCGGTGGTCGGTTCCGGTGTGGCGGCCGCCAAGTTATCGCCTCAGCGCTGGCTGCGCTGGTTGGGTGAAAGCTATTCGGTGGTGTTTCGCGGCATTCCGGAACTGCTGGTGATCTACCTGTTCTATTTCGGCGGATCAGGCCTGATTACGCTGGTTGGGCAGATGTTCGGCGCGGATGGCTTTATCGAAGCGCCGCCGTTCCTGATTGGTGCGCTGGCTATCGGGCTCATCTCTGGATCGTATCAGGGTGAAGTGTATCGCGCGGCGCGCCTGGCGCTGTCGAAAGGCGAGGTGGAAGCTGCGGTGGCGATTGGTATGCCGCGCTGGCGTATCGCGCAACGCATTCTGCTGCCGCAGGTGGTGCGTTATGCGTTGCCGGGCATGTCGAACGTGTGGCAGATGAGCCTGAAAGATTCGGCGCTGGTGTCGGTCACCGGCATTGTCGAACTGATGCGCGCCAGCCAGGTTGCGGCCGGATCCACGCGCGATTACTTCACTTTCTATCTGATCGGCGGCGCCTGTTATCTGGTGCTGACGCTGGTGTCTAATCATGCGTTTCGCCGGGCGGAATCGCGTCTTGGTCGTGCGTGGCAAAGTCGCACTGCGGCACAGCATTAAGGAGCAGCAGCATGATCGACTTCGCTTTTCTCTTTGATACCTTTCTCAAGCTGAGCGCCGCGCTGCCGGTGACGCTGGGCCTGTTTATCAGCGCCTTTATTTGCGGCGGCATTCTGGCGATTGGCATTTTGTCCCTGCGCATGAGCCGCTGGCGCGTGCTGAGCGGTTTCGCGCGCGGCTACATTCTGGTGTTTCGCGGCTCGCCGCTGATGATCCAGCTGTTTCTCATCTATTACGGCCTTGGGCAGTTTGGCGTGATCCGCCACAGCTTCGTTTGGCCGTTCCTGCGCGAACCCTTTATCTGCGCGGTGCTGGCGCTGTCACTTTGTACTGCGGCTTATACCGCCGAGATCTTGCGCGGTGCGCTGCTCGCGGTGCCAGCCGGGCAAGTGGAAGCGGGCCTCGCCTGCGGTATGTCGCGCTGGCTGCTGCTGCGCCGCATCATCGCGCCGATTATGCTGCGCTATGCCCTGCCTGCGTACTCCACCGAAGCGATTCTGCTGGTGAAATCCACCGCACTCGCCAGCCTCGTCACCGTGTGGGACGTGACCGGCGTGGCGCAGCAGATTATTCAGCGTACCTATCGCACCATGGAAGTGTTTGTCTGTGCGGCGGCGATCTACCTGATTCTCAACTTTATTATCGTCCAGCTGTACGCGCTGTTAGAGCGTCGTCTGACCCCGGCGCATCGTGTCGCAAAAAAGCCGTTGCCCGCCGTTAAACCGCTTGCCGGAGAGTAATATGCATTCCACATCACCCGTTACCTTATCCGCCACCGACATCCATAAATCTTTTGGCGCGATGGAAGTTCTGAAAGGCATTTCGCTGCAGGCGCATAAAGGCGATGTCATCTCGATTCTTGGTGCCAGCGGCTCGGGAAAAAGTACTTTGCTGCGCTGCATCAACCTGCTGGAAACGCCGGACGCCGGTGTAGTGAGCGTTGGCGGTGAAACCATTGAGATGAAACGCCATGCGCGCGGCCATCAGCTGGCGGCCAATCCGAAGCAGATTGAGCGTTTGCGTTCACGCCTCGGCATGGTGTTCCAGAGCTTTAATCTGTGGTCGCACATGACGGTGCTGCAAAACGTCATCGAAGGGCCGCACTATGTGCTGAAGCGCGACAAGAAAAGCTGCATCGCCCAGGCGGAGCAGCTGCTGGATCGCGTCGGCTTACTCAATCGCAAAGATTTTTACCCGGCGCAGCTGTCGGGCGGCCAGCAGCAGCGCGTGGCGATTGCCCGCGCGCTGGCGATGGATCCGGAAGTGATGCTGTTCGATGAACCGACCTCAGCGCTCGATCCGGAGCTGGTGGGCGAAGTGCTGAAAGTGATGCGTAGCCTGGCCGAAGAGGGGCGCACCATGCTGGTGGTGACGCACGAAATGGGCTTTGCGCGTAATGTCTCTAACCGCGTGGTGTTTATGCATCAGGGCACTATTGATTGTCAGGGCGCGCCGGAAGAGATGTTTGGTGCCGAGGGATCGCAGCGCTTTAAGCAGTTTATCTCCAGCCATCACGGCGCGGAGCAGCCAGCATGACCGTGGTGTGGGGCGATGGCCCATTAACCTGGCAAGAGCTGGTGCAGGTGGCGCGGCACGACGCGGAACTCAGTTTGAGTGCCAGCGCCTGGCAGCGTATTGCGCAAGGGCGCGCGATTGTCGATGAGATTGTCGCCAGCGGCCAGATTGCCTACGGCATTAATACCGGATTGGGCGCGCTGTGCAATATCACGCTGCCGGAAGATCAGCTTAGCCAGCTGTCGCGCAACACATTGTTGAGCCACGCCTGTGGTGTTGGCCCGCTGCTGACGCGTGAACAGGCGCGCGCCATTCTGTGTGCGGCAATTGCCAATTACAGCCACGGTAAATCGGGCGTGTCGGTGGCGCTGGTGCAGCATCTGCTGGCGCTGCTCAATCAGCAGATTACGCCGCAGGTGCCGTCGCAGGGTTCGGTGGGCTATCTCAGCCATATGGCGCATATCGGGCTGGCGCTGATTGGTGTTGGTGACGTCGAGTATCAAAACCAGATTATGCCTGCCGCGCAGGCATTAACGCTGGCGGGATTGCAGCCCTATCGTCCGGGTGCCAAAGAGGGTTTGAGCCTGGTCAACGGCACGCCGTGCATGACCGGCTTATCCTGCCTGGCGCTGGATGATGCGGCGCGTTTACTGGATTGGGCGGATGTCACCGGCGCGATGAGTTTCGAGGCGCTGCGTGGACAGCTGGTGGCTTTTGATGCCGAGGTGATCGCGCTGAAAGCCAGTCCGGGCATGCAATTGAGCGGTCAGCGTTTACGCGATCTGCTGAGTGATAGCCCGCTGCTGGCGACCAGCGTTGGTATTCGTACCCAGGATGCGCTCAGCCTGCGCTCCATGCCGCAGGTGCACGGCGCCAGCCGCGATCAGTTCGATCACGCGGCGCGCCAGATTGAGACCGAACTTAATGCCTGCACCGATAATCCGCTGGTGCTCGGCACGCCGGATAACTGGCGCGTGGTGTCTCAGGCTAACCCGCACGGCGAATCGGTGGCGATGGCGGCGGATCTGCTGGCGATTGCCATGGCGGAAGTCGGCAGCATCGCCGAGCGGCGGCTTGATCGTTTAGTCAATCCGCTGGTGAGCGGCTTACCGGCGTTTCTGGTGGCGCAGCCGGGCGTTAACTCCGGCATGATGATTGCGCAGTATGTGGCGGCGTCACTGTGTGCGGAGAATCGTCAGCTGGCGCAGCCGGCGGTGCTGGATAACTATGTGACGTCGGGTTTGCAGGAGGATCATCTCAGCCTCGGTACCGGCGCGGCGCTGAAGCTGCTGAAGCTGGTGGGCAACGTATGGCAGATTCTGGCGATTGAGTATCTGCTGGCGGCGCAGGCGCTGGATTTCCACGGCGAAGAGCAGCTGGCGCAAGGGACGGCGCAGGCATTACGTCGCCTGCGCGTGGTGGTTGCCAACTGGCAGCAAGATCGCTGGCTGGCGCCAGAGATTGCCCGCGCGGTGCAGGTGTTGAAGAGCGGTTTGTAACACGGTCGCCATGAATGGCGACCCTACAAAATCCGGTCGTAGGGCGCCATTCATGGCGACCTGGCCGACGATCAGCGGCGCGCATCCGGGCGCACCAAATCAAAGCGCAGTTCTTCGCTGATGCCGTAATAGGCCGACGGGCCACCGGCACGCAGGATTGGCTGCGCTTTGGCGGTTTGATAGATCCCTTCTTCCAGCAGTGATTCATCAATATGAATGGCGACCGCTTCGCCCATCACCAGCCAGCTATCAATCGGTTTGCCTTGCGCATCCTGCAGTTGAATCAGCTGCGTCAACTTACACTCAAAGTTCACCGGGCTTTCCGCCACCATGCTGACATTGACGTGTGATGCGGCAAGCGGCGTTAATCCTGCCAGCGCAAACTCATCCTGTTCAGACGGCACCGATGCGGAGCTCTCATTCATCGCCTCGGCCAGCGGACGCGTCGCCAGATTCCAGACAAACTCTTTGGTCTCGGAGATATTCTGCACGCTGTCTTTCCAGCCACTGCTGGCGAAACCGATAATCGGCGGATGATAGTTGAAGCAGTTAAAGAAGCTGTAGGGCGCGAGATTGCGTACGCCGCGGGCGCTTTGCGAGCTGACCCAGCCGATGGGGCGAGGGCCGACGATGGCGTTCAACGGATCGTGCGGCAAACCGTGTCCCGCGCGGGGCTGATAAGAGTAACGCTGACGAGTCATAACCATCCTTATAAGAGAACCTGAGTGTGGTGCACTAATCTCATCTAATACGCTGAATTCGATTAAGCGCATTGTGCGATGCCGCTAGCCAGAGTATCTTACGCCCGCGCTATTTTCCGGAGAAACTATGAACAAGCCAGCCGCTACGTCACCTTTCCATCCGCGTAACCGCCATCAAGGCCGTTATGATTTTGCTGCTTTGACCGAAGCCCATCCGCCGCTGGCGGTGAAAGTGCGTCCCAACGGCTACGGCGAGTTGTCGGTGGATTTCGCCGATCCTGAAGCGGTGATGCTGCTGAATCAGGCGCTGCTGAAGCTGTTCTACAATCTCAACTGGCAGCTACCCGCAGGTTATCTGACGCCGCCGGTGCCGGGCCGTGCCGATTACGTGCATGCGCTGGCCGATCTGCTGGCGAGCGACAACGGTGGCGTGGTGCCGCGCGATCTGGATGTGATGGATATCGGCTGCGGCGCGAACTGCATCTATCCGCTGATTGGCAACGCCGAATATGGCTGGCGCTTCACCGGCACCGATATCACTGCCGAAGCGATTACCGTTGCCGGACAGATTGTGGCGAGTAATCCGGGCTTGCAGCGCGCCGTGCGTCTGCGTCGGCAAAAGGATACCTCGGCGATTTTCGCTGGCGTGGTGCATAAGAACGAGCGCTATCACGCGGTGCTGTGCAATCCGCCGTTCCACGCTTCTGCGGAAGAGGCAGCCACCGTGGGTCAGCGCAAAACGCGTAACCTCGGCCTGGGCAAAAACGCGCCGCTCAATTTTGGTGGTCATCATAATGAATTGTGGTGTGACGGTGGCGAGCGCAAGTTCGTCGGCCAGATGATCGCTGAAAGCGTGGCGCACTCCGACCACATTATTTGGTTCACCTCGCTGGTCTCGCGCAAAGAGAATTTACCGGCGCTGCGCGACCAGCTGCGCGATCTTGATGCCTACGAAGTGCGCATCATCGAAATGGCGCAAGGGCAGAAGCAGAGCCGCTTTATTGCCTGGACGTTCCAGCCGCCAGCTACACGCGCCAAGCGGCTGAAACGCTAAGCTTATTGCGCCGGTGGCAACGCCGGTAAGCTGGCAGCGGAGGCAATATCGCTGCCGGTTTGCATCACTTCTACCGTTTGATGTGGCGCTTTAATGCCGGCCGCATCAAAATGCTTCTTCACCTTATCATCCAGCGCAAAACGTACCGTCCACTGCTTCAGCGGCTGGGTGGTGAATGACACGCGCACGGTAAAGGATTGGTTGGTTAATCCCACCAATCCGGCAAAACTCGGCTCGCCAATCACCATGCCGCGAATCTCCGGGTTCTCCAGCAACTCTTTCACGGCGCTCTGCAGCGTTTGGTTAACACGTTCGGTATCTTCACTGCGAGCGACATCGTAGTTTGCCACAAACGATCCGATGCCGCGCACAAAGTTGGCGAAGGTGGTGATCGATGACCACGGAACAATGTGATACGCGCCGGTATCCTGACGCACGCCCACCGAACGAATCGACATACGCTCCACCGTGCCGGTGATTGGGCCAATGGTGACTAAATCACCGGTGTTCATGCCGTTCTCAAACTGGATAAAGATGCCGGTGATGATGTCCTTCACCAGCGTTTGCGAACCGAACGACACCGCCAAACCGAGCGCACCAGCACCGGCCAACAGCGGCGCGATATTCACACCGACTTCCGACAGCAAAATCATAATGGTGATGGTGCTGATCACCACCGCCAGCGCGTTACGGAACAGTGTCAGCAGCGTGCGGGTGCGTGCGCTTGGCATTGGGCGGCCGTGCGAATCCGAGGCGAGGCGGCTTTCGATTAAACTCGCCAGCAGCGTCCAGCCGATTGCCGACAGCAGCACAATCATCACGATACGAATCAGGATATCCACCATTTTCTGTCCGGTACCGAGAGTGAGCCAGTGCCAGAGATCAAACAGATTCCAGGCGTTGAGCAGCAGCAACAGCGTGGCAAATACCGTGACCACGCGCGCCAGTTTCAGCAGCGCTTTTACCCAATCGTTGACGCGCTTTTGCAGCTCGGGATAGTTGCGGCGCATATCAGGCGACAGCGTGACGGTTTTGCCAATCCAGCGCGTTAGCATGCCGGAAATCAGCGCGGCAATAACCACGATCGCCAGGCTGCGGACCGTGGCGGACATCATAAACTTCAGGCTGTCGCCGGGATTGAAGATCGAGAACAGGAACAGCGCGATAAAGTAGGCGCTGGCCAGCCAATGCCACACCATGCCGAAGGCGCGGATGAACAGCGCAAAGAAGCTCATGCTGCGATCGGCGAGACGCGACAACTCCTGATGAATGTTGCTTTTGTTGCGGAAAATCAGCCACAGCGCCCAGCCGGTCATGATCCCCATGATCAGCATATTGACCAACGCGGCTACCTGAATGTTGACCTGATTGGAGACAATCGGCACCACCACCAGTAAACCGTAACCGATGATGCCGCTCAGCCAGCTCAAACGCGTGTTCCAGTAGCTGGCGCGCGCATCGGTTAAGTGGAAGAAACGCAGCGTGGGGAAGCGCGGGCAGAAAATCAGCCGCAGCACCGCTTTAAAGAATTCAATCAGCGCAAAGGCGTTAAGGAACAAACCTTGCTGATAGGCGATGGTGCGGTTGTTGTTGTGATAGTTGTCGCTGATGATCTGCCCGACAAACAGCGTCAGCGCCAGCAGCACAATATCGAGTACAAAGGCCATTAAGATGGCAGCGGGCAGGTGTAGCCACTTAGTGCCCTCAAGATTTTGATCGCGTCCCCAGCGTCCCATACGTCGCCAGACCGGCCACATCATACGGCGTGTCAGCCAGTAAAACGCAAACACCGAGGCGGCGAGGGCGGCAAAGTATTTCAGCGAGTTGAGGAAGGTTTGTTGGTTAAAGGCTTTGTGCGGCGCATTGGTGATGTTGTCATACAGTTGGACAAACTGCGCGGCTACCGCACCGCCATATTCACGCATTACGCTGGTGACGCTCTCCAGCACCGTGGGATCTTCTTCATTGGCCTGCGGCGGTGCCAGCACCGGCGGTTCGCTGGTGGATTGACTGTTTGCGGCCTGACGTAACTGATCGATCAGCTCCTGGCGCGAAGCGTTGTTATCCAGAATATTTGCCAGCGCGGCGTAAGCGGCTTTTTTCTCGTCTAAGCTGGGTTCGCTTTCGGTTGTGCTATTCGTTGCCGGGGTTTGTGACTGCTGAGCTGCAACGACTGCCTGCGGCAGGTTAACCGCCTGCGCCGGGGCAATGAGAAACAGGGTGAACAAACTGAAGAGTAACCACATGGCTAAACGCCATGGTGGGCTGGCAGACGACATCGCTTTTCTCCTTTAGCTTCGCGCAGCGGCACAAGAGAGAAGTATAGTCAGTGATGGAAGGTTAGGATTCTGAAAGGAAAATTGCGTGGGTGCGGGTAAGAAGAAGGTCGCCATGAATGGCGTAATGCCGATCAGTTAAGCCCGAAATGATCGGTTGAACGATCCTCCAGTTCTGCAAAAATCCGTAATCTCACAGGAATTACGGATTTTTTTATGTTACTCAGTCAGGCTCTCGATGCCGTTCTTAACTTTACGCCCAAAGAGTTCTCCGCGCTCTCCGATCTGCTCTCGCCTGAACTCATCGACGAATGCCTGGCTGATACTGGTATCGTGACCGTGCGAAAACGCCGTCTTCCAATGGAGATGATGGTCTGGGCCGTTACCGGCATGGCCCTGTTCCGCTCGCTTTCCATGAACCAGATTGTTTCTCATCTGGATATCGTTTTGCCGGGCAAGCGCCCATTCGTCGCGACCAGCGCGGTTGTGCAGGCGCGTCAGCGGCTCGGAGAAGACGTGGTCCGCCGGGTCTTTGAAAAGTCACGCCAGCTCTGGTTTGATAAAACACCGCTGTCACACTGGAACGGCCTGACACTGCTGGCGGTCGACGGCACGCTGTGGCGGGCCCCCGATACGCCGGAAAACGATAAGGCCTTTGGGCGGACGGCAAATGCACACAGTCAGTCTGACTGGCCTCAGCTGCGCATGGTCTGCCAGATGGAGCTGACAAGCCATCTCTTATCGGGCGTGAGCTTTGGCAGCGTGACCGAAACCAGCGAGGTTGATCTTGCGGCACAACTGGTGGGACAGACGCCGGATCACTCGCTAACGATCCTGGATAAAGGCTTCTATGCGCCCGGCTTCCTGCATTACTGGCAGACCTCGGGGGTGGAAAGACACTGGATGCTACCTCTGCGCAACGATGCAAAATACCGTGTTCTGCAAAAACAGGGCTCAGGCAGCGAGCTGATAGAACTGGACCTGTCGTGGCAGGCGCGTAAAAAATGGAAAGATGTGCCGGAAACGCTGACGGCGCGACTGATAAGCAAAAAGGTTAACGGGAGAGTGGTGAAAATCCTGACGTCAATGTGCGATCCATTGCGATATCCGGGAGGGGATATCGTTGATCTTTATGGACATCGCTGGGAAATAGAACATGGCTTCCGGGAGATGAAGCAGCATCTGTTGAACAACGAGCTCACGCTGAGAAGCAAAACACCGGAACTGGTGAAGCAGGAGTTATGGGGCGTTGCGCTGGCGTATAACCTGCTGCGTTTTATGATGGCGCAGATGGCCTATAGCCTGAAAAACGTGGAGCCTTATCAGCTGGGGTTTAAGCAGGCGGCACTGTACCTGACAGGTCAACTGAGACTCCTGCCTGCGGTAGCGCCGGGAAAAATTCCGAGAATAATAGATGAAATAATGGCGATGGCGGGAAGCTTCGTGCTGCCAACCCGGCGGACGAGACATTATCCGCGAGCGGTGAAAAAGAAGCCGAAACGCTATGCGTTCCGGCATGATTAAGTCTTAACTGACGAGCATTACGCCATGAATGGCGACCCTACGGATTAGGAGACGTGCTGCAGGAATTCGCGCAGACGATCGCTTGGCGGGTTGGTGATCAAATCGTCCGGGTTGCCATCTTCTGCAATGGTGCCTTTATCGATAAAGATCAGACGCGAAGCCACTTTCTGAGCGAATCCGACTTCGTGCGTCACGATGACCATCGTCATGCCTTCTTCCGCCAGATCCTGCATCACTTTCAATACTTCGTGACGCAGCTCGGGATCCAGCGCTGAGGTTGGCTCATCAAACAACATCATCTTCGGCTTCACTGCCAGCGCACGGGCAATCGCCACGCGCTGTTGCTGACCGCCAGAAAGCTCAGACGGGAAGTGGTGTGCACGCTCGGCGAGGCCAACTTTACCCAGTAGCTCACGCGCCAGTTTATGCGCTTCCTCTTTCTTCGCACCGCGTACGCGAATCGGGCCAAAGGCGACGTTATCCAGCGCGCTCATCTGTGGGAACAGATGGAACTGCTGGAACACCATGCCCGCTTCCTGACGAATCAGGCGCTCATCCACTTTCGGATCGTTGACCTTCATGCCATCGACAATCAGATCGCCGGTGGTGATCTCTTCCAGCTTGTTGATGCAGCGCAGCAGCGTGGATTTACCGGAACCGGACGGCCCAATAATCACCACCACTTCGCCTTGATTAATCTTCAGGTTGATGTCGTGCAGAACCTGAGTCTGGCCGAAATTCTTCGAGACGTTTTTAAATTCAATCACAGAATTTTCATCCTTTTCTCAATACGGCGCAGCACAAAGCTCAACACCAACGTAATAACCAAATAGATAATGGCAACGGCGCTCCAGATCTCCAGCGCGCGGAAGTTACCGGCAATGATCTCCTGCCCCTGACGCGTCAGTTCGGCCACGCCAATTACGATAAACAGCGACGTATCTTTGATGCTTACAATCCACTGGTTACCCAACGGTGGCAGCATACGGCGCAATGCCAGCGGCATGATCACGTAACGCAGGGTTTCGCGGCGCGACAGACCCAGCGCCAGACCCGCTTCACGGAAGCCTTTGTTGATCGACAGCACCGCACCGCGCGTGATTTCTGCGATGTAGGCGCCGGAGTTAATCATGATAGTGACCACCGCCGCGCTAAACGGATCGATACGCAGATCCGGAAAAGCCATCGGCAGGGCGAAGTAGATAAACATCACCTGAACTACGATTGGCGTACCGCGAATCAGTTCGATAAACACTAACGCGATGTTGTTGGTGATCCAGCCGCCGTACGCGCGGGCAAAACCGGCGACTAAACCGATAATTAAACCGCCGACCAGGCCGAGGACCGAGATCAGCAGGGTCATTTTGGCACCGTCGATTAAAATCGGCAGGGCAGGCCAAATGACGCTCCAGTCAAACTCCATGGTGTGACTCCAAAATCTGTTGCGTGGAAATGTAAAAAGCAGGGAGTGTTAAGCTCCCTGCTGGAAAAATCGGCTTAAGCCGCAATTATTTTGGTTCAGTACCGAACCATTTTTTATAGATGGTGTTGTAAGTGCCGTTGTCGCGCAGGGTTTTCAGTGCGCCGTTCACTTTTTCACGCAGATCGTCGCTGCCTTTCGGGAACGCGATGCCATACTGCTGTGCTTCAATCGACTCGCCAACCGCTTTGAAGCGGCCTTTACCGGCGGTGTTGATGAAGTACAGGATGTTCGGGGTATCGTGCAGCACAGCGTCAGCACGATTAGTGCCTAACTCCATGTAAGCGTTATCGATGTTCGGGAATTGACGCAGATCTTTCGATTTGATGTGCGCTTTCGCGTAATCCACCGAACCGGTACCGCTCTTCACCGCCACCACTTTGCCGTTCAGATCGTCGATGCTCTTCACGTCTTTTTCGTTCTCGCGCACCATCACCAGCAGGCCGCTTTTGTAGTAGCCGTCAGAGAACTCAATGGCTTTTTTACGTTCTTCGGTGATGGTGATACCCGCCAGCGCCAGGTCAATGTTTTTGGTTTGCAGCGCAGGGATGATGCCGCTGAAATCCATTGGCTTGAAGGCGTAATCGAGTTTCAGTTCTTTCGCGATGGCATCCCACAGATCGATATCAAAACCGACGTATTTATCGCCTTGTTTGAACTCGAAGGGAACGAATGCGGTGTCGGTCGCGACGATCAGTTTTTTGTCTGCTGCGGTGGAAGAAAGCGAGAAGGCCAGCGCTAACGCGGCCACGGAGACTTTAATCAATGACTTCATCATTTTTTTCCTTATTACCCCTCAGGCCTGGTGGCCCGATGTACGGCCTATCATATGAAAAAATTATGCCAACTTTTCAATTTGCTCGAAATCAGTAGTTTTAAGCACTTGCTGACACGATTTTGCGCAGAAGAAAAGTTTTGCACCTTATTGGTGCTTCATTTTGGTGCATGGTGCTGTTGTGGTGCAGACACAGTGTGCACCAAGGGCGGGTAGAGCGAAAGAAGGGATTAAGGAATTGTTAACGACGTCAAAAAAAGCACCACAATGTTACAGACGTAAAAAAAGGCGGGATAACCCGCCTTCGTTATAACACTGAAATTTATTCAATATTCGATTCGATAAACCACAGGAATTTATCCAGATCGCGCGATGCCGCAGTGAAGATATCAGCGGTATCTTCATCGCTGACTTCAGTGATAGCTTTACGCGTGTCATTCGCCACAATCGCATAGCGATCGGCCAGCGCTTTCAGGTGATCCTGCACGCTATGAATGTTCAACGGATAGCTTTTCAGTGGTGTTTTATCGTTAACGATCTGAGTGGTACCCAGCGCCACGCCGCCTAACTGAACTACACGTTCAGCGATAGTGTCCTGGTGATCGGTAATGGCGGTACGGAAACCATCCAGCATCTCATGTACGCCAATAAAGTTGGCGCCACGCATGTTCCAGTGCGCCTGCTTGGTGATCAGCGACAGGTCAATAAACTCCACTACCAGACGGTTGAGCACCTCGATGGTCGCTTTTTTATCGCTGTCAGCGACGTCATTACGGGTGTAAATCAGATCAGACGATTTAGTTTTAACCAGTTTTGCGGTACTCATCATTAATGTCCTCTTATTGATGGTTGTCCTAATCAAGCACGGAAATAAGTATAGCAGCAGTTTTTTAATCTGCAGGATTGATCAGATCAATAACAGGAATAGATAAACCTTAATGTTGCTCAGGGATTGTACGGTTTAAGTATTAGTTGATGTAAAACAGAAGGTTGTGGAATGTGTTAATTATTTATTAATCGTGTTGCAAAATAATAACGGAGAAATCCTAACGCCACTTTAAAAATGAAAATGAGAATGCTTCTATATTTAGCCTGCGGCGAAGCAGGCTAACGAGTGAATATTTATTGCGTATGAGTAATATCCACTTCGCTTATTTTTGCGCTTTTTTGTTTCATGGTCAGCGTTGAACCTGCCGAAGCGACAATGATCGCCAGCAGCGCCATCCACTGTTGCAGCGTTAATAGTTCGCCGAGGAATAACATGCCTGAAAGCGCCGCCATCGCCGGTTCCAGACTCATTAAGGTGCCGAAAATGCGCGCGGGCAGTCGCGTCAGCGCCATCATCTCTAAAGAATAGGGAATGGCGCTGGAGAGCAGGGCGATCAGCAGCGCTAACGGCAACACTTCCCAATGCCAGATGCCCGGCGCGGCAAGGGTCAGGCCGAGCGGGACAAAAATCACCGAGGCAATTAGCGAACCCATCGCCACCGTTGCTGGGCCATGTTCCTCCCCCGCCCGCTGACCTGCAAGAATATAGACCGCCCAGCAGGCACCCGCGCCCACCGCTAACAGCGCACCGAGCGGATCGATGTGACTCATCCCTTCACCGATGGGCAACAGGAACCACAAACCCACTACCGCCAGCAACACCCAAAGAAAATCAAGCGGACGACGCGCGCCGATCAACGCAAGGGTCAACGGGCCCAAAAACTCCAATCCAACGGCCACGCCCAGTGGCACGGTGCGAATCGCTAAATAGAAGAGATAGTTCATGCAGCCGAGCGCTAAACCGTACATCAGCAGCGGCTTGCGCTGCTCGCGCGTAAAGCGCAAACGCCAGGGTTTGAAGATGATGCACAGAATCAGGGTGCCAAGACCAAGACGCAGCGCGGTAATGCCGGGCGCGCCAACGGTGGAAAACAGTGATTTTGCCAGAGAAGCGCCGCCTTGCAGTGAGAGCATGGCAATCAGCAGCACAGCAACAGGGAACAACACTGGGGCCATATTTTTGGTCGTTTGAGGCGCAGACATCCTGTAATCCAGTCCTTTATTTATTAACAGCAGGGTAACAAGCGCTCAGTGTAAAGGAATCTTCAGCAAATAAGGAGACGTGAATCGGGGAATTAAAAAGCGCTAACAGGTCAGAAATTGGCCAGATTTAGAGCCATTTCCGTAAAGAAACGTCAGGTTAGTTTAGGAATTTACTTAAAGGCATTTTTTGTGATCGGAATTTATGTTGCAGGAATATGATGCTTTTTATAAGTAAAATGAATGACATAGGAAACTTCATTAACTTTCTGTTACACCAAACAATCTGTTAGACAACAAAATGCGGGCAGAGTTTCTTGCTGTTTTTTGTTATATTTATAGCGTTGTCAGGAGAGAAGTATATTCACATTTGAGGTGGTTATGAAAAAAATTGCATGTCTTTCAGCATTGGCTTGTGTACTTGCAGTTTCTGCAGGTTCTGCCATGGCACAAAGCACCGTTACTGGTGGTTACGCTCAGAGCGATTATCAAGGCGTTGCTAATAAAGCAAACGGCTTCAACCTGAAATATCGTTACGAAGACGGTTCTAACCCACTGGGTTGGATCGGTTCTTTCACCTACACCGAGAAAGATCGTACTGATGCTGGCGTTTATAACAAAGGCCAGTACTACGGCATCACCGGTGGTCCGGCTTACCGTCTGAACGACTGGGCAAGCATCTACGGTGTTGTTGGTGTGGGCTACGGCAAATTCCAGCAGAACGATACCGCAGTACGTTCTAAGTCTGATTCAAGCGACTACGGTTTCTCTTACGGTGCGGGTATGCAGTTCAACCCAATCGAGAACATCGCTGTTGACGTGGGTTACGAGCAGAGCCGTATCCGCAACGTTGACGTTGGCACCTGGATTGCTGGCGTAGGTTACAGCTTCTAAGTTCTTGCTTAGACCAGTTGCACAACAAACGGTCCTTCGGGGCCGTTTTTTTATGGGCGCAATATACAGTTTACCGACTACCAGAAACACAAAACCCGCTACGTGAGCGGGTTTTATTGGAAGTCGGGAACGTTAACCGCGCCAGATCAGATTTGGACACGGACGTTCAACCAGCTGTTTGCCGGTGAGCTTTTCAATCAGCATCAAACGCAGCGCAAACGGCGAGCGGGTAAACAGGCAAAGCAGCGATTTCAGCTCAAAAGCCGGTTTGCTCTGTTCAGTCTGGAAACATTTGCCACAGTCGAGGCAGTTTTTCATGGTAGTCATGTTCACCTCCCGAGTGAATGACGACAATATCTTTGTAGCCTTTATAAGCTATTCGCTTACATTATCGACAAAGATAGCACTGGCTATACTCTTTAGCCAACACTATTTAGGAAAAATTTGTGCTTATTTGTGCCTGGTTTACAATGAGCGCAGCCAGCCCGCACCGCAGGTAAAGTGCGGCAGATAATAAAGAGGAAGTTAGATGAGTCGTCGTGCAAAAATCGCCACCAACATGCCCCAGGGCCCGCTAAAAGAGATAGAGGAGCATGTCGAAGGATTTCGTCAGGTGCGTGAGGCGCATCGTCGTGAGCTGATCGATGACTATGTAGAATTAATCTCTGATTTGATTCGTGAATTTGGCGAAGCGCGTCAGGTGGATATGGCCGCACGTTTGGGCGTTTCCCAGCCAACCGTGGCGAAAATGCTGAAGCGTTTGGGTACCACCGGTTTAGTCGAGCAAGTGCCGTATCGCGGTGTGTTCCTCACTGCCGAAGGTGAGAAGCTGGCGGAAGCGAGCCGCGTTCGCCACCATATTGTTGAAACCTTCCTGTTGGCGCTGGGTGTTAGCCCGGAAACCGCGCGCCGTGATTCAGAAGGCCTGGAGCATCACGTCAGTGATGAAACCCTGGCCGTGTTCCAGAAATTCTACGAGAGTCGCTAACTACAAGGCCTTCCACCATCATGCCCAATCTGCTTCGTTCCTTAATGCGCGATCGTATTTTGCATTTGTTGTTGCTTTTAGGTGTGATTATGTTGCCGCTGGCGAAATTCCGCTGGTCGCAATTGCCTGCCGCGGTGGACTGGCACACTATCATGACGCTTACCGGCCTATTGATGCTGACCAAAGGATTAGAAAACAGCGGCTATTTTGATGTGCTCGGCGCGCGCTTGATCCAACGCTTTCAACATGAACGCACGCTGGCGCTGTTTATGGTGTGCGCCGCCGCGTTGCTCTCTACTTTTCTCACCAACGATGTTGCGCTGTTTATTCTGGTGCCACTGACGCTGACGTTGCGCAAATTCTCGCGCTTGCCGATTTCCCGTCTGATCATTTTCGAAGCGCTGGCGGTGAATGCAGGTTCCTTACTGACGCCGGTCGGTAACCCGCAAAACATTCTGTTGTGGAGTCACGGCACACTCAGCGTACCCGGTTTCATTGCGCAAATGGCGCCGCTCGCGGCATTTTTAATGCTCACGCTGATGGCGCTGACGTGGTGGAGTTTCCCGGCGCGCATAATCCAGAAACATGAACAAACCGAAAGCCAAACATGGTACAAGCCGCTGTTCACGATTAGCGTGCTGCTGTACATCGTGTTTATCGTGGCGCTCGAGCTGAAAATGACCGGCTGGGCGTTGCTGCTGGTGGCGGCCTGTTTCCTGATCATGGCGCGCAGCGTGTTAATCAGCATCGACTGGAGTTTGCTGCTGGTGTTCGTGGCGATGTTTATCGATGTTTTCCTGTTGATGCATCTGCCCTGGCTGCAGCCGCATTTTGCCGCTATTGGCCAGCTCGGCGAGGGCGGACTCTATCTGCTGGCCATAGGCCTGTCGCAATTCATCAGTAACGTGCCCGCCACCATTCTGCTTTTGCAGAAAGTGCCACCGTCCGACCTGCTGGCGTGGGCGGTAAATATCGGTGGATTTGGCTTATTGCCAGGATCGCTCGCCAACCTAATTGCCTTGCGCATGGCGCAGGATGCGCGCGTTTGGTGGCGTTTCCATTTGTTTTCCATCCCGATGTTAGCCTGGTCGATGTTGGGCGGATGGCTGCTGTTACACCTGATCCGTTAGCGCGACGCCAATGTCGGCTTGTGTAAAGTTGCATTGGCATTTGTCAATTTCCCATCTAAGGTTATGTTGACCGTTTTTGCCCGGCAATCGGGACAACCGCCTACGATGAAAAATTATGGAAAACAAGAATCAACCGTCTGAACGCGATCAGCAGGATCCGCAAAACACCTCGAATACCCATCAAGATAACAATGAACCAGAACGTAAACGTCCCGGAAAGAAGCCACTGATTTTTCTCGCCATTGTGGTGGTGATCATGATCGTGGTGGGATTATGGTTCTGGCTCACCACACGCAATATTGAAAGCACGGATGATGCCTTTACCGAAGGCAATGCCGTTACTATCGCGCCGAAAGCGGCCGGTTACGTGGTCAAGCTGCTGGTGCGCGATAACCAGCGCGTGAAGCAGGGCGATTTGCTGGTGGAGATCGATGCACGCGACAGTGAAGCGCAGCGCGATCAGGCCAAAGCCCAGCTTGGTCTGGCACAGGCGCAGCTGCATCAGGCGCAGGCGCAGTTAGCTTTGTCTCGCGTGCAGTATCCGGCGCAGCGCGATCAGGCACTCGCCGACCAGGCTAAAGCGCAGGCAAATTTACTTAATGCACAGGCTGATTATCGTCGCCAGCGCGGTGTTGATCCGCGTGCCACATCTCAGCGCAATATTGATACTGCCGCCGCGCAGCTGCGTTCGGCTGAAGCGCAACTGCAAAGCGCTAAAGCGCAGGTTGAAGTGGCTTCTCAGGTGAAGCTGCAAATCCGGCAGCAGGAAACCAATGTTGAAGCGCGTGAGCAGCAGGTTGAGCAGGCGCAGGCGCAGCTCAACACCGCCGAATTGAATCTCTCCTATACCCAGGTTCGCGCGCCATACGATGGCTTCGTCACCAAGCGTAACGTGCATCTCGGCACATTGGTGCAGGCCGGCAGCGCGCTGTTCTCGCTGGTTTCGCCTGAAATCTGGATTAATGCCAACTTCAAAGAGTCGCAGCTGGCGCGTATGAAGCCGGGCGACAAAGTGGAAATTAGCGTTGATGCCTGGCCGGATATGAAGCTGGAAGGGCACGTGGATAGCGTGCAGATGGGATCCGGTTCACGCTTCTCCACCTTCCCGGCGGAAAACGCCACCGGCAACTACGTGAAAATCGTGCAGCGCGTGCCGGTGAAAATTGTCATCGATAAAGGGTTAGATCCCAATCATCCGCTGCCGCTGGGCTTGTCGGTTGAGCCGAAGGTTACAGTGGAATGAGTGCGAGCGAAAGCTGGCGTCCGGCCAGCAATCCGTGGCTGGTCGCTATTACGGTGACGCTGGCGGTGTTTATGGAGATCCTCGACACCACCATCGTTAACGTCGCGCTGCCGCACATTGCCGGTTCGCTCTCCTCCAGTTACGACGAATCGACCTGGGTTTTAACCTCTTATCTGGTCGCCAACGGCATCGTATTGCCGATCTCGGCGTTCTTCAGCCGCCTATTTGGCCGCAAGCAATTCTTCCTGATCTGCATCGTGATGTTCACCATCTGTTCCTTCCTGTGCGGTATCGCCACGGAACTGTGGCAGATCATTCTGTTCCGCGTGCTGCAGGGCTTTTTTGGCGGCGGATTGCAGCCGGTGCAACAATCGGTGCTGCTCGATTACTTCAAAGCGGAAGATCGTGGCAAAGCTTTTGGCCTGTCGTCGATTGCGATTATCGTCGCACCGGTAATTGGTCCCACGCTCGGCGGTTGGATCACCGATAACTACAGCTGGCGCTGGGTGTTCTTCATTAATATCCCGGTTGGTATTTTGACGGTAATGGCGATTTATCAATTGCTGGAAGATCCACCGTGGGAACGCAAGTGGGATAAAGGCCGCCTGAAAATCGATTACATCGGCATCAGCCTGATCACGCTGGGGCTGGGCTGCTTGCAGGTGTTCCTTGATCGTGGCGAAGATGAAGATTGGTTTGCCTCGCACTTTATTCGCCTGTTCGCCATGCTGGCGGTGATCGGCATTATCGGCGCCATTTATTGGCTGCTGTATGCCCGTAAACCGGTGGTCGATCTCACCGTAATGAAAGACCGCAACTTCTGGGTGGCGGGCTTGCTGATGGCGGGCATGGCGATGATTCTCTATGGCAGCTCAGTGGTGCTTCCCCAGCTGGCGCAGCAGGATCTCGGCTACACCGCAACCTGGTCGGGGCTGGTGCTGTCGCCCGGCGCGATATTGATTGTGCTGACGATACCCATCGTGCTGAAGCTGATGCCGATCGTGCAAACGCGCTACATCATTGCGTTCGGCTTCACCTGCCTTGCCAGCGCGTTCTTCTATTCCACCACGTTAACGCCTAACGTCGATTTCACCACGCTGGTGATGATGCGGAGCGCGCAGTCGATCGGCCTTGGTTTCCTGTTTGTGCCGCTGACCACCATTGCGTTCATCACCGTGCCGCAGCGATTAAACGCCGATGCCTCAGCATTGTTCACCATGTTCCGTAACGTCGCGGGCTCGATCGGCATTTCGCTGTCGACGGCGGGCATTACCGAACGTATGCAGACGCGTTCGGCCAGCATGGTGCACAACATGTCGCCGCTCAATGAGCCTTACAATCTCACGCTGCAACACTGGGCTGATTCGATCCGTAATTTCACCACCGCCGTGGGCGATCCACTGGTGCTGGCGAGCGGGCAGCTCTATCAGGAGATGATCGCGCAGGCACGTATTCTGGCGTACATCGACGTATTTATGGGCCTCAGTATTGTGGCACTGCTATTGATTCCATTCTGTTGGTTGCTTTCGCCGATTAAGAGCGAAGGCGGTGCAGGAGCACATTAAAATGAAAATGATTTCGCGATCTCAGCCGTCACTGACGTTGCTGGCGCTATCACTGTTGCTGGCCGGATGCGCGGTAGGACCGGATTATCAGCCGCCGCAGGCGCACACGCCGGGCGGTTACCACGATTTGCCTTCACAGCAAGCATCTAAGCCGCTGGCGGCGGCGACCAATCCGCTGTGGTGGAAAAGCTTTAACGACCCCCAACTTGATAGCCTGATTGAGCGCGCCATTGCCGGCAACTTAACGCTGCAACAATCGGTACTGCGTATTGCCGGTGCGCGCGAGCAGCTGGCGCAGGCACGCGGTGGCTTATTCCCGTCGCTTAACGGCTCGGCAAAAGTCACACGCCAGCAATTGGGTTTAAAGGGTTTGCTGAAATCCAACGGCGTTTATGACCAGGTTGATAGCGATGTCGCCAGCCAGCTTAACGGCTTAGATCATTCCGTTACGTTGTATCAGGGCAGCTTTGACGCCAGCTGGGAACTGGATCTGTGGGGCAAAGTGCGCCGCCAAATGGAAGCCGCAGATGCGCAGCAGCAGGCGACTATCGAGCAGCGCAACGATGCGTTGGTGTCGCTGGAAGCTGAAGTCGCGCGTGCCTATCTGCAACTGCGCGGTTCGCAGGCGGTGCTGGCGACCTTGCAACAGCAGATCGAGGTGGCGCAGCAAACCTGGGAACTGACCAAAAGCCAGCAGCAAAATGGCTTAGCGCCCACCACCGATGTGGAAAACGCCCGCGCGCAGTTGGCCTCACTGAATGCGCAGATGCCGCAATATCAGGCGCAGCAGCAGCAGGCGATGAACGGTTTGGCGGTGCTGTTGGGTAAAACGCCGGGCGCGCTGGATAATGAACTGATGAACATCAAGCCGCTGCCCGATTTGCCGAAATTGGTGCCGGTAGGCATTCCGTCCACGCTGGCGCGGCGACGTCCGGATATTCGTCAAGCTGAAGCCACGCTGCATGCGGAAACCGCGAACATTGGCGTATCGGTTGCTGACCTGTTCCCCAGCTTGTCGCTCACCGGGCAACTGGGTGTACGAAATACCGATGCCAGCTATCTGGATGACTGGAGCAGCCACTTCTTTAGTGTTGGGCCGTCGCTATCGATTCCTATATTTCAAGGTGGCCGTTTAGTTTCCAGCGTGAAACTGGCGCGCGCGCAGCAAGCCAGCGCGGCGCTTGATTATCGGCAAACGGTATTAACCGCGCTGCAGGATGTGGAGAATGCGCTGGTGAGTTATCGCGCCGATCAGCAGCAGGTTATTGCACTGGATGAAACCACCGGCGCACTGCAACGCGCATTTGATTTAGCCAGCGACAGTTATCGTCAGGGTATTTCTACGTTCCTCGATGTATTAGATGCGCAGCGACAACTGGCACAAGCCAAAGCACAATCGACGCAGGCGCGCATGCAAAGTGCGCTCGATTTAGTGGCGTTATATAAAGCGCTGGGTGGTGGCTGGGAAGCTTATCAAAATGTCAACCTGCCGGACTATTCTGTGTTTGGTCCCGCGACAGAAGTGCATTAATTTCACTTAGTAGCCGGTTAACCGCCGGCTTTTTTATCGGTACGATATGAAAAAAATGAGATACTTCTCTCATCCTCCATCAATATATTACGCCACATTGAAAATAGGTTTTTCGTTACACCATTAATCCTTGCTTACCTTTGTGCTCACTAATGCTGCAACGCGCAATAGCCGCTAAATGATTGTTTATTACCTGAGAATATTGGTCTGAAATCGATTCCAGTTCCGCCATAAGGAACAACTCTGGTTGTTAATTCAGGGTTAATTAAAGCAACCCTTGCCGTTTTAAAACGCAATGTAAGAATTAGGTAAGCAAGTTCAGATTAATCCGGGCAATAAAATTAATTTATTTTTTTATTTGAATTAGGTAATCTTGCCACTACAGTTTATTTAAACCCCTTAAGCAAGGACATTGTGATGAGTGACGCATTTAAAGTTCTGAACAACATTCGCACATTACGTGCGCAGGCTCGTGAACTGCCATTGACCGATCTGGAAGAAATTCTGGAGAAATTAACTGTTGTTGTGACTGAACGTCGTGACGAAGTAAAAGCTGAAGAAGCGCAGAACCGCGAAAAAGAAGAGAAGCTGTCTAAATATCGCGAAATGCTGCTGGCTGACGGTATTGACCCGAACGAATTACTGGGTGCTCTGGAAGTTGGTAAAAAGCGCGCTAAGCGTGCACCACGTCCAGCAAAATATTCTTACACCGATGAAAACGGCGAAGTAAAATCATGGACCGGTCAGGGCCGTACCCCAGCTGCGATTAAAAAAGCGCTGGATTCTGGTAAAAGCCTCGATACTTTCCTGATCAAATAATCCGCACAATCCTTGTAAGTGGGAGCCGGGGGCAAATGCCCCCGGCTTTTTTGTTATTTTTATTTCTGTATGAGCAACAACACCTTTAGCCCATAGCAACGTTTGCCTCTGGCGCAGAGGTGGCGTCCGGGTGCCCGCTTCTGGCATAATGCCCGCTGTTTTTTCCTCCACTGCGTAACAAAGGTCAATGCCGTGTTAGTTTCCAGCAATATCACCATGCAGTTCGGCAGTAAGCCGCTGTTCGAAAATATCTCCGTTAAATTTGGCGGCGGTAATCGTTACGGTTTAATCGGTGCGAACGGCAGCGGTAAATCTACCTTTATGAAAATACTGGGCGGCGACCTGGTGCCGACGGGTGGAAATGTTTCCCTCGACCCCAATGAGCGTATCGGTAAGTTACGTCAGGACCAATTCGCCTTTGAGCAATATAGTGTGCTGGACACCGTGATCATGGGCCACAATGAATTGTGGGCTGTGAAGCAAGAGCGTGACCGTATATATGCTTTACCGGAAATGAGCGAAGAGGAAGGCTATAAAGTCGCCGACCTTGAAGTCGAATACGGCGAGATGGACGGTTACAGTTCGGAATCACGTGCCGGTGAATTATTACTGGGCGTTGGCATTCCGGTGGAGCAGCACTACGGTCCGATGAGCGAAATTGCGCCGGGCTGGAAATTGCGTGTGCTTTTAGCGCAGGCATTATTTGCTAATCCGGATATTTTGTTGCTCGATGAACCGACCAACAACCTGGATATCGATACCATTCGTTGGTTGGAGCAAGTGCTCAACGAACGTAACAGCACCATGATCATCATTTCGCATGACCGTCACTTCCTGAATATGGTGTGCACGCATATGGCGGATCTGGATTACGGCGAACTGCGCGTTTATCCGGGTAATTATGACGAATATATGACCGCGGCTACTCAATCACGCGAACGTTTATTATCGGATAACGCCAAGAAGAAAGCGCAAATTGCCGATCTACAATCGTTCGTCAGCCGTTTTAGCGCCAACGCCTCTAAGTCGCGTCAGGCGACTTCGCGTGCCAAGCAGATTGATAAAATTAAGCTGGAAGAAGTTAAAGCTTCCAGCCGTCAAAACCCGTTTATCCGTTTTGACCAGGATAAGAAATTGTTCCGTAATGCGCTGGAAGTTGAAGCGCTGACCAAAGGTTTTGATAACGGTCCGCTGTTTAATAAACTCAACCTGATGTTAGAAGTCGGCGAGAAATTGGCGATCCTCGGTGCCAACGGTATCGGTAAAACCACGTTGCTGAAAACGCTTGTCGGTGAACATACGCCGGATAGCGGCACGGTTAAATGGTCCGAGAATGCGCGCATTGGTTATTACGGCCAGGATCACGCGGAAGACTTTGCTGAAGACCTGACGGTATTCGACTGGATGAGCCAGTGGAAGCAGGAAGGCGATGACGAACAAGCGGTGCGCAGTATTCTTGGCCGCCTGCTGTTTGGTCACGACGAGATCAACAAGCCAGCTAAAGTGCTGTCGGGTGGTGAGAAGGGCCGCATGCTGTTTGGCAAGCTGATGATGCAGAAGCCGAACATCCTGATCATGGATGAACCGACTAACCACCTTGATATGGAATCGATCGAGTCGCTCAACATGGCGCTGGAGATGTACGAAGGCACCCTGATTTTCGTCTCGCACGACCGTGAATTTGTCAGCTCGCTGGCTACCCGCGTGATGGAGATGAAAGCCGATCGTATTATCGACTTCACCGGTAACTATGAAGATTACCTGCGCAGTCAGGGGATTGTTTAAGTGTGAAAAATCAGGTGCGCATCAATGCGCACCTTACATATGTAGGGTCGCCATTTATGGTGACCTTATTCACCACAGACTTCACAATGCGCGTCCTGCGCCACCTTCATCGTGCGGAATTCTGCGCTCATCGCGTCGTACATCAATAAGCGCGCGCTAGCGGGTTGACCGAAAGCCGTCAGCACTTTCAAGGTTTCCATCGCCTGCATCGCGCCAATCACGCCAACCAGCGGCGCCATCACGCCCGCTTCGACGCAACTTAACACCTGCTCGCCAAACAAACGGCTAATGCAGCGATAACAGGGCTCGCCGGGCTGCCAGGTGAAGACGCTGAGCTGGCCTTCCATGCGGATCGCCGCGCCGGAGATCAGCGGCACCTTGTGCTGAAAACACAGGCGATTGATCTGCTCGCGGGTATCAACGTTATCGGTGCAATCCACCACCGCGTCGTGCCGCGCAATTAACGCGCTGAGCTGCGCGTCGTCCAGCTGAGCATCAATTGGCTCCAGCTGACAATGCGGATTAATTGCGTCTAACTGCTGCTGCGCCGAGGCGACTTTTGCCATGCCAATTTTTGCATCGCTGTGCAGGATCTGACGCTGCAGATTGCTCAGGCTAACGGTATCGAAATCGAGCAAGGTGAGATGTCCCACGCCCGCTGATGCCAGATAAGGCGCAGCCGCACAGCCGAGACCGCCGAGACCGATCACTAACACGCGTGATGCCTTCAGTTTCTCCTGGCCATCAAAATCAAAACCGCGCAGTACGATCTGGCGGTTATAGCGCAGCATCTCTTCATTGCTCAACTCAACGCTCATTAGCCCTCCAGCAGCGTATTAAAGGCTTCGATCTCCACCCATTCGCCGGGTTCGACATCGCCGCGATCGCGCTCAAGCACCACAAAGCAGTTGGCCAGCGCAAACGAACTGAACACATGCGAACCTTGTGCACCGGTGCTGCGCACTTCCAGCACGCCGTCATCGCCACGGCTAACAATTGCACGCTGGAAGTCGAGACGACCCGGCGATTTCTTCAAACGCTGGGTGGCGCGTGCGCGTTGGCGCAGCGGCATGATGGGCGTGGTTTGGCCGGTTAAGGTGGCCAGCAGCGGCTGAACTAATTGATAGAAAGTGACCGCCGCAGAAACCGGATTGCCCGGTAAACCGCAGAACCAGCTGTTTGCCAGACGACCAAAGGCAAAAGGTTTGCCGGGTTTGATCGCCAGTTTCCAGAAGGTGATGGCGCCGAGCTCTTCCAGCACCGCACGGGTGAAGTCGGCTTCGCCAACCGACACGCCGCCGGTGCTGATCACCACATCGGCCTGACGATCGGCTTCGGTAAAGGCGGTACGCAGCGCCGCCTGATCGTCGGCAATCACGCCGAGATCAATCACTTCGCAGCCCAGTTTGTTGAGCATTAACGCCACGGTAAAGCGGTTGGTGTCGTAAATCTGGCCTTCCGCCAGCGGCTGACCGACCGTTTGCAACTCATCGCCGGTGGAGAAAATTGCCACGCGCAGTTTGCGCAGCACGCTCACTTCAGCAATGCCCAGCGACGCCAGCAGCGGCAGTTCGGCCGCGCCGAGACGCACACCGGCGTCCAGCACCTGTTTGCCCGCCTGAATGTCTTCGCCGATGCGACGAATGTTCTGCGCGGCCTGCACCGGCGCGGTAATCACAATGCCGCCGTCGCGCTGCTCCGTTTGCTCCTGCATCACCACGGCATCACAACCGGCGGGAATCGGCGCGCCGGTCATGATGCGGATCACGCTGCCCGCTGGCCATTCGCCGTTAAACGGCGCACCAGCAAAGGCTTTACCGGCCACCGGCAACACGCGATCGGGCGCGATATCGGCCAGACGCAGCGCATAGCCGTCCATCGCCGAGTTATCAAACGAGGGCACATCAAGCGGTGAAAGAATCGGTTTCGCGGTGATACGTCCGGCGGCTTCAAACAGCGAGACGTTGAGCGAATCGCTGATCGGCGTCAGCTGTTGCAGCATCTTTTGCTGCGCGTCTTCGAGGGAGATTAATCCTGCGGTAAAAGGTTCCATGTCCAATTCTGCCTGGTTAATTTCAGATGCGGTCTATTATGGGTAATGCGTGGCCGTTAAGCGAGAGTTGGTGGTCAGGAAGGGGAATTTGTAGGGTCGCCATTTAGGGTGATCAGGAAAACCACTCACAACCAAAAAAGCATAATCCACAATAAAAGGTTATGACCGCGCAGGCAGTTTCTGCTTTACAAGATGAGGGTGCCTTTCTATAGTCGAAAATTGCAAAAAAAAGATGAAAACCATTCTAAATCAGTGTTTTTGGTTCTGATTCCTTCACAGGGTACCGGTTATGGCTAAAGCAGTTATCGCAATTCACGGCGGTGCGGGCGCGATTACGCGTGCTGCAATGAGCGCCGAAAAAGAGCAGCACTATCGTCAGCAACTCAGCGCAATCGTTACCGCAGGCCAGCAAATTCTGGCCGCCGGCGGCAGTGCGCTGGATGCCGTTACAGAAGCCGTGCGCCTGCTGGAAGAGTGTCCGCTGTTTAACGCAGGCAAGGGCGCGGTGTTCACCCATCAGGGCACGCATGAACTCGATGCCAGCATTATGGATGGCCGCACGCTGGACGTCGGCGCGGTCGCGGGCGTCAGCCACATTCGCAATCCGATTCTGGCGGCGCGTAAAGTGCTGGAAAACAGTCCGCACGTGCTGTTTATCGGTGCGGGCGCAGAAGCCTTTGCCGCAGCGCAGGGTTTAGCGCCGGTCGAGGCCGATTTCTTCTCCACGCCGGAGCGCTGGGAACAGCTGCAGCGCGCGCTGCACAGCCAGCAGATGGTGCTGGATCACGACGGTGAAGCAAACAGCCACAGCGACGATCCGCTGGACCCGGATCGCAAATTCGGCACCGTCGGTGCGGTGGCGCTCGATCTTCAGGGTAATCTGGCGGCCGCCACCTCAACCGGCGGCATGACCAACAAACAGGCCGGTCGCGTGGGCGATTCGCCGTTGGTCGGCGCGGGCTGCTACGCCAGCAACGACACCGTGGCGGTCTCCTGTACCGGCACCGGTGAGGTGTTTATCCGCACGCTGGCCGCCTATGACGTGGCGGCGCAGATGCATTACGCCGGACGCTCGTTGCAGCAGGCCACCGCCAACGTCATTCATGACAAAGTGCAGGAGCTGGAGGGCAGCGGCGGGCTGATTGCCATTGACGCCGCAGGCAATGTGGCGCTGCCGTTTAACAGCGAAGGCATGTATCGCGCATTCGCCTACGTGGATGGCGACGTTGAGGTAGCGATTTACCGCGACAGCTAAGGAGCAGGCATGACGGACCAACAGCTGCAGTTTGCGCCGGAGCAGGTTCTGGCGGTGCGCAATCTTAACGTGCGCTTTGAGCATGAAGGGCGCATTACCGAAGCGGTACGCAACCTGTCGCTCAACCTGCATCGCGGTGAAACGTTGGCGCTGGTGGGCGAATCGGGCTCGGGAAAATCTGTCACCTCGCTGGCGCTGATGCGCTTGATTCAGCAGGCCGGTGGTGAAGTGAGCGGCGAAATCCAGCTGCGTCGTCGCAATGGCGAGGTGCTGGATGTGATGCACGCGTCGAACGGTCAGATGCGCAACGTGCGCGGCGCCGATATGGCGATGATTTTTCAGGAGCCGATGACCTCGCTCAATCCGGTATTCACCGTTGGCGAGCAGATTGCGGAATCCATCCGTCTGCATCAGGGCAAAAGTCATCAGCAGGCGCTGGCGGAAGCACGGCGCATGCTCGATTTAGTGCGCATTCCCGAAGCGCAAAATGTGTTATCGCGCTATCCGCATCAACTCTCTGGCGGCATGCGACAGCGTGTGATGATTGCCATGGCGCTGTCGTGCAAACCGGCGTTGCTGATTGCCGATGAACCCACCACCGCACTCGACGTCACCATTCAGGCGCAAATTCTGCAATTGATCCGCGTGCTGCAAAAAGAGATGCAGATGGGGGTGATTTTTATTACCCACGATATGGGCGTGGTGGCGGAGATGGCCGACCGCGTGCAGGTAATGTATCGCGGTGATGTGGTGGAACGCGCGCCGGTGCAGCAGCTGTTTGCTGAACCGCAGCAGCCGTATACCCGCGCGTTACTGGCAGCGGTGCCCAAACTGGGGGCGATGCACGGCCAGCCGCTACCGGCTAAATTTCCCTTATTGCATGCCAACGGACGCGAAGAGCAGGCCGCGCCGCAGGACACGGTACGTCACGATCGACCGCCGATTTTGCAGGTGCGTGATTTGGTCACGCGCTTTGATATTCGCGGCGGCTTGCTCAATCGCGTCAAGCGTCGCGTGCACGCGGTGGAGAAAGTCAGTTTCGATCTCCATGCCGGTGAAACGCTGGCGCTGGTGGGGGAATCCGGCTGCGGAAAATCCACCACCGGACGTTCACTGCTGCGGCTGGTGGCCAGCCAGGGCGGCACCATCACCTTTGACGGCCAGCGCATCGATGCGCTGCAGGGCAATGCGCTGGCGTCACTGCGCCGCGATATCCAGTTTATTTTCCAGGATCCTTACGCCTCGCTCGACCCGCGTTTGACCGTCGGATTCTCGATCATGGAACCGCTGCTGGTGCATAAAACGCTGGATCGCCGTCAGGCGGAGAAACGCGTTGCCTGGCTGCTGGAGCGCGTCGGTTTGCTACCGGAACATGCGCAGCGCTATCCGCACGAATTTTCCGGCGGCCAGCGCCAGCGTATCTGCATTGCGCGCGCGCTGGCGCTCAATCCCAAAGTGGTGATCGCCGATGAATCGGTGTCGGCGCTGGACGTGTCGATTCAGGCGCAGATCATCAACCTGATGCTCGATTTGCAGCGTGAATTTGGTATCGCCTTCTTATTTATCTCGCACGATATGGCGGTGGTGGAACGTATCAGCCATCGCGTGGCGGTGATGTATCTCGGACAGATTGTGGAGATGGGGCCGCGCCAGGCGGTATTTGAGCAGCCGCGCCATCCGTACACCAAAAAACTGATGGCCGCAGTGCCGGTCGCCGATCCGGCGCATCGGCATCGTGAGAGGGCGCTGATGGTGGATGAGATCCCCAGCCCTATTCGCCCGCTGGGCGATGAGCCGGAAGTGGCGCCTTTACTGGAAGTGGCGCCGGGCCATTTTGTCGCCCGACACGCAATTAGTGGCGCCTGAGCAGCAAACAACCGCACATCTTTGGATGTCGCGCATGACAGGGATTACAGGAGAACGATAACGATGCACCATATTATGCGAAAAGGGGTTATCACTGCCGGTTTGTTGAGTTCGGCGCTGGCGCTGCCCGCGTGGGCGGCGAAAGATGCGGTGATTGCGGTGGCCTCGACCTTTACCACGCTCGATCCGTATGACGCGAACGATACGCTGTCGCAGGCGGTGGCGAAGTCCTTCTATCAGGGCTTGTTCGGCTTCGATAAAGACATGAAGCTGACCAACGTGCTGGCAGAAAGCTATCAGGCGAGCAGCGACGGTTTGACCTACACCATCAAGCTGCGCCCCGGCGTGAAATTCCAGGATGGCACTGACTTCAATGCCGAAGCGGTAAAAGTAAACCTCGATCGCGCCAGTAATCCGGATAACCATCTCAAACGCTATAACCTGTTCAAATATATCGCCACCACCGAAGTGGTCGATCCGAGCACGATCAAGATTACCCTGAAGCAGCCATTCTCGGCCTTCATCAACAACCTCGCGCATCCGGCGGCGGTGATGATTTCGCCGACTGCGCTGAAGAAATATGGCAAGGATATCGGCTTCCATCCGGTGGGAACCGGCCCGTTTGCCTTTGATACCTGGAACCAGACCGACTTCGTGAAAGTGAAGAAGTGGGATGGCTACTGGAAAAAAGGTTATCCGAAGCTGGATAGCATTACCTGGCGTCCGGTGGTGGATAACAACACCCGCGCGGCGATGCTGCAAACCGGCGAAGCGAGCTTTGCCTTCCCGGTGCCGTTCGAGCAGGCCAAACTGCTGGAAGGTAACAGTAAGCTCGATGTGGTCACCACGCCATCGATCATGCAGCGCTACATCAGCCTCAATGTGACGCAAAAGCCGTTTGATAACCCGAAAGTGCGTGAAGCGCTAGAGTACGCGATTAACCGTCAGGCGCTGGCGAAAGTCGCCTTTGCCGGTTACGCCACGCCAGCCACCGGCATCGTGCCGCCGAGCATCGACTTTGCTCAGAGCTATCCGGCGATCAAATACGATCCGGCCAAAGCGCGCGAACTGCTAAAGGAAGCGGGCTTCCCGAACGGTTTCGAAACCACCTTGTGGTCGTCGCATAACCACAGTACCGCGCAGAAAGTGCTGCAGTTCACCCAGCAGCAGCTGGCGCAGGTGGGCGTGAAGGTGAAAGTGACGGCGATGGATGCCGGTCAACGTGCGGCTGAAGTGGAGAGTAAAGGTCAGAAAGAGAGCGGTGTACGCATGTTCTACACCGGCTGGTCAGCCTCAACCGGTGAAGCCGACTGGGCGCTGACGCCGCTGTTCGCCACCACCTCATGGCCGCCAGCGATCTTCAACACCGCCTTCTACAGCAATCCGCAGGTGGATAAAGACCTTGCCGATGCGCTTAAAACCACCGATCGCGACCAGAAAGCTAAGCTGTACAAAGACGCGCAGGATCGCATCTGGAACGACCATCCGTGGATCCCGCTGGTGGTGGAACAACTGCTGTCAGCCAACAATAAAAACCTCAGCGGTTTTTATGTCATGCCCGATACCTCATTCAATTTTGATGAGGCCGATCTGAAGTAACAGACGCGGCCAGCCTTAGCGGGCTGGCCGATGCTGCGCAGGACTTCGCATGCTCAACTATTTTCTCAAACGATTACTGGGACTGATTCCCACGCTGCTGATTGTGGCGGTGCTGGTGTTCCTGTTCGTCCATTTGCTGCCGGGCGATCCGGCGCGCCTGATTGCCGGCCCGGAAGCGGATGCCTCGGTGGTGGCGCTGGTGCGTCAGGATCTCGGTCTTGATCAGCCGCTGATCAAGCAGTTCTGGCACTTTATGATCAATGCGGTGCAGGGCGATTTCGGCCATTCGCTGGTCTCGAAACGTCCGGTGATTGACGAAATTGCCGCGCGCTTTTTCCCGACGCTGTGGCTGACACTGAGCAGCATGGTGTGGGCGGTGATTTTCGGTATGGCGATTGGCATCACCTCGGCGGTGTGGCGCAATCGCTGGCCCGATCGCATCGGCATGACGCTGGCGGTGTCGGGTATTTCTTTCCCGGCGTTTGCGCTTGGCATGCTGCTGATGCAGGTGTTTTCCGTCGAGCTTGGCTGGTTGCCGACCGTCGGCGCGGATAGCTGGAAACACTACATTTTGCCATCGATCACCTTGGGTGCAGCGGTGGCGGCGGTGATGGCGCGCTTCACCCGCGCGTCGTTTGTGGAGGTGATGCAGGAAGATTACATGCGCACCGCGCGCGCCAAAGGGGTACGCGAATCGCTGGTGGTGGTGAAACACGGCCTGCGTAACGCCATGATTCCCGTGATTACCATGATGGGCCTGCAGTTTGGTTTCCTGCTCGGCGGCTCGATTGTGGTGGAAGTGGTGTTCAACTGGCCAGGCTTAGGCCGCTTGCTGGTGGATTCAGTCGAGATGCGCGATTACCCGGTGATTCAGGCCGAAGTGCTGCTGTTCTCGCTGGAATTCATTCTGATTAACCTGATTGTTGACGTGCTGTACGCGGCAATCAACCCGGCCATTCGCTACAAGTAAGGAGTCGCAATTGAAGAACTGGCGACGAGCCGCGGCATTGAAAACCATGCCGACTATCACGGAAAACCGGGTACGCACGCCGTGGCGCGAATTCTGGCGGCGCTTTCGCCGTCAGCATGTGGCGCTGCTGGCCGGATTGTTTGTGCTGCTGCTGATTGTGGTGGCGTTTATCGCGCCGCTGATTGCGCCTTTTGATGCGGAAAACTATTTCGATTACGACCGGCTGAACGAAGGGCCATCGCTGATGCACTGGTTTGGCGTTGATTCGCTGGGGCGCGATATCTTCAGCCGCGTGCTGGTCGGCACGCGCATTTCGCTGATTGCCGGTTTCTTCTCGGTGGCGATTGGCGCGCTGATCGGCACCGTGTTAGGTCTGCTGGCGGGCTATTACGAAGGCTGGTGGGATCGCATCACCATGCGCATCTGCGATGTATTGTTCGCGTTCCCCGGCATTTTGCTGGCGATTGCGGTGGTGGCAATTATGGGCAGCGGCATGAGCAACGTGATTGTTGCGGTGGCGATCTTCAGCATTCCGGCATTTGCCCGTTTGGTGCGCGGCAATACGCTGGTGCTGAAACATCAAACCTATATTGAATCGGCACGTAGCATTGGTGCGTCGGACTGGACCATTATCATGCGTCACATCCTGCCCGGCACGGTGTCGTCGATTGTGGTCTATTTCACTATGCGTATTGGTACGTCGATTATTACGGCGGCGAGTTTGTCCTTTCTCGGCCTCGGCGCGCAGCCACCCACGCCGGAGTGGGGCGCAATGCTCAATGAAGCGCGCGCCGATATGGTGATTGCGCCGCATGTCGCCATCTTCCCAAGCCTGGCGATTTTCCTCACCGTGCTGGCGTTTAACCTGCTGGGTGATGGTTTGCGTGATGCGCTGGATCCGAAATTGAAGACCTGATGGTGGTTTGGTCGCCCGTAAGGTCGCCATTTATGGCGACCTTTTCGACAACCGCACAATCCCGCCCTTAAAACGTTTCCCAATTGTCATTATTGTGCGCGGTGGCAGGTGCGGCGCGGGTTGGCGTTATCACCGGTTTCACCATCTTCGCCACCGGCGCAGCGGCCTGGCGAGCGCCGGTTTTGAAGCGGGCCACCGCAGAAGAGAGGCTGCTGGCCTGCTGTTCCAGCGATGCCGACGCATTAGCGGATTCCTGCACCAGCGTGGCGTTCTGCTGCGTGACGCGATCCATCTCGTTCACCGCCTGCCCAATCTGGTCGATGCCGCGACTCTGCTCATCAGATGCCGAAGCAATCTCGCCCATGATATCGGTGACGCGGGTGACAGCGCTGACGATCTCCTGCATGGTTTCACCGGCGCTGCTCACCTGTTGCGAACCGGTGTTGACGCGCTGCACGGAATTCTCAATCAGCAGTTTGATCTCTTTCGCCGCCTGGGCGCTGCGCTGTGCCAGATTACGCACTTCGCCTGCCACCACGGCAAAACCGCGACCCTGTTCACCGGCGCGTGCCGCTTCTACTGCTGCGTTGAGCGCAAGGATGTTGGTCTGGAAGGCGATGCCATCAATCACGCTGGTGATATCGGCGATTTTCTTCGAGCTGTCGGCGATATCGCGCATGGTTTTCACCACGCCATCCACCACGTTGCCGCCTTTGTCGGCGGTTTCCGAGGCGGTTTTCGCCAGCTGCGTCGCCTGACGCGCGTTATCGGCGTTCTGTTTCACCGTGGCGGTCAGCTCTTCCATGCTCGCCGCAGTCTCTTCCAGTGACGCTGCCTGTTGTTCGGTGCGTGAGGAGAGATCGTTATTTCCCGTGGCAATCTCGCTGGCGCTGCCAAAAATCGCGTCCGCGCTATCACGCACATTGTTGATGGTGCTGAGCAGCGACTGCTGCATGTGGTTGAGGCTGGCGGCAATCGACGCCATTTCGCTGCGGCCTTCCACCTGCAAACGGGCAGAGAGATCGCCATCGGCGAAGCGTTCCATCTGCTGTTGTACCAGCTTCATCGGTGCCAGCAGAATGCGACGCACCAGAATCCACACGGAAACCAGCAGCAGCACCACAACCACCGCCATTACGGCGACCAACACCAGCATGTGCTGATAGTTATTGTCATATTCCGCATTGCGCTCGGCCAGCAGCTGCACGTTCTGCTCACGCCACTGTTTGTAAGCCACTTCCAGATTGTCCTGCGCCTGCTGGGCATCAAGGTTGCCATAGGCGGCATAATCATTGGCTTTCAGGAACGCCGCCGACTGTTTCAGCAATTCAGCGAAGGCAGCAAACTTAGCGTCGACTACACTGGCTGAATCCGCACTTTGTCCGGCGATACGCGGCATGCTCTTATAGAGATCATAATGTTGCTTCGCTTCATCCAGTGACGCACCTGCGCTGATCAGCAGTTTGTTGATGGCGGCGACTGACGCTTCATCCGTCTGTTTTTTCAGGATACGAATGGCGACGCGGTTGATAATCACGCGGGTTTTCACCAGCGTTTGCCAGCCATCGGCCAGCTCCCGTTGCTGGTGCGACAACTGATTGCTGGTGGTGAAATTATGCTGTCCGGTAATCAGTGATGATAAAAACAGCGAGCCGGAAATCGCCTGCATCGCGGTGAAAACCACCAATATCATCATGATGGCCGTCACAATTTTCATTCGTTTAAACATAGGTGCGTCTCTGAGGAAGTAGGCTGATAGTGAAGTTATCGGTATAAAAGCAAATCGCTTAAGTGCCAGCGGGAAATAATTACGTCACAGGATGATGAGAGGCGGGAAAAAGCAGATGAAAGCGTTCAATTACGAGCAGGATTTCAAGCACATCGATTTTCGCCAGCAGCCAGAGCTCTATCAGGTGGGGCGCGGCGAGCAGGGCGTGTTGATGGTCGAACCTTACAAAAGTGAGATTCTGCCGCACTGGCGTTTTCGCACCGTCGAGCTGGCAAAGCAGTCTTCACAACAGATTATGCAGTTGTTTGAAACGTATCGCGCGCAGGACGATTTTGTCGGCATGGACATGGCGCGCAAATATATTCAGATGGGGTACACGCGTGCGCGCCGCTACAGCAATCATCAGGGCGGGCGGAAATATGACGAGGCGGGCAACGAATTGCCGCGTACTACAGAAAAAGAAAAGGCCGCTGCGGCGGCCGTTTTCAAAGCGTGCTGGGATAAACTGCGCGCGGATACTGACTATCTGGCGCGCAAGCGTGCGCACCAGCAGAAGTATGGTTAAACGCGCGTGCCCCACAGATCGTATTCGTCGGCGTGTTCGACTTTAACGCGCACCACATCACCGACTTTCACCTGACGATCGCCGTTCAGATAGACCGCGCCATCAATTTCCGGCGCGTCAGCCATGCTGCGGCCGACCGCGCCTTCTTCATCCACTTCATCAATCAGCACCAGCACTTCGCGGCCGATTTTTTCCTGCAGACGTTCGCTGGAGATCTTCTGCTGCAGCTGCATGAAGCGATCAAAACGATCCTGCTTCACGTCATCCGGTACCTGATCCGGCAACTGGTTGGCGGTTGCGCCATCTACCGGGCTGTACTGGAAGCAGCCAACGCGATCGAGGCGCGCTTCCTGCAGGAAGTCGAGTAGCATCTGGAAATCGTCTTCGGTTTCACCGGGGAAGCCGACAATAAAGGTTGAACGCAGCGTCAGCTCTGGGCAGATTTCACGCCAGCGCTTAATGCGCTCCAGCGTACGCTCTACCGCGCCCGGACGCTTCATCAGCTTGAGGATGCGCGGGCTGGCGTGCTGCAGCGGAATGTCGAGGTACGGCAGAATTTTGCCTTCAGCCATCAGCGGAATAACGTCATCCACATGCGGATACGGATAAACGTAGTGCAGACGTACCCACACGCCGAGTTTGGCTAACTGCTCGCACAGGCTCACCATGCTGGTTTTCACTGGCGATCCGTTCCAGAAACCGGTGCGATGTTTGACATCCACGCCGTAAGCGGAGGTGTCTTGTGAGATCACCAGCAGCTCTTTCACGCCGGCTTCGACCAGACGTTTGGCTTCGTCGAGCACTGAACCAATTGGGCGGCTATCCAGATCGCCACGCATCGATGGAATGATGCAGAAGGTGCAGCGATGGTTGCAGCCTTCGGAAATTTTCAGGTAGGCGTAATGGCGCGGCGTCAGTTTGACGCCTTGCTCTGGCACCAGGCTGAGGAACGGGTTGTGCTCCGGCTTAGGCACATAGGTGTGCACGTGCGAAAGCACCTGCTCGTAGCTGTGCGGGCCGGTGATTTCCAGCACCTTTGGATGCACTTCGCGGATCTGATCCACTTTGGCACCGAGGCAGCCGGTGACGATCACTTTGCCGTTTTCGTTCAGCGCTTCACCAATTGCTTCCAGAGATTCCTGTACGGCGCTATCAATAAATCCACAGGTGTTAACGATGACGATCTCCGCATCATCGTAGCGTGGCACCACGTCATAGCCTTCGGTACGCAGTTCCGTCAGGATGCGTTCAGAGTCGACGAGGTTTTTCGGACAGCCGAGGGAGACGAACCCCACGCGCGGTGGATTTTTGACTTGGCTCATAAGGTTAAAAATTCATCATAATTAGTGTGGATAGGGGGGCGATTGTACAGAGGTTGCAGAGGAAAATGTATAGGCTGTGTAAGAATCTCCTTATCGACAACCAATGTGCTGTAGATATGCTTAACTCAGTGAGCGACGCGCGCTCTCATTAAGCGCCGCGCCTGCGTTGCTCGTCTGCGAACGTGATCCGAGTTGTGTAAGCTGACGTGTTTTGCTTAAATGTTGGGTCGGTAAAGGTAAGTACTTATCTTCACTGAAAATTTCAAATCGCACTGATAGTGAATCCTTACTGCCAGGGCAGAAGTGGATAATGTGAGAGCAGACATATGCAAGAGATCGTCAAAGGTTTTCTGAATTTTCAACAGAATGTGTTCCCTGAAAGGAAGGATCTTTTCAAAAGTTTGGCATCCAACCAAAATCCCAAAGCCCTGTTTATCTCCTGCTCAGACAGCCGTCTGGTGCCAGAGCTGGTGACGCAGTCGGAGCCGGGTCAGCTGTTCGTGATCCGTAACGCCGGGAATATCGTGCCACCGTTTGGTCCAGAGCCGGGCGGCGTGTCCGCCACCATTGAGTATGCGGTTGTGGCTTTGGGCGTGACCGAAATTATTATTTGTGGTCACTCCAACTGCGGTGCTATGAACGCGATTGCTTCCAATGCCGATCTGGAAACCATGCCCGCGGTTGACCACTGGTTGCACTACGCCAACGCGGCGAAAGCGGTGGTGGAAGAGCGCAACTACGATTCGGTTGAGAAACGTCTCAACGAAATGGTGAAAGAGAACGTGATTGCACAGCTGAACAATATCAAAACACACCCTTCTGTGGCGGTCGCGCTGCGTAAAGGCAAAGTGCGCCTGCACGGGTGGGTTTATGATATTGAGAGTGGTGGCATCATTGCGCTGACCAAAGGCGGTGAATCCTTTATTTCACTGTCGGAAAACCCGGAAACCTGCTTCGAGTAATTCCGCCTAACCACCTGCAATGCAGGTGGTTTTTCCTCGCATTTCGCTAATATTTCCCCCCGCGCTGAAAACCAACTTCTACACTTGAGAAGCAATTACCTCTGATAAGGGCTCTCTCATGCGATTTCCCCTTTGTGTTCCCGTGTTAACGCTGGCGCTGCTGGCTGCGGGCTGTACCTCTCATGTGGCCGACAAAAAACAATATTCCGGCTTCCTCGGCGATTATAGTCAGCTGCAATCGACCCAATCGCCAAGCGGTAAACCGACGCTGCGCTGGATCTCTCCCGATTATCACGATGCCGATTATCGTGGCGTGGTTTACACGCCGGTGGTCTATTATCCGGCGGCGCACCCGACTGCGCGTATCAGCCAGCAAACGCTGGATGAGGTGCGCAGTTACACCGATAGCCAGCTGAAGCGGGCGATTTCTGAACGCAAGCCGCTGGTGACCACCAAAGGCCCGCGTACGTTGCTGGTGAAAGCGGCGATTACGGCGGTATCGGCAGAAAATGAAGGCGTGCAGTTCTACGAAGTGGTGCCGATTGCTGCCGTGGTCGCCAGCACCATGGCGGCAACCGGACATCGCACACAAGAGAGCTCGCTGTTCCTCGAAATCGAAGCGGTGGATGCACAAACCGGCAAGCCGATGATTAAAGTAGTGCGCAAAGCCTTCGGCAAAACCCTACCGAATAACAACACGCCAATTACCCTCACCGATCTCCGTCCAGGCATTGACGAGATGGTACGCGACACGTTGGCGTTCTCCGTGCCGTGAACCTGTGCCCGGCCGTGTGCCGGGCTTAATGTTTTGTAAATCCTGCACATCCTTTGTCACGCGCTGACTACCCTTAACGGCAGACCGTGATAAAGGAGAATGCCATGCGTTTACTGCCCGCCGCGCTGCTGTTTGGCGCTTTAAGCACGTCCTTACCGTTATTCGCTGCCGATGTGCAGGTTCAGGTGCTGCAGGATAAGCTCGATCATCCTTGGTCCGTGGCTTTTCTGCCCGACAATCAAACGCTGTTAATTACTGAACGATCCGGCCAGCTGCGCAGCTGGCAGCCGGGCAAAGGCCTGTCGCAACCGATCGGCGGCGTGCCGAAGGTGTGGGCGAATCGTCAGGGCGGCCTGCTGGATGTGGTGCTGGCGCCGGACTTTGCCCAAAGCCGCCGCGTGTGGCTCAGCTACACCACCGCCGATGCCAGCGGCCGCGCCGGCGGCGTGGTGGGTTATGGCCGATTAGGCGATGACAATCGCCAGCTGAGCGACTTTAAAGTGGTGCTGGAGCAAACGCCGAAGTTGTCGAGTGGCGCCAATATCGGCACGCGACTGGCGTTTGATCGTCAGGGTTTTCTCTATATCGCCTTCGGTGACAATTTCGCCAGCAGCAGCGCGCAGCAGCTGGATAAGCTCTCCGGCAAAATTGTGCGTCTGACCAAAGACGGTGAAATCCCGCCGGACAACCCGTTTGTTAATCGCCAGGGCGCGCGTGCTGAAATCTGGTCTTACGGCATGCGCAATCCGCAAGGGCTGGCGCTCAATCCGTGGACGCAGCAAATGTGGGAAAGCGAACACGGCCCGCGCGGCGGCGATGAGGTAAACATTCCGCAGAAGGGCAAAAATTACGGCTGGCCGCTGGCAACATACGGCATTGATTACAGCGGGCAGAAAGTGCCGGAAGCGAAGGGCAGTGAAGTCGAAGGTACCGAGCAACCGCTGCACTACTGGAAAGTCTCGCCCGCCATCAGCGGCATGGCGTTCTACAATAGCGCGCGCTTCTCGCAATGGAAAAACTCACTGTTTATCGGCGCGTTGAAGGAGAAGAGTTTGATTCGCCTGCAGGTGAATGGCGAAAAAGTGGTGGAGGAGCAGAGATTGCTTCAAGAGCGTGGCGAGCGTATTCGTGATGTACGACAAGGCCCGGATGGCTATCTCTACGTGCTAACCGATGAATCCAACGGCAAGCTGCTGAAAGTGGGGCTACCAGACTCGGCCAGCGCCCCACGCGGTTAACTTAGCGTGCCCAGTTACACACTTCCCATCCGCGCTGCTGTGCTTCCTGCAGCAGCAGCGAATTGGGATTCACCACCCATGCATGGTCGGCATGCGCCAGCAGCGGTAAATCATTCATTGAATCGCTGTAAGCCCAGGTGCGTTCAAAGCGTTGGTCCTGCTGTAACGCTTTCCAGTCGCTGAGGCGCGTCACTTTGCCTTCGCGATAGGTCATGGTGCCGTAAGTTTGCCCGCTGTAGCGTTCATCCACCACTTCAACGCCAATTGCCAGTGCGCCGTGAACACCAAGTCGCTCGGCGATGGGAACAGCAAGATGATCGCCGCTGGCGGTAATGATCATCACCGTGTCGCCGCGCTGCTGATGCCACTCAATACGCTCGCGGGCGGCGGGAAAAACGCGCGGCATGATGTCGCGATGGATAAAGCGGCGTACCCAGCCTTCAACGGTCATGGTGGCCATACCGGCGAGTGGCGCCAGCGTGGTGTTCATGTACTCTTCAATCGATAACGTACCGGTGTGATATTTCTCCATCAGGATTTTCTCCTGCTGGATGATCTCTTCGGGGGCAAATCCCTGTGAAACCAACCAGCGCAGCCACAGGCTGGTGCTGTCTTCACAAATCAGGGTTTCGTCCAAATCGAAAATGGCTAAGTCCATCGCGGCTCTCCTCAGGCTGACTGAATTCAGGTTAGCGGAAATTTGTGACTGGCTTAACCGTTCTGCGAAAAATCGGAATTACACGCAAAATTTTTCAATAGTCAGATGGGCAAAAGTGGCGGCGCTGCGCGGTTGGTGCCAGGGTTACTCTAATAAACTCTATAAAACTTTACGATTGGACGGTTTTTTTCGCTGGCCTGAACCGTTAGCGTGGGATGAGACATGTCTTATCTGCAAAAAACCAAGATTTAACAAGGACAATCTGGTCATCCTCATGAGAAAAAACACCTTCGCTACTGCATGGCGGCCTCTGGCTGCATCGTCACTATTATTACTTTTCATTCCTATTTCAACGCTGGCAGAACAAGCTCCAGCCGCTCCGCAGATAGACGCCAAAGCCTGGATCTTAATGGATTACAACAGCGGCAAAGTGCTGGCGGAATCCAATGCCGATCAGCGCCTTGACCCCGCCAGTTTGACCAAAATGATGACCAGCTATGTGGTCGGCCAGGCGCTGAAATCGGGCAAGATTACCAACGATGACATGGTCACTATCGGGCAGGATGCATGGGCAACCGGCAATCCCAAACTGCGCGGTTCATCGCTGATGTTCCTCAAACCCGGCGATCGCATTCCGGTCTCTGAACTGAATAAAGGCGTGGTGATTCAATCTGGCAACGACGCTTGTATCGCATTGGCTGATTATGTTGCGGGCAGCCAGGATTCGTTTATCGGGTTGATGAACAACTATGTCAAAGCCTTTGGCCTGCAAAACACCCACTTTATGACGGTACACGGCCTGGATGCTGAAGGGCAATACAGCACCGCGCGCGACATGGCGATTATCGGCCAGCGCCTGATTAGCGATGTGCCGGAAGAGTATGCGATCAACAGCGAAAAAGAGTTCACCTTCAATAAGATTAAGCAGATGAACCGCAACCGTCTGCTGTGGAGCACCAATCTCAAGGTGGATGGCATTAAAACCGGTCACACCTCCGGCGCGGGTAACAATCTGGTGGCGTCGGCAACCGAAGGCGATATGCGGCTGATTTCCGTGGTGCTCGGTGCGGCAACCGATGCCACGCGTTTCCGCGAAAGTGAAAAGTTGCTGACGTGGGGCTTCCGCTTCTATGAAACCGTGACGCCGATTAAGGCCGATAAACCGTTTGCGCAGCAGCGCGTTTGGTTTGGCGATCGCAGCCAGGTCAATCTTGGCGTCGCAAAAGACGCCGCGATCACCGTGCCAAAAGGGCAGATGAAAAACCTCAAGGCCAGCTTTACCCTGAATTCACCGCAGCTGGAAGCGCCGCTGGAGAAGAATCAGGTGGTGGGCACTATCGATTTCCAGCTGGATGGCAAAACCATTGAGCAACGTCCGCTGGTGACGATGGAGGCGGTGCCGGAAGGTGGCTTTGTTGGCCGCATTTGGGATTTCATCATGATGAAATTCCACGGCTGGTTCGGGAAGTGGTTTAGTTGAGACAAAAACGGTGCGCTTGATGCGCACCGTTTTTTACAGGCTCGCCATTAATGGCGACCCCATCGCTTACTCACGAATCCACCCTTTCTTAATCGGCATGGCGAACAGCGCGCGATACACCTGATGCGTGAACGCCAGCATGCGTTCGCCATACAGCTGCCACGCCATGTGCGACGCCAGACAACCCAGCAAGCCGACCAGGAATCCGCCCAGCATATCCAGCGGCCAGTGCACGCCAAGATAGACGCGTGACCAGGCGATGGCGCTGCCTATCACCAGCAACACCACACCTGACCAAAGGCGATGCCAGAAGATGAATGCCAGCGCAAAGGTGAAAATGGTGGTGCCGTGATCGCTCGGATAGGAATCATCGGGTCGGTGTGACAGTAACTGATGGCCAAAACCAATAGCGAACGGACGCGGATGCGGCAGCAACTGCCCGACGCACCACGAAATGCTCAGCGCATACAACAGCGCCATGCCGGTTTTTAGCACCAGCTCGCGTTGAGACTGCACCTGATCGCGCGGTCCCCACAGCCACAGCGCCACAATCAGCAGCGGCACGATGGCTATCACATCTTTGGCGATAAAGGTCGCCAGAGTGATCAGCCACTGCGGTGAATCCTCTGTGGCGTTGATCCATAAAAAGAGCGTGTGGTTCAATGCTTCCATCACGATTCCTTGTCCTCGTCTTGTTTACCCAAAAAACTGCAGCGCAAAATTGTCTGCAAAATAAGCGTGATAGCTTAAAAGCCGCGCGCCTATGCGTACATAGTCACGCTCTTAATCTTATCGCGGGTTGTTGGAGTGTTTAAGTTTGATGAAAGTTGCATAAAGATTTGCGGGTGCGCAGCGGGCGAAAAAATGACGCCCACCTCAAAAGGTTAAAAGTGTGAAGGCTAGGGTGAGTTAATCTCGGCATCAAATATCAGCGTAGCGCTTCCGCGCCAAGTACTGCCGGGATAATTACCCATGCGCAAACTTTCGACCTCATTGACACTAAACTTTACTGTCGATAAATAGCCGTTAATGTATGATCTTGGTTCAAAAACATAACCGGGAGTATGTATTGAACGAACATATATCGGCCAATTAGTAATATCTTCACCACTATCACGTTCCATAACAAAGGGTATTGTTATTGTTGTATCAACTTGCACGAGGGTATCGTCACCGTCCCTTTGCATAGCACAACTGTTGAGCACTTTATGCTGGCATTCGAGATAGACGCTGAATGGCGCTGAAGCTGTGCTTCTAAAAGAACCCGTACCCTCAAGCCTAAATTGTGTTGCGCCGCCTGAAGTCCAATCCTGCCAGCCACCAGGTGGAATCATAGGTACTTTTTCGGAACCGACCATTTCAAATTTTAATTCATGTTCGATCTGAGCTTCAATTTTAATTTCCAGTATATTATCGGAGTAATCCCCCGCTCCTAAATCAATCTGCTGTCCGTTTCCTACGGAGTAACTAACGGATCCCTTAAATGTTCCATTAGGCATATTCATCGGGGAACTGCTTTTCATCTCATAACCGACAGAAATATCACTAATCTTGAAATCTGTATAATTCATATTAACTACGTTTCTATAGCAAGAGGCAGGCAAGGAGCTATGGTTCCATGCAAATCGAAAGTAACTGTTTGCAATTCCTGCTCCTATCGTGCCACCGCACCCACCTTGAGGGTTACCGCCAGCTGAATTAAAATCAGCAGTAACAAAACCGCCTCCGGAGCGTGAGAAGCGTTGACCGATCAGCATTAAGCGAAATTGGACGGTAATTGACTGGCCAGTTTCATCATCAGTTAATGATATAGTTTTCCAGTTCGCATCTAATTTCTGAAAAACACGTTCATTATTATTGTTACTTCCAGCGATAAGGGAACGATTATTGACATTCAGATTGGTGGCAATTGAAAAAACACCTTCACCACAAAACTTTTGATAATCCAGGCAAAAGCCCGCAACCGGTGTGGTATTTTCGAACTTATCGACTTGAGGATTGGCTGCTGAGGGGCGAAATTCAGCAGTTACATTTAATTTTTCTGCGCGAACTGATGTTGAAAAAAATAAAAAAGAACTCAAAAACAAAATAGCCCCATAAAAAACAGACCTTAATAAGGTGTGCGGGAAGTTTTTACTGGATTTGATTTTCACCGGTAGTTCCAAAGTAAGTGATAAATGAAGGGGTGATGAGTTTAAACAACCTCCATCATCATGATGAATGACGTTTTCTACAGGCAATCTTATCTTAATAAGACCTTGAGGGAAAACGAGAGCACTCTCAAAATGTAAGATATATATCAGAATTTAATGCACATTATATTCGAGATGTTCATCCATGGTTTGAAGGTTGAGAAGGTTTTGTCTTATCGTCTTGCTTTGAGAGTGCTCTCATAGAGTGAACTAAAAAGGTTTTGGCATATTACCCCCCATCAAATAAGTGCTGCCTAACAAGGACAACAGTTTACCGGCGGCGCTCATTCTAATGAGGTTACTATGTTTAAAATTATTCTTGTCTTAGCACTGGCGGGAGCAAGTTTGCACGCTGCTGCTATCCCTAAAATTACGGTGGGTTCGATGTATGATTTTATTGAAAGCGATAAGAGTACATTGCTAAAAAGAATTCGTAATAGTGGTGATGACACCGGTTATGTCCGAGTTGATGTGAGTGAAGTGACTTACCTGCCGAACGGCGGAAAGTCAGAGAAAAAAATCGATGCTACAGCGGCGGCAAGTGGAAAAGTTGATGGATTAATCTTTACGCCATCGCGCATGATAATCCCGGCAAATAGCATGCAAACCGGAAGGTTAGTGGTTGTAGGAAAAAGAGATAAAGAGCGTTATTACCGCGTTCGATATATTCCTGTCATGCCGAAGGACCAATATGAGTTCGGTCAGTCAAAAAAACAGTATGATGAATATAAGAAATCACTCAATGCAGGCGTAAGCATATTAACCGGTTACGGTGCAATGGTGATAGTACGACCTGAAAATGTCGTATTTAATACCGATATCGCGCAGCGTGATAATAAAATCATTATCACCAATAAAGGTAACAGCAGTATCAAACTTGAAGGCATTAAATTATGTCAGGGGGGTAAATGTGGTGATGCATCTTCAGTTATTCTCATGCCAGGTAAGCAACATAATTTGAAGCAAGAAAGTCAAAAAAACTGGCAATTTACTTTGCTGGAAGGTAGTAAAAAAACACCGAAGAAATTCGGATAATTCCCTCTTTAAAATGAGTTAACACCATGAAAGTTTATTATAAATCTTTAATTGCTAGTCTGGTCGCTGTAAGTTCACTGGCCGTTGCTGTAGACAAACAACAAGAGCTAACTTTTGAATTAGAAGCCACTATCCCATCAGAACGTTCATACGTTAAATTTTCTGACCCTGGTTTTGGTTCAACTAAGCAGGAAATGGTTTGGGATGAAGATGCTTATATTCTGAATAATGTCTCAACTAATCTACAGGCGCGCAATACTGAAGGGAAAATTAGCGCGCACCTTCTAAGTGCTGCAGTATTAGAACATGAAGATACTCCAGCGAATAATATTCCATTAACTATCCGGGTTGGTTCTACGGATCTTGGTGTTGGGCCAACAATGGCTGCCGAGATACTTACAGCAGCCAATGCTGCTGATGAAAAAACATTGCCATTAGTGGTGAGTCCTACTGGCACTCCAACTTATGAGGGCGGCAACTACACTGGCGAAGTTACCATGGTATTCGATCACGAAATTCCTTAATTGCTTTCTGATAAAAAGGACGCATTCTGCGTCCTTTTTTTAGCGGATAAACTCATGTTGTTACTTAATAAAAAAACTCTGGCTATCGCCGTGGCGCTATTTATGCTGCCACTGACGGTATCTGCGGTGCCCATGGAAGATCTGGTAACTCAGGCAGATAATCTGCCGGAAGATTTCAGTGCACACTTCTTTGATGCACCGCTGTTGACGAAAGTTGAGCTGGATGGTGAATATTTAGGTGACGCCATGATTTTATTATCTCGTGCCAAAACCGTTCAGTTAGTAAAATTCACCGAATTTTCTGAAAGTAAATTACCCGCTGCCGCACGTAGTCGCTGGAGTAATATATTTAAAAATGCATTTCCTCTCGGTAAATGTGAACAAGAGAGTGCAGAAGGGTTAATTAGCCTGCATTACAGCTTGGCCAATACCACGTTATATATCAGCTCCTCAGCGGCAAAAGAGGAAAAAGGCAAAGTGAAGCATATTGCCTTGCCTGAACAAGGCAGCAGTGGATTGATATTACGCAACCAACTTAACCTGATTGGCGGTGAACAGCAGCCTTGGTCGGGGTATCAAGGGTTGCAGTTGGAAGGCAGCATTGGCAAATGGACCGCGCAAGCCAGCAGCCAGCTCAGTCGCAGTGACATTGAAAACAGTAAAACCGATGCACGTGTAAGTTCACTCTTTTTACAGCGTGAACTGCCCGGCACAGCGGTACGTGCTGGGTTATTTATGCCGGATTCTCAAGGGATCCTGCGACAACCGGTGATGCCTGGCCGCAGCAGTGTGAATACCGTCGCAGGTGTGATGGTAGGGAGTTCCGACACCTTATTGGAAAGTCAGGCGCAGGCCAGTCTTTATCCCGTTTATGTCACCGCTAACCGCGATTCGATTGCCGAAATTTATCGTGATGGTGTGCTGATTAACAGCCAACCCGTGCAGACGGGGATGCAGCAATTGGATACCACTGTTTTGCCCGGCGGCATTTACGGCGTTGAAGTGCGGCTGGTCGAAGATGGCCGTGAAATCAGCCGTACGGAAGAGACCATCTATAAACCCACCAGCTGGCGCAATCCCGATCGTCGCTGGCAGTACAATCTTTATGGCGGTGTAGAGAAGCAACTCGGTAATAACCGCTATAACCAGGCGGATGGCGATGCGGCCTTCGGTATCAGCACCAATTATCTGTTGCATCCAAAGGTGATTGTGGGCGGCGCAGCGCAACGTAATGCGGGCAGCAATCAGTTGGGTGTTTCAACTGATATCCAATCCAGCCAGAGTACGCGTTTGTACGGTAGCGCGGGTGTCAGTGACCAATGGGGTTCACGTTTTGATAGCCAGTTCAGCTGGCAGGTCCAACCGCAGACCAGTTTGCTGCTGAACCACAGTCAGAGCTGGTATCAGGATGAGAGCAGTCGCTGCTCGGTGAGTACGTGTAAGACCAACAAACAGCACAACAGCGGAGCGACGGTTAATCATCGTCTGGGGAACGGTGATTCACTGTCACTGCGTGGAACACACAACAGCCGTGAGAATGGCGTGGGCGTTGATGCCAACTGGCGCACGCGTCTTTCCGTGAAAGATACGCCGGTCTCGCTCACGTTGAACGTATTTGATCGTCCTTATGCTCAGAATGGCGCATCACGCAACCGCGGAGCCCATCTCAATCTGTCGTTCTCACTCGGCGAGAATAAACGCAACGTGACGGCTTCCTTAGGCAGCCGTAATGACAATCGCGGCGGACGTGAAATGTTTGCTTCAGCAGGAGTGGTGCAATCTTTCGAAAATGGCCCAATCGAGCGCCTTTCCGCTGGGGTAACCGGCGATCAATATGGTCTCGGCGGCAATCTTTATAGCGACTTCAAGCACCGTTATGCCAGCGGTTCGGTGTATGCCCAGCAATCCAGCGCATCACAATCGTTGAGTGGCGGCATCAATATGAACAACACGCTGGCGATTGGCGGTGGAAAAGTGTCTGCCAGCCACAGCCCAGAGAGCTGGGCAAGTCACACCGGCATGATTATTGATGTCGAAAGTGACGATCCTAACGTCAGATTAAAAGCCTGGGATAGCAATGGCACCAGCAGCACGCTACGCGCGGGACGCAATTTTGTGCCGGTGAATGCGTGGAAGTCTGGGCAACTGCAAATTGATTTTGTCGGTAATGATGGTCCGGCGCTAAAAATCTGGCCTGCAGAGCTGCCTTATCACTTAAATAAAGGCGGCGTGGCGTCTGGCAAAGTACGCGTGATGAAAACCGTTACGGTGATTGGGCGTGTTATCGACAACAAAGGCGAGCCGATGTCTGGCGCAAAACTGGTCAATCATGCGGGACATGGCATTGCGGAGAGTGACGGATTCTTCGTCACCGATATGCATGAACATACGCCTGAATTGACGATTCATTCGCGTGAAGGCAAGCAATGCAAAGTCATGCTGGATACGGCGAACGCGAAACGTGAAAACAGCACGTTAATGGTGGGCGATCTTGCTTGCCGCCCAAATGACCAGAGTTAACAGGAAAAGAGAAATGACTTTCAGCCGCACACAACCACTGCGTATTTATCTGCTGGACGATCATGCCATTTTTTTGCGTGGACTTAATGCGGTGTTAACGCAGGAACCCGCACTAAAAGTAATGGGCATTTTTAGTCACAGTCGGGATTTGTGGGCGTCGTTTGCCACGACAGAAGCAGATATGTTGATTATGGACCATGCTCTTGCGCCACAAGATACTAACGGCCTAAACCTCATCAGAGAAGTGCATCTGCGTAATCAAAGTATGCGCATACTGGTGGCGTCAAACTTTTACAACAGTGCGACGGTGGCGCAGGCTTTGCGTTACGGTGCCAGTGGATTTATCAGTAAAACGGCTTCAGAGGGTGAGTTGCTGAATGCGGTGCAGGTTGCCGGCAGCGGTAACATCTATCTTGAGCCGCTTATGGCAATGCAGCTGGCACAAATTCATGAACGCGTAGTGAAGGCGGATAGGGCACCAGGCCAAAAATTACAATCGTTGCCTTTATCGTCTCAGCTTTCAGTTTTGTCACCAAAAGTACAGGACGTGATGCACTGCTTGCTGGAAGGAATGACTGTGACAGAAATCGCGGAGAAATTTTCCCGCAGCATTAAGACCATCAGCGGTCAGAAACAAGCGGGGATGCGCAAGCTGGGTCTGAAAACAGATAATGAACTCTCGCACCTACGAGATTCGTTGCAGCGACAGCGCCGATAAGTAATTAACCCGACAAATCGCAGCCATAAAAAAACCCGCAAGTCAGTGACCGGCGGGCTCCACAATTTGGGGATTTCAAAGAAAAGCAGTGGCACTTATTCAGACTGCGACCCCAGAAGAAAGTTCTGGACAGCGCAAAAATATTTTATAAAGGCAAAAGCGGCCAGATTATCACGATCAGGGTACCGGCCAGCGTCAGCAAAACATTCGCGATCGCATACGTTCCTGCGTAGCCAAGGGCCGGAATGCTGCTGCGTGCGGTATCGCTGATGATCTCCATCGCTGGCGCACAGGTGCGCGCGCCCATGATGGCACCAAACAGTAGCGCGCGGTTCATGCGCAGCACATAAGCGCCGAACAGATAGCAAATCACCACTGGCAGCAAACTCACCAGTAGGCCACTTACCAGCATCAACGCACCGGCGCTGCCAAAACCGTGTTGCAAACCGCTGCCCGCGCTCAGGCCAACGCCCGCCATAAACACCATCAAACCAAACTCTTTCACCATCGTCAGCGCACCCTGCGGGATATAGCCAAAGGTGGGATGGTTGGCGCGCATAAAGCCGAGCATGATGCCCGCGAACAACAAACCGGCGGCGTTACCGATGCCAAAGCTGAAGTTGCTGAACTGGAAGGTGATCATGCCGATCATCAAGCCGACGATAAAGAAGGCGCAGAAGGCGAGCAGATCGGTGATTTGGCTGTGAATGGCGATAAAGCCAATGCGATCGGCCAGGCTTTTCACGCGACGTGCTTCACCGCTTACCTGCAGCACATCACCTTTGTTGAGCATAATGCTGTCATCGATTGGCATCTCGATCTGGCTGCGAATCACGCGGTTAAGGAAGCAGCCGTGATCGGTCAGTTTGAGATGGCTCAGGCGCTTGTTCACCGCGTTATGGTTTTTCACCACGATCTCTTCGGTGACGATGCGCATATCCAGCAGATCGCGATCGAATACCTCTTTGCCGTTACGGAAGCTAGGATCCAGGCGTGCATGCGCATCGGGATAACCCACCAGCGAGATATCGTCGCCCAGTTGCAGCATCGCGTCACCGTCCGGGCTGGCGAGAATACCGTTGCGGCGCAGACGTTCAATGTAGCAGCCGGTCTGGCGATGAATGCCCAGCTCGCGAAGGTTTTTGCCGCCGCTCCACTCCACCAGTTCCGGGCCGACGCGATAGGCGCGGATAACCGGCAGAAACACTTTGCGCTGGCTGTCGGCGTCAAGGCCGCGCTCACGTGCGATTTGCTGCGCGCAGGTTGGCAGATCCTGATGTTGCAGGCGCGGCAGATAACGCGCGCCAAAAATCAGGCTGACTAAACCCACCAGATAGGTGAGTGCATAACCGAGGCTGAGATTATCCTGCATCAAGGTGAGCTGATGGCTATCGCTGATGCTTTGCCGCAGCGTATCGCCAGCGCCCACCAGCACCGGCGTCGAGGTCATCGAACCAGCTAACATGCCCGCGGTTAAACCAATATCCCAGCCGAATACCTTGCCAAGCGTCAGCGCGATTAACAGCGCACTGACCACCATGACAATCGCCAGGAAGAAGTAATTTTTACCGTCGCGGAAAAATATCGAGAAAAAGTTAGGTCCGGCTTCCACGCCGACACAAAAAATAAACAACATAAAGCCAAGACTTAATGCGTCAGTATTAATGGCGAAGTGCTGTTGACCTAAAATCAACGAAACAACCAGCACGCCAATGGAATTACCGAGTTGGACCGAACCGAGGCGTAATTTACCTAAGCAGAGTCCGAGTGCTAAAACGACAAATAATAACAGAACGTCATTTCCGCTTAACAATTCTGCGACGTTAATGTTCACGGTTTAACTTCTTCTTAACCTTTAACACGTTGATGAAAGTGACTTTTTTCGCTATCTTGTGCCGAACGTTAAGGTTCCTGCAACAAAAGCGTTCAAGCCGAAATTTAAAGCGGCGTCATTCTAATCATAATTAACACCCTCAGCTATCGGCAGTTTTCATTCCTTTCGCCTCCAGCTGTTTCTTTTTATTTCCAGTCGTGCGCATCAGGGCAGAAAAAGTTTCATAATTGTTAACGTCAAAGTTGAGGATAATTATGTTGCAGCGCAATAATCGCTGGCCAGCATCGATTCTGGGCGTGATGCTTTATACGCTGGTGTTTATTTATGCACATCATTTCTGGGCCGCCGCCAGTGAACAAGCCGTGCGCGGACAGCCAGAATTACTGCTTTTTTTACTGCCGGGATGTTTGATGGCGCTACTGCAGGCGGAAAGTCCGCTGATCAGCACCTTGTGGGTGGCGCTGGGCGGTACGCTGCTGGGCATGATGTGGTTAATGCTGGCGGTGCCAATCACGCATAGCGGCTTGTTGATTGTGGCCTGGAGTTTAAGTGCGCTGTTCTGGGCGGGATGTGGAGCGCTGCTGGTGCGCTTGCTGCGGATTATGCTGGCGATGCGTGCCGAATAGCACCAGCCAAAACGGGCCCGCAGGCCCGTTCTCTTATGCTTCGATACCCAGGTTTTCTTTGGTCCAGGCCGCGAATTCGGTGTAACCACCAATGTGCTGATCGTCGAGGAAAATCTGCGGCACGGTTGTCACCGGCTTGCCGGCACGGGCTTCCAGATCGGCTTTAGTAATGCCGGTGGCCTGAATATCAACGTATTGATAGTTGAAATCGTCGCGCTCGCTGGTGAGCCTGGCGGCCAACTCTTTCGCACGTACGCAGTAAGGGCAGCTAGAACGGCCAAAAATCACTGCAATCATTGCTTCTCTCCTTCCGCTGCTGTTTTGTGACTAGAATCACATCACAGCGTGAATAATGCGTCACATCATGCCCGCCCATCCTGCTTAATGAAAGAAGAAGTTACCTGTTATTCTGATACCTGCTGCCTATGCAGATGCTAAAACTGATTGAACGCCAAGGGAACCTTCGCATGCGTGATCTCGCTAGATTACCGAAACCCGTGTTGCTGCTCGAAGTGCTCGGCGTGCTTGCCGTGATTGGGGCATTATTGCTGACCAACGATTGGGTGAGCGCGCCTGATCTCATCGCGAAAAAGCCGCTGGCGACGCTGCTGTTTTTTCTCGGCATCGCGCTGATGCTGCCTGCCGCATGGATGATGATGTGGCGCACGGCGAAGGCGATGGCTCCACAATTGTTCAATCATTCCAACAAAAAGAAGTAACCACCGGAGAGGATTTATGACGCCGACTATCGATTTACTGTGCAGCCACCGTTCCATTCGCGCTTTTACCGAACAGGGCATTGATGAGGCGCAACGCAGCGCCATTATTGCAGCGGCACAAGCGGCTTCGACCTCCAGCTTTTTGCAGTGCTCCTCGATTATTCGTATTACCGATCCCGCAAAGCGCGAGCAGCTGGTACAGCTGACCGGCGGCCAGCCTTGGGTCAGCGCGGCAGCGGAGTTTTGGGTGTTCTGCGCGGATTTCAATCGTCATCAGCAGATCTGCCCGGATGCGCAACTCGGGCGCGCTGAACAGCTGCTGCTCGGCTGCGTTGATACCGCGCTGATGGCGCAAAATGCCATGGTGGCGGCGGAATCGCTGGGCCTTGGCGGCGTATTCATTGGCGGGATTCGTAATAGCATCGCTGAAGTAACCGAGTTGCTGGAACTGCCGAAGTTTGTGCTGCCGCTGTTCGGCTTCTGCGTCGGTCATCCGGCTGATGCGCCGGACGTCAAGCCACGCATGCCGCAAGCGATGCTGGTGCATGAAAATAGCTATCAGCCCGTCGATAAAAAGGTGCTGGCACAGTACGATGAGCAAATTACTGCCTATTATCAGCAACGTGATAGCAACCAGCGTTCCGAAACCTGGAGCCAGCTGATTCAACGCCTGATTATTAAAGAAACGCGTCCCTTCATACTGGATTACCTGCATCAGCAGGGCTGGGCGACGCGCTAAGCACAAGGAACTTTGCAATGAAAATGGCCATTCTCACCCGCGATGGATCGATCTATTCGTGTAAGCGTCTGCGCGACGCTGCGGAGGAGCGTGGTCATCAGGTGCAGATCATCGATCCGCTCTCCTGCTACATGAACATCAATTCCGATTCACCGGCGGTGCACTATCGCGGCGAGACGCTGGGGCATTTTGATGCGGTGATCCCGCGCATCGGCACCGCCACCACCTTTTACGGCACCGCCGTGCTGCGCCAGTTTGAGGTGCGTGGCAGCTATCCGCTCAATGAATCAGTCGCCATTACCCGCGCGCGCGACAAGCTGCGCTCGCTGCAGCTGCTGGCGCGTGAGGGCATTGATATGCCGATCACCGGTTTTGCCTCCTCGCCGGATGATACCGATGACTTGATTGCGATGGTGGGCGGTGCGCCGCTGGTGGTGAAGCTGGTGGAAGGCACGCAGGGCATCGGTGTGGTGCTGGCGGAAACGCGCCAGGCGGCGGAGAGCGTGATCGACGCTTTTCGTGGCCTCAATGCGCATATTCTGGTGCAGGAGTTCATCAAGGAGGCGCAAGGGCGCGATATTCGCTGCCTGGTGATTGGCAATGAAGTGGTGGCAGCGATTGAGCGCGAGGCGAAAGAGGGCGATTTTCGCTCTAATCTGCATCGCGGCGGCAAAGCCCGCGCCGTGCACATCACCGATCAGGAGCGGGATGTCGCGGTAAAAGCCGCCAGCACGCTGGGGCTCGAGGTGGCGGGCGTGGATATCCTGCGCGCAAATCGTGGACCGCTGGTTATGGAGGTGAACGCCTCGCCCGGACTGGAAGGAATTGAGGGCATTACCGGATTAGATATCGCCACCATGATGATCGAGTGGATTGAGCAGCACGCTTGCCCCGGCTATCGTCCTAAAACCGGCGGCTAACCCGCGCTTTTCAGCGGTTTTCGTGGCATCCAGATCGGTTTTTCCGTAAGCTAAGGCGCTCATTTCTTCACCCCACAGGATATTACGATGGATTCACTGGTCGTTCCGGACATTGACGTGCTGCGTCGCTGGCTGGATCAACAAAATATCACCTGGTTTGAATGCGATGCCTGTCAGGCACTGCATCTGCCGCATATGCAGAATTTTGACGGGGTGTTTGATGCAAAAATTGACCTGGTGGATAACGTTATTCTCTTCTCTGCGCTGGCAGAAGTAAAACCGACGGCGCTGATTCCGCTGGTGGGCGATTTATCGCAGATCAACGCCAGCTCGCTCACCATTAAAGCCTTTGTTGATATTCAGGACGACAATCTGCCGAAGCTGATTGTCTGCCAGTCGATCAGTACCAGCGCCGGATTAACCTTCGGTCAGTTCTCCCACTTTATGAAGCAGAGTGAAGAGGGCGTTTCTATGGTGATCATGGAAGCCTTTGCTAACCACTTGCTGGTGGTCGAAGAAGAAGAGGAGCGACAACCCAGCTCCAGCAGCCACGCGATGCTGCACTGAGTTCCCCGCCTCGCTAACTGCCGCTTTTTGCGGCAGTTTTCATTTTTGCCCCACCACTTTTTATTCTGCACTTTGCCCTTTATTGCCAGATATTAGTCGTGCTTTATGCCACTAACGCCAAACCCCATAGCAGAAACATGCATAACGTATCGCGAAAAGGCGTTTTTTAAGCTGGGATCTGGTGCAGGTGGTGCGGGGGGGCTATTCTTGCGGGGCTGCTTGAGACGTGCAACCTCAGCGCAGGTATAGGTTTTTGCTATTAAACTCCCGCTGAATATTGATTCATTGTGTGCCTGTGATTTAACAGAAAACGCAACGTCCGGATCGCCGTGTATGCAGCGTTGTGATGACCCGCTCAGGAGGAAGTAAAACATGTTCAACCAACGTAAAAAATGGTTGTCAGGTGTGGTTGCTGGTGCATTGATGGCTGCGGCCGGCGGTGCGCAGGCCGAAGGTAGTACGGTTCATGTGTATAACTGGTCCGATTATATCGCGGCGGATACCGTGCCGAACTTCGAAAAGCAGACCGGCGATAAAGTGGTTTATGACGTCTTTGACTCCAACGAAGTGTTGGAAGGGAAACTGATGGCCGGTAGCACCGGTTATGACGTGGTGGTGCCGTCGTCGAGCTTCCTCGCGCGTCAGCTGCAATCGGGCGTGTTCCAGGAGCTGGATAAGAGCAAGCTGCCGAACTATAAAAACCTTGATCCCGATCTGATGGCGAAAGTCGCCCAGCACGATCCGGGTAACAAATACGCGATTCCTTATCTGTGGGGCACCACTGGCATCGGCTACAACGTCGATAAAGTGAAAGCCGCACTGGGCAAAGATGTGCCGCTGGATAGCTGGGATCTGGTGCTGAAACCAGAAAACCTGGAAAAACTCAAAGGCTGTGGCGTCTCCTTCCTCGATGCCCCGGAAGAGATCTTCGCTACCGTGCTGAACTACCTGGGTAAAGATCCAAACAGCTCTGACGCGAAAGATTACTCTGGCGCGGCGACCGATTTGCTGCTGAAACTGCGTCCAAACATCCGTTACTTCCACTCGTCGCAGTACATCAACGACCTGGCGAACGGCAACATCTGCGTGGCGATTGGCTGGTCGGGCGATATCCTGCAGGCGAAAGATCGTGCGGATAAAGCCAACAACGGCGTGCATCTGGGCTACATCGTGCCGAAGCAGGGCGCATTGGCGTTCTTCGACATGTTTGCGATTCCTAAAGACGCGAAAAATGTGGAAGGGGCGTATCAATTCCTCAACTACATGATGGATCCCAAAGTCATCGCTGATGTTTCCAACAACATGAACTATGCCAACGGTAACAAAGCCTCGCTGCCGCTGATCAATGCGGACGTGCGCAACAATCCGGGCATCTTCCCAACGCCGGATGCCATGGCCAAACTGTTTGTGCTCAAGGTCCAGGATCCGAAACTGGATCGTGTGCGTACCCGTGCATGGACTAAAGTAAAAAGTGGTAAGTAATTCGTTCTGAACGATTATTGCCTGAAGACGACAGCAGAGGCGCAGTGATGGCCTCTGTTGTGCCATTTTTAGCGGCTGGCTGTGCCGCGCGATTTTAGCGCCGGAGAAATGTTAGTGAACGACGCGATTCCCCGCCCCCCAAATAAAACGGCTAAGGCGATGACGCCGCTGCTGGAAATTCGCAATCTGACCAAATCTTTTGACGGGCAGCACGCCGTGGATGATGTCAGTCTGACCATTTATAAAGGTGAGATTTTTGCGCTGCTGGGCGCATCCGGCTGTGGCAAATCGACCTTGCTGCGCATGCTGGCGGGATTCGAACCGCCAACCAGCGGCCAGATTGTGCTTGATGGCCAGGATCTCTCCCATGTTCCGCCGTATCAGCGCCCCATCAACATGATGTTCCAGTCCTACGCGCTGTTCCCGCACATGACGGTGGAGCAGAACATTGCCTTTGGCTTGAAGCAGGACAAACTGCCGAAGGGCGAAATCTCTAGCCGCGTCGAAGAGATGCTGTCGCTGGTGCACATGCAGGAGTTCGCAAAGCGCAAGCCGCATCAGCTCTCTGGCGGTCAGCGTCAGCGTGTGGCGCTGGCGCGTAGCCTGGCGAAACGTCCTAAGCTGCTGCTGCTCGACGAACCGATGGGCGCGCTGGATAAAAAACTGCGTGACCGCATGCAGCATGAAGTGGTCGATATTCTCGAGCGTGTCGGCGCTACCTGCGTGATGGTAACGCACGATCAGGAAGAAGCGATGACCATGGCGGGCCGTATCGCCATCATGAACCGTGGCAAATTCGTGCAGATTGGTGAGCCGGAAGAGATCTACGAGCATCCAACCAGCCGCTACAGCGCTGAGTTCATCGGTTCGGTGAATGTGTTTGAAGGCTTGCTGCGCGAACGCGGTGAGGACGCGCTGATCATTGATGCGCCGGGCTTAGTGCATCCGCTGAAAGTGCAGACCGATGTTTCCGTGGTGGATAACGTGCCGGTGCACGTGGCGCTCCGTCCGGAAAAAGTGATGTTGTGCGAAGAAGTCCCAGCCGATGGCTGCAACTTTGCCGTGGGTGAAGTGGTTCACATCGCCTATCTCGGCGACCTGTCGATTTATCACGTGCGTCTGCGCAGCGGCCAGATGATCAGCGCACAGTTGCAAAACGCCCATCGCTACCGCAAAGGCGCGCCAACGTGGGGCGATGAAGTGCGTCTCTGCTGGGACGCCGACAGCTGTGTGGTTCTGACGGTTTAAGGGGGCGATATGAGCCAGATTTCTCAACGCAGCAAGCCCGAAGTGGTGGGCACGCCGCTGCAGCGCTGGGCAACGCGCATTAAGATGCAGCATGGCCGTAAGCTGGTGATTGCCTTGCCGTATCTGTGGCTGATCCTGCTGTTCCTGCTGCCGTTCCTGATCGTACTGAAAATCAGTTTCGCCGATATTGCGCGCGCCATTCCGCCGTACACCGATTTGGTCACCTGGGCCGATGGCGAGCTCAATCTGGTGCTCAACCTCGGAAACTACTTCACACTGACCGACGATCCGCTGTATGCCGACGCGTATCTGACGTCGCTGAAAGTGGCGGGCATCTCCACCATTATCTGCCTGATGATCGGATATCCGCTGGCGTGGGCGGTGGCGCACAGCAAGCCGTCAATGCGCACTATTCTGCTGCTGCTGGTGATCCTGCCGTCGTGGACCTCGTTTCTGGTGCGCGTATACGCGTGGATGGGCCTGCTCAACAACAACGGCATTCTTAACCGCTTCCTGATGTGGCTCGGCGTGATCGATCACCCGCTGGTGATCCTCTATACCAACACGGCGGTGTATATCGGTATCGTTTACTGCTATCTGCCGTTTATGGTGCTGCCAATTTATACCGCGCTGACGCGTATTGATTATTCGCTGGTGGAAGCCTCGCTGGATCTCGGCGCTCGTCCGTTGAAAACCTTCTTCAGCGTGATTGTGCCGCTGACCAAAGGCGGAATTATTGCCGGCTCGATGCTGGTGTTTATCCCGGCGGTCGGCGAGTACGTGATCCCGGAACTGCTCGGCGGTCCGGACAGCATCATGATTGGTCGTATTTTGTGGCAGGAGTTCTTTAACAACCGTGATTGGCCGGTAGCGTCCGCGCTGGCGGTGATCATCCTGTTGATTCTGATATTGCCGATTATCTGGTTCCACAAGCACCAGAACCGTGACGTGGGAGAGAAAGAATGAGCCAGTTACCGACCATTCGCTCTCCGTGGCGCACCGTGATTCTGGTGCTGTGCTTTATGTTCCTGTACGCGCCGATGCTGCTGCTGGTGGTTTACTCCTTCAACAGTTCGCCGCTGGTCACGGTGTGGGAGAACTTCTCGTTCCACTGGTACAAGGTGCTGTTCCAGGATCAGGCGATGCTGGATGCGGTGGGTCTCAGCCTGACCATCGCCGCGCTCTCAGCCACCATGGCAGTGGTGCTTGGCACCATGGCGGCGGTGGTGATTGTGCGCTTTGGTCGCTTCCGTGGGCATAACGGTTTCGCATTTATGCTGACGGCGCCGCTGGTAATGCCCGATGTGATCACCGGTTTATCGTTGCTGCTGCTGTTCGTGGCGATGGGTAATACCTTTGGCTGGCCGAGCGATCGCGGCATGCTGACCATCTGGCTGGCGCACGTGACCTTCTGTACCGCTTACGTGGCGGTGGTGATTAACTCGCGTCTGCGTGAGTTGGATCGCTCGATTGAAGAGGCGGCGATGGATCTCGGCGCAACGCCGGTGAAAGTGTTTTTCGTGATCACCGTACCGATGATCGCGCCCGCTATCGTTACCGGCTGGCTGCTGGCGTTTACCTTGTCGCTGGATGATTTGGTGATAGCCAGCTTCGTGACCGGCCCTGGCGCGACCACCTTGCCGATGGCGATTTTCGCTACCGTGCGTCGTGGCGTGAATCCGGAGATCAACGCCTTAGCCTCGCTGATACTGTTTGTCGTCGGTTTAGTCGGTTTTATCGCCTGGCGCTTTATGGCGCACGAAGAAAAGCAGCGTTTACGCGATATTCAGAAAGCAAAACGTGGCTGAACGCCGTAACATTAAGGTCGCCATTAATGGCGACCCTAAGTCGTAGGGTGCGCATTTATGCGCACCTCAGTTACGGAGCAATACCATGTCGGAAACCCTGAAAAACGGTTCAATGATTAACGCTACGCCGGTGCCGGTGATGGTCGCAGGCTGCGCCATCATCATTACGCGCTGCCTCAGCGTGTTGCTGCTGGCCAACGAACTGGGTTACGACGAACTTGCCAATTTAGTGCATCGCAGCGCGCAAGCCTGGGATTCCACGCTGATCTTTATCGCCAGCCAGCTGATTTTCCTGTTTGAACTGCGCTGCGCCTTTATTCTGATGCGCGGCAACAATCGTGGGCGCTGGGGCTATGTCGCGACGCAAATCATTGTGCTGATCTACATGTTGATGGCATCGGTGGGCTGGATCTACCCGGAAATTTTCAGCATCCCCGGCGAAAGTAATGCGCAAATTATTCATCACACGCTGCTGCAAAAGCTGCCGGATGTGCTGGTGCTAGCGCTGCTGTTTGTGCCCGCCAGCAGCCGCGCTTTTTTCCGCCACCGGTGATACAATCGCCCCCCATTTTTTCTCCCGATTCTGAATACAGGCATTTGCATGCATTGCGCGCTTTATGATGCCGGTCGCTGTCGTTCGTGCCAGTGGCTGGAAAAATCCTATCCGCAACAGCTCAACGACAAGCAGTCGCTGCTGGAACAACTGCTGGCTGAGAGGCCGGTAGGCGAATGGTTGCCGCCGGTGGAATCCGCGCAGCAAGGGTTTCGTAATAAAGCCAAAATGGTGGTGAGCGGTAGCGTGGAGCGGCCGATTTTCGGCATGGTGGCGCGCGACGGGGAACCGGTCGATCTCTGTGCCTGTCCGCTCTATCCCGACAGCTTCAGCGCGGTGTTCACGCTACTTAAACCCTTTATCGCCCGTGCGGGTTTAACGCCGTATAACGTGGCGCGCAAACGCGGTGAGCTGAAGTTCCTGTTGCTGACGGAGAGTACCCAGGGCGGCATGATGCTGCGTTTTGTGCTGCGATCCACCAGCAAGCTGCAGCAGCTGCGCGATGCCTTGCCGTGGCTGCAACAGCAGCTGCCGCAGCTGAAGGTGATCTCCGCCAATATTCAGCCGGTGCATATGGCGATTCTTGAAGGCGATGAAGAGATTGCGCTGACGCCGGATCAGTCGCTGGCGGAGCGTTTTAATCAGGTGCCGCTCTATATCCGCCCGCAAAGCTTCTTCCAGACCAACCCACAGGTTGCCGCCGATCTCTACGCCACCGCGCGTGATTGGGTCGCGCAGTTGCCGGTTAGCAGCATGTGGGATCTGTTTTGTGGCGTTGGGGGATTTGGTTTGCACTGCGCCACGCCGGAGATGCAGCTGACCGGCATCGAAATCAATGCTGAAGCCATCGCCTGTGCGCAGCAGTCGGCGCAGCAGCTTGGATTAGAAAAAGTGAGTTTTGCCGCGCTGGATTCCACGCAGTTCGCCACGTCGCGGGAAGCGGTGCCGCAGCTGGTGCTGGTGAATCCGCCGCGTCGCGGTATCGGCGCGGAGTTGTGTGCTTATCTCAGTGAGATGGCACCCGATTACATTCTCTATTCCAGCTGCAATCCCACCAGCATGGCGCAGGATATTGCGCGTCTGGCGGAGTATGACGTGAGCCGCGTGCAGCTGTTCGACATGTTCCCGCATACCGTGCATTTTGAAGTGCTGTGTTTGTTAAGCAAGAAGGGCGGAACAGCGTAGCGTTCACCGGAACGGAGGACGTGCAGAACCTGTCTGGCGCCCGCCACGCTATCCCATAATGCTTATTCCGGGAACCACTTCTGATTGATTTGCTGCCAGGTGCCGTTGGCTTTCAACGCCACTAACGCGCTGTTCAGCTCATTCAGCAGCGGCTCATTGCCTTTGCGTACCGCAATGCCTAAACCGGTGCCAAAGAAGTCGGTATCGGTGATGTGCTCGCCGACCGCGCTGAGATCGTCATTGGCCTTCAGCCACTGATTCACCACCGCCGTATCACCAAACACGCCGTTCAGCCGACCGTTTTTCAGATCGAGAATCGCGTTCTGATAGCTGTCATACGCCACCGCAATCACCTCCGGATGTTTCTCCAGCAGGTATTTCTGATGCGTGGTGCCGTTCTCAACGCCAACACGTTTGCCTTTCAGCTGGCTGAAGTCGGTGAACTGGCCTTTATGCGCAATCACAATCGCCGAGTTAGCGTAGTAAGGCTGGGTGAAATCGACCTGCTTGCTGCGATCGGCGGTGATATCCATGCCGGAAATGACCGCGTCGTAGCGACGGAATTTCAGCGACGGAATCAGGCTATCGAAGGCGTTGTTGGTGAAAGTGCAATCCGCTTTCATCTGCTGACACAGTGCTTTTGCCAAATCGATATCGAAGCCAACGATTTGGTTATCGTGATCAAGGGATTCGAACGGAGGATAAGTTGCGGAAGAGGCGAAGCGGATTTTTTCAGCCGCATAAGCATTCATTGCCAGAGTTGCCAGCGCAGCAGCAACGATCCATTTTTTCATTATGTAACTCCTGTAAACCATGCCAGATACGGAACGGGTTACACGATGCCAGTTAATGAATTTATATGCAATATTTTTGCTTATTAATTTAAATGGAAACAGGCGCCGTTTCAGGCGCCTGTTGTGGTGACATTAGTTGCGGCGCTCAAATGCCAGCGCACGCTTCTCAACCAAGCGCATCATCAATGTTAGCAAGCCGTTAACCACCAAATAGATCAGGCCCGCGGCCGCGTACACCGAAATATCGTAAGTACGGCCATACAACAGCTGCCCGTGGCCCATCACTTCCATCAGCGTAATGGTGTAAGCCAGCGAGGTACTTTTGAATACCAGCACCACTTCATTGGAGTAGGACGATAGGGCGCGCTTGAAGGCGTACGGCAGCAGAATGCGCAGCGTATCTTTGCGGTTCATGCCGAGTGCCGCGCAGGATTGCCATTGACCAGATGGAATGGCACGCACCGCACCGTAAAACAGCTGGGTGGTGTAAGCCGCACTGTTGAGTGACAGCGCCAGCAGCGCGCACAACCACGGCTGCGACAGCAGATGCCACAACCACGGAATGTTCTGGATGCTGGGGAACTGGCCGGGACCGTAATAGATTAGGAAGATTTGCACCAGCAGCGGCGTGCCAGTGAACAAAGTGATATAGCCTTTCACCAGCCAATTCAGCACCGGCACTTTGAGCGCCAGCACGATGGTGCAGAGTACCGAGAGCACCAAAGCCGCAAACAGCGAAGCCACGGTCAGCGTCAAGCTGGTGTGTAACCCTTTCAGCAGCTCGGGTAAGTAATCCAGCATGCTTAAGCCCCTCGCTCAAAACGCGTGGTGCGCAATTCAATGCGGCGCAGTACGAACTGACTGAACAGCGTGATAATCAGATAGATTGCCGCCGCCACCAGATACCAGGTAAACGGCTCTTGCGTGCGCGTGGCAATGCTTTTGGTTTGCAGCATCAGATCGTTGACGCTGATCAGCGAGACCAGCGCGGTATCCTTCAGCAAAACCAGCCATTGATTGCCCAAACCTGGCAGCGCGTGACGCCACATCTGCGGCATGATCAGGCGCAGGAAAATCGCCGACTTCTTCATGCCCAGCGCCTGGCCCGATTCCCATTGGCCGACCGGAACCGCTTTCAGCGCGCCGCGCAGGGTTTGTGACGCATAGGCGGAATAGAGCATCGCCAGCGCAATCACACCACACAGGAAAGGACTGACGTCGAAGTTTTCAATCTGCACCTGCACCGGAATGTTGAACAGGCCGAGATTGATGTGGAAGCCATCTGAGAGCGTCAGCAGCAGCTGAGAAGCGCCGAAATAGATAAACAGCACCACCAGAATTTCCGGCAGGCCGCGAATCAGCGTGACCAGCGCGGTACCGATCCACGCCAGCGGTTTCCAGCGTACCGATTCCCAACCAGCAAAAATCATCGCCAGCACAAGGCCGGAGATCAGTGCACAAACGGCAAGGCCGACGGTCATACCGGCGGCGCTTGCGAGTGGAATCATTTCATTCATCAGAAATTACTGCTGGAACCATTTGCTATAGATGGTTTTGTAGGTGCCGTCCGCTTTGATCTTCTCCAGCGCCGCATTGAACTTGCCCTGCAGCTCGCTGTTGCCCTGACGCACGGCAATCCCTAAACCGGTACCGAAGTAATCTTTATCCGTCACTTTCTCACCCAGCGGCGCGAGGTTGGCATTCTGCTTCAGCCACTCGTTCACCACCGCGGTGTCACCGAACACGGCGTCGATACGGCCGTTTTTCAGATCCAGCACCGCATTCTGATAGCTGTCGTAAGGCACAACGGTGATGTCGCTGTGCTTGTCAGAGAGATATTTCTGATGCGTGGTGCCGTTCTGCACGCCAACACGTTTGCCTTTCAGCGCGGCCACGTCAGTCATTTTGCCTTTCTGCGCAATGAAAATGGCAGAGTTGTCGTAGTAGGGCTTGGAGAACAGCACTTGCTTCTCACGATCTGGCGTGATGTCCATACCTGCCATCACCGCGTCAAAACGGCGGAACTTCAGGCTGGGAATCAGGCTGTCGAACGCCTGATTAGTGAAGGTGCAGGTCGCATCCATCTCTTTACACAGCGCGTTAGCCAGATCGACATCAAAGCCCTGAATTTTGTTATCAGAGTCGACGAATTCAAACGGAGGATAAGAAGCCTCGGTAGCAAAACGCAGTGTCTGTGCCGCTGAAGCGCTGAGGCTCAGGCCAGCAAGGAGGGCAGCAATTACAACTTTTTTCATTAGAAGCATCCTGACTTAATGCGAAAGATAATTAGCAAACGCGTCGGTTTGCGGCTGTGTAAAGTGGCTGGCATCGCCTTGCTCAACAATGTGACCGTTTTCCATATACACCACGCGGCTGGCGGTTTTACGCGCCACTTCCACTTCGTGCGTGACGATCACTTGTGTGATGTTGGTCTGTGCCAGCTCACGAATAATGCTGACGATCTGGGCGGTGATTTCAGGATCGAGCGCGGCGGTCGGTTCATCAAACAGCAGCACCTGCGGCTCCATCATCAGTGCACGGGCAATCGCGACGCGCTGCTGCTGTCCACCGGAAAGATGCAGCGGAAAGCGATCGGCGTACGGCGTCAGGCGCAGACGATCCAGCAGCTTTTCAGCACGCGCACGTGCGGCGTCTTTGCTGAGACCGAGCACGCGGCACGGCGCTTCAATCAGGTTTTGCACCACGCTCAGGTGCGGCCACAGATTGTATTGCTGGAATACCATGCCCACGTTCTGCCGCAGCTCGCGAATCGCGCTGTCGGAAGGGGCTTTGGTGAAATCAAACTGGTTGCCGGCAATCTGCAGGCTGCCGGAACGCGGTTGCTCCAGCAAGTTGAGGACACGCAGGAGCGAACTTTTACCCGCGCCACTCGGGCCGAGCAACACCAGCGTTTCACCCTGCGGACAAGCCAGGTTGATATCGAACAGTGCCTGATGGGCACCGTAAAAACAGTTTATGGCGTTTAGTTGAATACTCATGCGCAAAAAATGAATAGTAATTAGTGTCGCGGATTTTAACGTCACCAGAATAGTTATGCAATTGTGGTGGGTTAATATTTATTTAAGAGCAGTGAAACCTTCAAAGCGTAGCACAATATTGCGCAACTCAAGGTGGATGAGGGCTGGCGCGCGCTATTTAGTTCACAAAATATCAACAAAAAGCGCCGCAAGGATGCGGCGCGCTAATCAATGGTGTTAACTGCGGGAAAAGTGAACGGTTACTTTTTCGCTTCCAGCAGTTGCGTCAGTGAACCGCCGCCAGCGTGGGGCACCTGGCCGACATAACGCACATCATCAACCACCCAGCAAGTGCCTTCATGGATCATCAGCACTTCATCTTTCCAGGTTTTGTTATCGCGGCTCAGCTCAACGCGCAGCGGGATATTGCGCGCATCGCGATTAGGAATGGTGGATGCGCTGGCAACCTCCGCCGAAGTTGGGCCTTGCGCCAGGCTGGAGAAGAGATCGCCTTGGCTCCAGGCCGCCGGTTTCGGGTTTTGGCCGTTGGCGGTAAGCAATTTTTGATAGAGACGATCGCTCAGGTAAGGGCGATATTTCGCCAGCGTGTTGCTGTCTGGCAAACCTTGTGTCGGCTGGCTGACGCGTAAATCGTAGAACTGTTGCGCCACGTTATCCGGACCGCCTTCAACACAGGCCGCGGTGCGCGGGCCATTATCCTTAATGACCGGCTCAACGGTGGTACACGCACTCAGCAGCAACGCTGCAGGAATAAGCAGCGCAAAGGCATTGTTTCTCATCTCGATTTCCTTATTGTTCACTGGCAAAGCGCCATTTTTAGCATAGAGTATAGCCTTGCTTTTAAGCGCTACGAGCTGATTCAGAAAAGGAGAACACCATGAAATTTTCTACAACGCCCACGCTGGAAGGACACAGCATCAGTGAATATTGCGGCGTGGTCGCCGGCGAAGCGATTCTCGGCGCCAATATTTTCCGCGATTTCTTCGCCGGCATCCGCGATATCGTCGGTGGCCGCTCTGGCGCCTACGAAAAAGAGTTGCGAAAAGCGCGCCAGATTGCCTTTAAAGAGCTGGAGGAGCAGGCGAAAGCGCTCGGCGCCAACGCGGTGGTGGGCATTGATATCGACTACGAAACCGTGGGTAAAGAGGGCAGCATGTTGATGGTGAGCGTCACCGGCACCGCCGTGATCATTCGCTAATGCGCATGGTGGTTCTGTTGGCGATGGCGCTGTTACTGAGCGCTTGTCAGTCATCGATTGAAGCGCGCCACGGTTATTGGGTCGATACCGCGCATCCGGCGCAGGGCGCGCGACCGCGCATTAAAGTGGTGGTGATTCACTACACCGCCGAGGATTTCTCCAGTTCGCTGGCAACGCTGACCGACAGGGACGTTAGCGCGCACTACCTGATTCCGCAGCATCCGCCGCAGAAAAACGGCAAGGGCGTGGTGTGGCAGCTGGTGCCGGAAAGCCAGCTCGCGTGGCATGCGGGCCCGAGTTTTTGGCGCGGCGCAACGCGCATCAATGACACTTCGATTGGCATTGAAATCGTCAACAGCGGTTATCGCCGCACTTTGACGGGTTTGCAGTGGCAGCCTTTTACGCCGCAGCAAATCAGCGCGCTGATGGCGCTGGTGGAGGACATCACCCAGCGCTACGGCATCGCGCCGGAAAATGTGGTCGGACACAGCGATATCGCGCCGCAGCGTAAGCAGGATCCCGGTCCGCTGTTTCCGTGGCAGCAACTGGCTGAGCAGGGTTTAGGCGCGTGGCCTGAGCAGGCAACGGTGCAGCGTTATCTTAACGGGCGCGCCGCGGATGAGGGCGTGGATCAGGCAGAATTGCTGGATGCGCTGCAGCGCTATGGCTACGACGTCGCGGCGGCAACCACGCCGCAGATGCAGCGCAAGCTGATTGCAGCGTTTCAGATGCATTTCCGCCCGCGTGATTATCGCGGCATCGCCGATGCGGAAACCCTGGCGATCGCGCGTGCGTTATTAGCGAAGTACGGTGCGGCGCAGTGATGCGCCGCATTGGTTGCCATACATGGCGCCGGTGTGTTTACTGCTGCAGGAACGCCTGCCAGTGTGCCACCAGCCGTTGCAGATCCTGACGGCTGACATCCAGATGCGTGACAATACGCGTCACGGGCCCGACGCTGATTAACACATCGCCCGACTGCATCCAGCTTTTCAGCGCTTCAACTTTCTCCGTTGGCACTTTCACAAACAGCATGTTGGTGTGCTGATTGATCACCTCAACGCCGATGGCACTGAGCTGCTCGCCTAACCACGCCGCGTTGTCATGATCGTCTTTGAGACGCGCGACATTGTGCTTTAATGCATACAGGCCCGCAGCGGCCAGAATGCCCGACTGACGCATGCCGCCGCCGGTCATTTTGCGCCAGCGCCGCGCTTGCTCAATGTACGCTTCATCGCCACACAGCAGCGAACCAATCGGCGTGCCGAGTCCTTTTGACAGGCAGATGGTTAAGGTGTCGCAGTAACGCGCAATCGCTTCCAGCTCAACATTCTGTTCCACCACGGCGTTAAAAATACGCGCCCCATCAATGTGCAGCGCCAGCTTGCGCTCGCGGGTGAATGTCCACGCTTGCTCCAGATAGCTCAGCGGCAGCACTTTACCGTGATGGGTGTTTTCCAGGCTCAAGAGACGCGTGCGGGCGAAGTGGAAATCGTCGGGTTTGATGGCGGCGGCGACATCCGCCAGCGGCAGAGAGCCATCTGCGGCATGCAGAATCGGCTGCGGCTGAATGCTGCCGAGCACTGCCGCACCACCGGCTTCATATTTGTAATTGTGCGCCTGCTGACCCACGATATATTCATCACCGCGCTGGCAGTGACACAGCAGCGCTACCAGATTAGCTTGCGTGCCTGTGGGGAAGAACAGGGCGGCGGCTTTGCCGCTCAAGCGTGCGGCTTCGACTTCCAGTGCGTATACGGTGGGGTCATCGCGGTAGACATCATCGCCGGTTTCGGCTGCCATCATGGCATCGAGCATGGCAGCACTCGGGCGGGTTACGGTATCACTGCGTAAATCGATCACGTCGCTCTCCTGAAATAAAAAAGCGGGCAGAGCGCCCGCGTTATCATCATGTTTGGCCTGAATTGTTTTACCTCAGCCAGTTGGTTTTCGCCAGCTCCACTATCTCATCACCACGTCCATTCAGAATGGCGCGCATCATATAGAGGCTAAAACCTTTGGCCTGCTCGGCTTTGATCTGCGGCGGCATCGACAACTCTTCCTTGGCGGTAATCACGTCAAGCAGCACTGGACCGTCATGCGCAAAGGCTTCCTGCAGCGCGCCGTTAAGATCGGAGGCTTTCTCGACGCGAATGCCTTTGATACCGCAGGCGGCGGCGATGGCGGCGAAATCAGGGTTTTCGAGATCGGTGCCATCGGTTAGATAGCCGCCAGCTTTCATCTCCATCGCCACAAAGCCCAGCACGCTGTTATTGAAGATCACCAGTTTCACCGGCAGCTTCAGTTGCGCCACCGAAATGAAATCGCCCATCAACATGCTAAAACCACCGTCGCCACACAGCGCCACCACCTGACGCTGCTTGTCCAGCGACTGTGCGCCCAACGCCTGCGGCATGGCGTTGGCCATCGACCCGTGATTGAACGAGCCGATTAACCGGCGTTTACCGTTCATCTTCAGATAGCGCGCCGCCCACACGGTTGGCGTGCCGACGTCGCAGGTAAAGATCGCATCGTCATCGGCATATTCACTGATTTGCTGGGCCAGATATTGCGGATGAATCGCCAGCTTGTCATTGGCGGTGGCCAATTCGTCCAGCCCTTTACGTGCATCGACATAATGTGCCAGCGCTTTGTCCAGATGCTGGCGATCGGTTTTACTGCTGAGCTGCGGCTGCAGCGCATGCAAGGTGGTTTTAATGTCACCGACCAGCGCCATATCGACATGGCTGTGCGATCCGAGGCTGCCGGGATTGATGTCGATCTGAATGATTTTGGCATCGGCCGGATAGAAGGCGCGATAGGGGAACTGCGTCCCCAGCAGCACTAAGGTATCGGCGTTCATCATGGCGTGGAAACCGGAGGAGAAGCCAATCAATCCGGTCATGCCGACATCATAAGGGTTGTCGTATTCGATGTGCTCTTTACCGCGCATCGCATGCACGATTGGTGCTTTCAGCGTTTCTGCCAGCTTCACCACTTCGTCGTGTGCGCCAGCACAACCGCTGCCGCACAGCAGGGTGATATTTTTCGCTGCATTCAACGTTTCGGCTAAGGCGGACACTTCGCGGGCGGTTGGCACCACGTGTGGCAACTGCGGTGGATACCATTCGCTGCGTGCGCTTTCCGGCGCCGGCTGCAACGCCACGTCGCCGGGGATCACAATTACCGACACGCCACGATTGAGAATCGCTTTACGCATCGCAATGCCCAGCACCTGCGGCAACTGCTCCGGATTGGAAACCAGCTCGCAATAGTGGCTACATTCGCGGAATAATTCTTGCGGGTGGGTTTCCTGAAAATAGCCGCTACCAATTTCGCTGGAAGGAATGTGGGCGGCGATGGCCAAAACCGGAACGTGATTGCGGTGGCAATCAAACAAACCGTTGATGAGATGCAGGTTGCCCGGTCCACAGGAACCGGCGCATACCGCCAATTCGCCGCTGATTTGTGCTTCAGCGCCAGCGGCGAAGGCCGCCACTTCTTCATGGCGCGTCGGCATCCATTCGATGGTGCCCATGCGATTCAGGCTGTCGCTCAGCCCGTTGAGAGAGTCACCGGTGACGCCCCAAATGCGTTTCACGCCGGCGTTTTCCAGGGTTTTTGCCAGCATTGCTGCCACAGTTTGCTTCATCGTTATGCTCCTTTCTGGTGTTGAGCCATCCATGCCGATGGCGAAAACGTGTCAGTCAGAAAGCGTAGACGATGAAGCTGGCGTGCAGCCGTGAAAAAATGCGTTATGCCGAGAACAGGGCGATAAGGATTGGCGCCAGCAAACTCATAATAAAACCGTGCACAATCGCAGCGGGCACGATCTCCATGCCGCCGGTGCGTTGCAGGATTGGCAGCGTGAAATCCATTGAGGTTGCGCCGCTCAAGCCCAGCGTCATGCTGCGTTGACGGGTGATCAGCAGCGGGATCAGCATAATGGTGATCAGCTCACGCAGCAGGTCGTTGAAGAAGGCGGCGCTGCCTATCACCGGGCCAAACGATTCGCTCATCAGAATGCCGGAGAGCGAATACCAGCCGAAACCGCTGGCTAACGCCAGGCCGGTTTTAATCGGCAGATCTAATAGCAGTGCGGCAATCACGCCGCCCACCAGCGCACTGCACAGCGATACCAGCGCCACCAGCATGCCGCGCCGATTGATGGTGATTTGACGCAGCGTCATGCCGCTGCTGCGCAGCTGTATACCGACCAGCAATAGCATCAGCATCAACGCGTATTCACTGATGGTCGAGGCGTGACGCAGCGGCGCCCACTGACTCAAACCCAGCAGAAAGCCCGCCAGCACCGAACCGCACAGCTTAAGCGATTCCAGCGCCATATGCAGCCTTGACGGCAGCGCTTGAGGTTTGTGCTGATGACGCCACGGCCAGCGCCGCTCCAGCAGCCACAGCGCCAGCAGCGAGCAGGCAAGAATACTCAGCATACTTACCAGCGCGATGTGGAAAATGGCCAGCAGATTGCTGCTCAGGTTATCGAGAAACGCCAGGCTGGTGCCCATAAAGAACAGAATGATGTAGACCAGCGCGCTCAACGTGCGGCCAACCGCGTGTAAAAGTGTGGTGTGCCGCAGCGGCAGCAGATAGCCGAGAATCAGCGGCAAAAGGATGATAATCAATCCGTACATGTGGGTTTTCTATCCATGATTGGCGGGCTGCCACGCTAGCGAAAAACGGTTGAAGTGTAAACCTTTTCCCCCGGCGCTGACTTGACCAACGCAGCGTGGCGGACCATGCTCAGGCAAAGCATCGGATGGAATGTATGATGATTCTGGAACATATCGATATTCACGGTTTTCGCGGTATTAACCGGCTGTCATTGCCGTTGACCAACACAAATTTGCTGATTGGGGAAAATGCCTGGGGTAAATCGAGCCTGCTCGATGCCTTAACGCTGTTGCTGGCACCCGCCGCCGAACCCTATCAATTCACTGAACACGACTTCCACTTTCCTCCCGGCGATATTGATGCCCGCATGCGTCAGTTGCAGCTGGTATTTCGTTTTCGCGCCCAAAGCAATGATGAAAGCGCGTTGTTTCAGCCCTTCTGGCAGCACGATGAGCACGGCCGCTATATTCGTTTTAGCACCCGCGCTAAACGTCAGGATCAGGGTGTAAAAACCACCTGGCGTTTCATCGATCAACATAACGATGTGTTGCCGCTGGCGGGCACCGACGCGGCGCTGGCACATCTGCGCGCTTTTTATCCGGTATTGCGTTTACGCGATGCGCGTTTTGGCCGTCGTAACCGCCATGCTGACAGCGATGTGGAACGCCGCGCGACGACGCTGACGGCACTGGCACAGGAAGTGGAAAATCTGACGCGTGATTTGGTGGTGCGGCCACAAATGCTAAGCGACGATCTGTTGCGTCAGGGGTTGCACACCATGCAGCAGCTGCTGGAACACTATTTTCTGGTGCAGCAGTCAGGCAGTAGCGCGCCGCGCGTGGCACCGGAAGTTCGTGATGGCAGCGAAGGTTGGCGATCGCTGGATAAACTAAACCACCTGATTGCCGGTACGGAATCGCGCAGTCGTCAGGTGATTTTGCTGCGTATGTTCTCGCTGTTGATTCAGGCGCACGGCAACGAACCGCTGCCAGCAGGCGCGCATCCGCTGCTGCTGGTGGAAGATCCGGAGACGCGGCTGCATCCCATTATGCTGTCGGTGGCGTGGAATTTACTGGAGCTGATGCCGCTGCAAAAAATCGCCACCACCAACTCGGGCGAACTGTTATCGCAGGTGCCGCTGGAGAATATCTGTCGGCTGGTGCGCGAACCCGCGCGCGTGGCGGCATGGCGTATTGGGCCCGAAGGTTTAAGTGCTGAAGAGAGCCGCCGTATCGGTTTCCATATCCGCGTGAATCGTCCTTCGGCGCTGTTTGCCCGCTGCTGGCTGCTGGTGGAAGGCGAAACCGAAGTGTGGATTATTAATGAGCTGGCGCGGCAGCGTGGCTATCACTTCGCCGCAGAAGGGGTGAAAGTGATTGAGTTTGCGCAATCGGGTTTGAAACCGCTGCTGAAGTTTGCCCAACGCATGGGCATCGCCTGGCATGTGCTGACCGATGGCGACCAGGCGGGCAGCAAATATGCGGCTACCGCCCGCAGTCAGCTGCCATCAGCGGCGCGGGAAAGCGATCATCTCACGCAATTTCCGGCACCGGATATCGAACATTTTCTCTACAAGCAGGGTTTCAGCGATGTTTATCACCAGACGGCGCACCTGCCGTTAAACGCGCCGATGAATACGCGGCGTATTATTAGTAAAGCCATTCAGCACAGCTCGAAACCTGAGCTGGCGATTGCCGTCGCGATGGTTGCGGCTGAACGCGGGCCACAGGCGATTCCGCCGTTGCTGAATCAGCTGTTTGCGCACGTGATGTGGTTGGCGCGCGGTCGGGCGGATTGAGGAAAGGGTAAGATGCGCCAAATAAAAATGCCAGCGTCTGCGGCTGGCATTTTTTTTCGGGAGTGGTCAGAATATGTGAAACAGCATGCGCGTTAAGCGACCGCGGCTTGCGTGGCTTCACAGGGCACGATCAGGCTGGCATGATTGCCTTTTGGTCCTTCATGGACATCAAACTGAACCTGCTGGCCAGCTTTCAGCGTTCTGTATCCCTCCATCTGAATCGTGGAGTAGTGTGCGAAGATATCGTCGCCGCCGCTAATCGGACAGATAAACCCGAAGCCTTTGGCGTTGTTGAACCATTTTACTGTACCCGTCTCCATGCTTTTACTTCCCTCGCAAGACATTTTGATAAGTAGGTGAGGTCATTGAAGCTGTGAGTCGAGTTTGTTTAAAACTCAATCAGCTTGTGTTAGTAGAATGTAGAGAAACGGACCTTATCGTCAAGCAAACGGCCCTGGCGGACGGGGATAAATTCATCAAAATTTGAGGCAGTTAACGCTATTGCAAATTTTGTGATACAGGTCGCGCATGTGCTTTTAGGGCCAGTTTTTATCATCTGAAAACCGGCTTGACAGGCATGTTAAACTTTAGGAATGGGCGCAGAGATGTGCACAACCGTAACGCAGAATTTCGACGGAACATTATGGCAAACACAAACGACTGGCTTAATTTTGAACATCTAGCCGAAGATAAAGTACGCGAAGGGTTAAAGCCGCCTTCAATGTATAAAGTCATTCTCAATAATGACGATTATACACCTATGGAATTTGTTATTGACGTTCTGCAAAAGTTCTTTTCTTATGATATTGAACGTGCAACGCAGCTGATGTTGAAAGTTCACTACCATGGAAAAGCAATCTGTGGTGTATTCACTGCAGAAGTGGCGGAGACCAAAGTAGCCCAGGTGAACAATTACGCACGAGATAATGAACATCCGTTGCTGTGTACGCTAGAAAAAGCCTGAAGCCATCTCCATATAGGAGATAGGTTGTCAGAGCGATAATTGGGGGAGGTGCCAAATGCTCAATCAAGAACTGGAACTCAGTTTAAACATGGCTTTCGCCAGAGCGCGCGAGCACCGTCATGAGTTTATGACCGTCGAGCATCTGTTGCTGGCATTGCTCAGTAACCCGTCGGCCAGAGAGGCACTGGAAGCCTGCTCGGTGGATATCGTGGCTCTGCGTCAGGAACTCGAAGCCTTCATCGAACAAACCACGCCGGTGCTGCCTGCCAGTGAAGAGGAGCGTGATACCCAACCTACGCTCAGCTTCCAGCGCGTGTTGCAGCGTGCGGTATTCCATGTCCAGTCTTCCGGTCGCAGCGAAGTCGCAGGTGCGAACGTGCTGGTCGCGATTTTTAGCGAGCAGGAGTCGCAAGCGGCTTATCTGCTGCGCAAACACGAAGTGAGCCGCCTCGATGTGGTGAACTTCATCTCCCATGGTACGCGTAAAGACGAACCCGGCCAGCCGCAGAACAATGCGGAGAATCCGGTTAACGAAGAGCAAGCAGGCGGGGAGGATCGTATGGAAAACTTCACCACCAATCTTAATCAGCTTGCTCGTGTCGGCGGAATCGATCCGCTGATCGGCCGCGATAAAGAGCTGGAACGTACTGTTCAGGTATTATGCCGTCGTCGTAAGAACAACCCGCTGCTGGTGGGCGAATCGGGCGTGGGTAAAACCGCGATTGCTGAAGGACTTGCCTGGCGCATTGTGCAGGGCGACGTACCGGAAGTGATGAAAGAGTGCACCATCTATTCACTCGACATCGGTTCGCTGCTGGCGGGTACCAAATACCGTGGTGATTTTGAAAAACGTTTCAAAGCGCTGCTAAAACAGCTGGAACAGGACAGTAACAGCATCCTGTTTATTGATGAAATTCATACCATTATCGGTGCCGGTGCGGCATCGGGTGGCCAGGTCGATGCGGCAAACTTGATCAAACCGTTGCTCTCCAGCGGTAAAATCCGCGTGATGGGTTCAACCACGTATCAGGAGTTCAGCAATATCTTTGAGAAGGATCGTGCGCTGGCGCGTCGTTTCCAGAAGATCGATATTACCGAGCCTTCTGTGGAAGAGACCGTGCAGATTCTCAACGGCCTGAAGCCGAAGTACGAAGCGCACCATGATGTGCGTTATACCGCGAAAGCGGTACGTGCGGCGGTGGAGCTGGCGGTGAAATACATCAACGATCGTCATCTGCCGGATAAAGCGATTGACGTGATCGACGAAGCCGGTGCGCGTGCGCGTCTGGTGCCGGTCAGTAAGCGTAAGAAAACCGTCAACGTTTCGGATATCGAAACGGTGGTGGCGCGCATTGCGCGTATTCCTGAGCAGAGCGTGTCAGCAACCGATCGCGATACGCTGAAAAATCTCGGCGATCGTCTGAAGATGCTGGTGTTTGGTCAGGATAATGCGATTGAAGCACTGACTGAAGCGATCAAGATGAGTCGTGCAGGTTTGGGTCAGGATCGTAAACCGGTTGGTTCCTTCCTGTTTGCGGGCCCAACCGGTGTTGGTAAAACAGAAGTTACTGTCCAGTTAGCGAAAGCGCTGGGTATCGAGCTGCTGCGTTTCGATATGTCTGAGTATATGGAACGTCACACCGTCAGCCGTTTGATTGGTGCGCCTCCGGGTTACGTTGGTTTTGATCAGGGCGGTTTGCTGACCGATGCGGTAATCAAACATCCGCACGCTGTGGTGCTGTTGGATGAAATCGAGAAAGCGCACCCGGATGTCTTCAACCTGCTGCTGCAGGTGATGGACAACGGTATGTTGACCGATAACAACGGCCGCAAAGCAGACTTCCGTAACGTGGTGCTGGTGATGACCACCAACGCCGGTGTGCGTGAGACTGAACGTAAGTCGATTGGCCTGATTCATCAGGACAACAGTACCGACGCGATGGAAGAGATCAAAAAGATCTTCACGCCAGAGTTCCGTAACCGCCTCGACAACATTATCTGGTTCCGTCACCTGTCTCAGGAAGTGATTCATCAGGTCGTGGATAAGTTTATCGTCGAGTTGCAGGCTCAACTGGATGCGAAGGGCGTATCGCTGGAAGTTAGCGATGACGCGCGCGATTGGCTGGCTGATAAAGGTTACGACAAAGCGATGGGTGCACGTCCGATGGCACGTGCCGTACAGGAAAATCTGAAGAAACCGTTGGCGAATGAACTGCTGTTTGGTTCACTGGTTGATGGTGGATCGGTATCAGTAGCGCTGGATAAAGATAAAAACCAGCTTACTTACCACTTCCTGAGTGCGGAGAAACGTAAAACCGAAGGTACTGTGCACTAAGCGAAATGCAGATATGAAAAAGGCCGGATGCGAATCCGGCCTTTTTTTCGCGCTATGTAAATATAACCATCGCGAGATGTGAATATTTACTTAGCGACTACGGAAGACAATGCGGCCTTTGCTCAGGTCGTACGGGGTCAACTCGACAGTCACTTTGTCGCCCGTCAGGATGCGGATGTAGTTTTTGCGCATTTTACCGGAGATATGAGCGGTAACCACGTGCCCGTTTTCAAGCTCTACGCGGAACATGGTGTTCGGTAACGTATCCAGTACGGTACCTTGCATTTCAATATTGTCTTCTTTGGCCATCGAATCCTCTGGGTGTACTACCAAACTGTTGAACCGGCAAGATAATGCCGAATTCCATGATTTATGTAAAGAACCGTTGATGATTTTGCCAACGCTTCGCCGTGCGTCGCGCCGTTGCGCGTGCAGTACGGATAAATTAGGGTGTTTTTTGACGTCTGCGGGGGATTAGCGGGCTAAGAATCTGTAGCAATCGGCATCAGTTGCACAATCAAAACAGCTTCGGGAAATGTGTGAGATTCCCAACCTGGCAATTCCGGCTCGCCACAGCGAAGCGCGGACGACATACCAAACTCGCTTATTGTATCACTTTTGTCGGGAATTGTGTGCAAAACATCGGTGACCGATGTCAAAAAAGGGTTTGTGTTTGCCAGCAACTCTCGGAAACCGGTTGCCACGCCAGTGTTTGCACGTACTGTAGATAATCGACGCGAGGAATTTCAACCGCACCAAGGGAAGCGGTATGCGGGTTCAGCACCTGACAATCAATCAGCCGGCCCTGATGCGCGAGAAAATGTTGCGCAAAAACCCAGAGCGCGGTTTTCGAGGCATTTTCCTGACGGCTAAACATCGATTCACCGCAAAAAATTTGCCCCAGCGCCAAACCATACATCCCGCCGACCAGTTGCTGATCGCACCAGACTTCGATCGAATGGGCATGACCTAATTCATACAATCGCAACCACGCCCGTTTCACTTCAAACGTAATCCACGTGCCTTCCTGTCGACCACTGGCACAGCCTTCCAGCACCTGCGGAAACGCATGATTCATGGTGACGCGATACGGTGAGCGCTTATGGAAGCGCGCCATACTGCGGCTGAGATGGAAAGATTCTGGCAGCATTACCGCGCGGGGATCCGGCGACCACCAAAGAATCGGATCGCCCGGAGAAAACCACGGGAAAATGCCACGCTGATAAGCATTCATCAGGCGAGCAGGGGAGAGATCGCCGCCCATCGCCAATAATCCATTGGGCTCGCGCAGCGCCATTTCCGGTGGTGGGAAATTTAATGAATCTCGTGAAAGCTGTATCAGTCTCATTGCGTCAATCACACTCAGGGCTGTTGGCTAAGACTATAGCGTAAAGCGCTGATGGAAACGCCAGTAGCGGCCTGCTTTTGAGATTAATTCGGCGTGCGAACCGGATTCAATAATCTGTCCCTGATCCATAACGCAAATACGGTCCATGGCATCCAAACCGCTTAAGCGATGCGTCACCATAATCAGCGTTTTACCGCGGGTGACGTGTTGCAATAGCGTCAGAATCTGCTGCTCGGTGCTGGCATCCAGACCTTCAGTGGGTTCATCCAGCAGCCACAAATCGCCATCGTGCAGCAGGGCGCGCGCTATTGCCAGACGGCGCAGTTCACCGCCGGATAATGCTCGACCGCCATCGCCCATCCATGCGTTCAATCCTTCGTTGTGTTCGGCCAGATGAACCAGACCGACCTTGTATAATGCATCAACCAGTTGCTCATCGCTGGCATCAGGTTTTGCCAGCAACAAATTGTCGCGTAGCGTTTGGCTAAACAGATGTACGCGCTGTGTTACCACGCTAATGCGGCTGCGCAGCGAAGCTTCATCCCATAAAGCGATATCGATGTCGTTGAGACTTATCGAACCTTGTTGCGCTTCCCAACCTCGGGTAATCAGCGCCAGCAGGCTGGATTTGCCGCAGCCGGTTGGACCGAGCAGCGCCAGATGTTCGCCTGCATTTAGCGATAGAGAGAAATGCTGCAACACCGGTTCAGGACGCTGCGGATAGCTGAAACTGATGTTTTCCATTTTCAGGTTAATACCTGAAGCACTACTGATTTTAGCGTGGGGAAAATGTATCGCAGCGGGCTGCTCAATGATTTCCTGTACCCGCTTAGCTGCGCTGGTCACCTGCGAAAGCGGCAGAAACGCACCGGCAACCGGGGTCAGCGCTTCAAATGCCGCCAGTCCGCAAAACACAAACAGCGCGATAAATGCGCCTGGTGTACTGTTTCCCCCCACGCCATTGGCGGAAATCCATAACAACAGCGTCACCGTCGTGCCGCTGATGACCAGTAGCAGGCTTTGCGCCAGCGCCTGCAGGCGATGTTGCCTGCGTTGCGCCTGCTGCCAGTTAAGTTCTTCTTTATCAAGCTGGGCTCGCCACAGATGTGCAGCGCCATAAATTTTCAGCTCAGACAGGCCGGTAATCCAGTGCGTCAACTGCATGCGCCAGCTGGCCTGATGCTGGGCAATCTGGTGTCCGGCTGAAGTGCCAAGCCGCCAGAACAGCGGCGGCATGAGCAACAGCGTCAGTAGCATAATGCCGCCGAGCAGCAAAGCTAAGGGTACATCCAGTAGCGCCAAACCGCAGGTGACCACCACAATCACCACGGCTGCGCCAATTAACGGCGAGATCACACGCAGGTAGAGATGATCGAGTGTATCGACGTCGCTGACAAAGCGGTTGAGTAATTCACCCTGACGAAAACGAGCCAGCTGTTCTGGCGCGAGGGTGATAAGTTTGCCAAAGGTAAACACGCGCAAATGTTGTAGCACGCGGAAGGTGGCATCGTGGCTCACCAGACGCTCAAAATAACGCGCGGCCGTGCGGGTGATCGCTGCGCCGCGCACGCCGGCAGCGGGCAGCATGTAGTTGAACGTGTAAAGTCCTGTTACGCCCGCCAGCGAAGAGGCGGCGAGAAACCAGCCGGATAAGGTCAGCAGTCCAATACTGGCAAGCAAGGTGACGATGGCAAGAACAACGCCAAGCCCTAAACGCCATGGATGACGGCTAAAAAGACGCAGGAAAGGCAATAAATTGTTCATTACACGATCTCCTTTTGACGATGCTGCGCCATTTCCCGCAGTGGTCCATCTTGTTCAATCAGCTCCTGCCAATGGCCTTGTTGCACCAGTTGCCCCGCCTGCATCACCCACACTTCATCCCAACTCGCGAGCTCGTTAAGTTGGTGCGTGATCATCAGCGTGGTTTGCTGAGTGGCTGCTTGTTGCAAGGCATTGATGACATGCTGCTCGCTCTGACTATCCAGTCCGGAACCGGGCTCATCAAGCAGCAGCAGTTGTGCGGGTTTAAGCAAGGCACGCGCTACGGCGATACGCTGCGCCTGCCCAACGGAAAGGCCCACGCCACCATCGCCTAAAACGGTTTCTAATCCTTGTGGCAGACGATCTAAAAACTCATCAACGCCCGCGCGTTGTAGAACCGACATGAGCGTAGCGTCATCAATGCGGCTATTGAGCAGCAGATTTTCACGCAGCGTTTGCGCGGGTAAATGGGGATTTTGGCCAACCCAGGCGATATGTTTTTGCCAGCTATCACGGCTAATATCGCGGAGCTCCTGTCCATTGATCTGCAGCGAACCATGATAAGGCAGGAAACCCAGTAAGACGTTCATTAGCGCGGTTTTCCCTGCGCCGCTTTGTCCTACCAACGCCACGCGTTTACCGGCGTCGAGAGTAAAATTTAGTGATTGAGACAGCGCTTCACCGCTGGCGGTCATTACCACCAAATCCTGAGCATGAAGATGAAGCGGTGCCGTGAGGGAAAGCTCGCGAGAAGCGTGTTCTATGGTTGGGTCGGGACTTTCACGTAGAAACTGTTCCAGCGCATCAGCTCCGCCAATCGCTTGCGCTTTGGCGTGATAAAAAGTGCCTAAATCGCGTAACGGCTGGAAAAATTCAGGTGCCAGAATTAATGCCAGGAAACCGGCAAACAGGGTTACGCCGGTGCTGTAATGACCAAAATTCAGTTCGCCAAGGTAAGAGAAACCGAAATAGACCGCGACGACAGCAATCGCCAGTGAGGCAAAAAACTCCAGCACGGCGGAAGAGAGAAACGCCAGGCGCAACACTTCCATGGTGCGTTGACGGAAATCGGTGGTGCTGGCGGCAATTGCCTCTTGCTCTGCCGCGCCGCGATAGAACAGGCGCAACGTTTCACGTCCACGCAGACGATCGTAAAAATCACCGCTCAGCCTTGCGAGAGCAACAAAGTTGCGGCGGTTGGCATCCGCCGCGCCCATACCAACCATCGCCATAAACAGAGGAATCAGTGGCGCGGTCACCAGCAGAATCAATCCTGCCGCCCAGTTAATCGGGAAAATGGCGATCAAAATAGCTAACGGAATGAAGACAGCTAGCGACATTTGTGGCAAATAGCGCGCGTAGTATTCCTGCATCTCTTCGATTTGTTCGAGCAGCAGCGTAGCCCAACTGCCTGCGGGTTTACCCTGAATCCAGGCGGGACCGAGCACATTGAGGCGATCCAGAACCTGCTGACGCAGCGTACGGCGAATGGCGACGCCAGCGCGATGTCCTGCCATTTCGCGGGCGTAATGCAATCCAGCACGTAAGACAAAGCACAGCAGCAGCAACAGAAAATCGGTGAGCAGTGAGGCGCGAGGTTGTTGCGCGACCAGCAGATTTTGCAGCAGTGAAGCCAGTAACCAGGCTTGGGCGATAATGACCAGTGCGCCAGCAAAACCCAACAGCGAAGCCACACGCAAGTTGCGCGCACCGTGATGACGTTGCTGACGGAGCCAGCGAAGAAGTTCTTGTTGCCGTGATTTGTTCATGCGATGCCGTTTGGTAACTCAAAAGAGATGTGAATCCCGGATGAAAACCCAGCAATGTCGGGCGCGTGAACTGTAGCACGCAGGTAACAAAAAAGGCGACCAAAACTGGCCGCCTTTAGGCGATTATGATCAGGTTATTAACAACTTACTTATCGTTTTTAACCAGTCCATCAAGGAAGCGTTCCGCATCCAGCGCAGCCATACAGCCGGTACCGGCAGAGGTAATGGCCTGGCGATAAATATGATCCATCACATCGCCGGCAGCGAACACGCCTGGGATGCTGGTTTGAGTGGCGTTACCATGCAAACCAGACTGCACTTTGATGTAGCCATTTTCTAAATCCAGCTGACCATCAAAGATTGCGGTATTTGGACTATGGCCGATAGCAACAAACAGACCAGCGACATCGATTGATTCCGCCGCTTCACCTTTGGTAGAAAGCAGTTTCAAGCCTGTCACGCCCATTTGATCGCCGACCACTTCGTCCAGCGTGCGATCGGTGTGCAGCACGATGTTGCCATTACGCACTTTTTCCATCAGACGGTCGATGAGGATTTTCTCCGCGCGGAAGCTGTCGCGACGGTGAATCAGATGCACTTCAGCGGCAATGTTAGCCAGGTAAAGTGCTTCCTCAACGGCAGTGTTGCCTCCACCAATCACGGCAACTTTCTGGTTGCGGTAGAAGAAACCATCACAGGTCGCGCAAGCAGATACGCCTTTGCCTTTGAACGCTTCTTCTGATGGCAGACCGAGATAACGCGCTGAGGCGCCAGTTGCGATGATCAAGGCATCTGCAGTGTATTCACCGCTGTCGCCGACCAGACGGAACGGACGGTTCTGCAAATCGACGGTATGAATGTGGTCAAAAATGATCTCGGTGTTGAATTTCTCAGCATGCTCTTGCATGCGTTCCATCAACGCTGGACCGGTCAGATCGTTTGCATCGCCTGGCCAGTTCTCCACCTCGGTGGTGGTGGTGAGCTGACCCCCTTTTTCCAGCCCGGTGATTAATACCGGATTCAGGTTAGCGCGCGCTGCATATACCGCAGCAGTGTAACCGGCAGGGCCGGAGCCCAGAATGAGCAGCTTACTGTGTTTGGCCGTACTCATGCGTTCCTCAATTTTTCTGACAACATAGTTTTTGATTGTAGGGAAATTAACGTCGCAAAAAAAGGCTTCAGCAATTTTGTTAACAATCACTGCGAGCGGCGTAGACGATGAGTGTAAATTTTGCACGCGCGTTGCGCCAAAAGGGGGCAATGCTCGGCAATTAGTGGTGCAGCAGCATAAAAATTCTCATTTAAAAACAGCAACCCAGAACTCTATCTGGCATCTTGTACTGAATTTGGATGTTTTACTTTGACAATCGCCTGCGCTTTTGCGAAAACATTGGGAGAAGCAGAGAATATTTAGCGATTCAAAACAGAATTTCATTTCTGTTTTGGCCTTTTTAGCCGAATAAACTCAGCCTGACATTGGTAGTGACGCATGATGTGGACAGACAACATGCGTCATACGGATGGACGCGTTACTGCACAGGCTTATGGTCTTCACTTCAGTAAGGCCCTGAACAATGAGCGTTTTCAGGGTGTGGCAGGTAAAGGGAAGGAATTAAGAGAGACAATAATAATGGTAGACAATAAGAAACGCCCCGGAAAAGATTTAGATCGTATCGACAGAAATATTCTGAATGAACTGCAGAAAGACGGTCGAATTTCCAATGTCGAGCTTTCCAAACGTGTTGGATTATCGCCAACTCCTTGTCTTGAGCGCGTACGCCGCCTCGAACGTCAAGGCTTCATTCTGGGCTACACCGCGCAGCTCAATCCCCATTATCTGGATGCTTCATTGCTGGTTTTCGTTGAGATTACTCTGAATCGTGGTGCGCCAGATGTATTTGAACAATTTAACGCCGCTGTGCAAAAACTTGAGGAAACTCAAGAATGTCACCTCGTTTCCGGTGACTTTGACTACCTGCTGAAAACCCGCGTACCGGATATGTCCGCCTATCGTAAACTGCTGGGCGAAACCTTGCTGCGTCTGCCGGGCGTAAACGACACCCGTACTTACGTGGTGATGGAAGAGGTCAAACAGAGCAATCGTCTGGTGATCAAAACCCGGTAGTGCAGGGCAGGTGCAAAGCTTGCAGGATTTCGGTACACTCCTGTGAATTCATACAGGACCAGCGTCGGGCATGCCCGACGTTGTTGCCTTCTTAATTTACAGGCACCTGGAGAGTTCTCTTGAGCCAGGAATATACAGAAGATAAAGATGTTTCGTTACAACCGCTGAGCAGTGGACGTCGTCTGCTGGAAGCGTTGCTCATTCTTGTGGCCTTGTTCGCCATCTATTTGATGGTGTCGCTGGTTAGTTTTAACCCTTCGGATCCAAGCTGGTCACAAACCGCATGGCACGAACCTATCCATAATTTGGGTGGTAGCGTCGGCGCATGGCTGGCCGATACGCTATTGTTCATTTTTGGCGTGATGGCTTACGCCATTCCTCCCGTCATTATTGGTCTGTGTTGGATCACTTTCCGCCAACGCGATCGCCAGGATTACATTGACTACTTTGCTGTTGGTCTTCGCCTGATTGGCGTGCTGGCTCTTGTCGTGACGACTTGTGGTCTTGCGGCGCTGAACGTTGATGACATCTGGTATTTTGCTTCCGGCGGCGTCATTGGCAGCCTGGTCAGCAATGCAATGGCACCTTGGTTCAGTTCGGCTGGTGGCACCTTAACGCTGCTGTGCGTCTGGGCTGCCGGGATCACCCTTTACACCGGTTGGTCATGGCTGACGATTGCCGAGAAGATCGGTGGCGTGGTGATGGGTGTTCTGACCTTTGCCAGCAACCGTTCACGCCATGATGAACCCTGGCAGGAAGAAGAATACGACGACGAAGAGCAGGCTGATGAGGCGTCGCCTTCAATGCCTGCTTTACAGCCTGCAAATGAAGAAGACGATGTCTTGTTAGCCAAACCGCGCAAGATCAGCGAACCCGTTGCTGCAGAGTTGGGCGACGATCCGCTGCTGGCGAAGGCCAGTGCGGCAACTGCTGCTGCGATTGCGGTTACCACGCAAGCCGCACAGCAAAGCCCAGCCGTCGCGCAGCCTTCTTCAGGCGCGCCTGCAGAACCCGTCGCGATGCCGCGCGTTGCTGAATCCGGTGCCCAGCCAACGTCGGTTCCACAGCCTGTCGCTGCGGCGCCCGATCCGATCGCGCAACCTTCTACGCCGCTCTATCGTTTCGAGATGCCAAATGAACCGGCACCTTCGCCGTTTTCGCCGGCTGATGACGATGAAGGCCCAAGTATGGGCAACTGGCAGGATGCCGCTTCATCTTCAGCGCCTTTAAACAGTGTCGCCGCCGCTTCACTGGCTGCGGGAGCAGTAAAAGCAGCATCTTCAACAGCTGCTTATTCGCCTGCTTTCGATATCGTGCCTGAGCGTGATTACAACCCGCAGGTGAAGCAGGGCATTGGCCCAGAATTGCCGCGTCCGAATAAGGTTAAGTTGCCAACTCGACGCGAGTTAGCGTCGTACGGTATCAAGTTGCCTTCGCAGCGTATGGCGGAAGAGCAGGCTAAAGATGCTGAGCAGCAACAGCCGGAAGTCACCGCGTCTTACAGCGTTCCTCCTCAGGAGGATGATGTTGAGCTGCAAGAGGCGCAGTTGCGTGAAGCCTTCGCATCACAGCAGCAGAATCGCTACGGTGAAAGCTGGCAGGGCGCGTCTGAGCCTGAAGATGAGGATGCATTGCAGCAGGCTCAACTGGCACGTCAGTTCGCCGATCAGCAGCAGCAACGCTATAACGAATCTGATGTGAAAGAAGCGCCGGTCTTTAATCTGGATACCTCGTCTGCGTTTGATTTTTCGCCAATGAAAGATCTGGTCGACGACAGCCCAAGCGAGCCGCTATTTACGATCTCTGCAACGCCAGAGCCGGAAGAACCCGCGCAGTGGCAGCAACCTGCTGCGCCGGAGCCTGCGTCATTACCTTCATTAAGTGCTGAATCTAGCCCGTGGTCGTCACCGGAACAGGAAGCCTATTCTGCGCCGCCTGCACCAGTGAAACCTGCAGCGCCAGCACAGGATAGCTTGTTCCATCCGTTCCTGGTTCGCCATGAACAGCCACTGGAAAAACCTTCTACGCCGCTGCCAACGCTGGATCTGCTCACGTCACCACCGGCAGAAGAAGAGCCGGTGGATATGTTTGCGCTGGAGCAAACGGCGCGACTGGTTGAGGCTCGACTGGCTGATTATCGTGTGAAGGCGGAAGTGGTAGGTATTTCGCCTGGGCCGGTCATCACCCGTTTTGAACTCGACTTAGCGCCAGGCGTTAAAGCTTCACGTATCTCTAACTTATCGCGTGACCTGGCGCGTTCACTGTCAGCGGTTGCCGTGCGCGTGGTGGAAGTGATTCCAGGTAAGCCTTATGTCGGGCTTGAACTGCCAAATAAACATCGTCAAACCGTTTATCTGCGCGAAGTGCTGGATTGTCCTAAATTCCGTGAAAATCCGTCACCGCTTGCAGTGGTATTAGGGAAAGACATTGCTGGCCAGCCGGTTGTGGCTGATTTGGCGAAAATGCCTCACTTACTGGTTGCCGGTACCACTGGTTCCGGTAAATCGGTGGGCGTTAACACCATGATCATTAGCATGTTGTATAAAGCCACGCCGGAAGAAGTGCGCTTTATCATGATCGACCCGAAAATGCTTGAGCTGTCAGTCTACGAAGGCATTCCGCATCTGCTGACCGAAGTGGTTACTGATATGAAAGATGCGGCCAATGCGCTGCGCTGGAGTGTCGGTGAAATGGAGCGTCGCTATAAGCTGATGTCTGCGCTGGGCGTGCGTAATCTTGCCGGATATAACGAGAAGATTGAGCAGGCTGCGGCGATGGGCCGACCAATTCCCGATCCGTTCTGGAAGCCGGGCGATAGCATGGATACCACGCCGCCGGTGCTTGAAAAACTGCCTTATATCGTGGTACTGGTCGACGAATTTGCCGATCTGATGATGGCGGTCGGTAAGAAGGTTGAAGAGTTGATTGCTCGTCTGGCACAGAAAGCACGTGCGGCGGGTATTCACCTGGTGCTGGCGACACAGCGTCCGTCGGTCGATGTGATTACCGGTCTGATCAAAGCCAACATCCCGACGCGTATCGCCTTTACCGTTTCCAGTAAGATTGACTCACGCACCATCCTTGATCAAGGCGGTGCGGAATCGCTGCTGGGCATGGGTGACATGCTGTACATGCCGCCAAACTCCTCAATGCCAGTGCGCGTGCACGGTGCATTCGTGCGCGACCAGGAAGTCCATGCGGTCGTTCAGGACTGGAAAGCACGCGGTCGCCCGCAATACATCGAAAGCATCACCGCTGGTGAAGAGAGTGATAGCGCGGCTGGCGGTATGATGGGTGATGAAGAGCTGGATCCGCTGTTCGATCAGGCGGTCTCTTTCGTGGTGGAAAAACGCCGGGCGTCCATTTCTGGGGTTCAGCGCCAGTTCCGTATTGGTTATAACCGTGCTGCACGCATCATCGAGCAGATGGAAGCGCAGGGCATCGTTTCTGAACCGGGACACAATGGCAACCGTGAAGTGCTTTCACCGCCGCCACACGAAATGTAAATTATCGCGTGCGATTGTCTGCTTATGGGCCAGTTAACACTGGCCCATTGTTTATCTGTTGGTCGATCCCCATATCTTCGGGAGCTTTCGGCTTTTTCTCCTGTCGAAGAGACAGGACGACAACTACGTTTAATGCAGTAAGTGTCGGGAAACAATGAATAAGGAATCGAATCAGATGAAATTACGCGTTATTGCCTGTGGCCTGTTGGCCAGTTTTGTTTCCGCATCAGTATTGGCGGATGCGTCCAGCGATCTGCAACAGCGTCTCAATAAGGTGAACAGCTTCCATGCCAGCTTCAGTCAGAAAGTGACCGATGGCAGCGGCGCCAACGTGCAGGATGGTGAAGGTGAGCTGTGGGTTAAGCGCCCAAGTTTGTTTAACTGGCACATGACCGCGCCGGACGAAAGTGTAATTATCTCTGATGGCAAAAATCTATGGTTCTACAATCCCTTCGTTGAACAAGCGAGTGTTAGCCTGCTGCAAAAAGCGGCCAGCAATACGCCGTTTATGCTGATTGCGCGTAACCAACCAAGTGACTGGAAACAGTACAATATTAAGCAGCAGGGCGATAATTTCGAGCTAACGCCGAAAAGCAGTGATGGCAACCTCAAGCAGTTCACCATCAATGTGACATCGTCTGGCACCATCAATAAGTTCAGCGCGATTGAGCAAGATGGTCAGCACAGCGATTATCAGCTGAAGAGCCAAAACAACGGTGCCATTAGCCCAGACAAATTCACCTTTACGCCGCCAAAAGGGGTAACGGTGGACGATCAACGTCAGTGAGGTCTCGGTGAGTAACCTGTCTCTGGATTTTGCACCTTCGAATGAGTTTCAGCCGCTGGCCGCGCGTATGCGGCCAGCTACGCTGCAACATTACATTGGGCAGCAGCATTTGCTGGCGCCTGGTAAACCGCTGCCGCGCGCTATTGAGGCTGGGCATCTGCATTCGATGATTTTGTGGGGACCGCCGGGGACAGGGAAAACAACATTAGCCGAGATCATCGCCCATTACGGTAAAGCTGATGTTGAGCGGATTTCTGCGGTGACTTCTGGCGTCAAAGAGATTCGTGAAGCGATAGAGCGCGCCCGGCAAAATCGTCAGGTGGGCCGACGCACCATTCTGTTTGTCGACGAAGTTCATCGCTTTAACAAAAGTCAGCAGGATGCATTCCTGCCACATATTGAAGATGGCACCATCACGTTTATCGGTGCCACCACCGAAAATCCCTCGTTTGAGCTCAACTCGGCGCTGCTATCGCGTGCTCGTGTCTATTTACTCAAATCTCTCACCACTGCTGATATCGAACAGGTTTTGCTGCAGGCGATGCAGGATGACGATCGCGGTTATGGCAAAAGCGATATTGTGCTGCCGGATAATACACGCCACATGATTGCAGAGTTGGTGAACGGGGATGCGCGTCGGGCACTGAATACGCTGGAAATGATGGCGGATATGGCTGAGAGCAACGCCAAAGGCCAGCGTGAATTAACGCCACAATTGCTTAACGAAGTTTCCGGTGAAAGAGCGGCGCGTTTCGATAACAAAGGCGATCGTTTCTACGATCTGATCTCCGCTCTGCATAAATCGGTACGTGGTTCAGCACCCGATGCGGCACTTTACTGGTATGCAAGAATCATCACCGCCGGCGGCGATCCGCTGTATGTCGCGCGCCGTTTGCTGGCTATCGCTTCGGAAGATGTCGGGAACGCCGATCCGCGCGGCATGCAGGTTGCGTTAGCGGCCTGGGATTGCTTCACTCGCGTCGGTCCAGCTGAAGGCGAAAGGGCAATTGCGCAGGCGATTGTCTACCTTGCCAGCGCACCCAAAAGTAATGCCGTTTACACCGCGTTCAAAGCCGCGATGCGCGATGCGCGCGAGTTTCCTGACTACGATGTGCCGGAACATTTACGCAATGCGCCGACCAAATTGATGAAGGAGATGGGGCTGGGTAAAGAGTATCGCTATGCGCACGACGAGACTAACGCCTATGCCGCTGGCGAAGTCTATTTCCCGCCAGAAATGGCGCAGACACGCTACTATCAACCGACGAATCGCGGGCTTGAAGGGAAAATTGGCGAAAAACTCGCCTGGCTGGCTGAGCAGGATCAAAATAGCCCGATAAAACGCTACCGCTGATAAACACCTTACGGTAAGGTGAGCAAGGATTTCATTGCATTCCATAGGGATGCAAGTCCCGCCATTCGTTCAATCAACCTTTTATTACACAGGATTAGCATGCTCGATCCCAACCTGCTGCGTAACGAGCCAGACGCAGTCGCAGAAAAACTGGCACGCCGAGGATTTAAACTGGATGTGGAAACCTTACGTTCGCTCGAAGAGCGTCGTAAAGTCTTGCAGGTAGAAACTGAAAATCTGCAAGCTGAGCGTAATTCCCGATCCAAATCCATCGGTCAGGCCAAAGCACGTGGGGAAGACATCGAGCCGCTGCGTCAGGAAGTGAACGCACTGGGCGAACGCCTGGATGCGGCTAAAGCAGAACTGGATGCCCTGCAAAACGAAATTCGTGACTTTGCCCTCGCATTGCCAAATCTCCCGGTTGACGAAGTCCCGTTGGGTAAAGATGACAGCGAGAACCAGGAAGTCAGCCGCTGGGGCCAGCCGCGCCAGTTCGATTTCCCGGTAAAAGACCATGTTGAGTTGGGTGAAGCCGCAAAAGGTCTGGATTTTGCCGCAGCGGTGAAACTGACGGGTTCACGTTTCATTGTCATGCAGGGCCAGATTGCGCGTCTGCACCGTGCGCTTAGCCAGTTTATGCTTGACCTGCACACGCAGCAGCACGGTTATCTTGAAACCTATGTTCCGTATCTGGTTAATCAGGAAACACTTTATGGAACCGGTCAACTGCCAAAGTTTGGTGAAGATCTGTTCCATACCAAGCCGCTGGGCGAAGAAGCAGGTAGCAGCAACTATGCGTTGATCCCAACCGCTGAAGTGCCGCTGACCAATCTGGTGCGCGATGAAATCGTTGAAGAAGAATCTTTGCCGCTCAAACTCACCGCACACACGCCATGCTTCCGTTCTGAAGCCGGTTCTTACGGACGGGATACGCGCGGTTTAATCCGTATGCACCAGTTCGACAAAGTGGAAATGGTGCAGATTGTAGCGCCTGAAACTTCTATGGACGCACTCGAAGAGTTGGTCGGCCATGCAGAGAAAGTGCTGCAGCTGCTCAATCTGCCATACCGTAAAGTGCTGCTTTGCACCGGCGATATGGGCTTCGGCTCTGCCAAAACTTACGACCTGGAAGTTTGGCTGCCAGCTCAGGACACTTATCGTGAGATCTCCTCTTGCTCCAACATGGGGGATTTCCAGGCTCGTCGTATGCAGGCACGCTGCCGCAGCAAAACCGACAAGAAACCACGTTTGGTGCATACGCTGAATGGTTCTGGTCTGGCGGTTGGTCGTACTTTGGTCGCTGTGCTGGAAAACTACCAGCAAGCAGATGGCCGCATTGAAGTGCCAGAAGTGTTACGTCCTTATATGGGCGGACTGGAATTCGTTGGCTAATTAACGCGCAATGATATAAGCCCGGCAATGCCGGGTTTTTTGTTTCTTAAGCTTAAAGATAATTATTTTTTAGTCGGAATTAATCAGAAATAAACGTTATCGACAATAAATGGCCATTAACCATTAAAAATCATAAATTCAAATAGATAGATGTCTGCCTGTTATCTTTCATCTTGCCGCTAACCCGCTGAAGATAAATAAAATAAATTGTGCTGCAGCAAATCGTGCGGCGACGATTTTTTGCACATTGACTTTAAAATAGCAAATGGCAAACTGCGCGCAATTATCGTCATCTCTTTTGGTTTTATTCCCTATGTCAACCTGGTCGCGCCCCGTCGTTTTGCTGCTTTGCGGCTTAATGCTCATGACGGTGTCTATTGCTGTGCTTAATACGCTGGTACCGTTATGGCTTACCCATGATCAATTGCCAACCTGGCAAGTGGGTATGGCTAGCTCATCGTATTACACCGGTAATTTGCTGGGCACTTTGCTCGCGGGCTGGTTGATCACTCGTTACGGTTTTAATCGCTGTTTCTACCTGGCCAGTGTGCTTTTCGCCGTTGCGACCATGGGCATGGTGATGCTGGACGGTTTTTATAGCTGGACCATGCTGCGCTTCACCGCAGGTGTGGGTTGTGCACTGATTTGGGTGGTGGTTGAGAGCGCCTTATTATGCAGCGGTACCGTACGTAATCGTGGTCAGCTGCTCGCGGCATATATGATCATCTACTACCTCGGCACGGTTGCCGGCCAGTTGTTGGTGAGTCGTGTGTCGACAGAACTGCTCCACGTGATTCCGTGGGTGACTGCGCTGATTATCTGTGCGGTGTTGCCGGTCGTATTTGTGCATGTCAACGCCAGCGCTGCGACGGAGGAGGCTTCAACGAGTCACCTTTGGGTGATGTTGCGTCGTCGTAGCTCTCGTCTCGGCATCAATGGCTGCATCATTTCCGGTATCGTTCTCGGCTCGCTTTATGGCTTGATGCCTTTATATCTGTCGCATCAGGGCATGAGTGATGCAACCGTCGGTTACTGGATGGCGTTACTGGTCAGCTCGGGCATTGTCGGCCAGTGGCCAGTAGGACGTTTAGCCGATCGCTTTGGTCGCCTGTTGGTGCTACGTGTGCAAGTATTCGTGGTTATTCTCGGTGCGATTGCCATGTTGGGTGATGCTGCGATGGCACCAGCACTGTTTGTGCTGGGGCTGGCGGGTTTTACTCTCTACCCAGTGGCGATGTCCTGGGCGTGCGAAACCGTGGCGCATCATGAGTTAGTGGCGATGAATCAGGCATTACTGTTCAGCTATACCGTGGGTAGTTTGGTGGGGCCGGGAATGACGTCAATGCTGATGCAGAACTACTCTGACCGCCTGCTGTTTGTGATGATTGCTGCAGTTGCACTGGTTTATCTGGTGATGTTACTGCGCAAAGCCGATCATCAGGCAACGCCGGTTGCACATGCTTAACGCATTAATATGAAATAGTAATAAGGGGAGCCAGCGGCTCCCCTTTTGTTTGCGGTTAATACATCACTTCATGACCGTAGCTGGCGAGGATATTCTTCACTCGCTCCATGGTTTCTTTGCTCGGCGGCTTGACACCATCCAGCTTGTACTCTTCACCCATGGCAATCCATTTGTGTTTGCCTAACTCGTGATAAGGCAGCAGTTCAATCTTCTCAATGTTATCCATATCCTTAGTGAACTCACCTAAGCGATGTACGGAATCATCATCATCAGAGTAACCAGGCACAACAACGTAACGAATCCAGGTACGTTTGCCTCTCTTCTGCAGATAGCGCGCAAAATCCAGCGTGCGGTGATTGGAAACGCCAACCAGAACTTCATGCACCTCATCATTAATTTGTTTCAGATCGAGCATGACCAAGTCAGTGGCATCTAGCAATTCATCGATCACCGGGTCGTAGCGACGAACAAAGCCGTTGGTGTCGAGACAGGTGTGAATGCCTTCGGCCTGGCAGGCGCGGAACCAGTCACGCACAAACTCGGCTTGTAAGATCGCTTCGCCACCCGACGCCGTCACGCCCCCGCCAGATGCATTCATGAAGTGACGATATGAGAGCGCATCCTTCATCAACTCTTCGACGGTAACTTCTTTACCGCCATGCGTGTCCCATGTATCGCGGTTATGGCAATACAGGCAGCGCATTAGACAGCCCTGAAAAAAGGTGATGAAACGGATGCCTGGGCCGTCAACGGTGCCGCAGGATTCAAAGGAGTGGATACGACCGATGGTTGACATTGCGATGGATTCTCCAGGTGAGCCTGAACATCAGGCAGCACAATCTATGTCGTGCTCTAACAGTGAAAGTCGATTTTGCCAGGTAGCCAGAACCAGCAAGCTGGCAAAACGGACTTGTGGAGAAAAGGCTCCCGCAGGAGCCTTTTAATCTCAGCAAAGTGCTCTTACAACGACTGAGTGAAGGTACGGGTAATTACATCTTTCTGCTGCTCTTTAGTGAGCGAGTTGAAGCGAACAGCATAACCGGATACGCGAATGGTCAACTGTGGATACTTCTCAGGATGTTCCATCGCATCCAGCAGCATCTCACGGTTCATCACGTTAACGTTCAGATGCTGACCGCCCTCAATGTTAGCTTCATGGTGGAAATATCCATCCATCAAGCCAGCAAGGTTAGTTTTACGCACGTTATCATCTTTACCCAGCGCATTTGGCACGATGGAGAAGGTATAAGAGATACCGTCTTTAGCGTAAGCGAAGGGCAGTTTCGCGACAGAGGTCAGTGAAGCCACCGCACCTTTCTGGTCACGGCCGTGCATTGGGTTAGCACCCGGCCCGAATGGCGCACCCGCACGACGTCCGTCAGGCGTATTACCGGTTTTCTTACCATAAACCACGTTAGAGGTAATGGTCAGCACTGACTGTGTCGGCACCGCATTGCGGTAGGTTTGCAGTTTCTGAATTTTCTTCATGAAACGTTCAACCAGATCGCACGCCATGTCATCAACGCGAGAGTCATTGTTACCAAACTGCGGATAATCACCTTCAATTTCGAAGTCTACCGCTAAACCATCTTCATCACGGATGGTTTTCACTTTGGCGTATTTGATGGCAGAAAGTGAGTCAGCCGCAACTGACAGACCCGCGATACCACATGCCATAGTGCGATAAACGTCACGGTCGTGCAGCGCCATCAGTGAAGCTTCGTAGCTGTACTTATCGTGCATGTAGTGAATGATGTTCAGGGAGGTGACGTACTGCTTCGCCAGCCAATCCATGAAGTGATCCAGACGCTCCATCACGATGTCAAAATTAAGAATCTCGTCAGTGATTGGCGCTTCTTTCGGGCCTACCTGCATTTTCAGTTTTTCATCAACGCCACCGTTGATTGCATACAGCAGGGTTTTTGCCAGGTTGGCACGCGCACCGAAGAACTGCATCTGCTTACCGACAATCATTGGGCTAACGCAGCAGGCGATAGCATAGTCATCGTTGTCGAAGTCAGGACGCATCAGGTCGTCATTCTCATACTGCAATGAGGACGTATCGATAGAAACTTTTGCGGCGTATTTCTTGAAGTTAACCGGCAGTTTTTCTGACCACAGGATGGTCATATTTGGCTCCGGAGATGGTCCCATGGTGTAAAGTGTATTCAGGAAACGGAAGGTGCTTTTGGTCACCAGAGTACGGCCATCGACGCCCATACCCGCTAATGATTCTGTTGCCCAGATTGGATCACCGGAGAACAGTTCATCGTATTCAGGCGTACGCAGGAAGCGCACCATACGCAATTTCATTACCAGATGGTCAATCAGTTCCTGTGCGTCTTCTTCAGTCAGTTTCCCGGCCTGAATATCGCGTTCGATATACACATCAAGGAAGGTGGATACGCGACCGAAGGACATCGCCGCACCATTCTGTGATTTTACCGCCGCGAGATAGCCATAGTAAGTCCACTGAACGGCTTCTTGTGCATTGGTCGCGGGCAGTGAGATATCTGAACCATACTTCGCAGCCATCTCTTTGATCTGACCTAGCGCACGGTGCTGTTCAGAGATCTCTTCACGCAGGCGAATGGTGGCTTCGAGGTCAACGCCATTCTCCATATCGCTCTGCAGAGAATTAAACTGTGCAACCTTGTCTTTCATCAGGTAATCGATGCCGTACAGCGCGACGCGGCGATAGTCACCAATGATACGACCGCGGCCATAGGCATCAGGCAAACCTGTCAGTACGCCTGATTTACGGCAGCGCATGATGTCTGGGGTATAAACATCGAATACGCCCTGGTTATGAGTTTTACGGTAATCAGTGAAGACCTTTTTCAGCGCGGGATCGAGTTCGCGGCCATAAACCTTGCAAGAGCCCTCAACCATTTTGATACCGCCAAACGGAATGATGGCACGTTTCAGAGGCGCTTCAGTTTGCAGACCGACAATTTTTTCCAGAGATTTGCTGATGTAGCCGGCGTCGTGAGAGGTGATGGTTGAAGCCAAATCGGTGTCAAAATCCACCGGCGCGTGAGTGCGGTTCTCGATTTTAATACCTTCAAGCACGCTGTCCCACAACTTAGTTGTGGCTGGCGTCGCGCCTGCGAGGAAGGATTCGTCGCCTTCATACGGTGTATAGTTTTTCTGGATAAAGTCACGGACGTTGACGCTGTTCTGCCATTCGCCGGCGCTAAATCCTTCCCAGGCTAACGCCATTTTTTCATTCAGTTCGGACATGATATACCTGCCTTATTTAGGGAGACTTTGACGTATGGCGCGCTGCTTCAGCACGCCCGTACCAATTCATTAATGCACCGGCTCATCGCCACGCAGATAGATTACCCAGTAGGTCAAACCGACTAATAATCCGCCGCCAATAATGTTGCCGATGGTTACGGGAATAAGGTTGTTAAGAATAAAATCGCTAACGCTGAGTGATGGAAACTGTGCTGCGCTTGCCCCCGCCATTTGCCAGAATTCCGGGCTGGCAAAGTCACGGATAACAATGGCCATCGGAATCAGGAACATGTTTGCGATGCTATGTTCAAAGCCGCAGGCAACAAACATCGCTACCGGTAAAATCATCGCAAACATTTTATCCATCAGGCTGCGGCCGGAGTAACTCATCCATACCGCCAGGCAAACCATTAAATTGGCGAGCGTGCCGAGACTGACGGCTTCGATAAAGGTGTGATGCATCTTGTGGTCAGCGGTTTGCAGAAGGTTTAAGCCCCAGGCACCATTCGCCACCATGTGTTCACCGGCTAACCAGATAAGTGCTACAAAGAACAGCGCGCCAAACAGATTACCAATGTAGACGGTCAACCAATGTCGACCGAGTTGCAGCCAGGTGATACGGCCGCTGGCTTTTGCCACCACGATCAGAACAGTTGAGGTGAACAGGTCCGCTCCGCACACGACCACTAACATTAAACCGAGTGAGAAACAGATACCGCCGATCAGTTTTGCTATGCCGTAGGGCATGGCTCCACTTCCGGTGGTCGCAGTGATATAGAAGACAAATGCGATAGAAATAAATACGCCAGCAGTAATGGCAAGGAAGAATGTGGTTAAAGGACGTTTAGTAGCTTTATATATGCCGGCCTCTTCTGCAACTTTCGCCATTGCCGCCGGTAATAATGAATTAAAAGGGTTGTCAGCTTTCACACTAACGCTCTCCAAAAATTGCCTGTAAAGATACTAACAAAGGAGTATAGGTCAGAAATTGATGTGGATCATATTTGACCGGAAGGTACCTGATAAGCGAAGCGAGTTGGCATGCATTTTTCAATTAAATAATTGAATTTATTGAAATAAATAATTTTTAATTTATGCAAAATAAGTTGAAGGCGACTGCAGCTGAGGGTCGATTTTGTTAAATATCATTAACGAATGAAGCATAATTGTTATTCAATAATACGCTTTAATCTCTTTGCATGTTCAATATAAAAAAATGGCACTGATTTTTTTCAGTGCCATTTAGCAATACGCTAATGTCTATAAATAAGAATTAAAGCGTTAAGGCTATTTTTGTGCCCAGTAACGACGTTTAGCTGTCTGCAATTTTTCATAGGCAGCGAGTAATGATTGATGCGTAGGGAATGCTTTCAGGTCCAGATCGACCGCTTGCAATCCATAGAAAGGCGCTTCACCACTGATAGCCGCTGAAGCAGCCTCAACTGCCGCCTGGCCATACATACGGATAAAGGCACGATGATATTGAAGCGGATCGCGTTCCTCTTCCATTGCCAGCAGCAGCAATGTTTGCAGGCAGCGGTAGTAGTTAGCGCGTTCTTCGCTGAAGATGGACTGGTTGAATTCCATCGTCCATTCAGTCCAGATCAGAGCCTGATCCAGGTCGCCACCTGCCAGCGCTAGCATCGCTTTCAGCTCGCCGATACGCAGTGTGTACCAGCCATTGTCTTTACCCGATGCCAGACCCAGCAGTTCGCGCACGCGAGTAAAGTCATCATGACCTTCCTCGTCCAGTTGCACGATCAGCTCGAGATAAGCTTCAGGTTCCCATTGGCTTTTCGGCAGCGCCAGCACCGTTTCGCGCAGTGGTGCACCCATGCTGTTATTCGCCAGCAGTAGGTCTTCCGCTGGATAAATATCAGACATACCAGGCACGATAATGCGGCAAGCGTAAACGCTCAGATGTTCATAGTCAGCGATATAGACTTCTTTATCTTCCGCACGGAAGATCGCCATCAGCGTATCAAACTCTTCGTGCGTGGAACCCGCAAAGCTCCAGTCGACGAAAGGATAGTCAGCATCGTCTTTGAACATATCCCATGAAATCAGACCGCTTGAATCGATGAAATGCGTTTCCAGGTTAGCGTGTTCCGCCACTTCTTCATCATCAAACGTTGGCGGAGTGAACACGTCGAGATCTTTCAGACCGCGGCCCTGCAGCAGTTCAGTAACGGTACGCTCAAGTGCGACGCCAAAGTCCGGATGTGCACCAAACGAAGCGAAACAGGTACCATTTGCTGGATTGAACAGCACAACGCAGATAACCGGGTATTTGCCGCCGAGTGAAGCATCGTAGGAGAAGATTGGGAAACCTTCAGCTTCCAGACGTTCAATCGCTTCAATTACGCCAGGATAACGCTGCATCACCTCTGCTGGAATTTCTGGCAGGCTGATGGATTCGGCGATGATGCGATTCTTGATATGGCGCTCAAAAACCTCAGACAGGCCCTGTACGCGCGCTTCATTCGCGGTGTTACCGGCTGACATACCATTCGATACGTACAGATTTCCGATGATGTTCATCGGGATATAAACCGTTTGCTGGTCAGATTGGCGGGTAAATGGCAGGCCACAAATACCGCGCTCATCATTGCCGGATTGCAGATCAATCAGCTCTGAAGCACCCAGGCTCTCTTCAGGATCATAAAATTTGCGGAGGCGCGCATCCAGAATGCCTTCTGGCAGGCTGTCGTCCTCGGTGAGCGGGAACCACTTTTCATTCGGATAGTGAACAAAATCACCATTAGCGATGGATTTACCTAACCAGAAATCGGCGAAGAAGTAGTTAGTAGAGAGGCGCTCAAAATATTCGCCCAGTGCTGAAGCCAGAGCGGCTTTTTTGCTAGCACCTTTGCCATTTGTAAAGCACAGCGGGCAGTCGCGATCGCGAATGTGCACTGACCAGACGTGTGGTACCGGATTCAGCCAGGAAGCTTCTTCAATATTGAAACCAAGGTCTTGCAGTTTCTGTTGAAAGCGTGCAATGGAATCTTCCAGTGCGGCGTCTTTTCCGGGGATAAACGTTTGCGTCATGGTGGCGCTCTCTTAAGTCAATGGGGTGGGCGTAAAGCGCGCAATAATACGGGTTTTATGCATGCTTCGCTATTCAGTCAGCCAAATTTATCTCAGTCTGGTTAAGGTTTTTATGCCATTCGGCTGCCCGCTTTTCTTTCTGGAACTACATCACAAAATTCCATGGCTTAATGCATTTATGACATAAGCTGCGGTGGAGCTGGCTCTGGAAATGTGATCGCTGCCGGATTAATGATTGCAGCCATCTGGAGGCAATGATAAAACCGGTGAGGTATTCATAACCGTTCGATATGACAGTGGTGAGGGGAAATGACTCAGGTTTATAATTTTAGCTCTGGCCCGGCTATGCTGCCGGTAGAAGTGCTCCGTCGCGCAGAACAAGAACTGACAAACTGGCACGGGTTAGGCACCTCGGTGATGGAGATCAGTCATCGCAGTAAAGAGTTTATTGCTGTTGCTGAAGCAGCAGAACAAGATTTTCGCGATCTGCTGAAGATCCCAGCCAATTACAAAGTTTTATTCTGCCACGGCGGTGCGCGTGCACAATTCGCGGCCATCCCCGGCAACTTATTGGGTGACGCAAAAACCGCAGATTATATTGACGGCGGTTACTGGGCTCACAGCGCAATTAAAGAAGCCGAAAAATTCTGCTCGCCAAATACCATTGATATAAAAGCCACGCGTGATGGTAAACGTGCTTTATTACCAATGCGTGAATGGCAGCTGAATGATGATGCGGCTTACGTCCATTTCTGCCCGAACGAAACGATTGATGGCATTGCCATCGATGAAGAGCCGGATTTTGGCGATAAGATTGTGGTTGCCGATCTCTCTTCTACTATTCTGTCTCGTCCAATCGATGTGAGTCGTTATGGCGTGATCTACGCTGGCGCGCAAAAAAATATTGGCCCGGCGGGCTTAACCTTAGTGGTTGTGCGCGAAGACCTGCTGGGTAAAGCACAGCGTTATGTGCCTTCTATCCTTGATTACAAGGTGCTGGCCGAAAACGAATCGATGTTCAACACCCCGCCAACTTTCGCATGGTATCTCTCTGGCCTCGTATTCAAATGGCTGAAAGAGAAGGGCGGCGTGGCCGAGATGGATAAGCTGAATCAGGCAAAAGCCGACTTACTGTATGGCGTGATTGATAACAGCGCGTTTTATCGTAACGATGTCGCAAGCGAAAACCGTTCACGTATGAACGTGCCATTCCAGTTAGCCGATTCATCTCTGGATAAAGTGTTCCTGGAAGAGTCCCTCAAGGCTGGTCTGCATGCATTGAAAGGCCATCGCGTGGTTGGCGGTATGCGTGCATCGATCTACAATGCGATGCCGCTGGAAGGCGTTAAAACGCTGACTGAGTTTATGGTCGACTTCGAACGTCGCCACGGTTAATTGCTTTTTTCATGCCAGCTTGTCTGGTATCAGACCCCGTCACACGATGGGGGCTCGTATTTTCTGGAGATTTGGTTTCACATGCAGGACTCCCTGACTCTACAACCGATTGCTCGCGTTGACGGCACGGTAAATTTACCGGGTTCAAAAAGCGTCTCAAACCGCGCGCTCTTGCTGGCTGCGCTGGCAAAAGGCACCACTCGCCTGACTAACTTGCTCGATAGCGATGATGTTAAGCACATGCTGAACGCCCTGAAAGCGCTGGGTGTCAGCTACACGCTCTCTGACGATCGTACCGTATGCGAAGTCGTGGGTAACGCGGGACCTTTAAGCGCTGAAAAGCCGCTCGAGCTGTTTCTGGGTAACGCAGGCACCGCGATGCGTCCATTGGCCGCCACGCTGTGTTTGGGCCAGCAGTCAATTGTCCTGACTGGCGAGCCGCGCATGAAAGAGCGTCCGATTGGCCACTTGGTTGATGCACTGCGTCAGGGCGGAGCAAAGATCGACTATCTTGAGCAGACCGATTATCCACCAGTGCGTCTTAATGGCGGTTTTATTGGGGGCGAAGTCAGCGTTGATGGCAGCGTATCAAGCCAGTTCCTGACGGCGTTACTGATGACCGCGCCGCTGGCGCAGCAAGACACGATCATCACCATTAAGGGTGATCTGGTTTCTAAGCCTTATATTGACATTACCTTGCACCTGATGCGCTGCTTTGGTGTGGACGTTGATAACCAGGATTACCAGCGTTTTGTGGTCAAAGGGCAGCAACAGTATCAGTCTCCGGGAGATTACCTGGTGGAAGGTGATGCGTCTTCTGCTTCTTATTTTCTCGCTGCGGCTGCGATTAAAGGTGGTACCGTGCGTGTAACCGGTATTGGCCGTAACAGCGTGCAGGGCGATATTCGTTTTGCTGATGTGCTGGAAAAAATGGGCGCAGTGATTGAGTGGGGCGATGATTACATCTCCTGCTCACGTGGATCGTTGACGGCAATCGATATGGATATGAACCATATTCCCGATGCAGCAATGACCATTGCAACCACAGCACTGTTCGCAGAAGGCATCACGCTGATGCGCAACATCTATAACTGGCGCGTAAAAGAGACCGATCGTCTGGCGGCGATGGCGACTGAGTTGCGCAAAGTCGGTGCTGAAGTGGAAGAAGGGCACGACTTTATTCGTGTGACACCGCCGGCTCATTTGCAACATGCGGATATCGGTACCTATAACGATCACCGCATGGCGATGTGCTTCGCGCTGGTGGCTCTGTCTGATACGCCGGTAACTATTCTCGATCCGGGCTGTACCGCGAAAACCTTCCCAAGCTATTTCCAGCAATTGGCGAAAATCAGTCATACTTCCTGATCGTCTAACCCGGCGCACTATGCCGGGTTACTTTGCTCTCCTTTGGCCTTATCAGGCGGAAATTGTTCTGAATCTGTCTATATTTCTAGCGCTGTCTACGCTAAAGGGTAACTAACCTGATGCAGGCAGCGTATAATGCCGCGCAATCCAGGCGGCCTGGAAGGGCTGACAATAAGCACGCAGCAACAGGAGAGAACAATGACGGCAATCGCCCCGGTTATTACCATCGATGGGCCAAGTGGCGCGGGTAAAGGGACTTTATGTAAAGCGATGGCGGAGTCGTTGCAGTGGCACTTACTGGATTCTGGCGCTATTTATCGCGTTTTAGCATTGGCTGCACTTCACCATCAGGTGGATATTGAGTCAGAAGAAGCATTAGTTCCGATTGCCGCGCATCTTGATGTGCGTTTTCTGTCGGTTAACGGTGAAATGCAGGTGGTGCTTGAAGGTGAAGATGTCACCGGTGAAATCCGCACGCAAGAAGTGAGCAACACCGCATCGCGCGTAGCCGCTTTTCCGCGGGTGCGTGAAGCGCTGCTTCGTCGCCAACGCGCCTTCCGCGAGGAGCCCGGTTTAATCGCTGATGGACGCGATATGGGAACCGTGGTTTTCCCAGATGCGCCGGTGAAAATTTTCCTCGACGCCAGCTCGGAAGAGCGTGCGCATCGCCGTATGCTACAGTTGCAGGAGAAGGGCTTTAATGTTAACTTTGATCGCCTTTTATCCGAGATAAAGGAACGCGACGACCGCGATCGTAATCGTGCCATCGCACCTTTAGTGCCTGCCACAGATGCTCTGGTACTGGATTCAACCAGTATGTCGATTGAGCAAGTGATTGAAAAGGCGCTTGATTATGCCAAGCAGAAGCTGGGCATTTAATCTTTCGGCAACCGAATTGCTGTAACCCTGTACCAAGGACCCGGTGCAGGGCATGTGAAACAACCCCATCCGACAATGAAGTCAGGTGGACGTTAAATTGAAGAATCCTAAGATTATCAATATGACTGAATCTTTTGCTCAACTCTTTGAAGAGTCCCTGAAAGAAATCGAAACCCGTCCGGGTTCCATCGTTCGTGGCGTTGTTGTCTCTATCGACAAAGACGTAGTTCTGGTTGATGCGGGTCTGAAATCTGAATCTGCAATTCCTGCAGAGCAGTTCAAGAACGCAGCCGGCGAACTGGAAATCCAGGTAGGCGACGAAGTTGACGTTGCGCTGGACGCAGTAGAAGACGGCTTCGGTGAAACCCTGCTGTCCCGTGAGAAAGCTAAACGTCACGAAGCTTGGATCACGCTGGAAAAAGCTTACGAAGACGCTGAAACTGTTACCGGTGTTATCAACGGCAAAGTTAAAGGTGGCTTCACAGTTGAGCTGAACGGTATTCGTGCGTTCCTGCCAGGTTCACTGGTAGACGTTCGTCCGGTTCGCGATACTCTGCACCTGGAAGGCAAAGAGCTTGAATTCAAAGTAATCAAGCTTGATCAGAAACGTAACAACGTCGTGGTTTCACGTCGTGCAGTTATCGAATCTGAGAACAGTGCTGAGCGCGATCAGCTGCTGGAAAACCTGCAGGAAGGCATGGAAGTTAAAGGTATCGTTAAGAACCTCACTGACTACGGTGCATTCGTGGATCTGGGCGGCGTTGACGGCCTGCTGCACATTACCGATATGGCTTGGAAACGCGTTAAGCATCCGAGCGAAATCGTCAACGTGGGCGACGAAATCACTGTTAAAGTGCTGAAGTTCGACCGCGAGCGTACCCGTGTATCTCTGGGCCTGAAACAGCTGGGCGAAGATCCTTGGGTGGCTATCGCTAAGCGCTATCCAGAAGGCACACGCCTGACTGGTCGTGTAACCAACCTGACTGATTACGGCTGCTTCGTAGAAATCGAAGAAGGCGTTGAAGGTCTGGTACACGTTTCTGAAATGGACTGGACCAACAAAAACATCCATCCGTCTAAAGTTGTAAACGTAGGCGATGTGGTTGAAGTAATGGTTCTGGACATCGATGAAGAGCGTCGTCGTATCTCCCTGGGTCTGAAGCAGTGCAAATCTAACCCATGGCAGCTGTTCGCTGAGACCCACAACAAAGGCGATCGCGTTGAAGGTAAAATCAAGTCGATCACTGACTTCGGTATCTTCATCGGCCTGGACGGTGGCATCGACGGTCTGGTTCACCTGTCTGACATCTCCTGGAACGCGACTGGCGAAGAAGCCGTTCGTGAGTACAAAAAAGGCGACGAAATCGCTGCCGTTGTACTGCAGGTTGATGCAGAGCGCGAGCGCATCTCTCTGGGCGTGAAGCAGTTGGCTGAAGATCCATTCAACAACTACATCACCCTGAACAAGAAAGGCGCTATCGTGACTGGTAAAGTCACTGCAGTTGACGCTAAAGGTGCTACAGTAGAATTAGCTGACGGCGTAGAGGGTTACCTGCGCGCTTCTGAAGCTTCTCTGGACCGCATCGAAGATGCAACTCTGGTTCTGAGTGTTGGCGACGACGTTGAAGCTAAATTCACCGGCGTTGACCGTAAGAACCGCGTTGTGAGCCTGTCTGTTCGTGCTAAAGACCAGGCTGATGAGAAAGAAGCTATCAACACTGTTAACACCAAACAGGATGAAGGCAGCAACTTCTCTAGCGCGATGGCTGAAGCGTTCAAAGCGGCTAAAGGCGAGTAATCGACCTAAGGCACCGGACGATGAAAATCGTCCGGTTTCGGTAAAAGCTGTCATACCTTTCCCAATAAGGATTAACCGGAGGTTACATGACCAAGTCAGAACTTATTGAAAGACTTGCTGGCCAGCATACTCATATTCCAGCGAAAGTCGTTGAGGATGCGGTCAAAGAGATGCTTGAGCACATGGCCACTACGTTGGCCCAGGGCGAGCGCATTGAAATCCGGGGATTCGGCAGCTTTTCTTTGCATTACCGTGCACCGCGTACGGGTCGTAACCCGAAAACGGGTGACAAAGTGGATCTGGAAGGTAAATACGTTCCCCACTTTAAGCCGGGCAAAGAATTGCGTGACCGTGCGAACATCTACGGCTAAGCCGTTACCGAACGATAAAAACGACACTTTAGGGTGTCGTTTTTTTTTGCTTAAAGCATGCTGAACTGGGAGCTAGTCTCCAAAATAAAGTCTCACCAATGTAATCTCTGCAAAAGTCTCTGAACCCATCGCGACACACACTCTTTTCACTGAAGCAAATCCCCCGTCTTCACTGCACACTCTTACACCAATGAGGGAGAGCACAAATGCATATGAACTGGATTGTTCTGGCAAGATTAATGATTGCTTCGGCGTTACCGTTAGGCCTGTTGCCGCACATACCCACAGCGAGCGTAATACTCACCATGGTTGGATTCGCGGTGTTACTCGGGTTGATGCCAATCACATTGCTGCGTTTATCAGGGATTACTCTGTTAATGTTGGCCTGGACATTGAATGAAGCTCGGCTGATGATCAATGCAATTGAGGATCTGACTGCCACATCGATTGAAGCCACAGTACGAATTACCGAAGTGCGTGAACAAAAGCAGCAGCTAACCGTGCAAATCTTGCGAGTCGGCCAGCGTTATCAATTTCCACCTCTCTTTGTGACGCTCAATAGTGCTTCTACTGAGCAACCATTTTGTGCCGGTCAGCGCTGGAAGATGAAACTGCGACTACGTGCCGTGCACGGCAGACTGAATGAAGGGGAGTTCGATCTGCAACGCTTTGCTTTGTCGAATCACACTCCGCTGCAAGGTCGCATCATCAGTCAGCAGGCGGAATCGCTAGCCTGCAACTGGCGCACGCGTATCATTGAGTACCATTTACCAAAATTTGATACGCTCCAGCAACCCGCAATTATGCAGGCTTTAGCGTTTGGTATACGTACCAACATGACCGAAGAGCAGCGACAGTTGCTGCGGGAAACAGGCACCGCCCACTTGATGGCCATCTCAGGAATGCACATTGCGTTAGCTGCCAGCGTTGGATGGCTATTGGCGCGTGCAATTCAGGTGATTTTCCCCGCTCATTTGATAGGCCATTTGTTTCCACTGCTGATTAGCATCATAACCGCAGCCATCTACACGTGGGTTTCTGGTAGCCATGCACCTGCTCAGCGCGCGATTATCGCGCTCATGCTTTGGACAGGTATTCGTAGCGTTGGTTGGCAACTCAGTGGCTGGCAAGTCTGGACGTTGTGTATTGGCGCATTGCTGGCCCTTGATCCTTTAACCGTTCTGTCAGAAAGCTTTTGGTTGTCAGCACTGGCGGTCGCGATGCTGATTGTCTGGTATCAATGGTTTCCATTGCCGCATCGCTTGCGTGCAAAACGTCGATGGCTGCTATTGCAATTGCTGCATCTGCAGCTCGGCATGATGATCCTCATGGCTCCGCTACAAATCTTCCTGTTTCAGGGAATAAGCCTGAGTGCTGTATTGGCAAATCTTATTGCGGTGCCGGTTGTGTCATTTGTCACGGTGCCGCTGATATTGCTGGCAATGCTCTTGCCTGTGCCGCCGATTTCAGTGGGATTGTGGTATCTGGCGGACCTTTCTATAGACAAAGTATTGCTGGTGCTGCAGTGGTTACCCGCTGGCTGGTGGGCATGGAGTGATACCTTACCCGCGATCGTGCTGCTTTGGGTGGGATTACTTCTTTGGCGCAGCAAGCTGATTTATTACAGCCTGATGCCGTGTTGTAGCCTGGTACTCGCGATTACCCTCTGGCGGAGTTCTACGCAGCGTGATGACTGGCAAATCGACATGATTGATGTGGGGCACGGACTGGCCGTTGCCATCACTCAGGGCAAAGAAGTGGTGCTCTATGACGTTGGACCCGGCTGGAAGCAGGATGATGCCGGTTCACGCGTCATCCTGCCATGGTTGCGGTATCACAGCAGAAGCCTTCATTCTCTGATCTTAAGCCACAAGCATCTTGATCACCGTGGTGGACTACACTCATTGCTCAAAATTAATCCAGCGGTAGTAATCCGTAGTGCCTTAGCGGAAAAGGGTCATCTGCCATGCTTCCGTGGCCAGCAGTGGCATTGGGGCAAATTGCAATTTACCGCCTTGTGGCCGCCGGAGAGTCAGACCCAGGGACAAAATAACGATTCGTGTGTGGTGCGAGTCGATGATGGGCAATTTAGCGTTTTGCTAACAGGTGATATTGAGTTAGAAGCCGAGAGAAAAATTGTCGCGCTGGAAAAAGATGCACTCAACGCGACGATTTTGCAGGTGCCGCACCACGGCAGCAGGACATCGTCAGGCGCGTTACTGTTACGTAATGTTGCTGGAAAAGCAGCATTTGCTTCGGTGGCGCGATATAACACCTGGCGTATGCCGGCACCAGCCGTAGTACAGCGCTATCGTCAGCAAGGCTATATGTGGTACGACACGGCTCAATCGGGGCAGATTCATGTGGGTATCAGACAAGGTCATTGGCAAATTAAGGGCTTAAGAGAGCAAATAAAGCCTCGCTGGTACCATCAGTGGTTTGGCGTCAAACGCGATTCCAGGTAGAATGAGCGGCTATTTCAAACAGCGTGAATAAATAATGCATCAAGATAAAGATCTCTCAACGTGGCAGACATTCCGTCGACTCTGGCCGATGATTGCGCCCCATAAGGCTGGTCTGTATGTGTCAGCGGTGGCGCTGATACTCAATGCGGCAGGCGATACCCTGATGCTCTCTCTGTTGAAACCTTTACTGGATGATGGCTTCGGTAAAGCTGACAGATCCGTAATGCTGTGGATGCCGCTGGTGGTAATCGGCCTGATGCTGGTGCGCGGCGTAACCAGCTATGTCTCCAGTTACTGCATCTCATGGGTTTCCGGCAACGTGGTCATGAACATGCGTCGCCGTCTGTTCGGCCATATGATGGGCATGCCGGTTACCTTCTTCGATCAACAGTCAACGGGAACGCTGCTATCACGCATCACCTACGATTCTGAGCAGGTTGCCTCTTCTTCTTCAAGCGCACTGGTTACCGTGGTGCGTGAAGGGGCCTCGATCATTGGCCTGTTCATCATGATGTTCTATTACAGCTGGCAGCTGTCTCTGATTCTCATTGTGCTGGCGCCGATCGTCTCTTTTGCCATTCGTACCGTTTCAAAGCGCTTCCGCAGCATCAGTAAGAACATGCAGAACACTATGGGACAGGTGACAACCAGCGCCGAACAGATGCTAAAAGGGCATAAAGAAGTGCTGATCTTTGGTGGCCAGGACGTCGAAGCGAAGCGCTTTTCTCAGGTTAGCAACAAGATGCGTCAACAGGGCATGAAACTGGTGTCAGCGTCCTCCATTTCTGATCCGGTGATTCAGTTAATTGCCTCACTGGCACTGGCATTCGTGCTTTATGCCGCGAGCTTCCCAAGCGTGATGGATACGCTCACAGCCGGTACCATCACTGTGGTCTTCTCTTCAATGATCGCCCTGATGCGTCCGCTGAAGTCACTGACCAACGTCAATGCGCAGTTCCAGCGCGGTATGGCGGCATGTCAGACGCTGTTCTCGATTCTCGACAGTGAGCAGGAAGTGGATAACGGCAAGCGTGAGATGGATCGCGCCAAAGGTGATGTTGAATTCCGTAACGTGACCTTTACCTATCCCGGCCGTGAAATCCCTGCGCTGCGCGATATTAACCTGTCGCTGCCAGCCGGTAAAACGGTTGCACTGGTCGGTCGTTCCGGCTCGGGTAAGTCCACCATGGCCAGTTTGTTGACGCGCTTCTACGACATCGACAGCGGTGAAATATTGCTGGATGGTCACGATTTACGTGAATACACTCTGCGCTCGCTACGTAACCAGGTCGCGCTGGTTTCCCAAAACGTGCACCTTTTCAACGACACCATCGCCAACAACATTGCGTATGCCCGCAATGGCCAGTACACGCGTGAACAAATCGAGCAGGCTGCGACCATGGCGCATGCGATGGACTTTATCCAGAAGATGGATAATGGCCTCGATACCGTGATTGGTGAGAATGGCGTGCTGCTTTCCGGTGGTCAGCGTCAGCGAATTGCGATTGCGCGCGCGTTACTGCGTGACTGCCCAATCTTGATTCTCGATGAAGCCACATCAGCGCTGGATACCGAATCTGAGCGTGCGATTCAGGCCGCACTTGATGAGCTGCAGAAAAACCGTACTTCACTGGTGATTGCGCACCGTCTGTCGACCATTGAAAAAGCTGATGAGATCGTCGTGGTTGAAGATGGTCGCATTGTCGAACGCGGTACTCACAGCGTGCTGCTGGAACAGAAGGGCGCTTATGCGCAGCTTCACAAGCTGCAGTTCGGTCAATGATTGAACGCATCTGGAGCGGGCGCTCGCCGTTGTGGCTATTGCTATGGCCGCTGAGTTTGCTTTATGGGGCGATCACCTGGCTGATTCGCCTCAGCTTCCAGCGCGGGTGGCGAAAAAGCTGGCGCGCACCTTGCCCGGTGATTGTGGTGGGGAATCTCACCGCAGGCGGGAATGGTAAAACGCCCGTAGTGATCTGGTTGGTGCAGGCGCTGCAACAACGCGGCTTACGCGCTGGTGTGGTGTCGCGGGGTTATGGCGGTAAAGCTGAACGTTATCCGCTACTGGTTACCGCTGAAACGCCCACGGCGCAGGCTGGCGATGAACCTGTTTTAATCGCTCAGCGCACGCAGGTGCCGGTCGCGGTTGCGCCGCAGCGGCGTCTGGCGGTAGAAGGCCTACTCGCTGCGCACGATCTGGATGTGATCATTACCGATGATGGCCTGCAGCACTACGCGCTGCAGCGCGATCGTGAAATCGTGGTGGTGGATGGGATGCGTCGTTTTGGCAATGGCTGGTGGTTACCGGCTGGGCCAATGCGTGAACGTGCTTCGCGACTTCAGACGGTGAATGCGGTGATCGTTAATGGCGGTGATGCGCAGGCGGACGAAATTGCGATGACATTGCAGCCCGGTCTGGCGGTAAACCTGATCAGCGGCGCAACCGTAGCGTTAGAACAGCTGCCGGAAATCGTCGCCATGGCCGGTATTGGTCATCCGCCGCGCTTCTTTAACACGCTCAAACAGCAAGGTATTCAGCCAGTGGCAGAAATTGCCTTCGCCGATCACCATGCTTACAGCGAAGACGAATTGCAACGTCTGACTCAGGCACAACAGTGCTTACTGATGACGGAAAAAGATGCGGTGAAATGCCGTGGCTTTGCTCGCCCAAACTGGTGGTATCTGCCGGTAGATGCGCATCTGCAAGGCACGGCGGTGGCAACCTTGTTAGACGATATCACTCATCTCTGCACCAACGCGTGCGACGCCCGTTCGCGCTAACCACCGAAAGGGGAATTGAGTCATGAACCTCGCCGCTTCCCTCTCGTTACAAACTGCTCGTCACCTTCATCTGGCTGCTCAGGGACTGTTACGTCCTTTGGGCCGTCGGGCGCGCTTTACCGATATTCACGCCACTGTGCGTCAAATGTCTTTGCTGCAAATCGATACCATCAATGTGGTGGCTCGCAGTCCTTATCTGGTGCTGTTTAGTCGCCTTGGCGCATACCAGTCCAATTGGCTGGAACAGGCGCTGGCATCTGGCGCGTTATTTGAGTATTGGGCGCATGAAGCCTGTTTTATTCCTGTCGAAGATTACCCACTGCTGCGTCATCGCATGCTGGAACCGCAGCGACTTGGCTGGAAGTACAACCAACAGTGGGTTGAGGAACACCAACAAGAAATCACTGATCTTCTGCAACATATCTCCGCCAATGGTCCGGTACGTGCTGCCGATTTCAGCAATGATAAACAGACCAAACCAGGCTGGTGGGCGTGGAAGCCGCATAAGCGTCATCTGGAGAATTTGTTCAGTGCCGGTCAATTGATGGTGGTGGAGCGGCGCAACTTCCAGCGGGTTTACGATCTGCACAGCCGCGTAATGCCGGACTGGATTGATGAACAGCATGCACTGAGTGAAGATGAAGCAGTGATACAGATGTTGAGTCACAGCGCGCGCAGCCTCGGCATTTTTCGTGACAGTTGGCTAGCAGACTACTATCGCCTCAAACGTGCACCACTCAAGTCGTGGCTCGCGGATGCCGCCGCACGCGGAGAGATAGTTCGCGTTGAGGTCGAGCAACTGGGTGAAATGTGGCTGCACCACGCGTTATTGCCGCTGCTGGAAAAGCCACTCTCGGCCACGCATACCACGCTGTTGTCACCCTTTGATCCGGTGGTTTGGGATCGTCGTCGCGCGCTGGAGCTGTTTAATTTTGATTACCGCATTGAGTGCTACACGCCAGCGGAGAAGCGCAAATATGGTTATTTTGTCTTGCCAGTGCTGCATCGCGGATTATTGAAAGCGCGCATCGACGCCAAAATGGAGCGTCAGGCCCAGCAATTGGTCATTCGTGCATTCTGGCTGGAAGAAGGCACACGCGTCAGTAATGCTTTCCTTAATGACGTACATAAAGCCATTAATCACTTTGCTGCGTGGCAAGGTGCCAACGAAGTGATTATCGAAAATGCGCCTGCAGAACTGTTGGCGGCCTGGTCAAATCGCTGGTCAATGGTTGAATAACACCGCCACTTGTCTGGCTTGAGTGCGCCATTCCTGCGCACGCTATTATGATATGCTAACCGTCTGAATCGGTCCTGAATGGAGAAGATTATGGATCACCGTTTACTCGAAATCGTTGCCTGCCCGGTATGCAACGGAAAACTCTATTTCAACAAAGAGCAGCAAGAGCTGATCTGTAAACCAGATGGCCTGGCTTATCCGGTACGAGACGGTATTCCAGTGTTGCTGGAAGTGGAAGCGCGTACGCTGTCTGTTGAAGAGATCCATCCATGAGTTTTGTTGCCATTATTCCTGCGCGTTACGCTTCAACGCGTCTGCCCGGCAAACCGCTGGTGGATATTCAGGGTAAACCGATGGTGCTGCACGTCATGGAACGCGCGCGTGAATCGGGTGCCGATCGTGTGATTGTCGCCACCGATCATCCGGATGTGGCGGCGGCGGTAACTGCAGCGGGCGGCGAAGTGTGCATGACGCGAGTCGATCATCAGTCCGGCACCGAGCGTTTGGCAGAAGTTGTCGAGAAGTATCAGTTTGCCGACGACACCATCATCGTTAACGTGCAGGGCGATGAGCCGATGATCCCGGCGGAGATTGTACGTCAGGTGGCAGGCAATCTGGCGCAGTCTGAAGCCGGAATGGCGACGCTGGCGGTGCCGATCACCGATGCAGAAGAAGCCTTTAACCCGAACGCGGTGAAAGTGGTGATGGACGCCAAAGGTTATGCGCTTTACTTCTCACGGGCCACCATTCCCTGGGATCGCGAGCGTTATGCTCAATCGCGCGAGCAGATTGGCGACACGCTGCTGCGCCACATTGGTATCTACGCTTATCGCGCCGGTTTTATCCGTCGCTATATCGCGTGGGAACCTTGCCCGCTGGAGCATATTGAGCTGCTCGAACAGCTGCGCGTGCTGTGGTACGGTGAAAAGATTCACGTCGCGGTGGCAAAAGCTATCCCAAGTGTTGGGGTGGATACGCCGGAAGACCTTGAGCGGGTTCGTCTCGCTATGCAGGGTTAATCTCCGACCGGCCAGCGGCTCTCGCTGGCCTTAAAGTTTGATCTGGCGCTAAGCTTTGCGCCGCCATCACCTCCAGCATATTCCAGCCCTTTGACTTCGGAGGATATTGTATGGAACAGCTCCGTTCAGAACTCGCGTTGGTGCTCGGTGAAAGCATCAGCCGTCTCGAAACCATTAGCGAGCAGACGCACACGCGGCTATATGCGCTTTACGATAACGCCGGTAAACCGATGCCGCTGGTGGCAAAGTATTTTCGTCATCAGGGACGCGCGGCGCTGGAAGCCAAAAAGCTGACCATGCTCGGGCATGATGGCTTGATCGCCGTGCCCGCTGTGTTTGGCCTGGTGCTCAGCCAGCAAAAGCCGGTACATGAAATGTTGCTGATGGCGCGCTTTAACGGCGTCTCGGCGGAAGCTCCGGCACGCAGCGCAGCACGCTGGGAACAGCTGTGCGAGCAGATCGTCGAAGGCGTATTGGCGTGGCATCGCATCGACAGTCATGGCTTAGTTGGCAGCGTGGATAGCGTGCAGGAAAATAGCTGGCCCGCATGGTATCGCCAGCGGGTGGATGTGCTGTGGTCAACGCTGGGTTATCTGTCGCCGCCCTTTTTCACGCTGGAAGATCGTCAGATTCTATTTCGCAGCCGTCAGCTATTAGCGCGTCTTTTCAACGGCTTTGACGATCCCTGCGTGCTGACGCACGGCAATTTGCGCTTAGCCAGTATGCTGAAAGATGCGCACAGCGATCAGTTGATTGCGATGATGCAGCCGGGCAACATTCTCTGGGCACCACGCGAATACGATCTGATGCGCCTGGCAGATAGCGGCGCAGAAGCATCACTCCTGCAACACTATCTGCAGCGTGCGCCTGTGGCGGAAGGTTTTCTTTGGCGACGCTGGTTGTATCAGTTGTGGGATTGCGTCGACACGCTGGTCAGCAGCGGACAGTTTGACCGTCCGCGTTTCGATCACGCCCGCGCGCAATTACTCCCCTGGCTGACTTGAGGTGAGATCGTCACCGCGCAGCTTCTGCCAGATCTGACCCAGCGTTTCATAAATCGCGCGCTCACTGTGACCGAGCCACAGCGGTGACGGAATCGCACGTTCCCACCAATTGAGCGGCGATGTCACCGCCAGCTGGTTCGCCGGTGCGGCTAGCGGATTCATGCCGGCACTTTGGAAGAATTGCATCGCACGTGGCAGATGGTTAGCGGAGGTCACCAGTAAAAACGGATGTTCGCCAATCGTCTTTTTCACCGCGCGTGCTTCACCAATCGTATCCCGCGGTTGATCCAACTGAATAATCGCTTTTGAGGGTACGCCCAGACTTTCCGCCACTTCGGCCGCCACGCTGGCGCTGCTGCGTGGGTTTTCGCCTGCCGCTGCGCCCGTAAAGATCATTTTCGCCTGCGGATAGCGCCGCCACTGACGCACGCCTTCGGCCACGCGCGGCAAACTGTTACTGATTAAATTCGAACTCGGCGCCCAATTCGGATTGAAGGTATAGCCGCCGCCGAGCACCACGATATAATCGACCGGCTCGTTACCGTTCCAGGTGGGATAATGATTTTCCAGCGGTGACAGCAGGCGATCCGCAACCGGCTGCAGGCTTAACACCAGCAGCAGCAGCCAACTGCAAGAGATAAGGATTTTGCCGCTTTTTTGCCAGCGGCTGAACCAGAGCAGTAAAAGTCCTGCCGCCATCAGCAATAACAGCAGCGGCAAGGGGAGCAACATCCCGCCAATGACTTTTTTAAATGCGAAAAACATCGAATATGGCCTCTTTTGTCCAAAAAAACAGCTGCCAGACGGTTACTGCGGCATGAAAGGTTCATTCTTGTTGAGCCTGTGACAAAATAGCACAAGTTGAATGCAGCAAAGCGGAGCCATCATCATGCAGGATCGTAACTTTGACGATCTGGCGGACAAATTTTCACAGAACATTTATGGCACGCGCAAAGGGCAAGTGCGCCAGGCGATTGTCTGGGACGAGCTGGAAGCCCTGTTACCGACACTGCCTGCCGGACCTTTACAGGTGCTGGATGCCGGCGGCGGCGTGGGACAAATCTCAAGCGGGCTGGCGGCACGCGGTCATCAGGTGGTGCTGTGCGATCTCTCTGCTGAGATGCTGAAGCTGGCGGAAGCCCATGCGCTCGCCGCAGGTGTGAGCCACAACATGCAATTCAAACAAATTAGCGCCCAGCAGGTGGGCGAACATTTGGATACGCAGGTTGATCTGGTATTGTTTCACGCGGTGTTGGAATGGGTCGCGCATCCGGAAGAGGTGCTCCAAGCGCTGTGGCACACACTCAAGCCCGGCGGCGTGCTGTCGTTGATGTTTTACAACGCGCACGGCTTAACCTTCCGCACCCTGACGCTCGGCAATTTCGGCTATATGCGCGCCAATATGAGCAAACGTAAAAAGCGCACGCTGTCGCCCGATTTCCCGCGCGATCCCGACGATGTGACGCGCTGGCTGACAAACTGTGGATTTGAAATTGAACGGTGTGCGGGCATTCGCGTCTTCTGTGATTACATGAAGCCGCAACCCGGCGCAGGGAAGAGCGTTGAGGAAATCATTGAGATGGAACGGCGTTTCTGTCGCCAGGAGCCCTTTTTGAGTTTAGGGCGCTATATCCACGTGACCGCGCGCAAACCCAGCTAGAAGGATCAACTATGAGCGAATTTTCCCAGACGGTCCCCGAATTGGTGGCATGGGCGCGCAAGAACGATTTTTCGCTTGCGCTGCCGGTAGAACGTCTGGCCTTTTTGCTGGCCATCGCCACCTTAAACGGTGAACGCATGGACGGCGAGATGAGTGAAGGCGAGCTGATTGACGCGTTTCGTCACGTTAGCAAAGCATTCGAACAAACCCACGAAACCGTGCAGGTCCGTGCCAATAACGCCATCAATGACATGGTGCGTCAGCGCTTGCTTAATCGCTTTACCAGCGAGCTGACGGAAGGCCACGCCATCTATCGTCTGACACCGCTCGCCATCGGCATTACCGACTATTACATCCGTCAGCGCGAGTTCTCCACGCTGCGCCTGTCGATGCAGTTGTCGATTGTGGCACAAGAGTTAAAACGTGCCGCAGACGCCGCTGAAGAAGACGGTGACGAATTCCACTGGCATCGCAACGTATTTGCACCGCTGAAATATTCGGTGGCGGAAATCTTCGATAGCATCGACATGACGCAGCGCCTGATGGATGAACAGCAGCAAGCGGTGAAAACCGATATTGCCGATCTGCTCAACAAAGACTGGCGCGCGGCGATCTCCAGCTGTGAAATGTTGCTGTCGGAAACCTCCGGTACGCTACGTGAACTGCAGGATACGCTGGAAGCGGCGGGCGATAAGCTGCAGGCCAATTTACTGCGCATTCAGGATGCGACGCTAAGCAGCCCGGATCTGGGCTTTGTCGATAAGCTGGTGTTTGACCTGCAAAACAAGCTCGATCGCATCATCAGCTGGGGCCAGCAGGCTATCGATCTGTGGATCGGCTACGACCGCCACGTACACAAGTTTATTCGTACCGCCATCGACATGGATAAGAACCGCGTGTTTGCGCAGCGTTTACGCCTGTCGGTGCAAAACTATTTCGATCAGCCGTGGGCGCTGACCTACGCCAATGCCGATCGTCTTTACGATATGCGTGATGAAGAGATGACGCTGCGTAATGACGAGGTAATGGGCGAGCTGCCGCCGGAAATGGAATACGAAGAGTTTAATGAGATTCGTGAGCAGCTGGCCGCGATGATCGAAGAGGCGCTGCAAATTTATAAGCAGGAGCAGAAGCCGCTCCATCTTGCCACGGTGATGCGCGACTATCTGTCGCAGTATCCGCGCGCGCGCCACTTTGATCTGGCGCGTATCGTCATCGATCAAGCGGTGCGACTCGGCGTGGCCGAAGCTGATTTAGCCGGTCTGCCTGCGCAATGGCAGGCCATTAATGATTACGGAGCCAAGGTGCAGGCACATGTCATCGACAAATATTGAACAAGTGATGCCAGTTAAACTGGCATTGGCTCTGGCAAACCCGATTTTCCCGGCGCTCGATAGCCAGTTACGCGCGGGTCGCCACATTGGCATTGAAGAGCTGGATAATCACGCCTTCCTGATGGATTACCAGGAGTATCTCGAAGAGTTTTACGCGCGTTACAACGTTGAGCTGATCCGCGCGCCGGAAGGCTTCTTCTATTTGCGTCCGCGTTCAACCACCTTGATCCCGCGCTCGGTGCTGTCCGAGCTGGATATGATGGTGGGCAAAATTCTTTGCTATCTCTATCTCAGCCCGGAACGTCTGGCGAATGAGGGGATTTTTACCCAACAAGAGCTGTATGACGAACTGCTGTCGCTGGCCGATGAGAGCAAACTGCTCAAGCTGGTCAATCAGCGTTCCACCGGTTCCGATCTTGACCGCGCCAAGCTGCAGGAAAAAATGCGTGCGTCGCTGAGCCGCCTGCGCCGTCTTGGCATGGTGTGGTTTATGGGCAACGACAGCAGCAAATTCCGCATCACCGAATCGGTGTTCCGCTTTGGCGCCGACGTGCGCAGCGGTGACGATGCGCGTGAAGCACAGCTGCGCCTGATTCGTGACGGTGAAGCGATGACGCTGGAAAGCGCGCCAGCTGCGGCAGAAAACGATGAAGCAGATAACGATTTTGACGCTGAAAGCGACGCGAGTGATAACGCGGAGGATGAACAAGCATGATTGAACGCGGTAAATTTCGTTCGCTAACGCTGATCAATTGGAACGGCTTCTTTGCCCGTACTTTTGATCTTGATGAACTGGTCACCACGCTTTCGGGCGGTAACGGTGCGGGTAAATCCACCACCATGGCCGCCTTTGTGACGGCGATGATCCCTGACTTAACCTTGCTGCACTTCCGTAACACCACCGAAGCGGGTGCAACTTCCGGTTCGCGCGATAAAGGCCTGCACGGCAAGCTGCGCGCCGGTGTCTGCTATTCGGTGCTGGATGTGGTTAACTCACGCCATCAACGCGTGATTGTTGGCGTACGTCTGCAGCAGGTGGCGGGACGCGATAAAAAAGTCGATATCAAGCCATTCAGTATTCACGGCTTGCCGAGCGATTCGCAGGCTACCGATATGCTGACCGAAATCCTTAATAACCGTCAGGCGCGCGTGTTGCCGCTGACGGAAGTAAAGGAGCGCGTGGAAGCGCAGGAAGGCGTGCAGTTCAAACAGTACAACTCGGTCACCGATTATCACGCGGTACTGTTCGAGCTCGGCGTGGTGCCGCGTCGTCTGCGTAACGCCAGCGATCGCAGCAAGTTCTATCGTCTGATTGAGGCGTCTCTTTACGGCGGTATTTCTAGCGCCATTACCCGCTCGCTGCGCGATTACCTGCTGCCAGAAAACGGCGGCGTGCGTAAAGCCTTCCAGGATATGGAAGCCGCGCTGCGGGAAAACCGCATGACGTTGGAAGCGATTCGCGTCACCCAATCGGATCGCGACCTGTTTAAGCATCTGATCTCGGAAGCCACCAGCTATGTTTCCGCCGACTACATGCGCCACGCCAACGAGCGCCGCATTCATCTCGACGGCGCGCTGCAGCTGCGTAATGAGCTGTTTACCAGCCGCAATCAGCTGATTTCCGAGCAGTATCGCCATATTGAAATGGCGCGTGAATTGTCGGAGCACAACGGTGCCGAAAGCGATCTGGAAAGCGATTATCAGGGCGCCAGCGATCACCTGAATCTGGTGCAAACCGCCATGCGCCAGCAGGAAAAAATCGAGCGTTATGATGCCGATCTGGAAGAGCTGACCTATCGCCTCGAAGAGCAGAATGAAGTTGTAGCTGAAGCGCGTGAAGTACAGGAAGAGAATGAAGCGCGCGCCGAAGCGGCTGAAGTGGAAGTGGATGAGCTGAAAAGCCAGCTTGCTGACTTCCAGCAGGCGCTCGACGTGCAGCAAACGCGTGCCATTCAATATCAGCAAGCCTTGCAGGCGCTGGAGAAAGCACGCACGCAGTGTCAGCTGCCCGATTTATCTATCGATAACGCCGCTGAATGGCAGGAAACCTTCCAGGCGCGTGAAGAAGAAGCCACCGAACGCCTGCTGCGTCTCGAACAGAAGCTGAGCGTCGCCGAAGCGGCGCACAGCCAATTTGAGCAAGCGTTAGCGTTAGTCACCAGCATTGCCGGTGACGTGGGTCGTCAGGACGCGTGGCAAGTGGGGCGCGAATTACTGCGTGACGCCGGCAATCAACGCCATCATGCTGAACAACTCTCCTCGCTGCGTCTGCGCCTCAATGAATTAGAAACACGTCTGCGTGAGCAGCATGATGCCGAGCGTTTGCTGGCGGATTTCTGCAAACGTCAGGGCCAGCAATACGATGCGGATGCGCTGGATGGCTTGCAGCGTGAACTCGAAGCGCAGATTGAACAGCTGAATAGCAGCGTTGCCGATGCCGGTGAACGCCGCATGTTGATGCGTCAGGAGCTGGAGCAGCTGCGTGAACGCATCACTGCGCTGACTGCACGTGCACCACACTGGCTGGCGGCGCAGGAAATTCTGACGCAGCTGAGCGAGCAAACCGGTCAGGAGCTGACCAGCAGCCAGCAGATCACTGAATTTATGCAGCAACTGCTGGAGCGCGAGCGTGAAACCACGGTTGAACGCGACGAGCTGGCCGCGCGTAAGCGTGAAGTTGAACAGCAGATTGAACGTCTGAGCCAACCAGGCGGCGCGGAAGATGCGCGCCTGACGCAGCTGGCGGAACGTTTTGGCGGCGTGCTGCTGTCGGAAATTTATGATGACGTTACGCTGGATGACGCGCCGTACTTCTCGGCGTTATACGGCCCATCGCGCCATGCCATCGTGGTGCCCGATCTGTCGCTGGTGCGCGACCTGCTCGACGGTTTAGACGAGTGCCCGGAAGATCTCTATCTGATTGAAGGCGATCCGCAAGCCTTTGACGACAGCGTATTTAGCGTCGAAGAGCTGGAAAAAGCAGTGGTGGTGAAAGTGGCTGAACGTCAGTGGCGCTACTCTCGCTTCCCGAAAGTGCCGTTGTTTGGACGCGCGGCGCGTGAAAACCAGCTTGAGTTGCTGAATAACGAACGTGAACAGCTGGCTGAGCGTTATGCCACACTGTCGTTTGATGTGCAGAAAACCCAGCGTCTGCATCAATCCTTCAGCCGCTTCATCGGCAGCCATTTAGCGGTGGCGTTTGATGAAGATCCAGAAGCGCAGATTCGTCAGCTTAACAACCGCCGTGGTGAGCTGGAGCGGGCGCTGGCGCAGCATGAAAATGACAATCAGCAGCAGCGTGCGCAGTTTGAACAGGCAAAAGAGGGCGTCAGCCAGCTGAACCGCCTGTTGCCACGCGTGAATCTGCTGCTCGACGACACGCTTGGCGATCGCTGTGAAGAGATCCGCGAGCGCGTGGAAGAAGCGCAGGAAGCCGCGCGTTTCCTGCATCAGCACGGCAGCAAACTCAGCAAGCTGGAGCCGCTGATTTCTGTACTGCAAAGCGATCCGCAGCAGCACGATCAGCTGCAGCGTGACTATCAGCAGGCACAGCAGCAGCAGCGCGATGCGCGTCAACAGGCCTTTGCCCTGACCGAAGTGGTGCAGCGTCGTGCACACTTCAGCTACGAGAGTTCGGCGGGCATGCTGGGCGGCAACAGCGATCTCAATGAACAGCTGCGCCAGCGTCTGGAACAGGCGGAAGGCGAGCGCAGCCGCGCACGCGAACGTCTGCGTGGACATCAGGCGCAGCTGACGCAGTATTCGCAGGTGCTGGCATCGCTGAAAAGTTCTTACGATGCCAAACGCGACATGCTGAAAGAGTTGCAGCAAGAGATGCAGGATATCGGCGTGCATGCCGATGCCAGCGCAGAAGAGCGCGCGCGCATTCGTCGTGACGAGCTGTACAGCGCGTTGAGCCACAACCGTGCGCGTCGCAACCAGCTGGAAAAACAGATCACCTTCTGTGAAGCCGAAATGGACAGCCTGCAGAAGAAACTGCGCAAGCTGGAACGCGATTATCATCAGATTCGTGAGCAGGTGGTCAGCGCGAAAGCCGGCTGGTGCACGGTGTTGCGTCTGGTTAAAGAGAATGGCGTTGAGCGTCGTCTGCATCGTCGTGAATTGGCCTATCTCAGTGGCGATGAGCTGCGTTCGATGTCGGATAAGGCGCTGGGTGCGCTGCGTCTGGCGGTAGCGGATAACGAGCATCTGCGCGATGTGCTGCGCATGTCGGAAGATCCGAAACGTCCGGAACGCAAGATTCAGTTCTTTATCGCGGTTTACCAGCATCTGCGCGAACGTATTCGTCAGGACATCATTCGTACCGACGATCCCGTTGAAGCCATTGAGCAGATGGAAATCGAGCTGAATCGTCTGACCGAAGAGCTGACGGCGCGTGAACAGACGCTGGCAATCAGCTCACGCAGCGCGGCGAACATCATTCGCAAAACCATTCAGCGCGAGCAGAACCGTATTCGTCAGCTGAACCAGGGCTTGCAGGCGGTGAGCTTTGGTCAGGTGCGCAGCGTGCGCCTCAACGTGAACGTGCGTGAAGCGCACTCAACGCTGCTGGATACACTGTCGGAAGAGCATGAACAGCATCAGGATCTGTTTACCAGCAACCGCTTAACCTTCTCGGAAGCGCTGGCGAAACTCTATCAACGCCTGAATCCGCAGATTGATATGGGCCAGCGCACGCCGCAAACCATCGGTGAAGAGCTGCTCGATTACCGCAACTATCTTGAGATGGAAGTGGAAGTGAACCGTGGCTCCGACGGCTGGCTGCGTGCAGAAAGTGGCGCGCTTTCGACCGGTGAAGCGATCGGTACCGGGATGTCGATTCTGGTGATGGTAGTGCAGAGCTGGGAAGAGGAATCCCGTCGTCTGCGCGGCAAAGACATCTCGCCGTGTCGTCTGCTATTCCTCGATGAAGCGGCACGTCTGGATGCGCGTTCAATCGCCACGCTGTTTGAGCTGTGCGAACGTCTGGAGATGCAGCTGATTATCGCGGCACCAGAGAACATCAGCCCGGAAAAAGGCACCACTTACAAACTGGTGCGCAAGATGTTCAATAACACCGAACACGTACATGTGGTCGGTCTGCGCGGCTTCTCGGCGGATCCCGCACCGAGCAAAGATCAAAGTCCTACGGTCGGTCTTGAATATGAGAATTCATAACGCTTAATCTGGTTAAAAAACAGCACTACGTTTAATCTGTATGCGGCATCTGCACTTAGAGGCAGATGCCGTTTTTTATTCGTATACTCAACATTAAGAGTATGGCTGTACATGGCGATCACAGGGCGCTATGTCATTGGTGAGAAGGGGGCAGGGATGTTGCTAAACAAAAAGCGCAAAATGAGTCGTGCTGCAGTAGCACTCGGTTTGTCAATGGTATTATCGCCGCTGGCTGTCAGCCATGCGGCCATCACCTCCACGCTACCCAACTCGACGCATCACAGCTCGATGTCGGTTTCTGCCAGTCAGCAACAGATTCAGCAGGCGTTTAGTGCCACTGAACAACCCTTCTATCTACCAGGCTTGGCCGGTATTTATGCGTCGCGCGACATGGCACCGCTGTGGCAGGACCCGCAAGCGGTGCAGGCCTTCCAGCAGCAGCTTGCGGAAGTGGCTCTCTCAGGCGTGCAGCCGCAGTTCACCCGCTGGGTGGAGCGGCTGACCAATCCGAACATTAAAGGTCTGGCGCGCGATATCGTGCTCAGTGATGCGATGCTCGGCTATCTGCAATTTGTTGCCAATGTCCCGACACAAGGCGAAAACTGGCTTTACAGCAACGTGCCGTACAAGCTGACCATGCCATCGCTGGCGGCCATCAATCAGTGGCAGAATGCGGTGAATGGCGGTGGCAGCCGTACTTTCGTGGTGTCACTGCAGCCGCAGCATCCGCAATATGCACCGATGCACAATGCCTTGAAAACGCTGCTAAACGATCATCATCCGTGGCCACAGCTGCGTGATACCGCTACGCTGCGCCCAGGACAAATCAGCAATGATGTGCCGGCACTGCGTGAGATTCTGCAACGCACCGGCATGTTGACCACCAGCCACAGCACTACGCCAACGCCAGCGGAAGATGCGGTACCAACAGCGCCGGTTCCGGTGAGTCAGAGCAATCAGCCGGTGGCGGTGAGCCCATCTGCGGCAAACTTTGATGATATTGATGCGGCTCCGGCACTCGCTGCTACGCCTGAAGTGGCCAATAATGTGGCTACCAACCCAACGGCAACCGGTCCCAACGTCTATGACGCTGGGCTGGTGGAGGGCGTCAAACGCTTCCAGCACTGGCAAGGCTTGGCCGATGACGGCGCGATTGGTCCGCGCACCCGTGAATGGCTGAATGTGCCGCCGCAGATGCGCGCCTCGCTGCTGGCGCTTAATATTCAGCGTCTGCGTCTGCTGCCGGATGATATGCATAACGGCATCATGGTAAACATTCCCAACTATTCGCTGACCTACTACAACAATGGCGCCACCATATTGTCGTCACGCGTGATTGTGGGTCGTCCCGACCGCAAAACGCCGTTGATGCGCAGCGCGCTAAATAATGTGGTGCTGAATCCACCGTGGAATGTGCCAACCACGCTGGTGCGCCAGGATATTGTGCCGAAGGTGAAGCAGGATCCGAGCTATCTGTATAAGCACGGTTATACGCTGCTCTCGGGCTGGAGTGCGGATGCGGAAGTGATCGATCCTTCAATGATTGACTGGCATATGGTGTCGGCGGCGAGCTTCCCGTATCGCATTCGTCAGGCGCCAGGCGCGACTAACTCACTGGGTCGCTACAAATTCAATATGCCGAGTTCGGATGCGATCTATCTGCACGATACGCCAAACCATACTCTGTTCCAGCGCGATATTCGTGCGCTCAGTTCGGGTTGTGTGCGCGTCAATAAAGCCTCTGAATTGGCCGATCTGCTACTGCAGGATGTGGGCTGGAATGATGGACGTATTTCGGACACGTTGAAAGAGGGGAATACCCGTTATGTGCCGATTCGCCATCGTATCCCAGTGAACCTTTACTACCTCACCGCCTGGGTTGCAGATGATGGGCTCCCGCAATATCGTACAGATATTTACAATTATGATAACCCTGCGCGTTCCGGCAGTCAGGTGCTGTATAAAGCCGGTCAATTGTTACTCTAGTACTTGATTTAGCTGTTTTCTCTTCACATGAATTTAACCAAGACCAGTCTCGAAAATTTGATTTTGAGCTGGTTTTGGTCTTCTGCAACATATTCTGGGTTGACTGAGTCTTAGGCGGACGTTAATGTTCGGCCTTGTGTATTTTTCGCACATATTTTATCCGCTTTAGACTAGGTAACCTCGCTTCATGGCTAACATTGATTCTCAACGTCGTCGATTACTCTTGATTGGAGGCGCAGCTGCAGGATTATCACTGCTTCCTGGCTCCGCTCTGGCTTCGCTTTCCACCGCCCGCCCTCGAGTATTGACACTTAGTAACCTTCACACCGGTGAAACCCTTAAAACGGAGTTTTTTAACGGTAAGCGTTATGACAAGGATGAGTTAGCCCGCTTAAATCACTTTTTCCGTGATTACCGCGCCAATCAGGTGAAGAACATCGATCCCCATCTTTTTGATCAGCTTTACCGCCTGCAAACGTTGCTGGATACGCGTAAGCCGGTGCAGTTGATTTCGGGTTACCGCACGTTAGCGACTAATACCATGCTGCGTGAATCGGGTCCGGGCGTGGCGAAAAAAAGCTATCACACCAAAGGACAAGCGATGGATTTCCACATTGAGGGAATTTCATTGAGCAATGTTCGCAAAGCGGCGTTATCTATGCGCGCCGGTGGTGTAGGATATTACCCGCGCAGCAACTTCGTACACATAGATACCGGGCCTGCAAGGCACTGGTCCTGATACCGGCAGCGCTGCGTGTGTCGGTCATGGAGCGCTATGAATTACCAAATTATTCCGGTTACGGCTTTTTCCCAGAACTGTTCAGTTATTTGGGATGACGAAACCCAACAAGCCGCATTGGTCGATCCCGGCGGCGATGCGGAAACCATCAAAGCCGTGCTGGCAGAACGTGGTTTAGTGCCGTCGCAAATCCTTCTCACACATGGACATCTCGATCACGTCGGTGCCGCTGCCGAACTTGCGGCACATTATCAGGTGCCCATTGTCGGTCCGCATCCGCTTGATGCTTTCTGGTTAGACAATCTGCCTACACAGAGCCGAATGTTTGGATTACCCGAATGCGCGCCGCTGACGCCCGATCGCTGGCTGGAAGAGGGTGAAACTGTTCAGGTTGGAAATGTCGTGCTGGAAGTACTGCTTTGTCCGGGCCATACGCCGGGACACATCGTGTTCTTTGATCGTGCAGGACGTCTGCTGATTTCAGGGGATGTAATTTTTAACGGTGGAGTCGGACGTTCCGATTTCCCGCAGGGCAGTCACAGCGACCTAATCGATGCGATTAAAGCCAAGCTGCTGCCGCTAGGCGATGATGTGACTTTCGTGCCGGGTCACGGGCCTATCTCAACGCTAGGCCGCGAACGCCTCAGCAATCCGTTCCTGCAAGAATAAAAAATGGGCCATTTCGGCCCATTTGTCGTTATTCGCCGCCTGATTTATAACACCGCGACAATCGCTTCACACAGCGCCGACATGTTATCTGGCGTCATGCCTGCCACGTTAACGCGACCAGAGTTCACAGCATACACACCAAACTCTTCACGCAGACGTACCACCTGATCTTTGGTCAGGCCGCTGAACGAGAACATACCGTTCTGCTTGATGATGAAGCTAAAGTCTTGATTAGCACCTTTCTCCGCCAACGTGTTCACAAATAGCTGACGCATGCGCTGGATGCGCTGACGCATATCGGTCAGCTCCTGAATCCAGATGGTACGCAGCGCGTCGTTGCTCAGAATAGTGGCTACCACCGCCGCACCGTGTGACGGCGGATTAGAGTAGTTGGCGCGAATGGTATATTTCACCTGGCTAAACGCGGTTTTGGCCACGTCGCTGCTCGCAGCGACCAGCGTTAATGCACCAACACGCTCGTTATATAAACCGAAGTTCTTCGAGTAAGAGCTGGCAACGATCAGTTCCTGATGTGAAGCGGCGAAAATACGCAGCCCTTCCGCATCTTCGTCCAGACCACGAGCAAAGCCCTGATAGGCGAAATCAAACAGCGGCAGCCAGCCTTTCTCTTGCGATAGCTGCGCTAACTGCTGCCATTGCTCTGCAGAAGGATCAACGCCGGTTGGGTTGTGGCAGCAGCCGTGGAACAGGACTACATCGCCCGCTTTGGCTTCCTGCAGTGATGCCACCATAGCGTCGAAATCCAGGCTGTGGCTTGCTGCATCGTAGTAATCGTAATCACACACTTCAAGGCCAGCGGCGTTGAACACATTGTTATGGTTCGGCCAGCTTGGGTTGCTCACCCAAACACGCTTCACGCTGGTCTGGTTTGCCAGAAAATCTGCCGCAACGCGCAGGGCACCGGTGCCGCCTGGCGTTTGTGCGGTGCAGGCGCGACCGGCTGAAATCAGTGCGCTCTCTTTGCCGAACAGTAACTCCTGCGTGCAACGTGCGAAATCCGCCAGACCATCAATGCTCAGGTAGTTCTTGGTGGTTTCATTTTCCAGCAAATACTGCTCAGCTTTTTTAACACTGGTGAGGACCGGCGTTTTACCGGTTTCATCTTTATAAACACCAATGCCAAGATTGATTTTATTCGTGCGGTCATCGGCACGAAAAAGGTCAGCCAGTCCCAGAATAGGATCGGCGGGTGCGGCAGAGATCGATTCAAACATGAGTCAGTTCCGTTTGGGTGAACTTTAGCGAAATGAGCTATCAGGTTAACGTCAGTCGGCACGCTTGCCAACCGCTGATATAAAAAAGAAATATGTCGGCAGGATAAAGTAGAAAAGCTAATTGCGAAGCCGATCACTGAAATGCAAAACGGAGCCCGAAGGCTCCGTTTTTAGGTATTACGCAAATCTAATCGGGTGATTAGAACTGGTATACCAGACCAACACCAACGGTGTCATCAGTAGAGATGCCAGCCGCGCGGGTGAAGTCGTTTTCGTCCATCAGGTTGATTTGATAATCAACATAGGTAGACATGTTTTTGTTGAAGTAGTAGTACGCGCCAACAGAAACGTATTTATAGATGTCTTGATCACCCCAGGTCTCGATGTCCTTACCTTTAGACTGGACGTATGCCAGGGATGGACGCAGACCGAAGTCGAACTGGTACTGAGCAACTGCTTCGAACTTCTGCTCTTTATTGATTGCGCCGCCTCGGGCTGGAGCAATATCGGTAGCATCAGTTGAAATCCAAGTTGAATTACGGGTTTCACCGTACATTGCTGCCAGGTATACGTTGTTCGCATCATATTTCAGAGCGGTTGACCATGCGTCAGCTTTTTTGCTGCCGTTGCCATAGAAGGATGCTTCCTGGCCATTAGTACGGTCTGAAGAGGTGTATGCAGCAGAAACGCCAACACCGATGTCAGAGGTATAAGTCAGAGAAGTACCCCAACCGTCGCCATTAGCACGGCTCAGGCTACGGCTGTTAGCGTTAGTGCCTTCTTCATTTTTGCCCTGATACTGAACAGCAAATGCCAGTCCATCAACCAGACCAAAGAAATCATTGTTACGGTAGGTTGCCAGACCATTAGAACGACCAACCATGAAGTTATCAGAGTAACCCGAGTCACCACCGAATACTGGCAGAACGTCGGTCCATGCCAGTGGGTCGTAACCTACACCGTAGTTACGGCCATAGTCGAACGAACCAACATTGGCAATTTTCAGACCGGCAAAGCCCAGACGGGTTTTGTTGCCATTTTGAGCATCGCTAGCGCCTTCAGAGTTGTTAGCCTGAATGTTGTATTCCCACTGGCCGTAACCGGTCAGTTGGTCATTAATCTGAGTTTCACCTTTGAAACCGAAGCGAACATACGTTGCATCGCCATCGCTGCTGGCATTATCAGAGAAAGTGTGGCGCGCATCGACTTTACCGTACAGGTCCAGTTTGTTGCCGTCTTTATTATAAATTTCTGCTGCGTTTGCTGCACCAGCAGCTAACAGAGCTGGAATAACCACTGCAAGAATGTTGCGCTTCATCATTATTTATTACCCTCATTGGAGTTATTTGGACATCTGCCACTGCTGCCAAGAAATCTTTACAGAACCTTGAAAGAAGTTTGATGTCTCCTGTGTCTGCACGCATCTTTCCATCACAGGGTTGCTAATTCTAGCCCGAAAATGATTCAAATCTCTCGATTGGGTATCAAAAGGAAAATATGTATTACAAAATGTAAAATATCGGGAACTTTGTGAGAGAACTCTAAATTTACAAAAATAAAAAAAGGCCGGCTAGGCCGACCTCTTTATATATATGAATTACTTATAATTAATCGCTAAATTTAGAAATTCGCGTTGCGTGGCGTACGTGGGAAGGGGATAACATCCCTTACATTTTGTACGCCGGTGACATAGGCGATTAATCGTTCGAAACCTAATCCGAAGCCAGCATGTGGCACGGTGCCGTAACGACGCAGGTCACGATACCACCAATAATCTTCTTTATTGAGGCCCATTTCTGCCAGACGCGCATCCAGCACATCCAGACGCTCTTCACGCTGTGAACCACCGATGATTTCACCGATGCCCGGTGCGAGAACATCCATCGCCGCCACGGTTTTGCCATCTTCGTTCATACGCATATAGAAGGCTTTAATGTCTTTCGGATAGTTTTTCACTACCACTGGCGCTTTGAAATGCTGCTCTGCGAGGTAACGCTCGTGTTCTGATGACAGATCCACGCCCCATGAAACCGGGTTTTCGAAGGTCTGACCGCTTTTCAGCAGAATATCAACCGCATCGGTGTAATCCACCTGAGCAAAGTCGGTAGTCACGAACCGTTCGAGACGCGCAATCGCATCTTTATCAACACGCTCGGCAAAGAAGGCCATGTCATCAGCACGTTCGTTGAGAACGGCCTGGAACACGTATTTCAGCATAGATTCAGCCAGAGCTGCGGCATCATCCAGCGTCGCAAAAGCAATTTCCGGCTCCAGCATCCAGAATTCCGCCAGATGGCGGCTGGTGTTGGAGTTTTCTGCGCGGAAAGTCGGGCCAAAGGTATACACCTTCGACAGCGCGCAGGCGTAGGTTTCGGCATTGAGCTGGCCGGATACGGTCAGGAACGCTTCTTTACCGAAGAAGTCTTTATCGAAATCGATTTTGCCCTGCGGATCGCGCGGCAGATTTTCCAGATCCAGCGTCGAAACGCGGAACATCTCGCCAGCACCTTCGGTATCCGAAGCGGTGATCAGCGGAGTCGAAACCCAGAAATAGCCGTTTTCGTGGAAGAAGCGATGCAGCGCCTGCGCCAGCGTATGACGCACGCGCGCCACGGCACCCACCAGGTTGGTGCGCGGACGCAGGTGCGCCACTTCACGCAGGTATTCGATGCTGTGACGTTTCGCCGCCATCGGATAAGTATCCGGATCGTCGACCCAACCGGTGACTTCAACCTTGGTTGCCTGCAGCTCGAAGGCCTGGCCTTCGCCTGGCGATTCGACAACTTTGCCGGTAATGATCACCGAGCAACCGGTGGTCAGACGCAGCACTTCATCCTGATAATTATTCAGAGAATTATTGACGACGGCCTGAACGGGATTAAAGCAGGAACCGTCGTAAACGGCGATAAAGGAAAGACCAGCTTTGGAATCTCTTCGGGTACGCACCCAACCACGTACGGTGACTTCACTGTCAACCGCGACACGGCCGTGCAGTACATCCGCTACAGGCACAACGCTCATAAAGTTCTCTCTATATATAAAAGAAGGTGGATAAAAGCCCTTTTCCAGGGTTTTGCTATGTTACTTGCGAGCCGACAGGAAACAAGCAAAATTGCCGTGTAAACAGGAGATTTGTTGCGTGAGAGCAGGGTGCAAGCACCCTGCAATAAGAATCAGCTGGCTCTTTTAACCAGCGGCAGATCGAAGGCTTTGCGCAAGGCGCGCACGAAGGCTTTATCCTGGCAAATGGTTTTGCCGGGACTGTCGGAGAGTTTTGCTACCGGTTTGCCATTGCAGCTCACCAGTTTGATCACGATATTCAGCGGCGTCACGCCAGGAATATCGCAGGACAAGCGCGTTCCGATACCGAACACCACGTTGGCCCGTTGGCCAAAGTGACGATAGAGCGCCAGCGCTTTGTCCAGATTGAGGTTATCCGAGAACACCAGCGTTTTGCTTTTTGGATCGATATCCAGACGCTGATAGTGCGCAATGGCTTTTTCACCCCATTCCACCGGATCGCCAGAGTCATGGCGTAGGCCTTGGTAACGATGAGCAAAGCCAGGACCAAAGTCGCGCAGGAAGGCATCCATGGTGATGCAGTCGGTTAAAGCGATGCCTAACTGATCGTCATACTCGTCCAGCCAGGATTGCAGTGCCGCACGTTGGCTGTTCGCCAATACCGGGCTGATTTGCTGGTGCGCCTGGAACCATTCGTGCGCTTGCGTACCTACCGGATTTAGCTGCAGGCGACGCGCCAAATCGTAGTTGCTGGTGCCAACCAGCCACGGAAACTCCGCTTTGAGCGTCGCGACAATCGCTTCCTGCACCGCTTTGGAGTAACGACGACGCGTACCGAAATCCATCAGCTGGAAGCGTGACATATCCAATTCGCCGACCTGCTGACGGAAATCCACCAGCTTATGCTGCAAGTGCGCAACCGCCTGATCCACACCCATCTGCGGCGTGCGATGGCGATGCACCACCTCACTGATCAGCGCCAGCAGCGGCACTTCCCACAGAATCACTTCACGCCACGGCCCGCTGATCTGAATCGTCAGATGGCCGTTGTTGTTACGCACGTTGACTTGTGAAGGATCGAGGCGGAACTGACGCAGCCAGTTAAGGTAATCGCTCTGGAAGAAAGGCAGCCCGCTGAGATAGTGATACTCATCGTCGCTCAGGGCGAGCGTTCGCAGGGTTTCAATTTGTGCGCGGATCTCATCCGCATAAATACCGAGCAGTTCGTCGCCACGGCAGCGAAATTCCGCCGTAACCGGGACATCATAATAGCGATGATAGACGGCCTGCTGCATGTGAAGCTTGTACGCATCGGTATCAAGCAGCGTGGTCAAAATCGGGGAAGCATGTCCAGTCATGGTGCGTTTCAGCATCCTCTTCCGCGGAGCAGAGCCCGGTGTTCAATAAGGTCATAAAGACGCAGGAGTATAAAACAGTAATGACCGCGATCACACCACAATTGCGGGTGGCAGGTCGAGGGGCATTTGTGCCATTGTTAATGAATTGTAGCCTTTTCAACGAACGCACGCATTGACCGTGGCAACCGAGGCACAACCCGCTTAGACTTTGACGGGTCAACATATTAACGAATAACGATGCGAGAAGGACTTATGACGCAACAGCCGCAAATTAAATATCGCCACGACTACCGTGCGCCGGATTACACCATTACTGATATCGACCTGACTTTTGATCTGGATGCAGCTTCGACGCGCGTTACGGCGGTCAGTCAGGTGAAGCGCATTGGCGCTGCCGATGCGGAACTGCGTCTGGATGGTGAAGATCTTACGCTGGTATCGCTGGCGGTGGATGGCAATACGTGGTTGCATTACCGCGAAGAAGAGGGCGCATTGTTCATCAGCCAGCTACCGGATAACTTCACTCTGACCATCATTAATGACATTCATCCGGATAAAAACACCGCGCTGGAAGGTTTATACCAATCTGGCGAGGCGCTCTGTACCCAATGCGAAGCCGAAGGTTTCCGCCACATTACGTGGTATCTCGATCGCCCGGACGTGCTGGCGCGCTTCACCACCACCATCATTGCCGATGCCGCGCGTTATCCTTATTTACTCTCCAACGGCAACAAGCTGGAGAGCGGTCGCCATGAAGATGGCCGCCATTGGGTGAAGTGGCAGGATCCGTTCCCGAAGCCGTGCTACCTGTTTGCGCTGGTGGCGGGTGATTTCGACGTGCTACGCGACAGTTTTACTACCCGCTCTGGCCGCGATGTGGCGCTGGAAATCTTTGTTGATCGCGGCAACCTCGATCGTGCTGACTGGGCGATGACTTCGCTGAAAGCCAGCATGAAGTGGGATGAAGAGCGCTTTAACCTTGAGTACGACCTCGACATTTTTATGATCGTCGCGGTGGATTTCTTCAATATGGGCGCGATGGAGAACAAAGGCCTCAACGTCTTCAACTCCAAATATGTGCTGGCGAAAGCCGAAACCGCCACCGACAAAGATTACCTCGGCATTGAAGCGGTTATCGGTCACGAATATTTCCACAACTGGACCGGCAACCGCGTGACCTGCCGCGACTGGTTCCAGCTCAGCCTGAAAGAGGGTCTGACGGTGTTCCGCGATCAGGAGTTCAGCTCCGATCTCGGTTCGCGCGCAGTGAACCGTATCGATAACGTACGCGTAATGCGCGGTGCGCAGTTCGCGGAAGACGCCAGCCCAATGGCGCATCCGATCCGTCCGGATCAGGTGATCGAGATGAACAACTTCTACACCTTAACGGTGTATGAAAAAGGTTCAGAAGTGATCCGCATGATGCACACCTTGCTGGGCGAAGAGAACTTCCAGAAAGGCATGCAACTCTATTTCGAACGTCACGACGGCAGCGCCGCCACCTGCGATGATTTCGTGCAGGCGATGGAAGATGCGTCTAACGTTGACCTGTCACAATTCCGTCGCTGGTACAGCCAGGCTGGCACGCCAATTCTGACGGTACGTGATGACTACAATCCAGAGCTGGAGCAATACACGCTGCACGTCACTCAGCGCACGCCGGCCACCGCCGAGCAGAAAGAGAAGTTGCCGCTGCACATTCCACTGGATATCGAACTGTACGATAACGAAGGCAAAGTGATTCCGCTGCAGCATAATGGTCATCCGGTGCATCACGTGCTGAACGTTACCGAAGAGTTCCAGACCTTTATTTTCGATAACGTTTATTTCCAGCCGGTGCCGTCGCTGCTGCGTGAATTCTCTGCGCCAGTGAAGCTCGACTACAAATGGAGCGATGCGCAACTCACTTTCCTGATGCGCCACGCACGCAACGACTTCGCGCGCTGGGACGCGGCACAAAGCCTGCTGGCAACCTATATTCGCCTCAACGTCGCGCGTCATCAGCAGGGCCAGCCGCTGTCGCTGCCGCTACATGTGGCCGATGCGTTCCGCGCGGTATTGCTGGATGAGCAGGGCGATCCGGCGCTGAAAGCGTTGATTCTGTCGCTGCCGTCTGAAAATGAAATCGCCGAGCTGTTTGATGTTATCGATCCGCTGGCGATTTCGGCGGTGCGCGATGCGCTGGTGCGCACGCTGGCTAAAGAGTTGAGTGACGAATTCTTTGCGCTCTATCTGGCCAACCAAAGCAGCGAATACAAAATTGAGCATGCGGAGATTGGCAAGCGCACGCTGAAAAACGTCTGCCTCGGCTATCTGGCGTTTGCCGATGCGGCACAGGCCGACAAGCTGGTGCAAGCGCAATATCAGCAGGCGAATAATATGACCGACGCATTAGCGGCGCTGGCTGCAGCGGTAGCGGCGAACCTGCCGTGCCGCGATTCACTGCTGGCGGCCTATGATGAGCGCTGGCATCAGGATGGTTTAGTGATGGATAAATGGTTTGTGCTGCAAGCCACCAGCCCAGCGGCGGATGTGCTGAGCAACGTGCGTAAGCTGCTGAATCACCGTTCGTTCACCATGGGCAACCCGAACCGTATCCGTTCACTGATTGGTGCGTTTGCCTCAGGCAATCCAGCGGCATTCCATGCCAAAGATGGCAGCGGTTATCAGTTCCTGGTGGAGATGTTGACCGATCTCAACACGCGCAACCCGCAAGTGGCTGCACGGATGATCGAGCCGCTGATTCGCCTGAAACGCTACGATGCCGATCGTCAGGCGCTGATGCGTAAGGCGCTGGAAACCTTGAAAGGGCTGGATAAGCTTTCTGGCGATCTGTACGAGAAGATCACCAAGGCGTTGAACGCGTAAAAGTAACCGTAGGGTCGCCATTTGTGGCGACCTCTATCATTAACTCTGCTGCGCAAACTTCAACGGCTGTTCCGACGAACCGCGCTTCATAACCCGATCCAGCACTTCCGCTTCCAGCTCTGCAAGTCGTGCCGATCCGCGACGGCGTGGGCGTGGCAAATCGACGATCAAATCCAGGCCAATCTGTCCTTCCTCGATGAGCAGCACACGATCGGCAATCGCCACCGCTTCGCTGACATCGTGCGTCACCAGCAGCACGGTGAAGTTATGCTGTTGCCACAGCGACTCAATCAATCCCTGCATTTCGATGCGCGTCAACGCATCCAGCGCACCGAGCGGCTCATCGAGCAGCAGCAAACCTGGGCGATGAATCAGCGCACGTGCCAGCGCCACACGCTGTTTCTGTCCGCCGGACAACGCGGCAGGCCACTCGTTGGCGCGATCCGCCAATCCCACGGCTTCCAGCGCGTCCAGCGCGGCGGCGCGCCATTCGCGGCCTTTCAGTCCCAGCCCAACGTTATCAATCACCTTTTTCCACGGCAGCAAGCGTGAATCCTGGAACATCAAACGCGTATCTTCGCGTGCCTCGGATAACGGCGCATTGCCCGCCAGTAACTCACCGCGCGTGGTCGATTCGAGTCCCGCCAGCAGACGCAGCAAGGTACTTTTCCCGCAGCCGCTGCGGCCGACGACGGCGACAAACTGTCCGGAGGGAATGTGCAGATCGATATTATTCAGGATGGTGCGGTCGCCATATTGCTTGCTGACGCCATTCACACCCACCGGCGTACCGCGATTTAAACGCGCCGGATTCAGGGTTACGTTGCTCATGCGTTCTCCTTCAATTGGTAGGCCGGATGCCAGCGCAGCCAGACGCGCTCCAGCAGTTGTGCCGCAACGTCGGCGAGTTTGCCGAGCAGGGCATAGAGAATGATGGCAACGACCACCACGTCGGTTTGCAGGAATTCACGCGCGTTCATCGCCAGATAACCAATGCCGGAGTTAGCGGAAATGGTTTCGGCCACAATCAGCGTCAGCCACATCAGGCCAAGGGCAAAACGTACGCCAACCATAATCGAAGGCAGCGCACCCGGCAGAATCACCTGAATGAACAGGCTCCAGCCAGACAAGCCGTAGCTGCGCGCCATCTCAACTAAACCTCGATCAATGTTACGAATGCCGTGATACGTGTTGAGGTAAATCGGGAACAAGGTGCCCAGCGCCACGAGGAAAATTTTGGCGGATTCGTCGATGCCAAACCACAAAATCACCAGCGGAATCAGCGCCAGATGCGGCACGTTACGCAGCATTTGCACCGAGGTATCCAGCAAGCGTTCACCGACGCGCGAGGTGCCGGTAATCAATCCCAGAATCAAACCAATCGAGCCGCCAATGGAGAAACCGATGGCGGCACGCCAGCTGCTGATCGCCAGGTTTTGCCACAGTTCACCGCTGGCAGTCAGTTTCCAGAAGGTGATGAGGATATTTTCTGGCGACGGCAAAATGCGCGTCGACAGCCAACCCACTTGCGATGCCAGTTGCCACACCGCAATCAGCACCACTGGCAAAACCCAGGGCAGCACGGCATTACTCAGCTTTGTTTTAACGTTCGCCATGATCGGCTCCTTTAGCTCTGTGACACTTTTTGCGGCGTGAAATCGTTAGCCACCGCTTCACCGTGCGCTTGTACCACACGCGGCTTCGGTACTTCCGGAATCGCCAGATCGAGGTGCGGGAACAGCAACTCGCCCACGCGATAAGCCTCTTCCAGATGCGGATAGCCGGAGAGAATAAAGGTCTCGATGCCGAGATCCTGATACTCCTGCATGCGCGCCGCCACGGTTGGGCCATCGCCCACTAACGCGGTGCCTGCGCCGCCGCGTACCAGACCGACACCGGCCCACAGATTTGGGCTGATCTCCAGCTTGTCGCGACGTCCGCCGTGCAGTGCCGCCATGCGCTGTTGGCCCACCGAATCGGTGCGCGCAAACGCGGCCTGCGCTTTAGCAATGGTGGCATCATCGAGATGGGCAATCAGGCGATCCGCCGCTTGCCACGCTTCTTCATTGGTTTCACGCACAATCACATGCAGACGAATCCCGAAGCGCACGGTGCGGCCTTGTGCTGCCGCTTTGGCGCGCACTTGCTCAATCTTCTCTTTAACTAAGGCGGGCGGTTCGCCCCAGGTGAGATAAACATCAACCTGCTCGGCGGCCAGATCCTGCGCGGCATCCGACGATCCGCCAAACCACAGCGGCGGACGCGGTTCCTGCACCGCTTTAAACATCAGACGCGCACCGCGCACCTTCACATGCTTGCCTTCGTAATCGACGGTTTCGCCTTCGCTAACGCGACGCCAGACGCGGGTAAACTCGGCCGATTCTTCATAGCGTTCGCGGTGATCGAGGAACACGCCATCGCCGGCCAACTCTTCCGGATCGCCGCCGGTAACCAGATTAAACAGCGCGCGACCATTCGACAGACGATCCAGCGTGGCGGCCTGACGCGCCGCTTGCGTCGGCGAAATCACGCCCGGTCGCAGTGCAACGAGGAAACGCAGACGCTGCGTCACCGGAATCAGTGATGCTGCCACCAGCCAGGCATCTTCACAGGAGCGGCCGGTGGGGATCAGCACGCCGCCGAAGCCAAGGCGATCCGCTGCCTGCGCAATCTGTTGCAGGTAACCATGATCAACCGGGCGCGAACCTTCCGCTGTGCCAAGATAGTGACCATCGCCGTGCGTCGGGAGAAACCAAAATACGGATACGCTCATGATTAATTTCCTTTGGGCTGGGCGGATTGTGGATGCCAGATGCGGTCAGCGATATTCACTTTGACCGGCATCAGATGATTGGCATAAAACAGATCGGCCGTTTGCTGTTGGGCCTGCGCGGTATGGGCGCTGACCGGCGTAATGGTGGTGGGTGGACGATGGTCGAGATAGCTGGCGATCACCGGTTTCGGTAAGCCCATGGCGTTTGCCAGCAGATCGATACTCTGGTCGCGCTGACTGCGCGTTAATGCATCGGCGTCGCTGAAGGTATTCAGTACCTGCTGCACGAAGGCGCCGTTCGCCTCGGTGTATTTGCGCGTGGCTAAATAGAAGGAACCGGTTTGATTGAGTTTGCTGCCATCGGCCAGCACGCGCACGTTGCCTTGCAGTAGGGCGGCTGAGTAGTAAGGATCCCAAATCGCCCAGGCATCGACGTCACCTTGCTGGAACGCGGCGCGTGCATCGGCGGGCGTAAGATAGGTTGGCTGAATATCTTTAAAGCTCAATCCGGCCTGTTCCAGCGCCCGCAACAGCAAGTTGTGCGAGCTGGAGCCTTTCTGGAACGCCACTTTATGACCTTTCAGTTCGGCCACGCTGTGAATCGGGCTATCTTTCGGCACCAGAATCACTTCGGCCTGTGGCTTGGGTGGCTCCGAGCCGACATAAAGCAGATCGGCACCCGCAGCTTGGGCAAACAGCGGCGGGATGTCGCCGGTGCTGCCCAAATCGATGCTATCGACGTTAAGCGCCTCGAGCATCTGCGGGCCCGCCGGGAATTCTACCCACTTTATATTGGTATGCGGGAAGCGCTGCTCCAGCAGCTTGTGGGTTTTCGCTAAAACCATGCTCACCGAGCCTTTCTGATAACCGATGCGCAACTGTTCGGGTGCATCGGCAGCCTGTGCACTCACGCTCAAGGTGAGCAGTGCCGCTACGGCTGGCATAAGTAAACCCGTCAATATCCTTTTCATCTCTCTTCCTTTATACCGCTTGTGCGTAAGGTTGGTGGCGACGATGCAGCGCGTGCCAGAAGGTATCCAGCGCCTCGTCAATGCGTTGCGACAGCAGCGGATCGAGCAGCGGCTGGCGATCGTAATCAGTAATCTGGCTGTCAGTGGCGAACACGCCGTGCAACACTTCCTGCGCCTTCAGCGCATTCAGCACCGGCTTCAGCGCGTAATCCACCGCCAGCAGATGTGACGCGCTGCCGCCGCTTGCCAGTGGCAGCACCACTTTATGCTCCAGCGCGCGCTCTGGCAGTAGATCGAGCAGGGTTTTCAGTGCGCCGGAAAACGAAGCCTTGTAAATAGGCGTGGCGACAATCACCCCATCCGCCAGCGCCAAATCGGCTTTCAACGCGGCTAAGGCAGGTGAATCGAAGCGTGCATAGAGCAAATCTTCAGGCTGGAAGTTGTGAATATTCCACGGAATCACGTCAACGCCGCGTGCTTCCAGCGCGTGCTGGCAAAGTCTCAGCAGCGCAGTAGAGCGTGAAGGGTAGCGAGGGCTGCCCGCCAGCGTAATAATCCGCATGGTCACTCCTTATAACTGAAAGTTATTGATTATCTGATATTCAGAACTGATGTGTTCAATACTGTCAGAGCAGGCAGCGAGGCTTAAATGATTTATCTGGTAATCCTAAGTCGCAAAATGGGATAGTCCGGAACAGATAAAGGAAGAATAAAAACCAGCGGAATTGATGCTTAGGGTTAATCTGAAAAGCACTCGAGCAATCGAGCAGTTATATAAGTTACTGCATCGCGTTTTACTGCGCCATTAGTTAAAGCGCTTAATGCATGACCTTAATTGAGGTATCAATAAAGAAACACATCCCCATAGCTCGTAACATCCTGTGATGAAGGTTGTTGCGAACTTTGAAATAAAAGAAGAAAAATGATGATTCTGATTTATTCTAAAGTTTGGGAATCAGATTTGACTTAGAGGGAGTGAAAGTTATTCTATTTATTTATGGTTTTTATTTGAGCTAACCGTTGAGATGGCGCGAGTAAATGTTAAATACAAGACGGGTCTCATGCTCGTCTCCAAAAAATATTGTTACTTTTTGCGCCCTGATTTACGTTTTACTAAAGCAATGCTGAACAATTAAAAGTTGTATTGATAAAACAACGGTGATCGTCGTTGGAATCAGAACGCTAAGCCTGTTTATAATTGGTTGAGCTAATTTCCGCTAGAACACGATAACGATATTTCACTTATTTATTTACGCCCGCGTTTTGTGGCGTGAACTGCCGTTGCGGCAAGCTACTTTATTCTTAGGGAGAAAATATGGGTAGTTCTTCATTTGCTCAGGATTTAACTGAGCAGCAGGTCGTGCCTGCCACCTTCAATCGCATCTCACCCTCACCTAAACCAGAAGAAGAGCTGGTGTGTTATTGGCTGCAACCCGATGCCGCAGGCGCGCATCTTATTTCTTCATTGCTGCCAACCTTCCCGCACAGCACGCCTGCTGAAGATGATTTCCTGCTGTTCAGCGCGGAGCGCAACGCCTTGCCGGCCAGCCTGCTGCAGGACGTGGCGAAGCTCAGTGACCAGCGTCCAGAGCTGAACTGCTTTATTGTCTCGCTGGCAAAGCGCGAGCTGCCAAACGGCTTACACTCGTCTCTGCAGCTGTTTCAACAGTTGCATGCGCAGCGCTGGTGGCAGGAGGGCGGCTTTGCGGTGATCTTGCGTGCTGGCCTGGCCCGCGTGGGTGCGCCGCTGACGCGTATTCAGGATGTGATGCTCGCCGGATTACTGCATACGCAAACGGCGTGGGTGCTCGATTACGCCAGCGAAGCCTCGCTGACCACCAAAGCCGATGCATCGCCGCGCTTAACTTATCAGCAATTTATTACTGATTATGAAAAACTCACGCGTTTGTCACACTATATTCCGGAGCGAAACCGCTATCGCGAAAGTTATTTACGCAGCGGCTTATTACAATTAGTCCAGCAGGAGTTGAAGGGCGCGGCGAAATTCTCAGATAATACCCGCCACGCATTAACCTACTTTGCGGAAAACTTCCCGGCCAAAGGTGCAATGGAAAAACTTATGTTGAAACAACCTGACATCTATTTCGCTATCATGAAAATGAGAAAAAGGCTGGGCGCTTAGCACCAAGGTTAATTTTAAGAATAACTCCGGTGTGCGCGTGAATACTTTTATGTCACGCTTAAGGCCACTGAGATAATCCCCAGATGCCAAAACACCTATGTCTATAAAACGTAACGCGATTGCCAACTATGTTGGTCAAATCTATCTGACGCTGTCAGGTATTTTGGTTGTACCACTTTATATTCAACACTTAGGAATGGAAGCCTACGGTTTAGTGGGCTTCTTTTCGATCTTATTAACCTGGTTGCAATTACTGGATGCCGGTGTTTCTACTACCTTAATGCGGGAAGCGGCGCGTTATCGTGCCAATCAGGCGGAATTCGTCTGGTTCCCAGCGCTGTTTGCCACGCTGACCAAATTCTTCCTGTGCTCCACCATTGTGCTGGTGGTATTGGGTTGGCTGGCAACGCCATGGATTGCCACGCACTGGCTGGATGCACGTCATCTGCCTGCGGGTGATGTGGTGATTGCCGTGGCGATTATGGTGATCACCGCCGCGATTCGCTGGCGCACCAGTCCGTATCGCAGCGTGATTGTCGGCTTCGAACATCAAGTGTGGCTGAACGGCGTCAACTTGATCATCACCACCTTGCGCACTTTCGGCGCGGTGCTGGTAATCCAGTTCTTCTCCAATCCGGTATTGGCGTTCTTTATCTGGCAGCTGCTGGTGTCGATTGCTGAAGCGGCCTGCTGTATCTACAAATCCTGCCAGCTGATTCCCAAAGCGGCGCGCAAAGAGAAGCGCGGCGATCTGAAAGAGGTGCTGAAACCCTTTATTCGCTTTGCCCTCAGCGCGGCATTCTCCAGTGCGGTGTGGACCTTTATTTCGCAAATCGACCGATTGGTGCTCTCCAAAACGTTGCCGCTGAGCGAATACGGTTCGTTTACCGTGGTGGCGACGGCCGCGACCGGCATTTTGCTGCTCAGCAGCCCGATCATGCAGGCGATTGTGCCACGCATGACCGGCATGAAAACCCGTAAAGAGGGCGATGCGGAGTCGCTGAAACTCTATCGCTACACCACGCAGGCGGTGGCCATCTTTATGGCGCCGCTCAGCATTACTATTGCCTGTTACGCCGGCCCGCTGCTGTGGGCATGGACGCAGAAGAGTCAGATTGTTGATGAGATGTCGTTTGTTCTCAGCCTGTACGCATTGGGCAGCGGCATTCAGGCCATCTGTGGCTTGCTCTATCACCTGCAATACATCAACGGCAACCTCAAGCTGCACATGAAAGGTTTCACCTGCTTTGCCGTGCTGCTGGTGCCGCTCAACATCTGGTGTGCCGTTCACTACGGCGCATTGGGTACCGGTTGGTTGTGGCTGGGACAAAACATCTTCTATCTGGTGGGTTGGGCATGGTTGGTGCATCGCCGCTTCGCGCCGGGCATTCATTTCACCTGGTTAACCCGCGACGTGATGCTGATTTGGGCGGTTTCCGCCGCCATCGCCTGGTTGAGCACTTTCTTGCCTATCGAGTGGAATCAAAATCGCTGGATCAACCTGCTGTGGCTCGGCTTGATTGGCGCATTCAATCTTGGTGTCTGCTGCCTGCTGCACAGCGTGGTGTTGAAGCGTCTCAGAATTCCGTTGTTTAACGTTGAGGAAAGAGGATGAGCATGATGTCATCTCACCGTATCCCTACGGTTTCTGTCATCATACCGAACTGGAATTGCGCGCCCTGGCTGCCAGAAGCGATGAGTTCTTTGTTGCGTCAGTCATCGCCGCCCGAACAGATCATTGTCATCGACGATGGCTCCAGCGACAGCAGCGTGGCCTGGCTAACGGCGTTTGCGGCCCAGCACCCGCAGGTGATGCTGCTGAGCGGCGAGCGCGGCGGCGTCAGCGCGGCGCGTATGAAAGGGCTCGCTGTAGCAACCGGCGATTTTGTTTACTTCATGGATGCGGATGATTTTGTCTCCACCGACTTGTTTGCCGACTTCCGTCGCGTGCAGGCGCGCCATGAGGATATTGACCTGTTCTGCTTTGGCGCAAAGATGTTCTTCGATCTGCCCGCCGCGCAGCGCCACTATCAAACCATTCACCAGCGTCATGTCAGTGGATTATTGCCCGGCGGCAGCACCAGCTTGCGTACGCTGATGCAGCATCAGTCGGCGCACCGCGTAGTGTGGAGCAGCATCATTTCGCGTCGCTTGATTGATCAACTGGCGCTGCAGTTTCTGCCGATCCAGAACCATGAAGATGCACCGTACATGTTCGCGCTCTATCTGCAGGCGCGTAATATTTATTGCACTAGCCAAAGCTACTACTACAAACGCTTTATGGTGACCTCGTTGTCGCAGAGCACGCGCGATTTTTCCTATGTGAAAAACTACTTCATTGCGCGCCAAAGCAGCGAACAATTCCTGCGTGAACAGCAACTGCCGGTGGATGCGGCCTTGCTGGATAGCTATTACCAAACGGTGATGCACAGCTGTCTGGCGCAGATCCGCAAAAATCATATGGTGATCCCGACAGACTGGCAGCCGCAGGTGAATCAGCTGGTGCGTAATGTGTTGCAGCACAGCGCGCGTCTGAAGCTGATGTGGTATTGCCCGACGATTTACAGTGGCCTGCAGGCGTGTCGTGAACAGCTTGGCCGCTATTCTGCACGACGCTGATAACGATCAAATTGTGATGCAGTAGAACAATTTACTTTTGCGCCAGAGCACCTTACCATTCTGGCGCACATTTTCCCGTGCACCCCGACTTCCCTGGTTTCCGTCATTGAGGAGAGTGCATGTTATATCCTATCGTCCGGCCGGCGCTGTTTAAGCTTGATCCTGAGCGTGCGCACGAACTCACCTTTCAACAACTGCGTTTTATCAGCGGCACCCCGCTGGAAGGGCTGATTCGCCAGTCGCTGCCATCCCGTCCGGTCACCTGCATGGGATTAACCTTCCCGAACGCGCTCGGCTTAGCCGCCGGCCTCGACAAAAATGCCGAGTGCATTGATGCCTTCGGCGCGATGGGCTTTGGTTTTGTCGAAGTGGGAACGGTAACGCCGCTGGCGCAACCGGGAAATGATAAACCGCGTATGTTCCGCTTAGTGCCTGCGGAAGGGATTATTAACCGCATGGGGTTTAATAATCACGGCGTTGATCATCTGATCGCCAACGTCAAAAAGTCGCGCTTTAAAGGCATTCTCGGCATCAATATTGGCAAAAATAAAGATACGCCGGTTGAGAATGGTAAAGACGATTATCTGATTTGCATGGAAAAGGTATATGCCCACGCCGGTTATATTGCCATCAATATTTCCTCACCGAACACGCCAGGATTACGCACGCTGCAATATGGTGAAGCGCTGGACGATCTTCTCTCCGCCATCAAATTAAAACAGCGAGAGCTGCAAGAACGGCACCTTAAATATGTGCCGGTGGCGGTAAAGATCGCGCCGGATCTTACCGAAGAAGAATTGATCCAGGTTGCCGACAGTTTGGTGCGCCACAATATTGATGGTGTGATTGCCACCAATACCACGCTCGATCGTTCGCTGGTGACCGGCCTTAAATATGCCGAAGAAGCGGGCGGATTAAGTGGTCGTCCGGTGCAGTCACGCAGTACCGAAGTGATTCGCCGCCTGGCGCAAGAGCTGCAGGGCCGCTTACCTATTATTGGCGTCGGTGGTATTGATTCCCTGGTTTCTGCGCGCGAGAAAATTGCCGCAGGTGCAACATTAGTGCAGATATACTCCGGATTTATTTATAAAGGCCCAGGCTTAATTAAAGATATCGTGACCCACCTCTAAGACATTTCCCACTTTACTGCGCCGAGGGGTTTATTTATCCCTTCGGCTCGTTTATATTTTGTCCTGCTGGTGCATTTTTCAGCTTTTTCTCAGATTTATTTTTTAATTAAGCGCCATTTAGCGCAGCGATAAACCACAGGGCAGATCATGAAAATCAAACCTGATGACAACTGGCGTTGGTATTTCGACGCAGAGCATGACCGCATGATGCTGGATTTAGCCGACGGCATGTTATTTCGCTCGCGCTTCTCGCGCAAAATGCTGACGCCTGATGCATTTAATGTCAGCGGTTTTTGCGTTGATGACGCCGCGCTCTATTTTACTTTTGAAGAACGTTGCCGTCAGAGTGGATTAAAAGGCGATCAGCGTGCCGAATTAGTATTAAACGCGCTGGTGGCCAGCCGATTTCTCAAACCCCTGATGCCTAAAAGCTGGCACTTCACCAATCACGCACACAGCTGGCAGCCGGCTGCAGGCGATATGGTGGCGGTGACGCTGGCCGATAGCGGCGAAAAGGCACAACTGTTTGTGGTTGAAAGCGGTGAAAATGCGGCGCTGTGCTTGTTGGCGCAAAACGCGTTAAGCGTGGCGGGTAAAGGTATGCAGCTGGGTGATGCGATCAAGATCATGAACGATCGTCTGCGTCCACAGCAGCAGGAACAAACCGCCCACTTCGCGCGGGCGGTGTGATCGGCTTACGCCAGTTCGATATCGCCTGCCGGAATACAGCTGCAGCTTAAGATCGTGCCATCTGCGCGCACCGCGCTTTTCTTCAGTGCTTTCACTTCACCCGCGACCAACGTCACTTTGCAGCTGCCACAAAGTCCGGCGCGGCACGAGTAGGGAATGCGGAAACCCTGCATCTCCAGTTGTTCCAGCAACACTTGCTGATTGTCGCCGCTAAAGCTCGCTCCCTGATAATCGATAGTTACTGCGCTGTGGCTGCTAGCGTCAGGTGCCAGCGTTTCGACCACGGCGCCCGCACCGTATGCGCGCGGCGTTTGCTTCTCTAAAATGGTCACCGCATCGCCAACGCGAATAATGCCGCTATTGAGCGCAATCAAATTCAGGCCGAAATCAATATCGCCGCTGCCATCCTGCGCGCTGCGGAAACCCTGCAAGGTGGTGAGCGGTTCGCCATTAGGATGTTTTTGACCCGTTTCGGTGCCGACGGTGGTAAACACGCAGCGGCTGCACGGCTTCGGCATCTCAAAGGTAATCTCGCCAATTTGCAGACGTTTCCAACTATCTTCTTCCCATGCGGCCGCGCCGCTTACGACCAGATTGGGTCGGAACTGCTCAACACGCACGCTGGCCGGACAGCGTTGTTGCAGATCCTGCAACGAGGCCATGTTCACCAGCAAGTAGGGAAAACCGTCAGCAAAGCTCAGCGGCACATGATCAAAACGCTTCACACGGCGCGTCGGTTCCGCGCCGGTCCAGCGCAGTTGCACCGGACGCGGGAAGAAGGTGCTCAACCAGCTATTAATCGTTTCCGGTGCAATACGCGCGGTGAAATGGTTGCCCCATACTTCGGTAGGTGACTGCTCAGCGGTAAAATCATTAAAGCGGATCAGCGCCTGCGATCCATCTGGTGCTTGTAAAAACAGGCCATCCGGCAGCAGCGCAGGCGTGAAACGCACCATTTCCGGAAACTGGCGCGCGGTGACAAACGTGCCGTCCAGTTCGGTCACCATAAAGATGCGATCAAAGCCCAGACCGCTTTCCAGCACCTGCGCATGCGACAGTTGCAGACCGCGCATAGATTTAACGGGATGGATGTAAAGGCGTGAAAGCGTAATCATCACCACTCCAGAAACAGGGTCATAAGTTTAAAAGAAGCTAACTTTATGACATAGCACGCTGATTCGCTATAATGCGCAGCAATTTAAGCAAGAGTAAAAAGTGACGATATGAATTCTCTGTTTGCCAGTACGGCGCGTGGGCTCGAAGAGCTGTTGAAAAGTGAGCTAGACGCGCTGGGTGCGCAGGATTTGCAGGTGGTGCAGGGCGGCGTCCACTTTCAGGCCGACGACCATGTAATGTACCAAAGCCTGCTGTGGAGCCGTTTGGCTTCGCGCATTTTGCTGCCGCTGGGAGAATTTGGCGTCTGGAGCGATCTCGATCTTTACGTGGGTGCGCAAAGTATTCCATGGACCGAGATGTTCGACAGCAACACCAGTTTTGCCATCCATTTTAGCGGCACCAATGAGGTGATCCGCAACAGCCAGTTCGGTGCGTTGCGTATTAAAGATGCCATCGTGGACAGCTTTACCCGCCAGAATCTGGAACGCCCGAACGTTGATCGTGAACAACCGGGCATTCGCATCAATGCGTGGCTGAACAAAGATCGCGTCAGCATCGCGCTGGATCTGAGCGGTGATTCACTGCATCAGCGCGGCTATCGCCAGCAAACCGGCGCGGCGCCGTTAAAAGAAACCTTAGCGGCGGCGATTGTGATGCGTTCGGGTTGGCAGAGCAGCACGCCGCTGGTCGATCCAATGTGTGGTTCCGGCACGCTGCTGTTGGAAGCGGCGCTGATCGCCTGCGATCGCGCGCCTGGCCTGTTGCGTACCCATTGGGGCTTCAATCGCTGGAAGAAACACAATCAGGCGGTCTGGCAGGAAGTTCATGCTGCCGCGAAAGAGCGCGCACGCGTGGGTACCGCTGCGGCGACCGCCCGTTTCTTTGGCTACGATAATGACAGCCGCGTGCTGGAATCGGCGCGCGCCAATGCTCGTCGTGCCGGCGTGTTCGAGCTGTTCACCTTCGCGCAGCAGGATGTGATCAAGCTGAAAAATCCGCTGGCGGGCAAAGAGATTACCGGCACGGTATTAAGCAACCCGCCGTACGGTGAACGTCTGGAAAGCGAACCGGCGCTGATTGCGCTGCACAGCCAGTTGGGCCGCATCATGAAGCAGAATTTCGGCGGCTGGAATCTGTCGCTGTTCAGCGCCTCGCCGGAGCTGCTGAGTTGCTTGCAACTGCGTGCCGATCGCCAGTTCAAAGCCAAAAACGGCCCGCTCGAGTGCGTGCAGAAAAACTATCAGCTGGCTGCGACCAGCGCAGAAGGCGGCGCGCAGATTGCGGAAGATTTTGCTAACCGCCTGCGTAAGAATCTGAAGAAACTGGATAAATGGGCGCGCCAGTCGAATATCGACTGTTATCGTCTGTATGACGCCGATCTGCCAGAGTACAACGTGGCGGTCGATCGTTACGCTGATTGGGTGGTGATCCAGGAGTATGCGCCACCGAAAACCGTGGACGCCAACAAAGCGCGTCAGCGTCTGTTCGATGTAATTAGTGCAACGCTGAGCGTGTTGGAGATCCCGGCGAATCGTCTGGTGATGAAAACCCGCGAGCGCCAGAAAGGCAAAAGCCAGTATCAAAAGCTGGGCGAGAAGGGCGATTTCTTCGAAGTGCAGGAATTTGATGCGCGCCTGCTGGTGAATCTCACCGATTATCTGGATACTGGTTTGTTCCTCGATCACCGTATCGCACGCCAGATGCTGGGCAAAATGAGCGCAGGCAAAGATTTCCTGAATCTGTTTGCCTACACCGGCACCGCCAGCGTGCACGCCGGTTTGGGTGGCGCGAAAACCACCACCACCGTAGATATGTCGCGTACCTATCTCGAATGGGCCGAGCGCAACCTGCGTCTTAACGGTTTAACCGGTCGTCAGCACCGCCTGATGCACGCGGATTGCCTGAGCTGGCTGCGCGAGAGTGACGAACAGTTCGATTTGATTTTTATCGATCCGCCGACGTTCTCTAACTCTAAGCGCATGGAAGACGATTTCGACGTGCAGCGCGATCACATGATGCTGATGCAGAACCTGAAACGTCTGCTGCGTCGCGGTGGCACCATTATGTTCTCCAACAATAAGCGCGGCTTCAAAATGGATCTCGACGGCTTAGAACGTCTGGGTCTGCAGGCGCAGGAAATTACCCAAAAAACGCTGTCGCAGGATTTCGCGCGCAACCGTCAAATTCACAACTGCTGGCTGGTTAGCCACGCCGGTAAGGAATAAGTTTTATGTCACTGATCAGTATCCATGGCGCTTACCTCTCGTTCAGCGATGCGCCGCTGTTGGATAACACCGAACTGCATATCGAAGAGGGCGAACGCGTCTGTCTGGTTGGCCGTAACGGCGCCGGTAAATCGACGCTGATGAAAATCATCAACGGCGAACAGCCGCTGGATGATGGCCGCATCATTTATGAGCAGGATTTGGTGGTGGCGCGTCTGCAACAGGATCCGCCACGCAACATTACCGGCTCGGTTTACGACTTCGTTGCCGAAGGCGTGGCCGAGCAGGCTGAGCATCTCAAGGCTTATCACGCGATTTCCCATCTGGTGATGGAAGATCCGAGCGAGAAGAACCTCAACGAGATGGGCCGTCTGCAAACCATTCTTGACCATCAAAATCTGTGGCAGCTGGATAGCCGTATTAACGACGTGCTGCTGCAGATTGGTTTGGATGCGGATACCGAGTTGTCCTCGCTTTCCGGCGGCTGGCTGCGTAAAGCGGCATTGGGCCGCGCGCTGGTGAGCAACCCGCGCGTGCTGATGCTCGACGAACCGACGAACCACCTCGATATCGAAACCATCGACTGGCTGGAAACGTTCCTCAAGACCTTTAGCGGCAGTATCGTGTTCATCTCGCATGACCGTTCATTTATCCGCAACATGGCAACGCGTATTGTCGATCTCGATCGCGGCAAGCTGGTTTCCTGGCCGGGCAACTACGATCTGTTCCTGACCGGTAAAGAAGAAGCGCTGCGCGTCGAAGAGATGCAAAACGCCGAATTCGACCGCAAGCTGGCGCAGGAAGAAGTGTGGATCCGTCAGGGCATCAAAGCGCGCCGCACGCGTAACGAAGGCCGTGTACGTGCCTTGAAAGCGCTGCGTAACGAGCGCTCTGCTCGTCGTGAAGTGATGGGCAAAGCCAATATGCAAGTCGGCGAAGCGGCACGTTCAGGCAAAATCGTGTTTGAGATGGAAGATGTCAATTACAGTGTGGGTGGCAAAACCCTGGTGAAAGACTTCTCTACTCAGGTGCAGCGCGGCGACAAAATCGCCCTGATTGGCCCGAACGGTTGCGGTAAAACCACCTTGCTGCGTTTGATGCTGGATCAGCTGAAAGCCGACAGCGGCCGCGTGCATTGCGGTACCAAGCTGGAAATCGCTTACTTCGATCAGCACCGCGCTGAGCTGGATCCGGATCGTACCGTGATGGATAACCTCGCTGAAGGTAAACAGGAAGTGATGGTTAACGGCAAACCGCGCCACGTGCTCGGTTATCTGCAGGACTTCCTGTTCCATCCGAAACGCGCCATGACGCCAGTGCGCGCCTTGTCTGGCGGTGAACGTAACCGCCTGCTGCTGGCACGTCTGTTCCTTAAGCCAAGCAACCTGCTGATTCTCGATGAACCAACCAACGACCTCGACGTCGAAACGCTGGAGCTGCTGGAAGAGCTGGTGGATGGTTATCAGGGCACCGTGATGCTGGTGAGCCACGATCGTCAATTCGTCGACAACACCGTGACTGAATGCTGGATCTTCGAAGGCAACGGCGAAATCGGTACCTTTGTGGGGGGCTATCACGATGCTCAGCAGCAGCGCGCCGCGTATAAGCAAGGCAAAGCCACTCAGGCCAAACCGGCTGCACCGACGAAAACAGCAGAGAAAAGTGACGTCGCCAAACGTCCAGCCAACAAGCTAAGCTATAACCTGGCACGTGAGCTGGAACAGCTGCCGCAAAAACTCGAACAGCTGGAAACCCGCATCGGTGAGTTGCAGGCTAAAATGAGTCATCCGGACTTCTTCAGCCAGCCACACGATAAAACCCAGCCCGTTCTGGATGCGTTAGCGCAAACCGAGCAGGAACTGGAAGTGGCGTTTGAACGTTGGGAAGAGCTGGAAGCGCTGAAAAACGGCGCGTAATCGGAAGGAGTCAGCATGTGTGCAGCGGATCAAGCGCATCAGTGGAGTCTTTGTCCACAGTGTGATTTAACAGTAAAGCTGCCCGCTGTACCGGTCGGCAGCCGTGCGCGTTGCCCGCGTTGTCACACCACGCTGCAAGCCAACTGGCAGGAGCCGCGTCGACGTCCGACCGGCTACGCCCTTTCGGCGCTGTTTATGCTGGTGCTGGCCAATCTGTTTCCTTTCATCAATATGCACGTCGCGGGATTGAGCAGCCAGATATCGCTGCTCGAAATTCCGCAGGTGATGGATCGTGAAGATTACCGCAGCCTGGCAACGCTGTTTCTGCTGTTTGTGCAGGGCATTCCCGCCTTCTGCATGATCACCATTATCCTGCTGGTCAATAACGTTCGCATGCCGCATAACCTGCGGCTTGGATTGGCGCGCGTGCTGTTTCAGCTGCGTAGCTGGGGCATGGCGGAAATCTTTATGGCCGGCGTGCTGGTCAGTTTCGTCAAGCTGATGGCGTATGGCGAGATTGGCCTCGGCAGCAGTTTCTGGCCGTGGTGCCTGTTCTGCGTGCTGCATTTGCGGGCGTTTCAATGTGTTGATCGCCGCTGGGTGTGGCAACGTATCGATCCGTTACCGCCGCTGCCGAAAGTGCCGCTGGCCGGTGTTAGCGGCTTAAAGCAGGGTTTGCGTAGCTGCCCTTGTTGCACCGCTATTCTGCCCGCCGACCAACTGGCGTGTCCGCGTTGTGGTGTGAAGGCGCATGCGCGCCGCAAGCACAGTCTGCAATGGACGCTGGCGCTGCTGATCACCTCGGTGATGCTCTACATTCCCTCCAATATCATGCCGATCATGGTGACCGAAACGCTCGGTTCGCAATATCCCTCGAACATTATGGCCGGGGTGATTTTGCTGTGGAGCGACGGTTCGTGGCCGGTAGCGCTGGTGATCTTCATCGCCAGTATCATGGTGCCTTCGCTGAAAATGCTGGCGATTGCCTGGCTGTGCTGGCACGGCAGCGGACGCGGCGGACGCGATGATGAAAAGATGCACGTGGTTTATGAGGTGGTTGAGTTCGTTGGCCGCTGGTCAATGATTGATGTGTTTGTCATCGCCGTTCTCTCCGCTCTGGTGCGCATGGGACGACTGATGAGTGTGTATCCTGCGCCGGGTGCGCTGCTGTTTGCCATGGTGGTGATTCTCACGATGTTTGCCGCCATGACCTTTGATCCGCGCCTACTGTGGGATCGACAACGAGAAACTGAACGTAAGGAGCCGCGTCTTGACGGACAACCATCACGGGACTGCTAAGGTCGACCAGATTAAACGCTGGTCACCGGTCTGGATTGTACCCATCGTCACGCTGTTAATCGGCGGATGGATTCTTTTTTATCACTTCAGCCATCAGGGTCCGGAAGTGACGCTGATTACCGAGAACGCGGAAGGCATCGAAGCCGGTAAAACCGCCATTAAGAGCCGCAGCGTTAACGTTGGCGTGGTGGAAAGCGCGGTTCTGACCGATGATTTGCACCACGTTGAGATTAAAGCGCGTCTCAACTCTGGTATGGAAAAGCTGCTGCAAGGCGACAGCGCATTTTGGGTAGTTAAACCGCAAATTGGCCGCGAAGGTATTTCCGGTTTAGGCACATTGTTATCGGGTGCTTATATCGAACTGCAGCCGGGCGCGAAGGGTGATAAGCCAGAGAGATACCAATTGCTGGATGCACCGCCGTTAGCACCGCCGGATGCCAAAGGGATTCGTGTCACGCTTGACAGTAAAAAAGCGGGACAGTTGAATCCGGGTGATCCGGTGCTGTTCCGGGGTTATCGTGTCGGCTCGGTGGAAACCAGCACCTTTGATACCGATAAACGTATGATGGCTTATCAGCTGTTTATCTCGGCGCCCTACGATCGCCTCATTACCACCAATGTGCGCTTCTGGAAAGACAGCGGCATTGCGGTGGATATGTCGGCATCCGGCATGCGCGTAGAGATGGGATCGCTCACCACACTGTTCAGCGGCGGCGTCAGTTTTGACGTGCCGGACGGCGCTGAGCTGGGCCGTGCTGCGGAGAACAAAGCGGAATACCATCTGTACGACGATCAGCGCAGCATCCAGGATTCGCTTTACAGTGCTCACACCGATTTCCTGCTGTTCTTCACCGATTCGATTCGTGGCTTGCAGGTTGGCGCACCGGTTGAGTTCCGTGGCATTCGTCTGGGTACAGTGTCACAAGTGCCTTACATGATTCCGGGTGTGAATCAGGCGCTGAATACTGACTATCGCGTGCCGGTGCTGATTCGCATTGAGCCGGATCGTTTTGTTAATCGTCTGGGCGGAGATTTCAATCTTGAGCAGCATCTGCAGGAAGGCAAAAAACGCGGTCTGCGTGCGACGCTGAAAACCGGCAACCTGCTGTCTGGCGCGCTATTTATCGACCTCGATTTCTACGACAATGCACCGGCATATAAAGGCCCGAACGAAGTGGCGGAACTGGAAGTGATTCCAACCGTCAGCGGTGGCCTGGCGCAGATTCAGCAGAAATTGATGGCGGCGCTGGATAAGATTAACGGCTTGCCACTTAATCCTTTGCTGAATGAAGCCACCGGTACCTTGAAAGAGAGCCAGCGCACGCTGCAACAGCTGCAGAAGACGCTGGATAATCTCAATCAGATCACCGCAAACCCAGCGATGAAAACGCTGCCTTCAGACATGCAGCAAACCCTGCGTGAACTGAATCGCAGCATGAAAGGGCTGCAGCCAGGTTCACCGGCTTACAGCAAGCTGGTGGGCGATATGCAGCGGCTTGATCAGGTGCTGCGTGAGCTGCAGCCGGTGCTGAAAACGCTGAATAGCAAAAGTAACGCGCTGGTGTTTGAAGCCAAGCCGGGCCAGGATCCACAGCCAAAGAGGGCGAAACAGTGAAAAAAGGGCTAATGATCGGGGCGCTGTTGCTGCTAACAGGCTGCAGCAGCACCGTTGAAAATACCTATTATCAGCTGCCGACAGGCAATAATGTGGCGCGCGTTGAAAGTGCCGCTGGCACTGGACAGCCGATGATTTGGGTCGAGCAGGTGACAGTGCCGGATTATATGGCGGGCAATGGCCTGGTGTATCAGACCAGCGATGTGAAGTACGTGATTGCGGCCAATAACTTGTGGGCCAGTCCGCTCGATCAACAGCTGCAGCAAACGCTGATCATTAATCTCAGCAAAGCGCTGCCTGGCCGTTTGGTTGCTGGTGCTCCGCTGGGCGATAGCCACGACACGCTCTCCGTCAATGTCACCGGTTTCCAGGGACGTTACGATGGGCAAGTGGTGGTGAGTGGCGAATGGTTACTGCAGCATCAAGGGCGCCTAATCAAACATGGCTTTAATCTGACGCTGCCGCAAACTGAAGATGGCTATGATGCGTTGGTGCGTACTCTGGCTCTCGGCTGGCAGCAAACGGCGCAACAAATCGCAAATAGTGTCGTTTCGCTAAATTAAGATTTGTTCGATGCTTATGCTAAGTCCTTGATTTGCTGTAGTGTGATCGCAGTCAAATCAGGGGCTTTTTTTATTGCCTAATCAGCCAGATAGACATTCCACTGACAATTCTACATGGCACTTTAACGTCAAAAACATGACATTGGCGTGAATTTTGCGCATTGACCTTTCTTCTGCATCGGGTTAGAACATTACTGTGGTTGAACATTATATCGCCACTCTTTCTTTCCACCCAGATTCCACCAGACCTGAAAAATGAGGGAAACGAGGCATGAAGAGACAGAAGAGAGACCGCCTGGAACGAGCACATTCACGAGGCTACCAAGCCGGGATTACAGGGCGTTCAAAAGAGATATGCCCTTATCAATTGATCGATGCACGGTCTCACTGGTTGGGAGGTTGGCGTCAAGCCATGGAGGACAGGTCAGCGGTGGCCTAGCACTGCTGGATGTCTATCATTATGGAAGAAACCTCCGCTGCGTGCGGAGGTTTTCGTTTGGAAGGATTAGAAAGCGGAAGTGTCTTTGAACAGACCCACTTTCAAATCCGTAGCAGAGTAAATCAGGTTCCCGTCAACAAAGACTTCACCATCTGCTACGCCCATCACCAGTTTACGGTTGATCACACGCTTGAAGTGGATTTTGTAGGTCACTTTCTTCGCGGTAGGCAGGACTTGTCCAGTGAACTTCACTTCACCTACGCCTAATGCGCGGCCTTTACCTTCTGCGCCCAGCCAGCCGAGGTAGAAGCCAACCAGCTGCCACATCGCATCAAGGCCGAGGCAACCCGGCATCACCGGATCGCCAATGAAGTGGCAGTCAAAGAACCACAGGTCGGGGCGGATATCCAGTTCGGCTTCTACGAAACCTTTATCGAATTTACCGCCGTCTTCAGTCATTTTGACCACGCGGTCCATCATCAACATGTTGTTGGATGGAAGCGGCGGTCCATTTTCGCCAAACAGTTCGCCGCGACCCGAGGCAACCAGGTCTTCTTTACTATAGGATTCGCGTTTATCTACCATGTTCTCAATATGCCTTCTTTTAGTGAAGCCCGAATATTAGCGAACAGTTGTACGCTGAGCAATCTTATCAACTGTGGTTGAACCAGTTGAGCCAACGTAATGGCCATGGACGCAGGCGAGCTTCCTGCTGGTTCAACTGGGTAATGCGTTCCTGAATGGTGCTAAGCAGTGATTCGCCGCTTTCACTCTGCCAAACAATGCCGGTCAGCAGCGGCAGCGCTTCATCTACGCTCTCAATGGCCCAAAGATGGAATTGTCCGGCTTTAACCGCTTCCACTACGTCCTGATTCAAACTGAGATGGCGCGCGTTACTGGCAGGGAAAATCACACCCTGCTTGCCGGTCAGTTCACGTGAGTTACAGATGTGGAAAAAGCCTTCAATTTTTTCATTCAGGCCACCGACGGGCTGCACGTTACCAAACTGATCCACTGAACCAGTTACCGCAATCTGCTGATTAACCGGTTGATTAGCCAGCGCGCTGATTAACGCACACAGCTCGGCCAGCGAGGCGCTGTCGCCATCCACTTCAGAATAGGATTGTTCAAACACCAGCGAAGCCGAGAAGGGTAACTGTTGCTCCAGCTCCAGTTCGGCAATCAGATAGGCTTGCATGATCATCATGCCTTTTGCATGAATGTTGCCACCTAACTCAGCTTTGCGCTCTACATCGGTGAATTCGCCATCGCCGGGATGTACCACACAGGTAATGCGTGAAGGTTCGCCCCACGGACGCGGATGACCCGGGAACTCAACCACCGAAAGGCCATTGATTTGGCCGACCACTTCGCCTTCAGTCTCAATCATGATCTGATTAAGCAGGATTTCATCGCGCATGCGATCGGCGAGGAAGCCTTCACGCCACTGGCGTGCTTCCAGTGCTTCTTTCAACGCTTCGGCATTGATGCTGTCGCCATGCAGCGCCGTTTCCTGTAGTTGACGACGAAGCCAGCGTGGGCAAAGCGGTAAGGTGTCTTGATCACCGGTCATGCGTGCCGCTTCGGTGATCAACAATGGCCAGAAATCCGCTTCAGGCTGGGCTAACCCAGCTTGTTCAGCTTGTGTTAGCGTCCACTGGCACCATGAAGTCATGTCGTCTTCGTCGAGAATCTGTAAGCTCTCTTCAAATTCGCTGTACAGCGCCATCTCATGAACTTCGACGTCCATTTCCTGGAAGGCGGCCAGTGCATCACGGTCGCCACACAGTACCAGACGCAGTTGCAGCGGTAGCGAGGGAATGGCGACGGGCAGCGGTTGACGCTCATCCTGTGAATACCAATCGAAGCGACCTTGCTCAATGCACTTACGCAGACGCAGCCACAACAGCGGCTGTGCCAGCAAAGTATTGACCGCAAGTATTAACGTGCCGCCATTGGCGCGATGCAGTAGGCCCGGTTCAGGCTGCACACGGTCTTTATATTGACGTACGCAACCGAACAGTTGCTCAGCTTCAATCCAGTCGGCGAAATGCACGCCGCCCTGGCTGGTGAACGGGCGATTGATATCGGTTGGCGCGAGCAGGCTAACGTTATCGCCCATCACATGATAGTCACCACCGTAGAGAGCAATCTCATCCGGCTGGAAACGTTGCGCTGCATCGGCGATGCAGGCCAGGTAATCGCTGTTTTCCTGACTGCGCAACAGCAGCAGTGGGAAACCCAGGGTTTGATGATGCAAATGCGCCAGCGCATTCAGCAGACGCGGCTGAACCGCGGCAAGACTATCGCAATCTTCCAGTGAGACGTTCGAGAAAATGGATTGGTAGCGGTCGCTATCCGGCTGCAGGGCTTGCCACGTAATTTGAGTGCTGGTCAAAATATTCGCATTAGTCTGATTTAGGAAAAGCGCGATTATACAGGAATCAACCCGGTTAATCACGGCGGAGTTCCGGCCCGGATTGTGACGGCTGCAACATGTTTTTCCTTGCTGCATCCAGGAAAAAAGCTGTTATTCTTAGTTTGTTACGTGATCACGATGAGATTCCGATGAAATACCAGCAACTCGAAAATCTTGAAAGTGGATGGAAGTGGAAATACCTGGTGAAAAAGCATCGGGAGGGTGAACTGATCACCCGTCATCTTGAGCTTAGCGCGGCGCAAGCTGCGGTTGATACGCTGCTATCGATGGAAAACAGCCCGGTTGAGGTTAACGAGTGGATCGCCCAGCACATTCATCCTGATTTGGAGAATCGTCTCAAGCAGACGATACGTGCGCGCCGTAAGCGTCACTTTAATGCCGAGCATCAACATACGCGTAAGAAATCGATCGATCTGGAATATCTGGTGTGGCAGCGACTGGCGGGATTGGCGCAGCGTCGCAGTAATACGCTGTCAGAAACTATCGTCCAGTTGATTGAAGATGCTGAACGCAAAGAGAAGTATGCCAGCCAGATGTCTACGCTGAAACAAGATCTTCGGGCGATCCTTAGGAATGGTGGTTCGGAAAAAGAGTAGAGTTCTTTTCGTTCTCATTACATTCAGCCATAAAAAAACCCCGCCTAAGCGGGGTTTTTTACTGCGTGATAACTTAAGCCTGTGGCTGAGTTACAACGTCTTTGATACCTTTCACGTCGATTTCAACGCGACGGTCTGGCGCCAGGCAGTCGATCAGGGCATTGCGGCCTTTCACGCTGTCACAGGTGTTGCCAGTAACTGGGTTAGATTTGCCCATACCGCGTGCAGAGATCTTGTTAGAAGGGATACCTTTAGATACCAGGTAATCAACTACAGACTGAGCGCGTTTCTCAGACAGTTTCTGGTTGTACTGCTCTGAACCGATGCGATCGGTGAAGCCCAGTACTACAACAGAACCGTCTTTCGGATCCATTGAGCTCAGCTGGCTGTACAGCTGGTCCAGAGCCTGCTGACCTTCTGGCTTCAGAGTTGCCTTGTTGAAGGTGAACAGAACGTCAGACTTCAGAGTGAAACGCTTGGTTTCAACAACTGGCGCTGGAGCTGGAGCCGGAGCGACAACTGGCGCTGCATCATCTTCCTGACCGAAACGGTAAGAAACGCCGACGCTCAGCATGCTGTTGTCTGGACGTGTACCAACGGTACCTGCGTCACCGATGTTGTTAACCCACTGATAGTCCAGGCGAGTCGCCCAGTTTTTGGTCAGCGCATATTCAACACCAACAGCAGCCAGCGGAGAAACGCCGGTGTCGTGGTCGCTGTGACGAACGCCATCGGTGTTCTGAGTAGAGTCTGCGCGCCATACCATACCACCCAGACGGGTGTAGACATCGAAGTCTTCGGTGATTGGGTAGCTTAGTTTAGCAGCCAGCTGAACGCCTTGTGCTTTGAACGCGCCATTGGTCACGTTGCCTTTGTTAGGCATACGGCCCAACCAGTCGTAGCCCAGCTCGAAGCCCAGGTACGGGTTAGCTTGGTAACCAGCGAATGCACCAGCACCCAGCTGTGATTCGTGAGTTGGACCGTCGTTGTTCGCGTAACCGTTACCGTAGTAACCAGTATCGTGATACTGAGACCAGCCCAGTTTAGCACCGGTATACCAGGTGTTATCTTTAGGTGCGGCCTGCGCTACGGTAGCGAAGCCAGCCAGTGCCACTGCAATTGCGATAGCTGTCTTTTTCATTTTTGCGCCTCGTTATCATCCAAATAGGCAATGAGCAAAAAGGTTGCTCTTTGTGTTAATCCTTCGCCGGGTCTAAACGCTCGCTTTTGACTCTACCGAAAAAACGGAGGTTATTGAGCACCCTGGCGAGCTAAAGTCTACAACGAGATTGGAAACTTACAAGTATGATGTGACGCCGGGCAGCAAAAAAACAGCGATTTATACACACATTTTAACAAATCACCTGGCTAAATCTTCGGTATTAGAAAACAAAAAAGCGTCTAAGCCATTGTCATAGCTGGCGGGAAAAGAATCAGTAGCTTAGATGCAACTTATGCAAAAAAAATGCTGAGAAAATTCCTGGAATTTACTTAATGAAACAATTCAGACGGAATTTTTGCGGAGTTAGGTTGTCTGGAAGGGGCGTATTGACCTCCCTGCGGACGCAAAATCAGACCGAGTGCTTCACCTTCTGCCGCGGCTTTTTCCAATTCTAGACGCTCTTCATCGCTCAATTCGTACGGAATCCAGGCTAGAACCACGCTGTAATTGCCTGTACGTAATGCCTTCACCATACTTTCCACGGTGTTAAAACGCTCAGATTCGGTGATATGCATACTCTTTTCTAACGGCAATCCTGACTGCTGCATCCAGCTACGATTCAACTTATGCGCTGGAGTGAGCCACAGCTGCCAGCGCGATTGCTCGCTCAGCTGTTTCAGTACCGGCAGCAGTATAAGTTGCATCATTCCAGGTTGTTCGCTGGAGCGCAGTTCAGTGATTCCACCCAGCGAAGGTTGCGCTAAGCTGGATGAAGCGAAACGATGTGAACGGTCAGCAGAGCCAGAGAAATGAGTACGCATAATTTAATCACTCAGTAATGAACTGTATGGATGTACAGTAATGGCTTCCTGGATAAAGATCAACCTCAATTTCTGAAAACGCCTCGCAATTTCTGCACAAGATACCTCCCGTCTGCTTTTATTCATTGAACAGCTAAATCGTTTTTTTTATCTTCTAACCAGATGAATCTGCGAGCTTTTATAGGAAATTTCCCGCGCATGGAATCCATTGAAGGGGGCGTTATGAAGAGATATAACCCGGTAGTTGAACAATCGAAAGCGCAGTTGGCGGCATTAGGTAAAATTGAATCGCGCACGCAATTTGGTGGTTATGCACTGACTGTTGAGAAGGTGATTTTTGCGTATATCAATGAGGATGCACTCTATCTTCGAGCTAGCGAGGCGCTTCACGTCTATAACGCACAGCGTTCACTGGAACCGCTAGTGTACCGTAAGCGTGGCGTGCCGGTGACACTGAGCTACTTCAAAGTGGATACGCAATTGTGGCAAAACCCTGAACAGTTATTGCAGCTGTCAGCATGTTCTCTGCGTGCCGCACAGGACGAAGCAGCGACCAGACTTGTCTCGCTGCGTTTGAAAGATCTGCCGAATTTAAGCCTGCGATTGGAGCTGATGCTGCATAAGGTAGGGATCAGTTCGGTGCAATTGCTGTGTGAAACAGGCTCGCGACAAAGCTGGCTGAAACTACGCGCGGTGAATAAGCACATTGGGTTAAAAACGCTGTTGGCGCTGGAAGGTGCAATATCAGGACATCATGAAGCGGCGTTACCCAGCGCCATCAGGCAAGAGCTTTACACCTGGTATCTAAAAATGCTCCGCCAGCACGCGGCGGAGCATCAATCGCTTTAGTCATTGATGAGAGTACGGCGTAGACGGGCAATTTCAGGCAGCAGCGCGACTAACAAGCCCAATTGCTGAATCACTAATGGTGCGCGTGTATCCGGGCTGTTTTTCATCTCGTTCATGCGCTGCATTAGCGCCTGCTGCATCTCAGTGGCTTGAGTATCCGTAACCCGGTCGATCTGCAGCACATCTTCAATGAAGCAGACTGCGTCATCCAGTAAGTTCAGTAAAGTAGTATCCGCGAGATGTGCGCGGTGCGCTCCCAGTGCGGAGATATAGCTGAGGAAGGAGTGGTTCAGACATAACAGTCGAAACGCATTCTCACGTAGCGGCTGTTGTAGCTTGAGTTCACCACTGATGTTTGACACCACTGACGCCAGCTCGGCATCGGCATTATGCGCATCGCGGCGTGCCACGCGATAAGCGAGACGATTGTCTTTGCCTTGGTGATATTGCTCCATAATCGCATCCAGATAGCGGCAGTTGGCATTCAGTGTGCGATCGGCAACAGCAGTGATTTTGCGAAAACGCCAGTCTGGCCAGACAAAGGCCACGGCCAGCCACGCCAGTCCGCAGCCCAGTAAGGTATCCACCACGCGCGGCAGCGCCACTTCAAATCCTTCGCCCAGCAAGTTGAAGCACAGCAGAACCAGCAAAGTGATAAACAAAGTGGCTTGCGCATACTGAATCTGGCGGAAGGCGAAGAACAGCACGCCGCTCAGTACAATCAGCACCAACTGGCCTTCAATCGAGGGCACCAGCCACAATACCGGCAGGCCGATGGCAATGCCGGCTAAGGTACCGCCAATACGCAACGCCAGGCGTCGTCGGGTGGCGTTGTAATTGGGCTGACAGACGAACAGGCTGGTCAGCAAGATCCAGTAACCGCGATCGACGCCGGTGATTTGAATAAAGGCGTAGCCAACACACAGCACTAGCGACATACGCACTGCATGGCGGAACAGGGCCGATTGTGGGCTGAGATGGCGACTCAGGCGTAAGCGGATATCCGCCCAGCCGCTGAGCCCTTCGCGTGACAGATGGTGATCGCTCTGCGGGGACGGTTCGGCCAGCATCTGTTCTGATTCAATCGACGCCAGTTGCGCATCAATGGCGCGCAGATTACGCAGCAGCCAAAACAGTGCATGAATGTGTGGATCCTGCGGCTCGTTCTGCTGAAGGCGTTGCAGCGCGGTTTCCAGCCGTTCAAAGGTGCGTTCAAAATGGCTGTCGTGATGCCACGGCTGACGCAGCAAAATGGTCTCCGCCAGTTGCCGACACGCGCGCGCTTGCATGTTCATCAGACGCTGGAAACGGAATAGCACTTCGTTGTAACGCCAGTTATCACGCAGCAGATGGTATTGCAGATGCGAGGAGCTGGCGCGCTCATGGATATCCTGCGCGACAAAATAGTAGTGCAGGCTGCGGCGCGTGCTGCGTGAACCGCGGTCGCCGCGCAAACGGCTTTGAATAGTGCTTTTAGTAAGATTTAGCTGTGCTACCAACTGGCTGTTAACCATTGCCGTCGCAACCAGCGTGGCGTCATCCTGATCGCCGCCATCGGGATCAAACAGGTTCGCTTTGGCTTCCAGATAGCGCGCCAGCTGGGAAAAACTGCCTGCCAGCTGTTCCTGTACCGGGCGCACCGGGAACATCAAATGACCGATAAAGGTCAGCAAGTTGTACCAAAGAGCACCGATCAACAGCAGCGCTGGTTGCATCCACCATTGGGGAAACAAGCCGATGCCCAGCATGGTGTAAACCGCAATCAGCAGCGCACCGAAGGCGATAGTGGCATAACGCTGTCCCAACGCACCGAGCAAAATAAAGCCCCAGCTGGAAAGCGCCAGACCCAGAGCAAACGCCCACGGATGGGGGAACAACAGTTCCACCGACACCGAAGCAATACAGAAACACACCAACGTGATCAACAGATTGCGCACACGCCCAATCCAGCGATCGTCGAGATCCGCCAGCGCCGCAGCGACGACACCCAGCGTCAGCGGAATGGTCCACTCTATTTGGTGCAGCCACCACGGCACCGCCGCGCATCCGGTCAAGGCAAAGAAGATGCGCAGCAAATAGCGCAGGCTGCTGTTAAACAGATAACGTCGCCAGCCTGGCAAGGCGTCATGAATCATTGAACGGCCTCAGTAACGGCGACGCGCATTAGCTTCACGCGCGGCCTGGGCTTCTTCAACGGAGACCACGCGACGGCCGACCGGCCACAGCGCAATCGCGGCGATTTTGAAGTTGGCGATGCCAACAGGAATGCCGATGATGGTCAGACACTGCACGATACCGGCCGAGATATGCGCCAGACATAACCACCAGCCAAACAGTATCAGCCAGAAGATGTTGAGGAAGGTGCCGCCGGTATTCATCACATGGCTTTTGCTGTCGGGGCGCAGCACATCGACATGCACCGCTTCGTTGCCAAAAGGCAGCAGAGACAGCTTGGTGATTTCCCAGCAGGAACGCGTCAACGGCAGCGTAAAAATCAGTACGATGCTCACCAACGTGGCGAACAGCCAGCTGAGAGTGGTGAAGAAGCCGCCGAGAATGAAATTAAGAATATTAAGTACGGTACGCATAAACGTGATTTTCCTTTTGCAATCCGCAATATGTGGCGCCAAGTTTAGCTCTTTTTAAGGCTGGAGCGCCAAGAGTCTGACAGGTAAACTGCGCGATATCGAATTCCACATGACGGTGCGGACATGGAACTGAAAGCAACATCAATGGGTAAACGTCTGGCACAGCATCCCTATAATCGGGTGCGCTTGCTGGCCGCCGGCGTGGAAGTCAGTGGCGATCGCCATGAATATCTGATTCCGTTTAACCAGTTGCTCAACATTGCCTGCAAGCGCGGCATGGTGTGGGGCGAACTGGAGTTTCTACTACCAGATGAAAAAGTGGTGCGCCTGCATGGTACCGAATGGCAGGAAACGCAGCGCTTTTTCCACTACTTGCAGCACGCCTGGCAGCAGTGGAGCGAGGAGATGAGCGAGGTGAGCGCCGAGGTGCTCGCCGCGCTGGAGCAGGAAATCCTCGCCTTTACGCAGCAGGATCGCTGGTTGAAACGCAGTGAGCTGAGCGCGGTGAAAGAGGGCATTACGCGCCAGTTTTCTGCCTTGCCGTTGCCCCTCGCGCGTATTGCCGAGTTTGACAACTGCCGTGAACGCTGGGAATTTTGCCAGCAATGGCTTGAGCAGGGTGAAACGGCCATTCGCCAACGCAATTGTGAATGGACCAGCAAGATCCTCAGCGATTATCACGAATTCTTCTCCACGGTTGAAACCACGCCGCTCAATCCATCGCAATGTGAAGCCGTAGTGAATGGCGAAGATGCGCTGCTGGTGCTGGCGGGGGCAGGCAGCGGCAAAACCTCGGTGCTGGTGGCGCGCGCAGGTTGGTTGCTGAAACGCAAACTGGCGCAACCGGATCAAATTCTGCTGCTGGCGTTTGGTCGTCAGGCGGCAGAAGAGATGAATGACCGCATTCAAACGCGTCTTGGCGAGAGCGCGATTCAGGCGCGTACCTTCCATGCGCTGGCGCTGCATATCATCCGTGAAGGCAGCAACAAACAACCGGTTATCAGCAAGCTGGAGAGTGACAGCAAGGCGCGGCGACAGCTGCTGATTGAGACGTGGCGCGAGCAGTGCAACAGCAAAAAAGCGCAGGCCAGCGGCTGGCGTCAGTGGTTGCAGGATGAGCTGGAGTGGGAAATTCCCGAAGGTCCCTTTTGGCAAGATGACAAACTGGCGCAGCGCATCGCATCGCGCATGGAGCGCTGGCTGGGCTTGATGCGCATGCACGGCGGCGCGCAGGCGGCAATGATCGCGGATGTGGCAGAAGCGCAGCGCGATAATTTCAGCAAGCGTGTCAAACTGATGGCGCCACTGTTGAAGGCATGGAAAAGCGCGCTGAAAGAGGAGGGCGCGGTTGATTTCTCCGGGCTGATTCATCAGGCGATTGCCATTCTGGAGAAAGGGCGCTTTATCAGCCCGTGGAAGCATATTCTGGTCGATGAGTTTCAGGACATCTCACCGCAGCGAGCCGCACTGCTAACGGCGTTACGTCAGCAAAACAAGCGAACCAGCCTGTACGCGGTGGGCGATGACTGGCAGGCAATCTATCGCTTCAGCGGTGCCGAAATGAGCCTGACCACCGCGTTCCATCACTATTTCGGTGATGGCGATCGCTGTGTGCTGGATACCACTTATCGCTTTAACGATCGCATTGGTGAGATTGCCAATCGGTTTGTGCAGCAAAACCCGCATCAGCTGCGCAAGCCGCTAAACAGCTTGAGCAAGGGCAATAAAAAATCGGTGACCTTGCTGCCGCAGGATCAACTGGAAGCGCTGTTCGATAAACTGAGCGGCTATGCTAAACCCGATGAGCGCGTGCTGCTGCTGGCGCGTTATCACCATTTGCGCCCGTCAATCCTTGATAAAGCCAAAACGCGCTGGCCAAAGTTACAACTGGATTTTATGACCATTCATGCCAGCAAAGGCCAACAGGCGGATTTCGTTATTGTGCTGGGGCTGCATCAGGGACGCGACGGTTTTCCCGCAGAAGCGCGTGAATCGATTATGGAAGAGGGTTTGCTGCCGCAGCCGGAAGATTTCCCGGATGCGGAGGAGCGGCGGCTGGCGTATGTGGCGATGACGCGCGCGCGCCAGCAGGTATGGCTAATGTTTGATAAAGATCGGCCTTCGGTATTTGTCGAACACCTGCGCGAGTTGGGGGTGCCGCAAAGCCGTAAGGCCTGATGATTAGGGTTTCAGACGTTCGGCGAGATAACGCTGATAATCTGGAATCTGAATCTCAATCTGCTGGGCAAATTTCGGTGACTGAATAATAAAATCTGCGGTGGTGCGGTTATTGGCCACCGGGATATTCCACACCGTAGCAAGGCGCAGCAGTGCTTTGACATCCGGATCGTGCGGCACCGCATTCAGCGGGTCCCAGAAGAAAATCAGCACATCAATTTTGCCTTCCGAAATCAACGCGCCCACTTGCTGATCGCCGCCCATCGGGCCGCTCAGCATGGCGTTAACGTCTAATCCCGTATGACGATTAATCAGATTTCCGGTGGTGCCGGTAGCGTAAAGCACATGCTGTTGCAGCGTGCTTTGGTTGATTTTCACCCATTCCAGTAGCGAGGCTTTGCAGTGATCGTGTGCAACGAGGGCGATATGTTTATGAACCTGAAGGGTACGAACGGTCTGCTCCATAGGGCTTCCTGTTTCTTCTCATGCATTATGTGTTAATGCAGGAGTTTACCCTTGGCGTTTCATCACTATCAACTTGTGCGTAAGGTTTTCATCCAGCTAATAAAACGCAGACGTGTGGCAGCATCAAAACGCTTAAACCAGACTTGCAAAGAGGGAAGATCGCTAACGTCCTGCCAGGCGTAATCCATATCCAATTGCGCCTCGCTTACGCTCAGCGAATGCAAGGCAAAACGTGGAACCGAAGCGGCGTGGGCATCACGATTATAATTCACCATCGCCTTTTCGAAATCGTTATCACTTTCCTTCGGCAAATGGTCGCGCAGGCTGGTGATCTCTATGCCACGTTCATCAATCAGCTGGAAGTTGAGCGTTTTGTCGAAGGTGGTGCGTTCGCGGCGATTATTGAGCGCGGGCAAACGAATCGCCACCGAATGGGCGTTAGCGTTAAAAGTGACGATCATCGGTACGGATTGAAAGTGCGCGGCGTCAGCGCCCGGTTTTTCCACACGAAACAGAAACTGATGCTGCCCACGCTCCAGCTCAAGGCTGCCAGCACCTTTCAGCAGTGAGCCTGAGATTTTACGCCCGTCCAGCACCAGCAGTTCGATCTCGGGATCGAGCTTGAGAGTGATGGCCTGGCATGAGGCTGATACGAGCAACAGCAGTAAACCCGTAGCAGTTAAAGACAGCTTCATTTCAACTCCCGGCAGAAGGGGGGTAAATCGATTATGTGTAGCAAAGTATTACATTATGGCAGTAAATTTACATTTTTACATATTTATTCGTGCTGCTGTGCAAAGTTCTCATGCCCGGCAGTTGCAGCCTAATGCGCAATGCCATCTACACTTAAGCGAATGAACCAGGAGAAAAAAGATGAATGATCAAACGATTCGCGATGTGCTGACTAAAACCAAACGTATCGCATTAGTGGGTGCCAGCGATCGCCCCGACCGCCCAAGCTATGGCGTGATGAAATACTTGCTCGATCAGGGATACGACGTGATTCCAGTGAGCCCTAAACTGGCGGGTCAACAACTTCTTGGTCAAACCGCTTATGCCACGCTGGCGGATGTTCCTGGAAAAGTGGATATGGTGGATGTGTTTCGCAATGCCGAAGCGGCGTGGGGGGTAGCGCAGGAAGCGATTGCCATCGGTGCAGACACGTTGTGGTTACAGCTGGGCGTGATTAATGAGCAAGCGGCGGTGCTGGCGCAGGACGCGGGTATGACCGTCGTGATGGATCGCTGTCCAAAGATTGAAATTCCGCGACTGGGTATCACGCGCTAAAACAAAAACGGCGACCTGAGTCGCCGTTGTCATTAATGTCGCAGGCTGGGTGCCTGCAGCTGCTGCCGAATTGACGCGGCCAGCTCATCCATTGAAGGTTGTTCGGGATGTTCAAAGGAGGTTTCTCCCGCCAGCTGAACTTCCGCCACGTAGGTATGCACCTGATCGCCTTCTTCATCTTCCATCACTACATGATACCAGGGCGCGGCGCGCAGCGTTTCGCTGGCAGCGACATCATCAACTTCTGGCTCATCAAGCGAAAACTCCGGATCGACATCCACGATAACGCCGAGCACGCCGGAGAGACGATGTCGGACCTGCTGTCCAATTCCAAATTTAGTCGTAATCATTGTGACCTCCCAAAAGACTGCCCTGTTACCAATATGGAGGCAGGGACAGCGTTTTCAAGTCACAGCACGCGGCAGGCAAAACCTTTCAGATAAAGCCCTTCAGGATAGCTGGCGATCACTGGATGGTCGGCTGCCTGACGGAACTGCTCAATAAATTGTACATCACGACCGGCATCAACGGCGGCATCCGCGATGATTTTCTGGAACAAATCGGTCGGCATCAGGCCAGAACAGGAGAAGGTCAGCAACACGCCGCCGGGATTCAACAGCTGAATAGCCAGCATGTTGATGTCTTTATAGCCGCGACACGCGCCCATCAACTGGTTCTTGTTCTCAACGAATTTCGGCGGATCCATGACGATCAGGTCGAACTTCTCGCCGCTGTCGCGATAACGACGCAGCAGCTTGAACACATCGTCACGCACGAACTGGGCGCGCGACACATCCAGACCATTAAGCTCAACATTCTGTTTCGCCACGTCGAGTGCGTCCTGCGAAGTATCAACGCTGATCACTTCACGGCAGCCGCCCATCAAGGCCGAAACCGCAAATCCGCCGGTGTAAGAGAAGCAGTTCAGCACGCGTGCATTCTCTGCGTAGCCACGCGTGGCAAAACGGCTGTCACGCTGATCAAGGTAATAACCGGTTTTATGGCCGCCCTGAATATCCACCAATAGCTTCATACCGTGTTCGGTAATCGGCAGCAGCGGTGGCGGCAGTTCACCCGAAACCGCGCCTTGCGCCAGCTCCAGTCCCTCTTTTTTACGCACCGCCACGTCTGAGCGATCGTAAATAGCGCAATCCGGGAAGCACTGCTGCAAAGCTGAAACGATGGCTGGACGTTGATACTCGGCACCCGCAGATAACAGCTGCAGCACCAGGAAGTTACCGAAGCGATCGATGGTAACGCCCGGCATGCCATCGGACTCACCGGCAATCAGGCGATAGCTGTCCAGCCCGTCACGTTTTGCCAGCCAGTCACGCCACAGCTGCGCTTGCTCAAAGCGGCGCACGAAGAAGGTGATGTCAATTGACTCATCCTGTTGCCAGCTCCAGACGCGTGCGCGAATTTGTGATTGCGGAGAGTACGCGGCGCGAGCCAGCCATTTGCCATTGCTGTCACAGACATCAATGGTTTCACCAGACTGGGCTTTACCTTCCATACGTGCAACGGCACCAGAAAACACCCACGGATGGCGGCGGAGCAGGGATTTTTCACGTCCCTTTGCGAGAATCAATCGAACGGTCATAGTTTGCTATGCTTACCTGAAAAAATGAGGCGCCATTTTCCGGCGGATGGCGGCAAATTGCAACGCAAGGTGATGGGAGAACGCAATGGCAACCACATGCTGCAAAATTTGGGTACATGGCATCGTGCAGGGCGTGGGGTTTCGCTACCACACGCAAGCGCAGGCCAAACAGTTGAATCTTAACGGTTATGCGCACAATCTGGCGGACGGCAGCGTTGAAGTGCTGGCGTCCGGTGAAGCGCAGCAGGTCGATGAATTGATCAGTTGGCTAAAAGCAGGTGGGCCGCGTAGCGCGCGCGTGGACAAAGTGCTGGTGGAGCCACATCAGCCCAGGGAAGTGCCTACCCGATTCACCACTGGCTGATTACAAACACTTGGCCGGTTTTGGCAATCCGGCAATTTTGGTCGCTTGCTTCGCTGGGCCTTCCGGAAACAGGCGGAACAGATAGCGGCTGTTGCCTTTCTCCTCCCCATACTTTTGCGCCATGGCTTTCACCAGCATGCGTACCGCCGGCGAGGTATTAAATTCCTGATAAAACGCGCGCACAAAGTGCACCACTTCCCAGTGCGCTTCACTCATCACGATCGCCTCTTGCTCCGCAATGGCGGCGGCCAGCGGTTCGCTCCAGTCCGCGCTATTTTTCAAATAGCCTTCCGCATCGGTGGCAATCTCTTTACCGGCAAAATTCACAGTCATTCCTCATTGCGTTAATGGACACATTGTAAATTCGCCCAGCCATAAAAAGCAAAAACCCCGCCGAAGCGGGGTTTGATAACGGTTACGGCATCTTAATCGCGGTTAGCGAAGCCCAGCAGGCTCAACAGGCTAACAAAGATGTTATACAGCGAGACATACAGACTCACGGTGGCGCGAATGTAGTTGGTTTCGCCGCCGTGAATGATGTTGCTGGTTTCCCACAGAATGGCACCGGCAGAGAACAGAATAAATAGGGCGCTAATCGCCAGATGCAGCGCAGGCAGTTGCAGGAAGATGTTGGCAACTACCGCTACCAGCAGCACCACAAAGCCCGCCATCATCATGCCGCTCAGGAATGACATGTCGCGGCGCGTGGTCAGTACATAGGCTGAGCAACCGAAAAATACCAGCGCCGTGCCGCCCAAGGCCATGGCGATCACATCACCCATGCCCGCAGTGAGGAACGAACTGAGGATTGGGCCAAGGCAGTAACCGAGAAAACCGGTAAAGGCGAAGGCGGCCAGAATACCTGCTGGGCTGTTAGCCAGTTTATGCGTCAGGAACATCAAACCATAAAAGCCCACCAGCATCAGAATCAGACCCGGCGAAGGCAATGCAAACACGGTGCTCAGTGTTGCGGTAACCGCCGAGAAGGCCAGCGTAAAGCCAAGTAACAAATAAGTATTGCGCAGCACCTTGTGGGTGCTGACTAACGACTGCTGCGACGAGCTAAAAATTCTTTCCATCACGCGCTCCTTAAAGAGAGAAACACCAAATATGGCACGAGGATACGCAGCGCCTGAAAGACAGAAAAGGCGTTTTACCCATCTTTACGCGATAAATTGCTGTTTCGCTGAGCAGAATGGCGAAATTGACGCCGAATAAATAGAATTTGGCTGTTTTTCAGCCGAACGATTCATTGCAGGCTTTACATCGTTATAGGGGATGTTTATAGTGCGCCTCATTGCGGAGGGGTGGCCGAGTGGCTTAAGGCAACGGTCTTGAAAACCGTCGATGGGAAACCATCCGAGAGTTCGAATCTCTCCTCCTCCGCCATCTCTCTTGCTGAGAGATGACGCAACAAAAAAATCCCCGGAGGGATGGCCGAGTGGCTTAAGGCAACGGTCTTGAAAACCGTCGATGGGAAACCATCCCAGAGTTCGAATCTCTGTTCCTCCGCCATATTAAAGAAGCCCGCAGAAATGCGGGCTTTTTGCTTTTCTACGTTCACAGATTCCGAAAAACATCGCGTTGCTTTTCAATCTGCTGCCCTTGCCCAACGCCAGGCGCGTTTACTGCTATATTCCATGCACGGTTTTTTGCAAACATCTGGCGATTTTCCGATGCAAGCTGAGTTACACTGTGCGGTAATTCGCTCTTTGGCGGGCTAATCGTTTGAAAGCCAGAGTGTTTCACTGATGAATTATGGAATAGGCACAATGATCAAGAAACTGAGTCTTTGCGCGTTGTCAGTCATCGCTGCGCTCCCGATGGGCATGTCCGCCTATGCTGCGGATGGAGATATGCAACTCCAGCAGGTGCTGATGTTAAGCCGTCATAACCTGCGTGCGCCGCTCGCCAATAACGGCAGCGTACTGGAACAATCCACCAGGAAGAGCTGGCCGCAGTGGGATGTCGCGGGCGGTGAGCTCACCACCAAAGGTGGCGTGCTGGAAGTCTACATGGGGAATTACACCCGTCAGTGGCTGGCACAGCAGGGCTTAGTCCAGAACGGAACTTGCCCGGACAGCAGCAACATCTTTGTCTACGCCAACAGCCTGCAGCGCACCGTGGCGACCGCGCAGTACTTTATCACTGGCGCCTTCCCAGGCTGTGATATCGCGGTAACGCATCAGGATGCGATGGGCACCATGGATCCTATCTTCAATCCGGTCGTCACCGACGGCAGCGAGGAATTCAACAAGAAAGCGTTGGCTGCGATGACCGCCGCCAATGAAAAGCTGGCACTGAAACCTGCCTTCCAGCATCTGGAAAAAATCGTTGATTACAAATCTGCCCCGGCCTGTAACGGCAAAAAGCAGTGTGATTTGAGCAGCGGCGATAACACCTTCAGCGCGGATAACGGTAAAGAGCCAAACGTAAGCGGTCCGCTGAAAATCGGCAACTCGCTGGTGGATGCGTTTACGCTGCAATATTACGAAGGTTTCCCGGCCGATCAGGTTGCCTGGGGCCAGATCAAAACGCCTGAGCAGTGGAAAGAGCTGGCGTCGATCAAAAACGGTTATCAGGATGCGCTGTTCGCCTCTCCTGAAGTGGCGCGCGAAGTGGCCGCACCGCTGGTGGATTACATCCGCAGCCAGTTAGTCGATCAGGACAAAGCCAACGCGCCAAAAGTGACGCTGATGGTCGGTCATGATTCCAACATTGCCTCCTTACTCAGCGCGCTGCAGGTTAAACCTTATGAACTGCCGGGCAACGATGAGAAAACGCCAATTGGTGGCCAGGTGGTATTCGAACGCTGGCACGATGTGAAGAACAACAAAGATCTGCTGAAAATTGAGTATGTCTATCAAACGGCCGATCAGCTGCGCGATGCCGATGTGCTGAGCCTGAAAAATCCACCGAAGCGCGTCACGCTGCAACTGGCAGGCTGTGAAACGGATGCCAACGGCTACTGCAGCTGGGATCAATTCACCGGCGCTCTGAATGGCGCTCTGCAAGGTACGCCACTGCAGCCTGCTGCTGCACCAGCTCCGGCAGAACAGCCAGCACCAGCGGCGGCGGCACCGGCCGCAGATGATGCCAAGCAGAAAGCCGATCAGGCCGCTGCCGATAAAGCGGCTGCAGACAAAGCAGCAGCGGATAAGGCCGCAGCACAGAAGGCCGCAGATGCGAAAGCGGCTGAAGAGAAAGTGAAGGCGGATAAAGCTGCCGCGCAGAAAGCCGCTGACGAGAAAGCCAAAGCCGAGAAAGCCACTGCCCAGAAAGCAGCGGATGACAAAGCTAAGGCCGATGCGGCAGCTGCACAGAAAGCACAAGCCGATGCGACGCCAGCCAAGCCAGAAGAGCCGGCCAAGGCGGCGACCAGCAACTGAGTTTGCTGAAAAAACAAAACCCCGCCGAAGCGGGGTTTTTTTATGCCTGTGAACTTAACCGGCAACCACCACCAATTTTTGGTTGGCGAACTCTTTAATACCCAAATCCGACAACTCACGTCCGTAACCCGAACGTTTCACGCCACCAAACGGCAGCTCTGCTGAGGTATCGCTCTGCGAATTGATGAACACCATGCCCGTTTCAATCTGCGACGCCATCTTACGTCCGCGCGCAATATCTTTGGTCCAGACCGAACCGCCAAGGCCGTAATTTGAATCATTCGCCAGCGCCACAGCGGCACGATCGTCCGCCACCACATACACCTGCGCCACCGGGCCAAAAAATTCCTGATAGTAAGCCGGATTATCTGGCGTCAGACCGGTAAGCACCGTTGGCTGGTAATAGCAGCCGACGCCATCAATGGCGCGTCCACCAAATTCCACGCGCGCGCCATTTTTCACTGCTTCATCAACCTGTTTCACTAAACGATCGCGCGCATCTTTAGAAGAGAGTGGACCGAGCGTGGTCTTCTCGTCGAGCGGATCGCCCGGCGTGGCCGATTGCAGAGCCGCGCTGAATTTGGCCATAAACGTATCGGCAATTTTCTCGTGCAGAATAAAGCGCTTGGCGGCGGTACAGACCTGGCCGCAGTTGCTGAGGCGAGCTTGCGCGCCCTGACGTACCGCTTCATCGATATCGGCATCGTCCAGCACCACAAACACATCGTTACCGCCCAGTTCCAGCGTCGATTTCTTCAGATGTTTACCGGCCTGTTCCGCCACGGCGCTACCGGCGCGTTCGGAACCGGTCAGCGCCACACCTTGCACACGTGGATCGGCGATGAGATCCGCAACCTGATCGGTAGAGATAAACAAGTTTGTCCACGCGCCTTTTGGCGCCCCGGCTTCTTCCACCAATTTTTCAAATACATCGGCGCAGTGCGGCACGATGTTGGCGTGTTTTGCCAGTACCGGATTGCCCAGCGCCAGGTTTGGCGCCAGCACGCGCATCAGCTGATAGTAAGGGAAGTTCCACGGTTCAACCGCGACAATCACGCCAATCGGATGATATTCAAGCCAGGCATCGCCCACATCGCTGGCGTAGGGTTGTGGCTGTAAAAAGGTCGCGGCATGTTCCGCGTAGTAGCGGGCGATCTGCGAACAGATTTTCACTTCACCGCGACTTTGCCCAATTAACTTGCCCATCTCTTTACTGGCGATGGTCGCCAGCTCTTCGACGCGTTGGTCGATCAGGTCGGCTAAACGGTGCAGCACCTGCAAACGCGGCTGAATATCGCCTTTACTCCACGCGGAATGATAAAGCGCATCTGCGGTTTTCAGCGCCTGTTGTGCATAGGCATCATCGTGCTCGTTCCACGCTTTTAGCAGTTGGTTATTGGCTGGATTGATACTTTGATAGGCAGACATACAAGGCTCCTTGGTGATGTAAAGGTAACAAAGGCGGGACAATGCCCGCCTGTCACTCAAACGTTTTTGCGCTCGACCGTTTTGTCGTCCCAGGTCAGAACATCCTGGTCGGTCTTTTTGAAGGCGCGAATCAGTACTTCATCGCTGCCTTGCTGGCTCCAGATCTGCTCGGCTAAACGTTCGTCGTAGTTGGCTACCTCAAAAATGGCTTCAGCGATTTCGCGTGAAGTGTGGCGCAGTGATGCCCATTCGCCCACGTGATGCTCTTTCGACTGTTCTGTTGTCATGAAGGTCTCCTGTTGTGGATTTTATCCCTGTAGCTTAACCGCCAGTCCGGCGACGTGTTGGCCCTGATAACGGGCAATATCCAGTTCTTCCGCCGAAGGTTGACGTGATCCATCTCCGCCCGCCAGCGTAGTCGCGCCGTAAGGCGTTCCGCCGCGTACGTGAGAAATGTCGAAAAGTTCTTTAGTGCCATAACCGATAGGAACGATCACCATGCCGTGGTGGGCGAGGGTGGTCCAGACGGAGGTGATGGTTTGTTCCTGGCCGCCGCCGGTGCCGGTGGAGGCAAAAACGCTGGCGATTTTGCCGTACAGCGCGCCCGAAGCCCACAGACCGCCAGTGCGATCCCAGAAGTTACGCATCTGGCCCGCCATGTTGCCGAAACGCGTGGGAGTGCCAACGATGATGGCATCGTACTGCGGCAAATCTTCCGGCTTCGCTTCAGGCGCAGCCTGATTCACTTTGCCGCCAACCTGAGCGAAACGCTCGGCATCCATGCTTTCCGGCACGCGTAATATCGTGACTTCCGCGCCACTCACGCTCTTTGCACCGTCGGCCACGGCTTGCGCCATGGTTTCAATATGTCCGTACATCGAATAATAGAGCACCAAAATCTTTGCCATAGTTTTCATCCTGCTGGGGTGATGAGTAATCAGAAGTATAGAAGAGCCTGCGCAGGCTGCTGTACAGAGGTTAAGCAGGCGCCAATTAGTGTCGGCTAACTGCTTGTAACGCGGCGGTAAATTTGGTTTTTCGCAGTGAAATGAGTGGATTATCTGTTTCAAATTATGAATATCAGGCTCATTTCAGCGTTGCGTTGTCTATTCTTTAATCAGGCGTGCGGGATATCCGCCGCCGTGCTCTTCACGGCAGCATCGTGATCAGCCCCTAACCTGAACGCTCAATCCCTGGAGGAAATGATGGCCGAACATCGTGGAGGATCAGGCAATTTCGCAGAGGACCGTGAAAGGGCCGCAGAAGCGGGTCGCAAAGGCGGCAAAAACAGCGGGGGTAATTTCAGAAACGACCCACAGCGCGCTTCTGTAGCCGGAGAAAAAGGGGGACGCAGCCGCGGCAAGAAATAGCGCGACTGTCCGTTGATCCCCGGCCGCCGGGTTCGCCCGGCGGTAACAAGCATTGCAATTTCCCCGCTCTCTGAGCAAACTGACCGCCAACTGATTATTCTGGTGCGTTATGTCCGCTTCCTCTTCTCGTCTCAGCCTGCGTATTTCGCGTCAGGAGCTGGTGCTCATTTTTATTACCATGGTTTGGGGCGGCACCTTTTTGGTTGTACACCGCGCGATGGCGCATTCCGGTCCATTCTTCTTTGTCGGATTACGTTTTGCCACGGCATCGCTGCTGCTGGCCTTTTTCTTCCGTCGTTATCTCAAGCAGGTGACCTGGCTGGAAATTAAAGCTGGTGCGTTGATCGGGTTGTCGATTGCCGGCGGCTACGGTCTGCAAACCTGGGGCATGCAAACCATTTCCAGCAGCCAGTCGGCATTCATTACCGCGCTGTATGTGCCGGTGGTGCCGCTGCTGCAGTGGTTATTCCTGCGTCGTCCGCCGGGATTAATGGCGTGGCTGGGCATTTTGCTGGCGTTTACCGGTTTAGTGCTGGTGGCCGGTCCGCAGGATGGCAGTTTGACGCTGAACGCCGGTGAAATCGCTACCTTGCTGAGTACGCTGGCGATCGCGGCAGAGATCATCCTGATCAGCCGCTATGCCGGACAGGTTGATGTGCGCCGCGTCACGCTGATTCAGCTGATGGTGGCATCGGCCTGTGCCTTTGTTCTGATGATCCCGAATGGCGAATCGGTTCCTGCTCTGTCAACGCCGCTTCTGTTGAGCGCGTTGGGTTTGGGCGCAGCCAGTGCCTTAATTCAGGTGACGATGAACTGGGCGCAACGCAGCGTGTCGCCGACGCGTGCCACAGTGATTTACGCCGGTGAACCGGTGTGGGCGGGCGTAGTGGGACGTTTGGCGGGTGAGCGTTTACCTGCGGCGGCGCTGCTGGGCGCGGCATTGATTGTTTGTGGGGTGATCGTCAGCGAACTGCGTCTTCGTCGCAAGAAAGCGGTGCCCGATCAGGCACCGCTGGAACCTTAAGGATGTTGCCGTGCCGTCTGGTTCGCCAGTGCGGCGCCGCGACGTTGTAAAATGGCGTTCAGGATGATGGCACCAAAGGTGGCAGTGCCAATGCCGCCGATGGTGAAGCTGCCAATCTTCAGAGCAAAATCACCCGCGCCGAGCACCAGCGTGGTCGCTACCATGATCAAATTGCCATTCTGATTGAAATCCACGTGGTTCTGCACCCAAATGCGTGCGCCTGCCACCGCAATCAAACCAAACACCACAATCGATGCGCCACCAATCACCGGACCAGGAATGGTGTGAATCAGTGCGCCAAATTTCGGTGAGAAACCGAGCACCAAAGCAATCGCTGCTGCGGCCACGAAGGCCAGCGTGGAATAGACTTTGGTTACTGCCATCACGCCGATATTTTCCGCGTAGGTGGTGACGCCGCTGCCGCCGATTGAGCCCGACAGCATGGTTGCCAGGCCGTCGCCAACAAAGGCGCGCCCCATCCAGGGATCGAGGTTGCGTCCGGTCATGCCCGCTACGGCTTTGATGTGGCCAAGGTTTTCCGCCACCAGAATGATCGCCACCGGCGCGATCATCACGATGGCCTGCATATCAAAGATCGGAGCGGTGGTGTGCGGTAGGCCAAACCACGGCGCGTTGGCAAGGCCGCTGAAATCCACCGGTTTGCCAAAGCCCATCACGTTGGTCAGCAGCGCGTAGATCGCCCACGCGACAATCAGGCCGACCAGAATCAGCAGGCGCTGGATCATACCGCGTGTGAACACCGCCACCAGACCAATGCACAGCACCGTCATCACCGCCATCCAGCTGTCGAACATCGATCCGGAAACGCCGTGCACCGCAATCGGTGCCAGGTTCAGACCAATTGCCATCACCACCGCGCCCGTGACCACCGGCGGCATCAGACGCTCGATCCAACCGGTGCCGACTTTCATCACGATCAGGCCAATCACGGTATAGAGCGCGCCGCAGGCGATAACGCCGCCCAGCGCCAGCGCCAGATTGGGGTTGAGTCCCTGGCCGTTAAAGCCGGTTACCGCAATGATTACGCCGACAAACGCCGCGCTGGATCCGAGATAGCTGGGTACGCGTCCGCCGGTGATCAGGAAGAACAGCAGCGTACCGATGCCCGAAACCAGAATCGCCAGATTGGGGTCCAGTCCCATTAGCAACGGCATCAGCACCGTTGCGCCAAACATTGCCACAGCATGCTGCAGGCCAAGGACGACCGTCTGCGCAAACGGCAGCGTTTCGTCCGGCGCAATCAGCCCATCATCGGTCAAGGCTGACTTTTTCTGCCAGCGGGGGAACCAGGAACTCGCCATCGTCATCTCCAGGGTGTCAGTGAAAGCGGGCCGCACAAGGCGGCGTTAGCGGGCGTCCTGCCGTAAAAGGTGATGATAGCCACGGTCAAACCATGCCAGACCGTGGGTTTCATCATTGCGTACCAGCGCCTGCACTTCGCAAAACAGAATGTCGTGCGTGCCCACGCTGACCACTTGCGCCACTTTGCAATCAAACGACACCAGCGCGCCGTCTAACAGCGGTGAACCGCTGGCCAGCGTGTGCCAGTCAGCGGCGGCAAAGCGGTCTGCCATTGGCGTTTTGCCGCCAAACAGCGTCGAGAGTTCTTCATGCCCAGCGGCAAGTGTGTTGACGCACAGATAACCGTTGTCGCGGAAAATCGGCCACACCGACGCTGAGCGATTAAGACAAACCAACAGCGTCGGCGGCGAATCGGTGACGCTGCACACCGCCGAGGCGGTAAAACCGGCGCGTCCGGCGGGGCCGTCGGTGGTGATGATATTGACCGCTGCGCCTAAGCACGCCATCGCGTTGCGAAATGCATCGCGTTCTACAGCGGGTAAAACCGGCAGTTCATGCACGCTCATTGGCTGCTCCTGTGATTAGCTGGCCGCACGCTGAGCAGGCGCAGCCGTGTCGGCCAGCCAGCGCAGCAGCAGCGCATTAAAGTTGTCGGCATCGGTGACGCTCATCGCATGTCCACCCCAGGCCATCTCAATCAGGCTGCCGTTGGGCAGCGTCTGCGCCAGCTGCGGTGAGCAGCTCCACGGCACCAGCAGATCGTCCTGGCTGCAAATCGCTAATACTGGCTGGGTGATGCGCGCCACCTGTGGCCGGAAATCCGCGCTCTTTAGCGCATGCAAGCGGCGCAGCAGGTTTTCCATGCCCTGGAAATGGGCAACATGGTGTGCATCTTCCGCGTTAATGCGCTCCTGATTGCGCGCCAGCCATTCAGCGGGATAGAGGAACAGCGGCTGTGCACGCACAAAGGCTTCGACGCCGACGTTCATCAGCAGATCCTGACGTACCTGGAAGCAGCGTTGCGTGTGCGCATCGAGCGAAAGCCAGCCGTTGATCACCACCACGCGGCCCACGCGCTGCGGGAAGTCCAGCGCCAGCTGCAGGCCGATTAAGCCGCCCAGCGCATGGCCGATAATGTCGTAACGCTGGATGCCGTGCTGTTCCAGTGCCTCCGCCAGTTCTGCTGCCATCATCGCCATGCTGTAGCCGTCCGGCAGCGTATCTGCGCTGCGGCCGGTGCCGCGCTGATCGTAGGTCACCACGCGATAATGCGGCGTCAGCGCCGCCAGCTGCGGCTGCCAGAAACCGGCGACGCCGCCCAAACCAGAGGCGAGCACCAGCGTCGGCGCATCTTCAGTGGTTAAACCCTGAATCTCCAGATGCATCACGCCTCCTGTTTCCCAATATGCGCAACGGTGGCAATTTCAATCAGCGCATCCGGTTTCACTAAGCCGCACTGGATGCAGAAGCGTGCCGGTTTATCGCCGGGGAAATATTCGGCATAGATTTGGTTAATCGCCGCGTAGTTGCTCCAGTCGGTGAGAAAAATCGAGTTGAAGGTCACGTCGTCCATCGTGCCGCCAGCGGTTTCGATCACCTTTTTGATGGTCTCCAGCACGTGACGCGTTTGCGCGGCGGCATCACCGATGTGCACCACATTGTTGTTGGCATCGAACGGCAAGGTGCCGGAGACGTACACAATACCGTCAGCTAAGGTGCCGGGCACGAATGGCGCGATTGGCGTACCGCTGCCGGGCGGAATAATCACACTTTTAGGCATGGCGAAATCCTCTTCTTATTGATGTGCAGGTGAATTGAGGCGTTAACTTTTCAACGTTTCGCAGAACGTGTCGGTATCGCTGACCCAGCCAAAAAACGTTTCAATGTTGAAAATGGCTGCCTGCTGCGCAAACGCCGGGCCTGCCTGATAGGTCGCGTCCTCCAGCACCACGCCGAAATACTCCAGGAAGAAGCCGTCACGCAACGTCGATTCCACACAGACGTTGGTAGCAATGCCGGTAAACACCAGATGGCGAATGCCACGGCTGCGCAGCATGCTGTCGAGCGAAGTGTTGAAAAAGCCGCTGTAACGCGGTTTCGGCAGCACGATATCGCCTTCCTGCGGCACCAGTTCATCGACCAGCGCATAATCCCAGCCGCCTTTCGACAGCAGCGTGCCCTGCAATTCCGGGCGCTTGCGCATGGTTTTCAGCGCGTTGGATTTGTGGAAGTTCGGGGATCCCGCGTCACCGGCTTCAACGTATTGGTCATCCCAACCGTTCTGGAACCAGATGATCTGCATCCCGGCGGCACGCGCGGCGGTGACCGCCTGATGGATTTTGGCAATCACCGGTTTGGTGGCGGAGACATCAAAGCCCGCCAGATCGAGATAGCCGCCTTGCGTGGCGTAGGCGTTTTGCATATCCACCACAATCAGCGCACTTTGCGCGGGCGGCAGCGCGATGGCTTCCGGGCGCGCCGGCAAGGTGACGTTCGGTAACGTTGAGGTGTGGGCGCAAACAACGGTACTCATCAGGCAACCTCCTGCTGGGATGCGATTAAATCGTGGCGACACTGCATTAAGGGCTGAATACGTTCACCGAAATCTTCGATGCCTTGCAGGAAGTCGTCAAAGGTGAGCAACACGCCTTGCGTACCATCGACTAAAGCAACCTCATCCAACATTCGTGCCACATTGGCGTAAGAACCCACCAGCGTGCCCATGTTGATGTTGACGGCGGAGGTCGGATCGGCCATCTGGCGCACGTTGGTGTCGCTACCGGATTTGGTGTCCTGCTGACTTTGCGTGGTGAGCCAGGCGAGCGCCTCTTCATCGGCACCGGCTTTGTAGTGCTCCCATTTGGCGCGTGCAGCTTCGTCGCTCTCGGCGGCAATGATCATAAACAGCACATAAGAACCGACGTCGCGGCCCGCTTTATCAGCAGCCTGCTTCATACGCGCGGCGGTTGGCGCGAAGGCGGTTGGCGTGTTGACGCCTTTGCCAAAGCAGAAGTTGTAATCGGCATGCTGCGCCGAGAACGCCATGCCCGCATCGCTCTGGCCGGCGCAGATCACTTTCATCGGTTTCTGCGGCTGCGGGCTGACGCGGCAATCGTTCATGGTAAAGAACTCGCCTTTGAAGTCGCTTTGGCCGGTGCCCCACAGATCGCGCAGCACGGTGACGTATTCGGTCAGGTATTCGTAACGACTGGAGAAGTAGGCATCGCCCGGCCATAAGCCCATCTGCTCGTACTCGGGTTTCTGCCAGCCGGTAACGAGGTTGACGCCGAAGCGGCCATTGGAGATGGAGTCAATGGTGGACGCCATACGCGCCACAATCGCGGGCGGTAAGGTGAGCGTGGCGGCGGTGGCGTAAATCTCAATGCGTGAGGTCACCGCCGCGAGTCCCGCCATCAGCGTGAAGGATTCGAGGTTGTGATCCCAAAACTCGGTTTTACCGCCAAAGCCGCGCAGCTTGATCATCGAAAGGGCAAAGTCGAAATGATAATGCTCTGCTTTCAGCACGATCTCTTTGTTCAGTTCAAAAGTCGGTTTGTATTGCGGTGCATGGGTGGAGATCAGCCAGCCGTTATTACCAATCGGGATAAAGACGCCAATTTTCATGTGAAACCTCTCTGCATTAGACGGGGACTGCTTCACGCGCTGCGCTGCTTCCTGCACGCATCCTGCGGGCGGCGCTCCATCACAAAATTGCAAAGGCTGTGCCACATTTTCAAAAGACTTAAATAACAATGTGTTAAAAGTAGCGATGTTTGTAAACTGGAGTGATTGGTCCAATTTAGACCGTTTGGTCAAAACGTTCTGCACGTTTTTCATGCGCGACATGGTCAAAAAAGGTGCAGGCGGGCGATTAGGCAGGAAAGAAGGCCTTTGTTATGATGCGTTCACGCAGGACGGAAGAGGTAACAGTGTGAAAAGCGATGAAAAAAAACCGGGACGCCGTTCGCGTGCGGTCGCCGCAAAGCGGGCAGCCATTCTGGAAGCGGCATTAGCCTTCTTCTCGCAATACGGCATTCACGGTACCAGCCTGGATAAAGTGGCGGAGCGCGCCGATGTCTCGAAAACCAATCTGCTGTATTACTATCCATCGAAAGAAGTGCTGTATGTGGCGGTTTTAAAAGAGATTCTTGATGTGTGGCTGGCGCCGTTGCGTGCGCTGCAGCACGATCACGATCCGCTGACGGCCATTCGTCAATACATTCGCCTCAAACTGGAAGTCTCGCGCGATCATCCACAAGCTTCGCGGTTGTTCTGCCTTGAGATGTTGCAAGGCGCGCCGCTGCTCAAAGGTGAACTGGCCGGTGATTTAAAAGCGCTGGTGGATGAGAAGGCAGCGATTATCGAGCAGTGGATCGCCGAAGGGCGGCTGGCGGGCGTGCAGCCACAGCACCTGTTTTTCCTGCTGTGGGCGACCACGCAGCACTATGCGGATTTCGCCTCGCAGGTGGAAGCGATTACCGGTCAGACGTTGAACGATGCGGCGTTCTTTGAACAGACGCTGGAAAATGTGCAACGCATGATTATTGAAGGGATCCGCGTGCGCTGATCCCGCTGGTTCAGGAGAGTGCATGGATTCGTTATCACAACTGACGTTAGGCGCGGCGGTCACCGTTGCGGTGATGGGCAAACGCGTTCCGCTGTGGCAAGCCGCGCTGGTGGGCGGGGTGGCGGGCACTTTGCCGGATCTCGACGTGTTTATCGATCACGGCGATGCTATCCGTAATATGACGCTGCATCGTACCGAAAGTCATGCGCTGATATTTCTCACTTTATTTGCACCGCTGCTCGGCTGGCTGGTGGCCGGTGCGACACGCAGTCGCGCGCACTGGCGCGGCTGGACGCTGGCGATGTGGCTGGCGCTGATAACGCATCCGCTGCTGGATCTCACCACGGTTTACGGCACGCAGTTGGGCCTGCCGCTCACCGATTTCCCCTATGCCATTGGCAGCATGTACATCATCGATCCGCTGTATACCTTGCCGTTGCTGATTGCGCTGCTGGTCGCCCTGTGGCGACGCGATGCGGTGGGGTTGCGCTGGAATCAGGCGGGATTACTGGTGAGTACGCTCTATCTCGGCTGGAGCATGGTGGCACAGAGCATTGCGACGCAGCACATTGAGCAAGCGCTGACGCAGCAATCGGTGCAGCCGGAGCAACTGCTGGTGACGCCGACCGCGTTTAATACGCTGGTGTGGCGCACGGTGATCATGACGCCGGATCGCTATGGCGAAGCCTATTGGTCGCTGCTGTCACCGGAGCGTCCGCTGCAAATCAGCTGGCACGATCGTCAGCCCGCGCTGTTTGCGCCGTTCAAAGGGCAATGGCATGCCGAGCGTGTGGCGTGGTTTAGTCATGGTTTTTACGCGATGAAGCAGCAGGGCGATCGTACGTTGATCAGCGATTTGCGCATGGGGGAAGAGCCGGATTACACCTTTACTTTTAATCTGGGGTCGCCGCAGTCGCCAGCGCTCGCGCCACAACGTGAACCGTCGATGCGTCCCTCGCTGTCGCAAGCATGGCACAAACTCCGCGAACGACTCTGATTCCGTAGGGTCGCCATTCATGGCGACCAATGCTTATGGGGAATCGATCGCCATAAATGGCGACCCTACGACTAACGTTTTACGCTTTACGGCGGCGCAGCAACCAGCCCATGGTCAAGATCACAAACCACAGCGGCGTTATCATCAGCGCCTGACGGGTATCTTCCTGCAGCGTCAGTAGCACCAGCACAAAGGCGAAGAACGCCATGCACGCCCAGCACATAAACTTACCCAGCGGCATTTTGAACGTCGATTCGGCATGACGCTGTGGATGCTGCTTACGGTACGCCAGATAGCTGCACAGGATGATGGTCCAGACGAACATAAACAGAATCGCCGACACCGTAGTAACCATGGTGAACACCGTCATCACATCCGGAATCAGGTAGATCAGCGCCACGCCCGCCAGCAGACACAGGCAGGAGAAGAACAGGCCGGTGGTTGGCACCGCACGCGCGGAGAGGCGACCAAAGGCTTTATGCGCCACGCCTTGTTCCGCCAGACCGTACAACATGCGGCTAGTGGAGAAGATTCCGCTATTGGCGGAAGAGGCGGCGGAGGTCAGTACCACGAAGTTGACGATGCTGGCAGCAGCAGGCAAGCCAATCAATACAAACATCTCAACGAACGGGCTGCGATTCGGCAGCACCTGATTCCACGGCGTTACCGCCATGATCACCATCAGCGCCAGCACGTAAAACATAATGATACGCAGCGGAATGGCGTTGATCGCGCGTGGCAGAACTTTGTGCGGATCTTTGGTTTCTGCTGCCGCAGTGCCAACCAGCTCAATACCGACAAAGGCGAAAACCGCAATCTGGAAGCCGGCAAAGAAGCCGCTCAGTCCTTTCGGGAACATGCCGCCGTGATCCCAGATATTGCTCAGGGAAGCGGTGCCACCGTTCGGCGACGGATAATGCATGCTCACCAGCACAATGCCGGTAATAATCAGTGCCACAATGGCGACGATTTTGATAATCGCGAACCAGAATTCCATCTCACCAAATAGCTTCACCGTGGCGATGTTCAACGCAAGGAAGACAAAGACGCACAGTAGGGCGCTCATCCAGATGGAGAAGTCCGGGAACCACAACTGAAAATAGGCGCTGATGGCGACTACGTCGGCAATGCCGGTCACCACCCAACAAAACCAGTATGTCCAGCCGGTAAAATAGCCCGCCCACGGACCAAGTAAATCAGCGGCGAAATCGCTGAAGGATTTGTATTCGAGGTTGGATAACAGCAGTTCGCCCATGGCGCGCATGACGAAGAACAGCATAAAGCCAATGATCATATAGACGAAAATGATCGACGGCCCGGCGAGGCTGATGGTTTTACCCGAGCCCATAAACAGCCCGGTGCCGATGGCGCCACCGATGGCAATTAGCTGAATGTGGCGATTATGCAGGCTACGCTGGAGCTTATCCGGCTGTTCGGCCTCAACGAGCGCCTCTTTTAATTGATCAACCATAAATTATTCTTTCCTGTCGGGATGTTGTGTCAGCTCTAATGGCTGTTTTGCCCGTCATACTTCGAGCCGCAGATGCGTTGGCTACGCGTGTTCACCCCAGTCACTTACTAAAGTAAGCTCCTGAGGATTCACACACTTGCCGCCTTCCTGCGGCTCGAATTATTTAGGGCAATCGTTATGAGCCGTTGTATAGGCAAGTGGCATAAGATAGTGGAAAGCTAAGCAGTTTCGGTAATGGTTTTTCCCCCTTTGTGACCTTTTACGCGCTTTGCTGTGTCAGTAATTATTTACAGAGTTTAAAGCGCAGTCATTTTGCGTAAATCTTCAACAATTAAGCGATTTACGTCACTTTCCATCCGCATGACTTCTACACTTGTTAGTTCATTTCATCAGGAAAAGTGAGGCATTGTGCGCGCTCTGTTCGCCGTCGCGTTGCTGGCTGTTTGCGGCTGGCTCAGTTTGCCGTGGTTAAAAAGCCATCTGCCGCCTCAGTGGAATCCCTTCACGCCACTCAACGTTACCGATCCGCCCGGTTGGATGACGCGCTACAAGCTGAAAAAGCTAAGTGGCGATCCGGCCGCCTGCATGGCGGTGATGCGGCAAGCCAGCGAACAGCAGCTGGTGCAGTTTCGCGCCGTGCCGCCGATGCAGGGTGATTGTCCAATCGAACAGCCGTTACGCATCAGCGGCTATGGCGATGTTTCTCTTAGCAGCAGTTTTCTCGCCAGCTGTCCAATGGCGGTGACCAGCACCATGTTCGTGACTAACAGCGATAGCGCGTTACGCCAGGCCGGTTTTGACAGCCCGCTGAAACGCATTGCTCATGTTGGCAGCTACGCTTGTCGCAATATCTATCATCGCCAGGAAGGGCGTTTGAGTGAGCACGCCAGCGCTGATGCCTGGGATATCACTGGATTTCAGCTGGCGAACGGGCGTTGGTTACAGGTCGGGAAAAACTGGCAACAGCCGGAGGATGCGGCGGCAGGACTGCATGCGCTGTGGCGTAACGGCTGCGCCACGTTCGGTAATGCGCTGGGCCCTGATTACAACGCTGCGCATGCCAGCCATTTTCATCTCGGCATGCGCGGTACAGGTTACTGTCGTTAGCTATACTGCAGGATTAAGCCCACGCTTTATCAGGAAATGATTAGCCGGCCAGGAGAAAATAAAGCCAATCATTATTGCCAGCTGCAGCATAAACCAGAATGCCACCAGCAGCGGATTGACTTGCTCGTGCAGCACAAACTTTAGGGCCAGCGCCATAAAGATAAAAATACCTAATTGATAAATCAGCAGGGGGAAAATCTCGGTTTTCAACGCCAATAATAATGCGCCGCCAAATGAATGTTTTTCACGTTGACGAATCGCCAGGAATTGAAATAGTAATCCGATGAACAATGAAACGATAATGCAAATAAGCGCCTGTATCCCCATCGTTGGATTAAAGGCAAATTGTTTTAGTAATGTGACTATCGGGATTGTCATTATATCGCCGAATATACAGGCCGCTGCAGATAATGAAGTAGAAATAAATATGGTTTGCCAACTGGCATTACTGCGTATTTCTTGAGGAACCAGCAGCGCAAGTTTTTGCTGTTGTGATGGCTTACGGCCTAAGTACCACCAGGCTATCCAGCCAATAAAAGGCATATACAAGCCAGTAACAGGCCAAATGATATTCATCACCGCGACAGGATGCGGATGGCGTAACAGGTCTTTTAGAATCATCAGGGCAGTACAGCCGCCCAGAACAAGGAAAGGTAATGCCAACTGGTTCAACATAGTCGGTTCCGCTAAGTTTCCCACCTACCTACGACAATGCGCCTGAGTCGTTCGGCAGCACTGATCCCATTGCCTCTTTGCCTTCATTTCTCATGCAGCGAGTATTAAGCGTAGCCGTGAATCAGCATGAGAGTAATCACATTATTACCAAAAGCATTATCTTAACCGCAGAAACAAATGGGATTAAGATCGAGTCAAAACTAATTCAACGCAGAAATGCCGTTGATAGCAAAAGAATGTGCTTTTTCACACGTTAATTTTAGTTATTGACGATGCTAAAAATTTATCAATCTAACGTCCATTTTCAATCAAACGGGTGATTGAAACTACTTCAGAAAAATCCTATTCTAATCTGCTGAGGAATTAAAGTTGTGAACCTGTTAACAAATAGCGAGAACTTACACATTTCCCTTACGTTAACGCATTGACATTAGGAGAGTTATGCTCATTGCTGACAAATATGCTCTCTTTTCAATCAATATTTTTTGTCTGGCTAATTTATTTTTTTTGCGTTAACAAGAATCAATTTCAGAATGTAAAAGCGTGAAACAGCGCTAAGGCAATAATGACGACCGATAATTATTTCGCCTGGCGAGGCGAAATGGAAAATGAATTTCTGTCGCTAACACAAGTAGCGCATTTGAAATCGCTATTGCAGCAGCAGATTGAAAAGCTGGGTTTTGATTACTTCGCTTTTTTGGTTCAGCATCCGGTGCCTTTTACCCGGCCGCGCCTGTTTTTGTTTAGTACGTACCCGGAAAGCTGGGTAAAACGCTACGAAAATGAGAACTATTATACGGTCGATCCGGTGCTGCTACTCTGTCAGCGGCCGGGACGCGGTGTGGAATGGACGCGCGATTTATTTACTGGTGCGGGTAATTTATGGGCGGAAGCTAACGCCGCAGGATTAATGAGCGGCTTTTCCTGCTCAGCAATGGCACCCAATCGTACCATTGGTATATTATCTATTGCATCGACGCTTCACAGTAAGACCCAACACTTACGTGTACAGCTAGAGGTGAAACTGCATCTTCTGGCGGAACTGAGTTTGCGCGTGCTGAAGCGTCTGAATGATGATTCTATGGTCGTTTTATCTAACGATTTTAGTCAGCGCGAATTAGAAATTCTGAAATGGACGGCGGAAGGAAAAACGTCTGCGGAAATTTCACTTATTTTAGCCATATCTGAACATACGGTGAATTTTCACCAAAAGAATATGCAAAAGCGTTTTAATGTTTCCAATAAAACGCAGATTGCCTGTTATGCCGCAGCGGTTGGCCTGATATAGCGAAAACGCAACTACTAATTTTAGTAGTTCCTTCTCCAGTGTCAGTTGTCTACCCTGCGCGCAATGTTGCCAGGCTGGCTCAAAGAAATCATTGCATACATGGGGATGTCAGAGGCGCATGATGAAAGTAATTCAAACACAGCTTAAGGATATGCCGTCCTCACTGTTGGCAGAACTGGGAACGTATCGCTACAGCGTGTTTGCGCGCGGCGAAGGGTGGTCTATTCCACCACGATTAAGTACGCCAGGACAAGAGTACGACCGGTTTGATCGTTCAGATGTTACCTGGCTGATTGCCTGGAACGCACGTCAGGGTATTTGCGGTTGCGCACGTCTGTTGCCATGGCATGAACCTGAAGTGCCTGAGGGTTTTGTTCTGCCTTTCGATCAGGAAAAGGTTTGGGAAATGTCGCGCTTCTCGGCGCGCCTTGAAGTCGATGCAGAGCTGCCGCTGAGTATTTTGTGGCACTCTGTGCAATTAGCAGAACTGAGCGGCATGGAGTTTTTGATCAGTTCGGCGACGCCGATGCTTGAGAAGATGTTTGAACAGCATCAGGTGGTCTACGAGCCGCTTTCACCGGGCTTGATTCAATCTGAAGACAATCTGTTTGCTATTCGCATTCCGGTTGATCAACCTGCGCTGGCGGAGAAGTATCGTGGAACGCGACGCTTTAGCCCGGAAGAGGTGCTGCCATCGCTGGGTGTTTCAGTGAACTGGCAATCGCACAGCTAAATACCCCGCGCATCGCGCGCGGGGCATACCGCTTACTGACGGTAAGCGGTTTTGATTTGACGAATCGTATTATTAAACACTTCCGCCTGCGGCTTATCGCCTAACGAAGCTTGCACATAACGCTCCATGTTGATGATCACCTTACCGGCATCGGCCTGTCCCATTCCTTTCAGAATCAGCGTCACCATCATTTTCAGACAGGCGACTTCGTCTGCCAGCGCCTGCGTGTCTCGTGAAGTTGCGAAATCTTCATCACTCATAATTGACTCCTTGGTGGTATTACTCGATGTAGACACATTCTTCCTGTGCGTAAAAAGAGAGTATATCATAGGGTTGTCACACGAATTTTAATGTAGGCGAAGCGGTAAAAGCCAAACCGCTATTTAATTGCCCATTGCGCTATTCGTCAGCAATCATAATTAGCGTTGAGCTGATATTTATCCGGCAAACTGAGTGTGGCAATAAAATCGAGCTATAAATTATAACTTAATGATATTAGGTGTAATTTTACTTATCCATTTTTGCATGCTTTCGCCCGGTGCTATAAAAGCAAGATCAAAAGAATGTTATTGATTTGCATCATTTCATTTGAGATTTATCTGTGGCGATAGATGTTTTTTCCACCTGAAAACCGGTAAGATAGCCGCTCTGAAATATATTTCCCTTTCTTAACCTGCGGAGTACGTCCCGTTGATCAGCCTGCTTCTTGTTGATGACCATGAACTGGTCCGCGCCGGTATTCGCCGCATTCTGGAAGATATGAAAGGACTCGTCATTGCCGGTGAAGCGGCCTGCGGTGAAGACGCCGTAAAATGGTGCCGCAGTAATCCGGTTGACGTAGTGCTGATGGACATGAACATGCCGGGTATTGGCGGCCTGGAAGCGACACGCAAAATTGTGCGCTTTAACCCGGATATCCGCATCATCATGCTCACCATTCATACCGAAAATCCACTGCCGGCGAAGGTGATGCAGGCGGGCGCAGCGGGTTATCTCAGTAAAGGCGCCGCGCCGCAGGAAGTGGTGAGTGCGATTCGCTCGGTGCATTCAGGGCAACGCTATATCGCTTCGGATATTGCCCAGCAAATGGCACTTAGCCAGATCGAACCGCAAAAAGCCGAATCACCCTTCAGCTGTTTGTCGGAAAGGGAATTGCAGATTATGCTGATGATCACACGCGGGCAGAAAGTGACGGAAATCTCCGAACAGCTGAGCCTCAGCCCGAAAACCGTTAACAGTTACCGCTATCGCATGTTCAGTAAGCTGAATATCAGTGGCGACGTCGAGTTAACGCATTTGGCCATTCGACATGGCTTGTTCAATGCGGAGCCATTAATCAGTAGTGAGTAACGTCTTCAATTCCAAAGCCTTTCTCAGCACCGTGACCAGCCAACCCGGCGTCTACCGTATGTACGATGCGACCGGCACGGTGATCTATGTTGGTAAAGCCAAAGACCTTAAAAAGCGCCTGACCAGCTACTTCCGTACGCAGGTGGGCAGTCGCAAAACTGAAGTGCTGGTCAGCAACATCCAGAACATCGACGTCACCGTGACGCACACCGAAACGGAAGCGCTGCTGCTAGAGCATAACTACATCAAGCTCTACCAGCCGCGCTATAACGTGCTGCTGCGCGATGACAAATCCTATCCTTACATTTTCCTCAGTGGCGATAGCCATCCGCGTCTGGCGATGCACCGTGGCGCGAAGCACGCCAAAGGCGAATACTTTGGCCCGTTTCCGAACGGCTATGCGGTGCGTGAAACCCTCGCGCTGCTGCAGAAGGTATTCCCGATTCGCCAGTGTGAAAACAGCGTGTATCGCAACCGTTCTCGTCCGTGTTTGCAGTATCAAATTGGTCGCTGCCTTGGACCCTGCGTTTCGGGTTTGGTTAGCGAAGAGGAGTATGCGCAGCAAACCGATTACGTGCGTCTGTTCCTCGCGGGCAAAGATGATCAGGTGATCAATCAGCTGGTCAAGCGCATGGAAAAGGCCAGTGAGGAACTGCGTTTTGAAGAAGCAGGGATCTTACGCGATCAGATTCAGGCGGTAAGGCGCGTTACCGAGCGGCAGTTCGTCTCCAACCAAGGAGAAGACCTGGATGTGATGGGCGTGGCCTTTGATGCCGGCATGGCTTGTTTGCACGTGCTGTTTATTCGTCAGGGCAAAGTGCTCGGCAGCCGCAGCTACTTCCCGAAAGTGCCCGCCGATACCGAACTGACTGAAGTGGTGCAAACCTTTGTCGGCCAGTTCTATCTGCAAGGCAGTGAAGCGCGCACTTTACCGGCGGAAATCCTGCTGGACTTTAATCTGCCAGAACGTGAGCTGCTGGCCGAATCGCTTAGCGTGCTAGCGGGGCGCAAGGTGAATATTCAAAGTAAGCCGCGTGGGGACCGCGCGCGCTACCTGAAACTGGCGCGCACCAATGCGGCAACCGCGCTGGTCACCAAGCTGTCGCAGCACTCGACCATTCAACAGCGTCTGGCAGCGCTGGCGACGTTCCTCGAGCTCGACACCATTCATCGCATGGAGTGCTTCGACATCAGCCATACCATGGGCGAGCAAACCATTGCGTCGTGCGTGGTGTTCAACCGTGATGGCCCGCTGCGTTCCGATTATCGTCGCTACAACATTGAAGGTATCACGCCGGGCGATGATTACGCGGCGATGAATCAGGTGCTGCGCCGTCGTTATGGCAAAGCGCTGGAAGAGGACAAAATCCCCGACGTGATTATTATCGACGGCGGTAAAGGCCAGTTAGCGCAGGCGAAACAGGTGTTCGCCGAGCTGAATGTGCCGTGGGATAAAGATCGTCCGATTTTACTCGGCGTGGCGAAGGGCAGCGATCGTAAAGCCGGGCTGGAAACGCTGTTCTTTGAAGCGGAAGGCGAGGGCGTTTCTTTGCCGCCGGACTCGCCTGCACTGCATGTGATCCAGCATATTCGTGATGACTCTCACAATCATGCGATTTCAGGTCACCGAAAAAAACGCGCCAAAGTGAAGAACACCAGCGCACTGGAAAGCATTGAAGGCGTTGGACCCAAACGGCGCCAACAGCTGCTCAAGTATATGGGCGGCCTGCAACCGTTGATGAACGCCAGCGTCGATGAGATCGCCAAAGTGCCGGGAATTTCTACCGCGCTGGCGGAAAAAATCTACTACTCACTGAAACACTAACGTTGAAAGAGGGGGGGCAATGTAGGAACATACATGAAACCCTACTCACACCAGACAGTTACTGGCATATGCAATTTAACATTCCGACGTGTCTTACCCTGTTTCGAGTCGTACTTATTCCCTTCTTTGTCCTGGCGTTTTATCTGCCATTTCAATGGGCTCCTTTTGCTACTGCACTGATCTTTGTGATTGCTGCGGTCACTGACTGGTTTGATGGTTATTTAGCGCGTCGCTGGAAGCAGACCACGCGTTTTGGCGCGTTCCTCGATCCGGTGGCGGATAAAGTGCTGGTGGCGATTGCGCTGGTGCTGGTGGCTGAGCATTTCCACGCGTGGTGGATTACGCTGCCTGCGGCAACCATGATCGCCCGCGAAATCATTATTTCTGCACTGCGTGAATGGATGGCGGAGATTGGCAAACGCAGCAGCGTGGCGGTGTCGTGGATCGGCAAGGTGAAAACCACCGCGCAAATGTTCTCACTGTTTGCCTTGCTGTGGCGTCCTGAAGCCACGGTGGTAGGCGTGGGTGTGGTTGCGCTGTACATCGCCGCGGTGCTGACTTTCTGGTCAATGTTCCAGTATTTGAGCGCCGCGCGCGGCGATTTGCTCGATAGCTGATCGATGCGATTTAAAAAGCAGCAAACGGACGCAGTGTGTGGATAATTATATTGACTCACTGCGTCAGATAAGTAGAATGCATCGCATCGAACAGCAGCGAGTATGCAAGAAGCTGAGTGAAATCAGTAAGTTCGATGAAGAAATACAGAATCGAGTATTTCAGTTTGTAGCAAGGCAGCAACTGAACGAATCACAGAGAGCTTACTTCAGTAAGTGATCTGTGTGAGTGAAGGAAGCTAAGGCAGCAACAAATTGAAAGACGAAGATTATGCGGGAATAGCTCAGTTGGTAGAGCACGACCTTGCCAAGGTCGGGGTCGCGAGTTCGAGTCTCGTTTCCCGCTCCAAATTTAGTAATTCGTATTCAACGGATTACATATCAGATTAAAGGCGCGTTGGCAGAGTGGCCATGCAACGGATTGCAAATCCGTCTACCTCGGTTCGACTCCGGGACGCGCCTCCAATTTAAACCCTGCCCGGGTGGTGAAATCGGTAGACACAAGGGATTTAAAATCCCTCGGCTTATGGCTGTGCGGGTTCAAGTCCCGCCCCGGGCACCATATTCGCAGTTGATAAAACGAATAAAATAAAGCAATAAGCAGTAATGTCGTAACCGCCCAAGGGCGGTTTTTTTGTTTTTGTCTTTTACCTAAATCAATAAAAAACCCGGCAAAGCCGGGCAAGTCATTACGATTGCGGTTGTCCTACCGGACCTGCACCTTCGCTAGCGCCTGGCACCGGTTGGTTACTTGGCGCATGTGGACGACCATCGCCGCCGACCGCATCACTTTTGTGCATACAGCCCGCCAGCGAGACCAACGTTAACGTTACCAATGCTGCTTTTACTAAAACTTTCATCTATTGCTCCTCATAAATGAGCGATTGAGTAACCAATCTCTTAGAGATCAAAGGATTGACCTTAAGGTAAGCAAAGTCAGTGACAGCACATTACGCAAGCGAAGCGCGGTGTTAAGCATAAAAAACGCCGAATTTTCGGCGTTTTTCGTCTCAATCCTAATAATTGCTAACCCAGATTCCCACTCAGCCGCTCGCGGAAATCGCTGCTGCGGTTATCCAGCCCGATAAAGGTAACTTTCGCGCCATGGCGCTGATAGCGATATTCGATGGCATCGAGTGCCGCCACGCTGGAGGCGTCCCAAATCTGCGCATGGGTTAAATCGATGGTGACAGCTTTAGGATCGTGGCCGTAATTGAAGTGTTCAAACAAATCATTGCTGCTGCCGAAGAACAGCGGGCCGCGCACGGTGTAATTGACCTGTTCACCGTCGTCGCTCAACCGACGTTCAGCGTGAATCACATGGGCGATGCGGCGCGCAAACAGCATCATTGCCAGAATCACACCAACCAGTACGCCAATCGCCAGGTTGCCGGTCCACACGGTGACCGCCACCGTCAGCACCATCACCAAGGTTTCAGACCACGGCATGCGTTTCAGCGTTGCCGGTTGCAGGCTATGCCAGTTCACGGTTTTCACTGCCACTACCATCATAATACCCGCCAGCACCACCATTGGGATCTGCGCCATAATCTGGCTCAGTCCGGTCACTAATAACAGCAGCACGATACCCGCCGCGATAGTCGAAATACGCGTACGTGCTTTGCCCAGCTCGACGTTAACGATGGTTTGACCAATCATCGCGCAACCGGCGATGCCGCCATAAAAGCCCGCCAGAATATTGCCAACGCCGAGCGCCCAGGATTCGCGGCGTTTACCGGAAGGCGTATCAGTGATGTCATCCACCAGTTTGGCGGTCAGCAGCGATTCCATCAGGCCAACAAAGGCGATGCTCAAGGCGGTTGGCCAGATGATTTGCAGGGTGTGCAGATTGATTGGCACCAATAAGGTGGTGAAGCCAGGCAGACCAGCAGTCATTGGCCCTTCATCGCCGACATTTGGTACACGATAGCCGAGCAGCAACGCGACAGCCGTCACCACCACAATCGCGACCAGCGGTGATGGGACGCTTTTCAGCACTTTCGGCAGCAGCAGAACAATCGCCAGCGTGACGCCGAACAGTGCCCATACCAAAGCGGACTGGCCCCAAACGTGCGGGACTTGCGCAAAGAAGATCAGGATGCCGAGGGCGTTGACGAAGCCGATCATTACCGAGCGCGGGATATAGCGCATCATGCGCGACAGTCCAGCGAGTCCAAAAATAATCTGGATAACGCCGCCCATAATCACGGCGGGCAGAATGTATTCGACGCCGTGCGCATGCACCATCGGGCCGATCACCAGCGCCACCGAACCGGCTGCAGCGGTAACCATCGCCGGGCGGCCGCCGAGAATCGACAGCGTCAGGCACAGCACCACCGAGGCCACAAGGCTGACTTTGGGATCGACACCGGCAATCACGGAGAAGGAGATCACTTCAGGGATCAGCGCCAGCGCGGTAATAATGCCGGCCAGACACTCGCGGGTTAGCAGGGCGGGCGAACGTAATACGCGCCCCACGGTGATATCGCTCTCCACCGCAGTGGCGCGCTCAGTTGGTTGGCTCATAGATTGTGCAGGCTCTTTTATTATTGTGCGCATACCGTCGCGGTACGGCAGTAACCAGTTAGAATTTTCGAGAGAGGATGTTACCGGGCAATAAGGTAAGACGCTAGCGCGTTGGGACAGGTGAGGGTGATTCCATCCCTGGAATCCGGCTTTAGACCGCGAGATCGTCAGGTGTTTTATTCACAACCAATTCTAGCAGGTGGCGATAAATATCCAGCTGAATCACATCGCTTTCCATCTCAAGACGGTTAATCAGCGATGCAATAATCGCTTTATTGGAAACCGGCATACCGGCTTGCAGGATTTCGGCGATGATCTGCCCGAAAACTTCCATCTCACTGCTGTCGCTGTTTCCGGCCAGTTTGAAGTAGTCAGCGATGGCAGCGCTACTGTTTGCGGCGTTTTGCATATGTGAAGCCCTTAAGATCGGCCTGATGGCAATGTGCCTTCAGCTCCATGATGAAAAAACGTGCACGCGGACAGGCGCGCACCACCCAACTCATCAACCAACGCAAAAAGACACCTCTGAAGGTGGAAATCCACAACACCTTCAGAGGCGACGCAAAGTGCATCATTCGTTACGGAGCCATCAGCTGGCTCGCGGTATGTAAACTTATACAATCTGAAGCAACTTGTACAACTAGTAACTTAAGCAATTTGTGCTAATTCATATTTAACAATGACTTATAATTTGTAATGTTTTCTGAAATCTATACAAACCTATGCAGGAACAGCAGAAATTTCCGCGAGTTGTACAACTGATACAGAAAGCTGGAGATTTTTTGCCGTGCCCACTACGTTTGCTGATGTAAGCGAGGTTTTCATTGGTGAGCGGCTTCGCCTATAATAACGCTCCCGTTTAGTTAGATACCTAACCATTAGGCCACTACGTTTTGAGCGACTATCCGCAACCCTTTTCTCGTTTGCTGCATCTCACCGCGCACGCGTGGCGTTTGGCCGTTGATCGTCGCCTCAAAGAGAGCGGATTAAGTATGAGCAGCTGGATGGCGATTGCCAGCGTGGCTACCGCCGCCGAGCCGCCAACGCAAAAAGCCCTGGCGCAATTGCTCGGTCTTGAAGAGGCCAGCGTCGTGCCCTTGGTCGATCGCCTGGTGAAGCAACAGCTGTTGGCGCGCGTGCAGCCGCTGGAAGATCGCCGTAAGCGCCTGCTGATTCTGACAGAACAAGGCAGCGTGGCCTTTGCCGAAGTGAAAACCCAGGCCGATGCGCTACGTGCGCAGTTGCTGGCGGATATCGATCCCGAATCGCTGGCGATAACGGAACAGGTGCTGAAACAACTGCTGGCGCGTCTGGGAAGTGTTTAACCGTGGCGAAACGTAATCCTTATGCCCCACGCGAATGGCTGCCACATGAAAAGCCGATGCTGCCGGGCTCGCCCTCAACGCCGCTGCATTCGCCCTCGAAGCGCATCGCGTTTGGCATCATCGGCTTACTGATCTCCCTTACCGGTGCGCTGAGTAACGCGTTGGTATCTGCCAACCTCACCAATCTGCAAGGCACTTTTGGCGCCTATAGCAATGAAATCGCCTGGCTGCCTGCGGTGTATGTGATGGGCAACATCTCCATCAACCTGTTGTTGGTGAAGTTCCGCCAGCAGTTTGGTCTGCGGCTGTTCACCGAAGCGTTTCTGGTGCTGTATGTGATCGTGGCGTTTTTCCACCTGCTGGCCAACGATCTCAGCTCAGCCATCATTGTGCGCACCGCGCACGGCATGGTCGGCGCGGCGCTGAGTTCGCTCGGCATTTATTACCAGATTCAGGCGTGGCCCGCGAAGCATCGGCTTAAAGCGTTGGTGATCGGTATCACCGCGTCGCAGCTGGCGATTCCGCTGGCACGATTGTTTTCCACCGAACTGCTGCAGCTGCAAGAGTGGCGCGGTTTGTACCTGTTTGAACTCGGTCTGGCGCTGATCTCGCTGGGCTGCGTGCTGGTGGTGAAACTGCCGCCCGGCGACCGCATCAAAGCGTTTGAAAAAATGGATTTCCTCACCTTCATGCTGATGGCGCCGGGCATGGCGCTGTTGTGTGCGGTGCTGTCGCTGGGACGCATCGAATGGTGGTTTAGCACGCCGTGGCTCGGTGTGGCATTGGCGCTGGCGCTGGTATTGATCGTGGCGGCGATCGTCGTCGAGCACAATCGCAAGAATCCGTTGATCAACACGCGTTGGCTAAGCAACGGCATGATTGTGCGGCTCGGCATTGTGATGATCATGATGCGTATTCTGCTGGCTGAACAAAACACCGGTGCGGTCGGCTTCCTGCAGCAACTCGGTTTACTCAACGATCAGATGCGCGGTCTGGCGTTAGCGATCATCGCCGGGGTAATTTGCGGCATGATCGCCAGCGCGTTAACCATCAAGCCTACGCATCTGAGCTGGCCGATTGTCGCGTCGCTGGTGGTGATGATCGTCGCCTCACTCATGGATGCGCAATCCAGCCCGTTGACGCGTGCCAACAATCTTTACTTTAGCCAGTTTTTACTCGGCTTTGGCAGCGCCTTCTTCCTCGGGCCCGCCATGCTGCTGGGGATTGGCGGCGTGGTGACGCAGCCGAAAAACCTGGTGAGTTTCTCGGTGCTGTTTGGCATGAGCCAGAACTTAGGCGGTTTGATCGGCGCGGCCATTCTCGGCACGTTCCAGACGTGGCGCGAAAAGTATCACTCCAGCTTGTTGGGCGATCAGCTGTCGCAGCTCGATCCCAACGTCACCGAACGCCTCAGCCAGTACAGCTCGCTGTTTAGCAGCCAGTTGCCGGATAGCGTGCTACTCAGCGCGCAAAGCAGCAGCCAGCTGCAAACGGTGGCAACACTGCAAGCTAACGTGCTGGCCTATAACGACACCTATCTTCTTACCGCCGCGCTGGCCTTCATCACCTTAATCTGGGTGTTGTATCGCCTGACGCGTTTACGCTATATCAACTGGCGTCAGACCAAAATGAATGCGGCACAACCAGTAACCCCGACGGAGAATTCATGAGCCAACAGGACGACATTCAGGCGGCAGAGCGCGAGCGCACCAACCGCCGACGCATTCTTTCCATCGCCGCCGGCAGCGGCATTGTTATCGTCGGCGTACTGGTGATTCTGTATGCCTGGCAGCTGTGGCCGTTCACCAGCACCGTTCAGTCGACAGAAAACGCCTACGTGCGCGGCCAGGTGACCTTTATTAGCCCGCAGGTGAATGGCTATCTGACGGAGGTTAACGTGGTGGATTTGCAGCCGGTGACCAAAGGCCAGCTGCTGATGACCATTGACGATCGCATCTACCGTCAGCGCGTGCATCAGGCGCAGGCGCAGTTGGATATGAAAATCGCTGCGCAGAATAATAACCAGCAGCAGCGTAAAAGTGCCGAAGCCAACATTCTCAGCAACAAAGCCGCACTGGAAAATGCCAAAGCGCAGGCGCTGAAAAGCAGCCTCGATCTCAAGCGTGTAGAAAATCTGGCGGCTGACGGCTCGCTGTCGGTACGTGAACGTGACGCTGCGCGCGCGGCGAATGCCCAGGCACAGGCGCAATTGCGTCAGGCGGATGCGCAGGTCGCCGTTTCACAACAGAATCTGCAAACCGTGGTGGTAAATAAGGCTTCACTGCAAGGCGATGTCGCCAGTGCGCAGGCGGCGTTAGAGCTGGCAAACATCGACCTGGCGAATACACGCATCATCGCGCCGGACAGTGGCCAGCTTGGTCAGCTGTCGGTGCGTAAAGGCACTTATGTTACTGCTGGCACGCGTTTGACTTCGGTGGTGCCGGAAAATAAATGGATCATCGCCAATTTCAAAGAAACCCAGCTGGCGCACGTGCGTCCCGGCTTACCGGTGAACATCCGCGTCGATGCGTTAGACGGAAGGCATTACGATGGCCGCGTCGAGTTTATCTCGCCTGCCGCCGGTTCCGAATTCAGCGCTATCTCGCCGGATAACGCCACCGGCAACTTTGTGAAAATTGCCCAGCGTATTCCGGTGCGCATCAAAATTCTTGACGACGATCTGCACGCGCTGCGTCCTGGCATGTCGGTGGAAGTGAGCATTGATACCGCCGCTGAACCGCACAAGGATGCGCCATGAAGCGCTTACTGTTAGCCACGTGCGTGGCATTAATGGTGGGCGGCTGTGCGACGGAAGTGGATAAAGCGCCGTCATCGTTGCCGATTCCCGATAGCTGGCGTCAGCAGGTTGGCCCGCATGCGCTGCCGGAAGCGCAGTGGTGGCAGAACTTTGGCGATGCCGATCTCAATCGTCTTGTCACGCTGGCGTTGCAGCACAACAGCGATATTCTCACGGCGCGTTCACGCGTGGATCAATACCGTGCCGAATTACGTGCCGCGCAGGGCGATAATTTCCCGACGCTGTCGGCGGGCGTTGCGGCTACGCATCAACGTGCGCTGTCGGCGGCGACCGGTCAGCCCTATGAAAACGCGGTGTTTCAGGGGTTGCTGCAGGCCAACTATGAAGTGGATTTATGGGGCAGCCGCAGCAACAGCATTCGCGCCGCGCAAGCTTCGCTGGATGCGCAGCGTGCCGCCGCGTCTGCCGCTGAGCTCACCGTCGCCAGTTCGGTGGCATCGGGCTATCTTAGCTTGTGCGCACTCGATGAGCAGCTACGCGTCACAGAAGCCACGTTAGCCACGCGCGAAAACTCGCTCAACCTGGCGCAGCGCCAGTTTGAAACTGGCTACACCTCGCGTCTCGAATGGATGCAGGCCGCCTCAGAATATCAAACCGCTAAAGCGCAGATCCCGCAGTTGCAGCATCAGATCGAGCAGCAGGAGAATGCGCTCAGTGTGCTGGTGGGCATGAACCCGCGTGAAATTGCGCGCAGTAGCCAGTTCGACCATATCAAACCGCAAACCTTGCCATCGCTGCTGCCGTCGCAGTTGCTGAATCGCCGGCCGGATATCGTGCAGGCGCAGCGCCAGCTGCTGGCCGCCGACGCGTCACTGGCGTCATCCCAGGCCAAACTGTTGCCGTCGCTTAATCTCACCGCCAGCGGCACCCTGCAAAGCGGTGAACTGCATCAGCTGTTGGATAATCCGTTCCGTTTGTGGAGCATCGGCGGCAGCATTCTGGCACCGCTGCTGAATCGCGAAGCGCTGACTGCTCAGGTTGATGTGGCGATGGCAACGCGCAATCAGGCGCTTTATGGCTATGAGAAAGTGGTGCGCAATGCGTTCTCCGATGTGGATAACGCGCTGGATGCCATTCGCCGCAGTCAGGAGCAGCTTGAAGAGTTGCAGAAGCAGGAAGGTTATGTGGCGGAAGCGTATCGCATTGCGCATAACCGCTATCAAAACGGTTACGCCTCCTATCTCGATGAGCTCGACGCCCAGCGCACGCTGTTCAGCACGCAGCTCAATATCGTGTCAGTGAAAAATACGCTGCTGCTGGCACAAATCGATCTTTATCGTTCGCTCGGTGGCGGCTGGCAGGGTTAAACCCCTTATAATTCTTTCTAAAAAGGCGGTTTCTCTTGGGTGAGGCCGCCTTTTTTTGATCAGAAAGTTGGGAATTTTCTTGCTTTCGCCCTTTGGCTGCGCATAATCGCAAACCGCAATAATAATGATTATCACTTCGTTTGCATTAGGGGATCCCATGCGCGCTATGCCTTTCAATCCCGGACTGAAACCGACGCTGTTGGCCGTAATGGTCAGCGCCGGTTGTTTGCCAGTGATGGCTGCTACTACCAACACCACAACTCAAACCAACGCGAAAAACGAGCAGCAGACGCTGACCGTGACCGCGACACCGCAAACCGATTTCAAACCCGGCGGCGACGATCTGGTACCGGCGTTCCTTGATGGTCAGGTTGCACACGGCGGCCGTCTTGGCATGCTGGGTGAGCAAAACGCCATGGACGTGCCGTTCAACGTCATCGGTTTTACCTCGAAAATGATTCAGGACCAGCAGGCGCAAACCATCGGTGATGTGGTGCGCAACGATGCTGGCGTGCAGAATCTGAAAGGCTACGGCAACTTTGCCGAGAGCTATCGCATTCGTGGCTTCAAGCTGGACGGCGATGCCATGACCTACGGCGGCCTGGCCGGTATCGTGCCGCGTCAGGTGATGGATGCCTCGCTGATTGATCGCGTAGAAATTTTCAAAGGTGCTAACGCCTTGCTGAACGGTTCGGCGGAGAGCGGCGTCGGCGGCATGATTAACCTCGAGCCGAAGCACGCTGATGACACGCCGCTGACGCGCATCGGCGTGGATTACACGTCAGGTTCACAAGTGGGCGGTACCGCCGATATTGGCCGTCGTTTTGGCGACAATAACCAGTTTGGCGTGCGTCTGAATGCGGTTCACCGCGAAGGCGGCACGGAGGTGAATGGCGAAAAGAAACGCACCACCGCTGCGTCACTCGGCCTGGATTATCGTGGCGATCGTCTGCGTACGTCGCTCGACGTCGGCTACCAGAAAAAGACCTTCCACGATGCGCGTAACGGCATCAACATCAGCGGCATCGATTTCATTCCTGATGTGCCGTCCAACTCGAAAAACTACAGCCAGAATTGGGTGTTCAGCGATATCGAGTCGGAGTTTGGTCTGGCGAAAGCCGAATACGATCTGACCGATCAGTGGACCGCTTATGCAGGCCTCGGCGCACAGCACACCCATGAAGTGGGCAACTACGGCATTCCAAAGATCCTCGATAGCGCCGGCAACGCCACCATTGGCCGCTTCCGTACCAATCGTGTGCAGGACAACATGAGCGGCATGGTTGGCCTGCGTGGTGATTTCACCACCGGTCCGGTGACGCATAAAGTGAACTTCGGCTATTCGGCGATGACCGCGAATGCGAAAAACAGCTATCGCATGTCGTCGGGTAACGATGCCAATGTGAACATTTACAACCCGCAGGATGTGGCCGAACCGGATAGCATGTTTGCCGGTGGCGCTAAGTTCAGCGATCCACTCACCACGTATCGTTCTCGTTCACAGGGCTACCTGCTGAGCGATACGCTGGGCTTCTTCGATGACACCTTGCTGGCAACCGTCGGCGCGCGTCATCAGAAAGTGGTGGTGCGTAACTACGGTTATGACGGCGCTGAAGATACCGCGACACGTTTCGACAGCAGCCGCTGGTTGCCAGCGTACGGTTTGCTGTATAAAGCCACGCAGAATATCTCGCTGTATGCCAACCATACCGAATCGCTGACGCCGGGCACCGCCGCGCCGTTTACCGCCACCAACTACGGTAGTGTGACCGGCATCGTGCATGCGAAGCAGAACGAAGTGGGTGTCAAAGCGGACTTTGGTCGCGTTGGCGGATCGCTGGCGCTGTTTGAAATCAAACAGCCGGTTGGTGTGCTGAACAATTCGGTTTACCAACTGAATGGCGAGCAGCGTAACCGTGGCGTGGAGCTGAATGTATTCGGTGAGCCGGTGCTGGGCCTGCGTCTCAACAGCAGCGCCACCTGGATCGATCCGGATATGACCAAAACCGGTGACAGCGATCAGAATGGTAAAAACGCCATTGGCGTACCGCGCTTCACTGCGGCGCTGGGTGCGGAGTATGACATCAAGCCGGTGGACGGTTTGACTGCCACAGCATTACTGAACTACACCGGTTCGCAATACGCCGACCTGGCAAACAACATGAAGCTGGATGATTACACCACGCTGGATTTAGGGCTGCGTTACCGCATGAAGGTTAACCAGAACGATATGGTGTGGCGCGTGGGGGTTGATAACGTCACCAATGAGAAATATTGGGCCAACGTCGATGACAGCGGCACCTATTTGTCTCAGGGTGAACCGCGCACGGTGAAGGTTTCACTGAGCTACGATTTCTAATCCTTTCTTCACGGGGCGCCTGCGCCCCGTTATTATCTCCGCCAGAAATAATCCTGTAACTTTAAGCACATTGCATTACACTCAGTCCGGCAATCCTGCACGAAAACTCGCCATTATTCTTGAGTCATCATGAGTTCACCTGCACCACCAGACGACCACGACGAACCTTATCGGCAGCCGCTCGACGACGCGCTCTTCGCTATTGTGGTACTTGCAGTCACTTCGGTTACGCTTATAATCTTCGTCCTGATGATTACGCTGTGGATGAGTTAAGGTCAGCACCGGGAAAAGGAAGCCTGCAAGGAGATGTCGATGGAATCCAGAGATGACAAACTGATCGCCATAATTGGTCTGCTCTCCGCCTGTTTAATTGGCGTGGTGTTTCTCTTCACTATGACGTGGCTCACCGACGTGCGTCACCCCGCGGATCCTTCACTTGATGTGCAAACCTGTCCGCAAAAACCTGCCACCACGCAACAGTCTTAACTGTTTGTCTGCCAGTTCTGCCACTTAATCTGTTGACTGCGCAACTCCAGCGCCAGCGCCTCATGCAAGGTGCGATTGCCATTGGGATCGCCAAGGCCAAACAGCGCGCCCGGTGAACGCCGATCGTCGGCCCAGGCCGGATACTCCACCACCGGATAGAGCGAAATGCCTTCCAGCGCCACGCCGTGATCCAGCGCCAGACGCGCTTCTTCACTAATCTGCCGCAGCCAGGGCGCACGCGCCTCACCTTCAGCGCCGGTTTCGGCCAGAATCATTGGGCGCTGATAGCGTTGCCAGCACTGCATTAACAAACGGTGCAGCGGTTGACGCGTCGGATGGTCATGCGGAATGGTTTCGCCTGAGAAAAACCAGTGATTGTCGGGATAGTAATTGAGACCCAGAATATCGAGGAAATCCGCGCGGCCACCCAGTTCCGGCGCATCGCGTCCGCCAATCCAATCCCAGGCTTCAAACTGCGCCTGATGCTGCGCGTCGGCATAAGGTTTGCTGTCAGGGTTATCGGGATCGGTCGCCACCTGCACCAGTGGATCGGTCAGCACAAAGCGTGCATCGGGATAAACCTCGCGAATGGCGTGCATCGCCGCTAGCGAGGCGCGCACTAATTGGCGCTTCAGCTCGCGACCGCGATCGCTGGCGTAAGGATCGAGCCAGGAAACGTCCGCGCCCGCCCACGACCAGAATGAGATTTGGTTGATCGGCGTGAAAAAGGGTTTCTCAATGCCTTCATCGCGCATCAGTTGTGCCATGGCGCGGGCGAAGCGTTCAAAGTGATCGACAAAGCTGGCTTTCCAGATATCCAGGTGATCGGGATAGCCAAAGTGCGCCAGCTCCCAGATAATCTGCATATCGTGACGCGCCGCGGCGTGCACCATCGGCAGAAAGGTGCGCCAGTCATATTCATTGGGCACGGCTTCAATCAGATGCCAGCGAGCGCCATCGCGCGCGGTGTGCAAACCTTCCTGCGCCAGTGCGGCATAATCTTTCTCCAGCAGCATGTCGTGGCCGCTGCTGATCACCATATCGAGCCGACGTCCGCCTGCGCGACGGGCGGTTGAACAGGGAAAACTGCCCTGAAAGAAACTGCGGAACAGCTGAGGGTGATGGCGCAGGGATTGCTGGGTCATAATCCTCTCCTCACGGTGAACGCCGGATGCAGAATGCAGAACGCCTGGCTAAGTCTAGACTAAATTGACGGTGCGCCATTGGGCAGAAAAGGAAGCCTCCGATTGCTTGTTAGCGCATTGATACCAACAATAATAGGTCCACAGCTTTCAGGGATTCACTATGAGTGAAGCAGCAACTTCTTTGCCGCCTGAGGAACAGTCGGGCAACGGGCTGAAACCGAGTGTTGAGGCGCGTTGTGCGCGGCATCCGGGCATGAGCGGCATTCATCCGCTTAATGATGGATTGGATGCTTTTGCTGCGCGCTATCAGATGATGAGCATGGCGCAGCACACCATTGATGTGCAGTACTACATTTGGCACAACGACATGTCTGGTCGCTTGCTGTTTAGCGCGCTGCTGGATGCCGCCGAGCGCGGAGTGAAAGTGCGACTGCTGCTGGATGACAACAACACGCCGGGTTTGGATGAAACGCTGGCGGAACTCGATCGTCACGTCAATATCGCCGTGCGCTTGTTCAATCCGTTCTCGTTCCGCACGTTGCGCGCGCTCGGTTATCTCACCGATTTTTCCCGCCTCAATCGACGTATGCACAATAAAAGTTTGACGGTGGATGGCGCGGCGACGCTGGTGGGCGGGCGCAATATCGGCGACGAATATTTTGGTACCGGCAATGAGCCGCTGTTTACCGATCTCGATGTGCTGGCGATTGGGCCGGTGGTCGACGAAGTGACGCAGGATTTCGAACGCTACTGGCGCAGTAAAGCCGTTTCGCCGCTGCGCAAGGTGGTTGATGTGAGCGGCGATGCGCATCAGGCGGTGCGCTTGCCGCCGGAGTGGCAGCAGAGTGAAGCGGTGGAGCGCTATCTGGCACGGCTGGAGCATTCGTCGTTTATCAGTCAGATGGAGCAGGGCGAGCTGGAGATGACGTGGGCGGAATCGCGTCTGCTGAGCGACGATCCGCGTAAAGGTCTCGGCAAAGCAAAACGCCGCAGTTTGCTGCCGCAGCGCATGCTGGAGGTGATCGGCACGCCGCAGCAGCAGTTCGATATCATCTCGGCCTATTTTGTTCCAACGCGTGCTGGCGTGGCGCAACTGCTGGCGTTGAAGCGGCGCGGGGTGAAGATTGCGATACTCACCAATTCACTGGCGGCGAATGACGTTACGGTGGTACACGCCGGTTATGCGCGCTGGCGGAAAAAACTGCTGCGCCACGGTATCGCGTTGTATGAACTGAAGCCGCAGGATAATCCGCAGAGTGCGCCACACGATCGCGGCATCACCGGTAATTCGGGTTCCAGTTTGCATGCCAAAACCTTCACCGTGGACAATCGCAAAGTGTTTATCGGCTCGTTCAATTTCGATCCGCGCTCCGCCATGCTGAACACCGAAATGGGGTTGGTCATCGAGAGTGAAACGCTGGCGCAGCAAACCCATCAGCGCTTTATTGCCGGGATGCGCGATCGCGCCTGGACGCTGCGCCTGGATAAGTGGGGACGCGTCAATTGGGTGGAGTTTGCGAACGAGCAGGGCGAAGTGGTGCATAAACACGAACCGCAGTGCACGCTACTGCAGCGCTTGCTGGTGCGACTGGTGTGGCGTTTGCCGGTTGAGTGGTTGCTTTAAATATAAGGGCCAGCTAACCTGGCCCTTATATTTATTTGCGTTCCGGCTTACCGGAGAACAGGAAGCGCAGCAGCGGAATGCGCAGATGGATTTCATACAGCGTAAACGCCACGCCGAACACCATCAGCAAGCCGACGAAGAAGCCGAGCGTGTCGCTACCAATGTGCGGCGTGATGTAGATGCCGTACAAAATGGTCAGCGGATGGTGTACCAGATAGATAAACAGTGAGGCATTCACCAGATACATGATGCGCGGTGAATGGCTGTTTAGCAGCTTATGCCCGAAGCTAAAACAGACGTTTAGCATGCACAAACCCATCAGCGTCGAAATGATCATATCGATCTCGTACAGCCAACCTTCACCGCTGCTGTAACGCTGATTCAGGCTATAGGCGATGAATACTGCGATAGCGCCAAAGCACATTACCGGATTAAAGCGCACAAACAACGCTTTCAGCGCCTGATGCTTCCAGCTCAACGCACCCAGCATAAAGAACGGCAGGAACATCAGCGTTTGCATCACGGCAATGCTGATCAGGCCATCGGCAAACACGGCCGGAACGAAATAAAACAGCACGCGGCGCAACGCACACCAAATTAAGGCATAAGTCAGTAGTGCCAGCGTCAATTTACCCCAGCCAATTTGCTGATAATCGATGCTGCGCTGCTGCTTATTCAGCCAGCGAAACGCCACCATACCGAACGTCGTCAGAATCACCAGTACCAATAAAAACCACAGATGAGATATCAGCTCCCACGCCAGCGTGTTGTACTTGTCGTACAGCGAGAAACTGCTCCAGTCGCCGATTTTATCGGTGAGATTTTTCGTGATGAAAAACTGCGGCAAGGTAATCAGCGGCACGGCAGTCAACATCGGGATGCCGACACGCTCCAGACGCACTTTCAACCAGCGCTGCGGCTGGTAGCGTAAGTAGAGCATGTAGGAAAAATAGCCTGAAATAACAAAGAACACCTGCATGCGGAAGGCGTGAATAAAGTCGTTTAGCACCGTCAACCACATTGAGGCGTCATGACTGTTCACCGCCCATTTCTGCGTGGAGTAAATCAGGGAGACGTGAAAAGGCACGCCCAATAACATTAAATACGCGCGAATCGAATCGAGGAAATATTCACGTTCGGGTTTAGCTGAACTCATAATCTTCCAATAGTCAGTTTACTTGCCGGTTTCGCCCTGAAACCGGATTATGCCGAAGGAAAATTCTACCGGCTGTAAACAGGGTATACTATCAGGTGAATCTGTATGTGATTTTGCGGGGTTTAATTATCCTAAAAGCACATTTTCAGCTTACAAATCAGCGGAACAATCTATTACATACGCTGTCGGAAAACCGAATAATCCTTTAAGATAATCGGGTTTGATCTAAGCACACGAAAGGGGGGGATGTGCTGAATAATGTGAATAATAAAGTGGGACTGGTAAAGATGCGCTGGGTAGGCGCGGCAGTTCTGCTGGCTATGTATGCCAACAATAGTTGGGCGTTTAACATTGATGATGTTGCAAAACAAGCCAAGGCGTTGGCAGGGAAAAGTTTCGAAGCGCCAAAAAGCAATTTACCCTCTCAGTTTCGTGAAATGAAGTTTGCTGACTATCAGCAGATCCAGTTTAACCACGACAAAGCTTATTGGGGCAAACTGCGCACGCCGTTTAAGCTTGAGTTCTATCATCAGGGCATGTATTTCGATACGCCGGTGAAAATCAACGAAGTGACGGCGTCTTCAGTACGTGAAATTAAATATAACCCTGACTACTTCAATTTCGGCAACGTAAAACACGATGCTGATGCAGTCAAAAATCTCGGCTTTGCTGGGTTTAAGGTGTTGTATCCATTAAACAAAAAGGGCAAAGACGACGAAATCACCAGCTTCCTCGGCGCCAGCTATTTCCGTGTGATTGGCGAAGGCCAGGTGTACGGTCTTTCGGCGCGCGGTCTGGCGATTGATACCGCCTTGCCGTCCGGCGAAGAGTTCCCGCGCTTTAAAGAGTTCTGGATTGAGCGTCCAAAACCGCAGGACAAACAGCTGGTGATCTATGCGCTGCTGGATTCGCCACGTGCGACCGGTGCCTATCGCTTCATCATCAAACCGGGCAAAGAATCGACGGTTGATGTGCAATCCAAAGTTTACCTGCGTGATAACGTCGGTAAACTGGGCGTTGCGCCGTTGACCAGTATGTTCCTGTTTGGTGCGAACCAGCCTTCGCCGGTGACCAACTTCCGTTCAGAGCTGCACGATTCGAATGGTCTTTCGATTCATGCCGGTAACGGTGAGTGGATTTGGCGTCCGCTGAATAACCCGAAACATCTGGCGGTCAGCACCTTCACCGTTGAGAATCCGAAAGGCTTTGGTCTGCTGCAACGCACGCGAGATTTCAGCCGTTTCCAGGATCTTGACGATCGTTACGATCTGCGCCCAAGTGGCTGGGTTGAGCCGCAGGGTGATTGGGGCAAAGGTCGCGTTGAGCTGGTAGAGATTCCAACCGCGGATGAAACCAACGACAACATCGTTGCGTTCTGGACGCCGGAAAAACTGCCTGAGCCAGGCAAAGAGATGAACTTCCAGTATCGTCTGCACTTCACCCGTGACGAGAATCAGCTGCACTCCGACGATATCGCCTGGGTGAAAGACACGCTGCGCTCTGCCGGGGATGTGAAGCAGTCGAATCTGGTGCGTCAGCCTGATGGTTCTATCGCCTTCACCGTGGATTTCGTTGGCAAAGCGATGAGCAAGCTGCCGGAAGATACGCAAGTGGCACCGCAGGTTAGCGTGGGTAATAACGCTGACGTGGTTGAGCAGAGTGTGCGCTACAACCCGGTGACCAAAGGCTGGCGTCTGGTGTTGCGTCTGCGTGTGAAAGATAACAAGCAGCCGACTGAGATGCGTGCGGCGCTGGTGAGCGGCGACAAGACATTGACGGAAACCTGGAGCTATCAGCTACCTGCCAATGAATAAATCGATATTTCTACCTCAATCTTACGTGGAGGCGCTGCCGCTTGATGCGGCAGGGCGCGCCCGTCTGAGCGATTCGCTACAGAATGCGCAGGCGTTCCACGCTATTCATACGTCGCTGGGGCAGGATAACGCCGCCAGCGAGCGCCCGGATGATGCGCCGCTGAAATCGGTGTCATCCCGTGTGCAAATGGCCTGGCCAGACTCTTTGGCGGACGGACAGCAGCTCAGCAAGGATTATCTCGATCGCACCACACTCAAGGCGATGCCGAAAGTGAAGCGTTCGCTGATGTTCCCGGAAATCTGGCGCACCAACCCGATTGCGCGCGCCTGGGATTCCCTGCGCGGTCAGAAATCCAATCCACGTTATGCCACCGTTGAAGAGCAGAAAACGGAGGACAAGTGGCGCCACGTTGGCTCTATGCGTCGCTATGTGCTGCTGATTCTGACGATTTTGCAGACCGTAGTGGCAACCTGGTACATGAAAACCATTCTGCCGTATCAGGGCTGGACGCTGATCGATCCGATCGAGATGTTCAACCAGAACTGGCTGCAGTCGGTTGAGCTGATTCTGCCGTATATCCTGCAAACCGGAATTCTGTTCTTGTTCGCCATTCTGTTCTGCTGGGTTTCTGCCGGTTTCTGGACCGCGCTGATGGGCTTCCTGCAGTTGCTGATTGGCCGCGATAAGTACAGCATTTCGTATTCGACCACCGGCGATGAGCCGCTGAATCCGGAACATCGTACCGCGCTGATCATGCCGATCTGTAATGAAGACGTAGAACGCGTGTTTGCCGGCCTGCGTGCGACCTGGGAATCGGTCAAACGTACCGGCAACGCCGAGCACTTCGACGTCTACATTCTGAGCGACAGCTACGATGCGGATATCGCCATCGCCGAGCAAAAAGCCTGGATGGAACTGGTGCGTGATGTTGGTGGCGCGGGCAAGATTTTCTATCGTCGTCGTCGTCGTCGTGTGAAGCGTAAAAGCGGCAACATCGATGACTTCTGCCGTCGCTGGGGCAGCAACTACAGTTACATGGTGGTGCTGGACGCCGACAGCGTAATGAGCGGTGAGTGTCTTACCGGTTTAGTGCGCATGATGGATGCTAACCCGAACGCCGGTATTATCCAGTCGTCGCCAAAAGCGTCAGGTATGGATACGCTGTATGCCCGTTGCCAGCAGTTCGCGACGCGCGTGTACGGTCCGCTGTTCACCGCCGGTCTGCACTTCTGGCAGTTGGGTGAATCACACTATTGGGGCCATAACGCCATCATTCGTGTGCAGCCGTTTATCGAGCACTGTGCGCTGGCACCGCTGCCGGGTGAAGGTTCCTTCGCTGGTTCGATCCTGTCGCATGACTTCGTTGAAGCCGCGCTAATGCGTCGTGCTGGTTGGGGCGTGTGGATCGCCTACGATCTGCCGGGCTCTTATGAAGAACTGCCGCCGAACCTGCTGGATGAGCTGAAGCGTGACCGTCGCTGGTGCCACGGTAACCTGATGAACTTCCGTCTGTTCCTGGTAAAAGGGATGCACCCGGTTCACCGCGCGGTGTTCCTGACGGGCGTAATGTCTTATCTCTCTGCGCCGTTGTGGTTCATGTTCCTTGCGCTGTCTACTGCCTTGCAGGTGGTGCACACGCTGATGGAACCGACCTACTTCCTGCAACCACGTCAGCTGTTCCCAGTGTGGCCGCAGTGGCGTCCGGATCTGGCGATTGCCTTGTTCTCAACCACTTTGGTGCTGTTGTTCCTGCCGAAGCTGTTGAGCGTGGTGCTGATTTGGTTCAAAGGAGCGAAACCTTACGGTGGCGCCATCCGCTTGTTCTTCTCGCTGATTCTGGAAATGCTGTTCTCGGTGCTGCTGGCGCCGGTGCGCATGCTGTTCCACACCGTATTCGTGGTCAGTGCGTTCCTTGGCTGGGAAGTGGTGTGGAACTCGCCGCAGCGTGATGATGATGCGACGCCGTGGAGCGAAGCGTTCCGTCGTCATGGTTCACAGATGCTGTTGGGTATCGTGTGGGCGGGCGGTATGGGCATCCTCGACCTGAACTTCCTGTGGTGGCTGTCGCCGATCGTCTTCTCGCTGATCCTGTCGCCGTTTGTGTCGGTGATGTCAAGCCGTGCAACGGTAGGGCAGAAGAGTAAGAACGCCAAACTGTTCCTGATTCCGGAAGAGTATGAGCCACCCAAAGAGTTGGTCGATACCGATCATTATCTGCAGATTAACCGTCAACGCGCGCTGAAAAATGGCTTTATGCATGCGCTGTTTAACCCGGCGTTTAACGCGCTGGCGACGGCGATGGCAACATCGCGTCATAAGCAGAGCGATTTGCTGGACCATGCGCGCGACCGTCGTGTCGATCAGGCGCTGAGTGATGCGCCAGAGAAACTGAACCGCGAGCAGCGTTTGCAGCTGATTAGCGATCCAGTGGTGCTGGCGCGCGTGCACTCACGTTTGTGGGAAAGCGCGGACAAATATCATCAGTGGGTGGAAAGCTATCAGAAGCTGAAGCTCAATCCTGAGGCGCTGCCACAGCGCTGAAGATGAGAAAATGAAAAGCGGCAGAGATGCCGCTTTTTTTTTGCGCGGAATATGACGCAATCTTTACGCGTCAGGAGTGGTTATTCCACCTCGCAGGCGGTTAAACTAACGCCAGTTCATTGTGAGTAAATGTTGTGAATTATTTACTGAAAATAACCGCGCTTAGCGCCGCCATTCTTCTGCTCACCGGTTGTGGCAGTATTATCAGCCGCACCTTGCCCGGACAAGGTCACGGCAATCAATATTATCCCGGCGTGCAGTGGGACGTTCGTGACGGACCGTGGCGTGTGCTGACCATTCTCGATTTGCCGCTATCGCTGGTGATGGACACGCTGTTACTGCCCGTGGATGCCAGTCACGGCCCGTACGAATAATCGTTATTACAGATTGTCAGAAGGGCTGTTGTCGTCTTCCCACTCCTGCGCCGCCGCTTCACCCTCTTCGAGGTCACGCGGCGGTTCCAGCTGGAATTCGCCTTCATCCCATTCATGCAGCGTATTTTCCGCCTGCCACTCCTGACGTAGTTCGACTTCATCAAAATCGCCGTCAAAAATTGCCTGTGCGGCTTCTCCGCTGGAGATAGGCAGGCATTCACCCTGGCCATCCTCTTCAGCGAAAAATTCAGCCTGCCACATAATGTCGCCATCCTGCATCACATACTTCTGCAGGGCAAACTGGCTGACGCTGGCATCTTCTTCGGCGATCTCAGGTTGGCTGGCGAGAAACTCTTCGCGGGCGGCTTCAATGGCTTCTTCAAGGGTGCTAAACAGGCTCATCATCAACTCCATGTCTGTAAAAAAGGGATTTCACAGAAGGATAGACGAAAAATCGTGAAGTGCAGGGCGGAGAGGAAATATCGGTTGGGCGGTTGCGTAAAATTCAACCGCCCAACCGGTCAGGCTATTTTCTGCGGGAAATGCAATACCGGGCGTACTGATTCATGAATAATTGGAGCAGAGTAACGAATACAACATTTAATACAGGGCTTAACCTTTTTAAAATTAATACGCGCGGTTGATAATGCCTGATTTAAATTATACAGAGTGCCGATAAAAACCATATCCTCCTTTACGGGTAGCCGTTTACACTCTTTTCGATGCAGAAGATGATAACCTTCCTGATCGGTACTGATCGTCACGTAGTAGTAGATGCCTTTATTCATTTTATAATTGTCCTGAGATATATTTGCTGTGTGAAATCTTTTTATATTTTTTTAAAAGTGAACGTAGCGTTCTAACTGACATCACGAAATTAACTGGATTCGATTTTATCGACAAATTCCATAAGGGAATAAGAAGGTGTTATTTTCTTTAGAAAAAGAATATAGAGGATTTTATTAAGACAATACCTTGTTTAGTAAGTTAATTTTACTGCATTGATTAGCGGGGCCGAAGGGTTTAGTAAAATTAAATAGGATTACCCCTGGATGTTGGGGAATTCAGGTCCGAGACAGCATATTTTGATCCGTTAATATTTCCTTACAAGCAGCGCAAGAATCAAATGCTAAGGCAGTTGTTTACCCAGATACTGGCTTGAAAGGTTAATTTTTTACAGAGTTAAGGCAAAGAAACACGGATTTAGTGGGTAAAGTTTGGTGCTAACTGAACAATTAGCCCAAGTTCACGCTGGACCGATTAGCGAATTAATAACCGGATAAAATCACGTAATAAGGTAAATTTCTGCTGAAGGACGTGGGGCACGCAATCATGCCCCATATCACATTAATAAACCGAAGGCTCGCCTTGTGGACGCGTTTTGAAGCGGCGATGCAGCCACATATATTGTTCCGGAGCCAGTAACACTGTCTCTTCGACCACTTTATTCATCACGACAGCGGTCTCAAGTTCAGATTCCAGCGTAAATTTATCACGGATATCAGGCATCATTTTCAGCTCATAGCCGCGCGCATTGGGCAGACGTCGCGCCAGGAATGGCACCACGCTGGGGTTTGCCAGACGAATCAACATATGGGTGCCGGTGGTGGTTGCCGCATCCTGAACCGCGAAGAACGGTGCAAACACGCTGCTGCGCGGGCCATAATCATGATCCGGTGCATACCAGATAATGTCGTTGTTCTTCATCGCGCGAATCATGCCTTTCAAATCTTTGCGGTCTAGCATGCTTTTATTGGAACGCATGCGGCCCCAGGTTTGTAGCCAGTCGATGAGCTTATTGTCATTAGGGCGATATACGCCAATGCCCGGGTTATGCATACCAAATACTCGCGCGCCCAATTCCAGAGTCAGAAAGTGCATACCAATTAATAATATGCCCCGCTTCTCGGCCAGTGCGTTAGCAACATGTTCAAGACCGCTGGTGGTGACCCATTTACGGATGCGCCAGTCTGGCCAGAACCATGCCATACCGGTTTCGATCAGTCCCATGCCCACCGATTCAAAATTGTGTTTGACCATCGCGTCGCGTTCGTTGGTCGGCATGGTGGGAAAGCACACTTCAAGATTGCGCTGCGCCACTTCAACACGACGTTTCATGAAACGCATGGCAATGCGACCCAATCCACAGCCAATGGCATGCAACACTGGATAGGGCAACAGCACCAGCAGGTAGAGGAAACCAATGCCGAGCCAGGTCAGCCAATAGCGTGGATAGAGGAGTTCACGGGTGAGTTTGGGAAGTTGAGTCATGGAAATGTCAGTATCCTGCGTCTTATGCCAGAGAGTCCGGTTTCTGTAATTTTTTGTCATTATGCCATTTTTTCATTCTGGCTGAAATCAAGCATAGACCGTGGGTGGCTATCTGGCAGCAGGTATGCGCACGAAAACGCAATTGTGTCGCAGAAATGCGCCTGTAATTACATCCGTCAGGTTTATCACACCAAAATTTTTGTATCCGGCAGAATTCGGGTATTATACGCGCGCTCAATTTCTCTGATTGCTAACAGGACGAACACCATGCCAGTGTTACATAACCTTGTTTCCAATAAAGAGCTGAAGGAACGTATGTTGGCGGAAACCGAACCACGTACCACAGTCTCTTTTTATAAATATTTCCAGATCGCCGATCCCAAAGCCTTCCGTGATGCTCTTTACGTTGAGTTAACCAAACTCAAGGTGTTTGGTCGCGTCTATGTCGCGCATGAAGGCATCAACGCACAAATCAGCGTGCCAGCCAGCCGCTACGAAAAGATGAAGGCAGTTTTGTATGCCTTTGATGCGGCGCTGAACAATCTGCGCATGAACATTGCGCTGGATGATGACGGTAAATCTTTTTGGGTGCTGCGCCTGAAAGTGCGTGAGCGCATTGTGGCGGATGGGATTGTAGATAATAGCTTCGATGCCAGCGATGTGGGCGCTTACCTGAAAGCCGCTGACGTTAACGCGATGCTCGACGATCCGGATGCGCTGTTCGTGGATATGCGTAACCACTACGAATATGAAGTGGGACGCTTTGATAACGCCATGGAAGTGCCGGCCGATACTTTTCGCGATCAGCTGCCGATGGCCGTTGATATGCTGCAGGATAAGAAAGACAAAAAGATTGTCATGTACTGCACCGGCGGCATTCGTTGTGAAAAAGCCAGCGCCTGGATGAAGCACAACGGCTTCAATGATGTTTATCACATTGAGGGCGGGATTATTGAATATACCCGTCGCGCGCGCGAGCAGGGCTTACCGGTGCGTTTTAAGGGCAAAAACTTTGTCTTTGATGAGCGCATGGGCGAGCGTATCTCAGACGATATTCTGTCCAGCTGTCATCAGTGCGGCACGCCTTGCGATAGCCACACCAACTGCATCAATGATGGCTGTCATTTGTTGTTCATTCAGTGCCCAAGCTGTGCGGAGAAGTACCACAACTGCTGCAGCCCAATCTGCATGGAAGAGTCAACGTTGTCGCCAGAAGAGCAGCGTGCACGCCGTGCGGGCCGTGAAAATGGCAACAAGGTGTTTAACAAATCACGTGGTTTGCTGAACATGACGATGGCGATACCCGCGCCAGATAAAAAATAAGCGCAAAACAGCCTGAAGTCACCGGACTTCAGGCTGCATTTAGGTTACTTACGCACGCCTTCCACCGAAATAATCAATTCAGCTTTCTGCGATGCCGGGCCAAGATCTTTGCTGATGTTGAACTCTTTCAACACGATCTCACCGCTGGCTTCAAATCCTGCACGATAGCCGCCCCACGGATCTTTGCCTTCTCCCATCAATTTTGCATTCAGCGTCACGGGCTTGGTCACGCCATTCAGCGTCAAGTCGCCAGTGATTTTGTAATCCTTGCCGTCTTTCTTCACCGCGGTAGAAGCAAAGGTCGCCTGCGGGAACTTACCGGTGTTGAGGAAATCCGCGCTGCGCAGGTGTTTATCACGTTCAGCATGGTTGGTATCGAGGCTGTTAGTGTTGATGGTCACGTTGACTTTATCTGCTGCAGGATTGGCTTCATCAAACGTGAAGCTGCCGTCAAAATCTTTAAAGGTACCGTACAACCAGCTGTAGCCCAGATGCTGAATGCGGAACTGAACAAACGCGTGCTGGCCTTCCTTATCAAATTTATAGTCAGCTGCGCTGGCCGTCAGGCTGGCGCTTAATAAGCCGGCCGCTGCTACTGCCAATAATGTCTTCTTTAGCATGTTACTTTTCCTTTTCAGAGGTTAACGGGATGCGGTAACCCAACATCCTTTTCAATGTCACATCACGGTCGATAAAATGGTGTTTCAGGGCTGCCAGCGCGTGCAGTGCAGAGAACAGCACCAAACCCCACGCCAGCCAAAGATGAATGTCGCCTGCCAGATCTGCTTGTTGCGCAGCACCGCTGAACAGTGCGGGAACCTCGAACCAGCCAAATACGGAGATCGGTTTTCCATCGGCGGTGGAGATGAGATAACCGCTGAACAGCAGCACAATTAGTAAGCTGTATAACATCCAGTGCGCGGCAGTGGCACCGCGCCGAACGGCGGGGGAATAGCTCGCCAACGGTTTGGGTAGCGGCGAAATAAAACGCCAGCCGAGGCGCAGCAGCAGTGCAGCAAACAGCAGCATGCCGATGCCTTTATGAATTTCAGGCGCGTCGTGATACCAGCCGTCGTAATAACCCAATCCGACCATCCACAAACCCAGCGCAAACATGCCGTAAATAGCCAGCGCCATAATCCAATGCAATAAAATGGAGATGGCACCGAAATGCTGTGTGGAATTACGCCACATATGAAGTTCCAGAAATGAAATAAGTGGCAATGAGCATCTACATTTTGCAATGAAAGATCAATTAACCTTACTTTTCTATAAAGTCGAAAATCATCTTCGGAATAAATGAGGATTTAATTAAAACTCAGTCAGGATAATTGAAGGGATGACGTAAAACACGAGGGCTATTGCGGGATATTGCATATTGACTACACCAAATGCGGCATACCGCTGCATTGAATGTTTATTTAGGTAATTAAATGTCAACTTACGTCAATCTTGCCGACGCAGAGTGAGCGCCGGCATCTGTGCATCAGTCAAATCGCGCGAGTGAGAAGGGCTTCATATCGAAAGAGAATGGTTTATTCTGCGCAAATTCACTGGCAAGCTCACCCAACACGCTGGCGAATTTGAAACCGTGTCCGCTTAAACCGGTGATAATCAGGCGATTCGGCTCACCAGGCAGCGTATCAATAATGAAATCTTCATCCGGCGTATTGTCGTAGCTGCAGGCTTCACCATGCAAACAGACGCCCACGCCCGGCAGAAATTGACGCAGGAAGTTAAATGACTCGTTACCATCCACCGCGATGCTGCCAAAAGGTTTGCGATCGGCCGGCGTTTGCATCAATTGGCCACCATCGTGACGTCCCACTTTCAGCGCATTGTTATCCGCCGGGAAGCCATAAAAGTGACTGCCATCGCTCATCTCCACAGTGAAGCCGGGGAATTTGTTGTTTTCGCTGTAGCGACCATCTGCCTGATACCAGGCGAAAACTTTACGCACCGGCGCAACCGGCAAATCAGCGACCAACTGGCTCACCCAGGTTCCGGCGCTGACCAGCAATTTACGCGCGCGGAAAATGCCTTCGCTGGTAGTGACCTGCTGCAGATCGCCATCGCGACCCATATCTGTCACCGGGCAGTTAAACAGCTGCGCGCATCCGGCTTGTTCCGCCAGCTGCACCCAGCTGCGCACCGCCTGCTCGCATTTGAGGAAGCCGGAGTTAGGCTCGAACACGCCAATATAGCCATCTGGCACCGTGAACTGCGGCCAGCGCGCGCGCACTTCATCGGCTTGCAGGATTTTCACATCCAGCTGCCACGCTTTCGCGCTATCGATAACATTTTGAATAAAGGTGGAGGTGATAGGCGCTAAGTTGAGGATGCCGCTGCGATGCATGATGCGATCGCCGCTCTGGCGTTCCAGTTCATCCCACAGCGTCTGCGCGCGCAGCACCAGCGGCACGTAACGTTCACCTTCGCCATAAGCATGGCGAATCAGGCGGGTTTCGCCATGATGCGTGCCCTGGCTGTGCGGGGGATGGGCGCTATCAATCATTAGCACTGATAAGCCAGCCTGCGTGGCGTAAAACCCGGCTGCTGCGCCTACCGAACCGCTTCCCACCACAATCAGATCATAAACCATAACGACATCACTCCAGCAAAACGGTGAAATTTTTCAACAGCATATCAAAAGAGAGCGCCCATGAAAAAGGCACCCTGTTGGGTGCCCTTTCACGCGATAGTAGAAGTTAATGCTTTTGATTGTCGCGTAGATACTGCTCGGTAGACTCTATTTTTGCAATGCCAGCTTCGAGAAGTGAGATAAACTGTCTGGCAACATCAGTAGTCAGCCAGTAGGTCGGGCCCACGTCAGCTTCTTCTTCTTTCTGCCCCTGCGAGGAGAGCGAGTGCAGGCGAATCATCATGGCGTCATAACTGTCTACGGTGCTGATATCCCATCCTACCAACGGATGAGTCTGGATGACGTCTTTATTTCTGTCCATTATAACCTCCGTATTACTCGTTAAACGAAGTGCTTCTTGAGGTTCAATGCGGCTGTATCGTGCACTAGCGAAACAATTATAACATGAAATAGCGAGTACAATAGTTAAAAGGTATGACGAACCTAATCAGAGTGAAAATAAACGCACTTCACATTGACGTTATAGCGAATAATAAAATGCCCGAAACGTCAGGCATTTTATTGGAAATATTATTGGCAGTAGTGACGAAATTATCGGCTTTTGTAAGAGGAAACTTTAGGCCGAAAAAGAGAATCTTTTAGGCGTGTGGCTCGCTTGGCAGCAGGCCGTGACGTTTCTGAATCTCTTCCGCTAGCCGGGTAAAATGCTGCTGTAACTGCTCGTCATGGTTCTGGTTTTGCGCTTCCAGCGTCAGGTTGTGGACCAGCAACTGATTGGCGCGATCGTCGAGACAGAAGGTCAAGGTGGCAAACGCATTTTCTAATACGGTTAAGCGGCGCTGTTGCTCAGCAATAAATGCCAGCAACTCTCCGAAGGTCATCGCCTCTTCTGGTTTTTCAGTAGTCATGTAAAACACCTCCTGTAAGCATGACGAGGCAAGAATAGGGGATCGTTTAACATGAGTCTAGATGCAGGCAGTTTTTCTGGCGAGAGGGAAATAAAAACAAAAAAGCCGGGTGGCGAAACCCGGCAAAAACGGCACAGTGGCTGTTAATCGTTATTAAACCAGTCGTCAGCGCTTTCCCAGGTTTCTTGTAACAGTTCGCTGATGCGTTCGCGTGACTCTTTGCAGCCACCAAACACGCTAAGTTGGTTGCCGCCGGCATAACGCACTTTGACGTGATGATCGTCGTCAGGGAAATCCTGCGTAATGCGACGGACCAGTTCGATGCTGAGTGCATCCAGTGCACCTGCAGGAAGGGGCGAAGTTTTTGCTACGGTAATTTCAACGCGCATAGAAGCCTCCGGAATAATATACTGTTTATTTGTACAGTATATTTATCCCGAAGGCAAGCAGCAGAAAATTATTCTTTGATGCGCCAGTTCAGCGTCTCACCGGCAAGGAAAGGCACCAGCGTGTCATCCGCCAGGGCAATGCTCTCTTCAACCTGCCAGGATTCACGCACCAGCGTCAGCGTGCCTTCATTCAGCGGCAAACCATAGAAGTTCGCGCCGTTCTCTGAGCAGAAGGCTTCAAAATGTTCCAGCGCCTTCAGCTCCTCAAACACCGTGGCGTAAGCAGGCAAGGAGGTCGGCGCATTGAACACACCGGCGCAGCCGCAACTTGCTTCTTTCAGGTGACGCAGATGGGGGGCGGTATCGGTACCGAGGAATACGCGACGATTACCGCTGGCGACCAGCTTACGCAGCGCTTCCTGATGAATATTGCGTTTCAAAATCGGCAAGCAGTAGAGATGCGGACGCACACCGCCAACCAGCATGTGGTTGCGGTTGAACATCAGGTGTTGTGGCGTGATGGTGGCGCCCAGCAACTCGTTTCCTGCCGCCAGATACTCCGCTGCTTCTTTGGTGGTGATGTGCTCCATCACCACTTTTAGTGCCGGGAACTGTTTGCGCAGCGGCTCCAGCACAGTTTCAATAAAGCGCGCTTCGCGATCAAAAATATCGATATGGGAATCGGTCACTTCACCGTGCACCAGCATGGGCATGCCGATCTGCTGCATGCGATCCAGCACCTTCGCGATCGCGGCGATATTGGTCACGCCGTGGCTGGAGTTGGTGGTGGCATGCGCAGGGTAGAGTTTGGCAGCGGTAAAAGTGCCGTCACGGAAGCCGCGTTCGATCTCATCGGGATCGAGTGAGTCGGTGAGATAGCAGGTCATCAGCGGAGTAAAAGCATGCTCAGCAGGTAACGCAGCCATGATGCGCTCGCGGTAAGCCACGGCAGCGGCCACGCTGATAACCGGTGGAACCAGGTTCGGCATGACAATCGCTCGACCATTCACTGCGCTGGTATAAGGCAGTACGGCGTTGAGCATCGCGCCATCGCGCAGATGAATATGCCAGTCGTCAGGGCGGCGGATGGTAATTTGCTGAGGTTGGGCTGTCATTCAAAAAGACTCCGGCTGAGAAGAAAACGAGAGGCGCGTTTAGGCCGGGGAGTAATCATAAGGATGTGGGCAACCGTTTGCACGGGATTTTATTGTGACAAACAAAAACCGCACCCGAAGGTGCGGCTACGCGGATTAATCAGTAAACGGAATCACCAATTGTCCCGGTTTCACTTCTATCCCTTTAGCGAGTTTCTTCGCCAGCGCTTCTCCTTTACTGCGGTCTGCGCTCAGCACGTAGGCGGGTTTCTCATTGAAATAACGCTTTAGCGACTCATTGAGATAAGGCGTTAGGGTTTTCATGATCGACGCCATTTTTTCTGGCTGCACCTGCGCATCGACAATCTCCATGTCATGCAGATAAATCGCGCCTTCCTGCGCGTTGTAAACCGGCTGCGCCTTCATCTTCAGCAGCATTTCGGCCTGCTGCGGACCAAACAGCGAGCTGACATTGATATTGGCTTTACCTGAGAGGGTGATTTTGCCAGGTTCTTCACGGCCAATCTGGCTGTTGAGATCGCTCAGCACAATGTGTGCATTCACCAGCCCGGAAACGCCGATGTCTTTTTCGAAGTTATTGCGCTTTTGCAGCGCCTGATTCACTTCCTGTTCGCTGATAGTGTATTGCGTCAATTGGTTACAGCCGCTGAGTAGCACGGCAAAAAGCAGGGCGACAAGCCCGGTAAACGCCTTTTTCATATAATCCTCATCCTGATCGAAACGGCAAAACAACGATAGCCTGCCTTAATCAGCGGCACCTGTCACCAGGAGAGGGATGAGAAGCGCCGTGGCGCTTCTCATGGATGAGGATTATGCAGCGATGGAGGAGAGCAGATTGACCTGAGTTTGTTTCGCCATATTATCGCGATAATCGGCAACGCGGCTTGGCCACTCAATACCATTGACCAGCGTTAAGGAGCGCAGCAGCGGGAACAGATGAATATCATCTTCTGAAAGTTCGCCATTGACCGCATTGGGCTTGACGATCAGTTTGTCGAGCTGGCGCAGATCATCGCTGATGTTTTTGATCAAGCCCGGCGCGTGTTTACGCAACTCGCCGAAATCCCCGACGCTGGCCTGCTTCTTCTCGCTAAAGTAGCTGCGCGCTTCCGGCGTAGCGAATTCGGCAAAGGAGGCATCGGCGATGCGCGGCAACAGCAACTTGTTGACGTAGCCATTCACATGGCGCAGCCAGTCGCTAATCGCCGGATTGCTTTTGCCATTCAGCAGCGGTTCGTGATCGTATTTATCCACCAGCCGCACAATATCCATACTTTCCGGCACCGCGCTGCCATCAGCCTTTTGCAGAATCGGCGCCATTTTCTGGCCGATCAGTTTTTTCGGCGTTTGCTCGTCGTCATTCAACATAACGATGAGTTCTAACGGCAGATTTTTTAAGCCGAAAATCATGCGTGCTTTGACGCAGAAAGGGCAGTGATCGTAGATGTAGAGTTTCATCCCGTTTCTCCTGTGGTTCTAAGGGTGACGGAGGTCACCCTTTTTTCGGACGTGCGGGAAGTATGGAAGAGATCTGTGGCAGGGGCAAACTAGCTGCTGAAAATTGCTGGCGCCACCGAACGCGGCTGGAACTGCCACCACAGCGCCAAAAGGGTGATCATCCCGACGCTGCTCAGCAGCATCCACGGCAGTTCCGGCAGCGCCCATTGCTGGCCCATATCGAACATCCAGCCACCACCGGAGTAGCCGATCAAACCGCCAATCGCGAGGCCGAGACGGCTGAAGCCCATGTAGCTACCGCGTGCGCGGGAGCTGGCGAGCGAAGCGCTGAGCGTTTCACGCGCCGGTTCAGCAATGATCGAGCCGAGATAAAAGATGGCGATCAGTATAAACAGCGACGGCAGCGAGTCGGTCATGCCAACCGGCAACAGACTGAACGTCATCAGGAACAAACCGGCCATTAGACGCGTTTCCAGGCGGAAGCGTTTTTCGCTCCAGCGTGCCAGTGGATAAAGCAGGCTTAATGACAGTAGCGCTTCAATGGCGTACATCCACTTCACCGCAGCAGGCGCACCGGCCACCTGATTCACCATCACCGGTAACATCAACATCACCTGCACGGCGAGAATGTAGTAACCGGTTAATGTCAGCACATACAGTCGAAAACGCTTATCCTGCCAGACGCGTTGCATCCCTTCACGCATCGCAATGCGTTCTGTTGAGATACGCCACGCCGGTAACCAAATGGCGTTGAACAGCGCAGCAGCGACGAACACCGCCGCGCCAACCCAGCACACCAGGCGGAAATCCCACGCCAGCAGCCAGCTACCAATCAGCGCCCCCAGCACCGCACCGGCGCTGTCCTGCATCATCAGCAGGGAGAAGAAGCGGCCGCGATCGCGTGCGCGCACCAGTTTCATCACCAGTGCGCTGCGTGGCGGGTCAAACAGCGTGCCGCCAAGACCGGATAGCAAGCAGGCGAACCACAGCAGCCAGGGTTGATGCGCCAGCGCCATGCAGGCAAAACCCGCCGCACGCATCAGCATGCCGGTGACGATCAGCGGACGCGCACCAAAACGGTCGGCAATCGCACCGCCGAAGATGCCGAATCCCTGCTGGACGAATTGCCGCAAGCCAAGCGCAATGCCGACCATCAACGCGGCCCAGCCCAGCTGTTCGACAAAATGGATAGAGATGAGAGGAAATACCACAAAAAATCCCATCACAACCAGCATGTTATCCACTAAAAGAAATGTTTTACCGAGGCGTCGTGCCCGCGCAACCCGAGACATGCTAATTCCTGAGCAAGTGAGAGGAGATAAGAGACCAATTGGTCTATTTTCCGCCTGCTCAAAGGCGAAAAACAGCTTTCTCAGGATGATATTTTTTCATCGAATCCGCAGAAATATTAATCCTCAATCAGGATGAATCCGGAGGAACGCGTTCAAGGGTTTTACCGCAAGCGGGGTGACGGTTATAGTGAGCAGTATCGCCGCTGGCGTACATCTTTCTTAAGTTATGGATTTCAGGAGTCATGATGTTTGGCTATCGTTCTGCTGGCCCACGCGTGCGCCTCACAACCGATCGCTTAGTGGTGCGTTTAGTACATGAACGCGATGCCTGGCGATTAGCGGATTATTACGCTGAAAATCGTGCGTTTCTTAAGCCGTGGGAACCGGTGCGCGACGAGAGCCACTGTTATCCTTCAGGTTGGCAAGCACGCCTCGGGCTGATCGCTGACATGCATAAACAGGGCTCAGCCTACTATTTTGTGTTGATGGACCCGGAAGAGACCGAAGTGCGGGGTGTAGCCAACTACAGCAACGTGCTGCGCGGCTCGTTTCACGCCTGCTATCTCGGCTATTCGCTGGGCGAGAAGTGGCAAGGTCAGGGATTGATGTTTGAAGCGCTCACCACCACCCTTCGCTATATGCAACGTCAGCAACGCATTCACCGCATCATGGCAAACTACATGCCGCACAATCAGCGCAGTGGCGATCTGCTGGCGCGCCTCGGATTTGAAAAAGAGGGCTACGCCAAAGATTATTTATTGATTGATGGACGCTGGCAGGACCATGTCCTGACTGCGCTGACCTACCGGGAGTGGACCCCGGATCGCCGTGGACAATAAAAAAGGATTATCCCCAATGAAAATGGCCTTATCCGCGCAGGCGCTGCGCGTAATTGGATGCCTGCTGGAGAAGCAGGTCACCACGCCAGATCAATATCCGCTCTCCCTTAATGGCGTTGTCACAGCCTGTAATCAGAAATCCAACCGCGAACCGGTGCTGAATCTCAGCGAGATGGAGGTGCAAACGCAGCTCGATGAGCTGGTGAAAAAGCATCTGGTGACCTCCAATAACGGCTTCGGCCAGCGCGTCAGCAAGTATGAACAGCGTTTCTGTAATTCCGCGTTCGGCAACTTGCAACTGAACAGCGCTGAAGTCGCGGTGTTGACACTGTTGTTCCTGCGCGGCGCTCAGACGCCTGGCGAGCTGCGTACCCGTAGCGGTCGTCTGCACGAATTCAGTGATATGAATGAAGTCGAGCAGACGCTTAACGGCTTGACCACGCGCGATGATGGTCCAATGGTGGTGCGTCTGGCGCGCGAACCGGGTAAACGTGAAAGCCGCTATATGCATCTGTTTGGCGGCGAAGTGGCGGAAGACGCGGCCAGCACAGAAACCACGAGCGACAATGACGATTTAATCGCGCGTGTTGCGCAACTTGAAGAAACGGTTGCTCAGTTGCAGTCGCAACTGCAACAGCTGCTGCAAAAGGATCTCTGATATGACGCTGCGTATTGGCATTGTCGGTTTAGGCGGTATCGCGCAGAAAGCGTGGCTGCCGGTGTTATCGCAGGCCAGCGGCTGGCAATTGGCTGGCGCGTTCTCGCCCAATCAGGCCAAGGCGCAACCGATTTGCGATAGCTATCGCATCCCCTATTTTGGTCAGCTGGATGCGCTGGCCGCAGCCAGCGATGCGGTGTTTGTTCACAGCAGCACCGCCAGCCATTACGAAGTGGTCAAAGCGCTGTTGCTGGCGGGCAAAGATGTGTGCGTCGATAAACCGTTAGCCGAAACGCTGCAACAGGCTGAAGCACTGGTTACGCTGGCTGACAAGCATAAGCGCAAGCTGATGGTGGCATTTAATCGCCGTTTTGCGCCGCGCTATCAGCAGCTAAAAAATGACATGCCTCGCGCGGCCTCGCTGCGCATTGAGAAGCATCGCGCGGATAGCGTTGGCCCGCACGATCTGCGATTTACCCTGCTGGATGATTATCTGCACGTAGTGGATACCGCGCTGTGGCTGGCGGGCGGCAGCCTGACGCGCGAGCTGGGGCATATTGAGACCAATGACGATGGCGCGATGCTGTACGCCGAACACCATTTCACCGCCGGTTCGCTGCAAATCACCACCAGCATGCATCGCCGCGCCGGCACGCAACGCGAAGTGGTCAGCGCCATCTGCAACGGTGATTACATCGAAATTAACGAGATGCGCGACTGGCAGCAGGAAAACCGCAGCGGCATCGTGCGTGATGTGCCGCCCGCGTGGCAAAGCCATCTTACCCAGCGCGGTTTCAGCGGCGCAACGCACCATTTCATTCAGTGTGTTGAAAATCAGACGATGCCTGAAACCAGTGGCGAACAGGCGCTGGCGGCGCAGCGTCTGGTGGAAAAGTTGTGGCGCGATGCCGAACGTGAATAATCCCTTGTAACACTCAATGCTGGTCATTTCCCGCCGTGTCAGTAGACTATCGCCGGACATCACGGGATGTCCGCGCTAAGTCGCTCATTTCTCCGACACTTTTCAGGATGCGCCACTCAAAATGAATTTGTTGAAATCGCTGGCTGCGGTCAGTTCGATGACCTTGTTTTCCCGCGTGCTGGGCTTTGCCCGCGATGCCATTGTGGCGCGCGTTTTCGGTGCGGGGATGGCAACCGATGCCTTCTTTGTTGCCTTCAAACTGCCTAACCTGCTGCGCCGCATTTTTGCCGAAGGCGCGTTTTCTCAGGCGTTCGTGCCGATCCTGGCGGAATATAAAAGTAAGCAGGGCGAAGATGCCACGCGCGTGTTTGTGGCCTACGTTTCCGGTTTATTGACGCTGGTGCTGGCGGTGGTGACCGTATTGGGGATGATCGCTGCGCCCTGGGTAATTGTGGTGACGGCGCCAGGTTTTGCCGATACCGCCGATAAATTCGCCTTAACCAGCGCGCTGCTACGCGTCACCTTTCCTTATATTCTGCTGATTTCGCTGGCGTCGCTGGCGGGAGCCATCCTCAATACCTGGAACCGTTTTTCCGTGCCGGCGTTTGCGCCAACGCTGCTGAACATCAGCATGATTGGTTTTGCCGTCTTCGCTGCGCCGCATTTTAATCCTCCGGTGATGGCGCTGGCGTGGGCCGTGGTGGTGGGCGGCGTGTTGCAGCTGTGCTATCAGCTGCCGCATCTGAAGAAAATTGGCATGCTGGTTCTGCCACGCCTGAATCTGCGCGATGCGGGCGTGTGGCGCGTAATGCGTCAAATGGGACCGGCGATTCTTGGCGTGTCGGTCAGTCAAATTTCACTGATCATCAACACCATCTTCGCCTCCTTTTTAGTTTCCGGTTCTGTTTCATGGATGTACTACGCCGATCGTCTGATGGAGTTTCCATCCGGCGTACTGGGCGTGGCGCTGGGCACCATTTTGCTGCCCTCGCTGGCGAAGAGTTTTGCCAGTGGTAATCAGGAAGAGTATTCACGGTTGATGGATTGGGGCCTGCGTCTCTGCTTCCTGCTGGCGTTGCCGAGCGCGGTAGCGCTGGGGATCTTGTCCGGACCGCTGACGGTCGCGCTGTTCCAGTACGGGAAATTCACCGCCTTTGATGCCTTGATGACGCAACGCGCGCTGATTGCCTATTCAGTGGGTTTGATGGGGCTGATTGTGGTGAAAGTGCTGGCACCCGGCTTCTATTCTCGTCAGGACATCAAAACGCCGGTGAAAATTGCCATCGTGACGCTAATGGTGACGCAATTGATGAACCTGGCATTTATTGGCCCGCTCAAACACGCCGGTTTGTCGCTGTCGATCGGTTTAGCCGCTTGCCTGAATGCCGCGCTGTTGTACTGGCAACTGCGTAAGCAGGATATCTTCCAGCCGCAGCCTGGCTGGTTCAGTTTCCTGTCTCGTTTGCTGATTGCGGTATGTGTGATGGCCGCAGCATTGCTGGGCATTCTGCAGGTCATGCCAGCATGGGAAGAGGGGCAGATGTGGTGGCGCCTGATTCGCCTGGCGGCAGTCTGCGCCATCGGCGGCGGCGCATACTTTGTAATGCTCGGTTTGCTCGGCTTCCGCCCGCGCGACTTCGCACGCCGCACTCTGGCGTAAAAAAACAGCGCTCACGCAGACGGAAGTTTGTTTTGGTCCGGCGGTCCTCGCGCCGCTTCGCGGTTCCTTCACTTCTTACGTCAGCCTGACGGACCGGCTCAGACGGGACTTCCTTGTCCCGGCTGAGCCTTTCGCCCGCGTCCTGCGGGCAAATCCTGGCTTCCTTTCTTCGTTCAGCGCTGCGGATGCCTGCCCAAAAAAAGCTCCCATCTGCTGTTTTATCTCTTGTGCGCTATGCTTAAAACCAAAGAAAAAAGGCCGCCATCCCGAAAGATAGCAGCCTCTTCAAACCCACTTTTTACCCTTTACGGCTCAGCGTCGCCTGACCTTTACCCAAACCATCCGGACCGTAAAATGCCTGCGTTTGATGCGGTCGCAATACCGCCAATGCTTCATTGGTGAAGCCAATCTGATGCTGCAACAAAATCCCGTTATGCGTATTGGCATCGCGCAAGCGGCGCGTGTGCTGTTGAATACGCGCCCAGCGGTTTTCGCGATCGCTGTGATCACCATAGGGCGCCTGCGTACCAAGGGATTTCTCGGTGGTGCGGCGCATCTCGTCCAGATAATTCAACGTGGTCAGCAGCGCGCTTTTATCTTCAGAAATACGCTGCAGCATGTTGCCATTAACCTGGCCGGCAGAAAGTTGCTGTTGTTCTTCATCCATTACCACCGCAAGGGATGTCAGCACGTCCTGCATTTTGTCTAAGGTGATCAGCAGATTGTCCATTGGGATTAGTTACCCTCTAAATACGCCTTGGTATCGGCGATCAGCGCGTCGGCGATCTTACCGGTATCCATTTTCAATTCGCCATTACGAATGGCCGTCTTCAGCTGCTCAACGCGCGCTGTGTTAATGTCTTTGCTGCCAGGCTGCATCAGTTGCGCCTGCGCGCTACTCAACTTCACTTCTGCACCGCTTTCGCTGGTGGTGCTGGCTGCTGGCGTGGCGCTCTGACGCACTTTGCTGCTGTTATCGTTGGTATCGCGTGTTTGAACAGTGCTAACCGGATTCGTAGGCTGCGTTCTGTCGATGCTCATGGTAAGGCTCCTGTAAGGTCAGTTGGGGGTCAGCCAACTGAGTCAGCATAGGGTAATGTCTTTGTTGATATCTCTATCGGCAGAAAAACAGGGTTCTTTAACGCTTTATAGCGATATCAGAATATTCCCATCCGCGTCGACGCGACCACTGACAACCTGACCATTTCCCATCCTCACGCGCACCATTTGTGCCGCGCTGGCGTTGTTCAGCGCACGTCCTTCGCTGCTGGCATTAAACCCGTTTCCACTGGCGACTACCATCACATTTTGACCGGCTTTCACGCGCCACGGCTGGCGCACCATGGTGGCAGTCACCGGCTGTCCTGGCGGGATATCGCGCAGCGCGACGGCATCAATGACGCCGCTGCTATCCATCAAGGCGCGTGCCGGCAATTCATCCAGCCGCCCGGTTTCAAGACGCACATCAGATGGGCTGAGATTGCTGCCGCGTGCCACCTGGTGACTCGCCACCAGATATTGTCCGGTGACCTGTACCTGCACCTGCAGGAAACGACGGTTTTGATCGCAGTTAGCGGCGATGCTGATGTTGCCCCACTGACGGCTATTACCCGGCAGCTGCAGTTCAGGGGTTTCGCAGTTTGGCCACTGCGCCTGCGGTGTACGCACCACCACCGTCATGCCTGCGGCATGTTGTGGGTCGCGTGCCTTAAAAAATTGGGTCAACTGCGCGGTAAGGTCCGCGGCAGAACTGGGGAGCGCCAGTGCCAGCAACAGTGTGACTAGCAAGGTGGAATATCTGCGCATAACGCCTCCTGACGAGAAGATGGCAGTGAGTCTACGCCTCGCGCAAAAAAACCAATGTCAAAAATAGCCGTCATTTTTGCTGCTATTCAGACGATCACCCTTGCATTTGTCCCCTTAAGCTGTCAGCTCGAAATTCTCATTCGCGGAGGAAGCATGCTCGACAAACTCGATGCCGCGCTGCGATTTGGTACTGAAGCGTTAAACCTGCGAGCTCAGCGTCAGGAAATTCTGGCGTCAAACATTGCCAACGCCGATACCCCGGGCTACCAGGCGCGGGATATCGACTTTGCCAGCCAACTGAGCAAGGTGATGCAAAACGGTCGCGCCGAAGGCAGCAGTCTGGCGCTGAATGTGACGTCCTCACGCCACATTGAAGCGCAAACTAACTCTCAGCCGTCACTGGATCTGCTGTACCGCATTCCCGATCAACCCGCCGCGGATGGCAACACCGTGGATATGGATCGCGAACGTACACAGTTTGCTGATAACAGCCTGAAATACCAAACCGATCTCACCCTCATCAGTAGCCAGATTAAAGGCATGATGAGCGTTCTGCAGGGGCAATAAGCATGGCATTGCTGAATATCTTTGATATCGCAGGTTCTGCGATGACAGCGCAATCACAGCGCCTCAACGTCAGCGCCAGTAACCTGGCCAACGCCGACAGCGTTACTGGCCCAGATGGCCAGCCTTACGTGGCAAAGCAGGTGATTTTCCAGACCGACGCCGCACAAGGTGCAGCCACCGGCGGCGTTAAGGTCGCAGGCGTGGTGAACGATCCTACTCCGGCAAAACTGGTGTACGACCCGGGTAATCCGCTGGCGGATCAGAAGGGCTACGTCAAGATGCCGAACGTTGATGTTGTGTCCGAAACCGTTAACACCATGTCCGCGTCGCGCAGCTACCAGGCCAACGTTGAAGTGCTGAACACGGTGAAGTCAATGATGATGAAAACTCTCACCATCGGTCAGTAACGGAGAACGAATATGAGCGTAGCAGTAGGCATTAAAGACAGTCTGGACCCAACGGTACTGACCTCCAGCAGCGCCTCGAGCGGTAACTCTTCCGCCGACCTGCAGAATCAGTTCCTTAACATGCTAGTGGCGCAGCTGAAAAACCAGGATCCCACCAATCCTATGGATAACAGCCAGCTCACCACCCAGTTGGCACAGATAAACACCCTTAGCGGTATCGAAAAGCTGAATACCACACTGGGATCCATCTCCGGCCAGATCACGACCAGCCAGTCGCTGCAGAGTTCAACGCTGATTGGTCACGGTGTCATGGTCAAGGGATCTCAGGTACTGGTGGGCAGCGGAACCACGACGCCATTTGGTGTTGAGCTGGCGACCGCGTCGACTGCCACCAGTGTCACCATTAAAGACAGTAATGGCGCCACGGTCCGCACCATCGATCTCGGCAAACTGAGCTCTGGCGTTCACACCTTCTCGTGGGACGGCAAACTGGATGACGGTTCTACTGCCGCGGATGGCAAATATTCTGTCTCACTGGCCGCCAGCAATGGCAGCACGCAACTGGTGGCGCAGCCGCTGAATTATGCCTATGTCAATGGCGTCAGCACCACTGATGGCACCACAAAACTGGATCTCGGCACCATGGGCTCCGCGACCCTCGATGAAATTCGTCAGATTCTCTGATTAACCTTTTTGCAGGAGAGATTACATGTCTTTTTCACAAGCGGTGAGCGGCCTGAATGCTGCTTCCAGCAACCTGGATGTGATTGGTAACAACATCGCCAACTCCGCCACAGCCGGTTTTAAATCCAGCACCATTGCCTTTGCCGATATGTTTGCCGGTTCTAACGTCGGTCTGGGGACTAAAGTTGCCGCCGTTATCCAGAACTTTGGTGATGGCAGTACTACATCAACCAGTCGTGGATTGGACGTCGCGCTGAGCGGCAACGGCTTCTTCCGTATGACCGACGCTAGCGGCGGTGTGTTCTATTCCCGTAACGGCCAGTTCACGCTGGATGCAAACCGTAACCTGGTGAACACCCAAGGACTGAACGTCTCTGGTTATCCGGCCAGTGGCACACCACCCACCATTCAGACCGGTGCGAATCCGGTGGCGCTGAGCATTCCAACCACGCAGATGGGCGCTCGCGCAACGACTACCGCGACTCAGGTTGCGAACCTGAACTCCACCAGCACCACGCCGAGTGTCACCACCTTTGATAAGTCCAATGTAGATAGCTACAACGCAAAAACCACCATGACGGTGTATGACACTCAGGGTAACGATCACCAGTTAGATATGTATTACATCAAAACGGCAGATAACACCTGGACCGTGCATATGGTTGACTCCACCACCGGTAATGAAGTCGGTAACACTGCGGGCGGTGACAGTCTGGGCTACCAGATGCAATTTGATGCTAACGGTAAGCTGACGCAGGTAGGGAAAATCACTGCAACGGGTGTTGCAGATACCAGCGCCTCACTGGCAAACCTGGTTGTAGGTGGCACCAACGGTGCGGATGGCATGAATATCAGCCTGAGCATGTTGGGCAGCCTGCAGCAAAACACCGGTGCGACCACCTTTGGTAACCCAACACAGGACGGTTATCAGCCGGGTGATTTGACCAGCTACACAATTAATGATGACGGCACCATTACCGGCACTTACTCGAACCAGAAAACCCAGTTGTTGGGTCAGATCGTGTTGGCGAGCTTCTCTAACCCGGAAGGTTTGAAATCTGAAGGCGATAACGTCTGGTCAGCAACCAGCTCATCAGGTCAGGCCGCGGTCGGTCTGGCAGGCACCGGTACTTACGGCAACCTGACTTCAGGTGCGCTGGAAGCATCCAACGTCGATATGAGTAAAGAGCTGGTGAATATGATCGTTGCGCAGCGTAACTATCAGGCCAACAGCCAGACCATCAAAACTCAGGACCAGATTCTTAACACCCTGGTTAACTTACGTTAATTCGCTAACGGGATTGCCTTATGGATCACGCAATATATACCGCCATGGGCGCGGCCAGTCAGACGTTGGAGCAGCAGTCGGTAACGGCCAGCAACCTTGCCAACGCCTCAACGCCGGGCTTTCGTGCTCAGCTCAACGCGTTGCGCGCGGTGCCGGTCAGCGGCTGGTCGCTGCCAACACGTACGCTGGTTGCCGCTTCCACGCCGGGCGCCGATATGTCACCGGGCTCGATGGATAACACCGGCCGCACGCTGGATGTAGGTGTCGCGCAGGACGGCTGGTTGGCAGTGCGTGCCGCTGACGGTACCGAAGCTTATACCCGCAACGGCAACATGCAGATCAGCTCGACCGGTATTTTGACCATTCAGGGCAATCCCGTGATGGGCGATGGCGGTCCGATCGCCATCCCGCAAGGTGCTGAATTGACCATCGCGGCGGACGGTACCATCACCTCGCGTAACGCCGGTGATGCGCCGAACGCCACGGTGCAGATTGGTCGCCTGAAGCTGGTGCGCGCCACCGGTAAAGAGATGCAACGCGGTGATGACGGCATGTTTCGCCCTAACCAGCAAACCCAGGCGACGCGCGGCGCGGCGCTGGCGAACGATGCCACCATGACGGTGATGCCTGGCGTGCTGGAGGGCAGTAACGTGAAGCCGGTGGAAACCATGGTCGATATGATTGCCAACGCCCGACGTTTTGAGATGCAGATGAAAGTGATCTCCAACGTCGATGAAAACGAACAGAAAGCTAACAGTTTGCTCAACATGAGCAGCTAAGGCGTAAGGAAAACACCATGATTCGTTCTTTATGGATCGCCAAAACCGGTCTTGACGCTCAGCAAACCAACATGGACGTCATCTCCAACAACCTCGCGAACGTAAGCACCAACGGCTTTAAACGTTCGCGCGCGGTATTCGAAGATTTGATGTACCAAACCCTGCGTCAGCCGGGCACCCAGTCGTCGGAGCAAACCACGCTGCCGTCTGGTTTGCAGATCGGTACCGGTGTGCGTCCTGTCACCACCGAACGTCTGCATCAGCAGGGTAACCTGTCGCAGACCAGCAACTCGAAAGACGTGGCGATTAACGGCCAGGGTTATTTCGAAGTGCAGATGCCGGACGGCACCTCGGCGTATACCCGTGATGGTTCATTCCAGGTTGACCAGAACGGTCAGCTGGTGACCAACGCCGGTTATCCGGTGCAGCCAGGCATCACCATTCCGGCCAACGCCACCAGCATCACTATCTCGCGCGATGGCGTAGTGAGCGTAACGCAGCAGGGCCAGACCAACCCAGCACAGGTCGGTCAGCTGACGCTGAGCACCTTCATGAACGATGCGGGCCTGAATAGCCAGGGTGAAAACCTCTATCAGGAGACGCAGGCATCCGGTGCGGCAACGCAGAGCACGCCAGGCCAGAACGGCGCGGGTCTGCTGTATCAGGGTTATGTCGAAACCTCGAACGTCAACGTGGCGGAAGAGCTGGTGACCATGATTCAGACGCAGCGCGCCTACGAGATCAACAGTAAAGCGATCAGCACCTCCGATCAGATGCTGGCGAAGTTAACCCAGCTGTAATGCTGGTGTCGTTGGGCCAGCCTGGCTGGCCTGATTAAGCAACATGAATAAGGTTAGAACTCCGTGGCGAAGCAAGTGATTCTCAAGCCTGGTCATTGGTTGGTAGCCACGCTGCTACTCACTCTTAACGGTTGTGCGCTGGTTCCGCGCACGCCATTGGTGCAAGGGGCGACAACGGCAGAGCCGACGCCATCCGCACCACCAGTGGTGAACGGTTCCATTTTTCAGGGCGTCGCACCGCTGAACTACGGCTATCAGCCGCTGTTTGAGGATCGCCGTCCACGCAACATTGGCGACACATTGACGATCACCTTGCAGGAAAACGTCAGCGCCAGCAAAAGTTCTTCCGCCAACGCCAGCCGCGATGGCAGCAACAGTTTTGGTGTGACAGGTGTACCAACCGGCCTCAGTGGTCTGGTGGGTGCCGGTGGCGAAAAAGCCACGCTGGATGCCAATGGCAAAAATGACTTCGCCGGCAAAGGTGGCGCGACGGCGAATAACACCTTTACGGGCACCATCACCGTCACCGTCAATCAGGTGTTGTCGAACGGCAACCTGCGCGTGGTGGGTGAGAAACAGATCGAAATTAACCAGGGCACCGAATTCATCCGCTTCTCGGGCGTGGTTAACCCGCGCACCATCAGTGCCAGCAATGCGGTGCTGTCAACGCAGGTGGCCGATGCACGTATTGAGTACGTCGGAAATGGTTATATCAATGAAGCGCAGACGATGGGCTGGTTCCAGCGTTTCTTCCTGAACGTCTCGCCGATGTAAGAGGTAGTAACAATGAATATGACGACTCTGCTCCGCCTGAGCCTCTGCTTACTGCTTGGTTTCAGCGTTCTGGCGCATGCTGATCGCATCCGCGATCTGACCTCCGTACAGGGCGTGCGCGATAACCAGCTGATCGGTTACGGCTTGGTGGTGGGCCTTGACGGTACCGGTGACCAGACCACGCAAACGCCGTTTACCACGCAAACCGTGAGCAACATGCTCTCCCAGCTCGGTATTACCGTGCCAGCGGGCACCAATATGCAGCTGAAAAACGTGGCGGCCGTTATGGTCACCGCCAAGCTGCCGACCTTTGCGCGTCAGGGACAAACCGTTGATGTGGTGGTCTCCTCGCTGGGTAACGCCAAAAGTCTGCGCGGCGGTACGCTACTGATGACACCGATGAAAGGCGTCGATAACCAGGTTTATGCGCTGGCGCAAGGTAACATTCTGGTTGGCGGTGCCGGCGCTTCAGCCGGTGGCAGCAGCGTGCAGGTTAACCAGCTGAACGGTGGCCGCATTACCGGCGGCGCCACGGTAGAGCGTGAACTGCAGAGTAACTTTGGTAGCCAGAACACCATCAACTTGCAGCTGAATAATGAAGACTTCAGCATGGCACAGCGCATCGCCGACGCCATCAACAGCCGTGGTATTGGCTCCGCGCAGCCGCTGGATGCGCGTACCGTGCAGATCCGTGTTTCGCCGAATAACAGTTCTCAGGTGCGCCTGCTGGCCGAAATCCAGAACCTCGACGTTTCAGTGCCGCTGGAAGATGCCAAGGTGATCATCAACTCACGTACCGGTTCGGTGGTGATGAACCGCGAAGTGACGCTGAATACCTGTGCGGTGGCGCAGGGCAACCTGTCGGTTACCGTCAATCAGCAGCAGAACGTCAGTCAGCCTGATACGCCGTTGGCGGGCGGTCAGACCGTGACCACCAACAATACCCAGATCGATCTGCGTCAGAGTGGCGGCGCGCTGCAACGGGTTAACGCCAGCGCCAACCTCAACAACGTGGTACGTGCGCTGAATGCGCTGGGTGCGTCACCGATTGAGCTGATGTCGATTTTGCAATCGATGGAAAGCGCAGGCTGCTTGCGCGCCAAACTGGAAATTATCTGATGAACGATACGCAATCGCTGGTGAATGCGGCGTACGACAGCCGCTCGCTGAACGACCTGAAACGCGAAGCCGCCGCCGACCCAAAAGGGAAGGCGATGCAGGTGGCCAAGCAGGTGGAAGGGATGTTCGTGCAGATGATGATGAAAAGCATGCGCGCTGCGCTGCCGCAGGATGGCTTGCTGAGCAACGATCAGACGCGGCTTTTCACCTCGATGTACGATCAGCAGATTGCGCAGGACATCGGCAAACGGGGTCTCGGCATGGCCGATATCATCGTTAAACAGATGCAGCCCGCTCAGGAGCCGGACGAAACCGCCGGTACGGTGCCGATGAAGCTGGATAACAGCTTCATTTATAGCAATCTGCCGTCGAATCAGCTGGAGCAGATGGTGCGTAAAGCGGTGCCGCGTTTGCCAGTCTCGCCGAGCAGTTTGCCCAGCGACAGTAACGACTTTATCGCCCAGCTGGCGCAACCGGCGCAGGTCGCCAGCCAGCAGAGCGGCATTCCGCATCACCTGATTCTGGCGCAGGCCGCGCTGGAATCCGGCTGGGGCCAGCGACAGATCCTGACGCGCGACGGCAAGCCGAGTTACAACGTGTTTGGTATTAAGGCGAGCGGCGACTGGAAGGGCGCAACTACCGATATCATGACCACCGAATATGAAGGTGGCGTGGCGAAAAAAGTGCGCGCCAGTTTCCGTGTGTATGGCTCCTATATGGAAGCGCTCAGCGACTACGTCAAACTGCTGTCCAATAATCCTCGTTATGCCGCCGTTGCCAACGCACCGAGTGCCGAGCAGGGCGCGCGTGCCTTGCAGGCCGCCGGTTATGCGACCGATCCAAAGTATGCGCAGAAACTGGTGGGAATGATCCAGCAATTCAAAAACATGGGCGAAAAAGTGGTGAAGGCTTACAGCAACGACATCACCGATTTGTTCTGATTTTTGCTCTCAAGTTTCACTTAAGCACGCCGATAACAATCACATGCCACGGGCGTTCACCGCCCGCGCAATCGCACTGATGACTGCCAGCCCGGTTAACGGGAAATTAAGGAACCGAGATGTCCAGCATAATTAACTCAGCGATGAGTGGGCTGAGCGCCGCACAGGCTGCATTAAGCACCACCAGTAATAACATCAGCAATTACACGGTAGCGGGCTATTCGCGTCAGACGGCGATTCTGTCGCAGTCGAACAGCACCCTGCAGGGCAACAGCTATTACGGCAACGGTGTGACGCTCTCCGGCGTGCAGCGTGAGTATGACGAGTTCATCACTGCCCAGCTACGTGGCTCCAGCGCCAACTACAGCGCCGTGAATACGCAGTACAACCAAATTTCTAACATTGATGATCTGCTGTCGACGTCGACCACCAGCTTGTCGACCTCAATCCAAAGCTTCTTCACCAACGTGCAGAACGTGGTGAGTAACGCCAACGATCCGTCGGCGCGTCAGTCAATGCTGAGCTATGCACAAGGTCTGGTGAATCAGTTCCAGACCACGGCGCAATATCTCAATAATATGCAGAACAGCGTTAACACCGATATCGCCTCGAACGTCGACCAAATCAATACCTTCACCAGCCAGATTGCCGACCTGAACAGCCAGATCGCCAAGCTGACCACCGGCGGTGGCGCGGCGCCGAACAATTTGCTGGATCAGCGCGATCAGTTGGTGAATAGCCTGAACAATGTGGTGGGCGTTAACGTATCCCAGCAAGATGGTAGCTATATCGTCTCAATGGGCAGCGTGACCTTGGTGAACGGTAAAAACTCGACCAGTTTGGTGGCGATGCCGTCCAGCAGCGATTCAACACGTACCACTGTCGGCTATGTCGATAAGCAGGCGGGTAACGTTGAGATCCCTGAGAAGACGTTAACCACCGGTTCCCTTGGTGGTTTGCTGGCGTTCCGCACGCAGGATCTGGATACCGCGCAAAATCAGCTCGGCCAGTTAGCTGCGGCGTTCACTACAAGTTTCAATACCGTGCACAGCGAAGGCTATGACAGCAACGGCGATCAGGGCGGTAACTTCTTTAATATCGGTTCGCCAACCGTGGTCAGCAACAGCAAGAATACTTCGGCCGCCACCGTGACGGCGGAGTGGACCGACACCAAAGCGTTGAAAGCCACTAATTACACCGTAAGTTACGATGGCAGTGACTGGTCAGTGACGCGCATGTCTGACAACGTGAAGTTTAACGTCACGCCGGATGCGACCAATGGCACGCTGAGTTTTGATGGCCTGAAGTTGACAGTCAGTACCTCACCTGCGCCCAATGCAAAAGACAGTTTCCTGGTGAAACCGGTACAAAATGTGATTGGTGGCATGTCGGTGGCGATTACTGATGAGTCGCAGATTGCAGCAGCGTCTAGCGCGAACAGTGGTGAAAGTGATAATACAAACGCGCAAAAACTGCTGGCTTTGCAAGATGAAAAGTTAGTGAACGGTAATGCGACGATCTCGCAAGTTTACGCCAGCTTGGTCAGTACAGTGGGTAATAAAACCAGCACCCTTGAAACCGCCAGTACTACGCAGAAGAATGTGGTAACTCAGCTTAGTGACCGTCAGCAGTCAGTGTCCGGCGTGAACCTTGATGAAGAGTATGCCAACCTTACCAAGTACCAGCAGTTTTATATGGCGAATGCGCAGGTTCTGCAAACAGCAAATACTATTTTTAATGCCTTGATGGGCATTCGTGGCTAATTGGAGAAATCATAACCATGAGACTCAGCACGAGTATGATCTTCGACCAGCAGGTGCGCGGCATTAGCGATGCGCAATCTTCTTGGTTAAAAGTTGGGGCACAGCTTTCTACTGGACGTCGTGTTAGCAACCCGTCTGACGATCCGATTGCAGCATCGCGTTCCATCGTGTTGTCACAGTCGCAGACTAAAAGCAGCCAATATGCGACGGCGCGTAGCTTCGCAAATCAAAGTTTGTCGCTGGAAGAGAATTCACTGTCCAGCGTGACGTCAAGCATTACCAAAGCGCAGGAAATTATTGTTGCCGCATCCACCGGCACACTCAGCGATGATGATCGTGCGTCGTATGCCACTCAGTTGCAGGGAATTCGTGACGAGATCCTGAACCAGGCTAACAGTAAAGACGGCTCCGGGCGTTACATTTTTGCTGGTTACAAGACCGATGTTGCGCCGTTCTCTGATACTGCTGGTGGCGTTACGTATGTCGGTGGTACGGAAGCGATTACTCAGAAAGTTGATGAAAGCCGCACTATGTCTGTGAGCGATACGGGAAGCTCGGTGTTTATGGCTATCACCAGCAATGCTAAACCTGAACCGGATGGAAGGCCGAGTGAAAAAAGTCTTTTTGCGATGCTTGATGGTGCGATTGCCGCGCTGAAAGTACCACAAGAGAATGCTGATGCTGCTACTACACAGTCTTTTACCGACGCGATGAATAAAACGAACCGTGGTTTAAGTAACTCGTTAAATAATGTGCTTACGGTGCGTTCTGCAATTGGGACTCAAATGGCTGAGTTGGATACGCTTGATGGTCAAGGCGACGATCGAGATTTGATTCTTAGTTCGCAAATGAGCGACCTGGTTGATGTCGATTACACCGCGGCTATTTCCAGCTACACCATGCAACAGACGGCGCTGCAAGCTTCGTATAAGACCTTTACCGATATGTCGCAGATGTCGCTGTTCCAACTCAATTCTTAATTAGCCTGAACCTTTGAGCGTACTTTAACCGGGTGCGCTTAGTTTCTCCCACCGCCTTTCGGGGCCGTGGGATTTTTTTTGCCTGTTATTCCTGGCGCCATTTATGGCGGTCGCAGGCAATAAAAAACCCCGGACTGGCCGGGGTTTGATGTCGACTGACTTGCTAGAGGTTACGCGCTTTCCGGACGGGTTGCCGGAGCGGTGGCCTGATGCGTCGCGCTGTGACCGCCAGCAGAGCCGCGACCTTCGAAACCAAACGCTGGACGGACCCAGTCGCTATTGCGAACCGGTTCAGGTTCCCACGCCGGTGCCGGTGCTTTGGTCATCGGTGCAGTTGCGTGATGTTTAAAGCGCGTCTCAACCGTGGTCACTGCGGTATCACGTGCCGCAACCGGCGCATGAGGTTCCGTGACCGGTGTGACTTCGGCTTCAGCCGCAACTGGCGCAGCCAGCACGTCTTCAACCTGAGCTTCCACTGCTGGCGAAACATCAGCTGGCGCCTGTTCAACAACCGCAGCCACTTCGCTAACTGCTTCTTCAGGTTTCGCTTCTTCAACAACAACAGCCGGTTCCGCTTCAGCTGCGGTTTCCTGAGCAACCTGTTCATCAGCAGCGGGAATTACGGCTGGCTCTTCGTTAACAGGCGCGGCAATTGGCGAGACGTCATCAGTATTCACCACTGGCACATCGGTATGTGCTTGTGGTTCAGCCTGATGCACCACTTCTTCAGTAGCAACCTGCTCAACGGCCGGTTCAACAGCAGCCGGCTGAGTTTCTGCATCAGCGGCTTGCTGGTAGCCGTAATCCGTCACTTCATGCATCGCATCTTGCGTGCTGTACTCTTCCTGCGCTTGCGCAACCGGGTAAGAGATCCACACTTTGCCTGACGCCATTTCTGGAGAGGCAGCAGCCGATTCCAGCGGCATTGCTGACTGCGTTGGGTAACGCTCGTCACGATAACGACGACGACGCTGGCCACTCACGCGCAGGTGACGCGGTGAACGACGTGAACGGCGCGGCATATTGGCGCTATCACGGTTATCGCTATCATCTTGCTCGTCATTGCTGGCTTCAGGATGTTCCTGGTACTGAGCGCGCGGCGCAGTTTCAATGGCGGCTTCGTGCACCACTGGCGCTTCGGCAGCAATTTCAGTGGTGTCGCTCACACGCACGCGCTGTGACAGCTGACGCTGCTTACGACGCGGCATGACCTGAACGCGTTCTTCTTCCTGCTCGACGTTTTCGTCAGCGACATGCGCCTGAACAACCGGCTCAGCGGCTTTCTGATCCTGCTGCTGAGTGCGCTTCTCTTCCTGACGACGACGCTGGCGATCGGCACGTTGTTCGCGGCGCTGTTGCTGCTGCTCATCACGTTGCTCAAGCGCTTCATCGCTCAGGACCGGACGCGCTTCACGCGGCTCGTTCTGACGCTTGTTGCGACGATTGTCCTGATTATCACGCGGTTCACGGGCTTCACGTGGCTCACGTGCTTCACGCGGTTCGCGCGGTTCACGACCTTCGCGCACCTGACCATTCTCGCCATTACGCGGAGTACGTTCGCGACGGTTGTTGCGGCGATTGTTATTGTTGCGACGTTCGCCACGCTGCTGGGTATTTTCAGATTCAGCAGCAACAACGGCTGGGGATTCTTGTTTAGTTTCAGCAGGAGCCGCAGCTGGTGCATCACCGGCAAACAGTTTCTTCAATCCGCTCAGCAGGCGTGCCACGAAGCCGGTGTTAGTCACCGCTGGTGCTGCAACTGCAGGCTTAGTTTTCACTTCTGCTGCTGGCTGGGACTCTTTCACCACTTCAACCGGCGCAGGCGGCGCATCAGGCATCGCGAAGGCGGCCAGTGCTGGCTGCTCCGGACGACGACGCTCAGCATGCTCTTCTTCAGAAGGCAGCGCCATTTCCGCTTCGTGCAGTTTCGGCAAGTGATAGCTCAGCGTTTGCGTCTCTTCGCCGGTGCGAACACGCAGTACCGAGTAGTGTGGCGTTTCCATCTGATCGTTTGGCACGATGATGGCACGCACGCCGCCCTGGCGTTTTTCGATGGCGCTAACGGCGTCACGCTTTTCGTTCAGCAGGTAAGAGGCGACCTGTACCGGAACAATCGCATGCACTTCTTTGGTGTTGTCTTTCAGCGCTTCTTCTTCAATCAGACGCAGAATAGACAGCGACAGTGATTCGTTATCACGGATGGTGCCGGTACCGCTACAGCGTGGGCAGACGTGATGGCTGGATTCACCCAGTGACGGGCTCAGACGCTGACGCGACATCTCCAGCAAACCGAAGCGTGAAATGTGGCTGATCTGAATACGCGCACGATCCTGGCGCACCGCTTCACGCAGACGGTTTTCCACCGCGCGCTGGTGGCGCACTGGCGTCATGTCGATGAAGTCGATAACGATCAGGCCGCCGAGATCGCGCAGACGCAATTGGCGAGCAATCTCATCGGCCGCTTCCAGGTTGGTGTTATAGGCAGTTTCTTCGATATCACCGCCGCGAGTAGCGCGTGCGGAGTTGATATCAATCGCCGTCAGGGCTTCGGTGCTATCGATAACAATCGATCCGCCTGATGGCAGACGCACTTCACGCTGGAAGGCTGATTCAATCTGCGATTCGATTTGGTAGTGGCTGAACAGCGGAATTTCGCCAGTGTAAAGTTTGATTTTGCTGCTGAAGTCTGGACGACCCAGTGCAGCAATGTGCTGACGAGCCAGTTCCAGGACTTTTGGATTATCGATAAGGATTTCACCGATATCCTGACGCAGATAGTCGCGGAAGGCGCGCACGATAACGTTGCTTTCCTGATGGATCAGGAAAGGCGCCGGGCGGCTGTCTGCGGCTTTCTTAATGGCTTCCCAGTGCTTCATACGGAAGCTGAGATCCCACTGCAGTGATTCGGCAGATTTGCCTACGCCCGCTGTACGGACGATTAATCCCATGCCGTCAGGAAGTTCCAGTGCGGAAAGTGCTTCTTTTAATTCGGTACGATCGTCGCCCTCAATGCGGCGTGAAATACCACCGGCACGTGGGTTGTTCGGCATCAATACCAGATAGCTACCGGCCAGAGAAATAAAGGTAGTGAGTGCTGCACCTTTATTACCGCGTTCCTCTTTATCAATTTGAACGATAACTTCCTGACCTTCACGCAGCACATCTTTGATATTCGGACGACCATGTGCGTTGTAATTGGCGGGGAAGTATTCGCGGGAAATTTCTTTCAGAGGGAGGAAACCGTGACGTTCTGCACCGTAATCAACAAATGCAGCTTCAAGGCTGGGTTCAACGCGGGTGATTTTACCTTTGTATATGTTGGCTTTTTTCTGTTCGTGTCCAGGACTTTCAATATCCAGATCGTACAGACGTTGTCCATCAACCAGGGCAACGCGCAACTCCTCCTGCTGAGTTGCGTTAATTAACATTCTTTTCATCGTGACTTACTCGTTATTCTCACATGAGTGATCTAGCTGCGGGCATCGTTACCCTGGACGAGAATCAACCGATGGCCCCGTGTCTTAATGCACTGACGTCAACCTCACGGTTGTCGGCGGCTAAAGGGGCGCAAATCTTGTCGGTGGCCTGTTTTTCATAAGGAAATCCAGCGCCTGAAGGTGGAAATGTTACAGAGTATTCAAAAATCCACACATCCTGGTCTGTCGTCCAGGCCGCAACCCGCAGCCCGCTAAGTGCCTGATTTAACATTACGTCTTACGCCATTGCTGCGTGTCCGTTCAATCCGGCAAAATGACTTATTTCGCTCTTTATCCTGCCTGAATCTCTCCAGGGCAGAAACCCCTGCATTATTCCATTGCTAACCAACATTAAGCAAGGCGACTTTTGCCAAGCTGAGAAGTTTATTCGTCCATAACCTGTTCATTTGCAGGGCTAATCATCGCATCGCTGAAAATGTCGCCATTTTCACCGTTTCATCACGCGACAAAGAGAGAGTTAAGCACAGAAAAAGGGGTGGCGCTATCCAGGGACACTAATTAGAATCGCCGCCATGAAAACAGAGAATCCCGGCGTACAGTATGTCGCCATCACGGCTGAAAATGCCGGACAACGAATTGATAACTTTTTGCGCACCCAGCTCAAGGGCGTGCCGAAAAGCATGATTTATCGCATTTTGCGTAAAGGTGAAGTGCGGGTGAATAAAAAGCGCGTTAAACCGGAATATAAGCTGGAGGATGGCGACGAGCTGCGTATTCCGCCGGTGCGGGTTGCCGAGCGCGAAGAGAATACGGTTTCACCGAAGCTGGATAAAGTCGCGGCGCTCACCAATGCCATTCTCTATGAAGATGATTACCTGATGGTGCTGAATAAGCCGTCGGGCACGGCGGTGCACGGCGGCAGCGGATTAAGTTTCGGCGTGATTGAAGGGCTGCGTGCGTTGCGTCCGGAAGCGCGATTCCTTGAGTTAGTCCATCGCCTCGATCGTGATACTTCCGGCATCCTGCTGGTGGCGAAGAAGCGTTCTGCGTTGCGCTCTCTGCATGAGCAGCTGCGCGAAAAAGGCATGCAGAAGGATTATCTGGCGCTAGTGCGCGGTGACTGGCCGTCGCATCTGAAAGTCGTGCAGGCACCGCTGCTGAAAAACATTTTGCAGAGCGGCGAGCGTGTGGTGCGCGTGAGTGCGGAAGGCAAGCCTTCTGAGACACGCTTTAAAGTCGAAGAGCGCTTCGGTTTCGCGACCTTGGTGAAAGCCAGTCCGGTGACCGGCCGTACGCATCAGATTCGTGTGCATACGCTGCACGGCGGCCATCCAATCGCCTTTGACGATCGTTACGGTGACCGCGACTTTGATGCGCAATTGGGTTCGACGGGCTTATCGCGTCTGTTCCTGCATGCTGCAGCGTTGACCTTTACCCATCCCAACACCGGAGAAGTGCTGCGGATGGAAGCGCCACTGGATGGCGCACTCAAGAATTGCCTCGCCAAACTGCGTCAGAAAAAAACCTGATTATCCGGGCATCAACACAATGCGTTGATGCCCACCTTTCTTAGCATTTCATCCAGCGCAATCAGCGGTAAGCCAATCAAGGTATTGGGATCGCGACCTTCCAGCCTGTCAAATAAACAAATCCCCAAACCTTCGCTTTTGAAACTGCCAGCGCACTGCAGCGGCTTTTCTTTATCAACGTAGCCCCGAATCTCTTCAGCACTCAATTCGCGGAAATGTACGATAAAGGGTTCGCAAATGACCGATTGTTTGCCGCTCTGCGGTTGCAATAGCGCCAGACCGGTATAAAAGGTGATGGTGTTGCCGCTGGCGGCTGCGAGTTGCTGGCAGGCTTTCTCCACCGTATGCGGTTTACCGGTTATCTCGCCATTCAGCACGCAAACCTGATCGGACCCGATTATCCAGCTGTCTTGGTAACGTGCTGCCAGCGCCTCCGCTTTGGCTAATGCCAGACGCTGCACCAGCTCAGGGGCCGTTTCATTCGGCAGCGGGGATTCGTCGCAATCCGGGGCGGCGGTAATAAAAGGCAGGCCCAGCTTGCTCAGCAACGCCTGACGAAAAGGGGAGGTAGAGGCTAAAACCAAAGGTGTCGTCATTTTTTTTCAGAATAGATAGCGTAAAGATGACAGTCATTTTAAACTATGCGCCGCACTGGATGCGACTAACGGGTGAAAGATGCCGTAAACCGGCCTTTTTCTTTGACTCTATGACGTTACAAAGTTAATATGCGCGCCCTATGCAAAAGGTAAAATTACCCCTGACGCTCGATCCGGTCCGCGCCGCGCAAAAACGCCTTGATTATCATGGTGTTTATGCACCTGAATTGGTGGCGCGCTTGGCCGAAACGGTCGTGAGTGTGGACAGTGAAGTTGAATGCGATATGTCGTTTGCGGTTGATAACCAGCGCCTCGCCGTTCTGCAAGGAACAGCCGAAGTGCAGGTGACTCTGTCATGTCAACGCTGCAACCAGTCGTTTCCACGTCATGTTCACGTAAGCTATTGCTTCAGTCCTGTCTCTTCTGATGAGCAGGCCGAGGCACTGCCGGAAGCCTACGAGCCAGTTGATGTCAATGATTTTGGTGAGATCGACTTGCTGGCAGTGATCGAAGATGAGCTCATCCTCGCGCTGCCCGTGGTTCCGGTGCATGATTCTGAACACTGTGAAGTGTCCGACGCGGACATGGTGTTTGGTCAACTGCCTCCAGAGGCAGAAAAACCAAATCCCTTTGCCGTATTAGCCAGTTTAAAGCGTAAGTAATAGGAGTAAGGTCCATGGCCGTACAACAGAATAAACCAACCCGTTCTAAGCGTGGTATGCGTCGTTCACACGATGCTCTGACCACTGCTGCTCTGTCAGTAGATAAAGTTTCTGGCGAAACTCATCTGCGTCACCATATCACTGCGGATGGTTACTACCGCGGTCGCAAGGTTATCACCAAGTAATCCTCGCGATTACACAAGGCGATACCTTGACACGTTTGACCCTGGCAGTTGATGCCATGGGCGGGGACTTCGGTCCTTGCGTGACAGTGCCTGCAGCCTTGCAGGCACTGGCCTCTCATTCGGAGCTGGTTCTTCTTCTGGTCGGCGATCCCGACATCATCTCGTCATTTCTTGCCAAAGCGGATTCCTCGTTACAGAGGCGTGTGCAGGTTATTCCTGCCGAATCGGTTATTGCAAGTGATGCCAAACCTTCTCAGGCGATTCGTAATAGTCGCGGCAGTTCAATGCGTGTGGCGTTAGAGTTGGTGAAAGAGGGGAAAGCACAAGGCTGTGTCAGTGCGGGAAATACCGGTGCGCTGATGGGGCTGGCGAAAATGTTATTAAAACCGCTGGATGGCATTGAGCGTCCGGCGTTGATGACGGTATTGCCGCATCAGCAGCATGGCAAAACGGTGGTGCTGGATCTCGGCGCTAACGTTGAATCTGACAGCGCTATGCTGGTGCAGTTTGCGATCATGGGCGCTGTAATGGCCGAAGAAGTGCTGGAGATCGCCCAGCCGCGTGTGGCGCTGCTGAATATTGGTCAGGAAGAGACCAAAGGATTAGAAACAATCCGCGCCGCATCTGCAGTGCTGCGAGCGTCACCGCAAATCAACTATATTGGATACCTTGAGGGGAACGATCTCCTCACCGGCAAGACGGATGTGCTGGTTTGTGATGGCTTCGTCGGTAACGTCACGTTGAAGACCATGGAAGGCGTGGTAAGAATGTTCCTCTCTCTGATCAAATCGTCAGAGGAAGGAAAAAAACGGGCCTGGTGGCTAACATTGCTGGGGCGCTGGATTCAAAAGCGTCTGGCAAAGCGTTTCGGCCATCTCAACCCCGACCAGTACAATGGCGCTTGTCTGTTAGGATTGCGCGGGACAGTGATCAAAAGCCACGGTGCGGCGAATCAACGTGCATTTGCCGTGGCGATAGAGCAGGCAGAGCAGACGGTGCGAAAGCAAGTCCCAGAGAGGATTGCGGCGCGCCTTGACACTGTATTAGCCAGGAGTGACAAAGCGTAGATGTTTACCAAAATTATCGGTACGGGCAGCTATTTGCCTGAGCAGATTCGCTCCAATGCGGATCTGGAAAAAATGGTCGAGACGACGGACGAGTGGATTGTCACTCGTACCGGCATCCGTGAGCGCCGTATTGCCGCTCCGGATGAAACCGTTGCTACTATGGGCTTCACCGCAGCACAGCGCGCGCTGGAAATGGCGGGTGTGAATGCGAGCGAAGTTGGCCTGATCATTGTGGCAACCACCTCTTCAAGCCATGCCTTCCCTAGTTCAGCGTGCATGATCCAGCAGATGCTGGAGATCAGCGATTGCGCTGCCTTCGATCTGGCCGCTGCCTGTGCGGGATTCACCTATGCACTGAGCGTTGCCGATCAATACATCAAAAATGGTGTGGTAAAACATGCGCTGGTGATCGGTGCAGACGTGCTAGCACGTACGCTCGATCCTAACGATCGTGGCACTATCATTCTGTTTGGTGATGGCGCGGGCGCGGTGGTACTAAGCCAGAGTGAAGAGCCAGGCATCCTTTCTACCCATCTGCACGCCGACGGCCGTTACAGCAAACTGCTGACGCTGCCGTATCAGGATCGTGCCCATCAGGATGAGCCTGCTTATCTGACGATGGCGGGCAACGAAGTCTTCAAAGTGGCCGTGACTGAACTGGCGCACATTGTTGATGAAACTCTGCAAGCCAACAATCTTGATCGTGAAATGCTCGACTGGCTGGTGCCGCATCAGGCGAACCTGCGCATTATTAGCGCAACCGCCAAAAAGCTCGGCATGGGCATGGATAAAGTTGTCGTCACGCTGGATCGTCACGGTAATACCTCGGCCGCGTCAGTGCCAAGTGCACTTGACGAAGCGGTGCGCGATGGCCGTATCAAACCGGGACAACTAATTTTGCTGGAAGCCTTTGGTGGTGGTTTCACCTGGGGTTCTGCGCTGGTTCGCTTTTGATTGACAGGAACGAAAGATGACGCAATTTGCTTATGTTTTCCCAGGACAGGGTTCGCAGACCGTCGGCATGTTAGCCGAGCTGGCTGCCGAAAACCCGCAGGTTGAAGCCACTTTCCGTGAAGCTTCTGATGCGCTGGGTTATGACTTATGGCAGTTGGTCCAGCAAGGACCTGCTGAAGAATTGAATAAAACCTGGCAGACGCAGCCTGCGTTACTGGCGGCTTCTGTTGCTATCTATCGCGTATTGCAGAGCAAAAATGTGGTGCAGCCAACCATGATGGCCGGCCACAGCCTCGGTGAATACTCGGCGTTGGTTTGTGCCGGTGTGCTGAATTTCGCAGACGCCATTAAACTGGTTGAACTGCGTGGCAAACTGATGCAGGAAGCGGTACCAGAAGGTACTGGCGCCATGCAGGCGATTATCGGTCTGGATGATGCATCCATCCGCAAAGCTTGTGAAGAAAGTGCACAAGGTCAGGTGGTTTCACCGGTTAACTTTAACTCGCCGGGCCAGGTGGTTATCGCTGGCAACAAAGAAGCGGTTGAGCGTGCGGGTGCAGCTTGTAAAGCTGCCGGTGCCAAACGTGCACTGCCGCTGCCAGTCAGCGTGCCATCACACTGTGCGTTGATGAAGCCTGCTGCCGATAAATTGGCGGTGGCGCTCGAAACGATCACCTTCAATGCCCCTGCGGTGCCGGTGGTGAACAACGTCGACGTGAAGTGTGAAACTGAAGCTGCTGCGATTCGAAGCGCATTGGTTCGTCAGCTGTATAGCCCGGTGCGCTGGACCGAATCGGTCGAGTTTATTGCTGCGCAGGGCGTTGAACAGCTGCTGGAAGTCGGTCCAGGTAAAGTCCTGACCGGTCTGACCAAACGTATTGTGGATAGCCTGAGTGCTGCTGCGGTGAACGATTCTGCTTCACTGAGTGCTGCACTTTCACAGGAATAAGAGGAAAAACATGAGCTTTGAAGGTAAAGTAGCGCTGGTTACCGGTGCAAGCCGTGGAATTGGTCGCGCCATTGCGGAAACGCTGGCTGCGCGCGGTGCCAAAGTGGTGGGAACCGCCACCAGTGCAAGCGGTGCGGAAGCAATCAGTGCGTACCTCGGCGACAAGGGCAAAGGCCTGCTGCTGAACGTCACTGATGCCGCCTCAATTGAGAGCGTCCTCGAACAAGTTCGCGCCGAATTTGGCGAAGTGGACATTTTAGTCAATAATGCAGGCATTACGCGTGACAATCTGTTGATGCGCATGAAAGACGATGAGTGGGCGGATATCCTTGATACCAACCTGACATCTGTCTTCCGTCTTTCTAAGGCGGTTATGCGTGCCATGATGAAAAAACGCGTGGGCCGTATCATTACCATCGGTTCTGTAGTTGGGACCATGGGTAACGCGGGTCAGGCAAACTATGCGGCAGCAAAAGCAGGTTTGATTGGCTTTAGCAAATCACTGGCGCGAGAAATTGCGTCACGTGGCATTACTGTAAACGTCGTGGCTCCGGGCTTTATTGAGACGGACATGACGCGTGCACTGAACGAAGATCAACGTTCGGGTATTTTGGCAGAAGTTCCAGCAGGTCGTTTAGGTGACCCGCAGGAGATTGCCAATGCTGTTGCATTCTTAGCCTCTGACGAAGCAGCCTACATCACGGGTGAGACGCTTCATGTCAATGGCGGCATGTACATGGTCTGATAATCACGAAAACATTTGCTTTATCTGCGGTAAACACCGCAGAATAACGCAAAATCGTGGTTCGACCAGCCGGGATTTTGTTGCATCTTTTTCAACATTTTATACACTACGAAAACCATCGCGAAAGCGAGTTTTGATAGGAAATTAAATAGTATGAGCGATATCGAACAACGCGTTAAGAAAATCGTAGCTGAGCAGCTGGGTGTTAAAGAAGACGAAGTGATTAACACTGCTTCTTTCGTTGAAGACCTTGGTGCAGATTCTCTTGACACCGTTGAGCTGGTAATGGCTCTGGAAGAAGAGTTTGATACTGAAATTCCAGACGAAGAAGCTGAGAAAATCACTACCGTTCAGGCAGCGATCGACTACATCAATAGCCACAACGGCTAATGAATATCTTCAGGCGGTCACCTCGACCGCCTGAGTTTTATGTTTGCCCCACATAGCGTTATTTTTTCCCTCCCTGGAGGACGTGCGTGTCTAAGCGTCGTGTAGTTGTGACTGGTCTTGGCATGTTGTCTCCTGTCGGCAATACCGTAGAGTCTACCTGGAGTGCTCTCCTTGCCGGTCAGAGCGGCATTAGCCTGATCGACCATTTTGATACTAGTGCCTATGCAACGCGTTTTGCGGGCTTAGTAAGAGATTTTAATTGCGATGATTTCATCTCGCGCAAAGATCAGCGCAAGATGGATGACTTCATCCAATACGGCATCGTTGCAGGCATTCAGGCTATGGCAGACTCCGGTCTGGTCGTAACCGATGAGAATGCTGGTCGCATTGGTGCGGCAATCGGTTCTGGTATTGGCGGACTGGGTTTAATCGAAGATAACCACAGCTCGCTGGTCAACGGTGGACCGCGCAAAATCAGCCCATTCTTTGTGCCTTCTACCATCGTCAACATGGTTGCAGGTCACCTCACCATCATGTACGGCCTGAAAGGTCCAAGCATCTCGATCGCAACTGCCTGTACGTCTGGTGTGCACAACATTGGTCATGCGGCGCGTATCATTGCGTATAACGATGCTGATGTGATGCTGGCCGGTGGTGCGGAGAAAGCCAGTACGCCATTAGGCGTTGGTGGTTTTGGTGCTGCTCGAGCGCTCTCCACGCGTAATGACAATCCTCAGGCGGCAAGCCGTCCGTGGGATAAAGATCGTGACGGTTTCGTGTTGGGTGACGGTGCTGGCATTATCGTACTGGAAGAGTACGAACACGCGAAGAAACGTGGTGCGAAGATTTATGCTGAGATCATTGGTTTCGGCATGAGCAGCGATGCTTACCACATGACGTCACCTCCGGAAGACGGTTCAGGTGCAGCAGCAGCGATGGTTAACGCGTTGCGTGACGCGCAGCTGAACGCTGAGCAGATTGGTTATGTCAACGCGCACGGCACTTCGACGCCCGCCGGTGACAAAGCGGAAGCGCAGGCGGTGAAATCGGTGTTTGGTGCGGCGGCTCACAGTGTGATGGTCAGCTCAACTAAGTCGATGACTGGCCACCTGTTGGGCGCTGCGGGCGCGGTAGAAGCGATTTATTCGATTCTGGCGCTGCGCGACCAGGCGATTCCACCAACCATCAACCTCGACAATCCTGACGAAGGTTGCGATCTGGACTTCGTGCCGCATACGGCGCGCCAGGTCAGCGGACTGGAGTACGCTTTGTGTAACTCCTTTGGATTTGGCGGCACTAACGGCTCGCTGATCTTCCGCAAAGTTTAATCGCTCCTCAGCCATACAGAGGCCCGCAATGCGGGCCTTTTTTATATATTCTACCGGGGTAATCAAGGCGGCTAACATGTGGATAAACGGCATACCGCAAACCGCGCTTTCAGCACGCGATCGCGCAGTGCAATTTGGTGATGGCTGCTTTACCACTGCTGCAGTGATCAACGGCCATATTGTTATGCTGGATGCGCATCTGCAGCGGCTGAAAGAGGGTTGCGCACGGTTATTGATGGATGCGCCTGATTTAGCTCAACTCGCCGCAGAAATGCATCACGCCGCTGCGCAACAAACGCAGGCAGTGCTCAAGGTGATTTTGACACCGGGCGCAGGTGGACGTGGTTATAGCCGCGCAGGCTGCCAAACACCGACGCGCATTATTTCGCTCTCGCCGTGGCCACAGCATTACGCTACGTTGCAACAGCAGGGCGCCTTGCTGCACACCAGCCCAATACGCCTGGGACGCAATCCATTGCTGGCCGGCGTAAAGCACCTGAATCGCCTTGAGCAGGTGCTGATTCGCCAGCATCTTGACCAGACGGGCGGCGACGAGGCGCTGGTGCTTGACACTAACGGGACGGTGGTGGAATGCTGTGCGGCCAATTTATTCTGGCGCAAAGGCAATATCGTCTTTACGCCGCGGCTTGAGCAGGCTGGCGTGGATGGCATTATGCGTCGTTATCTGATGGCGCAGATGGCCGCGAATGGCCAGACTTGTCAGCTGATTGATGGCAGCAGGGACGATGTGTTGAACGCCGATGAAGTGGTGATGTGCAACGCCCTGATGCCCGTTTTACCCGTGCGACAAATTGACGACGTTTCGTTTAGCGCACGCTCGCTGTATCAGCAACTGCGCGCCAGTTGCCCGACGATGGAAGCATCATGACTCGAATGAAAAAAATTCTCGCAGGCGTTGTGGTAGTCGCAGGACTCGCCGCCGCCTTTAGCTATTGGCAGATTGAACGTTTAGCCGATACGCCCTTAACACTGCAGCAGGAAACCATTTACACCTTGCCCGCTGGCAGCGGTCGCGTGGTACTGGAAGCGCAACTGGAAAGTCAGCACATCATTCCGCAAAGCATCTGGTTTGGCCCGTTACTGAAGCTTGAACCGGAACTGGCGCGTTTCAAAGCCGGTACCTATCGCCTGGAAACCGGCATGACGGTGCGACAGTTGCTGCAATTGCTGGCAAGCGGTAAAGAAGCGCAGTTCCCGGTGCGTTTTATTGAAGGTTCGCGTCTTACCGAGTGGTTAGCCGAGCTACGTAAAGCGCCATACCTGAAACACACGCTGACCGACGATCAATTTGCCACCGTTGCCGCTGCGCTCAAACTCGATGTCAGCCAACTGGAAGGCAGCTTCTACCCTGATACGTATCTCTACACCGCCAATACCAGCGATGTGGCGCTACTGGAACGTGCCCATGCGCGCATGAACAAGCTGGTTGATGAGATTTGGCAGGGACGCATGGAGAATCTGCCTTACAAGAAAGAGCAGGATATGGTCACCATGGCGTCGATCATTGAGAAAGAGACTGGCGTGAGCGAAGAGCGCGCGCGCGTGGCGTCGGTGTTTATCAATCGCCTGCGTACCGGGATGAAACTGCAAACCGATCCCACGGTGATTTACGGTATGGGCGACAGCTACACCGGCACGCTAACCCGTAAAAATCTGGAAACGCCAACCGACTACAACACCTACACCATTAGCGGTTTGCCGCCGGGACCGATCGCGATGCCGGGCCGTGCTTCACTGGAAGCGGCTGCACATCCGGAAAAAACCAATTACCTCTATTTTGTCGCGGATGGCAAAGGTGGACACACCTTTACCACCAATCTGGCCAGCCACAACAAAGCGGTACAGGTTTACCGGCTGGCAATGAAGGAAAAAAATGAAAAGTAAGTTTATCGTCATTGAAGGCCTGGAAGGTGCAGGCAAAACCACTGCGCGTGATGCGCTGGTTGCTGTGCTGCATGAGCACGGCATTCATGATGTCGTCTTCACGCGCGAGCCGGGCGGTACGCCGCTGGCAGAACAATTGCGCGTGCTGGTCAAGCAGGGCATTGATGGCGAGCAGGTGACCGATAAAGCTGAGCTGCTAATGCTGTACGCGGCACGCGTGCAGCTGGTAGAGAACGTGATCAAACCGGCGCTGGCACGCGGTGCCTGGGTAATCGGCGATCGTCACGATCTCTCTTCGCAAGCCTATCAGGGCGGTGGACGCGGTCTGGATGCGCAGCTGATGACCACGCTGCGCGATGCGGTGCTGGGCGATTTCCGTCCCGATCTCACACTCTATCTCGACGTTACGCCAGAAATTGGCCTGCAACGCGCCCGCGCTCGCGGTGAGTTGGATCGTATCGAGCAAGAGTCGTTGCGATTCTTCAAGCGCACGCGTGAACGCTATCTGGCTTTGGCCGCTCAGGATCCCTCCATCCTGACCATTGATGCGACGCAAAATATTGCAGGCGTGACATTGTCACTTCAAGGCGCCTTGCGTAGCTGGTTGGCAGGCCAATCCGCATGAACTGGTATCCGTGGCTGAACCAGCCTTATCGACAAATCATCGCCCGTCATCAAAGCGGCCAGGCGCATCACGCCTTGCTGGTGCAGGCCATTGAGGGCATGGGTGACGATGCGTTGATCTGGGGCGTAAGTCGTTGGTTGATGTGCTTGCAGCCGGAAGGATTAAAAAGCTGCGGCCACTGCCATGGCTGCCAGTTGATGCAGGCGCACACGCACCCGGATTGGTATCGCCTTGAAGCCGAAAAGGGGAAATCCTCACTCGGTATTGATGCGGTGCGCGACGTCACTGAAAAACTGTATCACTTCGCCCAGCAGGGCGGCGCAAAAATCGTTTGGTTGCCCGATGCGGCGCAGCTCACGGAAGCTGCCGCCAACGCCTTACTGAAAACGCTGGAAGAGCCGCCGGCGAATTGCTGGTTTTTCCTCAGCGTGCGCGAACCTTCGCGCCTGCTGGCGACGCTGCGCAGTCGCTGCATGACGTGGCATCTCTCGCCGCCAGAAGAAGCACATAGTCTGCAATGGCTGCAGAAGCAGCAACCGCAGCCGCAAGAGAAGCTGCGCGCCGCCTTACGTTTGAGTAATGGCGCTCCCGCCGCCGCCTTGGCGCTGCTGCAGCCCGAGCGCTGGCAGGCGCGTGAAACGCTGTGCGAAACGCTGATCAAAGCGCTTAACGGCGATGTGCTGCAGCTGTTACCCGCGCTGAACAGCGAAGATGTGGCCGTACGTCTCAGCTGGCTGATTTCGCTGCTGGTGGATGCGATGAAAGTGCAACAGGGCGCCAGTCAGTGGCTGAGCAACGGCGATCGTCCGGATGTGGTCACGCAGTTGGCGCAAAGAATGAATAGCAGTGCGCTCAACAGCAGCGCGCAGCAATGGATGCAGTGCCGCGAACAGCTGTTACATGTCGCCGCACTCAACCGAGAATTAATGTTGACCGATCGTTTACTCGCCTGGGGACGTTTACTGACTCCGGCAACGGTCGGCTAAGCGAAAAGAGAGCTCTATGTTTATTGTCGATTCCCACTGCCATCTTGATGGCCTCGATTATGAAAAACACCATCGCGATCTGGATGATGTCATCGCCAAAGCGGCGGCGCGCGATGTGAAGTTTATGCTGGCGATTGCCACCACCTTGCCGGATTACTACAAAATCAAACAGCTAGTAGGCGATCGTGAAAACGTCGCGCTGGCCTGTGGCGTGCATCCGCTCAATCAGGAAGCGCCTTACGACGTCGAAGAGTTCCGCCGTCTGGCTGCCGAAGATCGCGTAGTGGCGCTGGGCGAAACCGGGTTGGATTACTTCTATCAGCAGGAAACCAAAGCGCAGCAGCAAGCCTCGTTTCGTGAGCACATTCGCACTGGTATCGCACTGAATAAACCGATCATTGTGCACACGCGTGATGCGCGTGAAGACACGTTGGCGATTCTGCGCGAAGAGCAGGTGGAGAAGTGCGGCGGCGTGCTGCACTGTTTTACCGAAGATAAAGAAACCGCAGCGAAACTGCTGGATCTCGGTTTTTATATCTCTTTCTCAGGCATTTTAACCTTCCGCAACGCCGAACAAATTCGCGATGCGGCGCGCTACGTACCACTTGATCGCATGCTGTTAGAAACCGATTCGCCGTATCTGGCGCCGGTACCGCACCGTGGCAAAGAGAATCAGCCAGCGTTTACGCGTGATGTGGCAGATTATATGGCGGTATTAAAAGGCGTGGATATCGAAACCCTCGCCTCTGCCACCACCGAAAACTTCTCCCGCCTGTTCCACATTCCGATGGGTCGTCTCGGCGGCTAACCGCTTTATTTCAAACGCTGTAATTAATCAAAAATCACCCAACTGCACTGCGTCTGACTGGACGCAGGCAGTGATTTATTGCGGTTTATTAGAGCAAGTCAGTAAGAAATGACTGAAAGGAAAGTGTCACACTTAGCGAAATGTGATGGCCGTCAATTTAACAATTAGCGATTTATTTTACTCTTCGTAATAAATCAAAAGACGCTCAGCGTCACCCCGGCGAAGGATCCTCCCCCCAAGCCATGCGCACTGCGCAAAAAATTGCACTCATACTCAGGAGTTTCTATGTTCAAGAACGCATTTGCGAACCTGCAGAAAGTAGGTAAATCGCTGATGTTGCCGGTATCGGTTCTGCCGATTGCCGGTATTTTGTTAGGTGTTGGTTCAGCAAACTTCAGCTGGCTGCCGGAAGTGGTTTCCCACGTCATGGCCGAAGCGGGGGGTTCGGTGTTTGCCAATATGCCGCTGATCTTTGCAATCGGTGTGGCGCTTGGCTTTACCAATAACGATGGCGTGTCTGCGCTGGCGGCTGTGGTTGCTTACGGCATCATGGTGAAAACCATGGCGGTGGTTGCGCCATTGGTACTGCATATGCCTGCCGGAGAAATCGAGGCCAAGCATCTTGCCGATACCGGCGTGCTCGGCGGGATCATCGCCGGTTCTATCGCGGCGTATATGTTTAACCGCTTCTACCGCATCAAACTGCCTGAGTATCTCGGCTTCTTTGCCGGCAAGCGCTTTGTGCCAATCATCTCTGGTCTGGCCGCGATTTTCACCGGTGTGGTGCTGTCATTCATTTGGCCGCCAATCGGTACCGCAATTCAGGACTTCTCACAGTGGGCTGCGTACCAAAACCCCGTCGTCGCCTTTGGCCTTTACGGTCTGATTGAGCGTTCACTGGTGCCGTTTGGTCTGCACCATATCTGGAACGTACCTTTCCAGATGCAGATTGGTGAGTTCACCAATGCCGCAGGTCAGGTTTTCCACGGTGATATTCCACGTTACATGGCGGGCGACCCAACGGCAGGCAAACTGTCAGGCGGCTTCCTGTTCAAAATGTACGGTCTGCCAGCAGCAGCGATTGCGATTTGGCATACCGCCAAACCAGAAAACCGCGCCAAAGTGGGCGGTATTATGATCTCCGCCGCGCTGACCTCGTTCCTGACCGGTATTACCGAGCCAATCGAGTTCGCTTTCATGTTCGTGGCGCCGATTCTGTATGTGATCCACGCGATTTTGGCGGGCCTTGCCTTCCCAATCTGTATCTTGCTGGGTATGCGTGATGGCACCAGCTTCTCACACGGTCTGATCGACTTTATCGTGCTGAGCGGCAACAGCAGCAAAATCTGGCTGTTCCCGATTGTAGGTATCATCTACGGCCTGATTTACTACACCGTATTCCGTTTCCTGATTGTAAAACTGAATCTGAAAACCCCTGGCCGTGAGGACACCGCAATGGAGCAGAGCAGCGCAACCGGCAGCGAAATGGCGGGCAAACTGGTTACCGCGTTTGGTGGTAAAGAGAACATCACTAACCTTGATGCCTGTATCACGCGTCTGCGTGTGAGCGTGGCGGATGTCGGCAAGGTTGATCAGGCTGAACTGAAAAGCCTTGGCGCACGTGGTGTGGTAGTAGCAGGTTCAGGCGTTCAGGCGATCTTCGGCACCAAGTCCGATAACCTGAAAACTGAAATGGATGATTATATCCGCAGCATGTAATGGTGTGTTCTAACAGCACGCACATGCGTTGATAGCAGGAAGAGGCGGCAGAGGAGTAAAGCGTCCCGCGACAAGGATGTCGCGGGCCGAGCCCCAGGGACGGTTTATGGCGACTTTACGATCTGACGCCTCTTCCAGCGTAAGCTCTTAAACCCTCAGACGAGGGTTTTTTGCTATAAATAAACCCGCAAATACTCCGTCAAGCACAGCAGCGCCATCGCCTGACCATACGGCATCGAGGTGAGCGGTATCTGACGGTAATACTCCAGATCGCTGCCCATCGCCGTTCCGAACGACACCTGCTTCAGTTCCCCATCCTCATCGATATTACCGATCACGCCACGCAATGCTTTCTCCGCCAGCGGCAAATACGCGGGCGAGAGGTAGTGTTTGCGCACCGCTTTAAGAATGCCATAGGCGAAACCGGCGGTGGCGGAGGCTTCAGGATAGCTGTTGGGATCGTCGAGCAAGGTGTGCCACAAACCGCTGCTGTGCTGACAGGTGCTCAGCGCCTTCACCTGGCTCTCCAGCACCTGCTGCAGGAAACGCCGCGTGGCATGCTGTTCCGGCCAGTTCATCATCTCGAGGAAATCAGGAATAACGATAGTCAGCCAGCTGTTGCCGCGCGCCCAACGTGCGTTGGCGAAGTTGTGCCGCCCATCAAACGTCCAGCCGTGGAACCACAAACCGGTTTGGCGATCCATTAAATATTGGGTATGAATCAGGAACTGATAGCTGGCTTCTTCGACAAACTCGGGACGATTCAGCAGCTGACCAATCTTCGCCAGCGCCATCACGCTCATCATCAAGGTGTCATCCCACAGCTGCTGGGTGTTTTCGTTGTTGTAGACGATGTGCTGCAGGCCGCCTTGCTCGGTGCGCGGCATCTCATACATCACCCATTCAGCCCAACGCTCCAGCACCGGCCGCCATGCGGCATTTTGCGTCTCTTCATAGCGATACGCCAGCGTCAGGAACGGACAAACAGTATTGACGTTCTTGGTTGGCGTGCCTTCTGCCAGCCGCGTGCTGAACCAGTCATCGATGATCTTCAGCGTCTCTTGATCGCCGGTTTGCTGATAGTAGTGCAGCATGCCGTACAGGCCGATGCCGTGTGTCCATTCCCAACCGGCCCAGCCTTTGGTATCGATCACGCGGCCATCATCGAGGCGCAGCAAAAACTCACCGCTGTGATCGGTAATATTCACCAGATTATGGGTTAGCCGCTGAATCAACTGCACAAGCTCAGTACGTGGCAACAGATATTCAGGCTGGCGCAGTAACGCGCTGTGCTTCACAGGAAATACAGTCATGGTTCATTCCTATCGTTAATCAGGGTAGAGAGAGAAGGTAAAGATCGTGGCTGAGTCGGCAGCGGCGGTGCGGCCGCCTTGTGACGGTTGAGATACCCGACGTTGTTATTGCCCCACAGATTTTCATACGGCATACCCGCCAGCATTTCGACCACTTCACGCGCTTGCGGCGTAATGCGTTCCGGCACCACGCGTCCGGCTTCGCGCATTTTCAATGTCTCTTCGCGCAACACGGTGTGGGTTTGCAGGTTGAGCTTGAAGCGCAGTGAAATAATGAAGCCGCAGGCCAGCACGCAAAGTGTGCCCACGCTGAGGATCGCCAGAATGGTGTGGCCGACGGCAGGGACTTGTGTGGCCTTGCCGGAGGAGAAGCCCGCCAGCTGCAACACGATACCGACGAACATCACCGCACCGGCTTGCGAGGCTTTGCGCGTCAGCGTCATGATGCCGGCAAAAATGCCTTCGCGACGTTGACCGGTAATCACTTCATCAACGTCAGCGATATAGGTGTAAGTATTCCACGGCACATAGTTGATGCCACCGCGACCAAGACCCGCAAGGCCAGAAATCAGTACCAGCAGAGCGAAGTTGTCGTTCATGCCGGTGTACCACAATCCGGCGTAGGAGAGGGCGCTCAGACCAAACAGCACCACCACCATACGATAAGCGGGCGCAGGTCCTAGTCGGATACACAGCGGAATCATCGCCATCACCGCAATAAACTGCATCACCGCCATGGTGCCCATCAGGTTGGAGGCGATCTGCGCGCTTTGCATCAGCACAAACACCACATACCAGGTAAACACCGCGTTAAACACGTCCTGCGCGATATAGCCGCCGAGATACATGCCAAGATGCTGGCGGAAAATACGAATGCGCAGCGTTGAGGCCAGCTCGGTGTAGAGGCGTTTCAGGCTCTGCAGCAAAGTTAACTGTGATTTTTCCTGCTCTGCGCGGCGTGATTCGGCAGAGAAATCGTTGGGATCGCGCTCCCAGGTAAATAGCCACACCAGCGTTAACACCAGCGCACAAATCACCGAGAACACCAGGCTGGCGTAGAAGAAGGAGATCGGATTATCTTTGCCAAACCAGCCAATCAGCACGCCCGGCAGGAACGCCGCCAGAATGGCCGACAGCTGCGCCAACCCAATACGCGCGCCAGAGAAACGGGTTTTCTGTTTGAAATCATCGGTCATCTCCGGCACCAGCGTTTCATAGGGCACCAGAATCATGGTGTAGACCATATCGAACAGCAGATAAGTCAGCAGATACCACCAGAAACTCATGTCGCCAACCCACATCAGGCTGTAGCTGAACACGCAGGGGATGCCGAGCAGAATGAAGAATTTGCGGCGGCCAAAGCGCTTGCCGAGCCAGGTCGAACCAAAGTTGTCGGTCAGGAAACCCATTAGCGGGCTCACCACCGCATCCAGCACGCGGGCGGCAGCAAAAATAAAGGTCGCCTGAATCGGCGAAAGCCCACAAAAGGTGGTGTAAAAGTAGAGCAGCCAGGCGGCGGTTAACGCCGTGGTGCCTGCACCGAGGAAATCCCCGGACCCATAGGCCAGATAATGGCCCAGGCCAATCTTAAGAGAGCGCATGGCAGGTTCTCCTTGAATTAGTCGGTAAACACATCCCTCATCACTCCGTACAACTTGCTCGGATTGGATTGAAAGTAGAGCGGCTTGAGCGTGCAAACCTTCGTGATTTCGCAATGACTTGCAGGCGGATGGCAAAATCACAAAGAAAATGGTGTGATATCTCTAATTTATAAAACAGCGTTTCATTTTTGTAGTTAATGAGATGTTAGAAATGCGAGTTGCAGCACAATGCGTGGCGAAGGGAGAAAACGGCTTAAAGGCAGTCATTTAATACAGGAAATGTGGTCCTGAGGTTGAAAGAAATGGAATTCCTCACGCATACTGCCTGACTGAACTCAGGCTTAAGGAAATGCACCATGGCTGAAGAAACCATTTTCAGTAAAATCATCCGTCGCGAGATCCCCGCCGACGTGGTTTATCAGGACGAACTGGTCACCGCCTTCCGTGATATCGCGCCCAAAGCGCCCACCCATATTCTGATCATCCCCAACGTATTGATTCCCACCGCCAACGATGTGCAGGCCGCACACGAGCAGGCGCTGGGCCGGATGATCACCGTGGCCGCCAAAATTGCCCGTGATGAAGGCATTGCCGAAGATGGCTACCGTCTGATCATGAACTGCAACAGTCATGGCGGTCAGGAGGTTTATCACATCCATATGCATTTGGTCGGCGGTCAGCCGCTGGGCCCAATGTTGGCCATCTAACTCAGGCGGACAAATTGATGCGTCAATGGCTGAGTGGCTTGCTGTTGCTGACCCTTGCAGGTTGCAGCAGCGATAAGCCAATGATTAACACCTCGCAGTCGCTGGTGATGGAATCGTCAGTATTATCCGCGGGCATTATTACCGATGATCCGAAGTTGACTGAACAAGATGGTCAGCAGCGTGCCATGAGCGTGTTGTACAACCAGCGGGAAACGCCGGTGAAAGTGCACTATCGTTTCTATTGGTACGACGACAAAGGATTGGAAATCACGCCGGAAGAGCCGGCGCAGAGCCAAATTGTCCCGGCGCACGGCAGTGTAGAAGTGGCCTCACAAATGGGCAATCCGACCGCCAGTAAGGTGCGTCTCTATCTTTATCTTTGAGGAGTAAGCTGTGATTCGCAGTGTAAAACGTTCGGGCGCGTTGTTATTTGCGCTAATGCTCACCGGTTGTGTGGTGAAACAACAGACGCCAGCGCCGGTAGAACCCACGCAGCCAACTACGCCAACGCAGCCGGTTGAACCGACGCCGCAGCCGGTGCCGCCGCCAGAAACCGTGCCGCAGCCACCGAAGCTGAAAACCATTAACTGGGATGCCAGCGTCCAGCCGTTAGTCGGCAAGATGGTGCAATCTTCAGGCGTGAATCCTGGCAGCGTATTGCTGGTGGACCGCATCAAGAACAGCACCAACGGCGCGTTGCAAACCGATAAAGCTACCGATGCGATTCAGAATGCGCTGGCCAACAACGGCAAGTTCACGCTGATCACCCCAGAACAGCTGGCGCAGGCCAAGCAGACGCTGGGCTTATCGCCGGATGACAGCCTCAACTCGCGCAGTAAAGCGATTGGCCTGGCGCGCAACGTTAACGCGCAGTATGTGCTGTACAGCAATGCGCAGGGCGATGTGAAAGCACCAACGCTGCAAATGCAGCTGATGCTGGTACAAACCGGTGAAATCATCTGGTCAGGAAACGGTGTTGCTCAACCCTGATCCTCAGCTGCAAAACCTGATTCAGCAACAATGGCCGACGGCGCAAGCTGCCGGTCATTTTTTCGCGCTGCCGGGACTGAGCGGGCAAAGCGTGCGCGTGCAGATGCCGCAGGGCGCGTTGCTGGCGCGACGTGCGCCGCCGCAGCCGATCCCGTTTGTCGATCGCCAGCGCGAATACCGCATCCTGCAGCAGTTCAGGCATGCAGAGCTTGGGCCGCAGCCGCTGGCATGGCGCGATCCCTGGCTGCTGCAAAGCTGGTTGCCGGGAGAAGTACTCAGCTCCGCGCAGTTTAACGCGCAGCGGGAGGCGATTGTGGTGCTGCTGCAGCGCCTGCATCAACAGCCGCTCACCGGCTATCGTTTAGGATTAGCGCCGCTGCTGCAGCGCTATTGGCAACTTTGCCAGCAGCGTCACTGGCGCTGGCAGCGTCGTCTGCAACGCTTATTACAGCAGGGCGAACCGCAGCCGCTGCGCCTGGCACCGCTGCATATGGATGTCCACGCCGGTAACCTGATTGCTACGCCTGCCGGTTTGCGCCTGATCGACTGGGAATATGCCGCCGATGGCGACGTGGCGCTGGAGCTGGCGGCGGTGTGTGCGGTTGATGGCGATACGCGTCCAGCGTGGATTGCCGAGTACGCCGCGCGCGCGAAGTTGGATGAGCACGAACTGGCGCGCCAGATACAGCGCTGGCAGCCGTGGCTGCAATTGCTGATGGCCAGCTGGTATCAGCTGCGCGCTGAGCAGAGCCAGGATGACACCTTACAACAGCTGGCGCAGGCCAGTTGGCACGACCTTTAACGTAGGATTTTAATCATGACCATGAACACGCCTGGACCGCTGATGCTCGACGTCGAAAGCTATGAGCTGGACGCCGAAGAACGCGAGATTCTGCAGCATCCGCTGGTAGGCGGACTGATTCTGTTTGCCCGCAACTTCCACGATGTCGACCAACTGGCAGAGCTGGTGCGCCAGATTCGCGCCGCGTCGCGCCATCGTCTGGTGGTCGCGGTGGATCAGGAAGGCGGGCGCGTGCAGCGTTTCCGCGACGGCTTCACGCAGTTGCCGGCCATGCAATCCTTCGCCGCGCTGCACGATCTCAATAGTGCCGGTGAACTGGCGCAGCAGGCGGGCTGGCAGATGGCGTCGGAAATGATCGCCATGGATATCGACATCAGTTTCGCGCCGGTGCTCGACATTGGTCACATCAGCGCGGCAATTGGCGATCGTTCGTTCCATGAAGATCCGGCTATCGCCCTGCAGGTTGCGCGACGTTTTATTAACGGCATGCATGAAGCGGGTATGAAAACCACCGGCAAACACTTCCCCGGTCACGGTGCGGTCAGTGCGGATTCGCATAAAGAGACGCCGCGCGACAACCGCGATGCCGCCACGCTGCGTCAGCATGACATGGCGATCTTTAAGCAGTTGATCGATGAGCAACTGCTCGATGCGGTGATGCCGGCGCACGTTATCTATACTGAGGTGGATCCGTTGCCCGCCAGCGGTTCACCATATTGGCTGCAAACCGTGTTGCGCAAAGAGCTCAGCTTCCACGGCGTAATTTTCTCCGACGATTTGTCGATGGAAGGTGCCGCTGTGATGGGCAGCTACGCCGAACGCGCACAGCAGTCGCTGAATGCCGGTTGCGATATGATCCTGGTGTGCAATCAGCGCGCCGGCGCGGTGAGCGTGCTGGATAACTTGACGCCGATCGGGGCAGAGCGCGTGACGCAGTTATACCATCAAGGGCGTTTTACCCGTCAAAGCCTGCTGGCAAGCGAGCGCTGGCGGCAAAATCAGCGTCAGCTCAGCGCATTGCAAGAGCGCTGGCTGGCGCACAAAGCCTCGGGCAGATAAGCCGCGCTGCCCGGATTTATTCCACGCTGAGGAAAATCATGATCATCTATCTGCACGGTTTTGATTCCAACAGTCCGGGCAACCATGAAAAGGTGCTGCAGCTGCAGTTTATTGACCCGGACGTCAGATTAGTCAGCTACAGCACTCGCCATCCCAAACACGACATGCAATTTCTGCTGAAAGAGTGCGACAAGCTGCTGCAACAGGGCGACGATGCGCATCCGCTGATTTGCGGAGTTGGGCTGGGTGGCTACTGGGCCGAACGCATTGGCTTCCTGTGTGGCATGCGTCAGGTGATCTTTAATCCCAATCTGTTCCCGTTTGAGAACATGGAAGGCAAAATCGATCGCCCGGAAGAGTATCTCGATATTGCTACCAAGTGCGTGAACGATTTCCGCGAGAAGAACCGCGAAAAGTGTCTGGCGATTTTGTCTCGTCAGGATGAAGCGCTGGATAATCAGCGCAGCGCGGCGTATCTGCAGCCGTTCTATGAAATCATCTGGGATGACGCAGCCAGCCACAAATTCAAGAACATCGCGCCACATCTACAACGCATCAAAGCCTTCAAACTCCTCGCCTGACCATTGTTGCGCCGTGTGACGCGGCGCATAAAATGTGTAACATTCTGATAATGCTGCTGAAAGATTGATGTACATCAATTTTCTTATGTGATGTCTTTGACGCCGTGATATTCTGCCCTCAGCTCGCGATTTAACGTCGCCAACCCTATGTTTATTAAGGTTTTTATTAACCATTAATTAACTATTGGTTTACAACTTTGAGGGGGTCTTTGTTGACTACATCTATGGAAAAAATCGTTATCATCGGCGGTGGTGCTGGCGGCTTAGAGCTGGCAACGCAGCTCGGTCACAAGCTGGGACGCAAGAAAAAGGCCGAGATCATTCTGGTCGATCGTAATCACAGCCATCTGTGGAAACCGCTGCTGCATGAAGTGGCAACCGGTTCGATGGACGAAGGGATTGATGCGCTGAGCTATCTGGCGCACGCGCGCAATCACGGCTTCCAGTTCCAGCTGGGATCGTTGACGCAAATCAACCGTGAAAACAAAACCCTTGAGCTGGCCGAAATCCGCGATGCGGAAGGCGCAATGTTAGTGCCGCAGCGTGAGCTGGCCTACGATCGTCTGGTCATCGCACTTGGCAGCACCTCAAATGACTTCGGCACGCCGGGCGTGAAAGATCACTGCATCTTCCTTGATAACCCGCATCAGGCGCGTCGTTTCCACAACGAAATGCTCAACCTGTTCCTGCGTTTCTCGGCCAGCGAAGGCAGCCTGGAAAAAGTAAACATCGCTATTGTCGGCGGCGGTGCTACCGGCGTGGAACTCTCTGCGGAGCTGTATAACGCGGTGAAACAGCTGCACAGCTACGGCTACAAAGGTCTGGATAGCAGCTCGCTGAACGTCACGCTGGTGGAAGCCGGTGAACGCATTCTGCCTGCGCTGCCACCGCGTATCTCGGCGGCGGCGCATCAGGAGCTTACCAAACTTGGCGTGCGCGTGTTGACGCAAACCATGGTCACCAGCGCTACCGAAAACGGTTTGAATACCAAAGGCGGCGAATTCATCGAGGCCGATCTGATGGTGTGGGCGGCCGGTATCAAAGCGCCAGATTTCCTGAAAGAGATTGGCGGACTGGAAACCAACCGCATCAATCAGCTGGTGGTGAAAGAGACGCTGCAAACCACGCTGGATGACGACATCTACGCCATTGGTGATTGCGCCTCCTGCGCGCTGCCGGGTGGCGGATTTGTGCCGCCGCGCGCGCAGTCAGCGCATCAGATGGCATCGCGCGCGCTGGAGAACATCCTTGCACAGCGTAAAGATAAACCATTGAAAGCCTATGTTTATAAAGATCACGGCTCGCTGGTATCGCTGTCGCGCTTCAGCACCGTGGGCAGTTTGATGGGCAACCTGATGCGCGGCTCGATGATGGTGGAAGGGCGCATTGCGCGTTTTGTCTACATCTCTCTATATCGTATGCACCAGATTGCGCTCCACGGATACTTCAAGACCGGTCTGATGATGCTGGTCGGCAGTCTTAACCGCGTACTGCGTCCGCGCCTCAAGCTGCACTGATGATTTTCGGGCGGTGAATGCCGCCCCACGCCACGTCAGCTGCCGTAACCCGCTGAAAACTTCACGTTCAGCTTAAGGTTACGGCACTCTTTCACCCGCTCTCAGAACTCTCCTAAAAGCTGGCCCTGATGGGTTTCCGCTGCGTTTCCTCCATTAATCTGATGTTGCAATTACGGTCCATCTGTAAAACTTATTACCAACAAACACGGCGCGGCGCGCACGCCGGTTATGCCTCGGCTACATCAGGATTTCGTAGCGGCAGGAATGCGCGGTAACAACCTTCAGGAGGACATTCCTGTGAATAAATCAATGTTAGCGGGTATCGGTATCGGCGTAGCAGCAGCGTTAGGCGTTGCCGCAGTCGCCAGCATGGATGTCTTCGATCGCGGCCCGCAGTATGCACAAGTTCTGTCGGCAACGCCGATCAAAGAGAGCATCAAGCAGCCGCGACAGGAGTGTCGCAATGTGACGCTGACCCATCGTCGTGCGGTCCAGGATGAGAATCGCATTGCCGGTTCGGTGCTGGGTGCAGTAGCGGGCGGTGTGTTGGGCCATCAGTTTGGTGGTGGTCGCGGACGCGATGTGGCAACGGTAGCGGGCGCGTTGGCCGGTGGTTACGGTGGTAATCAGGTGCAGGGTGCGCTGCAGGATCGCGACACTTACACCACCAACGAGCAACGTTGCAAAACGGTATACGATAAACAGGAAAAAATGCTGGGTTATGACGTGACCTATAAAATAGGCGACCAGCAGGGCAAAATCCGCATGGAAAATGACCCTGGCACCCGCATTCCGCTGGACCGTAATGGCCAGCTGATCCTGAATTCGAATCAGGCCTAATTGGGCAAAGATGCATCACAGCAGCAGTAACAAAAAAGCGCCGCAAGGCGCTTTTTTCGTATTACATATCATCTCAGCCATAGGGTCGCCATTTATGGCGACCTTCCGAAACACAACATCAAACCCGATTTTTCGCCAGCTCGCTGACAAAATCCTGCACCCATTCCATACGGATTTTCCGGTCCGCCATGTCGCGGGTGAATTTCAGGCGCGTTGGGCCATCCAGTTTCCACTGCTTAGGATCTTTCTGCAGCAGGCCAATCAGCCAGCCCGGATCAACCTGATTCTGCGGCGCAAACTCAAAGAAACCGCCTTTGTCGCTGGCTTCAATCTTACGAATCCCCAACTGGCGCGCCACTAAACGCAGCCCGGCGATATCCAGCAGATTCCGCGCCGCATCCGGCAGTTTGCCGAAGCGGTCAATCATCTCAACCTTCAGCTCCGCCAAATCCTGCTCATCCGCCGCGCTGGCGACGCGCTTGTAGAGCGACAAGCGGGTATTCACGTCCGGGATAAAATCATCCGGCAGCAGGGCAGGCATGCGCAGTTCAATTTCGGTTTGATTGCTGGTGAGATCTTCCAGCGACGGCTCGCGGCCCGCCTTCAGCGCATCGACCGCATTCTCCAGCAGCTCCATATAGAGCGTGAAGCCGATGGTTTCCATCTGGCCGCTCTGATCTTCGCCGAGCAGTTCACCCGCGCCGCGAATCTCCAGATCGTGGGTTGCCAGCGCAAAACCGGCACCAAGATCTTCCAGCGACGCGATAGCTTCCAGACGCTTCTGCGCATCGGTGGTCATCGCTTTTGGATGCGGCGTCAGCAGCCACGCATAGGCCTGATGGTGCGAACGTCCCACACGGCCACGCAGCTGGTGCAGCTGAGCCAGACCAAAGTGGTCGGCGCGTTCAATGATAATGGTGTTGGCGCTGGGAACGTCGATACCGGTTTCGATGATGGTGGTACACACCAGCACGTTAAAGCGCTGATGGTGGAAATCATTCATCACCCGCTCGAGATCGCGTTCGCGCATCTGGCCGTGACCAATGGCAATACGCGCTTCCGGCACCAGATCGGCCAATCGCTGCGCCGCTTTCTCGATGTTTTCGACGTCATTGTAGAGATAGTAAACCTGGCCGCCGCGCAGCACTTCACGCAGGATCGCCTCGCGCACTACCAAGCTGTCGTACTCGCGCACAAAGGTTTTCACCGCCATGCGTCGTGCCGGTGGCGTGGCGATAATCGACAGATCGCGCATGCCGCTCATCGCCATATTCAGGGTACGCGGAATCGGCGTGGCAGTGAGCGTCAGGATATCAACATCGGCACGCATCGCCTTGATGCGCTCTTTGTGGCGCACGCCAAAGCGGTGCTCTTCATCGACAATCAGCAGGCCGAGATCGTGCCATTTCAGGTCGTTCGACAACAGTTTATGCGTGCCAATCAGAATATCGACTTTGCCCTCGCGCGCCTGTTCCAGCACCTGACTCTGCTCTTTGGCGGTGCGGAAGCGCGATAGCATCTCAATGCGCACCGGCCAGTTAGCGAAGCGATCGCGGAAGTTGTCGTAATGCTGCTGCGCCAGCAAGGTGGTCGGCACCAGCACCGCGACCTGTTTGGCATTCTCAACCGCGAGGAACGCGGCGCGCATCGCCACTTCGGTTTTACCAAAGCCGACGTCACCGCACACCAGACGATCCATCGCCAGCGGCTGGCACATGTCGCTCAGCACCGCGTTGATCGCCTGACCTTGATCCGGCGTGGTTTCAAACGGGAAGCCTTCGCAGAACAGCTGATACTGTTCGCGATCGTGCTTAAAGGCGAAGCCGGTTTTGGCCGCGCGCTGAGCGTAGATATCCAGCAGCTCGGCCGCTACGTCGCGCACTTTCTCGGCGGCTTTCTGCCGCGCGCGCGACCAGGCATCGCTGCCGAGTTTATGCAGCGGCGCATTCTCATCGGCGCCGCCGGCATAGCGGCTAATCAGATGCAGCGACGAAACCGGCACATACAGCTTGGCGTCGCCCGCATAGGAGAGCATCAAATATTCAGCCACGATGCCGCCGGCTTCCAGCGTGGTCAGGCCGATATAACGCCCAACGCCGTGCTCCAGATGCACTACCGGCTGGCCGGGATGCAGCTCGGCAAGGTTGCGGATCAGCACATCAGGATTGATGGTGCGGCGATTATCCTGGCGACGGCGACTGACGCGCTCGCCAAGCAGATCGCTTTCGCAGATCAACGCCAGCTGGCGTTGCGTGTCGATAAAGCCGCGCTCGCTGGCGCCAATCATCAGGCTATGCGGCTGGTTGGCGGCCTGATCAAAGTGATCGATGGCCTGTGGGCGCAGTTTGATGCGCGTCAGCAGCTCTTGCAGGCTTTCGCGGCGACCTTCACTCTCCACCGAGAAAATGACCTGACCGCTGAATTGTTCAAGGAACTGACGCAGCAGATCGAGTGGCGCTTTGGCCTGCGCCTGCACGGTTAATTCCGGCAGCGGCTGATACCCCAGATTGGTGTTTGCCGCTTTCTCCGGCAGCGTGTCGCTGCTTAGCTGCATGCGCGGCCAGGCTTTCAGTTCGCTCATTAACGTGTCGGGACGCAGCCACAGCGTAACCGGCTCCAGCAACGGACGCATCGGATCGATTCGGCGATTCTCAAAGCGCGCATTAGCGTCTAGCCAGAAACGCTCGGCGCTGGCCAGCAAATCACCGCTGTTGAGCAGCAGCGTGTTGACGGGCAGATAGCTAAACAGCGTCGGCAATTCCTGCTCAAAGAACAGCGGCTGCCAGTATTCGATACCGGCGGGTAGCGTGCCTTTGCTCACCTGCTGATAAACGTGCTCCGGCTCGCGCCGGACGTCAAAGGTTTCGCGCCAGCGGCTGCGGAACAGCTCGATGGCGGCTTTATCCGTGGGGAATTCATGCGCCGGCAGCAGGTTAATCGCGTTGACCGCTTCCAGCGTACGCTGGGTATCGACATCAAACAGGCGCAGGCTATCGATCTCATCATCAAAGAAGTCGATGCGATAAGGTTGATCGCTGCCCATCGGGAACAGATCGAGCAATGCGCCGCGCGTGGCGTATTCGCCGTGCTCCATCACCTGGTCGACATGACGATAACCGGCCTGCTCCAGCTGATCGCGTAGCGCATCGCGCGACAGCTTTTGCCCTTGCTGCATCACCAGCGCATGGCCGTGCAGGAAGCTGTGCGGACATACGCGCTGCATCAGCGTGTTGACCGGCATAATCAGCATACCGCGCGTTAGGTTGGGCAGCTGATACAGCGTGGAGAGGCGAGCAGAGATAATGTCCTGATGCGGCGAGAAACTGTCGTAGGGCAGGGTTTCCCAGTCAGCGAGGTTAGTGACCGGCAGATCGGTGAACTGGCGTATCTCCTCCTGCAGACGCAAGGCAGATTGCATATCCGGGGTAATCATCAACACCGGACCGCTATGGCGTTCGGTGATGCTGGCACACTCAAGCGCTTGCGCGGCGCCGACGAGCTGGCCGAGCTGGCGATGGTCGCCGGCTTTGACTGGCAGGGTATAACGACTCTGTTCCGACATGGGATCTCGACATTCTCTCCTTGGATTACAGGGCGTCATCATTCCATAATCCGCCCTGAGGATCATCTGTCGTTTCGGAGTTTCTGCCAGGTCTTCATAATGACGACTCTACAAAACCCCCACGAATCACTTACTCGATTGCTGTGTGTAGTGCATACACGGGCGATCGACATTGGCCCATGACAGCTCTTTCTCCAGATGGTAGCTGTGATTGCCGTCGTCCCACTTCACGTAATAGCCGGTTGGCGCATCTCCCTGTTCAAAAACGTTAACGATCTCGCCTCTGATCTCTCCCGATTTATGCTTCACGATACTGTTCTTAGGGAATTTGAACATGGTGTACTCCTCGTCGCCTACGGTAATTCACCTTTAAGTCTACGCCAGCCGATGACGAATAAACGTACAAATAACATCATTAATTTGTCGCAATTTTATGCATAAGCAGTGGCTGGTACGGTTTTTGACACAACTTTGCCGCAGACTCAGAGGGTTAGAGGTTTCATAAAGGGGACGCCTCCTTTATCATCCCACTACTTATTTTCAGGCAACTGCCAAGACGGATCTCATGTATCAACCAGTCGCGTTATTCATCGGTTTGCGCTACATGCGTGGACGTGCCTCAGACCGCTTTGGTCGCTTCGTCTCCTGGCTCTCAACTATCGGCATCACGCTCGGCGTGCTGGCGCTGGTCACCGTGTTATCGGTGATGAACGGCTTCGAGCGCGAGCTGGAAGGCAATATCCTCGGCCTGATGCCGCAGGCGCTGGTCACCAGCGACAAGGGCAGTATCAACCCAAAGGAATTGCCAGCCGAGGACCTCAAGCTGCAAGGTGTTAAGCGCATCGCTCCACTCACCACCGCCGATGTGGTGCTGCAAAGCGCGCGTAACGTTTCGGTCGGCGTGATGCTCGGCATCAATCCCGACGAACAGGATCCCCTGACGCCATTCCTCGTCAACACTCAACAAAGCGTGCTGCAAGCGGGCCAGTACAACGTCATCCTCGGTGAACAGCTGGCTGCACAGCTGGGCGTGAAGCGCGGCGATCAGCTGCGTTTGATGGTGCCGTCGGTCAGCCAGTTCACGCCAGTGGGGCGCTTGCCGAGCCAGCGTATTTTCACCGTGGCTGGCACGTATGCCGCCAACAGCGAAGTGGATGGCTATCAGATTCTGGTCAATCAGCAGGATGCCTCACGCGTGATGCGCTATCCGCTCGGTAACATCACCGGCTGGCGTTTGTGGCTGGATAAGCCATTAAGCGTTGATGCGCTCAGCCAGCAGAAACTGCCGGATGGCCTGGCGTGGAAAGACTGGCGCGAACGCAAAGGTGATCTGTTCCAGGCGGTGCGCATGGAGAAAAACATGATGGGGCTGCTGCTGAGCCTGATCATCGCGGTGGCAGCCTTCAATATCATTACCTCGCTCGGCCTGCTGATCATGGAGAAGCAGGGCGAAGTGGCGATCCTGCAAACATTGGGTTTGACCCGCCGCCAGATTGTCGCGGTATTTATGGTGCAGGGCGCCAGCGCCGGCATTATTGGCGCGCTGCTGGGCACCGTGCTTGGCGTGCTGCTGGCCAGCCAACTGAATAATTTGATGCCGGTAATTGGCCTGTTCCTCGATGGCGCGGCGCTGCCGGTCGACATCAATGTGCTGCAGGTGATCACCATCGCGCTGGTCTCAATGGCCGTTGCGCTGCTCTCTACCCTTTATCCGTCGTGGCGCGCTGCCGCCGTCCAACCCGCTGAGGCTTTACGTTATGAGTAATACTCCTTTGTTGCAGTGTCGTGACCTGTGCAAACGCTATCAGGAAGGCAGCGTGCAGACCGATGTGCTGCGCAATGTGGCTTTCAGCCTGCAGCCGGGTGAACTGACGGCGATTGTCGGCAGCTCCGGTTCGGGTAAAAGTACCTTGCTGCATCTGCTCGGCGGCCTGGATGCGCCTACCTCGGGCGATGTGATTTTTGATGGTAAATCGCTAAACGCGATGTCGTCCGCCGCGAAAGCTGAGCTGCGCAACCGCGAGCTCGGTTTTATCTATCAGTTCCACCATTTGCTGCCGGACTTTAGCGCGCTGGAGAACGTGGCGATGCCGCTGCTGATTGGCAAAATCGGCAAAGCGGAAGCGGAATCACGCGCGCGTGAAATGCTGGCGGCGGTCGGGCTGGAAAAACGTGCTGCGCATCGGCCTTCTGAGCTGTCGGGCGGTGAGCGTCAGCGTGTGGCGATTGCGCGCGCGCTGGTGAATCGTCCGCGTCTGGTGATGGCCGATGAACCCACCGGTAACCTCGATGCGCGCAACGCCGACGCGATTTTTGAACTGCTTGGCGAGTTGAACGTCAAGCAGGGCACCGCTTTTCTGGTGGTGACGCACGATCTGCAGCTGGCGAAACGCCTGAGCCGGCAGATGGAGATGCGCGACGGTGAGCTGAGCGACCAACTGACGCTGGGAGTGATCTGATGGCTTCGTCATTATCCCTGCTGCTCGGGCTGCGTTTTAGCCGCGGTCGGCGGCGTGGTGGCATGGTCTCGCTGATCTCCATCATCTCCACCATCGGCATCGCGCTGGGCGTGGCGGTGCTGATCATCGGCCTGAGCGCCATGAACGGCTTTGAGCGTGAGCTAAACAACCGCATTCTGGCGGTGGTTCCGCACGGTGAAATCGAGCCGGTGAATCAGCCGTTCCGCAACTGGCAACCGATGATCGCGCCGATTGAGCAGGTTGCTGGCATTGCCGCCGCCGCGCCCTACATCAACTTCACCGGGCTGATTGAGAGCGGCGCGAAACTGCAAGCGCTGCAGGTGAAAGGCGTCGATCCGCAGCAGGAAGCGCGTCTTAGCGCCTTGACGAGCTTTGTTGCCGGTGATGCGTGGTCACAGTTCGCGGCGGGCAAACAGCAAATCATTCTGGGTGGCGGCATCGCCAAATCGCTCAACGTGAAACAGGGCGACTGGATCACCATCATGATCCCGAATAATGATGGCGAGAATAAGCTGCTGCAGCCGAAACGCATTCGTCTGCAGGTTAGTGGCGTGCTGCAACTGAGCGGCATGCTCGATCACAGCCTGGCGCTGGTGCCGCTGGCCGATGCGCAGAAGTATCTGAATATGGGCGACAGCGTCAGCGGTATCGCGCTGAAGATGAATGACCCGTTCCAGGCGCAGAAGCTGGTACGAGACGCCGGTGAAGTGACGCACTCTTACGTCTATATCAAGAGCTGGATTGGCACTTACGGCTACATGTACCGTGACATCCAGATGATTCGCGCCATTATGTATTTAGCCATGGTGCTGGTGATTGGCGTGGCTTGCTTCAACATCGTTTCGACGCTGGTGATGGCGGTGAAAGACAAGAGCAGCGACATCGCGGTGCTGCGTACGCTGGGCGCCAAAGATGGTTTGATTCGCGCCATCTTTATTTGGTACGGCTTGCTGGCGGGCCTGCTTGGCAGCGTCAGCGGCGTGGTGGTCGGCGTGCTGGTGGCGCTGAATCTCACGCCAGTGATGCGCGTGTTTGAGCACCTTACCGGGCATCAGCTGCTGGCGGGCGATATCTACTTTATCGATTTCCTGCCGTCCGAACTGCACTGGATTGATGTAATTTCGGTGCTGGGCACCGCGATTGTCCTGAGCCTGATTGCCAGCTGGTATCCGGCCCGACGCGCCAGCCGTATCGATCCGGCCCGCGTGCTTAGCGGTCAGTAAAGATAAAACCCAGCCGCCGTGCGGCTGCTATTATCGGGCAGATTAGCCCGAAAAATACCCGACGCGCGGCGATAAACGCCGCAGATAAGGAGCTTTTATGCGCATACCGCGCCGCCGCCTACGACTCGCCCGCGACAAAAAAAACCGCCGCAAGGTGCATCAACGCTTTCGCCAGCGCATCTTCGAGCGCGATCGCAAAGCTGAACTGGCCGCGCATCCGCAACCGCGCGTGGTGGTGCTGACCGGCGCGGGTATCTCCGCCGAGTCCGGTATTCGCACGTTCCGCGCCGCCGATGGCTTGTGGGAAGAGCACCGCGTGGAAGATGTCGCCACGCCGGAAGGTTTCCAACGCAATCCGGCGCTGGTGCAGGCGTTCTACAATGCGCGCCGTCATCAGCTGCAACAGTCCGAAATTCAGCCCAACGCCGCGCACAAAGCGCTGGCGGAACTGGAGCAGGTGCTGGGCGATAACTTCCTGCTGGTGACGCAGAATATCGATAACCTGCACGAACGCGCCGGCAGCCAGCGCGTGCTGCATATGCACGGTGAACTGTTGAAAGTGCGCTGCGTCAGCAGCGGACAAGTGCTGGACTGGACCGAAGATTTAACTCCGGACGATCGCTGCACCTGCTGCCAGTTCCCGGCGATGCTGCGCCCGCACATCGTGTGGTTTGGTGAAATGCCGCTGGGGATGGAGGAGATTTATCAGGCGATTGAGCAGGCGAATCTGTTTATTGCCATCGGCACCTCGGGCCACGTTTATCCCGCCGCTGGTTTTGTCCACGAGGCAAAACTGCAGGGCGCGCATACCGTGGAGCTGAACCTGGAACCAAGCCAGGTTGGCAATGAGTTTGCTGAGCGTCATTACGGTTTAGCCAGCGAAGTGGTGCCGGAGTTTGTGCATACGTTTTTGCGTGGGTTGTATAAGTAGTTTAGTGCGCGCTTTCCCTCATCCCAACCTTCTCCCAAAGGGAGAAGGGGCGAAATAGAACCCTCTCCCGCTTGCGGGAGAGGGCAGGGTGAGGGGGAAGTCGCAGAGGACTAACGTCCCGCCTTCAGCTTCTGGAACAGCGTCTCATACTGCACGCTGGCTTCACCGACATCGTTCTGCCACTCGCCGTTTTTAATCACATCCTCAGCAGGATAAAGCGAAGGATCGTTGGCCACTTCCTGTGGTAATAGCTTCTTCGCTGCCAGGTTTGGCGTGGGATAACCAATGGTTTCCGCCACTTGCGCCGCCACATCCGGACGCAGCAGGAAGTTAATCAGCTTCAGCGCGCCTTCACGGTTTTTCGCGTTGGCGGGAATCGCCAGGTTATCCATCCAGAAAATCCCGCCTTCCTGCGGCCAGATAATCTGCAGCGGCGTGCCCGCCTGGCGCGCAACGTAGGCGGAACCGTTCCAGATCATGCCAACGTTCACTTCGCCTTCCATAAACGGGTTGCCCGGATTATCGGAGTTAAACGCCAGCACGTTCGGCATCAGCTTTTTCAACTCTTCATAAGCAGCTTCGATCTGTTTAGGATCGCGGGTGTTGCCCGAATAACCCAGCTTGCGCAGCGCCATCTGGAACACTTCACGCGCGTCGTCGGTCAGCAGCAGGCTCTGCTTATACTCCGGCTTCCACAAATCGGCCCAGCGGGTAATGCTTTTGGCATCCACCTCGTCGGTGTTGACGCCAATGGCGGTCGCGCCCCAGATATACGGGATCGAGTAATCGTTATTAGGATCGAACGGCTTGTTCAGCAAGTTAGGATCGAGATTTTTGAAGTTGCTGAGCTGGGATTTATCAATCTTTTGCAGCATGCCTTCATTACGCATCTTGGCGACGAAGTAGGTTGAAGGCACCACCAAATCGTAAGCGCCATCTTTCCAGGTCTTCAGCTTGGCATACATGCTTTCATTGGATTCGTAGGTGGAGTAAATCACCTTGATGCCGGTCTCTTTGGTGAACTGCTCCAGCAGTCCGGGCGGCACGTATTCGGTCCAGTTATAGAAGTAGAGCGTTTTGCCGGCGTCCGCCTGCGCGCTCTGCATGCCCAATGCCAGCGCCCCAGCCGCCAGCCAGTGAGACCACTTTTTCATCGATTATCCTCTATTTGGTTTTATCACGGAGCAACAGCTGACTGAGCGCCACCAACAGCAGCGACAGCAACAGCAAAATTGTCGCCAGCGCGTTCACTTCCGGTGACACGCCAACTTTCACCATCGAATAGATTTTTAACGGCAAAATTTCGAAGCTCGGGCCGGTGACGAACGACGATACCACGACATCGTCCATCGACAGCGTAAAGCTCAGCAGCCAACCCGCTGCGACCGCCGGCAGCGCCAGCGGCAGCAGAATTTTGCGCAAAATGGTGACTTCGCTGGCACCAAGATCTTTGGCGGCTTCCAGCATGCGCACATCAAACCCTTTCAGGCGCGAATAGACGGTGATCACCACAAACGGCAGGCAGAAGGTGATATGCGAGAACAGCAGCGACCAGAAGCCCAGCGAAATGCCCAGCAGCATAAACAGCACCAGCAGCGAAATCGCCATCACGATATCCGGCGACATCATCACCACAAACAGCATGCCGCTGACGAACGGTTTACCACGGAAGCGATAGCGATAGAGCGCGACGGCGGTCAGCGAGCCGATAATCGTGGCGCAGCTGGCAGAGAGCACGCCCATCAGCAATGAATGTTGTGCCGCCTGAATCAGGCTGTCGTTATTCATCAGCAGGCGATACCACTGCGTGCTGAAGCCCTGCCAGTTAATGCCGAAACGCGAGCGGTTGAAGGAGTTGACGATCAGAATGATGATCGGGATATAAAACCAGGCATAAATCACGGCCATGAAGCCGCCACGTAACCAGCGCGCCATCATTGCAGTTCCACCTTGCTGTTCAGCATACGCGCTGCGCGCCAGTAAGCCAGCAGCATCATCCCCATCAGCAGCGTCATCACTATGCTGGTGGCAGCACCGAACGGCCAGTCACGGATATTCAGGAACTGGCTCTTGATCACGTTGCCAATTAACAGGTTTTTCGCGCCGCCCAGCAAATCTGCCACAAAGAACAAGCCCATCGCCGGGATAAACACCAGCAGGCAACCGGCGACAATGCCTGGCATGGTGAGCGGCAGAATGATGCGTAAGAAGGTTTTCACTTTACTGGCGCCGAGATCGCGCGCCGCTTCGAGGCAGGATTTATCCAGCTTTTCCAGGCTGGAGTAGAGCGGCAGCACCATAAACGGCAGCAGAATGTAGATCAGTCCCAGAATCACCGCTTCGGAGGTGTACATGATGCGAAACGGTTTATCGATCACCCCGAGCCACAGCAAAAATTCATTCAGCCAACCGCGTGTGCTGAGGAAGATTTTCAGGCCATAGATGCGGATCAGCGAGTTGGTCCAGAACGGCACAATCAGCAGGAACAGCATCAGCGGGCGCAGGCGCGCCGGCAGTTTCGTCAGACACCAGGCAAACGGATAACCCAGCAGCAGGCAGCACAGCGTGGCGATAAACGCCATATTCAGCGAGTGCAGCAGCACGTCGGCGTAAAGTGGATCCAGCAGTCGCGTGTAGTTATTGAGGGTGAAGGCCATACTGACAAAATGCGCATCGTCGCGCGTCAGGAAGCTGGTGGCGAAGATCATCAGGTTGGGCAGCAGCACAAACAGCGTCAGCCAGCTGACGATCAGCGCGACAATCACTTTCTGCAGGCGGTTACGCATCAACTTCATACGGCAGCACCACCTCCCAGTTTTGCACCCAGCTGACCGCCATTTTCTGGTTCAGTGAGTGATCAAAATCGGGATCGTCTTCGTTGAAGAACTCGCTCACCGTCAGCAGCTTGCCGTTCTCCAGCTCAACGGTGGATTCCAGCGTCATGCCTTTATAGTTGCGCTCGCGCACGTAGCCGATCAGGTTGTCGCTGCGGCTGTCGTGATCGATCTCTTCAACGCGCAGATCTTCCGGGCGCAGCAGCACATGCAGCTTATCGCCCGCACTGACCGGGAAATCACATTGCAGCTCACATTCGCGGCCTTCCACGCGCGCGCGGATAGTGGGCGCATGATCGCTGTTCAATACCTCGGCATCGAACACGTTTATCTCGCCGATAAAGCGCGCCACAAACAGGTTGGCGGGCTCTTCGTAAATCTCGCGCGGCGTGCCGTCCTGTTCGATACGACCATCGCGCATCACCACGATACGATCGGACATAGTCAGCGCTTCTTCCTGATCGTGGGTGACGAAGACAAAGGTGATGCCGAGCTTACGCTGCAGCGCTTTGAGCTCGTTTTGCATCTGGCGACGCAGCTTGTAATCCAGCGCCGACAGCGACTCATCCAGCAGCAACACTTTCGGACGATTGACCACCGCGCGCGCAATCGCCACGCGCTGTTGCTGACCGCCCGAAAGCTGATGCGGACGGCGATCGGCAAAACTCTCCAGCTGCACCATCGCCAGCGCATCGTTAACGCGCGTGGTGATCTCGGCCACCGGGGTTTTCTGCATGCGCAGGCCAAAGGCGACGTTCTCAAACACCGACATGTGTGGGAACAGCGCGTAGCTTTGAAACACGGTGTTGATGTGGCGATGCTCGGCGGGCAGGTCGGTGATGTCATTATCATCAAGAATGATGTGACCGCGATCGGCCTCTTCCAGCCCGGCAATCAGCCGCAATATGGTGGTTTTTCCGCAGCCGGAAGGGCCAAGCAGCGTGATGAACTCGCCGTGACGGATGGTCAGGTCAAAGTCAGAGATGATGGTTTTGCCATCGAAAGCTTTACTGATGCCAGAAAGCGTAACCAGCGCAGGCGCGCGTGTTTGCGTCATTTTAGTCACTCAGTCTGATGGTGAATCAGGTTACAGCATAGCCGCTGGTGGCCGCTTGCTGTGATGAAGGGCGCGATGATACCGCAAAAATGTGTCAATGCCATGTTTTGCCACGGATTTACCTTGAAAACGCTGAAAAATGCCGGAGTATGCATAACGGAAAAGTCGGACAGGTGAGCGTGAGCGAATTTTCAGCGCAATTCACGTTGAGAGAGCTAACCTGAAGGATAATGATTTGACGCAACATGGTGCCATCAGGCCACCATGATAATGACGCAGGTTCTTTAGAGGTATGACAGATGGATCAATTACTTGAGCGTTTTCTCAGTTATGTCGCAGTAGAAACTCAGTCAAAACCTCAGGCACGTCAGGTGCCAAGCAGCGAAGGGCAGTGGACGCTGGCGCGTCAATTACAGGAAGAACTCATTGCGCTGGGCTTTGTTGATGTTTCGCTGAGCGATCATTGCTGTGTGATGGGTACTTTACCGGCTAACGTCGATTGGGCCACACCGGTGATCGGCTTTATTTCGCATATGGATACCTCACCGGATTTCACTGCCAAAAACGTCAATCCGCAGATTATTGAAAACTACCGCGGTGGTGATATCGCGCTGGGTAACGGTGATGAAGTTTTGTCACCGGTGATGTTCCCGATTCTGCATAAGTTGATTGGCCATACGCTGATCACCACCGACGGCAAAACCCTGCTCGGCGCAGATGATAAAGCCGGTATCGCCGAGATCATGACCGCGATGGCGCGTCTGGCAAAAAGTGATACGCCGCACGGCGCTATCCGCGTGGCCTTCACGCCGGATGAAGAGATTGGTCGCGGTGCATCGCACTTCGACGTCGAAGGCTTTGCCGCCGATTGGGCCTATACCGTGGATGGCAGCGATCTCGGCGAGTTTGAGTTCGAGAACTTCAACGCCGCCACCGCGATGGTCAAAATCACCGGCAACAACGTGCATCCGGGCAGCGCCAAAAATGTGATGGTCAATGCGCTGGATCTGGCGATGCGCTTCCACGCGGAATTGCCCGCCAAAGAGAAGCCGCAGTATACCGACGGCTACGAAGGCTTCTTCCATCTGCACACCATCAAAGGCACGGTTGAGCATGCCGAGCTGATGTATCTGATCCGTGATTTTGATGCCGACAGCTATGAACAGCGTAAACAGCTGCTGGAAGAGATTGGCCAGCGCGTCAGCAAAGGGCTGCAAAGCGAGTGTTCGGTGAAAGTTGAAATCAGCGATAGCTATCGCAACATGCGCGAGAAAGTCGAACCGCATCCGCATATTATCGAGCTGGCGCTGCAGGCGATGCGCGACTGTGGCATTGAACCGAACGTCAAACCGATTCGCGGCGGCACTGACGGCTCTGCGTTGTCGTGGAAAGGATTGCCATGCCCGAACCTGTTTACCGGTGGCTACAACTATCACGGCAAGCACGAGTTCGCCTCACTTAATGTGATGGCGCAGTCGGTAGATGTGATTGTGCGTTTGGCTGAGCTGGCGGGGCAGAAGAAGGGGTGATGGTGATTGCATAGTGCGGGTTGTCCCCCATCCCGGCCTTCCCCCATAAATGGGGGAAGGAGACGCTGCCACATGTAGCTTCAGAACGAACATATGGCAGCATCTTCCTCCCCCATTTATGGGGGAGGACCGAGGAGGGGGACAGCCAGCACCCACCGAGCACCCACCGAGCACCGTCCGAGTTTTAGAAACCCCGAGACAGACTGAAACTTACTCGCCGAAGAACCAATATCCGCTATTCACCAACGCCGCCAGCTGCGCCAGCAGTGAAGGGTCGTCCAGCGCATCGCCGAAATCTTCCAGCGTCAGCACGTGATTGTGTGCCAATGCCGCCAGCACATGCGGATGGCTGCTGGTGATCGATTCCCCGTTCACAAACACCACATCTCCGATGGTCAATACACGCAGACCGCCGAGACGCGTCAGCGCATCGCCTTGCTGCAGTGCATCGTAAATCTCATCAGGTTGATACGGCGGCTCCGGCGGCGCGACGTCCAGCTCATGACGTGACTGAGAAATAAACTCGCCAAACCACTGATTAAACTGCTCTGGCTGGTTGATCACATCCATCATCACTTTGCGGATGCCTTCCAGTTCTGATGGCAGGATCTGCGATGGGCATTCACGCGATGGCACATCAGGATCGCTGTAGCGATAGCTGCCCAATTCGTTGGCCAGCATGTGATCGGCAAAACCGCTGATCAGCTCGCGACCGTTCGGTGCGCGGAAGCCGACCGAATAGTTGATGGCGTTTTCCAGCGAATAGCCTTCATGCGGGAATCCAGGCGGAATATAGAGAATATCGCCGGGCTCCATCTCTTCATCGATGATGGCGTCGAACGGCTCAACCTGCAGCAGATCCGGATGCGGGCAGTGCTGTTTCAACGGCACTTTTTCACCCACGCGCCAGCGACGACGGCCAGTGCCCTGAATGATAAACACATCGTACTGATCGAAATGCGGACCCACGCCGCCGCCAGGCACGGCAAAAGAGATCATTAGATCGTCAACGCGCCAGTCGGGCAGGAAACGGAACGGGCGCATCAGCGCGGCAATAGGTTCATGCCAATGGTTAACCGCCTGCACCAGCAGCGACCAGTTGCTCTCACCAAGATGATCGTAGCTTTCAAACGGACCGTGGCTGACTTGCCATTTGCCCTCGTTATGGCTGACAAGGCGGCTATCCACCTCATTTTCCATTGCCAGACCGGCCAGCTCGTCAGGAGAAATAGGATCGACGAAGTTTTTAAATCCACGTTTAAGCACCACCGGGCGTTTCTGCCAGTAGCGCTGAATAAAGTCGGGCCAGTTGATATCGAGCTGATAATCCATATGAGGAGTCCGTTTGCTGCAAAGAATGATGGCAAGTATAACAGCCCGCGTCCCTTTCTACTCGCGGTGATGCTCGACTTCCTGGCGCTGGAAAATCACTTCCATGCGCGCGCCACCGAGCGGGCTGGTGGTGGCAATCACCTGACCGGCGTACTGTTCGAGGATATCGCGCACCACGGCTAAGCCCAATCCCTGGCCGGGGCGCAAGGTGTCGGCGCGCTGACCGCGCACGAAGATCAGATCGCGTTTGCTTTCCGGAATGCCGGGGCCGTCATCATCGATAAACAGATGCAAGGTGTTGTCGGTTTGGCGCGCGGTGACTTCAATAAATTCGAGGCAATATTTGCAGGCATTATCCAGTACGTTGCCCAGCACCTCCATAAAGTCATTTTTATCGCCGATAAAGGTCAGTTCCGGCGAAATATCCAGCGTGATCGCCACGCCTTTACGTTGATAGACCTTATTCAATGCCGAACACAGGCTATCGAGCAGCGCCGACACCGAATGCAAATCGCGCTGCAGAGGATTGTGATCGGCCTGCATACTGGCGCGATGGAGGTAATAACCAATCTGCTGTGAGATGCGGCTGATCTGCTCCAGCATCACCGGTTCGGCCTGCTCAATGGTTAACTCTTTACCATTGCGTAACGATCGCAGCGTACTTTGCAGCACCGCCAGCGGAGTTTTCAAGCTGTGGGTGACATCCGAAAGTGTGGTGCGATAGCGCGTGTAGCGCTGGCGTTCATTGGTCAGCAGCAGGTTAAGATTGCGTACCAGGCTGCGTAGCTCCTGCGGCGGATTGTCATCGAGATTCTCGCGCTGGCCGGTCTCCAGCTCGCGCACTTGCGAAGTGAGATCGCCAATCGGCCGCAGACTCCAGTGCGCCGCCAGCCACAGCAGCGGAATCACCAGTAGCAGATTCGCCGCCAGCACATAGCTGAACCACGACCACACCACATCGGAATGCTGCAACTCTTGCGGAATCGAATCGACCACCACAATGGTTAACGCCGGTAAGTTGGTGGTGGCATCGTAGCGATTGACGGCGACCGAATGGGTAAAGGTGTCATTGCTGTCGCTATCCAGCGCGTGTAGCCGCTCTTTCGCCTGCGAGTTATTGCCCATCGCCGCCATGCTGGTGCGATTGCTGGTGTCGATTTCATAGAAGTCGGGCTTGAGCAGCCATTCACGACGAATCTTTTTGCGGATGTCTGGCACATCGCGCTGTTGCCACAGCAGTTTGCCGTGTTCATCGTAGATAAAGACCAGCGTGGGGAAATTAAGCGTCATGCGCTCGGGCTGGCCGATGGTCAGCTGATTGTCGTGCCACTGCGCCAGCGTGAAGAACAGATTGCTCTCACCGCGCATGACGCGATAGGTATTTTTATCGAAGCTGACGACGTAGCCGACCACGGCGACCATGCCGTAGGAGAGCGACAAAAACAGTACGATCGCGGCCGTCGCCAACAGGAAACGGGCGCGAAGTGAGAAGGGGCGTAAGCGTTGTAACCACGTCATAAATCAGAGATCAAAGCGATAGCCCTGGCCGCGCACGGTGTTGATCACTTCGGTCGGATAGAGTGAGAGAATTTTTTTGCGCAGACGTCCCATCAGCACGTCGATGGTGTGGCTTTCGCGCAGTTCGGCGTCCGGATAGAGCTGCAGCATCAGTGAATCTTTGCTTACCACTTTACCGGCGTTGCGAATCAGGGTTTCGACAATGGTGTACTCGAAGGCGGTGAGTTTTACCGGCTCGTCTTGCACCGTCAGTTCGCGGCGAGAGAGATCGACCTGGAACGGCGGCATAGAGATAATTTGCGACGCGTGCCCGCTGTTGCGACGCATCAGCGCCTGCAAACGTGCAGCCACTTCTTCAATGTGGAATGGCTTGGTCACGTAGTCGTCGGCACCGGCTTCCAGGGCTTCCACTTTGGCCTGCCAGCCTTCGCGAGCGGTTAATACCAGAATCGGTTGGCGAACGGCATCGGTGCGCCAGCGGCGAATCAGCGACATGCCATCTTCGTCCGGCAAACCGAGATCGACCAGCGCGATGTCAGGGACATGTTCTTGCAGGAAATAATCCGCTTCTTTGGCATCTTCTGCGGCATCGACCTGATGGCCCATGTCACGCAGCTGCACGGCGAGGTGATGGCGCAGCAGCGCATTATCTTCCACAACCAGTACACGCATAGTATTTCCTTAGCTTCCAACGTAGTGATGATGGAAAGAGTATATGCGAAGCCAACTAAACCATAGAACAACCAGGCGCGCTAAGCGCGCCTGGTTAATGCATTACTTCAAGTCATCAACCATCTGAATCGCACGGCCGAGGTAGTTGGCTGGCGTCATCTGCTTCAGGCGCACTTTTTCCTCTTCCGGCAGCGCGAGGCTATCGATAAAGGCCTGCATGCCTGCGGCATCAACGCGTTTACCACGCGTCAGCTCTTTCAGCTTCTCGTACGGTTTTTCAATGCCGTAACGACGCATCACGGTTTGGATCGGCTCTGCCAGCACTTCCCAGTTGTGATCCAGTTCGTCCAGCAGACGATCGCGGTTCACTTCCAACTTAGAGATGCCTTTCAGTGTGGCCTGATAGGCGATCAACGCATAACCGATGCCCACGCCAAGATTACGCAGCACGGTGGAGTCGGTCAGGTCGCGCTGCCAGCGTGAAACCGGCAGTTTGCTCGCCAGATGCTGCATCATCGCGTTCGCCAGGCCGAGGTTGCCTTCGGAGTTTTCGAAGTCAATCGGGTTCACTTTGTGCGGCATAGTAGACGAACCGATTTCACCGGCGATGGTTTTCTGCTTGAAGTGATTGAGGGCGACGTAGCCCCAGATATCACGATCAAAGTCGATCAGAATGGTGTTGAAACGCGCGATGCAATCAAACAGTTCAGCGATGTAATCGTGCGGTTCGATCTGCGTGGTATACGGGTTCCAGGTGATGCCCAGCGAGGTGACGAACTGCTCGCTCAGCTGGTGCCAGTCCACTTCCGGATAAGCCGAGATGTGAGCGTTATAGTTGCCGACCGCGCCGTTGATTTTACCCAGCACTTCAATCTTGCTCAGCTGACGCAACTGGCGCTCCAGACGATACGCCACGTTCGCCATCTCTTTACCCATGGTCGACGGCGTTGCTGGCTGGCCGTGGGTGCGCGACAGCAGCGGAATGTCACGGTATTCGTGCGCCAGACCTTTAACGGCATCGATCAGTTTGTTCCAGAACGGCACGATCACATCACGACGTGCGGTTTCCAGCATCAGCGCATGCGACAGGTTGTTGATATCTTCGGAGGTACAGGCGAAGTGGATGAATTCAGACACCGCATGCAGCGCAGGGACATCGGCCACTTTTTCTTTCAGGAAATATTCCACGGCTTTGACGTCGTGGTTGGTGGTGCGCTCGATGGTTTTGATACGCGCCGCGTCTTCTTCGCTGAAATTGGCGACTATGGCATCAAGGAAAGCGTTTGCGTCGGCATCAAATGCAGGAACTTCCTTGATCTCTACAGTCGTAGCCAGTTTTTGTAACCAGCGAACCTCAACCTCAACGCGAAATTTCAGCAAACCGAACTCGCTGAAAATGGCGCGCAGTGGGCTGACTTTATCGCCGTAACGACCATCGACAGGTGAAACGGCGGTCAGAGAGGATAATTCCATCAGTGCAACTCCTGAATCGTTTAACAATTATGCCGGGGCGGCGCTTAATACGCCGGGCCCAGACGGGATAAAATGGTTTTTGCTTCGCTCAGCAAGCGCTGGCGCGAGAACATCAGCTGCAGGCGGCCACCGCCAACCTGCTGCCACAACACCGCAGAGCGAATGCCGGCCAGCAGGGCGGCGCGCACTTTACTCTGCACTTGTGAATTCTGTAATACCTGCGGTGAACCGGTCACCTGAATGCGCGGACCCAGTGGGCTAATCACATCGACATAAATGCCCGCCATCGCGCTGGTGATGGTGTCCGATTCCAGCTCGTAATGCGCCAGTTGACGGTCAAGCTGGCCGATGCGCTGTGCCAGCGTGTTCATCGCCGTTTTATTGCCGTGCAGCTTACGCTCCAGCACCATCATGCTTAAGGTGTAGCGCGTCAGTTCTGCGCTGGCGCCCTGACGATTGCTGCTGTTCAGCACCGCCATTAAAGTCTCTAATCCAACCTTCAAATTGGCTTCGTCGTTGCCAAACACCGCCAGCGTTGAACCGGGATTGAGATCGATCAGGCTGCGCAGCGACACGTTCAGTGCCGCAGTATTGCAATGTCCCTGCTGCGCGAGCTGTTGCACCACATGGGCGGCTTGACATACGCCCGCCAGCGCCAGTGTAATCTCATAATAGTTCTTAGCCACGCTTAACTCCTGTCATCGCGTCGGGCAGCGCCGACCTTAGGCTTCTGCCAGAGGCAGGCGTTGTTCGATAATGCCGCCGCCGAGGCACACTTCACCGAGATAAAACACGGCAGATTGACCTGGCGTGACGGCCGCAACCGGCTCGTCAAAACGGACTTCAATACGGTCGTCGCCGTGCGGAATGATTTCACACGGAATGTCGGTCTGGCGATAGCGGGTTTTCACCGTGCAGCGCAGCGGGGCGGTAATCGGCTGGCGATCGACCCAGTGCAGCTGTTGGGCAATCAAACCTACAGACATCAGGCGCGGATGCTCGCCGCCTTGCGCCACGATCAAGCGATTGCGCGCCACATCTTTGTCGACCACATACCAGGGATCGTCGTTGCTCTCTTTACGACCGCCAATACCGAGGCCTTTACGCTGGCCGAGCGTGTGGTACATCAAGCCCTGATGTTCACCGACGATTTCGCCGTCAACGGTTTCGATTTCACCCGGCTGGGCAGGCAGATAGCGGCCAAGGAAGTCACGGAACTTGCGCTCGCCGATAAAGCAGATACCGGTGGAATCTTTCTTCTTGGCGGTGATCAGATCCAACTGCTCAGCGATGCGGCGCACTTCCGGCTTATCCAGTTCGCCAACCGGGAACAGGCTTTGCGCAATCTGCTGGTGGCTGAGCGTGTAGAGGAAATAGCTTTGATCTTTGTTGCCGTCGAGGCCGCGCAGCAGGCGGCTTTGACCGTCCACATCCTGGCGGCGCACGTAGTGGCCGGTGGCGATGAAATCTGCGCCGAGATCGTCCGCCGCGAACTCAAGGAAGGCTTTGAACTTGATCTCTTTGTTGCACAGGATGTCGGGATTCGGCGTGCGGCCCGCTTTGTACTCTTCCAGAAAGTGCTCGAACACGTTATCCCAGTACTCAGCGGCGAAGTTGATTTTGTGCAGTCTGATGCCGAGTTTGTCACACACGGCTTGTGCGTCAGCCAGATCATCGGCGGCGGTGCAATACTCCTCGCCATCGTCTTCCTCCCAGTTCTTCATGAACAGGCCTTCAACCTGGTAGCCCTGCTGCTGCAGTAACCAGGCGGAAACGGAAGAATCGACGCCGCCGGACATTCCGACGATCACTTTTTTCTGGCTGTTGTCAGACATGACGCACTCTTAAATTACGATAAAAACAGGCGGCGCATTCTATCATGCAGAAGCGGGGCGCGCACCCTCATGAAACGGCCACTGGAACGGCGCGACCAGATGCAGCGGAAAACGTTCGCCTTGTTGCCACAGCCGCACGCTCTCTGCCACTAGCGGTGAACGCAGGCGATTTGCCGTCAGAATCTGCTCTGGCGGCAGCCACCAGCAGCAATCGATGTCGCGATCGTGCGGCGAGGTTTCAACTTTTTCGGCCAGATCGAGGCCAAACAGGAAACGCACAAAAGGTGTATCGTCCGGGGCAATCCACTGTTGCACGCCGAGGAAATATTCGGGATGGGCGTCGATGCCGGTCTCTTCAAACAATTCACGCTGCGCGGCTTCGAGCAGGGTTTCATTGGCCTCAAGATGCCCGGCGGGCTGATTCCAGGTAATACGACCGTGGACGCGCTCTTCCACCACCAGCAAATGTCCCTGTGCCTGCACAATGCAGGCGACCGTTACATGAGGTTTAAACATCCTTCCTCCGAAATTGTTAACTAAAAGTTATTAAATGGCTGCGCTGATATCGCGCCATTCACCCGGCGGCAAATCGCCTAGCTGATGTTCGCCCATCGCAAAGCGAATCAGGCGCAACGTTGGAAAACCGATGTGGGCCGTCATGCGCCGTACCTGGCGATTTCGGCCCTCAAACAGGGTGATTTTCAGCCAGCTGGTGGGAATCGCCTTACGCTCGCGAATCGGCGGCTGGCGCGGCCATAGCCACTCTGGCTCGTCCACTAACTCAATGCCTGCCGGCAACGTTGGGCCATCGTTGAGCGTCACGCCGTTGCGTAACAGGGATAAATCCGATTCCTGCGGCGCACCTTCCACCTGCACGAAATAGACCTTTCCGGTGCGCTTGTCAGGCTGTGTCAGCGCGGCTTGCAGCGCGCCATCGTTGGTCAAAACCATCAATCCTTCGCTGTCACGATCGAGGCGGCCCGCAGCATAAACATCGCCTACCGGCACAAAATCTTTCAGCGTTCGGCGTCCGGCTTCATCACTGAATTGCGGCAAAACATCGAAGGGTTTGTTAAAGAGTATGACGCGTCTTGGGCCTTTCGGACGGGTATCACGGCGCACGGGCTTACGTGCTGGGGCGTTCGCACGCTTATCCTGGTGAATTCGTTGAGAAGTTTTTCGCATGGGCTTTGCAGTCAGAAACATTCGGCGCATTATAGCGCGAAACTACGGTGATTGGCGTAGCGGAAATAATCAAGTAGTATTGACCCGCATCTTACAAATCATTAACAAAAAATCGCTCGAAGGAGAGGTTGATGGAAAGCAAAGTAGTTGTTCCGGCGGAAGGTCAAAAAATCACCCTGGCTCAGGGAAAACTTACAGTTCCGAATAACCCGATTATTCCTTACATTGAAGGTGACGGTATCGGTGTTGATGTTTCCCCGGTAATGTTGAAAGTGGTTGATGCCGCTGTGAAGAAAGCCTACAACGGCGAGCGTAAAATTTCCTGGATGGAAATTTATACTGGTGAAAAATCAGTAGAACTTTACGGCCAGGACGTCTGGCTGCCGCAGGAAACCCTCGATTTAATCAAAGAATATCGCGTTGCCATCAAAGGCCCACTGACTACGCCAGTTGGCGGCGGTATTCGTTCTCTGAACGTTGCACTGCGTCAGGAGCTGGATCTGTACGTGTGTCTGCGTCCGGTTCGCTACTACAAAGGCACCCCAAGCCCGGTTAAACGCCCTGAAGAAACCGACATGGTGATCTTCCGTGAAAACTCAGAAGATATCTATGCCGGTATCGAGTGGAAAGCGGGCACGCCAGAAGCGGATAAAGTGATCAAGTTCCTGCGCGAAGAGATGGGCGTGAAGAAAATTCGCTTCCCTGAGCAGTGCGGTATCGGCGTTAAGCCATGCTCGGAAGAGGGTACCAAACGTCTGGTACGCGCAGCAGTGGAATACACCATCACCAACGATCGTGATTCTCTGACCCTGGTTCACAAAGGCAACATCATGAAGTTCACCGAAGGTTCTTTCAAAGACTGGGGCTACCAGTTGGTGAAAGAAGAGTTCGGCGGCGAGCTGATCGATGGCGGCCCGTGGATGAAGTTCAAGAACCCGAACACCGGTAAAGAGATCATCGTTAAAGACGTGATCGCGGATGCCTTCCTGCAGCAGATCCTGTTGCGTCCAGCTGAATACGACGTGATCGCCTGTATGAACCTGAACGGTGACTACATCTCTGATGCCCTGGCGGCACAGGTTGGCGGTATCGGTATCGCACCAGGCGCAAACATCGGTGACGAATGTGCCCTGTTCGAAGCAACGCACGGTACAGCACCTAAATATGCAGGTCAGGATAAAGTGAACCCTGGTTCAGTAATCCTGTCAGCAGAAATGATGCTGCGTCACCTGGAGTGGTTCGAAGCGGCTGACCTGATCGTTAAAGGTGTTGAAGGCGCTATCGCTAACAAAACCGTGACCTACGATTTCGAACGTCTGATGGACGGCGCTAAACTGCTGAAATGTTCAGAGTTTGGTGACGCGATCATCAACAACATGTAATTTGCCACTCCGGCAGAAAGCATAACGGGAGCCAATGGCTCCCGTTTTTTTGCTCTAAAATTAGCGACTATTACAGCTAAGAATTTATTTCATTGCCAGTACGGATTGAGCATCAATAATAATGCACTTGCCTGCGCAGTTGTCGTTTCCGGTGATCACTGGCGATTCCGTAAGAGTGAAATTCATACCTGCTTCTTTCTTTACGGTGTATGCCATACCCGCAAACGTCCACGGCATGCCTAAAGATAAAGAACCAAACTCATCATATTTCGATGATTTTGCAATTTTTGGCAAATTCTCACTATTCAATCGGTAGTAAAGAGTGCCATCGAAATCTTTTGGCACCACTTTAGTGATTTCGGCCTGTAAAAGTGCATACTCTTTTTGCTGAGGCGAAGAAAACCCCTCTTTAATGTTGCTGGCTGCAAGCCATCCTGCAGCAACAGGAAGCAAAAGATAAATGAATACTGAGTATTTTATTTTATCGATAACAAAGAATAGTCCGATAAGGAAACAAGAAGTGGTAATTAGCGAGAGCGCACTGATAGTACGGTAGGCCGCCCAACTCTCTGTCACCAGCAAGTTTGGTGTCATTGCTGCAATAGCAAAGAGGAAAGATAAAAATACTTTTTCTTTGCCATTCTCACTAATGTTTTTCAATCCGATCAAGATAAAACCTAGCGATATGATGATCGAGAGTGCTTTTCTGCCGGTGTCAAAATTACAGATGGCATTTTTTAATGGTTCTACAAAGAACCATTTAATCTTTCCTATAAGATCAATGGTGATGTTACTTCTTGAAAGTGTCTCGCTGAATAACAGGAGCGGAATGGCTTTAGCTAATACTAATGCCATCAACATACCAAAGAAAATCATTGCGAAAGTACGAATGAGTTTCTTTTTCTCGATTTTTTTGGAAGTTAGGCAAGTATCCAAAAATGCAAAAAAAAGGAAACACATTGCAGTGGGCTGGTAAATAGCGAAGGAGAAGGTGATCAGTAATGCTGATAACATAACCCCTGAAACGCCGCGCAATGTTGTTAGCGCTGAGTAACTCAATCCAGCAAGAATAATCGAGGAGACAAAAGGAAAACACACTGACCACGAGTTGAATACCTGGAAAGAGGGCAGCAAACAGATCGTTAATGAGAATATCACTCTCTGCAAAGTATTTTTGAGGATGTTGCTATCAGAGATAAATTTGTAAAAGTAACAGCATAGTATGATAAGAGAAGAAACGGATAGCAGTCTTAACAGTATTAACGAGTCCACGCTGGATATAAAGAATGAGAGTAAATAGCGCAAACCGCCGTAGGCAGGCCTTCCTGAAAGAACATCCCATTTAAAAATGCTGGCTGGATCAGTCTGAGAGCTGAACAGATAGTACCAATCATCCGAAAAAGCATAGCTCGAGAGAAAAACAGGGCTATAACTGGCGAGCAAGGCCACGGCAAATAAAACATAAATTTTAAAGTTATTGCAGACTATATTAGTCATTTGATTCCTTTTTTATATATCGAGGTCTATGTTTGGTTTCAATATATATCCTGCCAATATATTCACCTAATACACCTATTCCTATCAACTGAATTCCACCTAAAAAGAGTATTGAAACCAATAGTGACGGATATCCGGCAACAGGATTTCCCCATATTATTTTATCAATAATCATCCATGCGCCATAAACGAACGACAAGAACGCGACAAAAAAACCTATATAGGTCCACACTCTGAGCGGAAATGTTGAAAAGCTGGTCAGCCCTTCAAGAGCCAGATTCCAAAGTCGCCATCCATTAAATTTTGCCTCTCCGGCAATACGCGCGGGGCGGCTATATTCAACGATGGCAGAATCACCTTCCACCCAACTTAGAAGACCTTTCATAAACAGATTGCGTTCCTGCAATTGCTTAATGTTTTCGACAGTTGCGCGAGAAAGTAAACGAAAGTCGCCAACATTTTCTTCTAATTTTGGTGAGCTAATTTTATTGTGTAACTTGTAAAACCATGCAGCGGTTTTTCGCTTAAAACGACTATCGCTACGCCTATCATTGCGCTTGGCCAACACAATCGGCCAGCCTTCTTGCCATTTATTTATCAGCAAAGGAATGACTTCAATGGGATCCTGAAGATCAACATCAACCGGAATGACTGCATCACCACTAGCATGTTCAAGTCCAGCGAGCAGCGCGGCTTCTTTACCAAAGTTACGAATAAAATTGATGACTAATACAGATTCGTCATTATTCTGAATCGATTTAATAATCTGCTCTGTGCTATCAGTACTGCCATCATTAATAAAGATGATTTCAAGATTGTAAGAAGAAAGTTTTTCTTTAACGGTCCGGTAAAAAATAGGTATTGCATCTTCTTCGTTGAAGACAGGCACCACCAGAGAAATTTTCATTTTTTCACCTTAAAAACAATAAAGTTTGAATAGATGAAGCCGAATATCAGACTTATTATGGAAAATGAGATAAGCGTAATAATCGGATTAATATGCGTATTATCGGCGAAACTGCCAATGCCTGCGGCCATCATGCCCATAAAAGCGACAAAGATGACATAGCGAAAAGTTGTCGCTTCGGCTTTAAACGTCCAGCGTGCGTTAGCAAAAAATGAAAATGTTACGGCGACAATGAAAGCCAACAGATTAGCCTGCCATTGGCGGGTATTCAGAGAATACAGGGCTGCAAACACCATCCAATGGATCAAGGTGTTAATGATGCCAACTGATAAAAACCGTGAGAATAATTTCAACATAGTGAAATGTTAGCCATGAGGACATCATTATTTTAAAAATAGTGGGGAATTTTACATGGAGGCTCACAACAAATAAAGTTGTAAAATCATCGTTCTCACCAACATGTCATTAGCGAAAGCCATTGGTTTACGAATATTAAAGAAACGGGAACCGCTGGCTCCCGTTTTTTTATTGTATTAATCGACTTGCTGCTCACTGGGTTTTACCAGCTGAGCCCGTTCCTGCGAGAGCCGCCAAAAATCGCTGCCGCCCGGCTGCTGATACATCCGCAGCGAGAAGTGACCGACAATCGCGTAGATATACTCAAAAATGGCTGATTGAGAATCCTCGTAATCCACCCACAGCACTGACGAGGTGAAGCAATAAACTTCCACCGGCAAGCCCTCTGGCGAGGGCTTCATGGCGCGCACCACGATATACATATCTTTCTTGATATCGTCGCGCTGTGACAGCCACGCCGTCAGGTACTTACGAAACACCGTCAGATTGGTGATGCCGTTTTCGGCAAACCAGCGTTCGCCCACTGCATTGCTGTCGCGACCATCCATCAGCGCCGAAAGTTGCTCACTGACACCGCGAATTTGGCTCATCTGCTGCACCATATCGTGATCGAGAAAGCGAATCGACATTTGATCAAGATGGAAACTGCGCATAATGCGTCGCGCGCCGGAGGAGAACATCGCCTGCCAGTTGGTGTAGGTTTCAGTGAGGAAATTTTTGGTTGGGATGCGCGAAAGCGTATTGTCCCAGTTGCGAATGGTGATGGTATGCAGCGCGATATCGATCACTTCGCCGCTGATACCGTTATCCGGCATCTCAATCCAGTCGCCGAGTTGCAACACATCGTTCGATGACACCTGAATATTGGCCACCAGCGACATCAGCGTGTGCTGGAACACCAACATCAACACCGCGGCTACCGCTCCCAAACTCGAGATAATAATCACTGGCGATTTATTCGACATAATCGCCAGAATCATGATCGCCGAAATAATGTGCACCAGAATCTTGCCGACCTGAATATAACCTTTGATCGAGTGATTCTTGCGTTTGGCTTTTTTCGAATAGGAGTTATTAACGATCTCCAGCACTTCGGTAAAAAACAGCGATAAATAGACGAAGAACAGAATACCGCAGATGGTCTTTATCGCGATCAACAGATGTTCTGGTAAATCTGGCATAAATTGCAGCAGATAATAAACCGTGATCACAGGGATAAAGTTAGAGAGCTTCTCCGACAGCCTGACGTCTTTATCCAGCGGCACCTGATTCTTGTGCGTGCTGAAGAACACCTTCCTCACCACCTTTACAATAAAGAATTTACAGATCAGGTGGGCGATCATGCCGGCAAACATCAGTAATACCAGACTAAAAGCGGCCGACAGCACCGTGTTGCTCTCAATAAAACCTTGAATCTTGCTTAAATAATTCATTTCAACCACATGTCGGACAGTGTTGGCGGGAATTCAAACATAAATGCACCAATGGCGATATGCCACGCGTGCGCAATAGTCTACACCATCGCTGGTTTACATTCCCTTTCGCAGAAGTTTGAATCAGTTAACATTAACGTGCTGACGGCGGTGTGCATTAAAGACTAAACCGCTATCTTCAGCGCTTACGATTGAGGAGGTGGTATGAAAGGTGTAATCAAGTTCGTTAAAGGCTGGCTACTGTTTTCCCTGTTGTGGGGCATCTTTATGTGGTTTGTTTCGTGGCAGGCGCAGGGCAAAGAGATCGGTATGGTGATCGTGATGAGCTTGTATGCGGGATTAATTTACCAGGCGCTGATGACCATGGTTGCACGATACAAAGCACGGCGCGCGCAAGTGTAGTTGTATACAACTGACGACAGAGCTTTGCGGCACATTGACGCTCATTTTCATTTACTCGGGCAATCTGAGCCGACATATCTCAGCTAGCTGGAAAAAGAACGATGGGAAAGAAAGTTGTCGCTGCGTGGTTTTTTCTGCTGCTGTCTGTGGTCGCTTGCGCACAGCCTTCAAGCTTAATAACGTTAACCCTGCAGCACGATCGTCATTTGAAGATGGAAAACAGCACCGCAGATGTGGCTGAAACGCCGGATGAACATATCAAAGAAGGATTATATGAAGTGGGTCAGCACCATTAAAATCGGGGCCTTGAGGCCCCGTTTTAACGGATTACTTACGTCCGAGCAGAAAACCGACAATCACACCAATGCTGGCTGCAACTGCCAGGCCGGTCGCGGGATTATCGCGTACCGATTTCACCACACAATCCGCTGCATCCTGAACCGCATAGCTGGCCTGAGCCGGATAACGACGCGCCGCGCCTTTGGCTTCATGACGGCGTGAACCGGTGAATTGACCAAATTTTTCCTGGACGGCACCCGCCGCTTCATTCAATTTTGCTTCCGCTTTGTCGCTCATAATGACTCCCTGATCGTGGTGAATGTCCTGTAAAGCGTAGTCAGAGAAACTGTATGCAGCAAATGACGCAGCGGTAAAGGTTGTAACAGCAGTTTGCAGTGAGCAAAAATTCTGCGCGCAGCAGAAAGGCGGGAACGCAATAGTCTGAACTTAGGGCTTTCCGCGATAAGCCGGATACCAGCTCACAAGGAAGTGACGTAGATGATCAAAACACCATTCGGCATCTTCAGCTTGCTGGCAGTAATAGCGCAAAGTCACTTTTTCATAGCGCATGTGGCGCTGCTGCAGCGGTGACCAACCCCAATCGAGTACGGCACGCGCGTAATTGATCAGTGTGCCGCTCTGCATATTGTGCTGCTTCTCTTGTCGGCTCAAATAGATCTCAAATGCCTGATCCAGACCTTGCGTCTCTTCAGCGTCGAAACCTGTCACTGTCGGGCGGAACGCCACATCAACAAACCCGCACACGCCGTCGTCACGCTGCTGCCAGTCGCAGGCCAGCGTCATAAACAAGCCCTCCTGCAGATTGACCTCTTCCAGCAGACGCCGCATATTTTCGGAATGTTTACCGGCGGTGATCTCATCAATACGATCGGTCTCCAGCGTCAGGTCGAATCCACAAGGATTCACCGAGCCATCCGCATTAGTACTGGCCGGGAAGGGGAAATCGATATAACCGTTGTTATCCAGACTCTTTTCCATCAGGCAGGTCCGCAGCGTGAGATGGTCAGACAATAAACCATCTCGCACTGCGACGCACGGCTTATGGGCACGTCCAGGTGATCATGGTGTTCTGATAGGGATTGATCAGGCGGAACTGTTTATCCGACAACCGCTGCGCGTAGAAGCCTTCAGCGGTGATGGCCGAAGGCACGTACTGAAAGCGATCGGTGGAGTGCAGCGTACCGCTTTGCACTTTTACCCCATCGCGCGAGACGGCGAAGGCGCTCACCAAATCAAAGATGCGCGCCTGCGTATTGCCCATCGATTGTCCATAAATCGTCGACACTTCGCCTGGACAGTCGACACCTTTCGGTGCGGAACTGCAGCCAGCTAAAACTAAAAGGGTGAGTACAACCGTGATTCGCCACATGAGCACCTGCTTCATTCCCTGGTTTGCAATGGCACGCCAATGCGTACTGATAAGTGGATCATAGCAGGTCTGACGCTGCTTCCCATTTGTCATTTGTATAATCGTTAAGCGGAAGGAATGTAAAGGGGTGACTTTACTAGCAGAGAAACGGTATTCTTGCCAGCGTTGCGCACCAGGTAAGCAAAGCAAGGGTAAATTAATGAAAGAAGAAGAAGCGAGTTTAATGATTCTTCAGCACGCGATCGACAAATTAGAAGCCGACAAAAAGAAGCAGGTCATGAACTGCGTAGCGGCCATTCAGGAAGTGATGCAGCGTTTTGAAGCCGAAGAGGCCGGGCTGGCATTGATGTTGGTCGCGGCGCAAGTGGCCGCTGAGTAGTACTTGCTCCTGCGAAATCTCGCCACGTTTGATGTACCAGGCTTTGCTGCTGTTAGATAACGTTCATGGAATGCAGTAGCAAAGCCCATCTCTCCACGTAATCATCATTTAACCTCAGCGGAGAACCTAATGAAGGCGATAGTCATGGCTGTTGGCGTGCTGGCTTGTCAGATTGCCCCCGCCTGGAGCGAAACCGAATACCAAATTACCTGTCCCGGCCGTCCCACCATGACGGTATCGCGTGCCGAGTATGGTTTGAGTACCTTAATGTGGCCAACGCGTCACTTCCAGATCGCTGCCGGGCAGCAGCGCACCAGCCTGAAAGGCGGTGACAAAGTTGCCATCACCCGTTTTCGTAATGGCGATCAGTTAATCGTGAATAAAAAGAACGATGAAACATTCTTCGTCTACGCCAACAGCAACAAGCTGTTGCCCTGCAGCCGTACCGATAAGCGCGATGCACAGATTCTGTCGCTTGAACGCTACGACGACAGCGCGCGCCCAAACTCGTGAGTTAATATCCTGGTTTGATCAGTTGCCGCTGGCGCAAATCCAGCGGTGACTGTTCCGCCTCATCGATGGCTGCCAGCCAGCTCTGCAAATTCACCTTGGCCCACGACAGATGTCCGCGCGTGGTGCTCATCAACACCACATCGGGACGCAATGAGCGATAAAGCTCCAGCGACTGCTGCAGTTCGGTGGGATTGCTGTCTGGCATCAGCACGCTGATCCAGCGGTTATAGTCGCGGGTCAACGTATCGCCGACAAACAGATAAGTCTGGCCGAGCGGCGAGTGATAGAGGTAGCTGCTGCTGCCAGGCGTATGTCCGGGCGTCGGCAACAGGTGAAAATCGCCGAAGTGCGTCTCTTGCTGGGTAAAGGTTTCGTCAGGTTCAATCACTAAACTTACCGGCCCCAGCGAACGACTGTGGCAATAGAGCGCGCTATTAAAGCGCTGCTGAATGGCGATCGCGCCCGGCGCGGCTTCATGCCAGTGGGTCAAATAGTGGCGAATCACGCCGCCGGCATCGTTGAGGAATTCATGATCGAGCGGATGCTCCACGCGACCAATCAATAAATTGCCGCGGGGGTGGCACAGCATAAAGCCATGCATCATTAGATCACTTGCCGTCTCTTCAGCGGGGAATTCTGGCGTGGAGATCCACAAATCGTCATACAGTGGCTTCATTGTCGGTCTCCTGCGGCAACACGTTAGCGCAATGTCGGGTGGCCGGTGAAGGCGAACTGTGCTTCTCCCTTCTCAATCTGCAACGTGGCGCTGGCACCCAGCGGCAGCGTCACGGTATCGGCATCGTGTCCAAAAGCCAGATCGGTGATCACCGGAATCTGAAACTCGTCACGGATGCGCTGCCACACGGTGGCAAAATCAAAACCGTTATCATACGCCGACAGCGAAGTGCTGGTGAAGCTGCCGGTAATAATCGCTTGCTGGCGCGATAAAATGCCACTCTGCTGCAGCTGAATCAGCATGCGCTCGATGCGGAACGGATGTTCGTTCACATCTTCAATTACCAGAATGCCACCTTCGATTTGTGGCATCCACGGCGTACCAATCAGTGAGCAGATCATCGCTAAATTGCCGCCCCATAAGGTGCCTTGCCAGCGGCCATGATCCGGGCTTGTGCTCGGCCAGCTTAGATTGACTGTAGGTGATGTTAGCGTTTGCCAAAAGTGCGACTCGGTAAAATCAGATAATGCCTCTGCACCGAAGTTACCGGCCAGCATCGGGCCGCTGAAGGTAATCAGGCCGATTTGCGCCAGCATTGCCAGCTGCAGCGCGGTGAAATCGCTGTGGCCGCACAGCGCTAACGGTTGATTGAGCAATCGACGTTGCAGACCCACGTAATCGATCTTATCCAACAAGCGTGAAGCGCCATAACCGCCACGCACCGCCAGCACGATATCAGGCAGCGCCTCCAGTGTAGCCAGCGCATTGATATCATTCAGCCGCTGTGCATCCTCACCAGCAAAGCGTTGAAAGCGGCGGGTGATGGCAGAAAGATTCTCAAGATGATGGCCTGCGGCCTGTAAACGATGCACTGCGCGTTGGGCGGCATCCTGATTGTGGCAATAGCCGGAAGGGGCGATAAGACGTAGCGTGCGGGGAGTAACCATAACTTCCATCCTGCTGTAGAGTGGCCTGCCGATGATGACGAAATGCGTTATCGAAGTCACGGTAGCATAAGGTTTTTAACCGATTTAGGATAAACGGTAATTTTGCATCGCGCTGCGCCAGGTATGATAGCTTGCGCCAACCCTATTGCGGAACCAAAAATCAGTGAAAATTCGCCTACTTATGCTTTCTGCACTGCTGCTTGCTGGCTGTTCAAGCGAGCCGGAAAAACCGGCACTGCCCGAGAAGAATACGCCTTTGACCCAGGCACCGCCGTCGAAAGTGAATGATGCATGGTCAATGTTTACCGAAGATGCCGCCAGTCATTATGGCGTTGATGAGAAGTTAATCAGCGCCATTATTAGTGTCGAATCCGGAGGCAATCCCACCGTGGTGAGCCGTTCCAATGCGGTCGGTCTGATGCAAATTAAGGCTTCGACGGCAGGCCGCGAAGTATATCGCACCCAGGGCCGCCATGGTCAGCCATCCTCTTCCGAGCTGCGCGATCCGGCGAAGAACATCGATATCGGCGCCGCCTACCTGAAAATTTTGCAGGACTCCGCATTAGCCGGGATTCGCGATCCGTTGACGCTGCGTTACGCCACCATTGTTTCCTACGCCAACGGTGCCGGTGCCTTGCTGCGTACCTTCTCGCGTGACCGCGATCGTGCGATTGCGATGATCAACGCCATGACGCCGGACGAGTTTTACCAGCACGTACAGAACAAGCATCCGGCGGCGCAGGCCCCGCGTTATTTGTGGAAAGTCACCACCGCCTACCGCACCATCGGTTGATGACGTAGGGTCGCCATTCATGGCGACCTTGCCAATAACCGCACCATCATGGCGACCCTGCCAATACCCCACCAAACTAACCCTCTACCAATAATCTCGCCGTCGGATAATCCACAATCAACACCTGCACATAACCGCCGCGCAACGCCCCGCGAATCGCCTGCGCTTTCTCTTTGCCACCCGCTAACGCCACCACCTGCGGGCAGCGTTTTACCTGCGCCAGCTCCATGCCAATTACCGGATCTTCCTCTGCGCTCAGCACCGGCTGACCATCAGCATCGAAATAGTGCAGGCAGATATCGCCCACTGCGCCGCGCTCGGCCAGCGTTTGCAGCATCTCACCGTCGTAATAGTTGCCGGAGTTGCGCAGCAGGGCGGAAGGCTCGAGATCGCCAATGCCGACAATCGCCAGATCCACCTGATCAAACTTTTCCAGTACCACCGCGACATCGGGATTCACCGACAAACGCTGGCGATCCTGCACTGAATGCTCAATCGACTGCGACGGCAGCAGCCACGCCGGGCAATCCAGCAGCGCCGCCAGATTCTGCGTCAAAATCGTGGCCTGCACGTTGCCGTTGGCGCCCACGCCGCCCAGCAGCTGAATCACCCCTTTGCATGGCGCGCTCAGCGGATGCAGCGCATCCACCATCGCGCGAATCGTGCCGCTCCAGGATGAAATGCCAATCAGCTCATCGGCGCGTACTCGTGTTTCCAGATAGTGCGCGGCGGCGGAACCAATCGCCTGTTTAATCTGCAACGCCGACGCCTGGTCCGGCACATCCACCACAATCACCTGCGGCAGTTGGTACAGCTGCTCAATGGCTTTTTCCAGCTCAGGGAACACATTGGCCGGCGGCACTACGCTGATCTTCACCACACCTTCTTTCACGCTGCGATTGAGGATGCGCGACACAAAGGATTGCGACAGCTTCAGCAGCTGCGCAATGTCGGACTGCTTCCTGCCTTCCACATAATAAAGCGTGGCGATTTTCACCATCAGCCGCTGTTCATCCTGTTTTGCCATGGTTTTTTCTCTCTCTTAACCTGCCTGGTATTGTTAATCAGCCTGTCATAAATAACAACGCAGAACATTTTGTGATCGTTTTCGCTTTTTGAGGATCGGGCAATGGACGTGCTCAGAAAGCCAGCGCATAGTCATTATGCATATAAAATCGCAATTGAATATATATTCAATCGGAGATAACAAATGAAAGCCTCTGTCCTCAAAGTCTCTCTACTTGCTTCAATCATGATGATCTCGGCGGCGTCGCTGGCGGCGGATAAGGGGTTGCTGGCCATCATTACGCCATCGCATGACAACCCGTTCTTTAAGGCGGAAGCCGATGGCGCGCAGGAAAAAGCCAAAGCGCTCGGGTACACCACGCTGGTAGCCTCACACGATGATGACGTGAATAAGCAAAACCAGCTAATCGAAACCGCCATCGCGCGCAAAGCCAAAGCCATCATCCTCGATAACGCCGGTGCGGATGCCACGGTTGGCCCGGTGCAAAAAGCCAAAGATGCCGGCATTCCTACCTTCCTGATTGACCGCGAAATCAACAAAACCGGCATTGCCGTGGCGCAAATTGTCTCCAACAACTACCAAGGCGCACAGCTCGGTGCCGAGAAGTTCGCCAAGCTGCTGAACGGTAAAGGGGATTACGTCGAGCTGCTGGGTAAAGAGTCGGATACCAATGCGGGCGTGCGTTCGCAGGGCTATCACGACGTGCTGGATGATTATCCCGATCTAAAAATGGTGGCGCAGCAGAGTGCCAACTGGAGCCAGACCGAAGCCTTCAGCCGCATGGAAACCATCCTGCAGAAGAACCCGAATATCGTTGGCGTGATCTCCGGTAACGACACCATGGCGCTTGGTGCGGAAGCCGCGCTGAAAGCGGCGGGCAAAACCAATGTGATTGTGGTCGGCTTCGACGGCAGCGATTACACCCGCGACTCCATCCTTAATAAAGGCAACATCAAAGCCACCGTGCTGCAGCCGGGCTGGGATCAGGCGCAGATGGCCGTTGAGCAGGTGGATTACTACCTGAAGAACGGCAAAGCGCAGAAAGAGGAGAAGCAGCTGATGGATTGCGTGCTGATTGACGACAGCAACGCCTCGAAGCTGAAAACCTTCAAGCTGGCGCAATAACATGGAGGTCGGCATGAAGGGGAAAGCGCTGAGCGGCATGCTGGTGGCGCTGCTGACGCTGATGTTAGCCGCCTGCACCGTGGTGGATCTGGATGCCGACGGCAAACCCATCATGCCGAAAGATCCCAACGCCAAACCGGGCTACAGCGATCAAACGCCGCAGCAGATTGCGGAATCAAGCTGGGCCAGCCGCGTGCAGCAACCGGCTGAGAAGCAGGCGCTGAGCTGGGCAGATATGGAAACCAAAAGCCATACCGTCAAAGCCGGCGGCAGCGAAAGCGTGTTTGTGCGCGCTGCGGGCACGGTGACGGCATTTGATAACAGCAACGATCGGGAACGCAGCCTCACCATGACCATCAACGGCAAACCGGTGAAAGTGTCGATTGGTCCGGTGCTGCGCGGCAACGCCATACGCGATGCGGCCGGTTTCCGCTTTGAAGAGTTCACCAATCAGGTGCAATACGCGCAACTCACCAAAGCACTGAATCGCCATGCGGTGAAACAGCTGCCAGCGGTGGATGCCAGCTGGGTGGGCAAACCGGCGCAAGCGCTGCTTGCCGTCAGCATGGGCGCGGGCACAGTGGAAGATGTGGTGGCGGTGCAGCTGCAGCAGGGGAATCCAAAATGAGCGATGAGATCATTCTGCAAGCCAATCAGATGTCGATGCTGTTCCCCGGCACCTTAGCGCTGGATCGTGTGGATTACCGCGTGTGGCGCGGCAAAGTCAACGTCATCATCGGCGAGAACGGCGCGGGGAAATCGACACTGATGAAGATTCTTGCCGGCGTGCAGCAGCCGACCAGCGGTGAGATGTTCCTCAATGGCAACAAAGTGGCGTTTCACAGCACGCGAGACGCTGCGCGCCACGGCATTGGTATGGTGCATCAGGAACTCAATCTGTTTGAGAATCTCAGCGTGGCGGAGAACATTTTCCTCGGCCGCGAAATTCAGAGTGGCATTCGGCCCATCAATGAAGCCGAGCAGAAACGCCGCACCGCCGCCTTGATGCAGCGCCTCGATCAGCCGATTTCACCGGATGAGAAGGTGGGCAGCCTGAAGGTTGGCCAGCAGCAGCTGGTGGAGATCGCCAAAGCGCTGGCGGAGGACGCCGACATTCTGATCCTCGATGAACCGACCTCGGCGCTGAGCAAAACCGAAGTGGAGATCCTGTTTCGGGTGATCCGCGAACTGACGCGTCAGGGCGTTTCTATCATCTATATCTCGCATCGGCTCGAAGAACTGATGGCGATTGGCGATGTGATCACCATTCTGCGCGACGGGCGTTTTCAGGCCGAAGCGCAGGTCAGCGATATCGACGTGCCGTGGATCGTACGCGAAATGCTGGGCAGCGAACCGGTGGGCACCTTTCTGCCGCCGGATCGCCAGTTCGGTGCGCCGGTGCTGGAAGCCGAACACATCACCTGCGTCAGTCCGAACGGCAACACGCTGGTGGATGATGTCAGCTTCCAGGTGCGTTCCGGTGAAATCGTCGGCATTTACGGGTTGATGGGCGCGGGGCGCACCGAGCTGTTTGAGTGTTTGCTCGGCACGCAGCGTAACTATCTCGGCAAGCTGTGGCTCGACAGCAAACCGTTGCCGACGCGTCTGCCGACCGCTGAACGCATTCGCATGGGCATGAGTCTGGTGCCGGAAGATCGCAAACGCTCGGGCATTTTTCCCATCTCATCGGTGGCGAGCAATCTCACCATTGCCAGCCTGTGGCGACGTCTGTCGCATCGCACGGTGATTTCAGAGCAGGCGGAACGCGAAGTGGTGACCAGCACCGTCGGCAATCTGGCGATCAAAATCTCCTCGCCGGATGTTGCCATCAGCGCGCTGAGCGGCGGCAATCAGCAAAAGGTGGTGATTGGTCGTTCGCTGCTGACCAATCCGCGCTTGCTGCTGCTGGATGAACCGAGCCGTGGCATCGATGTCGGCGCCAAAGGCGAAGTGTTCCGCATGATGGTGAAGCTGTCGGAGCAGGGCATTGCGGTGGTGTTTTCCACCTCTGATTTGAAAGAGATCATGGCCGTTGCCGATCGCATCATTGTGATGTCCGGCGGCAAATTGACTGCTGACCTGCCGCGCGCTGAAGCGGAAGAGGCGGCGCTGGTTAAAGCAAGCGCACAAGGGTTCTGATATGAAAAACAACGGCGCGCTCGCGCTCGCATCGCCAGCTAAAGCGTTCAACTCACGCGAAAGCCTGATATTGCTGCTGCTCAAACTGCGCACCTTTATTGCGCTGTTTCTGATTGTTGGCTTCTTTGCTATTACGGTGCCCGATTTCCTCGCGGTGGGCAGTATGGTGATCATGGTAAAACACATCGCCATTAACGCCTTCCTCGCGCTCGGCATCACATTTGTCATCATCACGGCGGGCATCGATCTCTCCATCGGTGCCACGCTCGGCCTGTGCGGCATGATCGCCGGTTGGCTGATCACCAAAGGCATTGTGCTGCCGATGTTTGGTATCGCCATCTTCCCCAGCGTGTGGCTGATCGTACCGATTGTGTTGCTGATTGGCGGCCTGATTGGCGCGGCAAACGGCTGGATCATCACGCGCTATAACGTGGCACCGTTCATCTGCACGCTCGGTACCATGTACATCCTGCGCGGCACGGCAATGCTCACGTCGGGCGGCGAAACCTTCCCCGGTTTGCAGGGCAATGAAATGCTCGGCAATACCGGATTCGACAAGATAGGCGCGGGCTATTTTCTCGGTTTGCCGTGGGCCATCTGGATGATGGTACTGCTGGCGCTGGTGATTGCCTATGTCGCACGCCGTCTGCCGTTCGGTCGTCAGGTCTACGCGATTGGCGATAACGAACGCGCCGCTGAACTTTCGGGCGTGAAAGTGAAGTCGGTGAAAATCTGGGTGTATGCCATCTCCGGTTTCTGCGCGGCGATTGCCGGCATCGTGGTCTCGTCTCAGCTGGTGGCTAGTCATCCGGCGAACGGAACCTCCTTTGAAATGAACGCGATTGCCGCAGTGGTGCTGGGCGGCACTTCGCTGGCCGGCGGACGCGGCACCATTCTCGGCACGCTGATTGGTGCCTTCGTGATCGGCTTTCTCGCCGACGGTTTGATCATGATGGGCGTGAGCGAGTTCTGGCAAATGGTGATCAAAGGCATCGTGATTATCGTGGCGGTGATCATCGACCAAATGCAGAGCCGCATGCAGCAGAAAGCGGCGGTGGTGGCGCAGAAAGCGCTGATTGAGGAGGGCGGTAGCCCGGCAAAAGGTTAATCGGTTGGGTGCAGGCGCTGATTGTCTGCACCTTTTTTTCTCCATCAAGAATAAATATTCATCCATGCTTTAAAATTCAGAGGTGTCTATGAATCCTTTCAAATATTCGGTAGCGGATCTGGCAGCCAAAGCGCGCGCCGTGCGTCGCCGCATCATTCAGCTCAATGCGGGCAGCCCGGCGGGCGGGCATACCGGTGCCGATCTCTCACAGGTTGAGATCCTCACCGCACTCTATTTCCGCATTCTTAACTGCGCGCCGGATCGCACCAACGATCCGCAACGCGACATCTATATCCAGTCGAAAGGCCATGCGGTGGGCGGTTATTACTGCGTGCTGGCAGAAGCCGGTTACTTCCCGACCGAATGGCTACCGACCTATCAGCATTCGGATTCACATCTGCCGGGCCATCCGGTGCGCCAAAAAACGCCAGGCGTTGAGCTGAATACCGGTGCGCTGGGCCACGGTTTACCGGTGGCGGTCGGCATTGCGCTGGCGGCGAAGAAAGATAACAGCGACCGACGTATTTTTGTCGTTACCGGCGACGGTGAGCTGGCAGAAGGCAGCAACTGGGAAGCCGCGCTGGTGGCGGCGCATTACGGTCTCGATAACCTGGTGATCATCAACGATAAGAACAAGCTGCAGCTGGCGGGCCACACGCGCGACATCATGAACACCGATCCGTTGCCGGATAAATGGCGCGCCTTTGGTCTGGCGGTGAGCGAGTGCAACGGCAATGACATGGCGGCGGTGGTGGAAGCCATCGAAAACCTGCCGCGTAACAGCGGCAAGCCACAGGTGATTGTGGCGCACACCGAAAAAGGCTTCGGCATCTCCTTTATTCAGGGCAAACCGGAGTGGCATCACCGCGTGCCGAAAGGGGAAGAGATTGAGTTGGCACTGGAGGAGTTGAAAGATGAGTAATGCAAAACACCTGGCGACGGTAATGGTCGAGGCATTTATTGATGCGGTTAATCGCGGCGTCGATTTAGTGCCGGTGGTGGCCGATTCCACCTCAACCGCCAAAATTGCGCCCTTTATCAAAGCCTTTCCCGACCGGCTGATTAACGTCGGTATCGCCGAACAAACGCTGGTGGGCACCGCCGCCGGCCTGGCGATTGGCGGTAAAGTGGCCGTAACCTGTAACGCTGCGCCGTTCCTGGTTTCCCGCGCCAATGAGCAGGTTAAAGTCGACGTCTGCTACAACAACACTAACGTCAAACTGTTTGGCCTGAATGCCGGTGCCAGCTACGGTCCACTCGCCAGCACCCATCACAGCATCGACGACATTGCGGTGATGCGCGGCTTCGGCAACATCGAAATTTATGCGCCATCCTGCCCGCTGGAGTGTCGTCAGATTATTGAGTATGCGCTGGCGCATGTTGGACCGGTGTATATCCGTCTGGATGGTAAAGATCTGCCGCAGCTGCACGATGAGAACTATCAATTCCGTCCCGGCCAAATCGACGTTTTACGTGAAGGTCATGACATTGTGCTGGTGGCGATGGGCTCGACAGTTCACGAGGTGGTTCACGCCGCCGAGCAACTGCATGAGCAAGGCATTACAGCAGGTGTGATCAGCATTCCATCGATTCGACCTTGTGATACCCAACAGCTGCGCGAGCTGTTAAATCACTATCCAGCGGTCATTACCGTGGAAGAACACAACGTCAACGGCGGCGTCGGCAGCCTGGTGGCAGAAGTGCTGGCGGAAGGCGGCTGTGGCATCCCGCTGCTGCGTTTGGGTATCCCCGATGGCGAATACGCGATTGCGGGCGATCGCGCCTCAACCCGTGCCCGACATAGCATTGATGCCGCCAGCGTAATGAAGAGTGCAGCGCGCATCTGTGCAGGAGCGTAAAGATGGCAGGTTCGGTGATACTGGCAATTGATGAAGGCACCACCAACGCAAAAGCGATTGCGGTCGATCGTGCCGGAAACGTGGTGGCGCGCGGCAGCCAGCCGCTGACGCTGGAACATCCGCAGCCAGGCCTGGCGGAGCAGGATCCACTGGCGATTTGGCAGGCGGTGAAACAAGCGGTGAGCGATTGTCTGGCGCAGTGTGCGGGTGCGCAAGTTGCGGCCGTGGCGATCAGCAACCAGCGCGAATCGGTGCTGATCTGGCAGCGCCATAACGGTCAGCCGCTGACGCCGCTGGTTAGCTGGCAGGATCGCCGCTCGGAGGCGTTTTGCCGCGATTTGCGTGTGGCGGGTAAAGCGCCGCGCATCACCGGGCTTACCGGATTGGCGGTTGATCCGATGTTTCCAGCCGGTAAGCTCACCGGCATGCTGGCCGCGCTACCGAACGGATTTTCTCGCGCGCAAGCCGGTGAACTCTGTATCGGCACCGTGGACAGCTGGCTGAGCTGGCAACTGAGCGGCGGTGAAAGCTTTGTTACCGATCATGCCAATGCGGCGCGCACCCAGCTTTACAACCTGCACAGCGGCGACTGGGATGATGAACTGCTGGCGCTGTTCCATATTCCCCGCGCGGCGCTGCCGCAGATTGTGCCCTCGGCTAGTGCGCAAGGTGTGGTGACACGTAACGATATGCCCGGTTTAGCGCCCGGCACACCGATTTTGTCGCGCATCGGCGATTCGCACGCCGCGCTGCAAGCGCAGCGCAGTGGCAGCGAAGAGGTGGTCAAAGCCACGTACGGCACCGGTTCGTCACTGATGATGTCGATGGCAACGCCGCTACTGACGGAAAATGGCCTTAGCACCACGGTGGCGTGGCACGACGGCACGTTGCGCTATGCCTTTGAAGGCAACATTACCCACACCGGTTCCGGCGCGGCGTGGCTGGGCCGCATGCTGGGCATCAAGGATCCACGAGAACTCACCGCGCTGGCGCAGCGCAGCGAACACAATCAGGGCATCTATTTTGTACCGGCGCTCTCTGGCCTCGGCGCGCCCTGGTGGGATTTAAAAGCGCGCGGCATGGTGTGTGGTTTGACCGATGCGGCAACGCCGGAAGTGCTGGCGCGCGTGGCGCTGGAATCGATCACTTTCCAGATCGCCGACGTGTTTTTCGCCATGGAGCAGGCCAGCGGTGTGCAACTTCCTGCGCTGTGCGTGGATGGCAGTGCCACGGAAAACAGCTGGTTGATGCAGATGCAGGCCGATGTGCTACAGCGGCCACTGAAACGCGTACCGACGGCAGAAGTTTCAGCGCTGGGCGCCGCGCTATTAGCGGGCCGCAGCTTAGGCTGGTGGCAGCAGGGCAGTGAGATGCAGGCGTTACAGGGCGGCAGCGTGATTACGCCGCGTGAAGATCAGGCGAAAAGCATGCAGGAGAATTATCACGGCTGGCTGGATGCGGTGGCGCGTTGCCGTTATCAGCCGCATTGATGGGTGCGGTTTTGTGCAAATCTGGGGGAGTGGTCGCCACGAATGGCGACCCTACGAATGATGGACTTACTGGAAACGGTTGGCCTTATCGCGCGCCAGACGTTCCAGCGCAAAAATCACCTGCTGCAGCTGGCGTTCCTGAATCGGCTCGATGGCGGTAAAGCGGAAGCTGAGGCGCGGAGTGGCGCGGGTTTCATTCTTGCTGGTCACCACGGTGCGTTCACCAATGTGCAGCAGCTGTGCTGTCACCTCGAAGTGACCGTATTCAGCCAAATCCACGCGCAGCTTTTTAAAGGTATCGCCGCGATTAAGGCCTTCTGGCAGCGCTTCGTCCAGCAGCACGCCCACGCCACCCAATGACAGGTCCTGCAGGCGGAAGCGCGCAGTGCTGCCATCCGGCCACTGGCTGTGGCAATAAAAAACCGGCTCCAGCGGCGCATTGACGCGGAAGAACTCACGGCGTTGAATCTGCCACACCAGTTCGGGTAGCGATGCAGCAAAAGCGGGCAAGCCTTCAAATTCGATGCGCTGTAAACCGATTAAGCTACATTCGACTTTGGCACCGTGCGTTTCGGCAAAGATATTCACTTCACCACTTTGTAGCGCTAAATCGTTATCCAGCGCATTGCTGCCAAGGTCAAAGATCACCTGATCTTCATCGGCTGACAGCATGCGGCTGATAAACTGACCGCGCGAAAAATTCACCATCAACGGGGTTTGAGAACGCAACAGATCCTTCATCACGCCCAAAACCGCTAACGTGCCTCGCTTGAGGTATTGTTCTTTATCGGCTTCTCCCACGTCCTGCTCCACTTATCCGATTGTTATTTTCACGACTGACAATGCTGTTCGTCAGTTATCGGCATGGCTGCGCTAACCTTTAGTTAGCTAACGATTATTTACTGCGGCAAGTTGCGAGGCAGATCATAAAATCCCGTCTATACTAGAGGCGGTGAACACATTGATTAATAACGTAAGGAGCAGTACATGGGTATTCTTTCATGGATTATTTTTGGTCTGATTGCCGGGATTATCGCGAAGTGGATTATGCCGGGTAAAGATGGCGGCGGCTTTATCATCACCGTGGTTCTGGGTGTGGTAGGTGCGGTTGTCGGTGGCTGGATCAGTACCCTGTTTGGTTTCGGTAAAGTTGACGGTTTCAACTTCGGTAGCTTCGTGGTGGCCGTGATCGGTGCCATTGTGGTGCTGTGGATTTACCGTAAAGTACGAAGTTAACAGCATAGCGATTTGATGAAATCCGCCATCCCGTAAAAGGATGGCGGATTTTTTTATGCCTGATTAAAAGTCGTAGCCCACCGTAGCCATGACCGTACGCTCGGCACCGCGATAGCAGTAACCGGTGCCATAACAGGCGGCCAGATACTTTTTATCGGTCAGGTTGTTGGCATTCACCTGCAGCCAGGCGCCTTTCAGCTGTGAGTTCCATGCGCCAAGATCGGCGCGAACCGACGCATCAAACAGCGTTACCGATGGCAGACGCGTGGTGTTCTCGTTATCCGCCCACTGTTTGCCGATATAGCGCACACCGGCGCCAGCGCTCAAGCCGTAGTCAAACTGATAATGTCCCCACAACGATGCCATGCTATTCGGCGTGACATATGGCGTATGGCCATCGTTACCGTCCACCGAATCTTTGAAGCGCAGATGATTCAGCGTGTAGCCGGCGATGGTGCTGAAACGTTGCGTCAGCTGATTACGCGCTTCCAACTCGATGCCCTGCGAATGCACTTTGCCCGACGGCGTGTAAGTGCCGTCCAGCACGTTACGGTTGGCGACATCGTCCTGGGTCAAATCGTACACCGCGATTGAGTACATATCGCGCGTGCCCACCGGCTGATATTTTACGCCCGCTTCATATTGCTCTGAGGTGGTCGGTTTCAGCTGATTGCCCTGCGGATCGGTTAACGAGGCTGGCGTTATCGCCTGGCTCCAACTGACGTAAGGCGAGATGCCGTTCTCGAAGGCATACAGCAGCGCGGCGCGGCCGCTGATGTGATCGTCCTGACGACGGCTGGTGCCGTTTTCCGACACAATGCGGTCATAACGTCCCGACAAATCCAGATGCCAGCGATCAAGCTGCAACTCATCCTGCAGATATAAACCGGTTTGATAGTAGCGGCGCGTCTGCGATGTCCAGTCGAAGTCCGGCATGATGCCCACTTCTTCGCCGCTCCACGCATTCAGCGCGCTGGCGGCACCGCTGGCTTTGGTGATGTCATTTTTATAGCGATGGTATTCCGCGCCCAGCGTCACGCGATGCTGCACCGCGCCGGTAGCAAAATCGGCCTGCAAGCGGTTGTCATTCGCCCATGCGCTCAGTGATGAACGCTCGCCGGAGTAGTAGCGGTTCAGCAGGTCAGGATTCGTTGCGTTCCAGCCAATCTGATAAACCTGATCGAGATCGGTATTCGAGTGGCTGTAACTGCCGGTGGAGTACACCGACCAGACTTCGTTGAAGCGATGTGAGAAGTCATAGCTGTAAATCTGCTCGCGACGTTTGAACTGATCGAGCGAACTGTCGCCTTCGTAGAAACTATCGCTCAACTTGCGGCCGTTATGGCTGTAAAGCGTGCCTTCCGCCGGTACCGAACCGTGATAGCCGCCTGAGGGATCTTTCTGCAGGTAGGCGCGCAGCACTAAGTTGGTATCTTCACTTGGCTGCCACATCAGCTGTGGCGAAATCGCATATTTCTCTTCGCGGGTGTGATCGTACTGCGTATCACTGTTGCGCGTGATGCCGGTTAAGCGAAATGCCCACTGATCGTTGATGGCGTTGGAGTAATCAAAGGCAGCGCTGTTGGTGGCGTTGGTGCCGCTCGACAGGCGGAAGTGGCCCTCTTCGGCAAACTGCGGACGCTTGCTCACCATGTTCACTAATCCGCCCGGCACCGTTTGGCCGTAAAGCGCGGAGGAGGGACCTTTGATCACATCAATGCGATCAAGGAACCAGTTGTCCACCTGCAGGATGTTGAAGCTGCCGCCGTCACTCATCACGCGCAGGCCATCGAGGAAGGTGTTGTCGACATCGCCGCCGTGGAAACCACGCAGCGCGATGGTGTCGTAACGCGTGGCGGCCCCGCCGAAGTTGGTGAACACCCCTGGCGTGTAACCCAGCGCCTGGTTGAGATCCTGCGCGCCCTGATCTTCCATCTGCTGACGTGTCACTACCGAGATTGACTGCGGCGTGGTAATCAGCGGTTGATCGCTTTTGCTGGCGCCGCTGCTGCGCGTGGCGAGATAGCCCTGCGTCGGCGAGGTGGCGCTCTCTTGCGGTTGCGCCGTGACGACAAGCGACTCTTCGGCGAAGCTTGCAGCGGGTAAAGCCAGCGCAAGCGTGCACAGAACGCGGCCACGGTTAAGGGTAAACAGCGAGGTCATGAGAGGTTCCTGATATTTAAATGGGAATAGCTATCGATATTAGATTGAGAATTATTATCTTTTGTGGCGGATGTTTCAAGATGTGAGGTTGTTGTAAATGGGGTGTGAGGAAAATACACAGGCAGGGCGGAATTCGATATGAGGCTGTAGGGTGCGCATTAATGCGCACACGGGTTAATGGTCGCCATAAATGGCGTAATGCTCGTCAGTTAAGACTTAATCATGCCGGAACGCATAGCGTTTCGGCTTCTTTTTCACCGCTCGCGGATAATGTCTCGTCCGCCGGGTTGGCAGCACGAAGCTTCCCGCCATCGCCATTATTTCATCTATTATTCTCGGAATTTTTCCCGGCGCTACCGCAGGCAGGAGTCTCAGTTGACCTGTCAGGTACAGTGCCGCCTGCTTAAACCCCAGCTGATAAGGCTCCACGTTTTTCAGGCTATAGGCCATCTGCGCCATCATAAAACGCAGCAGGTTATACGCCAGCGCAACGCCCCATAACTCCTGCTTCACCAGTTCCGGTGTTTTGCTTCTCAGCGTGAGCTCGTTGTTCAACAGATGCTGCTTCATCTCCCGGAAGCCATGTTCTATTTCCCAGCGATGTCCATAAAGATCAACGATATCCCCTCCCGGATATCGCAATGGATCGCACATTGACGTCAGGATTTTCACCACTCTCCCGTTAACCTTTTTGCTTATCAGTCGCGCCGTCAGCGTTTCCGGCACATCTTTCCATTTTTTACGCGCCTGCCACGACAGGTCCAGTTCTATCAGCTCGCTGCCTGAGCCCTGTTTTTGCAGAACACGGTATTTTGCATCGTTGCGCAGAGGTAGCATCCAGTGTCTTTCCACCCCCGAGGTCTGCCAGTAATGCAGGAAGCCGGGCGCATAGAAGCCTTTATCCAGGATCGTTAGCGAGTGATCCGGCGTCTGTCCCACCAGTTGTGCCGCAAGATCAACCTCGCTGGTTTCGGTCACGCTGCCAAAGCTCACGCCCGATAAGAGATGGCTTGTCAGCTCCATCTGGCAGACCATGCGCAGCTGAGGCCAGTCAGACTGACTGTGTGCATTTGCCGTCCGCCCAAAGGCCTTATCGTTTTCCGGCGTATCGGGGGCCCGCCACAGCGTGCCGTCGACCGCCAGCAGTGTCAGGCCGTTCCAGTGTGACAGCGGTGTTTTATCAAACCAGAGCTGGCGTGACTTTTCAAAGACCCGGCGGACCACGTCTTCTCCGAGCCGCTGACGCGCCTGCACAACCGCGCTGGTCGCGACGAATGGGCGCTTGCCCGGCAAAACGATATCCAGATGAGAAACAATCTGGTTCATGGAAAGCGAGCGGAACAGGGCCATGCCGGTAACGGCCCAGACCATCATCTCCATTGGAAGACGGCGTTTTCGCACGGTCACGATACCAGTATCAGCCAGGCATTCGTCGATGAGTTCAGGCGAGAGCAGATCGGAGAGCGCGGAGAACTCTTTGGGCGTAAAGTTAAGAACGGCATCGAGAGCCTGACTGAGTAACATAAAAAAATCCGTAATTCCTGTGAGATTACGGATTTTTGCAGAACTGGAGGATCGTTCAACCGATCATTTCGGGCTTAACTGATCGGCATTACGCCATAAATGGCGACCCTGCGACGGCTACGTATTGACCAGGAAAAACGTTACTTCGCGCTACTCAAAACCGGCATATTCGGGATATCGCCGGCGTTATTACAGGTTTTGTCTTTCGGACAGTAATTATCCAGCAGCTTCAGCGTCACGCCGTTGGTCCAGCCGAAGCCATCCTGCAGCGGATATTCGCCGCCGCCACCGCCACCCAACTGCGCGCCTTCAACCACATATTTCTCGACCAGCTTATGCTCCTTGTCGTAGGTGGCCTGCACGTTCTGCAGGAAGCGCTGACCAATCTGCTGCGCCAGTTTCGGCTGTTTGTAATGCTCAAGACCTTCCACCGCCACCCATTGCAGCGGCGCCCAGCCGTTTGGCGCATCCCATTGCTGGCCGTTATTCACCGTGGTGGTCACCAGACCGCCCGGTTTCAGTAGCTGTTTTTCAACAGCGGAAGCGGTGCGCTCAGCTTGCTTATCGCTCGCCACCTGCATATAGAGCGGGAACAGCGTGGCGGCGGTCAGCTGCGAATGAACCTGCTTCTTCTGGAAATCGTAATCGGCGTACCAGCCTTTTTTGTCATCCCAAAGATAGCGATTGATCGCCGCCTGACGTTTTTCGGCATCCGCCGCGAACTGTTTGGCTTTGTCATCCTGCTTATCCAGTTTGGACGCTTTAGACAATGTCTGTTCGAGGTGGAAAATCAGGCTGTTGAGATCGACCGGCGCCAGTTGCGTGGTACGAATCGACGCCAGATTGTGCGCATCAGTGAACCAGCGCGAACTGAAATCCCAGCCTGATGCCGCGCCTGCACGCAAATCGCGATAAACCTGCTGCTTATTACGCTCCGGCGCTTTATTCGCGGTGTTGACGTCATCAAGCCAGGATTCGGTACGCGGCGCATCACGATCGTCCCAGTAACGGTTAAGCAGCGTACCGTCGCTGAGTTTGATCACGCGTTTGCTGGCCTGGCCGGCTGCCACTTTGTCGCTGTCTGCCATCCAGTAATCGTACTCTTTCTGCAGCTGCGGCAGGTATTGGCGATAGACATCGTCACCTTTGTGCGTTGCCAGCAGGTCAACCATCAGGCTAAAGAACGGCGGCTGCGAGCGGCTAAGATAGTAGCTGCGGTTACCGTTGGGAATATGGCCATATTTATCGAGTTCGGTGGCGAAGTTATCCACCATATCCTGCACGCGATCCCAGTGACCGCTCTCCGCCAGGCCGAGCATGGTGAAGTAGCTGTCCCAGTAATAGACTTCGCGGAACCGGCCGCCCGGCACCACATAAGGTTTTGGCAGCGGCAGCAGCGAATCATACTGGCTGGCACTTTGCGCGGTACGTGTCAGCACCGGCCACAAACCGTTGATGTGCTCGCGCAGGCTTTGCCCGGCGGGCGGCACATATTTGTCTCCCTCTTTTGGCAGCGTAAAATTGCTGTCGACAAAATGCTTGAGATCGAAGTTGCGCTGGTTTTTCTGCATCTGCCAGTCGGCCAGAATCGATGAGGGATTGGATTTCGGCACCGCGTCGGCGAAGGTTTTCTGGTCCGGATAAAATTTCGCCTGCTGCACCGCATTGAAAAGCGGTCCCAGACGCACATCTGGCGGCTGCGGCTGGTTGCTGAGCATGCGGCTTTGGTCATCGGCGTGCGCGGCGCTGGCAGCGGCCAGCAACGCGGCGCTGAGTAAAAAGGTCAGACGCGCGGGCGTGAATACGGCATTTTTTATCATCGGTTTTTCTCCTTGTCCGAAAAGGTGGTGTGCTAACGCATTGACCACTCGAACAACTTTAGTCGCAATCGCACCGCTTAGCCTTGTACAGCGGTGGAAATGTGAAGCGCCCGGAATTAATCACGCGAGAAATTGCATCAAGGCTAAGGTTTTTGCTTGCCCTGTTCGGTTATTTGCCTGAGGCTGAAGCAAAAAAAGGAGAGTCGAATGGAGATTATCTGGTATCACCCGTCGCTGGCACCGCAGGGCTGGCTGGACGGTTTGCGTCAGCGTTTACCTGAGGCACGCGTGCGTTACTGGCAGCCGGGCGACAATGCACCGGCCGATTATGCGGTGGTGCGTTCGCCGCCGGTTGAGATGCTGGCGGGCCGTCAGCTGAAAGGCGTGTTTGCTATGGGCGCGGGCGTGGACGAAATCCTCAAGCAGCTGCGTGACAACCCACAAATGTTGGCTGACAATGTGCCATTATTCCGTCTGGAAGATACCGGCATGGCGCGCCAGATGCAGGAATACGCCAACTGGTGCGTGCTGGGCTGGTTCCGCCGTTTCGCGGAGTATCGTCAACTGCAGCAGCAGGCGAACTGGCAGGAGCTGGATGGTGTCGATCGCGAAAATTTCACCATTGGCGTGCTCGGCGCGGGCGTGTTAGGCCGTAGCGTGCTGGAAAGTTTGCGTCAATGGGGCTTCCCGTTACGCAGCTGGAGCCGTTCGCCGAAGCACATCGACGGCGTGCAAAGCTTCCATGGCCGCGATCAGCTCAATGCCTTCCTTGATGGCACGCAGGTGCTGATCGATCTGCTGCCTACCACGCCGGAAACCACCAACCTCATCGATAGCCAACTGCTCAGCGCGTTGCCGCGCGGTGCCAGCTTCCTTAATCTGGCGCGCGGTGCGCATGTGGTGGAAGCCGATCTGCTGGCAGCGTTGAACAGCGGTCAACTGGCCGCCGCCGCGCTGGATGTGTTCCAGACCGAGCCGCTGCCGCCGCAGCATCCGTTGTGGTCTCATCCGCATGTCACAATCACGCCACATACTGCAGCGATTACCTTGCCAGCCGAGGCGATGGATTACATTGCGGATGCCATACTTGCTCTGGAGCAAGGTCAACAGCCGGGTGGTTTGGTCGATCGCCAGCGCGGTTATTAATTCACATTGGGTCAGGAGATGAAGATGTATCCCGTTGATTTACATATGCATACCGTTGCCAGCACGCATGCTTACAGCACGCTGCATGATTATGTGGCGCAGGCGAAACAGAATGGTTTGAAGCTGTTCGCGATTACCGATCACGGCCCGGACATGGCTGATGCGCCGCACTATTGGCACTTCGTCAACATGCGCATTTGGCCGCGGGTGATTGATGGCGTTGGCGTGCTGCGCGGTATTGAAGCCAACATCAAAAATCAGCAGGGCGAGATCGATTGCAGCGGCCCGATGCTGGATGCGCTGGATCTGATCGTCGCGGGCTTCCACGAACCGGTTTATGCACCGCGTGATAAAAAGCATCACACCGAAGCGATGATTGCGGCGATGGCGGGCGGTTTGGTGCATATCATTTCGCATCCGGGCAACCCGAAATTCCCGGTGGATATCCGCGCAATAGCCGAAGCCGCCGCGCATTATGATGTGGCGCTGGAGATCAACAACTCCTCCTTTACCCATTCGCGCCTCGGCAGCGAACCGAACTGTCGCGCCATTGCCGAAGCGGTGCGCGATGCGGGGGGGAAACTGGCATTTGGCTCCGATTCGCATACGGCGTTTACGCTGGGAAATTTCGAACACTGCCTGCGCATCACCAGCGAAGTGGATTTTCCTGAAGATCGCGTGTTAAATGTCACGCCGCGTCGCCTGCTCGATTTCCTCGAACAGCGCACCGGTAAAACGATTGCCGAATTTGCTGATTTTTAACTTTTTTGCCTCAAGGAATTCTGTTGCATGAATGAGTTTTCCATTCTCTGCCGCGTCATCGGCTCGCTGTTTAATCGCCAGCCGCAGGATCCGCTGCTGGTGCCACTGTTCACTCTGCTGCGTGAAGGCAAACTGCAACAGCAGTGGCCGCTGGAGCAGGATGAACTGTTGACGCGCCTGCAGCAGAATAGCGATCCGCAGGCGCTGGCCGCCGACTACAACGCGCTGTTTGTTGGCAGCGACTGCAGCGTGCCGCCGTACGCATCCCAATGGCCGAACGGGGTTGCTGAAGCAGACGTGCGTGCGTTTCTCAGCGCGCGCGGCATGCCGCTGAGCGAAGCGCCCGCCGATCACTTTGGCGTGTTGCTGCTGGCAGCATCGTGGCTGGAAGATCAGTCAGCGGAAGATGAATCCGCCGCGCAGCTGGCGCTGTTTGACGAGTATCTGCTGCCGTGGTGCGGCGCGTTCCTCGGCAAAGTGGAAGCGCACGCGACCACCGCATTTTATCGCACGCTGGCGGCGCTGAGCCGTGAGGCGATTCAGGCGATGTACGACGAGCTGAACGAAGAGCAGGGCGACGAGGCCTAATCGTCACCAGCTGGCTGCGCTGCGGCCGAGCTTGACGCCCGGCGTCGCGCAGATCATTGGCGTGCCGGGCAAATACGCTGCGGCACGCAATCTCTCGGCAATTCCCCACTGATTAATCTCTATCGCGCTCAACGCGTCATCGTGCTGCGCGTGAATACCGTTTTGCACATTCTCCGGCGCGGCACCGAACTGCTGTAATAGCCGCGCAGTGCGTGCCAGCGAGAGGCGCGCCTGCCAGCCAACGCCATTGATCAACCGCTGACGTAAACCTTCCAGCACCGCCGCAGCCATCAGATAGCCAGTGGCGTGATCGAGCGCCTGCACCGGCAGCGGCGTTGGCTGGTTATTGCCGCTCCAGCGCATGCCTTGTTCGGCGATGCCGCAGCCCATCTGCACCAGGCTGTCGAAGCCGCGCCGGTTGCGCCACGGCCCGCTCCAGCCCCACGCATTGAGGCTGACATCCACTAAGCCCGGCGCGAGTTTGCGGCGCGTCTCAGCATCCAGCCCGAGTTTTTCCAGCGCATCAGCGCGATAACCGTGTACCAGCACATCGCTGTGCTGCAACAGCTGGCGCAGCTGTTCACGCCCCGCGCGGGATTTGATATCAAGCCGCGCACAGCGTTTGCCGCAGGTGATCTCCTCTTCGAGCGTTGGTTCGTGCCAGTCGGGCGGATCGATACGCAGCACTTGCGCGCCGAGGCTGGCGAGAAAACGCGTCGCTACCGGACCGGCGATGATGCGCGTGAGGTCCAACACGCGCACGCCGAGCAGCGGGCGCGCGGGTGATAACGACCAGGCAGGCGCGGGTGCAGCGTCGGTGGCCTGTTGGGCAATCAACGCTTCCTGCTGCACGGCGCTGCCTTGCGGATGTTGCAGCCATTGCGCTTCGCTACGCATCTGCGCGGCGCAGCCGCCAGCATCAATCACCGCCTGTTCCAGCGTCGCGGCGGGCCAGCGTGCCACCGCATCGGCCAGCGCGGCACGATTGGCATGCTGGCCGAGCACGTGCTCCATCGCCGCACGATGATGAGCCGCATTGGTGTGCAGACGAATCCAGCCGTCGGCGCTGGCGTAATCACCGGCAAATTCATCCCATAGCGCGGCAGGCGGTCGATTAAGCGGAATCAGGCTGTGCTGAAACCAGCGCGAGGCGAGACGAACATTGATGCTGACCGGCGCGGCCTGGCCGAGCAGATCGCTCAACGCCTGGCTGGCAAGACCAATGCTGGTGGCCGCCAGTTCACTGACCGCAAAGGCAGAAGAAAAGGTGTCGGGCTGGAGAAAAGTAGGCGAGGGAAGCGGGTCCGCGCCTCGCAATCCCTGCCACATTTGCTGCCACAGTGCGGCAGCACGTTGAGAATCCATGTTGAGTCTCCGGAAAACGCGCGAGACTCAAGCATAGCAGAGCGGATTAACGGCGGCGCAAGCGCGGGAAACGCGCGTGCATCCGCAGGTTGCGCAGGTTGATTACCGCAATGGCGGTGCCCAGCACCACCAATGAGGCGCCGAGAATCTTAAAGCTGTTCATGCTGTCACCTAAGACAAAAACGCCCATCAACACCGCCAGTACCGGTGTCAGCAGCGAATAAGGCATGATCAGGTTGACGTTGTACTTCTTCAGCAGCGCGTACCACAGCGTGTACGCCACAATTGACGAGGCGAGGGCGCTATACAGAATACCAAACCAGCCGCGCCAGCCCGCATGGCTCAATGCGTAAAACTGATTGGATTCGGTCAGCCACGAAGCGGCACCGACAATCGGCACCGCAAGGAAGGAGATCCAGCCGGTCAGCGTCAGCGGTTTTATCGGCGGTGATTTTTTCACAATCATATTGCTGATTGCCCAGCCAAACGCGCTGCACAGCAGAATACACAGCACCCACCAGGCCGGAATAGTCGGGCTGCCCGACAGCACCGCGACGCCGCTCAGCGAAATGGCGATGCCGATCAGTTGCACCAGGCGTAATTTCTCTTTCAAAATCACCATCGCCAGCAGCATGGCAATCGGCGTGCCGAGCTGAACCACGATGGCGCCGGTGCCGGCATCGGTGTAGCGCATGCCGACAAACAGCAGCGAGAAATGCATAAAACCGAAGGTGAATGCCAGCGTTAACAGCCACGGCAATTGTGCGCGCGTGATGCGGCAAAACGGCACCAGCACAACCGCTACCACTACAAAGCGCATCCAGGTGAGAAACAGCGGCGGAAGTTCCAGCAATCCCCACTTCACCGCCACGTTGTTGAAAGCCCAGATGGAAACCACCATCAGAACCATTAAAAAATGCCGCACTGCCACAAGGTCTTCCTTAAGCATCAACAAGGATTATCACCGGCTAATGATGGCATGAAGCCGTCGACTTCGGACATGTCTGACAAAACTTTTTTCGCATAAGCATTAGCTTATGCAGGAAAAAAATAAGACATGTCGTTGATTTACTGTCAAAGTGGATGTCCGAAAGGCGACCATAACGAGGACCGTATTCGGCATGACACACACCCGCGCTTTACCTCTTGCTCTGATTCAACTCGAAGTCCCGCCGCCGCAGGTTGTGGCACAAATTGGTGAACAACCCCGCTGGTTTATCGACGCGCTGCAATTGCAGCCCGATGACTATGTGATTGTGCGTCCGCATCTGGGTGATGATTTACCGGCCTTTGACCGCGTCAGCGGCGCGATCCTCAGTGGTTCGTGGGCGATGGTTACCGATCACGCCGACTGGAGCGAACGCACCGCCGCCTGGATTCGGGGCGCGCTGGAAGCGGATCTGCCGCTGCTTGGCGTCTGTTACGGACATCAATTGATGGCGTATGCGCTGGGTGGCAAAGTGGGCGATAACCCGCATGGCTGGGAGCGTGGACTGAAACCGCTGACGCGCAGCGCGCAGGCGCACAACGATCCGTGGCTGGCTGCGTTACCAGGCGAATTTCAGGCGTGGTTATCGCATCGGCAATCGGTGTTAACACCGCCGCAGCATGCGCAGGTGCTGGCGAGTTCGGCGCAGGATGACTGTCAGATTTTGCGTTATTCGCCGCAGGCGCTGTCTGTGCAGTTCCATCCGGAATTTACCCGCGACATTATGAGCGCCTGTTTACCGGCGGGAGTGTGTGACGATGGTACGCAATTGGTGGGGGAAGATTGGTCGCGCGAACTGTTGCGCCGCTTCTGGCTGCAAACGCAGCCGCAGCCGCGCGCAAAGGCTCAGGGCGCGTAGTTACGCGTGCAGCGATAAACCCACGCGGGTGGCATGTTTTTCAGCACCCGCTGGCGTTCCCAGGTGAAGTAGCGTGACAAATTTGGCTGAGTGAACGAGGTGTATTGAAACTGCACGAATACGCCGCGTGGACCCAGCGCATCATGCACCGCGCTGAGAATGTTGTCGCGCGTGGCGGGCGGCAATGACAGCAGCGGCAAGCCAGAGAAAATTACATCATATTCCCCCGCAAGATATTCCGCCGAGCAGGCGCGCACCTGCATACGCGCATCGGGCAATCCCCGCAGGCTTTTCACCAGTTCCGGGCTGATTTCGAATACATCAAGCTGTGCTTGCGGTGACATACGCGACAGCACGTGGCGTGTGAGCACGCCGTCACCGGCGCCGAGTTCGGCGATACGCAGGCTGTTATCCCAATTCACCGCATCGCACATGGTGCGGCACAGCGCGGCGGAAGAGGGCGTGATGCTGCCCATTTTGCGCGGGTTACGGATGAATTGCTGAACAAAGTTCGCTTTGGCGCGCATTAACGTCAGGGCTGAAGCCAACATCTGTTTCTCCTGGTTAGTATCCTGCTTCATATTGACCACATATTTCGGCCATGTTCCGCTTTTTGCGGCATAACCGGGAAAACTCGGAATTATCTGTAGCGGCTTACGCACGCCACATTTCCTTCGATGCGGTCACAGTTTCCCCTTCTGCGATCTGACAGGCTGGCGTTGATCGCTCAATGTTAATAACAGGTTCATAGTTGTTAATAGCCACTCTGTCCGCAAGGAGAAACACCATGCGTTACGCTGCCCCGGGAGAACAAGGTTCTCTCATTACTTTGCAATCGCGTTATGGCAACTTTATCAACGGCGAATTTGTTGCGCCGGTGAACGGTAATTACTTCGTCAACACCTCACCGATTAATGCTTCCACCATTGGCGAGTTCCCACGCTCGGATCGTGCCGATATCGATAACGCCGTGGCTGCCGCCCAGGCCGCTGCCGATGCGTGGGGCAAAACCTCACCGCAGGCGCGCTCGCTGGTGCTGCTGAAAATTGCCGACCGGCTGGAAGAGAATCTGGAATACATCGCGGTCAACGAAACCTGGGATAACGGCAAGCCGGTGCGTGAAACGCTGGCAGCGGATCTGCCGCTGGCGGTCGATCACTTCCGCTATTTCGCTGGTTGCGTGCGTGCGCAGGAAGGCACCGCTGCTGAAATCGATGAGTTCACCGCTGCCTATCATTTCCACGAACCGCTGGGTGTGGTCGGGCAAATTATTCCGTGGAACTTCCCGCTGCTGATGGCGGCATGGAAATTGGCACCGGCACTGGGCGCAGGCAACTGCGTGGTGCTGAAACCGGCCGAGCAAACGCCGCTGTCGATTACGCTGTTTATGGAAGTGATCAAAGATCTGTTGCCGCCGGGCGTGATTAATGTGGTGCACGGCTACGGTAAAGAGGCGGGCGAAGCGCTGGCGTCACATTCGGGCATCGCCAAAATCGCCTTTACCGGTTCCACCGCCACCGGCGGCCATATTCTGGAGCTGGCGGCGAAAAGTCTGATTCCGTCCACCGTTGAACTGGGCGGTAAATCGCCGAATATCTTCTTTGAAGACATCATGGATGCCGAAGAGAGTTTCATTGAGAAAGCGGCCGAAGGCGTGGTGCTGGGCTTCCTTAATCAGGGTGAAGTTTGTACCTGTCCGTCACGCGCGCTGGTGCAGGAATCAATCTTTGAGCCGTTTATGGCGGCGGTGATGAAGCGTATCAAATCCATCAAACGTGGCGATCCGCTTGATACCGAAACCATGATTGGCGCGCAGGCGTCGCAGCAGCAGTTCGATAAAATTCTCTCCTATCTGGAGATTGCGCAGCAAGAGGGCGCGCAGGTGCTGCACGGCGGCGGCGTCGAGAAAGTGGGCGAGGAGTTGGCCAGCGGCTACTACATCCAGCCAACGCTGTTGAAAGGCGATAACAGCATGCGCGTGTTCCAGGAAGAGATCTTTGGCCCGGTGGTTGGCGTGCTGACCTTCAAAGATGAAGCGGAAGCGCTGGCTATCGCCAATGACTCGATTTACGGGCTTGGCGCCGGCGTCTGGACGCGCGATATCAACCGCGCCTATCGCATGGGCCGCGCGATCAAAGCCGGTCGCGTGTGGACCAACTGTTATCACCTCTATCCGGCACATGCGGCGTTTGGCGGCTATAAGAAATCGGGGATTGGCCGCGAAACCCACAAAATGATGCTCGACCATTATCAGCAGACTAAAAACCTACTGGTGAGCTACAGCACGCAACCGCTTGGTTTCTTCTGACTAATAACGGCAGCGGAACAATACCGCTGCCGATTCATCTCCTCGTCATCTCGTGACTGCAGTATAAGATTACGGCACAAGAATCTTCTGATCGAAGTGGCGTGTTTAAGCCATGTCTTGTGGTGTTTAAAGGGGGCGGTTGGGCAGAATGGTCCACCTATTTTCAAGGAGAACCCATGAACACGTTGTACAACTATCTTGAACAGCAAGACGATCTGCTGGACGCTGTGGAACAAAATATTATTACCGTGAACCTGCCGGGTCGTCAGGCGATCTACGTAATTGGTCAGAACGATGCTGACTTGCTGATCGAAGTTAAAGCACGCGAAGCGGCGGCTGCGCAACGAATGGAAACGCTGCGTCAACTGGAGAGTCAGTTTCGTTTTTAACTGTGTTGCACTACCTTATTCGATGACCAATTCGCCAGAAATATCGCAATAAAAAAGCCGCTATCACACGATAACGGCTTTTTTGTGGCGCGATGCGAGGATTACTTCACGCAGGCGGCACAGTTGTTGTGAATCTGCTGGAAGAAGTCGTTACCTTTGTCATCCACCAGAATGAACGCCGGGAAGTTTTCCACTTCAATTTTCCAGATCGCTTCCATGCCGAGTTCGGCATACTCCACGCATTCCAGACTCTTAATACTCTGCTGTGCCAGCACCGCTGCCGGGCCGCCGATACTGCCCAGGTAGAAGCCGCCGTGTTTATGACACGCATCGGTAACCTGCTTGCTGCGGTTGCCCTTCGCCAGCATCACCATGCTGCCGCCGTTGGCCTGCAGCAGATCAACATAGGAATCCATACGACCTGCAGTAGTTGGGCCGAGTGAACCGGAGGCATAACCTTCTGGTGTCTTCGCCGGACCCGCGTAATAGACCGGATGATCTTTGATGTACTGCGGCAGACCTTCGCCGTTGTCGATACGCTCTTTCAGCTTGGCGTGCGCAATATCACGCGCCACGATGATGGTGCCGTTCAGCGACAAACGCGTTGAAACCGGATAAGCCGACAGCAGCGCCAGAATCTCACCCATCGGCTGGTTCAGATCGACATGCACCACTTCGCCTTCGCCCTGCTGACGCAATTCTTCCGGAATATAGCGGCCTGGATTGTCTTCCATCTTCTCAATCCAGATACCTTCACGGTTGATCTTAGCTTTGATGTTACGGTCCGCAGAGCAAGATACGCCCATACCTACCGGGCAGGATGCGCCATGACGCGGCAGGCGCACCACGCGGATATCGTGCGCAAAGTATTTACCGCCAAACTGCGCGCCGAGGCCCAGCTCCTGCGAGGCTTTCAGCAGTTCTTCTTCCAGCTGAATGTCACGGAAAGCCTGACCGTGTTCATTACCTTCGGTCGGCAGCGAATCGTAATAGTGGGTTGAGGCCAGTTTGACCGTTTTTAGCGTGGCTTCTGCTGAAGTACCGCCAATCACAAACGCGATGTGGTAGGGCGGGCAAGCGGCGGTACCCAGCGACATCATCTTATCGACCAGATAGTTCTTCAGCTTAGCTGGGGTAATCAGCGCTTTGGTTTCCTGATACAGATAGGTTTTATTGGCGGAGCCGCCACCTTTGGCAATGCACAGGAATTTGTATTCGTCGCCATCAACGCTGTACAGGTCGATCTGCGCCGGCAGGTTGGTGCCGGTATTCACCTCTTTATACATATCCAGCGCAGCATTCTGTGAATAGCGCAGGTTATCTTCAATAAAGGTGTTGTAGACGCCTTGCGACAGCGCCGCTTCATCGCCGCCGCCGGTCCAGACGCGCTGGCCTTTTTTGCCCATGATGATAGCGGTACCGGTATCCTGACAGGTTGGCAGCACACCTTTGGCGGCGATTTCAGAGTTGCGCAGGAATTGCAGGGCAACGTATTTGTCGTTCTTGCTGGCTTCGTCGTCGGCAAGAATTGACGCGACCTGCGCCTGATGCGAGGCGCGCAGCATGAAGGAAGCATCGTGGAATGCCTGCTTCGCCAGCAGCGTCAGCGCTTTGGGATCGACTTTCAGGACTTCTTCGCCATCGAAGTTGGCCACCGAGACGTAATCCGTGCTCAGCAGGTAGTATTCGGTATCATCTTTGGCGAGAGGAAAGGGATTCTGATAATAGAAGGGTTTGTTCGACATGTTGGCTCACTTAGCTTCGTGTTACCCGCCAGCATGACGGGCGACAAATTAGGCAGTCTGTTATTCGATTTTCTCTCGCCAGCCCTCCGCAGGGGCTGACTGGCGAGCATCATAACATTTTCACGGTAATGCGCGGCTCCGTTTTTAACATCGAAGCAACATCATCAGAACATCATCACCATCCATGGATAGGCGACAACCATCAGAAGAACCAGGAACAGCGCGCCGAAGATGGTGCCCAGGCGCCAGTAATCTTTGGTTGGCAGATAGCCGCTACCGTAATAAATCGGGCTTGGGCCGGTGCCGTACGGGGTGATAATGCCCATCACACCCAGAGAAACACACATCATTAAGCAGAATACCGGCATGTTGATGCCCGGGATTGAGGCGGCGATAGTCAGCATGGCTGGCAGCAGCGCGGTGGTGTGCGCGGTGGTACTGGCGAACAGGTAATGCAGCAGGTAGAAGGCGATTAACAGCACCACGGCAGAAACCTGAGGATCGTAACCGTGCAGCAGCATCGCGCCTTCTTTACCCAGCCAGGCGATGAAGCCGACGCGCGCTAAACCATCTGCCAGCGCAACCAGCGTGGCGAACCAGGCAAAGGTGTTCCATGCGGCTTTATTGCTGGTGATGTCATTCCAGTTTAGTACACCGGTCCACAGCATAAGCACGATGACTAACAGCGCGGCCATTGCCGGTTCAATCCATGCGGTGGCGAAGATCCACATCATCAGTGCCGCAACCACAAAGCCCAGCAGCAGGATTTCATTACGTTTCAATTTACCGAGTTTTGCCAGCTCAGCAGTGGCCCAGCGCGGCACTTCGTCATTCACCTTCACTTCTGGCGGATAGAGCCAGTAAGCCAGCAGCGGCATGGTGAGAATCAGCAGCACGCCCAGCGGCAGGAAGGCAAGGAACCACATGCCCCATGAGATATCAAAGCCCACCACGCTTTTTACCAGCGCCAGCGCCAGCAGGTTTGGTGCCAGCGCAGAAAGGAACATCGAACTGGTGATACAGGCGGCGGTGATGGCGACCCACATCAGGTAAGAACCAATCTTACGCGCGCTTGGGTCATTGGGTTTTGAACCGTACAGCGGCGGCAGGTTAGCAATGATTGGATAGATGGTACCGCCACTGCGCGCAGTGTTGGATGGCGTAAACGGTGCCAGCAACAGGTCTGCGAAGGTAATGGCGTAACCCAGCGTCAGGCTGCGACGGCCAAGATACTTCACCAGAATCAGCGCCAGGCGACGACCAAACTGAGTTTTATCGTAGCCGGCGGCAAACATAAAGGCACCGAAGATCAGCCAGACCGTGGAGTTGCCGAAGCCGCTTACCGCCCATTTGAACGACTGCGCAGCGGTTTTGAACTTGGGATCCGCCAGTTCTGCCGGGCTAAACAGCACCCACTGGCTGAACAGCGCAATCACCACCACGCCGGTTAAACCGATAACGGCGCCCGGCAGCGGTTCGAAAATCAGTCCCACAATAACCCCGACAAAAATGGCGAAGAAGTGCCATGCGTAAGGTTCCAATCCCGCAGGAGTCGGCACCAGCAGCAACAGCACAGCCACAATAATTGGCAGGCACAACATTATCAGGCGGTTCTTTTTCTTCCCCGGTGCCGCGGGAGGCGCAGTGAGGGATTCACTCTGGGTTGTTTGTGTGTTCATAGTTTTGTCTGCAAGTTATGGAGAATGCGTATATACGCCCCGAACCAAGCTGGTTTTTTTAGTTGCAAAACTCTTTTAACAGATTAGTCGTGACATTTAAAACTGAGTTTTAATAAATCGCTATTAGCAAAATTCGATGCGCGAATTATCTATTGGATGTGCCTATGATGCGATTAATTAAAATATCTATTTTGATCCAGATCAATAAAATTTATTCGTGGTTTTTTTGGTTTAAGCATTCATGCCTTAATAAACGAACCATTAGGTGAAAATTAACTGTGTGAGGTGAATAAAACGGCACAAATCAAGCAAAAAACAGAGAAAGGAGACGATTTATCTTTATGATAAGGCTGGATTTGTTTTAAATGTAAGGAAAAAGTTGATTTTTGTCAAGTCTTGGTTAAAACTTAGCTCAGCGCAACTTTCAGCAATGGGTATCAAATATTATTTCCATGCGTAAAACTTATATAACTAACGAATAAGGTTATGTAAGTAAATAAAATGGTATATTTACGCCATGAAATCGGACCACTCAAATAATTATAAATTTCTCCGAACCGCCAAAGAATTGAATACAAAGTTTCTTAATTCTGGAGTTGCTCATCATGAATACGCTCACCCCGATTCTTAATCCGCTTACGCTACCGAAAGGTGCGGTCCTCAAAAACCGATTGGTTATGGCGCCGATGACCACCTGTACCGGTTATTACGATGGCGGTGTTACCAGTGACCTTGTCGAATATTATCGCGTGCGTGCCGGCAGCATCGGTACCGTCATTGTAGAGTGCTGCTTTATTGATAACCGTGGACCTGCATTCCCAGGTGCGCTCGGTATCGACAGCGACAATAAAATCCCCGGTCTGGCGAAAATTGCCCACGCCATCAAATCGCAAGGCTCCAAAGCGGTTCTGCAGATCTATCACGGCGGCCGCATGGTGGAACCGGCGCTGATCGGCGGTAAAACCCCGGTCGCACCAAGCGCCATCGCCGCACCGCGTGACGGTGCTACCAAACCTCAGGCGCTGACCGCAGAAGAAGTGGATGTGATGATCACCAAGTTTGGTGATGCGGTGAACCGTGCGATCAAAGCCGGCTTTGACGGCGTGGAGATCCACGGCGCCAACACTTATCTGATCCAGCAGTTTTACTCGCCAAACTCCAACCAGCGCGACGACAAATGGGGCGGCAGCCGCGACAATCGCGCGCGTTTCCCACTGGAAGTGCTGGAAATCACCCACAAGATGGCGGACCGCTTTGCTGCGGCAGACTTCATCATCGGTTATCGCTTCTCACCGGAAGAATTGGAAGTGCCGGGCATCCGCTGGGACGACACGCTTTACCTGCTGGAGAAACTGGCGGAACGCGGTCTCGATTACGTGCACTTCTCGGTGGGACAGCTGCTGCGTCCGTCGATTGTCGATACCCAAGACCCAACGCCGCTGATCACCAAATACCTGGCGCAACGCTCTCCTAATCTGGCGAAAGTGCCGGTGATTGGCGTCGGCGGCATCGTCAATAAAGAAGATGCCGAGAACGCGCTGGAGCACGGTTTCGACTTAGTAGCAGTCGGTAAAGCCTGCATCGCTTATCCGGACTGGACCGATCGCGTCATCAAAAATCAGCACATGGAGCTGTATATCGACAGCACCAAGCGCGAAGAGTTGACCATTCCCGAACCGCTGTGGCGCTTCTCGCTGGTGGACGCGATGATCCGTGACACCAGCGATACCGGCCGTAAATACAAAGCGGGCGTCTATCAGGCGAAAGTGGAAGCCGAAGCGCTGAAGCTGAAAATCAACGTCACGCTCGACACAGACCGTATCACCGATATCTCGTTGGTGCCGGATCCAAGCCTCGACGTCGACTTCACCAGCACCTTCGAAAGCCTGCGTGAACGCATTCTGGTGGCGAACAGCCCGCACGTGGATGCCATCACTGGCGCTACTACGCAGAGTGAAGCGCTGAAAAAAGCGGTATCGCGTGCCATGACCACCTCAAGCAAAGAGTATGTGATTGAAGAGGGCGGTAACCCGAACGCACCGGTCAATTATGATGTGGTGGTGGTGGGCACCGGCGGCGCCGGTCTGGCGGCGGCGATTCAGGCGCATGACGATGGCGCACGCGTGGTGATTATCGAGAAGATGCCAACCATCGGCGGTAACACCATCAAAGCCTCGGTCGGCATGAACGCGGCAGAAACCCGTTATCAGAAGCTGAAAGGCATCGAAGACAGCAAAGAGCTGTTCTACGAAGAGACGCTGAAAGGCGGCAAATTCAAAAACAATCCGGTGTTGCTACGCGAGTTTGTTGAGCAGGCGCCCGAAGCGATTGAGTGGCTGGCAGCGAAAGAGATCGAGCTGTGCGATATCACCATCACTGGCGGCATGAGCATCGACCGTACGCACCGTCCGGAAGATCGTTCTGCAGTCGGCGGCTTCCTGATCAGCGGCCTGGTGAAAAACGTTAACCAGCGCAATATCGAAGTGCTGCTGGAAACCTCGGTAGCGGAAATTCTGGTGGAAAACGGCGCGGTCACCGGCGTGAAAGTGGTGGATGAGTACAACGACAGCCGCATTATCAATGCTAAAAGCGTGATTGTGGCGACTGGCGGCTTCAGTGCCAACCGCGAAATGGTGGTGAAATACCGCCCTGAGCTGGACGGTTTTGTTACCACCAACCACAAAGGCGCCACCGGCAGCGGCATCGCCATGCTGCAACACATCGGTGCGGATACCGTGGATATGGGCGAAATCCAGATTCACCCAACGGTTGAGCAAACCACCTCGTACCTGATTTCCGAAGCGATGCGCGGCGGCGGGGCGATTCTGGTGAGCCAGGCGGGCAAGCGTTTCTACAACGAAATGGAAACCCGCGACAAAGTGTCTGCTGAGATCATCGCACTGCCAGAGAAGAGTGCGTGGATCGTGTTTGACGAGCAGGTACGCGCCAACAACAAAGCGGCTGACGAATACATCGCCAAAGGTTTTGTCATCAGCGCGCCAACGCCACACGAGCTGGCGGTGAAACTCAACATGGATCAGGAAGCGCTGCAAACCACGCTGGGTCGTTACAACGAGTTTGTGGCGAAGCAGGATGACGAAGACTTTGGTCGTAAAACCGCGCTGCGTCACCCGCTGAATAAAGGTCCGTACTTTGCGATTCGTATCGCACCGGGCGTGCACCACACCATGGGTGGCGTGACCATCAACACCGATACTGCGGTGCTGGATGCGCAGAAAGCGGTGATTCCTGGCGCATGGGCGGCGGGTGAAGTGGTCGGCGGCATCCACGGCGCCAACCGCATCGGCGGTAACGCGGTGGCCGACATCATCATCTTCGGTATCAAAGCCGGTCATAACGCGGCTAAACTGGCGTTAGGACACTAAGCTGTAAAGATGCCCGCCTTGTGCGGGCATCGTTTTATTTAGAGGCATGCAATGACCGCTGGCGTTTTTTCTTACTCTGCCGTTCTGATGGGTTCACCCATTCTGCTCAAATTGTTCGATGACAATCCCACGCTTGCCCGCCACGTCTTTCAACTGATCAAACAGCAGGAAAATCTGTTCACCGTAAATCGCGCTGAATCCGAAGTGATGTCGATCAACCACGCCGCTGGCCGTCATCCGGTAATCGTTAGCGAGCCCGTGTTTGCCTTGATCAGCGTGGCGCACGCGGTGAGTTTGCTGCCGGAGAGCGCATTCAATTTCACCATCGGCCCGGTGGTGAAGCGCTGGAAAATCGGCTTCCAGGGGCGCGCCGTGCCGCCTGCGCTGGAAATCGCCTCACTGCTGAAACTTACCGATCCGCATCAGGTGCTGCTCAATCCCGCCGATCGCTCAGTGTTTTTGCAACAGCCGGGCATGGAGATCGATCTCGGGGCCATCGCCAAAGGCTACATCGCCGATCGTGTGCAGGCGTTTTTGCGCCAGCAGGGCGTGCAGCAGGCGCTGATCAATCTGGGTGGCAATGTGCAGACGCTGGGATCGCCGCCGCACGAGCCGCAAGGTTGGGGCATTGGCCTGAAAAAGCCCTTTGGACGCGATGATGAGCTGTTAGGCGTGCTGCAGGTGCAGGGAAAATCGGTGGTAACGTCGGGGATTTATGAGCGCTATTTCGAACTGGATGGCCGCTGCTGGCACCATATTTTTGATCCGCAAACTGGCTATCCACTGGATAACGAACTGCTGAGCGTGACGGTGATTTCCGATCGCTCAATTGATGGTGATATCTACACCACGCTGCTCTACGGCATGGGCGTGGAGCAAGGGCTGGCTTATCTCGCTGACCAGCCCGACATCGACGCGGTTTTCGTTACGCGCGATCGGCAGATCATCTGCTCCTCGCCGCATCATTTCCACTTCCAGCAGCTCGATTTCGACTGGCAGCTGCGTTACTGACAGTATTGCTGCAGCAGCGAATGGTATTCCGGCTGCAGGCGATAGCGGTACACCGGACGACCGGTCGCGCCATAGTGAATGCTGGTAAACAGAATATTAATCTGCGCCAGCCAAATCAGGTATTTACGGCAGGATACGCGCGAGATATTCACTTCAGCCGCCAGCTCATCGGTGGAGAATTCGTGCCCTGGATGCGCATCAATCCACTGACACAGTGTTCGCAGTGTTTGCGGCGTTAAGCCTTTTGGCAGGCGCTTGTTGTCGTGCTGCGTCGCCGGGCTGCCGTGAATCAGCAGATCCACATCCGCTTGCTGATAGTAATGCTGATTGTCCATCAGCGACTTCTTCTGCCGCCAGCCGGTCAGCGCCTCTTCAAAACGCGGGAACTGGAATGGTTTGATCAGGTAATCCACCACGCCGTAGTGCAGCGAGGTTTTAATATTCTCCGCATCGGCGGCAGACGAAATGATGATCACTTCTACCGCGCTCTGCGCCGTGCGCAGCTCCGGCAACAGATCGAGGCCATTCTCCTGCTGCATATAGATATCCAGCAGCACCAGATCGACCGCGGTATCGCTGTTGAACAGGATCTCTTTCGCCTGTTTCAAGGTTGAGGCGGTTCCACAACAGTGAAAGCCCTGAATTTGGCCGATATACGCGCGATTAAGCTCGGCGACCATGGCGTCATCATCGACCACTAACACATTGATCATGCGGATTGGTTTCCTCCATCCCAGGGAAGTTGGACTAAAAATTGGGTAAACACGCCGGGTTCTGACTCGACACTCACGCTGCCACCGATATTTTCGGTTTGCTGCTGCAGCAGAAACAGCCCGACACCACGGTTTTCACCTTTAGTGGAGAAGCCTTTTTCGAAAATGGTACTGAGATGATCGGCTTCAATGCCCGGACCATCATCACTCACTTCGCAGGTCAGCCAACCGTTTTGGTAGTGCAGCATCACGTGAATCTCGCCTTCTACCTGCTCGCTCATCGCATCCAGCGCATTCTCAATCAGATTGCCGATCACCGTAATCAGCGCCGCCATCTGCTGCTCATTGCCGCTGTCGGGCAGGAAGCTGGCATCGCTGATGGTCAGGCGATGGCCGCCATCCGATGCGCGATTGATTTTGCTCAGCAAGAAACCGGCAATCACCGGCGACTTAATCTTATCGAGCAGGAAACCGATCTCCGTTTGGTAATTATTGGCGGTTTTGAGAATGTAGCTTTCCACCTGCGTGTAGTTTTTCATGTGCAGCAGGCCGAGAATCACATGCAGCTTGTTCATAAACTCGTGTGAGCGCTCACGCAGCGCATCGACGTAGTTTACCATGCCCGTCAGGCGCTGCATCAGTTGACTGATTTCCGTCTTGTCCCTGAAGGTACAAACCGCGCCGATAATCCGTCCCTGGCTGCGCACCGGCACGGTATTACTCAGCAACACGCGGCCATTCACATTTAACTCTTCATCACGCCGTGCGCGCCCGCTTTGCAGCACATCCTGCAGATGATCGTTGATCACCGAGGCATCGTAGATGCGGTCGCCACTGATGGTGCCCATCGAATCATTCAGCAATGAACGCGCCGCCTGATTGACCAGCGTCATCTGCGCCTGATCGTCCATCGCCACCACGCCTTCTTTCAGCGAGTTGAGAATTGCCTGGCGCTGTTCAAACAGGGTAGAAATTTCGTAGGGTTCAAGGCCGAACAGGATGCGCTTCAGCACGCGTACCAATACAAAGGTGCCGATGGCGCCTGCAAAGGTGCCAATCAGGATAGTCCACAAGATGCTCCAGCGGCTTTGGTTTATCTGATCGGTAACGGCACTGAGTGAAATGCCCACTACCACGACACCAATCTGCTTATGCTGCGCATTATAGACCGGCGTATAGACGCGCATTGCCCGGCCCAGCACGCCTTGATTGACGGAAACATTTTCATGACCGCGTATCGCGGGCTCAATATCTGTGCCAATAAAGTGCTGGCCGATGAGTTCAGGATTCAGATGCGAATAACGGATGGTATCCATGTTGGTCACCACCACAAACAGCAGGTTATTGCTCTCCTGCACGGCTTTAGCAATGGGTTGGATGCTGGTGGCATTTGGCGGCAATATCAGCGCGCGCTGAATTTCAGGAAATTTGGCCAACGTGCGCGCCACCGCCATCGCTTTGTCCTCCAGCTGCGCGCGGGTCGCGGCGCCAATCTGGAAGAAATAGAACATATGCACGCTGAGCAGCACCAGCACAATCACCGCGCTGAGCATCAGAGTGACCAGCGTATTGAGCTTCATCGGCTGCTTGCGCGCCGCGATTCCTTGCTGTGAAGAAGACATGATCGCTCTCGGAGGAGAAGAGGGCGTGTATTATGACGGATAAACCGCAGAAGGTCGCGTATCACGTAGGGTCGCCATTCATGGCGACCCTCTGAACTCACGCGGGAATTAACTCGATTTAACCCGGTTAGCAAAACTCTTACGCAGCTTCTGCAGTTTAGGTGGGATCACCGCCATGCAGTAACCGTTGCGCTGACCTGCGCCTTCCCAATAATCCTGATGATAACCCTCTGCCGCATACCACTCTTTCAGCGGCTCAATGGTGGTCACCACCGGATCGCTCAGACTTTCCTGCGCACGCGCAATCGCGGCAATCGCTTCGGCTTCCTGCTCAGCATTCGCCGGGAAAATCGCCGAACGATATTGCGTGCCCACATCGTTGCCCTGGCGGTTCAGCGTAGTGGGATCGTGGGTGGCGAAGCTGATATCCAGCAGATCGCCATATTTCACCTGCTCCGGATCGAAACCGATGCGAATCGCTTCGGCATGGCCGGTCGCGCCGCTGCACACCTGCTCGTAGGTGGGGTTCGGACGAGCGCCGCCGGTATAACCACTCTCGACTGACTCGACGCCAATCACATCTTTAAACACTGCTTCAGTACACCAGAAACAGCCACCAGCGATCACCGCATATTCGGTTGCCATTATATCTACTCCTGTCAGGGCGAAAGGTTAAAAATGGGGGCAAGCCCATATCAATTCAAGCAGTTAAATTAACATTTCTGGCTTAAAGTCGCTGCGCTTGTCGAGCCGCAAGTTGCTCATCACGCTAAAGCGTCCTTCGCCGGTGTAGTGCAGCGTCGGTGGGAACTCCGGCGTTTCTGCCACATGCGCTTTGACGATCTCAAAGATAAAGAAGTTGTAGTTATCCATCATCGAATCGTCATACAGCTGGCACTCGAAGCTGGCAAAGCACTCGTCAATCAACGGCGCATTGACCACGCTGGCCGGTTCGGGCGTCAGGTTAAAGGCATCAAACTTGTCGAGGCGATCGCCGTGGCTGTTACCGATTGCCACCACGCTATCCACCAGATTGGCCGACGGCACGTTAATTACGCACTGACCGCTTTGGCGAATCAGTTCATGGCTGTAATTGCCGCCGGCAATCATGCAGCCAACCAGCGACGGCGAGAACTCCAAAATGGTGTGCCAGCCGAGCGTCATGATGTCGCGGTGATCCTCAAACTGTGAACTCAGCAGCACCACCGGACCCGGCTCCAGATATTTGCGCGCTTTACTCACCGGAAAGTCGATTTTATGCATCGGGATTCTCCTGTTCTAGGTACAGAGACCTTAAGTGTAGATGCCAGACTTTACCGAGCCGAAAAATCGCGGCATGTTATCGGCTACCTCTTATCAACAGGCCAGTAATATGAACAACCTCCTGTGCAAGTCGCTGAACCTCACTTATCCGATCATTCAGGCGCCGATGGCCGGCGTCTCCACGCCGGAGCTGGCGGCGGCGGTGAGTAACAGCGGCGCGCTGGGATCGATCAGCGTGGGTGCCTCAACGCCGCAGCAGGCGGAGATGATGATCCGTAAAACACTCGCACTGACCTCCGCCCCCATCAACGTCAACGTTTTTTGTCACGCGCCGGTGCAGCGCGATCCGCAGCTAGAACAGGCGTGGATCGCTCGCTTTCAGCCGGTGTTTGCTCGCTATGAAGCGACACCGCCGGATGCGCTGTCGGAGATTTACCAAACGTTTGTCGATAATGACGCGATGCTGGAGGTGTTGCTGGAGCACGCGCCCGCTGCAGTGAGTTTCCACTTTGGTTTGCCGTCCGCCGCTTTCGTGCAGCGGTTGAAAAGTCGTGGCATCATCACGCTGGCGAGCGCCACCAGTATGCGCGAAGCCCAGGCGATTGAAGCCGCTGACATCGATTTTATTGTGGCGCAGGGCATTGAGGCGGGCGGGCATCGCGGGATATTCCAGCCTGCAGGCGACGATCAGCAGCTCAGCACCTTTACGCTGCTGCAGGCGATTCGCCAGATTTCGCGACTACCGGTGATTGCTGCCGGTGGCGTGATGGATGGCGCGGGCATTGCCGCCATGCTCAAGCTGGGCGCAGCGGGTGTGCAGCTGGGCACCGCGTTTATCTTGTGCCCGGAATCCGCTGCCAATGCGGCGTATCGTCAGGCGCTGAAAAGCGAGCAGGCCAACAGCACCGAGATGATCGCCGCCATCTCTGGCCGCTCGGCAAGATGTCTCACCAACGATTTTTGCCATCTGACGCGCGAATTTGCGCAGGAATCCATTCCCCCTTATCCACTCACCTATGCGTTGGGCAAAGCCCTCGCCGCCGCAGCGGCTGCCAAAGGTGCACAGGGTTTTGGCGCGCAGTGGGCCGGACAGGGCGCGGCGCTGGCGCGGGAAATGCCTGCTAGCGAGTTAGTTAATATGCTGGTGGCGGAGTGGCAGGCGGCGTAAATTTCGCCGCCCATTAATCATCAAAGCGGTAGGCTTTCTCCATAATGCTGTTGGCCATCACGGTTTTAATCCATTCAGTGGGTTCCCGTTTACCGCTGCGTTTGTGTGAATAGATTTTCACGGTGAACCTTGGCGCGGGAAACGGCAGCCTGAATGAGGTGACATCGGCAGCGTGTTTGATTTTACTGGCGACGAAGGAGGGGATCGCCATCAGCAATTCACTTTCCGCGATAATAAAGGGCGCGCTCAGCATGGATGGCGTTCTAATGGCAATGCGGCGCTTAAGACCCAGGCGCGCAAGATGGGAATCCAGCAATCCCTGCTTTTCATTCCACGGCGTCACGACCAGATGTCCGGCGGCAAGATAGTCATCAAGATTCAGGCTGCTGCGTCGCGTATTGGCAATCACAATAAACTCATCACTGAATAAATCAGTCTCTTCCAGATCGGGATGATGCATGCCGTCCGGCTCGCTAAAACTCAGCGCCATATCGATTTCACCAGCGAGTAATTCAATCAGCGCCGGATTGTGTGGCAAATGGCAGAGTTCAAAACTCAGGTTGGGTGCCGTATTGGTCAGCGCATTCATCAGGCCCGGAAACACGCAAAAAGCGGTGTAATCCGTTACCGCAATTCGAAAACAGTCATCGCTGGTCAGGGGATCAAATGGCTGCACTGGGCTGAGATGCCGATTTAACCCGCTTAGCGTTTCGGCAATATAGGGCGCCAGTTGGCAGGCGTAGACGCTGGGACACATTTTGTGGCCTTCGCGGTAGAACAGCGGATCTTTAAAAAAATCACGTAGTCGTGACAGCGCGTGGCTAAGTGCCGAGGTACTCAAACTGAGTTCAATCGCCGCCAGCCTGACCGAACGGTGCCTGAAAACTGCGTCGAAAACGGGGAGAAGATTCAAGTCCAGTCGACGCAGCACATGATGCATGAAATTCACCTATCATTGATTTTATTGCACTTATTTCATCGAACAATACCCATTATGCTGAGCAGCATCAATCTGATTAAGAAAGAAAATAATGCATGAAGATGACTATTCGACCAGCCAATCCTGAAGACGCGGACGCTATCTACAGCATGATTGCTGAGTTGTCGGTGTATGAGCATGGATTGCAGCAGTCAGTGACGACTGCAGAAGAGATCAGAGCGATGCTTTTCAATCCCGACAGTAATAGCGAAGCGCTGATGTGCGAGATTGATGGCTCAACCGCCGGTTATGCGGTGATTACGCGTAGCTACTCGGCGTGGCTGGGACGTCGCGGGATGTATATGGAGGATTTGTACTTCTCGCCCAATTTTCGTGGCCTGGGCGCTGGCAAAGCGCTGCTGCAGTATGTCGCGCAGCACGCGGTCAATCACCAGTGTAATCGTATTGAGTGGAGTGCATTAGATTGGGATCAGTCCGCCAGAGAGTTCTATCTCAGTATTGATGCGCTGCCGTTAAATGAGTGGGTGCGTTATCGACTCGACGGGGCGGCATTAGAGAAATTTGCTGCCGCCGCGCCGCAATCGGTGTTAGGGCTGTAATTAATTTCGTAGGGTGCGCATTCATGCGCACCTGGTCACTGTAAGTTTTAAATCCGGTGCGGGCGTTGACACATCTGCTGCGTCACGGGCCGTCCTCGCGCCGCTAACGCGGTGCCTTCGGCTTCCACGTCGTGCCAACGGACCGTTCGCGGATCGGCCGTCCAGGCCGGCCCCGAACTGCTTCACGCATCCATGCGCGAGGCTCCTGGCCCAACGTAAAAGCCTCAGCGCTGCGAATGGCCCTTTTGCCGCAGCAGACGTGTCAGCGCCTCTGTAAAATGTGCCCTTTTCAATAACACGCACTCGCCGTTGGCTTCAATGACAAGCATTGGTCACCATAAATGGCGACCCTACGGAGTTATAGCGATTGCAGGAAGGTCAGCAAATCCGCGTTGAGCTGATCGGTATGCGTCACCGCAAAGCCGTGCGGTGCGTTGTCATACACTTTCAGCTGCGCACCGGCGATCATTTCGGCGGCAACTTTCCCGGTGGTTTCGAACGGAACGACCTGGTCATTGCTGCCGTGAATCACCAGCGTCGGTACGTCGATTTTCGCCATATCAGGACGGAAATCGGTCTCCGAGAAGGCGGTAACACAATCAATCGTGCCTTTCAGCGAGGCCAGCAGGGCAATATTCAACGTCTGCGTCAGCACGCCTTGTGAAACTGTTTGACCGGCATTAATGCCGTAGAACGGGGTCGCAAAATCACTGATGAACTGCGCGCGATCGTGACGTAAGCCCTGACGAATGCCTTCAAACACCGACAAATCGACGCCCGCCGGATAATCATCGGCCTTGCCGAAGATCGGTGTCACCGCGCCCAGCAGCACTAAGCTATCCACGCGGGCTGTGCCGTAATTGTTGATGTAGCGCGTCACATCGCCGCCACCCATCGAGAAACCCACCAGCGTGACGTTTTGCAGATCAAGATGGGTGATCAGGTCGTTGATGTCCGACGCGAAGGTGTCGTAGTTGTAGCCTTCCCACGGTTGGTCGGAACGACCAAAGCCACGGCGATCAAACGCGATAACGCGATAACCTTTCTCCGCCAGGAAATTCAGCTGGCTGTCCCACATATCGCCGTCGAGCGGCCAGCCGTGACTAAACAGCACCGGCTTGCCGGTACCCCAATCTTTGAAATAGATCTGCGTCCCATCCTGAGTGTTGAATGTGCTCATGTTCCAGCCTTATTGATGTCGATAGATGACAGCGCCTTATTCAGGCGCCACGAGGTAACGAACTTCCGGAAGTGCTGTGCCTTGATGGAATCTCAGCACGCGATTCTGAATCTTTTGATCGTTCATGGTGTAACGCTCGCGCTGACGCAAATGCTCCATCCATGAGCCGACGACAAAGGTTTCGACAAACATGTCGGGCTGCAGCATGTCTTCATACAGCGACCAGTTCAGCGCGCCGCCACGCCGTCTAACGCGACGCATATCCTGCATGCACACCGCAAAGGCATGTGCCTCACTGCGGTTGACCTGATAATGATAGCTGACCATCACCGGCCCGCGATCGTGACGAATCTCCAGCTCGGGCAAGGGATCGCTCACCGTACTGAGGTCGAGGTTCAGATCTGGATCCTGATCCAATCGCCAGCGCAGCACCGTCAGACTCGCCAGCAGCATGCCGACGGTGGCGACAGTCAGAGATAATGGGATGCTGAATTTTGATGCCAGCTGTCCCCAGATGGCGCTGCCTAACGTCATCGAGCCAAAAAACACCGTCAAATAGACCGCCAGCGCACGGGCTTTCACCCATTTGGCGGCGCTACGTTGCGCGCCAAGATTGAGGGTGGAAAGCACGGCGATCCATGCAAAGCCGGTAAAGAACTCGAAAGCATTCAGTAGCCAGACGTGACGAATAAACGCCAGCGCCAGCATAGTGATGGCAAATATCAGGCTCGCCAGCACCATCAGCTGATCGGGATTGAAGCGTTTGCGCATACGCGGCAACAGCAGCGCCCCGCAAATCGCACCTACGCCGATGCAACCCAGCATAATGCCGTAGCCGCCGGGTCCAAGACCCAGCTCGCGCCGTGCCACCAGCGGCAGCAATGCCCAGCCGGCGCTGCCAAACACAAAGAAGGCGACAGTGCGCACCAGCACATTACGCAGCACCGGCGCGGCGTGCACATAGCGCACGCCCGCGCGTACCGCCGGGAAGAAGTGTTCCGGCGGTAAACGCTGCACGCTGGGCTGCGCTTTCCAGAGATACAACACCAGAAACACGCCAAGTACCGAAAGCGTATTCAGCAGAAACACCATCCACGGACCGGCAAACGACAGAATCAGGCCGCCGAGCGCCGGGCCAATCGCGCGACTGATGTTGATGCCGAGTGAGTTGAGCGCGATCGCCGGGCCGAGCTCTTCCTTACTGACCAAATCGGGCACGATGGCCTGGAAGGGCGGAGAGCTCATGGCGGCGCCGGTACTCAGCAGGAAGGCGGCGATCAGCAGCACCATCGGCGTCACCAGCCCCGCCCACGACAGCAGTGTCAGGCTCGCAGCGGCAATAAATACCCAGATCTGCGAGAACAGCAGGTATTTACGCCGGTCGACGATATCCGCCATCACGCCGGACGGCAGCGCAAACAGGAACATCGGTAAGCTGCTGGCGGCCTGCACCAGCGCCACCGAGAGCGGATCGGCGCTCAGTGTCAGCATGGTCCAGTTAACGCCCACGTCGTTCATCCATGAACCGACATTGGATACCACGGTGGCGATCCACAGCATGCGGAACACGCGCTGGCGCAGCGGCTGCCACGGTGAAACCGTCTGCGGAACGGGCGGGAGATCCGCCTTCGGAATGTCATGAATGTCATTAACCTGCGCCACGTGCCACCTCCGCAACGCCGCCAAACACGCGCCAGCGACCGGGTCCGGTCAGCGCCAGCGTGGTGAAGATGATTAGCAGCAGCCAGCCAAACTGACCTTCCGCTATGCTCCAGTCGGGATGGACAAACAGCATCGCCACCAGCAGCACGCCGATAATCGGCAGACAGGCGAGACGGGTAAAGACGCCGAGCAGGATAAACAGCGGGCAGACCACTTCAGCCACGATCGCCGCCAGCAGGCTGAAGTAAGCACCAAGACCAAACGGATCCTCGATACGTGTCAGTTCTTCACTGAAGTGGAACACCTTCGGCAAGCCGTGCACATGCAGCAACAGCAGGCAGCCGGTGAGACGCAGGAAGAACAGCCCCGCATCAATGCAAGGCGGCTGTGAGAGTGAATGTTTCATGGTTAGAAAGCGAAGCAGCTACAGCCGAGCGCGCCCCAGAAGGCGTTCTCTTCTGAAACCGGCAGGTTGGCGCCGCGCGCAATCTCATGGGCATGCGTATGCACGCCGCACGGGCCGCTGCAGTGATGCGCTTGCGGCATCATGCCAACGCGCGTGGTGGCGGTCGGCGGCGCACTGCGATAGTGGCCGGGAACCTTGACCACCGGCGACCATTCCGGCAGTACCGGAATCAGCGGCGGCGCTTCCGAACTAAAGGATCCTGCGGCATAGACGATGTTTCCGTCGACCAGGGTCAGCACCGACTCAATGCCTTTGATCTCTTCCTCCGGCACGCTGAAGTAATCTTTGCTCAGCACCACCAGGTCGGCCAGCTGACCGACTTTAATCTGGCCTTTTTTACCTTGCTCGCTGGAGAACCAGGCGCTGCCCTGCGTCCACAGCATCAGCGCCGTATCGCGATCGAGGCGCGCGTTAACGTCGTACATCTGCATGCCGCCCACGGTGCGTCCCGATACCAGCCAGTAGACTGCAGTCCACGGATTGTAACTCGCCACGCGGGTGGCATCGGTTCCCAATCCCACCGGCACGCCGGTTTCCAGCATGCGCGCCACCGGCGGCGTATGACGGGTCGCCTCAATGCCATATCGCTCAGCAAAGTATTCGCCCTGGAAGGCCATGCGATGCTGAACGGCAATGCCGCCGCCCAGCTCTTTGATACGATCAAGGTTACGCTGCGTCACGGTTTCGGCGTGATCGAAGAACCAGTGCAGCCCGTTGAACGGAATGTCGCGGTTCACTTTTTCAAACACATCCAGCATGCGGCTGATCGATTCGTCATAGGTGGCGTGCAGGCGGAACGGCCAGCGGTGTTCCACCAGATGGCGCACCACGCGCTCCAGCTCATCTTCCATGCCGGGCGCCAGATCCGGACGCGGTTCGAGGAAATCTTCAAAATCGGCGGCGGAGAACACCAGCATTTCACCGGCACCATTATGGCTAAAATAGTCGCTGCCCTGGCCCGGCGTCAGCATATCGGTCCACTTTTCGAAATCTTCCAGCTCGTGGCCCGGACGTTGAGTAAACAGGTTGTAGGCGATACGCAGCGTCATCTGCTTCTTCTCGTGCAGCTCCGCAATGACTTCGTAATCTTCGGGATAGTTCTGGAAACCGCCGCCCGCATCAATGGCGCTGGTCAGGCCAAGGCGGTTCAGTTCGCGCATAAACTGGCGGGTGGAATTGACCTGCTGCTCCAGCGGCAGTTTTGGCCCTTTCGCCAGCGTGGCGTAAAGGATCATGGCGTTCGGGCGCGCAATCAGCATGCCAGTTGGGTTGCCATTGCTGTCACGTTGGATCTCGCCGCCCGGCGGATTGGGCGTGTCTTTGGTGTAGCCCACCACCTTCAACGCGGCGCGATTGAGCAGGGCGCGGTCATACAGATGCAGGATGAAAACCGGCGTATCGGGTGCGGCTTCATTGATCTCATCCAGCGTCGGCATGCGACGCTCAGCAAATTGAAACTCGGTCCAGCCGCCCACCACGCGCACCCACTGTGGCGATGGCGTGCGCAGCGCCTGTTCACGCAGCATGCGCAGTGCATCGGCGATGGAGGGCACGCCTTCCCAGCGCAATTCGAGATTGTAATTGAGGCCGCCGCGTATCAAGTGCAGGTGGGAATCATTCAGGCCGGGAATGGCAGTATGACCCTTGAGGTCAATGACTTTGGTGCCTTCGCAGTGATGCTGCATCACGTCGGCCAGACTGCCCACTTCGAGGAATTTGCCATCGCGCATCGCCACGGCCTCGGCAATCGGGTTGCCGCGATCGACGGTATGAAACCGCCCATTGGTCAAAATGATGTCTGCTTTGCCTAACGTAACCATAAAATCTCCTGAATAAGAGGTCCTGCCCATTTCGCAGGTGAAATGCGTGGAGGGATTATGTTCAGGCGGTCTGGAAAGCGTCTAGTTATACAAAAGGATAGGTATACCTTTGTATAGGTATACCAATAGATAATAGTTCGGTTGCTCAAAGGTTCCTACACTGCGTCCAGACATTCACCTCAATGGGCATACAAAAATGACAACCAGTAAATTAGAAGTACTGACGCCGCACAACTGCCAGATCATCTTCATCGACCAGCAGCCGCAGATGGCGTTTGGCGTGCAGTCCATCGACCGTCAGGTATTGAAAAATAACGTGGTGGCGCTGGCAAAAGCGGCGAAGGTCTTCAACATTCCTACTGTGCTGACCACGGTTGAGACCGAGAGCTTCTCAGGTAACACCTTCCCGGAGCTGCTGGATGTGTTCCCAGGCCAGGACATTCTCGAGCGTACCTCAATGAACTCGTGGGATGACCAGAAAGTGCGTGATGCGCTGGCGGCCAACGGTAAGAAGAAAATTGTGGTTTCCGGTCTGTGGACCGAAGTGTGTAACAACACCTTCGCGCTGTGCGCCATGCTGGAAGGCGACTATGAAATCTACATGGTGGCTGACGCATCCGGCGGCACTACCAAAGAAGCCCACGACTACGCCATGCAGCGCATGATTCAGGCGGGCGTGATCCCGGTCACCTGGCAGCAGGTGATGCTGGAGTGGCAGCGCGACTGGGCGCACAAAGAGACCTATAACGCGGTGATGGATATCGCCAAAGAACACTCCGGCGCTTACGGCATCGGCGTGGACTACGCGTACACCATGGTGCACAAAGCGCCGTCACGTCAGAAGAGCGAGCATCGCACGCTGGCGCCGGTTCCTGCCCCCGTTCGCTAAATCGTCACGCAGGCGAGCGCTATCGGGCTCGCCTTTCTTTTGCAAGGAGGACCGGTGAGTCCTTTACTGATCTCTCTGGCTGCGGGCGTGTTTATCGGCCTGATTTACGCCTTACTCAACGTGCGATCGCCGGCACCGCCCGCCGTGGCGCTGGTGGGATTGCTGGGTATGATCGTCGGCAGCTCGCTGGGCGGAAAATTGACGCATCCCATGGTCGCCGCTGCGCCAATTGATAAAACGCAGCACGCGATTGCCGCTGAGAAGCCGCTACACTCCGCCACGCTCACGCCAAAACTGGCGGGATGAACATGCTGAAAACCTATGCGATTTCGCTCTCCGTCGGCATTTTAGTCGGCATCATTTACGCCGTTATCGACGTCAATTCCCCGGCGCCGCCAGTGATTGCGCTACTTGGCCTGTTTGGTATGCTGGTCGGCGAACAGATTATCCCGCTGTGCAAGCGCCTGATTAACCGTCAACCGGTAACGCTGGCCTGGTTTCGTCATGAGTGCGTGCCTAAAATCAGCGGCACGCCGCCGCCCAGTGACAAAACCTCCTGAGGACGCGTCGCAGGCAGTGAATAATAATTAAGGAACACAGCATGCAGCTGTCGCAGCGCATTGTCGTTGTTGATGATGAACGATCTGTTCGCAGTGGTTTATGCAATCTGCTTCAGTCGGAAGGATACGCAACGCAGGCATTTGAGTCGGCTGAAGCGCTATTGGCGGACGAGACGGCGCTGTACGGCGCGGCGCTGTTCATTATTGATGTTGAGCTCAACGGCATGTCGGGCTTTGAGTTGTTCCGTGCGCTGGTAGATCGTCTCGAGAACCCACCCGGAATCATCATCTCCGGCAACGGCGATGAGAATATGCTCTGGTATGCCATCAATCTAGGCGCGATAACCTTTATGCGAAAGCCCATTGATATCGACCTGCTGTTTGAACATATACGCCTGGCGTTTTCCTCCCAGGCGGCGCGCCAATGAGCACGCTTTTCCTGTCGTTAAACATCGCGGATGACGCGGCGCTGGTGCTGGCGGATGACATGGTTTTCACCCCGCTGGCGCAGGAAGGACAGGTTGAGTGGATCGAATGCCGCCACCTGATTTCCGGTGAGTGCTTTGTGCTGGCTACGGCGGCGGCCGAAGAGGCGGTGTTTCAGGTGACGCAACTGCTGAAAAATGAGTTTGCGCTGCGCACTTTATTAGCAGAAAGCTGGGCGCTAAAACCGCTGCGCCACACCTTATATCACGGGCGTTACGCGCTGATTTATCCCGCGTTCCACTATCAAACCCTCACTGGTTATCTGCGCTTGCCCGCCGGAAAAATCCAGAAATTCATCAGCTGCGCCGTATCGCTGTGTGATGCGCTCAGCAAGCTGCATCAGCAAGGTTTAGTGCACGGCGACATCAAACCGGCCAATTTCTTCTTCACTGACCAGGGCGACGTGGTGCTGGGCGGCTTTGGCCTGGCGTTTATGGAAGCGGACTCACAGCAGCCGCTGCGCGCTGCGGTGACCGGCGGAACGCTGGCCTACATGTCGCCCGAACATACCTCGCGCACCGCGCATGCGGTTAGCCGGGTCAGCGATCTCTACAGCCTTGGCATTGTGCTCTACGAATTGCTCACCGGCAGGCTTCCCTACGGCAGCGCCGAAGGGGGGGCGGCCGAATGGGTGCACCATCACATTGCCTCCGAAGCGTTGCCGCCGCACCGGCTGCGCAAAGATGTGCCGCTGGTGCTCTCGTCCATTATTTTACGACTGCTGACCAAATCGCCGGAACAGCGTTATCAAACCGTCGAGGGCGTGCTGGCCGATCTGCGACGCTGCGAATCCAACTTAATGCCTGATGGCCTGGTCGAATCCTTTGCGCTGGGCTTACAGGATGTGCCGACCTCAACGCTATCCTCCGATGTGCTGTACAGCGACCACGCTCAGGCCAGTGAGATGCTGGCGGCGTTTGATGAGGTGAGCAGCAGCGGCAAACACTGCATGGTGGCGATTAGCGGTGCGCCCGGCTCAGGAAAATCGTCGCTAATTGCTTCGGCGCTTAAAATCCTGCGGGAAAAAAATGCGCTGCTGACGGTGACCAAAGCCGATCAGCACTCGCCGATTTTGCCCTATGCGGTCTTTACCTCAGCGTTTCGTTCGTTGACGCTGCATCTGCTCGGGTTGCCCGCCGCAGAGATGGCGCGCTGGAAAACACATATCACACGTCAGCTGGGGCATTATGTCGGGCTGGCGGTCAATCTGGTGCCCGAGCTGGGCATCTTACTCAACCACAAAGCCAGCGTGCAGGCGGATGCGCGCTCGCTGGATGCGCGCAATCGCCTGAATCTGGTGGCCTGCAGCCTGGTGAAAGCCTTTACGGTGCCGGGGCGGCCGCTAATCCTGTTGATTGATGACGTGCACTGGGCCGACCAGGCGACCTTGCAGCTGTTGCAGAATCTGCTGCGTTCCAGCGACGATATCCCCTTGTTGCTGGTGATTTCTCACCGCGATCACGCGTCGTTGCCCTGTCCGACGGTGGTCGCCAGCCTTGATCGGATTCGTGCCGCCGCCACGCGCATTGTGGATGTCACGCCCGAGCCGCTGTCAGTGAAAAATATCGCCAGCTGGCTGGCTGGCATTTTTCACACCCGCAGCGCAGAGACCGCCGAGCTGGCGCAGATTATTCATGAAAAAACAGCCGGGAATCCGCTCGCCACGCGGGAGTTTTACCGTCAGGCGGTGCGCGATCATCACATTACGCACGTCGCGTCGCACAAGTGGACCTACAATCCGCACGCGCTGAAAAACAGCCATTACACCGCGAACGTTGCAGCTGGCGTGCTGCAACAGCTGCAATTACTCGCGCTGCCGGTGCGCCAGCTGCTGGGTCGATTGGCCTGCATCGGCAGTCGCGGCGATTTGCCGGTATTGGCTGCCATTCTCAATACGGCGGTTAGCGCGATTCATGCCACGCTGCGACCCGCGGCCGAGGCGCGATTGATCTCGCTGAGCGATCACAGCTACGCCTTTATGCATGACAGCATGCATGAGGCCGCGCTGAAGTTGCTGTCGTCGGCAGCAAAAGATGATGTTCACTTTGCCGCCGTCCGCTATTACATGCAGGCCGTGCGCGAGAATAATGCGCATGCGCTGTTGTTCAGTGCCGCGCATCACACCATCACGCTGCAAAACCGCGCCCTTTTAATGCCTGAAGCCGCTACGTTCGGTCTGCTGTTACTAAACGCCACCCGACGCGCGAAGATTATGGGCGATTACGCTTCCGCGCTGCGCTTCTTACACACCGCCCGCGCGCTCATCGCAGAATCAGGTGTGGAGGAGGGCGGCGTAATTTTGTTTGAGCAAGCGGAATGTGAGTTTCTCAGCGGCAACTTATCGGGCGCGCTGGCGTTGAGCTCCGAGATTCTCGCCACGCCCGGCGCGGTCACCGATAAAGCTGAGGCCGCGACGCTGATTGCGGAAATCCATATGCGTCAGTCCGACAGTCAGTTGGCGCTGGAAACCGCGCTGGCCTGGCTGGCGGTGTTTGGCATTCATCTAAACCGCTATCCGGATAAAGCCGAATGCGATGCCGCCCGGCAACGGCTGAAAAAGGCTGTCGGCAAAAATCCCTACACGCGTTTCCGTTCCCTGCCGCGATTAACCTGCCATAAAACCGAAGCCGTGATGAACCTGATGGCCAGCGCCAGCACCTTCGCTGCTTTTATCAGCCCACGGCTGCAATTCATCATCCTGTGCAAACTTCTGCACCTGACAATGGAGAAGGGCATCAGCGGTGCTTCTACACTGGCGCTTGCGTGGTACGGCGTGGTGTGTGGCGATCAGTTCAACGAATACAGCCGTGGTTTTGCCAGCGCGCTGCTGGCCCGTGAACTGGTGTATAAACACGATTTTGTCAGCTATAAAGCGCGCACGCTGATGCCGCTGGATCAGGTGAGCGTCTGGACCATGCCGCTCAGTTACGCCATTGAGTGCGCGAAAGCGACCTTTGATGTGGCGGTCGATATCGGCGATCGCACCTCGGCGTGTCTGGCGCTGCGTCATCTCACCATGAACTGCCTGGCGCGTGGTGACCATCTTGATGGCGTGCATACCTCGATCATGCGCGGCATGGTGTATGTGCGCAAAGCGCAATATCGCGATGTGGAAGTGATTCTCGGCATGCAGCTGGACTACGTGATGTTCCTGCGTAAGCCCGCCGGTGAGATCTTGACCGGCGATGATTTTAGGGCACCCACGCTAAACGGAGTGCTCCCGGAACATGCCATTGAACCGCTGTATCTGATGCAGTTTTGGGCGCGGCTGTATAAAGGCATGGCGCATTTCTTTGCCGGTGAGTATGCCGCCGCCCATCGCCAGTTCATTGATGCCGCGCCGCTCACTGACGTGATTCCCGGCCATGTGCATATGCTGGATTTCCATCTCTACAGCGCGCTTTCACTCAGCATACCGCTGCAACCTAATGAGCTTGATGCCACGCAGCGGCAGCAACTGCAGCGCCATCTTGAAAGAATCATCACCTGGGCAACGGAGAATCCCGGCACCTTCGCCGACAAAGAGGCGCTGCTGCGCGCCGAACAGCTCAGGCTGGAGGATAACAGCGGCGCGGCGCTGGAGCAGTTTGAAAAAGCCATTGAGCTGTCGCGCAAAGGGCAGTTTCATCCGATCAACGGTCTGGCATGCGAACTGGCTGCGCGCTGCGCCAGTGCGCGCGGCATGGCGTTCGCCGCCGAGGGCTACATCAAAGGCGCGCTTGCCGCCTGGGATCGCTGGGGCGCGGGCGCCAAGGTGCGTCAGCTTGAAATGCACTATCCGCATCTGGCGGCGCACCCGTTGCAGACCGCGTTAAACACCGTGACCTTTGAGCAAAGCGCGGTGATCAGCGACCTGCAAAGCCTGGTCACGGCGATGCGCGCATTGACCGAAGAGATCAATCTTGATCGGTTGATCCATATTTTGATGATGATGCTGGTAGAACGCGCCGGGGCGCAGCACTGTATTTTGATCCGTCTTATCGACGGCAATGTGCCGGAAATTCAGGCCCGCGCGTCTTCTACGGTGGAAGGCGTCAGAGTCAAAATCGTCAATCAACTGCCGGTGGCGACCGATCTGCCGCTGTCGATTCTCTCGGCGGTGATCCGCACTGGCCAGGAAATCCGTACCGGTCGGCCGGAAGTGTTTAGCCCGTTCAGTCAGGATAACTATCTGGTCGCCTCCGGCGCGGCAGTGATGTGTGTGCCGATGTTCCGCCAGGCGCAAATGGTGGGCGTACTCTACCTGGAAAACCGGCTGATGCCGGATGTTTTCACTGCGGAGCACTCGCGCATTGTCTCGATGTTAGGCGCGCAGGCTGCGGTTTCTCTGGAAACGGCGCGGCTGTATGCCGAACTGGTGGAGGAGAACATCCAGCGGCGGAAAATTGAAAAACAGCTGCGTGCCAGCCAGACATCCCTGATGCTGGGTGAAAAAATCAGTAATACCGGTACCTGGCACTGGCATCTGGGGCCGGATATTCAGCTGATATCGGATGAATACAAACGCATCATGGGGCTGCCCGCCGGGCAGGTGAATACCTCGATGGCGGAGTTTCAGCGGCGGGTACATCCAGACGATATTCAGTGCCTGAAAGCGCTGATTGAATCCAGCGTGGCGCAGGGTGTGAGCATGCAGGCCGAATTCCGCATCATCCGTGATGACGGCGAATGCCGTTATATCAAAGGTATCGGTGAGCCGGTGGAGAACTGGCCGGAGGTCGCCGAATATTTCGGAACGCTGACGGACATCACCGCGCAGCGTCAGTCTGAGGATGCCGCCAGAATCGCCCAGGCAGAGCTGGCTCGCGTGGCGCGCGCCACCACGGTAGGACAGCTCACCTCGTCGATCGCCCATGAAATCAATCAGCCGCTGATGTCGATTGTGGCTAATGCCGGCGCCAGCCTGCGCTGGTTGAAACGCGAACCGGCTCAGCTCGACAAAGCCAGCGAAAGCATTGAGGAGATCATTAACGAAGGGCAGCGTGCCGGCGAAATTATTCGCGGCCTGCAGTCACTGACGCGCAATAATGTCGCGGAGTATGGATCAGCCAGGTTGCATCTGCTGGCGCGCGATATTTTGTCTTTGTCGCGTCTGGAACTTGAGCGCCGTTTTGTGGCGCTGGAACTGGATATCAAAGCGCAGTGGGATGAGGTGTTTTGCGAGCGCGTACAGATTCAGCAGGTGCTGTTGAATCTGGTGATTAATGCCATCGAGGCGATGGCCGATAATACCGGCGCGCGTATCTTGCGGCTCTCATCTTCTAATCCTGACGCTAATCGTATTCGTATTGAGGTTGCCGACAACGGCACCGGCTTATCGGCAGAGGTTATCGGCAAGATCTTCGACTCTTTCTATACCACCAAAGCGGAAGGGATGGGAATGGGGCTGACCATCAGTAACGAAATCATCAAACGTCATGGTGGTGTGTTGAGCGCAGAAAATCGCCCGCAAGGTGGCAGCCTATTCAGTTTTACCCTGCCGTTGAATGCGAATAAATAGTGTATCGTATCCTCCCGCACTATTACGCGGGAGGAGAAGGATGCCGTTACCGCTATAACCTGTGATGTTATTCGTCTTGCAATAAATGCAGTTTCTCTGCGGCTCTGACTAATTCTGAAACCGAACGCACCGCCATTTTCTCCATCACGCGGCGCTTATGCACTTTTGCCGTAATTTCACTGATGCCCATTTCAGCGGCAATCTGCTTATTTAATAAACCGCGAATAACTAATTGCATCAATTCCATTTCGCGGGGCGTTAAAGAGTGATAACGCGCGGTGAGTGCAATTCTTTCCTGTGAGAGTGCCGCGCTTTTTTCGGCCAGCGCCATGGCAGCGGATACCACTTGCATCAGGTCATCCGGCATCACCGGTTTAGTGAGAAACTCAAAGGCGCCCGCCTTCATCGCGCGGACTGTCAGGGGAATGGTACCAAAGCCGGTGAGGAAGATAGTGGGAAGGGTGTAGCCGCGTGCAGTGAGATGGTGCGAAACATCAAAGCCGTCGAGACCCGGCATATTCATATCGACAATTAAACAGCTCGGAGTACGGTAATACGGCTGATTCAAAAATTCAGCAGGGGAAGTAAAGGTCGAAATCAGGTAGCCTTCTGAGCTCAGAAGATTTTGCAGCGCGTTGATGACAGCGGGGTCATCGTCAACAATATAAATCGTTCTATCCATAAAAACTCATTCAGACTCTTACGAATTCTATTCACTACATGCGCGCTAATATACCCACAAAATAGTGCTGAAGGAATGGCGAAAAACGTATATGTGAATGTGATTATCTACTGCGCTGTCAGGCCTAAAAAGGGTGAGGATGAAAAGCCATGCACTCACCCGCTATTCTTAAGGTAATAAATGCGTAACCTTAAGGTTCTTCAATTCGCGATACCCTCAAGGTGGTTTGTTCGCCACGCCCATACACTTTTCCACTCACGCGAACTTTATCACTGGCTGAATAGGTTTTCTCTTTGAAGGCCGGCTTCTCAGCATTAATGATAATCGTGCCGGTATCATCGCGGAATTTGTAGCTATCACCTTTCAGCTTTTCAATAATATGGCCTTCGAGCGTGACATAGCCGCCCTGACGGAAATCACGAATACGTGAAATCGGGGTTTGTGCGGTGTCTTCCGATCCTTTATAACCGGCATCCTGATTCTTCTGCGGCGGTGCTGTTTCACCTGATTGGTATCCGCCTTCCGCTGCGCTCACGCCAACGCTGAACATCATGATTACTGAAGCTAAAACAACCTGTTTCATACGCTCTCCATAGATTTTCCTGCTGACACGGTGTTAAGTCTGGCACAAATATGCGCGACTGCACGACAAACGCAGCGGTAATTGAAAAAAGCACAACTGACTTATTTATGCCAGGGTATGTAGACGCGGTTTTTATTTCTTTGGCTAAGCGCGACGTTAAATTAGCGCCGTGCTTATCTGCTCATTCGAATTAAGAGTGCTAGCCACTCAGGAAAATAAATTATGAAAGCTATCGTCTATAACGGGCCTTTTGATGTCTCGGTTAAAAATGTTCCTGATGCAAAAATTGTGCGTCCTACCGATGCGCTTATTCGTATTACCACCACCAATATTTGCGGTTCCGATTTACATATGTACGAGGGGCGCACCAGCTTTGAACAGGGGCGCATCTTTGGTCATGAAAACCTTGGCGAAGTGGTGGAGGTGGGGAGTGGCGTCGAGCGACTTAAGGTTGGCGATTACGTATGTATGCCGTTCAACGTCGGCTGTGGTTTCTGTGAAAATTGTGAGAGAGGGTTAACCGGTTTCTGTCTGACCGCCAACCCCGGCACCGCAGGTGCGGCCTACGGCTTTGCTGAAATGGGTGAGTGGGAAGGCGGTCAGGCCGAGCTGCTGCGCGTGCCGTTTGCCGATTTTAACTGTTTACTGCTGCCACCGGATGCGGTGGAGAAAGAGGAAGATTATGTGATGCTGTCGGACATTTTCCCCACCGGCTGGCATGCGACCGAACTGGCAGGCCTGCGACCGGGCGATAGCGTCGCCATCTACGGTGCGGGCCCGGTAGGCTTGATGGCCGCGCATTCGGCGATCATCAAAGGCGCGTCGCAGGTGTTTGTGGTGGATACGCACCCCGATCGCCTGGCGCTGGCGGAGCAGATGGGCGCAACGGGCATCAATGCCGTGGGCGACGCAGCGGTGCAGCAAATCCTTGATCTGACGGATGGACGCGGCACGGATTGCGGTTGTGAATGCGTGGGTTATCAATGTTGTAATCAGCATGGACACGAAGATAACAGCGCCACCATGAACAGCCTGGTCGCCTCCACCAAAGCCACCGGCGGCATTGGCGTGGTGGGCGTGTTTATCCCGCAGGATCCCGGCGCGGCCAGCGAGTTAGCCAAAGTGGGTAAAATGCCGTTCGATTTCGGCAGCTTCTGGTTTAAAGGGCAGTCGATCCGTACCGGCCAGGCCAACGTCAAAGCCTATAACCGCCAGCTAGCGCGATTGATTGCCACCGACAAAGCGCATCCGGCGAGCATTATTTCTCATCGACTGTCGCTGGCCGAAGGACCCGAAGCGTACCGCCATTTCGACGATCGTGATGCGGGCTGGACCAAGGTGATTTTGAAACCTTAACGCATTCATAGCGCCTGTTATGACGCATGATATTTTTGGTCGCCATTAATGGCGACCCTGTGGAGGGTGCGAAAATAATTGAAATAAAGCGCAACGGTATTTATCAGGATTAATCTTATTAATAAACCATTAAAGCTACCTTTCGGTTAAAATATCCTCGCTTTACATTCTCCTCATTAATCTCTTTAAACATCATTTCTAAACCAGACGAAATATAAATGTTTTTATGCTCTACAGTTAATAGGGTCTTAACTGGAGGAGCATGTCACATGTCGAAAGATAAAAAAGAACAGAATTTAACCCATACCGCGCCGCATAAAGGGCCAGAAACCTCTGAGCCAGGATTAGGTGATTTAGCACCGCAAGGCGGTGGACATAAACCTGCCGCCGAACCGACGCCGCCGGGCAAGCAGCCTACCGCGCCCGGCAGCCTGAAAGCGCCCGCCACGCAAAACAGCAAACTTGAGCAGCTCGATGAGTACCGCAAAAATGGCGAAAACGCCGACCTGACCACTAATCAGGGCACCCGCATCGCCAACGATCAGAACTCGCTGCGTGCCGGTTCGCGCGGGCCCACGTTGCTTGAAGACTTCATCATGCGTGAAAAAATCACGCATTTTGACCACGAACGCATTCCTGAGCGTATCGTTCATGCGCGCGGTTCGGCGGCGCACGGCTATTTCCAGCCCTACCGCTCGTTGGAAAAACTGACCAAAGCAGGCTTCCTCAGCGATGCCGAAAAAATCACACCCGTCTTCGTGCGTTTCTCCACCGTACAAGGTGGCGCAGGATCGGCTGATACGGTGCGCGATATCCGAGGATTCGCCACCAAGTTCTATACCGATGAGGGCGTTTTTGATTTAGTCGGCAACAACACGCCAGTGTTTTTCATTCAGGATGCGCATAAATTCCCGGACTTCGTGCATGCGGTGAAACCCGAGCCGCACAACGAAATTCCGCAAGGGCAGAGCGCCCATGACACCTTCTGGGATTATGTCTCGCTGCAACCGGAAACGCTGCATAACGTCATCTGGGCGATGTCGGATCGCGGCATTCCGCGCAGCTATCGCACCATGGAAGGTTTCGGTATCCATACGTTCCGCCTGATTAACGCCGAAGGTAAATCCACCTTCGTGCGTTTCCACTGGAAACCGGTGGCAGGCAAAGCGTCGCTGCTGTGGGATGAAGCGCAGAAGCTGACCGGCCGCGATCCTGACTTCCATCGCCGCGATCTGTGGGAAGCGATTGAAGCGGGCGATTTCCCGGAATATGAACTGGGTTTGCAGCTGATCCCGGAAGAGGATGAGTTCAAGTTCGATTTCGACATTCTCGATGCCACCAAACTGATTCCGGAAGAGCTGGTGCCGGTTGAACTGGTCGGCAAAATGGTGCTCAACCGCAATCCGGACAACTTCTTCGCCGAAACCGAACAGGTCGCGTTCCATCCGGGCCACATTGTGCCGGGGCTGGATTTCAGCAACGATCCGCTGCTGCAGGGCCGTTTGTTCTCCTACACCGATACGCAAATCAGCCGCTTGGGTGGGCCGAACTTCCATGAGATTCCGATCAATCGTCCGGTTTGCCCGTACCACAACTTCCAGCGTCAGGGCATGCATCGCACGGAAATTGACACCAATCCAGCCAACTACGAACCGAACTCCATCAACAATAACTGGCCGCGTGAAGTGCCGCCAGCAGCGAAACAGGGCGGATTTGAGAGTTATCAGGAACGCATTGAAGGCAGCAAGGTGCGCGAGCGCAGCCCATCGTTTGGCGAATATTATTCGCAGCCACGGCTGTTTTGGCTGAGCCAGACGGCGGAAGAGCAGCAGCACATTATTGGCGCTTATTCGTTTGAGCTCAGTAAGGTGGCGCGTCCTTATATTCGCGAACGCGTGGTCGATCATCTGCTGCAGATTGATGTCTCGCTGGCGCAGGCTGTCGCCACCAATCTCGGTCTGAAGCTAAGTGATGAACAGCTCAACACCGCGCCGCCGAAGGATGTGAATGGCTTGACGAAGGATGAAAGTCTCAGTCTTTATGCGCAACCGAGCGGCGATATTAAGGGCCGTCAGGTGGCGTTACTGCTGAGTGACGGCGTGAAAGCTGCCGACGTGCTGGCGATTCTGCAGGCGCTAAAAGCGCAGGGCGTGCATGCTAAAATCCTGGCGGCGCATATGGGGCAAGTGCTGGCGGACGACGGCTCGGTGCTGCCGGTTGATGCCACCTTTACCGGTCTTCCTTCGCTGACCTTTGATGCGGTGATTGTGCCGGATGGCAATATTGATGCGTTGCTGCTGAGCGGCGATGCGCGCTATTTCCTGCTGGAAGCGTATAAGCATCTGAAAGCCATTGGTCTGAGCGGTGATGCGCGCCGATTCAAAGCGCAGTTCAACGTGCAGGATAATGAAACCGAAGAAGGGCTGGTGGAAGCGGTGAAAGCCGAAGGCAGCTTTATGGCGGATTTCCTCGCGTTGATGGCATCCCATCGCGTCTGGTCGCGCAGTAAAAAAGCGCTGACCGTCGCGGCATAAAACCCTCAGGGCGGCGCTTTCTGCTCCGTCCTGCTCTCTCTGCCTCTCAAATAAAAAAAGCCCGCATTTCGCGGGCTGGTCGATGTGACTACCGAATGATCTCGTTGTAAACGCGTGCCGTAGTGCAGCCACTGTGTGTGGTGGAGCTATACTACAGTAATATCTCGTTACTGGTCATATGAGTTATCGATGGTCCGAAATATATCCGCCTTATCACGTACTGCACCCATTACATGCTTAACTCTGTTGTAGCTTGAAAACAGAGGACAACATGCCGTTAAAAAGAAAAATGGATCCTAAGGCGACATCTGACGCGGGTTTGCAGCAAAGTATTGTGCTGTCCGGTCTCTTTTTGATTATCACCGTCGTGGGGATGAGCATCTGGACGCTGCGCGAAGACTGGCTCGGCACCGTGCGACAAACGCAGCAAACGGCGATGAACCTGGCGTTGTCGCAGTCGCGTCAGGCGGAAGATACCTTTTTGCAGACGGAGCTGTCGCTGCGGCAGATGCAGCGTGATCTCCAGCTGCAGCTGGCCACACATATTCAGGGCGCCGATCTGAGTAACACCATGCGCGAACTGCAACGTCGTCTGCCACAACTGCATGGACTCTTCTATTACGATGCCGAGGGCAAGTGGATCGCGACCTCTGCTGAACGCGTGCCCAACAATATTAATAACTCCGATCGTGAATATTTCACCTTTCAGCGCAGCAACCATCGTAACAGCGTGCATATTAGCCCGGTGATCACCAGTCGTAGCACCGGCGATTTGGTGATCCCCGTTTCCCTGCGCGTCAGTGATGCCAGTGGTGGATTTAAGGGCGTGTTGCTGGCCACAATCAAGGTGGATTTTTTCCGCCGCTTCTACAGCTACTATGAGATCGGTGCACGCGATGTGCTGGTGTTAATGCTGGCTGATAGCACCGTGCTCTATGCGCGTCCGATGCCAGACAGTTACATCGGTATGAATCTCTCAGCCAGCCCGCTGTTTCAGGAGATGCTGTCTAAGATGGATCGCGGCAGCGGGCAGTGGCGATCGGTGCTGGATGGGCAACCGCGTATCTTTGGTTTTGCCCGTTCCGATCGTTATCCGATTATTGTTGCAGCAGGTTACAACAGCGACGATCTGTTTCACGTGTGGGTCAACGGTCGGGCGCAGGATATTCTGCTCAGCATTATTCTGCTGCTGACCATCATCTTACTCGGCACCTTCCAGCTGCGTCAGGCACGTCGCGTGTTGCGCTACCAGCAGGAGCTGACGCTGCTGCGTGACGAACTGCACAACGCCAACCTGACGCTGAACAAACTCGCGCATGTCGATGGTTTAACCGGACTAGCGAATCGCCGGGAATTTGATCGTTTCCTGCGTGAAGCGTTAACCCATGCGGCGGCCAGCGGTAAACCGCTCTCGCTTATCATGATGGATATCGATTTCTTCAAACACTACAACGATACCTATGGTCACATTGCCGGGGATAAATGCCTGAAAGTGGTTGGCGAGGTGCTGTCGTCTGTCACTGGAAGACGTTCAGACATGGCCGCGCGCTATGGCGGCGAGGAGTTTGCACTGATATTACCGGATACCTCATTTGGTGAAGGGATGACCATTGCCAATCGCGTGGTTGAAGCGGTGAGGGTGATGCAGCTTCCCCATGTTGCTTCGCCCGTTGGCCATGTCACGCTCAGTGCCGGCTGCGCCACCACCGTTACGGCGGCGGCGGTGAGCGCCGTGAAACTGCTGGAATACGCCGATCATGCTTTGTATCAGGCAAAGCGTGAAGGGCGTGATGGGGCGAAAGGCATAAATATCGCCTCGCTGCCAGAAGAGCAGAAATAACCGTGGGTTTATTCCACGGCAGGCAGCTGGTATTTGATATATTGACGTAGCGCTTCGTGCATCTGGCTATTCCTTTCGTCCTCTAAGCCGCGCTCTTCATATTCTTTCGCCAGCTGAATAATCACCTCATCATATTTCCCTTTAAAGGTGATGTTATTAACCGCCACCTGCTTAATCATTAACTCGCGCAAGGCAGCGACTTCAATCTGCAGCTGGTTTACCGTTTCTTCCAGCTCGTTTACGCGTTCTTCATTCGACATAGGTTCTCCAGATGTTATTAAGCTGTGGCCGTGTCAGGGCCTGAATATCGCATTGGCATGCGTGTAATTCAAGCGTGAAGCGCTTACTTCGCCACCGGCAGATCCGCCAGCCGGGTGGTGTACGCCGGTGACAGCATCTCGCGCTTCATCGACCAGGGTTTCTGAATCCCCTGGCCAGCAAACCATAGCGCGCCGCGCTGGTGGGCATTCATCTTATCGATCAGGGCCATCAGTTGGTCACTATTATGACGCGGCTGATATTCCGCAAACAGATCAAGCTGCGCCACGCCATCGCTAAAGAAATCGCCCAACATCACGCCGCCTTTCATATAACGCTTACCGGGAACCCAGATACGATCTAAACAATTAAGCGTGGCCTGAATAATATCGCGACTGTCAGCGGTGGGCGTAATCAAGGTTTGACTGGCCGCATTGGCGTAATAAGGATGATGCGCATCGTGCGGGCTGGTGCGAATAAACGTCCCGATATGACGGCAATATTGCCGCTCGCTGCGCAGCTTCTCTGCGGCGCGCGCGGCGTAATTGGCGATGGCTTCGCGCATATCCTGATATTCGGTAATACGATCGCCAAACGAGCGCGAGCAGAGAATATTTTGTCGGTTGGGAACCACCTCCTCAAACGCCAGACAAGACTCGCCACATAATTCACGTACCGTGCGCTCCAGCACCACGCCGAAGTGTTTCCGGATCAGCGCGGTTGGGGTTTCCGCTAATTCCAGCGCGGTGTTAATCCCCATCAGGTTGAGCTTTTTCGATAAGCGCCGGCCCACGCCCCACACCTCTTCAACCTTGACGAGTTTCATCAACTCGCGCTGACGGTGGGGCAAAGAGAGATCCATCACGTTCTCGGCTTTGGTCCAGCGTTTGGCCGCCCAGTTGGCGAGTTTGGCGAGGGTTTTGGTCGGTGCAATGCCGACACCCACGCGCAGATGGGTGTCCTGATAAATGCGGTCGCGGATATCGCAGCCTAACTGTTCAAACGTCATGCAGGCATTGATGCCGGTAACATCAACGAAGGCTTCGTCGATGGAATACTCATCCACACGCGTGGATATCAGCGCCAGCGTCTCCATCACGCGGCGCGACATATCGCCATACAACGCATAGTTAGACGAGAACACCACCACGTTGTGACGCATCAGCTCTTCGCGATGTTTGAAGTAGGGCGCGCCCATCTTGATGCCCAGCGCCTTGGCTTCTCTGCTCAGGGAAATAATGCAGCCGTCGTTATTCGACAGCACCACAATCGGTTTGCCACGCAGATCCGGGCGAAACACCGTTTCACAGCTGGCGTAAAACGAATTCACATCCACCAGGGCAAACATCAGCGGCCTATGGTTTTAATCACGTGTTTAACGATGCCGAAGACTTCGAACTCATCGGCGTCAGGAATGGCGATAATCGCATGGGTTACGTTCATCGGTTTGAGATGCAGGTAAGGCTGCAGCATCAGCTGTTTCACGGTGAACTCGCCGGAAAGTGACGCCACCACAATGTCACCGTGTTTGGGTTTCAGCGAGCTGTCCACCACCAGCATGTCGCCCTCATTGATCCCGATGTCGATCATCGAGTCACCGCTGACTCTGATGAAGTAGGTTGAACTGGGGTGATCGACTAAAAAGTCGTTGAGGTCGATGCGTTGTTCAACGTAGTCCTGAGCTGGGGACGGAAAGCCGCAGGGCACGCGGCTGATGAACAAGGGTAAGGCGAGAATGGCGCGGATTTCCGCGGGCTGATAAAACTGCATGGCTACGATCTCAAATCATTACTGTATGTGTATACAGTAATGTCGATTGGGCAGTTTGATCAAGCCAGAACCGGCAATGATTTGCAAAACAGTTGGCAACAAAGGATATTTATTTTGTGCCGAATGGCGTGCCGCTGCGCTTAAATCATCATTCCCATGATCTGCAGAGTGCTCTGCTGCGAGGCGGTAACAAACGGAATGTCTTTGATGTGCTGCATGCCAAAGGCTTCATAGAACTTACGTGCACGCACATTATCGCCTAACACTTCCAGCCACAGATAGCCTTCACGCTTGTCGCGCGCTTCATTGATGATGCTCTCGAACATCCAGCGGCCGTAATTTTTGCCGGTTTCTTCCGGATTGAGGTACAGCTTATTCAGCAGCGCGCCGCTCATGCCGGAATCCGGTACCGGCGTGTTCCAGGTGACTTTGGCAAAGCCAATCGGCTTGTCGGTCTCGGCGATCAGCCAGCTCTCGTTGGGGGCCGCGAGGCTGCTATTCAGCTCCGCCAGGCCATATTCCTTGTCGATAAAGGCATCCAGCTCTTCTGCGGAAACCCACATATGTTTAAAATGCGCGCTGTAGGTCATGCGCCCCAGCAGGTGCAGCAGCTCTGCATCCTCTGCCTTGGCTTTGCGTATGGTGAACTCCATGCCAGATTTCCTTGCTTCATTCTTGTTATTAATTCACATCGTCGGTGCGAGCAGAGGCCACCGAAGGGCAGTTACCATAACGTGTTAGTAACAAAAACCCAAGATAACCAGAGCTTTCTGTTAACAAGGTATCACGCTGATGATCTATAGTGAGTAGTGAGAACTAAGCGTAAGCCCATATTCTCAGGAGGTAGAAGATGTCAGATTCGCAACCTAAAATTATCGGCGAAGCCGCCTATGCGTTACTGCTACGTCGTGAGGATGTCAGCGTCTCATCGCTGCTGACAGAGCTCGCGCGCATGGCGAGAAAAGAGCAAAACACGCAACAGCAGCAGCGCATTGCCCAGGCTCAGCAATGGTTGCTCACGCACCGTCAACCGGCGGGCAGCGACAACCGCGTCCATTCCGCGTTGCGCGGGTTGAGTCGTCAGGAAGGCAGCGTCAGAATGCCTTCGGCCGATACCGACGACAGTTGACCAGCCCAATAAGTTCACGCGTCGATGACTTTCGGCGCTGAGCGCACGGATTTGGAAATAAAAGCTTTCCAATTATCCTAATTCACCTTTATTAGCACTTTTTGCAACAAATCCCGCCTGCTAACTTGAGTAAGCTCCTTGTACAGCTTTTTGCTACCTGTACAACTTTACTTAGGTCAAATGATCTAACTTTTTTAATTATTGGGGTCAATTATGCGTCAGAACGGATACACGCCGAGTTCAGTCGAGGCCATTGCCAACTACTTCAGCAAAGCGTCGCTGCCATCGCAGCAGGAAACATTGGGTCAGATCGTGGTTGAAATCTTACGCGAAGGCCGTAATCTCAACCGCAAATCGCTCTGTACCAAGCTGCTGCGCAGACTGGAACTGGCCGCCAACGCCGAAGAAGAGCATCACTATCATCAGCTGATTGGCTTATTATTTGAACGCGAAAGCTGAGAGCCTGTCAGATTTCAAACTTGTACAAGTATTAGAATTTTACTCTGAATACGCTCCCACACTGGTTTCGCCCCGCTCCGGGGCGAAACGGCGATCAGAGATTCGTTATGAATGATTCGTTATGAATAGAAGTGAACAGCAGAAAATAATCGATGAAATTATTGGCGAAGCCGCGCTGGCGTTGCTGCAGCGCCCGGGGCCCGTTAATACTCAGGCGCTGATGGATCAGCTGACGCTGATGAAACAGCAGAGCACCGATGACGAACAGCGTGCAGCGATCACTGCCGCCATCACCGATGTGCGCAACAGCATTTCGGCGGGGAAAAAATTGCGCGAAGAGCAGCCGCAACGAGACAACGTTCTTCAGCTGTTTGGTCATAACCAGCAGTCTGGCAACAATCGTAAACATTGACCGATTGGCTCGCATTGAGGACATAGCAATGCGGGAATATACGCAATCACGGGACTGGAATCATGTCGGAAAATCACAACCTCTATGCTGCACTGCCTGACACTGAGTTGGCAGAGCATTTTCGCAATGCAGACAGTACGCTAAAAAACGAAGCTGCCGTATTGGATAGGGTTATCCGCCACGTGCTGGCCACGGAAGGACGAGTCAGTAATAAATCGATTATTCTTTGTCTGATTATGGCGCTGGAAACCGCAGAAAGTGATGCTGAAGCCGATGTGCTGCGCAAAACGCTGGAAATTGTGGTGGGCTATACGCCTGACGACGCCTGATATTCTTCTCTGTCCCCCATGCGGGGACAATCTCATTACTCCTTTCGTAAGAGAGCCAACCGGCGTTTTGCTTTACCAATGTTAATTCTGTGTAACCAAGTGCGAAACTGTTTTAACTGGATATGTGACGCAATCTCAGTAGAAAGCGTGCAAATATAAAGTTGACTCTGGGTATGGTTATTGGTGCCGGTGGCGTAAATTTCGCTTTTATTATCACGCTGTTGTAATTCAATTCCTGTGAAGTGTAAATCTCCCCACAGCTGCAGAATGGCCTCGAACTTTTTAAAGTCCATCATGATTACCTTATTATTTTGACTTATTATGGAGTATTGCTGGCTCGATACAACATAAACAATTAAGCCAGCATCTTTGATTATTAAATTATGGATAGTCGCGTTTAGGCGCAGACCTCCTCATCCATTTGCGTTTATTACCGCTTTGCTTATCCATGGCTAATGCGCTGGCGCTAGCCGGATCAAACAGCGACAAACTTTCTATTTGATGCACCATAATCACTTTGCGAAACTCAAGGGCATTTTTCGGCGACGAAGAGAAATCAATGTCGTGATTGTGGTACCACAAACTGTAATTATGCTCGATCGCCAGGTTGAGCGTGCGTGAATCGCGATAGCCACTTAGCATCGGGATCAACACAATATTGGCGGTATTCGGATACTCAAACGTTGCTGCATGAATCATACCGATATAAATACGGCGCGATTTCAGCGTAACCCACGCCAGTTCGCCTTCTTCCATGCACTGCAGCAATAACTGTTCAATGCCGTTGGAACGTGAAAGCCGCTGATACAGCTCTTTGCGCCCGCCGGCGTTAAGCCGGGCGCTCACCGCCCAATTGGAGCGATACATGCAGAAGAGGATGGCAAAGGCCAGCATCAATACCACCGGCGCCTGAATGCCTAAAAAACTCCACGTCATGAAGTCGACATTCCAGTGGACATTTTCTGCCGAAGTCAGGGCAAAGGCATTGTTCACACCGGATGCGGCCAGCAGAATCAGCCAGATAATGGCGGTCGCCAACACGCCTTGCAGTACAAATATGCAGCCATACAGTGCAATAAGAAAATAGACATCCCAGCCAAAAGAGCGCTTAATTTTCAAACGGCTCGACATGTCGCGGCTAGTATACCAATAACCGCATACCATCATTACCATAAATATCGCCGTGCCCATCTAAATATCCTTTAATGTGCTGACATGATGGGCAAAATCGCGCTGTACTTCAGGACTCAATGGATTAACCGAAGCGTTGCCGTCTTCATCAATAATAATTCTGTCACCTTCCTCAATCGATTCCTGAATGTCCTGGCGCGTCATGACTTGCACTAATGATTCGGGACTACCAAAAAGAGAGGTTAAAAAGCCAAACATAGCAGGATCCTTTATATTTCATATCAACATGAACTATGGCACATCCTGCAAAGAGAACGCCTCATATCCGAATATTAAGCAAAATTCCAGATTAATCTGCCGATAGAGTTAGCGTAATTGGCGATAAACAGGGAATAACCGATGCGGCTAATAAATGGCAATGCTGTTCATTCAGCATTGCCTGATTGACATTAATCAGAACAGTTCACGATAAAGTGATCTAATCATCTCGACGCTGCACTCACGCGGATTGCCCGGCGTACACACATCAGCGAAGGCGGCGGCGGCGAGCGCATCCACATCCTGCTCCTGCATGCCGATATCACGCAGTCTGAGCGGAATACCGATATCGTGGTTCAGGGTGATCACCGCATCAATCGCCAGCGCACGTGCGTCGGCTAATGAACAGGCATAGGCACCTTCCATGCCGAGTGCATGCGCGATAGCGCGGTATTTCTCGCCGGTATGTTCGGCATTGAACGCCATGATGTGCGGCAGCAGTACCGCATTGGCGATGCCGTGCGGCGTGCCGTAAAACGCGCCCAGCGGGTGCGCCATACCGTGCACCAGACCGAGTCCGACATTCGAGAAGCCCATCCCGGCGATGTACTGACCCAGCGCCATATCGGCAACGCCCGCAGGCACGCCTTTGACCGAGTCACGCAGCGAGCGGCCAATAATTTCAATCGCCTTGAGATGGAACATATCGGTGAGCTCCCACGCACCGCGCGTGATGTAGCCTTCAATGGCGTGCGTCAGCGCATCGACACCGGTGGCCGCTTTCAGGCTGGCGGGCATGCTGGCCATCATGTCGGGATCGATGATGGCAATCGCCGGAATATCGTGCGGGTCGTAGCAGACGAACTTGCGCTTCTTCTCTTCATCGGTGATGACGTAATTGATGGTGACTTCCGCTGCGGTGCCTGAGGTAGTCGGCACCGCAATGATCGGCACAGAAGGATTACGCGTGGCGGCACCGCCTTCCAGCATGCGCACATCGCTGAACTCGGGGTTGGCAATCATCATGCCGATGGCTTTGCAGGTATCCTGCGGCGAGCCGCCGCCCACCGCGATCAGATAATCGGCACCCGAACGGCGAAAAGCATCGACGCCCGCATGCACCACATCAACGGTGGGATTAGGAATCACGTCATCATATATTTCAAAACTGAGGTCGTGCTGCGTCAGCAGATCGGTAATGCGGGTGGCGACAGCAAACTTGATCAAATCTTTGTCGGTAACCACCAACGCTTTAGTAAAACCGCGCTTGTGAATCTCATCGACAATCGAATTAATCGCGCCCGCACCGAAATAAGCGGTCTCATTGAGGATCATTCTGTTAATCATATTAATTACCTTCACGTAGATGCCAGATTTAATTTTTTTCGATTAAATTCATCAAGATAAGAAGATTTAACCGTATCCAGATTTACGGGGTAATTAAGAGGGAGATATTGCGTTACCTCAATAAAAACGCGGTTTCCACTTAATGAAATACCCGACAGAAATTACGAGCCTAAACGCAAGGTCTCGGCACGCTTCGCGGTGTCGTAGACATATTGCAGCATCGGTTCCAGATCGGTGTCGGGCCCGGAGCTGATGATCTTGGCGCGCAGCCACTCAATCTCGCTGGTGATATCCGGCGGGAAAATGGTGTTGTTCTGCGCATTACGCAGCCATTTCAGCAGGAAGTTATTCTTGCCGCGTATACCGCCAGACTTCTTGTTTTTGGCGTTGATTTTCAGGGCGACCAGAATGCAGTAATAGAAATGAACGCGTTGGCTATAGCTCTGCGGGATCATCGTCGTTCCCCCGCCATGACATATGAAAAATGTGATGTCGATCGGTTTTCCATCATCTGGATTCCTGCCTGAATGAATCTAAAAGCCGTGATCTATGCGGTTCAGGGCTCTATTTCCGCGCTGTAGCCGCACGGTAAACGCACCATATGATAATCCGCGCGACGGATGCAAGTCGGCATAATCCGGGAATTGAGGCGGGAGAAGGGCGTAATACTGCCAGAAATAAGCGAAGCGGTTGAAAAACCCGTGAGGCGATTCTTTTGCGGCATAACCCCTAAAACTGCCACTTAACCTATAGCGAAGCCGCATGAATCTGGCAATATCGTGATCTGCGTCTACACTTAAATCTGACGATGTTCGCAGTCAGCCTGGCGAGTGAGTTCAAATGATGTTTGTTTGTGGAGAGTTATCTATCGAAATTCCGTGTTATCTGCAAAACCTCCTCGCGCACACTTCTGCGGTTGTAACCGCCTCGATCGCCCAGCCAGTCTCCGAACATCCTGTGATGGTAAATTCCACAAGACAGGAGAAGAGTCGTGACCCCCGCGGTTAATCAGAACAGCACCTTGCCGTCGTTAAGTGGCGGACTTTATGCCTTCTTTTTTGATGTCGACGGCACGCTGGCAGCGATTCAGTCGCAGCCCGAGTCGGTCTCCATTCCCGCCTCGGTACGCCAGCTCCTGCAACAAATTTCCAATCTCAGCCACGGCGCAGTCGCGTTGGTTTCCGGACGTCCAATTGCGCAACTTGATGCCTTAGTGGCGCCGCTCGAAACGCCAGCCGCTGGCGTGCACGGTGCAGAACGCCGCGATGCGGCGGGACGTGTACATCGCCACAGCTTGCCGGGCGATGTGGCGCAAACGCTGCAAACCGAACTGCAGCAGACGCTGGATCAATGGCCGAATACGCTATTAGAAGTGAAAGGCATGGCGTTTGCGCTGCACTATCGCAATGCGCCGCAGTATGAAAACGCCATCATGCAGCTGGCCGAAGACGCGGCCGCACGCTTTCCCGAGCTGACGCTGCAGCCAGGCAAATGCGTGGTGGAACTGAAGCCGCAAGGCATCGATAAAGGTGCCGCCGTGCGTGAATTTATGCAGGAAGCGCCCTTTGCCGGACGCATTCCGGTATTTGTGGGAGACGACCTGACAGACGAAAAAGGATTCCTCGCGGTCAACGCCATGCAGGGCATTTCTGTCAAAGTCGGTGAAGGGGCCAGCCATGCACGCTATCGCCTCGACAGCGTTGAGGCCGTATGGCACTGGCTTGAACAACTATTATTACAACTAGAACATGACAATGTGGGTAAGGAGTTTAGGTTATGAGTCGTTTAGTCGTCGTATCTAACCGTATCGCGATTCCCGATGGTAGCAAGGCCAGCGCAGGCGGGCTTGCTGTCGGTATTTTGGATGCTCTGCGAGATACCGGAGGATTATGGTTTGGCTGGAACGGAGAGATCAGCGAATTCTCGGGTGAAGAGGAAGATGAAGAACTTTCGCAGATCGAAAAAGACGGCATTACCTATGCCTCACTGCCGCTGAATCAAAACGATTACGATCAATATTATCTCCAGTTCTCCAATACCGTGATTTGGCCGGCTTTCCACTATCGTCTCGATCTGGTGCAGTATCAGCGCGAAGCCTGGGATGGCTATTGCCGCGTCAACACCTTGCTGGCACAGCGCCTTAAACCGCTGCTGAAACCTGACGATATTCTGTGGATCCACGATTACCATCTGTTGCCGTTTGCTGCCGAGCTGCGCAAACAGGGCATTAATAACCGCATTGGATTCTTTCTGCATATCCCGTTCCCAACGCCTGAGATCTTCAACGCGTTGCCGCCGCATCAGGAACTGCTGGAAATGCTGTGCGACTACGACCTGCTGGGTTTCCAGACAGAATCCGACCGCGTTGCCTTCCTTGATAGCCTGAGCCAGCTAACGCAGCTGCAGAATAAAGGAGAGAAGAAGCATCGCGCCTTCGGTAACACCTTTATGACCGAGGTCTATCCGATTGGTATTGAGCCGGACACCATTAAAGAGATGGCGGAAGGGCCGTTGCCACCGAAAATGGCGGCGATGAAACGTGATTTGGGCGATCTGCAGAACATCATCGCCTGCGAGCGTCTGGATTACTCTAAAGGATTGCCGGAGCGTTTCCTCGCCTTTGAAGCCTTGCTGGCGAACTTCCCACAGCATCGCGGCAATGTTCGCTACTCGCAAATTGCGCCCACCTCGCGCGGCGACGTGCAGGCTTATCAGGACATCCGTCATCAGCTGGAAACGGAAGCAGGGCGCATCAACGGTAAATACGGCACGTTAGGCTGGACGCCGCTCTATTACCTCAATCAGCACTTTGATCGCCGCCTGTTAATGAAGATCTTCCGTCTCACCAACGTCGGCTTGATTACACCGCTGCGTGACGGCATGAATCTGGTGGCGAAAGAGTATGTGGCGGCGCAGGACCCGGATAACCCTGGCGTGTTGGTATTGTCACGCTTTGCTGGTGCGGCCAATGAGCTGACCTCGGCGCTAATCGTCAATCCGTACGATCGTGATGAGGTGGCAGCAGCGCTGGACCGCGCGTTGACCATGCCGCGTACCGAACGTATTTCGCGTTATAACGACATGATGGCGGTGTTGCGCAAACAGGATATTTCGCACTGGCGCGAAAGCTTCCTGAAAGATTTAAATACGTTGCCGGTACGCAGTGACGATCACGGCACGGCAAATAAAGTCGCTACCTTTCCGAAATTAGCGTAACACGCACCCAACATGTAGGGTCGCCATTAATGGCGACCTTGTTTCCAAGAACTCCCAGCCATCAATGACAACCTCCTCGCCAAAAAACGACCCGCCATTACGCCACCGATCACAACTTCATTTCTGCTTCACTGCACAGCGTTTTCACGCGCCATTCTAACTTCACGAAATCGATTTCATTTCTTTAAGCGCTAATGCGCTGACTCATCAGCAAAAAGCGCACATGTTGGTTAAAAAGAACGCAATCGAAAGGTAAAAAAAGCTTTTTTTCGTCTCAACCCTAAAGATCTCAGGTGGTACGCCGATAGTAAACGCGTAGCAAACCGAAAAAATGCCGATTCATTCATTTCTCTAATGTAACGCTCTGTTACATCCCCTGCCGCACGCTAAACACTCCCTACAATTCATTGACGGTTCCCAGGCGCTCTACGCCCAGTCTTCACGCTTCGCTAGCGTCTCGCTTTACGCCACAGGGGCAATATTCCCTGTAAGTGATTAATTTAGAAGCGAATAGTTTCGCGATAATTCAGAGTATTATGCTGCATATAATTCTTTATATGGCGCGTTATAGCACCCTAATTGCAACGAGGCAGATATCTGATCGCGTTGTAATGACAATCTTCCGCAGAGCCTAAAATCCGCCTTACTTCAGCAAATTATTAAAGAAATAATCAGAAATCGCGCAAAAAACAGACAACAGAAAAGCGATGCTGAAGGGTTGGCGAAAAAATTTGCCTTAAAAGTGTGACGCAGATCACACTTTATCTAAAATTTCGCGCCACTCACGTTGTATGTCGAAATCAGACGATATAGATTTGCCTTGTTTTCAGATTAGTCTTAAAAAACTGTAAGCAGACGTCACGGAAGATGGTTACTACTCAAGCAAAGAATGGCCTGGAGTTTTGATTACTACTGATCAGTGTCCTGACGGGAAGTGAAACAGTTAGGTACGCGTTGGCTCAAGCCTGATTATTTTTTGCCATCTTTAGATTTACCAACCAGCAGCCCGAACCATAGAACAATTTAATTCTGTGGCCGTATATGTGTCGCGTCTATCAGGATGGAAAAAATGGGTACATCAGAATTACTAAAACATATATATGACATCAATTTGTCATATTTGCTTCTTGCTCAGCGTTTAATTAACCAGGAAAAAGCTTCAGCAATGTTTCGTTTAGGCATCGATGAATCGATGGCTGATGCATTGTCGCAATTAACCTTACCTGAAATGGTAAAATTAGCGGAAACCAATCAACTGGTTTGCCAGTTCCGTTTTACCGATCACAACCATATTAATCGTCTGACTCAAGAGTCACGCGTGGATGACTTGCAGCAAATCCACACCGGTATTTTATTATCCAGCCGCCTGCTGCGGAATGCGTCTAAAGATGACGTCTCCGCGAAGAAGAGGGCCGTTTAATGACCGAAAAAAGTATTGTTCAGGAAGCGCGCGATATTCAGCTGGCAATGGAGCTGATTACGTTGGGCGCACGACTGCAAATGCTGGAGAGTGAAACGCAGCTGAGCCGTGGTCGCCTGATTAAACTGTATAAAGAACTGCGTGGTGCTCCACCACCGAAAGGCATGCTGCCATTCTCTACTGATTGGTTCATGACCTGGGAACAAAACATCCACTCTTCTATGTTCTGTAACGCCTGGCAGTTCCTGCTGAAAACTGGGTTGAACAGCGGCGTTGAAGCGGTAATCAAAGCTTATCGCTTGTATCTTGAGCAGTGTCCGCAATCGGACGAGGGCCCGCTGTTGGCGCTAACGCGTGCATGGACCCTGGTGCGATTCGTTGAAAGCGGCATGCTGGAACTGTCTGACTGTAAGTGCTGTGGTGGAAGCTTTATTAACCACGCGCACCAGCCCGTCGGCAGCTTTGTCTGCAGCCTGTGCCAGCCGCCATCACGTGCCGTAAAAAGACGTAAACTTTCTGCAGATTCTGCCGATACCTTTCCACAACTGCTGGATGAACAGGTTAAACGCGCCGTTTAAGTTTGTTCGCATCGTGGAAAACATCCAGCAGCGGTTAATACCGCTGCTTTTTTTTTGCCTGCGATAAACGAATAACACCTGCGGCTCTCTGGCTTAACTTCCATCAACACGTTACGGACGTAAGGATTTTTTGTGCTGATAATTCTGGGTTATATCGTGGTCGTCGGCTCCGTGTTGGGCGGCTACGCGATGGTCGGCGGACATTTAGGCGCGCTCTATCAACCGGCGGAGCTGATCATTATCGGCGGTGCCGGTATTGGTGCTTTTTTAGTCGGCAATAATGGCAAATCGATTAAGAAAACATTAAAAGCGCTGCCATTGTTAATGCGCGGCTCGAAATATAACAAAGCCGTGTACATGGATTTAATGGCGCTGCTGTATCGCCTGATGGCGAAATCGCGTCAGCAAGGCATGTTGTCATTAGAACGCGACATTGAAGATCCCAGCCAGAGTGAAATTTTCGCTAACTATCCGCGTATTTTGTCCGATAAACAGTTAGTCGATTTTATTACCGATTATTTGCGTTTAATGGTCAGCGGAAATATGAACGCCTTCGAAATCGAAGCGTTGATGGATGAAGAGATCGAGACCTACGAACACGAGTGCGAAGTACCCGCGCAAAGTATATCGGCGGTGGGTGATGGCTTACCGGCTTTCGGTATTGTCGCGGCGGTAATGGGCGTGGTGCACGCACTGGCATCAGCCGACCGTCCGGCGGCCGAACTGGGTGCGTTAGTGGCCCACGCGATGGTCGGTACCTTCCTCGGCATTTTGCTGGCTTACGGCTTTATTTCTCCGCTGGCGTCGGTGCTGCGTCAGAAATGTGCCGAAACCACCAAGATGATGCAGTGCGTGAAGGTGACGTTGCTCTCCAGCCTCAATGGTTACGCGCCGCAAATCGCCGTGGAATTTGGTCGTAAAACGCTGTACTCCGCCGAGCGTCCCTCGTTCTCAGAGTTGGAAGAGCACGTGCGTAACGCCAAGAACCCGGCGAAACAAACTTCGGATGAGAATTCATGAAAGCAGGCAATCGCCCCATTGTGCTGGTTAAAAAGCGCAAACATAAAGGTCACCATGGGAGCCACGGTTCGTGGAAGATTGCCTATGCCGACTTTATGACGGCGATGATGGCGTTCTTTATGGTGATGTGGTTGCTCTCCATCTCCAGCCCCAAAGAGTTGGTCCAGATTGCGGAATACTTTAAAACGCCGTTGAAAGTGGCGTTGACCGGCGGTCAGCGCAGCAGCGACAGCGAAAGTCCGATCCCCGGCGGCGGCGACGATCCGACGCAGCAGAAGGGTGAAGTGAAGAAGATTGTCGATATGGATGCGCAGAAGAAGAAGCTGGAGGAGATCCGCCTGAATCGCCTGCGGGAAAAGCTCGACCAGCTGATTGAAGCCGATCCGCGTCTGAAAGCGCTGCGTCCGCACCTGATTATCAACATGGTGGAAGAGGGATTGCGCATTCAGATTATCGATAGCCAGAACCGCCCGATGTTTAAAACCGGCAGCGCGGACGTGGAGCCTTACATGCGCGACATCCTGCGCACCATCGCGCCGGTACTGAATGATATCCCGAACAAAATCAGCCTCGCGGGTCACACCGATGATTTCCAGTATGCCAACGGCGACCGTGGCTACAGCAACTGGGAACTGTCGGCGGATCGTGCCAATGCCTCACGGCGCGAGCTGGTGATTGGTGGCCTCGACGGCGCCAAAATGCTGCGTGTGGTCGGTATGGCCGACACCATGAAGCTGAAAAACCGTGGTGCTAATGATGCAGTCAACCGCCGCATTAGCCTGCTGGTGTTGAATCACGACACCGAAGCGGCGATTGAAAAAGAGAATGCCGAGAGCGATGCCGTTCAGGTGAGCGACCCGGCGCAAATTATTCCCGACATTACCGCACCCGCTGTACCGGCTGCGTCGACTGCCCCAACAGGTTCTACTGCGACACCGGCTGTGCCGGTTGCTGCAACGGCCCCTGCGGCAGCGGCGACGCCCACGGCGAGCGCGGTGACACCAGACCAACCCTCACAGCCGAGGTGATCCCGTGAGCATGGACATCAGCGATTTTTACCAGACGTTTTTCGATGAAGCCGATGAGCTGTTAGCGGATATGGAGCAACACCTGTTGGGACTTGATCCCCAGGAGCCCGATTCCGAGCAGTTGAATGCCATCTTCCGCGCCGCCCACTCCATCAAGGGCGGAGCCGGTACGTTTGGCTTTACGGTTTTACAGGAAACCACCCACATCCTGGAAAACATTCTGGATGGTGCGCGCCGCGGCGAGATGCAGCTCAGCACCGATATCATCAACCTGTTTTTGGAAACCAAAGATATTATGCAAGAACAGCTCGATGCCTATAAAACGGCGCAGGAGCCGAATGCAGAAAGCTTTAAATACATCTGCGAAGCGCTGCGTCAGCTGGCACTGGAAGCGAAAGGCATTGCGCCTGAAGCGCCCAAAGTCGCCGAAGTGGTTGAAATTGCTGCACCGGCAGCCGCCGCAGGTATGCGCCTGCAACTGGTTGACCTGAAAGAGAAAGAGCCGGAGCTGATGCTGGAAGAGCTCGGCAATCTGGGTACCGTCAGCAACGTGGTGAAAGGCGCCAATTCGCTGGAAGTTACCATTGATGGCGTCGGCAAAGATGACATCGTCGCGGTGCTCTGTTTTGTGCTGGATGAAGCACAGATCCACTTCCCGACAGGCGCAGCGGCCGTTACTGAAGCGCCGGTAGCGGAAGTGGCTGCCGAAGCGGTGCAAACCGCCACCGTGACCGATATTACGCCAGCGGTGAAACGTGAACCTAAGCGTGCCGCCGCACCGGCCAAAGGCAGCGAATCCAGCAGTATCCGCGTGGCCGTGGAGAAAGTGGATCAGCTGATTAACCTGGTTGGCGAGCTGGTGATCACCCAATCGATGCTGGCGCAACGCTCAGGCGCGCTGGATCCGGTGGCGCACGGCGACCTGCTGAACAGCATGGGTCAGCTGGAGCGTAATGCCCGCGATCTGCAGGAATCGGTGATGTCGATTCGTATGATGCCGATGGAGTATGTCTTCAGCCGCTTCCCGCGCCTGGTGCGCGATCTGGCCAGCAAGCTGGGCAAAGAAGTGGAACTGACGCTGCTCGGCAGCTCGACCGAACTGGATAAGAGCCTGATTGAACGCATCATCGATCCGTTAACGCATCTGGTGCGTAACAGCCTCGATCACGGCATCGAAACCCCGGAAAAACGTCTGGCCGCGAATAAAACTGCCGTCGGCAACCTGACGCTCTCTGCGGAACATCAGGGCGGCAACATCTGCATCGAAGTGATCGATGACGGTGCCGGTCTGAACCGCGAACGTATTCTGGCCAAAGCGTTGTCGTCTGGTCTGCCGGTCAGCGACAGCATGAGCGACGAAGAAGTCGGCATGCTGATTTTCGCGCCGGGCTTCTCCACCGCTGAGCAGGTCACCGACGTGTCGGGCCGTGGCGTGGGCATGGACGTGGTGAAACGTAATATTCAGGAGATGGGCGGTCACGTTGAAATCTCCTCGAAGCAGGGCAAAGGCACCACCATTCGCATCCTGCTGCCGCTGACGCTGGCGATCCTTGACGGCATGTCAGTGCGCGTGGCTAACGAAGTGTTCATTCTGCCGCTCAACGCGGTGATGGAATCGCTGCAGCCAACCGCCGAAGAGCTGAAACCGCTGGCCGGTGGCGAGCGCGTGCTGGAAGTGCGTGGCGAATATCTGCCGCTGGTAGAGCTGTGGAATGTGTTTGAGGTGCAGAACGCCAAAACCGACGCCACGCAAGGCATTGTGGTGATTCTGCAAAGCGCAGGCCGTCGCTATGCGCTGCTGGTTGATCAGCTGATTGGTCAGCATCAGGTGGTAGTGAAAAACCTTGAAAGCAACTATCGCAAAGTGCCGGGCATCTCTGCCGCCACCATTTTGGGCGATGGCAGCGTGGCGCTGATTGTGGATGTCTCAGCACTGCAATCGTTGAACCGTGAAAAGCGTGTGGCCGGTGCCGCAGCGTAATAGATAACGAAAGGGTAAAAAAATGACTGACATGGCAACCGTGACCAAAATCGCTGGCGAAACCGTGGGCCAGGAATTCTTAGTTTTCACACTGGGTGACGAAGAGTACGGCATCGACATTCTGAAAGTGCAGGAGATTCGTGGTTACGATCAGGTAACCCGCATCGCAAACACGCCGGAATTCATTAAAGGCGTGACCAACCTGCGCGGCGTGATCGTGCCGATCATCGACCTGCGCGTGAAATTCTCGCAGCCGGATGTGGTGTACAACGAGAACACCGTAGTGATCGTGCTGAATCTTGAGCATCGCGTGGTGGGCATCGTGGTCGATGGTGTTTCTGACGTGCTGTCGCTGACGCAAGAGCAGATTCGCCCTTCACCAGAGTTCGCCGTCACCATGTCTACCGAGTACCTGACCGGTCTGGGTGCGTTGGGTGAACGTATGCTGATTCTGGTCGACATCGAAAAGCTGCTGAGCAGCGAAGAGATGGCGCTGGTGGATAACCTGCGTACCGCATAATCCCCGCAACGGGCCGCGCTGCTGCGGCCCGTTATCATCACGAGCGTGAATTAATTCCTTACAAATCAATAACAAAGCCGCGAAAAACCTCTGCAATATCCCTCAATATTCTCCGCCTTTGGTCGATAACCGATCTGTACCATTTTTTCTTCATTTTCCAGGGCAAACTATGTTTACGAGAATCCGCGTGGTCACCAGCTTATTGCTGGTGTTGTTGGTGTTTGGCTTTTTACAGCTGGCATCCGGCTCACTGTTTTTCAAAGCGTTAAGCGATGACAAAAACAGTTTTAACGTTTCACAACTGGCGAGCAAAAACACTGCCGCCATCAACGATGCCTACATGAGCCTCAATCAGAGCCGTGTGGTGTTAACCCGCATTCAGCTGCGTATCGCAACCAGCAAACTCACCGGCAGCGAAGCGGATATCGCTGGTTTATATGACGACAGCAAAGCCTTCCAGAAAGAGGCCGCCGATAACTATCAGCTATTTAAAGCCACGCCGGACACGCCGGGACAGGATGCCGCGCTGAATAAACGTGTGGATGAAACCTATACCGCCTATGCCAGTGCGCTGGGCCAGTTGCAGGATGCGCTGGTAGCAAAAGATCTCGATCAGGCAGCCAAAGCGCCGGTTGCGCCGAGCCAAAACACCTTCCTGAAAGAGTATCGCCAGTGGCGTGCCGATCAGGATCGCCTGACCGCTGCGGGCGCCGAAGCGAACAGCTCTGCCTACGATCACATGATTTGGCTGTTAGGCGCGGTGCTGGCGATTGTGGTGGCGGTGATTGTGCTGTGCTGGTTCGGCATGCGCAAAATCCTCATCAAGCCGCTTAATGACAACATTCAGCATATTCAGCACATTGCGCAGGGCGATTTGACGCAGAGCATCGCGGTCGAAGGGCGTAACGAAATGAGCCAGCTGGCGGAAAGCCTGCATGAGATGCAACAGTCGCTGGTGCGCACGGTGAGTGATGTGCGTGACGGTTCGGATGCCATCTTTACCGGGGCGAGCGAAATTTCTGCGGGCAACAACGACCTCTCGGCACGTACCGAAGAGCAGGCGGCTTCACTGGAGCAGACCGCCGCCAGCATGGAACAGCTAACCGCCACCGTGAAGCAGAACGCCGAAAACGCGCGTCAGGCGTCGCAGCTGGCGCTGAGCGCCTCTGAAACCGCGCAGAAGGGCGGTGATGTGGTGCAAGGCGTGGTGCGCACCATGAGCGACATCGCCGGCAGTTCGAAGAAGATCGCCGACATCACCAGCGTTATCGATGGCATTGCCTTCCAGACCAATATTCTGGCGTTGAACGCGGCGGTAGAAGCGGCGCGCGCCGGTGAGCAAGGCCGTGGCTTTGCGGTGGTCGCGGGTGAAGTGCGTAACCTGGCGCAGCGCAGCGCGCAGGCGGCGAAAGAGATTAAAGGGTTGATTGAAGACTCCGTCAGCCGCGTGAACAGCGGATCTGAACTGGTGGGCACCGCCGGTGAGACCATGAGCGATATCGTTAATGCGGTAACGCGCGTCACCGACATCATGGGCGAAATTGCCTCGGCATCGGATGAGCAGAGCCGTGGTATCGATCAGGTTGGCCAGGCGGTGACGGAAATGGATCGCGTGACGCAGCAGAACGCCTCGCTGGTGGAAGAGTCTGCGGCGGCGGCGGCCTCGCTGGAAGAGCAGGCCAGTCGCCTGAGCCAGTCGGTGGCGGTGTTCCGCGTACCGCGCGCGGCACACGCGCAGCCGCAGGCCAGAAGCGGCGTGCGTCATCCGCAGATCGCACCACCCACGCTCGGCACACCGCGTAAAGCGCTGACCGCCGCGGCGGGGGAGAGTAACTGGGAGACGTTTTAAGTTTGGAGGGGTTGGTCCCTCACCCTAACCCTCTCCCAAACGTGGGAGAGGGAACTGTCCGAGCCAGCATGTGGCAGCGTCTCCCTCTCCCGCCTGCGGGAGAGGGCCGGGGTGAGGGACAACCCGCACAATACCCAATGCGCCCTCATCGCTCACCCGATAAAAGGCGCTTTTTTTTACTGTTAATTTCTTTAGTTATAAAACACTGCAATCATGCTCAAACGTAGAATTTTAATTCGTAAAGTAGCTTAAGCACCCTGAAATATTCAGATTACCGGTCGATAACTGGGGAAGCTGAAACGCATCCCTGGAGAACCCATGTTAAAACGAATCAATGTTGTGACCAGCCTCATCGCCGTATTGCTGGTGTTTGGCGCTTTACAATTACTGTCGGGTGGCCTGTTCTGGTCCGCCTTACAAAAAGATAAAGAGGCGTTTGCGGTAGCGCAGATCTCTTCCAACAACGTTGGCGCGATGTCAGACGCCTGGATTGAACTGAACCAAACCCGCACCGTGCTCAACCGCGCCATGTTGCGTATGCAGGGCACCATGGCCGCGCAGGCCAATGGCGGCCAACTGGCGGCGTTAATTGCGCAAACGGAAAAGCAGCTCAATGTCGCTGCCGGCCACTATCAACGCTACTACGACTTACCGGCCACGCCGGGCTTGCCGGACGCGCTGCGCGATAAGCTGGAAGCAAACTACGCCGCCTTTAACGACGGTTTGAAAGCGATGCTGGAACGCCTGAAAGCCAACGATCTGCAAGGCATGTTTGCGCAGAACATCGAAGCAAAACAGGTGGCGATGAAAGCCACTTACGAAGAGTGGCGCACTGAGCAAAGCAAATTAGCGGCAGAAGGCGTGGCGCAAAACCAGCGCGCCTTCCAGACCATGATGTGGTTGCTGGCGTCCGTAGCGCTGGTGGTGATTGCGGTGATCGTCGGCTGCTGGTTCGGCCTGCGTAGCGTGCTGATTCAGCCGCTGCATCAGCTGCTGGCGCATATTCGTCATATCGCCGCGGGCGATCTCACGCAACATATCGTGGTGGAAGGGCGCAATGAAATGAGCCAGCTGGCCGGCAGTCTGCACGAGATGCAGCAGTCGCTGGTTAGCACCGTTGGCAATGTGCGTGACGGTTCCGATGCGATTTTCACCGGCGCCAGCGAAATCGCCGCCGGGAATAACGATCTTTCGGCGCGTACCGAAGAGCAGGCCGCCTCACTGGAGCAGACTGCGGCCAGCATGGAGCAGCTCACCGCGACGGTGAAACAGAATGCCGAAAATGCGCGTCAGGCATCGCAGCTGGCACTCAGCGCGTCCGATACCGCACGCAAAGGTGGCGAGGTGGTCGATGGCGTGGTGCGTACCATGCAGGATATCGCCGGCAGTTCGAAGAAGATCGCCGACATTATCAGCGTGATCGATGGCATCGCCTTCCAGACCAATATCCTGGCGCTGAACGCGGCGGTAGAAGCAGCACGCGCCGGTGAACAGGGCCGTGGTTTTGCTGTAGTGGCTGGTGAAGTGCGCAACCTGGCGCAGCGCAGTGCGCAGGCGGCGAAAGAGATCAAAGGCTTGATCGAAGACTCGGTGAACCGCGTCAACAACGGTTCGCAGCTGGTTGGCACTGCCGGAGAGACCATGAATGATATCGTCGGCGCCGTCACGCGCGTCACCGATATTATGGGCGAAATCGCCTCGGCATCGGATGAGCAGAGCCGGGGTATCGATCAGGTAGGACAAGCGGTAACCGAGATGGACCGCGTCACCCAGCAGAATGCCTCGCTGGTGGAAGAGTCCGCCGCCGCTGCTGCGTCACTGGAAGAGCAGGCGAGCCGCCTGAGCCAGGCGGTTTCGGTGTTCCGCATTGCGCGCGCCGCCCAGGCAGTTAAAACAGCGCCTGTCCGACACACCATCAGTACACCGCGTAAAGCGGCTGCCGCGCCGGTGAGTGACGGTAATTGGGAGACGTTTTAAGTTTTGAGTCGTTTGTCCCTCACCCTAACCCTCTCCCACAAGTGGGAGAGGGAACTGTCCGAGCCTGCATATGGCTGCGTCTCCCTCTCCCGCCTGCGGGAGAGGGCCGGGGTGAGGGACAGCTAGCACTAGCCAAGCTGGTCCAACCCCTGCGAACACACATAAAGATCCCTCTTTAAGCGCCGATAACAGAGGCGTTCCGCCAACCAATGAGGTGTTTATGTTTAGTCGTATTCGTGTTGTATCCGGCCTACTGTGCGTGCTGGCGCTGTTTGCCTTACTGCAGCTGTTCTCCGGTGGAGTGTTCTACTCCACGGTCAAAGCCGATAAAGATAATTTTGCCTATAACCAGCGTCTTAGCACGCTGCAGCGGGCGATGGGCACCTCATGGGTATCGCTGGTTCAGGCGCGTAACACGCTGAACCGTGCGGGGATCCGTTACCTGCTGGACAGTCAGCAGGCTGGCTCAGGCGCAACCGTGAAAGATCTGGTGGCGCTGGCGAGTGAGGAGTTGAAGAACGCCGATCAGGGTTTTGCCGAATTTAACGCCAACCTGTCTGAAAAGGGCAAAAAGGCCGAGAACGTGCTGACGCTGCAGGCCAACTACAACGCCTATCGGGGTGCATTGGGTGAGTTGATCGATTTCCTCGGTAGCGGAAATTTCAAAGGATTTGTTGATCAGCCGACGCAGGGATTCCAGGACAAATTTGCCAAAGATTATAACGCGTGGCTGAGCTACAACATTGTGCTCGCCAATCAGGGCATTGAAGCTAATGACGCGGCGTATACCCAATCCATCATGCTGGTGGTCGGCACGCTGCTGGTGACCTTGCTGGTGATTGCGCTGGTGTGGAGCGGCATGCGTGCGGTGCTGATCCGTCCGCTGAAGCAGAGCATCGAGCACATTCGTCACATTGCGCGTGGCGATTTGACGCAGCAGGTCGACATCACGGTGCGCAACGAGATGGGCGAGTTGCTCACCTCGGTGCAAGAGATGCAGCAAGAGTTGGCGCGGACGGTGCGTACCGTGCGTGACGGTTCCGATGCCATCTACACCGGTGCCAGCGAAATCGCCATGGGCAACAACGATCTCTCCTCGCGTACCGAGCAGCAAGCGGCTTCGCTGGAAGAGACCGCTGCCAGCATGGAGCAGTTGACCGCCACTGTGAAGCAGAACGCCGAAAACGCCCGTCAGGCTTCGCAGCTGGCGCTCACCGCCTCGGAAACCGCGCAGCAGGGCGGCAAAGTGGTGGATGGCGTGGTCACTACCATGAAAGAGATTACTGGCAGTTCGAAGAAAATCGCTGACATCATCAGCGTGATCGATGGCATCGCCTTCCAGACCAATATCCTCGCACTGAACGCCGCGGTAGAAGCGGCGCGCGCCGGTGAGCAAGGACGTGGATTTGCTGTGGTAGCGGGCGAGGTGCGCAGTCTGGCACAGCGCAGCGCACAAGCGGCGAAAGAGATTAAAGGATTGATCGAAGATTCGGTTAGCCGCGTCAACACCGGTTCTGTGCTGGTGGAGAGCGCCGGGGAAACCATGACCAACATCGTGAATGCGGTTACGCGCGTCACCGACATCATGGGCGAAATCGCCTCGGCGTCGGACGAGCAGAGCCGTGGTATCGATCAGGTCGGTCTGGCGGTGAACGAGATGGATCGCGTGACGCAGCAGAACGCAGCGCTGGTCGAAGAGTCGGCAACTGCGGCAGCGGCGCTGGAAGATCAGGCCAGCAGACTGAAACAGTCGGTTGCGGTGTTCAATATCGGTAAAGAATTTGTCGTTCAGGCCGTTAACGTATCTACAGCGGCAAAAAATTTGCGTTCCGGCACGCCAAAAGCACTGGCACCGGCAGGCGCACGTAGCACTGACGATAACTGGGAAACCTTTTAATCCTTGTGGCCGCCGCAAGGCGGCCCATAAGAATGGCGCGACTGGCAGCACAGTAGCAACCGCAGTATCACAATTTAAACAGTTTGTTGCCGGGTGACCTGAAATGAAGAAATCGACGTTATTGGATCAAAGTGAAGCGACCACGCTGCTCTCGCAAATGGTGCAGCGCTTACCGCTCTCAGATACGCATTTTCGTCGCATTAGCCAGCTGATCTATCAGCGCGCGGGCATTGTGCTGGCCGACCACAAACGCGAGATGGTTTACAACCGTTTAGTGCGTCGTCTGCGCATGCTGAATATTGATGACTTTGGCCGCTATCTGGCCCTGCTGGAGCAGGACCAAAACAGTGCGGAGTGGCAGGCGTTTATTAACGCGCTGACCACCAACCTGACCTCTTTCTTCCGCGAGGCGCATCACTTCCCGATCCTCGCGGATCATGCGCGTAAGCGCACGGGTAATTACAGCGTCTGGAGCACCGCCGCCTCAACCGGCGAAGAGCCGTACTCCATCGCCATGACGCTGGCGGAAACGCTGGGCACCGGTCCGGGTAAATTCCAGGTCCATGCCAGCGATATCGACACGCAAGTATTAGAGAAAGCCGTGGCGGGCGTGTATCGCCAGGAAGAGCTACGCACGCTATCGCAGTCACAGCTGCAGCGCTTTTTCCTGCGCGGCACCGGTCCGCACGAAGGCATGGTGCGCGTGCGTTCCGACCTCGCCAACATGGTGAACTATACGCAACTGAATTTACTGGCACACGACTGGGCGTTGCCGGGTCCGTTCGACGCAATTTTCTGTCGCAACGTGATGATCTATTTCGATAAAGAGACGCAGGAACAGATTCTGCGCCGTTTCGTGCCCCTGCTGAAACCCGGCGGTCTGCTGTTTGCCGGGCATTCCGAGAACTTTAGTCAGATCAGCAAAGAGTTCTGGCTGCGTGGACAGACAGTCTATGGACTGAGCAAGGAAAGACGATGAGCAAAATCACCGTGATGTGCGTGGATGACTCTGCGCTAATGCGACAGTTGATGACCGAGATCATCAACAGCCATCCCGATATGGAGATGGTCGCGAGTGCGCCAGATCCGCTGGTGGCGCGGGATTTAATCAAACAGTACAACCCGCAGGTGTTGACGCTGGATGTGGAGATGCCGCGCATGGATGGCCTCGATTTCCTCGAAAAGCTGATGCGCCTGCGCCCGATGCCGGTGGTGATGGTCTCCTCGCTGACCGGTAAAGGTTCAGAAGTAACGCTGCGCGCGCTCGAGTTGGGTGCGGTGGATTTCGTCACCAAGCCGCAGCTCGGTATTCGCGAAGGCATGCTGGCATACAGCCAGATGATTGCCGATAAGATCCGCGCCGCCGCACGCGCCAAGCTACATGTGCGTGCCTCCACGCCGATGCCGGTGACGCTGAAAGCGGGCCCGCTGCTGAGCAGTGAAAAGCTGATCGCCATCGGCTCTTCCACCGGCGGCACCGAGGCGATTCGCCATGTGCTGCAGCCGCTGCCGGCGACCAGCCCGGCGCTGCTGATTACTCAGCATATGCCGCCGGGCTTTACCCGCTCGTTTGCCGAGCGTCTGAACAAGCTGTGCCAGATCACCGTGAAAGAAGCGGAAGACGGCGAGCGTATTTTGCCGGGCCACGCCTATATTGCGCCGGGCGCCATGCACATGGAGCTGGGCCGTAGCGGTGCCAACTATGTGGTGAAACTGAATGACGGTCCGCCAGTGAACCGACACAAGCCATCGGTAGATGTGCTGTTCCGTTCGGTGGCGGTGCACGCAGGACGAAATGCGGTGGGTGTAATTCTGACCGGGATGGGTAACGACGGCGCGGCCGGGATGCTGGAAATGCATCGCGCGGGCGCCTGGACCATCGCGCAGGATGAAGCCAGCTGCGTGGTATTTGGTATGCCGCGCGAAGCGATTGCGATGGGCGGCACCAGTGAAGTGGTCGATTTAGGCCACATCAGTCAGCACATGCTGGCGAAAATTAGCGCCGGACAGGCATTGCGAATTTAACGAGCCCGTCCTGCTGGACGAGACAACACGGGAGTAGATATGGCTGATAAAAATATGCGCTTTTTGGTGGTGGATGACTTCAATACGATGCGTCGTATCGTCCGTAACCTGCTGAAAGAGCTTGGATTCAACAACGTCGAAGAAGCAGAAGACGGCGTCGATGCCCTGACCAAACTGCGTGCCGGTGGCTTTGATTTCGTGGTTTCCGACTGGAACATGCCGAACATGGACGGTCTGGAGCTGCTGCAAACCATTCGTGCTGACGCCACGCTGAACAAACTGCCGGTGCTGATGGTGACCGCGGAAGCGAAGAAAGAGAACATCATCGCGGCCGCGCAGGCGGGCGCCAGCGGCTACGTGGTGAAGCCGTTCACGGCGGCCACGCTGGAAGAGAAGTTAGGCAAAATATTCGAAAAACTGGGTATGTAAGGAGATGTGATGAGCGACCTTCCGAAATCAACCGAAGAAGCCTCGGCACACGACATTATTACCCGCATCGGCTCACTGACGCGCATGTTGCGTGACAGTCTGCGTGAGCTGGGGTTAGACCAGGCGATTGCTGAAGCGGCGGAAGCCATTCCTGACGCGCGCGATCGTCTGGATTATGTTGTGCAAATGACGGCGCAAGCGGCAGAACGTGCGTTGAACTGCGTTGATGCAGCGCAGCCACACCAGGACCAAATGGAAGCCGGCGCCAACCAGCTGAAAGGCCGGTGGGATGCGTGGTTTGAAAATCCGATTGAACTGACTGATGCGCGCGAGTTGGTTTCGGATACGCGCCAGTTCCTGACTGACGTTCCGGGACACACGTCGTACACCAATAAGCAGTTGCTCGAAATCATGATGGCGCAGGATTTCCAGGACCTGACCGGTCAGGTGATCAAGCGCATGATGGATGTGATCCAGGAGATCGAGCGTCAGCTGTTGATGGTGCTGCTGGAAAATATGCCAGAAGCCAACGCCGCGGCGCGTAAAGAGGGCAACAGCCTGCTGAACGGTCCGCAGATCCACGCCAATGCACCCGGCGTGGTGGCGAACCAGGATCAGGTTGATGACCTGCTGGATAGCTTAGGGTTTTAAAGACGTTTGCCCTCACCCTAACCCTCTCCCACTCGTGGGAGAGGGAACCGATCGAGCCTGCATATGGCAGCGTCTCTCTCGCCCGCTTGCGGGAGAGGGCCGGGGTGAGGGACAGCGCGTACCGTACCTACACCGCGCGCTTCTGCGCCAACGCCAATTGCGCCACCAACACTTCCACGCCTAACGCCTCAAACGCCGCAACCTGCGCCGGAGAAATGCCGCTGTCGGTAATCAGATAGTGAATATGGCTCCAGTCGCACGGCAGCGCGAACATCGACACCTTATCGATCTTGCTGGAATCCGCCACCACATACACGGTGTTGGCTGAGTTGATCATCGCCATTTTCACCTTGATATCGGTCTCACTGGGAAAGCTCAAACCCAGACGCGGCGAGATACAGGCCGTGGCAAGAAACAACTTTTCCGCCAGCACGTTTTCGAAAAACGAAGCGGCTTTCTCGCCCGAAGTCGAAAGCGTCGGGAACTTGAACGTCCCGCCGGTCAGCAAAATATTAATGCCCGGCTCGCCGCCCAGCTTCAGCGCGATATTCACCGCCGTGGTAATCACCGATAACCGACGAATATGGCTAATCGCCTCGGCAATCGCCGTGGTGGTGGTACCGGAATCGAAAATCACCGTGTCGCCATTCTCTACATGCTGCGCGGCAAGTCGGCCAATCGCCTGTTTTTCTTCAAGATGCGTCTGACGCTCCAGCAGCATCGCGCCGGTATTCTGCTTGCCGGTCATCAAGGTGGCACCGCCGTGATAACGCTGCACGTGACCGTCTTGCTGCAACATGCGCAGGTCGGTGCGAATGGTGGCTTCGGTCAGGCCGAAGGTATCGGTCAACGCTTTAACCGTGACGGTGCCGTCTTCGCGGATCATCTCCAGAATCTTCTCACGGCGCTGCTGCATATCAGCCAGCTGCTCAGTTTTGCTTTTCAATCGAAATGCTCCCTCTTTCCAATCACGGTCTGGTTTCGCCAATAAGGAAACCCGAGCTGATTTTACTCTGCGTTTTGGGCATTTGCGAGGCAGCTTCCAAAATCACTGGTTTTCGAATGAAAATCATCATCTGCTATGCGATTGATTTCGCAGAAAGCCACTAGCAGCGCTCTCCATGTCATAAATTTAGTCATTTACGCAAAGATAATAAAATCATGGGGATAATTTTTCTTGCTGCGATTTGTATGAAATTTGATCTCCTCCACAAACCGTTATTAAACGATAGCTTATATTTTTGTTCGAAAATGATATTTACTAAAACGATAACCCGGCCAGCCGTAAGCAGAGCCGCCGTACACCATTATGGAGAGAGACGATGAGTGGGGAATATGACGTTAACCTGCGCTACGGCGTGAACATTGAGCAGGATTTAACCGGCAAAGTGGCAGTGGTCACCGGCGGGCTGGGCGGGATTGCGATGGCCAGTAACGCCATGCTGCTGGAGAAGGGCGCACGGCTGGCGCTGCTCTATCCGCCCTTCGAAAGCGACAAAGTGGCGGGCGTGCAGGATCAGTTTGCTGCCGATCGTGTGCTGCTGGTGTGCTGCGACGTGACCGATCCCGCCTCGGTTGAAGCGGCATTTGATGATGTCGAACAGCATTACGGCAAGATCGATATCCTGGTGAACTGCGCGGGCTACGTGATGTTGCAACCGGTGTTAGAAACCGATTTTGCCGAGTGGCAAAAGCAGATCGACGTCAATCTTACCGGACCTTTCCTCTGCTCGCAGGCAGCCGGTAAACGCATGGTGCGCGCCGGTAACGGCGGCAAAATCATCAACATCGCCTCGCAGGCCGCGTCCATTGCTATCGATAATCACGTTGCCTATACCTCGGCCAAAGCCGGTCTGCTCGGCATGACCAAAGTGATGGCTAAAGAGTTCGCTCCCTATCGCATAAACGTTAATACCTTATCGCCCACCGTGGTGCTGACGCCGATGGGTGAAAAAGCCTGGCGCGGCGAGAAGGGCGAGCAGATGAAAAAGCTGATCCCCCTCGGACGCTTTGCCTATACCGACGAAATCGCCGCCGCGGTGCTGTTCTTCGCCAGCAACGGCAGCGACATGATCACCGGCGCAGATTTAATGATCGACGGTGGCTTTACCATCTGGTAAGCCGCGCCAACACCAGAACGGCTGACCTGCGTGACCCAATATAACAATGAGAGAACCTCACCATGAAAAAACGTACCCTGCTGTTAACTGCCATTGCCAGTTGCCTGATCTCCCAAGCCAGTTTCGCTGCCGATAAAGGCACCATCATGATTCTGGTGAACTCGCTGGATAACCCGTATTACGCCTCCGAAGCCAAAGGTGCCAACCTCAAAGCGCAGCAGCTGGGCTATAAAACCAGCGTGCTGTCGCATGGCGAAGATGTGAAAAAACAAAGTGAACTGATTGATGCCGCCATCGGCAAAAAGGTGCAGGGCATTGTGCTGGATAACGCTGACTCCACCGCCAGCGTGGCCGCCATCAAAAAAGCCAAAGATGCCGGCATTCCGGTGGTGCTGATCAACCGTGAAATCCCGGTAGACGACGTGGCGCTGGCGCAAATCACCCACAACAACTTCCAGGCCGGATCTGACGTGGCCAACGTGTTTGTTGAGAAGATGGGGGAGAAGGGCAGCTACGCGGAACTCACCTGTAACCTCGCCGACAACAACTGCGTTACGCGTTCTAAATCCTTCCATCAGGTGCTCGACCAATATTCCGACATGAAAAGCGTGGCGCGTCAGGATGCCAAAGGCACGCTGATTGACGGCAAACGCATCATGGACAGCATTCTGCAGGCGCATCCGGATGTGAAAGGGGTGATCTGCGGTAACGGCCCCGTGGCGCTGGGTGCGATTGCGGCTCTGAAAGCGGCGGGCCGTAACGATGTCATCGTGGTTGGCATTGACGGCAGTAATGATGAACGTGACGCGGTGGAAAAAGGCGACCTAAAAGCCACGGTGATGCTGCAGGCGCAAGCCATCGCCGCGCAGGGCGTGACCGACCTCGACAACTTTATTCAGAAAGGCACCAAGCCTGAGAAGCAGCGCGTGATGTTCCGCGGCATTCTCATCACGCCAGACAACGCTAAAGGCGTGCAGGACTTTAACTTCAAGTCGTAATCAATGCGGTGCGCCCGTCTAACGGGCGCCCAGGAGAATGTGATGCACAGACGACTCTGGTTACTGCTTCCTGTCGTGATCCTTAGCGGTTGCCGCATTGTGTCGCAGCAGGAGCTGGCCGACCTGAAAAATCCTCCCAATGCCAAAATGGGCAATATTGCTCAAACATGGCAACAGAAGCTGGTGCCGCAGATTCAACATGATGCGAAGCCGGTGGCTGAGTTGTTGAATGCGCTGAAGTCCGCCAAAGATTTTGATAGCGCCTGCAAAACCTACGGCTATCGCAGTCAGGAAGAGAACCCGTGTGTCTTCAGTGTCAACGTGAGCGGCGAAGTCACCGCCGTCAACACCACGTCGCGCAATGGCCGGATGACGGTGAAGGATGTGTCCGGTGACAACATCACGGTGCAGGTCGGCCCAATTTTTCCCGGTACGATGTTACGCGATGCCTACAAAGGTGCCAGCTATCAGGACTTTAACGATCAGGTGCTGTTCGGCGACTACAGCCGCGCGATCAATCAGCAGGCGGCGAACATGATGAGTGCTTTCAAGCCCAAAGTGGGTGACAAAGTGCAGCTTGCTGGCGTGTTTAGCAGCTTCGATACGCCGGAGCAGGTGCCCAATGTGACACCTGCGGCGATTTCACGTCAGTAAGGAGCGGATATGCAACAGCCTCAACATGACGTGATTATTGAAACCCGCAACGTGTCGCGCATCTATCCCGGCGTCACCGCGCTGGATCAGGTCAATTACCGCGTCTATCGCAACAAAGTGAACGTGCTGATTGGCGAAAACGGCGCGGGCAAATCCACCATGATGAAAATGCTGGCTGGCGTGGAGATCCCCTCATCGGGCGAGATTCTGCTGGACGGCGCAGCCGTGTCGCTGAGTTCCACACATCAGGCGGAAAAACTGGGCATCAGCATTATCTTTCAGGAGCTGAACCTGTTTCCCAACATGAACGTGATGGACAACATCTTCATGGCCAATGAGTTTTTCCAGCGCGGTGTGATTAACGAGAAGTACCAATATTCACTGGCCAAAGCGCTGCTGGAACGGCTGGAACTGGATGTCGATCCTTACGCGCCGCTGGCTGAACTGGGTATCGGCCATCAGCAGCTGGTGGAAATCGCCCGCGCGCTGTCAAAGGACACGCGCGTGTTGATCATGGATGAACCGACCAGCGCGCTCAGCCAGTCAGAAGTGAAAGTGCTGTTCAACGTCATCGACCAGCTTAAACGGCGTGGCGTCACCATTATCTATATCTCACATCGACTGGAAGAGCTGATGGAAATTGGCGATCACATCACCATCTTCCGCGACGGACGCTTTATCAGCGAACGCGAAGTCCGCGACGCCTCGATTCCGTGGATCATCGAGCAGATGGTGGGCGACAAGAAGAAACACTTCGATTACCAACCGGCGACGCAGGGCGAAACGGTACTCAGCGTCAACGGGCTGACCGCGCTGCATCAAAACGGCGGCTACAAGCTCAATGATGTCTCTTTCACGCTGCGCAAAGGCGAAGTGATTGGTATCTACGGCCTGCTGGGCGCGGGACGCACCGAGTTGTTCAAGGGGCTGATTGGCATGATGCACTGTCAGTCGGGCAGTGTCAGTCTGAACGGCGAAGCGCTGGAGAAGCGCAGCTTCCAGCAGCGACTGAAAAAAGGTATCGCGCTGGTGCCGGAAGATCGTCAAACCGAAGGCGTGGTGCAGCTGATGTCGATCACCGCCAACATGACGCTCAGCGATCTCAGTCTGCGCGGCTTCCGCCGCTGCTGGCGCATGCTCAATCCGCACAAAGAAAAGCACCGCGTCGATGAAATGATTGGCCATCTTGCCATCAAAGTCAGCGATGCCGAATTGCCGATCACCTCCCTAAGCGGTGGCAATCAGCAAAAAGTGGTGCTGGGCAAAGCCCTGATGACCGGGCCGCAGGTGGTGCTGCTGGATGAGCCGACGCGCGGCATCGATGTGGGCGCCAAAACCGACGTCTATCACCTGATTGGCAACCTGGCGCAACAGGGATTGGCAGTGATGTTCTCCTCGTCCGAGCTGGATGAAGTGATGGCGCTGGCTGACCGCATTCTGGTGATGGCGGATGGTCGTATTACCGCCGATTTACCGCGCGCGGCGGCCACGCGCGAAGCCCTGATTGGCGCCTCAACGCCGCATGATTGAGCCTGCTGGAGAGTAAAACGATGAATCAAAAATACCTAATCTACATGTACCTGCTTAAGGCGCGCACCTTTATTGCCTTATTAATCGTAGTGAGTTTCTTCAGCTTTATGGTGCCTAACTTCCTGACCACCTCCAACCTGCTGATCATGACGCAGCATGTGGCGATCACCGGCTTGCTGGCGATCGGCATGACGCTGGTGATTTTGACCGGCGGCATCGATCTCTCCGTGGGCGCGGTGGCGGGCATATGCGGCATGGTGGCGGGTGCGCTGCTCACCAACGGCGTTCCGCTGTGGGGCGGTAACGTGCTGTTCTTCAACGTGCCCGAGGTGATTCTGGTGGTGGCGCTGTTCGGCGTGGCGCTGGGATTGATTAATGGTGCGGTGGTCACGCGACTCGGCGTCGCGCCCTTTATCTGTACGCTCGGCATGATGTATGTGGCACGCGGCGCGGCGCTGCTGTTCAACGATGGCAGCACCTACGCCAACCTCGTCGGCACGCCAGCGCTCGGCAATACCGGCTTCGCCTTGCTGGGTTCCGGTTCGGTGCTGGGCGTGTATATCCCTATATGGATGATGCTCGGCTTCCTGCTGCTGGGTTTGTATCTGACACGTAAAACGCCGCTCGGTCGATACATCTACGCCACCGGCGGCAACGAATCGGCGGCGCGCCTGGCGGGTGTGCCGATTATCAAAGTCAAAGTGTTTGTCTATGCCTTTTCCGGTTTGTGCGCCGCGCTGGTCGGTTTGATTGTGGCGTCGCAGCTGCAAACCGCGCACCCGATGACCGGCAACATGTTTGAGATGGACGCCATCGGTGCCACGGTGCTGGGTGGCACGGCGCTGGCGGGCGGCCGCGGGCGGGTCTCGGGCTCGATTATCGGTGCCTTTGTCATCGTGTTCCTTGCCGATGGCATGGTGATGATGGGCGTCAGCGATTTCTGGCAGATGGTGATTAAAGGTCTGGTAATTGTTACTGCGGTGGTGATCGACCAGTTCCAGCAAAAATTACAAAGTAAGGTGGTGCTGCTGCGCAGACATGAAAAAAAGCAGCAATCGGCCGCCCTGCCTGAAGCGACACATGGATAACAGGAGGCAATATGACACGCGATTTTAGTGGCAAAACAGTGGTGATTACCGGCGCATGCCGCGGCATTGGCGCGGGCATTGCCGCGCGCTTTGCCGGCGACGGCGCGCGATTGGTGATGGTGTCGAACTCGGAACGGGTTTTCAGCACTGCGCAGGCCATCGAGCAGCAGTTTGGTAGTGAGATTCTGGCGCTGCAGGTTGATGTTACCGATGAAGCTGAGGTTCAGCAACTCTATCAACAGGCGGCTAAACGCTTTGGCAGCATTGATGTGTCGATTCAAAATGCAGGCGTCATCACCATCGAGCGCTTCGATTCGATGCCAAAAAGCGACTTCGAGAAGATCCTTGCGGTGAACACCACCGGCGTGTGGTTGTGCTGTCGCGAAGCGGCGAAATATATGGTCAAGCAGGGCAGCGGCAGCCTGATCAACACTTCGTCCGGCCAGGGACGTCAGGGCTTCATTTATACTCCGCACTATGCGGCCAGCAAGATGGGCGTAATCGGGATTACCCAAAGCCTGGCGCTGGAGCTGGCGCCGTGGCATATCACGGTGAATGCCTTCTGTCCTGGCATTATTGAGAGCGAAATGTGGGACTACAACGATCGCGTGTGGGGCGAGATCCTCAGCAGCGATAAAAAGCAGTATGGCAAAGGCGAATTAATGGCGGAGTGGGTAGAAAATATCCCGCTTAAGCGCGCGGGACAGCCGGAAGATGTCGCCGGGTTGGTGGCTTTCCTCGCTTCTGACGATGCACGCTATATCACCGGGCAGACCATCAATGTGGATGGCGGTTTAATCTTCTCCTGATAGCTCTCCGTAGCGGCGCCATTTATGGCGACCTAACTTCCAGGCGCCCATTAATGGGCACCCTACAAAACAATTGCCGCATTCGTAGGGGCGCCATTTATGGCGACCTGGCTTCCGGGTGCCCATGAATGGGCACCCTACAAATCCGAAAGTACGCATCATTGTCTTAATCGAAACCAGACATTTCCGGCACTTGCATCAGAATATGCTAGGGTAGACTTATGCACTTTTGTGAGCCACCTCAAATTCTGAACTGGGTCGAACCCTATTTTTAGCTATGTTATCTACTTTGTTATCACTCAAAAGCGTGCGATATCTCTCTGGTTTTTCATTACTTGCTGCATCCGCGCCTGCGCTGGCGTTGATTTCTGACACTAAACTCGCCGATGCGCCGTTTAGCGATCCCACACGTTTCCAGAAAATGGCCGATCAATTGCCCGCGTTGGGCTATCAGGACGAAACCGAAGCGTTTAACAAAAAGCTGGCGACCATTGCCAAAAGCATTGGCGAAGCCAGCCAGAACAGCACCGACGACAATTCCTTAAGCCAACAGGCCGGTCTGTGGGCCTTTAATCATTTCCGCGATGAAGTGGGAAATCGACTGGTCAATGAAGGTCAATCATTGCTGTCGCCGTATGGCAACGCGCAGATCGACTTTAACGTGGACATCGATGGCAACTTTAACGGCAGCGGTGCTTCGCTGCTGACACCGTGGGCGGATAACTATCGCTACCTGACCTTCAGTCAGGTGGGTTTGCATCAAACCGATGATGGGCTGGTGGGCAATGTGGGTCTTGGTCAGCGCTGGATGGCGGGCAAATGGCAGCTGGGCTATAACGGCTTTGTTGACCGTATGTTCAGCAGCGGCCTACAGCGCGCTTCGCTGGGTACCGAAGCGTGGGGCGATTATCTGCGCTTCTCCGCCAACTACTACACGCCGCTCTCAGGCTGGCAGGATCGCAATCCCTTCCAGCAGCAGCGAATGGCACGCGGCTACGATTTCACCACCCAGGGCTATTTGCCGCAGTATCGCCAGCTCGGTGCATCGGTGAGCTGGCAGCAATATCTTGGCGATAACGTCGATCTGTTTAGCTCCGGCAATCGCTACCACAATCCGTCGGCATTGACCTTTGGTGTTACTTATACGCCAGTGCCGCTGGTGACCTTATCCGCCAGCCACAAAACCAGCGACAGCGGTGAGAGCCAGGATCAGCTCGGTTTGCGTCTCAACTACCGCTTTGGCGTGGCGCTCAGCCAGCAGCTGAGTCCGGATAATGTCGCGGCGGCGCACTCGCTGCGCGGCAGTCGTTACGATAACGTGACGCGCAGCTATACGCCGGTGCTGGAATATCGCCAGCGTAAAACGCTGTCGGTATTTCTCGCCACGCCGCCGTGGCAGCTGAATGGCGGAGAAAGTTTGCCGCTGAAACTGCAGATCCGCAGCACTAACCCAATCGCTAAAGTGATGTGGCAGGGCGATACGCAGGCGCTGAGCCTGACGCCGGGTGCCAATCCCAACGATCCGCAGGGCTGGAGCGTAATCATGCCCGCGTGGGATAGCTCGCCGGGCGCGCATAACAGTTATCGCTTGTCGGTGGTGTTAGAAGACAGCAAACAGAACCGCGTCACTTCGAACGAGATCGTCCTGCAATTGCAGCCGCCGTTCTCACTGGATCAGGGCGATGATAATCGCTTTGATTTGATGGCGCCGTAATTGCCACTCGCCAATAAAAAAGGGCAGCTTTCGCTGCCCTTTGCGCCTATTCTGCCGACACTAGCCGAATAGCAATGAGGGTATTGCAACTTAGAACTGGTAAACCAGACCTACAGCGGTGACATCGTCAGTTGGGATGTTCAGCGCATTGTTGTCTTTCAACAGGTTAATTTTGTATTCAGCATACACAGACATGTTTTTGTTGAAGTAGTAAGTACCACCCACAGCAACGTATTTGGTGAGATCGACATCACCAATATTTTCAATCTCTTTGCCTTTCGATGAAACGTAACCGATTGAAGGACGCAGGCCGTTCAGGAATTGATACTGCGCCACAGCTTCAAAGTTAATCGCTTTGTTAGCAAAGCCACCATTGATTGGGGTTGCGTTCAGCGTTTCGCCGTACATGGTTGCCAGATAAATCTGGTTCGCATCGTATTTCAGGCCAGTAGTCCAGTGCTGTGCTTTCTCGCCATCGCCACGTAAGGCCTGGTTCTGCGTATTGGTGCGATCCAGGCTGGCGTAAGCGCCAACCAGGCTCAGACCGAAATCGAAGTCATAGGAAGTGGAGAGTGCGAAGCCATCACCGTTTGAACGGCGAACCGCAATGTCTGCATTGTTACGATCGTTTTTACCTTCGTACTGAGCGGCGACGTTCCAGCCTTTCACCAGACCGAAGAAATCTTTGTTGCGCCAGGTCAGCACACCACCTGAGCGGCTGGACAGGAACCCATCAGAGTAACCTTGATCGCCACCGAAGAAGGGGAGCATATCGGTGTAACCCAGCACATCATAAATCAGACCGTAGTTACGACCGTAATCGATAGAGCCAAACTGACCAAACTTCAAACCAGCAAAGCCCAGACGGGTTCTGTTACCGTTGTTGGCATCGCTGCTGCCTTCAGAGTTGGTCAGGCTGTACTGATACTGCCATTGGCCATAGCCGGTCAGCTGGTCATTGATCTTGGTTTCGCCTTTAAAACCCAGACGGGTATAAGACGAGGTGTCGCCATTTGACGCATCGTTATCAGAGAACAGATGCGAGACGTTAATTTTGCCGGTCAGATCCAGTTTGTTGCCATCTTTGTTATAGATTTCGGCGGCCTGAGCCGAAGAAAGTCCCAGCAGTAAAGGCATCACTGCTGCCAGTAAGGAGCGCTTCATCATTTAATTTTTACCCTGTGATATTTTTTAATTTTGTCCCCTTGTTCGGGGTGAAAAGAAAATGACACAAAAGGTTCAAGATCGACAGTGCAATATATGTAACTAAATATTTCTCGTTAACTTTTTGTGTGATTTTTACTCTTAAATTCCATTATGTGGAATTTTGTATTGGTTAAACTTATCCATAAGACAAAAGGCAGGAAGATGATTTAAATATTTATTTATATGATTTTATTAGTTAATTTTAAATTTAAAGATGCGTAAATAAAGTAAGTAGCTCGTTCATGAAATAGCACAAGCCTATGCATTATTGTTCAATAGCAAATATCTGAATCCAACTAATCATTAGCAGAGTAATTATCGGTTTCATGGCTTTGTGTCCTTTTATTTCTGTTCTGATAATAACCTTGGTCACAAATGTTATTTAGCTTTTCGCTTAACAATGAACTGGCGAAATAATATTCAATCCAGCGAGGCAAATGTTAAAACCTAATTAATTACCCGGATGCTAAATTTGCACCGCGCTAACACTTTCCTGCACCAATCAGGCACATTGCGCCCCAAAAAAGTGCGTTTATCGCATTAATTTGGCGAAATATTTCCTGCCCGATCACAAAAGCAATATTTCATTTTGCCAATGCATAAATCCGCTAAATAAATTGCTGCTATTCAGCCCACATCAGACTGATATTCACTTTTTATGCAATTAATGTGAATAGCATTACTTCTTAAGTTATTGATATTTCGTAGTGGCAAGACGTTTATGCATTTTTGTGGCTGGCTGGCACGCTATCTGCAAGATACAGTAGAGCTGCCACTTAACATTTTTAACAATTTCAAAACAAAGGCTTCACCGGGTGTGGAGCAGGAGAAAGGGCTATGTCACAGCAGGTTTCGCGTCAAAATTTCGATCAATGGATGATGCCAGTTTATGCACCCGCGGCTTTTGTACCGGTTCGTGCTGAAGGTTCTACGCTGTGGGATCAGCAAGGCAAAGAGTATATCGATTTCGCCGGTGGCATTGCCGTTAACGCCCTGGGTCATGCGCATCCCGCGTTGCAGCAGGCGCTGACCGAACAGGCGAGCAAACTGTGGCATACCGGTAACGGCTACACCAATGAACCGATCCTGCGTCTCGCCAAACAATTGATTGATGCCACCTTTGCTGACCGCGTGTTCTTCTGTAACTCCGGCGCCGAAGCGAATGAAGCCGCGTTGAAGCTGGCGCGTAAAACCGCGCACGACCGTTTCGGCGCTGAGAAGAATGGCATCGTTGCCTTTAATAACGCCTTCCACGGTCGCACGCTGTTTACCGTGACAGCGGGCGGACAACCGGCTTATTCCCGTGATTTTGCGCCGCTGCCGCCAGCGGTTGAGCATGCTAATTTCAACGATTTGGCCTCGGCGGCCGCGCTGATCAATGACCAAACCTGCGCGGTGATCGTCGAGCCGATTCAGGGGGAAGGCGGCGTGCTGCCAGCCGATCCGTCTTTCCTGCGCGGACTGCGCGAACTCTGCGATAAGCATCATGCGGTGTTGATTTTTGATGAAGTACAAAGCGGCGTGGGTCGTACCGGTTCGCTGTACGCCTACATGCATTACGGCGTGACGCCGGATGTATTAACCACCGCCAAAGCGCTCGGTGGCGGCTTCCCGATTGGTGCCATGCTGACGCGTGAAGATTTAGCGCAGGTAATGGGCGTCGGCACGCACGGCACCACGTACGGCGGCAACCCGCTGGCGGGCGCCGTAGCGGGCAAAGTGATGGAGTTGATCAACCAGCCAGCCTTTATGGCGGGCGTAACCGAGCGTCATCAATGGTTTGTTACTGCGTTGCAGGAACTTAACCAGCGTCTGCCGGTGTTTAAAGAAGTGCGCGGATTGGGACTGCTGATTGGCGCGGTGCTGAACGACGATTTCGCCGGTAAAGCCAAACAGTTCAACCTCACTGCGGCCGAAGAGGGCGTGATGGTGCTGATTGCCGGTGCCAACGTGGTGCGTTTTGCGCCAGCGCTGAACATCAGCGAGCGTGAAGTAAAAGAAGGCCTGGCGCGCTTCGAACGTGCCTGTGAACGCGTGCTCAAAGGAGCCACATCATGATGGTGATTCGCCCCGTCGAACGTGACGATCTTTCGCAGTTGTTGTCGCTGGCGGGCAAAACCGGGGGCGGCTTAACCTCGCTGCCTGCGGATAGCGATACGCTCAAAGCCCGTATTGAGCGTTCGCTGCTCACCTGGCAAGGTGCGCTGCCGCCTGCCGAACAAGGCTATGTGTTTGTGCTGGCCGACAGCGAAGACAATCGCGCCGTCGGCATTTGCGCCATCGAAGCGGCGGTAGGTTTGCAGGATCCCTGGTACAACTTTCGCGTTGGCACGCAGGTGCACGCCTCGAAAGAGCTGAATGTGTATGCCAGCCTGCCGACGCTGTCGCTGAGCAACGATCACACCGGCAGCAGCGAGCTGTGCACGCTGTTCCTCGATCCCGATTACCGCGATGGCAAAAACGGCCATCTGCTGTCGAAATCGCGTTTTCTGTTTATGGCTAACTTCCGCGACCGCTTTATGAAACACGTGGTGGCGGAGATGCGTGGCGTCAGCGATGAGAATGGCCACTCGCCCTTCTGGGACAGTGTCGGCAGCCGCTTCTTCTCGATGGAGTTCAGCAAAGCCGATTTCCTCAGCGGCACAGGCCAGAAAGCCTTTATCGCCGAGCTGATGCCCAAACATCCGCTCTACATTCATTATCTGTCTGAAGCGGCGCAAAAAGTAATTGGCGAAGTCCATCCGAAAACCGCGCCGGCGCGGGCGGTGCTGGAGGCGGAAGGTTTTCGCTATCTCAACTATGTCGACATCTTCGACGGCGGCCCGACGCTGGAGTGCGAAATCGATCGCATTCGTGCCATTCGCAAGAGTCGCCAGTTAACCGCTGAGAGCGGTGTAGCCGATGAAAGCTGGCCGCTGTGTCTGGTGGCGAATGCCGATTACCAGCATTTTCGCGTGGCGCTGCTGCCGGTGGATATGGCATCCGGCACGGTAAAACTGACTGAAAGCCAGCGCGCGGCGCTGCACTGCAACATTGGCGATCAACTGCGTGTGGTCACGTTGTGTCGCGAGGAGAAAAAAGCATGACGCATTTTATTCAAGGTCAATGGGTGACCGGCGGCGCTGACGCCCTGAGCAAGCACAATCCGGTAACCGGCGAAACGCTGTGGCAGGGCAAAGCAGCATCCGCAGCACAAGTGGCTACGGCCTGCGAAGCGGCGCGCGCGGCGTTCCCGCAGTGGGCGAGAAAACCGTTTGCGGAACGTCAGGCGCTGGTGGAAGGTTTTGCCCGTCTGCTCGAGAGCCATAAAACCGCGCTGGCGGAAACCATCGCCCAGGAAACCGGCAAGCCGCGCTGGGAAACGCTGACCGAAGTGCAGGCGATGATCAACAAAATTGCCATTTCGATTAAGGCCTATCACAGCCGCACCGGCGAACAGGCCGACGGCGAGAGCTCGTTGCGCCATCGTCCGCACGGCGTGCTGGCGGTGTTTGGTCCGTATAATTTTCCCGGTCATCTGCCGAACGGCCATATCGTGCCGGCTCTGCTGGCGGGGAACTGCGTGGTGTTCAAGCCGAGCGAGCTGACGCCGCTGACGGCAGAAAAAACCGTACAGCTGTGGGAACAAGCCGGTTTACCGGCGGGCGTGATGGCGCTGCTACAGGGCGGGCGTGAAACCGGCCAGGCGCTGGCGAATGCAGCGCAAATTGATGGCCTGCTGTTTACCGGTAGCGCCGCCACCGGCTATCACCTGCATCGTCAGTTCGCCGGGCAGCCAGAAAAAATGCTGGCGCTGGAGATGGGCGGCAACAATGCGCTGATTGTCGAAGATCCCTCTGATCTCGATGGTGCGGTACATATCGCTATTCAGTCGGCCTTTATTACCGCCGGACAGCGCTGCACCTGTGCGCGTCGTCTGCTGGTGAAGCGGGGCGCGGCGGGCGATGCCTTCCTGCAGCGTTTGGTTGAGGTCAGCGCGCGCTTGCAGCCTGGCGAGTGGAATGCCGAGCCGCAGCCGTTTATGGGCAGCGTGATTTCACCCGCCGCCGCCGGACATATTTTTGCCGCCTGGCAGCAGCAGGTGGAAAAGGGCGGAAAAGTGTTGCTCGGCATGCACTGGCCGGATCGCGACAGCGCCATCATCACACCGGGCATCATTGATGTGACCGAAGTGAAAGAGTTAGCGGATGAAGAGGTGTTTGGTCCGCTGCTGCAGGTGATTCGCTACGACAGCTTCGAGCAGGCGATTGCCATCGCCAATAACACCCGTTATGGCTTGTCATGCGGCCTGATTTCGCCCCAGCGCGCGCAGTTTGATCAGCTGTTGCTGGAGGCGCGCGCCGGTATTGTTAACTGGAACAAACCGCTGACCGGCGCGGCCAGCACCGCACCTTTTGGTGGCATTGGCGCCTCGGGGAATCATCGTGCCAGCGCATGGTACGCCGCTGATTATTGCGCGTGGCCAATGGCGTCGCTGGAGAGCCCAAGCCTGGCGCTGCCGGGCAGCTTATCGCCGGGCCTCGATTTCTCCGCGCAGGGAGCGAAATAATGAAAGCGTTTGAAGCCAACTTTGATGGGCTGGTCGGCCTGACACATCACTACGCGGGATTGTCGTTTGGTAACGAAGCCTCGACGCGCAATCAGCTGCAACCTTCGAACCCGCGTCTGGCGGCGAAACAGGGCTTGCTGAAGATGAAAGCGCTGGCGGATATGGGCTACGTGCAGGGCGTGATCCCGCCGCACGAACGTCCTAATCTGCCGCTGCTGCGCCAACTTGGTTTTAACGGCAGCGATGAGCAAGTGCTGGCGCAGGCGGCGAAGCACGCGCCGCAGCTGCTGTCGGCGGCCAGCTCCGCTTCAGCCATGTGGGTGGCCAATGCCGCCACGGTGTCGCCGTCGGCGGATAGCGCCGATGGACGCGTGCATTTCACCGTCGCCAATCTGAATAACAAATTCCACCGCGCCATTGAGGCGCCGGAAACTGCCGATCTGCTGCGTGCAATTTTTCGTAACCCGCAGCACTTCAGCGTGCATGATGCGCTGCCGCAGGTGGCGCAATTTGGTGATGAGGGTGCAGCCAATCACAATCGCTTCGGCAGTGATTATGGCGATGCGGGCGTGCAGCTGTTTATTTATGGCCGCGATGGGCAGCAGCAGGGCGCAACACCGGCACGTTATCCGGCGCGCCAAACCCGTGAAGCCAGCGAAGCGGTGGCGCGTTTGCATCAGCTCGATGCGCAGCGCACGCTGTTTGCCCAGCAAAATCCGGCGGTGATCGATCAGGGCGTGTTTCATAACGATGTGATTGCGGTGAGCAATCAGCAGGTGCTGTTCTGCCATCAGAATGCCTTTGTTAATCAGCCTCAATTGCTGAACTACCTCGCCGCGCGCGTCAGCGGTTTCCAGCCGATTGAAGTGCCGCGCGATAAAGTGTCGGTAACCGATGCGGTCAATACCTATCTATTTAACAGCCAGTTATTGCAGCGCGCCGATGGCGGAATGCTGCTGGTGCTGCCCGAAGAGTCGCGCCAGCATGCGGGCGTGTGGCGTTATCTCAGCGAGCTGGTGGAGAGCGGCGGGCCAATTCGTGAACTGAAAGTGTTCGATCTGCGTGAAAGCATGTTTAACGGCGGCGGCCCGGCCTGTTTACGTCTGCGCGTAGTGTTAACCGAAACCGAGCGTCAGGCGCTGAATCCGGCGGTGCTGATGAACGATCGTCTGTTTGCCACGCTCAACGATTGGGTGGATCGCCACTACCGCGATCGCTTAACCCAGGCCGATTTAGCCGACCCGCAACTGCTGCGTGAAGGGCGCACCGCGCTGGATGAGCTGACGAAGCTGCTAGACTTAGGCAGTGTCTACGCGTTTCAGCGTTAACGCCGGGGTGAGAGGTTCGCCCCACGTCGTTATAAAGGAGTGAACATGCAGGATTTTTTACAGCAGACCTTGTCTGGTGAGCCGCCACAGCAAAGAGAGGGCAGCAACGATCATCTGAGTTGGCAATGGCATAACGAGGGACTTCTGTCCCTCACGCCGCACACGCCCACGCAGCAGGCGCTGGTGCTCTCTGCGGGCATTCACGGCAATGAAACCGCGCCGGTGGAGATTCTCAATCTGTTGCTGACGCCATTATTAAAGGGCGAGAAACCGCTGGCGGTGCGTTTGCTGGTGATTTTGGGTAACCCCGCCGCGTTGCGCAGCGGCAAACGCTACCAGCAATACGATATCAACCGCCTGTTTGGTGGCCGCTGGCAGCAGGTGGCCGATGTACCGGAAGCGCAGCGTGTGCTGCAGCTGGAGCAGGAGCTCGAGAGTTTCTGGCGTGCCTGTCTCGATCACGAAGTGCGCTGGCACCTTGATCTGCATACCGCGATTCGCGGCTCGTATCATGCGCGTTTTGGCGTGATGCCGCTGAATCCTAATCCGTGGCCCGAACAGTTTATGCACTGGCTGGCGGCGGCAGAAATGGAGGCGCTGGTGTTCCACCGGTCACCGGGCGGCACCTTCACCCATTACAGCTGTGAGCACCATAATGCGGCGAGCTGCACGCTGGAGCTCGGTAAGGCGTTGCCGTTTGGTGAGAACGATCTGAGTCAGTTTAGCGGCGTGCAGCGGGCGCTGGCGGCGTTGCTGTATGGCGAGACCTTGCCGGAGGTGCGCGAGCAGCCGCGCCATTATCGCGTGGCGCAGCAGCTGACCCGTCACGGTGATAAGTTTGTGTTGCACATGGGGCCAGAGACACTGAACTTCACCGCGTTCCCGCAGGGCACGCTGCTGGCGGAAGAGGGCGACCGGCGTTACTACGTGCAGCAGGCGCGCGAATATGTGCTGTTCCCCAATCCGAATGTTGCGCCGGGATTGCGCGCCGGGCTGATGCTGGTGGAGGAGAATGAACAGACGCAGGCGCTGGCGTTGTAATTTTCCCTCACCCTAACCCTCTCCCGCAGGCGGGAGAGGGAATTGATCGAGCTAACATGTTGCAGCGTTTCCCTCTCCCTGTGGGAGAGGGCCAGGGAGAGGGCATCAAAGTGCAGAGGCGTTAAAACCGCCGACATTTCCCTTCCTGAAAACCAACAATACCGTTACACTCCTCCTTAATTCCTGCGTTTTTTCCCTTGATTGTCATAAACTTTTGCAATTCCTCACGCATTTCTTCTCTTTCTCTCCATGATTGCCTGATCTCTGTCTTTTATGCTTTCAGGGCTTTACTCAGCCTCTGAGTAGTTGACGTTCAGCGTCGTATGCTTGTTTCCGAAGACGCGACACCGGCTGTCGTCATTAAACTGATAAGTAAGGACAATATTATGCGTAAATTAACTTCTGTGTTCCTGGCTACCGCAATGGCTCTTGGTGCTGCAAATATCGTCCATGCAGCGGCAGACAACCTGACTCCGCCGCCAGCAGGCAGCGAAAAACCGATGCACAAGCCGCCGATGCGACATCACGGTATGGAGATGATGTTTAAAGGTCTGAACCTGACCGATGCGCAGAAAGCGCAGATCAAAACTATCCTGCGTGATGGCCACAAAGAGATGAAGCGCCCGTCGCTGGAAGAGCGTCGTGCTGACCATGCCATCATCGCTTCCGATACCTTCGACCGTGCGAAAGCCGAAGCGCAGGCTGAGAAGATGACCGCGAACGCCAAAGATCGTGCGCTGCAGATGATGGAAACCCAGAACAAGATCTACAACGTGCTGACACCAGAGCAGAAGAAACAGTACAACGCGAACTTTGAGAAGCGCTTAACCGAGAAAGGCCCGCACGATGGCAAAATGACGCCACCGCCGGCTGATGCTGAATAAGTTCTTTCGCTAACTGAATAGAGACCGCCGGGGTTGTCCATCGCATCTGATGCTTTGGGCAACCTCGGCGGTTTTGTTTTTAAAGTTCGATCAGCGGGAACACGCCAGAAAGCAGCGGACGACAGAGGATTTTATAACCGTCATGATCGAAACCGTGCGAGGCGCGCTGCAGCTGGCGTGCTTCGGCTTCACTGTTTACCGATCCCAGCCAGAACCAGTGATCGATCACATGGATTTGGGTGAGGTCTGTGCCCGTTTCCACCATGCCAACCGGGCCTTGCCACGGCCAGCACTGAATGCGCATTTGCTCTAACGCCGCATGTAAGCGCTGCTGATGCTCAGCAACCGATTCGTTACCGCAGCAGGCACCGGCGCAGCGTTTCAGGGCGGAGCGAAAACAGCCGCGTCCCGGGCGCAACGATTCCAGCCCCAGCAAGCCGTGACACAAACGCTGCTCATCGGCGATGGCTTTTAGCTTCTCCAGCGCGGCAAAGCGACTGCGAAACAGGCCATAGAGATTGGGCGAGCGCGAGAAGTCGAGATCCTTTGCATATACCACCTGCGGCGCACCGTCACCCAGCTGCAGCGAACAGAGCTGGCGATTCTTACGCAGGCGCTTATTAAATAGCGGCTGTTGCGTTTTGATCATCTGCGCTTCCAGCAGCTGTGCGCCGACGTCGCCAGCGGTGGGAATCCAGGTGACGCGTCGCGCCTGACGCAGCATTTTGGCTTCATCCGGCGTGCGGAAATGCGCCATCACCCGACTGCGCAGGTTGACGCTTTTGCCGATATACAACGGCAGATTTTCGCTTTCACCGTGAAAGGTATAGACGCCCGGCTGGTTGGGTAAACCTTCCAGCCACTGACGTAAATGTTCGGGGTATTGATAGATTGCTGCCGCATCGAAATCGAGGCGGTGGCTGGCTGCACGTCTGACCAAAGCACACTCCATTTACTGGTTGTCTATCCAGTGTATCAAACTGTGCTTTTTCTCGCCACTTTAGGTTCTGATTTGCATTGGTCGCCATGAATGGCGACCCTACGGTGATTTGGCGGGGGCGCATTTATGCGCACTTGCGTAACTTACGGTTTCCAGAAATCGTCGAACACGGTGATCGGCGGGCGACGTTTGTGTTCGGTTTTCAGATACCAGCCTTCGATGGTTTTCGCTGCAGCAGCATCGATGGTTTTACCTTCCAGATAAGCATCGATTTGCTGATAAGTGACGCCAAGCGCCACTTCATCCTGCAAGCCGGGACGATCATCTTCCAAATCGGCGGTCGGATGTTTGAGATAGAGGTGCTCCGGGCAGCCCAGCGTTTTCAGCAGCTGTTTGCCCTGGCCTTTGTGCAGACGGAAGATCGGGTTGATGTCGCTGCCGCCGTCACCGTACTTGGTGAAGAAACCGGTGATCGCTTCTGCCGCATGGTCAGTACCGACCACCACGCCTTTTGTCATGCCGGCGATGCTGTACTGCGCTTTCATGCGCTCACGTGCTTTTTCATTGCCGCGTACGAAATCCGACACTGTGATACCCGCGTCTTTCAACGCACGTTCGCTGGCCAGAATCGCTTCTTTGATGTTCACCACCAGCGTGCGGTCCGGCTGGATAAACGCCAGCGCATCCTGACAATCCTGCTCATCGGCCTGCACGCCATACGGTAAACGTACGGCAATAAAGGTGTAATCGTTATCGCCGCTCTCTTCACGCAGTTCGCGAATCGCGGTTTGCGACAAAATGCCGGTTAGCGTCGAATCCTGGCCGCCGCTGATGCCGAGCACCAGCGTTTTCAAAAAGGGATGGGCTTTCAGGTAAGACTTCAGAAAATCAACGCTGACGCGGATCTCCTGCTGCGGGTCGATAACGGGCTTTACACCAAGGGCTTCAATGATTTCCTGTTGCAGTGACATGAACCTCTCCTCAAGTCAGTAGCCTGACGGCACAATGCGAATCTTCTGCTAAAGCTAACGCCTCTCCCCGCAAACAACAAGCCGCACGGCTGGTTGTTCAGGTTATTTGCTGGCAAATCAGGCGTTTTTTGCCTTCTGCACCAGCAAATTGAACGACACAATCGCCAACATAAAGCAGCCAAAAATGGTACCGGTCATGCTTGCCACCGAGGTGCCGCCCAGGCCGGTGATCGGCACGCTGATGGCACCAAAGGTGAACATGCACACGCCAATCACTGCCGAGGCGCTGCCCGCACGCTGGCCCTGGCTTTGCATCGCCAGCGAAGAAGCGGTAGTGGCGATTACGCCGTTACTGGCAATGGTGAAGAACAGCGCGACCAGTAGAATCGGCAGCGCCGCGCCGGTAAGTCCCGCCAGCAGCAAACAGCTTGAGGCGACAAAAGCCAGCGTCAGGCCGCCTTTCAGCACGCGGTATTCACCCCACAGCGGACAGAGGCGCGCACTGGTTTGTGATGCAATAATCAGGCCGAGACCGTTGGCAGCGAAGCAGAAGCTGAAGGCTTGCGGTGTCAGCCCGTACAGCTGTTGCAGTACAAATGGCGAGGCGCCGATGTAGGCAAACATGCCGGACATCATAAAACCTTGCGTCAGGCAGAAGCCCATAAACTGACGATGCGAGACAACCTGGCCGAGCGCCGCCCAGGTAGAAAAGATCGAGCCCTGACTGCGGCGCTCAGGCGGTAAAGTTTCGTGCAATTTCCAGCGGGCGAGAAAGATCAACACGATGGCGATGCAGCCGAGCACCACGAAAATGCCGCGCCAGTTGAGCACCGTCATCAAGGCTCCGCCCAGCACCGGCGCACCAATTGGCGCTAACCCGTTGACCAGCATCAGCAGGGCAAAGAAACGCGTCAGTTCATGACCGCTGTACATATCACGGGCAATCGCACGCGACAGCACCGCGCCGCCTGCGCCCGCCAATCCTTCAAATAAACGAGCCACTAACAGCGAGTTGATATCTTTTGCCAGCGCACAGCCAATCGAGGCAATAAACAGCAGCACCAGCGATAACAGCAGCGGACGCAGGCGACCAAATTTGTCGCTCATTGGGCCAAACAGCAACTGACCGGCACCCAAACCGAGCAAGCCGGCGGTGAGGCTCAGCTGCGCCGTGGCGGTTTCGGTGTGCAGATCGTGCGCCAGTTCCGGCAGCGCCGGCAGGTAAAGATCGATACAAAGTGGCCCGAGCGCCGCGAGCAGGCCCAGCGTGATGGCATAAACCAGCCGATGAGAAGGTGCAGGTGTCATTAATCCTCTTTCTTTATTCATTGCTATAGGTATTTTTTCGCGGGTGATTATACGAACCGTAGCGCATCAACACAGCATTTTTACCAAATCCTAACGCTTCTGAATTTAGCTAAATTTATCCCATAAAGTTGATAAATCTGGATTTATGTTCCAGGCTAATTTCATACGGACAAAAAACGAGGAACAACAATATGAATAAAGTGATGGGATGTATCGCTGCTGCTATGACGCTGGCAGCCCTGTCAGGTTGTACGACTTATGACAAAGCTGAAAGCTACGTAACCAAGCCTGTGGTGAAGGATGTGAAGAAAGGGATGACGCGCGATCAGGTTCGCCAGATTGCCGGTCCAGCTTCTACTGAAATCACCATGGTTCACGCCCGCGGTACTTGCCAGACCTACGTGATTGGCGAGCGCGACGGCAAACCGCAGACCTATTTCGTTAGCTATAACGATACCGGTCGCGTCATGAACTACGGTTTCCAGAGCTGTAAAGACTACGATACCGATCCGCAAGCGGCTCAGTAATCGCAGCAGAATAAGAAACGGCCCGTCATTGACGGGCCGTTTTTCCTTGTGGCGCTTATAAACCGTAAGGACGCGGCACTTCGATATACTCGCCGCCAATCTCGCGCTGGTAGTAATGACCTTCCTGCACGTAATAACGCTTGCCGTTGAAATCCAGCACGCGCATACCGCCGCCCGGCGGGGCTTCAGGCGGCTGCACCACCACATAGGTGTCGCCCTGACGCTGATAGTAGTTGCCGTTCAGCATGTAATAGGTCAGACCGCCCAGCAACACGGCGGTTGCTGCTTCGGGTAGGAAACGCAGCGGGCCGGGACCACCCCAACGTGGACCTCCACCCCAATGCGGGCCTGGGCCGGGGCCCCAACCGCCGGGATGGGCAAAACTGATGGCTGGTGTTAATAAGGTTAACGCCAGCACCGAGGCGATAACTGTTTTCATCGGTGATTCTCCTGCTGTGATTAACTGCAGAATTGGCCTTCCTGAGCGAAAACTCAAGCGAAAAGCGGCTGATTTTTCCTCTGTTTACCATGCTTAACGTTTTCCTGACGCTAGCGCCATGATTGGGGGGGATTGGGGAGGAAAGAACATAAAAAAACGGCAGACCTTGCGGTCTGCCGTTGTTGGAACGCATCACATTTAGCGGTGTGCCAGTTCGGCGTGCTCGTCGCTCTCCAGCACTTTTTTGTCGGTCAATCCGAGCCAGCGGCTGGTGAGTGAACCGGCGGTCATTGAACCATTGACGTTGAGCGCGGTACGGCCCATATCGATCAGCGGCTCGATGGAGATCAGCAGCGCGACCAACGTCACCGGCAAGCCCATCGCAGGCAGCACAATCAGTGCGGCGAAGGTAGCACCGCCGCCGACGCCGGCCACACCGGCAGAACTCAGCGTTACGATACCTACCAGCGTCGCAATCCACATTGGGTCAAACGGGTTGATACCCACGGTTGGCGCAACCATCACTGCCAGCATGGTCGGATAGAGACCCGCACAACCGTTCTGGCCGATGGTGGCACCGAACGAGGCTGAGAAGCTGGCGATCGATTCCGGCACGCCAAGGCGACGCGTCTGGGTTTCCACGTTCAGGGGAATACTGGCGGCGCTGGAGCGGCTGGTGAAGGCAAAGGTGATCACCGGCCACACTTTACGGAAGAAGCGCATTGGGTTGATGCCGTTAATCGACAGCAGCAGCGCGTGCACGGCAAACATGATTGCCAGACCGAGATAAGAGGCCACCACGAAGCCACCCAGCTTGATGATGTCTTGCAGGTTGGAACCGGCCACCACTTTGGTCATCAGCGCCAGTACGCCGTACGGCGTCAGCTTCATGATCAAACGCACCAGCTTCATCACCCAGGATTGCAGGGTATCGATCGCCACCAGTACGCGCTCGCCTTTTACCTTGTCATCTTTCAGCAGTTGCAGCGCCGCTACACCGAGGAAGGCGGCGAAAATCACTACGCTGATGATCGAGGTTGGATTGGCGCCAGCCAGATCGGCAAACGGGTTTTTCGGAATGAAGGAGAGCAGCAGCTGCGGCGTGCTGAGATCAGCCACTTTGCCTACGTAGTTGCTCTGAATCGCGGTCAGACGCGCGGTTTCCTGCGCACCCTGCACCAAACCTTCAGCGCTCAGGCCAAACAGGCCGGTCACCAGCACACCGACCAGCGCGGAGATGGCGGTGGTAAACAGCAGCACACCAATGGTCAGCACGCTGATTTTACCCAGAGATGAGGCATTGTGCAGACGTGCGACCGCACTCAGGATCGAAGCGAAAACCAGCGGCATCACAATCATCTGCAGCAGTTGCACGTAGCCGTTACCAACGATGTTGAACCAGCCAATCGACGCTTTCACCGTTGGGCTGTTTTCGCCATAGATGGTTTGCAGCGCCAGACCAAATGCCACACCGAGAACCAAACCGGTCAGCACGCGCTTTGACAGGCTCCAGCTTTGGTTGCCAATGCGATTCAGCAGAATCAGCAGCGCGACAAACGCCACGATATTAATAATGAGGGGAAAATCCATGCTCAACTCCAGAGTGTGACGTGCCATCGCCCTGGGATGGCACGTAAAACAGTAAGTCCCCGTTAGGGAATATTTAGAATGTTATCAGTTGAGCGTGGGGCGGGCTTATACCCAAAAAGAATGTTTTATAACTATATCGCTTGATTCGACTGGTTATTGACCGTTTTGACCATTAACCAACCGACCGACGCCATTTTGTAGCGTATTGAACAATTGTTCCGGCCAGCCGTTGGCACCAAAAGAGGGCATGCCAGGTGGGAACCACAACGCATAACCGACCAGCGCCAGGCAAAGTGCGCGCTCCAGCTGGTTCCCTTTCTGGCTCTTCAGGATGGGCAAACGGAAGCGCCAGCGGCAAGGCCACAGTAAAGGCACGCCAGCGGGCGTTAGCATATCGGCGAAAATATGGCTGAGATAGCCGAGCGTCATGCCTTGCAGCACATCGGCGGGAAGAAACCAGTCGGCGGGCACATTGATCTGGAATAGCCACAAGCCCACCGCTACCGCCAGCAAACTGTGGGTAAAACCGCGATGACCAAAGGCGCGGGCGATGGGATGCGATAGCCACTTTAATCGCTGGCCTAACACGGATTTAGGGTGATCGATATCGGGCAGCAGGCAGGTTAACAGCGCAGCAGGCACTAAATGCCACCAATCGGCGCTGGCCAGGACTGGCGTCAGCTCCGCGCGCTTGGCAAAAATGGCGCTGGCAATGGCAAAAATGATATGGCCTTCGGCCGTCATGATGAAACCTGGCTGCATAAAACTGTCGATGCATCCAGTATAGGGATTTATCCAGTGAATGAGAATGGTGACGCTGTAACGAAGCGTTAATATTTTTCACTTTCCCGCGTCACAATGACGCGGGAAAATAACGGGTTAGCTTAGCGCGCTAACCATCCGCCATCGACGGCCAATGTATAACCTTGCACATAATCGGAGGCGCTAGAGGCGAGGAACACAATCGGGCCCATCATGTCATCCGGGATGCCCCAGCGACCCGATGGAATGCGGCCTAAAATTTCCTCGTTGCGTAACTCATCGCTGCGCAGCTGTTCGGTGTTATTGGTGGCCATGTAGCCTGGTGCAATGGCGTTGACGTTGATGCCGTGCTTGGCCCATTCGTTGGCCATCAGACGGGTTAACCCCATCACCGCGCTTTTTGATGCGGTATAAGAAGGCACGCGAATGCCGCCCTGGAACGACAGCATCGAGGCGATATTGATGATCTTGCCACCGTTGCCTTGCGCGATAAACTGACGCGCGACCTGCTGCGACAGGAAGAACAGGCTTTTGCTGTTGATGTTCATTACATCATCCCAATCCTGTTCGCTGAAGTTGAGTGCATCCTCGCGGCGAATGATGCCGGCGTTATTAACCAGAATGTCGATGCGACCGGCCTGCGCCACCGCCTGTTCAACAATGTGCGGCACAACGGACGGTTTGGTCAGATCGGCCTGAATCGACCAAAAACGGCGGCCTAACGCCTCCACTTTGGCCTGCGTGTCATCCGGCCCGGCGCGATTGACACCAATTATGTCACATCCTGCCTGCGCCAGACCCAGCGCCATACCTTGTCCCAAACCGGTATTGCAGCCGGTGACCAGTGCGACTTTGCCTGCAAGATTAAATGCGTTGAGTATCATGATCCGCTCCTTGTTAGCGCAGCGCGCTGATGGCGACGTGGTCCATGTCATCGAATACCTGGTTTTCGCCCACCATGCCCCAGATAAAGGTATAGCGTTGCGTTCCCACGCCCGCGTGAATCGACCAGCTAGGTGAAATTACCGCCTGCTCGTTGTGAACTAAGAGATGACGCGTCTCCTGCGGCTGGCCCATCATGTGGAACACGGCGCTGTCGTCGGCCATATCGAAGTAGAAGTAGACCTCCATGCGACGCTCATGAGTGTGACACGGCATGGTGTTCCACAGGTTGCCGTCATCAAGGCGGGTTAATCCCATGGTTAACTGGCAGGTTGGCAACACGTCGGGCACGATGAATTTATTGATGGTGCGGCGATTCGAGGTGGCGGCATCGCCTAACGTGGCTTTCACTGCCTCGGCGAGGGTGATTTTTTTGTCCGGATAATGAGTGTGTGCCGGCGCGCTGTTGTAGTAAAACTTCGCCGGATGATTAGCATCGCTACTGCGGAAAATCACGCTCTGCGCGCCTTGTCCGACATATAACGCTTCCTGATTCCCAATCTCCCAGGTATTGCCATCCACTTCAATCAGTCCCGGCCCACCGATGTTGATTACGCCGAGCTCGCGGCGCTCGAGGAAGTAACTAACTCCCAGCTGTTTACCCACTTCGTGGCCGATGGTCACGGATTTCTGCACCGGCATTACGCCGCCGATGATGATGCGATCGATATGGCTATAAGTGAGGGTGTAATTGTCGGCGTCGAAAATCTTGTCGATCAGAAACTCACGGCGCAGGCCGTCAGTGTCCAGTGTTTTGGCATGTTCGCTATGAATGCTTTGACGAATGTCCATCTCAGGCCTCTTAAGAGTCAAAGGAAGTGGTCCCGATGCGGGTCTTTGGGCATCTTAAGTAGGATGGGATGTGAATTCAATAAAAATGAAACGATGTTTTATTTATTTGTGTGTGCGATCAAATTGCACAAAAAAGCCCGCGATAAGCGGGCTGCGGTTAACCGTGCAGATGCTCGGGTTTGAGCTGGGTTAAATCATCAATAATCACATTGGCTAACGCCCAACGCGCATCATCACGATGATCGGCCGCTGGCACCACAATCGAGCGCATGCGTGCGGCTTTGGTGGCAATCATGCCGTTGAAGGAATCTTCCAGCGTCACGCAGTTAAGCGGATCGATGCCCAGTTTGGCGGCAGCGTCGAGATAGACCTGCGGGTGCGGTTTGCTGTACGGCAGCGCTTCCGCAGACGCCAGCACATCAAAGTATTTGCGCAGGTCAAACATCTCCAGGACGCGCTCCAGCATATGCAGCGGCGAGGCGGAGGCGAGGCCGATTTTCAAACCTTGCTGCTGGCACAGCTGCAGCGCCTGCTCCACGCCGGGCAGCAGCGGACGCGTCTCTTCCACCAGCGCCAACGCGCGGGCGATGATGCGTTGGGTGACTTCCTGCTGAGCAGGGCCGTTCCACGGCAGCGCTTCAAACCACATGCGCACAGTTTGATCGATACGCAGACCCAGCGTATCGGGCAACTCGTGACGCCGGGTGATATCAACGCCAAGGCTGGCGAAGATATCCAATTCCGCCTGATCCCACAGCGGTTCTGAGTCGATCAACAATCCGTCCATATCAAAGATGGCGGCCAATACAGGACGACGATATGACATACAACTGCTCCCTTGGAAATTTGGCTTACCTTAGCACGAGTGCCGGAGAAAGCCGACTTGCGGCAGGCCACGCATTTTTCAGGAAAAATTGCAGTAGTGCAGGTAGACTTAGGCAAAACTAATATCGGTTCAGGGAGACACCATGACTTACCAACAGGCTGGCCGCATCGCCATCCTTAAGCGAGTGGCTGGCTGGGTGATTTTTATACCAGCACTGTTATCCACCCTTATTTCGCTGCTGGGCTTTATGTTTAAGCACAGTGAAAAGCAGCCAGGCATTGATGCCGTGATGCTCGATTTTGTCCATGTTATGGTCGACATGGTGAAGTTCAATACGCCGTTCCTTGATGTATTTTGGCAGAACTCGCCGGTGCCGGAGTTTAATGGCGGCGCGAATATCGGCTTTTGGCTGATCTACATCCTGATTTTTGTTGGGATTGCGCTGCAGGCTTCGGGTGCACGGATGTGGCGTCAGTCGCGCCATATTAAAGAGGGCATTGAAGATCAGTTGATCATGGAACAGGCTAAAGGCAGTGAAGGGCGTACGCGAGCGCAGCTGGAAGAGAAAATCCATATGCCACGTCACACCATTTTCTTGCAGATTTTTCCGCTCTACATCCTGCCGATCATTATCGCTATCGCTGGCTACTTTGTACTGAAGCTGCTCGGCATGCTGTAACGCGTCAGGCCGGTCTGGCCTGACGTTCTCCCAACACGTCTTCATCCAACAACTGGCCGATAGCGAACTGCGCTTCGCCGGTCCAGTTGCCGCCGAACACATTGGCGCGATTGAGCAGGTAATAGAGCTGATAAACCGGCTGACGCTGCGAAAATCCGTCTTCCAGTGGCCAAACCGCGTGATAGCCATCATAAATCTGGCGCGGTAAATCGGCGTAGTAGCTCAGCATCGCGAGATCGCATTCGCGGTCGCCCCAATAGCAGGCGGGATCGAACAGCCACGGACCGGTTGCGCTGCCAGCGCAGTTGGCGGGCCACAAATCGCCGTGTAATAAAGAGGGTTGCGGATGGTGGTTGGCAAGTGTGTGCTGCACGCAATCGACAATCAGCTCGGTATCGCCATAGTGCACGCCTTTTTCCGCAGCCAGTTGCAGCTGCCAGCCGATGCGCTGCTCAGCAAAGAATACCGACCAGCGGCGTAACCAACTATTCGGCTGCGGTGAAGTGGTGATGTTGTTGTCGTAATCCAGACCAAATTGCGTCTGCTCGCTCCATTGGTGCAGATGGGCTAACTGCTGGCCGAGTTGGAAGGCACTCCGATCGGTAAAAGGTTGAGGTGGAATATATTCCAGCAGCAGGAAGCTGGTATCACGATCGTTACCGACGCCATACACCTTCGGTACGCGAACGGTTTGCGTGCGCGCCAGCAGGTCGAGTTGATCGGCTTCCCAGCTAAACAAGGTGAGCATGTCGCGGGTGTTACATTTGACGAACACATCTAACTCGCCATAGCGGATACGCCAGGCGGGATGGACATCGCCACCGGGAAGTTCCTGACGGTCGGTGATTTCAGCCTCACCGGCGTGCTCGCTTAACAGACGACTAATGGCTGACCACATCGGGTAATCCTCTTTGTTCGCTGCGTGAATTCGATTGTAACGCGCAAAACCTGAGCAAACCTGGCGTCGATGCCGTTTTTTGCACTGCGTCAGGGTTGTTCTTTCAAAAATGCCTCTAGCGTGGTGACGCTGACTTCAGGTTTTTGGCCGAGCGCGACTTGCGCGTATCCCGCGGTTTGCTCCGCCACTTCATGCTCCTCTAACGCGCTGACAATGCCAAAGCTATTGGTGCCCAACTCATGCGGATGACCTTCATCATCACTTAAGGTGGTGCTATATCCGCCATTGATCATGGCGCTATTCACTGACTGCAGGTCGCCAAGTCCATTTTCCTGATACTTTAACGTGACAATGTAACGTTTGACATCATGGTCACTCATTATTCACCTCATTGTTATCGAACAGATTTCAGCGTAGACCAGCGGGCAAGATAGAGCGAATTTTAGGCGATTTATCAGAAGAAATGGCGGGTAAAGCTCTGTCAAAAAAGTTCAGAAAATTCTTCTGGTTTTTGAGCTGCTATTTAAGTAATTGCCCCCTATAATGCGCAGCGAAAATGGGAAAAGTCCCATTAAAAGAGCGGTCCAGCGGCTTTCCAGGCTTTTTTTGCGGGTACATAATTTTTTACAAAACTTACGGTAAATTGCATTGATTGACCGGAGAAACGCTTCAGACTCTTCGTTTTTTAAACTGTCGTACGGGTTACTTTTAATGAAAGCCTTTAACAAGCTGTCCGCTGTTTTATTGCTCTCTGCTGGAGCATTTTGTCACCAGGCATTTGCAGATAACGCCGTTTTCACCTCCATGGATGACCCTTCAACGGCGAAACAACCGTTTGAAGGCAGTGCGTCAGCGGGTTACCTGGCTCAAACCGGTAACACCACCAGCTCTTCGCTGAGTGCGGCTACCAATATGACGTGGTACCAAACCAATACCGCACTGAGCCTGTGGGGTAACGCTTCGAACAACTCCTCTAATGATGAGCGTTCATCTGAGACCTACAACATCGGTGGCCGTAGCCGTTATAACCTCAACAGCGCCGATTACCTGTTTGGTCAGGCGAGCTGGTTGAGCGACCGCTTCAATGGTTATGACTCACGTGATGTACTGACCGCCGGTTACGGTCGTCAGATCCTCAATGGTCCGGTTCACTCACTGCGTGCTGAATTCGGTCCGGGTGTGCGTTACGACGATTTCCATGAAGGCGGCCATGAAACCAAAGCATTGGGTTATGGCGCAGTGAGCTATCAATGGCAGCTGACAGATACCACCAAATTTATCCAGGGTGTTTCTGTGCTGAGCAGCTTCGGTGAAGACACCACGCTGAACTCAGAGACTGCACTGCAGGTGGCCATCAATGCTCACTTCGCGTTGAAACTAGGCTACAACGTGACCTGGAACAACAATCCGCCAGAATCTGCGCCGGATCGTACCGATACCAAAACCACAATCCAGCTCTCATACTCAATGTAAGCGAGACGGATGTGAATCACCGCTGCCAGGCCTGTGCCTCGCAGCGGTTTTTTTTATTTCTCTTTAGCTTAGCGAATTTCCGCACGGGTTTTGATCGGCGGCGAAAGCTGCTATTATCATCGCCGCTTTACATTCCTGGCGTCATTCCGACAACGTGGGTCTGACATCACGCCGGGTTACACACTACAAAACTCATTTTGCATGTAGGCTTTCGTGTGGCTTACCACTGCAATTAAGGATATGAAATGCCAGTAATTACTCTTCCTGATGGCAGCCAGCGCAGCTTTGACCGTCCGGTCAGCGTGATGGATATTGCGTTGGATATTGGACCGGGTTTGGCGAAAGCCTGTATCGCGGGCCGCGTGAATGGCGAGTTGGTTGATGCGGTTGATCCGATCACCGAGGACGCTCAGGTCGCGATTATTACCGCTAAAGACGACGCTGGTTTAGAAATCATTCGTCACTCTTGCGCACACCTGTTAGGGCATGCGATCAAGCAGCTGTGGCCCAACACCAAAATGGCTATCGGCCCGGTGATCGATAATGGTTTCTACTATGACGTCGACCTGGAACACACCTTAACCCAGGAAGATCTTGAGCTGCTGGAAAAGCGTATGCACCAGCTGGCTGAAAGCAACTACGATGTGGTGAAGAAAAAGGTGAGCTGGCAGGAAGCACGTGACGTGTTTGCTGAGCGTGGCGAAAGCTACAAAACCACCATTCTTGACGAGAACATCAGCCACGACGATCGTCCTGGCCTGTATCACCATGAAGAATACATCGACATGTGCCGCGGTCCGCACGTGCCGAATATGCGTTTCTGCCATCACTTCAAACTGCAGAAAATCTCCGGGGCTTACTGGCGCGGCAACAGCGACAACAAAATGCTGCAGCGTATTTACGGTACGGCCTGGGCGGATAAAAAGCAGCTGGCTGCTTATTTGCAGCGTCTGGAAGAAGCGGCGAAGCGCGATCACCGTAAGATCGGTAAGCAGCTTGATCTCTACCACATGCAGGAAGAAGCTCCGGGCATGGTGTTCTGGCACAATGACGGCTGGACCATCTTCCGCGAGCTGGAAGTGTTTGTGCGTACCAAGCTGAAAGAGTACGACTACCAGGAAGTGAAAGGTCCGTTCATGATGGACCGCGTGCTGTGGGAAAAAACCGGGCACTGGGAGAACTATAAAGAAGCAATGTTCACCACCTCTTCAGAGAACCGTGAATATTGCATCAAGCCGATGAACTGCCCAGGCCACGTTCAGATCTTTAATCAGGGTCTGAAATCCTACCGCGACCTGCCGCTGCGTATGGCGGAGTTTGGTAGCTGCCATCGTAACGAGCCATCAGGTGCCTTGCACGGTCTGATGCGCGTACGCGGCTTTACCCAGGATGATGCTCACGTCTTCTGTACCGAAGATCAGGTACGTGATGAAGTGAACAGCTGTATCCGCATGGTCTACGACATGTACAGCACCTTCGGTTTTGAAAAAATCGTGGTGAAATTGTCGACCCGTCCGGAAAAGCGTATCGGTACCGACGAAATGTGGGATCGTGCGGAAGTGGATTTGGCAGAAGCGCTGAAAGAGAATGACATTCCATTCGAATATCAGCCGGGAGAAGGTGCCTTTTACGGCCCTAAAATTGAGTTTACCCTGTACGATTGCCTCGACCGTGCCTGGCAGTGTGGTACCGTTCAGCTAGACTTCTCCCTGCCAAAACGTCTGGACGCGACTTTTGTCGGTGAAAACAACGATCGTCAGACACCGGTGATGATTCACCGCGCAATTCTCGGTTCAATGGAGCGCTTTATCGGCATCCTGACCGAAGAGTTCGCTGGATTCTTCCCGAGTTGGCTGGCACCAGTGCAAGCTGTGGTGATGAATATCACCGACAGTCAGTCAGAATACGTCAGCGAATTGACAAAGAAACTGCAGAATGCAGGTATTCGTGTCAAAGCGGACTTGAGAAACGAGAAGATAGGCTTTAAAATCCGCGAGCACACATTACGTCGCGTCCCTTATATGCTGGTTTGCGGTGACAAAGAGGTGGAAGCAGGCAAAGTTGCCGTGCGCACCCGCCGTGGTAAAGACCTTGGGAGCATGGACGTAGATGTGTTTGTTGAGAAGCTGCAACAAGAGATTCGCAGCCGACATCTTCACCAATTAGAGGAAACAGGTTATTAAAGGCGGAAAACGAGTACAACCAACACGTCCGAACCGTATCAACGGCGAAATCCGAGCTACCGAAGTGCGCTTATCTGGCGTAGACGGCGAGCAACTTGGCATTGTCACCCTGCGTGAAGCCATTGAGAAAGCTGAAGAAGCCGGCGTAGATTTAGTTGAAATCAGCCCGAACGCCGAACCGCCGGTTTGCCGTATCATGGATTACGGCAAGTTCCTTTATGAAAAAAGCAAGTCTTCTAAGGAACAGAAGAAGAAGCAGAAAGTTATCCAGGTTAAGGAAATCAAATTCCGTCCTGGTACCGATGATGGCGACTATCAGGTCAAACTACGCAACCTGATTCGCTTTCTGGAAGAGGGCGATAAAGCCAAAATCACGCTGCGTTTCCGCGGTCGTGAGATGGCGCACCAGCAGATCGGTATGGAAGTGCTTAACCGCGTCCGTAAAGATCTGTGTGAAGACATGGATCTGGCGATTGTCGAATCCTTCCCTTCGAAGATCGAAGGTCGTCAGATGATCATGGTGCTCGCTCCTAAGAAGAAACAGTAGGCCTTCAAGTAATGAAGCCGCGCATCGCTTGCGTTGTGCGGATTTTTATTCGCCTGTCTGATTCATTTTATTAACAATGCGAAGTGGATATTTGTAAAAATGCCAAAGATTAAAACTGTACGTGGCGCCGCTAAGCGCTTCAAGAAGACCGCTTCTGGCGGCTTCAAGCGTAAGCACGCGAACCTGCGTCATATTCTGACTAAAAAGTCTACTAAGCGTAAACGTCACCTGCGTCCGAAAGGCATGGTGTCTAAAGGCGATCTGGGTCTGGTTATTGCCTGCCTGCCGTACGCATAAGTAAGTTTTTTATAAATTTGCCCGAAAACTTTGCGTACTGGCCATTGGCTTGCAAGGAATAGGGCGTCACAGAATATGATATAGGAGAGCTCACATGGCTCGCGTTAAACGTGGTGTAATTGCTCGCGCACGTCACAAGAAAATCTTAAAACAAGCTAAAGGCTACTATGGTGCACGTTCACGTGTATACCGCGTTGCCTTCCAGGCTGTTATCAAAGCTGGTCAGTATGCTTACCGTGACCGTCGTCAACGTAAGCGTCAGTTCCGTCAACTGTGGATCGCGCGTATCAACGCTGCGGCTCGTCAGAACGGTATCTCTTACAGCCGTTTCATCAATGGCCTGAAAAAAGCCTCTATTGAAATCGACCGTAAGATTCTGGCTGACATCGCTGTATTCGACAAAGTGACATTTACTGCACTTGTTGAAAAAGCAAAATCAGCTCTGGCGTAAGTCAGTTGAAAAAGGGAGCTTGCTCCCTTTTTTATTACCCGCAACTCACGCAAAAGATTGACATTTTGGCCGCTGCGCATTTCAATAGTGCGGTTTCTAAATATGACAAGGTAACGCAAGCATGAATGCTGCTATTTTCCGTTTCTTTTTTTACTTTAGCGCCTGAACATCAGGGGCTTTTGCGCATAAGAAAAGAAACGAAAAATCGCGCTAAAAGCCTCCCTCGTGGAGGCTTTTTTGTTTCTGGCGACACTTAATCGGATCAGCTGATCCCAACGAGAACTGACCAGCCCGGCTGGAAGAAGAGGAAATCATGTCCCAACTCGCAGACCTGGTGGCTCGTGCCACGGCCGCCATCGACGAGGCGGCGGATATCGCTGCTCTGGACGCCGTGCGCGTCGAATTTCTGGGTAAGAAAGGGCATCTGACGCTGCAAATGACCACCCTGCGTGAACTGCCAGCAGAAGAGCGCCCGGCAGCGGGTGCGGTCATCAACGATGCTAAACAGCAAGTGCAGGATCGCCTTACCGCGCGCAAAGATACGCTGGAAAACGCCGAGCTGAATGCGCGTCTGGCTGCGGAAACCATCGACGTGTCGCTGCCTGGCCGCCGCGTTGAGAATGGCGGCTTGCATCCGGTGACCCGCACGATCGACCGTATCGAAACCTTCTTCGGCGAACTGGGTTTCGCGGTAGTGACAGGTCCGGAAATTGAAGACGATTACCACAACTTTGATGCGCTAAACATTCCGGGCCATCACCCGGCACGTGCCGATCACGACACCTTCTGGTTCGATGCCACGCGTTTGCTGCGCACCCAAACCTCAGGCGTGCAGATTCGCACCATGAAAAACCAGCAGCCGCCGATCCGCATCATCGCGCCAGGCCGTGTTTATCGTAACGACTACGATCAGACGCACACGCCGATGTTCCATCAGATGGAAGGTTTAATTGTCGATAAGGACATCAGCTTTACCAATCTGAAAGGCACGCTGCACGATTTCCTGAACAACTTCTTCGAAGAGAATCTGCAAATTCGCTTCCGTCCTTCTTACTTCCCGTTCACCGAACCGTCCGCAGAAGTGGATGTGATGGGTAAAAACGGCAAGTGGCTGGAAGTGCTGGGTTGCGGCATGGTGCACCCGAACGTGTTGCGCAATGTTGGCATCGATCCGGAAATTTATTCGGGCTTTGCGTTTGGCATGGGCATGGAGCGTCTCACCATGCTGCGCTACGGTGTGACCGATCTGCGCGCCTTCTTCGAAAATGATTTACGTTTCCTCAAACAATTTAAATAAGGGCAGGTTATCCAATGAAATTCAGTGAACTCTGGTTACGCGAATGGGTAAATCCAGCCCTTGACAGCGCTGCGCTGTCTGAGCAAATCACCATGGCCGGCCTTGAAGTGGACGGCGTAGATCCGGTTGCCGGCGCTTTCAACGGTGTTGTGGTGGGTGAAGTGGTTGAGTGCGGCCAGCATCCGAACGCCGACAAGCTGCGCGTCACCAAAATCAACGTCGGTGGCGATCGTCTGTTGGATATCGTCTGCGGCGCGCCAAACTGCCGTCAGGGCCTGAAAGTCGCAGTGGCGACCGTTGGCGCTGTGCTGCCGGGCGATTTCAAAATCAAAGCGGCAAAACTGCGTGGCGAACCCTCTGAAGGCATGCTGTGCTCCTTCTCTGAGCTGGGTATTTCCGACGATCACAGTGGCATTATCGAGCTGCCAGCCGATGCGCCCATTGGTACCAACATCCGCAGCTATCTGCAGCTGGATGACAACACCATTGAAATCAGCGTCACGCCAAACCGCGCCGATTGCCTGGGCATCATCGGGGTTGCGCGTGATGTAGCGGTACTGAACGGTTTGCCGCTGACGGCGCCTGCCATTGAGCCGGTAAAAGCCACCATCACCGACACTTTCCCGATTCGCGTCGATGCCACCGCCGCGTGCCCGCGCTATCTGGGCCGCGTGGTGAAAGGTATTAACGTCAAAGCCGCTACACCATTGTGGATGCGAGAAAAGCTGCGTCGCTGCGGTATTCGTTCAATCGATCCGGTGGTGGATATCACCAACTTTGTGCTGCTGGAGCTTGGCCAGCCGATGCACGCCTTTGATCTCGACCGTATCGACGGCGGCATCGTGGTGCGTATGGCAGAAGAGGGCGAAGCCCTGACGCTGCTGGATGGTACCGAAGCCAAACTCAGCAGCGACACGCTGGTGATTGCCGATCACCACAAAGCGCTGGCGATGGGCGGCATCTTTGGTGGCGAGCATTCAGGTGTGAATGAAGAGACGCAGAACGTGCTGTTCGAATGCGCCTACTTTGATCCGCTGGCGATTACCGGCCGCGCACGCCGTCAAGGCTTGCATACTGACGCATCACATCGTTATGAGCGTGGCGTCGATCCGGCGCTGCAGCACAAAGCGATTGAACGCGCGACGCAACTGCTGCTCGACATCTGTGGCGGCGAAGCGGGCCCGGTCATCGATCAAACTGACGCGAGCGCGCTGCCGCCACGCGCCACCATCACGCTGCGCCGTGAAAAGCTTGATCGCCTGATTGGTCACGTGATTGCTGACGATCAGGTTACTGACATCCTGACGCGTCTCGGTTGTGAAGTGACGGTCGGTGCAGGCGAGTGGCAAGCCGTGGCGCCAAGCTGGCGTTTCGATATGGCCATCGAAGAAGATCTGGTCGAAGAAGTGGCGCGCGTTTACGGCTACAACAACATTCCTGATGTGCCGGTGAAAGCCAGCCTGATCATGACGCAACATCGTGAAGCCGACCTGTCGCTGAAGCGTGCGAAAAATCTGCTGGTGGATAAGGGCTATCAGGAAGCGATTACGTACAGCTTCGTCGATCCAAAAATGCAGCAGTTGCTGCATCCGGGCGAAGAGGCGCTGATTTTGCCAAGCCCGATCTCCAGCGATATGTCGGCCATGCGCCTGTCGCTCTGGACCGGTTTACTGGGTGCTGTGGTGTACAACCAAAACCGTCAGCAGGGCCGCGTACGCCTGTTTGAGAGCGGTTTGCGCTTTGTTCCTGATACACAGGCCGATCTGGGTATCCGTCAGGATCTTATGCTGGCCGGCGTTTTAAGCGGTAATCGCTATGAAGAGCATTGGGATCTGGCGCGTCAGACGGTTGACTTCTATGATTTGAAAGGCGATTTAGAATCGCTGCTGGATTTGACCGGTAAACTTGATGAGATCTCCTTCCGTGCGGAAGCCAATCCGGCGCTGCATCCAGGACAAAGCGCCGCAATTTATTTACGCGGCGAACGAATCGGATTTATCGGGGTGGTTCATCCAGAGCTGGAACGTAAGCTGGATCTTAACGGGCGCACCTTAGTGTTTGAACTGCTTTGGAATAAGGTCGCAGACCGCGTCCTGCCTGATGCGCGCGAGATTTCCCGCTTCCCGGCAAACCGTCGTGATATCGCCGTTGTGGTGGCTGAAAACGTGCCTGCAGCAGATATCATTGCGGAGTGTAAGAAAGTTGGCGTAAATCAGGTAGTTGGCGTAAACTTGTTTGACGTGTACCGTGGTAAGGGCGTGAACGAGGGTGAAAAGAGCCTTGCGATTAGCCTGATTTTGCAGGATACCAGCCGGACACTCGAAGAAGAGGAGATTGCCGCGACCGTTGCCAAATGCGTTGCGGCATTAAAAGAGCGATTCCAGGCAACCTTGAGGGATTGAACCTATGGCGCTTACAAAAGCTGAAATGTCAGAGTACCTGTTTGAAAAACTCGGGTTGAGCAAACGCGATGCCAAAGAGTTGGTAGAACTTTTTTTTGAAGAGGTTCGCCGCGCGTTGGAAAACGGAGAACAGGTAAAACTGTCCGGATTTGGTAATTTTGATCTGCGTGACAAAAACCAGCGTCCGGGCCGTAACCCGAAGACGGGGGAAGATATTCCTATCACCGCGCGCCGAGTGGTGACATTCCGTCCGGGACAGAAGTTGAAAAGTCGCGTCGAGAACGCGACACCCAAGGATGCTGACTAATTTCAGTACGACAAAAAGGCCGCTTAGCGGCCTTTTTTTTGCCTTAAATTTGGTCGTTCTACACGATTTATCCACGCTGTAAGGATTTCGTAAGCATCCGGAAAATAAGGCGAAAATCGGTCCTCACCGATAGTGACGGCATCAACACTTTTGTTATAACAGCGCCATCACATAGCAAATGGTTTGAATAATGAAAAAGACAGCATTTTTATTAAGCATCCTGTTAGGCATGCCGCTGCTGGCTAGCGCCAATGTTTCCGTCAACATCAACACGCCGGGCGTTTCGGTGCATATCGGCGATCAGGATAAGCGTGGCTACTATTGGGATGGTTACGACTGGCGTGCGCCAACGTGGTGGAAACAGCACCATAACCAGCGCATTGGCACCAAAGGTCCGCACGGTTACTGGAACGGTAACGGCTGGCAGGCGCAGCATCCGGGCAATGGGCCGCATCGGGATGACAAACGTCAGCCACAGCGACAGCCGCAACCGCAGCATCACGACCAGCATGATAATCAGCAGAAGCGTGATAATCACGGTCAGCCGCTTCCCCCGCATCAGTAATGCTTCTCCAGCGGCGCCTCCACAGCGCCGCTTTCTTTTTGCTGTAATCCCACTACAATCAAATCTCTGTTTTCTCAGCCAATCTTATCTATGACTCTGCTGGATCAGCTTGCTTCCCAGGCAAACCGCCGCAGCCAGCGCTGGCTCATCACACTCAGTGCGCTGCTGTTGCTGCTCATTGGGCTTAGCCTGTCGGCCGGTGACAGCTGGATCTCCCCAACACAATGGTTTTCGGCGCAAGGCGATCTGTTCGTCTGGCAGCTGCGCATGCCGCGTACGCTGGCGGTGTTGCTGGTGGGTGCGGCGCTGGCAGTGTGCGGCGTGGTGATGCAGGCACTGTTCAATAATCCGCTGGCGGAACCCGGCTTATTGGGTGTGTCGAATGGGGCAGGAATTGGTCTGGTATTGGGCGTGATGCTTGGCAACGGTTCGTTATGGAGCTTAGCGCTGGCGGCAATGGCCGGTGCACTGCTGATCACCCTGATTCTGCTGCACTTCGCCCACAAACAACTGTCGGTAAGCCGCTTACTGTTGACCGGCGTGGCGCTCGGCATTATCTGTAGCGCCATCATGACGTGGGCGGTGTACTTTAGCACCAGCCTCGATCTGCGCCAGCTGATGTACTGGATGATGGGCGGTTTTAGCGGCATCGACTGGCGCTATGGCTGGATGATGCTGGCGCTGCTGCCGGTTACGCTGCTGCTGATCGCTACCGCGCGCACGCTGAATTTGCTGGCGCTGGGCGAAACCTCGGCGCGTCAGCTCGGATTACCGCTGCTGCTGTGGCGCAACCTGCTGGTGCTGGCGATGGGCTGGCTGGTGGGCGTGAGCGTGGCGATGGCGGGGGCAATCGGCTTTGTCGGTCTGGTGATCCCGCATTTGTTGCGTCTCAGCGGTTTCAGCGATCATCGTTATTTGTTGCCTGCGGCGGCTTTAGCCGGTGCCGCAGTGCTGCTGGGCGCGGATATTATTGCGCGGCTGGTATTAACCTCCGCCGAACTGCCGATTGGCGTGGTAACCGCCACGCTCGGCGCGCCGCTGTTTATCGTGTTATTAGTGAAGTCTTCGCGCTAGCTTTGGCTGGCAACGTGTTATTAACAACAGGAATCGACTATGAGCATTTATCAAACAGAACTGGTGACGCTGGACGGTGAAAAAACCTCGCTGGCCGCCTTTGAAGGCAAGGTGCTGCTGGTGGTGAACGTGGCATCAAAATGCGGCCTGACGGCGCAGTACGAGCAGTTAGAATCGCTGCAGAAAGCCTGGCAGGATAAGAACTTCAGCGTGCTGGGCTTCCCGTGCAATCAGTTCCTCGAGCAAGAGCCGGGCAGCAACGAAGAGATCAAAACCTTCTGCAGCACCACCTACGGCGTGACTTTCCCGATGTTCGATAAAACTGACGTCAACGGCGAGCATCGTCATCCGCTCTATGCGCAGCTGACGGCGGCGCAGCCAGTGGCGCAACGCCCGGAAGGCAGCGGTTTCCTTGAGCGCATGGAGAGCAAAGGCCGCGCGCCGAAAGCGCCAGGCGATATCCTGTGGAACTTCGAGAAGTTCCTCATTAATAAGCAGGGCAAAGTGATTGCGCGCTTCTCACCGGATATGACGCCGGACGATCCCATCATCCTGAAAAGTGTAGAGCAGGCGCTGGCCGAGTAAATGCTATTGCAGTGTCAGGGAGTCAGCGTCGCAGGGCGGCTGGCTCCCGTTGAACTTAGCGTTAACGCCGGTGAGTTAGTACATCTGGTGGGGCCGAACGGTGCGGGCAAAAGTACCTTGCTCAACGTGCTGTCCGGTTTGTTGCCGAGTCAGGGCCGCATTGTGCTGGATGGTGCCCCGCTGTCCACGTTAAACGGTGCGGCATTGGCTCAGTTGCGCGGCTGGCTGCCGCAGCAGCAGATGGCGCCGGGACCAATGCCGGTGTGGCATTACTTACGCATGCATATCTCCGCCCAAACGGCAGAAACGGACCGCGTTTTACTGGATGTGTTCGCGCAGTTAGCTCTGCAGGATAAGCTGACGCGCAGCCTGACGCAGCTTTCTGGCGGTGAATGGCAACGTGTGCGGCTGGCTGCCGTGTTGTTACAGGTACATCCGGCGATCAATCCTCGCGGCAAACTGCTGCTGCTGGATGAGCCGATGAGCGCTCTCGACGTGGCGCAACAGCGCGTAGTTGATAAGTTGCTGGCCGAACTGTGCCGTAGCGGCCTGGCAATTGTTGCCAGCGGGCACGACCTCAATCACAGCCTGCGTCACGCCGATCGCGTGTGGCTAATGCATCAAGGCTCGGTGGTACGTCAGGGCCGCGCCCGCGAGGTGCTGACCGCTGCGCAATTAGCGCCGCTTTACCAAACCCCGTTTGAACAAATCGATACTGCACAAGGCCCGCTACTGTTTATTCCCTGACAGAGGATTGCGTGCCGTGGCGCTTTGCCGCTAAAGTGTCAGCCGGACGAGGGAGAGAGGAAAAGGCTGATGCGGCTGACAATTTTGATTTTGGCACTGTTGCTGGCGGGCTGTAGCCACCATGCGCCGCCGCCTAATGGTCGCCTGTCTGATTCCATCACCGTGATTGCCCAACTTAACGATCAGCTGAGCCGCTGGCGCGGAACGCCGTATCGCTACGGCGGGTTAAGCCGCGGTGGCGTGGACTGTTCCGGCTTCGTCTACCTGACCTTCCGCGATAAATTTGAGATGCAATTGCCGCGCTCGACCATTGACCAAACCGACATTGGTACGCGCATCGACAAAGGCGATCTGCTGCCTGGCGATCTGGTGTTCTTCAAAACCGGCAGTGGAGAAAACGGTTTACACGTGGGTATTTACGATACCGACAACACCTTTATTCACGCCTCGACCAGCCAGGGTGTGATCCGCTCTTCGCTGGATAACGTTTACTGGCGCAAAGTATTTTGGCAGGCGCGTCGCATCTAAATAGTGCTTATATCGCTTAATAAAGACGCGGAAAAAGAAAGGTTATCTCACCCTGAATTAATTCCGAATCGTGCCGATATTTAACTATCATTTAGAATGGCACTTTACCCGCCATCGATTTAATACTATTAATAAAGCTAAATTTATTTAATTGGTATGGATATTAACCCCGGCTTATTTGGCTTAAGTATTATTTGCGGCTTAAATCGGCGTAATAAGACCTAAAACGGCACCTCTTCAAACGTTTGGTCCTATTGCCTGGTGGTATTCGTTGATATACGATGCGCCAATTGCCATTGCTTCTGGCTTGAAAAATGAAAGTCCATTTGTCTGCCGACTATCAGTCGGAAACCTGGTTTTATCCAGTTTACTCTCTGGCGAGCCAGCTGACTGCGGTCGAGCTGGTGACGCAATTTGTCCACGACAGCGCACCTATTACGCTGCCGCAGGATTTGCTATTGCCACAATTGGACGATGCGCAGCAATTACGTTTGCTGCAAAGCCAGCTTTCATTGCTGGAAAAGTACCGCGACTTTTTTGAGGTTAATCAAATTACCGCGTTGGTACGTATCGATGATTCCATGGCCAATACACTTTTGGCCAGCGAATTTCTGTTAAGGAAATTCCGACAAATTCCTTTTATTGTTTTGGATATCAGCGAAACGTTTCCGCAATTATCTTTGGGTAAATCCCATCCTTTGCTCGCCGCATTACAAAGTGAATTTCGTTTATCGCTTTCACAATTTGGTGCAGGAAAAGCACCGGCAACAGCGGTCTACGATAATCTGTTTAGCGTGTTAAAACTGGATAAAGTCTTTATTCAGAACCTGGCAAAACGTGCCTCGTTTACGCCTTTTATTCAGACGGTTATCAATAATTTTTCTGATTTTGCGGAGCAGATCATTATTTGTGGTATTGACGATAACCAAATGATGGAAAAGATGAGCACGTTGAGTGGTGCGCAGCTGCAGGGCAGCCTGTTCCCGGTGGTTAAAGCTGAACGTCTTAGCGATCTCATCTATTCCGATCTGAATTTACACACGCCTTCGCAGCAGTAATCCTTTCGCCTGTCTTCCGCGCCGCGTCGGCGTTACAATCCTGGTTATCTTAAAACTCAATGCGGGTGCCTTAGTTAAGCGCACCTTCCGGAGTGTCGATGCAATTTACCAATAGCTGGCAGCAAGAATTAGCCGGATTCTACACCGCGCTGGACCCAACGCCATTGGCAGGTGGACGGCTGTTTTATCACAATGCGCCGCTGGCACAAGAGATGGGTTTAGACGATGCACTGTTCGCCGGCAACGGGCATGGCGTGTGGTCAGGGCGCGAACTGTTGCCCGGCATGTCGCCGCTGGCGCAGGTGTATAGCGGCCACCAGTTTGGCGTCTGGGCGGGACAACTGGGCGATGGGCGCGGCATTCTGCTGGGTGAACAGCAGCTGACGAATGGGCGTAAGCTCGACTGGCACTTAAAAGGCGCCGGTTTGACCCCGTATTCGCGCATGGGCGACGGTCGCGCGGTGATCCGCTCCAGCGTACGCGAATTCCTCGCGTCCGAAGCGCTGCATCATCTTGGCATTCCCACCACGCGCGCGCTGGCGCTCGCCATCGGCGATGAACCGGTGCTGCGCGAAACCCAGGAACGCGGTGCGATGCTGATGCGCATTGCCGACAGCCATCTGCGTTTCGGCCATTTTGAGCATTTCTATTACGGCGGTGAACAAGACAAAGTGCGCCAGCTGGCGGATTACGCTATTCGCCATCACTGGCCGCAGCTAAAAGAGGAAGCGGACCGTTATCTGCTGTGGTTCACCGATATCGTCAAACGCACCGCCAGCCTGATCGCCCATTGGCAAAGCGTGGGCTTTGCGCACGGCGTGATGAACACCGATAACATGTCGATTCTGGGCTTAACGCTGGATTACGGTCCGTACGGTTTCCTCGACGACTATCAGCCGGATTACATCTGCAATCACAGTGATTATCAGGGCCGCTACGCCTTCGAAAATCAGCCGATGATTGGCCTGTGGAACCTTAATCGCCTGGCGCACGCCTTGTCGGGCTTAATGACCACCGAGCAGCTTAAACAGGCGCTCGGCCACTATGAAAACGAGCTGATGCGCGTCTGGGGCGAGAAAATGCGTGCCAAACTCGGCTTGCTGACGGCGGATGCCAATGACAACACGCTTCTGACCGGCTTGCTTGCGATGATGACGGCGGAACGCAGTGATTACACGCTGACCTTCCGCATGCTAAGCGACACGCAGCAAGATGAAAGCCGTTCGCCGTTGCGGGATGAGTTTATCGATCGTGACGCTTTTGATCGCTGGTACAGCGATTATCGCCAGCGGCTGTTGCAAGACCACGCCAGCGATGCGCAGCGTCAGGCGGTGATGAAGGCGGCCAATCCGGCGCTAGTATTGCGCAACTATCTGGCGCAGCAGGTGATTGAAGAGGTAGAAAACGGCGAGACCACGGCGTTAACTAAACTGCATAGCGCGTTACAGCAGCCGTTTAGCGATGCGGCCGTCAGCGCCGAGTTGCGCCAACGGCCACCAGAGTGGGGCAAAACGCTGGAAGTGAGTTGTTCCAGCTAAGCGTCAGTTAAAAACGGCTGTCGACAGCGGCAGCCAGTTTTGCCAGCACCTCGGCGCTGTCTTCCCAGCCGAGGCAGGGATCGGTGATCGACTGGCCGTAGGTTAGCGCTTCACCGCTCACCACTTTCTGATTCCCTTCCTGCAGGAAACTCTCAATCATCACACCCGCGACCGCGCGCGATCCGGCACGAATTTGCGCCGTCACGTCATCGGCAACATCACGCTGACGACCGTGCTGCTTCAGGCAGTTGCCGTGGCTGAAGTCGATTACCAGCTGCTCCGGCAGATTGAAGTCGCGCAGATTGGCCGCCGCTGCCGCCACATCTTCGGCGTGATAGTTGGGCTGACGACCGCCGCGCAGGATCATGTGACCATGCGGATTGCCGCTGGTTTGATAAATGGTCATCTGACCGTTTTTATCCGGTGACAGGAACATGTGGCTGGCGCGCGCGGCGCGAATCGCATCGACCGCGATCTGCACGTTGCCGTCGGTGCCGTTCTTGAAACCGACCGGGCAGGAGAGCGCCGATGCCATCTCACGGTGGATCTGGCTTTCAGTGGTTCGCGCGCCAATTGCGCCCCAGCTGATCAGGTCGGCAATAAACTGGCCGATCACCATATCGAGGAATTCGGTGGCGGTTGGCATGCCCAGCGCGTTGATATCCAGCAGCAGTTTGCGCGCGATGGCGATGCCGCGATTGACATCATAGCTACCATCCAGATCCGGATCGGAAATCAGGCCTTTCCAGCCAATCACGGTGCGCGGTTTTTCAAAATAGGCGCGCATGACAATTTCCAGACGATCTTTATGGCGCTCGCGCAGCACGTTCAGACGTTCAGCATACTCAATCGCCGCTTTAGGATCGTGCAGCGAGCAAGGGCCAATAATCACTAAAAGACGCGGATCTTCGCCGGTCAGAATGCGCGCGATGCGTTGACGGGAAGCCGTGACGTTGGCGGCAATCTCTGCCGAAATAGGGTGTTCATGCGCGAGCGCAGCCGGCGTTAACAGGCTACCGATGCGCGCGGTACGCAGTTCATCAGTCTTGTTCATTGGGATTCTCAAAAATTTGTTCTTCGCAGCGGTGAAATACCGGGAAGTGATGGTGGTCACAATAAACTAATAGCCTGCGAATTCAACCTGCTAAAAACAAAGGTCTTCAAATTAGACGGAAGCGTGGCTTTACGATTCAAATACAGGTCAGGAATGTAGTAACGAGGTCGCCATAAATGGCGACCCTACGAATGTGTTGTGCGGTTTTTGTAGGGGCGCCATTTATGGCGACCGGCAGCAATACCTAATACATGTTGCGGTTCAGGCCCATGATGTCGAGGATTTTGGTGGCGATCTCCTCCACCGAATAATTGGTGCTGTTGAGATAACGAATCTGATTGGTGCGGAACAGCGCTTCCACTTCGCCCACCTCGAGACGGCATTGGCGCAGCGAGGCGTAACGGGTATTTTCCGCGCGTTCCTGGCGAATCGCCGCCAGACGTTCAGGATCGATGGTCAACCCAAACAGCTTATGCTGATGTGCACGCAGCGCCGGCGGCAGTTTCAGGTTATCCATATCATCGGCAATAAACGGATAGTTAGCGGCGCGCACGCCAAACTGCATCGCTAAATACAAGCTGGTGGGCGTTTTCCCGCAGCGAGAAACGCCGAGCAGAATTACCTGCGCATCTTCCAAACCGCGCAAAGAAATGCCGTCATCATGCGCGAGGGTATAATCGATGGCCGCGATACGCGCGTCATATTTGCCGAGGTTGCTGGCAGTTAAACCGTGTGTGCGGTGCGCCACCGGCATTGACGCCACGCCCAGCTCGCTTTGCAGCGGTGCCACCAGCGCCTGCACGATGTCCTGACAAAAGCCTTCACTCTCGAGAATAATTTCGCGTACATCGGGCGTAACAATAGAGAAGAACACCAGCGGGCGCACGCCGCTCTGCTGATAGAGCGCGTTAATCTGCGCTTTAACCGCTTGAGCGCGTTGCACATTCTCAACAAACGGCAGCGTCACGCTGTGGGCCATCACCGGGAACTGAGATAACACCGCATGGCCCAGTACTTCGGCGGTTATGGCGGTGCCATCAGAAATGTAAAATACGCTGCGTTCAGTGTTCATCGTGCAAATATCCTCTTGCGTATCAATGTCTAAATTATTGATGACAATATTTCATTTTAATTAATAGTAAAATGAAATATCCATATTGTCCGCTATTGTGCTCACAAAGATAAATCAGCGAATAATCAATATTAGATGAAATGCTGTTTTGAAAAGCGTTATTTTCGCGCATTTTCCTTTTCGCGCATGAAATAAAGTGTGAAGCCGTTGCGCAACGAAAATCAATCGCTAACCCTCTGAAAAAGGGAAAAATATCGTTGCAGCAATCAATTGGCGTGAAATAGCCCGGTTGCGCAACTCAATTAATTCTAAGTACTAATCCGATTTTGCCTTTCTTTTCCTGCTTTAACGATTCAACACTTAGTCTTTATTTATCGGTTGTGCCAGGCTGTTTTGGCGAATAGCAAAATGTTCCATGTGTATTCACATCATTTAAAAGGATAATCTCAATGTCCAATCAAGACCAACAGTCGCTAGTGCTCTGGTACAACCAGCTTGGCATGCATGATGTTGATCGGGTGGGAGGCAAGAATGCTTCCCTGGGAGAAATGATTACGAATTTGTCGTCGCTGGGTGTTTCCGTGCCAAACGGTTATGCGACCACATCTTATGCGTTTAATCTGTTCCTCGATCAAAGCGGACTGAACCAGCGTATTTATGATTTGCTGGATAAAACGGATGTTGATGATGTTGCTGAGCTCGCGCAAGCGGGTAAACAGATTCGTCAATGGGTGGTCGATACGCCATTCCAGCCTGAGCTGGAAGCGGCGATTCGTAGCGCCTACGAACAACTCTCTGCTGATGATGCCGACGCCTCCTTTGCGGTGCGATCGTCAGCCACCGCCGAGGATATGCCCGATGCCTCGTTTGCCGGCCAGCAGGAGACTTTCCTTAACGTGCAGGGCTATGACGCGGTGATCATCGCGGTGAAGCACGTGTATGCCTCTTTATTTAACGATCGCGCTATCTCTTACCGTGTGCATCAGGGCTACGACCATCGCGGCGTAGCGCTCTCGGCCGGTATTCAGCGCATGGTGCGATCGGATCTCGCCTCCTCGGGCGTGATGTTTACCATTGATACCGAATCAGGCTTCGATCAGGTGGTGTTTATCACTTCAGCCTTTGGTTTGGGTGAAATGGTGGTGCAGGGCGCGGTTAACCCCGATGAGTTCTACGTGCACAAACCGACGCTGGCAGCCAATCGCCCGGCGATTGTGCGTCGCACCATGGGCTCGAAAAAGCTGCGCATGGTGTACGCCGATTCGCAGGAGCATGGCGAGCAGGTGCGCATTGAAGATGTCGAGCAGGAACAGCGCGATCGCTTCAGCTTAACCGATGATGAAGTGCAGGCGCTGGCGCGTCAGGCGGTGCTGATTGAGCAGCACTACAAACGCCCAATGGACATTGAGTGGGCGAAAGATGGCCACACCGGCAAACTGTTCATCGTGCAGGCGCGTCCGGAAACGGTGCGCTCCAACGGTCAGGTGATGGAACGCTATACGCTGCAGGGTAAAGGCAAAGTGGTGGTCGAGGGCCGCGCCATTGGTCATCGCATCGGTGCCGGTGAAGTTAAAGTGATTCACGACATCAGCGAGATGCACCGCATTGAAAAAGGCGATGTGCTGGTGACCGACATGACCGATCCCGATTGGGAACCGATCATGAAGAAAGCCTCGGCCATCGTCACCAATCGCGGCGGTCGCACCTGCCACGCGGCGATCATCGCGCGTGAACTGGGCATTCCGGCGGTGGTGGGCTGTGGCGATGCCACCGAACACCTGAAAGATGGCCACAAAGTCACGGTTTCCTGTGCCGAAGGCGATACCGGTTATGTCTATAACGAACTGCTGGACTTCGAAGTCACCAGCTCGCAGGTCGATACCATGCCGGAACTGCCGCTGAAGATTATGATGAATATCGGTAACCCGGATCGTGCCTTTGATTTCGCCTGCTTGCCGAATGAAGGTGTTGGCCTGGCGCGTCTGGAATTCATCATTAACCGCATGATTGGCGTGCATCCGAAAGCGCTGCTGGAGTTTGATCAGCAGACGCCAGAACTGCAGCAGCAGATTCGTCAGATGATGAAAGGCTTTGATGATCCGATTGAGTTTTACATCGGCCGTCTGACCGAAGGGATTGCGACCTTGGGTGCGGCGTTTGCGCCGAAACGCGTGATTGTTCGTCTCTCGGATTTCAAAACCAACGAATACGCCAACCTGGTCGGCGGCGAGCGTTACGAGCCGGAAGAAGAAAACCCGATGCTCGGTTTCCGTGGCGCCGGTCGTTACGTTGCTGACAACTTCCGCGATTGCTTCAAGCTGGAGTGCGAAGCGGTGAAGCGCGTGCGTAACGAAATGGGACTGACCAACGTTGAGATCATGATTCCGTTCGTGCGTACCGTCGATCAAGCTGAAGCGGTGGTCGCCGAGCTGGCGAAAAACGGTCTGAAGCGCGGCGAGAACGGCCTGAAAGTGATCATGATGTGTGAGATCCCGTCCAACGCCTTGCTGGCTGAACAGTTCCTCGAGCACTTCGATGGCTTCTCCATCGGCTCAAATGACATGACGCAGCTGGCGCTGGGCCTCGATCGCGACTCTGGCGTGGTGTCCGCGCTGTTTGATGAGCGTAACGATGCGGTGAAAGCACTGTTGTCGATGTCGATCAAAGCAGCGAAAAAGCAGGGCAAATACGTCGGGATTTGTGGTCAGGGCCCGTCGGATCATCAGGACTTTGCGGCATGGTTAATGGAGCAGGGCATTGATAGCCTGTCGCTGAATCCGGATACCGTGGTTGAAACCTGGTTAGGTTTGGCAGAGCTCAACGCTGCGAAACATTAACCAAGCGGCAATTTGATGCTTCAAATGAGAATTTGACGTGTCTTTAAGGTAATTATCAAGGCCAGCGCTGCTGGCCTTGTTGTTTTGCCTGAAAAAAAGCCAAAAAAAAGCCCATCACAGGGGATGGGCAAAGACTACACACAGCAATTCTTTACTTTACTCAGGGGAATAAGGTTGTTTAAAAATCAGTAGCTTGATTCCAAACATAGGAAACATGTTATTGATCAGGCCCGCTGGCGTCTTTAAGAATCCTCTTATTAGTTTAAAGCTGATAACCTTTCGTGGTGATTTTCTTAGTGATCGACCGCTGTTTCAGCTGCAAAAATAATCATTCCGTAAGCAAATCCCACTTAAAGCGCCTAAAACTGCGTTTTTTCTTAAAAATCGCTTATGAAAAAAAATAATTATCAGTAAGGAATGCAAGGTGACGACGTTGAGGCATTAGGCGGGTTAAAGTAAGGCCAGTGTAAAACGGAGAGTTTGCGTATCGTTGTTGGATGGGCATAAAGGTGTATCAGGTCGCCATAAATGGCGACCCTACGAATAACTTAATGTTCTTCTTCGTGATCGGCCAGTGCTTCGATGGCGGTTTGCATATCGTCATCCGGTTCAGGTGCTTCATGCATCCACACCGAAACCAGACGATAAGAGACCGCCAATACCACCGGACCGATAAACAGTCCGATCATACCGAAGGCAATCAATCCGCCAATGACGCCAGAGAGGATCAGGATCATCGGTAAATCGGCGCCCATGCGAATCAATACCGGACGCAACACGCTGTCCAACGTACCGACCACGCAGCTCCATACCAGCAGCACCGTGCCCCATGTGGTATCGCCGCTCCAGTAGAGCCAGATAATCGCTGGCACTAACACCACCAGCGGTCCGAGCTGCACCAGACAAGTGAGGATCATCAGCACGGTTAACAGCGTGGCGTAAGGAATGCCGGAAATGGCTAAACCGATGCCGCCGAGTACGCCCTGCACCAGCGCGGTGACCACCACGCCCAGCGCCACGGCGCGAATCGCCTGACCAGCCAGCAGCACTGCGGCATCACCACGGCGTCCGCTCATGCGATAAGCAAAATGACGAATCCCGTGGCCCACCTGCTCACCGCGCCAGTAGAGCAACACGCTGAACAGCAGCATCACGATGAGGTGCATCATAAAGCGGCCAAAGTGTCCGGCCTGCGCCACGAAGAAACCCGTTGTACGACCAATATAAGGCTGCACCTGATTAAGCATCGCCGCGCCGCCGCCATCCACCAATTTGTGGTAGCTGGAATAGAGTTTTCTGCCGACATAGGGAATCTGTCGCAACCAATCAAAGTCAGGCATCACCAGATGGCGCTGCGTTGCCCAGGCAATTACCGGCGCGCTGTTATCAATCAGGCTGCTGACCAGCAGGGCGATAGGAATAATAAACAGCAGTAATAGCAAAATGGTCATGGCGATGACCGCCAGCGAGCGGCGTCCCCATAACATCTGTTGCAGACGAATCATCAACGGCCAGGTGGCGATCACCACCATGCTGGCCCAGGCGAAGCCGAGAATAAAGGGCTGCACCACCCACAGACTGGCGATGATCATGATCAGAATGAACATCAGTGAAAACAGCATTTGCGGTAAATCCATACCGCGTTGCAGGTCTTTCATCACAACGGTTAACCTCGATTGAATCCTTCAGAGTGGGGCTGAACAGCCCTGATTAATGATGATCTATTTCCTGAAAATTAAACAGGAAAAGCAGCGACGGCGGCGCGCTTTCCTGAAAAAACAGCAGCCAGCAGAAAAGTATGATAAAACCAAGGGCTGAAAAAAATTACGACGCAAACGTTTACAACATCTCGGTCACTCAATAATGATCCCACAGATTTCTCAGGCACCGGGCCTCGTTCAACTGGTGCTGTCATTCCTGCAGTCCTTAAAAGAGCAAGGCTTTACCGGCGATACCGCCACCAGCTATGCCGATCGCCTCTCGCTTTCCACCGACAACAGTATTTATCAGCTGCTGCCTGATGCGGCGCTGTTTCCGCGCTCGACGGCGGATGTAGCCTTGATTGCGCGCCTCGCCGGTGAAACCCGCTTTACCAGCCTGGTGTTTACGCCACGCGGTGGCGGTACCGGCACCAACGGGCAGTCGCTCAATCAGGGCATCGTGGTGGATATGTCGCGCTACATGAACCGCATCCTGGAAATCAACACCGAGCAAGGTTGGGTGCGTGTCGAAGCGGGTGTGGTGAAAGATCAGCTCAATGCGTGGCTCAAGCCGTATGGCTTCTTCTTCTCGCCGGAGCTCTCCACCAGCAACCGCGCCACGCTTGGCGGCATGATCAACACTGATGCATCGGGCCAGGGATCGCTGGTGTATGGCAAAACCTCCGATCACGTTGAAGGACTGCGTGCGGTGCTGCTTGGCGGCGATATCCTCGATACGCGCGCCATGCCGACTGCCCTGGCGGAACAACTGGCGAACACGCCAACGGCGGAAGGGCGCATTTATCAGCAGGTGTTAAGCCGCTGTCGTGAACAGCGCGATCTGATTCTGGAGAAATTTCCCAAGCTCAATCGCTTCCTGACCGGCTACGACCTGCGTCATGTGTTCAGTGATGATTTACAGACATTCGATCTGACGCGTTTGCTGTGCGGCGCGGAAGGTACATTGGCCTTTATTACTGAAGCGCGCCTCGACATCACGCCTATCCCGAAAGTGCGTCGTTTGGTGAACATCAAATACGACTCCTTCGACTCGGCCCTGCGTAACGCCCCTTTTATGGTGGAAGCCAAAGCGCTGTCGGTAGAAACCGTTGACTCAAAAGTACTGAACCTGGCGCGTGAAGATATCGTCTGGCATTCGGTAAATGAATTAATTACCGATGTGCCAGACAAAGAGATGCTCGGCCTCAACATCGTGGAGTTTGCCGGTGATGATGGCGAACTGATTGAGCAGCAAATCAGCACGCTGTGCCAGCGCCTCAATGAGCTGATGCAGCAGCAGATGGGCGGCGTGATCGGCTATCAACTGTGCAACGATTTAGGCGGCATTGATCGCATCTATAATATGCGCAAAAAAGCGGTTGGCCTGTTGGGGAACGCCAAAGGGCGCGCCAAGCCGATTCCGTTTGTGGAAGATACCGCCGTGCCGCCAGAGCAGCTGGCGGATTACATCGTCGATTTTCGCGCATTGCTTGACAGCCACGGCCTGAGTTACGGCATGTTTGGTCACGTGGATGCCGGCGTGCTGCATGTGCGTCCGGCGCTGGATATGTGCGATCCGCAGCAGGAGCTGCTGATGAAGCAGATCTCCGATGAAGTGGTGGCGCTGACCGCACGCTACGGCGGGTTATTGTGGGGTGAACACGGCAAAGGTTTCCGCGCGCAATACAGCCCGGAATTCTTTGGTGAGACGCTGTTCAACGAATTGCGCCGTATCAAAGCCGCCTTCGATCCAGATAACCGCATGAATCCCGGCAAGATCTGTACGCCGCTGGGCAGTGATGAACCGATGATGCAGGTTGATGCGGTGAAACGCGGCACCTACGATCGACAGATTCCGGTCACGGTGCGCAACGAGTGGCGTGGCGCGATGGAGTGTAATGGTAACGGCTTGTGCTTCAACTTTGATGCGCGTAGCCCGATGTGCCCGTCGATGAAAATCACCCGCAACCGCATTCACTCACCGAAAGGGCGCGCCACACTCACGCGTGAATGGTTGCGCTTGCTCTCCGAGCAGGGCGTGGATCCCGTTCAGCTGGAGCAGGCGCTGCCCAAACAGGGCGCCAGCTTGCGTACGTTGATTCAGCGCACGCGCAATACCTGGCATGCGAATCAGGGCGAATATGACTTCTCGCACGAAGTGAAAGAGGCGATGTCGGGCTGTCTGGCGTGTAAAGCCTGTTCGACGCAGTGCCCGATCAAGATCGATGTGCCGAACTTCCGTTCACGCTTCCTGCAGCTTTATCACACGCGCTATCTGCGTCCGATGAGCGATCATCTGGTGGCTAGCGTGGAAAGTTACGCGCCGTTGATGGCTAAAGCGCCCAAGGTGTTCAACTTCTTCCTTAAGCAGCCGTGGATGCGCGAGCTGAGCAAAACGCATATCGGCATGGTGGATTTGCCACTGCTGTCATCGCCAAGCCTCAAGCAGCAGTTAGGCGGTCATCCAGCGATGAACCTGACGCTGGAGCAGTTAGAAGCACTGGATGCGGCGGAACGTGAAAACTGTGTGCTGGTGGTACAAGATCCTTTCACCAGCTATTACGAAGCGCAGCTGGTGACCGATTTCGTCAAGCTGATTGAGAAACTCGGTTATCGTCCGGTGCTGCTGCCGTTTTCACCGAACGGCAAGGCGCAGCATGTGAAAGGCTTCCTGCAACGCTTTGCACGTACCGCCAGCAAAACCGCCGATTTTCTCAACCGCGTGGCGAAACTGGGCATGCCGATGGTCGGCGTCGATCCGGCGACCGTACTTTGCTATCGCGACGAATACAACCAGGTGCTGGGCGATCAGCGCGGCGAGTTTAGCGTGCAACTGGTGCACGAGTGGCTGCAAACCGCCTTGTCTCCTCGCGCGGAACAAACCGCCAGCGGCGAAGCCTGGTATCTGTTTGCGCACTGCACCGAAGTGACCGCGCTGCCCTCCACGCCGAATCAGTGGCAGAGCATTTTTGCACGCTTTGGCGCGAAGCTGGAAAACGTCAACGTCGGTTGTTGCGGCATGGCGGGAACCTATGGCCACGAAAGCGAAAACCTGGAGAATTCACTGGGGATTTATGAGCTTTCCTGGCATCCGCAACTGCAAAAGCTGCCGCGTCAACGCTGTCTCGCAACCGGCTTTTCCTGTCGTAGTCAGGTAAAACGCGCAGAAGGCAATGGCATGCGTCATCCACTGCAAGCGTTACTGGAAATGATGTAAACAAATTGTAGGAGTCGTCACAAAGCTGGATTAGAATATCCAGCCTGCGTGGCGAACAAAATCACTCTGCAGGCGGGTAGCTTGATCCCACTCGCCGCTCAGCGCCAGTTGATGACACAAACGTGTTAATGACAGGCGCGCCAGTTGATAGGCCTGAATCCGAAACAAACGGTCACGATCGGCATTGCCCATCTCCTGCACTAAGCGGTGATGGAGCTTGCCCATGGCATGCAGAAAGCTGTGATCGTCGCCGTTGAGTTCGCAGATTTCTGCCATATCGAGGCAGGTGTCGTTGAAGCGACGCAGTTGGTCTAGAGTGCAATCGGTGCGGTTGAGCTTTGCCTGAGCCATGTAGAAGTCAACGGTGATATCGCGCACCGAAAACTTATATTCGTCGATTTTATGTTGTAACCAGGCTGAGACGGTAAGCGTCATATCGCCACCTTTTTAGGTTAATGATAATCATTATCATATTAAACCGCGTCAGGAATGCAATTCCCGCTGTGAAATTTTATTGATTTCTTCTGCCTGTTACTAAAATCGGCAATAACAATTTCTTTACATTGTAGAAAGGCGTAACCTATCAATCAGGATTAAATCGTAAAATTGATTTTAAAAAATTTGCGGCAATTTAACGGGTTACGCTGGTCAGGCACGCACAGGAATGCCGCCGTCAATCTGCTTTGAAGCGACTATGCTTAATAAAGCAGCAGTGAAAAATAGCACGAGATGATTATCCCTGCAAAACAAGAGGTTGAAGTGATATCTGATATCACTACCATAGGGGGATAGCCTGAAAAGGCCCAGACATACGAGGTAGCACAATGTCATCAGTAAATGCCGACTCCTTTTCACCCGAAGATTTCGTCTGGAAAGGGCTCACGCTGACCGAATCGGCAGCGAAACAGATTCTTAACCTGGTAGAACAAGACCCTGAAGTCAAGGGCTTGAAACTGGGTGTGAAAACGTCCGGCTGTGCCGGCTTTGGGTACGTCATGGATCTGGTAAAGGATCCTGCCGATGACGACCTGCAGTTTGAGCAATTCGGCGCAAAACTGTTTGTGCCACTTCAGGCGATGCCGTTTGTTGACGGTACCGAGCTGGATTATGTCCGCGAAGGTCTTAACCAGATTTTTAAATTCAACAACCCTAAAGCTCAACACGCCTGCGGGTGCGGTGAAAGCTTTGGCGTCGAGTAAGTAAAACATGTCACGACACACCGAAGCATCTGATGATGTACAAATGTGGGAAGGCAAGCTCAATTATAAAGAGGGCTTCTTTACCCAGTTACAAACCGAAGAATTTGCCCACGGCATCAATGAAGATGTGGTGCGTGCGATTTCGGCTAAACGTAACGAACCTGAATGGATGCTTGAATTCCGTCTCAAGGCGTTCCGCGCCTGGGAGCAAATGGAAGAGCCGCACTGGCTGAAAGCGCACTACGAAAAACTGGATTATCAGGATTACAGCTACTACTCTGCGCCGTCCTGCGGCAACTGCGATGACAGCTGTGCTTCTGAACCTGGCGCCACCCAAACCTCCGGCAGCGTCGCGTCCAGCGACTACCTGACGAAGGAAGTGGAAGACGCGTTTAACCAGTTAGGCGTTCCAGTGCGTGAAGGGCGTGAAGTGGCGGTGGATGCGATTTTCGACTCCGTCTCCGTTTCGACCACCTATCGCGGCAAGCTGGCGGAGCAGGGCATTATCTTCTGCTCGTTCGGCGAAGCGATTCACGATCACCCAGAGCTGGTGCAGAAGTATCTCGGGACTGTCGTGCCGCCAAACGATAACTTCTTTGCCGCGCTCAACTCGGCTGTGGCCTCTGATGGTACCTTCGTGTACATCCCGAAAGGCGTACGTTGCCCGATGGAGCTGTCGACCTATTTCCGCATCAACGCGGCAAAAACCGGTCAGTTTGAGCGCACCATCTTGATCGCCGATGAAGACAGCTACGTCAGCTATATCGAAGGTTGCTCTGCGCCGGTGCGTGACACCTATCAGCTGCACGCCGCAGTGGTAGAAGTGATCATCCATAAAAACGCTGAAGTGAAATACTCCACCGTGCAGAACTGGTTCCCAGGCGGTGAAGGCGAGGGCGGTATCCTCAACTTCGTCACCAAGCGTGCCCTGTGCGAAGGCGATCACAGCAAGATGTCCTGGACGCAGTCTGAGACCGGTTCAGCGATTACCTGGAAATATCCAAGTTGCATCCTGCGCGGTGATTACTCGATTGGTGAGTTCTACTCAGTCGCGCTGACTGCGGGACGCCAGCAGGCGGATACCGGTACCAAGATGATTCACATTGGTAAAAACACCAAGTCGACCATCATCTCGAAAGGTATCTCTGCCGGTAAGAGCCAGAACACCTATCGCGGCCTGGTGAAAATCATGCCAACCGCGACCAACGCGCGTAACTTCACCCAGTGTGACTCGATGCTGATTGGTGCCGAGTGCGGTGCGCACACCTTCCCGTATGTGGAAACGCGCAACAACACCGCCCATCTGGAGCACGAAGCCACTACCTCGCGCATCGGTGAAGATCAGATGTTCTACTGCCTGCAGCGTGGCATCAGCGAAGAAGATGCGATCTCAATGATCGTTAACGGCTTCTGCAAAGACGTTTTCTCCGAGCTGCCACTGGAATTCGCCGTGGAAGCGCAAAAATTGTTAGCTATCAGCCTTGAGCACAGTGTGGGCTGATGCCCGTTGCCGGAAGCAATGTGAAGGAAAGAGTATGTTAAGCATTAAAGATTTGCAGGTTAGCGTTGAAGACAAAGAGATTTTGCGCGGTCTGAACCTTGAAGTGAAACCGGGCGAAGTCCACGCCATCATGGGACCAAATGGTTCAGGTAAAAGTACCCTGTCTGCAACGCTGGCTGGTCGTGAAGATTACGAAGTCACTGGCGGTTCTGTCACCTTTAAGGGCAAAGACCTGCTGGAACTTGAGCCAGAAGAGCGTGCCGGTGAAGGCATCTTCATGGCGTTCCAGTATCCGGTAGAAATTCCGGGCGTCAGCAACCAGTTCTTCCTGCAGACCTCGGTCAACGCGGTGCGTAAATACCGTGAGCAGGAGCCGCTGGACCGTTTCGACTTCCAGGACTTTATCGAAGATAAAATCCAGCTGCTGAAGATGCCAGAAGATTTGCTGACCCGTTCAGTAAACGTCGGCTTCTCCGGCGGTGAGAAGAAGCGAAACGACATCCTGCAGATGGCGGCCCTGGAACCTGAGCTGTGCATCCTTGATGAAACCGACTCCGGTCTGGATATCGATGCGCTGAAAATCGTAGCCGAAGGCGTTAACAGCCTGCGCGACGGTAAGCGTTCATTCATCATCGTGACGCACTATCAGCGCATCCTGGATTACATCAAGCCGGATCATGTACACGTGCTGTATCAGGGCAAGATCGTTAAATCTGGCGACTTCTCGCTGGTGAAACAGTTGGAGGAGCAAGGCTATGGCTGGCTTACCGACCAAGAGTGATAACGCCCTGCAGCAGTGGCATCACCTGTTTGAATCGCGCGGTGACGTACGTTCTTTACAGGCGCAGCAGCACTGGCAGCAACTGATGCGTGTCGGCTTGCCCACGCGTAAGCATGAAAACTGGAAATACACGCCGCTTGATGGCCTGCTGGCGCAGCAATTTGTGCTGCCACAGCCGCAGGACGTGAGCGCGGAGCAAGTTGAAGCGCTGGCGCTGCCGGTTGATGCGGTGCGTCTGGTGTTTGTTGATGGTCGCTTTCAGGCCGAATTGAGCAGCCGTGATACCGGCCTGTTTGAAATTCAGCATGCGCAGGCTTCTGAGCGTCGTCCGCTGCCGGCACCGATTCAGCCGGAAGTGTTCCTGCATCTGACCGAAAGTCTGGCGGAAGAAGCGACCACTATTCGTCTGGCGCGTGGCAAATCAGCGGCTAAACCGCTCTATCTGCTGCACATCACCAGCGGTCAGGACGCGGGCACCAACACCGTGCACCATCGCCACCATCTGCAGCTGGAAGCCAGCGCAGAAGCGGAAGTGATTGAGCACTACGTTACGCTGAATGACGTGGCGCACTTTACCGGCGCGCGTTTCACGTTCGACGTGGCCGACAATGCCAAACTGCAGCACATCAAACTGTCATTTGAGAGTGAGAAGGCTTACCACTTCGCGCACAATGACGTGGTGATGGGCCGTGATGCGAATGTGGCCACCACCAGCTTCCTGCTGGGTGCGGGCTTATCGCGTCACAACACCAGCGCGCAGCTGAATGGCGAAAATACCAATCTGGCGATCAACAGCTTGTCGTTGCCGGTGAATCAGGAAGTGTGCGATACCCGCAGCTATCTGGAGCACAACAAAGGCTACTGCACCAGCCGTCAGATGCACAAAGTCATCGCGCGCGATAAAGGTCGTGCGGTGTTCAATGGCATGATCAAAGTGGCACAGCACGCGCTGAAAACCGATGGACAGATGACCAACAACAACCTGTTGCTGGGCCGTCTGGCTGAAGTGGACACCAAGCCGCAGCTGGAAATCTATGCGGATGACGTGAAGTGCAGTCACGGTGCGACCATTGGTCGTATTGATGAAGAGCAGATGTTCTATCTGCGCTCGCGCGGCATCGATGAGACTGCCGCACAGCGTATGATCATCCATGCATTTGCCGCTGAACTCACCGAAACGCTGGAGAATCCGGTACTGCGCCAGGTGGTGCTGCAGCGCATTGCCGCGCGTATTCCGGGAGTTGAGTCATGAGTTTCGATCTCGAACGCATCAGAGCGGAATTTCCGATTCTGAAACGTGAGGTCAACGGACATCCGCTGGCCTACCTTGATAGCGCGGCCAGCGCACAGCGCCCGCTCGCGGTCATCAATGCGGAAAGTTATTTCTACCAGCACGGCTATGCGGCCGTGCACCGCGGTATCCATTCGTTGAGCGCGCAGGCGACCACCGACATGGAAAACGTGCGTCATCAGGCAGCGCGTTTTCTTAATGCCGCTTCGCCTGAAGAGATCATCTTCGTCAAAGGCACCACCGAAGCCATCAATCTGGTGGCTAACAGTTGGGGCGGCAGCCAGCTGCAGCCGGGCGACAACATCATCATCACCGAGATGGAGCATCACGCTAACATCGTACCGTGGCAGATGGTGGCGCAGCGTACCGGCGCAGAAATTCGCGTACTGCCGCTGAATGCGCAGGGCGAACTGGCGCTGGAGCAGCTGAGCGGCTTGATTGATAGTCGCACCCGTTTGCTGGCGGTGACCCACGTTTCAAACGTGCTCGGCACCGTCAATCCGGTGAAAGCCATCGTGGCGCAAGCGAAAGCCGCTGGCGTGATTACGCTGGTGGATGGCGCGCAAGCGGTGATGCATCACGCGGTGGATGTACAGGATATCGACTGCGACTTCTACGCCTTCTCCGGCCATAAAATTTATGGTCCGACCGGCATTGGGGTGTTGTACGCGCGTAAAGCGTTGCAGGAGATCATGCCTCCTTGGGAAGGCGGCGGTTCGATGATTTCTGAAGTGGTGCTGCCAACTGGCACCACCTTTAACAGTACGCCATGGCGTTTCGAAGCGGGCACGCCGAATACCGGCGGCATCATTGGATTAGGTGCGGCGTTAACGTGGATCAGCGAATTGGGCCTGGATGTGATTCATCAGCGCGAATCGATGCTGATGCGTTATGCGCTGGATAAACTGGCTTCGGTGCCGGATCTGGTGATTTACGGTCCGGAAAGTCGCAGCGGCGTGGTGGCTTTTAACCTCGGCAAGCATCACGCGTTTGATGTCGGCAGTTTCCTTGATCAATACGGTATTGCGATCCGCACCGGCCATCACTGCGCAATGCCCTTGATGCGTCATTATGCGGTGCCGGCGATGTGTCGTGCCTCCTTCGCGCTGTATAACACCGAAGAAGAAGCCGATCGCCTGGCCGCAGGTTTGACCCGTATTCATCGTCTGCTGGGCGGTTGAGCAGATTTCAGGAGTGATTCATGGCGAATTTGCCAGATAAAGAGAGACTGGTTCGTAACTTTAATCGTTGCGCTAACTGGGAAGAGAAGTACCTCTACATCATTGAACTCGGTGGGAAATTACCAGAATCCTCCGAAAGCTTACAGCAGCCAGAACACGTGATTTCAGGCTGCCAGAGCCAGGTGTGGATACGCATGACCCCGCAGGCCGATGGCACCATCGCCTTCGAAGGTGACAGTGATGCCGCCATCGTTAAAGGGTTGATTGCAGTGGTATTTAGCCTGTATCAGGGGCTCAAGGCGCCAGAGATTCTCGATCTCGATGTGCGCCACTGGTTCGGCGAATTAGCGCTGACCTCACATCTCACTCCCTCGCGTTCGCAGGGGCTGGAAGCCATGATCCGCGCGATCCGGCATAACGCTCAGACCCTCAGCTAAGTTACACTCTCCAGACCCCGGCTTGACCGGGGTCTGTTCTATCCGACAAAGAGAAAATTGCATGAAACCAGCCTTACGTTTAGCCGGTGCATTGCTGTTGTCCTGTTGCGGACTCTCTGCACCTGCATTTGCTACGGAATATCCCTTACCAGCCGATAACAGCCGTTTAATTGGCGAGAATACCCTGACCACTGTGCCAGATGACAAACGGCCGCTGGAGAGCATTGCCGCGCGTTATAAGATAGGCATGCTCGGCATGCTGGAAGCCAATCCCGGCGTTGACCCCTGGCTGCCAAAGGCCGGCACACAATTAACCGTGCCGCTGCAGATGCTGCTGCCTGATGCGCCACGCGAAGGTATCGTTATTAACCTCGCGGAGCTGCGACTCTATTACTATCCGAAAGGTGAAGATCGTGTGGTGGTCTATCCGATTGGTATCGGTCAACTGGGCGCCATGACGCCAACCATGGTCACCAGCATCAGCCAGAAAATCCCTAATCCTACCTGGACGCCAACCACCAATATCCGCAAGCGCTATGCCAAAGAGGGCATCACCTTGCCGGGCGTGGTGCCCGCTGGGCCAGATAACCCGATGGGGCTGTTTGCCATGCGTCTGGCGCGCGGAACCGGTCAGTATCTGATTCACGGCACTAATGCTGACTTTGGTATTGGTATGCGTGTGAGTTCTGGCTGTATTCGCCTGCGACCGGATGATATTGAAGCGCTGTTCAACAGCGTGCCAAAAGGAACGCGCGTGCAGGTGATCAATCAGCCCATCAAATATGCGATTGAGCCCGACGGTAAGCGCTACGTTGAAGTGCATCAGCCGTTATCGCGCAACGATAAGGATGATCCACAAACCATGCCGATTGCGCAGTCTGCGCAGCTGAAAGCTTTCTCTAAGAATGAGAAGAGTGATACCGCGTTGATTAAAGAAGCGATAGCCCGACGTTCAGGCATGCCGGTGTTAGTGAGCAGTGGTGAGCCAGTAATGGATGAGAGCGCAGCACCGACGACGGAGCAGAGTGCTGAAGCAATAGCGCAGCCCTGAATTCGGACCAGAGAAACGCAGAATCAGGACAAAAAAAATGGTGCCACATGGGCACCATTTTTCAACCAGTACTCTTACTTACGGTAAGAGTGAGCCTGGTTGTCCAGACGCTGGTTAGCGCGAGCTGCGTCATCTTTAGCAGCCTGAACGTCAGAACGGATTGCGTTCACGTCGTTGCTCAGCTGATCAACTTTAGCGTTCAGAGTCTGAACGTCTGAAGACAGTTGGTCGATTTTAGCGTTGCTTGAGCAACCAGCCAGCATAGTTGAAGCCAGGATTACAGCGCCCAGTACCAGTTTAGTGCGATTCATTCTTTATACCCTCTAGATTGAGTTAATCTCCATGTAGCGTTACAAGTATTACACAAAGCTTTTTGAGTTGAGAATAAATTTTTGATGAGAACATGCTTAATTTTGATCGTTCGCTCAAAGAAACAGCATTTCACAGAAGAAGATGAAAATAATTAGCTAAAACAGAGAGATTTAATCGGACTAACCTTAATCATACGAGATTTTGAATAGTTAATTTCGATTGGAAATTTCTGGTTTTTGTATTACATCAGCAATAAAAAAAGCGCCTGTTAAAGGCGCTTTTTAATAAAAATTCAGTTGCTAATCAGATTACATGTACAGAAGCGGTGTTTGTCGTTCCGCTTGGCACTAATGCGCCTGAAACCATGACCACAACATCGCCTTTCTGCGCATATCCGCTTTCCAGCGCCATTTCTTTACCAATGCGATAGAAATCATCAGTTGAGGCAATTTCTGTCACCAGATGGGTTTCGATACCTTTGCTCAGAATCAACTGACGCGCAGTGGTTTCGTTGGTAGTGAGCGCCAGAATGGTGGCATCCGGGAAATACTTACGGATGGCTTTGGCAGATTTACCGCCTTCGGTGGCTACAACAATCAGTGGTGCTTCCAGCTTCTCTGCAGTCTCAACCGCACCGCGGCATACCGCTTCGGTGATGCGCAGCTTGCGTGAGTCTTGCAGCGAATCGATGCGGGATTTCATCACGCGATCGGTACGCTCACAGATGGTCGCCATAATGGTGACCGATTCCAGCGGATAGCGACCTTTGGCACTCTCACCAGACAGCATCACCGCATCGGTACCATCGAGGATGGCGTTAGCCACGTCGCCGGCTTCTGCGCGGGTAGGGCGCGGGTTTTTGATCATTGAATCCAGCATCTGCGTCGCGGTGATCACCACTTTGCGTGCTTTATTACATTTCTTGATCATCATCTTCTGCGCGAAGATCACTTCTTCAACCGGGATTTCAACGCCGAGGTCGCCACGCGCAACCATGATGCCGTCTGACGCTTCAAGGATCTCGTCGAAGTTGTTCAGGCCTTCCTGGTTCTCGATTTTCGAGATGATCTGAATGTGTTCGCCGCCGTGTGCTTTCAGGTGCTCACGGATTTCCAGCACGTCAGAACGCTTACGGATAAACGACGCGGCGACGAAATCAACGTTCTGCTCGCAACCAAAGATCAGGTCGCGCTTATCTTTTTCCGCCAGTGCAGGCAGCTGAATGGAGACACCTGGCAGGTTGACGCCTTTGTTTTCACCCAGATCGCCGTTGTTCAGGACATGACAGATCACTGAGTTCTCAGTGACTTCAGTCACCTGCATACCGATCAAGCCATCGTCGACCAGTACGGTGTTACCAATTTTCAGGTCTTCAGTGAAACCGGCGTAGGTCACTGCAACACGTTCGCTGTTACCAATCACCGTCTGATCGGTAGTGAAGGTGAAGGTCTGGCCCGCTTTCAACGATACATCGTTACCGCCTTCCAGTTTCATGGTACGAATTTCCGGACCTTTGGTGTCCAGCAGAATAGCGGCCTGACGACCGGTTTTTTCCATAACGGCACGCATGTTGGTGATGCGTTGGCCGTGTTCAGCATAATCCCCGTGCGAGAAGTTCAGGCGCATCACGTTCATGCCCGCTTCCAGCAAATGGGTCAGCATCTCTTCAGATTCGGTTTTTGGACCGATAGTACAAACGATTTTGGTCTTTTTCATGTCAGGTTTTCTATAAGTTGTGATGGATGATAAAGGTCGGGATTCGATGCACATGGCACCGAAGTGAGAATATTTATGGTGTTGGAACGGATTTCACAGAAATAAGAATAGGAGACGAAAGCAAAGCGTGCAGAGAAGTTATGCAGTACGCGAGGGAACTGAGTGATCAGTGTTGCGCAAATCATTGGAGTTGTTTGCATAGGCACGTTAGCGCTGAAACCTTTCAGGTGGAACAACGCGGCATAGTATAGTCGCTAAGTATGCGAAAACCAATATAAAAGCGGCGTGATAAAGACGATGCAGATCAAGAAAAAGGTGTTGCGCAAGGAGATAAAACCAGAGTGGTGCGCTCTAATGGACTCGAACCATCGACCCCCACCATGTCAAGGTGGTGCTCTAACCAACTGAGCTAAGAGCGCATGCAGAATATTCAATAATTGGTGCGTCCGAGTGGACTCGAACCACCGACCCCCACCATGTCAAGGTGGTGCTCTAACCAACTGAGCTACGGACGCACTTGGTGCGCTCTAATGGACTCGAACCATCGACCCCCACCATGTCAAGGTGGTGCTCTAACCAACTGAGCTAAGAGCGCAACACGCTGTCAGGGCGACAGCGGGGACGAATATTAACGGCAGGCTGTGATGCTGGCAAGGGGAAAAAGTGTTTTTCCCCTACGACTGACCAGCAACTGTGCTATGCGTCGTTTTTTTCGCCGTTACCAGCCACTTAGCGCGCGGCACGCGCCAAAATCACCTGCGCAGGCAGGCGCTGTAAACGACGGATGCGCCAAATCATCATCACTGCTGCGGAGGTCAGACCGATAATAAAGCCACACCAGAAACCGGCGGGGCCAAGTTTCGGCAAAACCCAATCCGTCATCGCCAATACATAACCCACCGGCAAACCCAGCACCCAATAGGCGATAAAAGTAATGAAGAAGATCGAGCGTGTGTCTTTATAACCGCGCAAGATACCGCTGCCGATCACCTGAATCGAATCTGAGAACTGATAGATCGCCGCCAGCAACATCAGCTGTGCCGCAAGGGTAATGACTTCTGGATTTGCCGTGTACAAGCCGGCGATATCGTGACGGAAAATCACGGTAAACAGCGCGGTGATGGCCGCCATGCTGATGCCGACCCCTTGCCCGGTCCACGCAGCAACGCGCGCCTGTTCGGCGGAACCTTGACCGAGTCGATAGCCAACGCGAATGGTAGTAGCGACGCCGAGCGACAGCGGCAACACGAACATCAGCGAACTGAAGTTGAGCGCAATCTGGTGCCCGGCCACTTTGACGATGCCGAGTGGTGATACTAAAAGCGCCACCACGGCAAACAGCGTCACCTCAAAGAACAGCGCCAATGCCACCGGCAAACCCAGCGTGAACAGGCGTGACAAAATCGCACGTGACGGTGCAGACCAGCGCGTTTTCATACGGATGTCGCGCATGCTTGCCATGCGTTTCACCCAGAAGCGCATCACCAGGAACATCACCCAATAGACCGATGCCGTTGCCACGCCGCAGCCGACGCCGCCTAAGGCAGGCATACCGAAATGCCCATAAATGAAGACATAGTTGAGTGGAATGTTCACCATCAGGCCGAGAAAACCGAGCAGCATCGCCGGTTTGGTTTTCGACAAACCTTCGCATTGGTTGCGCATCACCTGGAACAGCAGATAACCCGGCGCGCCCCACAGCAACGCATGCAGGTATCCTTCGGCTTTGGCGGCCAATTCAGGATCGATGTCATGCATGGTGTTAATCAGATAACCGGCATTCCACAGCACCACCATAATCAGTAGCGCAACGGCCAGTGCCATCCAGTATCCCTGGCGCACTTGTTCCGCGATACGTTCGCGTCGTCCTGAACCGTTGAGTTGCGCAACGGTAGGCGTCAAAGCCAGTAGAAGACCATGACCAAACAGAATGGCGGGAAGCCAGATAGAGGTGCCGACAGCAACGGCGGCCATATCCGTGGCGCTTACCGCACCGGCCATAACAGTATCTACAAATCCCATCGCCGTCTGGGCCACCTGAGCAAGGATGACCGGGATCGCGAGGGCCAGCAATTGACGCGCTTCTGTAAAATACTTCTGCACGTTACACCTGCTTAATTAAAGAAGAGAGCGGGGCGAAATCCCCAAAGAATGCGCGGCATAGTGTAGCGGCAGCGCTGGCTTCCGCCAAACGTTGATCGCATTTTGTTTAGCAATTTGTGTAAAGTTTGAACTCCGCCAAATTAAGCTGCCGCCGACAAGCTGTGATAAACTGACGCAAACTTTGCAGAGGCTGAGATGATGTTTACTGGAATTGTGCAAGGCACGGCAGAAATTGTCGGCATTGAAGAGAAAGATCTGTTTCGTACCCATATTGTGCGCTTACCGGAGGATCTGTTACCGGGCCTGGCGCTGGGCGCATCGGTGGCACACAATGGCTGCTGCCTGACGGTGACCGAGATTAACGGCGATTTGGTCAGCTTCGATCTGATTAAAGAAACATTGCGCATTACCAACCTGGGTGAATTAAAGGTGGGTGATGTGGTGAATATTGAGCGTGCCGCGAAGTTCAGTGATGAAATTGGCGGTCATTTAATGTCTGGCCATATTATGACCACGGCGGAAATCTGTAAAATCATCCAGTCTGAAAACAACCGCGAAATCTGGTTTAAATTACAGGACGCCACCCAGATCAAATATATTCTGCACAAAGGTTTTGTGGGTATCGATGGTATTAGTTTGACCGTTGGCGACGTAACCAAAAGCAAATTCTGTGTGCATTTGATCCCGGAAACGCTGGAGCGCACCACTTTAGGCGCGAAGAAGTTCGGTCAAAAAGTCAATATTGAGATTGATCCGCATACGCAGGCCATTGTGGAAACGGTTGAGCGCGTATTAGCGCAGCGTGAAGCCGCTGCACTGGCGCAGATTGCTAGCGCAGAATAATACCGTTGAAAAAGGCGCCATGCGGCGCCTTGATTCATTTGAAAGCTGATTAACGCGCTACGCGTAAACCGCCATCCTTGCCACGACTGAATACTACCTGCCACAGCTGAATATCACGGGCACGAAACGCACCGGCGCAGGCGTTGAGATAATAGTCGAACATCCGTTTAAAACGTTCGCCATATTTCTCAGCCAGCTGCGGCCACGCCGCCTGAAAACGTTCATACCACGCCATTAACGTCGTATCGTAATCTGCGCCAAAGTTATGCCAGTCTTCCATGACGAAATGCGGCTCACTGGCATCAGCGATTTGACGTACCGACGGCAAACAACCGTTCGGGAAGATATATTTATCAATCCACGGATCGACATTCATATCTGTAGTGAGGGCACCAATGGTGTGCAGCAAAAATATGCCGTCTGGTTTGAGGTTACGGTCAGCAACATCAAAATAAGTGGCATAGTTTTTCGGCCCGACATGTTCAAACATACCCACAGAAACGATGCGATCATATTGATTATTCAGGTCGCGATAGTCCTGCAGTAATATAGTGACATCCAGTCCTTCACAGCGTTGTTGCGCGAGTTTTTGTTGCTCAGCCGAAATAGTCACGCCATGCACCGTGACGCCATAATGGCGTGCGGCATATTCTGCTAATCCGCCCCAGCCACAACCGATATCCAGCAGCGTCATGCCCGGTTCAAGTTGCAACTTGCGGCAAATCATATCCAGTTTGGCTTGCTGCGCGTTTTCCAGGGTATCAGCATCTTTCCAGTAGCCGCAGGAATATTGCATGTAAGGATCAAGCATCAGTGAGAAGAGATCATTACCAAGGTCGTAATGCTCTTTACCCACAATCCAGGCGCGTTTTTTTGATTGCAAATTAGTGAGACGCGCGGCGGCGATGCGCAACGTATCTTTAAAATGCCGAGGTAATTGTTTATCCAGATGGTGTTTTAAAACGCGATGGAAGAACATATCGAGCTGTTCGCACTCCCACCAACCATCCATGTAACTTTCACCTAATCCGAGCGATCCTTCCTCGAGAACGCGTTTAAAAAAATCTGGATGCTTTACCTGAATATCCCAGGGACGAGTGCCATTAACTGCAATATCAGCCCGCTCTAGCAGTTCATTGACGATCCGATACCAATGGTTTTCTTCAAGGCTCACTTCTTCTATAACAGATGAACTCATAGCTTCTCCATCACCTTCAGATCTGAACCTGAGAAAAAGAATAGCCAATTTCCCAAGACCTGTGAGAGAACTCACGGAAAATCCGTGCGCCAGAAATCCGACGTTGTACGACGTAGTACAGAGGTATGAATTTGAGCAGAAAAGTGGGTCGCCGCACCGGATAATGTGCAGACGCCATCCCGCGACAGGGTCGCTAAAGGTATTACATTTATATTATTGATTTAATACAGAATTACTGACCCACTGAGTATATGCTCACGTGGGTCAATATTCAACGGGTTATCGTTAGTTTGCTAACGAAAAGCGCTGGCTTAGAGATTATCTTCGCAGGGACGGGAAGTGTGGGCAATATCACTTTGTGCGTTTACCGTTCGCTGGCAGACAAAGCCCACCCACGCCAGTACCACAGTAGCGACCATCACTAACGTGGTGTTGAACAGCGCCTGTTCAAGGCCGGCGGAGACCAGCAGGCTGGCTACAAAGCACAATCCTAACTGGAATAAGTTCTGTAATCCTGCGGCTTTACCGGTGGCATGCGGGAAGGGCGCTAATGCGCTGGCAACCACAATTGGATAGATCGCGCCATTGGCCAGCGCCATGCCGCAGAAAGGCATCAACAGCACAAACAGCGGCGCTGATGGCATCAGGGCGATGACAAACAAACTCAGGATGCTCAGGCTATACAGCACCAGCAACCACGGCAGCAGTTGCGCGCCCTGATAGCGATTTAACAGCGTGCGGCAGCCAAAGCCACCAATCAGAAACGCAATGGTCTGCGGAATATAGCTCAGGCCAATATCACCCGGCGTCAGGCCAGCAGCGGCGAGAATGAAAGGTGAGCCCGTCAGCCAGGCGAAAAAGCTCGCCGAACAGGCCGAGTAGATCAAGACGTTACCGCTGTAAACGCGAGTACCCAGCAAGGTCAACCAGCCGGGTTGTTTACCTGACGCCACTTTCTCGCGCTTAGGCGAGGTTAACTGCAGCGTACCGATCAGTAGCACCACGGCAACCAGCGTTAGTGTGATAAAGATGCTGCGCCAGTGGAAGTGGCCGATAAGCCAGGCGCCGAGCAGCGGTGCCAGCGCCGGAGACAGCGCAACCAGCGGCATAATCGTGGCAAACACTTTATTGGCTTTGGCTTTTGGATAGTGATCCACCACCAGCGCCTGCCAGCTTACGGCAGCCGCACAGACACCAATTGCCTGCACAAAACGCAGTGCCAGCATCAGGCGCACATCGGTCACCCAAAGCATCCCCAGACAACCAAGGGCGAAGATGGCTAACCCCGCTAGCAAAATCGGTTTACGCCCGTAACGATCCGACAGCGGCCCCCAAAAAACCTGGGCACAGGCGAAACCGCCGAGAAACAGACTCAGGCTGGCGCTGATGGTGCCAGGTGCGCTAGCGAAATCACGCTGCATATCGCCAAAGGCGGGTAAATACATATCCGTGGCAAGAAAGCCGAGCATGCTGAGCACGGCGAGATAAGGCATAAATGCTTTAGACGACAACATGTTGATTCTCTTTTGGGCAGGTTGAACGCCGGGGAGTGTAAAAGGATGCAACGCGCTTTGTGAAACGCTAATATTTGCATAGTGCTGTTAAATTTTTTGAAGGCAAAATTATGTGGTCAGAATATGCGCTTGAAGTGGTAGATGCGGTGGCGCGCACCGGCAGTTTTAGTGCGGCCGCGCAGGAGCTGCATCGCGTGCCTTCTGCCGTCAGCTATACCGTGCGACAGCTGGAAAGCTGGCTGGCGGTGCCGCTTTTTGAGCGTCAGCACCGCGAAGTGGTGATGACACCGGCGGGGGAGCATTTTGTACGTGAAGGACGATCTGTTATCAAAAAAATGCTGGCAACCCGTCGACAGTGTCAGCAACTGGCGAATGGCTGGCGCGGGGAGCTAAGTATCGCGGTTGACTGCATTGTTAAACCGCAGCGCACGCGGCAGTTAGTGAAGGATTTCTATCGCCATTTTCCCGATATGGAGCTGATTATCAGCTACGAAGTGTTCAACGGCGTATGGGATGCGTTGGCTGATGGCCGGGTTGATGTGGCGATTGGCGCGACCCAGGCGATCCCGGTGGGTGGACGTTTTGCCTTTCAGGATATGGGCGCGCTGAACTGGCGCTGTGTGGTGAGTCCCGACCATCCGCTGGTCAACAGCACGGAACTGGATGATGAAACATTACGGGCGTGGCCATCGCTGGTGCTGGAAGATACCTCGCGTGCGTTGCCGCGCCGTATGACGTGGACGCTGGATAATCAGCGGCGGTTGGTGGTGCCGGAGTGGGAAACCGGGATGGATTGTTTGCTGGCAGGATTGTGCGTTGGAATGGTGCCGGGCCATCTGGCGCGTCCGCTGCTGGACAGCCATAAACTGGTGGAACTGGCACTGCCGCAGGCCTTTCCGGACAGTCCGTGCTGCGTCAGCTGGTCAGAACAGCGCGCGTCACCGGCGCTGGAGTGGTTACTGGCTTATCTCGGGGATGCTGAAACGCTGAACCATGAATGGCTCAGCGAAGTGTCGGCTTAGCGACGATAGTCGCGGAATGGACCGTACGCCACCGAACGGCGTTCAATCAGCGTTGGCTGGACTTCGATGGTTTGCGGATCTTCACGCTTGCTGGTGATGCGATCCAGCAGCATTTCCAGCGCTTTTTCACCCAGTTCGGCTTTTGGCTGATGCACGGTGGTCAGCGCTGGAGTGAAATAGCGCGCGTTGCGCACGTTATCGTAGCCAATGACTGAGATATCCTGCGGCACGCGCAAACCCATCTCATCAGCAGCGCAAATCGCGCCCATCGCCATGATATCGCCGCCGCAGAACACCGCAGTTGGACGCTGTTTCTGATTTAAAATCTGCTGCATCGCCTGATAGCCCGATTCAGGTTCAAAGTCGCCCTGAACCACCCATTCCGGACGCACCGTGATGCCCGCTTCGCTCATCGCCTGCAGGAAGCCAGCGTGACGTCCGCCGCCGGTGTTGCGCTCCATCTGGCCGGGAATGGCACCGATATCGCGATGACCACGTTCAATCAGATAACGCCCGGCGAGATAGCCGCCCTGAAACGCATTGTCCTGCACGGTATCGGTGAAATCACCGCGTGACGCGCCCCAATCCATCACCACCATTGGGATATTGCGGTTCTCTTCCAGCATCTGCAGCAAATCGTCTGGATATTCCGAACACATCACCAGCAATCCATCGACGCGCTTTTGCGCCATCATCGACAGGTAAGCGCGCTGCTTTTGCAGATCGTTGTGCGCATTGCCGAGAATCAGCGTATAGCCGCGTTCGAAACACCGGTTCTCCACCGCTTCGATAATTTCAGCGAAGTAGGGCGCTTCGCTGGAGGTCGCCAGCAGACCCAAGGTTTTGGTGTGATTGACTTTGAGACTACGCGCCACGGCACTCGGCGAGTAGTGTAATTCTTTGATCGCTTCCCATACGGCGTTACGCGTCTCTTCCGCAACGAAACGCGTTTTGTTGATGACATGCGAAACCGTGGTGGTTGAGACACCCGCGCGTTTTGCGACATCTTTAATTGTTGCCATGAAAATGGTACTCCTGGGCTTATCGCAACTTACTGATAAGTATATTGTTAAACGTTTGCGTCTGCTAATGCTTTTACAGCCCAAAAAAGCGGGCAAAACGGTGTGTTTTAGCAGGCGAAATCACTTCATCACGCTGTTGATACAGCATGCGCAAAATCTGTTGCGCAACGAAAGGCGGCGATTCTAGCAAGCTGATGCGTATAACACGAGATTTTTGCCCATTGCTGTGCGAAAATCGCTTTAACCCTAATAATTGTGTGACTAAGGAGTTGTGATGAATACCGACCTGAAACTGGCGCTAATGACCACTGTTGGCGCACTTTTGATGATTATCGCCTTCAGCTTTACCGCGATCATGCATTAACAAAAAAGCCGGAGCTGAGAACAGCATCCGGCTTTTTTATGATTGTTGCGCAACAACTAGCGAATAGTTTTTGGCGTCATCATGCGACGCGCGCCCACATAGTGTTTCTGCCAGTAATCCTCACCCAATGCGCTGATCTGAATATCTTTGCCGGTACGCGGCGACTGAATGAATTTCCCGTTGCCGAGATACACGCCCACATGATCGGCAGTGCCGCGATTATTGATGCGGAAGAACACCAAATCGCCTTTCTCGAGCATTTCACGTTTAATCGGTGCCGCATCGCGCAGGTGATACATCTCATTAGCGGTGCGTGGCAGTTTGAATTTCACCAGATCTTTATAGGCGTACCACACTAAGCCGCTGCAGTCGAAACCGGTATGTGGCGAAGCACCGCCCCATTGATAGGGTTTGCCGAGTTGGCCCATCAATTTGGTCATCGCCGTTTCACGCGCCTTTTGATAACGCTGGCGGTGCGCCTTACTCATTTTGATGCCGGTCAGCGCTAACGCTTCATCATCGACGGCGATCTCAGGTGTTTTCTTCGCTAGACGTTGATGACCGTATTTCTTAGCAGAAAGTTTCAGCGGGGATTTTTTGCTGGTGGTCTTGTGCAGCGCGGTTTCTGTTTTGGTCTGTTTTTTGAGTTTGAATTTTTGAACAGCTGTCAGGCGCGATTTTTTGGTGGTGGTTTTCACCGGGCGTCGTTTGCGGCGCTCGTCTTCACGTGCGCTCTTTTTCTCTGCTTTAAGCGAACTGGCATTAACGGGCGCATGCGGAGATGCAGCAGCCACATTAAAAAACAGTTGGGCGAAAGCCAGTATGAAAAGCGTAATTAGTAGACGCATAATCCGGTTACAGGTTAAGCAGGCTGAATGAAAGCAGACTGCGGCAAAGTGAGAGAAATCTGATCAAGTGACCAGCGCCGAAGCAATTCTAATCCACTTTTTTTCCAAAAGGTAAGGCCTTTTTCCATTAATATGTTACCAGATTGATTCTGTAGCAAAAATGAGCGATTTCAGCTGGTTAACGCAGCGAAACTATTGCTAATTATTAATTTATTAATGCCAATTAATGATATGAAAATGTTATTTGTCATGCGTTAACTTAACAAACATGGCGATTCGCCAGTGCAAACGCAAAATCCCGTTTTCAGTCCGGGAGCGAAATCGCTACAATAAACAAACACGAAGTAGAAGATTAAGGAAGGCAATAATGAGTACTGTTGAAAAAATTCAGCGTCAGATCGCAGAAAACCCGATTCTGCTGTACATGAAAGGTTCTCCGAAGCTGCCAAGCTGCGGTTTCTCGGCGCAAGCCGTGCAGGCGCTTTCTGCGTGTGGCGAGCGTTTCGCATACGTGGACATTCTGCAGAACCCGGATATTCGCGCTGAAATGCCAAAATACGCTAACTGGCCAACTTTCCCGCAGCTGTGGGTCGATGGCGAACTGGTCGGCGGCTGCGACATCATCGTTGAGATGTTCCAGCGCGGCGAACTTCAGCCACTGTTGAAAGAGACCGCTGAGAAGTATAAAGAAGCGGAATAATGCAGAAGGCCGACAAATGTCGGCCTTTTCTTTGCTTACTCGGCAGACGCCTCGTCTGCAGATTCTTCACTGAAAGCCAGCGGCCAGCCGCCCAGGCGTTTCCAGCGGTTCACCAACTCACAGAACAGCGTCGCGGTTTGCTCGGTGTCATACAGGGCTGAATGCGCTTGTGTACTATCAAACTCCATTCCCGCCGCTTTACAGGCTTTCGCCAGCACGGTTTGCCCCAGCACTAAGCCGCTTAACGCTGCGGTATCAAAGGTGGCAAAAGGGTGGAACGGGTTGCGCTTCAGGCTGGCGCGCTCTGCGGCCGCCATCACGAAGTTGAGATCGAAAGTGGCATTGTGCGCCACGATAATCGCGCGATTACAGCCGCTATCTTTAGTGCCTTTGCGCACCATTTTAAAAATCGCATGCAGAGCTTCGTATTCACTAACCGCACCGCGCAGCGGATTGGTGGGATCGATGCCGGTAAACGCCAGCGCAGCAGGATTCAGAATGGCGCCTTCAAACGGTTCCACATGGAAGTGCAGCGTTTCATCGCGGTGCAACCAGCCGTCTTCATCCATTTTCAGCGTTGTGGCTGCAATTTCCAGCAGTGCATCGGTTTGTGCATTGAAACCTGCGGTTTCAACATCGATCACAACAGGATAAAAACCGCGGAAGCGTTGGTGGAGAGCGTTTAAAGCGTTCGATTCAGACATCAGGATCTCATGGCAATAAATAGGGCAGCGCGCATTATGGCAAAAATCTCAGGAGGGTGCAGCAGGAGAGGGAAGTCAGCCTGCAATTAGCAGGCTGACCAGCAACCTTAGTTGCCTAAGCCGTGACCGGCATGTTTATTTTCAATCAGTTCGATCTTGTAGCCGTCTGGATCTTCAACAAAGGCAATAATGGTAGAACCGCCTTTTACCGGGCCCGCTTCACGCGTTACGTTGCCGCCCGCGCTGCGAATGCGTTCGCAGGTGTCAGCCACGTTGTCCACGCCCAGCGCGATATGGCCGTAAGCGTTGCCGAGATCGTATTTATCCACGCCCCAGTTGTAAGTCAGCTCAATCACCGCGCCTTCGCTCTCTTCGGTGTAGCCAACGAATGCCAGCGTGTATTTGTACTCGGTGTTTTCGCTCTGACGCAGCACGCGCATGCCGAGCACGCGGGTGTAGAAATCGATAGAACGTTGCAAATCGCCAACGCGTAACATGGTGTGAAGTAAACGCATAACATCCTCTTTTTTAAAACGTCATCAGTGAATGACAAGACAACTAAGTATACACACTGATGAAACAACGCTGCCGCCTATCCGAGGCGGCAGCCATTTTCTTACAGGGTGGGATAATCGGTGTAACCTTCCGCGCCGCCGCCGTAGAAGCTTTCAGGGCGCTGCGGATTGAGTGGCGCATCTTGCTGCAAACGAGCAACCAGATCCGGGTTAGCGATAAAGTCGCGGCCAAACGCCACTGCGTCAATCAGGCCGCGCGCAATCAGATCATCCGCTTTCTCAACGGTGTAGGCACCGGCACCAATAATCACGCCTGGGAACAGCGCACGCACTTTCTCACGGAATGCATCGCTGTATGGCTGTCCGCCCGCCCAGTCTGGCTCAGAAAGGTGCAGATAGGCGATGCCGCGCTTGCCCAACTCGGCGATGTACCACAACGCTGCTTTCTCTTCTTCCGGGCCATTTTCCAGATTCTGGAAGGCACCGATTGGCGAAACGCGGATACCGATACGATCGGCAGACCAGTTAGCAATCGCCGCATCCACCACTTCCAGCGCGAAACGGCCACGTCTCTCAATCGAACCGCCGTACTCATCGCTACGCTGGTTTGAGCCGGGTGCGAGGAACTGATGCATCAGATAACCGTGTGCTGAGTGCAACTCCAGCAGGTCGAAGTCGGCTTCGCGCGCATTGGCAGCGGCCTGACCAAAATCTTTGACGATTTGCTGAATTTCAGCCACTGACAGCTCGCGCGGTGCTGAAGTGTCTTCACGATAGACCGAACCATCCGCAGCGCGCAGAGAAGTGCGCGTACCCGCCGCCAGCGCGGTCGGTGCGACCGGTGCTTTGCCTTCTGGCTGCACGCTGTTATGAGAGATGCGGCCGGTGTGCCACAGCTGCACGGCGCTGTGACCGTTAGCGGCATGAATGCCTTCGTTAATCATTTTCCACGCGGCAATTTGCTGCTGTGTGTGCAGGCCCGGCGCACCGGCATAGCCTTTCGCCTGGAAAGAGATCTGGGTGGCTTCGGTGATGATTAAACCGGCACTGGCGCGCTGCTGATAATATTCAGCCATCAGCGGCGTCGGGATATCGCCCGGCTCAATGCTGCGCAGACGCGTCAACGGGGCCATGAAAATGCGGTTCGGTACGGTAATCGCGCCCACTTTGAGTGGGGAGAATAGCTGCTTACTCGCCATATTGATTGCTCCAGGAAGACCGGTCGTCTAGTAACGACGATTTCTAAAAAAATCAGTGGCTTATCAGCCACTGTTCGATGGTGTCGAGCGCCAGACTAATCGGACCCGGCACTCGGGAAATCTTGCTCTGCAAACTGGCTCCGAGCCACAACAAGTAGCAGCGCTGCGCCAGCTGCTGCGGCGTTTGACTAAATGGCAGCGGCTGCTCAGCGGCGACCTCAGTCAAACAGCGCGTGTAGGCAGCGATGATGGCATTGGCACCCTGTTGCAGGGCATCGCGCATGGGTTCGGAGAGATCGCACACTTCGGCTGACAATTTCACGCCAAGGCAGCCAACAATATGACCTTGCTCGATAAACAGCCTTTCGCCGTAGCGGAAATGCGCTAACAGGCGTTCGCGCGGCGGTAAACCGGGCAGATTCAGCTGCTGATCAATCTGTTGCTGGAAGTGGGCAAAGTAGCGCTCAATCAGCGCCACGCCAAAGGCCTCTTTCGAACCGAAATAGTGGTAGAACGAGCCTTTAGTGACTTCCGCCAGCGCCAGCATCTCGATCAAACCCATGCCGGTAAAGCCGCGCTGTAAACAAACCTGCTCGCCAATAGCAAGCAGGTGTTCACGGGTATCGTTGCGTTGCAGAGTCTTGTTCATGGGGCTCAGGTTATTAGACCAGTCAGTCTAGCGCAACCCTCAGGCGGCGGTTTGGCACGATCTGTTCATATCCAATTGCGATTGATACTGCTGCGTCTGGATGTTGAACATGCCTAAAAGCGTATGGAAAAGATTATCTTGCGACACCTTTGCGTCGGCGGCTTGCTGGCGCAAACAGGCCTCATTGATGTGATTCGCCGCCGCGTATCCCGGTGACATCCACATCAGCAGAGGAATGTGAGTTTGCTGTGAGGGCGCAAACATATAAGGCGCACCGTGCAGATACATCCCGCGCTCGCCAAGCGATTCGCCGTGATCGGAGAGATAAACCAGCGCCACATTGAAGCGATCGCTCAGGCCTTTGAGCTTATCGATGGTGCGGCTCAGCATGGCGTCGGTATACAGCAGCGAGTTGTCGTAGGTATTCACCAATGCCTGATGATCGCAATCCTGAATCTGTTTGCTGTCGCAGGTGGGCGTAAAACGGCGGAACTCAGCCGGATAACGCTGATAATAGGCTGGACCGTGGCTGCCCATTTGATGCAGCACAATAATGCCGTCGTTATGCAGGCTATCAACATAGTTATCAATACGATGCAGCAACACATCATCCTGGCAAAACCCGTCGTGACAATATTGCGGCAGGTTCCACTGCGTCATGTCGGTGTGCGGCACGCGATCACAGGCACCTTTGCAGCCACCATCGTTTTCGCGCCACAGCACGCTCACGCCGGCATGCGCCAGGATATCGAGCACGCCTTCCTGATGATGCGCCAGATTCGCGTCGTAATGCACGCGCGGCATATTGGAGAACATGCAGGGCACCGAAATGGCGGTTTCTGTGCCACAGGAACTGGCGTTGGGATAGTAAATCACCTGCTGTTTTTTCAGTTGCGGATTTGTGTCACGCGCGTAACCACCCAGCGAAAAATTCTCGGCGCGCGCCGTTTCACCCACCACTAACACCACCAGCGTTTTCTTGGTTGCTGCGGAGATTAATGGGCCTTTGTGGGCATCCTCGCCAATTTTTACCAGTTCCTGACTACCTTGCAGATAGCGTTGATCGACATAGTGGCCAGTACCGCTAACCACGTTGGCCGGAGTAATCATCTTGATCAGATTTTTATTGTTGCGAATCAGCGAGGCGTAATCTTTGTAAAACAGCGCCGCCATCAGCAAGATGAGTAATATTGCGCCCAGTGCGCCCGTCAGGCGTTGCAGCAGATTCCACCACCAGCGCGCGCCGCTATTGATGCGCACGCCGCAAATCAGCACCACCGGTACCATTCCCATCAACAGCATCCAGAGTAGATAGCGACTGCTGATCAGCGCGCCGGCTTCCTGCGGATCGGATTCAAAAACGTTTTGAATCATATTGGTGTCGATCACCGTGCCAAAACTGTGCATGAAGTAATTGGCGGCGGCGCTGACTAATACCAGCGCAATCAGCAACGGCTTGCGCAGATAAGGCCAGGCAGCTAGCGAGAAGAGAAAATAGAAAGCCGAGGCGAGCACCAGCGGAATACTGGCGGCGAACAGATAATCGTGGAAGTGATCGTAAGGGATCATTTCCCAGGCGCGCAGCAAGAACAGGGCATTCATGAATAATGCGAAAAACAGGGCGGCAATAAGGTTAAATCCGTTGGTGCCGCACTGAAAGGTGATCGGGAATCTCATGAAAACTCAACGGTAAGAGGTAATGTGACAATCGTATGAAGACAAGATGAGGAAAACCTTAACGAAGATTAAACGTAAGCAATCCAAATCCTTTAAATGCTGGCTTTTTGGTAAACAGGCGTAACGAAATGCCGCGATGGCTTGATTATGCGCAATGCCCGTATACTCTTTGCTCAATGTCATTAAGCTGTTATCAATGTGATTTGAGATGTTAATTGCGGAGTGCATGTGGCCGAGCAACTAGAGTTCTTCCCCGTTCCCAGCCCGTGTCGCGGCATTTGCCAGAGCGACGCGCGTGGCTATTGTCGTGGCTGTTTACGCAGCCGGGAAGAGCGCTTTAACTGGATGAAATTCAGCGATGCGCAAAAGCGCGATGTGCTGCGCTTGTGCCGGCAACGCTTTTTGCGCCTGCAGCGCCAGCAAAAAGTCGATGAAGATCATGATCCACAACAACCGGAACTGTTTTAAGAAAACGACGATCTGCCTTTTCGTTATACTCCCGTTTTCGTTATCTGGAATCGTGTTTAGGGAGTTTAACCATGTTACAACCGCAGGCTATTGCACCGCAGGGACCGTCCTTTTCACCGCTGATTGCCGGTTACTGGCGTTTAATGGAGTGGGGCATGACGCCGCAGCAAGTGGTGCAGTTTATTGAGCACCATTTAGCGCTGGGCATTACCACTGTCGATCACGCCGACATCTACGGCGATTACCAATGTGAAGCCGCCTTTGGTGCAGCACTGCGCCTGGCGCCAGGTTTGCGTGAGAAGCTGCAAATCGTCACTAAATGCGGCATTGCGACGCGCGCTAAACCTGAACACCGTATTGGTCACTACATCACTGAAGCCAGCCACATTCTGCACAGCGCCGAGAATTCGCTGCGCCATTTCAATACCGATTACCTCGATTTGCTGCTGATTCATCGTCCGGATCCGTTGATGGACGCGGATGAAATTGCCGAAGCCTTTACGGCGTTGCATCAGAGCGGCAAAGTGCGCCATTTTGGCGTCTCCAACTTCACCGCGTCTCAGTTCACGCTGCTGCAATCGCGTTTGCCATTCAGTCTGGTCACTAATCAACTGGAAATCTCCCCGCTGGAGCAAACGTCGCTGCTGGATGGCTCGCTTGATCAGTGCCAGCAAAACCGCATCCGCCCAATGGCCTGGTCCTGCCTCGGCGGCGGTCGCGTGTTTAACGATCCGCACTATCAGCCGTTGCGCGATGAGCTGGAGCAGGTGAAGCAGGAGATTGGTGCCAGCAATATTGAGCAAGTGGTGTATGCATGGGTGATGAAGCTGCCAAGCCGTCCGCTGCCAATTATTGGATCAGGCAAAATTGAACGGGTGAAAGAAGCGGTTGGCGCATGCCAGTTAACCCTCGATCGCCAGCAATGGTTCCGCATCCGCAAAGCCGCCATCGGTTACGATGTGCCCTAAAGCGTAAAGCTGCGTCAAATTACGGCAGCCTGGATGAAAGCAGTCCAGGCTTACAGGGAATCTAACCGTAAGGAGACGTTATGAAGAAAATCCTCATTGTTATGCTGGCTCTGGCCTGCGCCGCAGGCGCGCAGGCGGCGTCAGAAGAAGTCACGCTGCATGAAACCACCGCGCAAGGCATCGGGGCGGCAATTGGCAAAGTCACTATCAGCGAAACGCCGTACGGTGTGCAATTTACGCCAGCGTTAAGCGGCCTTAAACCGGGCATTCATGGTTTCCACGTGCATGCTAAAGGCAGCTGTGAACCGGGCGAATCGGACGGTAAAACGGTGGCGGCCGGTGCGGCGGGCGGACATCTCGATCCGCAAAAAACCGGCAAGCATCTTGGTCCGTACGCCGATGGTCACCTTGGCGACTTACCCGCGCTGTTTGTAACCGAAGATGGCAAGGCGAATTATCCGGTGGTTGCGCCACGCATCAAATCCCTGAGTGAAATCAAAGGTAAAGCCTTGATGGTGCATGTGGGCGGCGATAATCATGCCGACCATCCGCAACCGCTCGGCGGCGGGGGGGCGCGTTTTGCCTGCGGCGTAATTTAAACTCCTGGGCGGCAGCTGCTTGTCGCCCTGATTTCCTTCCTTTGAAAAAAATTGACCCATTTTCTGGCTACTCTCAGCGGTTTTTCCGTCCTATGATATTGATTCAGGTATAAAACCTTCAGGGGTGGGAATGAAAGCGCGTGGGATGATGTTGTTATGTTTATTGCTGGTGGGATGCGATCAACCCAATGATACACAATTAAGGTTGGATGCGAGTCGGCAGCTTCAGTGGACAATTGATACCAATCCTCTACGTGCAGATTGTGAAAATATCGCCCGTGGTCGTGAATGGTTAACGCAACGCACTCTTAAGCAGCTGGAAACCAGGGGATGCCAAAATGTGCTTCGCAGTGCAAGTGAAACAAATTTCATCACTACTGCGATCTATCGTCATTCCATGACGATCGTTTGCGGGAGCATTCGCGGTAAAAGTTTTACAGGTACCGAACTAAATCGCCGCTTTGTTTACTCTTCAGAAGAGAAGGCGCTGGTGATTGAACCGATGTCCGATCAGGACAAAACCCGCTTCGAAGGACAGAAATCGCTGCAGCAGTTGCAGGATGATTTTAATCGCCAGACCACGCAATATTGTCAGTAATCAATCTGGCACCGCCTGCGCCAACTGGGCGAGTGAGCAGCGCAGGCGCCACAAAATACCCGCCAGCGTATTGGCTTCGCTCTCCGCTTGCTGCTGCAGCTGGTTAATCATAGTTTCCAGCTCATCCAGCGTGGCCTGCAACGCGGTGTGATGCACGCCGCGCAGGCTCATAATCCGTTGTAGATCCTGCAGGCTGCTGTCGCGCATTTGCCCTAGCGTAGCCGACGTTGGCTGCCATTCGCGCAGCTGCCAGACAATGTGGGAACAGTTGAGTAGCACCACGCCCCAGCGCAGCAGCCACACGCGCGCCTGCTCGTCACGACTGTTACTGAGCTGACTAATATGATGATAAATCTGCGATTCAAAGTGGCTTTCGCTCAGGCGCGGATGACGGCGTAGCTGATCAAGAAACGCATGGCGCAGGGCGCGAATATGCCGACGACTGCGGCGCGCATCGGAACTGGGACGCAGCACCTGAAACGCCAGCCACGCCAGCAGTACGCCGCACACCTTGGCGATATTGTCATTGAGGAAGCTTTGATAATCCCAGTCCGGCGGATTGGTGACGGCGATAAAGGATCCCATAAATACAATGAATTGCCCCCACATTCCCGCGCGTTTCTTCTGCTGCAGTTTGAACAACTGCAAGGTGAGTAACAGCGGGAAAAGCACCAGCAAAAACTGCCACAGCGCACTGATTTGCACCATCAAGCCAAACTGCAGCACAAAACTAAACAGCGACAGCCACAGCAAGGTTTTGAGTAACAGCGAGACGCTGCCGCTGGGCGAAGGCGCGGAAGAGTACAACACGCACGCGATGGCGGTGAGCGTCAGGGCGGCGGCACCGGAATCCCATTGCGTGGTGATCCAAAAGGCGCAGCCCAGCATGATGACACTAAAAGTACGCAGTGCGCTCCAGCCGGCTTCTGCACTGTCGCTTTCGCGCGCCAGCGATGGCGCATACGGCGGTTGAAAACGGGTATCGGCATAGGCGCGTTCAATCAGGCGAATCCAGCGATTGACGTTGAGATAGACCCAGCAAAAATAGCGCAGTCGCTGGACAAAGGCGCGTTGCCGGTAATCACCGGTTGCTGATGGCGTGATGCCGCGCAAAATCAGCGCCAGACGGTATTTGTCGCAGTGCGGCTGCGCCAATTCGTGCAGCAGTTTTGCCATGGCATCGTAAAGTTCGGGTGGCGCATCCGGCCAGTTCAGCAACATGCGGCGCAGACTGGAGAGCACGCTGGTCAGACGCAGCTGCTGGTGCAGCACATAGTTCAGCACGTTGTTCTGGCGGCGGAAGCGATAGTGGCTCCAAAACGCCTGAATGCGCAGCAGGTTCATGGTGAGAATCTGGCTAATGACATTTTCATGGGCGGTGCGCACGTTATCGGTGCTGCCTTGCTGCAGTAATAACACCGCATGATCCAGCAAACGCGCGTGCATCTGACGCAGTGAACTCATCAGCGCGTTGCCATCCGAGGTGCTGGGCAGAATCATCATCATCAATCCGGCGCAAAGAATGCCGGAGATCACTTCGCACACGCGCGCTTGGGCAATATCCCATAGCTGAGTGACATCGGTGATGTTGACGCTGCTAAAGGCAATGATGGCGGCGGTATATCCCGCCAGCGAAAACGCGTAGGCCACATTGTTTTGGTAGTGATTGGCGATCCAGGTGCAGAACGCCAGCCAACCGGCCATGAAAAAGGCAAACAGCCAGGGCTCGTTTAGCGTGTGTCCGGCAATCAGCAGCGCGGCGCTGGCACCGAGCAAACTGCCAACGATGCGGCCCAGACTTTTACTGATGGCACCGCCGACGGTGGGAAAACTCACCACCGCCGCCGATGTCATGGCCCAGTAGGGTTCGTCGAGTTGCAGCGCATAGGCGATGGTCAAGGCGAGACACATCGCAATGCCATTACGCAGCGCGTAGCGCCACTCGGCCCAGCTTGCTTTTATCCACGGCAGATTTTGCCAGGCCAGCCACTGAAAATTCATCACAGCCTCAGTGCGCGATCGAGATGGTGCAGGTGGTGCCCGCCACTAGCGGCACGCTTTCCGGCAACGCATCCAAGCGAATGCGCACAGGCACGCGCTGCGCCAGACGCACCCAGGGCACGTTAGGCTTGATATCCGGCACCAAACCGCCATCGCTGGCGACGCTTTGATCGTAAATGGCGCGTCCGATACTCTCCACTTTGCCCTGCAAACGCGCACCGTTGCTGTACAACACAATCTGCGCCGCAGCGCCGGGTTGAATATGGCGCAGCTTGGTCTCTTCGAAATAGCCCATCACGTAGTAAGAGTGGCTGTCGACCAGCGCAAACAGCGGCGTACCGGCGCTGGCATAGTTGCCGGTGCGTAGCGTCAGGTTGCTGATCCAGCCATCGGTGGGCGCGGTAAGGGTGGTTTGATCGAGGTTCCAGCGCGCCTGATCGAGGCTGGCCTGCGCCGCTTTCGCCGTTGATGCAGCGGCATTGGCGGTTAAGCGCGCGGCGTCCATATCTTCCGCTGAAATGACGTTGCGCGGCAGGCTGGCGCGGCGATTGGCTTCATGCTGCGCTTTTGCCAGGTCGGCCTGCGCTTTGGCTAGCTGCGCTTCGGCGTTGGCCTGCGCAATTTGCCACGGCACCGGATCAAGCTTGAGCAGCACGTCACCTTTATGCACGAACTGATTGTCACGCACCTCCAGAGCGATGATGCGCCCGGACACCTCCGGCGTGATATCCACCAGCTCGGCGCGCACTTTGCCATCCCGCGTCCACGGCGATTGCATGTAGTAATTCCACATCCACCATCCGGCAAGCAGGGCCAGCGCAAAGATCACTACAGTTGAAAAATACTTAAAAGGGTTGAATTTCATAGTGATTTATCCGAGGCTCAGTAACCACAATGCGCCAGCGACGCACAATACAAACAGGGAAAGGTCCATTAAGGTGGGATGCCAGACATCGCCGGAGTAGATCCAGCCGCGTATCAGCGGGTGAATCAACAACCAGAAAAAGAATCCGAGTAACACCGCTTTAAACAGCGGCGGGAAAAACAGCGACGCACCGAACACCAGGTCGGTAAGCGGGGCGCTGGGGGAAAAAGCGGTAAGGGACACGTGTCATCATCCTTTTTGACCGGGAATCATCTTAATAGAGCGTAGACGGCAAGCGTATATGCAGGCCTGGTATTTGTAATTTGCCAGGTAAACTCGCAGAATAGTGTAAAATCTGGCTTAATAGCTAGCAAGCTAATTATAAGGAGATGCAATGGATACGCCCTTGGGAACCGATCTGTCTCGCCTGGTGCGCATTTGGCGCGCGTTAATCGATCAGCGTTTAAAACCGCTTGAGTTGACACAAACACACTGGGTGACGCTACACAATATTCATCAACTCCCGCCAGAGCAGTCTCAGATTCAGCTGGCAAAAGCCATTGGCATTGAGCAGCCTTCACTGGTGCGCACGCTGGATCAGCTGGAAGAGAAGGGATTAATCACCCGCGCGACCTGCGCCAACGATCGCCGTGCCAAGCGCATCAAGCTGACCAAACAGGCTGAGCCGATCATCGAGCAGGTTGAGAATGTGATTGATGCCACGCGCGATGACATTCTTTCCGGCATCAGCCTGGAAGAGATTAATCAGATGGTGACGCTGATTGCGCGGCTGGAAAAAAATATTCTCGAGTTTCACAACCGCGAGAAATAAAAAAACCGACGCCTGGCGTCGGTTTTTTTTATCTACTCGCTTAACGTGGCGAAACGGTAACCTGGCTGCCGTTTGACGCCATCACGACGCGCTGGCCAACCGAGTAACGGGTGGCAGCTTGTTTCTGCACCACCATGATGGTGTTGCCATCATCCTTGCGGATTTCCAGCTCGACACCGTCAGATTTGTTAACCGCACCCTGCACGCCCTGACCGGCTACGCCACCGAGTACCGCACCGCCTGCGGTTGCCAGACTGCGACCGCTGCCGCCGCCAATGGTGTTACCGAGGAAACCACCCAGCACCGCACCACCAATTGCGCCAATCACGTTGTTTTCATCGCCGCCCTGGATTTTCACCGGACGAACCGAAACCAGCGTGCCGTAGGAAACACTTTGTACTTGTTTAGCTTCACTGGCGCTGTAAACGTCACCGGAAAGGGTGCTGTCGTTGGCACAACCTGCCAGAGTTAAGCCGGTCAACGCCACGGCTACAAAACGCTTAATCATCAGAACGCTCCTTAATGCAAATAAACGCCATATTTCTCATCCTGTACTGCACAGAGTATAAGACAGAAAACTGGCAAATGACTCTAAGTCCGTATAATACGCGGCTGGGGCGAAGCATAGACCGTCTCCCATCAACAAAAATTCAATTACTTGCAGAAAATATTTCTGAGCTGGAACAGACTGCGCAGTGACGCTGAAAAGCGGAATTTTATCATAGAATTAGCCCCGGTAATTTGCCAGGCTTAAGCCAGATGATGTTAAGGGAGTGAACCGCTATGAAATCAGGACGCTATATTGGCGTGATGTCCGGCACCAGCCTTGATGGCGTGGACGTGGTACTGGCGGCCATTGATGGGCAAATGGTGGCGCAGCAGGCCAGCTATTGTCATCCCATTCCGCAGGAATTACGCCAGCAGGTGTTGGCCATTTGTCAGGGACAATCCTTGACGCTATCGCAGCTCGGGCAGCTGGACACGCGGCTTGGCAAACTGTTCGCCGAGGCGGTATTGACCTTGATGCACCAGCAGTCGCTGGAAGCCAGCGACATTATGGCGATTGGCTGCCACGGTCAAACGGTGTGGCATGAGCCGCAAAGTGATGCGCCCAATACGCTGCAAATTGGCGATAACAACCAGATCGCAGCGGCCACCGGCGTGACGGTGATCGGTGATTTTCGTCGCCGCGATATGGCGCTCGGCGGGCAGGGCGCGCCCTTGGTGCCGGCCTTCCATCAGGCGCTGTTAATGGACAGCGTCGAGCGCCGCATGGTGCTAAACATCGGCGGCATCGCCAATCTGTCGCTATTAATTCCCGGCCAGCCGGTACGCGGTTTTGATACCGGTCCGGGCAATATGCTGATCGATGCGTGGATTTGGCGCAACAAAGGTTTGCCTTACGATAAAGATGCCGGCTGGGCGCGCAGCGGTCAGGTGGTTCCGGCGCTGTTGGAGTTAATGCTAGGCGATCCTTGGTTTGCGCTGCCGCCGCCAAAAAGCACCGGACGCGAATATTTCAATCTCAGCTGGATTGAGCAGCAGTTGCAGCGTTTCCCGGCGCTGGCACCACAAGATGTGCAAGCCACGTTGACTGAGCTGACGGCGTTGACCATAGCGCAGCAGGTTCAACTCAACGACGGTTGCGATCGTCTGTTGGTGTGTGGCGGAGGCAGCCGAAATCCGCTGCTGATGGCGCGCCTCGCCACGCATCTGTCGGGTACTGAAGTGGGTACCACCGACGAAGCGGGCATCAGCGGGGATGATATGGAAGCGCTGGCCTTTGCCTGGCTGGCGTTTCGTACATTAAATGGCTTACCGGGCAACCTGCCAGCGGTAACCGGTGCGCGGGAGATGAGTGTATTGGGCGCGATTTTTCCGGCCAATCCCCGACCTATTCGTTAAGAGGTGAAGATGAAAAAAACAATTATGGTGCTGAGTAGCGTGGCGATCTTGAGTGGCTGCGGCATGATGCATAAACAGCAAGAGACTCCACAACAGCTGCGCTATCAGTGCGGCACCTTGCCGCTGACGGTCACCCAGGATAATGCGAAGCAGCAGGTGAGTTTTATTCTGGATGGCAAGCCGCTAACGCTGACACAAACGGTCTCGGCCTCTGGCGCGCGCTACAGCGACGGTACTTACGTCTTCTGGTCAAAAGGCAATGGCGCTTTTGTTGAACGTAATAACAAAATCGTGATTAATGATTGTGAATTGCAGAACGCGGATACCTCCGCTCAGTAAACGTCAGAGAAAGAGAAACAGCATGAGCGACAGTGACAGCTTGCAAAATATTGCCCATCTGCGTCGTGAATACACCCGCGGCGGGCTGCGACGTAAAGATCTGCCCGATAATCCCCTGGCGCTGTTTGAGCAGTGGCTGCAGCAAGCCTGCACCGCGCAGTTGCCGGATCCAACGGCGATGACGGTGGCCACCGTTGACAGCAGCGGCCAGCCTTATCAGCGCATCGTGCTGCTCAAGCACTACGACGAGCAAGGCATGGTGTTCTATACCAACCTCGGCAGCCGCAAGGCGCTGCAGCTGGCAGAGAATCCGCGTATTTCGCTACACTTCCCGTGGCATTTCCTGGAGCGTCAGGTGATGGTGCTGGGCGAGGTGGAAAAACTGTCGCCCCTCGAGGTGCTGAAGTACTTCAGCAGTCGCCCGCGTGATAGCCAGATTGGTGCGTGGGTGTCGAAGCAGTCGAGCCGCATTTCTGCGCGCGGCGTGCTGGAAGGCAAGTTCCTCGAGCTTAAGCAGAAATTCCAGCAGGGTGACGTGCCGCTGCCGAGTTTCTGGGGCGGTTACCGCGTCAAATTCCACACCGTGGAGTTCTGGCAGGGCGGCGAACATCGCCTGCACGATCGCTTCCTCTACCAGCGTAATGACAATGGCTGGTCGATTGACCGTTTAGCCCCGTAAAACTGCGTTTTATCCCCTTTCAACGCTGGCGCAGTTGGCGTCAGCGCTTTATGCTATAGCCCTCTTTTTTTTCGTCTCCGCACGTCGGCGGAAAGCTGTGTACCAGCCTAGGTGCAGTCTGATCAATTTGGAGTCAGTGATGACCAGCAGTAACCTGATACAACAATTGCAAGAAAGGGGCTTAGTCGCCCAGGTAACGGATGAAGAAGCGTTAGCAGAGCGACTGGCGCAAGGGCCAATTGCACTCTATTGCGGCTTCGATCCTACCGCTGATAGCTTGCATTTGGGCCATCTGGTGCCGCTGCTCTGCCTGAAGCGTTTTCAGGATGCCGGACACAAGCCGGTTGCGCTGGTGGGTGGTGCCACCGGTCTGATTGGCGATCCCAGCTTTAAAGCAGCAGAACGTAAACTTAACACCGCTGAAACCGTTGGCGAGTGGGTCGATAAGATCCGCAACCAGGTCGCACCTTTCCTGAGCTTCGATTGCGGCGACAACAGCGCGATTGCCGCGAACAACTACGACTGGTTTGGCGGCATGAACGTGCTGACCTTCCTGCGTGACATCGGTAAGCACTTCTCCGTCAATCAGATGATCAACCGCGAAGCGGTGAAGCAGCGTTTGAACCGCGAAGATCAGGGCATCTCCTACACCGAGTTCTCCTACAACCTGCTGCAGGGTTATGACTTTGCAGAGCTGAACAAACGTCACGATGTGGTGCTGCAGATTGGCGGTTCCGATCAGTGGGGCAACATTACCTCCGGTATCGATCTGACGCGTCGCCTGCATCAGCAGCAGGCGTGGGGATTGACCGTACCGCTGATCACCAAATCTGACGGCACCAAATTCGGTAAAACCGAAGGTGGCGCGGTGTGGCTGGATGCGAAGAAAACCAGTCCGTACAAGTTCTACCAGTTCTGGATCAACACGGCGGATGCAGACGTATATCGTTTCCTAAAGTTCTTCACCTTCATGAGCATTGAAGAGATTAATGCGCTGGAAGAAGAAGACAAAAACAGCGGCAAAGCGCCACGCGCGCAGTACGTGCTGGCTGAGCAGGTGACACGTCTGGTGCACGGCGAAAGCGGCTTAACGGCGGCAAAACGCATCACCGAGAGCCTGTTCTCCGGCAGCCTCAGCGCGATGACCGAAGCCGACTTCGAGCAGCTGGCGCAGGACGGCATGCCCACCATCACGCTGACGGCAGAAGACGACTTGCAGCAGGCGCTGGTGGCGGCTGAGCTGGTGCCATCACGCGGCCAGGCGCGCACCATGATCGGTTCTAACGCGGTCTCGCTGAATGGCGAAAAACAGTCAGATGCGGAGTATCGTTTCAGCGACAGCGATAAACTGTTTGGACGTTTCACGTTGTTGCGTCGCGGTAAAAAACATTACTGCCTGATTAACTGGCAGTAAGCGTTCAGGGCCGGCTTCCGGCCCTTTTTTATGGCAAGACAGCAGTACAGGGCAAAATGAAAAATATTCTCGCAATTCAATCTCACGTTGTTTACGGACACGCCGGTAACAGCGCTGCCGAATTCCCGATGCGCCGCATGGGCGCAAACGTTTGGCCGCTGAATACCGTGCAATTTTCTAATCACACCCAATATGGTCACTGGACCGGCACCGTGATGCCCGCCACACATTTGACCGACATCGTTAAAGGCATTGCGGCGGTGGACCGCCTGAAGACCTGTGATGCGGTATTAAGTGGCTATTTGGGATCGGCGGAGCAGGGCGAACAGATTCTGGAGATCGTGCGCCTGGTGAAAGAAGCCAACCCGAACGCATGGTTCTTCTGCGATCCGGTGATGGGCCATCCGGAAAAAGGCTGCATCGTGGCGCCGGGCGTGGCGGAGTTTCACTGCAAAATGGCGTTGCCCGCCAGCGACATCATCGCGCCGAACCTGCTGGAGCTGGAGATGCTCAGCGGGCATGAAGTGGCCAACGTGGAACAAGCGGTGGTGGCGGCACGAGAACTGATTAGCAAAGGCCCGAAAGTGGTGCTGGTAAAACATCTGGCGCGTGCCGGACGCCGCAGCGACCGCTTTGAGATGTTGCTGGTGACCGCCGATGAGTGCTGGCACATCAGCCGTCCGCTGGTGGACTTTGGCGTGCGTCAGCCGGTTGGCGTGGGCGATCTCACCAGCGGCCTGCTGCTGGTCGATCTACTGCACGGTAAGTCGTTAAAGGATGCGCTGGAGCACATCACGGCGGCGGTGTATGAAGTGATGCTGAAAACTCACGAAATGGGCGAGTACGAATTGCAGTTGGTGGCCGCGCAGGATGCAATTGCCAAACCGACGCAGCATTTCGCGGCAGAAAAGCTGTAAATTCCTTGTTAGGTGCGCATGAATGCGCACCTGCAATCCAGGTCGCCATGAATGGCGACCCTACGACAGTATTAAACCAAACCCTCCGCCTTCAACGCCGCCTGCACCGCTGGACGTTCCGCAACCCGGCTAAACCATTCTTCCAGCGCATCCAGTCCCGCTAAATCCAGCTTGATGGCTTTAGCCCAGCGCGTCACTACGAACAGATACACATCGGCAACGGTAAAGCGTAATCCCAGCAGCCACTGCTTATCCTGCAACGCCTCATTCACCTGCTGATATTTCTTCTCCAGCTGCGCGCGCGCAATGGCTTTGTACTCTTCTGGCGTATCAGGACGGAACAGCGGGCTAAAACCCTTGTGCAGTTCGCTGCTGACATAACTTAACCACTCCAGCGTGTGATAGCGCGTCAGGCTGCCGGTCGGGGCCAGCAGGTTGCGATCCGGCTTGAGATCCGCCAGATACTGCACAATCGCCACGCCTTCTGTCAGGATGCTGCCATCATCAAACTGCAGCGCCGGCACTTGTCCTTTCGGGTTAATCTGCCAGTAATCTTCTCCTTGCTCGGTCACTTTCTTCTGCAGGTCCACGTTCACTTGGGTAAAGTCCAGTCCGCATTCCAGCGCGACAATATGCGGTGATAGCGAACAGGCACCGGGCTTACAATAGAGTTTCATCATGGCTTCTCCTTGAGTGTTGTGGTGATCGAAGCAGCATAAGTCTGCCAGGGATTTTTGCCAGTGACAGCGATCAGGAATTGCGGTCACCGTTCAGGTTTATTCAGCAAAGCATGGCAGTAATGGCAGCTTTTCGAGCGCAAAATCCCAAAATTGCCGCACTTTAGGCGTCATATTCTTCACGCGCTGGGTGACTAACTGCACCGGCAACGGGGCCGGCTCCCATTCAGGCAGTAAACGCAGCAATTTTCCGCTGTGGATATCGTCGAGAACCTGATACGACAGCAGCCGTCCAATGCCGTGTGCGCTGCGCAACGCTTCCAGCTGGCTCTCCACATCATTAACCCGCAGACGCGGCGTGATGCGCACGCGCAGATCCTGGACGAAGCGCCACTCGCGCGTATGGCGCAGGCTCGTCACTAACGCATGTTGAGTCAGTTCAGTGGGATGAAGAGGCGTGCCAGCCTGTTGCAAATAGTCGGGGCTGGCAACCAGCGTTGAACGCACCGTGCCAACCTGACGCGCCACCATCGAAGAGTCCTGCAGTTCGCCAATGCGCAGCGCGATATCAAGACCGTTTTCGATCAGGTCCTGATAGGTGTCGCTGAGCACCACTTCAATCTGCATCTCCGCATGCTTTTGCAGAAAGGCATTCACCAAGGGCATGACGTGGCGACGACCAAACTGTACCGGTGCGGTTAAACGCAGCAAGCCATGCAGGCCGCTGTGGTGAGCGCTGTCGATGGCGCGCTGATAATCGCTCAGCACCCGTTGCGCCTGCTCAAACAGCTGCCAGCCGGCTTCGGTAGGTGCCAGCTGGCGGGTGGTGCGTTCAATCAGGGTGGTGGCGAGACGGGCTTCGAGGGTATTAAGAGTGCGCGTGATTACCGGTGGCGATCGCTGTAACAAACGTGCGGCGCCAGCCAAACTGCCTTGCTGGATAACCGCGACAAACACCTCAAGCTCATCAAACCTGTCCATGCTTCTTCCACGCTGATTAACAGTGAGCCGACATCATGAAGTTAAGTGAGCGAAAAGCGAAGTGTGAGCAGCAGAAATCGTTAAAGGAAATGTGAATAGCGGGCAGAAAAAAGCCGGGACAAGCCCGGCTATCTGATTACTGATTGGCGTTAGCGCGTTTCAGTTCAGTTTGACTGTCATCCTGCGTCATGCGGTTCAGCAGTGGCGCGGTAATCAACATCAGCAGGGCAATCACGCCGGTAGCAATACCAATCTGCTGGAACACATGGCTGTAAACTGCCAGCGAAGTATGCGGATCGGTCACATCACTCGGTACTGCCATCAGGTTGGCGACTTTACCTGCAATCATTGCTGCACCGGCGGTGGTCAGGAACCAGGAACCCATGATGAAGCCCATCAGGCGCTGTGGAACCAGCTGTGCCACCATCGCCAGGCCCAGGCCGGAAATCATCAGCTCACCGATGCTCTGCAGCGCATAGCTGAGGATCAGCCAGTTCACCGAGACAATACCGGCTTCGTTGGCAAATTTGGCACCAAACGGCAGCACCAGGAAGGCCGCTGAACACAGCACCATACCGAAGGCGAATTTGTGTGGCATCGGCATTTTATCGCCGAGCTTGTTATACACTGCCGCCAGAATCGGGCTGGCCAGCATAATCCAGAACGGATTCAGCGCCTGGAACTGCTCTGGTTCAAAGGTGATGCCGAGAATCGCATGCTCAACGTTGCGGATAGCGAAGAAGTTGAGTGAGGTTGGCATCTGCATATAGAGCACGAAGAACACAATCGCTTCGACCATCAGCAGGAAGGCCACGATCATCTTACGGCGTGCCGCACCTTTCAACGCGAAAGCTTCTTTGGCGAAGATCACCACGATACCCGCGGCGATGACGCCCAGCGTCATACGCGCGATGCTCTGGTGATGCAGCAGCCAGGCCGCCAGCGCAATCAGCGCTACCACGCCAACCAACGTCATCAGCAGTTTACCCATCTGCAGCGGGGCAAAATCCGGCTTGGAGCCGTAGTTTTTCACCACGCGCTGGAAGAACAGGAAGTTCAGCAGCGTAATGACCAGACCGACAACCGACAGCGAGAACGCCGCGCCCCAGCCATATTTCGCAGCCAGCCACGGCGTCAGCATCATCGAGAACAGCGAACCGATGTTGATCGACATGTAGAACATGGTGAAGGCACCGTCGAGGCGCGCGTCATCTTTCTCATAGCAGGTCGACAGCAGGGAAGACGGGTTGGCTTTAAACAAGCCGCTACCCACCGCGATGGTCGCCATACCGATGTACACCATTGAGGTGTCATGGCCAGAGAAAGCAATTAGTGCATAACCCAGCGCCAGCACCATCACGCCGAGCACGATAACGCGTTTGGTACCCAGCACTTTATCGCCGAGCCAGCCGCCGATGGCGACTAAACCATATACCAGCGCGCTAAAGGAGGTGAACAGCGTAATGGAGTCCGCTTCGGACATGCCCAGCTGTTTAACCAGGTAAACCGCCATGATGGCTTGCAGACCGTAGTAACCAAAACGTTCCCACAGTTCGATGGAGAAGATCAGATAAAACGCTTTCGGTTGCTTGAAAGCGTTGAGGCTTGGCGCCCCGTCAGTGTGTTTGTTTGCAGTTGACACGTATACCTCAGTTTTAACATAGCCTGTTTTACGACAGGAATTAAGTCTGCGTCGGGCTGGGTAATCCCGCGCAACATTGTTATTAGAAAGGAAAAACGGCGACTAATTTGGCTGAATCAGTCCATCAGGGCAAGCATTTTCTGCACGCTGAAATACTTGCAATAGGTAGGGTTAATGCCGTTATACAAAGTTGTAAATCAGTGTTAAATCTCGCTGCGTGGCATTATATCAGGATAAACATGTGAAATGCAGATCTGGAAGATCATTTTCCTGATATAAACTACTCAGAGAGGCTTTATCAGAACATAACACTAAAGTTCATAATTTATACAGAGATTATTATTGCTGTTGTGCATAATATAAGCACAACAGCTTGATTGGTGAGCGTAATAAGCAGTCAAAAGATTCCAGATCGCTAATTAGTTGATCCTGTGCACAAAACCGTGAATTAATTAGCGTGGTAAAAGAAGAAAACGTTTGCGCAGCTGACATCTGGCGAATATTAGCGCGATTGGGTGCATTATTTGCCAGATAAACAGGTCGCCATAAGCGCAATGCGTGGAAACGAAAGGCGTACAAATCGGCGTTTTAGGCGTTTAGACAGCGCATTAACTTTGCTGTAACCTCCTTTTTTCCCTGAAAGGACGTAGTCATGATGAAGTCGATTCGTGTTGCCCTGATTGGCGATTACCGTGCTGATGCCGTTGCGCATCAAGCCATTCCTCCCGCCGTACAACTCGCTGCAAAAACCCTTTCCCTTGATGTTAGCGCCGACTGGATTGCCACCTCCGAGCTCGATCAGCACAACCTCAATGATTACCAGGCGATTTGGCTGGTACCGGGCAGTCCTTATCTCAATGACGCGGGCGTGTTTGCCACGCTTCGCTGGGCGCGGGAAAGCGGTAAGCCATTATTGGGTTCGTGTGGCGGATTCCAGTACGCCATCGTGGAGTACGCGCGCAATGTGCTGGGCTGGGAAGATGCGGCGCATGCGGAAACCGATGCCAGCGGTCGTTGGGTGATTGCGCCGCTGGCCTGTTCACTGGTGGAACAGCGCGGAAGCGTCACCTTCCAGCCGGGTTCACGTATTGCAAAGGCTTACGGCGCATTGCAGAGCGATGAGGGTTACCACTGCAACTTTGGCGTCAACCCTGAGTTCAGCGAAGCGCTGGCGACACAGAATCTGCAGATCACTTCCTGGGATTTGGACGGCGACGTGCGCGGCATTGAATTGACCGATCACCCGTTCTTTGTCGCCACCTTGTTCCAGTCCGAACGTGCAGCGTTACAAAACCGGCTTTCGCCGCTGGTGGTCGCGTGGCTGCAAGCCGCCGCAGGTTAAATACATAGGGTCGCCATTCATGAACTGCACCCCAAATGTTGGACCATAATCTGACATTGATGGAGTGACCCCGAGCCCATAGACAAATCTGCCCTATATTTTGAGCATAGGAGGAGTCTATGGGCACACCACGATTTACCCCTGAGTTTAAAGAAGAAGCAGTCCGCCAGATCACCGAGCGGGGCTATTCCGTCGCCGACGTATCTGAACGCCTGGGCGTCTCGCAACACAGCCTTTATAAATGGATCCGCTCTATAAAACCTGATGCCAGCGGGCACCAGGCGCAGGATCTGCTGGATGCCCGGACGGAGATCCTCCGGTTGAAAGCGCAACTCAAGCGAACTGAGGAGGAGCGGGATATCCTGAAAAAGGCGGCGCGGTACTTTGCAAGGGAGCCCGACTAAAGTACCGCTTCATCAACGATCACCGTCAGGTCTGGTCGATCACACTGATGTGTCGGGTTCTGAAGGTTGCCCGTTCCGGTTTTTACGTCTGGCTCCACTGCCCGGTATCAACTGGAGAGCAGGATAATCAGCGGCTGCTGACGCTTATCCGCGACTCTTATACCCTGAGTGGCGGCGTTTATGGATACCGGCGGGTCCACAGTGACCTGCGAGAAATCGGGGAGGTATGCAGTAAAAACAGGGTAGCGAAAATTATGCGGCAGAACAGAATCAAGGCCGTACATGGCTATAAAATCCCGCGAGGAGCACGGGGACGTCCGTCAGTCATCGCGCCTAACCGGGTACAGCGGGAGTTCACAGTCGTTAAACCGAACCAGGTCTGGGTAACGGATATTACCTACATACGGACCTGGCAGGGCTGGCTGTATCTGGCCGTGGTCATAGACCTGTTTGCCCGCAATGTGGTGGGCTGGTCAATGAAACCCTCACTGTCGCGCGAACTGGCGCTGGATGCTCTTCTGATGGCCGTCTGGCGACGAAGGCCTGAGGAAACCGTTATCGTACACAGCGACCAGGGAAGCCAGTATGGCAGCGATGACTGGCGACGGTTCTGCCAGGCTAATAACCTGTCACCCAGCATGAGCCGGCGCGGCAACTGCTGGGATAATGCAGTGGCAGAATCCTTCTTCAGTTCGCTAAAAAAAGAGCGCATCAGAAAGCGGATCTATAGAACCCGGGACATGGCCCGGGCTGATATCTTTGATTATATCGAAGTGTTCTACAACCGGACCCGACGCCACAGCCACCTGGGAGGCGTCAGTCCAGAGGCCTTCGAAAAGGCCTCGTCGTGAGGACAGCGAATGTCTACGGGAATGGGGTCACTCCATTGAAGGTGCAGCTCTATGACAACAAAATATCCCATCGAATTTAAACTCTCGGCCATTCACTATTTTCTTAGCGGCCATGCCGGTATTGATGGAACGGCTAAGCACTTCAGCATTGCCCCTACTAACCTCCGCCGCTGGGTTGCGCGCTATCAGCATCACGGTGAGCAGGCTTTGCTTCCCCGCGGGCACCGGCGTTATTCTTCTGACTTCAGGGTCCAGGTGGCGCATTATGCTCTGGCTCATACCGGTGAGTCATACGCTGCGGTTGCGGCGCGTTTTAATATCAGCTCACACAAAACGGTTGAATCCTGGGTCCGCCAGTACAGCCTTAAAGGTCACTATGCTTTCCCGCCCGAAAACAGCACGCGGAGAACACCAATGTCAGGCAAAGAAAAATCACCAAAACCAGTCGGGTCAATGACGCCGGAAGAGCTGCTTAAGGAGCTCGAATACCTGCGTGCCGAAAACGACTATCTGAAGGTCATGCAGGAGATTATCCTGGAAAAAAAGCGCCGGGAGCGGGAGAAAAAGCCGCAGCCGTGACGCTGCTGCGCACGCGGCATCGCCTGCCGGTGCTGCTGAGCGTATCGCGGCTGCCAAAAAGCACTTTTTTTTATCAGCTTGCCCGCCAGCAGGCAGCGGATAAGTACGCAGAGGTGAAGGCGCTTATCGTCAGGCTGTCAGAGGAGCATCGCAGTGTTTATGGCTACCGGCGCATGGGCTGCCTGCTCAGGCAGCACGGCTGGGCGCTGAGCGGGAAAACCGTGCTGAAGCTGATGTCGGCGCTGGGTCTGCAGTCGCCGGTAAGAAAGAAGAGATACCGGTCCTGTCGCGGGCCCGAGGGGCGGACAGCCGGCAACGTGCTGCAGCGCAACTTCCGGGCACAGGCACCGAACGAGAAGTGGGTAACGGACGTAACGGAGTTCAGCGTTGCGGGTGAAAAATGCTACCTGTCCCCGGTTCTGGACCTGTATAACGGCGAAATCGTGGGCTGGGAAACGGCGCGTAAGCCGCTGATGCCGATGATAAACGGTATGCTGAGCAGAGCCTTACAGCATCTGACGGGCGAGCAGCGTCCGCTTCTTCACAGCGATCAGGGCTGGCAGTATCAGATGCCGGAGTATCAGCGGCGCCTGGCGGAAAACGGGATAAAACAGAGCATGTCGCGCAGAGGAAACTGCCTGGACAACGCGGTGATGGAAAACTTCTTCGGTCATCTGAAGTCGGAAATGTTTTACCTGAAGAAATACCGTGACGTAGAGGAGCTGGAGAAGGACATCGGAGACTATATCCACTTCTGGAATACTAAGCGGATAAAAATGGGGCTGGGTGGGCTGAGTCCGGTAGCGTACAGGACTCAGCATTACGCAGCGCTTTAACTAAACGGTCCAGGTTATGGGGTTCAGTTCATTCATGGCGACCTCTATCAGCTGATCTGCAACAACGGCTTGCGCTCCCGCCCCGATTGGTGATAGCACTGAATCGCCTCCCGCCAGTGCGCCAGCGGGAAAATTTCTACCTCGCCACATTCACTGGCACGTAACAGCGGCCAGAGCTCACTGAACAACCGTTGCCAATCCTGATGGGCTAAATCCTCCAGCGTATGCCGGACGTGAAACCAGTGCAGCGCCGGACGTGGCGCATTAACCCGCACCGGCTTGCCGCTCAGCACGCCATAAGCAATGAATTCAGCGTCGACAGACAAAGCTTGCCAAATCAACTGGCCGATTTCGCCGCCCACCGCATCAAACACCCGATCGCACTGCTGGGCGGCAGCAGCAATCTCGGCCCGCTGCGTTTCAGCCAGCGCAACGATTCCCAATTGCTGCAAGCGTGCGCCATGCTGCGGCGCTCGATGAATCACAGTGATGCTGCTTGCGCCCATCTGTCGCGCCCACTGCGCAAGTAACAGAGCACAAGCGGAACCGCCTGCGGTGATCAACACGCGCTTACCGGCTGGCGACCACTGCTTGAGCATCAGCAACGCCGCCAGTGGATTGATATAGGCGCGTGCCGCCAGCGTGGTGCTGATAACGGGCGGAACCGGCACCGCACTCAGCGGATCGCAATCGACATAACGCTGCCAGGTGCCGACGCCGCGCAGCGGCAGCACGCGCTGGCCAAGCAAATGGCGAAACGCCGGCGGAGCAGCCACCACCGTGCCGACGCCTTCATAGCCAGCGATGAGCGGCGGCGAGACGCGATGGCGATAGGCGCCGGTAATCGGAATCAGGTCGGAAGCATTGATGGGAGCAAACTGCATCGCCACGCGCAGCAGGCCAGCCGCGCAGGGCGCTAAAGCAGAGGATTCGAGCGTAAGTACGCTGGCAGGATCGCCAAACTGCCGATAAGCGAGGGCGAGATTGCTTATCAGCAGCGATTCAGAGTTCGGTTTTGGCGTCGAATTCACACAAATCTTCGATCAGACAGGATCCGCAGCGCGGCTTACGCGCCACGCAGGTATAGCGACCGTGCAGAATCAGCCAGTGATGGCAGTCGACTTTAAACGCCGCCGGCACCACTTTCAGCAGTTTGTCTTCCACTTCTTCCACGTTCTTACCCGGCGCGAAGCGGGTGCGATTGCTAACACGAAAAATATGCGTATCGACAGCAATCGTCGGCCAGCCAAAAGCGGTATTAAGCACCACGTTGGCGGTTTTGCGCCCGACGCCCGGCAGCGCTTCCAGCGCCGCACGATCTTCCGGCACTTCGCCGCCGTGCTGTTCCAGCAGAATGCGGCAGGTCTTGATGACATTCTCCGCCTTGCTGTTAAACAGGCCGATGGTTTTGATGTACTCCTTCACGCCATCCACGCCGAGCGCCAGAATTGTTGCTGGCGTATTCGCCACCGGATAGAGCTTCGCGGTGGCTTTGTTGACGCTAACGTCGGTGGCTTGCGCGGAGAGTAACACCGCAATCAACAGCTCAAACGGCGAGCTGAAGTTCAGTTCTGTGGTGGGATGCGGATTCTCATCACGCAGGCGCGTCAGGATTTGCGCGCGTTTCTCTTTATTCACACCGCTTTCCCGGTTGCGCCTTGCGGCTCGGCTTCAGGCGCCGCCGCCCGTGTGGCCGCACGCTGTTTCATCTTCTGATCGATCAGGTATTTCGCCGCCAGCAGCATGCCGAGGCCGATAAAGGCGCCCGGTGGCAGCATCGCCAGCAGCATCGGTGAATCAAAGTGCACCACTTCGATGCGCAGCGCTTTGGCCCACGGTCCCAGCAGCTGATCCGCACCGTTAAACAGTGTGCCGCTGCCAATCAGTTCACGAATCGAACCCAGCGTCACCATCGCGCAGGTTGCGCCCATGCCGATGGCAAAACCATCCAGCGCGGAGAGCGGAATGCTGCTCTTCGAGGCGACCGCTTCGGCGCGACCCACCACAATGCAGTTGGTGACGATCAGCGGGATAAAGATGCCGAGCGACTGATACAAACCGTACGCATAGGCGTTGATCAGCATCTGCACGCAGCTCACCACTGAAGCGATGATCATCACGTAAATCGGAATACGGATTTCGGCCGGAACCCAACGACGCGAGGCGGAAATTGCGCTGTTGGTGATGGTCAGCACCAGCGTGGTCGCCAGGCCTAAACCGAGGGCGTTGGTCGCGGTTGAGGTGACCGCCAGCAGCGGACAGAGGCCGAGCAGCTGCACCAGCGCGGAGTTATTTTTCCACAGGCCGCCGACCAGTAAATTCTTGGCTTCACTCATTTGCATCTCCACATTCAGGCAACGAAGATAACTTCGCTGGCAGTGTTTCAATCAGCAGCGCGGTGCGCTTAGTGGCGTTGACCACCGCACGTGGCGTAATGGTAGCGCCGGTAAATTGGTCGAATTCACCGCCGTCTTTTTTCACCGCAAAATTTTTGTCATCAGCGCCGTGGATCACTTTGCCATTAAAGCTGTTGATCCAGTCTGAAATACGCAGTTCGATTTTATCACCAAGGCCCGGCGTTTCATGATGTTCAACCACGCGCACGCCCAGCACTTTGCCGTGGAAATCGGCGCCGACCAACATCTGAATCGCCCCAGAATAGCCGTCTGGCGCGGTGGTCTCAAGCGCGGCGGCCACCGGCTGATCGCCTTTACGCGCTAAATAGAGATGGTGCGGGCGATCATTGCCCAGCGCCAGCGCATCGGTCACCAGATAACACTCTTGCTGGATGTGATTGTCGTACAGATCGGTCGGCACCACCTGATCCAACAGATTTTTCTGTTGCAGCGCGGTCTGATGCTCCACCGTCGGCTTGGTGACATAGTTAACCACCGCCGTCACGCCGGTGGTGATCACTGCAAACGCCGCCAGCGTCACCGCATTTTTACGAATAGCTTCGATCATCTTCCGTCCTTGCGATGGCCGTAAACGCGCGGCTGGGTGTAGTAATCAATCAGCGGCACACAAATATTGGCCAGCAATACCGCGAAGGCGACGCCGTCCGGATAGCCGCCAAAGCTGCGAATCAGCCATACCAGCAAACCAATCAGCGCGCCGTAGATCAGGCGTCCGCGATTGGTGGTGGAGGCGGTCACCGGATCGGTGGCAATAAAAAACGCGCCAAGCATGGTGGCACCCGAGAACAGGTGAATCAGCGGTGAGTTAAGCGACTCCGGCGAGAACAGCCAGCCCAGCGTGGCGCAGAACGCCAGCGAGACGAGGAAACTGACCGGAATGTGCCAGCGGATGGCATTTTTCGCCAGCAGCAGCGCGCCGCCCAGCAGATAACCGAGGTTAATCCACTGCCAGCCGAGACCGGCTAACACGCCGCTGTAAATCGGCTGCGCCAATAACTGATCGGCGCTGTGTCCGGCACGCAGACCGGTTTTAAAGGTATCGAGCGGCGTCGCCTGGCTGACGCCATCAACGCCGAGTTGCAGCTGCTGCATGGTTTCACCGGCCAGCGTGTGGTGGGTGAAGATCATGCTGAGCGAATCCAGCAGGCCAGGTTTGATGGCTTGCAAACTATCGGGTGGCAGCCAGCTGGTCATCTGCACCGGGAAGGAGATCAGCAGCACCACGTATCCCACCATCGCCGGGTTAAACGGGTTTTGCCCCAAACCGCCGTACAGCTGTTTGGCGATGACGATGGCGAAAATGGTACCCAATACCACCAACCACCACGGCGCGAGCGGCGGCAGGCTAATGCCGAGCAATAAGGCGGTGAGCAGGGCGGAGTTATCGGATAACGTCGGCACCACCGGCGTTTTGCGCAGGCGCAGAATCGCCCCTTCGGTGGCCCACGCGGTGGCGATCGCCAGCAAAACCTGAATTAAAAAACCTACGCCAAAGAAATACCATTGTGCGGCCATGCCCGGCAGCGCGGCCAACACCACCAGCAGCATGATATTGCCGGTGCTGCGGCGGTTGTGGGTATAGGGAGAACTTGCGATACGAAAAGCCATTTAATCCTCTGTCGTCGAAGGCTGCTGCTGCGCTTTACGCGCTTTGGCACGGGCGACCGCAGCGGCAATTGCCGCTTTGCGTGGGTCGGCGGAGTCAGGAGAGGCAGCAGCCTCCACTTCAGGAGATGTGGCTTCAGCCTGCTGCGCAGCCGCCGCGGCTTTTTTCGCTTTGGCGCGCGCTATTGCCGCTTCAACGGCGGCTTTGCGCGGATCGACTTCAGCAGCAATTGCGTCAGCTGGCGGTTCAGCAGGTGCCGGTTCAGCAGGTTGTGCGGCAGCGGCGGCTTTTTTGGCTTTCGCGCGCGCAATTGCTGCTTCAACGGCGGCTTTGCGTGGATCGACTTCAGCAGCAGGTGCGTCAGCGGGCGGCTCGGCAGGTGCCGGTTCAGCGGCAGGCGCTACCTCAGCCGCGGGTGCGCTGGCTTTCTTCGCCTTCGCACGCGCAATTGCCGCTTCCACCGCCGCTTTACGCGGATCGCCAGACTGACGACTCAGCGCCTGCGTTTCAGCTTGCTTCTCGGCCTGCTGCGCTAAGGCTTGTGCGTGACGCGCTTCGCGCTCTGCAACATCCTGCTCCGGCGTTTTTTCCTGACGCGCTTTCACACGTGCCACGGCAGCATCCCGTTCACCCTGATCGCTGCGCGCCACGCGCTGTTTGGCGTTTTCATGACGCGCTTCACGCGCCTGTTTTTCGCGCTCCAGGCGTGCCAGACGCGCTTCAAAACGCGCTTTCGCTTCGGCGGTGCGTTTCGCTTCGAGGTCGATGGCGCGCAGTTCCGCTTTCTCCTGACGATAATATTGTACCAGCGGAATGTTACTCGGGCAGACGTAAGCGCAGGCACCGCACTCAATGCAGTCATCAATATTGTGGGCGCGCGCTTTTTCGTGATCGCCGCCCTGGCTGTACCAGAACAACTGCTGCGGCAGCAGCTTGGCCGGACAAGCATCAGCGCAGGCGCTGCAGCGGATACAGGATTGTTCTTCCTGATCGTTGCCCATTTCGCTGGCGGACGGCGCCAGAATGCAGTTAGAGATTTTCACCAGCGGTACGTTCAGCGACGGCAGGGTAAAGCCCATCAGCGGACCGCCCATGATCACCATCTGGCGCGATCCTGGCGTAAAACCGGCATGCTGCAGCAGGTGGCTCACCGGCGTACCGAGACGTCCCCAGACGTTGCGCGGACGCGCCAGCGCTTCGCCGGTCAGCGTCACCACGCGTTCGGTGATCGGTTCGCCGTCAACGATGGCGCGTTTTACCGCCCACGCGGTGCCGACGTTCTGCATCAGCACGCCAATATCGGTGGAGCGTCCGCCGTGTGGCACTTCGAGACCGGTAAGAATCTGCGTCAGCTGCTTCGCGCCGCCAGAAGGATACTTGGTGGGGATGACGCGAATCTGCAATTCACGATCGCCACCCAATGCCTGCTTCAGCGCAGCAATCGCTTCAGGTTTATTATCTTCAACGCCGATCAGCACGCGTTCCGCCTGCAACACCCACGCCAGAATGCGGCAGCCTTCCAGCACTTCGGCGGCGCAATCCTGCATTAAGCGGTCATCGGCGGTGATGTACGGCTCGCACTCGGCGGCGTTGATGATCAGGGTTTTGACGCCGCGCAGGCCGCCGCGCAGTTTGGTGGCGGTCGGGAAGCCCGCGCCGCCCAAACCGGCAATGCCGGCATCGTGAATGCGCTTAACGGCCTCTTCACGCGACAGGGCGCGATAATCGGGCTGCGGATCGAGCGTGGTCCAGCGATCTTCGCCGTCGGCACGCAGGAAAATGCACAGCTCGGAGAGGCCAGAAGGGTGCGCCGTCATGTGTGGCGCAATCTCTTCGATGGTGCCGGAGGTCGGGGCGTGCACCGGCAGCATGCGTCCGCTGCCGAAGGTCAGCGGTTGACCGCGTAACACTTTGTCGCCAGGCGCGACGCAAATCTCGCCTTCATGGCCGATATGCTGTTTTAACGGAATGATAAAGCGCTCAGGCAGCGGTAACTGACTCAGCGGCGTGCCGTTGGACTGTGTTTTCATTTCCGGCGGATGAATGCCGCCCTGAAAATCCCACAGCTTCTCTTTGCGGAACAGGTTAAACAAATTAAGCATGGGTTGTTTCTACCGGGATCACCCGTACAGGAATGGTGTCGAGATTCCACTTCCAGTTGGCCGTGGTGGTGGCAACCGGGCGCATCTCAATGCAGTCGGTCGGACAAGGCGCAACGCAGAGATCGCAGCCGGTGCAGACATCGCTCAGCACGGTGTGCATGGCGCGCGTGGCACCGACGATGGCGTCCACCGGGCAAGCCTGAATACATTTGGTGCAGCCGATGCAGTTCTCTTCATCGATCCACGCTACGGTACGTATTGGCTCCAGCACTTCTGCGCCGCCGTCGAGCGGTTGCGGTTCAACGTTGAGCAGCGCGGCCAATTTGAGCATGGTCTGCTCGCCGCCGGGCGCGCATTTATTGATGGCTTCGCCGTTATTACCTACCGCATCGGCATACGGGCGGCAGCCGGGATAGCCGCACTGCCCACACTGGCTCTGCGGTAAAATCTCATCGATCTGTTCAACAATCGGATCTTCTTCCACCTCGAAGCGACGCGAGGCGTAACCGAGCAGGGCACCGAACACCAGGCCCAATGCAGCAAGTGCGACAATCGCAATCCAAATCGCGGTCATTAGAATTTCACCAGCCCGGTGAAGCCCATAAAGGCCAGCGCCATCAAACCGGCGGTGATCAGCGCAATCGAGTTGCCTTTAAACGGTGCAGGAACATTCGCCAGCACCAGACGCTCGCGCATGCCCGCGAACAGCACCATCACCAGCGAGAAGCCGAGTGACGCGCTGAAGCCATATAGCGCCGCTTGCAGGAAGGTGTGATTCAAGTTAACGCTCAAGAGTGGCACGCCCAGTACCGCGCAGTTGGTGGTGATCAGCGGCAAAAAGATACCCAGCAGGCGATAAAGTGACGGGCTGGTTTTGCGCACCACCATTTCGGTGAACTGCACGACAACAGCAATCACCAGGATGTAGGCGAGGGTACGCAGATAAACCAGATCGAGCGGCACCAGAATCAGGTGGTTCACCAGCCAGGCGCAGATCGCCGCCAGCGTGATCACGAAAGTGGTGGCAAGTCCCATGCCGATGGCCGTTTCCAGTTTTTTTGACACGCCCATAAAGGGACAAAGGCCGAGGAATTTGACCAACACGAAGTTGTTCACCAGCACTGTGCCAATAAAGAGAAGTAAGTAATCGGTCATTTTTTAACCTGGGAAGCCGAAAGGCGTCTATTATCCGGAATTGAGAGGTGCATCTCAACCTTCACCGGGTTTATGTGGTCGTTGAGAGCACTCAGAATTAAATTGCTGACGAAACTCACATCATTATGGCTGGATAAACGTCTGTTTCACGCGTTGAGAGCGTTTGAAATAGGGCACAAACACCGCCGCAGCCAGCAGTGACAGCAGCAACGTCTGAATCGCCTTGCCGTCGGCAACCGGCGTGAAGGCAAAGGTTTTTAACGCCAGCAAAATCGTCATCAACAGCCACAGAATGTAGTGGCGAGGTAAGCGACGCGAACGTTTACAGAAAATCCAGCACACCCACAGGCTGTAAAGCCAAACCACCGCAGCGGTCAGCAGTGAAATCGACCATTGCGTGAGCAATATGCCACCATGTGAGAACAGCGTAGTACGCAATTCGGGATTGAACAGCGGGCTCAAATACATCGCTACCACCAGCGCGCTGGTCAGCATGGTCATGATCAGCCACGCCAGCGGCAGCAATAACCAGCCAGCGATACGTGGCGGGAACACCTGTTCGGTCATCGGGAAGATCCTGTTTGCAGAAAAGAGGGCGATGCAGAGCGTATCATGTCCAAACGGGGCACGCCCGACCTGGACAACGCAAGAGCGCAGATAAAGAGAGGGTAAATCAATTAGATCACGTAACGCCAGACGGTTTTAGGCACGCGGCCCATGTCGAACAGACGTCCGCCAGAGACCAGTTCAGCACGTCGATGGTCGGCAGCGCGATACATATTGATGATCTCATTATCATCAGTCAGCGAATAATTAAGATGGTCGTAGAGTTTTTCCAGACTATCGAGATTATTCACTTTGCGGAATTTCAGCAGGTAATCTAACGCAGTCATGATTGCCATTTAAATATAAAGTACTCGGAAGTGCCCAAGTATAGGGAGCACGCAGCGAGAGTCCATACGCGACTTGTAAAAAAAAACAAAATTCAGACAACATGCGCTAATTCGCTCATGAAACGACACTTTTTTGCCTTTTAATGGTTTTAAACGCGTATTTGAAAAGCGATTTAAGGCAAATTCAGGCCGGTAATTAGGGGGTATGTGAGAAAATCTCAGACTAATTAATCCATACTGGTTAGCCATTATTTATCCGTCTCTATAATAGTTATTTCCGATCGTGCCGCTGACGAATCTGCTAATTATTCGCGACTGGCCGGCAAATTTATGCACACGCCATGAAACCAGCATTCACAATCTGTGCGAGCAGTCACAAAACCAATAATTGATTGTCCGGACAGAGAATAACCATTCTTTACGTACCCGCTGTAATCGTTTTCAGTAGTGAGAAACATAACCGATTCTGTTTATTACATTTATTTAACCACCTGCGCAATAATTAGCAGGCATTTTGTCCATAACGGCACGCTCACTAAAGCCTTGCCAGTTCGCGTAACTCCTTTAATTCACTCTGATTTGTGAAGTAAGTCGCGCTTGTTTACGCGCTTTTCAGCCAGGCTTAATTCGCGTTTTGTACCCCTACAACACACTCCCTTCAGAGGAATGAAATTATGTGGAAACGTTTACTCTTGACCGCCATGGTGAGCTCGGCACTGAGTACGTCGGTGTTGGCTGCTGATATGACGGTGGGCTTCTCACAGGTTGGCTCGGAATCTGGCTGGCGTTCAGCAGAAACCAATGTGGCAAAAAGTGAAGCGCAAAAGCGCGGTATCACATTGAAAATCGCCGATGGCCAACAGAAACAAGAGAACCAAATCAAAGCGGTGCGCTCGTTCATTGCGCAGGGCGTTGATGCCATCTTCATTGCGCCAGTGGTGCAAACGGGATGGGAGCCGGTGCTGGAAGAAGCCAAAGACGCCAAGATTCCGGTGTTCTTACTCGATCGCGCCATCGTGGTGAAAGACAAATCGCTGTATATGGCGGTCGTCACCGCTGACAACGTTCTGGAAGGCAAGTTGATTGGTGACTGGCTGGTGAAAACCGTTGCGGACAAAAAATGTTACGTCGTCGAGCTGCAAGGCACCGTTGGCGCCAGCGTGGCAATTGACCGTAAGAAAGGCTTCGCCGAAGCCATCGCGGGACACGACAACATCAAAGTGATTCGCTCGCAGTCCGGCGACTTTACCCGCAGCAAAGGTAAAGAGGTGATGGAGAGCTTTATCAAGGCGGAAAACAACGGCAAGAACATCTGCATGGTTTACGCGCATAACGATGATATGGCGATCGGTGCCATTCAGGCGATCAAAGAAGCCGGTTTAAAACCAGGCAAAGATATCCTGACCGGTTCGATTGACGGCGTGCCCGATATCTACAAAGCGATGCTGGCCGGTGAAGCCAATGCCAACGTGGAGCTGACGCCAAACATGGCGGGTCCGGCATTCGACGCGCTGGAGAAATTCAAGAAAGACGGTACGATGCCGCCGAAAATCATCAAAACAGAATCGAAACTGTATCTGCCGGACTCCGCGCAGGCACAGCTCGATACCAAAAAAGGCATGGGTTACTGATCCCCGCAACCGCCCTTCGGGGCGGTTTTTGATGACGTAAGGCGAGGGAGAACCCGATGAGCACCTCCGATGAAACCGCACTGCTGACCATCAGCGGCGTCAGCAAAGGCTTTCCCGGCGTGAAGGCGCTGGATAATGTTTCGTTCAGCATCCGCAAGGGCGAGATCATGGCGCTGCTGGGTGAAAATGGCGCGGGCAAATCTACGCTGATTAAAGTCCTGACCGGCGTTTACACCCGCGATGCCGGTACGGTCACCCTGAATGGCAAGGCGATTACGCCGCACAATACCGCCGATGCACAGGAGATGGGCATTGGCACCGTTTATCAGGAAGTGAATCTGCTGCCGAATATGTCGGTAGCAGACAATTTGTACATTGGCCGCGAGCCGCGTCGCTTGGGCATGATCGATCGCAAGCGCATGGTGCGCGATGCCGATGCGCTGATGCGCAACTACGGCTTTGTGCTCGATGTGACGCGACCGCTGGGCCATTACTCGGTGGCGATGCAGCAGATCATTGCGATTTGCCGCGCGGTCGATCTCTCCGCGCAGGTGCTGATCCTCGATGAACCGACCGCCAGCCTCGATGCCAATGAAGTCGAAATGCTGTTTACCCTGATGGCGCAGCTGAAAGCCAAAGGGATGAGCCTGATTTTTGTGACCCACTTTCTCGACCAGGTTTACCGCATTACCGATCGCATCACTGTGCTGCGTAACGGCCAGTTTATTGCCACGCGCGATACCGCCACGCTGCCGCAGATTGAACTGATTAAGCTGATGTTGGGACGCGAGTTGCTGGAAACCGCTTTGCAGCGTCAGGGCAGCACGCTGCGCAGCAATCAGCCGGTGGTGTCGTTTGAAGATTACGGCAAGAAGGGCACCATTGAACCGTTCAACCTGCAGGTGCGACCGGGTGAAGTGGTGGGCCTGGCCGGCTTGCTCGGTTCAGGCCGTACCGAAACCGCCGAAGTGCTGTTTGGCATTCGCCGCGCCGATCGCGGCACTGCGACCATCAAGGGCAAAGTGCAGAGCATTCGCACGCCCGCGAAGGCCTCGCGTCTCGGCATGGGCTTCTGTCCGGAAGATCGTAAAACCGACGGCATCATTGGTGGCGCATCGGTACGCGAAAATATCATTCTGGCGTTGCAGGCGCAGCGCGGCTGGCTGCGACCGATTAAGCGTCGTGAGCAGCAGGAGATCGCCGAGCGCTTTATCAAGAGCCTCGGCATTCGCACGCCGCATGCCGATCAACCGGTTGAGCTGTTGTCCGGCGGCAACCAGCAAAAAGTGCTGCTGTCGCGCTGGCTGGTCACTAAACCGCAATTTCTGATCCTCGACGAGCCAACGCGCGGCATCGATGTGGGCGCGCACGCCGAGATCATTCGCTTAATTGAAACCCTGTGCGCCGACGGATTGGCGCTGCTGGTTATCTCCTCTGAACTCGAAGAACTGGTGGGCTATGCCGATCGCGTGTTGATTATGCGCGATTTGAAGCAGGTGGCCGAAATCCCGCTGGAGCAGCTGTCGGTGGCCGCGATCGTCAACGCCATCGCTGACGGAGGAGCACAACATGCTTGAATCCCCTATGACACATGACAAACCCGAACGGCGTAAGCCGAAGCTGCCGCCTGGCATGCCGCAGATTGTGGCGTTGATTCTGGTGCTGCTGGTGGATAGCCTGGTGGCGAATAACTTTTTTGCCATCCACATTCAGGATGGCCGTTTGTTCGGCAGCCCAATTGATATCCTCAATCGCGCCGCGCCGGTGGCGCTGCTGGCGATTGGCATGACGCTGGTGATTGCCACTGGCGGCATCGATTTATCTGTGGGCGCGGTGATGGCGATTGCCGGTGCGACGGCGGCGACGCTGACCGTGGCGGGGCACAGTTTGCCGTTCATCATTCTGGTGACGCTCGGTACCGGCCTGGCCTGCGGTTTGTGGAATGGCATTTTGGTGGCGTTGCTAAAAATCCAGCCATTTGTCGCCACCTTGATTTTGATGGTGGCGGGACGCGGCGTGGCGCAGCTGATTACGCAGGGGCAGATCGTCACCTTCAACAGCGATAGCCTGGCGTGGTTCGGCAGCGGTTCGTTGTGGCTGCTGCCGGTGCCGGTGTGGATCACGTTGCTGGTGGCGTTGGTGGTGTGGCTGTTGACGCGCAAAACCGCGCTCGGACTGTTTATCGAGGCGGTCGGTATTAACCTGCGTGCAGCGCGCAATGCCGGTGTGAATGGCTGGCTGGTGGTGATGTCGACCTATGTGATTAGCGGCATGTGTGCGGCGGTGGCGGGCATGATCGTTGCCGCGGATATCCGTGGGGCAGATGCCAATAACGCCGGATTGTGGCTGGAGCTGGATGCGATTTTGGCGGTGGTGATTGGCGGTGCCTCGCTGATGGGCGGGCGCTTTAATCTGGTGCTGTCGCTGATTGGCGCGTTAATTATTCAGTCGATGAATACCGGTATTTTGCTGTCCGGCTTCCAGCCTGAACTCAATCAGGTAGTGAAAGCGGTGGTGGTGATGTGCGTGCTGCTGCTGCAGTCGCCACGCTTTATTGCCATGTTGAAACGGAGACGCCCGAAATGATGAAACGTCATCTGCCTTTGATGATCACGCTGCTGGTATTTGTGGCGGGTTATCTGTTTTGCCTGAGCCAATTTCCCGGCTTCGCCTCAACGCGCGTGATCTGCAATATCCTCACCGACAATGCCTTCCTCGGCATTATTGCCGTGGGAATGACGTTCGTGATTTTGTCCGGCGGGATTGATCTGTCGGTGGGCGCGGTGATCGCCTTCAGCGGCGTGTTTCTGGCGCGAGTGATTGGCGATTATCATCTCGATCCCATTCTGGCGTTTACGCTGGTGCTGGCGATGGGCGCACTGTTTGGCGCGATGATGGGCTGGTTGATCGATGCGCTGAAAATTCCGGCATTTATCATTACGCTGGCGGGGATGTTTTTCCTGCGCGGCTGCAGCTATCTGGTGTCGGAGAATTCGATTCCCATCGATCATCCGCTTTACACCACGCTGTCGAGCCTCGCGTGGAAGATCCCCGGCGGCGGCCGCTTGAGTTTGCTGGCGCTAATTATGCTGGTGGTGGTGCTGGGCGGCATTATTCTGGCGCACCGCACGCGTTTTGGTAATCAGGTGTATGCGATTGGCGGCAGCCTGACTTCGGCGCAGCTGATGGGCGTGTCTACGCGTGCGACCACCATTAAGATTTATATGTTGTCGACCACGCTGGCGACGCTGGCGGGCATTGTGTTCTCGATTTATACCTCGGCGGGCTATGCGCTGGCGGGATTGGGCGTGGAACTGGACGCGATTGCCTCGGTGGTGATTGGCGGGACGTTATTGTCCGGCGGCGTCGGCACGGTGTTGGGCACGCTGTTCGGCGTGTTGATTCAGGGATTGATTCAAACCTGGATTAACTTCGACGGTACCTTGAGTTCATGGTGGACCAAGATCGCCATCGGCATTCTGCTGTTCGCCTTTATCGCGCTGCAACGCCTGTTAACGGTTATGTGGGATCGCCAGCAGAACGCCCCTGTCAAAAGATTAACCTCTTAAATTCTTCTCCGCTTTCGTAGGGTGGCCATTTATGGCCACCTGGTTTGCTTAATGGCTACTGGATCGGCGCCACGGCCTTTCCTGACTTGGTGAGAATTTCTTTGTTTGTCAAGCACCCACGTTTCCCTCACCCCAACCCTCTCCCGCAGGCGGGAGAGGGGGCAGATTGATGATTGATGTAGGATAGGAAATCACAGCGTTAACTGAACGGTTCCTTCTCCCGCTTGCGGGAGAAGGTTAGGATGAGGGGAATATCGCAAAGGACTAAATCAACGCGCTAAGCGGTAGTACGCCTCATTCCAGCGCAACGCATCTTTAAATGCCGGTAAGCGCGTCTCCTCATCAATCACCAGCACTTCAATGCCATTCAGCTCGCCGTAAAGATACATATCATCCAAATCCAGCGCCTGGCTGAACACCGTGTGGTGCGCGCCGCCGGCCAGAATCCAGGCTTCGGAGGCCGTTGCCAGCGACGGCTGGGCACGCCACAAAGCACGCGCCACCGGCAGTTTTGGCAGCGGTTTAGGTTGTTCGATGGCATCCACCACATTCACCAGCAAGCGGAAACGATCGCCCATGTCGATCACGCTGGCATTCACCGCGCGTCCGGCTGGCGTGGAGAAGATCATGCGCGCTGGATCGGCTTTGTCACCAATGCCGAGGAACTGCACATCAATCAGCGGTTTCTCCTCTTTGGCGATGGACGGGCACACTTCCAGCATGTGCGAGCCCAGCACCAAATCGTTGCCCGGTGAGAAGTGATAGGTGTAATCCTCCATAAAGGAGGTGCCGCCTGCACGCGTGCCCGCTTGTACCTTGAGGATGTGCAGCAGCGCGGCGGTTTTCCAGTCGCCTTCACCGGCAAAGCCGTAGCCCTGGCCCATCAAGCGTTGCACCGCCAAACCGGGCAGTTGCGTCATGCCGTGCAAGGTCTGGAAGTTGGTGGTGAAGGCTTTGCAACCCTCGGCTTCGAGGAAGCGCTTCAGACCCAGCTCAATGCGCGCCGCATCCAGGACGTTTTGACGCTTTTCACCGTTAACCGCTGCAATATCGGTAAAGCGATATTGGCTTTCGTATTCATCAATCAACGCGTTGACGTCGCCATCGCTGACGCTGTTCACCACGTCGACCAAATCGCCCACGCCCCAGCCATTTACGGAGTAACCAAACTGAATCTGCGCCGCGACTTTATCACCTTCGGTTACCGCCACTTCGCGCATGTTGTCGCCGAAGCGCGCTACTTTCAGTTGCTGGCTGGCCTGTTTTGCTAGCGCGGCATTGATCCAGCGTCCGATGCGCTGCTGGCTGGCTTTATCCTGCCAGTGGCCGGTCACCACGCTGTGCTGCAAGCCCATACGTGCGCCAATAAAACCGAACTCGCGGCCGCCGTGCGCGGTTTGGTTGAGGTTCATAAAGTCCATATCCATGCTGTCCCACGGAATCTCCGCGTTGAACTGGGTATGGAATTGCAGCAGCGGCTTATTGAGGATGCTCAGGCCACCAATCCACATCTTGGCCGGCGAGAAGGTGTGCAGCCAGGTAATGATGCCGACGCACTGATTGTCGTGGTTGGCAGCGCGGCACAGGGCCAGCGCTTCATCCGGCGATTTCACCAGCGGCTTGAGCACCAGCGACACCGGCAGCGTGCTGGCCTGATTCAATCCGTCCATCACCTGGCGAGCGTGCTGTTCCACCTGACGCAAGGTTTCCGCGCCGTAAAGGTGCTGCGTACCAATAACAAACCACACCTGTTGTGCGTTGTGCTGTTCCATTAAATCTCTCCTTTACTGAGCGGATGCGGTGCGCGCGGCATACTGCGGTTCAGCGGCCTGGCACCAGTTTTGATAACGTTGATAAAGTTGCTGATAAACCACCACGCGCTCGGCGTTGGGTTGCAGCGTGACATCAATCGGACTGGCCATCACGTGCTGGGCGGCAGGCACATCGGCATATACGCCCGCAGCGACGGCGGCAAAAATGGCAGCACCGAGCGCGCAGCACTCGTCAGAGGCAACGATATCCAGCGGACGGTTCATCACGTCGCAGCACGCCTGCATGATGGCGGGGGATTTGCGGGCGATGCCGCCGAGCGTCAGGATGCTCTGCACCGGAATCTGCTGCTGTTCGAAGCACTCCATAATGGCGCGCGCGCCAAACGCGGTCGCGGCGATCAGGCCACCAAACAGCGCGGGCGCATCGGTGCCAAGGTTGAGATCGGTGATCACGCCCTTTAAGCGCTGATTAGCATCCGGCGTGCGGCGGCCGTTGAACCAGTCGAGTACTACTGGCAGATGATCGAGCTGCGGATTGGCCGCCCAGGCTTCGGTGAGGTTGCGGATCAGATCTTTTTGCAGCGCGGCTAACTGCGGTTGCAGTTCTGGATGTTGCTGCGCCGCCTGCTGCAATGGCCAGCCGAGCAGGCGGCTGAACCAGGCATAAATATCGCCAAACGCCGACTGACCGGCTTCGCAGCCAATCGCGCCCGGCACCACGCTGCCATCCACCTGGCCGCAGATGCCTTTGATGGCGCGGTCGCCAACGGTGTCGCTGTCGGCAATCAGAATGTCGCAGGTTGAGGTGCCAATCACTTTCACCAGCGTATACGGCTGCGCACCGGCACCGACCGCGCCCATGTGGCAGTCAAACGCGCCGCCCGAAAGTATTACCTTTTCTGATAAACCGAGGCGCTGCGCCCATTCGCTGCTGAGCGTGCCAACCGGCACATCGGCGGTCCAGGTTTCTTCGAACAGGGGAGAATCGAGCTGCTCGACCAGCAGCGGATCGAGCGCGCGGAAGAAGTCAGCCGGCGGCAAGCCTTGCCACTCCGGATGCCATAGTGATTTGTGCCCGGCGGCACAGCGTCCACGACGCAGTTGCGCAGGTGCGGTGGTGCCGCTGAGTAACGCGGGCACCCAATCGCACAGTTCCACCCAAGACACTGCCGCGTCACGTACCGCAGCATCGGCGCGTGACACGTGCAGTATCTTGGCCCAGAACCACTCCGACGAATACACGCCGCCAATATAGCGGGTGTAATCGTTGAAACGACCGCTTCGACACAGCTGATTGATCTCTTCGGCTTCTTCAATCGCGGTGTGATCTTTCCACAGCACAAACATCGCGTTGGGATTGCTGGCGAATTCCGGGCGCAGCGCCAGCACGTTGCCATCACGATCGATGGGCGCGGGCGTCGAGCCGGTGGAATCCACGCCAATCCCGACCACGGCGGCGCGCTGCTCAGGCGTTAAGGCGTTAACCACGGTGACAATCGCCTGTTCTAACGCATCAATATAGTCCTGCGGATGGTGACGAAAACGGTTGGCGTGCGCATCGCAAAATTCACCGTTGGCCCAGCGTGCATAGTTGACCACCGCTTTTTCCAGCTCTTTACCACTGTGACAGTCCACGGCCAGCGCACGCACCGAGTCACTGCCGAAATCCAGCCCAATTGTTATGGTGCCAGCACCCATTGGGATTCTCCTGTGTGAGTTATCTGGCTCTATCCTGGAATGGGGCGGCAGAAGCGGTTAGTCATCAGTCGCTGAGAATATGCACTTTTCTGCCATCGGCGAGGATGTGTGATCCATAGCAAAAGTTAACGACCGGTTAAATTTGCTGAATATATGGAGGATTTTGTCATCGTTTTGGGATGTGATACCGCTCTACATTTTTCCTTTCCATTCCCGCTACAACTAGCCCAGCGTTTGCACAGCCTTTGTACAACCTGTGTGCTAACGCGCTGATTTTTAGCTGTACCCCACAGAATTATTTGATTGGTAGCGTTTACACCGATTGGTTAATAACAGCCTAAAACAACATTGTGCCGGAGAGCATCATGCATAAATTCACTAAAACGCTGGCGGCGGTAGGTCTCGCTGCGGTTATGTCACAATCCGCTATCGCCGAGACCATGAAACTCGGTTTCCTTGTCAAACAACCGGAAGAGCCCTGGTTCCAGACCGAATGGAAATTCGCGGATAAAGCTGGCAAGGATCTCGGTTTCGAAGTGATCAAAATTGCGGTGCCTGACGGCGAGAAAACCCTCAACGCTATCGATAGCCTCGCCGCCAGCGGCGCGAAAGGTTTTGTTATCTGTACGCCGGATCCCAAACTCGGCTCGGCGATTGTTGCTAAAGCGCGCGGTTACGGTCTGAAAGTGATCGCCGTCGATGACCAGTTCGTCACCGCCAAAGGCAAGCCGATGGATACCGTGCCATTAGTGATGATGGCCGCGACCAAGATCGGCGAGCGTCAGGGACAAGAACTGTATAAAGAGATGCAGAAACGCGGCTGGGATGTGAAAGAGACTGGCGTGATGGCCATCACCGCCAACGAGCTCGACACCGCACGCCGTCGCACCAGCGGTTCGATGGACGCGCTGAAAGCCGCCGGTTTCCCGGAGAAGCAGATTTATCAGGTCCCGACCAAATCCAACGATATTCCTGGCGCGTTTGACGCCGGTAACTCGCTGCTGGTGCAGCATCCGGAAGTGAAGCATTGGCTGATTCTTGGCATGAATGACAACACCGTGCTGGGCGGCGTACGCGCCACCGAAGGTCAGGGCTTCAAGGCGCCCGACGTGATCGGTATCGGCATCAACGGTGTCGATGCGGTGAGTGAGCTGTCGAAAGGTTCCGCCACCGGCTTCTACGGTTCGCTGCTGCCAAGCCCGGACGTACACGGTTATAAGAGCAGCCAGATGCTCTACAACTGGGTAACCAAAGATCAGGAGCCGCCGAAGTTCACCGAAGTCACCGATGTGGTGCTGATTACCCGCGATAACTTCAAAGCCGAGCTGGATAAGAAAGGGCTGAAGTAAGGATCAGCGGTTTTGGAAGGTCGCCATAAATGGCGACCCTACGATGCGGTTTTGTAGGGTGCGCATTCATGCGCACCTCAGTCCATGACTTAGGAGTTTCCATGAACACTGATCAAGCCTTTCTGTCGTTTCATGGCATTAGCAAAACCTTTCCTGGCGTGAAAGCGCTGCAGGACATCTCATTCAGCTGCCGTGCCGGAGAAGTGCACGCGCTGATGGGGGAAAACGGTGCCGGTAAATCGACGCTGTTGAAGATCCTCAGCGGCAGCTATCAGCCGAGCGGTGGCGAGATTCGTATTAAAGGCCAGCCGAAGAGTTTCAACACCACCGTGGATGCGCTGGACGCGGGCGTGGCGATCATTTACCAGGAACTGCACTTGGTGCCGGAAATGAGCGTGGCGGAGAATATCTATCTCGGCCAGCTGCCGCACAAGCGTGGCCTGGTTAACCGCAAACTGCTGCGCTACGAAGCCGGTTTGCAGTTGCAAAATCTCGGCATGGACATCGATCCGGATATGCCGCTGAAATATCTGTCGCTCGGCCAGTGGCAGATGGTGGAGATTGCCAAAGCGCTGGCGCGTAACGCGCGCATCATCGCCTTTGATGAACCGACCAGCTCGCTGTCGGCGCGCGAGATTGATCACTTGTTCCGCGTGATCCGCCAGCTGCGCCAGCAGGGCCGTACCGTGCTGTATGTCTCGCACCGCATGGAGGAGATTTTTGCGCTCAGCGACGCTATCACCGTGTTTAAAGATGGTCGTTACGTGCGTACCTTCACCGACATGAAAAACACCCATCACGACGATCTGGTGCAGGCGATGGTGGGACGTAATCTGGGGGATATTTATGGTTACGCGCCGCGTGAACTGGGCCCGGTGCGTCTGCAGCTGGACGCGGTAGAGGCGAAGGGCGTGCGCACGCCGATTTCGCTGACGGTGCGCGCCGGTGAAATCGTGGGCCTGTTTGGCTTAGTGGGCGCAGGACGCAGCGAACTGATGAAAGGGCTGTTTGGGGCTACCAAACTGCGCGGCGGCACCGTGACGCTGGATGGCAACAAGCTCAACATTCGCCAGCCGATCGACGCTATCCGTGCCGGCATCATGCTGTGCCCGGAAGATCGCAAATCGGAGGGCATTATTCCGGTGCATTCGGTACGCGATAACATCAACATCAGCGCGCGTCGCCACAATCTCACCGCTGGTTGCCTGATCAAACCGAGCTGGGAGGCGAAAAACGCCGAAATCCACATTCGTTCACTCAACATCAAAACGCCGGGTCCGCAGCAGTTGATCATGAACCTGTCGGGCGGCAACCAGCAGAAGGCGATTTTGGGCCGCTGGTTGTCGGAAGAGATGAACGTGATTCTGCTCGATGAACCGACGCGCGGCATTGACGTCGGTGCCAAACACGAAATTTACAACCTGATTTATGCCCTGGCGAAAAAAGGCATTGCGGTGCTGTTTGCCTCCAGCGACTTGCCGGAAGTGATGGGATTAGCCGATCGCATTCTGGTGATGCGTGAAGGTGAAATTGCCGGTGAACTGTCCCACGACACGGCCACAGAGCAGCTGACGCTGAGCCTGGCGATGCCGAAAACCACTCAAGCGGCCGCCGTGGCCTGATGTAAAGGAGAGCAATAATGGCTTCATCTACCACTTCCAACACGCCACCGGTGCAGCGCAACGGGCTGCAACTCGGGCGGATTTGGGACAATTTCGGCATGCTGGTGGTGTTCGCACTGCTGTTTATCGTTTGTGCCATTTTCGTGCCGAACTTTGGCTCCATCATCAATATGAAAGGGCTCGGTCTGGCGATGTCGATGTCCGGCATGGTGGCGTGCGGCATGCTGTTCTGCCTCGCCTCCGGCGACTTTGATCTCTCTGTGGCGTCGGTGATCGCCTGCGCCGGTGTGGTTACCGCGGTGGTGATCAACATGACCGAAAGCCTGTGGATTGGCGTCGCGGCCGGTTTATTGCTCGGCATGGCTACGGGCTTCATCAACGGCTTCGTCATCGCGCGGCTGAAAATCAACGCGCTGATCACCACGCTGGCCACCATGCAGATTGTGCGCGGCCTGGCTTATATCTTTTCCGACGGCAAAGCGGTGGGCATTGAAGACGAGCGCTTCTTTACCCTCGGTTACGCTAACTGGCTCGGCGTACCGGCACCCATCTGGCTCACCATCGGCACCATGGTGCTGTTCGGCTTCTTACTAAACAAAACCACCTTTGGCCGCAATACGCTGGCAATTGGCGGCAACGAAGAAGCGGCACGTCTGGCCGGTGTGCCGGTGGTGCGTACGCGCATCATCATCTTCATCTTGTCGGGTTTAGTGTCGGCGGCGGCGGGCATCATTCTGGCGTCGCGCATGACCAGCGGCCAGCCAATGACGTCGCTCGGTTATGAGCTGATTGTGATTTCGGCTTGCGTACTGGGCGGCGTTTCGCTGAAAGGCGGCATCGGCAAAATTTCGTATGTGGTAGCGGGCGTGCTGATCCTCGGCACGGTTGAGAATGCGATGAATTTATTGAATATCTCGCCATTCTCACAGTATGTGGTGCGCGGTTTGATACTGTTAGCGGCGGTGATTTTTGACCGCTACAAACAGAAAAGTAAAGCCGCCTGATAACCAAGGCTGAGCGCGCCGGTTAGCGGGCGCGCTCGCCGCATTTCACGCGATAAGTGAGGCCACTATGTACCATCGTGAACCCCCGAGTGAGCAGCAGAATCCCTTATTGCCGGGCTATGCGTTCAATGCCTGGCTGGTGGCAGGATTGACGCCGATTAACGCCAATGACGCGCTCGATTTCTTTATCGATCGTCCGCACGGCATGAAAGGCTACATCCTTAATCTGACCATTAAAGGTCAGGGCCGCGTGTTTGATGGTGAATCCGCCTTCGACTGCGAGCCGGGCGATCTGCTGCTGTTTCAACCGAAAACCCCGCACTATTATGGCCGCGCGCCCGATAGTCCGTGCTGGTTCCATCGCTGGGTCTATTTCCGTCCGCGCGCGTACTGGACCGATTGGTTGCAGTGGCAGGATGAGAGTCAGGGCGTGGGGCGTTTGCGTCTGTCAGAAGCGCAGCGTGCCGAATTTGACCGCCTGTTCGCCAGCATCGAACAAACTCACAATTCCGGACGTCGCTTCGCCGAAGAGCTGGCGATGAACCTGCTGGAGCGCCTGCTGCTGCGTGCGGTGGAAGAGGACCCGCGCAGCCATCAACAGATTCGCGATCCACGCGTGATTGAAGCTTGCCAGTACGTCACTAATCATCTGGCGGGCGAAGTGAAGATTGAAGAAGTGGCGCGCCATGTTTGCCTGTCGCCGTCACGGCTGGCGCATCTGTTCCGCGAGCAAATGGGCATTAATCTGCTGCGCTGGCGTGAAGATCAGCGCGTTATCCGCGCCAAACTGCTGCTGCAAACCACCCAGGAACCGATCGCTTCTGTTGGCCGCGAAGTGGGCTACGACGACCAGCTCTACTTCTCGCGCGTGTTCCGCAAACGCGTTGGCGTCAGCCCCAGCGACTTCCGCCGCCGCAGCCAGGATGCGCAGGATGCGTTGGTGGCTCACGAAAGCTGGCAATCCGCACGGAGTGCTATTTCCTGAGTTTTCAGGTGATTCCGCCTTGTTCTTATAGACTGATTCGTCTTAAATCAGTCTGGTAACGAACAAGAGGAATGAGAATGAGCGATAAATTACGTGTCGGCCTAATCGGCTACGGTTTTGCCAGCAAAACCTTTCATGCACCCTTGATCGCCGGTACGCCGGATGTTGAGCTGGCGGCGATCTCGAGCAGCGATGCCAGCAAAGTGCATGCTGACTGGCCGTCAGTGCAGGTGGTTTCCGATCCTCAGGCGCTGCTGGACGACCCGACACTGCAACTGATTGTTATTCCGACCCCGAATGACACCCATTTCCCCTTAGCTAAAGCGGCACTCAACGCCGGTAAACACGTGGTGGTCGATAAGCCATTTACCGTGACGTTGTCACAGGCGCGTGAACTGGATGCGCTGGCGAAAGCCAAAGGTCTGCTGCTGTCGGTGTTCCATAACCGTCGCTGGGACAGCGATTTCCTGACGCTGAAATCGCTGCTGAACGACGGCACCTTGGGCGAAGTGCGTTACTTCGAATCCCACTTTGACCGTTTCCGCCCTGAAGTGCGTCAACGCTGGCGTGAAATGAAAGGTGCGGGCAGCGGCATTTGGTTCGATCTTGGACCGCACGTGCTGGACCAGGCGCTGCAGCTGTTTGGCACGCCGGTCGCCATCAATGTCGATATGGCAGAGCTGCGTCCAGGCGCTCAAACCACCGATTACTTCCATGCCGTATTGACCTATCCAACGCGCCGCGTGGTGCTGCACGCCAGCATGTTGGTGGCGGCGGAATCAGCACGCTTTGTGGTGCATGGCACGCGCGGCAGCTACGTGAAGTACGGACTCGATCCGCAGGAAGATCGTCTGAAAGCGGGTGAACGTCCGCCGCAGGAAGATTGGGGCTACGACATGCGCAACGGTACGCTGACGCTGGCGGAAGGCGATGTGATGGTGGAGAAAGAGCTGCTGACCTTGCCAGGCAACTATCCGGCGTACTACGCAGGCATTCGTGATGCGATTACGGGCACAGGTGCAAATCCGGTGCAGGCAGAAGAGGCGATTCAGGTAATGGAGTTGATCGAGCTGGGCTTGCAGTCCGCCGAGAAGCGCCAGACTATGTCGTTGCGTTAATTCGCTTTACTCCCTCTCCCTTTGGGAGAGGGCCGGGGTAAGGGGAAAACACTCCGTGCGCTTTATCCCTCACCCTAACCCTCTCCCGCACGCGGGAGAGGGAATATTTATCCCGCCACGCGTGCGCGCAGCGCGGCTTTCTCTGCATCACTCAGGAACGCGATGGTCACGCCATTATCCTGCGCCTGACGCATCTCTTCCGCCGTCAATCCTGCTTGCGGTGCCGCCACTTCATACTCATGTGCCAGCTCAACGCCCTGAACCGCCGGATCGTCAGTATTTATGGTGGCGAGAATGCCATGCTGCAGGAAGGTTTTCAGCGGATGGCTGCTCAGCGACGACACGGTGCTGGTCTGAATATTCGAGGTCAGGCACGATTCAATACCAATACGCTGCTCGGCAAGGAAATCCATCAGTGCGCGATCTTCAATCGCCTTCACGCCGTGACCAATACGCTCCGCGCCCAGCTCGCGAATCGCTTGCCAGATGCTTTCCGGGCCTGCGGCTTCACCGGCGTGCACCGTAATGCGGAAACCGGCATCACGCGCACGATTAAAGTGGCTGAGGAATTCGCTGCCTGGGAAGCCTAATTCGTCACCGGCCAAATCGACGGCGGTGATGCCATCGCGATGCGCCAGCAAACCTTCCAGCTCGCGCAGGCAAGCTTCTTCACCAAAGGTACGGCTCATAATGCCGGTCAGGCGCACATCGACGCCGTATTGCTGAATACCGGCCCGCACGCCATCAATCACCGCTTCAACCACGCCGGCAATCGGCAGCTTGTGGGTCATCGCCATATAGCCCGGTGAGAAGCGCAGTTCCGCATAGTGAATGCCGGCGCGCGCCGCATCTTCGACGTTTTCCAGCGCGATACGACGGCAGGCATCAAGATCGCCCAGCACTTTCACGCCCCAGTCGAGTTTCTGCAGGAAGCTCACCAGATCCGGTTCATTCGCGGTGACCTGCACATGCGGACGCAATGCATCGAGCGTATCAGCGGGCAGCGCAAGATTATGCTGACGACCTAAATCGAGAATGGTTTGTGCGCGGATATTGCCATCAAGGTGGCGGTGAATGTCGGTGAGGGGGAGTTTTAGATCAATCATGGCGCACTCGCTTAAGTTTCATAAAGTGCAGAGGATTATAAAAACATCTTGCGCAACAGCGCCAGCGATTTGCGCAAACAGGAAAACGGATGCTGAATTAATCAGCATCCGTCGCATTTCAGAACGATTTTAATGCAGCGATGAGACGATCCAGCCCATCATCCAGCTTGCTGCGTGGGCAACCGGCGTTGAGACGCAGATAACCGCGGCTGGCTGCACCGTAAGTCGAACCGGGCATGATTGCCACTTTGTGTTGATGAATCAGACGCTGTTGCAGCGCCTGTTCGTCAATACCAAGCGGATTGAGATCGATCCACGCCAGGTAAGTGGCGGCGGGCGGCTGCCAGTTAAGCTGCGGAAACGCCGTGTTCATCCGTTCTGCAATGTGCTGCATATTGCCACGTAAGTGGGTACGCAGTGCATCCAGCCACGGCGCGCCATCGCGATACGCGGCGATGGTGGCGGCAAGCGCCATGACTGCCGGCGAGGATAAACCATCCTGCTGCTTCAGCGCGTGGAACCATGCCTGACGATCGCGCTCATCTGGAATGATGCCCCACGCGCCGGTCAGCGCCGGAATGTTGAAGCTCTTGGAAGCCGAGGTGAACAGCGCCCAATCGGACTGCGCAACCTGGTTCCACGGCGTATGCCGCGCATCACTTAGCACCATATCCATATGGATTTCATCGCTGATCACCTTCACGCCATACTTTTCACACAGCGCGGCCATCTGGCGCAGCTCCTCTTCGCGCCACACTTTGCCGGTAGGATTGTGCGGACTGCACAGCAGCATCACTTTACAGCGCGGACGCGCCAGCAAAGTTTCCAGCTGCGCCATGTCGCACAGCCATTCACTTCCGTGGCGCTGCAGCGGCTGCTCCAGTACGCGACGCTGATTGCTGTTGATGGTGTGGTAAAACGCATCGTAAGCAGGCGTGTGGATCAGCACTTCATCGTCCGGCTGCGTCCAGTGGCGCAACAGCTGCGCCACCATGTAAATCACCGACGGACCATAAATCAGCGATTCTGCCGCGACGTCAGTAGCGAAACGGCTGCGCATCCAGTGTTGAATGGCAGACAGAAAATCATCATGCTGCCAGCGGCTGTAACCAAATACCCCGTGCGTGAGGCGCTGTTGCAGCGCCTCGATGATGCAAGGCGCGGTGGCGAAATCCATGTCGGAGATAGTGAAGGGCAGCAAGTCCGCCACGCCAAACCGATCGGCCACGAAATCCCACTGCGTACACCAGCTGCCGTGGCGATCCACCACCTGATTGAAATCAAAACCTTGCATCATTACACCGTCGCGCTCATCAGATGTGCCATCTCATCTTTGACCGACTGCACCTGCGGGCCCATTACCACTTGCAGATTGGTGGCATTAACATGCACCACGCCAATCGCACCGTTGGCTTTCAGTGTTGCATCGTCCACCTTGCTCATATCGACCACGGTAATACGCAGACGCGTCAGGCAGTTATCCAGTGAAGCGATGTTTTCCACGCCGCCCAGCGCCGACAGAATCGCTGGCGTGTTGAAGCCGGATTTACCGACAGCCGCGCGATTAACCTGCTGCTCCACGCTGTTGCTTTCCACTTCGCGACCTGGCGTTTTGATATTGAAGTGGCTGATGGCAAAACGGAAGATGACGTAATAAGACACAAACCACACCGCAGCAATCACCGGCACCCAATACCATTTGGTGGAAAGGCCGTGCAGCACGCCGAAGACGAAGAAGTCGATCACGTTGCCGTCGGTATTACCGATAGTTACTCCCAGCATCGCCATCACGGTGAAGCCCAAACCGGTCAGCAGTGCGTGGATCAGATACAGCACCGGTGCGACAAACAGGAACAGGAATTCCAGCGGTTCTGTGGTGCCGCCCACCACACAAGCCACCACGCCGGAAATCAGCAGGCCTTTAATTTTATGACGGTTTTCCGGACGGGCGCAGTGATACATCGCCAATGCTGCACCCGGCAAACCACCGAGGAAGGCCGGCATTTTACCCTGCGACAGGAAGCGCGTGGCGCTCTCGGCAAAGCCGTGTGTATCCGCACAGGCCAGCTGCGCCTGGAAGATGGTTAACGCACCGCTGACACTTTTACCGCACACATCCATGGTGCCGCCCGCATCGGTAAAGCGGATGATCGCCACCAGAATGTGCTGCAAACCAAACGGCAAAAGCAGACGTTCGCCGGTACCAAAAATCATCGGACCAAATTCACCGGCGCTGTTGATCACCCAGCCAAGACCGGTAATCGCACGGGCGAAGAATGGCCAGATATGCGGAACCACCAAGCCCAGCACGCCCATCGCCATCGCGGTGACGATCGGCACAAAGCGCGTGCCACCAAAAAACGCCAGCGCATCCGGCAGGCGAATGTTGTGGAAACGCTCATGCAGCCAGAACACCACGATACCCACAATCACCGCGCCGAGAATACCGGTGTCGATGGACTGAATGCCGAGGATATTTTGTACGTTATTAGCTTTCAGCACCGCCGCATCGGCGGTTGGCAGAATGCCATTGATGTTAAGCCAGAAGTTGATGCTCAGGTTCAGCACCGCATAGCCAACAAAACCGGCAAACGCTGCCACGCCTTTGTTCTCGCGCGCCATACCGAGCGGAATGGCAATGGCAAACATCACCGGCAGATAGCTAAAGGCAAAGGAACCGATCTTCGCCAGCCAGATAAACAGATATTGCAGGAAAGGCTGATCGAGCGCGGGAATGAGCGTGAGCACATCGCGACTGCTGAGCGAACTGCCGATGCCGAGCAGGATACCGCAGAACGAAAGCAGTGCGACAGGCAACATAAAGGTTTTGCCCAGACTTTGGAAAAACTCCCAAAGTGACATTTTGGGACGACTGGCGGACATAGATTCTCCTGGCAATAAAAGTGAAAGGCTTCAATGTGGTCAAGGATGATAAAACGTTTTATCACTTATTTTTGTGGCTATAATCACAAAGAGTGACTAATTGCAGACTTTATTTTTGGTGCAATCAGTGTAACGTTTTACCTCTTTGAATTTGGACGTTGGTAACGGAAGGCTATGTCCCAGCAGAAAACCACTATTCATGATGTGGCGTTGGTCGCCGGGGTGTCGGTCTCTACCGTGTCGTTGGTGCTCTCCGGCAAAGGGCGCATTTCGCCCGCTACGGCCACACGTGTCAATCAGGCGATTGAGCAGCTTGGCTACGTGCGTAATCGTTCGGCCTCAATCTTGCGCGGCGGCGAAAGCGGCGTGATCGGCTTGATCGTGCGCGATCTCAGCCAGCCATTTTATGCCGCGATGACGGCCGGACTCAGCGAAGTGCTGGAGCAGCAGGGCAAAGTGCTGGTGCTGACACAAAGCGGTCAGCACGGCCAACATCTTAAACGCTGCTTTGACACGCTGGTGGCGCAGGGCGCGGAAGGGATTGTGCTCGGCGGCGCGGTGGCGCAGGCGGAAACGCTGGTGCCGCAGGCGCAGGAACAGAACATCGCCTTAGTCTGTGCCTCGCGCGCCAGCAGCCTGGATAACGTTGACTCATTGCGTCCCGATAATAGTCAGGCGGCGCGCATGGCGACGGAGTATCTGATTCGTCAGGGCCATCAGCGCATCGCCTGGATGGGCGGTTTGGGATCGTCTCTGACGCGCGCCGAGCGGATTGGCGGCTACTGCGCCACTTTATTGCAATACGGTTTGCCGTTTCGATCCGACTGGATTATTGAGTGTGACGATCGCCAACAAAGCGTGTCGGCATTAACGCTGCAATTGTTGCGTCAGCATCCGGGTATTACCGCGATTCTGGCGCATAACGGCAGCACCGCGCTCGGTTGCTATTTTGGTGCGTTACGCTGTGGGCGAACCTTTGGTGAAGGCGCAGTCGATAGCTACTACACGCAGCAACTGGCGCTGGTGGGCTTCAATGACGATCCGCAGCGGGAGTTGCACGATCCCACCATGACCTTTGTCAGCAGCGAAGCGCGTGATGTAGGAAGAAGGGCGGCGGAACGGATGTTGCAGCGACTGGCGCAGCCGGAAGCGGAGATTCAAAGTTTGATTGTGCCGCCGCAGCTGATGCGCGGGGAAGTTTAGGGCGGCCAGTTGGCCGCCCCACTAATTACTCTGGCATACCTTCGCTGGTTGGTGCGCCCAGCATATAGCGTGACAGGAACTGTTCCAGCGTCATCTTGTCGCCGTTCATGGTGACCTGACCGTTGCCGTATTGCAGGCTGGTGACGATGTTGTCATCCTGCTGCTGCGTCAGGCGGAACATCTGGCCCATCGCCGCTAAACCTTTCACCTGCTGATCCGCCAGCTTCTGCGCATCATCACCCTGATAACCTTCCGCCAAACCGACATGACGCATGGTTTCTGTCGCCATCGGCATATTGATCGCCAGCTTGCCGTCGAGGGTTTTCAGCACGCGATCCACTGCGGCACCCAAACTCTGCGCTTCGCCGGTGACGGTGGCCGGATCGTTAAAGCCGACGTTCAGATTAAAGGTGCTTTCACCTTTGTCATTTTTCCAGCTCAACGGTGCGATGCTCAGCGTTGGCGAGCCTTTCAGCAGCGTTGGCAGGTTATTACGCAGGATGGTTTGCACGCTGGCCTGATAGCGAATCGGATCCTCCGCCACGCCCGGCTGATTCAAGAGATCCTGCATCTGCGCATTGTAAGTATCCGAGAAGGCTTTCACCGCTTGCGCATCGAACTGGGCAAACTTCATCGCCAGCTTAGCTTCACCAAATGGCTGTTTCTGCAGGGTGATCTTGTCAACGTTGACGTCCAGCTGCCCGCCAATCTTGCCCTCTTTATTGTCGAAGGAAGAGGTGGTTTTCAGCTTCTCCAGTGACAAACCTTCCTGACCGTTGATGCTGGCATCGAGTTTATCCAGGGAGATCGACTGATCGCCAACGCGCACGCCTTCCGGGCTGAGGTGGGTATCGCCGCTCAGCTTCAGGCCATTGAGCGTGAACAGCACTGGCTGTTCCACCTGATTTTTGCTGGTGACCGCGATGCTGGAGAAGTCGCCGTCGAGGCTGACTTTGTCGCCTTTATTGTCGGCGCTGATGTTCAGCGTGCCGCCGTTGGTGGCCAGACGATCGCCGGTCTGCGGATTGTTGTAATCCACCGCCAGCAGGTTGAGATCGGTATCGGTTGCACCGCTGTAACCAACGCGGGTATCAGCATTAACCAACGACTTGCCGTTGGTCAGTTCAAACAGTTTCTTCACCGCATCGGTGTTTTCCAGCTCGGTATGCACTGACGCCATGCTTGGGATCAGGCTGCCGCGCTTCAACTGGGCGAACGGGAAAGGACCGTGATCGATAGTCTCGTTCAGCACGATGCTTTGACCTGGCTTCAACAGCGGGTTGTCATTGGTTTGCGAGCTGGCTTGCACCACCAACTTGGTTTTGCTGCTGAACACACCGCGCTGATAATCCTGATAGCTCAGCGTCAGTCGGCTGTTCGGTGCGTAAGCATTCAGCTGCGCATTGGCATTCTGCAACATCTGATCCATGTGGCTTTCCAGTTGTTTACCGGTAAACCATGCAGCACCAGTCCAAATCACGCCGAGCGCCACAATTACACCTACGGCAACCTGGGTCTTTTTCATCGCTGTGTCGTCCTTATCCTTGCGTCCGCACGCCGCTGGTCGGTGCGCGACGGGTGAAGAAAAACGCCCGCAGGCGTTTTAAATTAATAGTTTGAAAGAATAGCAGTTAATGCTGGCAGCGTCACCGGAACTCAGCTGAGCGTATTAAACACGCGCGCCAGACGACCGGTGCCTGCCACGTTGACTGGCGACTCATTGGCAGCGACAAAGCAGGATTCACCTGGCTTTAGCACCAGCTGTTGACCGGACTTCTCAATCACCGCCTGGCCTTCTATGCAGAACAGCAGGGCAGCGCTGTTTTGTGCCAGCGCTTGCGGTGCAGCGGAAAGCCCATGAATGGCAAAGGCAAAATCTTCTACCGGAATCGGGAAGTTCAGGGTTTCGCCGTCGCGCTGCGGCTGCGTCAGCAGCGTCGCGGCCGGTTTTGCCTGGAACTTCAGGTTAGCCAGCAGTTCCGGGATATCGATAAACTTCGGCGTCAAACCGGCGCGCAGCACGTTATCGGAGTTCGCCATCACTTCCAGCGCCACGCCTTTCAGGTAGGCGTGCGGCGTTTCGGCAAACAGGAACATCGCTTCGCCCGGCTGCAGGGTGATCACATTGAGCAGCAGCGGCGAAAACAGCCCGCTGTCGTCTGGATAATCGCTGGCGATGGATTTGATCGTCTGCCACGGTTCGCCTTCACGCGCGTTGAGCGCCGATTTCAGTACGCCGATGGCGCGCGATTTGGCCTCATCTTGCAGCGACAGCAGCGTGGCGAACAGTTTTGCCAGGTTGGCTTCGTCAGCATTTTCCAGGAAGTGGGCGATTTGCGGATGCGCACCGGCCACCGGTTCCAGCAGCGAAACAATTTCATGCAGCTCGCGGAAACCGTTCATCGCCTGGAATGGCGTCAGCGCATACACTAATTCGGGTTTGTGATTGGCATCTTTATAGTTACGTTCAGCGGCGCTGAGTGGAATGCCAGCAGCATTTTCACGCGCAAAACCCTCTTCAGCAGCGGCTTTGCTCGGGTGTACCTGAATCGACAGCGGCTGATCGGCGCACAGCACTTTAAACAGGAACGGCAGCTCGCCGAAACGTTCCGCCACCGCATTGCCTAGCGTGGCGACCTTGTCGGCATCAATCACTTCGCGCAGCGAACGCGCTTCACCGTTGACCTCAACGGTCGAAGGGCTTTTCGGGTGTGCGCCCATCCACAGCTCCGCCATCGGCAAACCTTGAGGATTTTCGATGCCGTAGAGTTCTGTCAGCGCAGTTTTGCTGCCCCAGGCGTAATTTTGCAGCGAATTGTTCAATTTTTGCATCGTTTACCCTTAATAACCGTAAGTAAATAGGCTTATTAAAGCAGAAAGTGCCATAGAAAATACACGAACAAGTGCAATAAAGGCGATAGGCTCGCATAATGTTAAATTCTTGTATGTGACAATCTTGCTCGCTCAACGGCGTCGCGGGAAGGCGTTTAGAGCGGAAACCTCAAAATCTGAGCTAAGGAGACGTAGTCATGGCAGCCAATCGCATTGAAAAAGACTCAATGGGACCGATCGAAGTACCGGCAGATAAGTTGTGGGGCGCACAAACCCAGCGTTCGCTGGAACATTTCAAAATCTCAACCGAGAAAATGCCAGTGGCATTGGTGCATGCGCTGGCGCTGACCAAGCGTGCGGCGGCGCAGGTGAACCAGGGTCTCGGCTTGCTTCCTGCCGATCGCGCTCAGGCGATTCTTAAAGCCGCCGACGAAGTGCTGGCAGATAAACACAGCGATGAGTTTCCGCTGGCGATCTGGCAGACCGGCTCCGGCACCCAGACCAACATGAACATGAACGAAGTGCTGGCCAACCGCGCCAGTGAAATTCTTGGCGGCGAGCGTGGCATGTCGCGTCTGGTACACCCCAATGACGACGTGAATAAAAGCCAAAGCTCCAACGATGTGTTCCCCACCGCCATGCACGTGGCCGCGGTCATCGCCGTGCGGGAGCAGCTGATTCCGCAGATTCACGTGTTGAAAAAGACGCTGAGTGAGAAGTCCGACGCCTTCAAAGATATCGTCAAGATTGGTCGTACCCACTTGCAGGATGCGACCCCGTTGACGCTCGGCCAGGAGATCTCCGGCTGGGTGGCGATGCTCGAGCACAATCTCAAGCACATCGAAAACAGTATTCCGCACGTGGCGGAGCTGGCGCTGGGCGGCACCGCCGTTGGTACCGGCCTGAATACCCATCCTGAATACGCGGTACGTGTGGCGAAAGCGCTGGCCGATTTGACCAAACAGCCGTTTGTTACCGCGCCGAACAAGTTTGAAGCGCTGGCGACCTGCGATGCGCTGGTCCACGCACACGGAGCGCTGAAAGGTTTGGCAGCTTCGCTGATGAAAATTGCCAACGACGTACGCTGGCTGGCTTCCGGCCCGCGTTGCGGCATCGGCGAACTGGCGATCCCGGAAAACGAACCTGGCAGCTCAATTATGCCGGGCAAAGTGAACCCGACGCAGTGCGAAGCGCTGACCATGCTGTGTTGCCAGGTGATGGGCAATGACGTGGCGGTGAACATTGGCGGCGCGTCCGGCAATTTTGAGCTCAACGTGTTCCGTCCAATGGTGATCCACAACTTCCTGCAATCGGTGCGTCTGCTGGCCGACGGTATGGACAGCTTCAATCACCACTGCGCGATTGGCATTGAGCCGGTACGCGAGCGTATCGATCAGTTGCTGAACGAATCGCTGATGTTGGTCACCGCGCTGAATACCCATATCGGTTACGACAAAGCGGCGGAAATCGCCAAAAAAGCGCATAAAGAGGGCCTGACGCTGAAAGGCTCGGCGCTGAAGCTCGGCTATCTGACCGAAGAGCAGTTCGATGAGTGGGTACGTCCGGAAGAGATGGTTGGCAGCATGAAGCAATAGCGGTTGAAAAAGCTAAGGCCGTTCAAATGAACGGCCTTTTTCGTTTACAACTGCCCGCTATACAGCACTGGACCGGTTGGCTGGCCCGTTGGCGAGCCGCCGCGCGGTTCAAGACTGATAGCGATCACGCCTGAGCGAGAAATCGTGCTATTTAACGCAACATCTGTTGCCTTCTGGTTATCCAATAAACCCAGCGAAATCGGCGCTTTACCCGGCGGAATCAGCCACAGCTGCAAACTGGTGTTATCGGCGATGGCCACCGGATGTAACGGCGTCAGGCTCAGCTGCGCCAGTTTGCTGTCCGCGCTGACCACCCATTGCTGTTGATGCTGAGCATCGTTCAGTACCGTCAACGGCGTTAACGTTGGTGGCTGCAGGAAAAGTGAGGCGAGCAGGGCGATTGCCGCGAAACTGGCGGCCGCCAGCCAGCCCGCATAATGACGTTTGGCTCGAATCGCGCGTTGCTCGGGCAAGCTCAACGTAATCTTCTTCCACACCTTTTCCGGCGGCGTGACCGGCGCAAGCTGATTATCAAGGCCCGCCAGCAGGGTTTGCCAGCGTGCGACGTTAGCCGCGAGTTCAGGCTCGTTACGCAGCCGGCGCTCGAAGCGTAAACGCGCCAGCTCGCTTAAAGTGCCCAGCGCATACTCGGCCGCTAAGGCATCATCGCGTTGTACGTTTTCGTTCATAGGCCCACACACTCCCGCAGATGCTCCAGCGCGCGGCGAATCCAGCTTTTAACCGAGCCAACCGGCTGTTGTAGCCAGGCGGCAATATCACTGTGGGACATCCCCTGATAATAGGCGAGCGTGATGCTTTGCTGCTGTTCGCTGCTCAGATGACCAATGCAGTGTCGCAGGCGATCGGCTTGCGCCGGATCGTGCCAGGTATTCTGTTCGTCTTCCGCCGTTATCTGCAGCAGATCGTCAAACTCTTCTGTATTGAGCGTCATGCGCGCTTGTCCGCTGCGTAACCCGTCAATGCAGCGATTGCGCACAATGTGCGTCATCCATGTCATCGGCGCGCTAAGGGCGGCATCGTAGGCGTTGGCGCGGTTCCAGATAGTGAGATAGCAATCGTGCAGCACCTCTTCCGCCCAGCCTTGCTGGCGTAACATACGCAGGGTGAGGGCGAAAAGATGTGGCGAAGTCAGTCGATAGAGTTGTTCAAACGCGCGGCGATCGCCCTGTGCGATCGCCGGCAATAACGTCACTAATTGTTCTGTTAGCCTATTATCCATCATCTTCCCGGTTGGCTAAAATGCCCAACCCGAGTATAGGCAATTACTTAGGCATTAAGACGGTATCAATCACATCAATCACACCATTTTTCTGATTGACGTCATAAGTACTGATATTCGCCACATTGCCTTGACCATCTTTCAGCTGAATATTGTGCGGGCCATTATTCATAATCCACAACGGTTGGCCATTGACGGTTTTCAGCTCGGCATGACCGCCACCTTGCTTGATTTTCATCTCCAGCGCTTTCATGTCGTATTTGCCCGCCACCACATGATAAGTCAGGATGCTGGTCAACTTCGCTTTGTTCTCCGGTTTCACCAGGCTTTCAACGGTGCCCGCTGGCAATTTGGCGAAGGCCGCATTGGTTGGCGCGAAGACGGTAAACGGACCTTTACCTTCGAGGGTTTCCACCAAGCCCGCCGCTTTGACGGCAGCAACCAGCGTGGTGTGATCTTTGGAGTTCAGCGCGTTTTCAACGATGTTTTTTTGTGGATACATCGCTGCTCCGCCTACCATCACGGAGCCATTATCCATCGCGGCGAATGCGCCTGCGGTGAACAGTAAAGTGCTGGATACGACTGCAATGCCCATTAGCTTTTTCATCATAAATCCTCGTAGTAGGGAGCGAAGAAGTTGCTCACACTCTGATATACGAGGACAGGTGATGAATTGGATGCAGTGATTTTGAAATTTATTTTTAAACCTGCCGATCGCTCCATAAATGCAGGCGCGGAATGATCAGATGCAGCGGCTCGGCCAGCGGTTTGTGGCGATAAGCCACGTGATCGGCGTCGTAGTTCAGCAGCTCACCCAAAATCGGTACCTGGGTGCGATCGCGGCACAGCACCAGCAGCGGAGAAGGGCAGGCAAGTTGCACCTGCTTCTTTTCGCTGGCGCGCCACACGCGGGCAATAGGCTGCACTTTTACCGGACGCTTGATTTTAAGCTTCGCACCCGCCGGTAACGCGAGGATCGCTTCCAGCTCCAATTGCACTTTTTCCGCCCACTGCTCGCGCGTCCACGGCGCCTGAGCGCGATTGGCCTTCAGGCTGCGCTCCAGCTGTTCGACCACCTGATCACGGGTAACGTTCTTGATGATATTTTTATTCGCCCAGCCGAAGCGCAAACTATCCGGTGAGTTAAGCAGCGTCACGCTGCGGTAAGCGTTAAGGGTAATTAACCCGCGCAGATGCTGGTGGACAAACTCAAAACGCGCCTCGCTCGGCAAACCCGATTCCACGGTTATCAGCTGTTCCAGCCGCTGCTTCAGGGTATTTATCTCCGCAACCTGCTGCGTAATCTGTTCATGCACATCGCCGTCGGCTTCGATGCAAATCGCGCCCGGCAAGCGCACGGCGGCTTTGGTGCTGAGTTTTTCCGATTGATGCTGCATAAACAGGCGGCAATAGTGCGCCAGCGCCATATCGCGTGCCGTTTTGCCAAGATGCTGCGTCACCGCGATGCGTTCAATTTCATCATGTTCGCGGCCTTTTTCGATTTCCGGCAGGCTAAACACGCGCGCAATCAGCAGCGGTTGCTGCTCAATCTGATGACGCAACGCGGCTAAACCTGCTTCCAGCGCGTTGACGCAGTCGTGCAGGTCGGCAACCAAATCATAACGAGCCATAAATGGCCTCCATAGTTACAACATACTTTCAGTGTACTGGCTTAGGCGCTGGTCTGCCAGCGCCGCGCAAGGATTTTGTTAAGCAGCCAACGGCGGGATTTTTCCAGCGGGATGAACGTGTTATAACAATACTTTGCCTGCTAATGGATAATTGTTGTGAAGCCTCAGCCAAAGCCACCTGCCGCCGCCATCGTTACGCTTGGATTAGTGCAAATCCTGTCATGGGGCGGATCCTTCTATCTTATGGCGGTGATGGCCAATCCCATCGTGGCGGAAACCGGTTGGTCGCAACAATGGGTGTATGGCGCGCTATCGCTCGGCATGCTGATTTCCGGTTTGCTGGCACCGCTGAGCGGGCGACTGATTTCCCGCACTTATGGCCGAGCATTGCTGGCGGCGAGCGGGGCGGTGATGGCGATCGGTCTGGTGATTATGGGATTGAGTCATAACCTGCCGCTGTTTCTGTTTGCCTGGCTGATTATCGGCATGGGTATGGCGATGGGCCTGTACGATGCGCTGTTTGCCACGCTCGGTACGCTGTACGGCGGCCAGGCGCGCGGTGCGATTACCGGCATCACGCTGATCTCCGGCTTCTGTACCACCTTAGTGTGGCCGGGCACTGCGCTGTTGATTCACTGGCTGGATTGGCGTGGCGCCTGTTTTGCTATCGCCGGATTGTTATGTGTTTCAGTGTTGCCCGCGTATCTTTACGCGCTTCCCGCGCCAGAAGGGAAAATCGCCGCCGCGAAAGCAAAGCCCACCGCGCAGGGCGACGAACTGGCGCCAACGCTGTTTTGGCTGCTGTGCAGCATCTTCACTCTCGCATCGGTGATCATGACGGCCATTTCGGTGCAGCTGATCACCTTGCTGCAGGCCAGCGGGCACACGCTGGCGTCGGCGCTGGCCATCAGCGCGATTCTCGGCCCGTGTCAGGTCGGATCACGCATCGTGGATATCGCCTTTAAGCGCGGTCATCCAATCTGGACCACCTTTTTCTCGGTGGGATTAGTGGCGCTCGGCTTGCTGCTGCTGGCGTGTTATCCGCAGTTTGCGGTGCTCAGCATGGTGCTGTACGGTGCCGGAAATGGTTTGCGCGCCATTGTGCGGGGAACTTTACCGCTGGTGATGGTCAAACCAGAGGCTTACGCGATTGTGGTCGGGCGCATGGCGCGTCCCGCCTTGATCGGTCAGGCATTGACGCCGCTGGTTGGCGGCTATGTGTTTCAGCACCTCGGAGCCAGCGCCACGCTGTGGTTGTTATGCGTTCTGGCGTTGATTAACGTGCTGTTGGTGGTGCTTTTGCAGCAGAAGTTGCCGCAGGCCAGCCCACAGTCGGATAGGGGAGTGATAAACTAAGCAGCCTGTGCGCTTCTGCCCGATTAAATGGGGAATACGTGCCTGGATCACGGACGTTGACTTCTAAAAAGCAACAGTGTTTGTTATATTTATTGCTCATTGATTACTCACTGTCGCGGCATAAAAACAACAAGATAACCGCAACTCAGGATACAGAAATGCTTGATTACCGCTTCCCGACAGCTTTGCAGATGGTTTTGAGCGTAGCGATGGCGGAGCAACTGGGTAAACGCTCGACCAGTGCCATTTTGGCGTATGGTCTTGAAGCGAACCCCAGTTTCATTCGGAAACTTATGGTTCCGCTCACGCGTGACGGCATCATCGTCTCAACGCTTGGCCGCACCGGCTCGATTCATTTGGGTCGCCCGGCCGCTGAGATCACGCTGCGCGACATTTATACGTCTGTGATTGAAGATAAAAAACTCTGGGCATCGCGCCCTGATGTGGCACCGCGCTGTTTGGTCAGCGCCAACCTGTGTTGGTATTTCAAATCGATTGCGGAAGAGGCTGAAGAAGCGTCGCTGAAAGTGCTGGAAACCCGCACCGTCGCGGACGCGCTGGCTGAGCTGAAGCATAACGACACCAGCAACTGCGAAGAGCTGCCCGACCTCGAACTCGCCGACCTGTGTAAGAAAGGTCGCTAAAACCACACCCCGTAAGGTCGCCATTCATGGCGTAATGCTCGTCAGTTAAGACTTAATCATGCCGGAACGCATAGCGTTTCGGCTTCTTTTTCACCGCTCGCGGATAATGTCTCGTCCGCCGGGTTGGCAGCACGAAGCTTCCCGCCATCGCCATTATTTCATCTATTATTCTCGGGATTTTTCCCGGCGCTACCGCAGGCAGGAGTCTCAGTTGACCTGTCAGGTACAGTGCCGCCTGCTTAAACCCCAGCTGATAAGGCTCCACGTTTTTCAGGCTATAGGCCATCTGCGCCATCATAAAACGCAGCAGGTTATACGCCAGCGCAACGCCCCATAACTCCTGCTTCACCAGTTCCGGTGTTTTGCTTCTCAGTGTGAGCTCGTTGTTCAACAGATGCTGCTTCATCTCCCGGAAGCCATGTTCTATTTCCCAGCGATGTCCATAAAGATCAACGATATCCCCTCCCGGATATCGCAATGGATCGCACATTGACGTCAGGATTTTCACCACTCTCCCGTTAACCTTTTTGCTTATCAGTCGCGCCGTCAGCGTTTCCGGCACATCTTTCCATTTTTTACGCGCCTGCCACGACAGGTCCAGTTCTATCAGCTCGCTGCCTGAGCCCTGTTTTTGCAGAACACGGTATTTTGCATCGTTGCGCAGAGGTAGCATCCAGTGTCTTTCCACCCCCGAGGTCTGCCAGTAATGCAGGAAGCCGGGCGCATAGAAGCCTTTATCCAGGATCGTTAGCGAGTGATCCGGCGTCTGTCCCACCAGTTGTGCCGCAAGATCAACCTCGCTGGTTTCGGTCACGCTGCCAAAGCTCACGCCCGATAAGAGATGGCTTGTCAGCTCCATCTGGCAGACCATGCGCAGCTGAGGCCAGTCAGACTGACTGTGTGCATTTGCCGTCCGCCCAAAGGCCTTATCGTTTTCCGGCGTATCGGGGGCCCGCCACAGCGTGCCGTCGACCGCCAGCAGTGTCAGGCCGTTCCAGTGTGACAGCGGTGTTTTATCAAACCAGAGCTGGCGTGACTTTTCAAAGACCCGGCGGACCACGTCTTCTCCGAGCCGCTGACGCGCCTGCACAACCGCGCTGGTCGCGACGAATGGGCGCTTGCCCGGCAAAACGATATCCAGATGAGAAACAATCTGGTTCATGGAAAGCGAGCGGAACAGGGCCATGCCGGTAACGGCCCAGACCATCATCTCCATTGGAAGACGGCGTTTTCGCACGGTCACGATACCAGTATCAGCCAGGCATTCGTCGATGAGTTCAGGCGAGAGCAGATCGGAGAGCGCGGAGAACTCTTTGGGCGTAAAGTTAAGAACGGCATCGAGAGCCTGACTGAGTAACATAAAAAATCCGTAATTCCTGTGAGATTACGGATTTTTGCAGAACTGGAGGATCGTTCAACCGATCATTTCGGGCTTAACTGATCGGCATTACGCCATTCATGGCGACCTTTTTTATTGCCTCGAAATCCAGCCAGTATATTCCGGCCATATTGGCGTAATGAGCTAAATCGGTCGCCATGAATGGCGACCCTACGATTGTATGACGAGGATCCCGTAGGCTGCGCACCCATAAAAAATCCGGGCACTTGGCCCGGATTGTTCATTTCACCTAAAACCCTTACACCATTTGCACTTCACCCTGCGGCTGCTTGCGCGTCACCAGCTTACGCAGCGTCACATAAAACACCGGCGTCAGGAACAAACCAAACAGTGTCACGCCCAGCATGCCGGAGAACACGGTAATTCCGGTAACGCCGCGCACTTCCGCGCCTGCACCTTCGCCAAGAATCAGCGGAATGGTACCGGCGATAAAGGCTATCGAGGTCATAACGATCGGACGCAAACGCAGACGACAGGCTTCCAGCGCCGCATCGACAATGCTCTTGCCCTGCATCTCCAGCTCGCGCGCAAACTCAACGATAAGAATCGCGTTCTTACACGCCAGCCCCATCAGCACCACCAGCCCAACCTGCACAAACACGTTGTTATCGCCACCGGTCAGCCACACGCCGACCAGCGCAGAGAGCATGGTCACCGGCACAATCAGGATTACCGCCAGCGGTAGCGTCCAGCTTTCATACAGCGCCGCCAGCACCAGGAACGCCAGTAAAACGGCGACCGGGAAGACGATCAGCGCGGTATTACCCTGCGTTGATTGCTGATAACTCAGGTCAGTCCATTCAATGTTCATGCCGTTCGGCAGCACCTGCGTCGACATCTCTTCCAGTTTCTGCATTGCCTGCGCCGAAGAGAGCACGCGCGGATCGGCATCACCAATCAGGTCCGCTGCCGGATAACCGTTATAGCGAATCACCGGATCCGGGCCGTAAGTCGTAGTGATATTGACCATGCTGCCAATCGGCACCATTTCACCGCGATCGTTACGGGTACGCAGATTACCGATATCCTGCACGCTATCGCGGAAATCGCCGTCCGCCTGCGCCATCACGCGCCAGGTACGGCCAAACTTATTGAAATCGTTAACATACGACGATCCCAGATAGGTTTGCAGCGTACTGAACAGTTCGGTCAGCGACACGCCTTGCGCTTTGGCTTTATCACGATCCACCTGCACATCCAGCTGCGGCACGTTGGCCTGGTAGGATGAAATCGGGAACATCATACCCGGCGTCTGTAACACCGCACCCGTCATGGTATTGATGGCGGTTTGCAGCGCACCGTAACCGAGGCCCGCGCGATCCTGCACATACAGTGAATAACCCGAACCTTGTCCCAGACCCAAAATCGGCGGCGGCATAATCGAGAAGCCAAAGCCTTGCTGGATTTTGGCGATTTTGGCGTTGATCTCGGCATTGATCTCCGCCGCACTGCGCTTACGCTCGTTGAACGGTTTCAGGCCAAAGAACACCGTGCCGGTATTCGGCGTGTTGGTGAACTGCAACGCATTCAGACCGGGGAAGGCGACGGAATAGGCCACGCCTTCGGTGTTCATGCCGATTTCGCTCATCTTGCGAATCACTTCATCGGTACGCGCCAGCGACGAACCTTCCGGCATCTTCACGCCGCCAATCAGATAGAGCTTATCCTGCGTTGGAATAAAGCCGCCCGGCACGGTATGGAACATAAAGCCCGCACCAGCCAGCAGCAGCACGTACACGCCGAACACCGCGCCACGACGACGCAAGGTTTTACCTACCAACGATTCATAGCCATCCGAACTGCGCTGGAAGAAGCGGTTAAACGGACGGAACAGCCAGCCGAGCAGGCGATCGATGATGCGCGTCGGCATATCCTTCGCGGCATCATGTGGCTTCAGCAGCAGCGCTGCCAGCGCCGGTGACAGCGTCAGCGAGTTGATGGCGGAGATCACCGTTGAAATGGCAATCGTCACCGCAAACTGCTTATAGAACTGACCGGTCACGCCCGACAGGAACGCCATCGGCACGAACACCGCACACAGCACCAGCGCGATGGCGATAATCGGCCCGGACACTTCACGCATCGCCTGATGCGCCGCCGCCGTTGGCGACAAGCCTTGCTCGATATTACGTTCGACGTTCTCCACCACCACGATGGCGTCATCCACCACGATACCGATCGCCAACACCAGCCCGAACAAACTCAGGGTATTGAGCGAGAAGCCGAGCAGATAGAGGATGCTGAAGGTACCGACCACCGAAACCGGCACCGCCAGCAGCGGGATGATCGACGCGCGCCAGGTTTGCAGGAACAGAATCACCACCAGCACCACCAGCACAATCGCTTCGAACAGCGTTTGCACCACGGCACGGATCGAATCACGCACGAATACCGTTGGGTCGTAAGGGGCGGCCCACTGCACATCGTCCGGGAAGCGGGTTGCCAGTTCGGCCATTTTGTCGCGCACCGCATTCGACAGATCGATGGCGTTGGCGCCCGGCGCCTGGAAGATACCGATGCCGACCGCATCTTTGTTGTTCAGCTGCGAACGCAACGCGTAGCTGCCGGAACCCATCTCGATGCGCGCCACGTCACGCAGGCGCACCAGCGTGCCGTCGTCGGCGGTTTTCAGGATGATATTGCCGAACTGCTCTTCGCTCTCCAGACGACCTTGAGTGTTGATCGACAGCAGGAAATCGCTCTGTTTCTTCAGCGGCTCTGCGCCAAGCTGACCGGCAGAAACCTGCACGTTCTGCTCCTGCATCGCGCTGACCACATCGGAGGCGGTCAAGCCACGCGCCGCCACCTTATTGGGATCGAGCCAAACGCGCATCGCGTATTCGCCGGCCCCGAAGATCTGAATCTGACCCACGCCCGGCAGGCGCGCCAGTTCATCTTTTACCTTCAAGGTGGCGTAGTTACGCAGATAGAGCGAATCATACTTGCCGTGCGGCGAGAACATATGCACCACCAGCGTCAGCGTCGGTGACATCTTCTGCGTGGTGAGGCCGAGTTGTCGCACCTCTTCCGGCAGACGCGCTTCGGCCTGCGCCACGCGGTTCTGCACCTGAACCTGTGCCTGATCCGGATCGGTGCCGGGACGGAAGGTCACGGTGGTGACCAGCACGCCATCAGAACCGGCCACGGATTTCATGTACATCATGTTTTCTACCCCGTTGATGGCTTCTTCCAGCGGCGTCGCCACGGAATCTGCAATCACTTTGGGGTTGGCGCCGGGATATTCTGCGCGCACCTGCACGCTTGGCGGCACCACGTTGGGATATTCACTGATCGGCAGCAGCGGAATGGCGATCAATCCGGTGGTAAAGATCAAAATCGACAGCACCGCGGCGAAAATCGGTCGGTCGATAAAAAAGCGGGAGAAATCCATAAAAGGCAGTCTCGAAGGTTATTGAGCGGAGCGCATCGCCACCGGTTGGGCGGTCACCGGCATGCCAGGCATAAAGACTTTCTGCAAGCCGTTAACGATCACCTTGTCGCCGGGCTTCAGGCCTTGCTGCACAATGCGCAAGCCATCGGCTAAATCACCGGCCTGAATATCACGGCGCTGGGCTTTACCCTGGGCATCGACCACGTAAACATATTTACGATCCTGATCGGTGAGCACGGCTTTATCGTCGATGAGCAGCGCGGTGAAGTCGGCGCTGCCCGGCAGGCGCACGCGCGCAAACAGGCCCGGCGTGAACTGACGCTGCTGATTATCCAGCGAGGCGCGCATGCGGATGGTGCCGGTGCTGGCGGTCAGCTGGTTATCGAGGAAATCCACGGTGCCGTGATGCGGAAAACCCTCTTCGCCGGTCAACGCCACTTCCACCGGCAGCGATCCGCGATTTTCGCCTTTACGCGCCATCGCCTGATAATGCAGATAGGTGGCTTCATCGACATCGAAGTAGACGTACATACGATCCTGCGACACCAACGTGGTCAGCACGCTGGCGCTGTCACCGGCGGTCACTAAGTTGCCAGTGGTGATCATCGCGCGGCTGGCGCGACCTTCAATCGGCGCGGTAACGCGGGTGAAATCGAGGTTCAGCTGCGCCATATCCACCGCCGCTTGCGCAGAAAGCACATTGGCCTGCGCCTGATTGGCCGCCGAGCGACGCTGTTCCCACTCTTCACGTGACACCACATTGGTGCCGATCAGTTTATCGGTACGTGCCGATTCACTGCGGGCCAGCTTGGCCTGGCTGCGTGCGTTGGCGAGTTCGGCTTGCGCCTGCTCGAGCGTGGCGCGATAGGTACGATCGTCAATGGTGAACAGCACCTGACCTTTTTTCACCTCGTCGCCTTCGCGATAATTGACCTGATCGATATAGCCGGAAACGCGCGGCCGCAGCTGCACGCTCTGCACCGCTTCGAAACGGCCATTAAAGCTATCCCATTGGCTGACTTTCTGCTCTACCACCTGCGCGACACTTACTTCGGGCGGCGGCGGTGGGGCGTTTTGCGCCACCCCGCGATCGCAACCGGCCAGCAGGCTTCCCAGCAACATCACTCCTGACAGGCTTACCGCCCATTGAACCCTATATGTTTGCAGATGCATTGTTGTTATTCCGCATTGGTGAAAATGAAAGGAGACGTACGAAAAATCTGCAACTTTTATGATTGCATTAAAACGCCACGAGTGTAGGCTTGCTCAAACTGCATCTGCAAGAATATCTGATACACTTTATGTGCGGTTTTGATCATTACGTTGCAGAAGGATCAAAGCCCCTACGCGCAGTGCGGCATTTAATGCAATAATAAAACTTGCATTAACTGGCATAGTCGTTCAACCTTAAAGTGTAATTGCAACTGATACTGATACTGATACTGTTCGCAACGGCGACCGGAGAAAACGAGATGATGACCACCGCATTTATTCACGATTTGATCGACTGGATTGACAACAATATTGAAACGCGTCTGGATCTGGATACCGTAGCGGGGCGCGCCGGTTATTCGAAATGGCACCTGCAACGTATGTTCAAAGAGCACACGGGTTTGCCTCTGGGCGAATACATTCGTGAGAAGAAGCTGAAGAAGTCAGCGGATCGCTTGACGACCAGCAATGAACCGATTCTTAACGTGGCGATTTCACTCGGTTTCGACTCGCAGCAGTCGTTTAACCGCAGCTTCAAACGCCAGTATGGCGTCGCGCCGGGAGCATGGCGTCGTCACGCCGCGCCATCCGCCAGCGCAATGCAGTAAACCCCGCCAGGGCCAGCTTTGCTGGCCCGCGTTTTTCCCTGCCTTAAATCTGTTATTATCGTCGTCCTGTTTTTCAGGATGCCACCATGTCAAAAAAACTCTGGATTGCCTTAATTCTGGTCCTCGCCGCGCTGTGGCTCGGGCTAAAACCGCGTTTGTCCGATAAATGGTCCGCCAGCCATCCCGATATTTCACAGCTCACCGATGCCAACACCGTGGCGCGTTGGCTGCAGCAGCATCACACATTACCCGATCTCTATCTCACCAAAAATGAAGCGCGTCGTCAGGGCTGGAATCCCAGCAAGGGCAACTTGTGTGAAGTACTGCCGGGTCGCGCCATTGGTGGCGATCGCTTTAGCAATCGCGAAAGAAGGTTGCCGATGCAGGCGGGCAGGCAATGGTATGAAGCGGACGTCAACTACGATTGCGGCCACCGCGATGCCGATCGTCTGCTTTACTCATCCGATGGGCTGATTTTCCTCACCACCGATCACTATCGCAGCTTCAAACAGGTGCCTTAACCATGTTGACGCTCCATTTTGACTTTGAAAGCTTGTCGGATCGCCAGGCGTTTTACCGCGCGCTGGTGCAGCAAAGTGCCTGCCCAGTGGATTTCGGTAACAATCTTGATGCGCTGTGGGATTGGCTGACCGGCGGCATGGCGCTGCCGGCGACCTTCTATTTAGCGCATGCCGATGACGCCAGCGAGAGTGCTGAATTCGCGCCGGTGCTGGCGTTACTTGAGGAGGCGCAGCAGCAGTTAGACGGCGAGCTGCGCCTGGTGCGTGGCGAGTAAATTACGCGTGCAGCGGTAGCAGTAAAATCGCCAGCATCTGGCGCGCATTGGCGGGCAAATCGCCGCCGCCGGTATAGCCATTGTTCTCAACGATCACCGAATTCAACCCCACCAGCCAGTCATAGATGTAGTAAGCGGTATGATTGGCGGGTGCGGCCGACAGACGCGTTAAGCGCTGTCCCGGCGAGAAGCTCACGCTTGGCGCGGGCGGACGGGCAAAAATTGTCTGACCGCGATTGACGCGACTTTCAGGACGCTCGCTCTCCGGGCGCTGTAAAAAGCCCAGCCACGCGACAAAATCCCCCAGCACCGTCATGGCACGTGAAACCTGACGATCGGTACGCGCTTCGTGGGCGCTGGCCTGCGCATCCGGCTCATTCAGCGCGTTTTGCAGTTTGTTCAGCACCTTGAGACGGAAGCTGGCGGTAATCAACTCTTCCACCAGCATCTCCAGCGTCGGTTTATCGACGTTGAGCAGCGCCAGCAGGCTGCGGCTCTCCGGCAGCTGACGCAAATGCTCCAGCCACAGCGCAAACACCTGCTGCGGGAATTGCTGATCGCGCTGACCGCCCGAGCTACGCGGCTCAGCGGCGGCGACCGGCTCATCTTTAAACAGATCAAACTCAAAGCCGATGCCAAAATAGCTCTGCTCAGCGGCTGCGGTTTTGGCGCTATGTTGAGTATGAGTGCTGCTGCTCTGGCTGAGCCACAGCTGACGCACCGCTTCGCGCGACGGCTGCAAACGCTCCAGCAATTCGCCGTGCAAACCGGTGCGATGTTGCAAACATTTCAGCAGCGTATCGGAGATCGCCTGCTTGCGTGCCGCCTGTTCTGGCGTGGCGCTGGATTCGGTCCACGGCTGCAAACGTTCCACCAGCTTCTGCTGCAGCGCGCCGAGCTGCAGCGCCAGACGATCGCGACGCGCTTCCGGCTGCATCTCATCCTGCAACCAGCTGCCCATGCGATCGACGCCTGCGCGATCCAGTGCCAGCATCGATCCCCAACTCTGTCCCGGCTGGCCAATCTGCCGTTGTACTGATTCATCAACGTTAATCTGCTGCTGCTGATAGCGCGCATCATGCGGCGTGATCGCCCAAATCAGACGCGGCTTCTCACCGCTGGCGGCGATGGTTTGATGCATGTGCCACTCGCGCAGCGCGCTGGCGGCGACATCGGTATCCTGACGCTGACTGGCAGCGGTACAGATCAGCATCAAATCGATACCCTGACGCGCGGCGTACAGGCCCGGCAGCAGCGCACGTTTCTGTTCCAGCAGCGTGGCGCGCAGCGGATCGCGTTTGCGCAGCTGCGCCAGTTCATCCTGTTGGGCGCGATCGGCTGGCGTGCCCGGCGCGGGCAGCTCGAGCATATCCGCATCATCGTACAGCGCCTGACGCGGCGTGGAGCTGAGTGGCAAGGTGATCTCCAGCGTCAGCAGCGACAGCAATCCCAGCGGCACATGCTGCGCTTTCCCCACACGATTGGCGACGATCGGACACACTTCGATCATCTCCTGCCAGTCGGCATCGTTGCCAATCAGTTTTTCTGCCGGCAGCGCGGCGTCGTCCACCAGCACGTTGAGTGGCGCTAACACGCGCGGCGCATGGCGCAGCTGGTGACGCAAGTGCATCAGGCTACGCAGGCTTTCGTTCAGCGCGTTTTGCCCCGGCCACAGCAGGGCAAACAGCTGCACGCGATCGTCGACGTTGAGCCACGGTGCCAGCGCAATCGCCTGCGGCCAGAAGTGGCGATCGAGAATCTCGGCATGACGATGGTGCCGACGGCTCCACGCCCACAGCGTGATCAGCGCATCGCTGTCGAGGCCCGGCTGCGGTTCATCCTGCCGATGGCGCTGCAAACGCTGCAAGGCGGCATCGATTTGCGCCGTGTCGGGCTGAAGCTCGGTTTTGGCGCAGGCCAGCATCAGACGAATCAGTTCCACTTCGCTCAGCAGCGTCATCTCCAGCGGCCAGGCGTTGGATTGGGTTTCGCGCTGGTGGCTGAAGCGGGTAGCGATAGCGTAATCGAGATTGCCGGGATTGATGTTCTGGAAATAGTTCAGGGTTTTATCGCCGAGACGCGCGATAAGTTGGCCCTGCGCATCGCCGACCATCTCACTCAGCAGCCAGGCTTTGCCCGCCTGCGACTGACCAAACAGCGCCAACGTCACCGGACGCGCCAGCTGGCGCGCCAGGGCATGGCTTTCCACGCGCGCACGGCGCAGCTGCAGCGTCAGGGTTTCGGCTTCCAGCGCCAGACGCGGCGCGTGCGCCTGATGCGTTTCCACCCAGTTCAGCGCGCCATCCAGCGTTTCCTGCATCAGGCTCAGACGTTTCGCGGGCGTAACCGGCGAGGCTTTTTTGGCAGTTCTCATCGTTTGCAGACGCTCCCGCTGTCGATCCAATATTGCGCATTCGCGTTGCCGGTGGCGGAAAGCGTATTCAGTTTCAGACTCAGCTGCTCCAGCGGCACGCGCGTGCCGTCATCCATGCGTGCATCGCTTAACACTAAGCGTTCAGGGCCGAGATTATCCGGGCCCGGCTGCACCGCCAGTTTGATGCGCAGTACACTTTCGCCGGCAACCTGACGCGCCAGCGTCGGGTCGACAATGCTCAGGCTATACAGCGGCGATGCCGGCCAGCGATCGTTCTCCAGCTGGCGGAAACCCAGGCAAACGTTGCCGCGAATGCGGAAGCTGCTTTTGCGATCCAGCGCGAAACTGCTGCTGTCGAGGTCGATCTCGCTGTAGCACAAATTGTCGTCGCTGAGCGCCGAGGTCTCATCCAGCACGCCGAGATAACGAATGGTGGAGTATGGTTCGAAATCACCGGCGCGGAACCAGAAGCTGCTCAGGCGCAGATCGAGCGCCAGCAGGCACAGCATCGCGCCCACCGCGGCGGTGGATTTCGGATTATCAATACGGCCTTGCTTGTTGAACGGATACCAGTCGCTGGTGTGATAGCCTTCCAGCGACAAAATGCGGCTGCCCGGCAACGGTTGCAGATGGCGCACCAGCGCCTGAATGCCGGGGAAGCGTGACGGGCGACCGGTGAGCAGCAGCACATCGCACTGGTACAAAGACACCACTTCGCACATCGCGCGCAGCGCCGGAATAATCGCCATGCGGTGTTGCAGGAACTCGCCGTGCAGCTGCGCCATGCTGACAACCAGCGGCACCTCAAGCAGATCGAAACGGCTATCGCCGCCGAGCGTGCGCTGAATTTCACCGTTCACAAACGCCAGCACGCTGCTGGCCGGTTTTTGTGGCACCAGCTCGCCGAACAGCGCATTGATTTCGCTGTGGCTGTCGAGCGGATCCCAGTTTTCGTACTGCTCCAGCACCGCCTGCGCCAGCGGAATAAACAGCTGCAGCGTCACTTGCTGACGCAGCGTGGCCTGTCCGTCCATGCGGCTGTCGTGACCAAACAGCTTGTTCATCAGCGGTTCGGCCAGTTGCAAACCGGCTTTCTGCAAGCTCTGCTGCAATGCCGGCAGAATCCACAGCTGAATCACATCCAGCAGAATATCGTCCCCAGCAACTTTGAAGCCTTCGCGGAACAGCAAGCGCGGGGTGATTTTGACGTTGTTGCCCTGGCCATCATCGAGGCGATATTGGGTGATGGCTAAATCGGTGGTGCCGCCGCCGATATCAATCGAGGCGATGCGCAGGCTTTTACCCGGCAGCTCGTCGACTTCACGCGGACGATCCGGGCGCGCCATGCTGCTGAAGAAATCTTCTGCGCGACCGGCAAAGTTGACCTGAGTTTCGTTGAACAGCCACACCATTTGACCGCAGGTGGCTTCATCCCACTCCATCTGCACATCCGGCACCGGACGCAGGCTGTTTGCCTGGCTGGCGGCGGTGAACTCTTCTTCAGCTGGATGCCAGCCTTCGGCTTTCCACACCAGCGCGATGGCTTCCTGCATGCGGCGACGGAAAATCTCACGCTCCGGCTTCGGCATCGCCGACGGCAGCGTCAGAATCACATGACGCAGCTGACGCGGCGCCTGGCTTTGCGGCATGCGCTGGCGCTGCGCCACGCTGTTCATCTGCATCATCGCCTGCGCCAGCAGTTCGCACAGCATAAAGGTCATCAGCGAACTGCGGCTGTAGCTGGCGGAGAACACCGGCAGACGATCGTCTTCCGCCAGCGCGTGTAGCGGCTGGCCTTCGTCATTGATCAGTAAGGTGAACGGCAGCGCGGTGGCCTGCGACTCATCGCTGCTGCCGTTGGCGTTGAAGCGCCAGCCTGGCTGATAGCGCGCTTCATCCCACAAATAGCGGCGCGGGCTGGACAAACCGGTGCTGCCTTCGGTGCCGGCACGCAGCAGCGCCAGACGGCTGGCTTCACGGCCCACGCGCGTCAGCGACGGCCACATAAAGGCATTTTCACGGCCGCTCTCCAGCGAGAAGTTGGCCTTGCCGAAACGGGTTTCTGCAAATTCCAGACGGCTGTCGAACAGCTCGTTATAAACCTGATGCGGCTCGGAGAGATCGCGCAGCTGCAGCTCGTAGGTTTGACGCAGGCCGCTGCTCTCTTCGGCGTGATCTTCCACCAGAATGCCGCAGGTATGCGAGTTGCCGACGTCGAGAATGATATCGACGTTGACCGCCGGCGTTTGCAGCGACGTCGCCTGGATATAGATCTCCGCCAGATCGAGCTGTTCGCCCAGCAGTTCCAGCAGGTTGAGATAGTGCGCCTGATATTCGAACTCACGCAGCGCCTGGTTTAGCTCCTGCTCGCGACGCGATTCCAGCGCATGTACCTGCTGGCTAAAGGTTTCACGTAGCCAGCCATCGACCCACGTATGGTCGAGGAATTCGCCCAGCTCGTAGTTGTGCCAGGCAAGGGCGAAACTGACGCCGTTTTGCGCATCGGCTTTGCTTAAACCGTGCTGCTCGCCGCCATCTTGCTCTGACACAATGCGCGTATCAAAGGCGAGGGTGATGCGATGGGTGTTGCCTGCCGCATCGGGTTGCGCCAGCGGCGCCAGATGCAGACGCGCCCAGTTGTCCGGGCCGCCGATAAAACGACGTCCGCTGGTGCAACGCAGCACCGGCAGCGGCAGCCATTGATGAGCCAGCAGCTTCAGCGAGTCGGCCAGCGCGATATCCGTTTCCGGACGCACCACTTCCGCCGCGCCGCCATCTTCCGGATAGAGCAGGAACTTGCCGCTGTTGCCGTCGACGTTGAGGCGCAGCAGCGGGCCGTTGGCGGTTTGACGCACGAACTGGCGGCGAGCCTGCAACGCAGGTAAACGCAAACCGAAATCAAGAAACTGCACACCGCTATCTTCAATCAGCGTGATTTTCTGTTTGTCATCGATGAGGGGAGCCAACATGTTTACTTACTCTCACGCTTAATCGTCAACGGGAAGACCTGATCTGCGCCGTATTGCGCAGTACAGCTGGCGATGCCATCACCGGCTTTACACACCAATTCCGGCATGCGGTAACGCGATTTGTCGCTGCAGGTCGCAGTATAGCGGCTGCGCACTTCCATGCTGCCGGCGCTGGTCATCGCGGCGGTGACATCGGCTTTACAGCGGATGTTGTCGCCCTGGGTAATGGTGGCGGTGCCTTTGCCGTTGCGCATCTGATAGCGCAGGCTTGGCGGTTTGCCGGTCGGCAGATTGGTTTGACGCAAGGTCACGCGCCAGGTGCCATTGATAAATTTCACTGAGCCAACGCGCGCATCTTCTGTGGTCATCACCAAATCATCCGCTTTGGCCGGTTCGGTGTGTTCAGCAACCACCTCAGGCGGCGCGACAGGCGCAGCAACCGGTGCGGGGGCAGCAATGACGGTGGCGGCGGTTTGTGGCAGCGTGGCGGCAAGTTTTTCCGCTTTCACCATCACGGCCGGCGGCTTACTCACCGGCACAGGCACATCTGCAACGCTAATCGCAGCCGGTTGCGGTGCGCTGTGCAGCCAGAAGGCGACACCCGCAGCGACCACCGCCGCAACCGGCAACAGCAGCATCAGCGGACGCACGGTAAAGGCGCGACGTGGTGGCACGACAGGCTCCGGTTCAGGCGCGGGCTCAGGAATGACTTCGGCTGCTGGTTCTTCGACTTCAGGTTTCGGCTCGATCAGCGGTTCGGCAGCGGCAGGCGGCACGTCGATCAGCGGCGCAATTACTGGCGCGACCACCAGCGGAGCGGGTGCTGGCGGTTCCGGCAACAGCGGCGGCAGTTCATCTTCCAGTGAGTCACGCAGGCAGGCCAGCGCGTCATCACGCGAACGCGCCTGCGGATCGACAAAGCCCCAGAAGGTGATCACCGGTTTGCCATCCACCAGATAAACGTACTGCTGATCCGGGAACTGCAACGTCTTGCTCAGCAACGCACCAAACAAGCGCATCGCAGGATTCTCCGCGTCGCGCGCGCGCAGGCTCAGAGCCTGCAAATCCTGCTGGTTCAGCGTCAGCAGCTCCAGCGCTTGGCGGCGCTCGTGATCGCTGGCACCCAGCCAGGATTTTACTTTGCCATTAAACGGGGCGTACCAATCGAGGCGGTCACCGCGCTCGTTGACTTGCGGAATCGCGAGGCAATTGGCCAGCGTGGTTTGGCGGCGCAGGCGCAGGGTTTCACGGATTTGCAGCGCGGACGTCCAGACCGGCTGGCCGTTTTCACCCAGTGCCAGTACCGAATCCAGATTGCCGCTGCGCAGAAAAGTTTTTGCCACTCGTTGGGCCCTTATCGGTGGTTGTCTGAGGCAGAACAGTGTGTGTTTTTGGCGATGATAGTGATCTTAAGCCAAATGTTGCGAAATCAAACGGCTGATAAAGGGGGAAAAACAGGGCGTTTTTCCCGGGTGCGAGGGTGATCTGTTGAAATTTTAAGCGTGGCGTCGTGGGGAAAGAATCAAATAGGTCAGCATACCGCCGAGCAGTCCCCAAAAGGCGGAGCCGATGCCCAACAGTGAAATGCCGCTGGCGGTGATCAGGAATGCCACGATGGCGCTATCGCGCTGATCCGGCTCCGCTAAGGCGCGCTGCAAACTGCCGGACAGCGTAGCGAGTAGCGCCAAACCGGCCAGCGTGGCGATCAATATCGGCGGCAAGGCGCTCAGCATGATGGCGATCAATCCGCCGGTAAAGCCGGTCAGCAGATAGAACACGCCCGCCAATGCCGAGGCCATCCAGCGGCGCGCCGGATTGGGATCGACGTCGTCTCCCATACAAATGGCGGCGGTAATCGCGGCGATACACACGGAAAAACCGCCAAACGGCGACAGTACTAAGGCGATAAATCCGGTCCAGCCGGTCAGCGCCGAAACCGGCGGCTGATAACCGTGCGCCTGCAAGGTGGCGATGCCCGGCGCGTTTTGTGACGCCATGGTGACGAGAAAATAGGGCAAACCCACGCCAATCAGCGCTGCCAGATTAAATTGCGGCATGATGAATTCGGGACGACTGATCGCCAGCGCATGCGGCGGAAAGTGGATCGATTGCTGGCCCAGCGCCACCAGCACGCCGGCGATCAACGCCAGAATAATCGCGTAGCGCGGCAGCCAGCGACGGCTCAACAGCCACACCAGACACATGCTGCCGCACAGCGCGAAATTGCTCTGCAAGCCGCTAAAGGTGCCGATGCCAAACTTCAGCAGAATCCCGGCCAACATCGCCGCCGCCAGCGACTGCGGAATGTGATTCATCAGACGAGCAAACAGGCCGGTGACGCCGCACAACACAATCAGCAGGTTAGTCGCGACAAATACGCCAATCACTTCATTCAGCGTCAAACCCTGCACGCTGGTGGCGAGCAGGGCCGCGCCAGGCGTTGACCAGGCGGCGAGGATTGGCATGCGCGTCCACAGTGATAAGCCGAACGAGGCCAATCCCATACCGACGCCGAGCATCGACAGCCAGCCGCCAATCTGCTCCGGCGAAGCGCCCGCCGCCTGCGCCGCCTGAAAGATCAGCGCCGCCGTGCTGCTGTAGCCCACCAGCACGGCGATAAAACCAGAAATCAGCATCGGGAAAGAGAAAGCACTGCGTGTGGTGGCGGTCGTCATCAGATCACATCCGGTTGTGCGTTATAGCGCACACAGTGGCATGGAGCGTTATAGCGCACAAGTGTTACACTGCGCGCGAGCTTTTCGGGAGAACACATGGAAAATTTGCATCAACATTTGAGTCTGGCGCTGAAACAGCTGCGTCAGGCCAACGGCTGGAGCCTGACGCTGGCAGCGGATCGCACCGGCGTGAGCAAAGCGATGCTCGGCCAGATCGAGCGCGGCGAATCGAGCCCCACGGTGGCGACGCTGTGGAAAATCGCCACCGGCTTTAACGTGCCGTTTTCCTTCTTTGTGCAGGGCAGCGATCAACCGCCGGGCAGCGTGGCGACCTTCAGCCAGCCCAATGCACAGATGCAGGTTAAGCCGCTGCTACCGTACGATGCCAAACTGCGTTTTGATCTGCTGGAAGTGACGCTGGCGGGTGGCGCGCAGAGCGATTCATCGGCGCATGAAAGTGGAGTGATTGAGCAAGTGGTGGTGCTGGACGGCGAACTGCTGTTGGGTGTGGAAGGCACATGGCGGCGCTTGCTTGCGGGCGAAGCCAGTCAGTTTGCTGCCGATACGCCACACAGCTACCGCAATCCTTTCAGCACGCCGTTACGTTTTCACAGCTTGATCCATTATCTGCAGCGCCCCTAGGGTCGCCATTCATGGCGACCCCCTCATAACCCGGCACAATTACAAATTGATACGAAGGTAAACTACCCAGTTTGCCTTCGTATTTATATACTCGCGGCTCATCAGTAAGGAGAAGGTGCCATGAGCGACCTCAACAGCGCGGCGGCGTTACTGCGCAGCATCAATGGCAAACTGGCGCGTCGCCTGCGGGAATCGGCGCCGCCGGGCGATCTCACCTGGCCGCAGGTATCGGTACTCGGCTATCTGGTGCGGGATGGTGCCATGACGGTAACGGAATTGGCTACGCTGGAAGGTGTGCGCACGCAGTCGATGGGCGCCACCGTGGCCAGCTTGCAGACGCTGGGTATGGTGCAGGGCACCGCCGATCCGCTGGATGGCCGCAAAACCCGCTATCAACCCACCGATGCTTGCTTGAAACTGATCGCCGCCAACCGCGCACAACGTGATGACTGGTTGCTAAACAACATTGCGACGCAGTTGAACGCGCACGAACAGCAAACGCTGCTGGCCGCGATTCCCTTACTGCAACGACTTGCCGACCAATAATCCTGAGAGGACTCAACATGGCTTTAACTACCCTTGACGACAACACCGCGCTGATTGTAATTGACCTGCAGAACGGCATCGTTGCGCTGCCGGTCGCTCCGTTAGAGGCGCATGAAGTGATTGAGCGCTCAGCGCGTCTGGCTGATGCTTTCCGTGGGCAAAAGCGCCCGGTGGTGCTGGTCAACGTTGCGGGCGGCGCACCTGGCCGTAATGAGCAGCCGAAACACGGTGGCGATCTGCCTGCCGATTGGGCCACGTTGGTGCCGGACCTGGCGCAGCAGCGCGGTGATATCGCCATCACCAAAAAAACCTGGGGCGCATTCCACAACACCGATCTGCATGAGCAGCTGCAGCAGCGCGGCATCACGCAAGTGGTTATTTGCGGTATCGCCACCAGCATCGGTGTGGAATCCACGGCGCGTCAGGCGTATGAGTTGGGTTACAACGTCACGTTGGCAATCGATGCTATGACCTGCCTGAATGCCGAAACGCATAAAAACAGCGTCGAGCGCATCTTCCCACGCCTGGGCGAAACCGGCACCACCGATGATGTGCTGGCGTTGTTGAAGTAATTTTTCGTAGGGTCGCCATTTATGGTGACCGATATATAAAAAAGCCCCGCAATTTCTAGCAGGGCTTTTTTATTTCATATGATAACCGGGTTATTTACTGAAACGCGTAACTCACCGTCAGGCCCACGCTGTAATTGCGGCCCGGTGCCGGTTCGTAATAGCGGCCGTTGCTTTCATTGACGATCACCGAACCGATGTAGTTGCGGTCGAACAGGTTATCGACGCGGCCAAACAGATCCAGCGTCCAATTCTGGACCAGCCACTTATAACCGCTGTTTACGCCGACCACGGTGTAAGACGGCGCTTTCACATCGTTTTCATCATCCGCCGCGATATCGCTCAGATAGCGCACATCGGTTCCGGCATACCAGCCTTGATCGGGCGCGTAAGCCAATCCGGCGTAAGCCATGTTGCGGGCAATGCCGGGAATACGGTTGCCGTCGCAGCTTTCGGTGCCGCAGGCGTTAGAGCGATAGCGGGCATCCAGCAAGGTCCATGCGGCTTTGAAGCGCCAGCTTTCACCAAACTGCTGGTCGAGGCCGAGCTCCAATCCACGACGGCGGGTTTCACCGGCGTTTTTGTAACTGGTGCGGCCTTCAAAGCTGCTGTCGGAAACGATCTCGTTTTTGGTGTCGGTCTGGAAAATCGCCGCAGTTAACAGGCCATTGCCAATGCGTTTTTTACTGCCCAGTTCAACCGTTTCGCTGGTGGCGGGTTGCAGGTTGAGATTCAGTCCGGCTTGATCGGCGGCGCGATAGGACAACTCATTCAGCGTCGGCGTTTCGAAGCCGCGACCAGCAGAAACATAGGCATTCCAGCTGTTATCAATCGCGTAGTTCAGCGCAGCGGCAGGCAACCAGCGATGGTAGCGACGATTGCCGCTGTCATCCGGATCGGTTGAGGTGACGTAATAGTCATTCGAGTCGAAATTCACCGTACTGAAGCGCACGCCAGCATCCAGGGACAATTTATCGGTCAACTGCCATGCGGTTTGCAGATAAGGATCGAGGTTCCACATCAGGTTGCGTTCGTTACGACGCATCTCGCCCTGCACGCCCAGTTCGTCGCCGCTAAAGTTTTGATAACCTTTGCGCTTCTCGGTCGTGGTTTCATAGTCGAGGCCGCCAGTGAAAGTCACCGGAATGGTGAACAGCGCGTCGCGATGCGTCCAGCGGGTATCGATGCCCTGATAATGTCGGGACAGAGAAATGACGCCGCCGGGATAACCTGGGCGCAGCTGGGTAGCTTTAGGAATCGATTGATACTGCGTGGTTTCACGTTCACCGGCGTACATCATCACGCTCAGGTCGTCGTTTTCACTCATCTGGCGCTGATAATGCAGGCCCGCCTGGGTTTGATCGACAGTTTTACGCGCGTCGTACAAAGTCACGTTACTGGCGACCTGACGCGGATTTTCTTTCCACTGTTCGGCGGTTAAACCGCCCGGATCCTGCGCATCAACGTGAACGCTGTTGAACAGTAGCGTCAGGGTGCTGACATCATCAATGCGCACGCCGAGTTTGGCGTTGCCGAGATTCTTCTGCGCCGAGCTGTGATCGCGGAAGCCGTGCGTGGTAAAGCGTGAGGCGGAAACCGTGTAATTAACGTCGCCGGCTTGCGTACCGTCGCCGGTTGCGCCGCTGGCTTTAACACTGTTGCGCCAGCTGCCGTAACTGCCGTACCAGCTGCTGGCTTCCAGCGTGGTAGGTTGCTGCCCGGTTTCGGTTTCAACGTTAATCACGCCGCCCGACGAGTTGCCATACAGCGCTGAGAACGGGCCACGCAGCACGTCAATATGATCGATTGAGCCGATATCGATGTTAGAGGTTTGTCCCTGGCCGTCGGGCATGGTGGCTGGAATGCCGTCGACATACATGCGAATACCGCGCAGGCCGAAGGTGGAACGCGAACCAAAACCGCGTACCGAAATCTGCAAATCCTGCGCATAGTTCTGCCTATTCTGAATCTGCAAACCCGGCACGCTGCTGAGGTTTTCTGACAAATTGACGCGCGGTGCCGCATGGCGCATATCGTCGCCGGAAACCACGCTAACGGCTGCTGGCGTATCAAGTTCAGAAAGTCCGGATGCGGACGGCGCCGCGCTTACCACCATGGTGTTATTGGTCGCGTTCGCCGCCAGCGCTGAGACCGGCAACATCGCAGGCAGCATCAGCAACGAAGCCTGTCGCAGTAAAGCTATTTTCATTATGAAAGACCGTAAAAAGGGCGTGGAATGTACCGAATGGAACATTAATGGCGCGTATGTTAATCGTTTTATCATTTGTTTGAAAAGCGTTAATAGTATGACGGATTATTAATAATTGCGGTGTTGAAAATGTTTTTCCATCGCATCTCTGGCCTGGCTGCGTCAGGGAAATTCTGTCAGTCTGGCGGTTTTGTCTGAAAGCACAAAAGAGAGGGAATGATGAGTCAACAACCTGTTGTCGCGGTACTGGGATTGGGCGCGATGGGCCATGCGTTTGCCGCTAACCTGTTGAAAAAAGGCTTCACGGTACGCGGCTGGAACCGTACGCGTGCGAAAGGCGAAGATCTGCTGGATGCTGGCATCACGCTGGCCGATAGCGCCGGGCAAGCGGTAGAAGGCGCGGATGTGGTGATCGCCATGCTGGCCGACGGCGATACTACGCGGCAGGCGCTGAACGATGCCCGCTCCGCGCTCAAGCAGGGCGCGACGATTTGTCAGATGGGCACCATCGGCGTGGAAGCCACCGATCAACTGATCGCTGAATTCAAAAGCGCGCGTCCGGATGTAGTGTTTATCGATGCACCGGTTTCCGGCACCAAAGCGCCGGCCGAAAATGCGCAAATTCTGGTGATGGCCAGCGGCGATCAGAGCAAAGCGCAGGCCGCCGAGCAGGTGTTTGCGGCAATCGGTAAAGGCACGCAGTGGCTGGGCGAGGCGGGCGCTAGCTCGCGTATGAAGCTGGTGGTGAATAGCTGGTTGATTGGCCTGATGCAAAGCCTGGCAGAAAGTACCCGTCTGGCGGAAGAGTTTGGTTTCAGCACCGACGATCTGTGGAAAGTGCTGGATGGCGGTCCGCTGGCGGCACCGTACGCCAAAATGAAACTCGGCATGATCGCCAGCGGCGATTTCACGCCGCAGATGCATCTGGTGTGGGCGCTGAAAGACGCCAAACTGGCGCTGGATGCGGCAGGCGACAGCAAACTGCCGGCGCTGGAAAACATCGTGGATGTCTGGCAGCAAGCGGTGGACGCCGGTTACGGCGAGCAGGATCTGGCGGCGGTTTATCAATATCTAAAACGCTAACATGAGTGCGCGGCTCAACTTCGACTTCGCCCATCGTCCGCTGGTGCCCTATGCGCATGATTATGCGCATGGTGACGCGGAGCCGTGGCATCACCACGATTGCGCGCAGCTGATCCACACGCTGAGCGGCGTGGTGAAAGTGGAAACGCCGCACGGCAGCTGGATTGTGCCGCCGAGTCGCGGCGTCTGGCTGCCAGCGGGAACGCGCCACGCGCTGCACATCGTTGGCGCTGTAGCGGCGCGCACGCTGTTTGTTGATCCGCTGGCGCGCGCCGATCTGCCCGCCAGTTGTCAGGTGGTGCAGATTTCGCCGCTGCTGCGCGAGTTGATTGTCAGCGCGCTGCCGCTGCCGGATCAGTACGTTTCCGGCAGCCGCGCCGAGCGGATTTACGAGTTGATCCTCGATGAGATCCGCGTGATGGATGTGCTGCCGTTTGGCCTGCCGCTGCCGGAGAGCGAGCGGCTGCTGAGTTTGTGCCAGCACATCCAGCAAGCACCCGGCGAAAACTGGACGCTGGCCCGCGCGGCTACGCAACTTTGTGTGGCGGAACGCACGCTGGCGCGCCATTTCAGCCGCGAAACCGGTTTGCAGTTCAGCGATTGGGTGCGCCGCGCGCGATTGAGCGTGGCGTTAACCCGCTTAGCGCAAGGCGAAAGCGTGCTGACGGTGGCGCTCGATCTCGGTTACGACAGCCCGAGCGCCTTCAGTGCGATGTTTCGTCGCGTGCTCGGCGTTACGCCAGCGAACTACTTTCCTGCGGCAGAAAAGCGTGCGCTGCGTTGAGCAGCGCCTGCAATGAAGCGCGCGCCACATCGTTATCAATGCCCACGCCCCACGCGCGTTCACCGCGTGCGTTAATACAACTAATGTACGTCACCGAACGGCTGTCGCTGCGTTTGCCCAGCGTGTGTTCGTGATAATCCTCAATGGTGATGACGATGTCGTAGCGCTGACGCAGCGCGCTGACGGCGGCAGAGAGCAAGCCGTTACCTTTGCCTTCCAGCGTCACCGGCTGTGCGCCCTGTTGCAGTCGCGCTTTGAAGCGCGTTTCGCCTTTATCGTCGCTGTGACTTTCCGCTTCCAGTAAACGACGCGCGGGCTGGGTTAAGCCGTAATGCTGACAAAACAGCTGCCAGAGCGCATGGTGCGTCATCTCCTGACCGTGCTGGTCGGTTTGCTGCTGCACCAGGCGGCTGAAATCCTGCTGCAAGCCGCGCGGCAGTTGCAGGCCGTGATTCTGCTCCAGCAGCCACGCGGCGCCACCTTTGCCGGATTGACTGTTAACGCGGATCACCGCTTCGTAACTGCAACCGATATCCAGTGGATCGAGCGGCAGATACGGCATCTGCCACAGGGTTTCTTGACGCTCAGCGCGTTCGGCAAAGCCTTTGCGAATCGCATCCTGATGCGAACCGGAGAAGGCGGTAAACACCAGCTCACCGGCATATGGATGGCGCGGATGCACCGGCAGCTGGTTGCAGCGCGTCACCACTTCCAGCACCTGCTGGATATCGCTGAAGTCAAGTTGCGGCGCCACGCCTTGGGTGTAGAGATTGAGCGCCAGCGTGACGATATCGACGTTGCCGGTGCGCTCGCCGTTGCCGAACAAACAGCCTTCGACGCGATCGGCACCCGCCAGCAGCGCCAGCTCGGCGCAGGCGATGCCGGTACCGCGATCGTTATGCGGATGCACGCTGATCGACACCTGCGATCGCTGGCTGAAGTGGCGACAGAAGTACTCAATCTGATCGGCATAGACGTTCGGCGTATTCACTTCGACGGTTGCGGGCAGGTTAATGATCATCGGACGCGCCGGGCCCGGCTGCCAAATCGCCGCCACCGCTTCGCAAATCTCCAGCGCAAACTCCGGTTCGGTAAAGCAGAAGGTTTCTGGCGAATATTCGAAAGTCCACGCGGTATCCTGTTGCGTTTCGCAGCGGGCGCGAATTTGCCTCGCACCGGCGCAGGCCAGTTCAATAATCTCGGCTTTGCTCTGACGGAACACGCGCTCGCGGAACAGCGGCGCGGTGGCGTTGTACAGGTGAATAATGGCGTTCGGTGCGCCACGCAGCGCCTCAAAGGTACGATCGATCAGGTCGCTGCGCGCCTGGGTCAGCACCTGAATCGCCACATCGTCTGGAATATGGTTTTGATCAATCAGCAAACGGACAAAATCAAAATCGGTCTGCGATGCCGCCGGGAATGCCACCTCAATCTCCCTGAAGCCACAGCGCAGCAGCAGTTGCCAAAACTCCAGCTTGCGCGCGCTGTCCATCGGCGTCGCCAGCGCCTGATTGCCATCGCGTAAATCGGTAGAAAGCCAGCGCGGTGCCTGCGTCAGCTGGCGCGATGGCCACTGACGATCGGGTAAGTCGATGACCTGAAACGGACGGTATTTTGCAGCGGGTTGCATGAGCATAACGATCTCCTTGTGATGTTGTATTCAGTCTCACCCAGCAGCACGCGGTGCGGCTCGCGCATTGCTGACAACCCTACGCGCAAAAGTGACAACCTTTATGCGCCACGCGGCATATCTCATGCGAAATCGGCATCGGTCATTTGGCGCGTACGGGTTAGGCTGGGGTTTTGCGCGAAGGGATAAAACACAATGAAAAGAGCAGCTTTGGCACTATTGATCGTGGCAGCGAGCAGCGCGGCAGCGGCAGAACCCGTGACGCTGCGCATTGCCGATCAGAAGGGAAATATGCACGCGGAAATGGCCGCGGCGCAGCAGTTGAGCAACCTCAATTATAAAATCGAATGGGCCGAATTCCCGGCGGCGGCACCGCTGGCGGAAGCGCTGAATGCCGGTGCGGTAGATGCCGGTATTATCGGTGATGCGCCGCTGCTGTTCTCGCTAGCGGCCGGTTCGCAGGTGAAAGCGGTGGCGGTGAGCAAATCGGTACCCGAAGGTTTGGCGGTGCTGGTTAGCCCGGATTCGCCCATCAAAACCGTTGCCGAGCTGAAGGGCAAAAATATCGCCACCGGACGCGGATCGATTGGCCACTTTGAGGCGCTCAAAGCGCTGGAGCAGGCGGGCGTCAGCGATAAAGACGTCAAATGGCGCTTCTTAACGCCGGCGGATGCGCGCATTGCGCTGGCTAACGGTTCGGTGGATGCCTGGTCAACGTGGGATCCTTATACCGCGCTGGCGGAAGTGACAAATACCGGACGTGTGCTGGTGAACGGCGTTGGCTTGTCCAGCGGCAACAGCTTCCTCGCCGCTACCGACGCCGCGTTGCAAGATAAGGCGAAACGCGCGGCGCTGCAGGATTACGTCAATCGTTTAGCGGCTGCCGATCGTTGGGCCAACAGCCATGTCGATGAGTACTCCACCACACTGGCGAAAATCATCGGCTTCCCGAAAGATGCGGCGGCGAAATCCTTCTCACGGCGCAAATCGCACTGGCAGAGCATTAATGATGCCACCATCGCTCAACAGCAGGAGACCGCCGATTTCTACCAGAAATACGGTTTAATTCAAAAACATCTGGATGTGAAACCAACCTTCTATCACGGCTTAAAGGTTGCGCAGAACTAACCCTTTGTGCGCCCGTATTTGGCGAAACAGCAGCGCGCGCGTAGCATGGCGGCATGTTGTTTCGTCAAGATCCCCCTATGTTGCTAAAAACCTTCGACGGTCATAACGACCTGCTTCTCAATCTGTGGCTGCACCATCGCGATGATCCGGCGCAGGCATTTTTTCACGGCATCGAAAAGGGCCACCTTGATTTTCCGCGCATGCAGCAGGGCGGTTTTGCCGGTGGACTGTTCGCGATGTTCGTGCCGCCACCGCGTTATGTCAAAGAAGTTGCGCCGCAGCGGGCGGAGGAGAATCTCGATCCGCTGGCGATTCTCTGGCAGCAGCTCGACATCCTGAAAGCGCTGGCGGCGCAATCTGACGGGCGCGCGCGTTTATGCCTCAGCGCCTCAGATATTGCCGCCTGTCGCGCGGACGGCATGCTGGCGCTGGTGGCGCACATTGAAGGCGCAGACGGGTTTGATGGTGATGGCGTCGCGCTTGATGCGTTTTACAAAGCGGGCGTGCGCAGCATCGGGCCGTTCTGGAATCTGCCTAATCGCTTTGGCGAAGGCGTCAGTGGATCATTCCCCAGCTCGCCGGACACAGGACCGGGCTTGACCGAACAAGGCGAGCAATTGATCGCCGCAGCCAACCGCCTTCGCATGTTGATCGATATGTCGCACATGAACGAGAAAGCCTTCTGGGACACCGCGCGCCTGTCAACAGCACCGCTGGTGGCAACGCACTCCAATGCGCATGCGCTCTGCGCGCAGCCGCGCAATCTTACTGACGATCAGCTGCGCGCCATTCGCGACAGCGGCGGCGTGGTGGGTGTGAATTTAGGCAATGCGTTCCTGCGCAGCGATGGAAAACGCGATAGCGACACCGCATTGATCGAAATTGTTAAACATGTTGAGCACCTGATCGCGATAATGGGCCGCGATCATGTGGCGCTGGGCTCCGATTTTGATGGCATCAGCGTGCCTGATGCGCTGAAAGATGTCAGCGGATTACCGCATCTTTATGCGTTGTTGCGTTCGTTCGACTACGATCAAACAGCACTTGAGCAGCTCGCATGGGGCAACTGGCAGCGCGTGTTGCAACAAATTTGGCAGGATTAACACAATTCCCTTACCGAATCAGGGTTGATCTGCTCGCTACATTGGCGCAACATCTGCGCGCGTACGGATTGCGATGTGATCCAAGTCACAACCGCAATTCACTTCAGCAGAGATTTCTCTGCGTTTTAGCTTTAAGAGGAAGACCGTTATGTGGAAAAAACCTGCGTTTATTGACCTGCGTCTGGGCCTGGAAGTGACTCTGTACATCTCCAACCGCTAAGACTTCTGCCCGCCGTTCGTGCGGGCATTTTGTTTTCTCTCTCTGGTCAACTTTCATGTTTATTAAAGTCCTCGGTTCAGCGGCGGGCGGCGGTTTCCCGCAGTGGAACTGCAACTGCGCCAATTGCAGCGGCCTGCGTAACGGTACCCTTCAGGCGCAGGCGCGCACGCAATCTTCGATCATTGTCAGCGACAACGGTGAAGATTGGGTGCTGTGTAACGCCTCGCCGGACATCAGCCAGCAAATTGCCCACACGCCAGAACTGATCAAAAAGGGTGTGCTGCGCGGCACGGCGATTGGCAGCATCATTCTGACCGACAGCCAAATCGATCACACCACCGGCTTGCTGAGCCTGCGCGAAGGTTGCCCGCATCAGGTGTGGTGCACGCCGGAAGTGCATGGCGATCTCACCAGCGGTTTCCCGATTTTCACCATGCTGCAACACTGGAATGGCGGCTTGCAGCATCATGCGTTAACGCCGCTGGAACCGTTTCGCGTCGATGTCTGCCACAGTTTGCAGTTCACCGCGATTCCGATTCTCAGCAACGCGCCACCGTATTCGCCGTATCGCGATCGCCCGCTGCCGGGCCACAACGTGGCGCTGTTTATTGAAAACACCGCCAACGGCCAAACGCTGCTGTACGCGCCGGGCCTTGGCGAGCCGGATGCGGTGATCATGCCGTGGCTGCAAAAAGCCGATTGCCTGTTGATTGATGGCACGGTGTGGCAGGACGACGAGCTGCTCGCTACCGGCGTCGGCAAAAATACCGGCAAAGCCATGGGCCACTTAGCGCTGGCCGAAGAACAAGGTTTGATGGCGCTGCTGGCCGCGCTGCCGGCTAAACGCAAGATATTGATTCACATTAACAACACCAATCCCATCCTTAATGAGCAATCGCCGCAGCGCGCCTATCTGACGCAGCAGGGCATTGAAGTGAGTTGGGATGGTATGGCGATTCATCTGCAGGAGTTTGCATCGTGATCATTACTGAAGCGTTATCGCCCGCCGCGTTTGAGCAGGCGCTGCGCGACAAAGGCGCGTTCTACCACATTCATCATCCGTACCACATTGCCATGCACAATGGCGATGCGACGCGCGAGCAGATTCAGGGCTGGGTGGCGAACCGCTTCTATTATCAGACCAATATTCCGCTGAAAGACGCAGCGATCATGGCGAACTGCCCGGATGCGGAAACGCGGCGTAAATGGGTGCAGCGCATCCTCGATCACGACGGCAGCAACGGACACGAAGGCGGCATTGAAGCCTGGCTGCAGTTGGGTGAAGCGGTGGGCCTGGATCGTGAGGTGTTGCTGTCGGAGAAGCTGGTGCTGCCGGGCGTGCGCTTTGCGGTGGATGCCTACGTTAACTTTGCGCGTCGTGCCAACTGGCAGGAAGCGGCCTGCAGCTCGCTCACCGAACTGTTCGCGCCGCAGATTCATCAGTCGCGCCTCGACAGCTGGCCGCAGCACTATCCGTGGATCAAAGAGGAAGGCTATTTCTACTTCCGCAGCCGTCTGAGCCAGGCGAACCGCGATGTAGAGCATGGACTGGCGCTGGCGCTTGAAGTGTTCACCAGTGCCGAACAGCAGAACCGCATGCTGGAAATCCTGCAGTTCAAGCTCGATATTCTCTGGACCATGTTGGATGCCATGACCATGGCGTATGCGCTGCAACGTCCGCCTTATCATACGGTCACCGATCAGGTATCCTGGCACAGCACAAGACTGGTATAACAATATGAAAGATAATGTGATTCCCGCTTTCCGTCGCGGCTACCGCATGCAGTGGGAAGCGGCGCAAGACAGCCATGTGGTGCTCTATCCTGAAGGCATGGCCAAGCTGAACGAAACTGCGGTGGCGATCCTCGAACTGGTGGATGGCAAACAAGATGTGGCGGCGATCGTTGCCACGCTGGATGCGCGTTTCCCGGATGCGGGCGGCGTCGGCAATGACGTTAAAGAGTTCCTGCAATCAGCCATCGAACAAAAATGGATACAGTGTCGTGAACCCGAGTAAAAGCGTGACGCCGCCGCTGTGGCTGCTGGCAGAACTGACCTATCGCTGCCCGCTGCAGTGTCCGTATTGTTCCAATCCGCTGGATTTTTCCCAGCAGGAGAAAGAGCTGACCACCGAACAGTGGATTGAGGTGTTTCGTCAGGCGCGCGCCATGGGCAGCGTGCAGCTCGGTTTTTCCGGCGGCGAACCGCTGACGCGTAAAGACCTGCCGGAACTGATTCGCGCCGCGCGCGATCTCGGTTTCTACACCAACCTGATCACCTCCGGCATTGGCCTGACGGCGAAAAAACTCGACGCCTTTGCTGACGCCGGGCTCGATCATATTCAGATCAGTTTCCAGGCCAGCGATGAAACGCTTAATGCCGCGCTGGCCGGGTCGAAAAAGGCTTTCCAGCAAAAGTTGGAGATGGCGAAAGCGGTGAAAGCACACGGCTATCCGATGGTGCTGAACTTTGTGCTGCATCGCCACAATATCGACCAGATCGACAAAATCATCGATCTCTGTATCGAACTGGAAGCCGACGATGTCGAGCTGGCAACTTGCCAGTTCTACGGCTGGGCGCAGCTCAATCGCGAAGGTTTGCTGCCGACGCGCGAACAGATCGCCAACGCCGAAGCGGTGGTGGCCGATTATCGTCAGCGCATGAGCGCCACCGGTAATCTCACCAATCTGCTGTTCGTGACGCCGGATTACTACGAAGAGCGTCCGAAACCCTGCATGGGCGGTTGGGGATCGATCTTCCTCAGCGTCACGCCAGACGGCACCGCGTTGCCGTGCCACAGCGCGCGTCAGCTGCCGGTCGAGTTCCCGTCGGTGCTGGAACGCACGCTGGACGATATCTGGTACAACTCGTTTGGTTTCAACCGCTATCGCGGCTTTGACTGGATGCCGGAACCCTGTCGCTCCTGCGAGGAGAAAGAGAAAGACTTTGGCGGCTGCCGCTGTCAGGCCTTTATGCTGACCGGCAATGCGGATAACACCGATCCGGTGTGCAGCAAATCGCCGCATCATGGCAAGATCCTCGAAGCACGGCGTGAAGCCAACTGCAGCGACATCAAAATCCAGCAGCTGCAGTTCCGCAATCGCAGCAACTCCGAACTGATCTTCAAGCAGCGCGTTACCTGATGAACACGCGCCAGCTAACGCTTGCCAACGGCCTGCGCTGCCATCTTTATCATCAGCCCGACGCGCGTGAGGCGGCGGCGTTGGTGCGCGTGCAGGCCGGCAGTCTGGATGAAGCCGATCGCTGGCCGGGTTTGGCGCATCTGCTGGAACATCTGCTTTTCTGTGGCAGCGAAAACTTTAACGGCGAGCATCGCCTGATGCCCTGGCTGCAGCAGCAGGGCGGCCAGGTGAATGCCACCACGCAGTTGAGCCGCAGCGCCTATTTCTTTCAGCTCCCAGCTTCAGCATTGTCTGCAGGCGTGCAGCGGCTGTGCGATATGTTGGCGTCCCCGTTGCTGACGACGCGGGCGATTCAGCAGGAAGCAGCGGTGATTGAGGCAGAGTATCAACTGCTGCAAAACCATATCGACACGCTGAGTGAAGCGGCCATCGTAGATAAGCTAAAGGGACGCTTTCAGCGCTTTCGCGTCGGCAGTCGGCGTGCGTTTGGTGACAATGTCACGGAGCTGCAATCCGCATTACATGATTTTCATCGCCGGTTCTATCGCGCTGAAAATATGGAGCTTTGGCTGCAAGGATCACAATCACTTGATGAGTTAGCACAGCTGGCGACGCGCTATGGCGGCAGCTTGCTGGCGGGCGGAGAACGCGCTGCGGCTGTTAAACCTGCGCTGCTGCCCGGCGATCGTTTGCTGCAATTAGGCGGTGAAGAAAATTTCTGGCTGACGTTATTGATCGCGGGCGATGAACAGACGGTACGTGACAATGTCACCTTGCTTAAGGTGTTTTGGCAAGACGAAGCGCCGGGCAGTTTGCTGGCGCAATTGCGGGCTGAGGCGTTATGCGAGACCTTTGATGTGCAATGGTTATGGCAAGATGAACAACATGCCTTACTGGCGCTGCGTTTTAGTGCCGGGCGTATTTCATCGGCACAGGCGCAACAGCTTGAGCAACGCGTTTGGCAGCATCTGGCTGCGTTAATCGAGTGTAACGCGATTCAGCTGCAGCACTACGCGCAACTCGCGCAGCAGGATTTCGCGGCTTTGTCGCCGCTGGAACAGTTGCGCGGCCGCGCGTTCGGCTTCGCGCCTGGCTCAGCGGTTACTGAAAACTTCACGGATTTTGCCGCCGCGTTGCCGCAATGGCCGTGTACGCGTCTGCTCACCCAGCAGCACGTCGACGGCGCACCGCATCAGACGCAGGGCTTTACCCTGCAGCTGGCTGAATGGCTGCCGGCATTGCCGGATGCGGCACAATCCGCAGCGTTTCACTTTTATCCCACCTCAGCCGACTTTCAGCTCCCGCGTCTTCCGCCCGTGGCGCAGCCGTTGCCGCTGATTGCGCCGATAAAACAGGTTGAGACATTGCTGCTGCGTCCGGCGTTTTATCAAACCTTGAGCGATGAAGACGCGCAGGCGCGGCAGCGCCAGTTGCGCCCGCTGTTGGCGGAACTGCGCCATGCGGGCGGCAACGGCAGTTGGCAACCAACGCAGGGAAGCTGGCAGCTGCTGCTCAATCTGCCCGCATCCGAAGAGCGCGCGTTGTTAAGCGTGCATCAGGCATTACGGGCGCTGAACACACCGGTGCTTAAGCAATCCGCAGCGACAACACACTCCATCGTCATTCGTCAGCTGCTCGCCGCTTTGCCTACTCGCTTGATCAAGCCATCGCCCTCGCCGCACTGGCTGGCAGCATGGTGTGGCACCCATAGCGCACTAAGCCAGCGCGTGGCGCATCTGCTCAGCGATTTTACGCCGCAACTGGCGCGCGACACGCCGCCCGCACAACTGCAACGCGGCATCGTGCCCATCGCCCGCGACGGGCGCGATCAGGCGCTGCTGCTGTTTATGCCGTTACCGCAGGCCGACGATGCCAGCCTGGCCGCTTTGCGCGTGCTGGCGCTGATGATGGAAACGCGCTTCTTCCAGCGGTTGCGCGTGGATCAGCAAATTGGATATGTGGTGTCGGCGCGCTATCAGCGGGTGGCGGATGTGGATGGCTTGATGCTGGCGCTGCAATCACCGGATATCACCTGGCGCGCGTTGCTGGGTCACTGCAAACGCTTTATGCGTGAGATGGTTGTGGAGATTGCGTCAATTTCGCCGGAAAAGCTGGCGGCATGGCAGGCAAGCTTAATGACGCAATGCATAAGCAAAGACAACGGCGAAGCCGCTCTCGACACCCTGCGCCAGCAGCACGGCCTGGCGACGCTCAATCGCGCTGCCATTCAGGCTCTGACGCTGCTGCAGCTTCAGCAACTGCACCAGCGTCTGCTGCGCGAACGGCATCGCTGGTTGATTTTGGTGACCAGGTGCGCATAAATGCGCGCCCTACGAAACCCCGATGCTACATCTCCCGCCAAAACTTCTTCTTACTGGTTTTGCCAATCCCCGGGTTACAGCTGTTGGTCGGATCAAGTTGTTTCCAGTGCTCGACATGTTCACACGATGCCTGATAGAGGTGTCCGACATTGTGCTCGGCGGGATACTTCGCGCCGCGCTGCGCCAGATAGCGCTTCACCTTTTCCTTAAACACTTTCGCGTCGTAGCCCGGCTTCAGCACGTAATCCTGATGATTGACGAAGCAGAAGAAGTGCCCGCAACACGAATCAACCTGCACCTGCGCCGCCAGATGATCCGGCAGCGTCAAACGCCACGCGTCATCATTGCGGCGCAGCGCCACGTCAAACGCCACCAGCCGTTCATTAGGGTTGTAGCCCAGCGCATCGCAGTAGGAAATGGTGCAGCCGCCGACGCCGAAACGCACTAAAAATGCATCCGCCGCTTCACGCGCATTGCAGAGGAAAAAGCCGCCTTGCTGCTCAGCAAAGAACTGCTGTAACAAGCTTAGTAATTCAGCGGTTTGCGGCGACTCCACTTTGATCATCAGATGATGTTGATACTCGCTGCGGTAATCCATGATGCGCGGTGCGATAAAGCTCGGCGTCAGCTGGTTGAAGAATTGCAGCACCCGATCAACAAAATTGCGCGGCAGGAATTTCAGGTGGCTGACGCGCACATCCCATTTAGCTTTATTTGCCATCATCTGCGGAATGGCCTGCGGACCCAGTTTGCGTATCGCCAGATACATATGTTTGGCGTAGCGCACGGTTAAATCGAAGGCGTTGCGATGGATATATTCCGCCTGCAGCGGCAGCTCGCTCATCCTGGTTAACAGGAAACGGCGCAGCGCCACCAGCACGCTCTCATCGTTAGTGCCGATGTAGAAAGTATCGCTGCCGGTGCTGGCTTCAAAGGTCGGCAAGCGCACGGCGAACACCACCACTTTACCGGCGCTGCCTGAGCTGTCGTGCAGGTAACGCAAATCGCCATTGAAGCGTGCAGGGGAATCTGCGGCCACATCTCGCAGTCGGTCGGCATAATCATCCGCCCAGATTTTTCCCTGCCAGTCGGGTTGCTCACCGGTTTGATACCGTTGCTGCGTCAGGTTTTCCAGCATCACTTCAGGTGTGTCGCCCAACTCGATGCCGAGATGGTTGACCATCTCTAAACGCCCATCGTTGTGAATGCGGGCGAACAGGGATTTTTCAGTGAAAGCGGGGCCGCGCCGAATCAGCGAGCCACCGGAATTATTGCAGATGCCGCCGACCACCGACGCGCCGATGCAGGACGAGCCAATCACCGAGTGCGGCTCACGACCCAGCGGCTGCAAGGTGTGCTCCAGTTCGGTCAAGGTGGTACCAGGGAAAGCAATCACCTGACGCGCCTGATCAATCACCTGCACGCCTTTGAGCTGGCGGGTACTGATGATCACAATATCGCGGTCATAATCATTGCCGTCGGGCGTTGAGCCGCCGGTAACGCCGGTATTCGACGCCTGCATCAGCACAATGGCATCGTGCGCCACGCAAACCTGCAGCGTCTGCCACAGCTGCAACAGCGTTTGCGGTAACGCCACCGCCAGCGCTTCACCGCGTCCGACGCGGAACCCCTTTATGTACCAGGCTTTATCATCCGCATGGGTTAATACCTGTTTCTCGCCAACCACCTCTGCTAACTGACGCAACATATCCTTCTGCATGCTCACTTTTCTCTTCTTTATTTTTATCTGCCACGGTATTGGACAAGTGCATCGGCATTGAGTCAATCCTTCACTGGACCTGACGCATAAATAACGCACGTAATCATTATCCCTTTATCTGATACGGAATAAGCCTCATGAACCGATAAAAATGCGCGGGAAATCACAAAATAGATCGAAAGAAAAACAGCGAGTAAGGTGTTTATTTAAGCCACCGGTTTTATTACGCAAAATAAATATAAACCTATGATTTTATTTGTTATTAATGATTTAAGGTGAAAAGTGGCGTGTGATTTACATCACAGAATTTAGCCTGAATGGGATGCTGTCAATGATCTCACTCGGGGAATTCATCGCAAAACTGTGACATTCGTTGCAAATAACAATGTCGTTAATCGGAAGAATGAATTCCAGACGCACAGCATAAAGGATGATGACAATGAGAATTGGCATGGTGATCAGTGGTGGCGATGTCACCGGGATTAATAACTTTGTGTATCAAATATCGCGCTTAACCCAGGCGGAAATGGTGTTATTTAACGGTGGCATTCCGGGATTGCTGGAAAACAATCACCAGGAAATATCCCAGCGCGATTTAGTGGATTACGCCATCGCCGCTATTCCGGTAATGCAATCGGGACGAACCAGCAGAAAATTAATTCGTCCGGAATATGAAACCATCGCCAAACACCTTAAGTCGTTGCGTATCGATGTATTAATTATGGCGGGCGGCGATGGCTCATTACAATTCCTGCATACGCTAAGTGAATTTGGCGTCAATTGTTTTGGCGTCGGCATGACCATCGATAACGATGTGTTTGGCAGTGATTACAGCATCGGTTTCTCCACCGCCTGCGAGCAGGTTTTAAAAGAGGTGGCGAAATTACGCAATACCGGCCGCGCCTTAACCGGTCGTGTGTTTATGGTGGAACTGCTGGGCGGTTATTGCGGGGAATTAACCTTGCAGTCGGCGATCAAATCCAATGCGGATTTCGCGCTGATCCCGGAATGCCAGATTGCACCACAAGAGCTGGCCGAGCGCATCACGCAGCGGCTGGCGGCGCAGAACAGCGTCATTATTTTGTGCTCAGAAGGCTACACCCGAGAATATTCGCCGGGCTTTCAGGGCGCTATCGATACGTTAATTAAACAAATTGAACCGTTAATTGGTGTGCGTATTCGTAAAACAATTATCGGTTATGGCCTGCGTAATGGCGATCCTACCTGTGAAGAGATTTATCAGGGCACCATTATGGCCAGTGAAGTCGCGCGTTGTATTCAGTCGGGAATGCGCAACAAAGCGGTGATTATTAATGGCAGTAATCGACCGATTCCGATTGATTTAATAAGCATGAAAAAACGCCTGGTCGATACGGAAGGGCATCATTATAAACTCGCTAAACAACTGCAAATTCTGTGAGGAAATAGCCATGCTGAAAATATTATGTGTCTGTGGATGTGGTTTGGGTTCAAGCTTTGCGATTGAGATGAGCGCCAAGTCAGTATTAAAGAAACTCGAAATTGATGCTGATATCGATCACACCACCATTTCTGAAGCTAACGCCTTTAAATCCGACATGATTTTAACTCAGAAAGCCTTTGCTGATGTGTTAAATGCCGATGCCAGCCCGGAACAGATCAAACGGGTGATTATTCTCAATAAGCTAACCGACAAAGCGGAAATTGAAGAGAAAATCGTGGCGTTTATGAAAGAACGTAACTTAAAGGTTGCTAATCATGAATAGTGTGATCGACTTCCTGGTAAAAGACTTATTGGGGCAGGCATCAATATTGATCGCCTTTATTGCCCTGATTGGTCTGCTACTGCAAAAAAAATCGGCGGGCAAGGTGGTGGAAGGCACCTTTAAAACCCTGCTTGGTTTCTTAATTATGATGGCCGGTATCAACATTATTGTCGGTACGCTGACCTTCCTGAACACCATTTTCACCCACGGTTTTGGCATGCAGGGTTATATCACCGACGTTGCCGCCATTGCCGGGTTAGCAAACCGCGAGCTGGGTTCTGAAGTGGCGCTGACGCTGTTGGTGATCTTTATCGTCAACATCATCATTGCGCGTCTGACACCGTTCAAATACATCTTCCTGACCGGTCAGGCGCTGCTGTGGATGGCGACCATCGGTGCGGTGATTGGCTATAAAGCGGGGCTGACAGGCTTACCTCTGATCCTTACCGGCGGCATCTTTGGCGGCATTATGGCGGTTGTGATGCCTGCGCTGGCACAACCGGTGGTGCGTCGTATCACCGATTCCGACGACGTGGCGCTCGGTCACTTCTGCACCATCGGCTACCTGCTGACGGCGGCGGTGGCGAAGGTGGTGGGCAAAGGTTCGCGCTCCACGGAAGACCTCAAACTGCCCGACAACTTTAAATTCCTGCAGGACACCTATCTGTCGATGGCGGTGGTAATGGTGCCGATGTACCTGATTCCTGCAGTCGCCGCCGGTCCGGAATTTATCGGCCAGTACAGCAACGGCATGAACTATCTGATGTACGCCTTTATGCAGTCGATTCAGTTCGTGTGCGGTGTGTTCGTGCTGTATAGCGGCGTGCGTCTGCTGCTGAACGAACTGGTGCCAGCTTTCCGCGGCATTGCCATGCGTCTGGTGCCGGATGCGAAACCGGCGCTCGACTGCCCGGTGATGTTCCCGTACGCCCCGAACGCGGTGATCGTCGGCTTCCTCGCCACCACGCTGGGTTCGGTGGTGGGCATGCTGGTGTTCCCGATGTTTGGTCTGGCGATGATTCTGCCAGGTCTGCTGACCAACTTCTTTGCCGGTGGCACCGCAGGCGTGTTTGGTAATGCGCTCGGCGGTCGTCGCGGGGCGATGATCGGCGGTTTCGTGCACGGTCTGTTCATCACCTTCCTGCCAGCGATTCTGGTGCCGATGCTGGAAAGCTACGGTTTTATCGGCGTCACCTTCAGTGATTCGGATGTCATCAGTACCGGCCTGGTGCTCGGCCATGCCTTCCAGAATAACTGGCTGTTCGTCGCGCTGTTTATTGCCTTTATTACTCTCATCGCCTGGTTTGTTAACGGAAAATCCACCAAGTCTAAATCCCATGAGGAAAAGCTCCATGAAACTTTATAACTTTACCGATCTGTTACAGGTTGCTAAAGAACGTGAATTTAAAGCGCTCGGTTCCTTTAATTTGCACTGTCTGGAAATGCTGCCCGCCTTTTTTAAAGCAGCGGAGAAAACTAACAGTCCATTAATGATTCAGATCTCAACCGGTACAGCGAAATATCTCGGACATAAATTATTGGTGGATGCCATTCGCTCACTGTCGGAAAGCCGTAATGTGCCGACCTGTTTGCACCTCGATCACTGTTCGGATTTAGACGCGATTCAAACTGCGCTGGATGCAGGCTTCAGTTCAATTATGTATGACGGCTCACATTTGCCGATTGAAGAGAACATCGCCAATACGCGTCGTGTTATTGATATGGCACGCCCGCTGGCGGTATCAGTGGAAGCGGAACTGGGTGCGATTGGCGGCTCGGAAGATGGCAAAGAAGTGGAAATGAATGATGCGGCCTTTACCACCGTCGATGAAGCCAAACGCTTTGTCGATGAAACCGGCGTCGATATGCTGGCCATCTCCATCGGTACCGTGCACGGCTTGTATACCGGCAAAGCGCATATTCAGCATCAGCGCCTGGCGGATATCACCGATGCCACTAAAACGCCGCTGGTGCTGCACGGCGGAACCGGTGTTAGCGATGAAGATATGCGTCTTGCGGTGCGCAGCGGCATTGAGAAGGTCAACGTCGGCACCGAGATGAATGTGCAGTGGGTTGCGAACTGCAAGCAGACGTTTGAAAAGGGCAAGGTCAACGACAGCGTGCGTAATTTCCTTGTGCCGGCCAACGATGCCGTAACCAATGTGCTGGTAGAAAAGATTCAGCTGTTCCGCTAATTCCGACTCACTCATGACGTAATAACCTGAGGTGCCCGGCGCCATTCGGGGCAGGAGACGCTATGTTTGGATTCTTGAAAAAGGGCTCCGATAATAAGAGCCAGGATTTACAGGAAATAGATCTTCAGGCTGAAACCATCAGCGGAAAAATAAGCGAGCTGGAACAACAGTTAGCCAATAATCCGCAGGCGACAGAGACGCAAAAACAATTAATGCTGGAATATAATCGTGCATTAAATATCTTTGCCAAAAGCCGCCGCTTTCGTCAGGAAATTGATCCGCTGTTTGTCAAAATCGATGAACTGCGCAACACCATTCGCAAATCATTTTAAGGAGGCAGTATGAGTATTAAACAGCTGCTGCAGGAGGCAAGTGCGATTCAGGTGGGGATCAGCGCCAGGGATTGGCGCGAGGTGATCGCGCTGGCGGCGCTGCCGCTGGTGAACGGCGGTTACATCAAAGCCAGTTATCCGGAAGCGGTGATCGCCAACACGCTGGAGCATGGCGCTTATTACGTGTTTGAGGAGGGCATCGCCATTCCTCATGCACGGCCGGAAAGCGGCGTGCTTAAAGATTGTTTCAGCATGATCGTACTGGATGAGCCGATTTCGTTCGACGGCAGCGACAAAGCCGACATCGTGATTATGTTCGGTGCGCGTGACAGCAACGCCCACATTGAAGAGGGCATCCGCGCGATTGTCACGCTGCTGGAAGATGGGGAGACGCTGGTGCGCTTGCGCAACGCCAGCAGTGCTGCGGAGGTGATAGAGATCCTATGACAACCGACACTGAAGAGAAGATGGTAGTGCTGGTGAACGGCATTCCGGCTTCCGGCAAAAGCACCCTGACGCGCGCGCTGGCTGAGCAATTCGGCTTTCCGGTGCTGACGCTGGATAGCCTGAAAGAGCCGTTTATGGCCAGCTTTGCGCCGGTGGATCGCCTGCGCAATCGCCAGTTAGGTTGTGCGGCGTATCAGGCGATCTGGCAAGTGGTGGCGCAAGCACCGACGCGCTGCATCTACGTCATTGATGCCTGGTTTGGCTTCCAGCCGAAAGCGGTATTGCAGCAAGGATTGCAACAGGCGGGCGTGACGCGGGTGCTGGAGCTGTGGCTGGCGATCACGCCAGATGAGGCGGTGGCGCGCTATCAGGCACGCTTGACCGATCGTATGCCGGGACATCCGGGCGCGGAGTATCTGCCAGAACTGCGCAAGCTGGCGGAAACCGCCCAGCCGATGGCGCTGGGTCCGGTGTTGCAGCTTAACGCGCGCAACCCGGACCAGGCGGCGGCCTGCGCCTGGTTGCAGCGCCAACTGCGGCTGCCAATCAGCGCTCAACCGGCTTTATCGGCCTCGGGTTGAACCCTGTCGGCAGCAGGCTGAACGCGCATCAGCACTGCGGCCGACACCGCCATCGCATGATTCGTCAATGCATCTTCCTCTGCCTGAACCAGGCTTTGTGATTACGCTCACAGAGGAAAGCATGATGAATATCGATCTACACGGAAAAACAGCCTTAGTTACCGCATCAACCGGCGGCATCGGTTTTGCCATTGCACAAGGTCTGGCGGCCAGCGGGGCGGAAGTGGTGCTCAACGGGCGCAGTGAAGCCTCGGTGAGTCGTGCGCGCGAGAAGCTCAACGGCCTAGTCCAGGGGGCGAAAATTCATACCTTTATCGCCGATCTCGGCAGTGCGCAGGGCGTTAAGCAACTGCTCAACGGTTTGCCGCCGATCGATATTCTGGTGAATAACGCCGGGATTTACGGTCCGCAGGATTTTTATCAAGTGGATGACGACACCTGGGATGCCTATTGGCAAACCAACGTGATGTCCGGCGTGCGCCTGTCGCGGGCTTTGTTGCCGGAGATGGTGAAACGCGGTTGGGGCCGCGTGGTGTTTATCTCCTCAGAGTCAGCACTGAATATTCCCGCTGATATGCTGCATTACGGCGTGAGTAAAACCGCGCAGCTGTCGCTGGCGCGCGGGCTGGCGAAAGTGGTGGCGGGCAGCGGCGTGACGGTGAACAGCGTGTTGCCGGGCCCAACGCTCTCTGATGGTTTTGCCGCCATGATGGAAGACGAAGTGAAGCGCACCGGTAAACCGCTGGAAGAGCTGGCAAAAGAGTTTGTCATGGCCCAGCGTCCGAGTTCGGTGATCCAGCGCGCAGCAACGGTGGAAGAGGTGGCGAATATGGTGGTGTACGTCTGTTCGAAACAGGCATCCGCGACGTCCGGTGCCGCGCTGCGCGTCGATGGCGGCGTGGTGGATGATATTGTTTAGCCGGGTGCGGTAATTGACCAGGTCGCCATGAATGGCGACCCTACGACGCTCGCACCACAAAGACAAAAGTTTACACAGCAAAGCTTGGTGTTTCTGCTGCAGATGCTTAAAATGCCCGCACTTTTTTCTGAGGCTGCGGCATGACGATATCGCTATCACGCGCAAAATGGATTCTGGCACTGGTTTGTCTGGTGCTGGCGTTTTGTCTCGTCCAGCGCAGCTTCAATTTGCCTTCCGCACCTTTAGCGCAGGTCAGCGCGTCCGCGCAAGCCAACAGCAATGACGATGCCAGCGGCAGTGAAAAACCTTGTGCGCTGAGCGCCAAATCGCTGAGTGCCGCCGCACCCATCCTTGATACCGCATTGCCTTTCCTGCTGTTGTTGCTGGCCCTGATCGCCACCTTCACACAAACCACCACGTCCGTCGGCTATCGCCGCGCACAGCTGTTTCCGCCTCTGCGACGGCGGCATCTGACCTTCTGCGTCTTCCGGGAATAACACCTGCGCGTTACATCGCGTAAACCCTGTTATTCACTGGAGAATTCCCATGACTGTATTGATCAGGAGCCTGCTGCTCCTGCTGGCGAGCTGCGCGATCACTGCGCAGGCGGCAGACACCGGCTGGCTGCGCAATGCGCAAAACAACCATGCCGAAGTGCGCCTGCGCAGCGCCAGCCACAACGATAATCAGCAACTGCTGCTGGATATTCGCCTGCAACCTGGCTGGAAAACCTACTGGCGCACGCCAGGCGAAGGCGGTGTTGCGCCGGAAATCCGCTGGCAAACGCCGGATGTAAAGGCGCAGTGGTTCTGGCCTGCGCCCGAACGTTTTGACGTTAGCGGCTTGACCACACAAGGCTACAAAGGCGATATCACGCTGCCGATTGAACTGGCGAAACTGTCGAGCCAGCCGATCGCAGGAACGCTGACGCTCTCGACCTGCAGCGACGTCTGCATCCTCACCGACTTCCCGTTCAGCCTCGATCTGACGCAGCCCGCTGACGCCGATTTTGCCCGCGATTTCGCCGAAGCGATGGGGCGCATCCCGGCGGCCAGCGGCCTAACCGATCAACTCGACGCCAGCTTTGTGAATGGCGAATTGCAGATTCGCGCCCAGCGGCAGGGCCGCTGGCAACAACCTGAACTGTTCTTCGATTATCCGCAGGGCAGCATGCTGGCGGCACCGCAAATCAGTGTGAAAGGCGACACGCTCAGCGCGCGGGTGGCGGTCACCGATGAATGGGGCGAAGCGGCACCGGATCTGCGCGGCAAAACGTTGTCGCTGGTGGTTGCCGATGGTGGGATTGCGCAGCAAAGCGCGATTAATATTGGCGCGGAAGCGTTGGTATCCGGCGATGGCGCGCAAACCTTATGGTCGGTGTTGCTGCTGGCGCTGCTCGGTGGCTTGATCCTCAACCTGATGCCGTGCGTATTGCCGGTGCTGGCGATCAAGCTCAGCAGCATGGTGCAGCAGCAAGGGCAAACGCAGCGTCAGACGCGCCAGCAGTTTCTCGCTTCCAGCGCCGGGATCATTTTCTCCTTCCTGCTATTGGCGCTGCTGATGACCGGGCTGCGGCTCAGCGGCCAGGCGCTTGGCTGGGGGATTCAGTTCCAGAGTAGCGGCTTCCTGCTGGTGATGGTGTTGGTGATGTTCCTGTTCAGCGCCAGCCTGTTTGATCTGCTGCATTTCCGCTTGCCGTCAGGTTTGAATACCAAACTGGCGACGCAGGGCGGCGACGGCTTGCTCGGCCACTTCGGTCAGGGTGCGTTTGCCACCTTGCTGGCTACGCCGTGCAGCGCGCCGTTCCTCGGTACGGCGGTAGCTTATGCGCTGACGGCACCGCTGCCGCAGCTGTGGCTGCTGTTTGTCGCGCTCGGCGTCGGCATGAGTTTGCCGTGGCTGCTGGTGGCGGCGTTGCCGGGCATGGCCCGCTGCCTGCCGCGTCCGGGGCGCTGGATGGTGCATCTGCGCAGCGTGCTCGGCCTGTTTATGCTGCTCGCGACCTTCTGGCTGGTGACATTGCTGGTACCGCATTGGGGCAGCACCTTCGCGCTGGTGCTGGTGGGTATGTTACTCGCGGTACTTTGCGGCTGGCTGGTGAAACGTCGCGCGCTTCAACAGGCGGGCGTGGTGTTTATCACTCTGACGCTGGCTGGTGCGCTATTCCTAATGACGCGCATCACGCCGGAAGAGGAGACGCTGCACTGGCAGCCGCTGACCGAAGCGGCGATCCATCAGGCACTCGAGCAGGATAAACGGGTGTTTGTCGATGTCACCGCCGACTGGTGCATCACCTGCAAAGTGAACAAATCCCGCGTACTGAATCAACCCGATGTGCGTGCTGCGCTGAAAGCCGATGACGTGGTGCTGCTGCGCGGCGACTGGACGCAGCCCGATCCTGCCATCGGTGAATTCCTGCGCCGCCGCGACCGTGTGGCGATCCCTTTTAACCAAATTTATGGCCCGGCACTGCCGCAAGGCCAGATTTTGTCACCGCTGCTGAGTCGTGAAGCGGTGATCTCCACTCTCTCTGAGGCGAAAAAATAATGAAGAAATCCCTGTTACTGCCACTGATGTTCCTTGCCATGCCTGCACTGGCGGCTGCGCCTTTTACTCCTGAGCAGGAAGCGCGCATCAAAGAGCTGATCCGTGAAACCCTGGTGCAAAATCCGTCAATTCTGGCGGAAGCGGCTGATGCGTTTGATAAAGAAGCAGCGCAACAGCAGCAAAATGTGGTGGCGCAAATGGTGAAGAAAAACCATGACGCGCTGTTCAACGACGCTGGTTCACCGCGCATCGGTGCCGAGAAACCGGCGCTGACGCTGGTTTATTTCACCGATTACAATTGCGTGTTCTGCAAGAAGTTTGAAGCCGATATCGAAAAACTGCTGAAAGCCTATCCGCAGGTCGCGGTGGTGATTAAACCGCTGCCGTATCGCTCTGAAACCTCACTCACCTCGGCGCGCCTGGCGCTCACCGTTTGGGAACAGCAGCCGAAAAACTTCCTCAAATTGCATGAACGTTTGATGGCGAAAAAGGGCAATCACGATACCGCCAGCATCGACGCGGCGCTGGAGAAAACCGGCATCAAGTTGAAAGAGCCAAGCAAAGTGAGCCTCGACACCATCAACAGCAACCTGACGCTGGCGCAGCAGCTCGGGGTACAGGGCACGCCAGCGACGCTGGTGGGCGACCAGATGATCAGCGGCGCGGTGCCGTATCAGCAACTGGAAGCGGCAGTGAAAGGCGCGCTGCAGGCGAAGCAATGAGTCGACTAAAGCGCTGGCTGCGTGAGGTGCTGCTCTTGGTGCTGATTGTCGCGGCGGCACTGTGGGGCATGGATTGGCTGCGCGCACCGCAGCTGCCTGCCGACCTGGCGCAACAGCCGCTCACCTCGCTGCAAGGCGAGGTCAATCTGGCGGAGCTCAGTCAGGATCGGCCATTGCTGGTTTACGTCTGGGCAACCTGGTGCGGCGTATGCAAACTCACCACGCCAACTGTGGCGGCGATGAGCCAGCAAGGTTACAAGGTGGCGAGCGTGGCGCTGCGATCCGGTAACGATATGCGCGTAGCAACCTGGCTGGAGAAGAAAGGGCTGCAAGGCGTGGCGATCAATGATAAGAGCGGGGCGATCGGCCAGCGCTGGGATATTCAGGCCACGCCGACCTTTATCGTGCTGCATCAGGGCAAAGTCATCAGCACCAGCAGCGGCTGGACCAGCGCTTGGGGGCTGAAGCTGCGCCTCTGGTGGGCTTCCCGCTAGTCTGTCTGGCGGCACGTTACGGTGCCGCCAGAAAATCCTCGCGCTGCGGCGTAAAGGTATCCAGCAATACGCCCGCTTCCAGACACACGCAGCCGTGCACAATATTCGGCGCTTTATACAGCGTATCGCCAGCGCTCACTTCTTTGGTTACGCCATCAATGGTGAAGGCAAAACGTCCGGATAGCACGTAGGTGAGCTGCTCATGCGGATGGTGATGCAGCGGACCAACAGCATCCTGCTCAAAGGTGACTTCCACCGCCATCATGGTGCCGCCATGCGCCAGAATTCGGCGCGTCACGCCGTTACCTAAATCGTCCAGTTGGGTTGCGCTTTTATAGATAAACATGGTTTCTCCTTGCAGGTTGCATCGTCAATGTGTGACTTAACTCACAGTCAAAAAGGCATTTAAAGGCTGCATTTTAACGATCTTTGATTAAAATGAAACGGTGTTTCAATTTAATCTGAGGATGGATCATGAAAATCGCTTTGATGATGGAAAATAGCCAGGCTGCGAAGAACGCAACGGTGTTAAAAGAGCTTCAGTCTGTGGCGCAACCGCTCGGGCATCAGGTGTTTAACGTCGGTATGAGCGACGAACAGGATCACCATCTTACCTATATTCATCTCGGCATCATGGCCAACGTACTGCTGAACAGCAAAGCGGTGGACTTTGTGGTAGCCGGTTGCGGCACCGGCCAGGGTGCGCTGATGTCGCTGAACCTGCATCCCGGCGTGGTGTGCGGCTACTGCATCGACCCGGCGGATGCCTATCTGTTTGCGCAAATCAACAACGGTAATGCGCTATCGCTGCCGTTCGCCAAAGGCTTTGGCTGGGGCGCGGAACTGAACCTGCGCTTTATTTTCGAAAAAGCCTTCACCGGCGAAAAAGGGCACGGTTATCCGCCTGAGCGCAAAGAGCCACAGGTGCGCAACGCGGGTATCCTAAACGAGGTGAAAGCAGCATTGCTGAAAGAGAATTACCTCGATTCACTGCGCGCCATCGATCCGGAACTGGTGAAGACCGCGGTAAGCGGCCCGCGCCTGCAGCATTGCCTGTTTGAACATGGTCAGAATCAGGAGATCGTGGGTTTTGTACGTGAACTGACGCAGTAATCAAAACGGTTTGAGCGAAGCCAGGGAAACCTGGCTTTGTTGTTTTTCACTTCCAGATTTGAAATATCATTTTCCCCATCACACGATGACCAAAATTGTAATATCCTCGCAGGTCACGCTTAATTTCATCGTTGTAGCCGTCTGGTAAACATCAGCAATCATCAAGGGAGAGACGCATGGCAGGTTATCAGCCGCCTTACACCATCACGCCAACCATCCTGAATCAGGTGATTGAAGTAGGTGAATTACTAGGCCGCTGGGCTGCTCAGGCAGAACAATCTTCACCGCTTTTGCGTAAAGAGAATCGCATTCGTACCATTCAGGCCTCGCTAGCTATAGAGCACAATAGTCTGTCAACTGAACAGGTGACAGCGATCATGGAAGGCAAGCGTGTGTTGGCTCCAGCTAAAGATATTCAGGAAGTGCGTAACGCTATTCTGGCTTATGAAAAGCTCAATGACTGGCAAAGTGCAAAACTAGCCGATTTACTGGCGGCGCATCAGTTGCTCATGATGGGACTGGTTGATGCGCCGGGCCAATTACGTAATGGCAATGTTGGGGTATATCGCGAACAGCAACTTATCCATATGGCACCACCAGCGAACCAGGTTTCACGCCTGATGGGGGATTTGCTCAATTGGCTAAAAAACACAGATATTCATCCGTTAATTGCCAGCTCTATCTTCCATTATGAATTTGAATTCATTCATCCTTTCACCGATGGCAATGGACGCATGGGAAGATTATGGCAAACATTAATTCTCAGCGAATGGCGTCCTGAGTTCGCATGGCTTCCGGTTGAAACGCTGATCCATAATCAGCAGCAGCATTATTATCGCGTTTTAGGCGAATGTGATCGGGCCAGTGATTGCACTCCTTTTATCGCTTTCATGCTGGAAAAGTTGATTGAAGCATTGGTTGAAGGTATTGGTTTGCACTCTTCTTCAACCGACATCTCGACATTGGAAATGTCGGAGAAAGTGTCGGAGAAAATGTCGGAGAAAAAAAATGCTAAACTTCCTGCCACCGCCGTAAAAATATTTGCTGCCCTGAGTAAATCACCTGATATGACCATTGCCGATCTGACTCAGTTGTTGGGCGTGAGTAGCAGAACCATTGAGCGTAATTTAAAACTCCTCCAATCACATCATCGTCTGGAAAGAGTGGGGGCGGCCAGGGGCGGCTATTGGCGAGTTATTTGATAGTTTGCATAAACTCATTCAACTACTGCGTGCGTTTCGGTCACCATAAATGGCGACCCTACAAAGGACTGGCGCGTTTTTCGTAGGGTGCGCATTTAGGTATGACCGGGCTGATGGGTTACAAATCAGACCGGTCATACCTAAATGCGCACCTGGTAAAGCGGTCGCCATAAACGGCGACCCTACGCCAGAACCCCGTTATCCTGCCGGCTTGCATCCACCAGCATCTGCGTATAGGCCACCTGCGCGCGATTGTGAACCAGTGCATCGACATCCAGCGTTTCCAGCACTTTGCCGTGCTGCATCACCGCCACGCGATGGCACAGATGCGCCACCACGCCGAGATCGTGCGTCACCATCAAGTAGGTTAGTTTCTCCTGCTGCTGCAAGTCGCTGAGCAGATTGAGGATCTCCGCTTGTACCGAAACATCCAGCGCTGAGGTCGGTTCATCCAGCAGCAGTACGCGCGGTTCGAGGATCAGCGCGCGGGCAATCGCTACGCGCTGGCGCTGTCCGCCAGACAGCTGATGCGGATAACGGGTTTGCCATGCGCGATTGAGGCCGACCTTCTCCAGCATGGCGATGACTCGCTGCTGGCGCTGACCTATGCCGTGAATCTGCAGCGGCTCCTCAAGAATATCGCCGATGGTATGACGCGGATGCAGCGATCCATACGGATCCTGAAACACCATCTGCACGCTGCGGCAGCGCTCGCGCGCGATACGATGCTCGAGCGGCACGCCATCGATCGCCAGCTCGCCGTGCCAGTGGGTGAAAAGCCCGGCAAGGCATTTGAGTACCGTGGTTTTACCCGATCCCGACTCGCCGACCAGGCCAAAAATTTCACCCTCGCGAATCGACAAGTTGACGTCGAACAACACCTGATTACGCCGTTCTTCCTCACCAAAACTGAGGTTGAGATTACTGACGCGGATCATCTCGTTCATCATTGCTCCTTAGGGTTGCAGCCAGCTGGCCTGACGTTGCAGCACCGGCAGACGGGCGCGACGCTGATCCATATCCGGCAGCGCGGCGAGTAAGCCTTGTGTATAGGGATGTTGCGCCTGGTCGAGCTGGCTGGCAGCCAGCGATTCCACCACACGCCCGGCATACATCACCAATACGCGGTCGCAGAAGCGTCGCACCAGATTGATGTCGTGACTGATAAAGATCAGCCCCAGACCGCGTTGTTTCACCAAATCGTCCAAAAGCGCCAGCACTTGCAAACGCACCGAAACGTCCAGCGCCGAAGTGGGCTCATCAGCGATCAGCAGTTCAGGATCGGTAATCAGCATCATGGCGATCATCACGCGCTGGCCCTGACCGCCGGAAATTTCGTGCGGATAACATTGATAGATGCGGCCCGGATCGCGTACCTGTACCACTTCAAGCATCTCCATCGCTCGCTGCCGCGCAACCTCGCGCTGGCCGGGATGATGACTGCGCCAGGCTTCGGCAATCTGCTCGCCCACGCGTACCACCGGATTCAGCGAGTATTTCGGGTCCTGCATAATCATTGAGATACGCTTGCCGCGAATGGCGCGCATCTGGGCTGGCGTGGCGCGCAGCAGATCCACGTCACCAAACTGCATGCGCTGTGCCGTGACCTGCGCGCTGCGCGGATGCAGTTGCAACAGCGCGCGGCCCACGGTGGATTTGCCGGAACCGGATTCGCCGACAATCGCCAGTTTCTCCTTGCCCAACTGGAAGGAGATGCCGCGCACGGCGGGCGTCACCAGCCGACCATTGACAAAATTGACCTGTAAATCCTGCACGTCGAGCAACGGTGCAGCGCTATTCGCTGCGGGGATCGAGGATGTCACGTAAGCCATCTCCTAAGAAGTTGAACGCTAAGCTGTTGATCAGAATCGCCAGACCTGGCACCGTCACCACCCACCAACATTCCAGCATGTAAGTGCGGCCGCTGGCGATCATCGCACCCCATTCCGGATCCGGTGGCTGCGCGCCCAAACCCAGAAAACCCAGTCCGGCAGCGGTCAGGATGATGCCCGCCATATTCATGGTGATGCGGATGATCACCGACGGCAGGCACAGCGGCACAATGTGCTTCCACAGAATGCGCAGTGAAGAAGCGCCCTGTAAGCGCACCGCGGAGACAAAATCGGCCTGGCGCAGCGACAGCGCTTCGGCGCGTGCCAGGCGTGCAATCGGCGGCCAGGCGGTGAGGGTGATGGCGATCACCACATGCTCCAGTCCCGGACCGAGCGCGGCGACAAACGCCAGCGCCAGCACCAGGCTCGGGAAAGAGATGAAGATGTCGGTGACGCGCATCAATACGCTATCGACTTTGCCGCCGAAGTAACCGGCGGTGACGCCGAGCAGCAAGCCCAGCGGGCCAACGGTGATCGACACCAGCAGCACGATATACAGCGTGATGCGCGCGCCCCACACCAGACGACTGAAGATGTCGCGGCCAAACTCATCGGTGCCAAACCAGTGCTGCGCGTTGGGTGGCGTCAGCGCATTATTAAGATCCTGAATCAGCGGATGGTAGGGCGCGATCCACGGCGCGAACAGCGCCACCACCAGCAGCAGCAAAATGATGCCGCCACCAATTGCGGTTAACGGGTTGCGCGCCATCTGCCAGAGAAAATGGCCGATACGTGCGCCGGTGCGGCGACAGCGCGCCAGCCGTTCGCGCGTCTGGCTGGCTAACGGCGTATCGAGAGAAATCGTCATACTTTGGTCCTCGGATCGAACACCTGATAGAGCAGGTCAGAGAGAAGATTGAGCAGCACGAAAATCAGGCCGACCACCAGTACGCAGCCCATCACCGCATTCATATCGCCGAGCATCAAACTGCCGGTGAGATAGGAACCAAAACCGGGCCACGAGAACACGGTTTCAATCAGTACCGCGCCCTCCAGCAGCGAGCCGTACGCCAGCGCCACCACCGTCAGCAGCTGCACCAGAATATTGCGGAAAGCGTGCTGCCAAATCACCTGCCATTCGCTGAGACCTTTCACCCGCGCGGTCAAAATAAACTCCTGCGACAGCTGCGCCAGCATGAAGCTGCGTGTCATGCGGCTGATGTATGCCAGCGAGTGAAAGCCGAGCAGCGACGCGGGCAGAATCAGGTGGTTAAGCGCATTGCTGAACACCGTGAAGTTGCCCACCAGCAAGGCGTCAATAAGCAGAAAACCGGTGCGACGCGGCACAATGCCATCAAGACTGAAATCGACGCGGCCCGCGCCGCCAACCCAGCCGAGATGGGCATAAAACAGCAGCAGACCAACCATGCCCACCCAGAAGATCGGCGTGGAGTAACCCGCCAGGCTGATGATGCGCACCAGATAGTCAATCACGCTGTTGCGACGCGCGGCGGCCCACACGCCTAGCGGGACGCCGAGGCCGGTACCAATCACAATCGCCAGCGTCGCCAGCTCCACCGTGGCCGGGAAGACGCGCAGGATATCGTTGATCACCGGCTGGCCGGTCAGCAGCGCCAGCCCGAGGTTGCCGTGCAGCAGGCCTTGCAGATAGATACCAAACTGCACCCATAACGGTTTATCGAAGCCGAGTTGGTGATAAACCTGCTGATAGGTATTGTGATCGGCATCCGGCCCGACAATTGCCAGCACCGGATCGAGCGGCATCACGCGACCAATAAAGAAGGTCAGCAGCAGCAGGCCAAACAGCGTGATCGCGACCTGCACGCTGCGGCTACGCAGGCGTCGCCAGTGGCTTTTTGTTAGCTTCATTGCGCACCTCCCGCCAGGCTGTCTGGCGTTTTCCATACGTCACGCAGGAAAGTGGTGGCCGACGGGTGCGGCACGTAATCCTGCACGCGATTATTCACCACTACCGAATCGGTCATTTGCGAGATTGGCATCAGCGCCGGAATCAGCTGGTCGTAACGCTGCTGGATAGCGAAGTAATCCTGCTGCTGCTGTTTAACATCGCGCTCCAGCAACGCTTTATCGATCATGCTGTTCAGCTGCGCGTCATAAAAACCGGTGCGCCAGCCCTGAAAGTTGGTGAGCCGTGCGCTATCGGCATTATTTGGGTTGTACACCAGCGCGCGCAGGCTGGAGTGGGGATGCGGCTCCACGCCGCTGCCGCCACGTCCTACCAGCAGGTTGAACTGGCGTTCGCGCATTGCACCGTAAATCTGGTTGCCGGTGCCGGTGATGATTTTGGCGCGAATCCCGCCCTGCATCAGCGTGGACTGAATCGCGATCGCGACATTGAGGAACGGCTGATCGGCCAGCACGCGCAGCGTGGTATCAAAACCGTTGGGATAACCGGCGGCGGCGAGCAGCGCTTTAGCGCGTGGCACGTCCAGCTTGTAGCCCGGATCGGGCAACGTTGCCGGCATGCCGGATTGAATCGGCCGCTGATGCAGCGTGCCGTAACCGGCCATCAGCGTTTTGTTAATTCCCTGATAATCCACCAGATAGCGCAGTGCTTCACGCACCTGCGGATTGGCGAAGTGATTGTCCTTCATGCTCATCGCCAGGTAATAGATCGTGCCTTTTTGTACCGCGTCGATGGTGAGGTCGGGATCGTGGCGCAGCGCTTTCACATCGGGGATCGCCATGTTGCTGGCGATATCGAGATCACCTTTCTCCATCATCAGGCGCAAGGTTTGCGACTCCTGCAGATGACGGAACACCACGCGCGTCAGCTTTGGCGCACCGCGCCAGTAGTTGGCATCGCGGCTGATGCGCAGCACATCTTTGGCCTGCCATACATCCAGGCGAAACGGTCCGGAACCCGCTTCGTGGGTGGTAAGCCAGCGATTGCCCCAATCGTTATTCACCGCCTGCGCCTGCACGGTTTTACTGTCGAGCACCACCATGCTGCCGAGCGCCGCCAGCGAGTAGAGCACCAGCTTGGGATCGTTAGGCTTGGGCAGGCGAATCACCACCGTGCGCGCGTCCGGCGCGGTGATCATCTGATCCACGTTCTCTTTACTGAAGCCGTATGATTTCCATACCGACGCCTGCGCCAGATTGAGGTGCAGCACGCGGCGCATCGACCAGATCACATCGGCGCTACTCAATGGATTACCGGAGTGGAAGGTGACATTGTCACGCAAATGGAAGGTGAGTTGACGGTTGTCGGGGCTAATTTCCCAGCGCTCCGCCAGCGCGGGGCGCACGTTGGTGAGCTGCTGCGGATCTAACTCAACTAAACCGTCATAGAGATTGACCACAATGCCGACCACTTCGTTGCCGGTCATGGCGGCGGGATCGAGCGTGAGTAAGTTGTTCATGTTCATGCCCACAATTAGCTGGTCGTCTGGCGTGGACGCCAGTAGCGACGGGCTACAGGTGAGCAGCAGCAGCGCGGCGCACCACGCTCTGCAGGGGTTCATCAGGTTCATAAGCAAAGTCCAGCAGGTCAGAGGTTTATAGTTTTTTGCCGTACTGCTTGTGTTGGGCGCTTACCAGCGATTTAGCGTGTGAGTCTCAATCCACGCAAAATTGATGTCCTCCCCAAGTCCAGGGCGCGTTGGCAGATGCACAAAACCGTCGGCATCCATCGGATCAACCAGCGCGTTGAGATAGGCGGGTGGCTGTTCGTAATCAAGGAACGGATGCAGCAGACCGCGTTCGTACCAGCGGCAGTTGCGGATGGCGCCCACTACCGCGATGCTGGCGGCGCCGTTGCCGTGCACTTCGCAATCCATACCAAAGGCTTCGGCCAGGCTGGCGACTTTCATGGTGGCGGAGATGCCGCCAACGCCGTTCGCACCGGCACGCAGAATGTCGCAGGCACCGGCACGCACCCAATCGGCGCGGCTGTGGTGTTTGCCGCCGAGACTTTCCGGGCCGAGCACGTCAATGCTGAGGTTTTCCGCCAGCCAGGCGTACGACGCCATGCTCTCCTCTTCCATCGGCTCTTCGAACCAGGCGAAATTGAGTTTTTCCAGCGCTTTACCGATGGTGAGCGCATCGCTGCGGCTGTACCAGTGATAGCCGTCGAGCATCAGGGCGATGTCTGGACCAACCGCTTCGCGCACCGCAGCGCAAGCTTTGATGTCCATTTGTGGACTTGGCGCGAACGACACCGGCGGCATCCAGGTGTGCAGTTTGATGGCCTGATAACCGCGCGCCACCAGCTTTTCGGCAAACCGCGCATATTCATCGGGCGTGGATAATCCGCCTTCCAGCTCATCGCCACACATGGTGCTGCCGTAAGCAGGAATTTTCTCGCGATAGCCGCCGAGCAACTTATGCACTGGCTGCTTGAGTTTGCGGCCAATCAAATCCCACAGCGCCTGTTCCACCGCCGACAACGCGCGTTCGGTGAGTTGATGGGCGCTACCGCGCTGCCAATGCACCAGATCCTGCCACAGACGTTCGCGATCAAAGGCGTTTTGCCCAATCAGCACTTTGCGGAAGAAGGCGTTCACCACGTGCGGACGAATCACTTCGGCCGGGGCGAAGGCGTAGCCGCAATCGCCATCTTCGCTGGTGAGGGTTAGCAGCGCCATTTGCGCATCGGTCTCTGCGCCGGGATGCGAATGTCCGGCGCTGTCAGAGACGCGGCGCGTAGGGTAGCTAAACAGGGTGACATCAATGGCACTGATCTTCACGGTAACTTCTCCTTCAACTCGGTAGCGTGCCCAGCTGGGCATTAACATAAAAATAAAACGCTGTTTCATTTTGTAATTTAGCGTTCACATTTCGTTTACGCATTAGCCAAAGCGCGGGATAGCGCGGCGATTAATTGGGCATTTGCCCGGTGCGCTGTGAGGGTTTTCACGAATGAAGGGCATTTTGTGAGCGATTGCACAGTGGGAAAAAGCGGAGGGAATGTAAAAAAATGTGTCCTCGGGGCTTTTCATTTGCTGTCAGCCAGGTAATAGTGACGCCGCGAAATTTTAATAATAATCATTATCATTCCGGGTAGATCAAATGAAAAAATGGCTGTTTGCACTGGGGTTACTGGCGGTGGCGAGTCACGCTTCTGCTAAAACGATTACCGATGTGGCTGGACGACAGGTTGAAGTCAAAGAAGAATCCAAACGCATCATTCTCGGCGAAGGGCGCCAGATGTATCTGCTGGCGGCGTTTGATACCGCTGCGCCGTTCCAGCGTGTGGTGGGCTGGCGCGACGATTTCCATAAAGCCGATTACGACGGTTATATGGCGTATGAGAAGAAATATCCGCAGATCAAAAAGCTGCCGACCTTTGGTGGCGCGAAAGATGGCACCTTTAACGTCGAGCAGGCGCTGACGCTGAAGCCGGATTTAGTGCTGATGAACCTCGAATCCAAAGCCGCGACCGATGAAGGCAAGCTGATCGAGAAGTTACAAGCGGTGGGCGTGCCGGTGGTGTTTATCGACTTCCGTGAGAAGCCGATGGAACATGCTGAGCAAAGCATCCGCATTATGGGCGAGCTGGTCAACAATCCGCAGCGCGCCGAAGAGATCGTGGCGTTCCGTCGTGCGCAAATCGCCAGGGTGACCGATCGCCTAAAGAACTTTAACGGCACGCGCCCGAAAGTGATGATTGATCGCGCTGGCGGCTATACCGACGAGTGCTGCATGTCGTTTGGTAACGAAAACTTTGGTCAGATGGTGGAACTGGCGGGCGGCAGCAATATTGCCAAAGATCTGATTCCAGGCACCTTCGGCACCGTCAATCCAGAACAGATCATCGCCAGCCGTCCCGATGTGGTGGTGGTGACGGGCGCGAACTGGAAAAACTACAACACCGTTGGCAAATGGGTCGGCGTGGGTCCCGGTGCAGATGTAAAAGAGGCGACGGCGCGTTTACAGCTGCTGATGATGCGTGATGCCTTCAAAACGCTGCCGGTCGCGCACAACGGTAACGCGCATGCCATCTGGCATCAGTTCTACGACAGCCCATATCAGTTTGTCGCGATTCAGGCGCTGGCGAAGTGGCTGCATCCTGAACTGTTTGCCGATCTCGATCCGGACGCCACCTTCCGTGAGTTCCACGAAAAGTTCCTGCCATTGCCCTATCAGCCGGGTTATTGGGTAAGCCTGCCGGCAGATAAGTCTTAAGTTTGAACGTGTTAGATAAGTGTTAAACGTTACTGTTTATCTTTACTAATATTTCACAGGTGGTGGCACGTTGTTTCAGAAAAGCGAAACGCGTGCGCCATCTGATGTTAATACGGTAAAAGGGAGAGAGTAATGTTTCATACCTCAGGAAGATCGGTGTTCGGTGTGACGTTGTATACGCTGCTGGAACCGTTGCCGCTGGGCTTTTTTGTTGCCGCCTGGTTTTTCGATATCCTCTATTTGCAAACCTTCGTCATCATGTGGACCAAATCGGCCAGCTGGCTGATCACCATTGGTCTGGTGCTGGCTATCCTGCCACGATTAATCAGTTTGGTTTATTTATTCCGTGGCGCGCGGCCGAATGAGAAAACCCATTTCTGGCTGTCGCTGCTGGCAATCGTACTGGCGGTGGTGAATGCCTTTATTCACAGTCGCGATGCGTACGCGGTGGTGCCACTGGGCGTGACGCTGTCGACGTTGGTGGTGGCGCTGCTGCTGATCGCTAACGTGCAGCTGGTGTTGCGCGAACGTCGCACGCAAGGAGGTCGCGTATGAAACACTTACTCAGTGCGGTAGCCATCGCGATGCTGCTCAGCGCCTGTGACGACGGGGCGCTGATCGATCCTCAAAAGCAAATTGGTCCAAATCCTGAACTGCCGCAGGCGCAGAACTTCTTTATGCCGCCGATGCAGGTGCCGGAAGGCACGCCGTGGAAAGCCGGTGAAATGCCGAAAGTGGCGGATGGGTTGAAGATCGAAAAGATCGCCGACAATCTGCAGCATCCGCGTCAGGTGCTGGTGCTGCCGAACAATGACGTGCTGGTGGCGGAATCCAATGGCACACCGAAACCGACCACCGCGCCAAAACAGCTGATTATGGGCATTGTGCAGAAAGCGTCCGGCAAGGGCGGCGAGGGCGGCAATCGCATCACCTTGTTGCGGAACGTTAACGGCAAATGGGAGCAACATCGCTTTATCGACAACCTGACGGCGCCGTTTGGTATGCAGCTGGTGGGCGACACGCTATATGTGGCGAACGCCGATAGCCTGGTGAAATTCCCGTATCAAACCGGGCAAACCGAGATCCGCACGCCGCCGGTAGAAGTGACCGAACTGCCGGGCGGGCCGATTAACCATCACTGGACCAAATCGCTGCTCGCCAGCCCCGACGGCAGCAAGCTGTATGTCGGCGTGGGATCGAACAGTAACGTGACGGAAAACGGTATTGGCGAAGAGTATCGCCGTGCGGCGGTGCTTGAAGTGGATGCGGCCAGCGGCGCCAGCCGGATTTATGCCAGCGGCCTGCGCAATCCAACCGGCTTACAGTGGGAACCGCAGAGCGGCAAGCTGTGGGCTGTCGTCAATGAACGTGATGAAATCGGTTCGGATTTAGTGCCGGATTACCTGACGTCGGTGCAGGACAAAGGCTTCTACGGCTGGCCGTACAGCTATTATGGTCAACATGTCGATGAACGCGCACAGCCGCAAAGGCCAGACCTGGTTGAGAAAGCGATCAAACCGGATTACGCCCTGAGCTCACACGTTGCACCGCTCGGCTTGTTGTTCTACGGCGCGGATAATATGCCGCAGTATCGCGGCGGCGCGTTTATCAGCGAGCACGGCAGCTGGAACCGCACGCCGCTCAACGGCTATCAGGTGGTGTGGGTGAAATTCGAGAACGGTAAACCGGTAGGGCAGCCACAGCCGGTGGTGACCGGTTTCCTGACCGACGATCAAAAGCAGGTGCGCGGTTTGCCGGTGGGTTTAGCCACCGATCAACAGGGCGGCGTGTTGGTTGCCGATGATGCGGGAAATACCATTTGGCGTATCAGTTCCGCCAGATAATTAATCGCGGGTAATAAAAAAGGATTTGGCGTTAAGCCAAATCCTTTTTTTTATGTTCGCTAACCGGCTGGTAACCGCGCCGCGAACGGGGTGCTCAGCACTCCTCACACAGGCGATAATAAAATGTGCGGCGATATATTTCAAGTTTTGCCATAATACTGTATGGTTATACAGGTGTTGAGTGACGAGCGAAGCCTCATTGTTTTTCTGATGACTCCAGGGGCGCGGATAGTCAAATCCCGGCAGGTTTCAGGTGGTGCTGGCCTGTGGCTTTTACAATGAGAGCCGCTCAGCACTCCTCACAATTGTGCTTAGGCGGTCGGCGGGTGGAGTCAAAGCCCCGGCCGCTGAAAGGCGCGCTCCTCTCAGAGGAGAAGGAAAGTGATGGAACTTGTTCGATTGCTGCTGGACATCGTCCGCATCATTCTTCAAATCATCGTTGCCCTTTTGCAACTGACCGGTCAGGCACACTGATCGGAACTTGAGACAAGGCGGAGCTCACCCCTCCGCCTTTTTTCGCGTGGATCAAAGTCCGCTGCGCTAAAAACGCTACTATCCTCATCTCATTCTGTAATGCGAGGAAGTGCATCATGGCAATCACGTTAGGGCCGATTAGCGCGCCAGTGACGTTCAGCGACGTTGAACCGGTTTTTCTCACCGATGACACGCTGCAGGCGCGTAAAAACGCGCTGCTGGCGGGCATGCAGCGCGAGGGTTTTGACTGGTTGGTGATCTATGCCGACAAGGAACACGGCGGCAATTTCGAATATCTCACCGGATTTATCCCGCGTTTCGAAGAAGGATTGCTGCTGCTGAATCACTCCGGAGCTTGCACGCTGGTGCTGGGCAACGAAAACCTCAAAATGGCGCGCTTCTCACGCACCTCTGCTGCACTGGTGCACACGCCATACTTCTCGCTACCCAATCAGCCGATGGACAATGAAGCGCCGCTGGAAAGCCTGTTCAAAGACGCTGGCTTAGCCAACGGCCATAAAGTCGGGCTGGTGGGCTGGAAGATGTTTACGCCTGCTGCGGGTAATAGGCGTGCAATGTTTGATTTGCCGTATTTTATCGTCGACGCCATTCAGCGCACGCTTAGCGATAACGCCATATTAGAAAATGCCATCCACTTATTTATTGGCGATCACGGCGCGCGCACCACCTGCAATGCCAATGAAATCGCGCATTACGAATATGGCGCAAACCTCGCATCAAATTGCATGTTGGACGCGCTGAATGCCATCGAAGTGGGCGTGCGTGAAACCGAGTTGGGCGCGTTACTGCACGCCGAAGGGCAATGCAACACGGTGGTGACCATCGCCGCGACCGGCAGTCGTTTCGACAAGGCGAACCTCTATCCCACTTACAAAAAAGTGCAGCGCGGCGATCCGCTCTCGCTGACCACCGCTTTCAAAGGCGGGCTCTCCAGCCGCAGCGGTTTTGTTATTGCCGAGCAAAGCGAACTGCCGTCAGCTCAGCAAGATTATCTGGATCGCATCGCCAAACCCTATTTCTCGGCGGTGGTAGCGTGGCTGGAAAATATTCGCTGCGGCATGAGCGGCGGGGCATTGTATGCGCTGGTCGAGCAGGTGTTACCAAAAGAGCGCTTCGGCTGGCATCTCAATCCAGGACATCTGGTGGCGGACGAAGAGTGGATGTCTTCGCCGATTTATCACTATTCCAGCGAATTGCTCAAGAGCGGCATGATGCTGCAAATTGATATCATCCCGTCGGTGCCAGGCTACAACGGTGCCAGCGCCGAAGAGTGCGTGCTGCTGGCTGATGCGGCGCTGCAAAGCGACATCCGCAATCAATATCCGGCGCTGTGGCAACGCATCGAAACCCGCCGCCGTTATCTGCGCGAAACCATCGGCATTCAGCTCAGCGATGAAATCTTGCCGCTGTCGAATAGCGTGGCGTATTTAAGGCCGTTCTTTTTAGCCAAAGATCTCGCGTTAAGCGTGGTGAGTTGATGTTATTCGCTGAGGTCGCCATGAATGGCGACCCTACAAAATCGTGCTCAATGTAGGGTCGCCATTTATGGTGACCTAAAGGTTCAATTGACGATCTTTCAGCCCTTATATTTAATGGCTTCGATGAATTTCTCAAATGCAGCGGTGTGCTGTTTGCGGCTTGGATAATAGAGATAATATCCACTAAACGGTTCAGTCCAGTCTTCAAGCAGGCATTGCAGTTCGCCGTTGGCGATATGCTGTTTAACGGTATCCTCGGGGACATGGGCGATACCCATGCCGGCCAGCACCGCATCAATACGCGAAGCCAGATTATTAAATATCAGCTGCCCTTCAACTTTAACGCGAATATCTTTGCCATCTTTGCTGAACTCCCAGCTATATAATCCTCCCAGCGTAGGAAGCCGCATATTAATGCAGTTGTGATTCTGCAATTCGTAGGGCGTGGCGGGAATGCCGTGCTTTTGCAAATAGTCAGGCGATGCAACAGTTACCATTTTCCAGTCCGGGCCGATTCGCACCGCCACCATATCTTTCTCAATGCTTTCACCCAGTCGCACGCCAGCATCGAAACGTCCGCTGACAATATCCGTTAAGGTGTTATCGACAGAGAGCTCAACATTCACTTCCGGATAGGCTTGCAGAAACGGTTTCAGCAGCGGCCATAATGTGGAAGACAACGCATGTTCACCGGCGGTAATACGAATATTCCCCGACGGCTTGCCCTGATTATCGGCTAGTTGCAGCAGGGCCTTCTCGATATCGGCCATCATCGGTGCCACGCTCTGAATCAGGTTTTCACCGGCTTCGGTTGGCGCGACACTGCGTGTGGTGCGCGTTAATAAACGTGTGTTTAATCGCTCTTCAAGACCGCGAATCGAGTGGCTTAATGCCGATTGCGACACGCCTAATTTAGCTGCGGCGCGCGTGAAGCTACATTCGCGCGCCACCATCACTAAATAGATCAGGTCGTTGAAGTTTTCCCGCAGCATGTGGTTGACCTTATTACTGTCGTGGCGTCAAAAGAGGACACGCAAATTAGTTAGGCGGATTGTTGGTGGCGTAAAGCGGCCAGGATTCAAACAGATAGCCGTCGAAATCGATATCATCAACGTCTGAGAACTCCAGCAGCCGTTGCTTCACGTTTTCCAGATGTTGCCACATCGCCAGTTTGGCGGCGCGCGCGTCTTTTTTGATCAGCGTCGCGAGGATCTTTTTGTGATCGTCGAGCCACTGTTTACGGTAATTGTTGTTAACCAGGTGGCGATGCAGTTGGCTCCACATCACGTTATCTTCGCGCCATTGCCAGGATTGCTTGAACAGCTCAACCAGCATGCTGTTGTGCGTGGCTTCGGCAATCGCCAGATGGAAATCACGATCGCCGTTTTCACTTTGGTTGACCGCACCGGAAGCCAGCTCTTTCTCTTCCAGCTCCAGCGCCTGGCGCATCTTCATGATGTCTTCACGCGTGGCTTGCAGCGCGGCAAACTCAGCGATATTGCTCTCCAGCAGCTGGCGCGCCTGCAACATCTCAAAAGGTCCGGCATCGTTGCTGGCCTTGTGAAGCGAAACAGGCTGTTGCGGCGAGTCGTGAATCACGTAGATGCCCGCACCGCGACGCACCTCGATTAATCCTTCGAGCTCCAGCATGATCAGCGCTTCACGCACCAGCGTGCGCGTCACGTCCAGCAGTGCGGCGAGTTCGCGCTCCGGCGGCAGCCGTTCGCCCACCGCATACTGCTTCTGGGTGATCATCTGGCGGAGCATTTCCCCGACTTCCTGATAAGGGCGCTGTGCTGAAGTTTGAGTTTTCATCGTGCTCTTTTCTGTGTGTTAAAGGATTCACAACCTCTGATACAGCCTCACTCAGAGACGCGCACTATAGCATAGCGAATAAGAATCGGCCTGGTCACGACGTGCAGTGTCAGGCCTTCATTACTAAGCGTTTAGAGCGAAATAGCGTTCGGCATTATTGAAGCAGATGTCGCGCAGCATGCTGCCAAGCATCGGCTCATCATGCGGCACAATGCCCTCTTGCACCCACTGCGCCAGCAGATTGCACAGAATACGGCGGAAGTATTCGTGGCGCGTGTAGGAAAGGAAACTGCGCGAATCGGTCAGCATGCCAACAAACTGGCTGAGTAAGCCGATTTGCGACAGCTGCTCCAGCTGACGCAGCATGCCGTCGCGCTGATCGTTGAACCACCAGCCGGAGCCAAACTGCACCTTGCCAGCGATACCCGCGCCCTGGAAGTTGCCTGCCATGGTGGCCAGCACTTCGTTATCGCGCGGATTAAGGCAATAGAGAATGGTTTTCGGCAGCTGATCGTTGAGGTCCATCGCATCCAGCAGGCGCGCCAGCGGCCAGGCGATATTGTTATCGCCAATCGAATCAAACCCGCTGTCTGGCCCAAGCTGGCGGAACATGCGCGTGCTGTTATTACGAATCGCGCCGATGTGCAGCTGCATCACCCAGCCGCGCCGCGCATATTCGCTGCCGAGCCACACCAACACCGCGCTGCTGAACTGGGCGATTTCCACCTCATCCAGCACATCGTCAGAGCGACGTTTCGCCAAAATTTTATCGAGCACGCTGTCGTCAGGCACCGGGGCAAAGCGCAGGGTTTCGATGCCGTGATCCGATGCGCGACAACCGTGAGCGGAGAAGTGGTCAAGGCGACGTAACAGCGCGCGGCGTAACGCATCGAAGCTGTCGATGGCGACATCGGCGGCGGCTTCCAGACGCCCAAGATAGTCGATAAAACCCTCCAGCTCGATCTTAAATACTTTGTCCGGACGCCAGCTCGGCGCAACGTCAATATCAAAGCTGCTGTCTTCGGCGATTTGGCGGTGATAGCGCAGCGAATCAACCGGATCGTCGGTGGTGCCCACCATGCGCACCTTCATCTGGCGCATGATGCCGCGCGCGGAGAATTCCGGCGTCGCCAGTTGTTCCGCGCAGCGCTGCCAGATAGCAGGCGCGGTGTCCGGGCCAAACAGCGTATCAGTGATGCCAAACGGACGACGCAGCTCAAGGTGCGTCCAGTGATAGAGCGGGTTACCCAGGGTTTTTGGCACCGTTTGCGCCCACGCGAGATACTTGTCGTAGTCGCTGGTGTTCTTGCCGGTAATTAACGACTCATCCACACCGGCAGCACGCAGCGCGCGCCATTTGTAGTGATCGCCTTCCAGCCAGATTTGGCCGAGGTTGGCGAAGCGACGATCTTCAGCAATCTCCTGCGGATTGAGGTGACAGTGATAATCGTAGATCGGCATATCCGCAGCGAAGTCATGGTACAAGCGCCGCGCGATGTCGCTCTGCAGCAGAAAATCTTCATCCATAAAGCGCATTATTGGGCTTCCTGAGCAAAATAGGCGCGGTGGATCGCCAGTTCGACGCCGCGAATTTCAGCCAATCCTTTCAGTCGACCAATCGCCGAGTAGCCGGGATTGGTTTTCTTCTTCAGGTCATCCAGCATTTGGTGGCCGTGGTCGGGACGCATTGGAATCAAATCTTCCTCGCCCGCAGCTTTACGGCGCTGTTCCTCTTCGGCAATGGCCTTGATCACCGCAAACATATCCACATCGCCACCCAAATGTGCGGCCTCGTGGAAGCTGTTGGGGTTTTCTTCCCGTTTGGTGGAACGCAGATGCGCGAAGTAGATGCGCGGGCCGAAGCGTTTGACCATGCCGGCTAAATCATTCTCTGCCAGCACGCCGTACGAGCCGGTACACATGGTGAAACCGTTGGCGGGGCTGCTAACGGTATCGATCATCCACTGCAGATCGTCGGCGTTCGAAACAATGCGCGGCAAACCAAGAATCGGACGCGGCGGATCGTCCGGATGCACCGCCATGCGCACGCCCACTTCTTCGGCCACCGCGACAATGGCGCGCAGGAAGGTGGCAAAATTCTCACGCAGTTCGTTTTTACCGATGCCTTCATAACGCGCCAGCTGGGCGCGGAATTGATCCAGCGTGTAACCTTCCTCAGCGCCCGGTAAACCGGCGATGATGTTACGCATCAGGCGGTTACGGTGCTCTTCACTCATCGTCGCAAAGCGTTCAGCGGCCTGGGCGATCTCTTCGGCGCTGTAATCCTGCTCCGCACCGGGACGTTGCAGAATGTGCAGCTCGAACACCGCGAACTCAATCTGATCAAAGCGCAGGGCTTTCGCCCCATCCGGCAGCAGATATTCGAGATCGGTGCGCGTCCAGTCGAGGATCGGCATGAAGTTGTAGCACACGGTTTTGATGCCGCATTGCGCCAGGTTGCGCAGCGACTGCTGATAGTTGCTGATCCAATGCTGGCAGCGGCCGCTGCCGGTTTTGATCTCTTCATGAATCGGCACGCTTTCCACCACCGACCACACCAAACCTGCGGCTTCCACCAGCGCCTTACGCTGCATGATTTCGTCGACTGACCACACTTCGCCGTTGGGGATGTGATGCAGTGCGGTGACGATGCCGGTTGCGCCCGCCTGGCGCGCATCGGCCAGAGAGACAGGATCGTTGGGGCCGTACCAGCGCCAGGTCTGCTTCATGTTGTTACCTCACTCACGATTGGTTGACCAATATTCCTTGCTAGCGTGTTACTTCAAACATTCACCACGCGATTCGCGGTTAAAACTCTGCTCTTTGTACAGTTAAGTCAACCTGGCGAGTGATTTTGGTTAACCAGATCACATTTGCGACATCAAGCTGGCGACCACTTTTCGCAACTGTGGTTCACTCCTGGCGAATGGTCATAGATGATTCACTTAGGGAGAACCCGATGAACCGCAGTTTAAATCCAGGGATAACCGCCGCAGACACCAAACGCACCTTCCGCCATATGCGCTGGTGGGTGCTGGTGCTGTTCTTAGCCGGCGTGACAGTCAATTACATCACGCGTAACTCGTTAGGGCTGCTGGCCCCAGAGCTCAAAGACAGCCTTAACATCACCACCGAGCAATATTCCTACATCGTCGGTGCCTTCCAGCTGGCCTATACGTTCTTCCAACCGATTTGTGGCTGGTTGATTGATGTGATTGGCCTGAAAGTCGGCTTCCTGATCTGTGCCTCGGTGTGGGCCATTGCCTGTTTATTCCATGCTGGAGCGGGCAGTTGGCTGCATCTGGCGATTCTGCGTTTTGTTATGGGCAGCGCAGAAGCCGCTGCCACGCCAGCCAACGCCAAAGTAATTGGTGAATGGTTCCCGAAAAAAGAGCGTCCTATCGCCGCGGGTTGGGCGGGTGTCGGATTCTCCCTCGGCGCTATGCTGGCACCGCCGATTATCTACTTTGCCCATGCGGCGTTTGGCGGCTGGCAGGGCGCATTCCTGTTCACCGGCGCGCTGGCACTGGGTTGGGTGTTGCTGTGGTGGTGGCTGTATCGCGATCCCGATCAGCACCCTAATTTGTCGAAATCCGAACTGGATTTCATCCGCCAGGACAACGAACCACCGGCAGTGAAACTGCCATTCTTTACCGCGTTGAAAAGCGTATCGAAGAACAAGCGTTTCTACGGCATTGCCATTCCGGCATTCATGGCGGAACCGGCGTGGGGCGTACTGAGTTTCTGGGTGCCGCTGTATCTGGCAAAAGAGCTGGGTATGGATCTTAAACAGATCGTTATGTTCGCCTGGCTGCCATTCCTCGCCGCCGATCTTGGTAGCGCTGCCAGCGGCTATCTGACGCGCCTTTACACTAAGATCTTTGGCTTCACCCAAGTCAATTCAGTGGTCGCCAGTTCGGTAACCGGAGCCTTCCTGATGTTGTCACTGGCTGCGGTGGCGGTGACCAAAGACCCGTATGTGGCGATTGCACTGATTTCGATTGGTGGCTTCGGTCATCAGATCATCTCCTGCATGCTGAGCGCGCTGGTGGTGGAGAAGTTTGATAAAGGCCAGATGGCTACCGTCAACGGCATGCGCGGCTCGTTCGCGTGGATCTCCAGCTTCCTGTTCTCACTGCTGATCGGCGTTACCGCCGACACCATTGGATTTAATCCGCTGTTTGTCGCCATGGGCTTCTTCGACCTGATTGGTGCGGTCTTCCTGATTGCTTTTCTTGCTGAACGTCGCGCACAGCGCGCCTGAAAAGAGTAGATAACGATGAAAACGTTAAAAAATTGGTCTTTAGCCGGATCCGATGCGCACCACGTGGCGTTAACCGTCGACGGCAAACACAGGCTGTGTCTGTATGTGCTGGAAACGGGCATGTTCCGCGTGGTGATTAAACGTCAGGGCGCGTATAGCCTTGACCGCACCTGGAGCATCGCGCCTGAAAGCGATGTGCCGTGGGAAGGGCGTCAGCGCGACAGCCTGGCCGGCTTCGCCTTGCCATCGTTCACGCTGGAAGAAGAGGGCGACACGCTGGTGGTCGCCACCGATAAGCTGCGGGTGATCGTCCATCAACCGCTGGCGCTGGAGTGGCAATATTGCGACAGCCACGGCGCATGGCAACTGCTGACCTGCGACCGTCCAACCAGTGCTTATCAAATCAACGCGCACGGTGACGGCGTGGCGCACTATCAGTGCCGCATGAACGACGATCGTTATTACGGCCTCGGCGAGAAAAGCGGTGATTTGCAGCGTAACGGCCAGCGCTATGAGATGCGTAACCTTGATGCGATGGGCTACAACGCGGCCGCGACCGATCCGCTGTATAAGCATGTGCCGTTTACCATCACGCGCCGCACCGACGTCAGCTTTGGTCTCTATTACGATAATCTCAGCAGCAGCTGGTTTGATTTGGGTAATGAGCTCGATAACTATCACAAGCCGTATCGCCGCTGGCAGGCCGAAAGCGGTGATATCGACTATTACCTGTTTGTTGGCGACAAGGTGCTGGATATCACCAAAGCCTTTGTGCGTCTGACCGGTAAAACGCTGTTCGGCCCGAAATGGAGCCTTGGCTACAGCGGTTCAACCATGCATTACACCGATGCGCCGGACGCGCAAAATCAGCTGATGAACTTTATCCGCCTGTGTGAAGAACACGATATTCCGTGCGATTCGTTCCAGCTTTCGTCCGGTTACACCTCGATTAACAACAAGCGCTACGTGTTCAACTGGAACCACGACAAAGTGCCGCAGCCGGAAGTGATGAGCCAGGCGTTTCACGACGCGGGCTTGCGCCTTGCCGCTAATATCAAACCGTGCCTTTTGCAGGATCATCCGCGTTACAACGAAGTGGCGGAACAAGGCCTGTTTATTCGTGACTCTGAAGAGGATGCACCTGAGCGTTCGGTGTTCTGGGATGATGAAGGTTCACACCTCGATTTTACCCATCCGCAAGCCGTTGCCTGGTGGCAGGAAAACGTCACCAAACAGTTGCTGGAAAAGGGCATCGATTCCACCTGGAACGATAACAACGAATATGAAGTGTGGGATGGCGAAGCGCGCTGCCACGGTTTCGGTACGCCAATTGCCATCAAACACATTCGCCCGGTGATGCCGCTGCTGATGATGCGCGCCTCCATGGAAGCGCAGCAGCGTTTCGCGCCGGATAAACGTCCGTTCCTGATTTCCCGTTCGGGCTGCGCCGGGATGCAGCGCTATGTGCAAACCTGGAGCGGCGATAACCGCACCAACTGGACCACGCTGCGTTACAACATCCGCATGGGATTGGGCATGAGCCTGTCCGGGTTGTACAACGTGGGACATGATGTGGGTGGCTTCTCCGGTGATAAACCAGATGCAGAACTGTTTGTGCGCTGGGTACAGAATGGCGTGATGCATCCGCGTTTCACCATCCACTCATGGAATGACGATCACACCGTCAATGAACCCTGGATGTATCCGGCGGCTACGCCTGCGATCCGCGCCGCGATTGAACTGCGTTATCGTCTGCTGCCTTATCTCTATACGCTGCTGTGGCAGGCGCATGCTGACGATGAACCGATGCTGCGTCCGACTTTCCTCGATCATGAACAGGATGCGCAGACGTTCGCCGAGTGCGATGAGTTTATGCTGGGCCGCGATCTGCTGGTGGCCAGCGTGGTCGAGCCCGGTCAGCGCCAACGTCGTTTGTGGCTGCCTGACAACCAAACCGGCTGGTATGACTTTGCCAGCCAGCAATGGTACAGCGGCGGTCAATGGATCACGCTGGCGGCTCCGCTGGAAACCCAGCCGATGCTGGTGCGCGCCGGGGCGGGCTTGCCACTCAGCGAGCGCCTGCGTCATGTTGATGCTAAAACCGACGATCGCCGCACTTTGCAGCTGTTCCCGCTGAAAGGCAAAGGCGTCAGCCATGGTGTGCTGTTTGAGGATGATGGCGAAAGCTGGGGTTATCAGCAGGGCAATGCGCTATGGCTCAACTGGGAAATGCGCAGCGATGCGGAGGCAATCCACCTCAACTTCCAGCGCAAAGGCAGCTTCCAGCCGGCCTGGCAAACGCTGAACGTGATGTTGCCGCCGGGTGAACAGCGCCAGCTGTTCATTGATGGCGTAGCGGTGGATAAGGCGCAGGCAGAAGCAGTGTTAGCGGATATTGCTGCGGCGTAATCTTTGTTATGGGTCGCCCTGAATGGCGGCCCTACATCAATATTGTATTCGTAGGATGCGCATCAATGCGCACCTGGAATAAAGCAGAGAGATCAGTCAATTAACCCTTTCGCCCGCGCCAGCAGAAACGCGGTAACCGTTGTCGCGTCGCTGATCTTTCTTGCCAGAATCAGTTCAAGAAACGCATCGATTTTAATTTTCTTCGCGGTTAGTCCCACCTCTTCCGCATCCAGATTTTGCCCCTGATTCGCCATTCACATTTTCTGAATTAACGTGCCATCGCCTGTTTTAGGGCGTTTAGAAAAACCGTGACGCGCGTTGGCAGATGCCGTGCGGTGGGAAACAGCGCCCAGACGCCGAGCAGCTGCGGTTGCGCATCTCGCAAGCCAATCTCAATCAGTTCACCGGCCGCCAATTCCTGCTGCACATCCCAGGCAGAGAGCTGGGCGATGCCGCTGCCCGCCACACACAAGGTACGTACACCTTCCACATTGCTGCCGCTGAAACGGCCTTCAACGCTGACGCTGGAAATATGATCCTCGACCATAAAACTCCATTGCGGCACGCCGGATAAACGCAGGCAGTTATGCTGATGCAAATCGGCCAGCAGTTGTGGAGTGCCGAAGCGCGCTAAGTAGTCTGGAGAAGCACAGAGCACGCGCGGATTATCCGCCAGCCGCTGCGCCACTAACCGCGAATCCCGCAGCGGGGCGATGCGAATGGCGACATCGTAGCCGAGCCCAACAATATCGGTGACGTTATCGCTGAGTTGAAAATCGATCTTTAGTTCGGGATTCTCCGCCATCAGCGCGGGCAGCAACGGAATAATGGTGCGGCGGCCAAAGCCAGAAGGCGCGGTGATGCGCAGCTGGCCGGTTGCGCCTTGTTTATCCGGCGAGAACAGATTACGCGCGCTCTGTTCGGTTTCCATTAGGGTTTTGGCGTAGGGCAAAAACTCTTCACCTTCATCCGTCAGCGCGATGGCGCGGGTGGTGCGATGCAGCAGGCGCACGCCGAGATCTTCCTCCAGCGAGGCGAGTCGGCGCGATACTGTCATCGGCGTGGTGTTCAGTCGCCGCGCGGCCTGTGTCAGGCTGCGCGTCTGGGTGACCATCAGGAATACTTCAACATCCTTAGAGTTCATTGTAACGATTTCCGTTATACAGACGTATCATCATCGGCCATTTTTGTCCCTGTGGCGACCTAATATACTGCGCTCTGTAGATAATCCGCATTCAGAGAACAATATGAGTGATAAACATCTTTTTCAGAGCGGGACACTGAACCGGCTGGCGCTGAAAAATCGCATCATGGTGGCGCCCATGACACGCATCTCCGCCAGCGTCGACGGCATACCGGGCGAGCGTATGCAGCACTATTATCAGCGCTTCGTGCGCGGCGGCTTTAGCGCCATCATCACCGAAGGCATCTATATCGATGAAGCCTGGTCACAAACCTATGCGTTTCAGGCCGGGCTGATTAACGCTAAACAGAGCGCCGGCTGGCGCGCAATCACCGATCGGGTGCATCAGCATGGCGGCAAAATCATTGCGCAGTTGATGCATGCCGGGGCGATATCGCAGGGCAACATCTATCGACCGGATACGCTCGCGCCCTCAGCCATCCAGCCGCGCGGAGAACAGCTCGGTTTCTATCACGGTCATGGCGCCTATCCGCTGCCGCGAGAAATGGATGAAGAGCAGATCCAGCAGGTGATCGACAGCTTTGCGCATACGGCGGCGCGGGCAATTGGCGAAGCGGGTTTTGATGGCATCGAAATTCATGGCGCAAACGGCTATCTGCTTGACCAGTTCTTCACCGATTACACCAATCAGCGCAGCGATCGCTGGGGCGGCGATATCGTGGCACGTTTATCTCTGACGCTGGCGGTGATCGCCGCAGTGCGCCAGCGCGTAGGGCATGATGTTACGCTGGGAATTCGCCTCTCGCAGGGCAAAGTGAATGATTTCCAGCACAAATGGCGTGAAGGCGAAGCGGGCGCGCGTCAGGTTTTCGCCGCGATCGCTCAGGCCGGCGTGGATTATCTGCATCTGACAGAATATGACGCGCTGCAACCGGCGTTTGCCGATTCGCCGCTGTCGCTTGTACAAATTGCGCGTCAGGCGGCACCGAATTTGCCGATTATCGCCAATGGTGCGTTAAGTGATGCCAGCACGGCGGCGCAGGCGCTGGAGCAGGGCGCGGATTATGTGTCGATTGGCAAAAGCGCACTGGCGAATCCCGACTGGCCGATGCGGATTCGTGATGCTGTGGAGCTGCGCGTCTTTGATAAAAATCTGCTAGCGCCGTCTGCGGATGTGAAAAACTGCGAGTTGGTTTGAGCATAATCGCGTGAATCGGTCGCCATTTATGGCGACCATTCGGTTATTGTGCAAAGGCCCACGTCAATTTGCCGTCATCGGAGACCAGCTTTTCCAGCTTCTTCAAGTTCACTTTCTTGCGTGCGCCTAGTCGATCCGCCGTCAGCGGGCCGCTATCGCTGTGCGCAATCACCGTGTCTTTCGGCACGCTGGTCATCTTCTCAGCGATGGTTTCGATCGCTTTGGCGTAACCACTGCGGTTATTGAGGTCAAAGTTCTTCAGCGGGAGCTGCGTTTCCAGCCATTTGCCCCAATAGAATTCGAGGAACGGCGGCGGGTTCTGCTCTTTATCAAAACCAATGTCGCGCACGAAATAGACCAGCGAGCGATATTCATCATTCTGCATATGCTGGCGGCCCAGTTCTTTCGGCAGCGCATCCGGTTGGATTTTGCCTGATGGCGTGTCCAGCCACACCAGATGTGCCGCTTCCATTTTTTGCCAGAAGGCGGACATGGTTTTCAGTCTGCGGAAGTCATTAGTAATGCGTACCTGCACCGGTGTGTTAAGACCGGCGATATCAGCGAAATTACTGAAAGTATGATGACCATCGGTGAGGTAAAGCACGTTATCCGGTGCAATCACCGCCGTTTTCATCGGGCCAGGTTCGCTGCCGACCGGCGCTTTACAGCGGAAGCTGCTGGGCTGCGAGAGACGTGATTGACTATCAAATTTATCGACGCCTTTCTGCCCCATGCTTTCGCAATAATCATCAAACAGCTTTTTCGGTTCGGCTTCATAACGATGCTGTTTGTAATCCAGCTGACGATAACCAATCGCGGCCTGCGTCGGATGGAGCTGCGCTAACTGCACTTGCACAATATCACCGGCTTTAATGTCGGCGGGCAGCGCGGCGGATGCCTGTCCGGCTGACCACAACAGCGCCAGTATTGACCACGGTGTTCTCATTCCCTTTCCTCCAATCGCCCATAGCAGATGCGCACAATAGCATTTCTGTCATCTTGTCGCTGTAGCGTGATGGCTCGCGGTTGCCCAGTTGCAACCGGTTATCCAGACATCTGACCACACGGAGCTTTGATTATGGCACTCGCTGCTGTGCAACCGGCAAAACTGCAACACACCGTTATCGATCCCAGCGTGCGTATGCGCGAAACCCAGATTGGCGCGCAATGTGAAGTGCTGGCCGAAACCTATATCGAATACAGCGAACTCGGCGATTTCTCCTATCTCGGTGAGCACTGCTGTGTCGCCGATGCGCAGATTGGACGCTTTACCGCCATTGCCAATCATGTGCGGATTGGCGCGCCCAATCATCCGATGGATCGCGCTTCGCAGCACCGTTTCACCTACTGCCCGGAATACTACGATGAGCAGGCGGAACGCGATAATGGCTTCTTTGCCGAGCGACGCGCCGATCGCGTGATTATTGGTAATGACGTGTGGATTGGGCATGGCGTGATCGTGCTGCCGGGCGTCACGGTGGGGGATGGCGCGGTGCTGGCGGCCGGTGCGGTGGTGACGAAAGATGTACCGCCTTACACCATTGTCGGTGGCGTGCCAGCCAAAGTGATCCGTGCGCGTTTCGCTGCGGATATTGCCGCTCAACTGCAGGCAATTGCCTGGTGGAACTGGCCGCTGGAGAAATTGATGGCGAATCTGGCGGATTTCCAATCATCCGATCTCCGCGCCTTCTGCCAGCGACACGGCAGCTAAGCGCGCTGTAAGCACCCTTGTTGACGCAGCTATCGCAAGCAATCTCAAAACACCCTGTTTTGCGAATGCTTGCGATGTGGATTAGACCGGCGGATGCACTACCATTGCCGACAGCACCGCTTCCTGTTGCAGTCCGACATGCAGCAAAATCTGCTGGCGATAATGCTCATCGGCGTCACGCGCATCGTCGCTGAGCAACACGCCCACTTCATTGACGTTCTTGCCAGCCACCTGCACCTTGTCACGCGCGGCACTGCGCATCCATTCGTACTCGATATCAATGTGGCCGGTATCAATACAGCGAACGCCATGCTGGCTGAGATCGTAAGCCAGCACCGTTGCGGTTGGGCCGAGCGACATCAGCACCATATCGTAATCGCGTGCGTGCGCCAGGACGGCGCTGTAGAGATCGTTGTAGACCGAGAAGGCATTGCGATTGAGCGTGGTGATGCGCTTAATCTCCCGCGCGCCATCAAGCAGATCGTTACCGATGCCGAGACGCGTGCCGCTGCCTTCGACAATTAATATCTTTTTGTCGCTGAACAGTTGCCGGAATTTATTAAAAACGCGAGCAGCCTGCTGCTTATCCTTATAGTCATGATAGGGACGCGTAACAGAGGTATTACCGTAGCGATAATCTTTCTTTAATAACGCTTCATAATGGCGGAAATAGAACGCTTTATGAAAAAACCAGAATAGGGCCGAACCAAAACGCATATTTGAGGTGCCGCGAAAGGCATCCGGCATACATAATAAGCAGGGATTCTTCGGCTGGCTTCCGCGACGTAATATCTCTTTAAGGCGAATAGAGAGACGTTCATCGAAAGATTGAAAACCGATATTCTTGAACAAGGTCATTTCCAGTTCGCCATCGCCATAGCGGCTTACGGAGAGCTTGTCGTTGTTGAGCAGCAGGTCAATGGTTTGCTCAGGCGACATCACCGGATATTGCCGGGCACGCGCATTGGCAACGGGAAATTTAAAAGCAGCGTGTGTGAGTTTAAAAGGAAAACGTAATTTACGATAAAAGAAATCTGCGCTAATCATCATAACCTTCTTTTTATGGCGGACTTGCCGCAGAGCATTTATGTGATTTATATCACGCTCAATCGAGGATAACAGGCTGAGGAAACTCTCAAAAATATATTTAGGTATAATCGCTAATCAATTTAAAAATTCTTAAACAAAGACTGCGGAAATGAAAGTGTAATAAAAATGCGCTTATCCGCGCTGCTGCGAAAATCGTTGCCAGGAATAATCGCAGCGGTACTTTTATGATCTATTAAGTTATTTCAATTAATGTCTAACTGTGAAAGCGATTTTCCGGCTTTACTAAGCCTAAACGATCGCGCAGCGTGCCCGCCTGATAGCCGCTGCGGAAGACGCCTGTGTTCTTCTAACGTAGAAGTCACAAAAACGCGCAGCATGACCATATTCCGTTATCAAAAAATGCGAATTTTCCTCACTAATGATTAATTCTCTCAACGAAAATGAAACGTGATTTCAGTCACACATTGAACGAGGCGCTAGCTGGCAGCCATTAGCCAAACTACATTCATTAGCGGAGCTAACGACACACCTCGCAACGGGTTTTTACTAAACGGTAACGTACGTTAAAGTTCTGTTGATTTTATGTGGGGTTATTTTTGAGGTTTTTCGATGAAAATGGTTGAGGGATTAGCATGGTTAACAAACTAACCAGTATCGTGCTCGCGATTCTGGCGATTGCCTTGCTGTACATGGGCGGCAAGCTGTTAATGCTGGGCGGCAGCGCCTTCTATGCGCTGATGGCGGTGGGCTTACTCATTACCGCAATTTTACTGTTCCGCAACCAGCGCAGCGCGCTGGCGCTGTATGCGGTGCTGATGTGGATTACGCTCGCCTGGATTATCTGGGAAGTGGGCTTTGATAAATGGCAGTGGATCCCACGCGGTGACCTGTTCGGTGTGATCGGCCTGTGGCTGGCGATGCCGTGGGTGGTGAAACCGCTGTATCGCGGCGAACGCCGTTTCCACGGCTTCCTCGGCGGCACCGTGATTATCATGATTGTGGTGGTGATTGGTCTGTGCTTCTACGATCCGATTCCGCAGCAAGGCACCATCAGCAATGCCCGCGAACAGAACAGCGAGCAGGGCGCCGCTAACGACTGGACCGCGTACGGTGGTTCGTCTGACGGCCTGCGTTTCTCATCGCTGAATCAGATCAGCAAAGAGAACGTCAAAAACCTCGAAGTTGCCTGGACATATCACACTGGCGATCTGCGTCAGGATGCGGATGCCAGCGAATACACCTTCGAAGCCACGCCGCTGAAAGCCAACGGCATGCTGTACTTCTGTACGCCGCATAATGAAGTGCACGCGCTTGATCCGGAAACCGGCGCGGTGAAGTGGAAATTCACGCCGAACAAAGATCGCTCTTACCTGCAGCAGCATCAGACCTGTCGCGGCGTAAGCTACTACCAAGAAACCCCGGTTGCCGCGCAGGATAGCGCAGCGAATCCGGCTATCTGCCGTAAGCGTATCTTTAACGCCACCACCGATGCGCAGCTGATTGCGCTGGATGCCGATACCGGTAAACCGTGTGCTGATTTCGGTCAGAACGGTGTGGTTGACCTGCACGCCAACATGGGTGAAGTGCGTCCCCATGCGCTGATGCAAACCGCAGCACCGCTGGTCGCGGGCAAGCTGGTGATCGTTGGCGGTTCCGTGATGGATAACGGCTTCAACAGCGGCAACCCGTCAGGCGTGATTCGTGCGTACGACGTGCAAAGCGGTCGTCTGGTGTGGAACTTTGATCCGGCCAACCCGCAAAACACCGCACCCATCGCTGCCGGTCAAAACTACCCGCAGGACACGCCAGTAGCGTGGGGCACGCTGAGTGCTGACCTGAAAAACGGTTTAGTCTATGTGCCGTTTGGTAACGCTTCACCGGATGAAGTGGGCATTGAGCGCGATCCGAACAGCAACACCGAGAAGTTCCGCGATGCGCTGGTGGCGCTGGATTTGCAAACCGGTGCGTTCAAATGGCGCTATCAGAGTTCCAACCACGATCTGTGGGACCGCGATAATCCGTCACAGCCTTCGCTGGTGGACATCGATTATCAGGGCCAGAAGCAGCCTGTGGTGATCCTGCCGACCAAAACCGGCAACCTGTTTGTGCTGAACCGTCTTACCGGCCAGCCGGTGTATCCGGTAAACCAGGTGAAGGTCTCCACTGAAGGTGGCGTCGCGGGTGAGAAATTTGCCGCAACCCAGCCGGTTTCCAGCCTGAACTTCATCCCGCAACCGTTGACTGAGAAGTCAATGTGGGGCATCACGCCGTTTGACCAGATGTCATGCCGCATGGATTTCCGTAGCCTGCGCTATGACGGCAATCCGTGGACGCCAGCGACCGAAAGTGGTTCGCTGATCTTCCCGGGCAACATTGGTGTGTTCAACTGGGGTTCTGTTGCCGTCGATCCGCAGCGTCAAATGCTGATTGCCGCGCCAGTGCGTCTGGCTTACAAATACAACCTGATTAAACGCAGCGAGCAGACCGCTACCGAGCGCCTTTTCACCAAAGATGGCACACCGTACTGGAACGAAAACTTCCACGGTGATTATGCTATTCATATCCAGCAGTTGGCCTCTGGCCTGGGTATTCCGTGCGTTGCGCCACCTTGGGGCCGCATGGTGGGCGTGGATCTGAAGACCGGTAAAACCGAATGGCTGCGTCGCGTGGGTGTGACCAAAAACCTGAAGACCAGCTTCCTGCCTGGCCGCTTCCCAATCGGTTTCCCGATGGGCATGGTGGCGCACGGTGGTCCATTGCTGACCGCAGGTGATTTGGTGTTCCACGGTGCAACGGCGGATAACTTCTTCCGTGCCTACGACAGCACCACCGGCGAACTGCTGTGGCAAACCGAGTTGAGTGCCGGTGCGCAAGCCACGCCGTCGACCTTTATGGGCAAAGACGGTAAGCAGTACGTGGTGATTGCTGCAGGCGGTCACGGTTCACTCGGCACCCAGGCGGGTGATAGCGTGGTGGCATTCCGTTTGAAGTAATCGCAGTTAAATTGAACAAGGCGCCCAATGTGGCGCCTTTTTTGTTTTCATCGGGTTATATTGAGCCTCTGTGCGAGACGCCACTGATAAGGAATTGTATGACCATCGCCTGCCTGCATACCGCCGCCAGCAATATCGCTATTTTCGATGAGGCCGCACAATCATTGGGCATGAGCCACGGCTCACTGAGTCATATTGTGATGCCACATTTGCTGGCGGAAGCCGAGCTGACCGGTGGCATGACTGCGCCGCAGCAGCACAAGCTGGAACAGTTGTTACACAGCCTGACGCCGTGGTTCGACGCGATTCTGATTACCTGCTCGACGCTGGGTCCGGTCGCCGATGATTTTAGCGCTAAAGGGCATGATTGCCCGGTGTACCGCACCGATCGCATGCTGGCCGATGCGGTGCACCGTTTGCCGGGAAAATCGCTGGTGCTGTGTGCGGCAGAATCCACGCTGGCGGCAACGCGCGCGCTGTTTTGCCCAGCGACGCTAGCGGTTGAACAGCATCCTGTTGTGCAGCTGATTCCTGGCGCATGGGCGGCGTTTAAAGCGGGCCAGCAGGAGGCGTATCTGCAAATGATTGCGCAAGCGGTGGCAGACGGGAAACAGCAGGGCGCAGATCATGTGGCGCTGGCCCAGGTTTCCATGGCGGCGGCGTCCAGGCTGTTTAGCGCCGGTAGTCAGCCATTAACCAGCCCGCAGCTGGCGTTAAAGGTGGTACGTGATTTTTCGTAGGGTGCGCATGCATGACCGTGCATCAGGTTAACGTTTACTCTCATGCAAATAATAATCATTTGCATTAGTGGTTATAACTCATTATCGTTAGCAACACTTTGTAACCTATCGCGATTTAACCACTATGAATCCTCAATCAAAGAGGACGCTTTTCTGCTGCCGCTTTTCAGGATCGCTCTTTTCATTTTCCTGACATACGCCCACATCTGCGATTTGGTAGACTTAAATCTGAGAATGAACGTTCACTACAGGATTATTCATGAAGAATTTTCAGCGCACGGCCATCGCCGGGCTGGTGTTATTGCTCGCCGCCTGTGACCAGAACAGCGCCCCGCCAGCGGGCGAGATGACCACCGAAGTCGGCGTGAAAACGCTGCATACCGAGCCGGTGACGCTCGATAGCCAGCTCACCGGACGTGTGGTGGGCAGCATGGTGTCGGAAGTGCGTCCGCAGGTGGACGGCATCATCCAGAAGCGCCTGTTTACCGAAGGCGATGAAGTCAAAGCCGGCCAGGTGCTGTATCAAATCGATGCGGCTAGCTATCAGGCCAGTTACGATCAGGCCGTTGCGCAGTTGAAAAATGCGCAGGCGTTAGTCAAAAGCAGCCAATTAAAATCTGCGCGTTACAGCGCGCTGGTGAAAGAGAATGGCGTGTCGCGTCAGGATGCCGACGATGCGCTGGCAACCTATCAACAGAACGTGGCGTCGGTCGATCAATATCGTGCCGCCGTCGAAAGCGCCCGCATCAACCTCAACTACACGCAAATCAAAGCGCCGATTTCTGGCCGCATCGGCATCTCCTCTGTTACGCCGGGCGCGCTGGTGACGTCCGCGCAAACCACCGCGCTGGCGACCATTCGCGCGCTTGATCCCATCTATGTCGATCTCACCCAATCCAGCGTGCAATTGCTGAAACTAAAGCGTCAGCAGGCTTCTCTCCAGCAGAGCAGCGATGTGGTGCCGGTGACGGTAAAACTGGAAGACGGCAGCAACTATGATCATCCTGGCAAGCTGGAGCTGACCGAAGTGGCAGTTGATGAAGCCACCGGAACCGTTACGCTGCGCGCGATTTTCCCCAATCCGCAGCATGAGTTGTTGCCGGGCATGTATGTGCGTGCCAACGTCACCAACGGGGTTAAAAACGATGCGATTCTGGCCCCGCAGCAGGGCATCACGCGCGATGTCAAAGGCAACGCCACGGCGCTGGTGGTGGATAAAGAGAACAAAGTGCAGAGCCGGGAAGTGGTGACCGATCGGGTTATCGGCAACACCTGGCTGGTGACCAGCGGTTTGAACAGCGGCGACAAGCTGATTGTTGAAGGCACCGCCAAAGTACAGGCCGGAATGACGGTGAAAGCGGTTGAAGTGACGCCGAACACCGCCAGCAGCGGAGGCCAATAATTATGTTGGCTCAGTTCTTTATCCGCCGCCCGGTATTCGCGTGGGTGATCGCCATCTGCATCATGATGTTCGGCGTGCTCAGCATTAAAAGTCTGCCGATTGCGCAGTATCCCGACGTCGCGCCGCCGCAGATCAGTATTCAGGCCACTTACACCGGCGCGTCGGCGGAAACGCTGGAAAGCAGCGTCACGCAGGTGATCGAGCAGCAGCTCACCGGCCTCGACGGCTTGCTCTATTTCGATTCCACCAGCACCGCCTCAACCGGTCAGGTAAAAATCAACGTCACTTTCCAGCAGGGCACCGATCCGGACATTGCGCAGGTGCAGGTGCAGAACAAAGTGCAGCAGGCCGAAAGCCGCTTGCCGACGTCCGTTACCACGCAAGGCGTGACGGTGGAGAAGGCGCAAAGCGACTTCCTGCTGATTCTGGCGCTGTACGATAAAACCAACCAAAGCACCTCGGCCGATGTGGCGGACTACATGGTCAGCAACATGGAAGACTCGCTGGCGCGCGTGCCGGGCGTCGGCAGCGTGCAGGTGTTTGGTGCCGAATACGCCATGCGCATCTGGCTCGATCCCGCCAAACTCGCCTCCTATTCGCTGATGCCATCCGATGTCACAACCGCGCTGGAGAGCCAGAATACCCAGGTTTCATCGGGTCAGTTAGGCGCGCAACCGGCCAGCAAAGAGCAGCAACTGGTGGCGACCGTGCGCTCGCGTTCGCGCCTGCAAACGCCGGAACAGTTCCGCAATATCGTGCTGAAAAGCCAAAGCGATGGCTCGGTGGTGCATTTGAGCGATGTGGCACGCGTAGAAATGGGTGATGAGGATTACAGCGCTAACGTGCTGGCCAACGGTCATCCGGCTTCGGGGATTGCGGTGCAGCTGGCGTCCGGTGCCAATGCGCTGTCAACCGCCGAACAGGTGAAAGCCACCATCGACGAGTTCCGCAGCAGCATGCCGGCGGGCTATGAAGTGGCGTATCCACTCGACAGCACCGACTTCGTGAAAATCTCGATCGAAGAGGTGGTGAAAACCCTGATTGAGGCGGTGATTCTGGTGGTGATCGTGATGTTTGTGTTCCTGCAGAACATCCGCACCACGCTGATTCCGGCGATTGCCGTGCCAGTGGTGTTGCTCGGAACCTTTGGCGTGCTGTCGCTGTTTGGCTACTCGATCAACACCTTAACCATGTTCGGCATGGTGCTCGCCATCGGGCTATTAGTGGACGATGCGATCGTAGTGGTGGAGAACGTCGAGCGCGTGATGCGCGAAGAGGGTTTACCGCCGCGTCAGGCCACCGAGAAATCGATGAAAGAGATCACCGGCGCGTTGATTGGTATCGCGCTGGTGCTGTCGGCGGTGTTCCTGCCGATGACCTTCTTCAGCGGCTCGACCGGCGTTATCTATCGTCAGTTCTCCATCACCATTGTTTCATCGATGGTGCTGTCGGTGATCGTGGCACTCACGCTAACGCCAGCGCTGTGCGCCACGCTGCTCAAACCGCATAACGAAGAAGGCGGCCAAAAGGGCTTTTTCGGCTGGTTTAATCGCAGCTACGAGCGCGTGCAGGCGCGTTATCACAACGGCGTGGGTCATGTGCTGCACCGTTCGGTGCGCTATCTGCTGCTCTACGCGGTGCTGCTGATCGGTTGCGCGGTGCTGTATATGCGTTTGCCGACCGGCTTCCTGCCGACTGAGGATCAGGGCTATATCATGGTGCAATACCAGCTGGCACCGGGCGCGACGGAAAACCGCACCAGCGCGGTTCGTCGTCAGGTGCAGGAATACTTCGCCACCAAAGAAAAAGACAACGTCAACGTCAGCATGCTGGTGAATGGCTTCAGTTTTGCCGGCAGCGGCCAGAACGCCGGGATTGGCTTTATCTCGCTGAAGAACTGGAGCGAGCGTAAAGGTGCTGAAAACAGTGCCGATGCGATTGCCGCGCGTGCCATGGCGAGCCTGGCCAGCATTCGTGATGCGCAGATCTTCGTGCTGTCGCCGCCGTCGGTGTCCGGTTTAGGGCAGTCAGACGGATTCACCTTCGAACTGCAGGCGCGCGGCACCACCGGGCGCGACCAGCTACTGAAGATGCGTAATCAGCTGATTGCTGAAGCTAATCAGGATCCGCTGCTCAGCGCGGTGCGTGCCAACACTTTGCCGGATTTACCGCAGCTGCAGGTCAATATCGACGATGAAAAAGCGCAGTCGCTGGGCCTCACCATCAGCGATATCAATGATACGCTCAGTGCGGCGATTGGCGGCAGCTACATCAATGACTTCACCGATCGTGGCCGAGTGAAAAAGGTTTACATGCAGGGCGATCAGCAGTTCCGCAGCAAGCCGGAAGATATCGATCACTGGTACGTGCGCGGCAGCGATAGCAACAGCAATACACCCATGGTGCCGTTTGCGTCGTTTGCCTCGTCAGAATGGGCGTACGGCCCGGATGTGCTGTCACGTTATAACGGCCTCGCGTCCTATGAAATCGAAGGTTCGGCGGCGGCAGGCAAGAGTTCCGGGGACGCGATCGGCGCGATGGAAAAACTGGCGGCGAAGCTGCCGGCGGGCACCACCTTTGCGTGGAGCGGTTTGTCCTATCAGGAAAAACTCTCCGGCAACCAGGCGATGTCGCTGTATGGCATCTCGCTGATTGTGGTGTTTCTGTGCCTGGCGGCGTTGTATGAAAGTTGGTCGGTGCCGTTCTCGGTGATGATGGTGGTGCCGCTCGGCGTGATCGGTTCGTTGCTGGCGATCAGCCTGCGCGGACTGGAAAACGACGTCTATTTCCAGGTGGCGCTGTTAACCATCATTGGTTTGTCGGCGAAGAACGCGATTCTGATCGTAGAGTTCGCCGAAGACAATTACCGCAAAGGGGAAAACCTGATGAAGGCGGCGACGCACGCGGCATCGATGCGTCTGCGTCCGATCATCATGACCTCGCTGGCGTTTACCGCTGGCGTGCTGCCGCTGGCGATTTCCACCGGCGCAGGCGCCAACAGCCGTATTGCAATTGGTACCGGCATTATAGGCGGCACGCTGACCGCTACCTTGTTGGCGATCTTCTTTGTTCCGCTGTTCTTTGTTCTGGTGCGTCGCGTCTTCCCGGCGATTCCGCATGACGATAATCATCAATCTGTGGCGAAAGCGGGGAAATAACATGTCGGCAAAACTCTTAATGGTGTTAATTCCCGCGCTGCTGTCGGGTTGTGTCTCGCTCGATCCGCACTATGACCGCCCGCAAGGCGCGGTCAGCAACCAGATGCCGAGCGGTGATGCCTATCGTTCACTGCAAGGCACTCAGGCCAGCAACTACCGCGACCTGAGCTGGCAGGATTATGTGCTCGACGCCAAACTGCGTCAGGTGGTGACGATGGCGCTGGATAGCAGCCGCGACTTGCGTGAAGCGGTAGCCAGCGTGAAGTCGGCGCATGCGCAGTATGGCGAAGAGCGCGCCAATCTGTTCCCGACCATTAGCGCGGGCGTGAGCGGCACGCGTTCACGCGCGTTAACCGGCGAAGGCAATCAAACCGCCATCAGTAACAGCTATTCGGCGGAAGGCAGCGTCAGTGCGTTTGAACTCGATCTGTTCGGCAAAAACCAAAGCCTGACGCGCGAGCAGTATGAAACCTACCTCGGCACGCTGCAGGGCGCTCGCAGTACGCGCTTGACGGTGTTGTACAACACGGTGGATTACTGGCTGCAACTCGCTGCCGATCGCAGCAATCTGGCGATTGCCAAAGAGACCGCCGAGAGCGCACGTCAATCGTGGCAGGTGACGCGTAAGCAGATGGAAAACGGCATCGCTTCGATGGTGGATGTCTCGTCTGCGGAAACTACCTACCAATCTGCGCAGGCCGATGTTGCCAGCTACACCACGCTGGTGGCGCAGGATAAAAATGCGCTGGATTTGGTGGTAGGCCGCAGCGTGCCGGATAACCTGCTGCCTGACAGCATTGAGTCGATCGGTAACGCACTGCGTGAGGTGCCAGCGGGTGTCTCATCGGATGCGTTGCTGAATCGCCCTGATGTGTTACAAGCTGAGCACAATCTCAAGTCTGCCAACGCCAGTATTGGCGCGGCGCGTGCCAACTTCTTCCCGAGCATTACGCTGACCGGCAGCGGCGGCGTCGGCAGTGCCGATCTCTCGACGCTGTTTAAAAACGGGGCGGGCATTTGGTCGTTTGCGCCGAGCATTTCGCTGCCGATTTTCCAGGGCGGCTACAATGTTTCTTACCTGAAATACACCAAAGCACAGAAAGAATATTACGTGGCGGCGTATGAGAAAGCGGTGCAAACCGCCTTCCAGGAAGTGGCGGATGCGCTGGCGCGTCGCGGCACCATCAACGATCAGCTCAGTAGTCAGCGGAGTAATGTGGCGGCATCGCAAACCTATTACCATCTGGCGGATCTGCGCTATCGCAACGGCGTTGATACTTATCTCAATGCCTTGACTGCGCAGCGCACGCTGTACAGCGCCCGCACCAGTCTGGTGAGTACGCAGCAAGCTTATTACCTGAATTTAATCACTTTCTATAAAGTGATGGGCGGCGGCACGGCGTTGAAAGAATCTGAAATAATGAGCACGCAATAATTGCGTAATGCTCGTCAGTTAATCGTCTTTCGGTCGCCATAAATGGCGACCCTACAAAGGATTGGCGCGCTTTTCGTAGGGTGCGCATTTATGCGCACCAACCGCAAATATTGGCAACATTGTCATGGTTTCTCACCGGATACGCATCGCGTATGATGACGCGATTAAAACGATAATTTTCTTCGGAGCCAATGTGAGTCACTCTGAACATGACGAATTCTTTTTGCAGCGTCAGCAGCAGATTATTAATGCGGCAAAAGTCTGTTTCAGTCGCTCCGGATTTCATGGCGCCAGCATGGCGGATATTAGCCGTGAATCTGCGTTAGGGGCAGGGCAAATATATCGTTACTTCAGCAGTAAAGAGCTTATTGTCACGGAAACAATCAAAAGCATCGCGCACAACTGGCGCCTGTTTTTAGTACAGCATTTATCCGCACAACAATCGACGCAGGATATTATCAACGCGGATTCGCCATTCTGGCAGCATTGGCCAAGTCAGGACCGGAAATTATTACTGGAAATGTATTCTGAGGCGTCGCGTAATGAGTCGGTGCGTACCGTTCTGGCCCAGCAAGAGCAATTATTACTCGCCGAATTAGAGGTGCGTTATGCCGCACAAACACCTGAAATCAACGCAACGCAACGTGCCAACCGCATTCAATTTTTATTGCTGCTGGTGGATGGCGTCGCCTGTCGCGCCTTTGGCGATAGCGACCTTGATCAACATGAAATGCAGCGCGTGAACGGCATTCTTAGCCAGCATCTATTCGGTTGAGATTAGGCAGCACTGTGCGGGTAGAGGTCATTGACCACCGCATTGAAAAACGGCATAAAGCCTGGTGCGATATCGCGCTGCTTCATGCAGCGGCGAATAATGATGCCGTCAATAATCAGCGACATCACATATAAGCGGGTGTGAATAGCATTGGCGTCTTGTCCAGGATGCAGCGCCTGCTCCTGCGCAATGAAGTTATTTTTAAGTTGATGCCAGGCATCGAACATAATTTGCTGGATGCGATTATTCCGCGTGGCTTCAGACGACACTTCCATCAGCAAAATAATACTGTTTTCCACGGCCGCCGGCACAATATCTTCCGCTTCATGATAATGTCCCTGCATATGCGCGATACGTTCAAAGTCGGCATTCAGCAAGGTGATCATCCGCTGCACCACACTGGTGACTAATGCCTCAATGATCGCCTCTTTGTTTTTATAATATTTATAAATTAAACCGATGCTGACATCGGCCTGAGTAGCAATATTCTGAATCGACGTCTGGTGAAAACCTTTTTGCCGCATACACTGCTCGGCGGCTGCCAGGATCTGTTCGCTTCGGTTCATGATTATTACACTCGCAGAATAAAGCGGCTATTTTACGCAATTAACCTTGCGCTGGCGATGAATAAAAAACATTAACCTGCTCTTATTATTTCGGCACTTTATCGTCGTTCAGTTTTTTTGATTTAAGCGAGCAGTTTTGCCTGCTGTTCATGATTCTCCCGATCTCTATGATGGTGGACAGAGAAAAATCATAGAGGAGTTACACCATGAACATCCTGCGTGCCCAACGCGATCAGCTGTTTGAATACGGTCCGTTTAACATTCGCCGTCAGCGTCCCGGTGAAGCGTTTGGACCGCTGGAAATTATCGATCAAATGACGTTGCAGCTGGATGCCACCATTCCGCTGCATTCGCATCAGGACAGTGAGATTTTCAGCTACGTTTGGCGCGGTTCGCTGCTGCACAGCACCGAGTTGGGAGAAACCCATTCCCTCAATGCTAAACGCGCGCTGCTGCTGAGTGCCGGCAGCGGGATACGCTTTGCCGAGTCTGCGCCTTTTATCGAAACCGAAATGCTGCAGGCCACCATTCGCCCAGCGCAAACCGGCGGTGAACCGCAGGTGAATACTTTTACCCGTGCGGAAGGTGCGCCAGTCAACGCATGGACGTTACTGGCAGGGCCGCACGGCAGCGAGGCGCCGCTGCCGCTCAATCAAACGATATACATTTATGACCTGAAACTGGAACGCGGCCAACAGGTTGATGTGCCACAGCGTACAGGCTTTTCCAGCTGGATTACCGTGCTGGACGGCATTGTGCGGATGGATAATGAACGGTTGCACAAGGGCGATTCAGTGAGCGATACCGCGCCATTACCCGCGTTGACGGGAGAACGGGATGCAACGCTGATCGCGTTTCTGGTGCAGGAAGGCGCACTTAACCCTTCCTCGCCATAACATCGTGTTATCATCTGCGGATACAACTCAGGAGCAGGCTAATCCCATGAAAAAGAAAGAGTTCGTTACCCAGGATTTGCTGAGCAAGATCTATCAGGAAGATACCTCCGCGCCACGTAAATTGCCGCCTGAACGCCAGCTGGCCGAAGAGTACGGCGTATCGCGTTTCACCATCCGGCAAGCACTGGAGAAGCTGGTCAGTATCGGAGCGGTGCGTATCGTGCAGGGATCGGGCATCTGGATTAACGAAACGGTGCGTAATAACCCGCTGGTGTATAATTCGATCACCGAAAAGCGCTTTGACCAAATGCATTACCGCTCAATCGGCCTGCGTAAAAGACGCCCCGACAGTGACGAGCAACAGATATTCGCCATTAACGACGATGCCTTTATCTGGGAGTTTTCCCGCCTGCGCTATGTCGATAATGTGGCGGTACAGATTGAAATATCGCGTATGCCAGCAACCTTATTTAGCGATCTCAACGGTGACATTATTGAGCGATCGATACAGCAATATGTGTTGTCCAAAGGCTATCAAATCTCACATTTACTCACCAGCTACCGCGCGATTAGCGTTAATCGCGAACAGGCGACGCTACTGGGTTGTAAAAAAGGGAGTCCGGCTATGCACATTATTAACCGTGGTATTTTACAAGGCGGGCAGGTGTATGAAATCAGCGACATCGTTGATATTAATTACACCTGCACCTATCTGATTCCGCATAACCCGGATAATCTGCGTTTCCGTCAGCAACAGCGCTAAATTATGGCGTGTGAATGGTGCCGTCAGGCAGGCGACTCTGCGTCCATTCATGCGGACGGTAAACCACCGGATGTTTTTCTGCTAACGCTTGATCAAAGCCGACGCCAATACCCGATGCTTGTGGTGGATAAATATAGCCATTCTTAATCTCCGGCGCGCCAGGGAAAACCGCATCGGTCAGCGTTGAGCGCGGAATAAATTCCTGAATGGCAGCATTGTGCAGATGAATATTCAGATGTGTATTGACTGCTACGCCAATCGGCGTCATATCGCCCGGTCCGTGCCATGCCAGTCGCACGCCAAATGCCTGACACAGCGCCGCCAGTTTCAACGCCGGTGTAATGCCACCAATCTGCGAGACGTGACAACGAATAAAATCGATGCGACGATTCACAATTAACTCGTGCCATTCCGCTGGATTATTAAATAATTCACCTAGCGCTAACGGCACCGCGCTTTGCTGACGCAGTTGCTCTAACCAGCCGGTTTGTGCGGGAGGAAGCACATCTTCAAGAAAATAGGGCATATACGTCTCAAGCTGTTTCACCAGTTGAATTGCCTGCTGCGGGAATAAGCGCTCATGCACGTCATGCAGAATTTCGAATCGATGTCCGTATTTCTCTCTTAACGCACGGAACATCTCTACCGTATTTGCCATGTACTCTTGCTGCGAGTAATAAGCGCCTGAGGTGCTATTTTCCGGTGCGTTGAGTTCTTTGGGCGTTCCGCCGTAAAAACCCAGCTGACAGCGGATATGGCGATAGCCTTTCTTTAAGGCGTTATCGACCGAGGTATAAAGTTCGTCCAGTGTTTCACCGCTGGCATGGGTGTAAGCCGCAATCGCATCGCGTGCCTTGCCGCCCCACAGTTGATAAAGAGGCATATCAGCTAACTGCGCCTTAATATCCCACAACGCCATATCCACGCCCGAAATGGCATTGTTAGTCACCGGCCCGTTACGCCAATAGGCATTAACGTTCATCATCTGCCACAGGTCTTCAATATTGTTGGCATCGCGTCCAGTTAATAGCGGTACCAGATACTCATCCACCATGGTTTTTACTGCTAAAGGACGCTGTTGAAAGGTGGCGCAGCCGTGACCGGTAATCCCTTTATTGGTGGTGACACGTACGGTAATAAGATTATGACGATCGGGGCGGGTAATAAAACACGCAATATTTTCAATAATGGTTGGGGTCACGAGAAATACTCCTGTGGTGCAGTGACTGCACGCAATATCAAGGCATGTTGATAAGCTATTTTTGCCGTATCATTACCGGGTTTTTATTGCGACGCAAACCCTTTTTTGGGCAATAAATATTGGTCAGTAAATCAGAGCGTTTATCGTCATAAAAACAGACCAATTTGTCATTTTAGATGATTAATAGTACTGATGCAGCGGGTTTTGTGATCGCAGTCATGATTTATTGGTTTGTTTTGTTCGGTGTCATTTATTACCATCCAGTGCAGATTTCACCAGGCTGTTTTTCTTCCCTCAGGAGCACGTATGGTAACGCAGGAAGTAATAAAAAATATAATCCACTTAGTGGGTGGGAAGAATAATATCAATAAAGTCTGGCATTGCATGACGCGTTTGCGCTTTGACCTTATTGATGACAATAAAGTTAACCAGAGCGAAATTAAAACCTTGCCCGGTGTGCTGGGCGCGCAAATGCAGAGCGAACAATTCCAGATTATTATTGGGCCCAAAGTTAATAGCTGGTATGAGCAAATCGTTCCGGTATTAAATAACGATAGCGTACAAACTGCGCAACATGAGAAAGGACGCAAAAGCCTGATATCACTGTTTATGGATACCGTCTCGGGGGTATTTGGACCGATTGTTCCCGCCATTGCCGGCGCAGGGATGATCAAAGGCTTACTGGCCGGATTAGTGGCGTTAAAGCTGGTCTCGGCCAAAAGCGATACGGTAATGGTGATTGATTTAATTGCCAGCGGCGTGTTCTATTTCCTGCCGTTCTTTTTAGCGGTCTCCGCCGCCAAAATATTTAAAACCAACGAGTATTTAGCCGCTGCCGTGGCGGCTTGTTTAATGTATCCCTCTTTAATTGATGCGGCAAAAGCGCTGGCGGCGCATCAGGAGGGCGCAGTGAGCGCGTTTTGGCTGATGGGCGTGCTGCCGGTTTCGGTATTTAATTATGCTTCCAGCGTTATTCCGGTCATCTTCTCTATCCTGGCGCTCAGCTATATCCATCGCTGGGTGGATCGCATTATGCCGGAAGTATTAAAAACTGTATTTACGCCTACCTTAACGCTGTTCCTTGCGGCTTTGACCGCGCTGGTGGTGATTGGTCCGATGGGGATTTGGCTTGGCAAAGGTCTGGCGCTGTTTATTGAGGGCTTATTCAGTATTTCAGCAAGCTTTGCTGGCTTGATTGTCGGCGCCATTCGTCCGGTGGCGGTGCTGACCGGCATGCATCACGCGATGACACCGATTGCGCTACAGAACTTTAGCGATCGCGGTTATGACATGTTGATGCCGATGATGTTTATGGCAAATATGTCGATTGCCGGTGCGACATTCGCTATCTGGAAATTAAGTAAAAATCGGCAGGACAAGGTGGTCACGCTTTCAGCCGCGATTTCAGCGTTATTAGGCATCACGGAACCGGCGCTGTTTGGCGTATTAACGCGCTACAAAAAAGCCTTTATCGCGGCAACGGTTTCCAGTGCACTGGCTTCAGCCTTTATCGGTTTCTTTGGCGTGCGTTTATACGGTTACATTCTTTCCAGTATATTCAGTTTGCCGGCCTATATTGGACCGTACTTTATTTGGGCTGTTTCCGGCGTTGCCATTGCGCTTGTTTTGTCGTTTAGTCTGACGTTGATATTGGTGGGCAAGGAACCTGATTTAATTATTCAGGCAGAGAATAAGTAATGTAGGGTCGCCATTTATGGAGTGACCCCATTCCCGTAGACATTCGCTGTCCTCACGACGAGGCCTTTTCGAAGGCCTCTGGACTGACGCCTCCCAGGTGGCTGTGGCGTCGGGTCCGGTTGTAGAACACTTCGATATAATCAAAGATATCAGCCCGGGCCATGTCCCGGGTTCTATAGATCCGCTTTCTGATGCGCTCTTTTTTTAGCGAACTGAAGAAGGATTCTGCCACTGCATTATCCCAGCAGTTGCCGCGCCGGCTCATGCTGGGTGACAGGTTATTAGCCTGGCAGAACCGTCGCCAGTCATCGCTGCCATACTGGCTTCCCTGGTCGCTGTGTACGATAACGGTTTCCTCAGGCCTTCGTCGCCAGACGGCCATCAGAAGAGCATCCAGCGCCAGTTCGCGCGACAGTGAGGGTTTCATTGACCAGCCCACCACATTGCGGGCAAACAGGTCTATGACCACGGCCAGATACAGCCAGCCCTGCCAGGTCCGTATGTAGGTAATATCCGTTACCCAGACCTGGTTCGGTTTAACGACTGTGAACTCCCGCTGTACCCGGTTAGGCGCGATGACTGACGGACGTCCCCGTGCTCCTCGCGGGATTTTATAGCCATGTACGGCCTTGATTCTGTTCTGCCGCATAATTTTCGCTACCCTGTTTTTACTGCATACCTCCCCGATTTCTCGCAGGTCACTGTGGACCCGCCGGTATCCATAAACGCCGCCACTCAGGGTATAAGAGTCGCGGATAAGCGTCAGCAGCCGCTGATTATCCTGCTCTCCAGTTGATACCGGGCAGTGGAGCCAGACGTAAAAACCGGAACGGGCAACCTTCAGAACCCGACACATCAGTGTGATCGACCAGACCTGACGGTGATCGTTGATGAAGCGGTACTTTAGTCGGGCTCCCTTGCAAAGTACCGCGCCGCCTTTTTCAGGATATCCCGCTCCTCCTCAGTTCGCTTGAGTTGCGCTTTCAACCGGAGGATCTCCGTCCGGGCATCCAGCAGATCCTGCGCCTGGTGCCCGCTGGCATCAGGTTTTATAGAGCGGATCCATTTATAAAGGCTGTGTTGCGAGACGCCCAGGCGTTCAGATACGTCGGCGACGGAATAGCCCCGCTCGGTGATCTGGCGGACTGCTTCTTCTTTAAACTCAGGGGTAAATCGTGGTGTGCCCATAGACTCCTCCTATGCTCAAAATATAGGGCAGATTTGTCTATGGGCTCGGGGTCACTCCACAATGTCAGATTATGGTCCAACATTTGGGGTGCAGTTCATTTATGGCGACCGTTTTATACCTAACTCACACTCGCCACCAGCCAGCTTTCCAGCTGGCTCAATTCATTAAGCTGCTCCGGAAATTCCGTTTTCAACAGTGTTAATTGCGCCAACATGGTTTCAGGTCGATAGACCGCGCCCTGCAGACGTAACGCCAGCGTTTCTAATGGCGAAGGGTTCAGGCTGTCGGTGAAAATCTGGCAGCGAGAAATCACGCCGCGCTCCACATCAAAGTGAATCTCTACGCCGCCCCAGACAAAGCGCTCATTCAACTGATGCGAGAAATCCGGCGCGTTACCAAAATTCCATTCCCAGCTACTTAGCCGCGCGAATTGCTCTTCGAAACCGGGCAAATCAGGCAGTGCGGCGGGAGAGATATGTTCCGGTTGGCACTCTTCCTGGTAGTAAGCAAAATAGGCGGCAATCACCTCACGGCAGATCGCGTCAAAACTGATGCCCGGCACCAAATCGGCAATGTTGGCTACACGTGAACGCACCGAGGTAATGCCTTTCGCCTGTAATTTTTTAATGTCTGGATTGAGGTAATCGGCGAGACGCGAAAGGTCGGCATCCATCAAAAATGTGCCGTGATGAAAACCGCGATCGGGCGTTTCACGATAGGCAGATCCGGAAATCTTGCGCACTTCGCCATCCACGTTCACCACGATATCGTTGCGACCTGAGGCCTCAGCTGGAATGCCAAGCTGTTCCAGCGCGCGCAGGATAATCGCCGTGGAGACCGATTTATCATATTCCGGTTTGCCGGCCATATAGGTGAAGCAGCAGTTTCCCAAATCGTGAAACACCGCGCCGCCGCCGCTGCTGCGTCGTGCCAGCTTGATGCCGTCTTCCGCCATCCGCCGCGTATTGCACTCTTTCCACGGATTCTGGGCGCGGCCGATCACCACCGTTTCGGCGTTCTGCCAGAGAAACAGCACGCGCTGCGTTGTTGGCATCTGGCGGAAAATACACTCTTCTACCGCGAGGTTGAACCAGGGATCGTGTGAGTCAGAAATGAGTAAACGTAGGGTGGACATGATTTTTTCGGTTCCGTGAGAAAGGGCAAATCGGGATAGAGTACGCTTAAGCTAGTGGAAAGATAAGAAACAGCGGCGCATTTCATTTCAGTAAAAAAATGATTTAGCCACTAGACGACTGGTCTATTAGCTGTTACTTTGAATTCAAGCGCTAGACGACTGGTCTAGTTTAGATGTTTAAATTCAACAGGCAGGAGATTGATGATGAAGATTCTTATGGTTTTAACCTCACACGACCAATTGGGTGACACCGGACGTAAAACCGGTTTCTGGCTGGAAGAGCTGGCCGCGCCTTACTACGCATTCAAAGATGCTGGCGCAGAAATCACGCTGGCGTCGCCAAAAGGGGGCAACCCGCCGTTAGATCCTAAAAGCAATGAGCCGGATTTCCAGACTGAGCAAACGCATCGTTTTGAAGCGGATGCCGCAGCAACCGCGCAACTCGCCGCCACCGTGCGTCTGGACAGCGTATCACCAGCCGATTTCGATGCGGTGTTTTACCCAGGCGGCCACGGCCCACTGTGGGATTTAGCAGAAGATCAGCACTCCATCGCGCTGATTGAAGGCTTCCTGGCCGCGAATAAGCACGTTGCGCTGGTGTGTCATGCGCCGGGCGTGCTGCGTCACGTCAAAACGCCGGAAGGCAAACCGCTGGTCGAAGGCCGTAACGTCACCGGCTTTACCAACAGCGAAGAGGAAGCGGTTGGCCTGACTCAGGTAGTGCCTTTCCTCGTGGAAGATGAACTGATTGCGAAGGGCGGTCTGTATTCCAAAGGCGCGGACTGGAGCTCTTATGTGGTTAGCGATGGCCTGCTGATTACCGGACAAAACCCAACGTCTTCAGCAGAGACGGCGCAACAATTGATCAAGCAACTGGCGCAATAAACGCATCGGGAGGCGAGCCGCGGTTCGCCTCCTTTGTTTTGCATCGTGAAAAGTGTGGAGAGCAAAATCATGTTTAAAAAATCATTAACCACGTTAGCGTTAGGTGCAGTGCTGTCGGTATATGCGCAGTCGTCACTGGCTGAGCCGGTGAAAAACATCGTGCTGGTTCACGGTGCGTTTGTGGATGGCTCGGGCTGGAATCCAGTGGCGCGCATTCTCGATAAAGACGGTTATAAAGTGTCGATTGTGCAGGAGCCGCAAACATCGCTGGCCGATGACGCGGCGGCCACCCGACGCGTTCTGGCGCTGCAGCAGGGTAAATCGCTGCTGGTCGGACACAGTTATGGCGGCATGATTATCAGCGATGCGGGTAACGATCCGTCGGTTGCTGGCCTGGTGTACATCGCCGCGTTCCAGCCAGAACAAGGGGATTCGCTGTTGAGTCTGGCGAAAAAATATCCGCCCGCCGCGCAATCCATCGCCGAAACGCCTGACCATTATCTCTATTTGAAACCGGAAAAATTCCACGCTGATTTCGCTGCCGATCTGCCCGTTAAAGAGACCGATTTGCTTGCGCGTTCTCAGGTGATGCCTGCCGTTGCGGCCTTTGCTGCACCGGCCGGTGCGCCAGCCTGGAAAACCAAACCCAGCTGGGCGGTGGTGGCAACCGAAGACCGCGCGATCAATCCGCAGCTGGAACGCTTTATGGCGCAACGTGCGCATAGCAGCGTGACGGAGCTAAAGGGAAATCATGCGATTTATGCTTCACAGCCAAAAGAGATTGCGGCGGTGATCGAGAAAGCAGCACGCAGCTTATCGCAGTAGTAAACGCATGTTGAGTGCATAGACGACTGGTCTAGTATTTGGTAATCTACCACTATGACTACTTCATCCCAATTGCATAGTAATGAAATCCGCGATCACATCCTTGCCACTGGCCAACGCATTATGGCCGGCAAGGGTTTTTCGGCTGTCGGATTAAATGAAATCCTCACCGATGCCGGTGTACCCAAAGGCTCGTTCTATCACTACTTCAGCTCGAAAGAGGCTTTTGGGGTGGATATGCTGGCACGCTATTTCGATGATTATCTGGCTGAGCTTGATGCGACATTAAGCCAGCCGGGCCTGACGATGGCGCAGCGGCTGATGAACTATTGGCAGCTGTGGCGTGAATCGCAATCGTTCTCCGATTGTCAGGGCAAGTGTCTGGCGGTGAAGCTGGGCGCGGAAGTTGCCGATTTATCAGATAGTATGCGCGGCACGCTACAAACCGGAACGGCAGGCATCATTGCGCGACTGGCGGACGCATTAGAAGCGGGTGTTGAGGAAGGTTCGTTGTCTATCGATGACCAACCGAGCCGTGTGGCGGAAAGCCTGTATCAGCTGTGGGTGGGCGCCAGCGTGATGGTGAAAATCGTGCGCAATACCAGCCCGTTTGATTCCGCCATGAGCATGACGCAAAAAATTATTCGTATCACCGCATAGTAAAAAGGGCGACTCAACTGAGCCGCCCTTTATTTTGTCGGAGCGCCATTGATGGCGACCTCAAATTACAAAACCGATTTCGCCGTGTTAACCACGTTCTCAACGGTGAAGCCAAACTCTTTGAACAGCTGATCCGCAGGCGCTGACTCACCGAAGGTGGTCATGCCGACGATCGCCCCGTTCAGGCCGGTGTATTTGAACCAGTAATCTGCGATACCCGCTTCAATCGCCACGCGTGCAGCAACCGCTTTCGGCAGCACGGATTCACGGTACGCCGCGTCCTGCTTGTCGAAGGCGTCGGTGGATGGCATAGACACCACGCGCACCTTGCGTCCTTCCGCCGTCAGCTGCTCGTAAGCAGCCACCGCCAGCTCCACTTCTGAACCGGTAGCGATCAGGATCAGCTCTGGTGTGCCTTCACTGTCCTTCAGCACGTAACCACCACGCGCCACGTTCGCCAGCTGCTCAGCGCTGCGATCCTGCTGCGCCAGGTTCTGACGCGAGAAGATCAGCGCCGACGGGCCGTCAACACGTTCAATGGCATATTTCCACGCCACCGCTGACTCAACCTGGTCGCACGGGCGCCACAGGCTCATGTTCGGCGTCACGCGCAGGCTGGCCATCTGCTCAACCGGCTGGTGCGTCGGGCCATCTTCGCCCAGACCAATCGAGTCGTGGGTGTAGACCATGATCTGACGGATTTTCATCAGCGCGGCCATACGTGCGGCGTTGCGCGCGTACTCGACGAACATCAGGAAGGTGGCAGTGTACGGCAGGAAACCGCCGTGCAGCGCGAGGCCGTTGGCGATGGCGGTCATACCGAACTCGCGCACGCCGTAATGGATGTAGTTGCCCGCCGCGTCTTCATTGATTGGCTTAGAACCGGACCACAGGGTGAGGTTGCTTGGCGCCAGGTCAGCAGAGCCGCCCAGGTATTCCGGCAGGATTTTACCGAAGGCTTCGATGGCGTTCTGCGAGGCTTTACGACTGGCGATTTTCGCCGGATTGGCCTGCAGCTGCTCGATAAACTTCTGCGACTCAGTGGCCCAGTTAGCGGGCAGCTCGTTGTTGACGCGGCGTTTGAACTCCGCAGCCAGTTCCGGATGTGCAGCGGCGTAGGCAGCAAACTTCTGGTCCCACGCAGACTCTTTCGCCTGGCCGGCTTCTTTGGCATCCCACTGCGCGTAGATGTCGGAAGGGATTTCAAACGGACCGTGGTTCCAGCCCAGCTGCTTGCGGGTCAGCGCGATTTCATCGGCACCCAGCGGCGCGCCGTGCGAGTCGTGCGTACCGGCTTTGTTCGGCGAACCGAAGCCAATCACGGTTTTGCACATCAGCAGCGAAGGCTTGTCGGAAACCGCTTTGGCCTCTTCAACCGCTTTCTTAATCGCGTCGGCATCATGACCGTCCACGCCGCGCACCACGTGCCAGCCGTAGGCTTCAAAGCGTTTAGCGGTGTCGTCGGTGAACCAGCCGTCAACGTGACCGTCGATGGAGATGCCGTTGTCGTCATAGAAGGCAACCAGTTTGCCCAGCTTCAGGGTACCGGCGATAGAGCAGACTTCGTGTGAGATGCCTTCCATCATGCAGCCGTCGCCCATAAACACGTAGGTGTTATGGTCTACGATGTCATGACCTGGACGGTTGAACTGCGCCGCCAGCGTGCGCTCGGCAATCGCAAACCCCACTGCGTTCGCAATGCCCTGACCCAGCGGGCCGGTGGTGGTTTCAACGCCCGGCGTGTAGCCATATTCCGGATGCCCCGGCGTTTTAGAGTGCAGCTGGCGGAAATTTTTTAATTCGCTGAGCGGCAAATCGTAACCACTCAGGTGCAACAGGCTATAGATCAGCATGGAGCCGTGGCCGTTCGACAAAACGAAGCGGTCGCGGTTAGCCCAGTTGGGATTACGTGGATTGTGCCGTAAAAAGTCGAGCCACAACACTTCAGCGATATCCGCCATGCCCATCGGGGCGCCCGGATGTCCCGAATTGGCTTGTTGTACGCCATCCATACTCAAAACGCGGATGGCGTTGGCTCTTTCCCGGCGTGTAGACATAAGGTTCTCCAGAGGTGCGACGTCGGCGCTTATTTAGCGTGGGATACTTGTTCGTAGTAACCGATCTTCTCCACTTTGGCGGTTGAGCCGCCACCTTCAAACTCCGATGCCAGCCAGGCATTCACGATGTTCTTCGCCAGCTCCGGCCCGATGACGCGCGCGCCCATGGTCATGATCTGCGCATTGTTGCTCTTGCGAGCACGCTCGGCAGAGAAGGTGTCGTGACACTGGGCCGCGCGCACGCCTTCCACCTTGTTGGCGACAATCGCCACACCGATGCCGGTGCCGCACAGCAGAATGCCGCGCTCAAATTCGTTCTTCTGGATGGCGGTGGCCAGCGCAAAGGCCACATCCGGGTACATTGGACGGTCGTTTTGCGCGTCATTGGTGTAATCCGTCACCACATACTCTTTCTCTTCCAGCAGCTTTTTAATCACATTTTTCAATTCGATAGCCGCATCATCGGCGCCAATTGCGATAGTTTTCATCGTCGTTCTCCAGCAGGGTGTGCAATGACGCCTGCACGTTTGTTCAGCAGGCGAGAAGATGTTCATGGTTAGCTTGCCATAAAAACAATCATATGTTCAATCGTTGTTCATATGAATTGCCTTCAGGATCGCGTCAGAATCACTCAAAAACCCTGTTATACCGCCTGCGCCGCGTCGCATGGGCGCACTAATCAGATAAATTGACCAAAATCAAATCTCATGAAGCTGCTCACACTTTCGTGTGTTGCAGTTGAGAGACGCACAATTATCCGTGTAGTGTTCATATGTTCGCATGACTATACCAATGTACAAGAAGACCCATCGAGGACTCGAACATGTGTCATTTACACCGTACCTCTCAGTACTCCTGCAGCCAGCGCCTCTTTGGCGATTGGTCAACACCACATAAAGAAATGATCACTCACGCACGTCGTGGAGGTGCGTTATGAACCAACAAGCAATGACGGCGGTGGAACAATCCACCATTAGAAAAATCTCCTGGCGCTTAGTGCCGTTCGTGGCGCTGATGTTCTTTATCAACTTTCTCGATCGCACCGCGATTTCGTTTGCCGGCCCCAACGGCATGACGCAAGACCTCGGCCTCACCGCGCTGCAGTTTGGCCTGGCGTCGGGCATCTTCTTTATTGGTTACATCCTGCTGGAAGTGCCAAGCAACCTCGCACTGCATAAGTTCGGCGCGCGTCGCTGGCTGGCGCGCATCATGATCAGCTGGGGCATTGTCTCGTTGCTGTTCACCTGGGTGAGCAGTGTGGAAGGCTTGTATACGCTGCGTCTGCTGCTGGGTATCGCCGAAGCCGGCTTCTTCCCAGGCGCGATTCTCTATCTCAGCATGTGGGTGCCGGGACGTCATCGCAGCAAAATCCTGTCGCTGTTCTATCTTGCGCAGCCGCTGACGGTGGTGTTCGGCGCGCCTTTAGCCGCGTCACTGATTCAGCAGCATGGTCTGTTTGGCATGGAAGGCTGGCGCGTGATGTTTATGGGTGTCTCCATTCCCGCGATTCTGATTGGTATCGTCGCGCTGTTCTGGTTGGTGGATTCGCCGCGTCAGGCCAAGTGGCTGACCGCTGAAGAGAAAACCTGGCTGACCACCGAACTGGAAGCCGAGCATCAGCAGAAGCAGGGCCATCAAAAACATAGCCTGCGTTCGGTGATGGGTAATGGCCGCGTCTGGATGCTGTGCCTGATTTATTTCGGCTTTATTTATGGTCTGTATGCGCTGGCGTTCTTCCTGCCGACCATCATCGCCGGCTTCCAGCAGCAGTTCGGCACCACCTTTAACGTGATGCAGAAAGGGCTAATTACCGGCGTGCCGTACCTGATCGCGGCGGTGGTGATGTTCTTCTGGTCGAAAGATGCCACACGTCGCGGCTGCAAAACCTGGCACATCGCCATTCCGGCATTGGCAGGCGGTATCAGCGTCCCGCTGGCGCTGTATATGGATTCGCCGTTCACCACCATCATGGTGATCGCGATTACCGCCAGCTCCATCTTCGCCGCACTGCCGAACTTCTGGACCTTACCGACGCAATTCCTGACCGGCGCATCTGCCGCCGCAGCCATTGCCTTGATCAACACCTTAGGAAACGTAGCGGGCTTCTCTGCGGGCTACATCACCGGCGCACTGCATGACGCCACCAACAGCTACGCCTTGCCGATGTTTGTGGTGGGTGGATTCATGCTGCTGTCAGCGTTCCTCATGCTGTTACTTAATCGCCGTCGCTCGCCGTCTCAGCCGACCTCTTTAGCTCAGGAGCATTAATATGACGTACCTGTTTAACCAACCATCAGCCTTTGCCGCTGAGCTCATCGAAGGCTTTGTCGCCGCCAATGCCGATAAAGTCCGTCAGGTCGCCGGAGGCGTGGTGCGCAGCACCCGCAGCCAGCCGAATACGGTGGCGGTGATCGTGGGCGGCGGGTCCGGTCACTATCCGGCGTTCGCCGGGTTGGTTGGACAAGGTCTGGCGCACGGCGCGGCGATGGGCAACTTATTCGCGTCGCCGTCGGCGCAGCAGATCTACAACGTGGCACGTGCGGCCCATAACGGCGCGGGCGTATTGCTGATGTTCGGTAACTACGCTGGCGATGTGCTGCACTTCGGCCAGGCCTGCGAGCGTCTGCGCGCGGAAGGCATCGCTTGTGACGTGCTGGCGGTGACTGACGATATCTCCAGCGCGAGTAAAGATGAGCTGGAGAAGCGTCGCGGTGTGGCAGGCGATCTCTGCGTGTTCAAAGCCGCCTGCGCCGCAGCTGAAGCGGGTCACGATTTATCACAGGTGTTGCAGCTGGCACAACACGCGAATAACCGCACGCGTACTTTTGGCGTGGCGTTTTCCGGTTGCAGCTTGCCGGGTGCTTCGCATCCGCTGTTCGAAGTGGAAAAAGGTCGCATGGCACTGGGACTCGGCATTCACGGCGAGCCGGGGATCAAAGAGACCGACATGCCGAGCGCGGATGAGCTGGCCGAGATCTTCGTGGAGCGTTTGCTCAAGGAACTGCCAGCCGATATCCCGCAGGCCGAAGGTCAGCGCGTGGCGGTGATCCTTAACGGGCTGGGCTCGGTGAAATATGAAGAGCTGTTTGTCGTCTATCGTCGCGTCGCGCAACTGCTGGAGGCGGCTAAGCTGCAGGTGGTTGAGCCGGACGTCGGTGAGTTTGTCACCAGCTTTAATATGGCCGGTGCGTCACTGACGCTGATGTGGCTGGACGATCAGCTGGAAACCTTGTGGCGCGCACCAACCAACACGCCCGCTTACCGTAAAGGCAGCGTATTGGTGGCCGAGCCGTTAAGCGCCGCAGAGCTGGTTGAAAGCACGGAAGAAGCCTTGCCAGCAGCAACAGCGGAATCGCAAGAGAGCGCGAAACGCGTGCTGCAATTGCTCGAAGCAGTAGCAGAAATGTTACAGCGTAACGCTGAGCGTCTTGGTGATATTGATGCGGTGGCCGGTGACGGCGACCACGGTATCGGCATGGAGCGCGGCGTGCTGGGCGCGGTTGAGAAAGCGCGTGAAGTCGCGGCGCGTGGTGCCGGTGCGGGTAGCTTGCTGTGCCGCGCGGCGGATGCGTGGGCCGATAAAGCCGGTGGCACCTCGGGCGCGTTGTGGGGCGTGGCGCTTACCGCGTTGGGTACCGCGCTTGGCGATCGTCAGACGCCAGATGCGCAGCGCGTGGCCACCGGCGTACGTGAAGCGAAAGAGGGCATCATGCACTTTGGTAAAGCGCGCGTCGGCGATAAAACCATGGTTGATGTGCTGGTGCCGTTTAGCGACAGCCTGAACGAGGCCGTTGAAGCTGGCGCGTCGTTAACCGATGCCTGGCTGCAGGCGGCGCAGGTGGCCGATAAAGCTGCGCAGGACACCGCACAGCTGGTACCAAAAATGGGGCGCGCGCGTCCGCTGGCAGAAAAAAGTGTTGGTACGCCGGATGCGGGAGCGATTTCGCTGGCACTGATCGTCAATACCGTCGGCGATCTGCTAAAAGAACACAGTGCCTCTGAACAAGGAGCTTGAAGCATGTCTCAGCCAAAAATCTGGCTCGGCGTCAGTTTGAAAATGTACTTCGGCTATCAGCAAACTTTGCAATGGTGTCGCGATGTGGCGACGTTAGCCGAACATGCAGCTGTGAAAAACGGCGACGTCGGTCTGTTTGTATTACCGGCTTATCCCGCAATTCCCGCGGTTGCATCGATCTTTGCTAATACACCGGTGCGCTTCGGCGGTCAGGATGTTTGTCAGGCCGAGAACGGTGCCTGGACCGGTGAAGTTAGCGCCAGCATGTTACAGGAGTTGGGCTGCTCGCTGGCCGAAATTGGTCACGCTGAGCGCCGTCGTCATTTCCACGAAGATAAAGTGCAAATTGCCGCCAAAGTGGCGATATCGCTGCGTCACGGCATCACGCCGGTGCTGTGCATCGGTGAAGAAGTGCAGGCAGAACCGCAGCAGGCGATCGCACTGTGCCAGCAGCAGTTGGCCGAAGCGTTGGCCGAGTCGGCGCAGCAGGGATTAAAGGGCGAAGTGTTCTTTGCCTACGAACCGCAGTGGGCGATTGGTGCGCCGCAACCGGCACCGGACAGCTACATCCGCGCGGTGTGCGCCGGTTTGCAGCAGCTCACCACGCCGCCGGGCATCACCCTGAAAATCATTTACGGCGGCAGCGCGGGTCCGGGACTGATTCAGCGCCTTGGCGGGGATGTAAATGGCCTGTTCCTGGGTCGCTTTGCCCACGATCCCAACGCGTTGGCAAAAATTATTGATGAAGCCAGTGAGCTGGCTCAGGAGCTCGGTTGATGAGCCGTATCGGACTCAGTACCTACGCCTTTTTCTGGCGCATGTCGTCGAAAGTTGCAAACCCGCTGACGCTGGAGAAGATGCTGCAACAAACCGCCGATCTCGATGTCTCGGTGTTTCAAATCTGCGACTACCCTGCGATTGAAAGCTGGTCTGACGCACAACTGTTAACGCTGCGTCAGCAGGCCGATGCACTCGGCATCACGCTGGAACTCGGCACGCGCGGCCTTGGTACAGAGCATCTGCGTCGTTATCTGCATATGGCGGAAATCCTCGATGCGCGCGTCATACGTTCGATGTTCTACACCGCCGATCACCGTCCGTCGCTCGACGAAGCTGCCGCGCTGATTGGCGCGGTGTTGCCGGATTTTGCCCGCCAGCAGGTGCGTCTCTGTCTGGAGACATACGAGCAGGTGAACAGCGGCGCGATGATGTCGGTGATCAACAAGTTCCTGTCGCCGTGGCTCGGCGTGTGTCTCGATCCCGCCAACTGTGTCGCTGGACTCGAATTGCCAGAGCAGGTAATTGCCAACACCGCCGCGCGCGTCGGCAATCTGCACATCAAAGACTTTGCCTTCACGCGTCGTGATGGCTGGGTCGGCTTTACCTTTGCTGGCTGCCCGATGGGCGAAGGCTTGCTGGATTACGACCGGATGATCGCCAGCGTGCGCCCGGTGGATAAAGGCATTAACCAAATCGTCGAACATTGGTTGCCGTGGCAGGACGATGCCGCGCTGACCTGCGAGCGAGAAGCCGAATGGACTCGCCGCACCGTTGAATTCTTACGTAGTAAACAAGATCAGGAGTAACAACATGAGCGTGCAACTGAAAACCATCACCGTGATTGGCGCGGGCGGCAAAATGGGTATGCGTATTTCTGCCAACTTCCAGAAAAGCGATTACCAGGTGTTTTACTGTGAGAACTCACCCAAGGCACAAGAGCAGGTGAGCGCGCAGGGGCGCGAACTCTCTGATGCGGCCTCCGTGGTGCCATTGAGCGACGTGGTGATTCTGGCGGTGCCGGATATTGTGCTGGGCAAAGTCTCTGAAGGCGTGGTGCCACAGATGAAACCGGGCGCGATTCTGCTGACGCTGGATCCGGCGGCGGCCTACGCCAATCTGATCGCCCATCGCGATGGCATTGAATACGCGGTGGCGCATCCTTGCCATCCATCGGTATTCCTGGAGCGTTACACCAAGGAAGAACATGCTGATGCCTTCGGCGGTATCGCGGCGGTTCAGCACGTGGCGGCGTCATATGAAACCGGCTCTGATGAGCAGAAAGCCGAGCTGAGCAAGGTGATCAGCGTGATGTACGGGCCGGTGGAGCAAGTGCATTGGGTAACCGTGACGCAGCTGGCGTATCTGGAACCCACGCTGGTGGAAACCGTGGCCTGCATGGTCGGCGCGTTTATGAAAGAAGCGCTGGACGAAACCGTGAAACACAGCGGCGTGCCGGAAGAAGCGGCCAAAGCGATGTTGTACGGCCATATTCAAATCGCGCTGGCCGTGGCGTTCCGCGCCACCAACCCGTTCTCGGATGCCTGCATGATCGCCATGGAATACGGCCGTGAGAAGATTGTGAAACCGGACTGGAAGCAGATCTTCGATCAGAAAGAGCTGGATATCGTGATTGCCCGTATGCTGAAAATCGACGCCATCAAGCGCTAAGCGTGATGCTCGATCGACTCGCGGCGCTGTGGTCTGGCGAAGCGAGTCGTATCAATGATATAACTCCTTCCCAAAGTCAGATCTTGCCCCATTTTGTAGGGTCGCCATTTATGGTGACCAGGTGCGCATGAATGCGCACCCTACATGGAGTGGTCACAACTTCTTCAAATAACACCAAAAAGACAGGTTACGGATGGAAAAAAACACGCTTTCTCAGGACTCCGAGCTGCTGACGGAAATAGCTGTCGCCTATTATCAGGACGAAATCACCCAGGAGGAGATTGCGCGTAAGTTTGGTATTTCCCGTATTAAAGTCGGCCGACTGCTCAAACGCGCACGCGAAGAGGGCATCGTCGAAATCAACGTGCGTTACCATCCCGTCTTCAGCACCCGCCTCGAGCAACAGCTGCAAAATCGCTTCCCACAACTGCAACGTGCGCTGATAGCGCTCGATCAGCCCGATCAGGAAGAGCAGCGACGTCAGGTTGCCGCGCTGGTGTCGTCACATTTAGCGCAGTCGCTGAAAGACGACGCCATTGTCGCCGTTGGGCAAGGGCGCAACGTTGCCGCTGTCGCCGATTATCCAGGCCAGGTGCCGACGCGTAACTGCCTGTTCATTAGCGGCATTGGCGGCACGCATCGTCCAGGCGATGCCATCAATGCTGACCATATCAGCCGTCGTCTGGCCAAGAAGTTTGGCGGCATCAGCGAAACGTTGTATGCGCCTGCCTATGTTGAGAACCGAGCGCTGCGCGACGCTTTTATGCAAAACGGCACCATCAAAGAGACGCTGGACCGCGCGCGCAAAGCGGATGTGGCGCTGGTGGGCATCGGTGACATGAATGAAAACAGCTATATGGTGAAGCTCGGCTGGTTCACGCCGCACGAAATCATCGACGCCAGCGTTAATCAGGGCGTAACGGGCGATGTCGCCGGCTATGACTTCTTCAATTCGCAGGGCCAACACGTAGATACCGTGATGAACGATCGCGTGATTGGGCTGAGCATCGATGAGCTGCGCAAAATCCCCTGTGTGATCGCCATTGCCTCGGAAAATACCAAAGCGATGGCGATCCTCGGCGCACTGCGTACTGGCGCGATCGATATCATTGCCACCACCGCGCAGAACATTCGCACCATATTAAGTTTGTCGCAGGAAAAGGTGTAGTTAAACGGCCAACCCTTTGTAGGGTCGCCATTTATGGTGACCGAAAGACGCTTAACTAACGAGCATTCCGCGATAAAGTTTACCGTTTTACGATTCAACGGCGTTCATCGCCGTTAATACGGAATATTTTAAACTCAATGAACAGCCTTATTACGCAACGCGCAGTGCCATAACCGAACGGTCTTGTTCGTGCTATGTTCAGGATATATCCTGTATTTTTCCTTGTTGAGAATCCCTGCCAGATGACTAATGCGCGCTTGCTCTCGGTTGAAAACCTCTCGCTGCACACTCACGATCAGCGCTTGCTGGTGGATAACGTCTCTTTTGATCTTGATCGCAAGGAAATCCTGGCGTTAGTCGGCGAGTCGGGCTCAGGTAAAACCTTAACGTCGCTGGCGCTGATGAACTTGCTGCCCACGGGCGTGCAGCAGAGTGGTGGCCGCGTGGTGTTTAATGGCGAACCGCTGGATGCGCGCAAAACCCAGCAATTACGCGGCTGCCGCATCGCTACCGTGTTTCAGGAACCAATGACCAGCATGAATCCCACGCTGCGTATTGGTGAGCAGATTGCCGAAGTGCTGGTGCGGCATCGTCAGTTCAGCTGGAAACAGGCGCAGCAGGAAGCGATTGCGCTGCTGGATCGCGTTGGCATCGTCAATCCTGCACAGCGCGCGCGGCAGTATATTCATCAGCTGTCGGGCGGCATGCGGCAACGTGTGATGATCGCCAGCGCCATTAGCGGTCAGCCGGAATTATTGATTGCCGATGAGCCAACTACCGCGCTGGACGTCACCATTCAGGCGCAGATTCTGGCGCTGCTGCAGGAACTGCAACAAGAGATGGGCATGGGGATCTTATTGATCACCCACGATCTCTCGGTGGTGGCGCGCTACGCCGATCGCGTCTGCGTGATGCAGCAAGGGCAATTGGTTGAACAGGGCGCGGTGCTGAGCACGCTCGGCGCGCCAACACATCCTTACACACGCAAATTGATTGCCGCTTCAGCGACGCAAATCCCTGAGGCAATTGCGCCGGTTGATCAGCCGCCGCTGCTGGTGCTGCGTGACATCAGTAAAAGCTATCCGCTGCCGCGCCGCATGCCGCTGTGGCCTGCCAAACGGCAAACCGTTTTGCATCCGGCCAATCTGTCGATTGCGCAGGGCGAGATCGTCGGGCTGATTGGCGAATCTGGCTCCGGCAAAACCACTTTGGGCAGCGCGGCGATTGGCCTGATTACAGCGGATGGCGGCGAGGTGCATTTTCAGGGGCAGCATCTGCAAGGGCGTCAGCTTAATACGTTACGTCGTCACGCGCAGATCATTTTTCAGGACCCTTACGCCAGTTTGAATCCCAAAATTCCAGTCGGTGAGCAGATCGCTGAACCACTTCGCGTCTGGCAGCTGCGCAAAGGCGCGGCGGTGGATGAACGGGTTAAAGAGCTGCTGGCGTTGGTGGGATTGAAGGCCGAGCATGCCGGGCGTCTGCCGGGCGCGTTTTCCGGCGGTCAGCGTCAGCGTATCGCCATTGCGCGCGCGCTGGCGATGGAGCCGAAGTTGCTGGTGGCGGATGAAGCGGTGGCGGCGCTGGATTTATCGGTGCGCGGGCAGATTCTGGCGCTGTTTAATGATTTACGCCACAAGCTGGGATTATCGGTGCTGTTTATCAGCCACGATCTCAGCGCGGTGCGTCAGTTGTGCGATCGCGTGGTGGTGATGTATCACGGCAAGATTGTGGAGTCCGGCGCGACCGCCAGCGTGATTAATCATCCGCAGGACAATTACACGCGCCAACTGCTCGCCGCTGCGCCGGACGTTCAGCAGGCGCTGGCGCTGCGATCAGCTGCCGTGTAACAGCGGCAGTTCGTGATGTTCAGCCCATTCGTGCCAGGAACCGACATACACCGAAACATGGGGATAGCCCGCCAGCTTTAACGCCGCCAACACCGTGGCGGCGCGGGCACCGCGATGGCAATAAACCTGCAACTTCGCGTCTTTACTCAATCCTGCCGCCTCGGCGCGTGCGGCAATCTGCTGCGCTGCTAAGAAATGGCCGTTGGCAATGACATCCTCCCAAAATAGCAGCTGAGAGTGCGGAATCCGTCCGGCGCGGGGGCAGCAGGCATGCGCAAAGCTGCCGTCAAACTCGCTGGGACGACGTGCATCCACGTTGACCACATTCACTCCATCTGCTGCTAATACCTGTTCCCGGCTGCACACCAGCTCGCGATTCCACGCTGGAGCGTGGGCTGCGGGTGGATGCGCCACCGTGCGGCTTAATCCCAATCCCGGACTGAGTTCATTGCCTGCTGCAATCCACGCCTCCACGCCGCCATCCAGAATCAGGGCATCATCACGCTTCAGCAGCCAGGCGAACCAGGCCCCACGCGGCGAACGCATGCCAACCTGCTGTTCGAAAAACACCGGCGTGGCGTTGGGATAGGCGGTAAACATCGGTTGCAGCGCGGTGGCGGCTTCTGCAGCCATCACCGCTAAACCTGCCTCGCTGCAATCCTCAATAAAATAGTCGTAGACGTTACAGTGCTGTGCGCCGGGCAAGGTGGCGCGTTGCCAGTCGGCGAACTCGCGCACGTCGATCAGCAGAAACGCTTCGCCTTTTGCCTGGCGCTGATGCAGAGATAGCACATCAATGATCATGCAGAACTCCTGAAAACAGCGACTGCAACGAACCGAGTTCGTCATGCTCAGCGGCCTGCAACACGCGGGCGGCGAGGGCGATATCAAACACGTTGAGGCCAAACGAGGAGAAATAGACGCTGTCATCGGGCTGTGGGCGCCAGTTATCCAGCAGCAGCGCGGCGAGATCGGCCGCCACATCCTGCTCACGAAACTCACCGGCGCGGAACATCTGGAACAGGCTTTTGGCGCTGCGCTGGGCAAAATCGCCCCATGCATCGACCACCACCTTGCTGCTGGCTTTGATGGCGGCGAAACTGACTTCGTGATAGCCGACCTGCACAATGATCCTGCCAGGCTGGATCGCTTCGGCATCAATAATCGGCTGATCGGCGCTGGTGCAGGTCAGCACCGCGTCATAAGGCTGCGCCAGAGCGAGCTGCAAATCAGTTTCTATCTGCACTTCGCGCAACGCATTGAGTTTAAAAGGCGAGCGATTCCACACGCCAATCTGTTCCAACTGCGGAAACAGCTGCTGCAACATGCGCAGATGCGCCTGAGCATGCAAACCGGCACCAAGCAGCAGCACGCGTTTCACCGGACGCGGCGCGGCCAGTTGAAGCGCCAGCGCGCTCACCGCCGCGGTGCGCGCAGCGGTTAATGCGCCGCTGGCCAGCAAACCACGCGGAATACCGCTTTGCGCATCGTTAATCAGGGTTAAGGCTAAGGCGGCAGGCAACGCATCGGGTCGCTGTGGACGATGCGCCGTCCACTTTACGCCCGCAGCGTTGTAGCTGCCGCCAACGCGCGCCGGTAAGGCATAAGCTTTACCGAGCGGCGTACCGAGGTCGATGTGATTTTCAGCGGGCATCTGCGCCTCGCCGAGACGCATCAGGCGAATCACCGCTTTGACGTCTTCCAGCGCCAGAGCGACATCTCCGCCGCCTAATTGCGCGACGGTGGCTTCATCCAGTACACGCAATAACGCTTCCATTACTGCTCCAGCAGGCGATCGGCAAAGGGATAGAGCGCCGGAGAACCGCCACAATGCACAAAGGTGACGCGCGATCCTTGCGGAATGCGCCCTTGTTCGACCAGCGAGAACAGGCCGTGCATCGCTTTGCCGGTGTAAACCGGATCCAGCAGCACGCCTTCCAACTGGGCGAGTTGGTAGATGGCGGCAATGCCGCCGTCCGATGGTACGCCGTACGCCTGACCGACATAACCATCTTCAATCCAGATATCCTCCGGCTGCCACTGCTGCGGCCATTGCAGCAGATCGGCACAATCCTGCGCCATGCCGGCAATGCGCGGCTGGAACCAGTCGGCTTTGGCGCTAACGCTCACGCCAATCACCCTGGTATCGGGCCAATAGCGGCGCGTACCCACATGCAATCCCGCTAGCGTGCCGCCGGAACCGGTGGGCGCGACGATGAAGTCGGGCGCGGGCGTCTGGCTGGGTGCCAGCTGCGCCGCCATCTCTTCCACGGCCCGCACATAGCCCAATGCGCCGAGTGGCGTTGCGCCACCCAGCGGAATAATCATCGGGGTTTCACCTTGCGCGACAGCCGCATCAGCATGCGCCTGCATCGCCCCTTCAATCTGCGTGAAATAGCCGTCGGGATCGAGGAACTGCACCTCGGCCCCGAACAGCTTGTCCAGCAACAGATTGCCCTGCCAGCTTGCGGGCGGATTGCCCCGCAGCACCAGCACCGGACGCATACCAAACTTGCGTGCGGCGGCGGCCACCATGCGGGCGTGGTTCGACTGATGCCCGCCGGTGGTGATCACCACATTCACACCTGTTTTGCAGGCCTCCGCCATCAGATACTCCAGCTTGCGGACTTTATTGCCGCCGCCGCCGAAGCCACTGTAGTCATCACGTTTGATCGTCAGCGTAATCCCAAGTGCCTCACTGAGCCGCGGCAGCGGCTCGTGAGGCGTGGGGAAGAAGCCGAGCGGAACGCGTTCAAACTCTTCAACTGATTTCATTATGTGTTACCTATATTTTTATGTACTGCGGTGTTTCCCTGGTGTGGCGCGACCCGGCCAATGGCCGAATCATTGAATGCGTTGAGCCATAAGCTCATGGATTGCTGGAAGCGTTCGAGTCCCGCCAGCGTGACAAACTCATTGACGGCGTGGGCGTTGCCGCCGTGGCCTAATCCGCCAATCAGAAAGGCGGGGGCGACGGCCGCGAAAGCGTAGGCGGGTGCACAGCCCGGTGCCCACGGCCAGATTTGCGGTGCCGCGCCCAGCGTTTGATAGCTGGCGATCAAGGCATCGACGCCGCTGGCGCTGCGGCTAAAGCGCACGCCGGGATAGCGATCGAACAGTTGCAGCTCGCTGCCGGCTAAATCGGCTTGCGCCAGGCGCTGCTGCGCGGCTTCAATTATCGCGTCCTGATCGAAACCCGGCGGAATGCGAAACGCCAGTTCCGCGCTGGCTCGGAACGGGATGACGCCGCGTCCGCCCGGCGGATCGCTGTGCAGTTCGGCCAGCGTTAAAACCGCGCTGCCGAGCAGCGTTTGCAGGCAGCTCAGCGTGTCGCCCTCAATCATCAGGCGCTGGCTGCGACGGAACTGCAGTTCATCATTAATGCTGAATTCGGCGGCTAAGGTCGCCAATAACTGATTCGCCTCATCGTCCGTGGCATTACACGCCAGCACGCCGCTGTGTTCGGCTGGCGTGATGGCATTCAGTGCTTGCACTAAGCGCCATGCCGGATTGGCGATCCAACCGGCGTTGCTGGCATGAATCGCGGAGGAAGGTCCGCCCCATGCGCCGCCGCTGACGCTCAGGCGTCCGCTGGCCAGTCCGGTAAAGCCGAGATAGACGCGCGGTGCGCCGCCTCCGTATTCACACAGTGAGGGGAACAGCACCGCTTCAGCGGGCGCGATCGGGCAAGGCTGCTGCGCCAGATAACGTCGCAGTGCGCCGCTGCCGATTTCCTCTTCGCCTTCGAGCAGGATTTCAATATTGAAATCGAGCTGCTGGTTCTGCTGCAGTTCGCGCAGCAGGACCAGCAGGGCGGCGACTGGGCCTTTATTGTTCTCTGCGCCGCGTCCGACAAAGACCGCGCCGAGATCGTCCCAGTGACACACGCCACCGACAAACGGCGGCACATCCCAACCGGCATCATCCGCAGGCATCACGTCATACATGTTGTACAGCACCACGGTTTTGGCGCTGCCGTTATCAATGCGCACATGCACCAGCGGCGGAGAATTGTCGGTTTGCGCCGCCACCGGATAAATCACGCTGGCGTCGAGTTGCTCCACCATCCACTGTTCCAGCCAGGAAGCCAACCCGCGCTGCGAGGATAACTGACCGGCCACGCTCGGCCAGCGCGTCAGTTCACTCAGCAGTTCAAGCGTGGCATCAAGGCGACTCATAAACGAATCCTCGGGTTCAGCACCAGATAGAGCAGGTCGATCAGCAAATTGATCGCCACAAACACCACCGCAGCGAGCAACACAATCGCCTGCACCAGCGGGAAGTCGCGGTTTTGAATCGCCTGAATCGCCAGACGACCAATGCCCGGCCAGGCAAAAATAATCTCTGTTACCAATGCGCCGCCGAGCAGCGAGGCGAAATACATGCCCTGCACGGTGATCACCGGAATCAGTGCGTTACGCAAACCGTGGCGTACCACGATGCGCCAGGCGCTGAGCCCTTTGGCGCGCGCGGTACGGATATAATCCTGTTGCAGCACATCCAGCAGGCTGGCGCGCGTCAAGCGTGCTACGGCGCTCATGTAAAACGCACCAAGGCTGAGTGCGGGCATCACCAACGCGGCGAAAGTGCCGTAACCGCTGGAAGGCAGCCACTGTAACTTCAGGCTAAACAGCAAAATCAGCAGCAGCCCCAGCCAGAACACCGGAATCGCCTGGCCGGAGAAGGCCAGCAGGCGGCACAGCAAATCCCACATGCTGTGCGGTCGCAGGGCGCTGATAATGCCCAGCAGCAGACCAAGCAGCGAACTCCACGCCAGCGCACTCACCGCCAGCAGCGCCGTGGCGGGCAAGCGCTCGGCAATCAGCGCCAACACCGGCTGGCTGTAGCGCAATGATTCACCAAAATCGCCGTGCAGCACACCGCCAAGATAGTGGCTGTATTGCCACAGCAGCGGACGATCAAAGCCCATGCTGTGACGGAACGTATCAATCTCCTGCTGGCTGGAGCCGGGCGGCATCATCAGCGCCGCCGGATCGCCCGTCATGTGCAGGCTGAAGAAAATCAGCAGCGACACGCCAAGCAGCACTAATACCGACTGGCCAAGGCGATTGAGCAGAATGTTCAGCATCTTAATCCAGCCTTGTGTGCGTGCGACGTAACAGCGCATCGCCGAGCAGGTTGCAGCCAATCACCAGTGCCGCAATCACTAATCCGGGATAGAGCACCAGCCATTGCGACAGCAGCATGAAAGAGCGGCCTTCGCCAATTAAGTTGCCCAGCGTCGGCGTGGGCGGCTGAATGCCCATGCCGAGAAAACCCACTGAGGCTTCGAGCACGATCAAGCGTGGGATATCCAGCGTCAGCAGCACCACCAGTGGCGTCAGCAGATTGGGCAGGATATGCCGCAGCAGCACGCGCAGCGGCGAAAAGCCCATGGCGCGCACCGCCTGAATGTATTCCAGTTCACGAATTTCTAAGGTTTTGGCACGCGCCACGCGGGCATAAATCGCCCAACTGGTGCAGCCCATAATCACAATGATGTTGGTGAGTGATGCGCCCATCAGCGCAATCACCAGCAAAATCAATAGAATAAACGGTACCGCCAGCTGGATGTCGATCAGGCGCATGATCAGCGCATCAACCCAACCGCCGGCATAACCGGCAATCATGCCGAGCGCGACGCCAATCACCGCGCCAATCGCCGCCGCCACTAATACCACCAGCAGCGACAAGCGCGTGCCGGAGAGAATACGCGCCAGCAGATCGCGGCCCAGTTGATCGGTACCAAGCCAATGCGTGGTTTGCGCGCCGGGTGAACCCGGCGGCAGAAACATCTCGCTGAGGTTGTTACTTAAGGCATCGGGCAACGGCAGCCATGGAGAGAGCAGCGCTGCGGCAATCACCACGATCAGCAAAAGGCTGCCGATCACCGCATCGCCGTAAATCAGGCGGCGCGGACGGCGCTGCAGCACGGCGCCCGGTGAAATCATTTCAGCCTCAAATCAAACAGCGGGATGCGGGCATCGACGCGGCCTTTGAAGTTGAGCGAGGTGCTGTGCGCATACAAGGTATCTTCACGATACAGCGGCAGCAGCGGCTGTTGTTCAGCGACGCGTTGCTGAATCTGCTCTAACACCTTTTTACGCGCAACCGGATCAACTATCTCGCGGCTTTGGTCGAGCAGCTTATCCAGCTCCGCATCATGCACGGTGGAATAGGGCTCGCCGCTGCGCAGGATGGGGAACAGCGCGGCATCGGCATCCAGCGTTTGGGTTGAGCCCCACGCCAGCATATACATCGGCGCCTGTTTCTGTGATGCGACCTGCTGGGTATACACCGACCATTCCGGTACTTCCAGCTCGGCTTTTACGCCAATTGCGGCTAAATCCTGCACGATGGCTTGTGCTACATCGGCGCTGGCAATGTAGCGGCGCGGTGCCTGGAAGCGCAGGGTAAAGCCGTTAGCGTAACCGGCTTCAGCCAGCAGCGACTTGGCTTTCGCCACATCCTGCGCGGTAGCCGGAACCGCCAGATAACCAAAGTCATTGGCTCCGGCCATGGTGCCGGTTGGTGTGCCGAAACCGTGCAGCAGCTGTTGGGTATACGCTTGGCGATTCAACGCCAGCGAAAGCGCCTGACGTACCCGCACATCACTCAGCGGTTTCTCATCATCTTTAAGGCCGAGGTAAATCGTTAACCCGCCGCCTTTCACCTGTTCCAGCTCGACGTTGGGGCGATTTTTCAATGCGGGCACTAAATCGGCGGGCACACTTTCAATCAGCTGCACTTCGCCGGTCAGCAGCGCGGTAAGGCGCGCGGTGGCTTCGGGAATGGGACGCCAGGTGACGCGATCAATCGCCGGTTTGCCGCGCCAGTAAGTTTCATTGGCGACCATCACCACTTTTTCGTCCGGGATAAAGCTATCCAGCTTGTAAGCGCCGCTGCCCACTGGCTTGCGTGCAAACTCGCTGGCACCGACTTTCTTCACGTATGCGGGTGGCACAATGTAAGCCGGATAGCGACTCATGCGCGTTGGCAGCAGAGGATCCGGGCCGTTGGTGTGGATCTGCACCTGATAATCGTTGATCACCTCCACCGATTTGATGGTGCGGATATAGGAAATCGTCGGCGCGTGATTGGCGGGGTCTAAAATACGATCGATGGAGAATTTTACCGCTTCGGCGTTCACCGGCTCGCCATCGGTAAATTTCACGCCCTGGCGCAGGGTAAATTGCCAGGTGGTTTCGTTAATCGCTTTCCACTCAGTGGCTAAGCCCGGCTGCAATGACATGTCATCGGCGCGGCGCACTAAGGTATCGAAGATGTTATCTACCAGCGTGGCAGATTCTTTAAGAAAGCCGGGATCCATCGCCGTGGCAGACGTGGGTTGGCCAATGGTCAGTTCTGCCGCCTGTACAGCAGGCATCAGAGCAAATAGCAACGCGGTAGTGACAAACTTCACTGCAGGTAGTCTCATAACGTTTTCCAAAAATTGCCAGGGCAAGGTAGTGAAAAGAGTGGCTGCGGCCAGAATCAAGACTGTGCTTATTTGTAATACATGATATATCCTATAATCTGGCCAGTTGGCAATAAAACATTAAAAATAACTTACCATTTGCGGATTTCGGTAAAGGGCCCACAAAAAATGATCGAAATGGATAAAGCGCAGCGCATAAGTTTGACCGCGCAGGTGGAATCGTCACTGCGCAGCGCGCTGATTGTTGGCAAGTTAAAACCTGGCGCACGGCTGGTGACGCGCGATCTGGCGGCACAATTGGGTACCAGCATTACGCCAGTGCGTGAAGCGTTGTTGCGTCTGGTTTCTGCCGGCGCGCTGGATGCCACGCCCGCCGCCGCCTTTTTGGTGCCGGAAATGTCACTGCAGCGCTTCGAGGAAATCACGCTAATCCGTAAGCAGCTTGAAGGTTTAGCGGTGAGGACGGCGACGCCCTTTGTGGGGAAAAAACAGCTTTCCGAGCTGAAAAAACTCTGCGTCAGCTTTATGCAGGCCAAGTTAAGCGGCGATGCAGCCTTGGCGCTCGAAGCCAATCGCGCGTTTCGTTTTACGCTGTATGGCTATGCGCAAATGCCCACGCTCGGAGCGCTGATTGAACAGCTTTGGGTGCAGATCGGTCCGTGCTTTAACTATCTCTATCCGCAGCCGGCCGAGGTGGTGAATGGGCATCACAATTATGATCATCTGCTGGAAGCGTTGCAGGCGGGTGATGGCGTCACCAGTGAGAAGATTTTGATGAAAGCGATTGATGATGGGGCGGCGATTCTGAAGCAGCATTATTTTGATCAGTGATGCGCGTAGGGTCGCCATTTATGGTGACCGCCAATGTCTCCCTTTAACCGCCCGGTCACCGCAGTGACATAAATTCTTCATTTCCTTCCGCTAGCTTACCGCCATTCTGATTTCTGGATTGCGGATGCATGAGCCACCTTTCGCTTCATCACATCACTAAAGCCTGGGGCGAGAAAATCGCCCTGGACGACATCAGCTTCGACGCGGCAGAAGGCGCGTTTGTCGCGCTGCTCGGTCCATCGGGCTGCGGTAAATCGACGCTGCTACGCACTATCGCCGGACTGGAAACGGCCGATCGCGGGGCGATCCACTTTAAACACGCCGACATCACCCATCTGCCGCCGTCGCAGCGCAAGCTATCGATGGTATTTCAGTCCTACGCGCTGTTTCCGCACCTTAACGTGCAAGAAAACCTGCTGTTTGGTTTGAAAGCGCGCGGTGAGGAGAAGCAGACATTTGCTGCACGCCTGGATAACGTCAGTAAGCTGATGGAGCTGGATAAGCTGTTGGATCGTCTGCCGTCGCAGCTCTCTGGCGGACAGCAGCAGCGCGTGGCGCTGGGCCGTGCGGTGATCGCCAATAACACGCTTTGCCTGATGGATGAACCACTGTCGAACCTCGATGCCAAGCTGCGTCAGAGCATGCGACGTGAAATCCGTGCGCTACAGAAAAAACTCGGTCTTACCATGCTGTACGTGACGCACGATCAGACCGAAGCGATGAGCATGGCCGACAGTATTATCCTGCTCAACGAGGGTCACATAGAACAGCACGGCACGCCAGACGATCTCTATAACAATCCCGCCAGCGTCTTTGCCGCGCAGTTCATTGGCGCACCGCCGATGAATATCCTGCCGCTGCAGCGCAACGGCGCACATCACACCTTGATGCACCTCACCGCGCCGGTGGTGGAATACCACTATGCTGCGCTCAGCCTTGGATTGCGTGCCGAAGATATCCAGCTGATTGCCGCAGAACAGGCAGCGCTGACCGCGCGGGTGATCAGCTCCGAATATATGGGGGCAGATACCTTGCTGGTGTGCCAGCTTACCGGCATCAGCGAGCCGCTGACGGTCAAAGTGCCGGGCATGCAGCGCTTCACCGATGGCAGCGAAGTGGGATTGCAGTGGTCCGCCGCGCGGCAATATCTGTTTCATCGCGAGAGCGGCAAACGCTGCGCGCCAGCCGAACAACAAATGTTTGCCTCACAGAAAAAATACGCCGTTTAACCATTGTCATTTGCCCAAGGGAAAATCATGTCTGCGATTCGTTATTCACGTCTTTCTGCATTAGTCCTCGCCGTTACCACCTCAGCTTTTGCGGCTGAACCGGTCAAGCTGCAAATGTATTACCCGATCGCGGTGGGCGGCAAAGTGAGCCACACCGTGGATACGCTGGTGGCGGATTTCCAGAAAGTACATCCGGACGTGAGCATTCAGCCGGTGTATACCGGTGACTACGCCACCACCGTGACCAAAGCGCTGACCGCATTTCGCGGTGGCAACGCGCCGCAGTTGGCGGTGATCGGCGATATCGAAGCCTATTCTCTGATCGATGCCGGTGCGATTGTGGCGGCCAGCGATTTAGCACAGGGCGATGAAGGCAAAAAATGGATCGACGGTTTCTATCCGGCGTTTCTGCGCCACATTGACGGCAAAGTGTGGGGCGTACCGTTCCAGCGCTCAACCGTAGTGATGTACTGGAACAAACAGGCATTTGAGAAAGCCGGTTTGAACGCCGATACGCCACCGGCCAACTGGCAGCAAGTGGTCGAGTTCAGTAAGAAACTCACCATCAAAGATGCCAACGGCGTCAGCCAATGGGGCATCGAGATTCCGTCCACGCCAAACGGCTACTGGAACTTCCAGGGCTTGTCCGCCACCAACGGCGGTCGTCTGGATAACGGCAAAGGCACAGCGGTGCACTTCAACACGCCGGGCAATGTGGAAACGCTGCAGTGGCTGACCGATCTCGGCCAGAAAGAGGAAGTGTCGCCGAAGGGCGCGATTGCATGGGGTACCACGCCGCAGGACTTTATCAGCGGCAAAACCGCCATGATGGTGACCACCACCGGCAACCTGACCAACGTGCGTGATAACGCGAAATTCCCGTTCGGCGTAGCAATGCTGCCGGAGAAAACCCAGCGCGGCAGCCCAACCGGCGGCGGCAACCTGTATGTCTTCAAAAATGCCTCGCCAGAACAGCAGAAAGCGGCGATGGAGTTTATCCGTTGGGTAACCTCACCCGAGCAGGCGGCGCGCTGGAGTATCGCCACCGGTTATGTAGCGACCTCTCCGGCGGCATGGGATACCACGGTGATGAAGGATTACGTTAAAGAGGTTCCTCAGGCATTGGTGGCGCGTGAACAGCTGAAGTATGCGCAGCCAGAACTCTCGACTTACAACAGCGTGCAGATTCAGGATGCGCTCAATCACGCGGTAGAAGCGGCGGTAACGCAGGCGAAAACCCCAGCCGAAGCCCTGGAAGGTGCGCAGAAGCAAGCCGATCGTCTGCTGAAGTCATACCAATAATCATGAGCACGATTCTCGTCGTCGCGCCGGTTCGTCGTCCCCGGTTATGGTCGATGCAGCTGTATGGCTATCTGCTGATTTTGCCAGCACTGAGCTTTTTACTGCTGTTCACCCATTATCCGGCGGTGGCGACAGTGTGGGAAAGCCTGTTCAGCGCGGCGCGTAATGGTCGTCCAGCCCACTTTGTTGGGCTGGATAACTATTTCGCGCTGCTGGATGACGACATCTTCATCCAGTCGCTGTGGAATAATCTGTTGTATGCGCTGATCACCATTCCGCTGGCGGTCACGCTGGCGCTGCTGATGGCACTGGCGGTCAATCGCCATATGCGCGCCAATGCGCTGGTGCGCACCGCGTTCTTTATTCCTTCGCTGCTGCCGATGATCGCCATCGCCAATCTGTGGCTGTTCTTCTACACGCCGCAGTTGGGCTTGCTGAATAAGCTGCTGGCGCTGTTCTCCCTGCCGGCGATTAACTGGCTCGGCGAACCGGGTAGCGCCTTGTACTGCTTGATGGCGGTTTCGGTGTGGCGCGAAGCGGGCTTCTTTATGATCTTTTATCTCGCCGCTTTGCAGCAGATCGATCCGCGCCTCAGTGAAGCCGCGCAGATAGAAGGGGCCTCACGCCGCTATTTTTTCCGTCGCGTGCAGTGGCCGCTGCTGATGCCCACCACGCTGTTTGTGCTGATCAATGCGTCGATGAATGCGTTTCGCATCGTCGATCAGGTGATCGCCATGACCAACGGCGGACCAAATAACAGCAGTAGCTTGCTGCTGTTCTACATCTATCGCACCGCTTTCAGCTTCTGGGATATGCCCGCCGCAGCGGCCATGACGGTGGTGCTGTTGGTGATCCTCGCCGCAATTGCGCTGCTTAAATTCAACCTGCTGGACAAGCGAGCCCATTACCAATGAAGCCGACAATCACGTTTGGTCGCCTGTGCCTGAATACGGCCATTGGGCTTGCCGCGTTGCTGTGGTTTTTACCGATTCTTGTGGCGTTTTGGGTGGCGATTCATCCGGCATCCGATCAGGCGAGCTTTTCGCTGTTTTCACCGCTGACCTTGCAGAACTTCGTTAATGCCTGGCATGCCGCGCCCTTTGGTCGCTACTTCTTCAATACCAGTTTGCTGGTGCTGATGATTGTGGTGGTGCAGCTGATTCTGGCGACCATGGCCGCTTACGCATTAGTGCGCTTCCGCCTGAAATTTTCGGGCGCGATCTTCGCGCTGATTCTGCTGCAGCTGATGATCAGTCCCGACGTGCTGATTCTGAATAACTACAAAACCATCGGCGCGCTGGGTTTTCGCGATACGCTGACCGGCATCGCGCTGCCGTATTTCTCCTCGGCCTTCGCCATCTTTTTGCTGCGTCAGACCTTTAAAAGTATTCCGCTGGTATTGGAAGAGGCGGCGATTGTCGAAGGTGCCAGCCGCTTTTACATTCTGCGCAAGATCTACATCCCGCTGGCGAAGCCGATTTATGTGGCGTTTGCGCTGGTGTCGATCAGCTTCCACTGGAATGATTTCCTCTGGCCGCTGGTAATTACCGATTCCGTCAATGTGCGGCCGCTTACCGTTGGTTTGCAACTGTTTTCGGCGCCAGAGCAGGGCGTGCAATGGGCGCTGATTGGCGCTGCTACGTTGATGACTACCTTGCCGCTGCTGGTGCTGTTCCTGATTTTCCAGCGTCAGTTTATTCAATCGTTTATGCGTGCCGGTATTCGCTAAGGAGTGCTTTTCGTGTCTAATCCACATCCGCTGACAAAATTACAGCGTGAACTGCTGGGCGATGTCGCCGAGCTCTATGCCTTACCCGATGTGCGTTCCGCACCGCGGAGTAGCACGCTGCGTTTTGGTTTGATTGCCGATCCGCAATATGCCGACATTGACGCCGATATGGCGAAAAATCTCTACTATCGTCATGCATTGCGCAAGTTACCGCAGGCGATAGAAGCGTTGAATCAGCAGCCGCTGGATTTTGTCGTCACGCTGGGGGATTTAGTTGATCGGGACTGGCGCAGCTACGCGGCGATATTGCCGATATACGATCGCCTCGAACATCCGCATGCGGTGGTGCTGGGCAATCACGATGCGCAGACCATCGCACAGCATCTCAACGAAGCCGCCGCGCTGCCGAAAAGCTATTACGCCTTTGGGCTGCAGGGCTGGCGTTTTATTGTTTATGACGGCAACGATATTAGCCTCTATTGCAACATGCAGAACGGTGACGATCGCGCGTTGGCCGAGGCGATGCTGGTGGATCTGACCGAGCGCCAACAGCCGCAAGCGAAACCGTGGAACGGCGCGGTAGGCACGCAGCAGCTGGCATGGATTGAGCAGCAGCTGCAACAGGCCCAGCAGCAAGGGGAGAAAGTGGTGGTGTTTGGCCATTATCCGCTGGCGCCGCACAACAGCCACAACTTGCTCAACGGCAGCGTGCTGGCAGATCTGCTTTCTAGTTACAACATACAATGCTGTTTCTCTGGACACGATCACCGCGGCGGCTTTGCGCGCATCGGTCAAACAGGCTTTTATACGCTGAAAGGCATGCTGGATGGGGCAGAGGTGGTGCCGTTTGCGGTGGTTGAGATTGAGAGTGATGAAGTACGCGTCAAAGAATACGGTGTAGGGTCGCCATTCATGGCGTAATGCCGATCAGTTAAGCCCGAAATGATCGGTTGAACGATCCTCCAGTTCTGCAAAAATCCGTAATCTCACAGGAATTACGGATTTTTTTATGTTACTCAGTCAGGCTCTCGATGCCGTTCTTAACTTTACGCCCAAAGAGTTCTCCGCGCTCTCCGATCTGCTCTCGCCTGAACTCATCGACGAATGCCTGGCTGATACTGGTATCGTGACCGTGCGAAAACGCCGTCTTCCAATGGAGATGATGGTCTGGGCCGTTACCGGCATGGCCCTGTTCCGCTCGCTTTCCATGAACCAGATTGTTTCTCATCTGGATATCGTTTTGCCGGGCAAGCGCCCATTCGTCGCGACCAGCGCGGTTGTGCAGGCGCGTCAGCGGCTCGGAGAAGACGTGGTCCGCCGGGTCTTTGAAAAGTCACGCCAGCTCTGGTTTGATAAAACACCGCTGTCACACTGGAACGGCCTGACACTGCTGGCGGTCGACGGCACGCTGTGGCGGGCCCCCGATACGCCGGAAAACGATAAGGCCTTTGGGCGGACGGCAAATGCACACAGTCAGTCTGACTGGCCTCAGCTGCGCATGGTCTGCCAGATGGAGCTGACAAGCCATCTCTTATCGGGCGTGAGCTTTGGCAGCGTGACCGAAACCAGCGAGGTTGATCTTGCGGCACAACTGGTGGGACAGACGCCGGATCACTCGCTAACGATCCTGGATAAAGGCTTCTATGCGCCCGGCTTCCTGCATTACTGGCAGACCTCGGGGGTGGAAAGACACTGGATGCTACCTCTGCGCAACGATGCAAAATACCGTGTTCTGCAAAAACAGGGCTCAGGCAGCGAGCTGATAGAACTGGACCTGTCGTGGCAGGCGCGTAAAAAATGGAAAGATGTGCCGGAAACGCTGACGGCGCGACTGATAAGCAAAAAGGTTAACGGGAGAGTGGTGAAAATCCTGACGTCAATGTGCGATCCATTGCGATATCCGGGAGGGGATATCGTTGATCTTTATGGACATCGCTGGGAAATAGAACATGGCTTCCGGGAGATGAAGCAGCATCTGTTGAACAACGAGCTCACGCTGAGAAGCAAAACACCGGAACTGGTGAAGCAGGAGTTATGGGGCGTTGCGCTGGCGTATAACCTGCTGCGTTTTATGATGGCGCAGATGGCCTATAGCCTGAAAAACGTGGAGCCTTATCAGCTGGGGTTTAAGCAGGCGGCACTGTACCTGACAGGTCAACTGAGACTCCTGCCTGCGGTAGCGCCGGGAAAAATCCCGAGAATAATAGATGAAATAATGGCGATGGCGGGAAGCTTCGTGCTGCCAACCCGGCGGACGAGACATTATCCGCGAGCGGTGAAAAAGAAGCCGAAACGCTATGCGTTCCGGCATGATTAAGTCTTAACTGACGAGCATTACGCCATTCATGGCGACCACTCATGATGATGCCCGCATTTGCCCGCGCTGACGGAGAATCGCAATCTCTTCGGCGCGTTGCAGCAATTGCTGCAAATCATCTTCATCAATATCCAGCACTTCACCGCTTTCCAGCGCCTGATGCAGGTCTTCACGCGTAATCGGTACGTCGATAACCACAGGCGATGCTTTGGTTTCGGTTGCCGCCAGCGGATGCGGATAACGACGTCCGGCGAGATTATTAAACACCAACGCCAGCAACGCCAAACAAACCGAGTTCAACAACACCGGCGTCAAAATAAAGTGATAACCCAGCTGCTGGACGCCGTTACCGCCTAAAATCGCGGTCAGCGCTACCGCGCCACTTGGTGGATGCAGACAGCGCAGTTGAAACATCAGCGCAATCGTCAAACAGGCTGCGATGCCGCACGCCAATGCAGGATGGGGAACAAACAGTGCGGTGGTAACACCGATAACGCCCGCCACCAGATTGCCGCCGACAATTGACCACGGCTGCGCCAGCGGACTGTTCGGCAGACCAAACAGCAACACCGCCGAAGCGCCCATCGGCGCGACAAACCACAGATTTACTTCGCCCAGCAGCCAGTGACTGATCAGGCTGGTCATCATTAAACCCAATCCCGCGCCAATGCTGGCGATGACCATCTGCTTTTTGCCTCCCGGTAACGGATGGGGCCAAAGGCGGGCCAGAAAGGTGCGCACGGAGGTTATCCACGTCACCGATGGCTGATTTGTCATGAGGGAATCACTCTGTTATAAGAAAAAACGATGGGTGCGAAGTGTCGCTGATCGATCCGCTGACAACAACCACATTGTTAGTGTGTTGTTATATCGTGGTAAGAGAAATGCTGATGATTGTCGCGATGCTTAACCAACGCCTAAGGTTGCTGTATAGTCCGTTTTTTTTCGGAGGAACCATGCTGCCTAACTCATCCACACGCCTGAACAAATACATCAGCGAGAGCGGTATCTGCTCACGCCGCGATGCCGATCGTTACATCGAGCAAGGCAACGTTTTCATTAACGGTAAACGCGCTGCCGTCGGTGCGCAGGTGTTTGCCGGGGATGAAGTCAAAGTGAACGGGCAGCTGATTGAGCCGCGTGACGAAGAAGATTTAGTGCTGATTGCGCTGAACAAACCGGTTGGCATCATCACCACCATGGAAGAGGGTGAGCGTGACAACATTGGTGATTTCGTCAATCACAGCAAACGCGTGTTCCCGATTGGTCGTCTGGATAAAGATTCTCAGGGACTGATTTTTCTCACCAACCACGGCGATCTGGTGAATAAAATCCTGCGTGCCGGTAATAACCACGAAAAAGAGTATGTAGTTACCGTTGATAAGCCGATTACCGATGAATTTATTGCCGGAATGGGCGCGGGCGTACCGATGCTCGGCACCGTCACCAAAAAGTGCAAAGTTAAAAAAGAGTCGACCTTTGTCTTCCGCATCATTCTGGTTCAGGGGCTGAATCGTCAGATTCGTCGCATGACCAAGCACTTCGGCTTTGAAGTCACCAAGCTTGAGCGTACGCGCATCATGAACGTCAGTCTGAAAGGGATCCCACTCGGCGAATGGCGTGATTTAACCGATGATGAGCTGATCGACCTGTTCAAACTGATTGAAGACTCGTCGTCCGAAGATCAAAAAACGCAGAAGACGCAGGCGAAGAAGAAACCGGCCAGCGCCGCGAAAAAACCCGTTGCCGTCGCTAAGCCAGGTGAGAAAGTCGGCGCAAAACCGGCTAATCGCCAGCGTTTCGCGCAGCCGGGTCGTAAGAAGAAAGGGCGTTAATTTTTCATTCCCCGCGCAGAGCGCGCGGGGAAACGTAGTTACTTGTCGTTGCCAAATCCTTGCTTCTTCAGCGCGTCCAGCACGTGCGGGAAGTAAATCTTGTGATAATAACCGCTGACGCTTTCGCTCCAGCTCTCGCCATCATCACGTCCAGTATTTTTCCAGTGCTGCACCATCTCCTGATTGTAGGCGGCGATGTGCTGCTCCAGTCCATCACGTTGATAGCGCTCTTCATGACGGAAGGTGGCCAGCGGCAGACGCGGCTTCTGATGCGCAGACTGATCGACATGGCCAATCACCACGCCCGCCACCGGGAAGGTGTATTCCGGCAAATCCAGTAAGCTGATTAATGCCTGCGGATCGCGACGAATACCGCCAATCGGCACAATGCCCAAACCTTCCGCACGCGCCGCCGCCATGATCGAACCCAACGCAATACCGACGTCAGTTGAGCCCGACACAATGCTTTCGATGCTCTGCTGGGCGATCTGCTCGCGGTCGATCGCGTTCATCGCCAGACGCGATTTATGCATATCCAGCACCACAGTAATAAACACCGGCGCTTTGGCAATCCACGGTTGGCCGCCGGCAATTTGTGAGATTTGTGCGCGTTTCTCAGCATCGCGCGTCACCACCAAAGAGACCTGCTGCGAGTTCACCGAGGTTGGCGCGCGATAGGCGGCCGAAATGATGCGATCCAGCACCCCATCCTCAACGGGAAGGTCGGTAAAACTGCGCTCGCTTTTATGACTGGTGAAAATATCGATTAATGAACTCATGGATCCTCCTGATTGGGAGGCGAGAGCGTATCAGAAGAGGGATAGATCGGACTTAACCGTTGTTGCCGTGGCTAACCACTTCTTTTGAATAAGCAAAGTGCGGAATGCGATAAGCGGTGAGACCGGTGCATAAAGCACCGGTTAAGCGACTTTGGCTGCAACGACCGCCGGATGAACGCTGCGATCTGGCCCGCTGAGCATCACCGGTTTACCGGATCGTAATCCGCGCTGGAATTGGGTCATGCGTTCATGGCTGATGCCGGCACCGCACCACAACAGGTGATGATCGTGACGGCTTTCTGAACCGTACAGCATCGGTTGTGAGGTTTGATCGACATCGACGCAGAATCCTTGTCCGGTTAGGCGAATGGCTTCCAGCCACACTTCAGTTTCATCGCCGGCGCTGACCACTTCCAACAACAACGGCATCTGCTGCTGACGGGCTGATGCGCGTTTTACGCAGTCGCTGTGATGAACGATCGCCTCATGAAAGCGCGTTAACCGCCGCGATGCGCCACGACGGGTATCATCACGCAGCCAGCGATTAAGCGGTTTCAACAGCACATTGACGAAATCGTCGCTGCTGTAATCGCCCGCCAGATTACGTACGGTACGGGTCAGTTCACGGTCAGAACCCAGCTCTAGTTGACGTAACAGATCGCCACGGCGTGCCATCCAACCAGACGACGAGTAATCAAGCCCGCAGTGTCTGCCCTGATAGATTTGCCACAACGTGGCGCCACCTGCGGTTAATGCCATCATGGCGAGCACTTCATCAACCTGATGTCGGCTCCAATCCTTATTGACGTGATTCTCAGAAATTAATCCACCGCGCAACCAGCGACGTAGATTGGCGCGGTTGGCACCGGTAATGGCGCAAACGGTTTCAGTCGAATAAAAGTTCATTACGAGCCCTCAGATAGAGGGTGAATGGCCGTGGGTGCTAATCCAGGATGAGCGTCCATCCTGAACCTTATCTGTATGGATTACCAGTATCTTTACTTAACTCGGCATAAACAGGCGAAGATCCCTTTCGCCCTGAAAAGCGTTAACTGACTTTAACCACGGTTTTACCGAAGTTTTTACCTTTTAGCATATCGAAAAACGCCTGCGGCGCGTTTTCCAGCCCGTCGATCATGTGCTCGCGGTAGTGGATTTTCTGCTGTTCCACCAGCGGCGTCATCGCTTTGAGGAATTCAGGGTAACGATCGCCATAATCCTGGAAGATGATAAAGCCCTGCATGCGAATACGACGCTTAAGAATGCCGCCCATGATTTGCGGGGTGCGATCTGGACCCGGCGGTAATTCGCGGCTGCTGTAGCCAGAAACCAGACCACATACCGGCACGCGCGCCGCAGTATTCAACAGTGGAAACACCGCATCGAATACCTTGCCGCCGACGTTCTCGAAGTAGATATCGATGCCGTCCGGGCAGGCCGCCGCCAGCTGTTCTGCAAAGTCTTCACGATGGTGATCGATACAGGCAGAAAATCCGAGTTTCTCAATCGCATAGCGGCACTTCTCTTCGCCGCCCGCAACACCTACCACATGACAACCTTTGAGTTTGCCAAGCTGGCCCACCGTGGCACCGACCGGGCCGGTAGCGGCGGCAACCACTAAGGTTTCCCCCTGTTTTGGCTGACCAATATCCATCAAGCCCATATAGGCGGTGAAGCCCGGCATACCGAGAATGCCCAGCGCCCAGGAAGGATGGGGCAGATCGCCCAGTTTCGCCACGCCATTTCCATCCGAAACCGCATAGCTTTGCCAGCCGCTTTGCGCGAGGACCACATCGCCTTGTTTGAAATCCGCGTGTTGAGATTCCACGACTTCGCTCACTGTGCCGCCGACCATCGGTTGGTCGAGTTCTGCTGGCGCAGCGTAAGATTTGCTGTCATCCATGCGCCCGCGCATATACGGGTCGAGCGATAAATAGAGCGTGCGCAGCAGGATTTGACCGTCCTTTACCTCTGGAATGGGCTGCTCCACCAGGCGGAAGTTCTCTTTTACCGGTTCGCCATGCGGGCGTGAGGCTAATAGCCAAGCTTGATTACGTTGAGTAGATTGCGACATTTTTACCTCTATTAGCATTTTCACGTGAGGCAAGTGTAGACGAGGAAAAGATAATGGGTCGCTAATGCAGAAGTTGAAGTGTTGCTATATAATAACATTTTGGTAAAAATATAGAAATTGTTATTATATAACAACACCGGAGGTTTTATGTTGCCTGGTTTGCAAGCAATAGGAGCCAAATGCCAGGAAAGGCGTAGGGCTAACCGTTGGACTCAAGCCGACGCCGCGACACGTGCAGGTATCCATCGCACGGTTATTTCACAGATTGAAAACGGCGTCTATTCAGGTTCTCTAAAAGCGCTCACTTTGTATCTTAATGCTCTTCAGTTGGTGTTGTCCGTGCAGTCAGCTGGCTTACCACAGATGGATGAATTGGAGACGTTGTTTGATGATGACTGATTTTAATCAACTTGCCAGGCCAATTCGCCATATTGATGTCTACAGCGGTGGGGAATTAAGCGGAAGATTACTGCACGAACACGGCAGCTATAATTTCAGCTATGCGAGTTCTGATGTCCACGCTGCTTCAATGACCATGCAACCCGCAAACCGCCTGAGCTATAATTCCAGCCGCTTATTTAATATTTTTGAGATGAATATTCCGGAAGGCTATGTTCGTTATCATATTGCCGAGCGATTACGTCGTTATGTAGGTAATGTTAGCGACATGCTGTTCTTAGCATTACAACAGGATACCGGTATTGGTGCGTTATCTTACAAGAGTGATATTGACCTACCGTGTCCAGCGCCGGAAAAATTAGATGATTTACTTCATTGGGATCATAAAGAGAGTGCATTTCAATATCTGTTAAATAAATATTTATTGCAGACTTCGATTTCTGGTGTTCAACCGAAAGTTATGATCAGCACAGAAAATCGCGGAACCGTTCTTTATCCAAATCTAATAGCTAAAACAGGTGATGAGGAGTTTCCGCGTCTGGCAGAAAATGAGTTTATCTGTATGTCGTTAGCCAGATCGTGTGGGTTACCCGTTGCTGATTTTTGGCTCTCGGATAACAAAGAGCTGTTTATCATGGAACGTTTTGATATTCAGAATGATAAACGATTAGCGATGGAAGATTTTTGCGTGCTTTCGGGTAAGTCAGCAGATCACAAATATAATGGCTCATATGAAACCGGTGGTAAGATCGTCAGTCTCTTTACTCGCGATCAGTCTCAGGTAGAACTTTACTGGCGTTATGTATTGTTTAGTTGCATGGTGGGAAATGGCGATGCACATTTAAAAAATTTCTCATTATTATATTCTGCAACGGACAGTAGCACCGCAAGATTATCGCCATTATATGATGTGGTGAATACACATATTTATCCAACTACCGATGGTGAGTTGGCCCTAAAGTTGAATAAAAGCAAAAAGTTTCCGGATAGAGACAGTCTGATTAAACTTGCAAGGGAATTGAAAATTATCAAACCAGCCATGGTGATGGAACAGTTTGCCGATGTCATCAATGATGATTTAAATCGGAATGAAATATACGCCGACTTCCCTGAGATGCGAGAGTCCATTGCCCGTTCTTTGACACGCAGTGTGGCGACGAATAATCTTTTTTTGAAAACCGATGTTAAACGTACAAAGAAACGAAAAACGGATTCCTTACTCTGATGTGTAGAGCTAAGAGTTCCCCCGTAGTGAGCCAGCGCACAAACCAAGCGTAAACTTTTCGACGCGAATTAATATAACACCATGAATTTTAACAATCATAGGGCATTTGCCTAAGCGGTCTCGGGCAATGCCACATACACCAGAGCCAACTCTGCTGCGTATACCTATAGCGATGCTTTTCTCCCTACAGGTGACGCATGACACAACAACAATACGCACTCTCGCCCGATCATGACGCGCATATCGCCTCAGCCATCGGCAAGTTCTTCCGCCGCATCATTCCGATGCTGGCGCTGATGTTAATTGTGAACCAGATTGACCGGGCAAACATTGGCTTCGTCAAAGCCGAACTGCAAACGGATGCGGGCATCAGCGCCGCCGCCTTCGGCTTAGGCGCGGGACTGTTCTTTATCGGCTATGCGCTGTTTGAAGTGCCGAGCAACATGATGCTGAAGAAACTCGGCGCACGCGTGTGGCTGACGCGCATCATGATTACGTGGGGCATGGTGGTGGTACTTACCGGTTTTGTCAGCACGCCGCTGCATTTCTATCTGCTGCGTTTCTTACTTGGCGTGGCGGAAGCCGGCTTTTTTCCTGGTGTGCTGTTCTATTTCCGTCAATGGGTGCCGAATGCCTGGCGAGGACGCGCCACCGCGATGGTGTTAAGCGCCACCGCCAGCGCCTTTCTGTTTTCCGGTCCGCTCACCGGCGCCATTCTGATGATGCACGATGTTGGCGGCATCGCGGGCTGGAAATGGGTGATGTTTATGGAAGGCGGCGGATCGATGGTGATCGGTTTGCTGGCCGCCTTTGTGCTGGTATCCAAACCGGAAGGCGCGAAGTGGCTCAGCGACGCGGAGAAGCAGGCGCTGGCGCAGCAGTTAGCACTTGAGGATGCCGCTCGCGAAGAGCACGCGGTGACACACGGCCGCTGGGGCCTGATCACCGATCGCAGCCTTTTGTCTTACTGCCTGATCTTCTTCACCATGACCATGACCGGCTACACGTTAGTGTTCTGGCTTCCGCAGATCATTCAGCGTATTCAGGGCTTCAACAGTTTTGAAACCGGATTGCTGACCGCCGTTCCGTGGCTGTTCGCCATTGTCGCGCTGTTTTTACTGGGCAAAGCCACCGACCGCTATCGCGATAAGCTGGATAGAGGGCTCGGCATCGCCATGCTGATCGCCGCGTGCGGCACCTTTATGGCCACGCTGGGCACGCCGTGGTTTGGTTTTGTGGCGATGATTGTGGCCTGTATTGGCTCCAAAGTCAGCGCGGCCTTCTTCTGGCCGATGCCGCAAAGTGAATTACCCGCCTCGATTGCCGCACCCGGCATTGCGCTGATCAACTCGATTGGCAACCTGGGTGGCTTCTTTGCGCCCACGGTATTCGGCTACCTCGAAATGCACACCGGCAGCACTACCGGCGGACTTTACGCGCTGACCAGCGTGTCCGTGGTTACCGGCCTCTATTTGCTGCTGCGTCGCAAACCTGTTCCACCCGCATTCGGTCACACGGAGAGAAACCATGTTAGACAGTCCAGTCATTAAATCGATGCGCATCGTGCCGGTTGCCGGTTACGACAGCATGTTATTGAACATTGGCGGCGCCCATAACTGCTATTTCACGCGCATCATCGTGATATTGACCGATTCCGCCGGGCATACCGGCGTTGGCGAAACGCCGTGTCATGCATCCACCTTGCAGCTGCTGGAACAGTTTCGTCCGCTGATCGAAGGTAGCTCGCTGCTGCGCCTCAACGCGACGCTGAGCCAGTTATTTCGCAGCGAGGCGCGTCAGCAACAAACCTCGCACACCAATGACATTCATATCCCGCAGATGAATCCGGAGAAGTTCTATAACGCCGCCGCCGCGATTGAAGCGGCGTTGCTGGATCTGCAGGGCAAGCTGTTCAATCTGCCGGTAGCGGATCTACTCGCCAGCGGCAAACAGCGCGACCGCATTCCAGTGCTGGGCTATTTGTTCTACATCGCCGATCGCCAGCGCACCAATATGAACTATCAATCGGGAGAGCATGAGCAAGATGGCTGGTTCCGTCTGCGTCATGAAGCGGCGATGGACAGCGATGCCGTGGTGCGACTTGCCGAAGCTGCGGTTGAGCAATACGGCTTCCGCGATTTTAAGCTGAAAGGCGGCGTGCAGGCAGGCGAAGTGGAAGTGGCAACGGTTGAAGCACTGCTGGCACGCTTCCCTGACGCGCGCGTCACCGTCGATCCCAACGCCAGCTGGTCGCTGGATGAGGCAATTCGCTTTGGTAAGCAGCTGGCCGGAAAGGTACCGTATCTGGAAGATCCTTGCGGTGCTGAACAGGGCTATTCCGGCCGGGAAACGCTGGCCGAGTTTCGCCGCGCGACCGGCGTGCCGGTCGCGACTAATATGATCGCCAATGACTGGCGCCAGCTGCATCATGCGCTGCAGCTGAATGCCATTGATATCCCGCTCGCCGATCCGCACTTCTGGACGATGCGTAACGCCAACGTGGTGGCGCAGTTGTGCAACGAATGGGGGCTGACAACCGGCTGCCACTCCAATAACCATTTTGATATTTCTCTGGCGATGGTCGCGCACCTTGGCGCAGCGGCACCGGGCGATCGTCAAACCGCCTTTGATACGCACTGGATTTGGCAGGATGGTCAGCAGCTTACGCGTCAACCGCCGCAAATTCGCGATGGTTATCTGGAGTTGCCGTCAGGACCGGGATTGGGCATCGAGCTGGATAGGGATCGCGTTGAGCAAGCGCATGCGCTCTACAACGCGCTGCCGGATAAAAATCGCAACGATGCGCTGGGGATGCAGTTTTTGATCGATAACTGGCGCTATGACGCCAAACGTCCGTCATTGGTACGCTAAGGAAGCAGCATGAAGAAGATATTACGCACGGCGATGCTGTTAGCGTCGTTGGCTGCCAGTGCGCCGTTACTGGCGCAAACTTTTGTCTACGTCTCAGAAGCCGATGATGGCACCCTCGCGCGCTACGCGCTGAACGAGCAAACCGGTGCATTACAACTGTTGGGACGCACGCAAGCCGGTGGCAAAGTGATGCCGATGGCGTTGAGCGCCGATCATAAGCATCTGTACGCCGCGATTCGCAGCAAACCGCTGCAACTGGTGAGCTGGAACATCGACAGCAAATCGGGCGATCTCAGCCCATTGAATACCGTCTCCGCTGCGGCCAGTTATCCCTACATCAGCACGGATCCGCAAGGGCGTTTTCTGCTGGGCGCGTCCTACGACGGCGATGTGGTGCACGTTTACCAACTCAATAACGATGGCAAGCTGATGGCACCGCCGGTCGGTAGTTACAAAACCGGACATGCCGCGCACTCGGTGATTGTCGATGCGAGCGGAAAACACGCTTATGTCGGCAATCTCGGTACCGATCGCGTGCTGCAATTGAAGCTAAACGCCGTAGGCGAACTGTCGGGCTTGGGCAACGGTTATGTTAAAACGGCGACAGAGAACGGACCGCGTCATTCGGTGTTGTCGCCAGATAATCGCTATCTCTACAACATCGGTGAAATGGGCGGCATCATTACGCAGTTTCGTCGTGAAGCCAGCGGTGAGCTGGTGAAAGTGGCGGAGACGCCGAATGCCGTCGCTGAGAAATATAAGCTGCAACACGGTAAAGAGCGACCGCCGGGCTACAGCGACACCACGCCGCGCATCTGGGCAGCCGATATTCGTCTCACGCCAGACGGCCGTTTTCTGTATGTTAGCGAGCGGACCAGCAGCACCATCAGCGGATACCGCATCAATAAAGACGACGGCAAACTGACGCTGATTGATAGCTGGCAAGTCGAGAAGCAGCCGCGCGGTATCGCGATTACCGCTGACGGACGTTGGCTGATTGCCAGCGGCGAAAAGAGTGCGCTTACCGGCAGCTATGCCATTGATCAGGAAAGCGGGGCGCTGAAACGCGTTGGCGAGGCGCCAGCCGGCGGAGATGCCAATTGGGTGACGGTAGTAAGTTACAAATAATCCCGTAGGGTCGCCATTCATGGCGACCGCTATCAAAAGGCGCACCTTACAGTTGCTGATATTCCTCGTCAGAAACCGGCTCCAGCCACTCGTTAGAAGCGCCTTCAGCCGGTACTGCGATAGCAATGTGTGCGAACCAGCTATCCGCCGACGCGCCATGCCAATGCTTCAATCCCGCCGGAATGTTTACCACATCGCCCGCCACTAACTGACGCGCCGGCTGATTCCACTCCTGATACCAGCCGGTTCCGCCAGTCACCAGCAAAATCTGCCCGCCGCCATGATGGATATGCCAGTTATTACGGCAGCCGGGTTCAAACACCACGTTGCCGATGTTGACGCCTTCTGTCGTCAGCATGCTCAGATAGCTGGTACCGGTGAAGTATTGCGCAAACGCGTCGTTTTTAGGCCCTTTCGGGAAGATACCATTGCCGTCAAATTGGTCGTTCATCTTTATCTCCATGTCAGTGCAGCATGGTTAAAGTGTAGCGGCGCGATGGCTGAATGATAATGCGCTCAAAGCTGCAAACACTTGTGAGCGCAATTCATTAATGCAGGGTGCGTGACATTGTCACTGATTGGGGTAAACAGAGTGCGCTAACATTCCGCGACGATCGAACTTTCTGGCGGCTAACCACAGCAGCGCGGTGACAAACCAGCCAATAATCCACGATACATCGTTACCGGCAAAAATCCAGGTTAACGATCCGTGATGCAGTGGATTATCAATGAACGGCAACTGCACCAGCACGCCGCAGAAGTAGACAATTATGCCCGCCCAGTTCCAGCGACCGTAACGTCCGTTGGGCTGGGAAAGCGCCGGTACATCGACTTTACCTTTGGTGATCAGGTAGAAGTCGGTCAGGCTGATTGCGCTCCATGGCACAAAAAAAGCCAGTAAAAACAGCAGGAAATGAGTGAAGGATTTCAGGAAAGCGGGTTCGCTAATCAGCGCAATCACACAAGAAATAGTCACCATTAACACCACAAACAAAATGCGGCCGCCACGACTTAATGCGGTTTTCTGACGGAAGCCAGAGACGATGGTGGTGAGCGACATAAAGCTGCCGTAAGCATTCAGCGTGGTGAAAGTGATTTTGCCAAAGCAGATCGCGAAGTAGATCACCATCGCCATCGTGGCGCTGCTGCCTAAACTGACAATATAGCCAACCTCGTTGCCAGAGAAAGCCTTACCGGCAATCGCCGCGACAATTACACCCAACGTCATCGAAGCCTGCGTTCCTAAAACCGTGCCGAAGAAAACGCAGCTGAAAAGTTTTTTGGCTGAGACGTTGGCCGGTAAATAGCGCGAATAGTCAGAGACATACGGACAAAATGCAATCTGCCATGACGACGACAACGAAACCGCAAGCAGGAAGTTAGCGAGCGTGAAATGCTGATTCTGCCACACCGCGGACAGATCATGGGTTGAGAGCAGCGTGATAAACAGGTAAATAAAGGCAAGCACGCCAATCACGCTGGCCACTTTACCGAGCTTGTGAATCACGCGATATCCCAGCACCGCGATGACGACGATAATCGCACTGAACAGGATCATGCCTGACGCATTGCTGGTATTGATCAATTTGGCGAGCGCCTGTCCAGCTAGCACCGTACCGCTGGCAGAGAATCCGACATACATGATGCACACCAACACTAATGGAATCACCGCACCATAAACGCCAAACTGCATGCGGCTGGTAATCATTTGCGGCAATCCGAGACGCGGTCCCTGAATGGCATGCAGTGACATGATCGCCGCGCCCACAACTTGCCCAACCAGCAAGCCGATGATCGACCACACCACATCGCCGCCCAACACCACGGCCAGCGCGCCGGTTACGATGGCGGTGATTTGCAAATTGCCGCCAAACCACAAGGTGAACTGGCTGAAAGGATGTCCGTGGCGTTCGCTCGGAGGAATGTAATCAATGGATCGCGTTTCTGACAGGCGCTGTTTTTCTGCGCCGGCGTGATCTGCTGTAGGTGATTCGGCTGACATAGTTTCCTCGCTAAAACGGCTAAAGATGGGAAATTATTGTTAGTATGATGTGGCTTCTCTTGGTGGTACATGTATATACATGTAGCGATATTGTCATGCAGCATGAAAACTTACAATACGATCGGTCATTGGAAAATGTGATGACGCGGGCAAGGTTGGGAAGTTATGAAGTGACAGAGCGGAGGAAAAATCGGGAAGTTGATATGACGTCGCTACGTGAATTCTGTGAAAGGAGCAGGGCAGAAACTGCCGAGAATTGACGTAGCGATGCCTGTTTTATCCTCAATAACTATATCGTCCAGGGATTTGGCGCGGAATCATCTGCCTTATCCGCAGCAAAATCATCCAGTGAATCCAGATACAGTGCTTCAACCTCAGCGCGTGCCCAAGGTGTGCGGCGTAAAAACTTCAGGCTCGATTTAACGCTCGGATCGCTTTTGAAGCAGTTGATATTGATAAGCTTGCCCAGTTCGGCCCAGCCATAATGGGCGACCAGCGCATTAATTTGCATCTCAAGCGTTACGCCGTGCAAGGGATCTTTGGAGCGATGATCGTTCATAGGAAATCCTTAAAATGTTGACGGCAAAGGTTACAAGAAAGCCTCGCCAGCGGCAATGGTGCGATCTTCATTGCCGGTAAATGCGGTACACTTGTTGCCAGAAAATCACTATTGGACGGTACGCTATGAACGACAAGAAAATGATTTCCATCGATCAATTCAATCTCAATGAACGCGTTGCAGTAGAAGAAGCGTTTAAAGGATTGATGGAAAAGTATCGCCAGCGCACCGGCAAAGAGCCGGATGCGAAGAAAGAGAAAGAGTTCACGGCGGAAGCCCGTCAGCAAATCATGACGATGAAACTGGCCAAAGAGAAAGCGCTGGCTGATAAAGCAAAGAAAACGCCAACGCGCAGGAAGAAACCGGAGTCGCTGAAAGAGAGCGAAGTCAGCGATTTCAACTGGAAGGCGTCGGTGATTAAAGGGCGCAGATAACGACATCGTTAGTTCAACAGTCCGTTGCCAGAATTATCGCTGGTTACGGATTGTTGTTGATTGAGGTGATTAAAGGCAGGTGATGGGCTGATGGTGATTTGAATGCGCGCGCAGAGAGTTCATTTAACATAATATACATTATACGCCCTTTGGATGTGACGGCTAAATTCTGATGTCGTCTCTGAATCAGCTTTAAATCCCCACAAGCTCGGCATCATTCAACCACACTCTGTTAAAGCGTGAAACAGCTCGTTCTCTTGAACGTACCGCTCGTCAGGTGCTGCGGGTTTTCTGGATGATGACCGGAGAGAATCGCCCTACGGTTATTTCCTGATACTGACTAATTCACGAAGTGTTGCTGGCTCGAATTCAGAAAATGCCACAAAGATGTCGTCACCTTTCATGTCATAAATTTGCTGGAAATAAGATTTTGCACCATCTCCCGCACCCAGCGCATAAAGTGCACGCGCGAGCGTCATTCGTGAAAGAATCTGGTTTTGTTGCGCTTCCCATTCAAGGGCTTCTTTTGCTGCCTCAATGGCTTCTTGATAGCGCTGACATTGGATTAATACCGCGCCGTAGCCGCTCATAATCCAATAATAGATATCATTATCTCGCAAATGCGCTTTAGCGACTTCAGCTGCAGCAGCCCATGAACAGGCTGCTGCCTCTTTTTCACCCAACGTATCCAACGAAATACCCTGATTGGCTAAATCGAAGGCTTTTTCTTGCCAGCTTTTATGGTGGAACTCCATGTCATCGCCTCTTTTATCGTAGGAATAAACATAATCTCCTATGTAGCATAAATGCGTTATTAATGAAGTTCCTTATTTAGGCGTGTAAGTATTAATTAACGGCTCACTTCATGTCCAATCAAACCACCAATTGCCGCACCGCCCAGTGTACCGAAGGTGCTGCCACCGGTAAGCACCGCCCCACCTACCGCACCAACACCAGCACCAATCGCGGTATTTCTGCCACGATGCGACATGCCACAAGCGGTAACAGAAAACATAACCAGCACGACAATAGCGATATTACAGCTGCGTTTTAAAAGCATACAAAGCCTCACTGCCATGAATAGATGGCATGCAAAAGTTGTTTATTTGATTGTTGTTAAAATACCCAATCTGTTGTGACTGGCACTGCTCGTCGGCGTGAATTTAAGGTGTTTTACGCTGAGGTGGAAGGTAAAAAATCCTATTTGGTGCTGGTACTAGCGAGGCGGCGAGAAAGTCACCGCCTCATCAGATTAGGAGGCCGTCCGCTTTACGCGCGCCACCGTTCTCACCATCGCCAACGTGGCAACAATCACTAGTAAGCCACCCACCATCGCCATGGCTTTAAAACCAAGATGTTTAAACATCATTAGGCCGATAATCCCGCCAATCAGGAAAGAGAAAATGGTGGTCAGATGCGTCCACAGCTGACGTTTCTGGCCCGAAAGTTGTTTCGACGGATCGCGTCGGAACAGCGCCGCTAATACTGATGCCAGTGAAATCCCGGCATCGGTTAAGGTGCCGGTAATATGGGTTGAGCGCACGCGGCCATTGGATAACTGCGTTGAGGTTGAATTATGTACGCCCATCAGGAAGCCGAGAATAACAATAACTTCCCGGTTATTGGCCGATGAATAAAAGAACATTTCAAACAGCGATAACGCGATTAAGGCCAGTCCTTCAACCCACAATATTTGGCAGAATATAATACGATTGCCATTGGCTAATCCGCTGATCACCACCATTCTCGCCGTGACTGCACCACAAACAAAGGCAAACAGGATGGTGGCTAAAAAGGTGATATCGCGAAAGTTAACGTTCGACACTTCACTGGATAATTGTGAGGTATTACCTGACATGTGTGAGGGGAAAAAGCCAAACGCCCCCAAAGCGATCGCATTGAGCACGCCGGCTGCGGTGGCGAGCCACATTGCCAGATTCCTGTCCTCATCGTGCGTTCGTGTGCGTTTAAGTTTAATCAGCATCAGATACCTCATCATTCTGAACCAGGGCCGAATATTAAACATAGAGCACTACGGCGCGTACATGACCAGGAAATTCCCGAATAAGACGCTGAACATATTAAAGAAAGTAAAAAAATCAACGAGGCGGGAATATATTTAAATTAATGTAAAGATTGGCATACCATATATCTCCAGGTCGCCATTTAGAGTGACCCTCTTTTTACGAATCAACCGAATGATTTATTTTCATTGGGGCGACCACTACATTTACCCCTAAATCCTGCATACGACGCAAAATAGGTACCGGCGTGCCCTGATTGACAATCACCACATCGAATTCACTGAGATGCGCAAAGCGGTGCAGCGCGCGACGTTCAAACTTGGTGTTATCCATCATCAGAATGCGCTTCTGCGCGGCGTCAAACATCGCGCGTTTGGTCTCCACCGTTTCAGCAGATTGATGGAACACCGCATCGTCGATAATCGCAGACATGCTGACGAAGAACACGTCGGCGCGCAGGCTGGCAATTTCATCCCGCGTCATACGGCCCATAAACGCATTGCACCAGTGATAGAACTGTCCGCCTAAGCCCATCAACGTGATATCGCGGCCGTTGCGTAGCTCGTTCATCAAGGTCAGTGAATTGGTGATTACCGTTAGCGGCGCGCGTGCGGAGAGTAACCGCGCCATCTGTAGCACGGTGGTGGAATCATCGAGGAAAATCGCCTGGCCCGGTTCGAGATAGGTGGCGGCGACATCGGCAATCGCCTGCTTCTCTTCCAGTTGACGCGTGGCGCGGTAGATATCGCTGGATTCAACCAGGCTGGTTGGCGTCGCAGAGACCACGCCGCGCGATTTATGCAGCAGTCCGCGTTCGACCATCTCGTCAATATCACGATGCGCGGTCATCAAACTGATGCCGAAGCGATCGGTGATATCTTCGATGCGAATCGCCCCTTCAGCCATCACCGCTTCGGCGATTAACTGGCGACGGGCGAGCTGGCGCGCCTGACGGCTATCGCTGGGTAGGGTTTCGGCCATAAATACGCCAAGGGAAGAGTCCTGCGGGTTGTGGGCCATATTTCATCCGGGAAAGTGAAGCGGAAAGCGGGTTCGGCACTCATTACAGCGTTTAAAATGGGTTTTGGCAAATTGTCCGGATCGTATATTCATGTCGTTATAATCAGGTCGCCATAAATGGCGACCCTACGTGATTTTGGTTATTTACTGCTTCAACACAAACGGTGAAGCAAAGTTACCGGCGTTCTCCTTGGTGATCAGAATGCAGTCAAACAGCTGCTTCTCCGATGCCGCACCGGTTTTCCCGGTTTTCAGGAAGCTATCCGCCTGCTCTACCGCTTTCTGCGCGAACTGCGCCACCGGCTGCATTACGGTGTAAGCCAGCGTACCGGCTTTCACCGCGTCAACCGCATCCGGTGAACCGTCAAAACCGCCAACTTTGATCTGATTCAGCTTGCCGGCTTCTTTCAGGGCAGCGATCGCGCCCAGCGCCATTTCATCATTACCGCTGATCACGCCTTTGATATTGGGATTGGCCTGCAGCAGCGACTGCATTTTGTTGAAGCCTTGAGTGCGATCCCAGTTAGCCACTTCCTGGCCGACTTTCTTCAGCGTAGGGTATTGCGTCAGCACGGTGTCGAAGCCATTGGCGCGGGTGGCGGCGTTATTATCTGACGGCGGGCCAACCAGCTCGACATAGTTCGCGGTATCGCCCACCTGCTTCACCCACTCCATCGCGCCAACCGCCGCGCCCTGCGCGTTGTTGGATACCAGCTGCGCTTTGGCGAGGCCGCTCTGATTCAGTTCGGCGTTGATGATAAACACCGGAATATTGGCGGCGATGGCTTTTTTCACCGAGCCGACCGAGCCATCGGCGTTAGCCGGGTCGAGAATAATCGCTTTCGATTTATTAGTGATCGCCGTATCAATCAGCTGGCTTTCAGTATTGGTATCGCCTTTGTGCGCACTGACTTTGGCGCTGTAGCCCAGCTTTTCAGCGGCTTTCTGCGCCACCTGACCTTCCGTAAGCCAATAAGGGTTGGAAGGATCGTTAACGATGATGGTCATTAACCCGTTATCTGCCCAGGTGGGTGCAGCAAAAGTGGTGATGGCCATAGCCGCGGCCGCGATGAAGAGACGTTTAGTAAACATAGTTGGTGCTCCGTTATTATATGGGGTACAGGTTTTACGGATATCCGCGCGCTGCTGAAACCGCGCGCGTGAGTTAGCGAGCGCGCCGTCCGTATTGCAAAGTGTTGAGCAATACCGCCAGCACGATCACGGCACCAGTGAACACCGTCTGCCAGTAAGCAGAGACGCCGATAATCACCAGGCCATCAGAGAGAAAACCAATCACGAACGCGCCAAGCAGCGTACCGCGCACGTTGCCGCGTCCACCGGTCAGCGCCGCGCCACCGATCACCACCGCCGCAATGGCGGTCAGTTCATAGGTGGTACCGGCGGTTGGGCCCGCCGAGGTGAGCTGTGAGGAGAGCACCAGCCCGGCAAGTGCGGCGCAGACGCCAGACAACACATAGACGCTGATTTTGATGCGCTTCACCGGCACGCCCGACAGATCGGCCGCGCGTTCATTGCCACCCGACGCGTACAGCCAGCGGCCAAACGCCGAGCGGCTGAGCAGGAAACCACACGCCAGCGCCACCACACCCAGCACCAGCACGCCAACCGGGATATTGAAGATGCGATTAAAGCCGAGCCAGTCGAAGCCGGTATTTCCCAGCGCTTCGCTGCCTGAGAGTTTGTTGTAAGTGAGGCCGTTAGTAATCAGCAGCGCAATGCCGCGCGCCACATACATGGTGCCAAGCGTGGCGACGAATGCCGGGACGCGGAACCAGGCGATCAGTACGCCGTTGACTAATCCCACCAGCGCACCGACCACCAGCGTCAAAATCGCCACCGCCCACACCGGCAAATAGAGCACCACGCCGAGCGCTTCGAGGTTGATGCCCTGCATCATAAATCCGGCCATTACCCCGGCGAGACCAAGCGTAGAGCCCACTGATAAATCAATGCCGCCGTTGAGGATCACCAACAGCATACCGATCGCCGGCAAACCGAAAATCGCCACGTGCGACGCCATGGTGAGGAAGTTAGCGCCGGTAAAGTAGTTAGGCGACAACATGGAGAAGGTAGCGATAATCACCAGCAGCGCGATAAACGCGCGCCCTTCCAGCAGCAGGCGCGCCACATTCAGCTGCTTGTCACTTTTTTTCTTGTTCACCACCGGCGGCGTGTCCAGCGTTTGGGTTCTGTCAGTCATACCTTTTGCTCCACTTTTCATGTCATGCCACCAGAGACTCGCCTGAAGCGGCCATAATGCGTTCTTTACTGACGCTTGCGTCGAAGATGGCGGAGATGCGCCCTTTGCTCATCACCACAATGCGATGAGCAATACTCAGGCATTCGCCCACTTCCGAGGTGGTATACACCACCGCCAGCCCCTTTTTGGCGTTCTCCGCCAGCAGGCGAAACACTTCCGCTTTGGCACCGATATCGATGCCACGACTCGGCTCATCCAGCAGAATCACTTTGGGACGGGTGGCGAGCATTTTGCCGATCACCACTTTTTGCTGATTGCCACCGGAGAGCGAGCCAATCGCCGCGTCGCCACCGGCGGTTTTCACCGTCACGTTACGAATGCTGTCGTTGACCAGCTGTTTTTCCCGGCTTCTGGAGAGCACCAGTCCGCGTACAAAGTCGCCGATGCTGGCGAGCGACAGGTTTTCCCCCACCGACATGGTTTGTACCAGGCCATCGCGCTGCCGATCTTCTGGCACCAGCGCCAGCCCAATTTGAATGCGTTGCGAGATGTTCAGCGCGGAGATATCGGTGTCCTGCAACAGAATATGGCCGCTGCTTTGATGCAGACGTCCGGCGATGCACTCCAGCAACTCGGTGCGCCCCGCGCCCATCAGCCCGTAAATGCAGACGATCTCGCCGGCTTGCACCGCCAGCGATAAGTTGTCCACCAGCCGAATGCCGGTTTTGCTTTTCAGCGTCAGATCTTTCACCGTTAGCGCCGGCAGCCCGAAGTCGTAGCCCTGCGGCGGCGATCCCAGATCAAAGTGATCGCCGACCATGTTGCGCACGATCCATTCGAGATCGATCTCATCGCGTTTGGCATAGGCGGTCATCACGCCATCGCGCAGCACCACCGCACGATCGGTAATCTCCAGCGCCTCTTCGAGATGATGCGAGATATAGACAATCGCCACGCCCTGGCTGGTTAAATCACGGATCACCTGGAACAGCACCGCCACTTCTGCTGCGCTGAGTGCCGAGGTGGGTTCATCCATGATCAGAATCTGCGAATTGACCGACAGCGCGCGCGCAATCTCCACAATCTGCTGCTGGCCCAGACGCAGGTTTTCCACTGGCGTTAGCGGATCAATCTCCTCCTCCAGCGCTGCCATCAGGTGCGCCGTCACGCGCGCCTCTTCGGCATAATCGACGCCGCCCGGCTTCATGATTTCGCGCCCCATAAAGATGTTGTCGCGCACGTTCATATTTGGCGCGAGATTCAACTCCTGATGGATAATCGAGATGCCGCAGTCACGCGCTTCGGTGGCGGATCGAAAGGTCTTCTCCTCGCCGTTTAATAAGATTTCCCCGGTTGTTGGCGTAATCACGCCAGACAAAATTTTCATCAGCGTCGATTTACCCGCGCCGTTTTCACCAAACAGCGTGGTCACTTCGCCACGACGAATTTCGAAATTGACGCCCTTCAGCGCGTGTGTGGAGCCGTACACTTTACTCACGTTGCGCGCCTGCAGAATCACTTCGCCTTTCAGCAAGGCGGGATTGAGGTTGAACGGTTTCATTTCACCTCCATGCTGACCGGCGTCACCATCCAGTTTTTCGCGTTGAGTAAGCGGAACACGCCAACCACCTGCACGGTTTTACCCGGCAATGCATCGCGGTCCAGCTTGTCGAGCACCGCGCTTTTCATCGCACGATTGATCGCCGAACCGGCATTTTGATACTCGATTTGGTTAGTGAAATCGCCGAACTGAATCTTACCGTTGGCGTCACGCAGATCGGTGCCGGTAATCGCCGGACCGGTTTGCAGCCGCACCTGCATATCTGCCGGTAATCCGTCGATTTTCAGCGGGAAGATGCCCATCTGCCCCGCTTGCACCACGCCGGAGAATTTAACGGCAAACACCGGCAGCGGCGCGCCAACGCCATACTTCTGTACTGCTTCCTGCTGATTGGTTTGCAGCGCATCGGCTAACGTTTTGGCGTCTACCGCGCGTGATGCAACATCCTGCTGAATGGTCGGGAAGGTTTTCTGGCCGTAACTCTCGGGCGAGAAGCCTTGCTCCTGCGCATCTTCGGCGGAACCCATTTTTACCACCTTGGTGTCGAGCGCCATCGCCGCGATCACCGCGATCACCACCACACCGAGGGTGGCGTAGCGCCGCACGCGCTTACGGGAGATTTGCTGGGCCTGAATTGAGACATCGGACATAACGAGACCTCTCACTGACATCAGCTGCGATAATCGCGCCGACAATGTTATAAATGTGATAACTTGTGTGATGAGAATTGTGCTGGTGTGACTAAATTGTCAACAGGTGGCGCGCAATTTTTTCAGGAGAGCGATCTGGATCGCTTATTTGATGTCGGCCTCGTCACAAAGCGCATTAAACCCCGCCATATAAGCTTTTTTTCCGTGATGTCTCATTTCTTCTTGTGAGGATTTACCACCTAATCCGTGATCTGCTTCGCTATCCGAAATGAAATTTATTAGTTTTATCGAAAAATAATACAGTTTATATGTTATCTCAGTGAGAAGTGGTGTAAGACATTATTTAGCAAATTCATCACAGCCCGTTAACACCTTTCGGTGTTGGCGGCGATGAATTGAACTCTTCTTTCGGAGGTGTATGTGGACAGTGGCGATATCATTCTGGGTCTGGATTCCGGCACCTCGGTGGTTAAAGCGGTGGCGTTTGATCTGGAAGGCACGCAACTGGCATGCGCATCGGTGCGTAACCGTTATTACCGCAGCGAAGGCGGCGCGGCGCAGCAGTCAATGAGCCAAACCTGGCAGGATGCGGTCACCGCGATACGTAAACTGGGCGAGCGCGTCGACAACCTTGCCGCGCGGGTTGTGGCGGTGGCCGTCACCGCCCAGGGCGACGGCAGCTGGCTGGTGGGTGCCCACAATCAGCCGGTCGGCGATGCGTGGATCTGGCTGGATGCGCGCGCGGCACCAACGGTTGAAAAACTCAATCAGCACCCGTTAGCCGCCGCCCGCTTTCGCGCTACCGGCACCGGACTCAACACCTGTCAGCAGGGATCGCAGCTGGCGCACATGGATCACTTCTACCCCGAACTGTTAGCCCACTGCGAAGTGGCGCTGCACTGCAAGGATTGGCTTTACCTCAATCTCACTGGTATTCGCGCCACCGATCCTTCCGAGGCGAGCTTTACCTTTGGCAACTTCCGCCACCAGCGTTATGACGATCAGGTGATTGCCGCGCTGGGGCTGGAACAGCGTCGTCATCTGCTACCGGAAATTATCGAAGGCACGCAAACCACGCATCCGTTAACCGCTGAAGCCGCGCAGGCCACCGGTTTACGGGCCGGCACGCCGATCTGCCTCGGCTATGTCGATATGGCGATGACCGCGCTTGGCGCAGGCGTGCATACCGGGGAAGCCAATACCGCTTGCTCAATTGTTGGATCAACTGGCGTGCATCTGCGCAGCGTCACCATCGATGAGGTGTGGCTGAATCCGGCGCAAACCGGCTACGTGATTCCGCTGCCGTGGCCGGGCTATGTCACCCAGGTGCAAACCAATATGGCATCGACGCTCAATCTCGACTGGCTGCTGAATCTCGCCAGCGATCTGCTCAACAGCTTTGGTTGCGAAATCGATCATGCCCGTTTGGTGGGACATATCGATCGCTGGCTCAACGCGGCCAAACCCGGCAGCCTGCTTTATCACCCTTATATCTCGATTGCCGGTGAGCGCGGACCGTTTGTTAATGCCGAAGCGCGCGCCAGCTTTACCGGCCTGAGTTACACCCACAATTTTGGCGATCTGGTGCGGGCGGTAATCGAAGGCATTGGTTTTGCCGCGCGCGATTGCTATCAGGCGATGGGCAGTTTACCGGGGGAAATCCGGTTAACCGGCGGCGCAGTGCGTTCGCAGCCGTTACGCCAGATTTTGTCGGCCTGCATTGGGGCGCCGGTGCGCATCAGCCAGCGCGACGAAGCCGGTGCGGCCGGTACCGCGATGATGGCGGCGGTAGCGATTGGCGCGTATCCGTCGATGGAGAGCTGCGTCAAAACCTGGGTGATGCCGCTGCTGGATGCGCCCGAAGCACCGGCCAGCGAACTGAGGCAGCGCTACAACCAGCTGTTCCCCACCTATCAGCAGATGCGTAACGATCTTCCTGCCGCCTGGCACGCGCTAAAACAGTTTTAAGGAGTAAATCATGAGTGAACACATGCTGGATCTATTTGTGATTGGCGGCGGTATCAACGGTGCGGGTATCGCGCGTGACGCCGCCGGTCGCGGCTTGTCGGTGATGATGTGTGAGAAAGATGACCTCGCGCAGGGCACCTCATCGCGCTCCGGCAAGCTGGTGCACGGCGGCCTGCGTTATCTGGAGTATTACGAGTTTCGTCTGGTGCGTGAGGCGCTGATCGAGCGCGAAGTACTGCTCAACGCCGCGCCGCATATCATCTGGCCGATGCGCTTTGTGTTGCCGCATAGCCCAACCGATCGTCCGGCGTGGCTGGTGCGCCTCGGCCTGTTTCTCTATGACCACCTTGGCGGCCGTCAGAAACTGCCGGGCACGCGTTCGCTGGATTTACGCCGCGATCCCGAAGGTGCGCCGCTGCTGGACAGCTACAGCAAAGGATTCGAGTACTCCGATTGCTGGGTGGATGATGCGCGGCTGGTGATGCTGAATGCGCTGGATGCCGCCGAGCGTGGCGCTACCATTCTGCCGCGCACCCGCTGCGTGGCGGCAACACGTCACAACGGCAAATGGGAAATCACCCTGCAGGATGTCAGCGGTACCTCGCGCACCGTGTTTGCCAAAGTGCTGGTCAACGCCGCCGGGCCGTGGGTGCTGGATATCGTTAATCAGGTGACGCACACCAAAAGCAGTCGCAACGTGCGGCTGGTCAAAGGCTCGCACATCATCGTGCCGAAATTCTGGGAAGGTCAGCAGGCGTATCTGGTGCAGAACACCGACAAGCGGGTGATTTTTATCAATCCGTATGAGGGCGATAAAGCGCTGATCGGCACCACCGATATTCCGTGGCAGGGCAAAGCGGAAGCGGTCACCGCCGACGACAGCGAGCAGCAATACCTGATCGATGTGGTGAATCGCTACTTCAAGGTGAAACTGCGCGCCAGCGATGTGATCACGCGCTTCTCCGGCGTGCGTCCGCTGTTTGATGACGGCAAAGGCAATCCATCGGCGGTGACGCGTGATTACGTGTTTGACCTCGACGATCAGCAAAACGCCCCGCTGCTGCATGTGTTTGGCGGCAAGATCACCACCTTCCGCAAGCTGGCTGAACACGCCATTCAGAAGCTGGCACCGTTCTTTCCCAACATGGGAGCGGACTGGACGCGGGGCGCCACCTTACCAGGCGGCGATATGCCACACGCCGATTTCGACAGCTTCTTAGAGCAGGTTAAAGCGCGCTGGCCGTGGCTGCCGCAGCCGCTGCGCAAACACTATGCGCGGCTGTATGGCACGCGTATCGATAAGTTGATCGGTTACGCCAATGCGTTGGGCGAACTTGGCCGTCACTTTGGTGGGCAGCTGTATGAAGCTGAAGTGCGTTATCTGGTGGAAAACGAGTGGGCGCAGCAGGCTGAGGATGTGTTGTGGCGTCGCACCAAGCATAAATTGCACCTCGATGAGGCGCAGCAACAGGCTTTTACCCAGTGGTTCAACGCCACCTTTGTTGCTCCCGCGCCGCTGCGTGCGCATGCTGGATAAGAGGTGAATCATGCCGTTAACGCTGTCACTGAATACCAATCCACTGGTGAATCGCTTTGCCGAACCGCAGGATTTGATTCACACCGTGGCGCAGCAGATCCGCATTCGTGATGTGCAGCTCACCCATGAATTCATCAATCCCGGCTGGCCCGCTGCGACCATCACGCGCATGACGCGCCGCATGCAGCAGGCGCTGCGCACCACCGGCGTGCGCGTGACCTCCGGCATGACCGGGCCGTATGGCCGCCTCAACCATTTTGGCCATCCTGATGTTGAAGTGCGCCGCTATTACGTGGACTGGTTTAAAACCTTCGCCGATATCACCGCCGAACTGGGTGGCGATTCGGTGGGATCGCAGTTCGCCATCTTTACTCAGCAGGATTTCAACGATGTTGCGCGCCGCGACGCATTGATCGATATCGCCATTGATTGCTGGGCCGACGTTGCCGAACACGCCAAAGCCGCCGGATTGACATACCTGTTTTGGGAACCGATGAGTGTGGGCCGCGAGTTTGGTGAAACCATTCCGGCCTGTTTAGCGCTGCAGCAGCGTTTGAGCGAAGCCTCGATGGCGCTGCCGATGTGGATGATGGCGGATATCGATCACGGTGATGTTACCTCCGCCGATCCGCGCGATTACGATCCCTATGCGTGGGCCGAAGCGGTGCCGCGTTATTCTCCGATTATCCATATTAAACAGAGCATGCTGGATAAAGGCGGACACAGACCTTTTACATTGCAGTACAATGCCGGCGGCCGCATACAGCCGCAGCCGCTGCTGGACGCGCTGGCGCGCGGCGGCGCGCAGGATAATGAGATCTGCCTTGAACTGAGCTTTAAAGAGCGCGAGCCAACCGACAGCAAGGTGGTAGCCGAGATCGCCGAAAGCGTCGCCTTCTGGGCCGGACATATTGATACCGGCGTGCAGGATCTGCATTTGGCGGAGTGAGGTGCGCATTTCCCCTCACCCTAACCCTCTCCCGCAAGCGGGCGAGGGAACTGTCCGCGCAGGCTGCTCGATCGGCTCCTTCTCCCGCCTGCGGGAGAAGGTTGGGATGAGGGCCAAAGTGCACAATTTAAACCAAAGGACAACTCATGAAACCGGCACCAACCTCGACTGAACGCGACGAATCTCTGGCGCTGCGCGCCGCCTGGCTGCATTACGTCGGTGGTTTGACGCAGGCGGAAGTGGCGAAACGACTCGGGCTGCCATCGGTGAAAACGCACCGCATGATTGCGCGCATGGTGGCGGAAGGCGCGGTGAAGGTGTCTATCGATGGCGATATTGTCGCCTGCGTTGCGTTAGAAGATCGGCTGCGGGCGAAATTCGCGCTTAACTTCTGTCATGTCGCGCCTGACCTTGGTGAAGAAGGTTTGCCGGTACGTGCGCTGGGCATGGCGGGCGCGGATTATCTGCGTAATTTGCTCACCGCGTCGCCTTCTACCACGCTAGGTCTGGGACACGGCCGCACCCTTTCCGCCGCCATCCATCAATTGCCGCGTATTGATGCGCCGCACATGCGCTTTGTCTCGCTGCTCGGCTGTTTAACCCGCAACTACGCGCTCAATCCCCATGACGTCATGCATCGCATCGCCGAGAAAACCGGTGCGCAGGCTTACATGATGCCGGTGCCTTTCTTTGCGAATACTCAGGAAGATCGTGAAGTGTTGCTGGCGCAGCGAGGTGTGAGCGAGGTGTTTGCCATGGCGGCGCAGAGTGAAGTCAAACTGGTGGGCATTGGCACCGTGGAACCCGCCGCTCAACTGGTTGAAGCCGGCATGATTGATGAAGCGGAGATCAATGATATCTCCTCATCCGGAGCGGTCGGCGAACTGCTGGGCCACTTCTTCGATGCCAACGGGCAGATGATTCACACCAACCTGACGGCACGCACCTTGTCGGTGGATCTCGATCTTTCGCATCGCGCAGAGATTGTCGCCCTGGCGGGCGGCGCCAGTAAAGTCGCTGCGATTCGCGCCGTGCTGGCCAGCGGTTTGGTGACCGGTTTGATCACGGATGAATTGACGGCGCAGGAATTGGTGGGTTAAAAAAAGAGTAGTAAGATGTTCTCTATATAGTACCAATGATGCTTATTGGTACTATATAGAGAACATCCACGCCAGCATGCAGCATTGGAAAAAACATACGCTTATGTTTAAAATGTTCCACATAGAGTACATATAACGCTTATTGGTACCATGCATGGAACAGATGATGACCTCTTTCACTTCACCTCCCTCACGTTATGCGCAGGAAGCGATTGCCTTATTGGCTTCCTTGATTCGTGCTGAACGTATCGAGAAGCAAATTCCGGTATCCGAATTGGCTGAAAGAGCTGGCATTTCGCGTGGGACTTTACATCGTATTGAGCAAGGCGATGTGAAATGTCAGATTGGCAGTTATTTTGAGATTGCGGCCATCCTGGGTATTCCCCTGTTTGATACAGAGGTGAGTTTGCCCTCATTGGTCAGTCATCGAAATCGTGTTGAGGAAAAGCTAAAGCTGTTACCTAAACACACCAGCAAAATAAAGAGCAGCAGGAAGGTGAAGGATGACTTCTGAAGCGCGTTTAAGAGACGCTTACATATGGATATGGCTTCCAGGTGAGATATCGCCAGTGGTGGCGGGCAGGATAGAGGCTGAAGACGATACGCTGTTTTTCAACTATGGTCGTAGTTATCTACAGCGAGAAAACCGCATCCCGCTCAATCCCAATGAACTTCCTCTGCAGACTGGCGTTATACCGCCGCTGAATGGGTTAAAGATTGCGGGCTGTATTCGTGATAGCGCGCCTGATGCCTGGGGACGACGTGTCATTATCAACCGTCGAATGGGACGGAAAGGTGCCAACGTCGATACCGGAATACTCGATGAGCTAACGTATCTCATCGAGTCTGGTTCAGATCGCATTGGTGCCCTGGATTTCCAGCACTCGGCAACGGAGTACATTCCGCGATCGGCTGCGAATGTCACCCTTCATGAATTACTGGAGTCTGCTGATCGGGTCGAAAAAGGCGTGCCGTTAACACCTGAATTGGATCAGGCGCTTTTCCATGGGACGTCGATCGGTGGCGCGCGGCCCAAAGCGCTGATCGAGGCTGAGGGAAAAAAATACATTGCTAAATTTTCTGCCAGTGCGGATATCTGGAATGTAGTGAAAGGCGAATTCCTGGCGATGCGATTGGCGCAGTTGGCAGGTTTGCATGTCGCCCCGGTCAAGTTAGTCAAAGCAGCTGGACGCGATGTGATCATGATCGAGCGTTTCGACCGCGAACAAAAAGCTGATGGATGGACACGAAAAGTAATGCTTTCGGCGCTGACCTTGTTTGAACTCGACGATATGCTGGCGCGCTATGCCAGTTACGAAACACTCGCTGAAATTATTCGTCAGCGATTTGCGTCGCCCAAAGAGACTTTGCTGGAACTGTATAAACGGCTTTGCTTCAATATTCTCTGCGGCAATACCGATGACCATGCCCGTAATCATGCTGCATTCTGGGATGGTAAAAGCTTCAGTCTTACGCCTGCTTATGATATTTGCCCGCAGGGCCGCGCTGGCAACGAAGCCTCGCAGGCGATGCTGATAAGCGGCAACAATAATTTAAGTCGCATGAGCAGCTGCCTGGATGCAGCTCACCACTTTGCTTTGAGCCGCACTGACGCGCATACGCATTTCATGATGTTAAAAACGGCTATCGAAACCTATTGGCATCATGTTTGTGATGAAGCCGAATTGAGCCAGGTGGATCGGGAAAGTCTGTGGAACAGGCAATTCATCAATCCTTTTTCACTTGAATAACTGATCGCGTAAATTAAACCAAACTTACTTCCACGCCCATCTCACGCAGCGTTTTTAGATAGCTCGCCTCCAGTTCGGCATCGGTGATCAGTTGTTTAAACGGCTGAAGCGGTGCCAGCGCAAATGGATGAATCTGGCCAAACTTTGAGGAATCCGTCAACGCGATGGTGTGCGTGGGTTTTTCCATGATGGCGTTGACCACGTCACAGCGCAACATATCGCGGCCGGTAAAGCCGGTGACGACATCCCAGCCATCAATGCCGATGAACGCCTTGTGGAAATTGAGGTGCTGAATACACAAACGCGTCAGCGGTCCCACCACCGATTCACTGCTTTTCTGGAACAGGCCGCCGAGGATGATCACATCGCCGCCCTTTTCGCGCAGCAATCCGGCGATGTAATGGCTCACGGTAATGATGGTGATGTCGTTGCGTTCACTCAGTTCACGCGCCAGCAAGGCGTTGGTGCTGCCGCCTTCGATAAACACCGTTTCACCGCTGTTCACCAGCGACGCTGCGTATGCGGCCAATCGCTTTTTCACCGCGAAGCGGGTTTGCATACGCGCGCCGACGTCATCACTTTCTGGTGCCACGGCAGAACCGTGCACGCGGCGCAGAAAGCCGCCTTTCTCGAGGAGATTGAGATCCTGACGCACGGTCACTTCCGAGACGCCGGTGGTGTGCGCCAGCTCATTAACGCTGACGCTGCCGCGCTCGCTAACCAATTGGATAATCTGCTGATGACGTGCGTTCATAACACCCGCTACTGTGAAGTTTTTGTCAAGCTTACCAGAAATTTAGCCCAATCCGAGACTGCGGCGACCGTTGATATTTAACGCATCGAGGGTGAAGCGATCGCGCCACTGCGTTTCGTAATCCTCCTGCGGGAAATCACTCGGCGATGCACCGGTGGCCAGCGCTTGCGCCACTTTGGTCGCGTAGGCGGCATTTTTCTCGCACAGCGGCGCGGCGGGAATGTACATCACATTGCCCCAGCCTTGCTGATCGTCTACTGGCGCAACCGAATGGATCACATCGCAGTGCCACCATACCGAATCGCCAGCCTGCAGCGCAGGAATCGAACACAAGCCGTCAATCAGTTCCGGATGCCACTGCGCCGATACCGGCAACACTTTGCCCGGCGCGACGCCGCACAACTCATCTTCCGGCACATCTTTCAGCAACGGACGCAGCAACAAATAGGCCATCGCTTCCGGCACCGGCACCACATGCAGCAAGCCCTGACCAATCTGCATATCCGACAGCGCAGTCCAGCCCTGAAAAGTCCGGAATACCGAGCACTTGGTGGTGGTGCCCGATTGATACTCATTCACTTCTGTGCGATGCGCCGCATCCCAGGGATCGTATTGATCAAACTGGTTGGTGAATATTTTGCTGAACACCTGCTGATACGCTGGCAATAACCAACGCTCCAGCGCGCCTGAATCGGTGTGCGCGCCGAGACCTTTGGAGGTGGTGCCCGGCAAGCGGCGACGAATGCGATCGGGATATATAATGCTGACGTCAGGTTCAAACCAGCGTGTGCCGCGTGACTCAAAGGTCCACAAGCGATTGAGGAATGATTGCGTTTGGGCCATGGCATCGCTTTGGCGCGCTGACATCTGCGCATCGCTCCAGTAAATCGGGTAGATTTCCGGACGGGACGCATCAAGGTTGCCGAAGAAGTTATCGCCCGGCCCTTTATAGACATTGTCGAAATCGTTGTCATCGAGGTACGTGAGCATCGACTCATCCCACGCCAGCGCCTGTTCGCGCGGGAAAGTTTGCTTCACCACCACACAACCGCGTCGACGGATATGATCCTTCACCTCATCACTGATGCGTCCCGCCGCAATATCCTGCTGGCTGACCTGCGGCCACGCGCTGCCGTTTTGCACCTCTTCCGCACGAGCGGCGGCAATTTCGCTGACGATTTTGCTTCTGACTTGTTCAAACAGGCCTTCGACATCTCCGATCTGCTCTCTCAGCACGCTTTTCATCAGGCGAACGTTTTGTTTGAAATCATCAGGTTGTTGCAATGAAGTGAAAGTATTATTCATGACATGCTCCGATTCGTTAACTTGCGCTTTTCATTCGAAACTAAATTGCGCTTCATTCATAACAAATGCGCAGCAATAAACAATGCCACAACCGTCGAATCCGGAAGTTGATCACATTAAGATTGAAAAATAGCTTTCAGGTGAAAGTGGCCACGAATTGAACGCCACCACTCAACGATCAGGATTTTGACGTTTTCGGTAACGCTTGCAGAATGGCATCCACGCACTGCTGCGCCGAGAGCATTGCGCTATCCAAGTTGCCAGCCCTTAATCTCTCCTTACCGCTTTTCGCCCTGTAATTGGATAACGCCTTCGCTTAATACAGATCCGTCAGTCTTCCAAAGACCAGTTAAGTGACCAGCCTCTCAACTCTTATTCCTTCTATTAACAATTCCTTCACCTTTCGTCCTTCAGCACAGCTCCAGCGACTACGATCTCATCCTGGCGAACTGGATCTGGAGCATCTCATGGATAACATTAAAACCCGCGAACAACGCCTGAGCGCCCTGCGCTTGCGTTCGTCGACACCGGTGTTGATTGTCGGCGGCGGCATCAACGGCATCAGTACGTTTCGCGAGCTGGCGTTGCAGGGCATTCCGGCGATTCTGGTGGAAAAAGGCGACTGGTGCCAGGCGGCCAGCGGCGCGCTGTCGCGCATGATTCATGGCGGTTTGCGGTATCTGGAAACCGGTGAGTTCACGCTGGTCAAAGAGTCGGTCACCGAGCGCGACCGGCTGCTGAAAAATGCCTCGCATTATGTCTTCCCCTTACGCACCACGGTGCCGATCGATAATCTCGCTGGCGGCTTAGTCAATGCCACCCGCCGTTTTCTGCGCCTGAGCGATAAACCGACGCGACGTGGTGCGTTGCTGATTAAAACCGGGCTCAGCCTGTATGACATCTACACCCGCCAATATGGATCGATGCCGAAGCATCAGGTGCGCAATGAAGCCGCCACGCGCGATCGCTGGCCGGGATTCGCGCCTTGGGTGAAATACAGCGCCAGCTATTACGATGCCTGGATCAGCGCGCCTGAACGGCTGGGGTTCGAGTTGATTGATGATGCCGAAAAAGCCTGCCCAGAGGCGCTGGCGCTCAATTATCTGCAGCTGGTCAGCGCCGAGGGCGAAACCGTAATTTTGCAGGATGCGTTAAGCGGCGAGCGTTTTAGCCTGCAACCGCATGTGCTGGTCAATGCCGGTGGCGCATGGATCGACCAGCTTAACCAACGCATCACCGCCAGCCGCGATCTGCCAAGGCTGATTGGCGGCACCAAAGGATCGCACCTGATCCTCGAACACCCCGAATTGCTGCATATGCTGGATGGCGAAATGGTCTATTTCGAGAATCAGGAAGGCCGCGTCTGCATCATGTTCCCGTGGTTCGGCAAGGTGCTGGTGGGTTCCACCGATATCCGCGTGGACGATCCTGACGCGGTGGTGTGCGAAGAGAAGGAAAAGGATTACATCCTTGAGTCACTGCGTTTCGTCTTTCCGCACATCGCGGTGGCGGACTCCGCCATCGTGTATACCTTCTGCGGCGTCCGTCCGCTGCCCGCCAGCGACGCCAAACTTAATGGGCAAATCTCACGTAATCACTCGTTAGTGGTGTTGCCGGCTGACGCGAATCGCGCCTGGAGCACGCTCTGTTTAGTCGGTGGCAAATGGACCACCTTCCGTCAGTTCGGTGAAGAAGCGGCGGATCGCGTGCTGCGTCTGCTCGGCGAAAAACGTCAGGTATCAACCGGTGATGTGCCGATTGGCGGCGGGCGTGACTTCCCCAAACCTTCAGGACAAACCGCGTGGCTGGCGCAACTGGCGCAGCGTTATGGCGTGCCGCTGCCGCGCGTGATGCAGCTCGCCAAACGTTACGGCAGCCGTGCCCTGCCGCTGCTGGCGCTGATCCAGCAGCACGGCGAGCAAATGTTGCAGCATCACGCCGCCTACAGCGATGTCGAATTGCGTTATCTGATTGAGCATGAACAGGTTTGTCAGCTGGAGGATTTGCTGGTACGCCGCACCTCGCTGGCGATTTGCGGTGAACTTAGCGCGCCGCTGGTGCAGGAGATCGCCGAAATCATGGCCGCGACGCTCGGCTGGAGCGATAGTGAACGTGCGCAGCAACTGCAGCGCGGCTGCGCCAATCTGGCGCGTTTGCACGGACTTACCGGCCTGTACCCCACGGTTTTTCAGGAGGAAACACGACATGTTAGTAACCAATAAAGTGCGCATGCAGCGCCTGTTTCAGCACGGCAAATGTCTGGATGTCGCCATCGATCACGGTATCGCCAACGAGCCTGATTTCCTCATCGGTCTGGAGAATATTGCAGATGTGATGGATAACCTGATCGCCGCACAGCCGGATGCGATCCAGGTCAACTACGGTCAGGCCGATCTGCTACAACGTGTGGCGGGACGTAAACCGGCGCTGGTGATGCGCACCGATGTGGGCAATGCCTACAACGCGGCGCGTCACCGGGAAATGTGGGCGGTGCTGCACAATCCTGATGAACCAATCCTTGCCGCGTTGCAGATGGACGCCGCCGCAGTGGTAGTTAATCTCTATCTGATCCCCGATGAACCGGGCATTTTCCGCATGTGCGTTGAAAACATTGGCCGCCTGCGTCAGGCCTGCGATCGCTACGCTATGCCGCTGATGATTGAACCGCTGGTGATGGCTCCCGCCGGGCAAGGCGTAGCTTACGGCTCGCTGGGCGATGTGGAGAAGATTGTGCCGCTGGTACGGCTGGCGCGTGAGTTGGGTGCCGATATTATCAAAGCCGATCCCACGGAGAACGTGGAAGATTTTCATCGCGTGGTGGAAGCGGCGCGCTGTCCCACGCTGGTGCGCGGCGGCGGCAAAGGTGAACTGGCGGGCGTGCTGACCAAAAGCGCCGCGCTGATGGCGCAAGGTGCCAGCGGCATGGTGTATGGCCGCAATGTTTATCAGCACGATAATCCGTCCCGCGTGGTGAAAGCGCTGATGGCGATTATTCATCAGGGCGCCAGCGGCCCGGACGCATTGGAAATCTATCAGCAGGGTTAAGCCTTACCTGCACCGGCGCTTAAGCGGTGCGCCGTCTTCGCCAGTTGCACGGAGTCGGATATGAAGATAGTCGGTATTGATGCCGGAAACACCATGATCAAAGCGGTGCTGTTTGATCTTAGCGGTCGCGTATTGTCGGTGGCCGAGTGCGCGGGAGAAACCCATCGTCCGCAGGAAGGATACGCCGAACGACCGGTGGCGGATATCTGGCATGGCGTCAGCGATGCGGTGAGCCGTTGCCTGCAACAGGCGGGAACGCCAGCCAGCGATGTGATTGCGGTTGGTGCGGCCGGTCACGGTAACGGTTTGTATGCGCTGGATAAGCATCAGCAACCGCTGTTTGGTATTCAGTCTATCGATCATCGCGCTTGTGATACGGTGCACGCGCTGGAAATCAGCGGCGCGGATAAGCGCATCTACCCGATTTCGCTGCAAAAACCCTGGCCAGCGGCAACGCCGGTATTAATCCGCTGGATTAAGCAACATCAACCCGAACGCTGGGCACAAGTCGGCCATTTACTGCTGGCGAAAGACGTTATCGCCCATTTTCTCAGTGGCGCGATCAGCGCAGATTTCTCGGATGCCGCCGGAGCGGGTTTGATTGATTATCGTGCGCGCGGCTACAGCCGTGAATTGATGGCGCTGTACGGCATCGAAGAGGCGCTCGCCCTGCTGCCCGCACTGCGTGAATCCTGCGAGGTGGTTGGCCATGTCACACAACATGCTGCACAGCTCACCGGATTACCGGCGGGCATTCCGGTAGTTGCGGGCATCTTTGATGTAGTGGCCAGCGCCGTCGGTTCTGGCGTGGTGAACACCGGTGAAGCCTCGATTGTCGCCGGGACGTGGAGCATCAATCAGGTGGTAGTGGATAAACCCGATTATCTGCGCCCGGTATTTATGAACTCCATCATTGAGTCCGATCGTTATATGGCGATTGAGGCCAGCGCCACCTCGGCGGCGAATCTTGACTGGTTCCTGCGCGAATTTGACGACGGTCGCGGCGGTCTGGGTGCGGCGCGCAGCAGCGATAGCGTGGCGCACGTGCAACCCAATGCGCAGCTACCGCTCTATCACCCTTACCTCTATTCCGGACGCAAATCAGAACCTGCCAAAGCCGGGTTTTATGGCTTAGGCGGCTGGCATACGCGCGCCGATATGCTGTTCGCGCTGTTTGAAGGCGTGACCTTTGCCCATCGGGCGCATATCGATCGCCTGCGTGCGGCGGGCATTCCTTTTACACAAGCCATTTTGTCGGGCGGCGCGGCGCGCAGTTGCGTCTGGCCGCAGATGTTTGCTGACGTGTTAGACATACCGATTCGCGTTGCGGAGTGCAAAGAAACCGGCGCGCTCGGCGCAGCATTGTGTGCCGGTGTGGGCGTCGGCGCGTGGCGTAATCTCGCCGAGGCCGCGCAGCAGGCGGTGCAGATCAATCCCGGCGAGCTGCTGCCGCGAGCGGATCGCATTGCGTTTCATGATACGCGTTATCGGGTGTTTAAGAAGCTGGAGCTGGCGATGCGCGAGATGTGGCAGGAAGCCGGTTGATTTTACTGGCTTGATCGTACAAAAAATGACAACCTCTGCGCAGTGATGTACAATTGAACTATCAAAATGTTCAAATGAACATTACTCAGGAGGTTGTGATGACAACTGCATCCCCATTCAATCACGGCAACGCCGCACGCGTCTTCGATCCGACGCTGATTCAGCACGCTCAGCAATCTTTTATGGATCAAATGGGCTTGCCGCGTAATCCGCTGAAAGCACATCAGTTGATCACCGAAGGTCTGGACGTTGGCATCGTTGAACGCGCGGCCACGGTGCTAAAAGCAACACCATTGGATGTTGCCCAGATGGTCTCGATCGATCGCAATACCTATCGCCGCCGTGAGAAAGCTGGATCGCAACTCTCGGTGGAGCAAGGTGCGCGGGTGTATCAGGTGTTCGAAATTCTGGATGCCGTATTGCAATTATTTGCCGGTGACGTTGACGCTGCCATGCACTGGATGTATCAACCTGCGTTGGCACTGGACGATGCATTGCCAATGGAGATGCTGAGCACGCCTGCGGGCTGTGATGCGGTGTTAACGCTGATTGGTCGCCTGGAACACGGAGTGATTGTGTAATGACGCAACGGAAGGAACCGGATGCTCCCCATCGATTGTTTTATCGTTTAGTGAAAGAAGAGTATGCCAGCGAGGCGTTTAGCGGCGCTGGCGCTGAAAAATGGGGCGGACGCTGGAATCCGCCCGGTATTAAGACGGTTTACCTCAGTAGCTCAAAGGCGCTCGCCACGCTGGAACTGGTGGTGCATGCCGGTAAAGCGATGCTGGAGAAGAGCCGATTTGTGATTTTTACCCTGCCGATCCCTGAGAGCGAAATCATGGCGCTGGACAGCAGTAAGCTGCCCAGCGATTGGCAAAAGTATCAGCAGCAGGAAGAGACGCAGGCGATCGGCGCCGCGTTCCTCGATTTGCAAGGCGGCTTACCTTTGCTGTTGACGGTACCCAGCATTTTGACCGGCGAAGACAACGCCATCCTCAATCCCGACCATCCCGCCGCCGCCGCCCTCTTTGCACAAGCCACTTCAGCGCCCTTCACGCTTGATCGCCGGATTAAAGCGTGACGAGCGTTTTCGTAGGGTGCGCAGTCATACCGTCATGCGCACCTGGTCACCATAAATGACGACCCTACAAAGTCGGTTTCGCTAAAGCAAACGCCGCCGTTAAATCAACACGTTGCCAGAATGACTGATCCGCTGTATTGCCAGACAGCGGATAACCGTTTGGCAGCGCGCTTTTCACCATCAGGCTACGAATCTGCGCATCAGACAGCTGCGGCAACGCGGTTTTCAGCAGGATCTCCGCGCCCTGCGGAACTTTGACAGGCGTGTTCTGCACATTGGTTTTTGGCAGGTTGTAACTCATGGTGAAACGATAGAACTGCTTCATTGCTGGTGAACGATAAGGATCATCCTTGCCATCGCTGCGCGCACACTCGGCCAGCGACGTGCCGCACTCTTTCTCCAGCGCGGCACGCAGTTGATCGCGCGCTTCACTAAACAGCGCCTGATAGCGCGCATCGTTGAGATAGTTTGCCACGTTGCGTTGCGCCACCATGCGCGAACCCATCACATCCAGCGGGTAATGCACGCCCAATACTAAACGCGAATAACCGTAGCGCGCGCCGCGCGTTACCAAGGCTTCAAAACGTTCTGGCACCATTTCGGCCAGCAACAAGGCATCGGTGTAACCGGTGTTGGTATGGCCGCTCGGGAAAGAACCGCCGTCGGCGGTGTAACGCACGTTGTCTGTTACCACCACATCGTCTGGCACCAGATGAATACTGTTGCCCTCACGCAGGAACGGTCGCGGATAGTTAAAGTGTTTCTTGGCTGCGCTGGTGCTGACTTCACTGGCTTTGATCAACGCCGCCGCTTTGCCGATCTCACCTTTATCGTAAGCCGCGAGGAAGGCTTTGCCGAGACGCGGGCCGAGCGCATCAGAGAGGAAATAGAGATAGCTGATCGCTTCCGCATCGGCCAGTGCCTGATGACGCACATTTTGCGTGGCGTTCAGGTTGATATTGGTAACGGTGGCCTGGCTGGCATCAAGCACGCTGGCGGGCAACGCGCTAAAGCCGGACAGCAGCGCAATTCCGGCCTGCTGGTTCTCTTTAGTTTTGAAATCGTAGCCGCTGTTTTTCAGCCACTGTTTGTCAGCCTGTTTCGCGGTCTGTTTGGCTTTTTCCAGTTGCTCACGCGTCAGCGTGCTGCTGTCTCCTTGCAGCGCCCGACGTTCAGCCTGTAAAGATTGCTGCTCGAGATCGCTATAAGCGGAGGTGGAACCGGTGGAGGTTAAGCCTGCCAGCGCGGCCGCATCGGGCAGTGAAACCGCATGTGCCTGCTGTGCCAGCAGAAAAACCGTTGCAATCAGTGTGAAGCGGGTTTTCATTATTTTCCCCTGTTATCAAAATATTACCTTGCCGGGGAAACACGCTAGCACTCGGTTATGACAGATTTATTTCACTTAACGACACTGACTGGCACAGTTTTGTACGCAAATTTGTGCTAACGAGCCGCAGCCGCCGTTATTGTCGTTTTTGCACTGTGATTGCTGCACATAGCAGTTCTGCTGACAGGCTGAAACATCGCACTTGGCGGCAATCGGCGTCAGTTGGACCACCGGCGCTTTTCGTTCCGGCTGCCATTGGGGTTGTGCCAGCACGCTAATGCTGAACAGCAAGGCTAATGCCATTATCCATTTCATGATTGAGTCCTCGCGGGAAGGGTGTAAAGAGTATGGCTGCTGCGGCGCCAATTACCATGCTGAAACAATCGATTCAACCTTTGTCACAAATTGCCCTTCTACAGTGCATAGATGTGCGCCACTGTAGTGCAGAACAGCAAAGCCAGATGCTGCTGTGCCAATGTAAAATCAAAGAGATAACCGCAAGTCGGCTTCCACGCGAATCTGGTACAAAAGTTGCAGTCCCTTATGCATAGCAAAGGAGACGGATATGAAAGCAATTGTGATTGGCGCGGGCATTGGCGGTATGAGTGCTGCGATTGCGCTGGAGAAAGCGGGTTTTGACACGGCGGTGTTTGAAGCAGTGAAAGAGATGAAGCCGGTGGGTGCGGCGATCTCCATCTGGCCCAACGGCGTAAAATGCCTCAACGCGTTGGGTATGAAAGAGCCGCTGCGCGCGCTGGGTGGCAACATGGCGTTTATGGCCTACAACGATGCGCACAGCGGCAGCACACTCACCCGCTTCAGCATGGAACCGCTGGTGCAACAGGTGGGTGAATATCCTTATCCAGTGGCGCGCGCCGAATTGCAGGCGATGCTCATCGATACCTACGGACGTTCGCGCATTAGCTTTGGCAAACGCGTCACGCAGGTTGAACAAACTGAGCACGGCGTCACCGCCTGGTTTGATGACGGTAGCCAGGCCGAAGGTGATTTCCTGATCGCCGCCGATGGCACGCACTCGGTGATCCGCCACTATGTACTGGGCGAAAGCATCGAACGTCGTTACGCCGGTTACGTCAACTGGAACGGCCTGGTGACGATTGATGAGGCTATTGCGCCCGCCGATCAATGGACCACTTTTGTTGGCGAAGGCAAACGCGTGTCGCTGATGCCGGTCAGCGATAACCGCTTCTACTTCTTCTTTGATGTCCCATTGCCAAAAGGCTTGTCGGAGGATCGCGCCACGCTGAAAAGTGACCTTAAAGGCTACTTCAGCGGCTGGGCCGAACCGGTGCAGCGCCTGATAGAACGTCTTAACCCGGAAACCACCAATCGCGTGGAAATCCACGATATCGAACCCTTTAGCCGTTTTGTTAAAGGTCGCGTGGCGTTGCTGGGCGATGCCGCGCACAGCACTACGCCGGATATCGGGCAAGGCGGTTGTGCGGCGATGGAAGATGCAGTGGTGCTGGCGCAGACGCTGGCGTCACACTCTTTGGGGATTGAGGATGCGCTGTTGCGCTATGAAAGCCGTCGCGTGGAGCGCACCAAAGATTTGGTGTTGAAGGCCCGTAAGCGCTGTGATGTTACCCATGCGAAAGATGCGGAAGTGACGGCGGCATGGTATGCGGATTTGAAAAATGAAACCGGCGAGCGAGTGCTGGCCGGTATGTGCGATACGATTGAAGGCGGTCCGTTCGGTTGAACCAGGTCGCCATCAATGGCGACCCTACGACTCTAATCCACGGTTTTTCAGCATTGGGCCGATTTCCGGCTCTTTGCCGCGCCACGCCAGCCACAGATGCTGCAAATCGGTGCTGTTTCCGCGAGACAGAATATGCTCGCGGAACTGCTGACCGTTTTCTCGCGTTAATCCCCCGCGTTCGACAAAGGCTTGATAGCCGTCATCGGCCAGCATCTGCGTCCAGATATAGGCGTAATAGCCAGCTGCATAACCGCCGCCCCAGATATGACGGAAATAGCTGGAGCGATAGCGTGGTGGAACCGCCGCCAGCGCAATGTTTTCGGCCGCTAATGCCTGTAATTCAAAGTGGCTGACGTCCTGCGGATTGTCGTGCGTGGTCAGTGAATGCCACTGCAAATCCAGCAGCGCGGCGGCGAGCAGCTCGGTCATGTCGTAGCCTTTGTTGAACTTCGCGGCACGCACCATCTTGTCGCGCAGCTCGGCCGGCATCGCCTCACCGGTTTTGTAGTGGCGCGCATAGTTGGCAAACACCGCTTCGTTGCTGGCCCAATGCTCATTAATCTGCGACGGGAATTCGACAAAATCACGTGGAGTGGCGGTGCCCGATAAGCTCGGATAGCGTTGCGACGCGAACAAGCCGTGCAGCGCATGACCAAATTCATGGAACAGCGTGATCACCTCATCCCAGCTCAGCAGCGCCGGCTGACCTGCCTGCGGCTTGGTGTAGTTGCACACGTTGTAGATCACCGGTTTGGTGCCAAGCAGCGTGGTTTGGTCGACGAAATTACTCATCCACGCGCCGCCGCTTTTGTTATCACGTTTGAAGAAGTCGGTGTAGAACAGCGCCAGCGGCGTGTCGTCGGCATCGAAAATCTCGTAAACGTTGACGTCGGGATGATAAACCGGCAGATCGTGGCGTTGGCTAAAGCGGATGCCAAACAATTGGCTGGCCGACCAGAACACGCCCTTCTCCAACACATTATTGAGTTCAAAGTACGGGCGAATTTGGCTCTCATCCAGCGCGTATTGGGCTTTGCGCACCTGCTCAGCGTAGAAATTCCAGTCCCAGACGCGCAGTGGGAAACTGTGATGCGAGGCTTCAATCGCCTGCTGGATATCGGCGGCTTCGCGTTCCGCGCGGGCCCGCGCGGCAGGTACGATATTGCGCATAAAGGCAAAAGCCGCTTCCGGCGTTTTCGCCATCTGATCCTGCATGCTCCATTCGGCATAGGTTTTGAAGCCCAGCAGACTCGCCTGCTGGGCGCGCAGTTGCGCCATACGTAACACGATGTCGCGCGTGTCGTTATCATCGCCCTGCTCGCTGCGCGTTAGCGCCTGCTGGAACAGCGCTTCACGCGTGGCGCGCACTTCAAGGGCTTGCAGCGCCGGTTGCTGCGTGGTGTTTTGCAGCGCAATCAGCCACTCGCCGTGCAAACCACGCGCTTCGGCCGCCGCTTTGGCGTGCGCCAGCTCTTCCTCGCTTAATCCGGCCAAGGCCGCCACATTGCTCACCACATAAGCACCGGCTTTGGTGGCTGCCAGCAACTTGTTGCCGAAACGGGTGCTGAGGCTTGCTAATTCCTGATTGCAGGCACGCAGCTGGGTTTTATCCGCGTCGTTCAGGCTGGCGCCTGCCAATTGGAAATGCTGCCAGGTGACTTCCGCCAGACGCATCGCTTCAGCATCCGGACACTGCGATCCGCGATGCTGGTAAACCGCATCAAGGCGAGCGAACAGCTGGCTGTTCAGGCAGATTTCATCATTGAGCGCGGTCAGCTGCGGGGTAATCAGTTCATCGATTTCCTGCAGGCGATCGCTGGTGTTGGCAGAGGTCATGGCGCCGAACACCAGATTGACGCGCTTCAGCAACTGGCCGCTGCGCTCCAGCGCCTCAAAGGTGTTGGCAAAGGTTGGTGCTTCAGGATTGCTGGCGATCGCCGCCACTTCGCGCCGTTTCTCTTCAATGCCCGCTTCCAGCGCCGGCAGAAAATCCTCTTCCTGAATCTGGTCAAATGGCGGGGTTTGATACGGCAAGGTGCTGGCGGTGAAAAACGGATTAGCTCGTGAATTCATTATCGCTCCTGATAATCAGCAACGCCGCACGGTGGCGGCGGGATGGTTCTATCCTGGCAGTTTCCTCGTCACTCAACAACTTATCGCCTGCTGTTGATAGACGCTGATGATTTCCCCCGCCACCGCCACGGCAATTTCCGCCGGTAACTTGCCCTTCACATCCGCTAAACCAATCGGGCAACGCAAACGCGCAAGGGAATCTGCCGTAATGCCTTTGCCCTCTAAGCGATAACGAAAACGCTGGGCTTTGGTGGCAGAACCAATCACACCGGCATAGCGAAAATCGCCGCGCCGTAAGATCGCTTCACTGAGCGCCAGATCAAGCGGATGATCGTGCGTCATCACCACAAAGTAGCTGTCGGGCGCGGCTTCTTGCACACAGTCGATCGGATCTTCAACCTGGCGCACCGTCACGCCAGGCGGCACGGCGCGAAACTGTGCGGCGCGGCTATCAATCCACGTAATGTGGCACGGCAAGGTGGCGAGCAGATTCACCAGCGCCTGGCCGACGTGGCCTGCGCCGTATACCTGGATTTCCGGCTGCTGCTGCATCAGCGGTTCAAACAGCAAAGTGGCGTGACCGCCACAGCATTGGCCGAGGCGCGCAGCCAGCGCAAACTCTTCACTGCGCGGTTGAGTGCAGCGCTGCTGCAGCATCTCGCGTGCCTGCGCAATGCATTGATACTCAAGATGCCCGCCGCCAATGGTGAGAAAGGTGTCATTGGCGCTGACCACCATTTTGCTGCCGCGATCGCGCGGCACGGAGCCCCGCTCGCTCAGCACGGTGATCAACACGCAGCTTTCACGTTTTTCCCGCAGGCTGTGTAACACGCTGATCCAGTCATGATAAATCATGGTCCGCTCCTGATAAGCGCTGAATCCCCCAGAACACCCGCTCCGGCGTGGCGGGCGCGTCCAGCTGTGGGTGGCGACGATAGTTATCGACGCTGGCAACCGCATCCTGCAACGCGCACCACACAGCGATGCCCAACATAAACGGCGGTTCGCCGACGGCTTTGGAGTGAAACACCGTGTCCTGCGGGTTTTTGCGGTTCTCTACCAGCGTGACGCGCAAATCACTCGGTACATCGCTGATCGCCGGGATTTTGTAACTGGCCGGGCCATCGGTGAGCAATTTGCCCTTGTCGTTCCACACCAGCTCTTCGCAGGTGAGCCAGCCCATGCCCTGCACAAAACCGCCCTCAACCTGGCCGATATCAATCGCCGGATTCAGCGATGCGCCCACGTCATGCAAAATGTCGGCGCGCAGCAAACGGTATTCACCGGTCAGCGTATCCACCAGCACTTCACAGCAGGCCGCGCCGTAGGAGAAGTAATAGAACGGTTTACCGCGTCCGGCAGCGCGATCGTAATGAATGCCTGGCACTTTGTAGAAACCGGTGGCAGAAAGTGGCACCTGATTAAGCCAGGCTTGCTGCGCAACCTGAGCGAAGGTGAAGTGTTTCTCGCCGACGCGCACAATGCCGTTGCTGAAATGCACCGCTTCTGCCGCGCATTGATGTTGCTGACACAGCATCTCGGTTAAGCGATCGCGCAGGATTTGCGCCGCATTCTGCGCCGCTTTGCCGTTAAGATCGGCCCCGCTGGACGCCGCAGTTGGCGAGGTGTTGGGCACTTTGCCGGTATCGGTGGCAGTCACCTGAATCTGGCTGATATCAATCTGCAGCACTTCCGCCACAATCTGCGCCACTTTGGTGTTTAAGCCCTGACCCATTTCGGTACCGCCGTGATTGAGTTGCACCGTGCCATCGGTATAAATCAAAATCAGCGCACCGGCCTGATTGAGGAAGCTGGAGGTAAATGAGATGCCGAATTTTACCGGCGTCAGCGCCAGTCCGCGTTTCATAAAACGGTTGCTGGCGTTAAACGCGCTGATTTCACGACGCCGCGCGGCGTAATCGCTGCTGGTTTCTAGCTGCGCGGTCATCTCATCCAGCAGATTGTCTTCCACCTGCTGATGGTAATGGGTGATGTTGCGATCGGTTTTGCCGTAATAATTGCGTTTGCGCAGTTCGAGCGGATCTAATCCGAGCTCGCGTGCGACGTGATCCATGATCTGCTCAATCGCCACCATGCCTTGCGGTCCGCCGAAGCCACGATAGGCGGTGTTCGAAGCGGTATGCGTGCGGCAGCGATAGCCGGTAATCAACGCATCGCCGAGGTAATAGGCGTTATCTGCGTGGAACATCGCGCGATCGACTATCGATCCGCTGAGATCAAGCGAATAACCGCAGTTGCCGGCCAGATCGATCTTCACGCCACAGAAACGACTATCGTCATCGACGCCAACATCGTAGCGGACAAAAAACGGATGGCGTTTGCCGGTGATCTGCATGTCGTCGCGGCGCGCCAGGCGCATTTTCACCGGTTTACGCAGCTGACGCGCGGCAATGGCACACAAACACGCCACGCCCGCCGCCTGGGTCTCTTTGCCGCCAAAGCCGCCGCCCATGCGCCGCATATCAATGGTGACTTTGTTCATGGTGATGCCCATCACTTCCGCCACCAGCTTCTGCACTTCGGTGGGGTTTTGCGTCGAGGAGAACACCTGCAATGTGTCATCTTCGCCGGGGATCACCAGCGCCGTTTGGGTTTCCAGATAGAAATGTTCCTGACCGCCGATGTGAAATTCACCCTGAATACGGCGCGACGCGCGTGCCAACGCGGCTTCGGCATCACCGCGTTGGTGAATGTGCGGCTGCTGCACAAAGAAGCGCTGTTCCAGCGCTTCACGCACGTCGAGCACCGCGGGCAGCGCTTCATACTCAACAATTGCCGCTGCGGCACCGGCACGCGCCGCTTCCGGAGATTCAGCCGCCACGGCTATCACGATCTGACCGAAATATTCGATTTTGTCCTGCGCCAGCAGCGGATCACCGGGTTCCAGCGGACCCACATCATTGAGGCCCGGCACATCGCGCCACGTCAGTACGCTGACCACGCCAGGCACCGCGTAACACGGCTGCACATCCAGTTTGGTGATGCGCGCATGCGCATGCTCGCTCAGTCGCGGACAGAGATGCAGCAATCCCGGCAGATCGGGCTTGTCGTCGATATACAGCGCTTCACCGGAGACATGTTTGTCGGCACTTTCATGTTTGTTGCTGCGCCCCACGCCGGTTTGCATGCCGGTGGCGAACTGGGTTTTCAGCAGCGTTTCGTTCAGTTCCGGACGGTTATGAGACATAGCGCGACACCTCGGTAATGGTCAGCTCGCCAGACGCTTGTGCGTAATAGCGGCGCAACAGATTGCGCGCCACCTGCAGGCGATAGTCGGCGCTGGCGCGAAAGTCGCTCAGCGGCTGAAAATCCTCGCTCAATGCGGCGCAGGCTTTTTCGATGGCGCTGAGATTCAGCGGCTGGCCCAGCAATTGTGCTTCAGCCGCCAGCGCGCGTTTAGGCGTAGCGGCCATGCCACCAAAAGCCAGTCGCGCTTCCACAATCACACCTTCCTCGACTTGCAGATTGATGGCGGCAAATACGGCGGAAATATCATCATCCAGCCGTTTCGCCACCTTCCACGCTGTAAAGTTGGGTGACACCGTCACTTTAGGAATGGTGATGCTGCGAATGAATTCCCCCGGCAGCAAGACCGTTTGGCGATAGGCAGTAAAGAATTGATCGAGCGGGACTTCTCGCTGCTTATCGCCCTGCTGCAAAACCAGACGCGCATTCAGTGCCAGCAGCATCGGCGCGCAATCACCAATCGGCGATGCGTTGCCAATGTTGCCGCCGAGCGTGCCTTGATTACGAATTTGCAACGATGCAAAACGCTCCAGTATGCTGCTAAACGCCGGAATGTACTGCGCTAAAAACTGATAGCAATGATGCAATGAGGCGGCAGCGCCAAGATAAAGATGTGTTTCATCTTCGTGGCAGACCTTCAACTCATCAACCTGCTCCAGCGCAATCAGCAGCGGCAGGCGCTTATATTGCTGGGTGATTTGCAGCGTCAGATCGGTGCCACCGGCCACCAAACGGGCATCGGGATATTGCTGATAAAGATCGGCGAGCTGCGCGAGCGTTTTTGGCAGATAGCAGCGGCTGCCTGCGGCTTCAATAATCTGGACTTCTGTGTTGCTGAGCGCCTGTAAACGCTGCACTAGCGCGGGTGCATTGGCGCTGAAGGCATCCGCATCAGGTTGTTCGCATGCCTGCTGCGCCGCATCCATGATCGGACGATAGCCGGTACAGCGACACAAATTGCCCGCCAGCGCCTGTTCTGCCTGATGACGATCCCAACCTGCGCTGTTTTTCTGCAGGGTAAACAGCGACATCACGAAACCCGGCGTGCAGTAACCGCATTGCGACCCGTGGCAATCCACCATCGCTTGCTGCACGCTGTGCAGTTCGCGGCCCTGCTTGAGATCTTCCACCGTAATCAGCTGCTTGCCTTGCAGGCTGCTTACCAGCGTCAAACAGCTGTTGACCGCCTGATACTGCATCTTGCCATCCACCACTTTACCGAGCGTGACGGTGCAGGCACCGCAGTCGCCCGAGGCACAACCCTCTTTGGTGCCGCGACGCTGCTGCTGGCCGCGCAGGTAGTTGAGCACGGTGAGATTGGGATCGATCTCGCGTTCGGTAATTAAACGATCGTTAAGTAAGAACTGGATCATGCGATTTGCTCCTCACTTTCGCGCTGCCAAACCGGCTTGCCGCTCACCCAGGTTTGCGCAATGTTGCGGTCGTCGCCGAGTGTCATCATCACAAAAAGCCGCTCCCAGATATCTTTGCTATTAGCGTTACGCAGCTTCTGCAGCGGCGATATGGCCGGATCGAGCACCACAAAATCGGCCTCTTTGCCGGGATTGAAGTTGCCGATAACGTCATCGAGGTCGAGTGCGTGTGCGCCGCCCAAGGTGGCGTGATAGAACGCTTCGCAGGCGCTGAGTTTGTACTGCTGTAGCTGGCCGACTTTGTAGGCTTCGCCCAGCGTTTGCAGCAGATTAAAGGTGGTGCCAGCCCCCACGTCGGTGCCAATGCCCATGCGCACGCCCTGCTGCCAGCAGCGTTTGATGTTGAATAAGCCGCTGCCGAGGAACAGGTTTGACGTTGGACAAAAGGCGATCGATGAATCGGTGTCATGCAGGCATTGCCACTCTTGATCTTCCAGATGCAAACAGTGCGCAAACACGCTGCGTTTGCCGGTGAGTTGGTGGTGATGATAGACATCGAGATAGCCCGCCCGCTCCGGGAATAACGCTTTCACCCAGGCGATCTCCTGCTGGTTTTCACTTAAGTGCGTGTGCATCCAGACATCAGGGAACTCCTCACGCAGTTGGCGCACTTTTTCCAGCAGTTCGGGCGACGAGGTCGGCGCAAAGCGCGGCGTTAGCGCATAGCTCAGGCGACCGCGCTGATGCCAGCGCTCAATCAGTTCACGCGTGTGCTTATAGCTCTCTTCCGGCGTTTCGGTCAGGTATTCCGGTGCGTTGCGATCCATCATCACTTTGCCGGCAATCAGCCGCATATCCAGCTGCTGTGCGGCGCTGAACAGGGAATCAACCGACTGCTTATGCACGGTGCCGAATACCAGCGCGGTGGTGGTACCGTTCGACAACAGCTGATGCAGGAAAAACGCCGACATTTTTGCCGCGTGATCGGGACAGTGATATTGGCTCTCCACCGGGAAAGTGTATTGGTTGAGCCACTCCAGCAGCTGTTCGCCAAAGGCGCCGATCATCTCGGTTTGCGGGTAATGGATATGGGTATCGATAAAACCGGGCACGATCAGTTTGCCGCGCAGATCGGTGACGCGCGTGTGATCGACGCGCCCTTCCGCAATTTGCCAGCTTTCAAGGCTGACCACTTTGCCGTCACGCAGCGTTAATAAGCCATCTTCGAGATAGCGCGCATTGGCAGCGATGTCGTCTGGCTGCGCGGCCAGAGCGGTGAAATCAAAGAAGCTGGCGCGCAGCAGCGTTTCGGGTGCGTAAGGCATAATGGTTCCTTGGTGCTTTTTTATTAATGCAGGTGATTGCCTTAAAGATAGTTTGCAAAGCGCATGCCAATGCAAAGAACAAAAAATACTGTTTACTTTCAATATTATAGGTTGTTTTGACGTGTTTTTATGTCAAGCTTGCCTGGCAAACGTATGCGCAACCGGTTGCCTGTGTTCGCAAACGGTTGCGATTTAACATTGCGCTAAGTTTTACCTGACATGGCGATTTGATCGCCCGCAAACGTGCGCCTTTGTGGTGCGCTGATGCACTCGCGATGTGCAGGAAAAATCCTGCAACACGCTGCCTTTGGTTTTCATGAGCATGGGTTCGAGGTTAATGCTAAGGTGTGGCTGATAACCTGAAATCGTTTAAGGAACAGTGAGATGATTATTTTTGTTACTGGCGCAACCGCTGGTTTTGGTCAAAGTATCACCCGCCGCTTCATTGCTACAGGTCATAAAGTGATCGCCAGCGGACGTCGCGCTGAGCGCTTAAAAGAGTTGAAAGATGAGCTGGGCGATAATCTGTATACCGTTCAGCTGGACGTGCGTAATCGCGCCGCCATCGATGAAGCGATTGCCTCGCTGCCCGCTGAATGGCGCAATATTGATGTGCTGGTGAACAATGCTGGCCTGGCGCTGGGTGTGGAACCGGCGCACAAAGCCAATATCGAAGACTGGGAAAATATGATCGACACCAACAACAAAGGGTTGGTGTACATGACGCGCGCGGTGCTGCCTGCCATGGTGGAGCGCAACGTCGGTCATATCGTGAATATCGGTTCGATTGCGGGCAGCTGGCCTTATCTGGGTGGCAACGTGTATGGCGCGACCAAAGCGTTCGTGCGCCAGTTCAGCCTGAATCTGCGTACCGACCTGCACGGCACCGCGCTGCGCGTGACCGATATCGAGCCAGGTTTGGTGGGCGGCACCGAGTTCTCCAACGTGCGCTTCAAGGGCGATGATGATAAAGCGGGCCAGGTTTACGAAGGCACCACCGCGTTAACAGCGGAAGATGTGACCGAAGCGGTCTATTGGGTGACGACGCTGCCTAAGCACGTCAACATCAATACGCTGGAGATTATGCCGGTGACGCAAACCACTGCAGGATTGAAAGTGCATAAAGGTTAATCGCGGTTATACGCTGTTTGATCGAGATACCCGGGGCGACCATCCCGTGAGGCGCTCCGGCGGCTTTCGCCGCTACGACCTCATCGGGATGTTTCCCCTAATATCCAATGCCTGTGTTGCCGGTTATTACACCCGGCCCCACCCTGTCACGATAATCAACATGCCGCTAAAGGCGACCAGCGCACCGACCCAATCCCATGTACTGAGTTTTACGCCATCCACCACGCGCAGCCAGATCAGCGCGGTTAACACGTATACGCCGCCATAGGCTGCATAGACGCGCCCGCTCGCGGCGGGATGCAGCGTCAACAACCAAACAAACAGCGCCAGACTTGCTGCGGCGGGCACCAGCAGCCAGGCCGTCATGCCCTTCTTCAACCATAGCCACGGCAGGAAACAGCCAACAATTTCCGCTATCGCAGTGATAAAAAACAGCAAGGCGGTTTTTACCAGCATAGAAAATCTCTCACTAAGCTAAACAAAGCGCTCACCGCTGGTGAGCAAAGAAGCAGCGATGATATACTAGCGCCCATGGTTGTTACAGCCGCGATCCCGGCTGTGCTGGTGTTAACTGAAGGAAATGACGATGAAAAAACTGTTATCCGCCCTGTTGGCGACCGTGGTGACGTCGAGCCTGTTAATGGCTGCGCCAATTGCGTTTGCCAAAACCGATCGCCTGATCATTGAAGATGGCAGCAGCGCCTCCAGCAATGAAGCCGCGCGCCAGAGCAAAGAGCAGTGGAACGATACTAAAAATCTGCGTAACAAGGTCAATACCCGCGTTGAGAAAGAGTTTGATAAAGCGGACAAAGCCTTTGATACCCGCGACTCCTGCGAAAAGAGCTACAACGTTAACGCCTATTGGGAACCGAATACGCTGCGCTGCCTCGACCGCCGCACCGGACGTCCAATTGCACCTTAATCGTTTATCACTGCTATAGTTTTGACAGGATTTCTGACCAAAGGAGTGAATGATGAAAAAACGTAATGCAGTTCTGCTGATGGCGATGTTGTCGCTGCCGGTATTGGCGCAGGCGTCTTGTGAAAGCGTCAAAGCGGACATCAGCAAAAAAATCATTAACAACGGCGTCGCCGAATCGGACTTCACGCTGGATATCGTGGCCAATGATCAAGCCGATCAGGTCGGCGGCCAGGTTGTGGGTCATTGTGAGAACGACACACAGAAAATCGTCTACAAGAAAAATGGCCGTGATGGTGACAGCACCGTGCCAGACAGCGCGGGCAGCTCTCAGGATACGCCAGCGCAGTAAACTTTCGGGCGGCTCTCTGGCCGCCCTGCTTTTACTCCACTTCCGGCCTTTGCCGCGGCATTATCCACGCCACCCACAACGTTAGCAGCGCAATTAGCAACGACACTACAAACACCCAATGTAAAGAACTGGCGATTTGTCCGGTCCAGTCATGCAATGTCGCCTCCGACAGCGTCTGACGGCTTTCAGGCGACATGATTTTCTGCATCGGATCGTCGGCCTGCGGCAGACGCAGCGACAAGTTGAGGTTCAGCACCGCGCCCAATAACGCGGTACCAATCGCCGAACCGATCATGCGGCTGAACATGATTGAGGCGGTGCAAATGCCGCGAATGTCGTAATGCGCATGGTTCTGTACCGATACCAGAAACGTGGTGCTGGTCATGCCCATGCCGGTACCAATCACAAAGGCGGTGAATCCGGCCTGCACGATTGAGCTGTCGCTGCGCAGTAGCAGCAGCAACGCGCTGCCAGCAATCAGCAGCAGCGCGCCCAACTGCGCGGTGAAGCGATAGGAGGTGATAAGCATCAACCTACCGCTCAATGTACTGGCCAGCGGCCAGCCAATCGACATCATCGCCAGCGCGCTGCCGGCCTGCAGCGGCGTGCCGCCGGTGATGCCCTGAATCCATGTCGGCAAAAACGCGCTGATGCCCATCATGCTGGCACCGATAATCAGGTTGCCGATGTTGCCAGCAACGATGAGCCGACTGCGCCAGATTTCCAGCGGAAACAGCGATGCATCAGCACGCTGTTCATGATGTTTTAAACGCCAGGCGGCGATGACTGCCAGCAGCAGGAATGGCAGCAGCCAGAAACCGAGCACTTCGGCCTGCAACAGCGCGACTAATAATGCCGTTACGCAGATCATCAGCCAGCAGCTGCCGGTGAGATTGAGCGTGGTAGCCTGATTTTGCTCACGCGATGGAAGGAAGCGCGCCAGCAGCAACATGGCGATCGCGCCAATCGGTACGTTGACCCAGAAAATCACCGACCAGCTAAAGTGCTGTACCAGCCACGCGCCGCTCAGCGGGCCAATAATTGCCGCCACGCCCCAGACGCTGGAGAGCCAGCCTTGTACGTTGGCGCGTTCGCGCGGCGAATAGACGTCAGCCACAATGGTGGAGGTCAGCGGCATAATCGCGCCGGCACCTAAACCCTGAAAAGCGCGAAACAGAATCAGCCACGTCATGCTGTGGGCGAATCCGCACAAAATCGATCCCAGCAGGAACAGCGATACGCCAATAAACAGCAGCCGTTTGCGGCCCCACATGTCTGCTAATCGGCCATAGAGCGGCACGCTGACGGCTTGTGTCAGTAAATAGATGGAAAATACCCAGCCAAACTGCGAAAAGCCGCCAAGATCGGCAATGATGGTCGGCATCGCGGTGGCCACGATGGTGACTTCAATCGCCGCCATAAACATAGCGAGCATGCAGCCGATGAGAATCCAGTGGCGATGTTCCGTGTTCAATTCTGCAGTTTCAGTCATACGTCTCCCTAATTTCTAACAAGGCTAGCTGAAAATTCACCAGACCAGTTTCCTCTGCGTGCGCCCCATCTGTGACGACGTCACTTATTTCGATGAAAATTTTTTATTGTCGTATGATGCCTTATTCCATGCGGGTTAGCTGCGGTTTTTGATTATTTCTATCTGACTGATTTTGCCGCAGAAACTGGCACTTATCGACAAGCATTGCTATAGGTCTAAGCGGTGCTTTCCAGTTATTCACTGAAAAAGCATCTGCTAATAGTCATTTTAACTGCAATTTAACGGGGTGAAGGATTTTCGTATGTGTGCGTTTTTGACACTGCGCCGCCATCCTGGGAATGACATCACCACATCGAACGATTTTTTTGAATCAGGGAGACACTGGCTATGCAAAATGCATCGCTCGCCCGCCGCGCTGGGCTGGCTCTGCTCGCGATTGTTGCGGTGATTGCCCTGCTGGTTTGGGGGCTGGGGCTGAACACGCTGCGCGACCGTCGGGAAGATTTGATCTATCTCGGGCAGCAGCATCTGTTTTTGGTGTTTTGGTCAATGTTCTTTGCGCTGCTGGTGGGCATCCCCAGCGGGATCCTGCTGAGTCGTCCGTTTGCCCGTCGCTGGGCCGAATACGTGATGCAAATCTTCAACGTGGGTAACACGCTGCCACCGCTGGCGGTATTGGCGCTGGCGATGGTGATTGTCGGTATTGGCGATCGTCCCGCGTTGATTGCCCTGTTCCTCGCCTCGCTGCTGCCGATTGTGCGTAATACTTTTGCCGGTTTAAGCGCGGTACCGCCGTCGCTAATCGAAGCCGCCAACGGTATAGGTATGACTAAGTTTCAGCGTTTGCGTCAGGTGGAAATTCCCAATGCGCTGCCGGTGATTCTGGCAGGCGTGCGTATCGCCACGGCGATTAACGTCGGTACCGCGCCATTGGCGTTTCTGATCGGCGCCAGCAGCTTTGGCGAGCTGATCTTCCCTGGTATCTACCTCAACGACTTCCCTACGCTGATCCTCGGCGCTGTGGCCACCGCGCTGGTTGCGCTGGTGCTCGACATGCTGCTTGCGGCATTGGGACGTTATCTCAGCCCGCACTCTGCGGCTTAACACAAGGAGTTTTGTGATGGCCACTGCCAACAAGCTGGCGCGCTGGGTTAAACGTACTGCGCTGGCACTCACTGCGACGCTGGCAATCAGCCAAAGCGCCGCTGCTGCAACACCCATCACCATGGCAACCAAGAGTTTTACCGAGCAGCACATCCTCTCCGCGATGACGGTGATCTGGTTGCAGAAGAAAGGTTTTCAGGTGATCCCCAAGACCAATATCGCCACCACCATTGGTCGTAACGCGATGATCAATAAACAGATTGATATGACGTGGGAATACACCGGTACTTCGCTAATCATCTTTAACCACATCAATAAGCCGATGTCGACGGAAGACGCGTATAAAACGGTAAAACAGCTGGATGCGAAGTTGGGGCTGGTCTGGCTCAATCCTGCACCGATGAACAATACCTATGCGTTTGCTATGCAACGCGATCGCGCGGAGAAAGAAGGCATTAACACCATGTCGCAACTGGTGGCGAAGCTGGAAGAGGTACGCAAGAACGATCCGGAACATAACTGGAAACTGGGTTTGGACCTGGAGTTCTCGGGCCGTTCCGATGGCCTGAAGCCGCTGCAGAAAGCCTACAACATGCCGCTTGATCGTCCGCAGATTCGCCAGATGGATCCCGGCTTAGTCTACAACGCGATTCGCGATGGTTTTGTTGACGCGGGTTTGATCTACACCACCGATGGCCGTGTGAAAGGGTTTGAACTCAAAGTGTTAGAAGATGATAAGCACTTCTTCCCGAGTTACAACGTCACGCCGGTAGTGCGTCAGGATGTGCTAGAGAGTCATCCAGGTCTGGACACGGCGCTTAATCAGCTTTCCGCATTGATTAACGACGAAGCGATCACCGAGATGAACAAGCGTGTCGATATTGATCATCAGTCGCCGCAACAGGTGGCGCGTGATTTCCTTCAATCTAAGAACATGCTGTAAGGAGGCGCTGTGGATACCTTGCATTACATCATGAATAACTGGCACACCTTGATGTCGCTCACCTGGCAACATACCTGGCTGGTGCTGGTCGCGGTAGGTTTCGCCATTATCGTTGGCGTGCCGCTGGGCATTTTGATTGTGCGCTTTAAGTGGCTGGCCACGCCGGTGCTCGGCATCGCCACCATTGTGTTAACCATTCCGACCATTGCGTTGTTTGGTTTGATGATTCCGCTGTTTTCCATGATCGGTCAGGGCATTGGCGCCCTGCCCGCGATTACTGCGGTGTTTCTCTACTCGCTGCTGCCGATTGTGCGTAATACGCATACCGCGCTGGAGAATTTGTCACCCGGACTGCGCGAAGCTGGTCGCGGAATTGGCATGACTTTCTGGCAGCGTTTGCGCTGGGTGGAAATTCCGATGGCGCTGCCGGTGATTTTTGGCGGTATTCGTACGGCGGTGGTGATGAACGTTGGCGTAATGGCGATTGCCGCCGTGATTGGTGCAGGCGGTTTGGGCCTGCAACTGCTCGACGGTATCAGCGGCAGCGATGTGCGCATGCTGATTGCCGGTGCCTTGATGATTTGTTTGCTCGCGATTGTGCTTGATTGGCTGCTGCACCGTTTGCAGTCGGCGCTGACTCCTAAGGGGATTCGATAATGATAAAACTGGAAAACCTGACGAAAACCTTTACGCAAAAGAACGGCACGTCTCTCAATGCCGTGGATAACGTCAGCCTGGAAGTGCCTGCCGGGGAAATGTGTGTGCTGCTCGGCCCATCGGGTTGTGGCAAAACCACCACGCTGAAGATGATTAACCGCCTGATTCCCTCTTCAAGCGGCAGGATTTTGATCAATGGTGAAGACACCAGCGGACAAGATACCGTGACCCTGCGCCGCAATATTGGTTACGTGATCCAGCAGATTGGTCTGTTCCCGAACATGACCATCGAGGAGAACATTACCGTGGTGCCGCGCATGCTGGGCTGGGATAAGAAGCGCTGCCGCGAACGCGCCACGGAATTGATGAGCATGGTGGCGCTCGATCCGACCAAGTTCCTGCATCGCTATCCGCGTGAAATGTCCGGTGGTCAGCAGCAGCGTATCGGCGTGATTCGCGCACTGGCCGCTGATCCACCGGTTTTGCTGATGGATGAACCTTTCGGCGCGGTCGATCCGATCAACCGTGAAGTGATTCAGAACGAGTTCCTGGAAATGCAGCGTCAGTTGAAGAAGACCGTGATGCTGGTTAGCCATGATATTGATGAAGCGCTGAAGCTCGGCGACCGCATTGCCGTGTTTGGTCAGGGCAAAATTGTGCAGTGCGCCAGCCCGGATGAGCTGTTAGCCAAACCGGCGAACGACTTTGTGGGCTCCTTTGTCGGTCAGGACCGTACGCTGAAACGTTTGTTGCTGGTGCAGGCTGGCGATGTCACCGATCAGCAGCCCACCATCACCGTGCAGCGCACAACGCCATTGCAGGACGCTTTCGCTACCATGGACGATAACGATATGCGCTCGGTGACGGTGGTTGATGAAGATGGCAAGCCGCTGGGATTTGTGAAGCGTCGTGAAGCGCGCGGATCCACGGGCCGCTGCGAAGAGATGCTGCATACTTTTAAAGTGACCGGCAAAGCAGAAGAGAACCTGCGCGTGGTGCTGTCGAAGTTGTATGAGCACAACACGGTATGGATGCCGATCGTCGATGAGGAAGGTCGTTATAGCGGTGAGATATCGCAGGATTACATTGCCGATTATCTCAGTTCTGGACGTACGCGCCGTCGTTTGAATCCATAAAACCGTAAGCAGTCGCCGAGGGGCATATGGCAGATCGTAAAGTCGCCATAAATCATCCCTGAGGCTCAGCCCGCGCCTTCCCTGGCGCGGGATGCTTTACTCCTCTGCCATATGCCCCTCGGCTATTTGACTCCGTGCGCTTTGTTAGCGTGATTCCTCAGCCGTTTTTGCCGCTACAGCTTCGCTGCGCTCTGAAGGCAGTACTACATTCAAAATAATCGCCAGCATCCCACCGGTGGTGACCGCGTGACAAAACAGGTTGCTAATCAGCGTGGGAAATTGTTTCAGCACATCAGGCACTGCTTCCACACCCAAACCGATACCAAACGATACGGCAACAATCAGCATCTCGCGACGGCCAAGCGGCGTTTGCGTCATCACGCGAATACCTGCCGCCACCACGCTACCAAACATCACAATGGTCGCGCCGCCCAACACCGGCGGTGGAATCTGCTGCAGCATATAGCCAATTGCCGGGAACATACCGAGCAGCACCAACATCACGCCGATCACCATGCCAACGTAACGGCTGGCGACGCCGGTCATCTGGATGACGCCGTTATTTTGCGCAAAAGTGGTGTTGGGAAAGGCAGAAAATACGGCGGCGAGCAAACAGCTGATGCCATCGGCGAAAATACCGCCCTGCATGCGGCGCTCAAATGCTTCGCCTTCAATCGGCTGCTGCGACAACATGCAGTTCGCCGTAAGATCGCCCACCGCTTCAATTACGGCAATCACCGATACCAGCGCGATGGGAATAAAGATGGTCCAGTCAAAGGCAAAACCAAAACGGAACAGTTCTGGCAACACCAGCCACGGCGTATCGCCCATTGGCTTGAGGGTGAGATGACCGGTTAACGCTGAGGCGATACAGCCCGCTGCAATGCCAGCAACCACGGCAACCAGCCGCGTCCAGCGATTTTGCGAACGGTTAAGGACGATTATCACCAGCAGGGTCAAGGCGCCGAGCGCCAGATTACCCGGTGCGCCAAAATTGCTGGCGTTATGGCCACCAGCCCAATCGGTGATGCTGACTTTGATCAGGCTGATGCCAATCAATGTGATCACGGTACCGGTGACCACCGGCGTCAACACTTTGCGCAATGGCGCGATGCAGCGGCTGATTAGCATCGGAATCATCGCCGCCACCAGGTTGCAGCCAAAGATCATCGCCATGATCTCTTCCGGCGATCCACCGCGCGCTTTGACCATCAATCCGCCCGACAAAATCACGCCCAGAAAGGCAAAACTGGTGCCCTGCAGGCAGATCATGCCGGCGCCAATGCCCATAAAGCGGCGCGCCTGCAGGAATGTACCCAAACCGGAAACCAACAGCGACATGCTGATCAGATAAGGGATCCATGTCTGCAATCCCAAAACGGAACCAATAATCAGCGGCGGCGTAATTATGCCGACGACGCTGGCCAGCACATGTTGCAGTGCGGCACAAAATGCAGGCAATGGACCGATGCGGTCATTCAGCCCATACAACAAACCTTTCTCATCTGATTGCGACATACAGGTGCTCCGGCAAGATATTCATCAGAGCAGCTGATGCATGAATCACGCCAGAGAAGAGTGTTCAATAAAATGCGGGGAGTAAAGGATTGAATAATAGAGGAATTAATTCGTTAAAAAGGATGGCTGAATCTGAATCGTTAGATTCAGCCATTGATCATTTGCGACACTTTGTTTCATCAGGCCGCAGGCTTTGCACTGTTGTCGTGCGTAATATTGTCATCGAGCAGGGAAATATCCAGATAACCGCTCAGTTCCCGCTGCTCTGCACGCGGCAGGTAAGGCAACTCGCCTAATAAAGGTGCACCTAGCTTCTCGCTCAAAACATTAATAATTTCAGCGTAATGCGCCAGGCCGGGATTAATACGGTTTGCTACCCAACCCGCCAGTTGCAATCCATCCTGCGCAATGGCCTCGGCGGTCAGTAAAGCGTGGCTGATGCAACCTTCCTTAATGCCTACAACCAACACAACCGGTAAATGCTCCTGTCGCACCCAATCAGACAACGGCTGCAAGTCGTTCATTAGGCTGCGCCAGCCGCCGGTGCCTTCCACCACCACGCGCGCTGCGTTAGCCTGTAAATCGTTAAGACTGCGAGTGAGTAATGGATAATCAATGCGCTGCGTCGGGCTGGTGCTGATTTCATCCTCTTCCAGGGCGATTGGATTAACGGCGGAATAAGTGAGAGTGAGGCCCGAAGCCTGCTGTAACAGCAGTGCATCTTTATTACGTAAGCCTTCGGGTGTGCGCTGTGCGCTTTTGGCGACAGGTTTAAAACCTGCGGCGCAGAGATTCGCCTTGGCAAAGCACTGTAATAACGCTCGAGATACCACGGTTTTACCCACCGCGGTGTCGGTACCGGTGACAAAAAGCGTTTTCACCATTCTCCTCCTTCATTAAAGCGATGTGTAACGTGCGAAGGAGGCAGTTTAAGGAAATGTTTCCGCGGGCAGATTGCGTTAGGACAAACTTAAGGTGAGCTGTCATTATCCCTGCAACAGTTTTACCAATAAATGGCCGCTATAGAGCGCGTCTTTTATCAGTGCGGCGCCGCCAAAAGTGCCGGGATCGCTGAAAGCCGTTGGTGTGAGCTGGATTTCACTACTATAAGCGGGTAACGCCTGTTGACGAATGGTACTACTCACCGCAGGAAACAGCACATCGGCGGCTTGATTAAGCGGCGAACCAATAAGGATTTGTTGAGGATTAAAGATGTTTACCATCATCGCCAGCATGCGGCCAATGTGATGTCCGACGCCAGCAATCACATCACGCGCCAGACGATCGCCCTGCTGCGCGGCGGCGCATAAGCTCTCAATCGTCAACGGAGTCTGATGCAGCAAACTGTCTGGCTGCGACGGCAAACGCTGGGCGGTGAGAGTAAGCAAGCTTCCGATGCTGGCGACGGTTTCCAGACAGCCATTATTGCCGCAATAACATTGCTGGCCGTAAGGATCGATTTGCGTATGACCAATCTCCACCAGCGTACGGCCATTTTTATGCAGTAGTTGTCCGCCGCTGATCACGCCCGCACCGACGGTTTCATCGATCACAATCTGAATGACATGTTGTGCGCCGCTGGATGCGCCAAACAGTGATTCGGCTAACGTCCAGGCAGAAATATCATGCTGCACGAACACCGGCAAACCGGTGCGCTGCGCCAGCGTTTCTCCCAGTGGCATATCCTGCACGTCGTAACCCGGCATACGATGTACCACGCCAGAAGCCGCGTTGATCAATCCCGGCAAAGTAATGGCGATGGCGGTCAAACGCTCCAGCTTGCTTTGATGACGAATAAAGAAGTCATTTACCAAATTCAGCAAGGTTTGCAGCAGCGGTTTTTCGGCGCTGGCGTGCAGCGGCAAGCGATCTTCCTGCAGCGCGCGGCTGCTGAGATCGCGCAGCGTTAGCGTAATGAATCCGGGCTGAATGCGTACGGCGAGATAGTGCCAGGCGAGCGTATCGAGGATCAAACCAATCGCTGGACGACCGCGACTGCCGGGTTCCTGAAACTCGGTTTCCTGTACCAGATGGGCATCGAGCATTTCACGCACGATTTTGGTAATGCTGGCGGGTGCTAACTGGGCACGTTTAGAAAGCTCAATACGCGAAATCGGGCCGTAAAGGTCAATCAGTCGGTAAACCACACCTGCGTTGGTCTGTTTTATCTGATCAATATGACCAGGTTGACTGTACAGATTCACGCCCTGCTCCCATTATTTTCGCGCTTCTAAATAAACAGCAGCTATGGTGATGCAGATTGACCAGCAGCGTCAAATATTTGATTAGAAATGTGATTTATCGCACATAAAGTTTATGTCCTGCTTCACCCGCTGGTTTAATTCTCCGCATTTTGCAGCATCAGCGACATCATGTTGGTCATTTGCGCCGTCGGTTCTCGAGTAGTTGACCAGACCAGCCAAACCTCAGAAATCGCGTCGTTCTCCTGCAAAGGGATCCACACCACATCGGCCAAACGTGCACGGCGGAACGACGCCGGCAGAATTGACACGCCAAGACCGGTTGCCACCAACCCCAGAATAGTCATCGCCTCGCCCACTTCCTGAGTAATAAACGGTTTGATTTGATAACGATGCAGCAGCGCCAGAATTTCACCGTACAACGCGGTGCCGCCTTGCGGATCGAAAAATACAAATGGCTCGTTAGCTAATGCCTGAATGGAAATCGACTCCGCATCGGCCAGCGGATGCGCCCAATGCACCACCGCGCACAGCGGCTCACGCAGTAACACGCGGTGTTGCAGATCGCTGGGCAACGGCGTATTGCGCATCACACCGAGATCGAGTCGATCGTCATGCAGTGGCGCAAGCTGCTGGCGCGTGTTGTTCTCCTGCATCTGAATGTGCACTTCTGGCCAACGCTGGCGGAATTGATACAGCGCATCTGAAACCAGACCAGTAAACGGCGCTGACGAGGTAAAGCCAATGCGCAACTCGCCTTCCTGACCGGTGTGCACGCGTGCGGCGCGGCGCGCTGCCTGTTCAACCTGCAACAAAATGCCACGCGCATCCTGCAAAAACAGCGCGCCAGCGGGCGTGATCTGCACGCTGCGGTTGGTGCGGGTAAACAGCTGCGCACCAATTTCCTGTTCCAGCTGCTGAATCTGCTGACTCAACGGCGGTTGTGAAATATTCAGGCGCTGCGCGGCACGACCAAAATGCAGCTCTTCGGCGACGGCAATGAAATAGCGTAGATGGCGCAATTCGACATTCATATTTTAAACGTCTCATTTAAGATTATTAATATATTGTACAACCTATTAACCCTTTCCTACAGTAACCCTATGATGATTCTAACGAGGATGTTCCGTGAGTCGCTCTTCCCAGGCAGTGATACTCGATGAAGACGAGTTGTCCGTAAAGCCTGCTTCAACTGCAACCCCTTCAGAGTGGATTGAACGCGGATCGCCGCAGTTTATGCGTGTAACGCTGGCGCTGTTCTCCGCCGGTCTTGCCACTTTCGCTTTACTGTATTGCGTGCAGCCGATTCTGCCGGTGCTATCGCAGCAGTTTGGCGTTTCTCCGGCGCAAAGCAGTATTTCTCTCTCGCTCTCTACCGGCTTAATGGCGTTGGGATTGCTATTTACCGGGCCGCTATCGGATGCCATTGGGCGTAAATCGGTGATGGTTACCGCACTGTTGCTCGCCGCCATCTGCACTTTGATTTCCGCTACCATGAGTAGCTGGCAAGGCATTTTGCTGATGCGCGCGCTGATTGGCTTATCGCTGAGCGGCGTTGCGGCCGTTGGCATGACCTATCTGAGTGAAGAGATTCATCCACGCGTTATCGCCTTTTCCATGGGGCTGTATATCAGCGGTAACTCGATTGGTGGCATGAGTGGAAGATTGTTAACTGGCGTACTGACCGATTTCTTCTCTTGGCGCGTTGCGGTGGGCGTCATTGGGTGCTTCGCGTTGGCGGGTGCGCTGATGTTCTGGAAAATTCTGCCTGCATCCCGACATTTTCGTCCGGCGTCGCTGCGACCGCGCAGTTTATTGATCAACTTCCGTCTGCACTGGCGCGATAAAGGTTTGCCGCTGCTGTTCGCGGAGGGCTTCCTGCTGATGGGCGCGTTCGTCACGCTGTTCAACTACATCGGGTATCGCCTGTTAAGTGCGCCGTGGTCACTGAGTCAGGCGGTGGTTGGATTATTGTCGGTGGTGTATCTGACCGGTTCATGGAGTTCACCAAAAGCGGGCGCGATGACCAGCCGTTTTGGACGCGGTCCTGTGATGATTGGCGCGACTGCAATTATGCTGGCGGGATTGCTGCTGACGGCGTTTAACTCGCTGTGGCTGATTTTGCCCGGCATGATGCTATTCACCGCCGGATTCTTTGCGGCACACTCGGTTGCCAGCGGCTGGATTGGCCCGCGCGCGCGTCGTGCTAAAGGCCAGGCATCGTCACTTTATCTGTTCAGTTATTACGTCGGTTCCAGCGTGGCCGGCACCTTGGGCGGCGTGTTCTGGCACAGCTACGGCTGGATGGGCGTAACGCTATTCATTAGCCTGCTATTATTAATGGCTTTGCTGGTTGGCTGGCGTTTGCAGTGCCGAAAACTGTAATACCTTTCATCTGTTAAACGGGGCGAATACGCCCCGTTCTCATCTCAAGTGGACGCCACACGGCGATCCCACAGTCCCAGATAAAACAAAATGGCTATTCGTCGCTATAATTCATTCCATTCCAACAATAGTTAGACTTTTTTTTATTTCACAGCAATGAGGTCGTTAGATGGGACTCTATTATTACGTCGATAAGCACGCTGGCTATAACGACAACCATGTAGTACATGCAACGGGATGCCCGTTCTTACCCGCCGATGAGGCACGCCGTTTTCTTGGGACTTTCTACACGCCAAATGCCGCCATCCAGCAAGCACGTAAATTTTATGCCAGTGCGCTGGGCTGCGAGCATTGTTGTCCGGTTGGGGTAAAAAAAAACATGACAACTCAAAATAGCGTGGCACTAAAACACATGGTGAGACTCTGATAATCATGATTTGAGCGTGGTAGGGTAACCCCGCTGTTTTGTTAAGCACCGCTGAGGCGTTTCAAAATAACTATAATTTTACATGTAATAATAACTGGACCTTAAGGCGTTCATTAGGGCGTCAGGTCCAGTCGCCTCTTCCCTCATTTCACCATTCCTGATTATTCTCGGCTTGATGCCAGAAAGCGTAATAACCTCAGGCTATTAACCACGCCTCCCACGATAAAAAATAATCAGTAATAAAAGCCGACAAACGGTTTCCCTTCGTTCATTAATGCTCCACAATAGCAGGAATTTGTGACCTCGGTCACTTTCTGGGGTGCCTTTTCGCCCTTTCACTCGCCGTCTGACAGATTTGAACTCCATGCAATCTACTACTGTTTCCCGTAAAACGGCCTGGCTACGCGTTGTATTGCTGGCTATTGCTGCTTTTGTCTTTAACACCACAGAATTCGTGCCTGTCGGTTTGCTGTCAGATATCGCTGCCAGCTATGACATGAAGACTGCCGATGTTGGCATCATGTTGACCATCTATGCGTGGGTCGTCGCACTATTGTCGCTGCCGTTGATGCTGTTAACGCGCAATATTGAGCGTCGTCTGCTGTTAGCCGTGTTGTTCATCGTGTTCGTCGCCAGCCATGTGCTCTCGTCTGTGGCATGGGATTTTACCTCGCTGGTGATCTCGCGCATTGGTATTGCCTTAGCGCACGCGGTGTTCTGGTCAATTACCGCTTCGCTGGCCATTCGCGTGGCGCCTGCGGGTAAGAAAACGCAGGCGTTAAGTATGCTGGCAACCGGTACCGCGCTGGCAATGGTGCTGGGCGTGCCGATTGGGCGCATCGTCGGTCAATATCTTGGCTGGCGCACCACCTTCGGCATGATTGGTTTGTCTGCATTGGTGCTGCTGATTTTGCTGATGCGCATCCTGCCGCGTCTGCCGAGTGAACATACCGGTTCACTGAGCAGCGTGCCGATGCTATTCCGTCGTCCGGCGCTGGTAGCCATGTACATTCTGGTTACCGTGGTGGTGACGGCGCATTACACCGCCTATAGCTACATCGAACCCTTTATGCAGGTGGTCGCTAATGCGGATGACAATTTTACCACCCTGCTTTTACTGCTGTTTGGATCGGCGGGCATTATCGGCAGCGTGCTGTTCAGTACGCTGGGCAATAAATTCCCGTCGGCAATGCTGATCGCTGCTATCGCGATGATCACCTTAAGCATGGGCTTGCTGGTGTTTGCCGCAGTGCGTCCCGCTGCAATCACCGTGCTGTGCATCGTTTGGGGCATGGCAATGATGATGATTGGTCTGGCGATGCAGGTGCGCGTGCTGGCGCTGGCGCCGGATGCTACCGACGTCGCAATGTCGCTGTTCTCTGGTATCTACAACATCGGTATCGGCGCGGGTGCGCTGCTGGGAAATCAGGTCAGTTTGCATATGCAAATGTCGGACGTCGGTAACGTCGGCGGCATTATTGGCCTTGGCGCACTGTTCTGGTGTATCGCTATCTTCCGCCGCTATCCTCAACTGCGTTCTAACGGATAAGAAAAAAGGCTTCAGAAGGATTATCTTCTGAAGCCTTTTATTCACTTCTTACAGAATGCTTCATCGCACTCCGCTCAATTCTCTTAGTTATAAATTACTGCTGTGCCATTTAGCTTGTTGTTGCCAGAGGTCGAAGTGATGCGGAATGACTTTGCTCCAGCAGCATTGGCCTTTTCCGCTAGCTGATTCTCCAGCGATGTCAGGTTGGTGCTACCTGACGCGCTAACCACACCAATTTGTTGTTGATTTAGCGGCGCTTCGTTTACTAAGTCTGCAGCCATGCTACCAAAAGCGATTGAGGACAATGCTACAGCAGCCAGGGTCAGTTTGATGCTTTTCATAATTTTGCTCTCTTAAACAGATGAATTGGGGTCGGTCGCGATTAAGTTAACAACCGTTAATTAAATGCTACTGCCGAAAGGGCGTGCTCGTCAATCATTTTATTAACGGTCATTATTTTAATCGAAAGTGGCGTGATTATGGGCTTCCTAGCCCTTTTCAACTTACCCATTTGGGTGCTTTGACCAGCGAAAAGCACAAACGGGCAAAGACGAACAGGCTCATTCCGGGCTGCGCTTGCATATTTATTTAATGATCGGTAATTTAATTGGGTGTTTCTACGCTTTGAGGTGCCCAATGACTGAAGTTATCGATGTGGTGAACAGGAAAACGCGCGGTCGCCCGAAAGTGTTTGACCGCAATGATGCCCTGGACAAGGCATTGATGTTGTTCTGGGCGCATGGTTATGAAGGCACGTCGTTGTCCGATTTGGTTAACGCTACCGGTGCGAAAGCCCCAACCCTTTATGCTGAATTTGAGAATAAAGAGGGTTTATTCCGTGCGGCGATGCAGCGATACATTGAAACCTTCAGCGCACAACGTAACGCAGTGCTGAACGATGATGCATCAGACGTGAAAACGGCAATTGAAGCCTATTTTCGGGCAACCGCCGCGTGCTTTACTGAATGTGATAAGCCAGCAGGCTGTTTCTTCATTTGTACGTCGAGCGCGCTCTCTTCCGGCTCGGAAGAAGTGGCGCAAATGTTGGCGCAGCAGCATCATGCGCAGGAATCAGCGTTAAAAGCATTCCTTGATACCCGGCAGCAGCGCGGTGAATTACCGCAATGTGCCAATAGTGCAACCCTGGCCAGCTATCTGGCGTGTTTACTGCAGGGAATGTCGGTACGTGCGCGTGAAGGGGCCAATCGAGAGGATCTTGACCAGATTGTGGATACGCAGATGGCAATCTGGCCCGCTCTGGCGGGATATTGTGAGTTGAGCACCAAATAAAATTTCAGACCGACTTCCCTGTCGGCCCGAAATTACTGCCTCTATTCGAGCGGTGAGGCGAGCGAGCGTTAAGGCAGGAAAAACATCGGTTTTAACGCCGCACTCACCGGACTGTTATCCGGATTGGATGGCATTAAATCCTTCATGGATGCCCACCAACGCTGACACACCTCCGTTTTTGCCACGGCTTCCCAGCGCGCTTCAGACTCAATTTCCACGCTGGCAAACAGCAGATTACGTTCAGCATCCAGCCAGATAGCGTAATTGTGCGCGCCATGCGCTTTTAACGTCTCGGCCAGCTCCGGCCAAATTGGCGTGTGACGGCGCAGATACTCATCGTGGCAGTGTGCATGCACCTGCATCACAAAGGCTTTACGCAACATCGCTGCGCTCCGCCTGCAGAGCGGCTTGCCACGGCTTAACGTTGAAGCGCTCACCCAGTGCGATCAGTTGCTCAGTGGTGATGCTTTGACGAATGCCACCCATCGACAGGGCTTTCACCACCACTTCGGAGGATTTCTCCGCAGTGTCGATCAGGCCAAAGGTCTCATCGAGGTTTGGACCGGCGCCAAAGATGCCATGGAACGGCCACATCACAATGCTGTGGTTTGCCATCGCGTCGGCTGTTGCCTGACCAATTCCGTCGGTGCCTGGCACCATCCACGGCAGAATACCGACGCCATCCGGGAACACCACCAGACATTCGGTGCTGCCTTCCCACAGCAGTCGTGTGAAGCGTGCGGAATCCAGATCGACCACATAGCTCAGCGCCATAAAGTTGGTGGCGTGGCAGTGCATGATGACGCGATCAACGCCGTTTGAGACTTGCTTACGCACGCTGTGTGACTGGAAGTGAGCTGCCAGCTCTGACGTTGGCAGGCCGCCATTACTCAAACCCCAGTGGATTTTGTATGATAAGCCTTTGTCATCAACCTGCAACAGCGCCAGACAGTCGGCCGGATCGATCTGTACGTTACGGAAAAACTTACCCGATCCGGTAACCAGGAACCAATCATTGGCCAGCGCTGGAGCAGGCTTGGTCAGCTCAATACAGCGCGGCTCAGCATAGAAATCACCGGCGAAATCTTTAACTTCTTCCGGCAGTAAACGTAAGCTGACGTTGCCGCCGTTACGCTCATCCCAGCCCTTCAACCACATGTCGCTGGTCGCTTTAACCATTCCCTGAACAAAAGCGGAAGAGAGAATATTTTGCATGGTGTGTCCCTTAACGTTGACGCAGTGTTTGTTGTTCATAATGACGGACTTCGCTCAGCCAGCTGGCATCAGCAGGGACATCGTGGCGCAGACACCAGGCTTCCCACACCGCTTGCCACGGCAACGATTTTTGCTCTTCCAGCATTGCCAGGCGACCGGTGTAATCCCCTTCGTTCTCCAGCTTGCGTAACTGATCGGTAGGTTCCAGCAGCGCGCGTAGCAGTGCTTTTTTGGCATTGCGTGTACCAATTACCCACGCCGCGATGCGGTTAATAGACGCATCAAAGAAGTCGAGACCGATATGCACCTTCTCGAACAGCTTGTGGCGCGCGATCTCGGTGGCGATGGCCTGGGTTTCATCATCAAGAATCACCACGTGGTCGCTGTCCCAGCGTACCGGACGGCTTACGTGCAGCAGCAGGCGCGGCACATAAAGCATCGCCGTGGAGATCTTATCTGAAATCACTTCGGTTGGGTGGAAGTGGCCGGCATCCAGCGTTAGTGCGGTCTGGCGGCTGCTGGCATAGCCCAGGCAGAACTCATTGGAGCCCACGGTGTAACTTTCCGCACCGATACCAAACAGTTTGCTCTCTACCGCATCGATGTGATGCGCAGGGTTGAGCTTTTCACTGATTACTTCATCAAGCGCACTTGCCAGGCGTTGACGTGGTGCGAGGCGATCGACGGTGAGGTCTTTCATGCCGTCCGGCACCCAGATGTTCATGACGGATGCGGTACCCAGTTGCTCACCAAAGTGCGCCGAGATGCGACGGCTGGCCTTGCAGTGATCGATCCAGAACTGGCGAATCCCTTTGTCGGCGTGTGACAAGGTAAAGCCATCGGCACTCAGTGGATGGGAGAAGCAGCTTGGATTAAAGTCGAGGCCCAACTTGTGCGTCTTCGCCCATTCCACCCAGTTGCTGAAGTGTTTCGGTTCAATCGCATCACGATCAACCGGCTTATCGCTCTCCAGATAGATCGCATGCAGGTTAAGACGCTTGGCACCTGGAATGAGTGACATCGCTTTTTCAACATCAGAACGCAGCTCATCAGCATTACGCGCGCGGCCCGGATAGTTACCGGTAGCCTGAATACCGCCGGTCAGTTCACCGTTCGGATTTTCGAAGCCGCGCACGTCATCACCTTGCCAGCAGTGCATCGAGACCGGAATGCCATCCAGCTGTGCCATTACCTGTTCCACATCCACACCAATGGCGGCGTAGCGTTGTTTGGCCAGTTCGAAGGCCTGTTCAATCAGCTTAGTCATATGCAAGTTCCTTAGCAGGTTGGCTGAGCGCGGCAAAGCGTGCCTGATGGGCAGCGAAGGCGCTGTTGTTCAACGGTTCATATTTTTCTAACGGGAAGTTTTGGCTAATGCAGCGGCGTAAATCGCTGACGTCACGCAGTTCGCCTAAGGCAATGAGCTGGCAGCCGACGTTACCGAGCGTCGAAGCTTCAATCGGCCCGGCCAATACCGGCAGCTGGCAGGCATCGGCACACAATTGGTTTAACAGCGGATTCTGGCTGCCGCCGCCCACCACATGCAGCTGACGCAGCGGTGCAGCGCGTAATGTGCCGAGTTCACCAATCACCTGGCGATAGAGCAAGGCCAGACTGTCAAAGATGGTGCGGGCCAGCGCGGCAGGCGTCTGCGGAACGGGCATGTTCTGTTCGACGCAGGCGTTCTGAATCTCCTGAACCATGCTGTCTGGATTGATAAAACGACTGTGATTGGGGTTAACCAGCGCACGACAGGCAGATTCTTTTTCAGCGTCTTTGATCAGCGAGCAGAGATCGGTGATGTGCAACTCGGTGCAGACACATTGCAGCAGCCACAAACCCATAATGTTTTTCAGAACACGATAGCCTTCTGCTCCACCTTCATTGGTGATGTTGGCATTGAGCGCCGCCGTGCTGACACAAGGCTGCAAACTCTCAATCCCCATCAGCGACCAGGTTCCTGAGCTGAGATAAGCGGCATCATCCTGCATTAACGGTGTGGCCAAAACCGCACTCGCTGTATCGTGCGTCGCAACCGCGATCACCGGAATGTGGTTGCCGCTGGCGCTGGTCCAGTAACCAACGGTATTGCCTGGCGACGTTGGTTTGCCGAACCATTTAGCCGGCACGCCAGCCCAGGTGAGCAAATCGCTGTCCCATTCGCCGCTGTGAATATTGAGCAGTTGTGTGGTGGTGGCGTTGGTGTATTCCCAGTTCATCTGCCCGGTAAGGCGATAGTGCAAATAGTCTGGAATCATCAGTGCATGCTGCACTTGTTCCTGCCAATCTGGCTGCTGCTGATGCAGTGCGTGCAGTTGATAGAGCGTGTTAAACGGCAAGAACTGAATACCTGTGCGCTGATAGATTGCGCCTTTGCCGAGGTCATTAATGGCCTGAGCCATATGCCCTTCCGTGCGCTTGTCGCGATAGCTTACCGCCTCGCCGACGCGCTCGCCGTTGGCATCCAGCAATACCAAATCAACGCCCCAGGTGTCGATTCCAATGCTGTCCGGCACGATGCCTTCATCATCTAGCTGAGCCAGTCCTAAACGAATCTCCTGCTCCAGTCGCTCCAAATCCCAACAATCATAATCTGCACGGCGCACACGCTGATTGGTGAAGCGACGAACTTCGCGCAGGCTGATTTGCTGATTCGCTGAACTCCATTGTGCGAGCATCACGCGCCCGCTGGATGCGCCTAAATCAATGGCAACAATGTTACGCATACTCATGGCGTGTTCTTCCTGTGATGAGATGACAACAGATTAGAAATCCCTGCTTTTTGCCACCTTCCCCTTACTGCCAGTGCGTAATAGTCACTGGCACGCTAACAAAGAAGTTCGTGAGAAAGCTCACAGAACCACACAAGAAGAGAGATGTGAGCCTTGCCGCATTTCCGTCAATCGCTGGTGAGATCTTGAAAAATTGGCCATTTTCCTGCGTCACTAAGGTGAAAATTCAAGGTAAGGTGCGGGGCGCCTGCGTAGACTCGGCAACAGTTGAGTAAATAAAGAGGCGAATCATGACCGTTTTACATAGCGCAGATTTCTTCCCGGAAGGGAATTACGCCATCGCCATTGAGCCGCGCGTGCCGCAGCAGGCATTTCCGGAGCATCATCATGATTTCCATGAAATTGTGTTGGTGGAACAAGGTTCTGGCATTCATGTGTTTAACGGTCAGCCACAGGCTTTATCCGCAGGGTGCGTATGCTTCGTGCGCGATCACGATCGCCATCTTTATGAGCAAACGGAAAATTTGTGTCTGACCAACGTGCTGTATCGCAGTCCGGCGGCATTCCGTTTTCTCTCGGGTTTGCAGGATCTTCTGCCGCGCGAAGAAGAGGACCACTACGCATCGCACTGGCGCATCAATCACAAAGTGATGGCGCAGGCGCTGCAAATCGTTACGCAGATGAAGCAGCAAGATGCGTGGTCGCTGGAACGGCACGCACGTCAGGAACAACTTTTCCTGCAACTGTTGGTGTTGTTGCGCGAAGCGGCTCACAACGATCAATCACAGGATCAGGAAGCCCGCTTACATCGGTTGCTCGACTGGCTCAATGAGCACTACAGTGAAGAGATTGTGTGGGATGCCTTAGCCGATCGTTTTTCATTGTCGCTGCGTACCCTGCACCGCCAGATGAAGCAGCAAACCGGCAATACACCGCAGCGTTACCTGAATCGGCTTCGCCTGTTACAGGCGCGGCATTTACTGCGTCATAGTGATATGCGCATAACAGACATTGCCTACCAGTGCGGATTTGGTGACAGCAACCACTTCTCCACACTGTTCCGGCGAGAATTTGGCTGCGCGCCCAGAGCGGAGCGCCAGCAGATGTTATAACGGGAGCGTTTCCTCATGTCGCTAATCTTAACGCGCGAAGACTATTTTCCGGCCACCAATCTGCCGATTGCTGTGGCCGAGCGCATGCCGCAGCCCTCCTTCCCTCCGCATCGTCATGAATTCAGTGAAATCGTTATCGTCTGGCGCGGCAACGGCCTGCATGTGTTGAACGATCGTCCATGGTTGATAACCTGCGGCGACGTTTTTTACATTCACGATAACGACTGCCACAGCTACGACAGCGTCAACGACCTGGCGCTGGATAACATTCTTTACTGCCGTGATCGCTTTCGTCTTGGCCTCGACTGGAGTCAGTTGTTGCCGCCGCAAGAAGAAGATTCGCCGGGCTGCTGGCGTTTGACCACGCGCGGGATGGCGTTAGCGCGTGGCGTGATTAGCCAACTTGAGCGCGAGAGCCGCAAAAGTGATTCGCTATCGATTCAACTCTCCGAAGCGCTGTTTTTACAACTCGCGCTGATTTTGCGTCGTCACGGTTATGCTGCCGATCGGCCCTGGGCATTGCCTGAAGGTGAGCAACTGGATCTGCTGATGTCGGCGCTGCAAGGTGCCATCAGCCGTCCATTCGATTTGGCGGTGTTTTGCCAGCAGAATCAGTTAAGCGAGCGCGCGTTAAAACAGCTGTTTCGCCAGCAAACCGGTATGACCGTGGGTCACTATTTGCGGCAGCTCCAACTGTGCCAGGCGAAGTATCTGCTGCGGACGCAGGATTGCTTAATCAGTGAAGTGGCCGCACGTTGCGGTTTCGATGACAGTAACTACTTTTCGGTGGTATTTACGCGGGAAACCGGTTTAACGCCGAGTGCGTGGCGGCAGCGCTTCCTGCCGCATCGTGAACTCTCATCTGAAAAAGTTAAAGCCTGACGCGAGGTGAGCGTCAGGCTTTTTATTAGTTTGCTAACCCTAATCCCACAATGTTGGCAGCAATGATGATCACCACACAACCCAGTGACAGCACGCGCACCGGACGTTGACCCGCTGATTTCCACTCTTTCAGCACCAGACCAACCAAGCCACCGCACAGCACGTAGAGACTCATATGCAGCATCCAGCTGACAAAGTCGTACTGTGCTGGGATTTTAGCGTGGCCCCAGGCGTAGAAGAAGAACTGCAGATACCACATGGTGCCGCCGAGCACGGCAAACGCGATATTGGCCAGCAGCATCGGTTTGGCGACGGAGAAATCACGGCGTACTGAGAGATCGGTTTTTACCGCCAGACGGATGAAGCAATAAGCCAGATTGACTAATGCACCGCCGCCCATGATCACCACATAGCTTGGCAAGGCCACATACAACGGATTGATACCCAGATTGGCTGCGGCTTCATGCATCGGCTTGGCGGCATCCATTGCAAACGACATGCCAGCCGAGAAGATGCCGCACATTACGGCCAGAATCAGCCCTTTCTTGAGGTTGAACTCTTCAGCGTTGATGCCCAGCGCCCGCTCTTTCAACAGGCCGGCACGTGAAACAATCGCCACACCAATCAACGCAACAAACACGCCGAGCAGCGTCATACGTCCACCGGTCGAGTTGAATAGCTCAACAAAGCGTCCCTGCAGCAGCGGCGTCATCAGGGTTCCCACCACTAAAGTGATACCGATAGCAATCCCAATGCCCATCGACATGCCGAGGTAGCGCATGGTCAACCCGTAGTTGATGTTTCCGATGCCCCACATAGCACCAAACAGAAACACCGGCATCAGTTGAGAGAAACTAAAGCTGCCGTAATACGCCCAGAAATTCGGCAGTAATACCGCACTCACCGCCCAGGGAAGAATCAGCCACGACATAATGCCGCCCACCGACCACATCGTTTCCCAGGACCACTTTTTCACCTGCTTAAATGGAGCATAAAAACAGGCGGCACTGGCGGCACCCACCAGATGCCAGAAAATACCTGCAATGATGGCACTGTTCATTGTTATTCCTTCGTAAGGTTGAGGCCAACAGGAAACCGGCGGTCTCCCGATTACCGGCAGTCTACGGTGGGCCGCTTTTCGTCAGCCTTTGGATGGCTGCCGGAAAGCGGATGTTGCTGGCAAAATTCGGTGGGTCGTCAACATAAGGATCACAAAATCGCATTTGCAGGCAGGCAATGAAGTGTTTTTTATAAGTGGCTTATTATTCAGCATATTTTTCTAATATGCTGTGTCGATCAGCACAGTTTTTGATTCACTGCCACTGCAACAGTTAACATGGCAGTCACACAAAGCCGCGCACCAGACTTTCCCCGCAGGCGTTTAATCCGTATAACGTTGGGAAAATCATCAGGACGAAGGATTGAGATGAATACCAAAAGATTGCGGCTACTGCTGTCACAATCGGTGAGCCGCGTGATGCTGGATGACATCCGCGCCATCGTGCCGGCGCAGGCGCTTAACGTCTTTATTAATGGATTAGATGAGACGCACTACGCCACGCTGGATTGCGTGCAGAGCGAAGAGAATTGCGCCCTGCTGGCGTCGGTGATTGTGGTCTGGCGCCAACTGGGTCACATTCATGCGATTCATTATCAGAAAGGTGAGCATCTGCGTCAGGTCGATGACGCCACGCAATTCCAGCTGTTCAGTATGATGAAAACCCATCGCGCGATCGTGCAGATCGCTTAACTCACGGAATGACTATGAAAATCGGACTGCTTTTCCCTATTGCCATCATCATTGCTGGCGTCAGTTTTTTGGCGTGGTTTATTGCCAGCGGCGCGGCGATGCCGGGTTCCTGACATTTATTTAACATAGCTTGAATCGCTTCTAAGCCGCTGAAAGCGCGGCATTTCGCCAGGAATGCTGCGTCTGTCGTGCTGTTCTTCCCTTCTTTGCCATCCCTCAAGTCGCATTGGCAATAACAAAAAGGTGCCACACCGCAATCTGTTTCACTCTGCACTTCACAAATCTTTAACGAAACCGATCGCGGAGAACCTGCACATGACAACACACCATCAACATTACATTAATGGCGCGTTTGTTGCCGATCAGAACGACAAGTGGATAGAAGTGATTAACCCGGCAACCGAGGCGTTACTGTCGCGCGTGCCGGAAGGCAGTAAACACGATGCCGCGCAAGCCATCGACGCTGCTGAAGTGGCGCAGCCGGGTTGGGAAGCGCTTCCCGCGGTTGAACGCGGCAACTGGCTGCGCAAAATTGCCGTTGCGATTCGTCAGCGTGAGCCGGAACTGACCGCCACTATCGTCGCCGAAGGCGGAAAAACCCAGGGACTGGCGCAAACCGAAGTGCTGTTTACCGCCGATTACCTTGAGTACATGGCCGAATGGGCACGCCGTTATGATGGCGAGATCATTAACAGCGATCGTCCCAACGAAAACATCTTCGTGTTCAAGAAAGCGATTGGCGTCACCACCGGCATTCTGCCGTGGAACTTCCCCTTCTTCCTGATTGCACGTAAAGCCGCGCCCGCGCTGGTAACCGGCAATACCATTGTTATCAAGCCCAGTGAGCTGACGCCTAACAATGCGGCGATTTTTGCGCAAATCATTCATGAAATTGGTCTGCCAAAAGGCGTGATCAACTTTGTTTACGGCTATGGCCCGGAGATTGGCCAGGAACTGGCAGGCAACCCGAAAGTCGGTCTGGTCAGTTTGACCGGCAGCGTCAACGCCGGTATCGCCACTATGGAAGCGGCGGCGAAAAACGTCACCAAAGTCTCGCTGGAGCTGGGCGGAAAAGCGCCGGCTATCGTCATGGATGATGCCGATCTCGATCTGGCGGTTAAAGCAATCGTCAGCTCCCGCGTAATCAATACCGGGCAAGTGTGTAACTGCGCAGAGCGCGTTTACGTGCAGGAAGGCATTTACGACCGCTTTATCAGCGCGCTGACTGCCGCCATGCAGCAGGTGAAGTTTGGTAACCCGGCTGAGCAAAATGATATTGATATGGGTCCGTTGATCACCGCGGCCGCGCTGGAGCGCGTTGAGCAGAAAGTGGCAAATGCGGTCGCGGATGGCGGCAAAGTGGTGCTGGGCGGCAAGCGAGCAGGCAGCAAAGGCTTCTATTTTGAACCAACTATCATCACGGGCGTGCGTCAGGATATGGAGATCATGCAGCAGGAGATTTTTGGTCCAGTGCTGCCAGTGATGACCTTTAAAACCCTTGATGAAGCCGTAGCGCTGGCAAATGACTGCGAATACGGTCTGACTTCATCGATTTACACCCAGAACCTCAACACCGCGATGGTGGCCCTGCGTAAGTTGAAGTTTGGCGAAACCTACATCAACCGCGAGAATTTCGAGGCGATGCAAGGTTTCCATGCGGGCTGGCGTAAATCGGGCATTGGCGGTGCTGATGGCCGTCACGGTTTGGAAGAGTTCTTGCAGACGCACGTGGCGTATTTGCAGTTCTCGTAGGATCGCCATTCATGGCGTAATGCTTGTCAATTAAGCCAACGACGAGGGCGCAGGCCGGTGGCACTTTTGGTCCGGCGGTCCTCGCGCCGCTAGCGCGGTACCTTCACTTCGCTCGTCTGCTTGACGGACCGGTGAAGACGGGACGTCCTTGTCCCGGCTCCACCTTTCGCCCGCGTCCTGCGGGCTCTCCTGGCTTCCTCGCTTCGTTCAGCGCTGCGGATTGCCTGCCCAAAAGTGCCCCCGGCCTGCTTTAAAGCTTCAGTGCGTGTTTCTGAAAAGGACAGATGTGTCAGAGCCCGCACCAGATTTAAAGCAAAATGGTTTCTTAACGGACAAGCATTACGCCATAAGTGGCGAACCTGTAACCCTGAAACCTTTATGAAACCCGCTTCTGGCTGCGCAGCAGCGCCAGGCCGCTTAACACCGACATCGCCATCAGATAATAACCAGGCGCCAGACTGGTGCCGGTCACGCTAATCAGCAGTGTACAGATCAGCGGTGCAAAGCCACCAAACACCGTCACCGCCACGTTATAGCTGATCGCCATGCCGCTGGCGCGCGTACCAATCGGGAACAGGTCAGCCATCACCGACGGCACCGTTGAGAAGTAGATCGACTTCAGCAGCGCCATCCAGCACACCAGCAAAATCAGGGTAGTCGGCGTGGTGTGATCAACCACCAGCTTAAATGCCGGATAGATAGTCACGATCAGCAGAATCAACGATCCCCACATCAGCGGCACGCGCCCTACGCGCTCTGCCCATAACCCCATGATTGGCGTGACCACCGTCAGAATCACGCCCGCCAACAAGGTGGCGGTAAACGCTACGCTGCCTGACAAGTGCAGGTTTTTAGTGGCGTAAGTCGGCACGTAGTTGAGCATGTAGTTCACCGCAGTCGAGATCACCATCAGGCCAATTGCCAACAGCATCAACTCCTTCTGGCGGCCAAACAGACTTTTTAGCGGCGCGGCTTCCGGTTTGTGCTCAGCAAAGCTCGCCGGTTCATGTACGTGACGGCGGATATAGATCCCCAGCGGACCTATCAGCAGGCCGAAGGCGAAGGGAATACGCCATCCCCATTCCTGAATCTGGCTTTCGCTGAGAATCTGCGTCAATCCAAGGCCAAACGCCGACGCCATCAATGTACTGGCGCCCTGCGTGGCGAACTGCCAGCTGGCGATAAAGGCTTTACGCTCAGGGAAATGCTCAACCAGGAACGCCGTCGAGCTGCCAAATTCGCCGCCGGCAGAGAACCCCTGCACCAGACGCGCCAGCAAAATCAGCAGCGGTGCCATCAGCCCAATGCTGCTGTAGCTCGGCATAAAGGTGATGACCGCGCCGCCGAGCATCATCAGGTTAATCGATAACAGCAGCGCTTTTTTACGACCGTGACGATCGGCATAGTTGCCCAGCACAATCGCGCCCAGCGGACGAATCAGGAATGACACACCAAAGCTGCCAAAGGTCAGCAACATCGAGACCGACGGATCGCTGGTGGGAAAGAAGGCATGCGCAATATAGCTGGCAAAAAAGCCGTATACAGCGATATCAAACCACTCCAGCGCATTACCAATACAGGTGGCGAACAGCGTTTTGTGCAGATTGGGTTTTGCCGCGCTCAACGGCATCGCCGTATTCAATGTACTCATTGGCCACCTCCAACGTGCGCACGATGCTTCGCCACCAGTTCTGTTCCCTGCTCGCCCAGATCCCACAGCAGACGCGTCATAATCTGCAAACCTTCGCGGGCAATCGATTTCAACATATGCTCGTTAACGCCATGCTGGCCGCAGGCCGGATACGAGTGCGGCACCCACAAGGTTGGCAAGCCGAGAATGTCCGAGAACACTTCATTGGGCAGCGAGCCGCCGAGATTAGGCAGCAGCGCCGGTTTCTTGCCGCTGGTTTCCGCCATGCTGGTCAGCACCCAATTGACCAGCGGATCGGTGGGATCAAGGCGTGTCGCGGGCGATCCGCGCATAAACTCCACGTCCACATAGTCAAAACCGTGCTGATGCAGATGGGCGCGCACATGCTGGGCGAGGTTTTCCCAATCGGTGCCCACCACAAAACGCAGCTGACAAACCGCCGTAGCGCTGCCCGGAATCGCATTCATTGGACGCGCCGGATTGCCGGTGAGGAATGACAACACTTCCAGCGTGTTCCAGCCATACAGACGTTCGGTCGGCGTCAGTCCCGGCTCGCCCCAGTTCAGGTCAATGTCGGGATCGCCCGGCATGCCGCCGACTTCGATATCACCGAGAATATCGCGCACCTGCGGCGTCAAAGAGTTGGGTTTTAGCGCCTCAACCTGCAACACGCCCTGTGCGTTGACCAGCGAGGCGATGGCGTTGGCCAACTGCGTACCCGGATTGCTCAATAAGCCGCCCCAGTTGCCGGAGTGATAGGCGTTGTCTCGCGCGTTGACAGTCAAACGGAAGTTAACCGCGCCGCGTGAGCCCAGGAACAGCGTGGGACGAATCGCGTTGAGGCGCGGACCGTCTGAGGCAATAAACAAATCGGCTTGCAGCAGCTCGCCATGCTGCTGGCACAACTGCGCCAGTCCCGGCGAGCTGATCTCTTCGCCCATCTCGAACAGCATTTTGCAGTTGAAGCCCAGGCTTCCACCGCGCAACTGATACACCTGATCCAGCGCAGCCAGATTGACGCAGTGCTGGCCCTTGTTATCCGCGCTACCGCGCGCATACCAGCGATCGCCCTCTTCAACCATCTGCCACGGCGATAAGCCGTCGCGCCAGTTTTCATCATCACCAAACACCACATCGCCGTGACCATAGCTGAGCAAGGTTGGCAGCATTGGGTCTTCGATGCGTACCGCCACGAGGAACGGTCGATTAGCGGCTTCCGGGTTGTCGATGAAATGCAAGGTAAAGCCCAGTGCAATCAGCTGCGGGCCGATCTCATCCTGCAAATAACGCTGTAGTTCGCTGTCACGATCCTCGCGCTGGCTTTCGGTGCGTTGCGCCACGCGACGCGCCAAAATACGTTGAAATTCCCCGCTGTCAAAATACGCGGTGGCCTGTTGAACCGCCTGTTGTGCTGTCATGTTTGCCCTGTCTTTTATTGTTTTGTCGTTGATTCATCTTTGCGGAAACGCTGCTTTGCCACAATTATCAATTTATCGAGTAAGATTTGCTTTTATGGCAAAGCTAACCTGCCCAATTTCGAGGCATGCACCACCATGAGGCACCCGCATGTTAAGCAGTGAAATCCGCTATTTTCTCGCCGTGGCCAATACCGGCTCGCTCAGCGCCGCCAGCGAACAGCTGTTTGTGGCGGTGTCGGCAATCAGCAGGCAAATTCAGCGGCTGGAGAATAAGGTAGGCGTGCCGCTGTTTGCGCGCCACGCGCGCGGTATGGTGTTGAATGAAGCGGGCGAAATTTTCGCGCATCACGTACGTAAGAACCTGCTCGATATGGAGTACGCGCTGGCGGAGATTAAGGGGCTGAAAGCGGTGCGCCGTACATTGATTCGCGTCGCCTGCACCGATGGGCTGGCGTTTACGCTGCTACCCCGTTTAATCGCGGATTTTCGCAATGATAATCCGGGCGTGCTGTTTGATGTGAAAGTCGCCAGCACCCAAGGCGTGGCGGAAGCGCTGCGCAACGGCGAGTGTGACGTAGCGCTGCAGTTTAGTCTGCACGCGGAACGCGGCGTCGAAGTGATGGGTTCGTGGCCGGCACCGGTATTAATCGTTATGCATCAAACACATCCGCTGGCGACTGCGCCGCAGGTCACGCTCGCCGATCTCAGCCACTATCCGCTGGCCTTGCCGCAGCAAAACACCACCGTGCGGCAACTGTTTGAGCTTGCCAGCCACATGAATGGCAGCCTGGTTGAGCCGGTGATGACTTGCGATACCTTCTCGATGCTGTTTCAGTTTTTGCTGCGTACACCGCAGGCGGTGACGATTTGCAGCGCCTTTACCGTGCTGCAGGAGGCTGAAACGCACGGTTTGATTTTGCGCTCAGTGGGCATCGATCAGCTGAGCCAGCGCACTTTGCAACTGCAGACGCAATCAGGGCGACCTCGCAGTGCCGCCCTGAATGTGTTTCTCTCCTTTTTACTGCAACAGCTGGACGCGTTAGAGGAACCGCTGCGCCAGCGTTGGAAGCCGTAACTCAGTTCTTGATATCCACCGGATAGAAGATGTGTTTACCGAACGGATCGACCTGATAACCGCTCACCGACTTGCGTACCGGCTCAAAGATGGTTGAGTGCGCAATCATCACTGCGGGCATTTGGTCATGCATGATCTGCTGCGCTTGCTGATACAGCACCACGCGTTTGTCGTGATTCTGCTCGGCACGCGCTTCGGTGATAATCTTCTCGAACGGCTGATAACACCATTTCGATGAGTTGGAGCCGCCATTCGCTGAGGTGCAGCTGTAGAGCGGGCCGAAGAAGTTATCCGGATCGCCGGTCGCGGTGGTCCAGCCCATCAGCGCCGCCTGATGCTCGCCGCCTTTCACGCGCTTGAGGTATTCGCCCCACTCATAGCTGACGATATTGGCTTTGATGCCCACTTTGGCCCAATCCGCCTGAATCATCTCCGCCATTCGTCGCGCGTTCGGATTATACGGTCGCTGGACCGGCATCGCCCACAGCGCGATTTCGGTGCCTGGCTTGATGCCCGCTTCCTGCAGCAGTGCTTTGGCTTTCTCCGGATCGTAGTCGTAATCCTTCAGATCTTTATCCGCACTCCACACGTCCGGCGGCAGGATGTTTTTCGCCACCGTGCCGGTGCCTTTAAAGATGGCATCGATAATCGCTTGCTTGTTGATCGCCATCGCCAGCGCCTGACGCACCTTCACGTTATCCAGCGGCGCTTTGGTAGTGTTGAACGACAGGAAACCGGTATTCAGGCCCGATTTCTGTTGCAGCGTTAAATCGGGATTGGTGCGCATCTTCTCCAGATCGGCCGGATTGGGGAACGGCATAATCTGGCATTCGTTTTTTTCCAGCTTGGCGTAACGCACCGAGGCGTCCGGCGTGATGGAGAAGACAATGCGATCGAGCTTCGCCTTGCCCTGCCAGTATTCCGGGAAGGCTTTGTAGAGGATGCGTGAATCTTTTTGATACTGCACCAGCTCAAACGGTCCGGTGCCAATCGGCTCCATATCGACCTTCTCCGGCGTGCCGGCTTTTAACATCTGGTCGGCGTATTCTGCCGAATGAATCGAGGCAAAATACCACGCCAAATCGGCGAGGAATGGCGCTTCAGCGTGAGCTAAGGTGATGCGCACAGTATTGTCATCGACTTTTTCAATGCTGGTGATCAGCTTGGCCAGCTCAAAGCTTTCAAAGTTGGCGTAGTTACCACCAGAGACATTGTGGTACGGGTTTTTGGGGTCCATCTGGCGCATAAACGAGAAGATCACGTCATCGGCATTAAAATCGCGCGATGGCTTAAACAGCTTGTTGCTCTGGAATTTCACCCCTTTGCGTAGATGGAAGGTGTAGACCTTGCCATCCGGGCTGATATCCCAGCTCTCAGCGAGGCTGGGCACCAGTTCGGTGGTGCCGGGCGTAAAGTCCACCAGGCGGTTAAATATCGGCACTGCGCTGGCATCGACGCTGGTTCCCGAGGTGTACAACTGCGGGTTGAAGTTCTCTGGCGATCCTTCAGAACAGTAAACCAACGTTTTTGCCGAAACCCCGCCCGCAACCGCCAAGCCGATTGCCGTGAGAGTGAGATTTGCCATCATTTTTTTCATCATGATCCTCGCTTTTTATTGACTTCCATGAGTCTGCTTCGTTATTTAATGTTCATCTGATTAATAAATAACATGATTTAACCAGCACGCGTACTACAGACGCCGCAATGCTAATAAGGAATTGTGATGACAGACCAACTTGCCAGCCAATTGACCCAGCGTTTCTACCGTTATCTGGCGGTTTCCAGCCAGAGCGATGCCAAATCAACTACGCTGCCGAGTACGCCGTCCCAACATGCGATGGCGGAGTTACTGGCAAAGGAGCTGGGCGAACTGGGATTGCAGCATATTGTGATTGACCAGCACGCTACGGTCACGGCGGTGAAACCCGGCAATCGTCCAGATGCGCCGCGTATCGGTTTTATCACCCATATCGATACCGTGGATGTTGGCCTCTCGCCGGATATCCATCCGCAAACTCTCACGTTCACCGGTGAAGATCTGTGCCTTAACAGCACGCAGGACATCTGGCTGCGCGTGGCGGAACATCCGGAAATTAAACCCTATCTCGGTCAGGAGATTATCTTCAGCGACGGCACCAGCGTGCTGGGCGCCGACAACAAAGCCGCCGTCACGGTGGTGATGACGCTGCTGGAGAACCTGCGTGGCGATCACGGTGATATCGTGGTGGCATTTGTGCCCGATGAGGAGATTGGCCTGCGCGGCGCCAAAGCGCTCGATCTGGAGCAGCGCTTTAACGTCGATTTTGCCTGGACCATCGACTGCTGCGAGCTGGGTGAAGTGGTGTATGAAAACTTCAATGCCGCCGCCGCTGAGCTGGTGTTTACCGGCGTGCCAGCGCATCCGATGTCGGGCAAAGGCGTGTTAGTCAATCCGCTGCTGATGGCGCATGACTTTATCTCCCGTTTTGATCGCTTAAAAACCCCTGAACATACCGAAGGTCGCGAAGGCTATATCTGGTTCAACGATATGAATGCCAACGCCAGCCGCGCGGTGTTAAAAGCCTCGATTCGTGATTTTGATTTGCAGGGCTTTGACGCGAAGAAACAGCAGCTGGTGGAAGTGGCCGACGAAATTGCCGCGCGTTATCCCACCGGCCATGTCGCGCTGACCATTAACGATACTTACAGCAATATCAGTAATGCGATTGGCGAGGATCGTCGCGCGATTGATTTGATTTTTGCCGCGCTGCAGCAGGTGGGCGTGGAGCCGAAAGTGATCCCGATGCGCGGCGGCACTGACGGTGCAGCGCTGTCAGCAAAAGGATTACTGACGCCGAACTTCTTCACCGGCGCACACAATTTCCATTCGCGCTTTGAGTTTTTGCCGGTTCCCTCGTTTGTGAAGTCGTATCAGGTTGCTGAAGCGCTGTGTTATTTAGCCGCGAAATAAAACAAAAAGGTCGTCATAAATGACGACCTTACGGTTGGATTGGGGTCGCCAAACATGGCGACCTTTTTAACGTTATTTGCTGGCTGAAACATCAATCCCAGGGAAGAATTTCGCCGCCAGTTTGGTGACCGTGCCATCGGTCTGCACCTTGGTGATCGCCGCATCCAGCTCTTGTTTCAGTTTGGCATCGCCTTTACGCAGGCCAAAACCAATACCTGTACCGAGAATGGTGTCATCTTCTACCGGCTTGCCGACAAAGGCGAAACCTTTACCCTGCGGCTTTTCAAGGAAGCCCGATTGACCTGCAGCAGACATCACCAACGTGCCGTCAAGACGACCGGCAACCATGTCGTTATAAACCTGGTTCTGATCCTGATATGAAGTCACTGTAACGCCCTGCGCTTCCCAGTGCTTCTTAGCATACGTTTCCTGAATCGAACCCTGCAGCACACCGATGTTTTTGCCTTTCAGTGATTCGGCGGTTGGCAGCAGCTTCTCACCCTCTTTCACGATCAGCATGGTCGGAATGCGGTAGATCGGTTTGGTGAAGTCGATGCTTTTTGCACGCGCTTCAGTGATGTTCATCGCGGAGTTGATAGCATCAAATTTTTTCGCCTGCAGAGCCGGAATCAGGGCATCAAAGCTGCTTTCCACCCATTTACAGTCGAAGTGACCTACCTGGCAAATCGCTTTACCCAGTTCGATATCGAAACCTTCCAGTTCGCCCTGCGCGTTGCGGCTCTCAAATGGCGGATACTGCGATTCCAGACCATAGCGTAAGGTTTCCTGCGCCAGCGCGTGCGCCGAGGTCAGCATGCCCAGAGCGACAAACAGTGCGTTCAATTTTTTCATTATATTTACCCCTAAGTTACCCTTTGACCTGGCAGAGCGCTTCTGCACCGGCCTGAAGTGTTGCGTCGTCTTTTGCGAATGACAGGCGAATTAATTTATTGTCAGTGCCGTCCATATAAAACGCCGACAACGGAATGGTGGCCACACCGTGATCGACGATGAGACGTTTTACCATTTCGCTATCACTTTCGTCACTGAAATGTCCGTAGCTGGCCAACATAAAGAACGAACCGGCGCTCGGTAGCAGCTTAAATGGCGAATCCTGCATCAACGTCAGCAGGCGATCGCGTTTTTCCTGATAGAACGGTGACAGCTGCAGATAGTTTTGTGGGTTTTGCAGATAGTGAGCAAAACCGACCTGCATCGGCGTATCGGCGGCGTACATCATGAACTGATGGACTTTGACGATCTCTTCCATCAGCGCTGCCGGTGCCAGCGCATAACCCACGCGCCAACCGGTTACGTGGAAGGTTTTGCCGAAGGATGAAACCACCACGCTGCGCTGCGCCAGTTCCGGATGCGTTGCCATGCCGCAGTGCTTACGGCCATCAAACAGAATATGTTCGTAGACTTCGTCAGACAGCACCACGATATCGGTGTTGCGCGTCAACGCGGCTAACTGATCCAGATCCGCGGCTGACAGCACCTGCGCGCTAGGGTTGTGCGGCGTATTGATGATGATCATGCGGGTGCGCGGCGTAATGGTGGCACGCAGTTCGTCCCAGTTGATGGCGAAATCAGGTACCTGCAACTTCAGGCCAATTGGCGTAGCGCCTTGCAGACGGACCACCGGCGCGTAGCTGTCAAAAGCCGGTTCGAAGAAAATCACCTCATCACCCGCATGCACCAGTGCGGAAATCGCCATGTAAATGCCCTGGCTGGCACTGCCGGTGATCAGCACTTCGCTACCGGCATCATATTGCTGGCCATAAAGTGTGTGCACTTTCTGCGCCAGCGCTTCTCGCAGTGACGGCAGGCCGGTCATTGAGGCGTATTGGTTATGACCGTCGCGCATCGCCTTACTCACCAGCTCAACCAGGTGCGGATCGCACGGGAAGTTGGGTGCGCCTTGCGACAGATTGATGGCTTTGTGTTGCGCCGACAGTTGGCCGATGACGCTAAAAATCGTCGTGCCGACATCGGGCTGTTTGGAAGAGATGTTAACACTGCTATTCAGGGTCATCGGTGCCTCGTGAGGTTGCATAACCACGTATCGAATGTAGATTTCTATTCAACGGCGTGCGGCTTGAGTCGACAAGCGAATTGTTGTCATAATAGCCATGATTAAAAATCATAGCTTGAGGTTGTTATGTCCCGCTCTGCTCTGCCGCTCAATGCCATTCACGCGTTTCTGGTGACCGCGCGCCATCTCAACCTGACGCGAGCCGCCAGCGAACTGTTCATCACCCAAGGCGCAGTGAGCCGTAAAATCGCCACGCTGGAGAGCTGGCTGGGATTCGCGCTTTTTATCCGTCACGCTCGTGGCCTGCATCTCACCGAACAGGGCGCGGCGCTGTTGCCGGAATTGAAGCAAGGTTTCGCCATGCTGGTGAATGCCACAGAAAAAGCCAGCCGCAGTAACGCCGCCATTCGCCTGAAAGCGCCCACCTGCGCCATGCGCTGGCTGGTGCCGCGTCTGGTGGCGCTGGAACAGCAGCGTCCGGATATTCACGTGGCGTTGACCACCACGCTCGATCATGGCTCGCAGTTGGATAATTTTGACGCGGCGATTGTGTTTGGCCCAACGCCCGCCGGATCGATTTGCCTGTTTGAGGAGCGTTTAACGCCGGTGATGGCCAGCAGCGTCACGCCGCCGAGCCAGATTGGCGAACTGGCGAAGTTTACTTTTTTGCATCCAACGCAGGATTCACGCGACTGGCAGCTTTGGCTGGCCGAATTGGATGCCGCATTACCGATGGCGCGCAATCAGCATTTCGCCACCATGGATCTGGCGATCAGCGCCGCGATTCAGGGATTTGGCGTCACGGTGGCGGATGTCACCTTAGTGCAGAACGATGTGTTGAATGGCCGACTGATTGCGCCGTTTGCCGCCAGTGTGGCCACCGGCGCGAGCTACAGCCTGTTACAGCGGGCAGAAAAAGATGCGCCACCGTTCCTGCCGGAACTGGTGGCGTGGTTATCAGAGGTTTAGAAAGAGACCCATTCGTCAGAGGCCGGTTTCGGCTGCGTAGGAACTGCGCCTGCCAACACCGGACGACGCAGCGCGGTTGGCGAAACCACGGCCTTGTTCACCGGCGCGCTGTCCGACAAGCGGAATTTCGCCACCGAAGCCTGCAGCTCCTGCGTTTGACGCTCCAGCGCGCTGGCGGCGGCAGAAACCTCTTCAACCAGCGAGGCGTTCTGTTGGGTGACGCTGTCCATTTCGGTGACGGCGGTGCCGACCTGCGAAATGCCTTTGCTCTGCTCTTCTGACGCTGCAGCGATGTGCTTCATAATCTCATTCACATCCTGTACCGACTTAAGAATGTCGTGCATGGTGCTGCCCGCGCTGCTCACCAGCTCCGACCCTTTTTCCACGCGCTGCACGGAATCTTCGATCAGTGTGGCGATCTCCTTCGCCGCACCGGCGCTACGCTGTGCCAGATTGCGTACCTCGCTGGCTACCACGGCAAAACCGCGGCCCTGTTCACCGGCGCGTGCGGCTTCCACCGCAGCGTTCAGCGCCAGGATGTTGGTCTGGAAGGCGATGCTATTAATCACGCTGGTGATTTCCGCGATCTTCTTCGAGCTGCCTGAGATGCCTTGCATGGTGGTAACCACCTCACCCACCAACTTGCCGCCCTGCTGCGCGGTGCCGGTGGCAGTTTCTGCCAGCGAACTGGCCTGACGCGCGTTGTCGGCGTTGAACTTCACGGTGGCGGTTAACTGCTCCATGCTGGCCGCCGTTTGCTCCAGTGCGGCCGCCTGCTCTTCGGTGCGCGAAGAGAGATCGTTGTTGCCGGAGGAGATCTCCGCCGCGCCGCGATAGATATTTTCAGTTCCGCTGCGAATCGCGCTTACTGCTTCGCGCAGGCTGTCCTGCATGGCACGCAGCAGCGGCACCAGTTTGCCGACGCAGTTACGGCCAAACTCTTCCACCGGCTGGCTCAGATCGCCCTGCGCAATAATAGAGAAATGGTTGCGGATGCGTTCTAGCGGTTTCACCAGCATCGCCACCAGATAGCGATCGGTAAACAGCAGGATGAACAAGCCAATCACTACCGCCACCAGAATGATCACTTTGGTGATGCTGGTGAGCTTATCAACAATGACGCGCGTCTCATCCAGCTTGCTACCAGCGGCTTTATTGAAGGCTTCAGCGCTGGCACCAAACGCGCGGCTCAGCGGCGGCGTGACGTTATTGGCTTGCGCGCGATAGGCTTCAACCGTGCCCTGCTGCGCCAGCGAAACCTGCGGGGCGATACCTTCATCCAGCAGTTTTTGCCAGTTGGCAATAACGCTATTGGCGGTCTCCGCGTCCATCGGACCCGGCGCCATGGTTTTAAACTGCTCCAGCAGGTTTTTCATATTGTCGAGCGCTTGCTGTACCGGCGCGAATGCATCAGCACTGACTGCATTGCCCGCAGCACGACCTTCCATCACACGCGACAGACGCGTAACCACACGAAAATATTGATCGTTTCCTTTGCTCAAAACCGTCATTTGATTAACCAGCTGGCGGTCAATCTCGTTGCCCTCGCCGAGGGCGTTCAGTGAGTGGACGCTAAACAGCCCAACGGCACACCACAGCAGGCAAAACAGCCCAAGAATGGTGAGCAATACGGCGCGGATGGTGAAATTTTTTAAGATACCCATACATAATCCCGTGGTGTGAAACGCGAAGGAGGCCCGATAAAATCGGGCATATTGCGTTTATCGGCATCGGATGGGGAAAATGTAACGGTTTTGTAAGCTAATTAATTGCTTACTGACGCAGGTGAGGAAAAGGCGCTTTTATGATTAATCAGCAAGATAGGCGAGAATTTGGCTTATAAATTCATTTGCCTGCTTACACCATTAGCAGGCTCATCAAAGCTTAACGTGGCTGCGCATCATTAAACGGAACAAACGCAGCCGTCCACGCATAAACCGCGCCTTTACCACTGCCTGGGCTTTGCCCTGATCGCCTAACGCCAGCGTCAGATCGTTGCCCGGTCGCCAGACTGGCCAATCAACCTCGCCGGGCAAGTGCGCGCTGAACTCGCTGGCTTCCCGCGCGAAGGTGACCCAATAGGCGCTAACTGCGCCGGCGAACGCTTTATCCTGCTCGCTGTAGCTGCGTTCCGCTGACGGCATTAGCGTATCCAGCGTGTTGAAGACATAGGGAATTTCATTGCCGTGCCAGGTACCGTGCGGATAGAGATCGCGCGCATTTTCAGAGACGTAATCGAACCAGTAACGCCATGCGGGCATGCCGATATTGTGCTGCGCCTGAGCGACCATAAACGGTAACACCGTGAACGCCATATCGCGCCCCACCGCGCGTCCCAGCAGCGCATCATCATGAATGTCGTACAGCCACTTCATCAGACGATAACTGACGCGGTTCTTACTGCGCATCTGCCGCAACACCGCCGTGGCATCCACGCCAAAATAGTCCAGCACGCTGGCTTCATCACTGTTGCTGCCGATCATTAACGGGATGCGATGCTGCTTACCGCTCATGAAGGTGGTTAGCATCGGTTTTGGCAACACCGCATCGCCGCTGATGGGCACCGGGCCGAGCGCCAGCGGGCGTTCTAACGGCCAGAATTGTTCGGCGGGTAGCTCGCGCAGCTGCTCGGCGCTGGCATCTTCGGGTAAAGAAAAATGCGCCGCCACCTGCAAACCGATTTGCTGTGCCTGCTTTTGCGGGATGTCGGGCAAGCTGTAGGCGCTTTGTACAATGCCTTTGTGAAACAACGCCTCGGAGAGTGGCGAGCAGCACAGCGATAACACGCTGCGCGCGCCGGAGGATTCACCAAATAGCGTCACGTTATTACGATCGCCGCCAAAGGCAGGAATGTTGCGCTGAATCCATTGCAAGGCGGCAATTTGATCGAGTAAGGCAAAGTTGTTGATCACGCGCCCGGCGGAATATTGCGCATCCAGCGCCGGATGAGAGAAGAAGCCGAAGTGGCCAAGGCGATAGTTGAGCGTTACGACGACGACGCCTTGCGCCGCCAGCGCTTTGCCACGATAGGGATCGAGATGGCCCGCGCCGATGGCAAAACCGCCGCCGTGCAACCAGACCATCACCGGCAACGGCCGCGATGGCTCGACATCCGGTGTCCAGATATTGAGGTAGAGACAATCTTCACTGAAGCGACCGGGATCGCCACCGCCAGCGGCCACGCAATAGTCACGGTTCTGCCAGCTTGCCGCGCCCCATTCAGTTGCATCACGCACATCCTGCCACGGTTGCACCGGCTGCGGCGGTCGCCAGCGTAAAGCGCCTGTGGGTGCGGCTGCGTACGGTATTCCTCTGAAGACAAAAAGATCTTCGTCCATCAGGCCCCTGAGTTCACCTTCTGCGGTCATGATCCTCAGACGTCGTTCATTTTTCATCTCGGGTTCCCTGATAATGCATCGTTCCATTATTTGCAGGCCTTGGACGAATGTCCATGTTCTCAAAGCATTTGCAGATTATGCCGAACCGTGGCGCGATTCTTTGAACAACTCCATCAAATATTTTGGCTAACCCCATTGAGACCAATTGTTTTAAGGTTGCAAGTTAACCTGGCGCGACGGAGAAACACCATGTTGGTTGGCATTAACCAGATGTTCAATCGGATGTGCGATCACCCGGATTTCGGCAAACTGCTGTTACGCCTGACGTTTGGCGGACTGCTACTGTTTCATGGGGCGTTCAAGGTGGTGCATGGCGTGGGCTGGATAGCGCACATGCTCGCCGTCAAAGGGATGCCAGGTTTCATCGCTTACGGTGCTTACATTGGGGAAATAGCGGCACCTGTAATGGTGATCATCGGATTACTGACGCGCCCTGCGGCGTTCATTATTGCGGTGAACATGATTGTTGCGACTCTGCTGGTAAAAATGGGCGCTGTCTGGCATCGCACAGATGTCGGAGCCTGGGCGCTGGAGACAGAAGCTCTTTACCTGCTGGGCGCGCTCGCCATTATGTTTTTGGGTGCCGGGAAGTACACGCTGGTGCGTGACGCGCGCTTGCAATAACCACAAGAAAAGCAGCCGGTCTGCTGAATTTCAGACCGGCTGTAACATTTCTTACGCTACGCCACAGCGCTCAAGACTGCGCTGCTGCATCTGCTGATACAACGCCATCTCATCCTGCACCGCTGTACCAAGCGCGCTTTCAAAATCCGCCCGGCTGGCATTACCTGCGCTGCGCGTTTGCGCCACATCGCCCAGATTTGACTGGAAAATCCCCGCTGCGCTCACCGGCAGGAAATCCTCGTAAACGATCGGTTCGGCGCTCAATCGCCCTTCTGCCAGCAACTGCGTCACGCTTTCGCCCGCGCGTGGCGGCAGATGCTCGCCTTTGTCGGTCAGGCGATAGCGGAACCACGCCAATTGCTGTTCGCGCAAGGTCTCTTCGTCATCGGGGAAGTCACCAAACACCGCGCTGAGATGTTGCTGGTGATGTTGGTTATCGCTGCCGGTACCGGCTTCGGCCAGCAAACGATCGTAAAGTTCGCGCCCTTTCGGCGTGAGCGCTGCGCCGCGCTGTTCAATCTCACCAAAGCGCGCGGTATGCGTGCCCGGCGTGCCATCATTAAAGTGCACCGCTTCTTCCAGGGCTTTGAAGCTGGTCTGGCGCAGTAGAATCGGCACTTTGCGCTGCGGCGGGCCTTCAATCAGGTTTTTGGGATCGATACCGCGTGACGGCATCAGTGATTGCACGCGATCGATATCTAGCGTGCGCGGCGTTAAATGATTGATGTGGCAACCGCGGAAACACACCACATCGGCAATCAGACGATGCTGCTGGCTCAATGCGCGATGGGTGGCGCTGTCTACGGTGGTGTGCGCATGCCAGCGGAAAGTTTCCAGCGCTTCCTGCACGAAAGTCGCCGCATCCGCTGCGTTTAAACCGCCCTGCTGCTGATGCTTAGCGATCAAGGCACGGCAACCCGGCGTAAAGATATCGCGCGCGGCGAGAATCGTAGCGGCCTTCTCACGCAGCGCCGCATCATCAATCAGTTCGAGACGCAGCAGCGAGGTGAACACGCGGAACGGATTGTGGCGCAATGCGCGGTCGCTGACCGGACGAAACGCCGTGGAGTGCACCGGCACACCGGCTTGCGACAGGTCGTAATACCCCACCGCTTCCATGCCCATCACGGCAAACATCTGGCGCAACGTGCTGAGTTCTTCAGCCTTGCCGACGCGAATCGCACCGTGACGCTCGACGCTGAGGCGACTTAGCTCATCGGCAGCCGACAGGCGGTTTTTCAACTCGGGATTGGCTTCCAGCGTACGTTCATTAACGGCGGTGACCAACTGCGTCAGCGTGCCGTATTGCGGCACTTCCTGCTGATACATGGCCGACATTGCCTGCGAGAACAGCGTGCGGATGGCATCGCTGCTGAGAAAGTTTGGCATCATCATCACCTTGGGCTTACGGGTTGATGCTACTGTAGATCAACCCTTTAGCGGCGGGTAACAATTTCGTGGAACTGTGATCGCCTTGTCACTCAGTGAGGTTTGACTGGTCACCAAAGCGACATTTCAGCACCAGCATGAGGGTGGTTAATACCGCAGGAATCGCCAGCAGCAGGAAGATCTGACTGAACGTCCAGCCGAGCGTTAACAACTCAGCTCCGACAAAGGCGCTGATGATGGCGCCGATGCGGCCAACGCCATGCATCCAGCTGGAGCCGGTGGCTCGAGCGTGTGTTGGATAATAACTGGCGGAGAGCGCATTCATGCCGGTGTTGGCACCGTTAAAACAGAAGCCGCTGCAGAAAGCGATGGCGCTCATTAAGCCAACCTGCGCAGGAGAAAAACCCAGCGCCACAATGGCAATGCCGCCGCAGAAATAGATCACCGCCAGCGCCAGATTGGCGTTGATGCGATCCATCAACCAACCGGCAAACAGAGAGCCAATGGTTCCACCGGCCTGATACATCGCCGTGACAATCGCCGCTTCCGTCACCGACATGCCAAGCGTGCTGATCAGCGAAGGCATCCAGCTGCCAATCAGATAAACGAGGAACAGCCCCATAAAGTAGCCGCCCCACAACATCAAACTGCCAAACAGATAGCGGCGCGACAACACGGTTGCCACGGAACCTTTACGCGCGGTGGGCAGCTCAGTGCTTTGGTAATGGCTACCCGGCTGCACGGTGCCGGGCAGCATACGTTCGAGGATGGCGTGAATATGTGCGGCAGGCGCACGACGGCTAATCAGGAAACGTACCGATTCCGGTAAGCCGCGCACTAAAAAAGGCAGCACCAGCAGCGGCAGCACGCCGCCCATCAGCATGACGGAGTGCCAGTCATAGCGCGGCAACAGCCACGAAGCGGCAAAGCCACCGGTTGCGGCTCCAAAGGTAAAGCCACAGAACACCACGGTAATAATGAAGGAGCGACGACGTTCGGGCGCGTATTCGGCCACCAAAGTGCCAACGTTAGGCATGGCGGCGCCAAGCCCTAAACCGGTGAGAAAGCGGAACAGCATCATCTGTTCGATGTTCTGCGCCATCGCCGTGGCCAGCGTCCACAGGCCGAAAAACAGTACGCTGATCAGGATCATCACGCGGCGACCATAACGATCGGCCAGCGGCCCGGCGACCATCGCGCCCAGCGCCAGACCAATCAACGCTGCGCTGATCACCAGGCCGAGTTGATGGTTAGTCACGCCCCAACTGGCTTTCAGCGTCGGCGCGATAAAGCCCATTAGCGCAATGTCCATGCCGTCCAGCGCCACTACCACGAAGCACAGCGCGATTAAGCGCTTCTGCCAGCTGCTAAGCGCACTCTTATTGATAAGCTGGCGAACATCTACTGCTTCAACGCTGGTCACGTAACGACTCCTGCACTTTTAACCGTTTAGGGCATCAGTTTTAGTAAAAAAAACGGCGCTTATCATAGCTCATCGTTAACAATAGCGGGCACTGTTTTTGGATGTAATTGAGAATTATTCAGCTTTTATCGAATTATGTTGTTGATTTTACGTAAGCTGAATATTCGACAAAAAGTGTCATTTGCAGCATTACGCTTAAATTCAGCAGGTTAGGCATAAAGGTTGTGTCGTGGCATTTTTGTTAATATAAATTTGCAGGCAAGTTAACATAATTAACGTTTCCTCATTGCTGCTTCTCGTCATAACTCATTATGTTGGGCGTATGGACAAAAATATCCTTTTCAATCAGCGCATTCGCTTGCGTCATTTACATACCTTTGTGGCGGTAGCGCAGCAAGGCACGCTCGGTCGTGCCGCTGAAACGCTCAATCTGAGCCAGCCTGCTTTGTCGAAAACACTGAATGAGCTGGAAGAGCTGGCAGGCGCGCGGCTGTTTGAGCGCGGACGGCTCGGCGCGCAGCTCACCACGCTGGGCGAACAGTTTCTGATTCATGCGGTGAAAGTGCTGGATGCGCTCAATCATGCGGGTCAGAGCTTTAACGCACAGCAGCCTGGTCGCCCGGTGGTGATTCGCCTCGGTGCGCTGACTACGGCTGCGATGGGCATGCTGCCGCAAATTCTCGATCGCTTCCATGAACAGCAACCCAATACTACGGTGCAGGTCGCGACCTTGCACAATAACGTGCTGTTGGCCGGTTTACGTGCCGGTGAGTTTGATGTTGGCATTGGTCGGATGGCGGATAGCGACATGATGGCCGGACTAACCTATGAATTGCTGTTCCTGGAATCACTTAAACTGGTAGTGCGCCCGGATCATCCGCTATTAAGCGAAAACGTTATGCTGTCGCGCGCGATGCAGTGGCCAGTGGTGATTTCGCCGGAAGGCACCGCACCTCGTCGTATTGCGCAGCATATGCTGAATGAGCAAGGTTGTACCTTGCCAGCAAACTGCGTCGAAACCTCATCGACATCGCTGGCGCGCCAGCTGGCGCTGCGTTACGACTATGTGTGGTTTGTGCCTTCCGGTGCCATCAAAGAAGATTTAAATCACGATGCGTTGTGCGCGCTACCGATTGCCTCGCCGGGGCCAGGCGAACCGGTTGGTATTATAACGCGCAGCGGCAGCCCGCTAAGCCTAAGCGCCGAAGTGCTGATGGCGACCATTCGTAAATTCCACAGTTAACGACTGTGTTTCGCATGACGTTCACGGTTCTCAAGGCGCGCCTGTTCGGTTTTGCGTAAACCGACATAGAGCGCGCCCGCCCCACCATCTTTCGGCTGTGCGGTGCAAAAGGTCTGCACTTCTGCAAACTCCTGCAACCAACGCGCCACATAGCTGCGCACAATATTGGCGTGCGACTCATCGTCACGCCCTTTGCCATGAATGATCAGCAGATTGCGCAATCCATGTTTGTTGGCTTGTTGCATAAAGCTGAACAGCGCCTGACGACAGGTTTCAACCGGTTGACGCAGCAGATTAAGGCTGGCTTCCGGCGGATATTTGCCTAGCCGCAGCTTATCCAGCACGCCTTGCTGTACGCCCTCAACCTTAAATTCCAGCGGTGTTGTCAGTGGAACGATGTCGAGAAAGCCACGCGTAAGGAAATTTTCCTGCTCGTCACTTTCCTGCGGCGCGCGTGGCGCTTTAGGCGAAGGGGCGCGTAGCCATTGGGTGTTAGCGCAGTTTTTTAATGGTGTTACATCACCCATGGCATCGCGGAAAAGGTCTTCATCATCAAGGTTCATGGTGTTTCCTCTCGCCTGGTGTTTACCTGAGCGTCCAAATCGACGCCAAAGCAAAAGAGTAGCAAAGGATTATTGGCAAAACATCTGTCACTTTTTGCGCTGTATTAAGCCATGTCTAACTGTAAACCTGGCAACAAAACGTTCCAGATCAATAAATGCCCTTAGGTCAGACCAGCGCAAACCTTGTAATACCTGACATTTGTGGGGTTTTAAGGACATTTACTGCTCGGATGAGTTCCCTTCGCTTCGAAAAATGTTAAAATTGACCGCAGTCAATAATCATCGAGCGTAACTATATGATCCAGGAAAAACGCAGCATTCGACGTATTCAGTCTGGCGGTTGTGCCATCCATTGTCAGGATTGCAGTATCAGTCAATTGTGTATTCCCTTCACGCTGAACGAGCACGAACTGGATCAGCTGGATAACATCATTGAGCGCAAAAAGCCGATTCAAAAAGGCCAGACGCTGTTCAAAGCCGGTGATGAACTGAAATCGCTCTACGCAATCCGCTCCGGCACCATCAAAAGCTACACCATCACTGAACAAGGCGACGAGCAAATTACTGGTTTCCATCTGGCAGGCGATTTGGTCGGTTTTGACGCCATTGTCGGTGCAAAACATCCAAGCTTTGCGCAAGCGCTGGAAACCGCAATGGTGTGCGAAATCCCGTTTGAAACCCTCGACGATCTCTCCGGTAAAATGCCAGCGCTACGTCAGCAGATGATGCGTTTGATGAGCGGTGAAATCAAAGGCGATCAGGATATGATTCTGCTGCTGTCGAAGAAAAATGCCGAAGAGCGTCTGGCGGCGTTTGTCTGGAATCTGTCGCGCCGTTTCGGCCAGCGCGGTTTCTCACAGCGTGAATTCCGTCTGACCATGACGCGCGGCGATATTGGTAACTATTTGGGACTAACCGTAGAAACCATCAGCCGTTTGCTGGGTCGCTTCCAGAAAAGTGGCATGCTGGCGGTTAAAGGCAAATATATCACCATCGAGAACCACGCTTTGCTGGCAGAATTAGCTGGCCAGACCGAACAAGCCGCGTGATTTTGTGCCGGGTTAATAAAAGTTATTTTATTGATCCGGCAACAACTTTTCCGCTTCTGCCCTGTCCAAACTTAGGCTATCTTTAATCCAACTTGCTTTGGTTTTAGGAGATCGGCCTATGTCCCGGTACCAAAATATTCTGGTGGCTATTGATGCCCAGCAGGACGATCAGCCCGCGCTGCGTCGTGCGGTTTATCTCAATCAACGTATCGGCGGAAAAATCAAAGCTTTCCTGCCTATTTACGACTTCTCATATGAAATGACCACGCTGCTGTCGCCCGATGAGCGCTCCAATATGCGCAAAGGGGTGATCAGCCAACGTACCGAATGGATTCGCCAACAGGCCCAGGCATATATTGAGGCTGGCGTTGAAATTGAAATCAAAGTGGTTTGGCATAACCGTCCGTATGAAGCCATCATTCAGGAAATTATGGCGCATCAGCATGATTTAGTGCTGAAAATGGCACACCAGCACGATCGCCTGGAAGCAGTAATCTTCACCCCGACGGATTGGCACCTGCTGCGTAAATGCCCTTGCCCAGTGTGGATGGTGAAAGATCAGGCGTGGCCTGAGGGCGGCAAAGCGGTGGTGGCGGTCAATCTCGCCAGCGAAGAGCCGCATCACGATGAGCTTAACCAGAAGTTGATTCGTGAAACTACGCTGCTGGCCGAGATGGTGAATCACACCGAAGTGCATTTGGTCGGCGCTTATCCCATCACACCCATCAACATTGCTATCGAACTGCCGGACTTTGATCCTAGCGTCTACAACGACGCGATTCGCGGACAGCATTTAGTGGCGATGAAAGCGCTGCGACAAAAATTCTCAATCGGTGAAGAGTTCACCCATGTGGCGAAAGGTTTGCCTGAGGAAGTGATTCCGGATATCGCTTCGCATCTGGACGCCGGCATTGTGGTGCTCGGCACCATCGGCCGTACCGGTTTGTCAGCAGCGTTTCTGGGTAACACTGCGGAACAAGTGATCGATCATCTGCGCTGCGATTTACTGGCGATCAAGCCAGATGATTTCAAATCGCCGATTGATTACGATGACGAAGAAGATGAAGACGATTGATTAAAAAAGGGCGGCTCGCAATGGCCGCCCTTTCACTATCTACTCAGGGCGGTGAGTCACATCACCGCCCTGCTTTTTTACAGCGCGCGCAGAATGCCTTCCACGCTCGCTTTCGCATCACCAAACAGCATCTGCGTATTGTCTTTAAAGAACAGCGGATTTTGGACGCCTGCATATCCGGTGCTCATCGAGCGTTTAAACACAATCACGTTCTGCGCTTTCCACACTTCCAGCACCGGCATGCCAGCGATTGGACTGCGCGGATCTTCCAGTGCGGCTGGGTTAACGGTGTCATTCGCGCCGATCACCAACACGGTATCGGTATCGCTGAAGTCATCGTTAATTTCGTCCATTTCCAGCACCACATCGTAAGGTACTTTCGCTTCCGCCAGCAGCACGTTCATGTGGCCCGGTAGACGACCGGCAACCGGGTGAATACCAAAGCGAACTTTAATACCGCGTGCGCGCAGCTTTTCGGTAATCTCAGCCACCGGATACTGCGCCTGCGCCACCGCCATGCCATAACCCGGCGTGATCACCACAGAAGATGAGGCTTTCAGCATTTCTGCTGTTTCTTCCGCCGTAATTTCACGGTGCTCGCCGACTTCATCGCTTTCGCCGCCCACGCTTACGTCGGTACCAAAACCACCGGCGATCACGCTGATAAAGGAGCGATTCATCGCTTTACACATGATGTAAGAGAGGATGGCACCGGAAGAACCGACCAGCGCGCCGGTAACAATCAGCAAGTCATTACTCAGCATGAAGCCCGCCGCCGCGGCGGCCCAACCGGAGTAAGAGTTCAGCATCGAAACCACAACCGGCATATCCGCACCGCCGATCGACGCCACCAGATGCCAGCCAAACACCAACGCAATGATGGTCATCAGCAGCAGCGCAAACACCTGCGCGCCAGTGCTATCGGTTTGCACGAACCACAGCATCAGCAGGAAGGAAACCACCAGCGCCGCAAGGTTCATCTTATGACGATGCGGCAGCATCAGCGCTGAAGAGGAGATCTTGCCGCGCAGTTTGCCAAATGCCACCAGTGAACCGGTGAAGGTCACCGCACCGATAAAGATGCCGAGGAACACTTCGGTCAGATGGATATTTTCCATCACCGGCGCGAGGCCTGGCGCGTGGTCGATGTAACTGTTGAAACCCACTAACACCGCCGCCAAACCGACAAAGCTGTGCAGAATGGCAACCAGCTCTGGCATTTCGGTCATTTCGACTTTCTTCGCCAGGCGCAAGCCAATCGCACCACCAATCACCATCGCCACCAAAATCCAGGCAACGTTACCGGTATTCGGGCCAAAAATGGTGGCCAGCAGCGCAATGGCCATGCCGCTCATGCCAAAAATATTACCCTGCTTAGAGGTCTCGTGTTTCGAGAGACCGGCAAGGCTGCAAATAAACAGAATCGCGGCAACAATATATGCTGCAGTAACTAATCCGCCAGACATGTTGCTACCCCTTAATTCTTACGAAACATTTTCAGCATGCGCTGGGTGACGGTGAAACCACCGAAGATATTGATGCTGGCGATCAGCACGGCGATAAACGACAGAATCGTTACCCAACCGCCGTGGCCCATTTGCAGCACCGCACCCACCACAATAATGCCGGAAATGGCGTTGGTGACGGCCATCAACGGCGTGTGCAATGCGTGACTCACGTTCCACACCACGTAATAGCCGACCACGCAAGAGAGCGCGAAGACGGTGAAGTGCGACAGGAAGTCCGCTGGCGCCACGTTCGCCAGGCAGGCAAACAGTACCACTGCCAACGCCAGTAGCAGATATTTGCGCCACGGTGAAACCGGCTTGGCTTCAGCCTTCGGCAGCGGCTGGGCTGCGGGTTGCGCTTTTGGCGCGGCGGAAACCTGAATCGGCGGCGCTGGCCATGTCACTTCGCCATCACGAATTACCGTCACGCCACGCACTACGACGTCTTCGAAATCAACGGTGATTTCGCCGTTTTTCTCTTTGCACAGCAGTTTCAGCAGGTTGACAAGGTTGGTACCGTAAAGCTGTGAGGATTGGGTTGGCAGGCGGCTTGGCAAATCGGTGTAGCCGATAATCTTCACGCCGTTGGGGGTTAAGGTCACCTGATCGGCAACCGTCAATTCGCAGTTACCGCCGGTTTGCGCCGCCAGATCGACGATCACGCTGCCTGGCTTCATGCTGGCAACCATCTCAGCAGTAATCAGCTTCGGTGCCGGACGGCCTGGAATCAGCGCGGTGGTGACAATAATGTCGACGTCTTTTGCCTGCGCGGCAAACAGCTCCATCTCCGCCTTGATAAAGGCTTCAGACATCACTTTGGCATAACCATCGCCACTGCCCGCTTCTTCTTCGAAGTCCAGCTCAAGGAACTCGGCGCCCATACTCTGCACCTGCTCTTTCACTTCCGGACGCGTATCGAAAGCACGCACGATGGCACCTAAACTGCCTGCCGCACCGATGGCTGCTAATCCCGCGACGCCCGCTCCAATCACCATCACTTTGGCTGGCGGTACTTTACCGGCAGCGGTGATTTGACCGGTGAAGAAGCGACCGAACTCGTGCGCGGCTTCAACGATGGCACGATAACCCGCGATATTCGCCATTGAGCTCAACGCATCCAGCGCCTGGGCACGAGAAATACGCGGCACCGAATCCATCGCCATCACGGTGACGCTGCGTGCTGCCAGTTTCTCCAGCAACGCTGGATTCTGTGCAGGCCAGATAAAGCTCACCAGCGTGCTACCGGCGCGCGTCAGTTCGATCTCTTGGTCGTCAGGCGCATTCACTTTTAACACGATGTCAGACTGCCATACATCTTGTGTGTTGCTGATGGTGGCGCCGACGGCGATAAAGCTTTCATCATTAAAGCTGGCGCGAAGTCCTGCGCTCTGTTCAACGGTGACGCTAAATCCCAGCTTGATCAGCTGCTCAACGGTCTTTGGCGTGGCGGCCACGCGCGACTCATTGGCTAACCGTTCTTTGGGTATCCCAATTAACATACTGTTTCCTTTCAACAATTAAAGGATGAGGTTCTGTGAGTGGCAAAAAGCTCAAAAGCCGAAACCGTGTTTCAGCTTTTTATGAGCAAAATGCACAATGTAACAAAGTCTTTATAACCTACTGAAAATATGAAGAGTGATCCACAGCGATAACGCCTGGTTATGACATTCACACAAATATTCAGACGCAAAGATTGAATGCCACGTTTTGCTACTGCATTTGATGTTTATTAAAAAATATTCTGCTGGGCAAAATCGTGTCATGTCGAATTAAGTATTATCAAAAACCTTTATTTAACAATGCGATAACTATTATGGCATTAAGTGTTACCAGAATAAGTGGTTATCTGTGCAAAAAAGAGCCGTAACAGGAGTCAATGACAGGCCGATGAATAAATGGCAGAGATTGTCAATGTTATGCGCTTAAATTGGCTGAGACAGGCCGATTATTACATGCAATAATCAGCGGCTAATCTGTTATACATCAAGAGTCCAGCACGTTTTCGTACTCATTTTGCGTAAGGCGAAGGATCATTTTTATGAAGCTGAAGAACACTATTCTGGCGTCAACCTTGTTATCACTGCTGGCGGCAAATGCGTTTGCTGCTAAAGAGTTAACGCCAGAGCAAGCGGCCGCGTTGAAACCATTCGAACGTATTAATATCAGCGGCCGTTTCAATGCGATTGGCGATGCAACTGATGCCATCTCTAAAGAGGCTGATGCGAAAGGCGCTGACTCTTTCTATGTACAGGGCATCAATGATACCAACGGCAACGGCGGTAACTGGCGCGTAACGGCGGACTTGTATAAAGCCAACGCACCAAAAGCAGATGACTCCACTAAATACCGCACCTTCTCCGGCGTGAAAGAGTTGCCGAAAGCAGAAGCGTATCGCCTTGAGCCGTACGATACCGTATCGGTTAATGGTTTCTTCTCAAGCCAGCCAGATGTTAATGAAGCAATTGCCAAGGCAGCCAAAAATAAAGGCGCGGCATCCTTCTTTATCGTGCGTCAGGTGGATGCCAACAACGGCGGCAACCAGTACGTCACCGCTTACATCTATAAAGCTGATGCACCAGAGCGCAAAGTGCAGAACACTTCTGATTCGATCCCAGCGGATTCTGAAGCCGGTAAAGCAGCACTGGCCGCTGGCGGCGCCGCCGCCACTAAAGTGGCGATTCCTGGCGTGGCCTCTTCCGATACGCCAAGCCGTAACGTTGGTCGTTTCTTCGAAACCCAGAGCTCAACTGGCCAACGTTACACGGTTAAAACCGCCGATGGCCGTAGCGTGCAGGAAGTGAATGCGATTACGGCTGCGCAGATGCAACCGTTTGATACCATCACCTTCTCCGATCACTTCGGTACTCCAACCGAAGTCTCTGAAGCGGTTGGCAAACGTGCCGTAGAAAAAGGCGCTAAGTACTATCACATCACGCGTCAATGGCAGAACCAGAGCGGCGGCAACCTGACCGTCACTGCCGATCTGTTCAAGTAATTCCGATTAAGGGCGGCGTCCGTCGCCCTTTCCAAAATCTCCTTCATACTGACTGCATAATCTGTGCGCAGATTTGCATAGTCTTGCATTGCCTTCCCCCTTTGCACTCCGTAAAATCTGCCGCCTGTTTTTAGGGGATTCCGTTTCAAAATTGGCTAACTGCCACGCGAGACTCCAGCGGAATCGTCACCACCCAGCATACTCTGCTGCTTAGGATGGGCGTTTTGGATAAAAAATTAGGTCTTAGTGCGCTCACCGCGTTGGTGCTCAGCTCAATGCTGGGCGCTGGCGTGTTCAGCCTGCCGCAAAACATGGCGGCGGTTGCCGGCCCGGCGGCGCTGCTGATCGGCTGGCTGATCACCGGCGTTGGCATCATCTTCCTGTCGCTTGCCATGCTGTTACTGACGCGGCTTAAACCCGAGTTGGATGGCGGCATCTTTACCTATGCGCGCGCCGGCTTTGGTGAGCTGATGGGCTTCTGCTCGGCGTGGGGATATTGGCTTTGTGCGGTAATCGCCAACGTCTCTTATCTGGTGATTGTCTTCTCGGCGCTGAGCTTCTTTACCGACACGCCGGATCGCGTGGTGTTTGGCGATGGCAATACGTGGCAGGCGATGCTCGGCGCATCGGTGCTGCTGTGGCTGGTGCATTGCCTGGTGCTGCGCGGCGTGCAAACGGCGGCCAGCATTAATTTGCTGGCAACGCTGGGCAAGCTGGTGCCGCTGCTGCTGTTTGTGGTGCTGGCGCTGCTGGCGTTCAACTACGATCGCTTCCGCTTTGATTTCAGCGGTGTCGAACTCGGTCAGCCGCTGTGGCAGCAGGTGAAGCAAACCATGCTGATCACCTTGTGGGTGTTTATTGGTGTGGAAGGCGCGGTGGTGGTTTCTGCGCGTGCGCGAAATAAGCAAGATGTCGGACGCGCCACGCTGATGGCGGTGCTGGCCGCGCTGCTGGTCTATTTGCTGGTTACGCTGCTGTCGTTAGGCGTGATTCCGCGTGCCGAACTGGCGCAGATGCGCAATCCTTCCATGGCCGGTTTGATGAAGCATCTGCTGGGTCATTGGGGCGATGCGGTGATTGCGGTTGGGTTGATTATTTCGGTGTGCGGCGCCTATCTGAGCTGGACAATTATGGCCGCTGAAGTGCCGTTCCTCGCTGCGCAACAAGGTGCCTTCCCACGCAGCATTGCGCGCCAGAATCGCCACAACTCCCCTTCGGCCTCGTTGTGGCTGACCAACGGCAGCGTACAGGTTTGCCTGATCTTGATCGCCTTGACCGGCGCGGATTACAACACGCTGCTGACCATCGCCTCAGAAATGATTTTGGTGCCCTATCTGCTGGTTGGTCTGTATCTGATTAAGGTGGTGCGCGGGCAAAACAAACCCTGGGCGATGTTTACCGGCATCGGCGCCAGCACGTATGGCATTTGGCTGCTGTATGCGTCCGGTCCCTTGCATCTGCTGCTTTCAGTGGTGCTTTATGCGCCCGGACTGCTGCTGTTCCTGTACGCACGACGCGGCGGCCGTGGTGACAACGTGTTGTCACAGCTGGAGCGCATCGCGATTGTGTTGTTGATGGCGGCGTCACTGCCCGCCATGTGGCAGCTAACGAATTAGTGCGGCTGAACGGGAATGGAAACGCACAGCAGGTCATCCTGCTGTGTCAGATTGAGCGGCTTACGGTATTCCTGATGAATAGCGTCAAGCTGCTCGGCTGACAGCGGATATGGCAGCTGAATATCAAAGCGACTGATGTGCTGTTGCTCGGCCAACGTGATGAGGCGCGCGATATTAATCTCGTCGCTCACCTGGGTTGAAATGATTTGTAATGCTAATTCTTTCAGATGATCGTCGCTGGCCTGAAGGTTATGCGCCGATTTACGCGTCACCATGCCAAAAATAGGCATCACGCCATAAATGGCATCGACAAAACTCCAGCGTTTTTTGCAGGAAGCGGAGAGAAAATCACTGTAATTGAAGCAGATGCGATCACTGTATCCGGCTGAAGCCAGCTCTTTATCAGACACTCTCGCACTCCTCCTGTTTTTCGTTACGGTTCCGAACCTTGCGCTACAACGCGCCGCTAATGATGGCACATTTCACGGTATACATACCAGTAACGCAGGGATATTTCGTGCGGTAACGTAGAGCTCAGGACCAGGAAAAGCTATGCTGCTGGCATTCTCATCCGTCACAGTGAATTATGAACAAAATCGTCTATGTGGAAGATGAGCCAGAAGTAGGCGAATTGATCGCCGCTTACCTTGGCCGCCACGATATTGAAGTTATTGTTGAAACGCGCGGTGACCGCGCCGAAGCCACCATCGCCCTGCACGACCCCGATTTAGTGATGCTGGATATCATGTTACCCGGCAAGGATGGCATGACATTGTGCCGCGATCTGCGTGCCAGCTGGCAAGGTCCGATTGTCTTGCTCACCTCGCTCGACAGCGATATGAACCATATTCTGTCGCTGGAAATGGGCGCTAACGATTACATCCTCAAAACCACGCCGCCAGCGGTGTTGCTGGCGCGCCTGCGTTTGCATCTGCGTCAGGCGCATGTTGGGCAGCCGGAAGTGACGCCCGCTATTCAAAGCTCGCAGCGCGTACTGCGATTCGGTTCACTGACCATCGATTCGCTCAATCGTCAGGTGACGCTGTTTGAGGAGAATATTGTACTGTCCACCGCCGATTTCGATCTGCTGTGGGAGCTGGCGAATCATGCCGGGCAAATCCTTAATCGCGATGCGCTGCTGAAAACCCTGCGCGGCGTCACCTACGATGGCATGGACCGCAGCATTGATGTGGCGATTTCTCGGCTGCGTAAAAAATTGTACGACAGCGCTACCGAGCCGTTTCGCATCAAAACCATCCGCAACAAAGGCTATCTGTTCGCGCCGCAGGCCTGGGATACCCGTTCCGCATGAGAAAGCTCTTTATTCAGTTCTATTTGCTGCTGTTCGTCTGTTTTCTGGTGATGACATTGCTGGTTGGGTTGGTGTACAAATTCACCGCCGAACGCGCCGGACGCCAGTCAATGAACGATTTGATGGCCAGTTCGCTGTTTTTGATGCGCAGCGAACTGCGCGAGATCCCCCCGCGCGACTGGAGCAAAACCATTCGCAGCCTCGATCTCGATCTGTCGTTTGATCTGAATATTGAGCCGATGAGCAAATATCAGCTGGGTGATGCCGACATGAAGCGCCTGCGCGCTGGCGAAATCGTGGCCATTGACGATCAGTACACCTTCTTACAGCACATTCCGCGCAGCCATTACGTGCTTTCCGTCGGCCCAATCCCTTACCTTTTCTATCTGCACCAGATGCGCATTTTGGATATCGCGCTGCTGGCGTTTATTGGTATGTCGCTGGCGCTGCCGGTATTTATCTGGCTGCGTCCACACTGGCAAGAGATGCAGCGGCTGGAGAAAGCCGCCGAACGTTTTGGTCGCGGTGAACTCGACGTGCGCACTCATTTTGAAAGCACCTCCAGCCTGCACAGTCTTGGCGTGGCGTTTAATCAGATGGCGGAGAACATCAACACGCTGGTTGCCAGTAAGAAACAGCTGATTGACGGCATCGCGCACGAGTTGCGCACGCCGCTGGTGCGGCTGCGTTACCGGCTAGAGATGAGCGACAACCTCACCGATGCGGAATCCGCCGCGCTGAACCGCGATGTGGGCCAGCTGGAGAGTTTGATTGAAGAGTTGCTGACGTATGCGCGCCTCGATCGCCCGCGCGTTGACCTCCATCTGCAATCCTTCGATCTGGCGCAATGGCTGCGTGCGCATATTGAAGATGTGCAAACCATGAACCCGCAGACGCAGATTGCGCTGGATATCCCGCAGCTGGAGAACGTCGGCAGCGCCGATACACGCCTGATGGAGCGCGTACTGGATAATTTGGTGAATAACGCCCTGCGCTATGCGCAACAGCGTTTGCGCGTCAGCTTATGGTTTGATGGCGCGCTGGGCTGTTTGCAGGTGGAAGACGACGGTCCGGGCATTCCGCAGGAAGAGCGCGCACGCGTGTTTGAACCTTTTGTCCGCCTCGATCCGAGCCGCGATCGCGCCACCGGCGGCTGTGGTTTGGGTCTGGCTATCGTGCACTCTATTGCGCTGGCGATGCAGGGAAATGTCTCGATTGAGAGCAGCCCGCTCGGCGGCGCCAGCGTTCGCTTTTGCTGGCCGGTTGATCTACCCTTGCGGGACATTGCGCCACGCTTACCGTCATAAGGAGCTTTTTACGTGACATCAGCTTATCAAGAACTTAGCCGCACTTTTCAGCGTCTCTCCCGCTTTGGTCATTTAGGTGCCATTGCTGGTGTCGATATGCAAACCACCATGCCGCCGGGCGGAAGCCAGGCACGCGGTGAAGCGATGGCCGAACTGAGCGTGTTCATGCACGAAGTGCTGACCGATAAACGCCTCGGCGGGCTGTTTGATGCCGCGCAGCAGGAATCTCTGAATGATGTCGAGCAGGTTAACCTGAGCGAGATGCAGCGCGCCTGGCAACAAGCCACGTTGTTGCCAGCGTCACTGGTGGAAGCCAAGTCGCTGGCCGGTTCGCGCTGTGAGCACGCCTGGCGTCAGCAGCGTCCGGCAAATGACTGGCAAGGTTTCTCCGCCAATCTGAAAGAAGTGGTGAAGCTGAGCCGTGAAGAGGCGCAGCTGCGTGCCGATGCGCTCGGCGTTTCGCGTTACGATGCGTTGCTGGATGTATTCGAACCCGGCATGACCAGCGCCCAATTGGACCAAACCTTTGGCGATTTGAAAAGCTGGCTGCCCGATCTGTTGCAAAAAGCCGTGGCGAAGCAGCAGCAAACGCCGATCGCGCAGCCGGTGGGTCCGTTTGCTATCGAATCACAGAAGCAGCTCGGCCTGAGCGTGATGAAAACGCTGGGCTTCGATTTCAATCACGGCCGGTTAGATGTGAGTGCGCATCCATTCTGCGGCGGCGTGCCGGAAGATGTGCGCATTACCACGCGTTACAACGAGAACGACTTCCTCAGCGCCATGATGGGCGTGATTCATGAAACCGGCCATGCGCGTTACGAGCAGAATTTGCCAAAACAGTGGCGCGGTCAGCCGGTGGCGCAGGCGCGTTCTACCGCGATTCATGAATCTCAAAGCCTATTTATGGAGATGCAGCTGGGGCGCAGTAAAGCCTTCCTGCAGCATATACATCCGCAGGTGGTGGCCCTGATGGGCGATCAGCCTGCGCTGGCGTTAAACAACTTCATCCGTCAGACACAGCGCGTGAAGCCGGGCTTTATTCGCGTCGACGCCGATGAGTTGAGCTATCCGGCGCACGTAATTTTACGTTACGAGATCGAGCGCGCGCTGATTGAGGGCGAGATTGAAGTGGATGATATCCCGGCGTTGTGGGACGAGAAGATGCAGCAATCGTTGGGCATTGATACACGCGGTAATTACCGCGACGGCTGCATGCAGGATATTCACTGGACCGACGGCGCGTTTGGCTATTTCCCAACCTACACCTTGGGTGCGATGTACGCGGCCCAGCTGTTCCAGGCGGTTAAGCGTGCGATTCCACAGATCGAAACGCTGATCCAACAAGGCGATTTGCAGCCGGTGTTTGACTGGTTACAGCAGAACATCTGGCAGCACGGTAGCCGTTTCCCGACGCAGCAACTGCTGATCAATGCCACCGGCGAAGCGCTGAATCCGCACTATTTCCGTCAGCACCTTGAACAACGTTATCTGTCTGAGTAAACTGCGCGGCGGCCCATGCGGCCGCCCTTTTCACTTCCTTTTCCCCGCTTTGTACAATCCGTTACACGCCGATACCAATGCCTCACGGAAAGCCTGAATTGTTTTTCATATAGTGTTTTCACCGGCCCCGCAGTGGGCTACACATGAAAAAATAGTTCGAGGATTTTGCAATGAAAAAATTATTTGCACTGGTGATCGCCGCTGCTATGGGTATGTCTTCTGTTGCTTTCGCTGCTGAAACAACTGCTGCTCCAGCCGCTGCTGCAACCACAACTGCTGCGCCAGTTAAACACAAAATGGCTCACCACAAAAAACCAGCTGCTCAGAAAGCGCAGGCTGCTAAGAAACACAAGAAAGTAGAGAAGAAAGCGCCAGCTGCACAGAAAGCTCAGGCCGCTAAAAAGCATCACAAAAAAGCAACCAAGCCAGCTGCACAGAAAGCACAGGCTGCTAAAAAGCACCACAAAAAAGCAACCAAGCCAGCTGCACAGAAAGCCCAGGCTGCTAAAAAGCACCACAAAGCAACCAAGCCAGCTGCACAGAAAGCTCAGGCTGCTAAAAAGCACCACAAAAAAGTAACCAAACCCGCTGCGCAGAAAGCTCAGGCAGCTAAAAAGCATCACAAAGTGAAAAAAGCAGCTAAATAAGATTCGCTTAGCGCCAACACCGTATTGATGATTGAAAACACCCGGTTATGCCGGGTGTTTATTTACTGGAGTAGCGAAAAATGGTGCGTCGCTATCGCTTCGAAATTATTCTGATTGTGATGATCCTCTGTGGCATAGTTGCAGCCAGCTTTTTTATCTAGTCGTTGTAGCGTGCTGATTACTCCAATATTTCTCCCTTTTTCACCGCTCACCGACTATAGTTATCGCTCAAGCGTGATGACAACAACTTCTACTTATTCTCGCCATTGAGAGAACTATGCGCCTGGCTATCCTGTTACTTGTTGGTCTTTTCAGTTTTAACCACACAGCACATGCCGATGATGAAGATGGGCCTAGCCCGGAAGACATCAAAACGTTGTTTTTTGGCAAAGATCATCGCCAGGCGATTAGCGACGTGAGCGCCGCGCCCTGGGATGCCATCGGTCAGTTAGAGACCGAAAGCGGTAACCTCTGCACTGCCACCCTGATTTCTGCTCATCTGGCGTTGACCGCCGGACACTGTTTATTGGCTCCGCCCGGCAAGTTTGATAAGCCAGTGGCGCTGCGTTTTATGGCCAGCGCTAAAGGCTGGCGTTACGAGATTCATGATATTGATGCGCGCGTTGAACCCTCTTTAGCGCGCCGGTTGCAGGCGGACGGCGAAGGCTGGATTGTGCCGCCGGGTGCCGCGCCCTACGATTATGGGCTGGTTATCTTGCATAATCCGCCGTCCGGTATTGTGCCGATTCCGTTGTTTGAGGGGTCGCGTGGCGATTTAACCGCCGCCTTGAAAACCACCCAACGCAAAGTGACGCAAGCCGGATATCCGGCCGATCATCTGGATACGCTCTATTCGCACAGCGATTGTTTAGTGACCGGTTGGGCGCAGCGCGCAGTGCTGTCGCACCAGTGCGATACCTTGCCAGGCGACAGCGGTTCGCCGCTGCTGTTGAAGAACGGTGATGAGTGGCAGCTGATTGCGGTACAGAGTTCGGCGCCCGCGCCGGCCGATCGTTATCGTGCCGATAACCGCGCGATTGCGGTGCCGTCCTTTAAAGATAAGCTGGAAGAGTTAGCGCAATAATCACGTAGGGTCGCCATTCATGGCGACCTCCATCACATCACTCTCTTGATTAACTCAACTGCTCCATCGCCTGCAGAATACGCTTATCCGAAATCGGATAAGGCGTGCCCAGCTGCTGCGCGAAATAGCTAATCCGCAGCTCTTCCAGCATCCAGCGAATCCCCTGTACTTCGGCATCATCCTGACGCTGCGGCGGCAATTTATTCCGCCACGTCTGCCAGGCCTGCTCCACCGCTTGCACTTTCAGCATGCGCGCACGATCGCTGTGTGGATCCACCGGCAGCTTCTCGAGGCGGCGTTCAATACCTTGCAGATAGCGCAGCGTATCACCGAGACGCGACCAGCCGTTGCCGGTGACGAAGCCGCGATACACCAGGCCATTCAGCTGCGCTTTGATATCGCCTAACGCCAACGCCAGCGACATATCTACGCGTCCCTTAAGGAACTTGTTGATATTGAACACGCAGGTCAGAATCTGTTCGACCTGCTTGGCGATGGTGACCACGGTTTCATTCAAATCAGCACGCACTTTGTCGTGCAGCTGTTCGAAGTCCTCCTGTTGCCATGCCGGACCGCCGGCATCCGCCATCAGCTTATCCACGCCGCAGGCGATGCAGTCATCGATCAGTTCCAGCACTTTGCCGTACGGATTGAAGTACAAACCGAGTTTGGCTTTGTTTGGCAGCTTCTCGTGCAGATACTTGGTCGGCGACGGAATATTGAGCAACAGCAGGCGGCGCTGGCCGCGCCACATCATTTTCTGCTGTTCCACTTCGTTATCGAACAGCCGAATCGCTACGCTGTCCTTTTCATCCACCAGCGCCGGCCAGGCTTTGACCTGATAGCTGCCGCGCTTCTGCTCGTAGCTTTGCGGCAAATCGCCAAAGCTCCAGATGTGCAACCCGCTCTGCTCGAGGCCATCGTCTGCCACTTTCGACAACGTTTCCTGCACTTTCCCTTTCAGCAGCAGCCGCAGCTGATGAAGATTTTTGCCTTCCTGCAGCTTACGGTTGTGTTCGTCGACCACGCGGAAAGTCATTTTTAGGTGATCGGGCACCTGATCCCACTGCCAGGCTTCACGGTCAATGGGGACGCCGGTCATGCGGCGGAATTCGCGTTCCAGCGCATCCAGCAACGGCAGTTCCATTGCGGTAACGCGTCCGAGAAACGCTTCGGCGTAGTTCGGCGCGGGCACCAGATTGCGGCGCACCGGCTTGGGCAGTGATTTGATCAGTGCGATAACCAGTTCGCGGCGCACGCCAGGAATTTGCCACTCGAAACCGGTCTCTTCGATTTGATTCAGCAGCGGCAGCGGAATATGCACCGTTACGCCATCGGCATCCGCGCCCGGTTCAAACTGATAGCTCAGCTTGAGTTTCAGGTTGCCCTGATGCCAGAAGTTGGGGTAATCGAGCTGGCTGACTTTGTCCGCGCCATCTTTGATCAGCATCTGCTTATCAAAGCTCAGCAGGTCCGGATTCTCTTTACTGGCCTGCTTCCACCACGCATCGAAATGGCGCGCTGAGACCACATCGCTGCCGATGCGGCGATCGTAGAAAGCGAACAGTGTTTCGTCATCGACCAGAATGTCGCGACGACGCGATTTGTGTTCCAGATCTTCAATTTCGTTACGCAGTTTCAGGTTGTTGCGGAAGAACGCGTGACGCGTCTGCCAATCGCCCTCCACCAGCGCATGACGGATAAACAGCTCGCGGCTCAGCTGAGGATCGATGCGGCTGTAATTGACCTTACGCGCCTGCACAATCGCCAGGCCGTACAGCGTCACTTTTTCCGTCGCCATCACCGCGCCCTGCGCTTTTTCCCAGTGCGGTTCGCTGTAGCTGCGTTTAATCAGATGCTGCGCCAGCGGTTCGATCCATTCCGGATCGATGCGCGCGGCAACGCGGCCCCACAAACGGCTGGTTTCCACCAGCTCCGCCACCATGGTCCACTTCGGCGGCTTCTTAAACAGGCCGGAACCGGGGAAGATGGAGAAGCGCGCGTTGCGAGCGCCGGTAAACTCCTGCTTGTCGTTATCTCTCTGCCCAATGTGCGACAGCAAGCCGGTAAGCAAAGCGCAGTGTACTTCACGATACGGCGCAGGTTCGCTGTTGACCGGCATACCTTGTTCCCGCACCACCTGACGTAACTGGGTGTAGATATCCTGCCATTCACGCACGCGCAGATAGTTAAGAAATTCGGTTTTACACAAGCGGCGGAAGTGATTGCTGGAGAGCGCTTTTTGCTGCTCCTGCAGGTAATTCCACAGATTCACGAAGGCGAGGAAATCGGACTCTTTATCCTCAAAACGACGATGTTTTTCGTCAGATGCCTGCTTTTTATCAGCGGGACGCTCGCGTGGATCCTGAATCGATAGCGCAGCAGTGATGATCATCGCTTCGCGCACGCAGCCAAATTTTTGCGCTTCCAGCACCATGCGCGCCATACGCGGATCGACCGGCAGCTGGGCGAGCTGGCGACCCGAAGGCGTCAGCTTGTAGGTTTCATCTTCACTCAGCGTGATGGCACCAAGCTCTTCCAGCAGGCGCACGCCATCCTGAATATTGCGCTTGTCCGGCGCTTCGACAAACGGGAAGGCAGCAATATCGCCTAGCCCCAGCGCGGTCATCTGCAGAATCACCGAGGCAAGGTTTGTACGCAGAATTTCGGGATCGGTAAATTCCGGGCGGCTGAGGAAATCGTCCTCGGAATAGAGGCGAATACAGATACCTTCCGAAACGCGCCCGCAGCGCCCTTTACGTTGATTGGCGGACGCCTGCGAAATCGGCTCAATCGGCAGGCGCTGCACTTTGGTGCGGAAGCTGTAGCGGCTGATACGCGCGGTGCCGGGATCGATAACGTATTTGATGCCAGGCACGGTCAGCGAGGTTTCTGCTACGTTGGTTGCCAGCACGATGCGGCGTCCGCTGTGCGACTGGAAAACGCGGTTTTGCTCGGCGTTCGACAGGCGCGCATACAGCGGCAGAATCTCGGTGTGCGCAATATCACGCTTCATCAGCGCATCGGCGGTATCGCGGATTTCGCGCTCGCCGCTCATAAAGATCAGAATGTCGCCGCGACTCTCTTGTCCCAGCTCATCGACCGCATCAAAAATCGCCTGCAGCTGATCGCGATCGGTGTCGTCAGCGTCCTCTACCATCGGGCGATAACGCACTTCCACCGGATAAGTACGCCCGGACACTTCAATCACCGGCGCATTGTGGAAATGGCGTGAGAAGCGCTGCGGATCGATGGTGGCTGACGTGATGATGACTTTTAAGTCGGGACGACGGGGCAACAGTTCGCGCAGATAACCAAGCAGGAAATCGATATTCAGGCTACGTTCGTGCGCTTCATCGATAATGATGGTGTCGTACTGCAGCAACAGGCGATCCTGCTGGATTTCCGCCAGCAGGATACCGTCGGTCATCAGCTTAACCTGGGTGGTTTCGCTCACCTGATCGTTGAAGCGCACCTTGTAACCTATGGTGCCGCCAAGCGAGGTTTCCAGCTCATCGGCAATGCGGTTCGCCACGGTGCGCGCCGCCAGACGACGCGGCTGCGTGTGACCAATCAGCCCTTTTACTCCGCGTCCCAGCGCCAGGCAGATTTTCGGCAGCTGCGTGGTTTTACCCGATCCGGTTTCACCCGCGACGATCACCACCTGATGCTGACTGATCGCATCGGCAATGTCCTGCTGCTTCTGACTGACCGGCAGGTTGTCCGGGAAAGTGATGCATGGTGTCGCCGCCGTGCGCTGCGCAAGGCGCTGCTCCGCCGCGACAAATTCCGGCTCCAGTTCAGCCACAATGCCCTGCTGCGCCGCAGGATTTTTCACCTTTGCAGCGCCCAGCAATCGACGTCGCAGACGTTGACTGTCGCGCAGCGTCAGATTATCGAGCCGCGGCCAAAGGGAGGCTAAAGGTGAAGAGTCGGATGATGACATAGCGATGCGTACCTGTTGTTGCAGCGGGCAGAGGGTTTCCCGGCGGATTCAAGCAATTAATGGTCGGCATCATAGCACATTTTGGAACACCTGCCTGAACGGGACGTGCGAGGTTATTCAATTATTTCGAACATAGATCTCGAAATATTGCGCTTTTACCTCGCGGGCTAACTCCGTACAGTGTAAAGCATTGAGCGGTAAGCCAACCGCGTAACGCACAGGAAAATACCATGAGCAAAGTTTTAGTTCTGAAATCAAGCATCCTCGCTGGTTACTCTCAGTCAAATCAACTGGCTGACTTCTACGCTGACGAAGCACGCGCTAAAGGTGATTCGGTTACCGTGCGTGATTTAGCCGCGCAGCCGATTCCGGTGCTGGATGGTGAGCTGGTTGGCGCACTGCGTCCATCCGACGCACCGCTCTCTCCGCGCCAGCAGGAAGCGCTGTCTCTCTCCGATGAGCTGATTGCTGAACTGCAAGCCCATGACACCGTGGTTATCGCCGCGCCAATGTACAACTTCAACATTCCAACTCAGTTGAAAAACTACTTCGACCTGATTGCCCGCGCTGGCGTGACTTTCCGTTACACCGAAGCAGGCCCGGAAGGTCTGGTAACCGGCAAACGTGCGGTGATTCTCTCCAGCCGTGGCGGCATCCACAAAGATACGGCCAGCGATCTGCTGACGCCATACGTGAAACTGTTCCTCGGCTTCATCGGTATCACTGACGTGGACTTCGTGTTCGCGGAAGGCATCGCTTATGGTCCAGAAGTGGCGACCAAAGCGGCGAACGATGCAAAAGACGCCATCAAGCAAATTGTTGCTGCGTAATCATTTTTCACTATGATGCATGCCCGTCAGGCTGATCTGACGGGCATTTTTTTTGCTGTTGTTTTCTAAGCGCTCCCAGCTCCATACTGCACTTCTTTGCCAGCCCCTGAATGGTCGATTTCAGCCCAGTAAAAGGAGATGAAGTGATACACCACAATCAATACGGTCAACCCATCGGTTTTGCGTTACCGGACTGGCAGCCCGCCACCTTCCCGCCCGCCGTCATTCTCACTGGTCGTTTTTGCCATCTTACACCGCTTCAACTCAGCCACGCCCCCGCCCTGTTTGCCGCCTTTTCACTGGCAGCCGACGATCGCGACTGGACCTGGCTCGGCGCATCGCAGCCGCAATCGTTAGCCGAAATGACCGACTGGGTCGCCAACAAAATCGGCGACAGTGGATTAATCAGTTATGCGGTGATCGATCAGGTTAAGCAGCAAGCGGTTGGCGCGGTCTGTCTCGCCAATATCGAGATGCAGAATGGCGCGATTGAGATTGGTCATGTCACCTGGTCGCCGCTGATGCAGCGCAACGTGTTGGGCAGTGAAGCAATATATCTGCTGTTGCAGCAGGCTTTCACGCTTGGTTATCGCCGCGTGGCGTGGCGTTGTGATTCCCTGAATCTGGCTTCACGACGCGCAGCAGAGCGTATCGGATTTACCTTTGAAGGCCGTTTTCGTCAGGCGATGACGCGCAAACAGCGCAATCGCGATACCGATTGGTTATCGATCATTGATAGCGAATGGCCAGCGATTCAGCAGGCGTTACGCCAATGGCTGGCGGCGGAGAACATGGATCAGCACGGGCGCGAAAGGCAAAAGCTGCGCAGCTTTTTCCCGGCGGATTGACGTTGTCTATACTGACTAGCTTTTATCAACAAATTGCAGAGGTACTCATGTCCAACGTATTTATTATCGGCGGCGCAGGCAACATTGGCCGTCGTCTGGCATCACTGCTGGCCGCAAACGGGCACGTCGCGCGCCCACTGTTTCGCAAAGCGGAACAGGAGCAGCCTTTGCGTGAAGTGGGTGCTGAGCCGGTTAATGGCGATTTAGCCGCGCTCGACGCTAAATCCCTCGCCGCGTTGATGACGGGCAGCGATGTGGTGGTGTTTACCGCTGGTGCCGGTGGCAAAGGCGGTGAAGAGATGACGAACGCCATTGATGGCAAAGGATTAACCACCGCCGTTGCTGCCGCGCAACAGGCTGGCATTTCACGCTTCTTGCTGGTCTCGGCGTTTCCCGAAGCGGGCAGAAATAAAAACCTCTCCGCCACCTTTGAAAACTACATGCGCGTGAAGAAAGCAGCCGATGTGGAGCTGGCGCAAAGCGATCTGGATTGGGTGATTTTACGCCCCGGCACGCTGACGGATGAGAAAGGCCATGGCAAGGTGCGTGCTGGTTTGGCCATCCCGTATGGCGATATTCCTCGCGATGACGTGGCGGCGACGCTGGCTGAACTCATCGCACAACCGGCTGTCAGCCGCGTGATCATTGAGTTGACCAGCGGAGAAATGCCGGTGCACGACGCGATTAAACCATTGGCATCACGCTAGCGCCTTCAACTTTCGGCTTCATCCAGTGAGCGCAGGTGGTCTTTTTTATTCAGCGTCATCAGCGCCGGAATACTGATCGCAGCCGTCACCATGATGTACCAGGCGGGGATATCGAGATTCCCCGTTTGCTTAATCAGGGAGGTGATGATCAATCCGGCACACCCCGAAAAAACCGCGTTAGAGAGTGAATAAGCCAGGCCCAGCCCGGTATAGCGAACGCGCGTGGGGAACATTTCAGCTAACATTGCCGGGCCTGGTCCTGCCAGCAACCCGACAATGCCACCCGCAACAAACACCACCAGTGCCTTGACCAGCAGCGTTGAAGAGTCGGCCTGCAACACGTTCAGTAACGGTAATGCCAGCACCAGCAACAAGCATGCCGCGAGAACCATTACGCTGCGGCGTCCAATTTTATCGCTAAGAATGCCAGCTGGGATAATGGTCGCAGCAAACCCTAGGTTGGAAATCACCGCAATCAACAGCGCCTGGTTGAAGCCGGTGTGCAGCGAAGATTGCAGATAGGTTGGCATGATCACCAGATAGGTATAACCCGCCGCTGACCACACCATCACGCGGCTGATCGCCAGCAAAATAATCCTAATCGTTGTGCCAAAACTGGCGCTCACCGCTGCCGGTTGTTGCGCGTTTTGCGTTTGTTGCTGACGCACAAAACTGGGCGTTTCTTCCATGCTGTAGCGCAGCCACAGCGCCACCATCCCCATCGGCAAGGCGAGGAAGAAAGGAACGCGCCAGCCCCAACTGTGCATCTGGTCTGCACTCAGCACCGCCGACAGCAACGCGACAATGCCAGCACCCGCCAGCAGGCCCAATGCCACGGTAAATGACTGCCAGGCACCGTAACGCCCACGCTGCCCTTTGGGGGCAAATTCCGTCATCAGTGACACCGCACCGCCGTATTCACCTCCGGCAAACAAGCCCTGCAAAATGCGCAGCCCGGTGATGATCAGCGGCGCCGCCACGCCAATGCTGGCATAGGTGGGAATAACGCCGATCGCAGTCGTCACCAGCGTCATCATGATCAAGACAAAAATCAGCGTAGGCTTGCGCCCAATACGATCGCCCATGCGGCCAAAAAATATCGCGCCCAGCGGACGGAAGAAAAAGGCGATGGCGAAGGAGGCGTAGGTCAGAATAATGCCGGTGAGCTCGGCTTCACCCTGCAGGCGAAAGAAGTTCTGCGCGATCACCGTCGCGAGGAAGCCATACACCGCAAACTCGTACCATTCAATGAAATTGCCCACTGAACCGGCGATTAAGGCGCGCTTCTGTGCAGCCGTTGTTGTTTGAGGCATTGAAATTCCTCTTAGCTATTTGAAAATTCCGGTCAAAATAGCGCTAAACGCGGAACCCGTTACGAAAGCTTGTTCTGTCTTAATTTCTTCGCTGCGAATATCCGCAAATCGCGCGAGCGCGCATTCCGCATCTGCCGCATCTATTTCTTCAAACTGCTTTTCAAATCCTTGACGGGTAAGTTGCGCAGTGCCGATTTCATCCGAGGTTTCCAGCACGGCAATCTGCTTAGCTTTGGTAAAAAAACTGTAGTTAGGCATTTAAAGCTCCTTATACGTCGATAAAAACTTATTTACGCAGCCACTGTCCATTGATGCCGCGCACATACTCGCCGCTACCCGCGCGGTTCACCAGTTTCTCGCCGGCAATGCGCGCCACTTCACTGGCAGTTAGGTTATTTTGCTGCGCCACGCGCTGATATTGCTGCAGGCGGCCATCGTTGATGCGCTTGACCAGTGCCAGCGTTTCTTCGTCCTGCTGACGCGCCGCCACATAGCCGCTGAGCGTTTCACCTACGCGCCCTTGTTGACGCGCCTCATCCAGCGTGAGCGCCCAGGCAGAAGGCATCAGCAGCAGCGCTGCAAGCAGCGCGATCCCCTTGCGTTTCAAAATGCTTCTCCTCAAAACAGTCCGCTCTGATTCTTCAGCAGCGCTTCCACATCTTTATCCACCTTGATGTGAATCTCATGCTCAATTTTGACGTTCATATTGATGGTGATTGGCTCTTTCGGCGCCGCAACTTCAATGCGCGGCACGCAGCCAATCAGCGGCAGCCAGGCTGCCAGCACCAGTAATGCCCTGAGGCTCATGGTTGGGGATCCTTCTTCGAGGGTAAGGTGGCATTTTGCTCCACCCAGGATTGCAAATTATCGCCAAAGCGCAGACTGCGCCACAGCTGGAACAGATTTTCCTGATGCCGGTAGTTCAGATTGACGGTCTGACGGCGGTTGCTGAACTGGCTGACGCCTTTCACTTCCGACTGCATGATCAGATTGCCGAAGTTATCCAGATCGATAGTGGCCCATGAACGCGAGATCTCCATATAGCGCAGCCAATCCAGTGCTGCTCCGGCCGCAAAGTTATTGCTGACAATGGCATCCGCCATGTCTTTATCCAGCCGGAAGGTCAGCGGGCCGCTATTGGCGATCCAGCCCTTTTCAATCAGCCATTGCGGATTGTTCACCCACAGCGGCAACTCGCCATTAACCTTGCCAGACATGGCAAACTGCTTGGGTTTAATCGCGCTAACCAGCTTGCTGAGATTGATCTCTTTCAGCGAGACGCGCGCCGCTTCATGCTGCGGCATACGCAGCTCGGGCATGCTAACGTGACCGCCTAACAGATCAAGGTTGACGTTGCTGAGCGTTAACGGCTGGCGCTCCTGCCACGGATAGTGACCTTGCAAATCAGCGGTGATGTTTTGCAGCGAGAACTGATTTTTCACTTCGGCGATCCGCAGTGAAACCGGACCGCGCCGTCCAAGCTGCCATTGATGATCCTTCAGGCGGAACGGCAGCGAGAAATCGATACCGTTGATTTCACTGTCCGGCATCCACAGGCTGCCGTTTTTCACCGTCCAGTGACCGCCCGCTTCAAAGCCCTGCTCGCTGGCGGCCGAGAATGCCACCTGCGCGCGCAGTTCACCCGACTGAATACGCATTTTTAAATCGCTGCTGAGCAGCGGCTGGAACACCGTCAACGACTGCGCTGGCCACCATGCTTCGCCACGCAGACGTTCGCCGTCCCAGCGGCCATGTACGCGCACCGGGCCAATATCCTCAGCCGTCAGCTGACCGCGCCAGATAAACTGGCTGGGATCGCGGCCTTTGGCTTCAAAATTAAGCTCTGATGGCGGCAGCCAGCCGCCATAATTGAATTGAGTTTGACCCGACTTCAGCGTGAAGCCGCCGTTAAACGCCGGATGATCCGGATCACGCTGCCAGCGCACCGGCGCGTTGAGCGTCAGGCGCGGTTTAGCCACCTGCACCATGCCGTACGCCAGCTGATCGAAACCGGTATTCAGGGTGTCGAGGCTGATCAAGGTGTCTTGCCAACTGCCGGTGCCCTTCACGTCCCATTTGGCAGAGAGCGGCTCGATCTGACCGTCCCCCCAATAACGCCAGTTCCACACGCCGCTGTCCGGCCAGAAATCGCTGGCGCGTCCATCAAGATGCAACCTGAAACGACCAAAACTGGGATCGTGTGCCTTGAGGATCGCCTGCAGGCGGCCATTGATGCCACGCGACGCCACCGTCACGCCCGCCAACGGCCAGCGCGCTTCGTCTACTTCCAGCGTTGAGAGCAAGCGACCGCGCAAACGCAGCAGCGCACCCTGTTTCAGGCTCAACTGCGGATCGGTCAACACGCCATGCAGCAAGCCGGGCATGCTGCCAAATAGCTGCAGATCGGCGAATTTGCTTTCGCCGGTCAACTGGAACGGCAAGGCGCTGTCAACCATGCTCAGCTTGCCAGGGCCAACGCTTAATACCAGATTGCCTTTGCCGCCGCGCCCTTGCGTCAGCAGGTTGAATCGCCCGCTGACCAGCGTGTTTTCCATTCCTTGCTGCCAGTTTTCCAGCGTCACGGCCATGCCGCCCGATAGCGGCTGATCGGCCTGCGGCCTGCGCCATTGACCTTGCGTAATGCGAATCTGCCGCTCGTCGACCTGCCACGGCAGCTGCAGCAGCGGCTGATCGTCATCCTGCTGTTTCACCGTCAATGTGCCTTGCTGTTGCTGCCAGTTGAGCGTCAGTGCTAACGGCTGCGGCCACTGCACAACATTGAGGTCAGCACTGAGTTCGCCCGCCACTGGCAAGCCATCAGCAAAGGTTGGCAAAGTGACATCGCCATGCAGATTGAGCGGTTTGGGGAGCAGAGGATGACTGAGTTGCAGCTGGGCAATCTGCAGCAACTGGCCTTGCAAACGCGCATCCACATTGAGGTTGTCGCCCTGATAATGCAGCTGCTGCACCTCTTTATCTAAGGTGAAATCGAAACGACCGGCATATTGCTGCCACGGCAGAATGGTGATTTTTTGCAGATGCACATCGGCGCCAGGCAACATCTTCTGCCAGTCGGCCAGACTGCGCGGCGCACCGCTGGCTTCGCTGTGCTGCAGCGATTGCAGACAGTCGCTGTTAAGTTGCACGTCATACGCGCTGAGTTGCCAGCGCTTTTGCTGCCAGCCCAGCGCCGCATCGCTGACTTTTGCCAGTTCACAGTCGCCCGCCAGATAACGCACCGCCGGGAAATGCAGCGCACCTTGCTGCCAGCGCGGCGTGCCGTTGAGTTCCACGCGGGTATTTTCGGGCAACCAGATACCGGCCAGACGCGGCAACCATTGCGTCAGCGTCAGCAGCAATCCCAATAGCAGCAGTATCAGCGCCAGCAGCGCAGCAAGTGTTCGGCGAAGGCCACGCGTCATGGCAGTTAACGTTCCTGTTCTTTACACAATCCTGACGAGGAGCCAAATGATGGCATGTTACGTCCGGCAAATGAAGGTGTTAGCGACATAGTCTGGCTGAAGAACAGCAAAATGACGCGGAAAACGTTATCCTGTTGTGATACCGACGTTGCATTTTTCAGGAGCGAAACAATGAAAGTTGCGGTTTACAGCACCAAGCATTACGACCAGAAATACCTTGAACACGTCAACGGCAGCTACGGATTTGAGCTGCAGTTTTTTGACTTCCTGCTGACACCGGCGACGGCAAAAAACGCTGCGGGCTGTGATGCGGTGTGTATTTTCGTCAACGATGATGCCAGCAAAGAGGTGCTGGAAGAGTTGGCGACGCTGGGCGTGAAGCACATTGCGCTGCGCTGTGCCGGTTTCAATAACGTCGATCTGGCGGCGGCGAAAGCGCTGGGCTTAAACGTAGTGCGCGTCCCGGCGTATTCGCCGGAAGCGGTGGCCGAGCATGCGGTTGGCCTGATGATGACGCTGAATCGTCGCATTCATCGCGCTTATCAACGCACGCGCGATGCCAACTTCTCGCTGGATGGTTTAACCGGCTTCAACATGCACAACAAAACTGCGGGCGTGGTTGGGACCGGCAAGATTGGTATCGCGGCGATGCGAATCCTCAAAGGATTTGGCATGCGCCTGTTGGCATTCGATCCCTATCCAAGCCAGGCGGCGCTGGAGCTGGGTGCGGAATATGTCGATCTCAAAACGCTGTTCGCCGAAGCCGATGTGATTACGCTGCACTGCCCGTTAACGCCGGAAAATCACCATCTGCTTAACGCGCAGGCGTTCAGCCAAATGAAAGATGGCGTGATGATCATCAACACTAGCCGCGGCGGTTTGATTGATTCACAGGCAGCCATTGACGCGCTCAAACAGCAGAAGATTGGTTCGTTGGGGATGGATGTATATGAAAACGAGCGCGATCTGTTCTTTGAAGACAAATCGAATGACGTGATTCAGGATGATGTGTTTCGTCGTCTGTCGGCCTGTCACAACGTGCTGTTCACCGGCCATCAGGCTTTCCTGACCGCTGAAGCGCTCACAGCGATTTCAGAAACCACCCTCAGCAACTTGCAGCAGCTGGAGCGCGGCGAAACCAGCCCGAATCAGGTCACTGCTTAAACCTTCTGCGCCTGCCTTAGCGGGCGCAGCTTCCCCCCATCAGCGCCTGTTCGTCACAACGACGACCATTGGCCAACTGGCACATACCGATGCGTGAGCCGTCTAACTGACGCGAAAACGCCAGCGATCCCCCGGCATTACTACAATTCACTTCAGCCATTGATGACATCATAACGCGCGGTTGTACGTGGGCGGCAGTAGCTTGTTGCGGCGGTTCGTTATCACTGTTGCTGCTGCAGGCAGAAAGTAACAAGGTGGCGCCAGCCAGCAGGAAGAGAGCGGCTTTCATCGATGGGGCTCCGGGGATTGAGCGAAAAAGTCGCACCAGAATATGTCAGGTGCGCTAAGGGATCGATAGGCGACACAGCTTTTTACAAAATTTAATTTCATTGTTTACAAGCAGAATTATCCTGTTTGAGATATTTCCGCCCTTTTCACCCGGCGGATTGTTTGTTTATCAACCACTAAGGAGAGATCGATGTTGACGGATATGCTGATCCGCATCGCGCTGGCCGGGATTCTCGGCGGACTGATCGGCCTGGAAAGGCAATTGCGCGCCAAAGAAGCCGGTTTGCGCACCCATATTTTGGTCGGTATCGGCAGCGCGATGTTTATGCTGGTATCGAAATATGGCTTTGCCGACATGTTAGTCAGCGATCATGTGGCGCTCGATCCCAGCCGTATTGCGGCGCAGGTGGTGAGCGGCATGGGCTTTCTCGGCGCCGGTACCATCATTATTCAGAAGCAAGTGGTGAAAGGTCTCACCACCGCCGCCGGTTTATGGGTTACTGCGGCGATTGGTCTGGTGATCGGTAGTGGCATGTATGAAATCGGCATTTACGGCACCGTGCTGGCGCTGGTGGTGCTGGAGACGTTCCGTCGCATCAGTCACTGGCTGATTGGCCGTCATCATACGTTGCTGGTGCATCTCAAACCGAAAAGCGTCCCGCTGGTGTTACTGGTGCTGCAACGTGAGAATGTGCGCTACGGCCATATCGCCGTGGTGAATCGTGATGAAGAAATTGGCCTGTGCGAGTTAAGCGTAGAGGTGACATTGTCACGACGCACGCCGATGCATAACATCTATGACAAAGTGATGGAAATCAAGGGCGTTCAGTCGCTGGAGATGATGTAAAAATCAGCAATGTTAGATTCCGGTGCGCTGCCATCTCGCAAGCACACAGACGAAAAAGTCGCGTCAAAGCCCTTTGCTAAACTGAACTGATAACCCCCGTAAATTTTACGGGTTTCTCAGCGTAGCAAAGGACGATTTATGATTACCGTCGACGGTAACGGTGCAGTGGCTTCGGTCGCCTTCCGCACCAGCGAAGTGATTGCCATTTATCCCATCACGCCCAGCTCGACCATGGCCGAGCTGGCGGATAGCTGGTCAGGCGAAGGCCGCCGGAATATCTGGGGTGATGTGCCGCGCGTGGTTGAGATGCAATCGGAAGGCGGCGCGATCGCCACCGTGCACGGCGCGCTGCAAACCGGCGCACTCTCGACCACTTTCACCTCGTCGCAGGGATTGCTGTTGATGATCCCCACGCTCTACAAACTGGCTGGCCAGCTGACGCCATTTGTTCTGCACGTCGCGGCGCGTACCGTGGCAACGCACGCGCTGTCTATTTTTGGCGATCACTCCGATGTCATGGCGGTGCGTCAAACCGGCTGTGCGCAACTCTGCGCCTCCAGCGTGCAGGAAGCACAGGATTTTGCCCTGATTGCACAAATCGCCTCGCTGAATAGCCGCATCCCTTTTATCCACTTCTTCGATGGCTTCCGCACCTCGCATGAAATCAACAAGATCGTGCCGATCAGCGATGAAACCTTGCAGACGCTGATGCCCGCCGAGGCGATTAATGCCCATCGTGCCCGCGCGTTAACGCCGGATCGCCCGACGATTCGCGGGACATCCGCCAATCCTGATACCTATTTCCAGTCACGTGAAGCCACTAACCGCTGGTACGACGATTGCACCCAGCATGTAGAAGACGCAATGAACGCGTTTGGCGTAAATACCGGCCGCCATTATCAGCCGTTTGAGTTTTACGGCCATCCACAGGCTGAACGCGTGATTGTGATGATGGGCTCCGGCTGCGGCACCGCCGAAGAGGCGATTGATGTGATGCTGCAGCGCGGCGAGAAAGTCGGGCTGGTGAAAGTGCGCCTTTATCGCCCGTTTTCGGCGGCGCATTTGCTGCAAAAGATCCCCGCTTCCGCCCAACGAATTGCGGTGCTCGATCGCACCAAGGAGCCCGGCGCGCTGGGCGAACCGCTGTTCCTGGATGTGATGACCGCGCTGGCTGAAGCCTACAGCCGTGGCGAGCGCGCAACGCTGCCGAAGGTGATTGGCGGTCGCTATGGTTTGTCGTCGAAAGAGTTCGCACCCGATGCGGTGCTGGTAGTGTTCCGCGCCTTGCAGCGCGATCAACCGCCAGCGCGTTTTACCGTCGGCATTTACGACGACGTCACCCATCTTTCGCTACCGATAGAAACCAATATCGTGCCGAATCGCGCACGGCTCGAAGCGCTGTTTTATGGTTTGGGCAGCGACGGCAGCGTCAGCGCCAGCAAAAACAACCTAAAGATAATCGGCAACGCCACGCCGTGGCACGTGCAGGGTTATTTCGTCTATGACTCAAAGAAAGCTGGCGGCCTGACAGTTTCCCATCTGCGCGTCAGTGAGTATCCGATTCAATCCGCCTATCTGATTCAGCAAGCCGACTTCATTGGTTGCCATCAGCTGCAGTTTATCGATAAATATTCGATGCTCGATCAGCTTAAACCGGGCGGGATTTTTCTGCTCAATACGCCCTACAGCGCTGAGGACGTGTGGTCGCGCCTGCCGCAGGAAGTGCAGAGCCAACTCAACGATAAACAGGCGCGATTCTATGTGATCAACGCGGCGCGTATTGCCCGCGAATGCCAGCTGGGCGCGCGCATCAACACCGTGATGCAGATGGCCTTTTTCCAGCTGACCCAGATTTTGCCGGGCGATAGCGCGTTAACTGAACTGCAAAACGCCATTGCGCGCAGCTATAGCAGCAAAGGTGAAGAGCTGGTGCAGCGTAACTGGCAAGCGCTAGCGATGGCACAACAAGCGCTGCAGCCAGTGCCGCTAAAGCCGGTAGACGATCGCAGCCCACATCGCCCGCCAGTGGTAGCTGATAGCGCACCCGATTTTGTCAAAACCGTCACTGCAGCGATGCTGGCCGGCCTTGGCGATAAATTGCCGGTTTCGGCGCTACCGCCGGATGGAACCTGGCCGGTTGGCACCACTAAGTGGGAAAAACGTAATATCGCTGAAGCCGTGCCGATCTGGCAGCCCGATCTCTGTACCCAGTGCAACCATTGCGTCGCCGCCTGCCCGCACTCCGCGATTCGCGCCAAAGTGGTTGATCCTGCAGCGCTGGCAGATGCGCCAGCTTCGCTCGCTTCACTGGATGTGAAATCGCGCGATATGCGCGGACAGAAATACGTGTTGCAAGTGGCACCGGAAGATTGCACCGGCTGTAATCTGTGCGTCGAAGTGTGCCCGGCCAGCGATCGCCAGCATCCGGAAATCAAAGCCATCAACATGAAATCACGCCTCGAGCATGTTGAGACGGAAAAGGCCAATTACGCTGCTTTCCTCGCGCTGCCTGAGATCACCGCCGAGCAGCTGGAACGTATTGATATCCGCACCTCGCAGCTGATCACGCCGCTGTTTGAATATTCCGGTGCCTGTTCGGGCTGCGGTGAAACGCCCTATATCAAACTGTTAACGCAGCTGTATGGCGATCGTCTGCTGATTGCCAATGCCACCGGCTGCTCCTCCATTTACGGCGGCAATCTGCCTTCCACGCCATACACCACCAATGCCGAAGGTCGCGGTCCGGCGTGGGCGAATTCGCTGTTTGAAGATAACGCCGAATTTGGTTTGGGCTTCCGCTTGAGCGTCGATCAGCAGAAACAGCGCGCGCTCAGATTACTGAATCAATGCGCGGCGCAGTTACCGGCGGAATTGGTTGATGCACTAAAAGGTGACAATGTCACCATATCGCAACGACGCGAGCAAATTGAACAGCTGCGCGCCCTGCTTGCTGCGTCATCGCAGCCGGAAGCCAAAGCCTTACATGATGCAGCCGATGCGCTGGTAGAAAAATCAGTTTGGTTGATAGGTGGTGATGGCTGGGCGTACGACATTGGTTACGGCGGCCTCGATCACGTGATGAGCCTGAGCGAAAACGTCAACGTGCTAGTGCTGGATACGCAGTGCTACTCGAATACCGGCGGACAGGCATCAAAAGCGACGCCGCTCGGCGCGGTGACTAAGTTTGGCGAACAAGGCAAACGCAAGGCGCGTAAAGATCTCGGCATGTCGACGCTGCTGTATGGGCATGTGTATGTGGCGCAGATTTCACTGGGCGCGCAGCTCAATCAAACCGTGAAAGCGATTCAGGAAGCGGAAGCCTGGCCGGGACCGTCGCTGATCATCGCTTACAGCCCGTGTGAAGAACATGGCTATGATCTTGCCTACAGCCACGAGCAGATGCGCCTGCTGACCACCAGCGGTTTCTGGCCGCTGTATCGCTTTGATCCACGACGCGCGGAGCAAGGGAAAGCCGCGCTGGCGCTGGATTCGCGTCCGCCGACCTCCGAACTGGAACAGGCATTAATGAACGAGCAGCGTTTCCGCCAGTTGCAAACCCAGCGGCCTGAAGAAGCGTCACAGTTGTGGCGCGATGCAACGGAAGCCGCCAGTCAGCGTTATCAGCGGCTGGCGGAGTTAGCAGGGAAAACCGAGAAAAGCGAGTAGATGAAAAAGCCCGGTGCCCTGCGCCGGGTGTTACTCTAATCGTGCAATGACGCTATCATCAGAAAAGAGATCACTTCAGGCTAGCATTCGCGCCCGCAATCCGTACCATACGCAGTCATGTTTATAGGGTTTATTGCCGCTGAAGATTGCTTCAGCCGCTAACGGCCCTCGCCTTCACTCTCAAGCGTGAAAATAATGTCAGAAAATCAAGAAGTAACAAAAAAAGAGCAGTACAACCTCAATAAACTGCAGAAGCGTTTGCGTCGCAACGTGGGCGAAGCCATTGCTGACTTCAACATGATTGAAGAAGGCGATCGCATCATGGTTTGTCTGTCTGGTGGTAAAGACAGCTACACCATGCTGGAAATCCTGCGTAATTTGCAGCAGAGCGCGCCGGTGAACTTCTCGCTGGTGGCGGTGAATCTCGACCAGAAACAGCCCGGTTTCCCGGAGCATATTCTGCCGGCCTATCTGGAACAACAGGGCGTTGAGTATCACATCGTTAACGAAGACACCTATTCCATCGTTAAAGATAAAATTCCTGAAGGCAAAACCACCTGCTCGCTCTGTTCACGTCTGCGCCGCGGTATTCTGTATCGCACCGCCACCGAGTTGGGTTGTACTAAGATCGCCTTAGGTCACCATCGCGACGATATCCTGCAGACCATGTTCTTAAACATGTTCTACGGCGGCAAGATGAAAGGCATGCCACCCAAACTGATGAGCGACGACGGTAAACATATCGTGATTCGCCCGCTGGCTTATTGCCGCGAGAAAGACATCATTCGTTTTGCCGAAGCGCGCCAGTTCCCGATCATTCCGTGCAACCTGTGCGGTTCGCAGCCGAATCTGCAACGTCAGGTGGTTGCCGATATGCTGCGCGACTGGGATAAACGTTATCCAGGCCGTATCGAAACCATGTTTACCGCGATGCAGAATGTGGTGCCATCACATATGGCCGACATCAATCTGTTCGATTTCAAAGGCATCAAACACGGTGATGCCGTGGTAGATGGCGGTGATTTGGCGTTTGATCGTGAAAGCTTGCCGGTGCAGCCTGCGGGATGGCAGCCAGAAGAGGACGACGCGCCCAATCTCAGCGTACGTCTTGATGTGCTGGAAATTAAATAACCGGTTTTGCTGTTAAATAAGGCGCGTCGCTTCGACTACGCGCCTTTTTTATTAGCGGTGCGGTGGTGGATCCTGGATCGGCGGAAATTCGGGATCGTACGGAGGTTGTGCGGGTGGTATCGGCTGCGGTTGTGGAATCGGTTCGGGAATCGGTGGTGGATCGGTAGGAATTGGTTCGCTGGCAATGATCGCTTGCATGCCCTTCTCCTTGTCTCTGAATGTCCTTTAAGCATAGGAAAGGATGCGTATTCAAGCCAAGCGGGCAAAAAAAAGCCGGCGGATGGGCCGGCGTCGTACGAATCAAATGTGCTATGCAGTAATTCAAAAAAGGAAGTAAGACAATATGGAGCGCAACGCCCATCGCTTGACGTTGCATTCACCTGCGGGAAAGAGTTTGCCCCGATTGTCCTGGTGGGATATTGATATCGATCAGGTTTAATCCGCTTTTCTGCCTTACAACCATTTCCGCCGTTTCAGCCATATCGCCACACCGCCCACCATCACCAGCAGCAGCACGCAGAAGGCGGTGAAACCCAGCGCCCAATTGCCGCCAGGAATGCCGCCGAGGTTGACGCCGAATAAACCGGTGAGGAAGGTGGCTGGCAGGAAGATCATCGCCATCAACGACATGGTATAAGTGCGACGGTTCATCGATTCCGCAAGGATTGACGCCACTTCATCTGCCAGAATCGAGGTTCGCGCCACGCCCGCATTGAGATCGTCCAGTCCACGGCCCAGACGATCGGCGACCTCTTGCATGCGGCGGCGATCGTCATCGTTCATCCACGCCATCTTCTCGATGGCCAGCCGCGCGTAGACATCGCGCTGCGGTGCCATATAACGACGCATCACAATCAGCTGTTTACGCAGCAGCGCCAAATCGCCGCGCGCAGGTACTTCCTGATTCATTAACGCATCTTCCAGTTCGATAATTTTATCGTGCATCTCTTCGATAAATTCACTGGCGTGATCGGTTAACGCATCGCACACATCCACCAGCCAGCTGCCGCCATCAACCGGACCATTACCGTTTTGCAGATCGGTCAGCACGGCATCAATAGCGTACACTTTGCGACGGCGCGTCGAGACAATCAGCTTATCGTTGATAAACACGCGCATTGCCACCAGCTGATCCGGACGCGAATCAGCATTGTGGTTCACGCTACGCAGCACAATCATGAAGCCGTCGCCAAGGCGCGTGACGCGCGGACGCATGCTGTCGCCCGCCAGCGCGTCACGCACAGAATCGGGGATCAGTGGCGTGTTTTGCAGCCATTCCGCACTTTGCCGTTGGGTGTAATTGAGGTGCAACCAGCAGGGACGTTCGCAGTTGATGACGTCTTTATCTTCGATGGGGATCATGCCGCCTGCGCCGTCCAGCTGACAGGACACAATGGCATCGGATACTTGTAACGCTTTTCCTTCAATGACGTTCACGCACTCGCCTCACTATCAAAATCAATACGATACAGTCTAGCGTGGCGCAGACCAGTTGCAATCATCAGGCTGTGAGCAAAGATGACAGGCGGTCACAATCACCGCCTGCGGATGGGCTGGATTAATGCTTTTCAATCCACAGCTCGCGGCTGTACGCCACGTCTTCAGGATTGGTGATCGGATATCCTTTCACCCACGGCTTGATCAAGCGGCCGTTGGTATATTGATAGATCGGCGCGATGGGGGCCTGATCGGCGATGATCTGCTCGGCTTTGTTGTAATCGGTGTTACGCGCCGCCACGCTGGTTTCGGTGCTGGCTTTATTAATCACCGCATCGTAATCGGCACTGCGGAAACGCGCGATATTGCCGCTGTGCGTCGAGGTCAGCAGACTAAGGAAGGTTGACGGCTCATTATAATCACCGATCCACGAGGCGCGGATCACATCGAAATTGCCGCTGTTACGGCTGTCGATATAGGTTTTCCACTCCTGATTTTGCAACGTGACATCCACGCCGAGATTCTTCTTCCACATTGAAGCCACCGCGATAGCGATTTTTTGATGGCTTTCCGAGGTGTTGTAGAGCAGCGACAAATGCAGCGGTTTACCGGGTCCATAACCCGCCGCCGTCAGTAATGCTTTGGCCTGCGCGTTAAGCTCCTGTTGGCTATGTTGCTGCAGATAGCTTTTCATCGGGGTGAAGCCGGCGGTAACGTCCGGTGTAAAGTGCCAGGCCGGTTTCTCACCGGTGCCCAAAACCTTCTCCGCGATAATGCGACGATCGATGCTCCATGACAGCGCCTTACGCACGCGTACATCGGCGGTTGGCCCTTTCTCGGTATTGAAGGCGTAGTAATAGGTGCCAAGCTGATCCGGCGTGTAAACCTGGCCTGGCAGCTCTTTCTTCAGCAGCGCGTACATGTTTTTCGGGAAGGATTCGGTGATATCGATATCATTGGCGCGATAGCGCTTAGTGGCGCTGGACTCTTCATTAATCGGGATAAAGGTGACTTTGGTCAGCACCGATTTTTTGTCATCCCAATAGTTGGCGTTGCGCACCAGAACGATTTTTTCGTTTACTACGCGATCCTGAAGCTGATAAGCGCCATTGCCGACCAGCTTGCCCGGTGACGTCCAGCTATCACCCTCTTTTTCAATCACTTTCTGCGATACCGGATACATCGCGGCATTAGCAACCATACTCGGGAACCACGGCACAGGGCGTGACAACGTCACCTTAAGATGGTTCGCATCGGTCGCCGTCACCCCGAGATTATCGGCGCTCATCTGTCCTTTGGTGATCGCTTCCGCGTTCTCAATGCCGCTCAGCGCGGCAAACCAGGCAAATGGCGAACTGTTCTTTGGTTCAACTAAACGTTGCCAGCTGTAGACAAAATCCTGCGCGGTAACCGGCTCGCCATTTGACCAGCGCGCATCTTTGCGCAGGGTAAATATCCAGGTTTTGTTGTCGTTGCTGCTCCAGCTTTGCGCCACGCCCGGCACGATCTTTCCGTGGGCATCCTGGTTGGTCAGCCCTTCAAACAGATCGCGCATCACCTGAATTTCCGGCAGGCCAACCGCCTTCATCGGATCGAGTGAAGCGGGTTCATCTTTAATATGGCGAACGATTTCCTGGGTGCTGGCCAGCTGTGCGCCCGACGGCACGTTGGCGGCGAATGCGGGTGAGACTGCACTGGCTACAATTAACGCAGTCAGCGTCTTGCGGAACGTTAGTTTCATCACCACTCCTTTACGCGAAAAAAATGGCGACCGCGAAGAGATTGTGTCGCCAGCAACGTTTGGCACTTTATCGCAAATTGCTGATTGATATATAGCTATTTCCCCGCAGGCTATTTACCGTTATGTTGAGGCTGGATTCCCGGTCACATTTTTTACCTTAAACGCCAGAAGGCTTTTGGCGGTGTTGGAAGCATTTCATAGAGGAACGTTATGTCGTCATACCATCCACGTCCGCTACGCGGCAAGCTGGACGCTGTCTGGCAACAATACGGGCAATCGGTGCTGGGCGCGCCACTGCTGTGGTTTCCGGCACCCGCCGCCGATGCCGAAAGCGGGCTGATTATCGCTGGCACGCACGGCGATGAGAATGCCGCGATTGCCACATTATCCGGTGCGATGCGTACCTTGCCGGAGGCGCTGCGGCGTCATCACGTTGTTCTGGCGGTCAATCCCGATGGTTGTCAGTTGGGGTTGCGCGCCAACGCCAACGGCGTCGATCTCAACCGTAACTTCCCCGCCGCTAACTGGCAGCATGGCGACACGGTATATCGCTGGAACAGTGAAGCGGATGAACGTGATGTGGTGCTTTCAACCGGATCAGGTCCCTCTTCCGAACCGGAAACCCGCGCGCTGTGCCAGCTCATTCATCAGATTAAACCGCGCTGGGTGGTTTCGTGGCATGAACCGCTGGCCTGCATTGACGATCCGCACCACAGCGATTTAGCAAAGTGGCTGGCGCAGCAGACCGCGCTGCCGGTGGTGAGTAGCGTGGGTTATGCCACGCCGGGTTCGTTTGGCAGCTGGTGCGACGATCTCGGCCTGTTGTGTATTACCGCCGAGATGCCGCCGATTTCGGTGGACGAAGCCACCGAAGTCTATCTGGAAGCGATGATCAATCTGCTGCGCTGGCAGCCAGCGGCTTAAGTACGCCGTGAGAGAAGTGCAGCGACGGTTCTACATCGGCCGCAAGCCAGGTTGGACCGTCGAGATCGGCGAACGTCGCGCGCGCCGTCAGCGGTAATGCCGCACGAATCGCCCGTGAGGTGCAGAGCATGCAGCCGAGCATAATGGCGAATCCCTGTTGCTGCGCCGCCTCTGCCAGCGCTAACGCTTCGGTTAATCCACCGGTTTTATCCAGCTTGATATTCACCATCTCATAGCGCCCTTTCAGCTGCGGCAGGCTTTCACGCGTGTGGCAGCTTTCATCGGCGCAGATTGGCAGCGGATGGATAAAGTTGCCCAGCGCGCTGTCTTCTGCGGCCGGCAGCGGCTGTTCCAGCATCGCGACATTGAGATCGGCCAGCAGCTGACAGCGTGCCGCCAGGCCTTCGGCATGCCAGGATTCGTTGGCATCGACAATCAAAGTCGCGTCCGGTACCGCGCTGCGTATCGCCACTAAACGTTCGCTAATTAGGTGATCGTCCATTTTAATCTTCAATAAACGCGCGCCATGTTGCCACAACGCCTGCGCGCTGCTGGCCATCGCATCTGGCGTATCGATGCTGATGGTATGTGCGGTGACAATCTCGTCGGCCAGTTGCACCGCGCACAATTGCACCAGACTTTTGCCCTGCTGCTGTCGTGCCAGATCCCACAGTGCGCAGTCGATGGCGTTACGTGCCGCGCCCGCCGGTAACGCCTGTTGCAGCGCTTCACGTGTCATCCCACTTTGCAACGCACTCAGCTGCGAGGCGATCTGCTTGAGCACCGACGCCTCGCTTTCACCGTAGCGCGCGTACGGCGTCGCTTCCCCGACGCCTTTAACGCCATCCTGCTCGATCTCCACCACCACAACATGCGCCTCGGTGCGACTGCCGCGTGAAATAACAAACGGCGAATGTAACGGCCAGGCTTCCGGATAACTCTTCACTGTTCTCATTATTTCTCCTTAAATCCGTCGCTTAAATGCGAGCCGGCTCGATTATCGCCAGGAAATGCGCTCGTAAACCCTTAAAAATTATGTCATAAACAAGCGCTATACCTGTTCTGACGTTCCAAAAGTCAGATATTTCATCGTTAAAAAAGGAAATCGCATGTCTCAGACTGTTCACTTTCAGGGCAATCCGGTGCCGGTTGCAGGCCAGTTCCCACAAGTTGGCGAGCAAGCTAAACCTTTCAGCCTGGTCGCCAAAGATCTTGCTGATGTATCCCTGGCTAATTATGCAGGCAAACGCAAAGTTCTGAACATTTTCCCAAGCATTGATACTGGCGTGTGTGCGGCATCGGTGCGCAAGTTTAACGAGCGCTCAGGTGAAGCAGACAACACGGTCGTGCTGTGCATCTCTTCCGACCTGCCTTTTGCTCAGTCACGCTTCTGTGGCGCTGAGAACGTCAACAACGTGATCACGCTCTCTTCTCTGCGTGGCGCTGAGTTCAAAGAAAACTATGGCGTGGCGATTGCGGATGGCCCGCTGAAAGGCCTGACCGCGCGTGCCGTGGTGGTGCTGGATGAAAACGATAAAGTGATTTACAGCGAGCTGGTGAATGAAATCACCGAAGAGCCAAACTACGATGCGGCGCTGGCTGCGCTGAAGTAACGTTAGTCCGCTGTTAAGGCGAAACAGAAGCACCGAATGATTAATTCTTCGGTGCTTTTTTATGCCCGCCTTCAACTCAGATCCCTATTCAACCCATTGATTTATCGTGATACGTAGCACTTCGTCCTGCATTGATGCATTTTTACTGTGATTCTTGTTACCCGTATCACATTAATCAAAAAACATAAAACCCGTAACAGATCCCGCAATTGTTCCCGTCCGCTTCGCTACCTATAACTAAGCGTCAATTGCCCTTAAGCGATTCAAAGACAGGCGGGAATCTTTATGCAAGCAAGCTTATCCATTAAAGAAAAGTTCAGTTACGGGCTCGGCGATATGGCCAGCCATATCGCCATTGATAACGTCATCATTTTTCTTACCTTTTACTACACCGATGTGGTGGGCCTGCCCGCGATCTTTGTCGGCACGCTGTTTTTACTGGCGCGCGTCGCCGATGCGGTGATCGATCCGGCGATGGGGATGGTGGCTGACCGAACCCGTTCACGCTGGGGCAAATTCCGTCCCTGGCTATTGATGCTCGCGGTACCGTTCGGCGTCAGTTGTATGCTGATTTATGCGGTGCCGGAAAGCCTGTCGCTCACCGGAAAGATGATTTACGCCGCCGTGACTTACAGCCTGATGATGCTGATGTACACCGCCATCAATATTCCTTACTGCTCGATGGGGGCGATTATCACTGCCGATGATAATCAGCGCATCTCCCTGCAATCATGGCGTTTCTTCCTGGCCACGCTGGGCGGCGCAATGTCCACTTTCCTGATGATCCCCCTCGCCACCTGGCTGGGCGGCGGTAACAAACTGGACGGTTACTTCGCGGCGATGTCGATTATGGCGACGCTGGCAACCTTGCTGTTCTTTATCTGCTTCCTCAACACCCGCGAACGTATCAATGCGCCCGCCAACCACGGCAACTTTCTCGCCGATTTACGCGATTTACTGCGTAACGATCAGTGGCGCGTGGTCGCATTGCTGGTGTTCTGCAATATCTCGTTCGGCGTGGTTAGACTCGGCGCGATGATGTACTACGTCACCTATTTTCTGGGTAATGCCAGCCTCTTCATGTGGCTGCTGGCCGCGCATATCGTCGGCAAGAGCGTTGGTAGCGTGCTGGCAAAACTGCTAACGCGGCGCCTAAACAAGATCACCGCCTTTACCCTCAGCGCCATCACTGCCGGCGTGTTGAGTATCAGTATCGTGTTCCTGCCGGGATCGCTGGCGCTGTTAGTCGGCATGACGTTCATCGTCTCGAGCTTCTATCAGGTCACGACCACGCTGATGTGGGTGATGATGGCTGACGTAGTGGATTACGGTGAATATCGTCAGGGCAAGCGCCTCGATGGCACCGTCTTCTCCACGCTGCTCGCCGTATTGAAAATGGGCATGGCGGTTAGCGGCGCAATTGTCGGCTGGACGCTGGGTCTGAGCGGTTACGTTGCTCAGGCACCGCATCAGCAACCCGCCGCCATGATGGCCATCGTCGCGCTGTTTTCGGTGGTTCCCGGCCTGCTGTCGCTGTTAAGCGCACTGGCGATGCGCGGCTACAAACTTAACGATGTCACCATGCGCACCATCAATCAGAACAAAGTGTCAGCCCAACCGGCTGCAACGGCTTCCACCCTTTTACAACCACAGGAGTTGTCATGAGTGAATTACGCGCCGAATCGCAGCGTATTATCTGGACATTTGACCGTCAGACCCTGGTTATCGAACCCTGGGGCGCGCATAGCCTGCGAGTACGAGCCACCTGTCAGCCTGAACTGATCGACCATGACTGGGCGTTGTTATCGCCTGCGGCTTGCGAGGTGGAGATCAAGCAGGAGCATGAATCCCTCAGCCTGCGCAACGGGAATATCACCGCCACGTTGAATATTCGCGGCCAACTGGCTTTTTACAATCAGTACGGAGAACTGCTGCTGGAAGAGTTCTGGCGTCAGCGCAGCACCGTGGGAATCGGCACCAGCGAAAAGAGTCAGGACAAATACATCAGCGCGCTGAAGCTGGATGCGCGCGCCTTTCGACCAATTCCGGGAGGGAAATATCAGCTCAGCGTGCGCTTTGAAGCGCGAGCGGAGGAGAAAATTTATGGCATGGGCCAGTATCAGCAGGATTGTCTCGATCTGAAAGGCTGCACGCTGGAGCTCGCGCAACGTAACTCGCAGGCCAGCGTGCCGTTTATGGTATCCAATCTCGGCTACGGTTTGCTGTGGCATAACCCGGCCATCGGCGAAGTGACTTTTGGTAAAAACGGCACACGCTGGCAGGCCGAAGTAACAGATCAGATGGATTACTGGATTACCGCAGGCGACACACCGGCTGAGATTGTGCGCCAGTATGGCCGCGCCACCGGCACAGCACCGATGATGCCCAGCTTTGCTACCGGCTTCTGGCAATGCAAACTGCGCTATCGCACTCAGCAGGAAGTATTAGAAGTAGCGCACGAATATCGCCGCCTGCATCTGCCGCTCTCGGTAATTGTCATCGACTTTTTTCACTGGCCAAATCAGGGAACCTGGTGTTTCGATGCGCGGGACTGGCCGGATCCGCGCGCCATGGTGCAGGAACTGAAGGAGATGGGCATCGAAACCATGGTGTCGGTGTGGCCCACGGTGGACAGCCGCAGTGATAACTATCGTCTGATGAAATCCAAAGGCTTGCTGGTCAACAGTGAGCGCGGCGTATCGGTGAATCTCGATTTTATGGGCAACACCACCTTTTTCGACGCCACGCATCCCGCCGCCCGCGAGTTCGTCTGGCAGGAAGTTAAGCGCAACTATTATGACCACGGCATTCGCACCTTCTGGCTCGATGAAGCGGAACCGGAATATCGCGCGTACGATTTTGATAACTACCGCTATCATCTCGGTCCGGTTCAGGAAGTGGGCAATATCTATCCGCAGCTGTTTGCCCGCGGATTTTATGAAGGTCTGCAACAACAAGGCGAGAGCGAGATCGTCAATCTGGTGCGCTGCGCCTGGGCGGGCAGCCAGCGTTACGGCGTGCTTGCCTGGTCGGGCGACGTTCACTCCTCGTTCCATGCCTTACGTAATCAGTTCACAGCCGGGCTAAACATGGCGATGGCGGGAATTCCGTGGTGGACCACCGACATCGGCGGTTTTCAGGGCGGGAACATTCATGATCCGGCGTTTCATGAACTGTTGATCCGTTGGTTCCAGTGGGCGGTATTCTGTCCGGTGATGCGTCTGCATGGTTACCGCGAGCCACAGATTGCACCTGATGAAGCCTGGCGCGACGGTATTGCGCAGTGCAACAGCGGATCACCCAATGAAGTATGGAGTTACGGTGAGGAGAATTACGCACTGATGAAAAGCTGTTTGCTGCAACGTGAACAGATTCGCCCCTATATTGACGGCCTGATGCGCGAAGCGCATGAGCTCGGCGATCCGGTGATGCGCCCGCTGTTCTATCACTACCCGCAGCAGCCAGAGAGCTGGCAAGTGGAGGATCAGTATCTGCTAGGCCGCGACCTGCTGGTGGCGCCGGTGCTGCACGCCGGGCAGCGTGAACGTGAAGTGTGGTTACCTGCTGGCGAGCAATGGATTGCGCGTAATGGCGAGTGCTATCAAGGCGGACAACGCATCAACATCGTCGCGCCATTGAGTGAAATTCCGGTGTTTAAGCGGGAAGGAAGTCAGGTAGATATTCGCGCACCCGGCTAAAACCAGCTAAATAAACGTAGGGTCGCTATTCATGGCGACCAATGACAAAGACATCTGCTTGCCAAGGTTGATGCACTTTTGCGAGCCAGGTCGCCATGAATGGCGACCCTACAGGATGTGCGAGCTTTATTCGCTGTCGTTACGCTTCTGCCCTAACCCATATTCGCGCAGCTTATTGGCAATGGCGGTATGCGAAACACCGAGGCGTTTCGCCAGTTTGCGCGTGCTGGGATAAGAGAGATAAAGACGCGTCAGCACTGAACGTTCGAAGCGGCTGGTGATGTCATCCAAAGAACCTTCCATCGCCTCTTCGCCCAATGACACATCCAGCGCCTGCTCTGGCAACACAATATCTTGTGGTCCAAGCTCATAACCTTCCAGCTGCGTCAGCGCACGGTACAGCGCATTCTTCAGCTGGCGCACGTTACCCGGCCAGTTGTAGCGCGTCAGGAACGGCGTCAGCTGAGATGAAAGACGCGGACGCGGCAAGCCTTGCTCGTCGGCGAAACGAGCGACAAACATTTCGGTCAGCGGCAGAATATCCAGCGGACGTTCACGCAGCGGCGGAAGATTGAGCGTCAGCACATTCAGGCGATAAAACAGATCCTCACGGAACTCACCGCGCTGTACCAGCTCAATCAAATTCTTCTGCGTGGCGCAGATCACACGCACATCAACGTGCACTTCATGCTCTTCACCCACGCGGCGGAACGTGCCGTCGTTGAGGAAGCGCAGCAGTTTGGTCTGCATACGTGGCGACATTTCGCCAATCTCATCCAGCAGTACCGAGCCGCCGTTAGCCTGCTCGAAGAAGCCTTTTTTGCCTTCCAGCGCATTGGGGTAAGCACCGGCAGCGTGACCAAACAGCTCGCTTTCGGCCACATCATCCGGCAGTGAGGCGCAGTTCAGCGCCAGGAACGGTTTTTTGCCGCGTGCGCTGCGTAAATGACAGGCGCGCGCCAGCATATCTTTCCCGGTGCCGGTATCGCCGACAATCAACAGCGGCGCGTCGTGCATGGCCAGCTTGCGCGCCTGATCGATCACCTGACGCATTTTTGGCGTAACCGCCACGATGTGATCAAACTCCGAATCATCGGTGACGGTGAGATTCTGCAGCTGTCGGCCCATTCGCGCCGTCGATTTCAGAGTGATCATCGCGCCAACCGGCAGATCGCTCTGGCCCTCTTCTTCAGCCAGATAAATCGGTCGCGCTTCCATCAGGAAATCGCGCCCCTGAATCACCACATGCTGCGCCTGCGCGTCAACGCGTTCATTCTCCAGCCAGCGCTGGAAATTAAAGCCGGTGATTAAAGTGCCAACGTTTTGGTTGCGCAGCTTCTGTTCATCAAGGGTAAACAGATTTTGTGCCGCCGGATTGGCCAACTCGACCTTGCATTTCAGATCGATGGATAATACCGGTTCCGGCATCGCCACCAGCAGCGCGCTCAATGCACGATGCTCGCGTTCAGAGGGCATAAACGAAACGGTACGCACATCTGTCACGCCAGGTGTACGGCGGATTTCCGCCATCAGATTGCTGAAGGGTTCAAACTCCAGCGCGGTGAAATTGAGATAAATGCGACCGAGTGGCGCAATTTCGATGCCGCGCAGGTCGATATTGCGGGCAACCAGCAGGTCGAGCAACTCGCGCGCCAGACCGATTCGGTCCTGGCAGAAAACTTCCAAACGCATTGCGATGAGCCTTAGTCAGGTTTTGATTTTAGTGATAATACGCTAACTTGCAGCGCCTCAGAAGAGGCCTGTCAGGAAAAGTTGACAGCCAGAGGCTGGTGATAAAGGGAAGTGTAGCGGAGCGACCAACAAAAATCCCGCCGAATATGCGTGGTAGCACAGATAATTTTACCTTTCACGCCTGTTGCAGCGTGAAAGGTAAGCAAGTGCTGATTATTTAGCAGCCTGCCCTGCTTTATCCCCATTTTTTACCAGGGATTCTTTCAGCTGACCGATTAACTCGCGACGGAAATCACCGAGACGCGGCTTATCATCTTCCAGCCACGGTAATGGACGACACAATTCCATCGCTTTAATGCCGAGACGCGCGGTGAGCAAACCGGCACCGATCCCTTGCGCAGCGCGGGTTGACAGGCGCGCGGCAAGATCCTGCGACATCCAATCCATCCCGACTTCACGCACCAGTTCGGAAGCGCCGGCAAACGCCATGTTGAGCAGCACTAAGCGGAACAAGCGGATGCGGCTAAAGTAGCCCAGCTCAATGCCATAAATCGCGGCAATGCGATTCACCAGCCGCAGATTGCGCCAGGCTATAAACGCCATGTCCACCAAAGCCAGCGGGCTGACGGCAATCATCAGCGTCGATTCGGCGGCGTGACGGCTGATTTCACGGCGTGCCTGACGATCCAGTACCGGCTGCACCAGTTGGGCATACAAGGTGACGATTTCACGATCGTTGTGAGTTTCATGCAGCGCCGCATGCCAGCGCTGCAGTGCAGGATGCGCCTGATCGAGCTGAGCCTGCTGCGCCAGCTTTTCACAGAACGCGCGACCTTTTCCCACGCCGTGGCTGTGCAGCATTTCGCGGCCAATATCGCGCTCTTCAGCCCGCTGACGCAGACGATATAAACGCCGCCATTCGCCAATCAGCGCGCCTGCGCCCGCAGCGACAATCAATGTGCCGGCCACGCCAGTGCCGAGGGTAAACCAGTCGCGCACCATCCATGCATCGTGCAGCGTCTGCGCGCCCTGCGCCACCACGCTGACGCCGAAAATAGCCAGGCCAACACCCACCATTTTGCGCCACAGGCTGCGTTTTGGCCGCAGCGCGGCTTCCACCACTTTTTCGCCTTCGCCCTCTTCCAGCGGTTCGGTTTCTGCCGTGGCGAGAAAGGCCTTCTCACTGTCCGCGCTAAAGGTTTGCGCGGCGCGCAGTGGTTTTTCCGCTTCTACCGTCAGCGGACGGGCAAAATCAATGCGTCCTTTTAAAGGTGTTTCGTCGCTCATCGCAATTTATCTCCCAGTAAAAATTCCAGTGCGGCATCCATGCGAATGTGCGGCAGCGGACGATCAACATCCAGCTGCTGCGGCCGGAACTGTTCAAACTGAAATCCCTGCTGTTGCCAGAAATTGTGGCCCGGCAAGCGCGGCGGCACTTCGCCGGGATAGAACGTCAGCGCTTCGTTATCGGCTAAACGATGACCGCGTAACGCCGGTAACTTCTCGCCGCGATGATCCACCAGCCCGCTTTCCGTGGCCTGCACCGAGGCCAAACCGAGGCAATCCATGTTGATGCCTTCAAACGCCGCGTTCTGCCACGCGTCCTGCACCAACTGCTGCAACAGCGACACCATATTGGCATGCTGATCGGAAGTCACATGATCGGCCTTAGTGGCAGCAAACAACAGCTTATCGATGACCGGAGAAAACAGGCGGCGGAACAGCGTGCGCTGACCGTAATGGAAACTCTGCATCAGTTGCGTCAACGCGAGGCGCATATCGTTGAACGCTTGCGGACCGCTGTTCAGTGGTTGCAGACAATCGACCAGCACGATTTGGCGATCGAAGCGCAGGAAATGATTTTTATAGAATCCTTTCACCACGTGCTGGCAGTAATAGTTGAAACGCTGCTGCAGCATGGCGAAGTTGCTGCCCGCTGGCGCTTGCGCCAGCTTGCTAACCTGCATCTCGTCGACCTGTGGCCACGGGAAGAACTGCAGCGCCGGCGCGCCAGCCATATCGCCTGGCAACACAAAGCGGCCCGGCTGGATAAAGTGCAAGCCTTCACTTTTGCATTGGTGCAGGTAATCGGTCCAGGCCGCAGCAATCGCTGCCAGACGATTTTCATCGGCGGGCGCAAAAGGATCGAGATCGGCGCACAAGCTACGCCATTGCGCTGACCACTCGGCGCGATCGCCCTGCAGCAAGCCCACCATCTGACGTGACCAGCTGAGATAATCCTGCGCCAGCATCGGCAGATCCAGCAGCCATTCGCCGGGATAATCGACGATTTCGAGGTAGAGCGTGGCGGTATCTTTGAAATGGCGCAGCAGCGATTCATCCGGACGATAGCGCAGCGCCAGACGCATTTCGCTTACGCCACGCGTCGGCGTCGGCCACATTGGCGGCGTGCCGTACAGCTGCGTCAGACCTTCATCGTAGGTGAAGCGCGGCGTGCCGAGTTCGCGCTGCGGTACGCGTTTAACGCCCAGCAGGCGATCTTCGCGCACCACGGAAAACAGCGGCAAACGGGCGCCGCTGTGGACATTGAGAAGCTGGTTAACCAGCGATGTGATAAACGCGGTTTTGCCGCTGCGGCTCAAACCGGTTACAGCTAGGCGCAGATGGCGGTCAACACCGCGGTTCATCAACGCCACGAATTCATTTTGCAGTCTTTTCATCGTTCTCCCTGATGAATCGTGCCGATAAGCGTTTAAACGCTTTGCTCAGCAACGGTTCCAGGGCGGCCGCCAGCAACAGGCGCAGCGGACGGCGCGCCACCGATTTCACTGCCCAGCCAGCGATACCGCCGGGCCCGTAAGTTACTGCACTAATAATGATAAATTTCCCCGCCGACATCAACGCAGGTGTCGCGCGACGGCGCAGAGCAGTAAAACGTTGAGTTTGCATAGAGCCTCTTATCACAATAGAAGAAGTGGGCCCGAAAGCCCGGGAATTTAGATCTGGCGGAAGCGGCTGCGTACGCTGAACGTTTCTGAAGTGACATAGCGTTCTACTTCACGCACTTTTTGCTCATCGCTTTGCAGCGTTGTTTCCAGCTCGTCGAGCAGTTCACGTGCGCTAGGTTGATGTTCGTTGCTCGCATTAGCGGGTTTTTCATCCAGCACGTAACCTAAAATGAAATAAGCCACAACGGTGAACATAAACAGTCCAAGGAACAGCGACAGCACCACAATCACGCGCAGCAAGCGCACCGGGATATCGAGGTACTCAGCAATACCCGCGCATACGCCGCGCACTTTGCCCTGCTGCGGAATGCGCCACAGTTTACGGCCATTCATCATGGTTGCCTCCAGTTTGGATGTTCGGCATCCAAAATGGCTTCCAGCGCTTCAACACGCTCACGCATGCGGCGCGCATCCTGAGTAATTAGTTGCAAACGCTGCAGGTCACTCGACGATAAATCGGCGCCGCCGTTGCGTTTGTTGCTGTAATGCAGCCATAACCAGATTGGTGCGACAAACAGCACGAAAATCGTTAAGGGTATGGCTAAAAAAAGTGCGCTCATTGACTCTCCTTAATCACTAACACCATTTTTAACTCGGGCCCGCAATCAGGCCCGTGGCGATCACTCAGGGCGATTCATCTTAGCTTTCAGCGCGGCCAGCTGCTGGCTGATTTCATCATCGGCTTTCAGCTCGGCGAACTCCTGATCCAGACCTTTTGGCTGACCAAAACGCTGGCTTTCTGCTTCTGCTTCCATGTGATCGATGCGACGTTCAAAGGATTCGAAACGTGCCATCGCATCATCAATCTTGCCGCTGTCGAGCTGACGACGCACATCACGTGATGACGATGCCGCCTGATGACGCAGCGTTAATGCCTGCTGACGCGCACGGGTTTCAGTGAGTTTTTTCTCCAGCTCACCAATCTCACCTTTCATCCGCTCCAGCGTCTCTTCAACCTGGGTCGATTCCTGCTGCAGCGCAGCAATCAAATCAGTCAGTTTCTGCTTCTCAATTAAAGCAGCACGCGCCAGGTCTTCTTTACCTTTATTGATTGCCAGCTCCGCTTTTTCCTGCCATTCGGCCTGCTGAATTTCAGCCTGCTCGCTACGGCGCAGCAGCTGTTTCTTTTCTGCCAGCGCGCGGGCTGAGGTTGAACGGACTTCTACCAGCGTGTCTTCCATTTCCTGAATCATCAGGCGTACCAGTTTCTGCGGATCTTCGGCGCGCTCCAGCAGAGAGTTGATGTTAGCGTTCACGATGTCGGCGAAACGAGAAAAAATACCCATAATGATGTTCCTCAAATTTTGTATGTAGGTGCGCGAGGCGCTCTTCACTAATACAATTCGCGTGCCAACTTTTAATTTATTGATTTTACGCCATTTGTTTATTTTACATCCGCCAGAACATCCCTTAAGGTAGTGAAATTGATTAATCAGTGGCGAATTTCATCATGGCGAATAGTTCAGACAACCTTTTAGGCGAATCGAATAACTTTCTGGAAGTACTGGAACAGGTTTCGCGCCTGGCGCCGCTGGAAAAACCGGTGCTGGTGATTGGTGAACGCGGTACAGGCAAAGAGCTGATCGCCAGCCGCCTGCATTATCTATCGAACCGCTGGGAAGGCCCGTTTGTTTCACTGAACTGCGCCGCGCTGAATGAAAACCTGCTTGATTCCGAACTGTTCGGCCATGAAGCCGGCGCGTTTACCGGGGCGCAAAAACGCCATCTGGGACGCTTCGAGCGCGCCGATGGCGGCACGCTATTCCTGGATGAACTCGCCACCGCACCGATGCTGGTGCAGGAGAAATTGCTGCGCGTGATTGAATATGGTCAGCTGGAGCGCGTGGGCGGCAATCAATCTTTGCAGGTCAATGTGCGCCTCGTATGCGCCACCAATGAAGATCTGCCCGCGCTGGCCGCCGCCGGAAAATTCCGCGCCGACCTGCTCGATCGCCTCGCCTTTGATGTGGTGCAGCTGCCGCCGCTGCGTGAACGCCGCAGCGACATCCTGGTGATGGCCAACCATTTCGCGATTCAAATGTGCCGCGAGCTAGGCTTGCCGCTGTTCCCCGGCTTCAGCGATCGCGCCCAGTTGGCGCTACTGAATCACAGCTGGCCCGGCAACGTGCGCGAGCTGAAAAACGTGGTTGAGCGTTCGGTCTATCGCCATCACAGCGCCGACGATGAGCTGGATAACATCATCATCAACCCTTTTGCACCGCGTACGCCGCCCGCCAACGTTGTCGCTTCACCCGAAACCTCTGCTTTGCCTTCCCTGCCGCTGGATATACGTCAGTGGCAAAATCAGCAGGAACGCGAACTGGTTGAAGCGAGTTTGCAGCAGGCCAAATACAACCAGCGCCGCGCCGCCGAGTTGTTGCGTGTGACGTATCATCAGTTGCGCGCCATGATGAAGAAGCACGGGATTCAGGCCCGCGACGAGGATTAACCAGGTCGCCATAAATGGCGCCCGTACGTTTTATCGCACAAGTGTGTGGCGCTTTTCCCAAAAGCTTTTGCGCTGATGCAAGGCGGCAAGTGCGATAATCCCCGGGAGCATACATCAGTATGTGACCGGGGTTAGCGTGCGCAGCCAACGCAGCAGCAGCGTAAAAGATGACGGGAAAAACGTCACACAAAAAAAAGCCCGCGAGACGCGGGCAACTAATACTGGAAGCAATGTGAGCAATGTCGTGCTCTTCTTCGGTAGAGCCACCGTCGAAGCGCAGAAGAATAATAATCATTCTTATTATCATCTGTAAACCCATAATTGAGAATTTTTCTCATTTCCACACAGAGATTGTGATTACCCCATCGCCATCTTGGCGAAAAACACAGCAGAAGCGTCGCGAATTTGGGGAGTACGTGACGTTTAAGATACACTCACGCTATTGCCTCAGAATCGTTGAGTTCTATGCCAAAATTATTCCCCTCTCTGCTGCTTGGTCTCAGCATGATGAGCGCGTCAGCGTGGGCCGCGCCAACGGACAACATCCGCAACAGCGGTTTTGTCTATTGCGTTAACGGCACGGTTAATACCTTCAACCCACAAATGGTCAGCAGCGGCTTAGTCGTTGATACGCTGGCGGCGCAGCTGTATGACCGGCTGCTGGACGTGGATCCTTATACTTATCGGTTAATCCCCGACCTCGCTCAGAGCTGGGAGGTGCGGGATAACGGCGCAACCTACCGTTTCCACCTGCGCAAAGATGTCGCCTTCCAGCACACCAACTGGTTTAAACCGACGCGTAAAATGAACGCCGACGATGTGGTGTTCAGCTTTGCGCGCATGTTTGATCGCAAGCATCCGTGGCACAACGTCAACGGCGGCAGCTATCCCTATTTTGATAGCCTGCAGTTTGCCGATTCCGTGCAGAGCGTGAAAAAGCTGGATAGCGATACGGTTGAAATCCGCCTCAACAGCCCGGACGCCTCATTCCTGTGGCACATCGCGACGCATTACGCGCCGATTCTTTCGCAGGAGTACGCCTATAATCTCAGCGCCAAAGGCCAGCAGGAACAGCTGGATCGTGAACCGGTCGGCACCGGCCCGTTCCAGCTGAGCGAATACCGCACCGGACAATATCTGCGCCTGGCGCGCAATCCACAGTACTGGAAAGGCGTGCCGCGTTTGCAGCAGGTGGTGATTGATTTGGGCGTCGGCGGCACCGGACGTTTGTCCAAACTGCTCACCGGCGAATGCGATGTACTGGCCTATCCCGCCGCCAGCCAGCTGAGCATATTGCGCGACGATCCGCGTCTGCGCATGACGCTGCGCCCCGGCATGAACATCGCCTATCTGGCGTTTAACACCCGCAAGCCGCCGCTCGATCGCCCGGAAGTGCGCCACGCGCTGGCGCTGGCGATCAATAACGAACGCCTGATGGAGTCGATCTATTACGGCACCGCCGAAACTGCCGCCTCGATTCTGCCGCGTGCATCCTGGGCTTATGACAACGATGCGCGCGTCACCGAATACAATCCGGCCAGAGCGCGTGAAGAGTTGAAAGCGCTGGGGCTGGAAGATCTGCATTTACGTTTAGTGGTGCCCTCTTCCTCGCAGTCGTGGAATCCCAGCCCGCTGAAAACCGCTGAGCTGTTGCAGGCGGATTTAGCGCAGATTGGCGTGCGCGTCACCATCGCGCCGGTGGAAGGTCGTTTCCAGGAAGCGCAATTGATGGAGATGAATCACGATCTCACGCTTACCGGCTGGGCGACCGACAGTAACGATCCCGACAGTTTCTTCCGTCCGCTGTTAAGCTGCGCGGCGATCCGTTCGCAGACCAATTACGCACATTGGTGCTCGCCCGCATTTGATGAAGCGTTGCAGCACGCGCTGTTGTCCCAGCAGCTGTCGGCACGCATTGATAGCTACGACAAAGCACAGCAGATTTTGGCGCAGGAGTTGCCGGTGCTGCCGCTGGCGTCGTCGCTGCGTTTGCAGGCCTATCGGCATGACATTAAAGGATTGGTGTTAAGCCCGTTTGGTAACGCCTCGTTCGCCGGCGTTTACCGTGATGAGAGCAGCGAGGAGTAGGCATGATTATCTATATTCTGCGTCGCGTGGTGCTGCTGCTGATCACCCTGTTTTTGCTGTCGCTTGTGAGCTTCAGCCTGAGCTACTTCACGCCAAACGCCCCGCTCGAAGGTGCTTCGCTGTTTGATGCGTGGTGGTTCTGGTTTAAGGGCTTGCTGCAGTTTGATTTTGGCGTCTCCAGCACCAACGGCCAGCCGATTGATCTTCAGCTGCGCGAAGTGTTCCCTGCCACGCTGGAGCTGTGCGTGATGGCATTTATTCTGGCGCTGCTGGTGGGCATCCCGCTGGGAATCTGCGCCGGCGTGATGCGCAAAAAATGGCAGGATAAAGCCATCAGCGCGCTGGCGCTGCTCGGCTTCTCAATGCCGGTATTCTGGCTGGCGCTGCTGTTTACGCTGTTCTTCTCATTAACGCTCGGCTGGTTGCCGGTTTCCGGGCGTTTCGACCTGCTCTATCCGGTGCAAAACATTACCGGCTTTGCGCTGATTGATGCCTGGCTAAGCCCATCGCCGTGGCGGCATGAAATGCTGATCAGTGCCTTGACGCACATGATTCTGCCGGTGGTGGTGTTGGCGGTTGCGCCCGCCACCGAGATGATCCGCTTACTGCGCAGCAGCACCAGCGATGTGATGGACAAGAACTACGTTAAAGCCGCCGCCACGCGCGGGCTATCACGCTTCACGGTGATCCGTCGCCACGTGTTACATAACGCGCTGCCGCCGGTGATTCCGCGCCTTGGCCTGCAATTTTCCACCATGCTGACGTTGGCGATGATTACCGAAGTGGTATTCAACTGGCCGGGAATCGGCCGCTGGCTGATTAATGCCATTCGCCAGCAGGATTACGCGGCGATTTCCGCTGGCGTGATGGTGGTTGGCGGACTGGTGATTCTGGTCAGCGTGTTATCCGATATTTTAGGCGCGGCACTTAACCCGCTGAAACATAAGGAATGGTATGCCCTTAGATAATGTCTACGACGAGAAGCGGCTGCCTAGCACGCTGCGTCGCAGCTGGCAGCGTTTATATCGTGATACCAGCGGCATGGTCGGTTTGTACGGCTTTGGCCTGCTGCTGTTCCTGTGCCTGTTTGGCGGCCTGCTGGCGCCGTATGGCATCGATCAGCAATTCCTCGGTTATCAGCTGCTGCCACCGTCGTGGTCGCGCTATGGCGATGTCTCCTTCTTCCTCGGCACCGACGATTTAGGTCGCGATTTGCTGAGCCGCCTGCTGAGCGGCGTAGCGCCGACAGTGGGCTCAGCGATTCTGGTGACGGTGCTGGCGGCGATTTGCGCGCTGGTGCTTGGCGTGTTTGCCGGTATCACGCACGGCGTGCGCTCAGCGGTGATGAATCACGTGCTGGATACCTTGCTGTCGATTCCCTCGCTGCTGCTGGCGATTATCGTGGTGGCGTTTCTCGGCCCGCGCCTCGAACACGCGATGCTGGCGGTGTTTCTCGCACTGATCCCACGTCTGGTGCGCGAGATCTATACTGCGGTGCATGATGAGATGGAAAAAGAGTATGTGGTGGCGCTGCGTCTCGATGGCGCGCGCAACCTGAATATCTTGTGGAATGCGGTGCTGCCCAACGTGCTGCCGCTGCTGGTGAGCGAATTTACCCGCTCGCTGTCGATGGCGATTCTCGACATCGCGGCACTCGGTTTTCTCGATCTTGGCGCGCAGCTGCCGTCACCCGAATGGGGGGCGATGCTCGGTGACGCGTTGGAGCTGATCTACGTTGCGCCGTGGACGGTGATGCTACCGGGCGTAGCGCTGATGGTCAGCGTGTTGATCGTTAACCTGCTGGGCGACGGCATTCGTCGCGCAGTAGAAGCGGGAGTTGAATAATGCCGCTACTGGATATCCGTAACCTGACCATTGAATTTATGACCGCTGACGGTCCGGTCAAAGCGGTCGACCGCATCAACCTGACGCTGACCGAAGGCGAAATTCGCGGTTTAGTGGGTGAATCAGGTTCTGGCAAAAGCCTGATCGCTAAAGCGATTTGCGGCGTCACCAAAGATAACTGGCGCGTCACCGCCGATCGCATGGTGTTTGATGATATCGACCTGCTGCGCTTGTCACCGCGTGAACGCCGTCGGATTGTTGGTCATAACGTGTCGATGATTTTCCAGGAGCCGCAATCCTGTCTTGATCCGTCGGAAAGTATCGGCCGCCAATTGATGCAGGCGATTCCGCGCTGGACGCATAAAGGTCGCTGGTTTAAACGCCTGTGGTTCTGGCGCAAAGTGCGCGCCATTGAGCTGCTGCACCGCGTCGGTATCAAAGATCATAAAGACATCATGCGCAGTTTCCCGTACGAACTCACCGACGGCGAATGCCAGAAAGTGATGATCGCCATCGCGCTGGCCAATCAGCCGCGTTTGCTGATTGCCGATGAACCGACCAATGCGATGGAGCCGACCACGCAGGCGCAGATTTTCCGCCTGCTGAGCCGCCTTAACCAGAATAACAACACCACCATTTTGCTGATCAGCCACGATCTGCGCACCATGAGCCACTGGGCCGACCGCATCAATGTGATGTACTGCGGCCAGACGGTGGAGAGCGCGCAAAGCGAAGAGTTGATGGAGTCACCGCATCATCCTTACACTCAGGCGCTGATCCGTGCGATGCCCGATTTCGGTAGCGCGCTGCCGCACAAAAGCCGCCTGAACACGCTGTCAGGCGCGATTCCTTCGCTGGAACATCTGCCGATTGGCTGTCGTTTGGGTCCGCGCTGTCCGTATGCGCAACGTAAGTGCATCGAAACGCCACGCCTGACCGGCACTAAAGCGCATCTGTTTGCTTGTCACTTCCCGCTGAATATGGAGAGCCAGTAAACATGGAAACGCTGCTGGAAGTGCGCAACCTGAGTAAAACCTACCGCTATCGCACCGGCCTGTTCCGTCGTCAGCACGTTGAGGCGGTGAAAGGCGTCAGTTTTACCCTGCGTGAGAAACAGACGCTGGCGGTGATTGGTGAAAACGGTTCGGGGAAATCGACGCTGGCGAAAATGCTCAGCGGCATGGTCGAGCCGAGCGAAGGCGAAATGCTGATTGACGATCACCCGCTGGAGTACGGCGATTACGGTTATCGTAGCCAGCGCATTCGCATGATTTTTCAGGATCCTTCCACCTCGCTCAATCCGCGTCAGCGCATCAGCCAGATTCTCGATCTCCCACTGCGCCTGAATACCGAGCTGGATGATGAGGCGCGCGAAAAACGCATTATTGCCACGCTGCGTCAGGTCGGTTTGCTGCGCGATCACGCCGGTTACTATCCGCATATGCTGGCGCCCGGCCAAAAGCAGCGTCTGGCGCTGGCGCGTGCGCTGATTCTGCAGCCAAAGGTGATCGTCGCCGATGAAGCCCTCGCCTCGCTGGATATGACCATGCGTTCGCAGCTGGTGAACCTGATGCTGGAACTGCAGGAGAAACACGGCATCGCTTATATTTATGTGACGCAGCATCTCGGCATGATGAAGCACATCAGCGATCAGGTGCTGGTGATGCATCAGGGCGAAGTGGTTGAGCGCGGCGGCACCGCCGATGTCCTGGCCTCGCCGCTGCACGATCTCACCAAACGCCTGATCACCAGCCACTTTGGTGAAGCCTTAACCGCCGAAGCCTGGCGCCGCGAGCGTTAAGGCGCGGAAAACGCGGTGCGATTTACCGCATTTATACAGACGTGCTAGACTTCGCACGAGATTAACGTCGGTCGCCTACTTTTCAACCATCGCGACCGCCAACAACAATGACCAAAAGGATTACAGCTATGGGTTTTCTTTCCGGTAAGCGCATTCTGATTACTGGCGTTGCCAGTAAACTCTCAATCGCCTACGGTATTGCGCAGGCGATGCACAAACAGGGCGCAGAACTGGCTTTCACCTACCAGAACGACAAACTGAAAAGTCGTGTGGAAGAGTTTGCTAAAGATCTGGGTTCAGACATTGTTCTGCCATGCGATGTGGCTGAAGACGAGAGCATCACTGCGCTGTTCACCGAACTGGCAAAAACCTGGCCGAAATTTGACGGTTTCGTTCACTCCATCGGTTTCGCACCTGGCGATCAGCTGGATGGCGACTACGTGAATGCCGTTACCCGTGAAGGCTTCAAAATCGCTCACGACATCAGCGCGTACAGCTTTGTGGCGATGGCGAAAGAGTGCCGTGCGATGCTGAACCCGAATTCTGCCCTGCTGACCTTGTCTTACCTGGGTGCAGAGCGCGCTATCCCGAACTACAACGTGATGGGGCTGGCGAAAGCCTCTCTGGAAGCCAACGTACGCTACATGGCGAACGCAATGGGTCCAGAAGGCACGCGTGTTAACGCCGTTTCTGCTGGTCCAATCCGTACGCTGGCTGCATCAGGCATCAAAGATTTCCGCAAGATGCTGGCACACTGCGAAGCGGTTACCCCGATTCGTCGTACCGTTACCATCGAAGACGTGGGTAACTCAGCGGCATTCCTGTGCTCCGATCTGGCGGGTGGTATCACCGGTGAAGTGGTACACGTTGATGGCGGCTTCAGCATTGCCGCAATGAACGAGCTGGAACTGAAATAAGATTTACCCAGGGTCGCCATTCATGGCGACCTCTTCTGCAAAAAAATCCCCCCTTATACTCGTAAGCTATTAATTATTCCCCATCATTCTTTTGCCGTGGGCAGCCGTTCAGCGACGATAAGCTAGCCCTTTGTTGCATGCCTGCTTTTCAGATTCGCACGCTATGCAGCAAGTCCGTTTTTAGCGCAAGGAATGACCATGGAACAACGCCGTTCTCCCGGCCATGACCACTGGTTTTATGAAAGCCAGACTCGCCCGAATAGCACCGCCACTGCGCCGCTGGTGCCCGAAGCCGCCTATATCGACGATCGTTTCTTACTCGGTTTGCAACAGGAAGCGACGGCGTTACAGCCGCTGCTGTCGCGTTTTCAGCCTGCGTTATTGGCCGCGCGCGATCTCAGCCAGATTCTGTTTCCCGATACGCTTGCTACCAGTTTGACCCACACCTTAACGCTGTACGATCGCCTCAGCACCGCGCTGACGGTAGCGCAAGTCGCCGGCGTGCAGCGCCTGTGCAATCACTACTCCGCCCGGCTCAATCCGTTGCCTGGTCCGGACTCGTCACGCGAAAGTAATAATCGTCTGACGCAAATCACCCAATATGCGCGCCAGCTGGCGATGCAGCCGGAACTGATCACCGCCCACAGCATCAGCGCGCTGGACGCGGTGGGCTTAACCGAGCCGGATATTGTCACGCTCAATCAGCTGGTGGGATATGTCAGCTATCAGTCACGCGTGGTGGCCGCGCTGCAGGCGATGATGGGCTTGCCGGTGCGCTGGATTCCGGGCGTTTCACCGCCGCCGGATGCCAGCGCAGATCTGTTTACCCGCAATGACGGCTGGCAGCACGCGCTAAAACCGGTTGAACTGCGCTACGCCAGCGCCGATCAGCTGGCGGCGGTCACCTTCTGTCAGGGCATTGAGGGATTGGATGATGCCATTTGGCTGCTGGTGCACGATGCGCAAGCGCTGTATGGCTTCGCCACGCTAAAACAGCGGCTGAGTGAACATTTTGCCGAGGATGAAGCGCTGGCGCAGGCGGTCAGCGCACGGGTGCTGGGTTGTCGACGTCAGTTTGATCGTGTTTCTGATGAGTGGCGTGCCGCGCTGGAGCAGGATGTCGAAAGCTCTGGCGCAGCATCGCCGGTGATTTCACTCAGTGCCCAGCTCACTCGCCTGCCCGACCGCTTCAGCGCTGCGCATTTGCAGCCGTTGCTTAACGCGGGCTGGGGCACGGAACGTATCTTCACCTTGTTACAAGCGGTAGCCTTTGCCAACTGGCAGGACCGCGTGCTGATGGCGCTTGGCGAAACCCGTTAATCGGGCAGATGCCGCCGCGCTTCATCAAAGAAATGCTGAGCCAGCGGCGATGCTCTGCCCGGCTCGGCAATCACTAATGCCGCCTGCCGGCCCATCGGCGCCATCTCAATCGGCCGCCGCGCCAGATTCTGCATCAGCTCCGGCAACAGATGTCCGCATGGCGACACCATCACGCCTAAACCAACCTGCGCGCTTTGCAGCAGTTGCATAATCGACGCGCTCTCAACGATCACACGTGGAATCAAGCCGGTTTCCCGCAGCTGCCCATCAAGATAGCGTCGAAAATAGCGCGTGGGTTCTGCCAGACACAGCGGCTGGCAGGCAAGCGTGGCGAGCGAGATGTTCTCTTGTTCCAGCAGCGCCGGAAAGTGCGCCGGATTGAACAGCGCTTCGACGCCAGGATCTTTTAACAGCGCAGTTTGAAAATGCAGCTCGCGCAGTGACGTCAGTTCAAAAAAGCCGATACCGCCATCCACGGTGTGGCTGTTGAGCGCTTCCAGCAGCTGATCGGCGCTCATCGCGGCCACGCGATAATCCAGCTGTGGATAACGCGCTTCAACCGCTTTCAACAACGCAGGCAGCGCCACGCTGCACTGCGGCATCACGCCAAGCCGCAAGGTGCCGTTGACGCCATGTTTGAGCGACTCCACTTCCAGCTTCAATCCCTGATATACCGAGACAATTTCCCGCGCCCAGGTCAGCACGCGCTCGCCTTCCGGCGTAAAACCATCGAAATTGTTACTGCGGTTGATCAGCGACAGCCCTAATTCGCGCTCAAGGTTTTTCAGACGCATCGATAGCGTCGGCTGGCTAACAAAGCTGGCTTCTGCCGCACGGCCAAAGTGGCGTTCGCGTTCCAGATTACACAGATAGATGAGTTGTTTGATGTCCATGGAAAGCAGAATTGGCTGGAAAACGGCAGTGTATCATGGCGGTTGCCGCTGCGCTGAATCCACGCGCAGCGGCCATTGCGTTACGCCACGCCCAAGGCACTTTTTACGTCGTTAGCGATCTTTTCGACCTGCGGGCCGTAAATCACCTGCACATCGTGTTCGCTGACGCGATTAATGCCGTTCGCGCCGGTGGTTAGTAACGTTTGATCAACCACTTCATTCATCTGTTTAACCCGCACGCGCAGCCGCGTGAAGCAGCAATCGACGTCCTCTATATTGGCTTCGCCGCCCAGCCCGCTGATGATCACTTTGGTGCGCTCATCCGCCGCAACTTGTTCCGGTTTGTGCTCCTCATCGGATTCGCGACCCGGCGTTTCAACCCGCATTCGCGTAATGACAAAGCGGAAACCGTAGTAGTAAACCGGCACATAAATCACCCCGAGGACAATCGTCCACCACCAGTGCGTTTTACTGCCGCCGAGAATGCCGAACACCACCAGATCGATTGCGCCGCCCTGCACGTTGCCAATCATCAAATGCAGCATCGACATCAACATAAATGACAGGCCGGTTAACAGCGCATGCAGGATATACAGCACCGGAGAAACGAAGATGAAACAGAACTCCAGCGGTTCGGTGATGCCGGTGGTAAAGGAGGTCAGCGCACCAGCCAGCACCAGCGCTTTGACGCGCTGCTTATGTTCGGGACGCGCGGTGTGATAGATCGCCAGCGCGGCGGCAGGTAAGCCAAACATCATGACCGGAATTTTGCCCTGCGCGAGGAACTGGGTGGCGCCGCGCACCGTATCGTTCGGGATGGCGCCGGGATGCGTCAGTGAGGTGTTGAAGATGTTGAGCGCGCCGACAATACTTTGCCCATCCACCGTTGCCATGCCGCCAATCGGCGTGAAGCGCACGGTTTCGTTGAGAATGTGATGTAAACCGGTGGGAATCAATAAGCGTTCGCTGGTGCCGAGCAGAAAGGCGCCGTATTGCCCGCTTTTACCAATCATCAGGCCAACCCACGCGATGCCTGCGCCGATGGTCGGCCAAATCAACGCCAGCAGCACGCCCACCAGCGGCAGCACCACCACGGTAACGATCGGCACAAAGCGACGTCCGCCAAAGAAACTGATCGCTGTGGGCAGTTGCTGGGTGTAGAAGCGGTTATGCAGCACCACGGTAATCAATCCGGCAATCACGCCGCCCAGCACGCTCATGTTGTAGGTAAAGATGCCGAGCATGTCGATGTATTCGGCGGACGTCATCATTGCTGCAGTTTGGTCCATGCCCGCTTTCTGTAGCGCTTCTGGCGTGGTGGTCGCGGCCGTCAATCCTTTCGAGGCCAGCGTGGAGCTGATACCGACGTTCATGGCGATATAGCCAATCACAGCGGCAAAGGCGGCGGTGGGTTTCTCCGCTTTCGCCAGCCCGATGGCGCTGGCCACCGCAAAGAACAGCGGCAGATTGGCGAACAGCGCGCCCGCCACTTTGCGAATAAATCCGATGATCAGTTGTGGCACTTGTAGGTTGGCGAAGGCATCGCCGGTAATCGCCGGGTTTTGCATTGCGGCGGCCAGGCCAAGAAAGATCCCTGCGGCAGCGATCACCGAGATTGGCATCATTAAGGCTTTACCGAAGGCGTGAATTTGGCTTGCCAGATTCTTCATGCGCGTGCCCTTTTCAGAAAGGAAAGAGCAATTATTAGTCAGTTATCCCAGCAGCACGTAACCGCCGCCCTTTATCAGCCGGGAAAGTTTGACTTAGGTCACGATTTGCGCTCGATTCGCGATAAACGCCGCCTATCGCACCATTAAACCAATCAATTAGACAACTTTTAAGGAGAGTCGCACACTTCCCGCTAACAGAAGACATATTCTGATAACAACTCATAAACAAATAAGCCTGCAACTATGAAATTTAAACGTAAGATTCAACCCTATCGCGCTGCTGCGGGCGGCTGGGGTTCATTAGAAGCCACCACCCGTTTCGTCCTTGATAGTAAAGCAGCCCTGAAAAACATGCGTAACCTGATGCGCATGAACAAAGCGCGCGGTTTCGACTGCCCGGGTTGCGCATGGGGCGATGACAACAAAAGCACCTTTAGCTTCTGTGAAAACGGGGCGAAAGCGGTGACGTGGGAAGCCACGCGTCGTGTGGTTGAGCCGGAATTTTTTGCCCAGCACAGCGTCAGCACCCTTTATCAGCAGAGCGATTACTTCCTTGAGTATCAGGGACGCTTAACCCATCCAATGCGCTACAACAGCGCCACCGACCACTACGAACCAATCAGCTGGGACGATGCGCTCGCCTTGATTGCTCGCCACCTGCAGGCGATGGATCATCCAAATCAAATGGAGCTTTACACCTCCGGGCGCGCCAGCAACGAAGCCTCCTGGCTTTATCAGCTGTTTGGCCGCGTGATGGGCACCAACAACTTCCCTGACTGCTCCAACATGTGCCATGAAGCCAGCGGTACCGGCTTGAAGCGCAGCATCGGCGTCGGTAAAGGCACCATTCGTCTGGACGATTTTGATCATGCCGACGCGATTTTCGTGCTGGGTCAGAATCCGGGCACCAACCATCCGCGCATGCTGCACAGCCTGCGTCACGCCGCCGATCACGGTGCGAAGATTGTCACCTTTAATACGCTACGCGAACGCGGCCTTGAGCGTTTTGCCGATCCGCAAAAGCCGTTAGAAGTGGTCACATCGATGGCGGGCACCATTAGTTCTGCCTATTACCAGCCTAATCTGGGCGGCGATATGGCGGCGGTGCGCGGCATGGTAAAAGCCCTGCTTGAGCTACAGCGTGCACGTTTGGCGGCCGGTGAGAAAGGCATTTTCGATCAGGCGTTTATTGATGCGAATACGCATGGTGTAGAAGACTATCTTGCTGCAGTGGATAACACCCGCTGGGACGATATCGTGCGCCAATCCGGTCTGAGCGAAGTGCAGATCCGTGAAGCGGCGGCGATTTATCAAAGTGCTGAACGCGTGATTGTTACCTGGGCGATGGGCATCACGCAGCATAAACATTCGGTGGATACCGTCCGCGAGATCACCAACCTGCAGCTGCTGTTTGGTCAGTTGGGCAAGAAAGGCGCAGGCCTGTGTCCGGTACGCGGCCACAGTAATGTGCAGGGCAACCGCACCATGGGCATCGATGAGAAACCGGGCAAGCCGTTCCTCGATGCCCTCGGCGCGCACTTTGATTTCGAACCACCGCGCGAGCACGGTCACAACACCGTGGAAGCGCTGAACGCGATGCTGCGTGACGAAGTGAAAGTGCTGATTGCGCTGGGCGGCAACCTTGCGGCGGCCGCACCGGATTCACCGGTCACCGAAGAAGCGTTGCAGCATTGCGGTTTAACCGTGCACATCAGCACTAAACTCAACCGCAGCCATTTGGTGCCGGGCCATGAAGGATTGATTCTGCCAACGCTGGGCCGTACCGAACGCGATCGCCAGGCCAGCGGCAATCAGTACATCACCGTGGAAGACTCGTTCAGCATGGTGCACGCCTCAGAAGGCGTTGGCATTCCCTTAGCGGAAACGCAGCGTTCTGAAACCGCGATTGTCGCCGGCATCGCCCATGCGACGTTAGGCAGCGATAAAATCGACTGGTTGGCGATGGCAGGCAATTACGATCTGATTCGCGATCACATCGCCGCCACCATTCCTGGCTTTGCTGATTTCAACAACAAGTGCGACATTCCGGGTGGTTTCTACCTCGGTAGTGCTGCCGCCGAGCTGCGCTTCAATACGCCAAGTAAACGTGCCGAGTTCAGCGCCGCCGCCCTGCCGACTTCGCTGTTCCCGCAGTTAGGTGATGTCGCGGTGCCGTTTACGCTGCAAACCCTGCGTTCACACGATCAGTACAACACCACGATTTACGGCCTCGATGACCGTTATCGCGGCGTGTACGGTCAGCGTGAAGTGGTGTTTATCCATCCGGATGATATGGCGTCGCTGGGCTTCGCTGAAGGCCAGCTGGTGGATATTGAAACGCTGTGGAATGACGGTTTAACCCGCCGCGTCAGCGGTTTCAAACTGGTGCCGTATAACATTCCGCGCGGTAACCTCGCGGCTTATTATCCGGAAACTAACCCGCTGGTGCCGCTCTCCAGCTTTGGCGACGGCAGCGGCACGCCGACCTCAAAATCGGTGCCGGTGAAGCTGGCATTAACCGCCGCCGTAGCCTCACAACGCATCGCCTGACCAAAGCGTTATCAGAAGGTAAAAAGCCGCGTAAAGCGGCTTTTTAGCCTGTTTTGGCCTTGCCGCGCGGACCCGATTCGCGTAAAACTGTCAGCCGCTCTTAGGCCACGAAACTATATAAATTATGTTCCAGGATAATCCGCTGCTCGCGCAGCTTAAAGAGAAGCTTCACGCGCAGACTCCGCGCGTCGAAGGTGTTGTTAAAGGTACGGAAAAAGGCTTTGGCTTCCTCGAAGTTGATGCCCAGAAAAGCTACTTCATTCCGCCACCGCAGATGAAGAAAGTGATGCACGGCGACCGTATTTCTGCCGTGATCCACACCGATAAAGACCGCGAGAGTGCCGAGCCGGAAACCCTGGTTGAGCCGTTCCTGACCCGCTTTGTCGGCCGCGTGCAGAAGAAAGACGATCGCCTGTCGATTGTGCCGGATCATCCGCTGCTGAAAGATGCGATTCAGTGCCGCGCCGAACGTGGCGTGACCCACGATTTCCAGACCGGCGATTGGGCGGTGGCAGAGATGCGTCGTCACCCGCTGAAAGGCGATCGCGGTTTTTATGCCGAATTGACCGAATTCATTGTCACTGCGGACGATCACCTCGCGCCGTGGTGGGTAACCTTGTCGCGCCACAACCTCGAACGTCAGGCTCCGGACGTCGGTTTTGGTGAGATGCTTGATGAAAATCTGCAGCGTGAAGACTTGACCGCGCAGAACTTCGTCACCATCGACAGCGCCAGCACCCAGGATATGGATGATGCGCTACACGTGGAAGAAGCCGCCGACGGCAATCTGATCCTGACCATCGCCATCGCCGATCCAACCGCTTACGTGGCGGAAGGCAGCGAGCTGGATAAACTGGCATCGAAACGCGCGTTCACCAACTATCTGCCGGGCTTTAACATCCCGATGTTGCCGCGCGAACTCTCTGACGACGTCTGTTCTCTGCGTCCGAACGAACGTCGCCCAGCGCTGGCGTGCCGCGTCACCGTATTGAAAGATGGCAGCCTGGCGGATGACGTGCATTTCTTTGCCGCGTGGATCGAGTCAAAAGCCAAACTGGTTTATGACCAGGTTTCTGATTGGCTGGAAAACAGCGGCAGCTGGCAGCCAGAGAACGACGCCATCGCCCAGCAGATTCGCCTGCTGCACCAGGTTTGCCTGGCGCGCAGCGAGTGGCGTCAAACTCACGCGCTGGTGTTTAAAGATCGTCCGGACTACCGCTTTGTGTTGGGCGAGAAAGGCGAAGTACTGGATATCATCTCTGAGCCACGCCGCATCGCTAACCGTATTGTTGAAGAGTCGATGATTCTGGCAAACGTCTGTGCCGCGAAAGTGCTGCAGGAGAAGCTGGGCTTCGGTATCTACAACCTGCACACCGGTTTCGATCTGGCCAACGCTGAGCAGGCCGCTGGCGTGCTGGCGGGTCATGGCATCACCGTGGATCCGCAGGCGATTACGACGCTGGAAGGCTTCCGCCAGCTGCGTCGTGAACTTGATGCGCAGCCAACCCAGTATCTCGACAGCCGCATTCGTCGCTTCCAGTCGTTTGCCGAAGTCGGCACCGAGCCGGGCCCGCACTTTGGTCTGGGCCTCGACGCCTACGCGACCTGGACTTCGCCGATTCGTAAGTTTGGCGACATGATCAACCATCGCTTGCTGAAAGCGATTGTGCGCGGCGAAAGCACCGCTCGTCCGCAGGATGAGCTGACAACCATCATGAGCGAACGTCGTCGCCTCAACCGCATGGCCGAGCGCGATGTCGGTGACTGGCTGTACGCACGCTTCCTTGCGCCGTTTGCTGGCACCGATCGCAAGTTCAGTGCCGAGATCATCGACGTTTCTCGCGGCGGCATGCGCGTGCGCCTGCTGGAGAATGGCGCGGTGGCCTTTATTCCTGCACCGTTCATCCACGCGGTGCGTGATGAGCTGGTATGCTCGCAGGAAAGCGGCACCGTGCAGGTGAAAGGTGAAGTTGCTTACCGTGTAACGGACATCATCGACGTGACCATCGCCGAAGTACGTATGGAAACCCGCAGCGTGGTGGCTCGTCCGGCCGCCTGAGCATGAAAACTGGCGGGATAACAGCCGTTATCCCGCATTTCTCTCCGCCCGCTTTAGCAAATGCTAAATTTGCATTCCGCTTCACATTTCTAACGCCTCTGCCTGTCGTTAACAATTCATTACATTACTTTTAACTTGTTGTATTCGATCGCCTCTTTTCCCGGTCCCTACAAGGAGTTAACTCATGAACAACGTCAAAACCAGTCTCATCTGGTTAGCGGTGGCGTTAATTGGCGCGGGCGCATTTGCCATGCTGGCCCTCAGCCGTGGCGAACACGTCAATGCGGTCTGGCTGGTGATTGCCTCCGTTGCCTGCTACAGCATTGCCTATCGCTTTTACAGCCTGTTTATCGCTAAGCGCATCTTCGAACTGGACGATCGCCGTCGCACGCCGGCGGAGCGCTTAAGTGACGGCCTTGATTATGTGCCCACCAATAAATGGGTGCTGTTCGGTCACCATTTTGCGGCGATTGCCGGTGCGGGCCCGCTGGTCGGCCCAATCCTCGCGGCGCAAATGGGCTTCCTGCCTGGCACCATCTGGATTCTGGTGGGCGTGATGTTTGCCGGTGCGGTGCAGGATTTCCTGATTCTGTTTATCTCTACGCGCCGTGACGGCCGCTCGCTCGGTGAGATGGCGCGCCAGGAACTCGGTTCATTCGCTGGCGTGGTGACCATGCTCGGCGCGCTGGGCGTGATGATCATCATCCTCTCCGCGCTGGCCTTGGTGGTGGTGAAGGCGCTGGCCAACAGTCCGTGGGGCTTGTTCACCATTGCCGCGACCATTCCGATTGCGCTGTTTATGGGCGTGTATATGCGGTTCCTGCGTCCGGGCAAAATCGCGGAGGTGTCGATCATTGGCTTCGTGCTGATGATGGCGGCGATTATCTACGGCGGCAATGTGGCGGCCGATCCCTATTGGGGGCCGCTGTTCACGCTGAAAGGCACGGAGCTGACGTGGGTGCTGGTGATCTACGGTTTTGTCGCCTCTTCGCTGCCGGTGTGGCTGCTGCTGGCGCCGCGCGATTATCTCTCCACCTTCCTGAAAATCGGTGTGATCATCGGTTTAGCCATCGGCATCGTGTTTGCCATGCCCGAGATGAAGATGCCTGCGGTGACCAAATTTATTGATGGCACCGGACCGGTCTTCTCCGGCGCGCTGTTCCCGTTCCTGTTTATCACTATTGCTTGTGGTGCCATTTCAGGTTTCCATGCGCTGGTGTCGAGCGGCACCACGCCGAAACTGGTGGAGCGCGAAAGTCATATCCGCTTTATCGGCTATGGCGCGATGCTGATGGAATCCTTTGTGGCGATCATGGCGCTGATTTGCGCCTCGGTGCTTGATCCGGGCGTCTACTTTGCCATGAACTCACCCGCCGCGCTGATTGGCACCACGGTGGAAAGTGCGTCGCAGGTGATTAACGGCTGGGGTTTCGTGGTGACGCCAGAGATGCTGAGCGGCATTGCGCGCGACGTCGGTGAAAGCACCATTCTTTCGCGTGCCGGTGGTGCACCGACCTTTGCGGTTGGCATGGCACACATCATCACCGACGTGTTTAACAGCCGCGCCATGATGGCATTCTGGTATCACTTCGCCATCCTGTTTGAAGCGCTGTTTATCCTCACCGCTGTGGATGCCGGTACCCGCGCCTGCCGCTTTATGGTGCAGGATTTGGTAGGCACCGTGGTGCCATCGATGGCGAATAACCGTTCATGGTTGGGCAACATGGCGGGCACCACCGTTGCGGTGGCGGGTTGGGGTTTCTTCGTTTATCAGGGCGTGGTCGATCCGCTCGGCGGCATTAACACGCTGTGGCCGCTGTTTGGTATCGGCAACCAGATGCTGGCGTCGATGGCGCTGATTCTCGGCACTGTGGTGCTGTTCAAAATGAAGAAGCAGCGTTATGCGTGGGTGACGATTGTGCCGACCGCCTGGCTGTTTATTACCTCGATGACCGCGGGCTGGCAGAAGATTTTCCACGAGAAGCCATCGATTGGTTTCCTCGCGCAGGCCAACAAGTTCCGTAAAGGCATTGATGACGGCATCGTCATCGCCCCGGCGAAAACTGTTGCTGATATGCAAACCATCGTCTTCAGCAATCAAATTAACGCGGCCCTGTGTGCCTTCTTCATGCTGGTGGCGGTGACCATGCTGGTTTCAGCCTTCTTCGTGATTCGTCGGGCGCTCAACAGCACCGTGCCGACTACCCATGAATCTGAGATTTCTCTGCGTAAAGAGGTGCGAAATGTCTGAGTCCATTTATCACTGGAGAAAACCTACCGGCGCGTGGCAGATTCAGCAGTGCTTACCAATCGCACCCGCTACGGCTGGGCAAAATCTTACGCGCTGGCAACGCCTCTGGCAGGGATTACAGCAAAGTTTTCGTTTAATGGTCGGCGTTCATGACTATCAAACTTATCTGAAGCATATGCGCGAACATCATCCAACTGTCGCCCCCATGGATGAACGCGCTTTTCACCGTCACTGCCTCGATGCCCGCTTTCCCAGCCAGGCCGGAAAACTGGGTAAGTGCCCTTGCTAACCAGGATCAGCCCCGCTTGTCGGGGCTTTTTCGTGCCATTCTTTAATAAAAACAAAAATATATTTGGATTGCATCTTGTGCTGGCGCAGGAGGTTGAATACTGTTGCTAAAATAATGAGATACCGCCCGCTGAGCATTCCCCCGGAGGAAGTTTCCATGACCGATGAACAAGGGCAAACATTGCTATATACCTTGTTTGGCACCACCAGCCCTCATTGGCGTTTAACTTCAGATAGTGATGCTCTGCATTTTGCCGAAGATGAGAACGCGAACACCAATATGGCGGTTCCGCTGACTCCCGCACAAGCCAGTTTATTACGTGCGATGACGGTCATTACCTCAAGTATTAACCTCACGCTGTCGCTGCATGGCGAACCCGTTCCGATGCATTTTGTCGGTCGTAAAGTCAATCAATCGACCTGGGCAGGCACCTCTTCAGCCTGGGGTGATACCTCGGCTGTCGCGCGTGATTTGACGCTGGGATTATCGTTCGCCGAGCAAGTGGTTTCTGAGGCGAACTCAGTGATCGTGATCCTCGACCAACGCGGCAATATTCAACGTTTCAATCGTTTGAGTGAAGAGTACACAGGCCTGAAAGAGCAGGAAGTGATTGGCCGCAACGTATTCCAGCTGTTTATGACCAAGCAGGAAGCGCAAGCATCACGCCGCAATATCGCCGGATTCTTCCGTGAAGGCAGTTCTTACGAAGTTGAACGCTGGATTAAAACCCGCAAAGGTCAGCGACTGTTTCTGTTTCGTAATAAGTTCGTTCACAGCGGTAGCGGAAAAAATGAAATTTTCCTCATCTGTTCCGGAACCGACATCACTGAAGAGCGCCGCGCTCAGGAACGCCTGCGCGTGCTGGCCAACACCGATACCGTGACCGGCTTGCCCAATCGCAACGCGATTCATCAACAGATTAGTTTGGCACTCGAGCTGGCGAATGGCAGTCAAACCGGTGTGGTTTACCTCGATTTAGACAATTTTAAGAAGGTGAACGACGCTTACGGCCATATGTTTGGCGATCAGCTGCTGCAAGCGGTGTCATTAGCCATCCTCAGTTGCCTTGGCAAAGACCAGACGCTGGCGCGCCTCGGCGGCGATGAGTTTGTGGTGCTGGCGGAACACACCAGCCAGGCGGCGCTGGAAGCGATGGCATCGCGCATTCTTGAGCGGCTACGCCAGCCGTTTCGCATTGGTTTAATTGAAGTCTACAGCGGCTGCTCGATTGGTATCGCCCTCGCCCCGCTGCATGGCGAAGATCGTGAAAGCCTGATTCGTAACGCCGATACCGCGATGTATCACGCCAAAGAGAACGGCCGCGGCAAGTTCTGCGTGTTCGCTAACGAGATGAATCAGCGCGTGTTTGAGTATCTGTGGCTCGATACCAACCTGCGTAAAGCGCTCGAACTGGATCATCTGGTGGTGCATTACCAGCCGAAACTCAATGCCGAAGGCGAGGTGCTGAGCGCCGAGGCGCTGGTGCGCTGGAATTCCCCAGAGCGCGGTTTGGTGCCGCCGGGCGACTTTATTTCGTATGCCGAAGAGTCCGGGTTGATTGTGCCTTTGGGCCGCTGGGTGATGCTGAATGTGTTACAGCAGATCATCAAGTGGCGCAGCGAAGGCATCTATCTGCGCGTCGCAGTGAACGTCTCAGCTAAACAGCTGATTGACCAGAGTATCTATACCGACCTGAAACATGCTTTGAATGAGGCCGGTTTGACCGATTGTCCGATTGATATCGAACTGACGGAAAGCTGCTTGATTGAGAATGAAGCTGGCGCGCTAATGCTGATGAAGCAGTTTCAGGAACTGGGCGCGCAAGTGCATCTTGATGATTTTGGTACCGGTTACTCCTCTCTTTCCCAGTTGGCGCGCGTCCCGATTGACGCCATTAAACTGGACCAGAGTTTTGTGCGTAATATCAATAAGCAACCTGTTGCGCAGTCGCTGGTCCGTGCAATTGTCGCCGTTGCCAAAGCCTTAAAGCTGCAGGTGATTGCTGAAGGCATTGAAACGAAAGCCGAAGAAAAGTTTGTTATGGCCAATGGTGTCGATGGGCGTCAGGGTTATTATTATGCAAAACCAATGCCCGCAGAAGAGCTCGGGCATTGGCTGGCTAAGCATCCTGCCCGCGTCTAACGCTGGTTTGCGAGATTAGCCGGCTTTGCGCAAGGATGCGCTATGACGGTTCTGCAGTTGTACCAGTCTTTCCATGTAAGCAATGTCTTTCGGTTCCAGTGTGAAGGCATAATCAACCCAATCCTCGGTGATATCCATCAGCTCAGCGCGTGATAACTGCAACACGCGCTGACGCGCTTTCAGCATCGCACGCACACCGTTGAGCTTTGGACGCAACGTATCGATAAAGGTCCGCGTGGTGCGATAACCATCGCCCGGCTGGAACACTTTGTCGACCAGACCACGTGTTTCATACCACTCCGCACTGTGTGACTCGCCTTCCATAATCAGCTCTTCAGCCAGCTTCATGCCAGAGCGACGTGCCACTAATGAGTAGCCGCCCATGCCAGGGAACAAGTTGAACGCGATCTCCGGGAAGCCCATGCGCGCGCTGTTCTGCGCCAGAATGAAGTGATGCGCCAGCGCCGCTTCAAAGCCGCCACCGAGCGCACTGCCCTCAATCATCGCCAGCGTGACCGCACCGGTATCGAAACCCCGCGCTGCGGAGTGGATGCAGTCAACACAGGCACGTGCATAAGCGCGCAGTGCTTCACGACGGTTGTTACGAATGCACTCCACGAAGAAACGCAAATCGCCTCCGGCGTTAAACATCTGTGGCACTAACGATCCCGTCACCCAGAAATCAATCGGCAGACCAGAACGCTGAGCGGAATAGCTCAGGTTCATAATCTCCTCAATTAATTCGTGGTTGAAACTCGGACGGGGTTGCGCACGCAGCATCATCCACATGGTACGTCGGCCCTCTTCATAGTAGGCGGCGAGCTGTGTGGTTTGTCCAACTTCGGTGAACAGTCTGCATGTTGGTTGGTTAATTACTGTCATTGTCTCATCCTCTGTTTATGTTTATGTAGTGCGTTAAACGCCACATCAGCGTAATCCAGAGTGAGGCCAGACCAAATGAGAGATTGATTTATAAAGCAAAATCCAGAGATATCCCCGACCAGCGGCCGGGGAAGCATTAGCGGGCTTACTTGATGGCTGCGCGTTGCCCCACGGCAACATGAGAACGCTTAACGCGTCGTGAATAAACCGCCGTAATGATTGGCACAATGACAGACGTGACAATGACAGAAGTGGCGACCAACGCCGTGGCAGCCGGTGCGACCGGTTTAAACTGTGGCAGCATCTCGGCAATCAATACTGGCGTAGCCACCGCAGCGCCAGCGGTGCTGGATGCCGCAATCCCCGCCGTGCCATCGCCACCGCCAATCAAGCGATCGGCAATAATCAGCGGAATGCCGGTCACAATGATCACTGCGACGCCAAGCATGATTCCCAGCAGGCCAGTTTGCGCGATGACGGTCAAATCAATGGTGTTGCCCAATGCGAAAGCAAAGAACGGAATCAGCGTGTGTACCGCTTTGCCAAAGAACTCGCGCAGTTCGGGATCGAGATTACCGAGCGCAAATCCAACGACAAACGGCAGCACTGCGCCCACGAAGACATGCGGCTCGAATGAGGCGATGCCAGCGGTGCCAAGGATCACCATCGTCATCAGCGGCCCCGACTCCAGGGACATCAAGACGAACGCACCGGCTTCTTCTTTCGAACCGTACTGCTGCATGATGGAAGCGTATAAGCCGCCGTTGGTCATATCCATCGCCGCCACTAACGCCAGCGTGGAGAGTCCGGCAAACATGCCCACTTCCACGCCGTTTTCCGGCATCACACGCGATGCAATCGCCGCGACAACCCACGCCACTGCAATTTTGGTGAGCACCAGCGTGCCCGATTTACGTAGCACCGTGCCGGTGGCACTGAGTTTGATGGATGCGCCCATGCAGAAGAACCACACCGCGAGGATCGGTACGGTGCCGGTCATCAACCCATTGGTGAATGAACCAAAGTATTTACCTGCGCCAGGAGAGAACGTATGGCATAACGCGCCCAAAAACAGCGGAATCAACATCATGCCGCCGGGAATTTTATCGATTGCACGTTTGATATGCATAGGGGTGTCACCTTAACTGAGCCAGAGGGAGGTGTTTTTATGAATTGCCAGATGGCATGGCGAGCAAGATAACGATTGGCTGAAAGGAAAAAAGTGATCGCAAATGCATTTATGAAACGCTGTTTTATTTTTATTGACTGATCATTTTGTATTTATGATGCGCATCGCCATACCAGATGATTGATTGCAAAAAGAAAGGCGCCTGCAGGCGCCTATGAATCTGAATCAGCCTTAATTCTGCCCATACCACGCATTTTTACCGTGCTTGCGCAAGTAGTGAAGATCCAGCAAGGTTTGCGAGATCGGCGGTAACTCAGTGCGCAACTGCTCGGTATGCAGCGCCATGTAGGCTACTTCTTCTAATACCACGGCACTGTGTACCGCAGCATGCGCATCTTTGCCCCAGGCAAAGGGGCCGTGGGAATTGACCAGCACGGCGGGAATCGCTGTTGGCTCAATTACGCGCTGCGCAAAAGTTTCAATGATCACCTGCCCGGTGTTCCACTCGTATTCCTGCTCAATCTCTTCACGCTTCATCTGACGTGTACAAGGAATGGTGCCGTAGAAATCATCGGCGTGCGTGGTACCCAACGCGATGATTTCGCGTCCAGCCTGCGCCCAAATGGTGGCATGCCGCGAGTGCGTATGTACGATGCCGCCAATCTCTGGCCAGGCGAGATAGAGCGCGCGATGCGTAGCGGTATCCGATGACGGCCGCATGTTACCTTCAACCACCTCACCGCTGGCGAGATCGACAACCACCATATCGTCACGCTGCATCTGTTCGTACTTCACGCCCGACGGCTTAATCACCAATAAACCGCGATCGCGGTCCACCGCACTGACATTGCCCCAGGTAAAAGTGACCAGGTTGTAATGGGGTAGATCGAGATTGGCTTCCAGCACCTGCTGCTTTAACGCTTCCAGCATCTTTTTTCTCCTGCAAACTGTGATAGCTGAATTGTGCGGAGCGGTGAGGAAAAGCGTTATGGAAGGAATGGCTGTAAAAGCTGCGGAAAGTCGCTAAGGCGTTAAATGTGTGGCGCGGGTTGGTTTTAATGATTAAGGCTTGCAAATTCGCATTTTAGGACCGTTTTACCCTGCCGAGTGCGACGTAACATCTATACTTATACCGTTACCGCAGTGATAACAATCAAGGAGAAGTTAATGACTACAACAATGAAACGTCTTACTGCTGCCGTGCTGGCAACAACTTTAGTTGTCGCGCTGAGCGGCTGTTCAAACTGGTCTAAACGCGACCGTAATACCGCAATCGGTGCGGGCGCCGGTGCCATTGGTGGTTCAGTACTGACCAACGGTAGCGGACTCGGTACCGTTGGCGGCGCAGCTGTCGGCGGCATCATCGGCCACCAGATCAGCAAATAAAATATAATTATCAGGCTACGCAGCGCATCTACTTAACAACGGGCCACCTAATAGGTGGCCCGAACTGTTTCAACCGCCAGCCAGTTTGACTTTCATGCCTTTGGCTTCCAGCAGCGTTTTAATCAGGTCGCGTTTATCGCCCTGAATCTCAATCACGCCCTCTTTAACTGCCCCGCCACAACCACACTTTTTCTTTAGTTCAGCGGCCAGTTTTTCGAGCGCGCCATCATCCAGATCGATGCCGGTGATCAGACACACGCCCTTCCCTTTGCGTCCGCTGGTTTGGCGCTGGATACGCACGATACCATCGCCTTTCGGCCGCGGCGCTTTCTCTTCTTCATGGGTGATTCGTCCGCTGTCGGTCGAATACACCAATCGATTGTCCTGAGCCATTAAGCCTCCTGTAAACTCTGCAGGATTTGCTGCAGCGTGGCGGCTGGGTCGGCGGATTGGGTGATCGGACGCCCGATGACCATATAATCCACACCGGCGAGTTTTGCCTGCTGCGGCGTCATAATACGGCGCTGATCGCCTGCATCGCTGCCAGCCGGACGAATGCCTGGGGTAACCAGCGCGAAATCCTGACCAATCACCTGTTTAAAGTGCACGGCTTCCTGCGCCGAACAAACCACGCCGTGCAGACCGCAATCGCGCGTTAAACGCGCCAGTCGTTCAGCCTGCTCAGCTGGAGACAAGGTAATGCCCAAACCTTTCAGATCGTCCTCATCCATGCTGGTCAACACGGTGACCGCAATCAGCAGCGGTGCATCATTACCAAATGGCACCAGCGCTTCACGTGCCGCATTCATCATGCGTGCGCCACCGCTGGCGTGCACGTTCACCATCCACACCCCAAGATCGGCCGCTGCCGCGACTGCATGTGCGGTGGTGTTTGGGATGTCATGAAACTTGAGATCGAGAAACACGTCAAAACCCCGTCCCTGCAGCGTTTTCACCAGCGATGGACCAAACAGCGTGAACATCTCTTTGCCTACTTTCAGGCGACACTGGCTTGGATCGATGCGGTCAACAAACTGCAGCGCGCTGTTGAGATCATGATAGTCGAGTGCCACCAGAATAGGTGAAGTGGTTACAGGCATAACGTTTCCTCAGTGACAGGCACCCGCAGGCGCGATGGACAAACGGCAAGCATTCTACCTGCGCAGGCCGGTGCCGACAATCACGCTGCCGCCAGAACTTGCCTGTTCGACCGCTTGCTGCACGATGCTGAAGGAGTGTTAGTATTAAACATAACAGTATGTTGTAACTAATTAGCTCTGAATAAGAAAAACATACGGCCATTTATTGGCCGTCGAGTCCCCGAATGGGTTTAACCGAAGACCAGGCGCGACAAGATGGGCAATGCCAGTAAAGTGCATGCGCAGTGAAGCCACACTTTTGGCAACGATAACGCGGCTTAGTGCGGATTTGCTCACCAACCATATCGCGCAGCACCATCAAGCTCTCTTTCGCGCGTCCGTCTTCCGCTTCGTGTAAGTGGTAGTCCATTAAACGATGGAACACGCGCATGGTTGGATGACGTTGTAACTGGCGATTGATATACAGCTGTGCCGCTTCCGGGCCCTGCTGCTGCTCAAGGATATCGGAGAGATAAAGCTCTGCTGCGGCGCCGGTATTTTCATCGACACAGCGTTGTAAGAATTGTGCCCAGTTTTCAGGTTGGTTCAGTCGCTGATAGCAGGTTTCCAGCATCGGTAAGGTTTCACTCACCAGCTCTTTATCCTGCTCGAGTACGCGCTGCAGTCGGCTGGCGGCTTTCGCATACTCGCCCTGCTCCATCAAAATGCGGCCCATCATGATGGAGACGCGCGCACTTTGATGATCGGCTGACTCGCCCTTTTTCAACAAACTCATCGCCCGATCGAGGGCGTCGCTGCTTAATGCCTGCAACGCTAATTCACAGTAGAAATGGGCAATTTCGCCTTTCTGTTTGTCTTTGCCGAGCTTAACCAGCTTTTCCGCCACTTCGATGGCTTTTTGCCAGTCGCTGGTTGCCTGATGAATTAACAACAATTGCTGTAGCGCACCGATGCGGAAATCGGTCTCTTCCACCAGTTGCCCAAACATATCTTCGGCACGATCGTACAATCCCGCCGCCATGTAATCACGGCCGAGTTGCTGAATCGCCAGTAAGCGCTGCTCGTAGCTGAGCGACGCACTTTCCATCAGGGATTGGTGAATGCGAATGGCGCGATCAACTTCACCACGCGAACGGAACAGGTTGCCGAGCGTCAGATGCGCTTCAACCGTGCCGCTGTCCTCTTTCAACATGTCGAGAAAGAGATCAACCGCTTTGTCCTGTTGATTGGAGAGCAGGAAGTTTACCCCGGTCACATAATCGCGCGACAGGCGGTTCGCTTCCTGTTGCTTATCCTGATGTGCACTGCGGCGGCCCATATACCAGCCATACGCCGCAGCAACAGGAAGAAGCAGAAACAGCAATTCAAGCATCGAAAATTAATCCCGACGGCTGGCAGTTGGTGATGGGGTCACTGCGGTTGATTGTTCATTTTGTGCCTGCATACGTTTAAGTTTACGCTGCGCGTTAGCCAGCGAAACCCGTAAGCGTAACCAGAACAGGCCACAAATTGCCCATCCCAGCAGGAATCCAGCGCCAAACAAGCTGGCGAGCAGTGTTGAAATGCGGAATTCGCCCTGCGCTAGCAGATAGTTAAAGGTGATGACTTGGTCGTTATGCGCTCCGAGCGTGACGGAGATGATGAAAATGACCAATACCACGAGAAAAATAAGCAAATATTTCACAATGCGTCCTGTCGAGAGGTTATCCAAAGAAGTATGCCAAAAAACCGCCGTCGATGCTGCTTATCCCCACATCAGTTAGCGCTTTTTTCTGCAAGCACAATCAATCATATGGGGACGAATAGCGTAATTACAATCCATCATCACGCTGCGCGATCTCACGATGCTCTTCTGGCGGGATGGTGAGCGGGCCGCAGAAACGCTGCGCAAGTAAAGTGGCAATGGTGACCAACAACCAGGAAATCAGCGTTGCCATCACTAAATCACGCGGCCAGTGCATGCCTAACGCTAAACGGCTGCCCATCACCGCGGTCGCCCAAACGAATAACACGGCAACCGTGGCGAAATGTCGGCGCGGCCATAATAACCCAATCGCCAATAACGCCCAGCTGGCGGCAAACATGGTGTGCCCGGAAGGAAACGCATAGCCGGTTTCAAACGCCCAGTGGTTCTTCAGCCATTGCGGCAGCTGAGTATCGTTGGCCAGCAAAGTTGAAACCATTTCGCCGCGCTGCTGGCGATGTAGCTGATAAAACTCATCACCGTTAATACCATGACTTTTTTCCAGCCAGATGACGTACGGGCGCGGTTCCTGCACCTGCTCTTTAATTGTTGATTTGGTGTACTGACCGGCAAGAATTGCGCCGTTCATAATGAGGATGAGCAGAATCGCGGGTTTAAGCCGAAAGCGTAAACACCACAACACCCAGGCGCTGAGGATGATACTGGTGAGAATGCCCCACGGATTGGTGACGGTTTCTGTCATCCAAAACAGCACGCGAAGTAGATTGCCACTTTCCCCTGGTTGCCATTGCCAGTTAGATATCCAAACGCCCAACGGCATCAACAACAATAAAAACGCCCCTAAGGTGGTGCGCTGAATGATTTTTAACATTCGCTTCCTTTTAGATCCGCATTGATACGTGCGTTGCACATAACTTTAGCTGAAAAAAGAATAACATACCTATTGCAGCTTGGATAATTGTGCTTTATCACTACAATCACTCTGACCGATTAACGGCAGCCGTTCGGGTTGTGGCACAATAGCGTAAGTTTCATCGGGCCACATGGCCCGTGCGTTATCATGATGATAGCGCATCCTCTGAAGGTTCTGGAGAGTCACATGCAGCTTAAACGGGTAGCAGAAGCCAAACTGCCCACGCCATGGGGAGATTTCCTGATGGTTGGTTTTGAAGAACTGGCAACCGGCCACGACCATGTCGCGCTGGTTTATGGTGATATTAGCGATCACAATCCGGTGCTGGCGCGCGTCCATTCCGAATGTTTAACTGGCGATGCCCTGTTCAGCTTGCGCTGTGACTGCGGCTTCCAGCTGGAAGCGGCGTTAACCGCGATTGCGGAAGAAGGTCGTGGCATCCTGATGTATCACCGTCAGGAAGGACGCAACATCGGTTTGCTGAATAAAATCCGTGCTTATGCGTTGCAGGATAAAGGTTACGACACTGTCGAAGCCAACCATCAGCTCGGTTTCGCCGCTGATGAGCGTGACTTCACGCTGTGTGCGGATATGTTCAAACTGTTAGGCGTCAATGAAGTGCGCTTGCTGACGAACAATCCACGCAAAGTTGAGATCCTGACCGAAGCCGGTATCAATATCGTTGAACGCGTGCCGTTGGTTGTCGGGCGTAACCCGAAAAACGCGCACTATCTCGATACGAAAGCCGAGAAAATGGGTCATTTGCTGCCGAAGTCTTAAGCGGATTGTAAAGCAGATAAAAAAGCCGGGAATTCCCGGCTTTTTCTTTTAGTTCAGCATATTGCGGATCACGTAATGCAAAATGCCGTCGTTCTGATAGTAGGTTAATTCGTTACCCGTATCGATACGGCAACGCGTTTCCAGCGTCTCTTTGCTGCCATCCGCGCGCGTCAGCGTCACATTTACAGTGCCACCCGGTTTAAGCTGTGACAGGTTCGCCACATCAATAAACTCTTCACCGGTTAGCTGCAGCGTTTTGCGCGTCACGCCAGCCGGAAACTCGAGCGGCAGAATCCCCATACCAATCAGATTAGAGCGGTGAATACGCTCAAAGGATTCGGAAATAACCACGCGCACGCCTTGTAAGCGCGGCCCTTTTGCTGCCCAGTCACGACTGGAGCCGGAACCGTACTCTTTACCGGCAATCACCGCTAATGGCACGCCTTCCTGCTGATACTTCATCGCCGCATCGTAAATCGCCAGCTGCTCGTTAGACGGGAAGTGTTTGGTATAACCGCCCTCCACGCCCGGCACCATTTCGTTGCGAATACGGATATTGGCGAAAGTGCCGCGCATCATCACTTCGTGGTTGCCACGACGCGAACCATAGGAGTTGAAATCGGTGCGCTCAACGCCGTGTGAGAGTAAATAGCGTCCGGCTGGACTTTCCGCTTTGATGCTACCCGCCGGAGAAATGTGGTCGGTGGTGACGGAATCACCCAGCATCGCCAGAATGCGCGCGCCTTTGATGTCCTGCACCGGCTTCGGCGTTTTCTCCATGTCATCAAAGAATGGCGACAGGCGAATATAGGTGGAATCGCCATCCCAATCATAAGTTGCCGCTTCGCTGACTTTGATCTGCTGCCACTCCGGCGTGCCGTCAAATACCTCGGCATACTCTTTATGGAACATATCGCTGGTCACTTTCTGCACTGCTTCTGCAATTTCTTCCGGTGAAGGCCAGATGTCCTTAAGGAAAACATCGTTGCCCTGTCGATCCTGACCGATCGGATCAGATTGCAGATTGATCTTCATGTTACCCGCTAAGGCATAAGCCACTACCAGCGGCGGCGAAGCCAGCCAATTGGTTTTAATCAACGGATGAATGCGGCCTTCGAAGTTGCGGTTACCCGAAAGCACGGCGGCAACCGTGAGATCACCCTCTTTAATCGCACTTTCTATCGCATCCGGTAACGGACCGGAGTTGCCGATACAAGTGGTGCAACCGTAACCAACTAAATTAAACCCTAATTCATCCAGATAAGGTGTGAGTTGGGCCACAGCGAGATAGTCAGAAACCACTTTAGAACCGGGCGCCAGTGAGGCTTTGACCCACGGCTTGCGCATCAGGCCGCGTTCCACGGCTTTCTTCGCCAGTAAACCGGCAGCCATCAGCACGCTAGGATTCGAGGTATTAGTACAAGAGGTAATCGCCGAGATCACTACCGCACCGTCATCCAGCTGATAGCTCTCTCCGGTTTCGCTATCGCGATAGCTGACCGTTTTATGCGGTTTTTGCGCCTGATTGACTTCCAGTTCATTGCTGGCATCAAAGGCTGAAGGAACATCGCCCAGCGATACGCGATCCTGTGGGCGTTTTGGTCCGGCAAGGCTGGATTCAACATCACCCATGTCCAGCGCTAAAGAGCTGGTGAACACCGGTTCATCGCCAGCATTGCGCCACATACCTTGTTGCTTGGCATAAGCCTCAACCAGTTCAACCTGCTCCGCATCGCGGCCAGTCAGCGTCATGTAGCTTAAGGTAACGTCATCAACCGGGAAGAAGCCGCAGGTCGCGCCATATTCTGGTGCCATGTTGGCGATGGTGGCGCGATCGGCCAGCGGCAAGTCCGCTAATCCATCACCGTAAAACTCAACGAATTTACCTACCACGCCGTGTTTACGCAGCATCTGCGTGACGGTTAGCACTAAATCCGTTGCGGTAATACCGGGACGCAGTTTACCGGTGAGTTTGAAACCAACTACGTCAGGAATTAGCATCGAGACCGGCTGGCCAAGCATCGCCGCTTCAGCCTCAATTCCGCCGACGCCCCAACCCAATACGCCGAGCGCATTGATCATAGTAGTGTGCGAATCGGTGCCCACCAGCGTATCGGGATAAGCAATCTCTTGCCTATTCAGCATCTCATGCCAGACAGATTTACCGAGATATTCCAGATTAACCTGATGACAAATCCCGGTGCCCGGCGGCACAACGCGGAATCGATTGAAGGCTTTTTGGCCCCAGCGCAGGAAAACGTAGCGTTCATGGTTGCGCTCCATCTCCAGATGCACATTTTCACCAAAGGCTTTGTCATCGCCAAAATGGTCAACGGTGACAGAGTGGTCGATGACCAAATCAACGGGGGATAAAGGATTGACTTTGGCGACATCGCCGCCGAGGCGTTTCACCGCTTCGCGCATGGCGGCCAAATCTACCACCGCCGGCACGCCGGTAAAATCTTGCATTAATACACGCGCTGGGCGATAGGCAATCTCACGATCGGCGTGAGCATCTTTTTGCCAGGCGACCAGCGCTTCAATATCTTCCAGCGTGACAGAATCACCGTCCTGCCAACGCAATAGGTTTTCCAGCAGAACTTTCATCGACTTGGGCAAACGATCAATATTGCCCAATTTCTGAGCTGCTTTGGGCAAGCTGTAGTAATGATATTTTTTTGCCCGAACATCAAGCATGTCCTGACTCTGCTCGCGTAACGTTAACGACATAGCGCCTCCATGTATGTGAATCTCTTTTTAAACCTCAGTGACTGCAAGGTTTAACTTAAAGATAGACCACATTACCGTTAACGTTTTGATAACAACACGAATTGACACATTAAAGCACAATGAAAAATGCCCCGACGTTTATCAGGGCATTTACATAATTCAGTTTAATTTGAGTTAGTGCTTAAATCATCGCCCAAAAGGCGGCAGCCCAAAAAGCCAGGGAAAAGGTATATACGCTCACCCAGGATAATGTCGTTGTATTAATGTTCATCATTCACTCCCTCCCGGATTCCGGGCAAAAAAAGTCCACCGTCTTCAGCGTTGTACTGATGACACCGTTTTTTTAATGCTGAGTGTTAAAGGACGGGCTTATAAATTGCCCACCGGATAATCCGGTAAAAGAGGGACTCAATGTCTAAATATGGAACAGAACGCATACCGCGTTATTTGGACTTCATATCCATGAAGGATTCAATAAAGTTACGCTGATTCTCACTGAGTTCCCACGAAACAGGAATGGTCACTTGTGGTTCAGTGGATACAACGTCTTTCACTTTGCACGCAGGCGTTTGCGGCTGACGCGCTGAAACCGGATGCTTACGACTGAGTGTATTTGCCCACATGGCTTAACCCCACATACGCCAAATCATTAACGCCACCACTACCCAGAACAATGCTGAAGCAGCGAAGACAGTCATCCAAGCTTTGCGACGGGTGTTGCCAGTACGCTCAACTTTGGTGCTTTTAGTCCGGAAGCCCGGCTGTACAGTTATTCTCGTATTCATAGTTTTTGATAATCACTCTCAATAAAACGATTGATGACAACGATTAAGATTTAGGACGAATCCTAAACTTGTTAAGACCGAAAATCCAGTTATTTTTATTGAGCACAACGATTAACGCTATTTATCAAAACACAAAAGATTGATGAGATAAATTTAATTGCCAACATAACTATTAATTAAATCATTACATTGTAAATTTGGGTTAACAGCAAATTAGATCCAATCTTAATTTGAGTTTAATTTACCAGCCCAGTAAAAAAGCCCTTCTCCATCAACTCTTAACTAGAGTATGGGAATATTCCTGGCGAGCTGCAAAGTAGCATCGTAAAAATTGTGTACTGATTCGCATTTAATAGATAACAATGAAAAAACATGTGACCCATGTTTCATTTACATAAAAATAATGATTTTTTTTGAAGTACTCGTGGCGCTAAGCGCTAAGGGATTCCGAAGGTGCCCACTGGACACCTTGGCAAAAGAATGAGTTAGGAATTTACTTGAAGGGTAATTTGATGTCGCGGAACATGGCTTCAATGTCTTCATTGGAGCGCAGTGCGACCGCCGCATCCACCACATCACGCGTGAGGTGCGGTGCAAAACGTTGAATAAAATCATACATATAACTGCGCAGGAAGGTGCTACGTCTAAAGCCAATCTTGGTCGTACTATTCGTAAAGATTTCTGATGCTTCAATACGCACCAAATCGGGGTCTGCAATCGGGTCCACCGCCATGCTGGCAATCACGCCAACGCCCAAGCCTAAACGCACATAGGTCTTAATTACGTCGGCATCTGTCGCAGTAAAGACGATACGTGGTGTTAATCCTGCGCGATTGAAGGCGGTATCCAGCTCTGAACGGCCGGTAAAACCGAAGGTGTAAGTTACTAGTGGGAAATCCGCCAGCTCTTCGATCGTCACATTCGATTTACCTGCCAGCGGATGGTCGGGCGTCACGACGATGGCGCGATTCCAGTGATAGCACGGCAGCATGATTAAATCGTCATACAGATGCAGCGCTTCGGTGGCAATGGCAAAGTCGGCATTCCCCTTTGAAACCGCCTCAGCTATTTGTGTGGGCGATCCCTGATGCATATGTAATGAGACGCGTGGATAACGTTCGATAAAGCCTTTAATCACGCCAGGCAGTGCATAACGCGCTTGCGTGTGCGTGGTGGCTACATATAACGAACCTTTATCTGGCCAGGTATGTTCACCGGCAACCGATTTAATCGCATCAACTTTGGAGAGCACTTCACGCGCAATCCGAATAATCTCTTCGCCTGCAGGCGTTACTTGCGTCAGATGCTTACCACTGCGCGCAAATATCTGCACGCCCAGCTCATCTTCTAACATACGGACTTGCTTACTGATGCCTGGCTGCGAGGTATATAAGCCTTCGGCGGTCGATGAGACATTAAGATTGTGATTAACCACTTCGACGATGTAACGCAACTGCTGCAATTTCATAGTTATATCTTCCTGGTAGCGACAGAGGTGCATTCCCGGCTGGCGTGTTTCCGCCTTGATTGCGGTGAGGGAGGGAAAGCGAGTCAGCGAAACGAAAAGAGTTCTATAACTACTATATCAGTTAAAGGAAGAATGTAGAACGATTAGCTATAAGGATAAGAGAAAGGCCAGCGGATGCTGGCCTTGTGGGGAATTATTTTTTCGCTTCCTGCCATTTGCCGTCAATATAGAACATTGACCAGCCGGTGGCTTTGCCATCCTTTTCGGAAGAGACATATTGCTGTTTCGTTTTGCGACTGAAACGCACCATCGTCTTATTCCCTTCCGGGTCGGCGGCTGGCGCTTCTGACAGATATTTCAGCTTCTCTGGCAGACGGTCGGCAAAACGTTGCAGCTCTTCCACCAGCGGCGCGCGCGTTTCACGTGATTTAGGGAAAGTATTCGCGGCAAGGAACACGCCCGCAGCACCATCACGCAACACAAAGTAGGCATCCGATTTTTCACACTGCAGTTCTGGCAGCGGCACCGGATCTTCTTTTGGCGGTGCGACATCACCGTTACGCAGAATCTTACGGGTATTTTTGCACTCGTCGTTGGTACAGGCCATGTACTTACCGAAACGACCCATTTTCAGGTGCATCTCAGAACCGCATTTCTCGCACTCAACAATCGGACCATCGTAGCCCTTGATACGGAATTCGCCCTGCTCGATCTCGTAGCCGTCGCACTCTGGGTTATTTCCGCAGACGTGCAGCTTGCGCTGGTTATCGATCAAATAGCTGTCCATCGCGGTGCCACACTTCTGGCAACGACGACGGGCGCGCAGCGCGTTGGTTTCAGCATCATCGCCTTCCAGCACGTTGAGCACTTCATTTTCCGGGATCAGGTTGATGGTCTGCTTGCAGCGCTCTTTTGGCGGCAACGCATAACCCGAGCAACCGAGGAATACGCCGGTACTGGCGGTGCGAATTCCCATCGGACGACTACAGGTCGGACAGTCAATCGACGTCAACACCATCTGGTTCGGCTGCATGCCGCCCTCTTCCGGATCTTTCTCAGCATCATCTAACTGCTGGCTGAAATCACTGAAGAAGGAGTCAAGCACCGCTTTCCATTCGGCTTCATTATTCGCCACCTGATCGAGGCTATTTTCCATACGCGCGGTGAAGTCATAGTTCATCAGCTCGCGGAAGTTAGACTCCAGACGATCGGTAACGATTTCACCCATTTTTTCAGCGTAGAAACGGCGGTTCTCAACACGCACGTAACCACGATCCTGAATGGTGGAGATGATCGAGGCGTAAGTTGATGGACGACCAATGCCGCGTTTTTCCAGCTCACGGACCAGTGACGCTTCGCTGAAGCGCGCTGGCGGTTTGGTGAAGTGCTGGCTTGGCATCAGCTCTTTAAGATCCAGCATGTCGCCAACATCCACCGGCGGCAGCGTCAGATCTTCATCATTTTTACGCAGCGCAGGCATCACACGCGTCCAGCCATCGAAACGCAGCGTGCGGCCTTTGGCTTTCAATTTGAATTCAGCCGCGCCCACGGTCAGCGTGGTGGAGTCGTACTGAGCCGGTACCATCTGGCAGGCAACGAACTGGCGCCAAATCAGCTGGTAGAGTTTTTGCGCGTCAGCTTCCATATCTTTCAACTGCTCAGCGACGATATTCACATCAGAAGGACGAATCGCTTCGTGCGCTTCCTGAGAATTCTCTTTGCTGGCATAGGTATTCGGCGTTTCTGGCAGATACTTTTTACCGAAGCTGCTCTCAACATAGCCACGCGCCATTGCCACGGCATCCTGGCTCAGGTTGGTGGAGTCGGTACGCATATAGGTGATGTGGCCCGCTTCATACAAGCGCTGCGCCATCATCATGGTCTTCTTCACGCCGAAGCCCAGACGCGTACTCGCCGCCTGTTGCAGCGTTGAGGTAATAAAAGGTGCAGAAGGCTTGCTGCTGGTCGGTTTGTCTTCACGATCCAGTACTTCGTAACGCGCTTTCTGCAAAATCGCCACCGCCGCGTGAGTTTGCTCACGATTAACCGGGCGGAACACTTTGTCATTCTGATGCGTAACCTGCATAGCCAGATCGGCGCCTTTCGGCGTGGCGAAATCAGCATCGATTTCCCAATACTCTTCTGGTACGAAGGCTTTGATTTCGTGCTCGCGCTCAACTACTAAACGCACAGCAACCGACTGAACGCGACCGGCTGACAGACCACGAGCAATTTTCTTCCACAGCAGTGGCGACACCATGTAACCCACCACGCGATCCATAAAGCGGCGCGCTTGCTGTGCGTTAACACGTTCAATATTGAGCTCGCCCGGCTTGTCAAACGCCTGACGAATAGCATTCTTGGTGATTTCGTTAAACACCACGCGGCTAAAGCGCTTATCGTCCCCACCGATCACTTCCCGCAGGTGCCAGGCAATGGCTTCCCCTTCGCGGTCAAGGTCGGTTGCGAGATAGATGTGGTCTGCATCGGCAGCCAGGTTTTTCAGCTCAGCGACAACTTTCTCTTTGCCCGGCAGAATTTGATAATCCGCTTCCCAACCATGCCAGGGATCCACACCCATGCGGTTTACGAGTGCGGCTTTCTCATCCTTTTTAACCTTTTTTCCAGGTTTCGCTTTTTCCCCGTCGGCACTTTTACGGGCAGTTGAACCGCTGGTCGGCAAATCACGGATATGACCGACACTGGATTTCACCACGTAGTCATTACCGAGGTATTTATTGATTGTTTTGGCCTTTGCCGGGGACTCAACGATTACGAGTGATTTACCCATATGTACCTTTACCTAAATGAAACGTCCTGATAAACGGGAGAGAATTGGAGGTCCCAAAACCCAATGGGTTCAATATTGCTGCCAGCATTTCGCATTTCAAGGCAGCAGGGATAATCTCAGGTCAGATTGCGTCGACTTCTGCAACTTTATGATTAGGAGCGAGTTTTCCATCTGACAGAACCACACATCCGGGTGTGATCTCCCTGAAAGCTGAATCGCCCACACTCTACCTGATAAAATCCGTTACGCAACTTAATTAGCATTCTGCCTAATTTTGCGCCAGTTTTATGACGCCATGCTGATTTGCTGAACGCGATAGCTCGCAAGTAATATAGAAGGAGAAAAATGGCTGTCAAAAAAGAGGTGGAAAATGTCAGTGCCAACAGAATCTATTTCACGCCACGCGTTACTGGAAATAGCTAATCAGATAATCACGCAGCACGACAATTATTTTGTCGGATTAGAAGCCAATGATGTGATTCAGCAAGGTGAGGTTTTGGTGTTTCGCGGGCCCTATTTTCTCGATGATCAAGGCTTGCCCACCGCCAAAACCACCACGGTATTTAATGTGTTTAAACACCTCGCGGTCGAACTCTCCTCTCAATATCATCTTGCATAAAAAAGCCCGGCAATTGCCGGGCTCAGTTACAACAGCGGCTTCTCGCCGCGCTGCCACATTTTCAGAATCAACCGCTCTGCCGCCAGACTGGCGCTGTTAGTGAAGCGATCCATCATTTTACGCTTACGTGCATAATGCACGCCCAGCACGGTGAAGCGATCCATATGCTTGATAATCAATGCATCGCTGGTACCGATTTCATCGATCAGCCCTAAATCCAGCGCCTGGCGGCCATACCAGTGCTCGCCGGTCGCCACTTTATTCAGATCAAGCGACGGACGCATCTGCTGCACGAAATCCTTAAACAGCTGATGCGTTTCATTGAGATCTTCCTGGAATTTCTCGCGCCCTTCGTCGGTGTTTTCACCAAACAGCGTTAAGGTACGTTTGTATTGACCGGCGGTATGCAGCTCAACGTCAATGTCGTTACGCTTTAACAGGCGGTTGAAGTTAGGGATCTGCGCGACCACGCCAATCGAACCAATAATAGAAAACGGAGCGGCGACGATGCGATCCGCCACGCAAGCCATCATGTAACCGCCGCTGGCAGCGACTTTATCCACCACAGCTGTCAATTGCAGGCCGGCATCACGCAGACGTTGCAGTTGCGAAGCCGCCAAACCGTAGCCGTGTACCACGCCGCCAGGGCTTTCCAGACGCAGCAGCACTTCATCGCCCGGCAGCGCTACCGCCAGCACCGCGGAGATCTCTTCGCGCAACGAAGTGACTTCACTCGCGTCCATGCTGCCTTTGAACTCCAGCACATACAGCGTGGGTTTCAGCGTCTCACTCACGCCCGCTTTGGCATTGCGTTTATCGGCTTTCGCCTTTTGCTTCTCTTCTTTCTTATGCTGCTTGAGCCACACTTTTTGCGCCTGTGGTTTCATTTTGGCGAGCTGCAGATCTTCCTTCATCTCACGATAATCATCATCAAGATGCGTCAAACGCAGCTGCCCGCTGCTGTGACGTTTACGCAGCGCGGCATTAAGCACAATCAGAACAATAGCTGCGATCGCCACCACCACGGTGACGGCCTTAGCCAGAAATAATCCGTAACTGGAGAAAAAATCCATTCTGCCGCCTTATTAAACAGTAAATTACAACAGCTTCAAGTTTACCCGCTTTACGCGCTGTCGTCGCCTGAAATGCCCGCAGGCGGCACAGAATGCGAGGCTAAGCGATTGCACCGCGCGGCAAATTCAGGCATAAAGCCAAAAACCTCCTGACCCGAGCAAAGGACATCGCTGTGCATTATCAACCGAAAAGCGATCTGCTGGAAAATCGCATCATTCTCGTCACCGGCGCTTCCGACGGCATTGGCCGTGAAGCGGCGCTGACCTATGCGCGCTACGGCGCGCGCGTCATCCTGTTGGGACGCAACGCCGACACGCTGCAGAAAACTGAGCAAGCCATCAACCAGTTAAACAAGCAGCCTGCATCTTCTTTGTTACTGGATCTGGCTCAAGCCACGCCAGAAAGCTGCCAGCAGTTGGCCGATCAGGTCGCTGCGCTGGTGTCGCGTCTGGATGGCGTGCTGCACAATGCCGGCATTCTGGGCGAAATCGTGCCGCTGGAAGAACTCGATCCGCAGATTTGGCGTGACGTGATGCAGATTAACCTTGATGCCACCTTCTATTTAACCCAGGCATTACTGCCGCTGCTGCTGCAATCGGATGCCGGATCGCTGGTATTTACCACCTCCAGCGTGGGCCGCACCGGACGTGCCGGCTGGGGCGCGTATGCGGTTTCGAAGTTTGCCACTGAAGGCATGATGCAGGTACTGGCAGACGAGTATAAAAACAGTCATCTGCGAGTGAACTGCATCAATCCTGGCGGCACGCGCACCAAAATGCGCGCCAGCGCCTTCCCGGAAGAGGATGCCAATTTACTCAAAACCCCGGCTGATTTGATGCCGCTCTACCTCTATTTAATGGGCGATGACAGTCGTCGTAAAACCGGCACCAGCTTCGATGCGCAGCCGGGACGTAAAGCGGGGCCAGCAACCGCATGAGCGATCGCCATCAGCAACGTCAGCAACGACTAAAAGAGCAAGTCGATGCTCGTATCGCCGCCGCCACCGAAACGCGCGGCATTTTGATGGTGTTCACCGGTAACGGCAAAGGCAAAACTACCGCCGCTTTCGGCACCGCGTTGCGCGCCTGCGGGCACGGTAAAAAAGTGGCGGCGGTTCAGTTTATTAAAGGCGAATGGCCAAACGGTGAACGCAACTTGCTGGAGCAGCACGGCGTCGAATTTCAGGTGATGTCCACGGGATTTACCTGGGATACGCAGAACCGCGAGACCGATACCGCCGCCTGTCAGTTAGTGTGGCAACAGGCGCGTCGCATGTTGGCCGATGACAGCGTCGATCTGGTGATTCTGGATGAAATCACTTACATGGTGAGCATGGATTATCTGGATTTAAATGAGTTGGTCGATGTGCTGAACCAGCGCCCTGCACAGCAAAGCGTTATCATTACCGGTCGCGGCTGTCATCGTACGTTACTGGATTTAGCGGATACCGTGACGGAAATGCGTCCGTTAAAACATGCGTTCGATGCGGGGGTTCAGGCACAGCAAGGAATTGACTGGTAAAACGCTGACGCCGCAGAGCGCGGCGTCAGGCTTCGCATCATGAACCGCGTTTGGTGTTATTACGACGCGGATTGTTGCTCACCACACCGTGACGTTTTACCGCACGACGGATTTGGTTAGCCTTGGTGCGACGACGATCCTTTTCGACGGCCACTTTAGTGACCGTCTCTTCCGGCATACTGACTAACGTACGCAGATAGTTGACCGCCGGTAACTCCATCTCGATCCAGCCGCCGCGTGGCAAGCCTTTCGGCAACTGGATATCACCGTAACGCACACGCATCAGTCGACTAACCTGCACGCCGACCGCTTCCCACAGACGACGCACTTCGCGGTTGCGTCCTTCGGTCAGCGTCACGTTGTACCATTGGTTAATGCCTTCGCCACCGGCAAACTTAATGGTTTTGAACGATGCCGGGCCATCTTCCAGCTGCACGCCTTTGCTCAGCTGACGGATTTTATCGTCATCCACTTCGCCAAACACGCGAACCGCGTATTCACGCTCAACTTCACGGCTTGGGTGCATCAGACGGTTTGCCAGTTCGCCATCGGTGGTGAACAGCATCAAACCACAGGTATTCACATCCAGACGACCAACGGCAATCCAGCGTGAACCACGCAGACGCGGCAGACGATCAAACACGGTTGGACGCCCTTCCGGATCGTTACGCGTGCAGAGCTCACCTTCCGGTTTGTAGTACGCCAGTACGCGGCACACTTCGGTCGCCGACTCAGCGATGGACACCAGATGGCCATCAATACGAATTTTCAGGGATTTATCACTTTCAACACGATCGCCAAGCGTCGCCAGTTTGCCGTCAACGCTGACGCGTCCGGCTGAAATCATGGTTTCGATTTCGCGACGCGAACCGTGACCGGCGCGCGCTAATACTTTCTGTAATTTTTCGCTCATGGAGCCTCGTTGTCGCCTTCCCAGGCGTCGTGGTAAGAAGAGGTACGATACAGGGATTACCAATTCCCATATCAGAATCTGTTACCGCTCTGCATCGCTGATGCAATCTCAGACGGCCCGCGATTTTACACTAACGCAAGTTTTGTTAACACCTTTTCCTTTGCTGCCGATAACAGAGGGTCCGTTAAAAACGGCTTAATAAGCACCACGGCAATAAACATTCAGCTGACTGATAGATCGATCTCATTTTCGTCATCAGCATTTATGCCAAGTGACTGAAATATTGTCACTTACCCCTTACCTCTCACGCCTCAATCAGCCCCCAACTTAAGCCATCTGATACATTAACGCTTCGCAAGACTGTAAGGGCAGTATTGCGCGCCACGCTTACAGATAATCACAAACTTTAAATCTAGTTAAAAATCACAAAACAGCATAAAACACTATTTAATGGCGTTAAGTAAGCCTTTCTACGGTATTAAATATAAATTGATAGTTTATTGGCACTACAGGTTGGATTAAGTCTGTATTTTTGTATTTTTTGATTAATATTAAATTTGCTGAATTGTTCTGAAGAAAAAACTGTGTAAAATTTAAGCCTGAAATCCAGTGAGTCGTCATAATAACATAGCTTTTATTTACTATTTATATTCGTTCAACTAACAATTCATTAACGTTCACTGTGTAATTTCACTGATATTATAAACCGGCGCGCGCGGGATTTGACGCGTTTATTGATTTACGGAATGAAGTTAATTTGCATGTCGAAAGTCTTCACCAGGGATTTTACGGACATGCTTAAATGAAGATCACTGCCATGAAAACCTCTCTGCTTTGGCCTGCGCTTGCTGCGCTGGCACTGAGCGGTTGTTCCGTGGGCCACACTGAGTACAGTCGTACTGCGATGCAACACGTTGATATGAGCGTGACAGGCATCCCGACTGTACTGGGTTTGGGTATCCTCGGCACGACCATTCCTTTGACGCCAGAATACAGCCTGACGGCAGCGCACGTGGCAAAAACCGCCGTGCAACGTGTCAAGGCTTATCATCCCTATTGCGACGTCGCGATTATTTATCATAAGAATAGCCCAGAAACGCTGGCTAAATTCCGCAGCGGTGCGATTGGTGAACCGATTAAAATGTACGGTTACAGCTTTATTTCCGCTATGCCAGTGGAATCGAGCGGCGTTAATTTAGCGCGCACCGCAATTACCAATAAATGGAATAAGAAGCCCTGCATGGCGATGGCATCAAATGCTGGCGTTGTGCAAGGAATGTCAGGTGGGGCGGTATATAATGCTGACCAAACTATTGGCGGCGTGATTGTTGGATACAGCCATGAAATATCTAACGTGCGCAGCAAGAAAGTCATCTTAAAAGATGTCTCGCTGTATATTCCGTACGGAGATTTCAAAAAATGGCTGGAATCCAATATTGGTCAGACGCAGAACGCCACGCCTGACCATGCATAATTATTCGAACGGGCGCGTGTCACCGACGCCTTCGCGCACCACCACTGGCGCATCGCTGGTGAGGTCGATCACCGTGGTTGGCTGCTGTCCCAGCGTACCGCCATCGATGATCAGATCCACCAGCTTGCCAATGCTGTACTGAATCTCCTCCGGATCGGATTCGGTAAAATCGTTGCCCGGCAACATCAGCGAGGTCGACATCATCGGTTCGTTGAGGCGCTCCAGTATTGCCAGCGCTACCGGATTGGACGGCACGCGCAGACCGATGGTTTTACGTTTGTCATTCATCAGACGACGCGGCACTTCTTTCGTCGCCTTCAAAATGAAGGTGTAATTGCCCGGCGTGTTATTTTTCAGGATGCGAAACGCTGAGTTATCCACCTGCGCGTACGTCGACAGCTCCGACAAATCGCGGCACATCAACGTGAAGTTGTGATTGCCATCCAATTGGCGAATACGACAAATGCGCTCCATGGCATTTTTCTCTTCCAGACGACAACCCAGCGCATAGCCAGAATCGGTTGGATAAACAATCACGCTGCCTTTGTTCAGATAATCAACGGCCTGGTTCACCAGGCGCGGCTGCGGATTGTCGGGATGTATGTGAAAATATTGACTCATAAAAACCTCATATCACCTGTCTGCGACAGCAATGCTGGGCGCCAACTCGGGGAAGCGTTCCCAAACCGGCTCCACGCCGCCCGGTAACCATAACTTGCGTCCCAGTTCTATCCACGGACAAGGTTGGTGAAAATCTGATCCCTGCGACCCGGCTAACTGATGGTCACGCGCATAGGTTGCCAGCTGCGTGCGCTCGTTTGGCGCTTGCTGACACTGCGCGACTTCCATGGCATCGCCGCCCACGTCGGCAAAATGCGCAATCAGCCGCTTTAACCATTTAGCCGACAAACCATAACGACCTGGATGCGCCAAAACGGCATAGCCGCCAGAATGATGAATAGCATCAATGGCTTGTTTAATTGTACACCATTGCGGGGGCACGTAGCCGGTTTTCCCGCGCGCCAGATAATTCTTGAACACCTGCGCCATATTATCGGCTTTGCCAATCTCCACCAGATAACGCGCAAAATGGCCACGCGTAATCAAGCCACCTTGCGCCAGACGCTGGGCTCCGGCCAGCGCATCAGGAATACGCGCGCGCTCAAGGCGTTCGGCAATTTGCTGTGCACGATCCACACGTGTCTGATGCTGTTGCGCGAGGAATTCAGTCAGCGCGGGATGCAGGCAATCGACATTCAGCCCCACAATGTGGATTTCGTGGTTTTCCCATAAGGTTGACGCTTCTAAACCGGCCAGTACGCGGATCGGCAGATCCTGTTGCACCACTGCCGCCTGCGCTTCTGCCACGCCCGCCACCGTGTCGTGATCGGTAATCGCTAGCACGCCGACTTTCATCTCAACCGCACGCTGTACCAGCGCAGTCGGCGTTAATAAGCCGTCAGAAGCCAGCGTATGGCTGTGTAAATCATAAAGGGGAAAACGAGCGATGTCCGACAAGATAACTCCAGCAACTACATAAACCGGCAGGCATAATAACGATTTTGTCCCTGGCTGAAAAAGGGTATTGACATTTTTCGCCCGAACCAGTTAACTAGTACACAAGTTCACACGTAACGGGTATTTAATCATGACTATTTTCGGTACGCTTTTAAATGGTTGGTGGCGCGAAGATCCCTTTATCGGGCGACATCGTCGTGCACAACTCGCGTAACCGCAGTGCAGATTGATACCTAAGCCCGCCACCGAGCGGGCTTTTTTTTGAGCGAAATTCAGAGAATCCATTATGGCTATTGCGAAACCTACATTGAAGTTGATAACCGGTACCGCGCCCTACCGCGAAGATCCGGCCGCAGTGTTTCATCAGTTATGCGGCGCACGTCCAGCAACTCTGCTGCTTGAATCCGCTGATATCGACAGCAAACAAAACCTGAAAAGCCTGTTAATCGTCGATAGCGCGCTGCGCGTCAGCGCGCTGGGCAACATCGTCACCATCAAAGCGCTGTCGGAAAATGGTCGCGCCATCTTGCCGCTGCTGGATGAGGCGTTGCCACCTGAAGTGCGCATCGATGTGCGCCCCGATGGACGCGAGCTGCATTTCACCCAGCCGCAAGGTATGCAGGACGAGGATTCGCGCCTGAAGGCCCTTTCTGTGTTTGATGCGCTGCGCCTGATTCCGCAACTGGTGAACAGCCCAGAAGAAGAGCGTGAAGCGATGCTGCTCGGTGGCTTGTTCGCTTATGACTTAGTCGCGGGTTTCGAAGATCTGCCGGAGCTGCGCAACGAACAGCGTTGCCCGGATTATTGCTTCTATCTGGCCGAAACCTTACTGGTGATCGACCATCAGCAGCGCACGGCGCGCCTGCAAGCCAGCTTATTCAGCCCATCGACCAGCGAGTTTCAGCGCCTGCAAGGCCGCATTGAACAACTACGCGGCCAGATGACGCAAGCTGCGCCAGCGTTGCCGGTTCAGCGCGTCGAGCAAATGACGCTGAGCACCAGTCAAAGCGACGAAGAGTATTGCAACGTGGTACGTGAGATGCAGGAAGCGATTCGCATCGGCGAAATCTTCCAGGTTGTCCCTTCACGTCGCTTCTCGCTGCCGTGCCCTTCTCCACTGGCCGCTTATGACACGCTGAAAAACAGCAACCCAAGCCCTTATATGTTCTTTATGCAGGATCAGGATTTCGCGCTGTTTGGCGCCTCGCCAGAAAGCTCACTGAAATATGACGCAACCTCGCGCCAGATTGAGATCTACCCGATTGCTGGAACCCGTCAACGCGGCCGCCATGCTGATGGCTCGCTGGATCGCGATCTCGACAGCCGCATCGAACTGGAAATGCGCACCGACCATAAAGAGATGGCCGAGCACCTGATGCTGGTGGATTTGGCGCGTAACGATTTGGCGCGCATCTGCGTGCCGGGCAGCCGCTACGTGGCTGACCTGACCAAAGTGGACCGCTACTCGTTCGTGATGCATCTGGTGTCACGCGTGGTGGGCACGCTGCGCGCAGACCTCGACGTGCTGCACGCTTACCGCGCCTGCATGAACATGGGCACGCTGAGTGGCGCACCGAAAGTGCGTGCGATGCAGCTGATTGCCGGAAAAGAAGGCACACGTCGCGGCAGCTACGGCGGCGCAGTGGGTTATTTCACCGCTAACGGCGATCTGGATACCTGCATCGTTATCCGTTCCGCGTGGGTCGAAGACGGTGTCGCCACCGTGCAAGCCGGTGCCGGTGTGGTGCTGGATTCACAACCACAGGCAGAAGCGGACGAGAGCCGCAACAAAGCGCGCGCGGTATTGCGTGCCATCGCAACAGCCCATCACTGCAAGGAGATTTTTTGATGGCCGATATCCTGCTGCTCGATAACATCGACTCCTTTACTTACAACCTCGTTGATCAGCTGCGTACTTTCGGCCACAACGTGTTGATTTACCGTAACAACGTGCCCGCTGAAGTGCTGATTGAACGCCTGCAGCAGATGGAGAATCCGATTCTGATGCTGTCGCCGGGTCCTGGCGCGCCGAAAGATGCCGGTTGCATGCCTGATTTGCTGCAAGCGCTGCGCGGTCGCCTGCCGATTATCGGCATTTGCCTCGGTCATCAGGCGATTGTTGAAGCATACGGCGGACATGTCGGCCAGGCTGGCGAGATCCTGCACGGCAAAGCCTCTTCTATTACCCACGATGGCGAAGGCATGTTCGCGGGCCTGAGTAATCCGCTGCCGGTGGCACGTTATCACTCGCTGGTCGGCAGCAATACGCCAGCCGAATTGACCGTTAACGCCAGCTACAACGGCATGGTGATGGCCGTACGCCACGATGCCGACCGTGTGTGTGGCTTCCAGTTCCACCCAGAATCCATTCTCACCACTCAGGGCGCGCGCTTGTTAGAACAGACGTTGGCCTGGGCGCTGGCGAAGTAATAGGGAGATTATGATGCAAACTATTCTGGAAAAACTTTATCAGTCCGAGACGCTGAGCCAGGACGAAAGCCACCAGCTGTTTAGCGCGATTATCACCGGTCAGCTGGAGCCGACGCAGTTAGCCGCCGCGCTGATCGCCATGAAAGTCCGTGGCGAGCGTCCGGAAGAGATCGCCGGTGCCGCTTCCGCGTTGCTGGCCGATGCGAAACCGTTCCCGCGTCCGGATTACACCTTTGCCGATATCGTCGGTACCGGTGGCGACGGCAGCAACAGCATCAACATTTCTACCGCCAGCGCCTTTGTCGCGGCGACCTGTGGCCTGAAAGTGGCGAAGCACGGCAATCGCAGCGTCTCCAGCAAATCTGGATCTTCCGACCTGCTGGCGGCATTTGGCATCAATCTGGATATGCCAGCCGAACAGGCACGCAAGGCGCTGGACGATCTCAACGTCTGCTTCCTGTTTGCCCCGCAGTATCACAGCGGTTTCCGTCACGCGATGCCGGTACGCCAGCAGTTGAAAACCCGAACGATCTTTAACGTGCTGGGGCCGCTGATCAATCCCGCGCGTCCACCGCTGGCGGTGATTGGCGTTTATAGCCCAGAACTGGTGCTGCCGATCGCTCAAACGCTGAAAGTGCTCGGTTATCAACGTGCCGCGGTGGTACACGGCGGCGGCATGGATGAAGTGGCGCTGCACAGCCCAACGCAGGTTGCCGAGCTGCGTGATGGCGAAATCACCGGCTATCAGCTGACGCCAGAAGACTTCGGTTTTGGCTTCCATGATAAAGACGCGTTGGCAGGCGGCACGCCGGAAGAAAACCGTGACATTCTGACCCGTTTACTCCAGGGTAAAGGCCAGCCCGCCCATGAGCAGGCGGTTGCGGTGAACGTCGCAATGTTACTGAAAGTGTTCGGAAATGAAGATTTGCGCGACAACGCACAACGCGCCATCGCTGCCATTCGCAGCGGACAGGCCTACGAGCGCGTTGTCGCTCTGGCAGCGAGAGGATGAGATGAGTATTAAGGGCACTGTTTTAGAGAAAATCGTACAAGATAAAGCCGTCTGGGTTGAAGCGCGCAAAGCACAGCAGCCGCTGGCCACCTTCCAGAACGATTTGCAGCCTGCGGAACGTCATTTTTACGATGCACTGCGTGGCTCACGCACCGTATTCATCCTGGAATGCAAAAAAGCCTCGCCTTCCAAAGGGCTGATTCGCGAGGATTTCGATCCCGCGACTATTGCTGGCGTTTACCGTCACCACGCTTCGGCGGTATCGGTGTTGACCGATGAAAAATACTTCCAGGGCGATTTTGCCTTCCTGCCGATTGTCAGCGCCGCCATCACGCAACCGGTGTTGTGCAAAGACTTCATCATCGATCCGTACCAGATCTATCTGGCGCGCCATTATCAAGCCGATGCCATCCTGCTGATGTTGTCGGTGCTGGATGATGAGCAATATCGTCAGCTCGCCGCTGTGGCGCACAGCCTGAAAATGGGCGTGCTGACCGAAGTAAGTAATGAAGAAGAGATGGAACGTGCCATCGCGCTGGAAGCCAAAGTCGTCGGCATTAATAACCGCGATCTGCGCGACCTCTCCATCGACCTGAACCGCACGCGTCAGTTAGCGCCGCGTCTCGGACATGGCGTCACCGTCATTAGTGAATCCGGCATCCACAATTACGCGCAGGTACGTGAATTAAGCCACTTCGCTAACGGCTTCCTGATTGGATCTGCGCTGATGGAAGAAGCGGATCTCAGCGCTGGCGTGCGTCGCGTGTTGCTCGGCGATAACAAAGTCTGCGGCCTCACCCGCGCTGAAGATGCACGTACAGCGCTGGAAGCTGGCGCCATTTACGGTGGCTTGATCTTCGCCGAAGGCTCGCCGCGTAAGATCAGCAGCGAGCAGGCGCAGGTTGTTCAGGCGGCTGCCGCGCTGAAGTATGTTGGCGTGTTCCGCAACAACGCGGCAAGTGACATTGTCACGCTAGTGAAGACGTTAAAACTTGCCGCAGTACAACTGCACGGCGATGAGGATCAGGCGTTTATCGCACAACTGCGTCAGGCGCTGCCAACAGACACCAAAATCTGGAAAGCGCTGAGCATCAAAGATCACTTACCTGCGCGCGACTGGCCGCACGTTGATCGCTACGTGTTTGATAACGGCCAGGGTGGCACCGGCCAGCGTTTCGATTGGTCACTGCTGCAAGGCCAGGATCTCAGCAACGTATTGCTGGCCGGTGGCTTAAGCGCTGACAACTGCGTTGAAGCCGCGCAGTTCGGCTGTGCCGGCCTCGATTTCAACTCCGGCGTAGAATCTGCGCCAGGCATTAAAGATGCCAGTAAAGTCGCGGCGGTATTCCGCACGCTGCGCGCTTATTAATTTCGCTTGCCCGCCATCGCGCGGGCCGAATAAGGAAAATGAAAAAATGACCACGTTATTAAATCCCTATTTTGGCGAGTTTGGCGGCCAATATGTGCCGCAAATCCTGATGCCAGCTTTGCGCCAGCTGGAAAATGCGTTTGTTGAAGCGCAGCGCGATCCCGAGTTTCAGGCCGAATTTACTGACCTGCTGAAAAACTACGCTGGACGCCCAACGGCGTTGACGCTGTGCAGCAACCTGACCAAAGGTACCAAAACCCGCCTTTATCTGAAGCGTGAAGATTTGCTGCACGGTGGCGCGCATAAAACCAACCAGGTGTTGGGTCAGGCGCTGTTGGCCAAGCGTATGGGCAAAAACGAGATTATCGCGGAAACCGGCGCCGGTCAGCACGGCGTGGCGTCAGCGTTAGCCTGTGCCCTGCTGGGTATGAAGTGCCGCATCTATATGGGCGCGAAAGATGTTGAACGTCAATCACCAAACGTATTCCGTATGCGTTTAATGGGCGCGGAAGTGATTCCAGTGCATAGCGGCTCAGCTACGCTGAAAGATGCCTGTAACGAGGCGCTGCGCGACTGGTCTGGCAGCTATGAAACCGCGCACTACATGCTCGGCACCGCCGCAGGCCCGCACCCGTTCCCGACGATCGTACGCGAATTCCAGCGCATGATTGGCGAAGAGACCAAAGCCCAGATTCTGGAGCGCGAAGGTCGTCTGCCCGATGCGGTGTTAGCCTGCGTGGGCGGTGGTTCGAACGCGATCGGCATGTTCGCTGATTTCATCGAAGAAGAAAGCGTTGGCCTGATCGGCGTTGAACCGGCGGGTCACGGTATCGAAACCGGTGAACACGGTGCGCCGCTCAAGCATGGTCGCGTCGGGATCTACTTCGGCATGAAAGCGCCGATGATGCAGACCGAAGAGGGTCAGATTGAAGAATCCTACTCTATCTCTGCGGGACTGGACTTCCCATCGGTGGGACCTCAGCATGCGCATCTGAACAGTATTGGCCGCGCGGAATATGTGTCAATCACCGATGATGAAGCACTCAGCGCCTTTAAAGAGTTATGTCGTGCTGAAGGGATTATTCCTGCACTCGAGTCCTCACACGCGCTGGCACATGCGCTGAAAATGATCCGCGAGAATCCGGAAAAAGAGCAGCTGCTGGTAGTAAACCTTTCCGGACGCGGCGATAAAGACATCTTCACCGTTCACGATATTTTAAAAGCCAAGGGAGAGATTTGATGGAACGTTATAATCAGCTGTTTCAACGTCTGTCGGCGCAGAAAGAAGGCGCGTTTGTTCCCTTCGTTACCCTTGGCGATCCGTCACCTGAACTGTCGCTGAAAATTATCGATACTTTGGTGGAAGGCGGTGCGGACGCGTTAGAGCTCGGTATTCCGTTCTCGGATCCGCTGGCCGATGGCCCAACCATTCAGGGCGCGACGCTGCGTGCCTTTGCTTCCGGCACCACCGTGGCGCAGTGCTTTGAAATTCTGGCCACCGTGCGTCAGAAATATCCCGACCTGCCGATTGGTTTGCTGATGTATGCCAATCTGGTGTTCAGCAAAGGTATCGATAACTTTTATGCGCAGTGTGAAGCGGTGGGCGTCGATTCCGTGCTGGTAGCTGATGTGCCGCTCGAAGAGTCTGCGCCGTTCCGTCAGGCTGCGATGCGCCATAATGTGGCACCGATCTTTATCTGTCCGCCAAATGCCGACGATGAATTGCTGCGCGAGATTGCTGCGCACGGTCGCGGTTACACTTATCTGCTGTCACGCGCAGGCGTCACCGGTTCAGAAAATCGAGCCAGCCTGCCGCTGAATCACCTGATCGAAAAACTGCGTGAGTTTAACGCTGCGCCACCGCTGCAGGGCTTTGGTATCTCTGAGCCTGGCCAGGTGAAAGAAGCGATCGCTGCGGGTGCGGCGGGCGCCATTTCCGGTTCGGCGATTGTGAAAATCATTGAACGTAACCAGAATGATCCGGCAACGCTGCTCAGCGAGCTGAAAGCCTTTGTGAGCAGCCTGAAAGCGGCCACTCGCTAAAATCCTTCATGGCCTTATTCCCGCGTGGATAAGGCCTTTTTACCGACATAAACCTCCCCCCTGCTCATTTTCTCGGCCACTCTCAGCTTTTCATACCCAACTAAAACTGGGATTGGATCAATAAGTGGCAAAAATTCCCTATTTCTCACTTTTTTGCACCCGCCGATTTGCCGATTTCGCATCGCCAGACCACAATTAACTGCGCCGCCCCATTGCGGCGAAACATCATCTAAGACAGGGAGATAACCAATGAATTTTTTCAAAGTCGTTGCAGGATTTATGATGGCTGCGGTAATGGCGCTGGCTCTTAGCGCGTGTGCACCCACAGCAACCAAAGAAGGCACTGGCGGTTACATCGACGATACCGTTGTGACCACCAAAGTTAAGGCTCAGCTATTGAATGACGAGTCGCTGAAATCGACCGAAATCAATGTTGAAACCTTTAAGGGTAAAGTTCAGCTGAGCGGTTTTGTCAGCTCACCGCAGATGGCAAATCGCGCAGTGGCCGTAACGCGTAGCGTGGCAGGCGTGAAATCTGTGGTTAACAATATGCAGATCAAATAACACAACGGGCGACCTTCGGGTCGCCCGCTTCATTTCTGGTTGCCGATTAGAATCGATATCCAGCACCAAAGAAGAACACCCACGGATCAATACGCGTGTTGATGTTTTGCTGCTCACCGCCAGCTTTGAATTTCACTTCGGTATCAATATCCATGTACCACAGCGATGCGTTCAGCATCCAGTCGCGGTTGATTTGATAATCCAGACCAACTTGTCCGGCCATGCCCCACGAGTCTTTCACGCTCAGGTCGCTTAAGCCGGCATCCTGTCCAGTCTGATTGAATTTAGCATCATAGAAGGTGGTGTAGTTGATACCCACGCCAACGTAGGGACGAACTTTGCTTTTGCTATCAAAGAAATAGTACTGCGCCATTAAGGTTGGCGGCAGCTGGCGCACGGTGGCCAGATTTCCGGTGGCGCCCAGTCCAACCTTATGACGAAACGGTGTGGCGGCCAGCAGCTCAACGCCGATGTTATCCGTCGCCATATAGGTAAAGGTTAAACCCAACTGCGTATCGTTGCTGACGTTAAAGCCGCCCATGCCCAGCACATTGTCAGAGCCTTCGGTCGGACGGACGGTGGCGCTACCCGCGCGCATAAAGAAATCACCGGCTTCATGAGCCAGAGCCAGTTGCGGAATTGCCAGCGCCATCAGCAGTGCGCATTTTGCCAGTTTCATAATCACTCCTTTGCCAAAAAAGATGGGTCTCAATGTTGAATGCGGCACAACATTTACCCCTTTTTTGGTAAAAGATCATCTGCATCAATCCAAATTAATCACTTAAAAAACAATGGATTGATTCAGATCAATTTTGTCCTTACACCGCGTAATAAAAGTCCGCTTGCGAAAATTTCTCGCCGTGATTAATTTACCTTTCCCCTATGTGATTTTGGTTCGATGCCTTGGGAGTGGCGGGCGATCAGATGAGCGATTCACTAAACCCTTGTATGACGTGTGGCGCATGTTGCGCGCACTTTCGTGTCTCTTTTTACTGGGCCGAAGCCGATGATGGCGCCGGTGCCGTTCCCGTTGAATTAACCGAGCCGTTAGGCCTATTTATGCGCAATATGCGCGGCACCAACCAACACCAACCGCATTGTGTTGCGTTACAGGGCGAGGTCGGCGGCTGCGTCTCCTGCGGCATTTATCAGCAGCGTCCTTCGCCCTGCCGGGAGTTTTCGATGTCCGGCGAGAACGGTGAACTGAACGAAGCCTGCGATCGCGCCCGTGCTCGCTATGGTCTTCCTGCGCTTTTTCACCCTTCTTTACCTGTTATGACAGAAAGTTATCCCAATGCGGGTGCCAGCACGCCAGTAGAACATGTACAATCGCCGGGTTAATTAATCCGGTTCTTTCAAGGAGTTTACATGTCTATCACGGCAAGCTCGTTATACCGTGACACAGGAAATTTTTTGCGCCATCAGCTGGTTACTATTTTACTGCTGGCGCTGCTGACCTCGTTCATTACTGTGATCGTCGGCCACGCGTTAACGCCAGGTGAAGACCAGCTCTCGTTGTTGAGCCAGTCCGATGACAGCGCATCGTCGCTGTTTGAGCTGGTACAAAATATGTCTCCGGATCAGCAGCGTATTTTGCTGCGCGCTTCCGCTGCAGGCACGTTTGCTGCATTGATTGGTAATACGCTGCTGCTGGGTGGCATGCTATTCCTGATCCCAATGGTGTCGGGCGGACAACGCGTGAGCGCGCTGCGTGCTATGGGTGCGTCTGCGCCGATCCTGCCAAAGCTGCTGCTGCAGACCTTTCTGATCACCTTGCTGGTACAGCTGGGCTTTATGGTGCTGATGGTACCGGGCGTGATTCTGGCCATCCTGTTTTCGCTGGCGCCGGTGATTCTCGCTAATGAAAAGCTCGGCGTGATTGGCGCAATGCGCGCCAGTATGCGTCTCGCCTGGAAGAATATTAAGGTTATTGCACCGGCCATTGTGCTGTGGTTGCTGGCTAAAATTGTACTGATGTTCTTCTTTTCATCGCTGACCGTGCTGCCTGCCAACATCGCCTCCGTGGTGTTGAACGCGCTGGGTAATCTGGTCTCCGCTGTGCTGATTATCTATCTGTACCGGCTGTATATGCTGTTACGTTAATCGTTATGGCGCTCTTCCGGGCGCCATAGCTGAACGCTCCTGCTCTAATTGGAAACGCTATGAAGCAGTTACTCGATTTTCTTCCCCTGGTGGTTTTCTTCATCTTCTACAAGCTATACGACATCTTTGTCGCCTCCGGCGCGTTGATTGTTGCCACCGGTTTGGCGCTGGTCGTCAGTTGGGTGCTCTATCGCAAGCTGGAAAAGATGACCATTTTCACCTTTGTGTTGGTTGCGGTATTCGGCACGCTAACGCTGGTATTCCATAATGATGAATTCATCAAATGGAAAGTTACGGTTATTTATTCGCTGTTTGCCGTTGCGCTTCTCTACAGCCAGTGGTTTATGAAGCAACCGCTGATCCAAACCATGTTGGGTAAAGAGTTACAACTGCCGTCAGGCGTGTGGCGCAATCTCAACATTGCCTGGGCAATTTTCTTCCTCGCCTGCGGCTTAGCGAATATTTATGTTGCGTTTTGGTTATCGCAGGAATTTTGGGTTAACTTTAAAGTGTTCGGTCTGACCGGCCTGACCCTACTCTTTACCCTGTTAAGCGGCGTGTATATCTGGCGACAGATGCCGCAACAAGAACAAAAATAATGCCACTCCGCCCGACAGCGTCGGGCTTCTCTTCACCTGCAGAAGAACTGAGCAATGGACGAAAAATATAAGTCGCCGCAAGGCGAGATGGTGTTGCGTACCCTGGCCATGCCAGCGGATACCAATGCCAACGGTGATATCTTTGGTGGCTGGTTGATGTCGCAGATGGATATGGGCGGCGCAATCAAGGCGAAAGAGATTGCCGAAGGACGTGTTGTTACCGTGCGCGTGGATGGAATGACGTTCCTTAAACCCGTTGCGGTTGGCGATGTGGTGAGCTGCTACGCACGCTGCATCCGCACCGGCAACAGTTCCATGACCATTAACGTCGAAGTGTGGATCAAGAAAGTATCGTCCGAACCGATTGGACAGACTTACTGCGCAACCGAAGCGGCATTTGTCTACGTTGCCGTCGACAATACCGGGCAATCTCGCCCATTACCGCCCGGCAGAAGCAATTTAAGCGATCTGTAACACGAAAAAAGCGGTCATCTGACCGCTTTCTTTTTGCCTCTCAGCCACGAGTGCTTATTCGATATTGGCGCCACCATTGATGCGGAATACGATGTTCATGGTCAGATTCTTGCCCGGACGACCCGGCTGATAACGCCATTTCTTCATCGCCTGCTTCACTTCGCGCTCGAACATGTTGCGCGGTTCAGCCGACAAGATCTGAACGTTATCCACACGACCATCACTATCAACATCAAATTGCACGCGTACACGCCCCTCAACGCGCAGTGCGAACGCACGCGCCGGATAAGCAGGCTTGCTGACGTTCATCGCTTTCGGGCCATCAGAGATGCTTGGCGTTGTGGTTGGATTGGCTTTCGGCGCGGTGGTTGGACGCGTCTGCGTGGTTGGCGCGTCCTGCTTAAACGGATTTTCCTGCGGCTTCACTTCCTGACGCGGTTTCGGCTCAACCTTCTTTTCCACCTTTGGCTTTGGTTTAGGTTTTGGCTTCGGCTTGGGTTCTGGTTTAGGAATCGGCACCGGCTCAACCTTTGGCGGCTCTGGCGCTACTTCAGGTTCTGGCTCAGGCTCGGGAGGTGGCGGCGTAACCTGGGCAGGTGCAGGTTCGGGTTGCACTTCAGGCGCCACCAGCGAAACGCTGATAGGCTGCGACGCTTTTGGAACTTCAATGACCTGATGAAACGATGCATAGAGAATGCCAGCGATCAACGAACCGTGAAGTACCACGGATAAAATTACAGCAATGGGGGTACGTGCAGGTAAAGGCGTAGTCAACGTGGTCATATCATTCATGTTCATTGAGTGAAGCGCAGATTTTAAATGCAAATAGCAATCAGTTTCAATAAGCGATGTAAATGTGGCTGCAGAAAGGCCTTTTTTAACCCTGATTGCGCTGAATGACAGCGTATTTATCTTTCGTTTGCACTCTGATTAACGATCACTTAACGTGTCACGCAATTTCGGCAAGTCTAACGGGAGTATCCCATCGTGCTTTACGTCATTTATGCGGAAGATACCGCTGATTCACTGGAAAAACGCAACTCGGTACGTCCCGCGCATCTTGCTCGTTTACAGCTGTTGCAAGATGAAGGTCGTCTGATTGCTGCGGGTCCGCTGCCAGCGGTTGACAGCAACGATCCAGGCCCGGCCGGTTTCAGCGGTTCCGTGATCATCGCCGAATTCTCTTCACTGGAAGTCGCTGAATCATGGGCCAAGGACGATCCCTACATTGCCGCAGGCGTGTATGAGAAAGTCGCGGTCAAACCGTTCAAACGCGTTTTCTAATCTATGTGGCAGTCAGTTTTACTGCTAGTGATAGCTTTCGCTCTCATCGGCAGAGCACTTTGGCTATGGCGTCAGCAAGGCTGGCGCAACGCTCGGCAGCACATTGTGATGTTAATTGTGCTGGCAGCGGCAGTAGAGATGGTCAATGTTATTCGGGTGCTACGCGGCGCATAGTGGCCGCGTAAGCCCATCAGACCATTTGCGAGATAAACAGGATGGAGCGGCGATGCTGCTGCGCCACCTGATGACGAATGGTGTGGATGCGTTTATAACGACGCGACTGCCCTTCCAGCCAGCGAGAACGACGACGGTGTACCTGACGTAACATTCTCCAGCGCGCCACTTCATTTTTGCTGCGTCTCATCACATCCTCTCAGACAGGCTAAACTCGGCAGGCATTATAAAGATCTGTTGGGAAATACCAAATCGAAAGCTTCATCGAAACGTCATTCACGATTAAAGGTTTCACTACCTGTGATCAGCACGTAAACTTTGCTCAACAAAGCGCGAACAGGATGTCCACTTAATGACCACATTTTATACCCTCATCAGTTGGTTGCTGCTGTTTGGTTACTGGCTGCTGATTGCGGGTGTCACGCTACGTATTCTGATGAAACGCCGCGCAGTCACCTCCGCAATGGCCTGGCTGCTGATCATCTACATTCTGCCGCTGGTGGGTATAATCGCCTATCTCTCCTTCGGTGAGCTGCATTTAGGTAAACGGCGTGCCGAGCGCGCGCGCACCATGTGGCCTTCTACCGCCAAATGGCTCAACGACCTCAAACAGTGTCGGCATATCTTTGCCACCGAACACAGTGACGTGGCGCGTTCCCTGTTTGATTTGTGCCGCCATCGTCAGGGCATCGCGGGCGTGAAAGGTAATCAGCTGCAGTTGCTGACCAGCTCCGACGACGTGATGCACGCGCTGATTCGCGATATCCAGCTGGCGCGTCACAACATCGAGATGGTGTTCTATATCTGGCATCCCGGCGGGCTGGCAGATGAAGTGGCGGAATCGTTGATGGCCGCGTCGCGTCGCGGTGTGCATTGCCGCTTGATGCTGGATTCAGCGGGCAGCGTGACCTTCTTCCGCAGTCCGTGGGTCAATATGATGCGCAACGCTGGCATTGACGTGGTTGAAGCGTTGCAGGTAAGCCTGCTGCGTGTGTTCCTGCGTCGCATGGACTTACGTCAGCATCGCAAAGTGGTGCTGATCGATAACTACATCGCCTATACAGGCAGCATGAACCTGGTCGATCCACGCTTCTTTAAGCAGGAAGCGGGCGTGGGCCAGTGGATTGATCTCATGGCGCGCATGGAAGGTCCAGTGGCAACCACCATGGGTATTGTGTATGCCTGCGACTGGGAGATTGAAACCGGTAAACGCATTCTGCCACCCGCGCCGGATGGCAACGTGATGCCCTTCGAACAGGAGAGCGGTCATACCATTCAGGTGATCGCTTCTGGTCCCGGTTTTCCGGAAGATATGATCCATCAGGCGTTGCTCACGGCGGTTTACTCCGCGCGTAAGCAACTGATCATGACCACGCCCTACTTTGTGCCGAGCGATGACCTGCTGCACGCCATCTGTACTGCGGCGTTACGCGGGGTGGAAGTGAGCATCATTGTGCCGCGCCATAATGATTCGCTGCTGGTAGGCTGGGCAAGTCGCGCCTTCTTTACCGAGTTGCTGGAAGCGGGCGTAAAGATTTACCAGTTTGAAGATGGCTTGTTGCATACCAAAAGTGTGCTGGTCGACGGACAACTGAGTTTAGTCGGTACCGTTAATCTGGATATGCGCAGCCTGTGGCTTAATTTTGAGATCACATTGGTAGTTGATGATGATGGCTTTGGCAGCGATCTCGCTACCGTGCAGGACGATTACATCGCCCGCTCACGCTTGCTGGATGGCGCTCGCTGGGCTAAACGTGCCTGGTGGCAACGCATCGTTGAACGACTGTTTTACTTCTTTAGTCCTTTACTGTAAAACGAGCGAAAATATTACCGCCTCAGGGCAAGCAGGAATGACCATGGATTTAAATAATCGCCTTACTGAAGATGAAACGCTGGAACAGGCTTACGATATTTTTCTTGAGCTAGCTGGCGACAATCTCGATCCCGCTGACATTATTCTGTTCAATCTGCAGTTTGAAGAGCGCGGTGGCGCAGAACTGTTCGATCCTGCGGAAGACTGGCAGGAACATGTTGATTTCGATCTCAACCCAGACTTCTTCGCAGAAGTGGTGATTGGCTTGGGTGAAGCCGACGGCGAGCCGATCACTGATGTGTTCGCACGCGTCCTGCTTTGCCGCGAGAAAGATCACAAACTCTGCCACATCCTGTGGCGCGAGTAAGCGACAGACAAAAAAACGCCGGGCAATCGCCCGGCGTTTTCATTTACAGCGGATCGACTTTTAAACAAGAAACCGCATGACGGAAGCTGCCTTCCAGCAGCGGCCGGGTTTTCGCGCACTCTGGTCCGGCAATCGGGCAACGGGTACGGAACACGCAACCCGATGGCGGATTGATCGGTGATGGCAGCTCCCCTTCCAGCAGCTGGATTTGCTTGTTCTTCTCCAGATCCGGATCGGGAATCGGCACCGCAGACATCAGCGCTCGGGTATACGGATGCTGCGGATTGTTGTACACCGCATCGTAAGTACCCAGCTCAACCGCATGCCCGAGATACATCACCAGCACGCGATCGGAGATGTGTTTGACCACCGCCAAATCGTGCGCGATAAAGATCAGTGACAACCCCATTTCTCGCTGCAACTTTTGCAACAGATTGACGACCTGCGCCTGAATCGACACGTCGAGCGCCGATACCGGCTCATCACAGATAATCAGCTTCGGCTCAAGGATTAGCGCACGCGCAATGCCAATACGCTGACACTGACCACCTGAGAACTCATGCGGATAGCGGTTGATGAGGTTAGGTAACAACCCGACCTTCATCATCATGCTTTTGACCTTATCCTTCACTTGCTGGCCCGGCATCTTCGGATAATAGGTGCGCAGCGGTTCGGCAATGATATCGCCAATGGTCATGCGCGGGTTAAGCGATGCCAGCGGATCCTGGAAGATCATCTGGATATCGCTGCGCGCCTGACGCCACTGCTCCTGGCTTTGCCCCAGCAGATCGCGTCCTAACCAGGCGACGCGCCCTTCCGTGGCTTTCACCAGGCCAATGATGGCGCGGGCCAGCGTCGATTTACCGCAGCCCGACTCACCAACGACACCCAACGTTTCACCTTCGTACAAACGCAGGCTGACGCCGTCGACCGCTTTCAGCGTGTGCGGTGGCTGCCAAAACCACTGTTTGCCATCCTTAATCTCGAAATGCACCTTAAGATCGGCAATCTCCAGCAGGACTTTTTTCTCTTCGACTACGGTGCTCATACTAATTCCTCCACCGGCTTGAAGCAGGCACGCAAGCGCCCTTCAGCGAAAGGCTCCAGCGGCGGTGCCTTGGCGCAAATGTCCATGGCGTAAGCGCATCGAGGCTGGAACGGACAGCCTTGCGGCAAGCGCAGCAGGTTTGGCGGATTGCCCGGAATAGTGGTCAGCGACTCGCCCTCTTCAGCGTCCAGTCGCGGCACCGCACTCAGCAAGCCAATCGAGTACGGATGTGCAGGATGATAGAACACATCGCGGGCACGGCCATATTCCATAGTGCGACCGGCGTACATCACCAGCACTTTGTCACAGATACCCGCCACCACGCCGAGATCGTGGGTAATCATCACAATCGCGGTATTGAACTCGCGCTTCAACTCATTCAACAGCGTCATGATCTGCGCCTGTACGGTGACGTCGAGGGCTGTGGTCGGCTCATCGGCAATCAGCAGCTTAGGTCGACACAGCAGCGCCATCGCAATCATCACACGCTGGCGCATGCCGCCAGAGAATTCATGTGGGAACATCTTCATGCGCTTACGCGCTTCCGGCATTTTCACGGCGTCCAGCATGCGTACCGACTCTTCAAACGCCTGGGCGCTGTTCATGCCTTTATGCAGCTTCAGCACTTCCATTAACTGCTCGCCGACGCGCATATACGGATTCAGCGACGTCATCGGGTCCTGGAAGATCATCGCGATCTGCTCAGCACGCAGTTTGTTCAGCTTGGTTTCTGGCAGATTGAGAATCTCTGCGCCGTTGAATTTTGCTGAACCGCCAATGCGCCCATTTTTTGCCAGCAGCCCCATCAAGGCAAACGCGGTTTGCGATTTCCCCGAGCCGGACTCGCCAACAATGCCCAGCGTTTCACCTGCATGCAGTGAAAAGTTGAGGTCGTTCACAGCGGTAACATCGCCATCGTGGGTGCTGAAGGTTACGCGCAGATCTTTCACATCCAGCAGCAGGTTATTGTTTCCCGCACGTGCAGCCATGGCTGGCTGAAATTCATGAATGGTCATCGGGAAACTCCTTAACGATCTTTCGGGTCGAGGGCATCACGCAAGCCATCGCCGATAAAGTTAAAACAGAACAGCGTGACCACGAGGAAACCGGCCGGGAACATCAGTAACCACGGCGACACTTCCATCGAGTTGGCGCCATCGCTCAGCAACGCGCCCCAACTGCTCAGGGGTTCCTGTGTGCCGAGGCCAAGGAAGCTAAGGAAGGATTCGAACAGGATCATGCTCGGCACCAGCAAAGAGGCATATACCACCACCACGCCCAACACGTTCGGCACAATGTGGCGCAATACGATTTTGAAGGTGCTGACACCGCCGACCTGCGCCGCTTCGATGAACTCTTTGCGCTTCAGGCCCAGCGTCTGCCCGCGCACGATACGCGCCATATCCAGCCACGACACCATTCCGATCGCCACAAAGATCAACAGAATGTTGCGACCAAAGAAGGTCACCAGCAGGATGACGAAGAACATGAACGGGAAGGAGTTGAGAATCTCCAGAATACGCATCATCACCGAGTCGATTTTACCGCCCAGATAACCCGCCAATGAGCCATACAACGTGCCCACCAGCACCGCGATCAGCGCAGAGGCGATGCCCACCATCAGCGAGATACGGCCACCAATCGCAACGCGCACCAGCAGATCACGGCCCGAGGAATCGGTGCCAAACCAGTGACCGGAAACGGTATCCGGCGCGGCAGACATCATCGCCCAGTCGGTGTCGTCATATTTAAATTGCGACAACATTGGGGCGAACACCACGAACAGCGTGATCACCAGCAGCACCAGCAGGCTGATAAACGCCGCGCGGTTGTGAATAAAGCGGCGACGCGCATCCTGCCAGAGGCTGCGCCCTTCGACTTCCAGTTTTTCACTGAAGGCATCCAGAGCTTCGCTGTTTTTCTTACTTAACATCATGGGCGAGCTCCATAATCAGTAACGGATTTTCGGATCGATTACGGCGTACAGCACATCAACGATCGCGTTAAACAGAATGGTCAGCACGCCAACCAGAATGGTCAGGCTCATCACCAGCGAGTAGTCACGGTTCAATGCTCCGTTGACGAACAACTGGCCGATGCCCGGTAAACCATAGATGGATTCAATCACCATGGAACCGGTAATGATGCCGACAAACGCCGGTCCCATATAGGAAAGCACCGGCAACATAGCAGGCTTCAGCGCGTGACGCAGCACGATACGGCGCAATGGCAGACCTTTGGCGCGCGCGGTACGGATGAAGTTTGAGTGCATCACTTCAATCATCGAACCACGGGTAATACGCGCGATGCTGGCGATATAGGCCAGCGAGAGCGCCACCATCGGCAGCAACATGTAATTCCATTGGCCGCCGTTCCAGCCGCCGCCTGGCAGCCAGCGTAAGGTAATCGCGAATACCAGCACCAGTAACGGTGCTACGACAAAGCTGGGGATCACCACGCCGGTCATCGCGACCCCCATCACGGCATAATCCCACAAACTGTTCTGCTTTAGGGCGGCGATCACGCCGGCCGTTACGCCCAATACCACGGCAAGGAAGAATGCCGCCAGACCAAGTTTGGCTGATACCGGGAAGGCGTGGCCGACCAGATAATTGACCGAGTAATCTTTGTATTTAAACGAGGGACCAAAGTCGCCATGCGCCAACTGCACCAGATAGCTCAGATACTGTTTGCCAATCGGATCGTTGAGATGGTACTTCGCTTCAATATTCGCCATCACTTCTGGCGACAGAACACGTTCGCCGGTAAATGGACTGCCGGGTGCCAGTCGCATCATAAAGAAAGAGATGGTGATGAGGATAAACAGCGTCGGGATGGCTTCAAGGAGCCGACGCAGGATGAATTTTAACATTGCCGTACCTACCAGGCTGTTGCTTCACAAAGTAAAAAGGCGGTGCCGCAGCACCGCCACTATCGATAGCCTGAGTGCTATTAATGTTTAATGATATACAGGTTTTTATCGACGGTTTTATCCAGCGGATCGTTGCCGGTATAACCGCCCACGTAAGGTTTCACCAAACGCGCATTGACGTAGTAGTAAACCGGCACAATGGTGCTGTCTTTATCCAGAATCTGCTCAGCTTTCTGATAATCCGCTACGCGCGCTTTATCGTCTGTGGCTTTAACCGCATCGTGGATAACTTTATCGAAGTCAGCGCTCTTGTAATGCGAGGTGTTACTGCTGCTGTCAGACAGCATGATGTTCAGGAATGAAGTCGGTTCGTTGTAATCCGCACACCATGCCGCACGAGAGACATCAAAGTTGCCCTGATGACGCGTATCCAGGAAGGTTTTCCACTCCTGGTTTTCCAGCTTGATGTTGACGCCGATGTTTTTCTTCCAGATAGAAGAGGCAGCGATAGCCAGTTTCTTGTGCAGATCGGAGGTGTTGTACAGCAGATTGAAGGTCAGCGGTTTATCCGCAGTGTAACCCGCTTCAGCCAACAGCTTTTTCGCTTCTTCGTTACGCTTGTTCTGATCCCACTTGAACCAATCCGGCGGTAGCAGTTCCATGCCATCGGTGGCTGGCGGGGTGAAGCTGTAAGCCGGTTGCTGACCTTGTGCCAGAACCTTGTTCACCATGATGTCGCGATCCAGACCGAGTTTCAGCGCGGTACGGACGCGTGGATCGGTGAATGGCGCTTTCTGGTTGTTAATTTCGTAGTAATAGGTGCACAAATATGGCTTCACCATCAACTCTTTGCCGTTATCACGCTGCAGTTTTTTGAACAGCTCGATTGGCATGTTGTTGTAGGTAATATCGCTGCCGTTCTCAGAGAAGTAACGGTTAACGTCGCTGACTTCAGAGTTGATTGGCAGGAAGGTAACTTTGTTCAGAACGGTGTGCTCGTTGTCCCAATACTGCGTGTTACGCACCAGCGTTACGCGTTCGTTGATCACGTGGGATTCAAGTTTGAATGCGCCGTTACCAACCCAGTTCTGCGGTTGGGTCCACTGATCGCCAAATTTGTCGATAGCAGGCTTATACACCGGAGACATCACGGAGTTGATCAACAGCTTATAGAAGTACGGTACGGGCTCGCTCAGCGTCACTTCCAGCGTGTGATCGTCGATGGCTTTTACACCCAGCTCGGAAGTTGGCTTTTTACCGGCGATGATGTCGTCAACGTTGACGATGTGACCGTATTGCGGATAGCTGGCGTATGGAGATGCGGTTTTCGGATCGACCAGGCGCTGCCAGCTGTAAACGAAATCTTGCGCGGTGACCGGTTCACCGTTGGACCATTTAGCGTTCTTACGCAGGTGGAAAGTCCAGACTTTGAAATCTTTGTTTTCCCAGCTTTCCGCCACGCCCGGAACCGGTTTGCCATCGCTGTCGCTGGTGATCAAACCTTCATACAGGTCACGCGCGATGTTGTCTTCGGGAACACCTTCAATCTTGTGGGGATCCAGCGACTGTACTTCATCGCCGTTACCGCGAACCAGTTCCTGTTTTGCTGCCAATTCAACGCCTGCTGGCACTGTTGCGGCCAGCGCGGCATTCCCTGCCAGCGCGCCGATTGCTGCTAATACACCCGCTGCAATCAGGCTTTTTTTTGTGATGTTGTTCATTATTACGCTCCAGTTTTATTATCTTTACCGGGTCGATTTAACGCCCGGCGTACCCCGTTTCCAGGTGATCTTCGCGTGTCTGAACGAAGACCCTAATCACCCTTCAGGGTTTACCACGGTAAAGTGCCGCCCGACTGTAGCGCCGGATCGGTCCATTACTCAATGTTTCTTTATGTAATAGTATTTCAACGCCAGCATGTCCTGTGGATCTTTACCGGTAAAACCGCCCACCCAAGGTTTGACCAACCGCACGCTAACGCGGTAGTAGACCGGTACGATTGGCGAATCTTTATCAAGTTGCGCTTCAGCTTGCTGATAAAGAGCGGCGCGCTTTGCTTCATCTGAAGTGGTTAATGTTTGCTGCATTAACTGGTCAAACGCCGAACTTTGGTAAAACGCGGTATTATTTGATGAACCGCTCAAAAGCATATTCAGGAAGGTTGAGGGCTCGTTGTAATCTGCGCACCATGTCGCGCGTACCACGTCATACTGCGCCTGGTGACGCGTCTCCAGCAGCGTTTTCCACTCCTGATTCTGTAATGTCACCACCGCACCGAGATTTTTTTGCCACATCGAGGCCGCAGCAATCGCCTGTCGCTTGTTCTGTTCGGAGGTGTTGTACAACAGCGTAAAACGCAGCGGGTTTTGTTGATTAAAGCCGGCATCTGCCAGTAACTGCTTGGCGCTGGCATTACGCTCGGATTGCGTTTGTTGCGCCCAGGCCGGTGGGGAGAGCGTGATACCGTGGGTAAACGGCGGCGTCAATTCGTAGGCAGGAATTTGCCCCTGGCCCATGATCTTCTGCGCGATGATGTCGCGATCAAGGGTTAACTTCAGCGCGGCGCGTACTCGGACATCATCGAATGGCGCTTTTTTGTTGTTGATTTCGTAATAGAAGGTGCACAGCAGCGGACTGATTTTGACCTCATCGCCGAGATCCTGCTGTAACTTTTTAAACAGCTCCGGCGGCACCACACTGTTGGTCATATCGGTGCCACCGCTGCGATAACGGTTGATATCACTGTTCTCTGAAGAGAGCGGCAAGAACACGCCCTCTTCAATCACCGTGTGTGCATTATCCCAATACTGCGGATTGCGTTTCACCACGATTTTTTCATTCACCACCCAGTCCGACAGCGTAAAAGCGCCATTGCCAACATAGTGTTGCGGCTGCGTCCACTGCTCGCCCCACTGGTCTATCGCCGGACGATAGACCGGTTTCATCGCACTGTGGGCCAGCATAGCAACAAAATAGGGAACGGGTTCAGAAAGGGTGACTTGTAGATGACGATCGTCGAGGGCTTTAACCCCGAGTTCAGCCGGCGCAGCTTTACCAGACAGGATGGCATCAACGTTGGCGACATGGGCCGCTTGTAAATAGCTGGCGTAAGGGGAAGCAGTTTTGGGATCGGCCAGGCGCTGCCAACTGTAGACGAAATCCTGGGCGGTAACGGGCTGGCCATTACTCCAGCGCGCATCTTCTCGCAGCGTGAAAGTCCAGATGCGCCCTTCTTCGCTTTGCCACTGCTTAGCGACACCGGGGACAAGCTGACCGTTATTATCGGTTTCAACCAGACCTTCCAGCAAATTACGCATGACATTGGATTCTGGCACGCCCTCCGCTTTCTGCGGATCGAGCGTTGCCACCTCACTGCCATTATTAATCACGATCCGCTGTAATTCTGATAATTGAGTGCCTGCGGGAATTTGTGCTGCCTGGCTTGAGGCCATTGCGCCTGTGAGACATAAGGCAAGCACTGAACGTACGGCCGTTTTCGCTACCATGCATTTCATCAACAAATATCAACCTTAATCATAAGCCTGATAGCCTTTAAGCAAGAAGCGTACACATTTGTCGCTATCAGATAAAAAATTTGTGATGTGCCGAAAATTATCAGAACCGATGCCCGCACGCCAAAGCTAAACTGCAAAAATGTTAGCAGATTCTCTTTTATCACGTTCCGGTAGGGAGGAAAAGTGTTAATTATTAGGATGAAATAACGATTAAAACACTGATTAATATAAATATAATTTCGTTATCGCATATATTTTATTCATTATTGTTATTAAGTTATAATTTTTATGAATATAACTGCAAAACCATCACATTCCAACATAATGATTTCATCATCGAGCTAATGACTTTTCCGTAATGCTAATAAGAAAGAATTTTACAGAGTATTTATCTGTGATAATTATCACAATTTAATGTGAGTTACTGGATGCATTTATCAGGATTAGTAGTAAAAGTGATACGGAGGTTAATGCGTTAAGAAGGATGAATAAAATTACCAAAATGGTGCAATTAAGTCTAACGTTGCACCATTGTGGATCGCATTGCGGGTTAAGATTAAAAATTAAGGGCTACTAATTGAGTAATCCGGGGAAAATTGATTTCATGCCGGTGACAACAAACTCTATGCCCAATGCCATTAACAACAATCCCATGATACGAGTGATAACGTTGATCCCGGTTTGGCCAAGTACTCGCACCATTAATGGTGCAGCGCGAAACAGCAGCCAACAGCAAAACGCGAAAATTGCAATCGCGATACTAAAGCCAATTAGGTTCTGCCAACTGTGATAACGCGTACTCCAGACGATGGTTGAACTTATTGCGCCGGGACCGGCCATCAACGGTAAAGCCAGCGGTACCACACCAATACTTTCACGAATGGCGCTCTCTGACTTCTCCTGCTTGTTCTGCTTATCCTCACCCAGTTTTCCGCTGATCATCGACATCGCGATGGTGACGACCAGAATCCCACCGGCAATACGGAACGAATCTATCGAAATACCAAACAGATGCAGGATGCCATCACCAAGGAAAAGTGACGTCCACAGGATAATGGCGACGGCCAAGTTCGCGGTGAGGTTGGTTTTGTTGCGCTCAACCACACCCTGATAGCTGGTCATACTGATAAAGACCGGGATGATACCTACCGGATTTACCAGGGCAAACAAACCGACAAAAAACTTAATGTAGCCGGATAGATCAAGTAGCACGGGGTTCAAAGTGGGCTCCGGTAAAGTCTGAGTAGAAAAACGCGCTTAATGTAGTGCATAAGCCGGGCGGAAAACCAGAGGCGCCAACAGAAATTTATGCTGCCGGCAAAGCTTTAAGTCAGTTCTTTCAACTACTGTAAACGTTGGGTTATGGCAATGAAGCCAGCAGGGACCGCAGATGTGGCACATCACGGTAACTTTACTTGCAAAAGTTAGTGCTGAAAGGTGTCAGCTTGGATCAGGATTGATCTGTATCAAAATTTACCTACCCCATCAGGGGTAATCTTACCCCGTCGAAACAACTTCCTGACGCTTAAGCATCTTGACCAGGAAACCCTTTTAGTAAGCAAAGGCAAAACAGTCGCCAACCTGACCAAAATATAAGCATAGCGTGACTATACTTCTGGATTCAGGCTTGTTTACTAAAAGAGTTTAACTTCCTTCAGGAGAGCACTATGGCCGTTACTAATGTTGCCGAACTTAATGCACTGGTTGAACGTGTAAAAAAGGCACAGCGTGAGTACGCTAATTTTAGTCAGGAACAAGTTGATGCAATCTTCCGCGCTGCCGCACTTGCTGCTGCAGACGCACGAATTCCTCTCGCCAAGCTGGCCGTTGCCGAATCAGGCATGGGTATTGTTGAAGACAAAGTGATCAAGAACCACTTTGCTTCTGAATACATCTACAACGCTTACAAAGACGAAAAAACCTGCGGTATCCTCGCCACTGATGACACCTTCGGCACCATTACCATTGCTGAACCGATTGGCCTAATCTGCGGTATCGTTCCAACCACCAACCCAACCTCTACCGCTATTTTTAAAGCGCTGATTAGCCTGAAAACCCGCAACGGCATTATCTTCTCTCCGCATCCACGTGCAAAAGATGCAACCAACAAAGCCGCAGATATTGTGCTGCAGGCAGCGATTGCGGCAGGTGCACCAAAAGATATTATCGGCTGGATCGATACCCCTTCTGTCGAGCTTTCTAATCAGTTAATGCATCACCCCGATATCAACCTGATCCTTGCAACCGGTGGTCCGGGCATGGTGAAAGCCGCCTACAGTTCCGGTAAACCGGCAATTGGGGTGGGTGCGGGTAACACGCCTGTCGTGATTGATGAAACTGCTGATATCAAACGCGCTGTGGCGTCTATCCTGATGTCGAAAACCTTCGATAACGGTGTGATTTGTGCTTCTGAACAATCCGTGATTGTGGTTGATTCGGCTTATGACGCTGTACGTGAACGTTTTGCCAGCCACGGCGGCTACCTGCTGCAAGGTAAGGAGCTGAAAGCCATTCAGGATATCATTCTGAAGAATGGCGCGTTAAACGCCGCGATTGTAGGCCAGCCAGCGACCAAGATTGCCGAATTGGCCGGAATTAGCGTGCCTGCAACTACCAAGATTCTGATTGGTGAAGTGAAACTGGTTGATGAATCTGAGCCATTCGCGCATGAAAAACTGTCTCCAACTTTGGCGATGTACCGCGCGAAGGATTACCACGACGCAGTCGATAAAGCTGAGAAACTGGTAACGATGGGCGGTATCGGCCACACCTCATGCCTGTATACCGACCAGGATAACCAGATCGAACGCGTGCACTACTTCGGCGACAAAATGAAGACCGCACGAATTCTGATTAACACGCCCGCATCACAAGGCGGTATCGGTGACCTGTACAACTTCAAGCTTGCTCCGTCACTGACGCTGGGCTGTGGTTCATGGGGCGGTAACTCCATTTCTGAAAACGTGGGACCAAAACATCTCATCAACAAGAAAACCGTGGCCAAGCGAGCTGAGAATATGTTGTGGCATAAACTTCCAAAGTCTATTTACTTCCGTCGTGGCTCACTGCCGATTGCCCTGGAAGAAGTGGCAACTGATGGAGCAAAACGCGCCTTTATCGTTACTGACCGCTTCCTGTTCAATAACGGCTATGCGGATCAGGTGACCTGCGTACTGAAATCACACGGCATCGAAACCGAAGTCTTCTTTGAAGTCGAAGCTGACCCAACGCTGAGCATCGTCCGTAAAGGTGCAGAGCAGATGAACAGCTTTAAACCTGATGTGATTATCGCACTCGGCGGTGGCTCACCGATGGATGCAGCAAAAATCATGTGGGTGATGTACGAGCATCCTGAAACGCATTTCGAAGAGCTGGCACTGCGCTTTATGGACATCCGTAAACGCATCTATAAGTTCCCGAAAATGGGCGTCAAAGCGCGCATGGTTGCCATCACGACCACTTCCGGTACCGGTTCAGAAGTTACACCGTTTGCCGTGGTGACGGACGATGCAACCGGCCAGAAATATCCATTAGCGGATTATGCGCTGACGCCTGACATGGCCATTGTTGACGCCAACCTGGTAATGGATATGCCACGTTCACTCTGCGCCTTCGGTGGTCTGGATGCGGTAACGCACTCACTAGAAGCCTACGTTTCCGTATTAGCGAACGAGTATTCTGACGGCCAGGCTTTGCAAGCACTAAAACTGCTGAAAGAGAATTTGCCTGCCAGCTATCGCGATGGGGGGAAAAATCCGGTGGCTCGCGAACGTGTTCACAATGCAGCAACTATCGCGGGGATTGCGTTCGCTAACGCCTTCCTGGGTGTATGTCACTCAATGGCGCATAAACTGGGTTCTGAGTTCCACATTCCACATGGTCTGGCAAACGCCCTGCTGATTTCAAACGTCATTCGCTACAACGCCAATGACAACCCGACTAAGCAGACGGCTTTCAGCCAGTATGATCGTCCACAAGCACGTCGTCGTTATGCTGAGATCGCCGACCATCTGGGACTTTCCGCTGCTGGCGACCGTACCGCTCAGAAAATTGAAAAACTGCTCGCCTGGCTTGAAGAGATGAAAACGCAGTTGGGCATCCCAACCTCTATCCGCGAAGCGGGTGTGCAAGAGGCAGACTTCCTTGCGAAAGTTGACAAGCTGGCTGAGGATGCATTCGATGACCAATGTACCGGTGCGAACCCACGCTATCCGCTGATTGCTGAGTTAAAACAAATCATGCTGGATACCTTTTACGGCCGTGAATTCTCTGAGTCACTGAATGAGAAAGCTGAAGAAGTTAAAGCCGAAGTAAAAGTTGATAAGAAAATGAAGAAAGCGTAAAGCGCTTTAAACAAAAAACCCGCTACGGCGGGTTTTTTTATGGCTTGCTGATGAGTTAGGCCTGGGGCGATTGTGAGCCATATATCGCCTGAAGGGAACCTTCATCAATCGCCTGCTTATAATGTTTACGGCAGACCGATATATAGCGCTCATTGCCACCAATCACTACCTGCTCGCCTTCGCTAAAAGGCTTACCCTTTGCATCGAGACGAAGGACCATGCTGGCTTTTCTGCCACAATGGCAGATAGTTTTAAGCTCAACCAGCTTATCCGCCCATGCCAGTAAATATTGGCTACCCACAAACAGCTCTCCACGGAAATCCGTGCGCAGGCCATAGCAAAGCACTGGAATATCCAGATTGTCGACAACATCAGATAACGCTTTCACCTGTTCGCGCGTCAGGAACTGGCTTTCATCGACTAACACACAATGCACGGGTTGCTTCGCATGCTCTGCCGCTATTTCTTCATCGAGCCTTGTCTCATCGTTATATAAAAATGCAGGAGACGAAAGACCGATGCGTGAACTGACTTTACCTGCACCAAAGCGGTTATCAATCTCGGCGGTATAAACCAGCGATCGCATCCCGCGCTCGTGGTAATTATAAGAAGATTGCAGCAAAGCCGTTGATTTACCCGCATTCATCGCAGAGTAATAAAAATAAAGTTGAGCCATTAGAAAATCTCATCGTAGCCTATATCTGTTGCGCCGCAGTTTACCATAAAGCTGTATAACTGTAGCGATGCATTATTTTTATCATTTGCTCAAATTAACATCACCATCAAGATGGATATCATAGCGCCTAATAAAGAGAGCACGTTTTGACAAAGTAGCGATTAAGCCGATATTTTATTCGTTTTAATTAAAGCCGAAGCGTCAGGGTTAGCGTGGGCTAAGCGTTCAGCCTACTAAGCCAGTTAAAAAAGATTGCCAGATAAGTAAATATATTCTGAATAGCGTTATAAAATCGCACTACATTTTTATTTTTTACGTTTTGCTTTTAAATCCGGCTATTGCAGTTATTTTTTTGCACCACTATTATGAGTCGGCAGAACAACCTCCATTTATTATATTTTGAGATTAGGACAATGAGCGAAGCACTTAAAATTCTTAATAATATCCGTACATTGCGCGCACAGGCTCGGGAATGCTCTCTGGAAACATTGGAAGAGATGCTGGAAAAACTCGAAGTTGTGGTCAATGAGCGTCGTGAAGATGATACTCATGCACAAGCGGAAAATGCAGAGCGCACACGCAAGCTTGAACAGTATCGCGAAATGCTGATTGCCGATGGTATCGACCCAAATGAGCTATTGCAGGCATTATCTGAAACGAAAGTTCCGGGTAAAACCAAGCGCGCTGCACGCCCCGCTAAATATTCTTATGTTGATGAAAACGGTGAAAACCGTACCTGGACTGGCCAGGGCCGCACGCCTGCTGTGATTAAAAAAGCAATTGAAGAACAAGGTAAACAACTGGACGATTTCCTACTGTAATCATTCCAGCGCTCAGAATTGTAATTAGTTCACTACTAATTCACTTTGACCAGGCAAGAAAAGGAAGCCAATGGCTTCCTTTTTTAATGCTTAATTATTGTTGATAGAAGCGGCGATACCAATCAACAAAATGCTGTACACCCTGCTCAACGCTAGTTTGAGGACGGAAATTGATCGCCTGATACAGAGGTTGTGTATCAGCGCTGGTACCCAGCACGTCGCCGGGTTGCATCGGCAGCATATTTTTCTTCGCTTCAATGCCCAATGCCTTTTCCAGCGACTCAATATAGGTCATTAAGCTGGTCGGCTGGCTATTGCCGATGTTATAAACGCGATAAGGTGCCGAACTGCTTGCAGGCGAACCAGCTTCAACTGTCCAGCTATCATCCGGTTGAGGAATTACATCCTGCAAACGCACGATCGCTTCTGCGATGTCATCTATGTAAGTGAAGTCACGCGTCATTTGTCCGTTGTTATAAACGTCAATTTGCTCTCCCGCTAACATCGCGCGAGTAAACTTGAACAACGCCATATCCGGACGGCCCCACGGACCATAAACGGTGAAAAAGCGTAATCCCGTAGTAGGCAGCTGATAAAGATGTGAATAGGTATGCGACATCAATTCGTTAGCTTTTTTAGTGGCCGCATAGAGTGAAACGGGATGATCAACGGAATCTTCCGTTGAAAAAGGCATTTTGCGATTCAGTCCATAAACTGAACTGGATGAGGCATACAGAAGGTGGCCGATTTTATGATGCCGGCAGCCTTCAAGAATATTGAGATGACCGATTAAATTTGCTTCGGCATAAGCATGGGGATTTTCGATCGAATAACGCACGCCGGCTTGCGCGCCCAAATGTATAACACGTTCAAAAGCATGTTCAGCGAATAAAGAAGAAATGGCCTGGCGATCCGCCAGGTCCATTTTTAAGAAAATGAAATCAGGATATTGCGTGTTCTGGTCTAAACGGGCCTGCTTAAGGCTGACATCATAATAGTCATTCAGGTTATCGATACCGACAACCTGGTGACCAGCCGCCAGCAAGCGCTGACTGACGTGAAATCCAATAAAACCTGCCGCGCCGGTAACCAGAAACTTCATACATCCCTCATTATTCTACGATATTAATTGATGCTCCGCGGCCAATTGCATAGTACGTGAAACCGCGCTTGCTGATACGTTCCGGATCATACAGGTTACGACCATCAAAAATCACGGGTTCTTTTAACGCATTTTTGATGACGTCGAAGTCTGGCGCACGGAAGTTTTGCCATTCAGTACAGATAACTAAGCCATCCGCACCCTGCAGCGCTGCTTCTTTAGTGCCCATCAACTTCAGATCGTTACGATGGCCATAAATGCGTTGCGCTTCATCCATCGCTTCTGGGTCGAAGGCCTGAACCGTTGCACCGGCTTCCCATAGTGTCTCCATCAGCACACGGCTGGAGGCTTCACGCATGTCGTCAGTATTCGGCTTGAACGCCAGTCCCCACAAAGCAAAGGTTTTGCCGCGCAGATCGTCACCAAAGTGACGCTTAATAAAGGTTGGCAGCTTATTCTTCTGCGAATCGTTAACGTCTTCTACCGCCTGCAGCAGACGCGGAGTGTAGCCGATTGACTCAGCAGTACGAATCAGCGCCTGCACGTCTTTCGGGAAACAAGAACCGCCATAGCCGCAGCCTGGATAGATGAAATGATAACCGATACGTGAATCTGAGCCGATACCCTGGCGAACCTTCTCAACGTCGGCTCCCAAACGTTCTGCCAGATTCGAGATCTCGTTCATGAAGCTGATTTTGGTTGCCAGCATGCAGTTAGCCGCATATTTGGTCAGCTCTGCGCTGCGGATATCCATCAAAATCATACGATCATGATTACGGTTGAACGGCTCATATAGCTCGCGTAACAGCTCAACCACTTCATCATTATCGGTACCGACAACGATACGCTCAGGACGCATGCAGTCATTAACTGCTGCACCTTCCTTGAGGAATTCCGGGTTTGAAACTACGTCAAAGGCGATGTTTACATCACGCTTTTGCAAAGTTTCAGTCATCACCGCACGAACGCGATCCGCTGTACCTACAGGTACAGTTGATTTATCGATAACAACTTTGTGATCGTTCATGTGCTGCGCGATGGTGCGCGCAACAGCTGTCACATATTTCAGATCGGCAGAACCGTCTTCATCCGGTGGCGTCCCCACGGCGATAAACTGCATCACGCCATGATTAACGCCCTCTTCCGCATTCGTGCTGAACTTCAGGCGACCCGACTCATAATTAGACATAACGAGTGGCGTTAGGCCCGGTTCAAAGATCGGAATATTGCCTTTCTTTAAGTTCTCGACTTTCTTTTCGTCGACATCAATACAGAGAACGTCATGTCCGACTTCGGCCAACACCGCAGCCTGAACCAGACCGACATAGCCGATACCAAATACAGTGACTTTCATTGAATTATCCTGTGTTTATTGAGTTACTTTTTGTTGCCTACCGCGCCTTCGAGCCACTGAGTGAAATCTTTACCCAGGACTGGATGGCGAACGCCGTACTCAACAAACGCTTGCATGTAACCCAGTTTGTTACCGCAGTCATGGCTAACACCGTTCAGGTGATACGCTTCAACGGTCTCTTTTTCCATCAGCATTGCAATGGAGTCAGTCAGCTGAACTTCACCACCTGCACCTGGAGGCGTTTTCGCCAGCAGTGGCCAGATTTCAGCGGACAGCACGTAACGACCTACAACGGCCAGGTTTGATGGGGCTTCAGAAGCTTTAGGCTTCTCAACCACGCCAACCATTGGCGCGCTCTGACCTGCAGAGAGATCGGCACCCTGGCAGTCAACCACACCGTAAGCGGTTACATCAGCAACCGGCTCAACCATGATCTGGCTGCGGCCGCTCTCTTCGTAGCGCGCCAGCATCTCTGCCAGATTGTCTTTGGTTGGGTCAGATTCGTATTCATCGATGATGACGTCTGGCAGGATTACGGCGAATGGCTCATCGCCAATCAGCGGATGTGCACACATTACTGCGTGGCCCAGGCCTTTCGCGATACCCTGACGAACCTGCATGATGGTGACGTGTGGAGGGCAGATTGACTGGATTTCATCCAGCAGCTGACGCTTAACACGTTTTTCCAGCATAGATTCCAGCTCAAAACTGGTATCAAAGTGGTTTTCGATGGCGTTTTTAGAAGAGTGTGTAACCAGCACAATCTCGTTAATGCCCGCTGCAATGCACTCATTCACGACATACTGGATCAACGGCTTATCGACCAGCGGTAACATCTCTTTTGGAATAGCTTTGGTCGCAGGCAGCATACGCGTGCCGAGGCCTGCAACTGGGATTACCGCTTTTTTAACTTTAGTCTTATAGGCAGACATCAAAAATACCTCTCTTAATAGGCCGTTCAAGTTAATACTTGATATGTCGGTTTAAAAACGAAATGAGTATATCAGTTACTATCAGGTGGATTTATCCTGGAAGAAGTTAATCCACGGAATTTAGGACTATTACCCAAGTGTAAAGCTTGCCCCTGGTCCTGTCTTTAACCCGCAGAAAATTTAAATCCGACGGGTTATTCTTCGGCTGATAGCATCAAACGTAGTCTGCCTCCGGCGCCCCAAATATGGCATTGCCAGGCGTCGGCACGTTGGCTAATTTGATTGAGATGGGTGCTGCCCATAGTACCAAGTGGCACCCCATTACTGAGTTGGATTTGATGAGTATTGATATGCAATGTGGCATTCAGTCCCGCTGAAACCAGGATCAGATTTTTTAACTGGCGATGGTAATAGCCCACCAGCAACGGGAACTGTCCGCTGAGATTGGCTTGCCGTAACAGCATGTTGACCTGCCGTAGTAACCCATTTAATTCAGGCAATCGCTGCTTCTGGCCGGAGAGTTGCTCCTGCAGCAAGCCATTGAACAGGGCACGCAGCAACAGCGCGGCTAACACGCCATTATCGCCAGCGCGTGTCACATCAAGGCAATAGAATGCCAAATCGTTATCTGACAGCGCCGCGATATCCAGCACTAAACCCGGCTGTTCCGCCATGGTGAGCTGGCGGTAATTGATTCGGCAATTGGCGATAGTTTGCTGCACCGGCGGCTGGAGCTGTTTGAGTAATTTAGAGGCCGCCAACGGATCGCTAACCAGCGCATCCCAATCCTGAAAGAGCTGCTCATCCTCCTCCACTTTGGAGGTAAACATTGAAGGATAGAGACACTCGAACACCGCTTCACGGAAACGTTCAAGATTTTTGAGCGGTTTGAGCAGCACATCCTGCACCCCCAAACGCAACACATGGGCGATATCCGCCATATTTTGTGTGGCGGAGATAATCAAAATGGGCACATTGTTGCCGCGCGTACGGAGACGCTCAACGAATGGGATACCGCCCATACGCGGCATTTCAAGATCGCAAATAACCAGATCGACTGACTGCGCCGATAATAACGTTAAGCCATCAACGCCATCACCTGCCTCAAGCGTACTGGCGCCTAAGCTGGTTAATAAGTTGTCTATCATTGAACGGAAAACGACCTCATCTTCGACAATGAGTATCTTTTTGCCGATTAGCGGTTTTTCCATTCTCTCCCCCTGCGTACCAGATAATTCAATAGTGGTTCATAAAATGCAGTTGCGCCTTTCAGAATTGGCTGAAGTAGCAACCCCTGTGAATGAACAACCTGACTATCTGCCACGGACCAGCGGTAATAGTTCATCCATTTTTTTCTCAACGGCGGCCTTGCCAGCCGCAATGGCTTCTTCTGCACGATGAAAGTCCAGTGTGGAAATTTGTGGACAAAACGGCTGAATCAGCACATCCGGCGGATCGCCCGCCATGCGGTTACGTTTCAGGCGATTTTCCAGAACCTGGATGGATGTCGACATAATCTCCATCGCACCCGGCGTTTGATTAGCACGGCGTTGCGTCAGGCCAATCAAGCGTTGACGCAGTTTTTTTCCCCAGCTCAGCGCTTCAACTGCCGCCGCCTCTTCACCGCTTTGCGGCGTAACTGACAATAAATCTTGCTGCATCAGGTGCGCGTCATGCTGTAAATCCACGGCGATAACGATGTCAGCACCTAATGCACGGGTTAATGAGATCGGTACTGGATTTACCACCGCACCATCAACCAACCAATACCCATTGTAAGCAATGGGTGGTAATAAGCCTGGCATACTACAGGACGCACGCACAGCTTGATGCAAATCGCCCTCGGTCAACCACACTTCACGTCCAGTACTCAGATTGGTTGCTACCACGCCAAACGGCTTGGCGCACTCATCGATCAGATCGTTAGGAATCAGCTGACGGATGTGACTAAACACTCGATCGCCACGCAATAAACCACCGCGTTGCCAGGAGAGATCCATCAGTCGGATGACGTCCCAATAGCGGAATGCGCTCACCCATTTTTCCATCACGCCCAGCCGTCCATTCACGTAAGCCGAACCGACCAACGCGCCAACAGAACATCCCGCCACCACATCGATTTCAATGCCCGCACGTTCTAGCGCATTGATCACGCCGATGTGCGACCAACCTTTGGCAGCACCTGAACCTAGTGCCAGCCCGATCCTGACTTTTCTCATCTCACCTCATGATTGGCATGGTACGTAGCATCACGCCTGACAGTCGGCTACCATAGCGCACGCTTTAGTTTACTTTAATCACTTCCAGGAGATGACGTGTCTGAAAAGTGCCCTTGCTGCAGCGGAAAGGAGTATAGCCTATGTTGCCAACCCTTTCTGAATGGCCAAGCGAACCCGTCCAGCGCGGAGCAATTGATGCGCTCACGCTATACCGCCTACGTCGAAAAAGATGCCGCGTGGCTGGCGCAAACCTGGCACTCCAGTAAACGCGTGGCTGACCTTGAGACGCTATTATCCGAAAGTTTTACCGGTACTGAATGGCTGGGCTTGAATGTAACTCGTTGTAATCATGGAAGCCATGAGAATGAAGCCTTCGTGACGTTTTTTGCGCGTTACCTCGAAAAAGGACGCACTTCAGCCATCTATGAATGTTCGCGCTTTCTTCGCGAGGATCAACGCTGGTACTATGTCGACGGAACAACGCCTGAGTTGGGACGTAATGATCGCTGTCCTTGTGGCGCCGATAAAAAATACAAAAAATGTTGTGGTTAATCTGGACAGATACACAACGGCTTTACCATTCATCGCTTTGACAGGACTCTGATCGAGATGCAAGCGCAAACCATCCAACGAAAAGTTTTACGAACCATTTGCCCTGATGCGAAAGGTTTGATCGCCAAGATCACCAACATTTGTTACAAGCACGAACTCAACATTGTGCAGAATAATGAGTTTGTCGATCACCGTACCGGCCGCTTTTTCATGCGCACCGAGCTGGAAGGCATTTTCAACGACAACACTTTGCTGGCCGATCTCGATAGCGCACTCCCAGTCGGTTCTGTGCGTGAACTGCAAAGTGCCGGTCGTCGTCGTGTGGTGATTCTGGTGACCAAAGAGGCGCATTGCCTTGGCGATCTGCTGATGAAAAGCGCATTTGGCGGTCTGGATATGGAAATTGCTGCAGTCATCGGTAACCACGAAACGCTGCGCTCATTGGTGGAACGTTTCGATATTCCGTTTGTGTTGGTGAGCCACGAAGGCCACACGCGTGAAGAGCACGACAACCGCATGGCGGATGAAATTGACCGTTATCAGCCTGATTACGTGGTGTTGGCGAAATACATGCGCGTGTTGACCCCCGCCTTCGTGCAACGTTATCCAAATCAGATCATCAATATTCACCACTCCTTCTTGCCAGCATTCATTGGCGCGCGTCCTTATCATCAGGCTTATGAGCGTGGCGTGAAAATCATCGGCGCCACTGCGCACTACGTGAACGATAACCTCGATGAAGGCCCAATCATCATGCAGGACGTGATTAACGTCGATCACAGCTACACCGCAGAAGAGATGATGCGTGCAGGACGCGACGTTGAGAAGAATGTATTGAGCCGCGCGCTGTATAAAGTGTTAGGCCAGCGCGTGTTCGTTTACGGCAATCGCACGATCATTCTTTAACCACTTCGGCGCTGAACTGCACAACTCTTCAGCGCCACGCGTAAAAAGTGGGCAAACAGTTTTTATTTTCAGTGACGGCGCTTTACAGGCTGAGTGCATTTGTTATGATGCGCCCCGCTTTAAGACGCAATGATTCAGGCCAGTGGTGGGATTCCCGAGCGGCCAAAGGGAGCAGACTGTAAATCTGCCGTCACAGACTTCGAAGGTTCGAATCCTTCTCCCACCACCATCTGAATCGTCTCTGCTTAAAGCCACAATACGTAATATCCCCGGTGGGATTCCCGAGCGGCCAAAGGGAGCAGACTGTAAATCTGCCGTCACAGACTTCGAAGGTTCGAATCCTTCTCCCACCACCATCAATACCATTCTCCTCTTTTTCCCACTTGTTTTAATCGTTGTAACCTCCTGATTCACACCATGACTTTTGCCCAAAAACTCGTTACCATCGCGCCATACTTTTGCGGATAAAAATGGCAGCGAAATGAAATTTGTCTCTTTCAACATCAACGGCTTGCGTGCGCGTCCTCATCAATTAGCCGCGCTTGTTGAACAGCATCAACCTGATGTCATCGGCTTGCAGGAAACCAAAGTGCATGACGATATGTTCCCGCTTGAGGACGTCAGCAAACTGGGTTATCACGTGTTTTATCACGGGCAAAAAGGTCATTACGGCGTCGCGCTGCTGACCAAAGCTGAGCCAGTCAGTGTCTCACGCGGTTTTCCCGGCGATGATGAAGATGCTCAGCGCCGTATAATCATGGCGGAAATCCCGAGTCCAATTGGCGATATCACGGTTATCAACGGTTATTTCCCGCAGGGTGAAAGCCGCGACCATCCCACAAAGTTTCCAGCGAAAGAGAAGTTTTATCGCGATCTGCAAAGCTATCTTGAGCAGCAGTTGGCCGTCGATAAACCGGTGTTGATCATGGGTGACATGAACATCAGTAGTACTGATTTTGACATCGGCATTGGTGAAGATAACCGTAAACGCTGGCTGCGCACCGGCAAGTGCTCGTTCCTGCCTGAAGAGCGTGAGTGGATGGATCGCTTGCTGCAATGGGGTTTGGTTGACACCTGGCGCGATAAGTTCCCGGAAACCAACGATCGTTTCTCATGGTTTGATTACCGCTCGAAAGGCTTTGACGACAATCGTGGTCTGCGCATCGATCTGCTGCTGGCGAGCCAACCTCTGGCCTCGCGCTGTATTGAGAGTGGCATCGATTACGATATCCGCAGCATGGAAAAACCGTCGGATCACGCCCCGGTTTGGTCAACGTTTAAGCTGTAATGAAGCAGCGTGGCGTCATACGCCACGCGCTTTTATTTGATGATTTTCCAGATAAGCGGATTGGTGCCTAATACCTTCTCATCCCTGCCGCACTGCAATAACACGCCTTCTGCTTTAACCACCGCACCTTCAGAATAACTGCGATTCTCATAGGTACAGCACTGCATGCAGTTGCTCTGACGATTATTTTGCCCTTGCGTCCAGACTTCGGGTGGCAGATCCACCACCACATCGGTATTACCCGTACGATTATTTTCCGGCTGGCGGTTGGCCAGCGCCGAGGTGCTGCATAACAATAATCCGCCCAGCAACATCATTGCATAACGCATCACTCTGTCTCCTTGGTTTTGCGACGAGCCGTTTTTTGTTTGGCTCTCTTTTTGGCCCCAGGCGCAGTCAATCCGCGAAAGGCCTGTAACGACGGTCGCTGGCGTGCTTCACCAATCAGCCCAATCAAGGTGCTGACCAGCGGCTGCATAAACTCATCATAGCGACAAGATTTCTCACTGATGCGGGTCAGCGTCGATTCCCATTGCGCCGTCATATCCGGCCGGGCGGCCATTTCTGGCAGCGCATGGATCAACGCCCTACCCGCATCCGTCGAATGAATATAGCGGCCTTTTTTCACCAGAAAAGTGCGGCGGAACAGCAATTCAATAATGCCCGCACGCGTCGCTTCCGTACCTAAACCATCGGTTGCACGCAGCACTTTCTTTAATTCTTTATCCTGCACAAAGCGGGCGATGCCCGTCATCGCAGATAACAGTGTCGCATCGGTAAACGGACGCGGCGGCTGCGTCTGCTTCGCCAGCACTTCGCCGCGCTCGCATAGCAGCTCATCGCCTTTGGCGACCACCGGCAGCGGCGTGCCATCGTTCTCCTCGTCACGCTCTTTGCTGCCGAGCAGTGCACGCCAGCCGGCTTCGGCCAGAAAGCGCGCTTTGGCGATAAATTTACCGCCGCCGATATCGAGGTCAATCACGCATTTGCGGAACACCGCATCCGGGCAAAACTGCATCAGATATTGGCGCGCAATTAGGCCGTAAATATTGGCTTCATTCTCAGTCAGATTGACCTTACTGGCACGCGCGGTAGGAATGATGGCGTGGTGCGCATCAACCTTTTTATCATCCCAACAGCGGTTTTTCTGATCGGGATTGAAATCTGCTGGCGGCGTCAGATTAGGCTGATGCGCCTGAATGGCATTCAACACCGCATGGCGTCCGGCAAAATGTTCATCGGGCAGATAGCGGCTGTCGGAACGCGGATAGGTGATCAACTTGTGGGTTTCGTACAGCCGCTGACAGCAATCGAGTACGTTCTGCGCGCTGAGGCCAAAGCGTTTGCCGGCTTCTATCTGCAAGCCAGAAAGCGAGAATGGCAGCGGCGCGGTATCCGACTCACGTTTGTCGTTATAGCCGGTGACCAGCGCGGGCTTACCGTTGATGCGGTCAAGCACGTGATCCGCCAGCGGACGATGCAGCAATCGCCCCTCTTCATCCTGCCACGGCTCGCAAGCATCGCTTGGTACCCATGTCGCGACAAAACGCTCCTCTTTTGGCGTGACGATGTGCGCTTTAACTTCGAAATAGTCCTTCGGGATAAAGTTTTCGATCTCTTCATCACGACGCACCACCAGACCCAACACCGGCGTCTGCACGCGGCCAACCGACAGCACGCCATCGTACCCAGCGTTGCGCCCCAGCAAGGTAAAAGCGCGCGTCATATTGATGCCATACAGCCAATCAGCGCGCGCACGCGCTAACGCGGATACGCACAGAGGTATGAATTCACGGTTCTCACGCAAACGCCCAACCGCGCGCTCAACTGCCGAGGGATTGAGATCGTTAATCAAACAACGCTGCACCGTTTTGCGTTTCTCTGGCGCGAGCTGCAGGTAATCCAGCACCTCATCCACCAGCAGTTGACCTTCACGATCGGGGTCACCCGCATGCACCACCGCGCTGGCTTGTTGCAGCAGGCCTTCAATCACTTTTAACTGCTTCGCCACGGAGGGACGCGGCTGCAAGCGCCATTTTTCCGGAATAATTGGTAAATCAGCCAGACTCCAGCGCGCATAGCGGCTGTCGTAACTGTCGGGCTGCGCCTGCTCGAGCAGGTGCCCAACACACCAGGTCACAACCTGGTCATTTCCGCAGGCAATATAGCCGTCTCCGCGTCGATGCGGTTTCGGCAACACGTCGGCAATCGCACGCGCTAAGCTGGGTTTTTCGGCAATAAACAAACGCATGGATGGCGTCGTTCCTTAACGTCAGGTAACTACGGTAATCAGTGGACGATCGGCTTCGGCGGCAAACAGTTCGCCAATCGACGTTGCTTGTACGCCAGCTGCAGAGGCACAGCGCTGGAACGCATCAATAGCGCTGGGTTGAACCGCCACCAGCAAGCCACCGGAGGTTTGTGGATCGCACAGCAGCGCGCGGGTGGCGTCATCAAGCGGGGAAACCTGTTCACCATAACTGGCAAAGTTGCGGCGGGTACCGCCAGGCACCGCTCCCGCAGCGATATAGTCATCGACGCCCGCCAGGCGCGGTACCTGCGACGCAATCACTTCGGCACGTAATCCGGAACCGTGGCAGACTTCACTCAAATGGCCGAGTAAGCCAAAACCGGTAACATCGGTCATCGCGCTGACGCCCGCCAGTTTGGCGAATTCTGCTCCGGCATTATTCAGCTGGCACATCACATCGGCGGCCAGCGACTGGTGTTCAGGTCGCAGCAGGCCTTTTTTCTCGGCAGTGGTGAGAATGCCAATGCCTAATGGTTTGGTGAGGAAGAGCTGACAGCCAGCCTGTGCCGCGCTGTTCTTTTTCACTCGCGCTACATCGACGATACCGGTCACGGCCAGACCAAAGATCGGCTCTGGCGCATCAATCGAGTGCCCGCCCGCCAGGGCGATTCCTGCCGCCTGACAAGCAGCACGCCCGCCTTCGACCACTTGCTGCGCCACTTCCGGACTCAGAACATTCACCGGCCAGCCTAAAATAGCGATCGCCATGATCGGTTTCCCGCCCATGGCATAAATATCGCTGATGGCGTTAGTGGCGGCGATACGACCAAAAGTGAAAGGATCGTCGACGATCGGCATGAAGAAATCGGTGGTGCTTACCACCGCAGTACCGTTTCCGAGGTCGTACACTGCGGCGTCATCACGCGTTTCGTTGCCCACCAGCAGTTGCGGATCGTGAAACGGGCTAAGCTCACTGCGCAGAATGGTTTCTAAAACCTGCGGTGAAATTTTGCACCCGCAACCCGCACCGTGGCTGTATTGGGTTAAACGAAGAGGTTCACTCATGGCGACTTCCTTATGCGATGAACAGAAGGCGCTATGTTAGCCTGGCTGTCAGTTGGGAGTAAGTGTTGCACGACCTAACCTCGATCTTTCGCACAGGCTTTGTGCAATCTCTGCAACGGCGCCTAACCTGCCGTAAAAGGCGGCCGTTGTCTGTCAGAAATAACTGACAAACTGCGCGGTGTCCGGTGCCACCACGGTGGTGTTGGCCTTCAACTGCGGCGTGCCGAGATAGAGGAAACCGACAATCGCATCCTGTTCGCGGCAGCCAAAGGCTTCGCGCACGGACGGATGATCGGTCCACGGACCGCTGCGCCAGATGCCGTTGAAACCTTGCGCCACGGCTGCCATTTGCATCGCCATCACCGCACAGCTTGCAGACGCCAGCTGTTCCCAATGCGGCACTTTGGCGTGCTCTTCACAATGCGCCACCACGGTGATGATCATCGGCGCGCGAAAAGGCGCGGAAGCGGCTTTGTCGATCGCCTTCTGCTCAAGGTTGCTGTCGCGCGCAGCTTGTTCCAGCAAGTTAGCAAAACGCTCGCGCCCTTCATTTTCGACAATAATGAAACGCCAGGGCTGTAATGTGCCGTGATCGGGTGCGCGCATCGCGGCGTGTAGAATATTTTGCAACGCTTCCCCCGCCGGAGCCGGTTCTGCCAGACGTGACGCCGAGCGGCGATTAACTAATAAATCCAGTGCATCCATTATTCTTCTCCCGTGAATAAAAAGCGTGGGCTAATCCTGGCACAGCGCGATCTTTTGTAACAGTCTGGCGCGATTTCCTGCTGACTTTTCGCACGCCGCTCTTTAGGATGAACCCGACATCGGGGCAGATCGCGTGCTGGCTGCCCTGCTACGTGAATATGGAGAGTTTATGCGCACTTTGTGGCGAATTATTTCCGGCCTGTTCCGCTGGACCTGGCGGGTACTGAATTTTATTCGGGAATTTATTCTTAATTTATTTCTTATTGTATTGATCCTGGCGGGCGTCGGGATTTGGCTGCAAGTTTCCAGTTCCAATAGCAGTGAACCTGTGCAGCAAGGCGCGCTGAAAATCGATCTGAGCGGTGTGCTGGTCGACAAACCTTCCGTCAGCAACCGTTTGAGTCGTATCAGCCGCCAACTGTTAGGCGCCAACAGCGATCGCCTGCAGGAGAATTCCCTGTTTGACGTCGTTGACGCGATCCGACAAGCCAAAACCGATAAAAACATCACTGGCATCGTGCTGGAACTGCGTGACTTTGCTGGTGGCGATCAACCTTCGCTGCAATATGTGGGTAAAGCGCTGCGCGAATTCCGTGACGCCGGCAAACCTATTTACGCGGTCGGCGACAGCTATAGCCAGGCGCAATACTACATTGCCAGCTATGCCAACAAGGTCTATCTCTCACCGCAGGGCACGGTTGATCTGCACGGCTTCGCCACCAATGGTCTGTACTACAAGTCTTTACTGGATAAGTTGAAAGTGAACTCGCATGTGTTCCGCGTAGGCACTTACAAATCTGCGGTTGAGCCATTCCTGCGTGACGATATGTCACCGGAAGCGCGCGACGCCGACGGACGCTGGATTGGCCAGTTGTGGCAGAATTACCTGAATACCGTGGCGGCCAATCGTCAGATCACCCCAGAACAGCTGTTCCCTGGCGCAGCCGGCATCATTAGCGGTCTGCAAGCGGTACAAGGCGATACGGCGAAATATGCACTGAACAATAAATTAGTGGATGTGCTGGATACGCGTGCGGCCGCCGATCAGGAACTGGTGAAAACCTTTGGCTGGGACAAGGCAAATAACGATTACCGCAGCGTCAGTATCTACGATTACACCGTTAAACAGCCGCCGCAGAGTCAGGATGGCAATATTGCGGTAATCCTCGCCAGCGGTGCGATTATGGACGGTGAAGAGAGCGCCGGAAACGTCGGCGGTGATACCACGGCGTCGCAAATTCGCGATGCGCGTCTGGATCCGAAAATCAAAGCCATTGTGTTACGTGTCAACAGCCCAGGCGGCAGCGTCACTGCGTCGGAAGCGATTCGTGAAGAACTGGCGGCAGCTCACGATGCGGGTAAACCGGTGGTGGTTTCGATGGGCGGCATGGCAGCATCCGGTGGCTACTGGATTTCAACGCCTGCTGATTACATTGTGGCGGCCCCCAGCACGCTGACCGGTTCCATCGGTATCTTTGGCGTGATTAACACCGTTGAAAACAGCCTGAGTTCGGTAGGTGTGCATACCGATGGCGTGGCTACATCGCCGCTGGCGGACGTCGCCACCACCAAAGCGCTGCCAACCGAAGTGCAGCAGCTGATGCAGCTGACCATTGAGAACGGCTATCGTAACTTCGTGGGCCTGGTGGCGACCTCGCGTCACAAAACGCCTGACGAAATCAATGCGATTGCGCAAGGTCACGTCTGGACCGGTAGCGATGCGAAAGCCAATGGTCTGGTCGATGCGTTGGGTGACTTTGACGATGCCGTAGCAAAAGCCGCTGAGTTGGCGAAAGTCGCCAAGCCGGAGTTGAGCTGGTATCAGGATGATCCGGGCATGATCGATCTGCTGCTGAATCAGATGAACGCGTCGGTTCAGGCGGTGTTGCCGGCTGCGCTGAAAGTCTGGCTGCCTGCGCCAATGCTGGACGTGATGAGCGCAATGAAGCAGCAACCAGGCTTGCTGAATAACCTTAACGATCCGCAAAATCGCTACGCTTTCTGCCTGAACTGCGGCAACTTACGCTAATCTTTACAGCCCGGCCGCTGGTCGGGCTGCTTTTCGTTTGCAATCCCCTTATACTGCGCGTTTTACGGCAAGTCTGAGTTCCTTCATGCAAAAGAAAAATATCTACGTAGCCTACACCGGCGGCACCATCGGGATGCAGCGCTCTGCGCAGGGCTACATTCCGGTATCGGGTCATCTGCAGCAGCAGCTGGCAAACATGCCCGAATTCCATCGGCCTGAAATGCCGGCTTTCACTATCCATGAATATCAGCCGCTGATGGATTCCTCGGACATGACGCCGCAGGATTGGCAATCGATTGCGAACGATATTAAGCAAAACTACGATCGCTACGATGGCTTTGTGATTTTGCATGGTACCGACACCATGGCCTTCACCGCTTCGGCGCTCTCCTTTATGCTGGAGAACCTCGCTAAGCCGGTGATTGTTACCGGCTCGCAGATTCCCCTGGCAGAATTGCGTTCTGATGGTCAGCAAAACCTGCTGAACTCGCTGTACGTAGCGGCCAATTATCCGATCAATGAAGTTGCCCTGTTTTTCAACAACACGCTGTTCCGTGGCAACCGCACCACCAAGGCGCATGCGGACGGCTTTAATGCCTTCGCGTCGCCAAACCTGGCGCCATTGCTGGAAGCGGGCATTCATATCCGCCGGTTAAATACGCCGCCCGCACCGCAAGGTCACGGCGAGCTAATTGTGCATCCGATTACGCCGCAGCCGATTGGCGTGGTGACAATCTATCCGGGTATCTCTGCCGACGTGGTGGGTAACTTCCTGCGCCAGCCGGTGAAAGCGTTGATCCTGCGTTCCTACGGTGTGGGCAACGCGCCGCAAAACGCCGAGTTTCTGTCGGAACTGCAACAGGCCAGCGATCGCGGCATTGTGGTGGTGAATCTGACGCAGTGTATGTCCGGCAAAGTGAATATGGGCGGCTATGCCACCGGCAACGCGCTGGAGCATGCGGGCGTAATCAGCGGTTTTGATCTCACGGTTGAGGCGACATTAACCAAACTGCATTTTTTATTAAGTCAGAACCTCACCAGCGCGGAAATTCGTGCCAAAATGCAGCAGAATTTACGCGGCGAACTGACTGAAGATTGATACGGAGCGAACGAATGAAGCGGGCATTGATAATTATCGATATTCAGAATGATTTTTGCCCCGGCGGCCCAATGGCGGTACGTGATGGTGACCAAACGGTTGCTGTTGCCAATCGATTTGCGCGTGAGTTTCACGATCGGGGCGAATGTGTGGTGGCATTGCAAGACTGGCATCCAGCCAATCACGGCAGCTTCGCCTCAATCTCCGGCGAGCCGGTTTACACGCTGGGCGAATTAAACGGTTTAGCGCAAATCTGGTGGCCGGATCATGGTATTGAGAACTCTGTCGGTGCGGATTTCCATCCCGATCTCGATCGTTCTCTGATTGATGCCGTGTTCCACAAAGGTGGCGATGTTGAGGTGGACAGCTACAGCGCCTTTTTCGATAACGGCCATCGCCGCAAAACAGAACTCGACAGCTGGCTGCGCGAGCGCGGCATCAGCGATTTAGTGATGCTGGGTATTGCGACCGATTACTGCGTCAAATACAGCGTACTGGATGCGCTGGAGTTGGGTTACAACGTGGAGGTGGTTAAAGAAGGCTGCCGCGGCGTGAACCTGAATCCGGATGACAGTGAAATTGCGTTCGAGCAGATGGCGGCGCAAGGTGCGGTATTAATCTGAAAATAAGGGGCTGGTGAGAACCAGCCCTTTGGCTTTTTAGTGCAGATTGATGCGTGTGACATCGGGCTCAATGCCGAACTCTTCTTTCAGCTGTTTCTTCGATTTCATCACCATATCGCCACCTTTGCTGATGGTCATATGTTGGGGATCGTCATTGTGGCGCGCCTGCCACAGCATCACCAATTGCAGGCAATTCTCTTTCTGCTCCGGCGTTAGCGCAACGCCATCCGGCCATTTGCCGATTTCAACCGCCGTGGAGAGTCGTTCGTAGACTTCCGGCGTCATCGCCTCCAGCATCGCTTCCAGTTCCTGTTTCATGCTTAGCCCTCTTGCTGATTGCCCTGCTCATCAGTGAAGTTTAGCGAAGCGGAGTTCACGCAATAGCGCTCGCCGCTTGGCTGTGGGCCATCCGGGAACACATGCCCCAAATGCGCATCACAGTTGCCACAACGAATCTCAACCCGATGCATGCCGTGTGAATCATCTTCCAGATAGCGGATAGCTTCGTCACTGAAAGGCTGATAGAAACTTGGCCAGCCACAGCCTGAATCATATTTGGTTTCGGAGAGAAACAGCGGCGAGTTACAAACTAAGCAGTGGTAAATCCCTTCCTGCTTATTGTGCAGCAAGGTGCCCGAGAAAGGGGGCTCCGTTCCACGATGCTGAGTGACATAGCGCTGCATTTCGGAAAGCTGCGCAATTTTTGCGTCGGGTGCGGTGTCTTTAGCCATTTTGAGTTCCGGAGTGTCATTCTGAAAAAATCGACTAGTATTCTAACAAACGTACAACATCTATCGGGTCTTTTTTCGTGCTAACGCATCCGACATCTCTTCCACAGCACGATTTTGTGATGGCGATCACCCTTTGCAAAAGTCATCCCTTTTCAGCCCGCATTCGGCGTAACATAGGCGCGCAATAAGGGTGCTGCGTAAGCGATTGCGCAACGAATTATTCCTGGTGTTGGAATTGACCTGTCGCAACAATTGACACGATTCCGCTTGACGCCTGGTAAGGTTTTTGTAATTTTACAGCCAACCTTTTATTCACTAACAAATAGCTGGTGGAATATATGACTATCAAAGTAGGTATTAACGGTTTTGGCCGTATCGGTCGCATCGTTTTCCGTGCTGCGCAGCAGCGTTCTGACATCGAAATCGTCGCGATCAACGATCTGCTTGACGCCGATTACATGGCATACATGCTGAAGTATGACTCTACTCACGGTCGTTTTGACGGCACTGTAGAAGTGAAAGATGGTGCACTGATTGTTAACGGTAAGAAAATCCGTGTTACCGCTGAGAAAGACCCGGCTAACCTGAAGTGGGACGAAGTGGGTGTTGACGTTGTTGCTGAAGCGACCGGTATCTTCCTGACCGACGAAACTGCACGTAAACACATCACCGCTGGCGCGAAGAAAGTGGTTCTGACGGGTCCTTCTAAAGACAGCACCCCAATGTTCGTACGTGGCGCTAACTTTGACAAATATGCTGGCCAGGACATCGTTTCTAACGCGTCTTGCACCACTAACTGCCTGGCTCCACTGGCTAAAGTTATCAACGACAACTTCGGTATCGTTGAAGGTCTGATGACCACCGTGCACGCAACTACCGCAACCCAGAAAACCGTTGATGGCCCGTCTCATAAAGACTGGCGTGGCGGCCGTGGCGCAGCGCAGAACATCATCCCATCGTCTACCGGTGCAGCTAAAGCAGTTGGCGTTGTTCTGCCAGAGCTGAACGGTAAACTGACCGGTATGGCGTTCCGCGTTCCTACTCCAAACGTGTCTGTGGTTGACCTGACTGTTCGCCTGGAAAAACCAGCGACCTACAAAGAAATTTGTGCAGTGATCAAAGCTGAGTCAGAAGGCAAAATGAAAGGCGTACTGGGCTACATCGAAGACGACGTGGTTTCTACCGATTTCAACGGCGAAACCCTGACTTCAGTGTTCGATGCTAAAGCAGGTATCGCTCTGAACGACAACTTCGTGAAACTGGTTTCCTGGTACGATAACGAAACTGGTTACTCACACAAGGTTCTGGATCTGATTGCACTGGTTGCTTCTAAGTAAGCTAACCGGCTAAACAGACAAGGGGTGACTTCGGTCGCCCCTTTTTTTCGACTGGATGAAGAGAAGGTCTGACCATGCAAGATACGCTTTATACCCTTCCGGTAGTGAATCAAATCACCCCTTATCTGTCACAGCGTCAGCTGGGTGATTTGCCGATTGTGGTGATCAGCCATCCCAAAGTACGTGCGGCGATTGCCCTGCAAGGCGCACATCTGCTCTCGTGGCAGCCGAGCGGCCAGCAACCGGTGATTTGGCTCAGTGAAAAAACCCCGTTTACGACGGGTAAAGCAATTCGTGGCGGCGTGCCTATTTGCTGGCCGTGGTTTGGTCCGGCAGGCGAACCGGCACACGGTTTTGCACGTAACATGCCATGGACGCTGACCGCCCATGACGAAAACGAAGATGCCGTATTGCTGACTTTCACACTGGAAAGCAACGCACAAACTAAAAAGCTGTGGCCACACGATTTCACCCTGCTCGCTCGTTTCCGCATTGCTGAGCATTGTGAAATTGAGCTGGAAGCCTACGGTGATTATGAAGCCACGGCAGCGCTGCATAGCTACTTCCAGATTGCGGATATCGCGCAGGTCGAAGTGAGCGGATTGGGTAAAAGCTTTATCGATAAGGTTAACGATAATGCGGTTGGCGTATCAGACGGCAAGCAGACCTATCCAAACCGCGTGGATCGTATTCATACCGCAGCGGATGACTGCAGCGTGATTCATGATAGAGCCGGCAAACGTCAGATCGAAGTCTATCACCATTATCAGAGTGACGTTGTCACGTGGAATCCGGGTCCGGAATTGTCCTGCAGCATGGGTGATATGCCAAATCAAGGCTACAAAACCATGGTGTGCGTGGAGACTGCGCGCATAAGTAAGCCGTTAAAAAGCGCGGGCGAATCCCCTGCACGTTTGGGCACCACGATTCATATCGTCAACAAGTAATAAGATGCGGCGCAGTTGCGCCGCTAAACCACATCCAATGCGATTTTAGTCAGTGGCGCAGGAAACGCCCGATCGATGATGCTCAGCTCTTCAAGGGTCAGATTGATGCCAAGCGCCGCCGCATTTTGCTGCACATGTGCAACGCTGCTGGCTTTTGGAATGGCTAAAACGCCCGGCTGGCGTATAACCCAGGCCAGCATCACTTGCGCCACGCTGATGCCCTTCTGTTGTGCAATCTGTTGAAGATGCGGATCCTCAAATAACGCCTGTCGCAGTCGCCCAGCCTGAGCCAGCGGGCAATAGGCCATAATGGGCATCTCGCGCTGCTGACATTGCGGCAGTAGATCGTACTCGATTCCGCGCGACGCTAAGTGGTACAGCACCTGATTGGTTAAACAGGCCTTGCCGCCGGGCTCATGCCACAGTTCCAGCATATCGTCGTGGTCAAAGTTAGAGACGCCCCAATGGCGAATTTTGCCCTGCTGCTGCAACAACTCCATCGCGCGGATGGTTTCTTCTAAGGGCACATTGCCCCGCCAGTGCAACAGATAAAGATCGAGGTAATCGGTTTGCAAACGCTTAAGACTGCGCTCGCAGGCCTCGATAGCGTCAACTTCACCGGCATTCCATGGATAGACCTTCGATACCAGCCAGGCTTGATCGCGTCGACCGCGTAGCGCTTCACCAACCACCTGTTCAGCGCCGCCGTCAGCATACATCTCAGCGGTGTCGATAACCTTGAGGCCAAGATCTAAGCCTGCCTGCAGTGCCGCCACTTCCTGGCTGTGCAATGATGGATTCTCGCCCATATACCAGGTTCCCTGGCCGATGGCGGGTAAAGCTAATTCACCGTGAAATTGAATGGTCTTCATTACTCCTCCTGTTGCGCTAAATTGGGGCTCGGGATTGGTGCAATGTAAGAAAAACGCCTCATTATGAGGCGCTCATTTCATCATCAGAAGCTGTAACTGATGCCGGTCCAGAGTGTGTACTGCCCACTCTTATTGACCATCGGGCTATCTTTGATTTCGCTGTCGAAGCGCGTGTAACGGCCTGACAAGCTGGCGTTCCAGCTTTCAGTGATTTGGTAGCTGGCATTCATCTCAACGTACGGTGACCAGCTGTCATCAGGATGATACTCAGCGATGCCGGTACGCGCACTTTCATGCGATGAAACACCGTAGTAATAACGGTTCTGATTGGCGCTGTTCCACAGCGCGCCAATGCCCGGCGTCAGGCTGAAAGCACCGAAATTAAAGCGATATAAATAGGTGAGATCCCACATCATGCCGTTGCTGTTATTGAGCACATCACCCAGCAAAGTGGTGCGCACGATGCCCCAATCAGCGACATGACGATAGTTGGCACCGGCCATCAGCGTCATACGACGCTTATCCAGCGCTTTCATATCACCCAAATCGTTGTCTTTCGGGTCGTACTCCTGCGGCGATCCCAGCACGGTCAGCGACAGCTGATTCTGCGGGTCTTTCCACAGGTAATAGCCGCCTTGCAGGCTGCGGAACCAGAAGTCTTCACCCTCATAATTAATCACCGGAATCGGCAGATAGCGGTCTTGTCCGCCCCGATAAGGTGACTGCGCGTAAATGACAGAAGCGCCAAGAGATAAGGGTTCTGCATGGGTGCCGAACGCCGCAAAATAACAAGGAACAGCCAGAGCAAGCGCTTTAAGTTTGAATTGGTTCACAATTTAATCAGTCCATTAATATAACAATCACACGTAGAGTCTAACCAAATTTTTGCTATCGGTTAACGTTTAATGATGCTCTCTAACCAGCTAAGGGAAATAATCTGAGTGGCTGCGACGCTCTCGCTGCTTAGGTTGAATGCCTCAGTGCTTATGAGACTTTGTTATTGATATATCGCTGAATAAGGAGAAAAGTGGCTGCAGGTTTTCTGAATGCCTTCTACAGTTAAATGTAAGACGAGACTTTTTTGTACGAGCAGAGTAACCATAAGAATTGTGTACCCCGATTAAAAAACGTCAGGTTGGCATAAGGGTTGCTGTACTCAATAAAGAATATCTTCCGGGAGCTGCTACAAACTTTTATTACGCTCCTTTACCTGTGCTAAAAACGAAAGGACGGGCATCGCTATGAATATATTCGATCACTATCGTCAGCGTTATGAAGCTGCCAAGGATGAAGAGTTCTCATTGCAGGAATTCCTCGCCATTTGTAAACAGGATCGCAGTGCCTACGCCAACGCTGCAGAGCGACTATTAATGGCCATCGGTGAGCCGGTGATGGTTGACACTGCGCAAGAGCCACGCCTTTCCCGCATATTCTCCAACCGCGTCATGGGACGCTACCCTGCCTTCGAAGAGTTTTACGGTATGGAGGAAGCGATTGAGCAAATCGTCTCCTATCTGAAACACGCCGCGCAGGGTTTGGAGGAGAAGAAACAGATCCTTTACTTACTGGGCCCAGTGGGCGGCGGTAAATCCTCGCTGGCGGAGCGCCTGAAAGCGCTGATGCAGCGTGTGCCGATTTATGTGCTGAGCGCCGACGGCGAACGCAGCCCGGTAAACGATCATCCACTCTGCCTGTTTAACCCGCAGGAAGATGCCAATATTCTGGAAAAAGAGTATGGCGTACCACGCCGCTACCTTGGCACCATCATGTCGCCCTGGGCGGCAAAGCGTCTGCATGAGTTTGGCGGCGATATTACCCGCTTCAAAGTGGTGAAAGTGTGGCCGTCGATTCTGGAACAGGTGGCGATTGCTAAAACTGAACCGGGTGATGAGAACAACCAGGATATCTCTGCGCTGGTCGGTAAAGTTGATATCCGCAAACTGGAAAATCACGCACAAAACGATCCTGATGCTTACGGCTATTCAGGTGCGTTATGCCGCGCGAACCAGGGTGTGATGGAGTTCGTCGAGATGTTTAAAGCACCGATTAAAGTGCTGCATCCGCTGCTGACCGCCACGCAGGAAGGTAACTACAACGGTACCGAAGGGATCTCTGCCCTGCCGTTCAACGGCATCATCCTGGCACACTCCAACGAATCTGAATGGGTCACCTTCCGAAATAACAAAAACAATGAGGCGTTCCTTGACCGTGTTTACATCGTCAAAGTGCCTTACTGCTTACGCGTTTCCGAAGAGATCAAGATCTACAACAAACTGTTGGATCACAGTGAGTTGACGACTGCGCCATGCGCACCGGGTACGTTAGAAACGCTGGCCCGCTTCTCCATTCTCTCGCGTTTGAAAGAGCCGGAAAACTCTAGCATCTACTCAAAAATGCGCGTTTATGATGGCGAGAGCCTGAAAGATACCGATCCAAAAGCAAAATCCTGGCAGGAGTATCACGATTACGCGGGCGTAGATGAGGGCATGAACGGCCTTTCTACCCGCTTCGCGTTTAAAATCCTGTCGCGCGTGTTCAACTTCGACCATGCCGAAGTGGCCGCCAACCCGGTACACCTGTTCTACGTACTGGAGCAGCAAATTGAGCGCGAGCAGTTCCCGCAGGATCAAGCCGAGAAGTATCTGGAGCATCTGAAAGGTTACCTGATTCCAAAATACGCCGAGTTTATTGGTAAAGAGATTCAGACCGCCTATCTGGAGTCTTACTCTGAATACGGTCAGAACATCTTCGATCGCTACGTCACTTACGCTGATTTTTGGATCCAGGATCAAGAGTACCGCGATCCTGACACCGGACAGCTGTTTGACCGCGAATCGCTGAACGCCGAGCTGGAAAAGATTGAGAAACCTGCCGGGATCAGTAACCCGAAAGATTTCCGTAACGAGATTGTCAACTTTGTGCTGCGTGCCCGCGCGCAGAATAGTGGGCGCAATCCGAACTGGACCAGCTACGAAAAACTACGCACGGTCATCGAGAAGAAAATGTTCTCGAACACCGAAGAGTTGCTGCCGGTGATTTCTTTCAATACCAAAACCTCAACGGACGAGCAGAAAAAACACGATGATTTTGTCGATCGCATGATGGAAAAAGGCTATACCCGCAAGCAAGTACGTCTGCTGTGCGAGTGGTATCTGCGCGTGCGTAAATCTTCATAATCGTTATCTGTAAGCGTCGCGGCGCTTCGGTGCTGCAACAGGAGGCCGGGTTTACCCGGCCTAAGCTTGCAATGCAGTTTGGGGGATTTTTATGGCCTATTTTATCGATCGGCGTCTCAACGGTAAGAACAAAAGCGCCGTCAACCGGCAGCGCTTTCTGCGCCGTTATAAGGCGCAAATCAAGCAATCGATCTCCGAGGCCATCAATAAGCGTTCGGTGACCGATGTCGAGAGCGGCGAATCGGTCTCGATTCCAATTGACGATATCAATGAGCCGAGTTTCCATCAGGGGCGCGGCGGCAGTCGCCATCGCGTTCATCCCGGGAACGACCATTTCGTGCAAAACGATCGCATTGAACGTCCGCAAGGTGGTGGCGGCAGTGGCGGTAGCGGCCAGGGCAACGCCAGCCAGGACGGTGAAGGCCAGGGCAACGCCAGCCAGGACGGTGAAGGCCAGGATGAATTCGTCTTCCAGATTTCCAAAGATGAGTATCTCGATTTGCTGTTCGAAGATTTGGCGCTGCCAAACCTGCGCAAGAATCAGCATCGTCAATTGAACGAGTACAAAACCCATCGCGCCGGTTACACCGCAAATGGTACGCCGGCGAACATCAGCGTGGTGCGTTCTCTGCAGAACTCGCTGGCACGTCGTACGGCGATGACAGCGGGTAAACGCCGCATGCTAAACGAACTGGAAGCCACGTTAACCGAAGTGGAAAACAACGAACCGGCTCAGCTACTGGAAGAGGAGCGTTTACGCAAAGAGATCGCTGAGTTGCGCGCGCGCATCGATCGCGTGCCGTTTATCGATACTTTTGACCTGCGCTACAAAAACTTCGAGAAGCGGCCAGAACCCTCCAGCCAGGCCGTGATGTTCTGTTTGATGGACGTCTCAGGTTCGATGGATCAGGCCACCAAAGATATGGCGAAGCGTTTCTACATTCTGCTGTATCTGTTCCTGAGTCGTACTTATAAGAACGTCGACGTGGTTTACATTCGCCATCACACTCAGGCGAAGGAGGTCGACGAACAGGAGTTCTTCTACTCGCAGGAAACGGGCGGCACCATTGTTTCCAGTGCACTGAAGTTGATGGATGAAGTGGTTAAAGAGCGTTATGACCCATCACAGTGGAACATCTATGCGGCGCAAGCGTCGGATGGTGATAACTGGGCCGATGATTCACCGCTCTGCCACGAGATTTTAGCCAAGCATATTCTGCCGGTTGTGCGCTATTACAGCTACATCGAAATCACGCGCCGCGCGCACCAGACCTTGTGGCGTGAGTATGAGCATCTACAGGCGATGTTTGATAACTTCGCAATCCAGCATATTCGCGAGCCAGAAGACATCTACCCAGTATTTAGAGAACTTTTTCACAAGCAGGCTACAGAAGCCTAAGTCTTTAAGCCGGTCACTGACCGGCTTTTTCTTTGCAGCAGCCCCGCTCACTTCCCGCCATTTCTTGTTGTTTTTTCATACAAATTTAGCTGTATATGGGATACGCCCCCACAGAATGAAAAAATGTGCAATTAAGCGCTGACAAGCTATTGATAAGGCATTATCTTTCCACCTTGTCTGTGTGAATCCCCCGCAGTTTGTCTTTTTTGCCCCGCCGCAGGAGAACGCCGTTGAATACCAGCATGATTTACAGTGTGTTTATTATTGGGTCCGTGCTGGTAGCAGCAAGTATTTTACTCAGTTCCTTTTCCTCGCGCCTTGGCATTCCGATTCTGGTGATCTTTCTCGCACTCGGCATGTTGGCCGGCATTGATGGTATTGGTGGCATCGCGTTTGATAACTATCCGGTTGCCTATCTGGTCTCTAACCTGGCGTTAGCCATCATCTTGCTTGATGGCGGTATGCGCACCAAAGCGACCTCACTAAAAGTGGCGCTCGGCCCGGCGCTATCGCTGGCGACGGTCGGGGTGATGATCACCGCAGGTTTAACCGGCGTTGCCGCAGCCTGGTTGTTTAAACTCGACCTGATGCAGGGCTTCCTGATTGGCGCGATTATCGGTTCCACCGATGCCGCCGCTGTATTTTCGTTGCTGGGTGATAAAGGCCTCAACGAACGTGTCAGCTCCACGCTGGAGATTGAATCTGGTAGCAACGACCCGATGGCGGTGTTTCTCACCATCACTCTGATCGACATGATTCAGCAAGGCCAGTCAGGTTTGAGCTGGATGTTCGTGGTGCATCTGGTGCAGCAGTTTGGTCTCGGCATTGTATTAGGTCTTGGCGGCGGCTGGGCGCTGCAGCAATTGATTAACCGCATCAATCTTGCACAAGGTTTGTATCCCTTGCTGGCGCTAAGCGGCGGCATCATCGTGTTTGCGCTGACCACGGTGATGGAAGGCAGCGGTATTCTGGCGGTGTATCTTTGCGGCTTCCTGCTGGGCAACAGCCCGATTCGCAACCGCCACGGTATTTTGCAAACCTTCGACGGCATGGCATGGCTAAGCCAAATCGGCATGTTTATAGTGCTGGGTTTGCTGGTGACGCCTTCGGATTTGTGGCACATCGCGGTGCCGGCGATGATACTGTCGCTGTGGTTGATTCTGGTAGCGCGCCCGCTGTCAATTCTGGTGGGCCTGTTGCCTTTCAAGGGCTTTACTGGACGCGAACGTATCTTTATCAGTTGGGTGGGCTTACGTGGCGCGGTGCCGATCATCCTCGCCGTCTTCCCGATGATGGCCGGACTGGAAAACGCCAAGCTCTACTTCAATATCGCCTTCTTTGTGGTGCTGGTATCGCTGATGCTGCAAGGTACGTCGCTGGGCTATGCCGCGAAACGCGCCAAAGTAGTGGTGCCGCCAACCGCCTCGCCAATTAGCCGGGTGGGACTGGATATCCATCCGGAGAATCCGTGGGAGCAATTCATTTACCAGTTGGGCGCAGACAAGTGGTGCGTTGGCGCGGCGCTGCGTGATTTGCAGATGCCTCGCGAAACCCGCATCGCCGCCCTGTTCCGTGACAACGTGTTGATGCACCCCAATGGCAACACGCGTCTGAAGGAAGGCGATGTGCTGTGTGTGATTGGCCGGGAACGCGATCTCCCCGCATTGGGTAAAATGTTCAGCCAATCGCCGCCGGTATCGCTCGACCAACGCTTCTTCGGCGACTTTATCCTCGATGCCGAGGCACGTTTGAAAGATGTGGCGCAAATTTACGGGCTGGAGCTGGATGAACAAACCAACGATCAGCAGTCGCTAGGACAGCTGGTGATGAGTTTGCTGGGCAGTACGCCGGTGGTTGGCGATCAGGTGGAATGGAACCAGTTAACCTGGACGGTGGCAGAAAAAGAAGACAATCAAATCGTGAAAATTGGCGTACGCGTAATGGAAGACAAGGAATAATCCGAGGCCATTTTCGCTCGTAAACTTTGTGTGAACGACTATGCTCACTATTCAACCCAGTTAATACGGGAGAATGTAATGGGACACGTGGTGAAGATTGGTCGTTATGAAATTGTTGATGCAGAGTTCAATACTGACAATGGCGACACTGTGAGTATTCCCTGCCATACCAATCCCGGCCTGAGTGACCAACTCGACGGCTGGGATGTGGATACCAGTGTACCGGCATGGATTGATGAAGAGGCTGTCGATCTGCAAATCGGACACTACGACAAGCAGCAGGATCTTTGGGTACTGAAAAAACCTGCCTGACTGGCTGGCGCCGCCATTGATGGCAATGGCGGTCATTCCGAAAAGCCGTCTTAAAATGAAGCGTTATTTCCGCGATTAATTAACTTTTAACATTATTTTTCAAATAGATAGCCAATTATTTCTTGAGTCATTTTTTTCCTTTTCAGACTATTTCCATATTAACTCTGTCAAATAACTCCTGCATACTCTTAAACGTTGCTGCAGCTTTTCGTGACGTGCATCACGTCTCAAACGGTCCTTTCCTTGCAGCGCTTATGGCAGCACAGACTTATAAATCGCTGAAAGAATTATTCTTTCTGCTTTTCAGCGGATCACTCCTGAGCGCGTACTTGATTCTGGTCAGGCCATCTTTTACTTAAGAAAAGAGAGCAGGTTTTATGGCAAGTACTTTGATAATGAATGATGCAACCCGCTCGTGGAGCGGACTGCGCAAAAACCTCATCGCAAAAGTCGCACTTAGTTTCTCCGATTTAATAGCGTTAAATCTGGCATTGTTTTTATCTGCCGCCACCGTTCAAGGTATTTGGGGCGAACTGGATACGTTTATTCCGCCTCAGCAGATTGAATACCGGTTTATTGCCCAATTTAGCCTTTCTATTCTTTGCACCGCCTGGTTCTGGGTGCGTATGCGTCACTACACCTATCGCAAACCGTTTTGGTTTGAATTGAAAGAAGTGATTAAAACCCTGTTCGTTTTTTCTCTGCTTGATCTGGCATTGATTGCCTTTTCAAAATGGGACTTCTCGCGCATGGTTTGGGTGTTCAGCTGGACTTACGCCCTGCTGCTGCTGCCGCTGATGCGTGCCGTGGTAAAACGCGCGATCAACCGTGCAGGTCAGTGGCAGAAGGAAACCATCATTATTGGTTCCGGTAAAAACGCCATGGAAGCCTATGCGGCGCTGCAGAGCGAAGAGATCCTGGGTTACAACGTGCAGGCATTCATTTCACTGGATGATGACCAGCAGCACGAAAAAGTGAATGGTGTGCCGGTGATCACCTGGAAAGACATCAACTGGCAAACCATGGACCGTGACAACACGCAATTTATCGTCGCCACCGAATTTGAGCAGCAAGTGGTGCGCGATAAATGGCTGAAGTTCCTGTCCAAAATGAAGTGCCGTTCGATTTCCGTGATCCCAACGCTGCGCGGCGTACCGCTGTATGGCACCGACATGTCATTCATCTTTAGCCATGAAGTGATGATCCTGCGCGTCAGCAACAATCTGGCAAAACGCTCTTCACGCTTCCTGAAACGCACCTTTGATATTGTGGTGGCATCCATGCTGCTGCTGTTCCTCGGTCCGGTATTTGGTCTGTTGTGTGCGATGGTGAAACGTGACGGCGGCAATGCGATTTATGGTCATGAACGCGTTGGACAGGATGGCGTTAAGTTTAAGTGCCTGAAGTTCCGCTCGATGGTGACCAACTCGCAGGAAGTGTTGCAAAATCTGCTGGCGACCAGCGAGGAAGCGCGCGCTGAATGGGATCGTGATTTCAAACTGAAAAACGATCCGCGCGTGACCAAAATTGGTAACTTCCTGCGCAAAACCAGCCTTGATGAGCTGCCACAGTTGTGGAACGTGATTCGCGGCGAAATGAGTCTGGTCGGTCCGCGTCCGGTGATTGAAGCGGAACTGGAACGTTATGCCGGTGATGTGGATTACTACCTGATGGCGAAACCGGGCATGACCGGCTTGTGGCAGGTCAGCGGCCGTAACGACATCGACTACGATACGCGCGTTTACTTCGATTCCTGGTATGTAAAAAACTGGGCATTGTGGACTGACATTGCGATTCTGTTCAAAACCGCTGGCGTAGTGGTCCGTCGCGACGGCGCTTACTGATACCCTCGAGGCGATGCCTGCGCACTTCGGCAGGCATCGCTTTTTTATCCCTTTCTTTTTCCCCTCAGAGTCATTACCCTTCCGGATTGTTTAACAGGTCGTTCGGTTCGTAATGCAAAAATTCACCTTAATTCTTCTTAGCCTGGTGCTGCTGGCGCCGCTGGGCATTGATCTTTACCTCCCTACATTGCCGCAAATCGCCGAAGGTCTTAACAGCCCGGTGAGCCTTATCCAGATCACGATTCCCCTGTTTTTATTGGTGATGGGCATCGGCCAACTGATTACCGGTCCGCTGGTGGATAACTTTGGTCGCAAGCCGATCGCATTGATTGGACTGGCGCTTTATATCGTTGGCAGCGCGATTGCCGCCACCAGCACGCTGTGGCCGGTGTTCTTCCTTGCGCGCATCATTCAGGGCTGCGCCGTGTGCTGTACAGCGGTGGTGGCATTCAGTGGCGTGCGCGATCGTCTCAGTGGCGAAGATGCCGCACGCGCTTACGGCTTTCTCAATGGTGCGCTGAATATCGTACCTGCGCTGGCACCGCTGCTTGGCGGAATTCTGGCTGAAGCCTACGGCTGGCGTATGCCGTTCTGGTTCCTGTGTGGCTATGCGGTGGTGATCGGCTTGATCGTGATGCTGTGGCTGCCAGAAACGCGCCCAGCAGACACATTGCGCGTGAAAGGTTTACCGCTGGCGCAGTACGCTGCCATCGCCCGTGAACCGCGCTTCCTTGCCTTTGCTTTTGCCAATGCCGGCGCGCTGGGCATGGTGCTGACCTATGTGTCGCTAGCGCCACACGTACTGATGACCGAAGGCGGCCTGACGCCGCTACAATTCTCCTTTGCCTTTGGCGCCAATGGTTTTTGGATCATGCTGGTTAGCGCTTTCGTGAACAAAACCATTCGCAAAGCGGGACGTCCATTCTGTCTGGCGATGGGTTTCGCCACCATGTTGATCGGCGCGATTCTGTTGATGATGGGCACCACGCTATTACCGGCAGCGTGGCAAAACCATTGGTCGCTGTACATGATTCCCGTGGCGGTTTCCGTTGCTGGTCTGGCGTTCACGGTTGGTCCTGCCACCAGCTACGCGCTGGAGCCGTATCAGCAGCAAGCGGGCGTGGCCTCAGCACTGCAGGGATTTATTCAGATGGCGTGTGGTGCGGGTGGCAGCATGGCAATCGTGGCATTACCTGTTGCGGAAAAATCATCACTGGCACTGATGATGCTGCTGGGTGCAGCGCTGGCCATGACCGCCTGGCGCTGCAGCAAGAAGATGCACGGTCGTGTAACCGCGCTTAAATAACTTCAACCGGTACGCGTGGCGCGAGCGCACACATCAGCTCGTAGCCCACCGTCCCGGCGGCTTTTGCCACCTCATCGATCTTCACCTGATTGCCCCACAGCTCAACCTTCGAACCGATGCCGGCCTGCGGGCAAGGTTCCAAATCGATCATCATCATGTCCATGGAGATTGCGCCCAGCGTTTGCGTGCGGATGCCATCTACGCTGACTGGCGTGCCGGTTGGCGCATGTCGCGGATAACCATCGGCGTATCCGCAGGCGACAATACCGATACGCTGCGCGCCACTGGCGTGATAGCGATAACCGTAGCCCACGCCGTCACCGGCATTCAGCTGCTGCACGCCAATGATTTCGCTGTTGAGCGTCATCACCGGTTGCAATCCGGTGCTGGCGATATCCTGCCAGTCGCCGCTCGGTGACGCGCCATAGAGAATGATGCCGGGACGCACCCAGTCAAAATGCGCTTCAGGATGCCACAGCGTAGCCGCTGAGTTAGACAAGGAACGCGGACAACTGAGCCCTTCCGCCGCCCGTTCGACGCATTTCATCGGCTCAACCAGACCTTGCGGATTCTCTGCATCGGCAAAGTGCGCCATCAACGTCATTTCACCGACGTTCGGCAAAGCACGCAGTTTTTGCCACGCCGCATACGCCTGCTCAGGTCGAAAACCAAGTCGGTTCATGCCGCTGTTGATTTTGAGGTAAACATCGACCGGTGCCGACAGCTGCGCTTTTGCCAGCGCCTGAATCTGCCAGTTGCTGTGTACGCTGGTGGTGAGACGATAGCGATCGATCAGCGCTAAATCGTCAGCATGGAAGAAGCCTTCCAGCAGCAGGATCGGCTTTTTCCAGCCCTGCTCGCGCAGCAAGATCGCCTCTTCCATATTCAGCAGCGCAAAGCCGTCGGTTTCGGCCAGACTTTGCCACACGCGGGCCACACCGTGACCATACGCATTGGCTTTCACCACCGACCAGACGCGTGATTGCGGTGCTGCCTGGCGTACGACAGCCAAATTATGACGCAGTGCCTGTTGATTGATGGTGGCACCGGTTGGACGTGACATGCTTTTACTCTCCCTGAGGTCTCAGCGCGCCGCGCTGGCGTTACGCAGCGGCGAAGAATGTGGCTCAAAACCTGGCAGGTAGCGCAGCACTGACAAATCATCTGCGGCAATCGCCGGTTTATGACCGGAAATTAAATCAGCCAAAAGCTGACCGGAACCACAAGCCATGGTCCATCCCAACGTACCGTGCCCGGTATTGAGATAGAGATTGGAGAGCGGCGTGCGCCCGACAATCGGCGTACCGTCTGGCGTCATTGGACGCAATCCGGTCCAGAACGTGGCCTGTTCGACAAATCCGCCTTCAGGATAGAGATCGCGGACCACCATCTCCAGCGTTTCGCGTCGTGCCGGCAACAGTTTGGTGTTAAAACCAACAATTTCTGCCATGCCGCCCACGCGAATGCGATCGTCAAAGCGCGTGACGGCCACTTTGTAGGTTTCGTCGAGGATGGTGGAAACCGGTGCAGCGTCAGCGTTCTTGATCGGGATGGTCAGCGAATAACCCTTCAGCGGATAAACCGGGATGGCGAGAATGTCTTTCAGCAGCGCGGTTGAATAGGAACCGAACGCCACCACGTAAGCATCGGCTTTAATCACCTCATCGCCACACTTCACGCCATAAATGCGATTGCCCTCGCGCAGCAACTGATCAACCGACGTGTTGTAGCGGAAGGTCACGCCCGCCGCCGCAGCCATTTCTGCCAGGTGCTGAGTAAACAGCTGGCAGTCGCCGGTTTCGTCGTTAGGGAGACGTAAACCGCCGGTGAGTTTATGCGCCGTCGCCGCCAGCGCGGGTTCGACATTTTTCAGCTGATGCGCTTCCAGTAACTCATAGGGAACGCCCGCATCGCGCAGCACGGCGATATCTTTGCTGGCGCTTTCGAACTGTTGCTGCGTACGGAACAGCTGCAGCGTGCCGCCCTGACGACCTTCATAGGCGATGCCGGTGCTGGCGCGCAGTGTTTTAAGGCAGTCGCGGCTGTACTCCGCGATACGCACCATGCGGCTTTTATTCTCTTGATAGTGCTGCATGTCGCAGTTACGCAGCATATTCCACATCCATTCCAGCTGGAACTTACTGCCATCGAGACGAACCGCCAGCGGCGCGTGACGCTGGAACATCCATTTGACCGCTTTGAGCGGAACGCCCGGCGCCGCCCAAGGCGCGGCATAGCCCGGTGAGATCTGCCCCGCATTACCGGCGCTGGTTTCCAGCGCGGCGGCAGGTTGACGATCGATGACCGTGACCTCATGTCCGGCCTGCGCCAGATACCAGGCGCTCGCCACACCAACGACACCACTACCAAGAATTACTACGCGCATAAGCCCCTCTTCGCAGCAAAAGAATAATTAACTATTAACCAAGCCAAAGACAGCATAACCCGACCGCCACTCAAATCTTACATTCGACCGACTTATTTCACATGTTTTTTACCTGACTGCACACTGAAATCATGCAACAGAGGCAAAATCAGGATTTTTTATGCCTTAAATCCCTTAATCAGCCATTTATTATGTGGAAGGCAGCGGTTTTGACTTTTTTCAGGAGAAATCGCCGCAGTCATACAATCCACTTATAAACAGAGCATTATTCTAACAAGCAAAATAAAACCAACATTTATAACAAGTATCGACTTAACTACCGCTTTTTGAATGATTTTCTGCCAAAAGAATTCGATTGAGATTCAGTTTCGGATAGGCGACAGTGGACTATCATTGAAGTGTTCGCTCAGTTTTATTGGGCCATCTTTACTCAGGATGAGGCCTTAAACGATCGTGACAGGTAATTCCTGCCGCTTGCAAAACAGAGGTGCGCTATGACGACAATCTTTGACGAGCCAACCCGCAACAGTAAACGACTCAGTGATGGTCCCGACTGGACTTTCGAACTGCTGGATGATTATCTGGCGGAAATTGACCGCGTAGCCAAAAGTTACGGACTGGAAACCTATCCGCACCAAATTGAAGTGATCACCTCAGAGCAAATGATGGATGCCTACTCCAGCGTAGGTATGCCGATCAACTATGCACACTGGTCGTTCGGCAAGAAATTCATCGAAACGGAACAGCGTTACAAGCACGGTCAGCAAGGCCTGGCGTATGAGATCGTCATCAACTCCAATCCGTGTATTGCCTATTTGATGGAAGAGAACACCATGACCATGCAGGCGCTGGTGATGGCGCACGCTTGTTACGGTCACAACTCTTTCTTCAAAAATAACTATCTGTTCCGCAGCTGGACCGATGCCAGTTCTATCGTGGATTACCTGCTGTTTGCGCGAAATTACATTACCGACTGCGAAGAGCGCTACGGCGTGGAGGAAGTTGAGCGGCTGCTCGATTCCTGCCATGCGCTGATGAACTACGGCGTGGATCGCTATAAACGTCCGCAGAAAATTTCGCTGCAGGAAGAGAAAGCGCGCCAGCAGAGCCGTGAAGAGTATTTGCAGAGTCAGGTGAATACGCTGTGGCGTACGCTGCCGCGTAAAGAGAAGGAGTCGGTACACGTTGAGGCATCGCGCTACCCTTCTGAACCGCAGGAAAACCTGCTCTATTTCATGGAAAAAAATGCGCCGCTGCTGGAATCCTGGCAACGTGAAGTGCTGCGCATTGTGCGTAAAGTTAGCCAGTATTTCTATCCGCAGAAACAGACGCAGGTGATGAATGAAGGCTGGGCTACGTTCTGGCACTACACCATCCTCAATCATCTGTATGACGAAGGCAAAGTGTCGGAACGCTTTATGATGGAGTTCCTGCACAGCCACACCAACGTGGTGTATCAGCCGCCGTATAACAGCCAGTGGTATAACGGCATCAACCCGTATGCGCTGGGCTTTGCGATGTTCCAGGACATCAAGCGTATCTGTCAGACGCCAACCGAAGAAGATCGCTACTGGTTCCCGGACATTGCCGGTTCGGACTGGCTGAAAACCCTGCATTTCGCCATGCGCGAGTTTAAGGACGAGAGCTTTATTAGCCAGTTCCTGTCACCAAAAGTGATGCGTGATTTCCGCTTGTTCACGGTAATGGATGATGACCGCAACAATTTCCTCGAAATTGCAGCGATCCACGATGAAGCGGGTTATCGCGCCATTCGTCAGCAGCTGTCGGCGCAGTACAATCTCAGCAATCTGGAACCGAACATTCAGGTCTACAACGTGGATTTACGTGGCGACCGCTCACTGACGTTGCGTTATGTGCCGCAACAGCGTGCGCCGCTCGATAAGAGCCGCAAAGAAGTGTTGAAGCATGTGCATCGTTTGTGGGGTTTTGATGTGATTCTGGAGCAGCAGAATGAAGACGGTAGCGTCGAGTTGCTGGATCGTTCACCCGCGCGCGGCCCAACGCTATAAAGCAAAAAAACCGGACTGATGAGGTCCGGTTTTTCTTTTATCGCTTGCTGGCTAAATCGTCCGGCATGCTTTTCTGCATCTTGTGCCAAATCTCACCGCTGCGACGACCGTATTCACGCACGCTGTCGACAATCTGCTCCTGCGAAGGGTTAGCCACGCATAGATCTGCCAATTGGCGATAGAAGTTACGCGCCAGTTCTCGCGCTTCCAGGCTGGAGAAATAGTGACGACCAACGCGGGTATACAAGCCTTTCAGCCCGTTCAAAATCAGACCATAAATCGGGTTGCCCGAGGCAAACGCCAGTCCGCGGAACACGCGATAATCCAACTCGGTATAGGCTTCGGCTTTATCCTCCTCGATCAGCGCATTCTCAAGCACTTCACGCGCTTTTTCTGGATGATGACGCAGCGCACGGCTGATAAAAATCGACGAGATGTTGGTGCGCACCGACAGCAGATTATCAATCAACTGAGGAACGCTATCGTGATCGAGTCGGGCCAGAGTTTCGAGGATGTTTAAACCGGAGGTTTCCCAGAAATCGTTAACGCGCGTCGGTTTGCCATGTTGAATGGTCAACCAGCCATCACGCGCCAGACGTTGCAACACTTCGCGCAACGTGGTGCGTGTTACGCCAATCAGTTCAGAAAGCTCACGTTCGGCAGGTAGAATGGATCCCGGCGGAAAACGACTGTTCCAGATGCTTTCAATAATATACTCTTCAGCAAATCCCGCGGGGCTCTGCGCCTTAATCACCATAGCATTTATTTCTCGTTGCTTTCTTTAACGTATTGCGACTCATCATACCAGAGCGGCTATAGCGGAAATAGCCTGCCAACCGATTAAAAGCGCGCGCTGGCGCAAAATTCAGCCGTGAATACAGAGGAAACTCTTTGGCCGGGCACACGTTTGCATTGTGCCTGCGGCTTGCATTTATCGAAGGACGCGACTGGCAGGATCTTTTTGGCCTCAACACGACTTAAGTCATTTTTGTACATGATTTTTTCCCGTTACCTGGCTGGCACGGTTGCGCTTTTGGTTTACACTGCGAAACATTAACGGTTACAGGAAAAGCAATATGTTGCGATATTTGAATCAATGCTCGCGTGGACGTGGTGCCTGGCTTCTGCTGGCCCTGACGGCGTTGGCGTTTGAATTGACGGCGTTGTATTTTCAGCACGTGATGGGGCTGCAACCCTGCGTAATGTGTATTTATGAACGTTGCGCGCTGTTTGGCGTGATGGGCGCGGGCATTGTGGGCGCTATTGCGCCGAAAACCCCGCTGCGCTGGGCGGCCATTCTCATCTGGATCTACAGCGCGATTGAAGGCACGCGCCTCTCTTACGATCACACCATGATTCAACTGCATCCCAACCCGTTTGTCACCTGCGACTTTGCCGCGCGTTTCCCAACCTGGTTGCCGCTGGATAAATGGTTGCCTTCTGTATTCGTAGCGAGCGGTGATTGCGCTGAGCGCGGCTGGACCTTCCTGACCTGGAGCATGCCGCAGTGGATGATCGTGATTTTTGCCGCTTATCTGCTGGTGGCGCTGCTGGTGCTGATTGCACAACCGTTCAAACCGAAACGCCGCGATCTGTTTGGACGTTAAGCACAAACAAAACAGGCAGCCTTGGCTGCCTGTTCTATGTTTAACCGTTGCGATCCGGTCGATCGATAATATGCTCTTCCCAATCCCGCACTTCACTCTCCCGCACCGCAATAAAACGCACGGAAATGCGCTGCGCATGCATCGCCTTTTTAGAACCGGCGATCAGCGGATGCCACGCCGGCAAGGTTTTGCCTTCTCCTAACACACGATAGGCGCAGGTGCGCGGCAGCCATTCAAAACTGGTGAGGTTTTCACGCGTCAGCTTGATGCAATTCTCTTCCAACTCAAAACGATGCTCGTAGTTACGACACTGGCAGGTTTTGATATTCAGCTGATTGCAGGCCACGTTGGTGAAGTAAATTTCGTCAGTGTCCGCATCCTGCAACTTATTCAGGCAACATTGGCCGCAGCCGTCGCACAGGGATTCCCACTCTGCGTCGTTCATTTGGTCAAGGCGTTTAGTCTGCCAGAAAGGTTGTTCAGTCATGATGGCGGTCCGGGTTAGCAAAGAGACCGCACCTTATAAAGGTTCAGGTGCGGTGATGCAAGTTTTACAGAACGCGCGTCGAAATACCGTGACCGGCCAGCGTGATTTCCAGCTTATCGCCAGAGCGCATTGGGCCAACGCCCTCTGGCGTCCCGGTCAGCACCACATCGCCCGCGCGCAGCGTGAAATACTGGCTCATATAGGCAATCAGCGGCAGAATTTTGTGGATCATATCAGCGGTCGTGCCGTGCTGACGTACTTCACCGTTAACGACAAGCTTCAGTTCGGTGTTCTGTGGATCGCCGCTAAACTCAGAAACGGGAATAAAACCCGACAGCGGACACGAGTTATCGAAACCTTTGGATTTTTCCCACGGTTGCCCCGCTTTCTTCAAACCGGCCTGCACGTCGCGTAAGGTCAAATCCAGCGCGACGCCATAACCGGCAATCGCCTTCGCCACGTGCTCTTCGCTCGCCTGCTTCAGCGTCGAGCCAATCAGCACAGCCAGCTCCACTTCATGATGCACTTCACCAAAATTTGCCGGAATCGACAGAGGCTGGCGCAGATCGCACACTGCAGTTTCCGGTTTGATAAACACCACCGGTTCGGTTGGCGTGGCACTTCCCATTTCCTTTATGTGCTTCGCATAGTTGCTGCCGACGCAAACCACTTTGCTGACCGGATAATCCAACAGAGCGCCCTGCCAGTTACGATGCTGATACATGCTATTCCCCTGCTTTGGTTGTGTTTGCCGCCAGTGCATCTGGCGATGAAGTCTGGCTCAGTGCCGGAACGCGGCAGGCTGAGGTGAAATATATTAACGGGTTTATGGCGGCTGGCGTGGCGGAAATTGTCAAAAGTCGTTAATCGTATACAACAAAATCAGCTAAACGCTTTGGAAATTGCCCGCAATAAAGGGTTAAAGCGGGCAGTTAATTAACGCAAATAGCACTGATTATTTCTACAGGATATATTTACAGATGAATCTGAATTAATCTTTTTTACCCTGATCGAGATGAATGTTGAGCAGACTTTCAACCGGTGGTGGAATTTGCAAATAATAGCCGTGTTCGCTTAAACCTTGCTTAACTTTATTGATATCCGCGTTAGCCAGCTTGTCACGCTTATCCAGCGATAACACCATTGCCAGCTGGGGTTTGCCGAAGCCACGCAGCAGTTCTTCTGGTACCCGTGAAAAATCGTCTTTTTTTTCAACATACAGATAAGTCTGTTCACGTTGCGGGCTTCTGTAGATCACACAAAACATATTTTTTACTCGAATTAACCGATGGCGTCACTTGCCTGAATATAGCAGTAACTATAACATGCTTGCAGAACTTCGAATATTGACCGTTTGATGTTATTGCCGATTTTATCGGCGTACATTTAAGGGTCGTAAAACAGGACTGAGTCAGCACAGATGTCGCAAACGCCAATCGAATTCAAGGGAAGCAGTTTTACCCTGTCAGTCGTTCATCTGCATCATTCGCAACCCGAGGTGATTCGTCAGGCGCTACAGGACAAAATCGATCAGGCACCTGCCTTTTTGCTGAATGCGCCGGTGGTGCTGAATGTGTCAGCGCTAACCGGCGACATTAACTGGAAACAGATGCAACAAGCGGTGATGGCGACCGGTCTGCGTATCGTCGGTGTCAGCGGTTGCAAAGATGAAGCCCTGAAAAAAATGATTGCCCGCGCGGGTTTGCCGGTACTTTCGGAAGGTAAAGAGAGCCGCAAACAAGCCTCGGCTCCCGTCATTGAAGCCGCGCCGGTTGTTCCAGCGGTGATCGCTGAAGCCGCCAGCAAAACCCGCATCGTTAATACGCCGGTGCGTTCGGGCCAACAGATTTATGCGCGTAATGCCGACCTCATCGTTACTAGCAGCGTCAGCGCCGGTGCCGAGCTGGTCGCCGACGGCAATATTCATATTTACGGCATGATGCGCGGTCGCGCACTGGCGGGCGTCGGTGGACAACGCGACAGCCAGATTTTTTGCACCAACCTCGCCGCAGAGTTGGTCTCTATTGCCGGGGAATATTGGATGATGGATCACATTCCGGCGGAATTCTTTGGTAAAGCGGCGCGTCTGAGTCTCAAAGATGGCGCGCTGACCATTCAGACACTTAATTAAGCCCCTTTTCTTTCGTTAAGGAAATCAACATTTATGGCACGCATTATTGTAGTTACATCGGGTAAAGGGGGCGTTGGCAAGACCACGTCAAGCGCGGCCATCGCCACCGGCTTAGCGCAGAAAGGCAAAAAAACCGTCGTCATCGATTTCGATATCGGCCTGCGTAACCTCGATTTGATCATGGGCTGTGAACGTCGCGTGGTGTATGACTTTGTTAACGTCATTCAGGGTGACGCGACGCTGAATCAGGCGCTGATTCGCGACAAGCGCACAGAGCAACTCTACATTCTCCCAGCTTCTCAGACGCGTGATAAAGATGCGCTGACGCGTGAAGGCGTTGAGAAAGTGCTGAACGACCTGGCGGCGATGGAGTTCGACTTTATCGTCTGCGACTCACCAGCAGGTATCGAAACCGGCGCGCTGATGGCTTTGTACTTCGCCGATGAAGCCATTATCACCACCAACCCGGAAGTCTCTTCAGTACGTGACTCCGACCGTATTCTTGGCATCATCTCTTCGAAATCCCGTCGTGCAGAGAACAGCCAGGATCCGGTGAAAGAGCATCTGCTGCTGACCCGTTACAATCCTGGCCGCGTTACCCGTGGCGATATGCTGAGCATGGAAGATGTGCTGGAAATTCTGCGCATTCCACTGGTTGGCGTCATCCCGGAAGATCAATCTGTCCTGCGCGCCTCAAACCAGGGTGAGCCGGTGATCCTCGACGCAAACGCTGACGCCGGTAAAGCCTATGCTGATACCGTAGATCGCCTGCTTGGCGAAGAACGCCCCTTCCGCTTTATTGAAGAAGAGAAGAAGGGTTTCCTTAAACGCCTGTTCGGGGGATAACCAATGGCATTACTTGATTTCTTTTTATCCCGTAAGAAGAACACAGCCAATATAGCCAAGGAAAGGCTGCAGATTATCGTAGCCGAACGCAGAAGGGGCGACAGTGAGCCCCACTATCTGCCGCAGCTGAAGCGCGATATATTGGAAGTGATCTGTAAATATGTAAAAATTGACCCGGATATGGTGACCGTTCAGCTGGATCAGAAAGGGGATGATATCTCCATCCTCGAGCTCAACGTAACGCTGCCGGAGCCGGAAGACGTTCCTAAATGATTAAAGCGGTTTCCTGATTTTCCCCTGCGGTATTACGCAGGGGAAAATGCTCGCGTCAAAGTGCCTGCAGAATCTCGTCGATACCCGCTTTCAACAAATCACCCCGCCAGCCTGTCTGCAATTCAGGAGTGCGCGTCGCGGTTTTCAATCCCCAATGTACACTCAGCACCTGATTAATCTGGCGACGTGATGCCAGCAGTTCCTGACTGAAACCACTCTCTTCACTCACCTGTTGCACCAGCGCTTTAATGGCTTTGAACGCCTGCTTGTAATGCGGATGATCGATCAGATTGGGCAGCGGCGCTGGCAAAGTCGCTTCATCCTGCGCCTGCGCTTCCGCCACCAGCGCTACCATCGCTTTACCGTGGAAGCGGATTTCATGGCCGTTCAGACCTAAATGATCCAGCTCACCAAGGCTACCTGGCATAAAGCGCGCCACTTTCCACAGATTCTCTTCACGTACCACGAAGTTCACCGCCATATCTTTTTGTCGGGCGATGTTTAAACGCCATGCCGCCAGTCGCTGCAACGCCGCCAACTGACGCGGACGCAGTTGCCACGCATTGGTGATATCGCGCCAGGCTTCTTCCGGCTGCAGCATATCCAGACGACGCTGGCACAGCAAATTGCATTCGCTTAACGCCGCCGCCATGTTGCCGGCTTCCTCGGTTTGCGCCACCATCTGATGGGCAATCGGCAGCAGATAGGCGACATCGGCGGCGGCATATTCACATTGACGCTCGGTCAGCGGACGCGCCAGCCAATCGGTACGCGACTCACTTTTATCCAGCTCGACCTGGTTGAAATGCATCACCATCGAGGCAAAGCCCCACGACAGCGCCTGGCCGCTAAAGGCCGCTAGAATTTGCGTATCAATCATCGGATCGGGCAGGCATTTAAAACGATGCAGGAACACTTCCAGATCTTCGCCACCGGCGTGCAGGAATTTGGTGACCTGCTTGTCCTGCAGCAGCGCCACAAACGGCGTCCAGTCACTGATATTAAGCGGATCGATCAGGATCAATTGGTCGCCATCAAACAGCTGAATCAGGCCGAGCTGCGGATAGTAAGTGCGGGTACGCACGAATTCGGTGTCCAGCGCCACGGCGGCGTGCTGGCGTGCCTTCTCGCACACGGCGGCCAGTTGGTCATTTTGGTCGATCAGGGTGTAATTCACGTTGTCTTTCTCGCTGCGGCAAACTACGCGCAGCGCTCCATGTTAAAAGCAATAAAAACGCCGGTCTGAGCCGGCGTTAACCTGAGGAGAATGGCGCGTTACTGCCCTTCTCGCTTCGCCTCATCACGCAATTCGCGACGCAAAATTTTGCCCACGTTGGTCTTCGGCAACTCGTCACGAAACTCGATAATCTTCGGCACTTTGTAGCCGGTGAGCTGGCGACGGCAGTGATCCAGCACCTCTTCTTTGGTCAGTGAGGGATCTTTCTTCACGATGCACACTTTAACCGCTTCGCCCGACAGATCGCTGGGAACGCCAATCGCCGCAGCTTCACGCACTTTCTCGTGCTGCATCAGCACATCTTCGATCTCGTTAGGATACACGTTAAAGCCTGACACCAGAATCATGTCTTTCTTACGATCAACGATGCGAATAAAGCCTTCGCTATCAACGGTAACAATATCACCGGTATGCAGCCAGCCATTTTTTAGCACTTCATCGGTCGCATCGGCGCGCTGCCAGTAGCCGGTCATCACCTGCGGACCGCGAATACACAACTCGCCCGGTTCGCCTGGCGCTACATCCTTGTCTTCATCATCGACGATGCGCACATCGGTGGACGGCACTGGCAAACCAATGCTGCCAGTGTGACAGGTAATGTCATACGGATTCACCGACACCAGCGGCGAACATTCAGTCAGGCCGTAACCTTCCAGCAAATAGTGTCCGGTGAGTTTTTCCCAGCGCTCGGCGACCGCTTTTTGCACCGCCATGCCGCCGCCCGCTGACAGGCGCAGCGTGGAGAAATCGAGTTTATTGAAGTTGGCATCATTCAGCAGCGCATTGAACAAGGTGTTCACGCCGGTGATGGCGGTAAACGGAAACTTGCTGAGCTCTTTGACAAAGCCGGGAATATCGCGCGGATTGGTAATCAGCAGGTTGGTGCCGCCAAGGTCAAGGAACAGCAGGCCGTTCACCGTCAGCGCAAAGATGTGATAGAGCGGCAGCGCGGTCACCACTTGCTCTTTGCCCGGACGCAGCAGCTTGCCGTAAGTGGCTTTGGTCTGTTCCAGATTGGCCTGCATATTGCGGTGCGTCAGCATCGCGCCTTTGGCCACGCCAGTGGTGCCGCCGGTATATTGCAGGAAGGCGAGATCGTCATTGGTCACGGTTGGGCGTTGATAGGTCATCTGTTCGCCCTGCGACAAGGCGCTGCGGAACGGCACCGCGCCCGGCAGATGGTATTTCGGCACCAGCTTTTTCACGTATTTAACGACGAAGTTCACCAGCGTGGCTTTCACCGGTGCCAGCTGATCGCCCATACGCGTTAACATCACATGCTTGATCGGCGTTTCGGCCACCACTTTTTCCAGCGTGTGGGCAAAGTTCGAGACGATGACAATGGCGCTGGCACCGCTATCAACTAACTGATGCTTGAGTTCACGCGGCGTGTAGAGCGGATTGACGTTCACCACCACCATGCCAGCGCGCAATACGCCAAACAGCGCGACGGGATATTGCAGCAGGTTTGGCATCATCAGCGCCACGCGATCGCCCTGCTTCAAACCTAAACCTTGTTGCAGCCAGGCGGCAAAGGCGCGGCTCTGCTTTTCCAGCTGCCGGTAGGTCATCGGTTGGCCCATATTAATGAAAGCCACCTGATCGGCGTATTGCTCTGCTGCGTGCTCGAAAAGATCGACCAGAGAAGCGTATCGATCCGCATTAATTTCCGCAGGGACATCTGCCGGATAGCGTTTGAGCCAAACCTTATTCAAAGAATCACCCCGATAATCTTGTTGCGTAGCCATCGCCGCCTCGACAATCAATGTTGTTAACAATATTTTAACTGATTGTACCAGTTTGCCTGTTTCGGCATTTTCAGGTTGCGAAGCGCATCACTAAATTTCGCGCATCGGTTGCGCGCCCAATAAAAAGGCCCGTTCGCAAGCACCGCGACCGGGCCGTAAAATAGATTTTAAAACTTTATTCAGTAAGGATAGTTTGCACCTGCGCCGGTTGGCCAAGGTTCATGCCCCAATAGGGATTCGGTCCCCAATATCCCGGACGATGGCGCGTTGGGCCATACCAGATATACGGATCAATCGGCTGCGGCGGCGTCATCACCTGTTGCGTCAGATGCCAGCGCTGATAACCGCGCACATCGATCACCACAAAATTGTAGCTGGCCTTACCAATATCCCCTTTCTCAATGCCTTTGATGTTGCCCAGCACCGTGATGTATTGGTTGTTCAAATCGACCGGATCGACAAAGCCGCGGATGTCGGCAAAGATGCGGCCAACCGAGGCGGCACCCAAACGCGGACGCGCGCTCTCATCCAGCGGTTGCGTCGCAATCTCCACGCGTGTTAAGCCGCTAAGATTGGTGACCTTCACCACTTTCCCGCCGAAGCGTGCTTCCTGGCCGACAAACAGTTGCGGCGCGTTCATCACGCGCAGTAAATCTTGCTGTGGAAGCTCAGAACTTCCTTTAATTGAATCTGGCACCGAAACACAGCCGCTGAGCAGCATTGCGCAGGCTAACAGAGCGCCAGACATCCCTTTACGACTTATTGGCATAGCACTTCTCCTGTTATTTCTCTGATTAGACTGAGCTCGCGAAGATAAGTTGCGCGCGACTTAGCGGCCGGGCAACTTTTTCCATGCCACTTCATTGCGCAGATAAACCGGCTCGGCATTCTCTACCGCGACTGCTTCGTCACGTTGCCAGGCGCTGAGCGCCAGCGGCAGCATATCTTCGGCGGCAGGTAATAACACCTCTGAAGCAATAAGCTGCGCGCCTGGCGAGGTCAACAGATGCGGATAGGCTTGCCAGCCGGTGCCAACGGCAGTCCATTCGCCGCTTAATGCCGCAATACGTTCCTGTGCTACTTCGGGTTTGATCACCGCTTCGGTTTCCGCACCCAGCCATTCGCCGTTTTCGTCACGCTCATATTCAGCCCAATAGAGTTCGCCCATACGCGCGTCAATCGCCGCCAGTACGCGCGTCGCGCCGGTCAAACGCCACGCGCCCTGCGCCATGGTGGCTAATGAGGAGACGCCGATCATCGGCAGATTCGCGCCAAGTGCCAGCCCCTGAGCAATACCAATGCCGATACGCACACCGGTAAAACTGCCCGGACCCCGGCCAAACGCCAGCACGTCAAGCGCGGTCAGCTCCAGCTGCTGCGCCTGCAACAGCTCCTGCACCAGCGGCAGAATACGTTGGGTATGATCGCGCGGGGCGATTTCAAAGCGGGCATCAATCTGCTGCAGGTTTTGCAGCGCGGCAGAACAGGCTTCTGTCGCCGTGTCCAGGGCTAAAATTCGGGCGGACATAACAACCTCAGAGAGTCAAAATGGCGCGCATCTTATCACAGCCTGGCACAAATTAGTGATCCGCAGGCTGACGGACAAATTCGATGGCGCGTGCAATATCGCGGGTGCGCGGCGTGGGCGGCAAACTGTTGAGGAACAGGCCGCCGTAAGGACGTGAAACCAGACGCTGATCGCAAATCACCAGCACACCGCGATCTTCCGTGTCACGAATCAAACGCCCCACGCCCTGTTTCAGGGTGATCACCGCATCGGGCAATTGCACATCATTAAAGGGATCGCCGCCGCGCAGGCGACAATCTTCCATACGTGCTTTGAGCAGCGGATCTTCCGGTGAAGTAAACGGCAGCTTGTCGATGATCACCAGCGACAGCGCATCGCCGCGCACGTCAACACCTTCCCAGAAGCTGCTGGTTGCGACCAGCAGCGCGTTACCGGCTTCGAGGAACTGCTTCAGCAGCTGTCCTTTACTGGTCTCGCCCTGCAGCAGCACCGGCAAGGTCATCGAAGCACGAAACTCGATGGCTAACTCGCGCATCATCTTGTGCGAGGTGCAAAGGAAGAAGCAGCGGCCTTTGTTGGCATCAATCAGCGGCTTCATCATGCGCGCCAGCTGGCGAGCGCCGCCGGGATGATTGGGTTCCGGCATATTGCGCGGCACGCACAGCAGCGCTTGCTGAGTGTAATCGAATGGGCTGTCGAGAATCATGGTAGTGGCGTTATCCACGCCAAGACGGCTGGAGAAATGGCTCATCTGCTCATTCACTGCCAGCGTGGCAGACGTGAAAATCCACGCCGCTTTGCGGTTATCCATCACTTCCCGGAAACGTTCTGCCACCGATAACGGCGTCAGTGCCAGTGTGAAATGGCGGCTGTTGCACTCATACCAATAGCTGAAGCCCGGCTCATCAATGGCGCGCAGACGTTTCAGGCGCGTGCGATACAGCGCCGCGCGCTCAAAGGCGGCGTCCAGCAGCGCGGAACGCCCGAGCGACAGTTTGATCACGTCGTAACAGAGTTCGAGCGCATCATCCAGCAAGGTAAACATGCGCATGATGTTATTGTCGCTCAGCAGATCGCGCAGGTTGCCGCGAAAGCCCGGTTCGCCAAGCGTCAGTCGGAAATCCTGCGCGCACTGCGCCAGGCGATCGGCAGATTTCTGCAGCTGCTGCACATCCCGCACTTCGGTGCGATAGGCAATGATGATGTCTTTGGCGAGGTCCTGCAGTTGGCGGCTCGACAGCTGCTGACCGAAATACTGGCTGGCGATATCGGGCAGCTGATGCGCTTCATCGAAGATCATCACATCGGCCTCTGGGATCAATTCGCCGAAGCCGCCCTCTTTCACCACCAGATCGGCGAGAAACAGATGATGGTTCACCACCACCACATCGGCATCCATGGCTTTTTTGCGCGCTTTGACCACGAAGCAATCTTTGTACAACGGGCAATCGCTGCCGAGGCAGTTATCGTTGGTGCTGGTGACAAAGGGCCAGATCGGACTGTCTTCGGCCACGCCGTTGCAGTTGCTGACGTCGCCATCGGTGGTTTCTGACGACCAGCCGCGCACGCTGATCAAATCGCCCAGCGCCTGAACGCTAAGATCGCCGCCGGTTTGATTCTGCTGCTCAAGACGTTCAAGGCATAAATAGTTGGAGCGCCCTTTCAGCAGCGCGGTTTTGCCGCTGAACTTCAGGGCACGCGCGATGGTGGGCAGATCGCGGTTATAGAGCTGATCCTGCAATGCTTTGGAGCCAGTAGAGACGATGACTTTTTTCTTCGCCCGCAACGCTGGCGCCAGATAGGCATAGGTTTTACCGGTTCCGGTGCCCGCTTCAACCACCAGCTCGCCGCCTGTTTTCACCGCCTCGGTGACCGCTTTGGCCATTTGGCGCTGTGCTTCACGCGGTTTAAAGCCCGGAATTGCCTGCGCCAGTGCGCCGTCAGCTGCAAAATCGTCTGCCACACTTCCTCACATCAAAAATAAAAACCACTGTAATTATGTCAGGATTCCCGGCGGGCAACCACAACAGATGACATACGCCCCTGGGATATGGCAGGCTAGCGCAGCAAAATCAAAGGAGAACAGCATGACCATTACGCGTATTGATCCGGAACACCGCATGTCGGAAGCCGTTGTGCATAACCAAACCGTCTATTACACCAGCGTACCGGAAAATCTGGATGAAGATGCGGAAGCGCAAACTGCCAATGCGTTGGCCGTGATTGACGCCATTCTGACGCGCGTGGGATCAGATAAAAGCAAGATCCTCGACGCCACCATTTTCCTGGTGGAGAAAAGTGATTTCCCGGCGATGAATCGCGCCTGGGATGCGTGGGTTTCGCCGGGCAATGCGCCGGTGCGTTGCACCGTGCAGGCCGGATTGATGAACCCGAAGTATAAAGTCGAAATTAAAATCATCGCCGCGCTGTAAAAATCGTTCGGGCGTTATTCGTTGTCGTCTTCTTCATCCTCGTCGTCTTCGAACATCGCCCGAATCGCTTCACCTTTATAGGTTTGACGAATTTCCTGCGCCACTTGCGCAATCGCCTGTCCGCTCGACATACCGCCCGCCATTAATTCCTGGATGCGTTCAACCGCTTGCTGCTGTTGTTCGTGGGATAACGCTGGAAGACCTGTAAACATGATTCACTCCTGGTACATGGGGGACGCATTATTACCACGTGGAACAAACGGGTGCCAGCAACAAAAAAATATGTCAGGCTAGCGACCTGCTTGCTGAAGTGATTTGTCCCATGATGGTAAAAAGCCTCGTTCTGAAGTATACGCCCGAAACGCTGTTACACCTTTTTGCTCCGCTGGCCCACCAATGCTGGGCGATGTTGCTGACCTCCGGCCAGGCCGATCACGCGGATAACCGCTTTGATATCCTCACCGCCGATCCGCGTACGACGCTGACCACACGCGGTGCCAGCACTGAAATTGCTTGCGGTGATGAGGTCATTCATTCCGCAGCCGATCCACTGCTGCTGGTGCAACAGCAATGTGACGCGCTGGGTGTTAAGCCCACTTTTGATGCCGATTTACCCTTTCAGGGCGGTGCATTGGGTCTGTTTGGTTACGATTTGGGACGGCGCTTTGAAACTCTGCCAGAGCACGCGCAGCAGGATCTCATCACGCCGGATATGGCGGTGGGCATTTATGACTGGGCGCTGATCGCCGATCACCATCTGCAAAAATTGACGCTGGTTTCGCTCACCGATGCCGAGCAGCGTTGGCAATGGCTGCAAGCACAAACCGCGCCGCCAGCCGAGCCCTTCTCCTTAACCAGCGAGTGGCAATCGAATCTCAGTTTTGACGCCTATGCGCAGCGGTTCAACGCGGTGCAAGCCTATATTCAAGCCGGTGACTGCTATCAGGTGAATCTGGCGCAGCGTTTTCAGGCGGGCTATCGCGGCGATGAGTGGCAGGCATTTTTGCGTCTCACGCAGGCGAATCGCGCACCGTTCAGCGCCTTCCTGCGTTTGCCAAACAGCGCGCTGCTGAGTTTATCGCCGGAGCGCTTCCTCGCTTTACAGCAGCAAGAGATTGAAACGCGTCCGATCAAAGGCACCTTGCCGCGCCTTGCAGATGCCCAGGCCGATCGTTTGCAGGCAGAGAAACTTGCTAACTCAGAGAAAGATCGCGCTGAGAATCTGATGATTGTCGATCTGCTGCGCAATGATATTGGCCGCGTCGCCGTGCCCGGCAGCGTCAGCGTGCCGGAACTGTTCGTGGTTGAACCTTTCCCGGCAGTACATCATCTGGTCAGCACCGTGCGTGCACGTTTGCCTGAAACGCTAAGCGCAACCGATCTGCTGCGCGCCTGTTTCCCCGGCGGTTCGATTACCGGCGCACCGAAGATCCGCGCAATGGAGATTATCGAAGAGTTGGAGCCGCATCGCCGCAACGCGTGGTGTGGCAGTATCGGCTACATTAGCCTGTGTGGCCGCATGGATACCAGCATTACCATTCGCACCCTGATTGCGGAGAACCACCAGCTTTATTGCGCTGCCGGTGGCGGATTAGTGGCGGACAGCGACCTCAACGCCGAATATCAGGAAACCTTTCACAAGGTGAATCGTATTCTGCCCAGCCTGCGCGATGAGACCTGAAATGAGTTTAACCCTTGAGCAGTTCCTCAGCCGCTTTGTCCTGCAACCGCCTTTGCACATGCCAAAAAGCGCTATCAGCGGACGCCGTGCGGCGGTGCTGGTACCGGTGATCGCCGGCGCAGAACCTGGCTTGCTGCTCACGCGCCGCTCATCGCACCTGCGTAAACACGCGGGACAAGTGGCATTTCCCGGCGGCATGCAGGATGCCACTGACGCGTCATTGATCCACACCGCGCTGCGTGAAGCACAGGAAGAAGTGGGAATTCAACCGGAGCAGGTGCAGATCATTGGTGTTCTGCCGCCGGTAACCAGCAGCACCGGTTTCGCCGTGACCCCGGTGGTGGGCATTATTCCAGCTGATTTGGCTTTGCAGCTTAATCCGGACGAAGTGGAAAGCGCCTTTGCCATGCCGCTGGCGGAAGCGCTGCGCCTGAGCCGTTACAGCGATCTCACCTTACGGCGCGGTCATCGCCAACATCAGGTTTGGTTGTCATGGTATGAGGATTACTTTATCTGGGGCATGACCGCCGGAATTATTCGTGCGCTCGGTCAACAAATCGCCCTGCCGTAAATCTCCTAATGCTTTTGAGTGGGCTCAGGCAAATGTGCCTTCTTCAACAACGCGCACTGAAGCTGCGGAGCAGGCCGGTGCCGCTTTTGGGCCGGCAATCCGCAGCGCTGAACAAAGCGAGGAAGCCAGGAGAGCCCGCAGGACGCGGGCGAAAGGCGGAGCCGGGACAGGGACGTCCCGTCTCCGCCGGTCCGTCAGGCAAACGAGCGAAGTGAAGGCACCGCGCTAGCGGCGCGAGGACCGCCGGCCCAAAAGCGGCACCGGTCTGCGCACTCATCGTTGGTTTAACTAACCAAAAATGTGCCCCAAAACCCCCCCGCTTTGTTAGCCTTTCGCCGAGAAAACCGATCCGCTTCACAACTGCAGAAACGGATAACTATTTCTGTGGTTTATAATTAGTTTATTTCATGCGAAAAGCTGCTCGTTAACCGGCATGGGCGATTACTATTAGCCGCATAAACGGCTTCTGCCGTGCAGAATAAGATTTGTGAGGAGTGTCACCGGTGATTAGTGTTTTTGACATGTTTAAAGTGGGCATCGGCCCATCCAGTTCACATACCGTCGGCCCGATGAAAGCGGGCAAGCAGTTTGTTGATCTGCTGGCCGAACAAGGCAAATTGCAGGACGTGACGCGCGTGGCGGTCGACGTCTACGGTTCGCTGTCGCTCACTGGCAAAGGTCACCACACCGATATCGCTATTATCATGGGCCTGGCGGGTTTCGAACCGGCCACCGTGGATATCGACGGCATTCCCGCGTTCATCAAAGACGTGGAGCAACGCGAACGTCTGCTGTTAGCCAACGGCGCGCGCGAAGTGGACTTCCCCCGTGAAGGCGGCATGGTGTTCCGCAGCGAAAACCTGTCACTGCATGAGAATGGCATGACGGTGTTCGCTTTCGCTGGCGATCTATTAATTCTGAGCAAAACCTACTATTCCATCGGTGGCGGTTTCATCGTTGATGAAGAGCATTTCGGCCAGCCGGTGCTGAACGAAGTTTCTGTGCCGTGGCCGTTCCACTCTGCTAAAGAGCTGCTCAGCCATTGTCGCGAAAGCGGTCTGTCGCTGTCGGGTTTGGTGATGAAGAACGAACTGGCGCTGCATACTCGCGACGAGATTCACGCCTATTTTGGTCATGTGTGGCAAACCATGCAGGCCTGTATTGATCGCGGTCTCAATACCGAAGGCGTGCTGCCGGGCCCACTGCGCGTACCACGTCGCGCAGCTTCCTTGCGCCGCCTGCTGGTTTCATCTTCTAAGCATTCGAAAGATCCGATGGATGTGATCGACTGGGTGAACATGTTCGCGCTAGCGGTCAATGAAGAGAATGCGGCCGGTGGCCGTGTGGTGACAGCACCCACCAACGGTGCCTGCGGCATCGTGCCGGCGGTGTTGGCCTATTACGATCACTTTATCGAACCCGTTACGCCCGATATCTTTATCCGCTACTTCCTCGCCTCTGGCGCTATTGGCGTGCTGTACAAAATGAACGCCTCTATTTCGGGTGCCGAAGTGGGTTGCCAGGGCGAAGTCGGCGTGGCGTGCTCCATGGCGGCGGCCGGTCTGGCGGAACTGCTCGGCGGCAGCCCGGAGCAAGTGTGTGTCGCGGCGGAAATCGGCATGGAGCACAATCTGGGATTAACCTGCGATCCGGTCGCCGGTCAGGTTCAGGTGCCGTGCATTGAGCGCAACGCCATCGCTTCCGTGAAAGCCATCAACTCCGCGCGCATGGCGCTACGTCGTACCAGTGAACCGCGCGTGTCGCTGGATAAAGTGATTGAGACCATGTACGAAACCGGTAAGGACATGAACGCCAAATACCGTGAAACCTCACGCGGTGGATTGGCGATTAAGGTCCAGTGCGACTAATACTCCGCTGATGATTAAAGCATCAGTTGACTATTTTTCTGCATCTGTTGCTACCTCCAACTGAGTAAACCAGATACATTGATTTTGCGCGCGGCCCTTTGTGGCCGCGCTTTTTTTAGTGCCGTATTTTTTATTCAGCCGCGCTAAACCTGGCCGCCTCAATGCCGATAACCTACACGTTAATTTGGCTTCAATCTTTGTTTTGCAAGGTGGTTACTGATGCTCATTCCCCAGCAATTTGTGGGTCAATTTCGCCGTAAGCGACTGCTTATTGCGTTAGTGATCGCCTCGCTGGTTCTGGTCCTGACGCTAACTTTTCGTTATATCGAAGAGAAATCGCGCATTGAGCAGCAGTCGCTGAATTTCGCCACCCGCGCGATTGAACGCTTTGATCGTATGTTCTCGCCGCTGGATGTTTCCGCAAACAACACGCTCGGTCTGGTTGGCGTACCTTGTGCGCAAGTGCGTTATCCGCTGATTGAGAAAATTGCCGCGCTGCAAACCGTGCGCACCGTGTTGCTGGTTCAGGAAGACACGCTCTACTGCTCCAGCATTTTCGGCCCGCAACACCTCTCCTTCAGCCAAACCTACCCTGAGTTAGCCATCAATAATCAGCGCATGATGTTAGCCACGGATAATGATCTGCTGAAAGGATCGCCGGTGCTGCTGCTGTGGACGCCAAAATCGCTGGATAACCGCGAAGGTCTGCTGCAAGTCATTAATATTGAGTTGATGACCAACTATCTGCTCGAGCCGCAGTTGCCGTGGGTGGAGCGCGCGATCTTTAACGTCGGTGGTCAGAGCCTTGAATACGGCAATCCGCTGATTGAGCAAACCGAACCGTCTGAAGATGAAGTGGCTTACGATCAGGCATCGCTGCGTTATCCGTTCAGCATCACCTTGTACGGCCCTTCACCCGCCTGGCTGGCGCTCAACACGCTGCCTTCTCAGTTGCCGCTGGCGCTGATGCTGAGCCTGCTGATGGGTTACATCGTCTGGCTGGCGACCGCCAACCGTATGAGTCTCAGTTGGCAGATCAGTTATGGCATCACCGCTAACGAATTTATGGTCTATTGCCAGCCGCTGATTAACGCCAAAAGCGGCGAGTGTGACGGCATGGAACTGCTGCTGCGCTGGCATAACCAACGTCAGGGCTGGATTGCGCCGGACGTGTTTATTCCGCTCGCCGAGCGCCAGAACCTGATCGCGCCGTTAACCCGCTTCGTACTGGCGAAAGTGGTGGATGAGCTGCCCAACCTGCCGCAATGTCCGTCGTTCCATATTGCGATTAACGTTGCCGCCAGCCATTTCCGCGATCGCGCCATTGTGGAAGATCTGCAGAATATCTGGTGGCCCGCCAATCCGATGCCGAAACTGGTGGTCGAGCTGACGGAGCGTGATGCCCTGCCGATTATCGATCAATCGGTGGTGTCGCAGCTGCATGAGATTGGTGTGCGTCTGGCAATTGATGATTTCGGTACTGGCCACAGTTCGCTGGCTTACCTGAAAGACCTCAAACCGGACGTGCTTAAAATCGACAAGATTTTTACTGCCGCCATTGGCACCGACGCCATTAACGCGACCGTGACCGATATGGTGATCTCGCTGGCGCAGCGCCTGAATATTTCGCTGGTGGCGGAAGGTGTGGAAACTGCGGAACAGGCGCACTATTTGCGTGAGCGCGGCGTTGACCATCTGCAAGGCTATTTCTACGCGCGTCCCATGCCGATTGAAGATTTCCCGCAGTGGCTGGAGCAGCATCAGGCGCAGTTAAGCGCATAAAAAAACGGCCACTTATGTGGCCGTTTTTACTCGCATCAATCAGCTTACTTACTCGGCGTGTTCTTCGTGATCGAATGGCTTATCTTTGGTCACGCGCACCAGGTCGATACGGTAATCGGTCGCCTCAATCACCTGGAAGTGCAGCGGCGGCAAATCAATCACCTCGCCCGGCAGCGGCAGCTGGCCTTTCTGCGCAATCAACAAACCGGCTAACGAAGCGTGATCTTCATCGGCCTTCACTAACTCGTGATGATCCAGCAGCTGTTGCAGCGAGTGCAGATCGGTACCGCCCTTCACTAACCAACCGTCGCCATCGGCAATGATATCTGGCGTTTCATCTTCATCCGGGAACTCACCGGCAATCGCTTCCAGCACGTCCAGCGGCGTGATTAAGCCCTGTACCACACCAAACTCGTTGGTAACAATCACGAAGCTACCTTTAGCTCGGCGCAACACGCCCAGCAGATTGATTGGGTCCAGCGTTTCCGGTACCACAATCGCCGGGGTATTAGCAGCAAAGGTTGCCACATCCATACCGTGTTCCAGCGCCACCAGCAGCTCTTTAGCACGCACCACGCCAATGATTTCATCCAGCTCACCACGACACACCGGGAACAAACTGTGTGGCGTATCCAGCAGCTGAATACGGATTTCATCCAGCGGGCGCGAAACATCCACCCACGAAATGTTACCGCGCGGCGTCATGATGCTGCGGATTGAGCGTTGCGATAACGTCAATACGCCGTTAATCATGTAGCGTTCTTCGTCTTTAAACGCTTCCTGCGGCATCGCTTCGGTCAACGAGGTTTCTTCCGTGGTCGTCGCTTGCTTACGCTGGCGTCCGCCCATCAAACGCAAGATCGCTTCGGCGGTGCGTTCACGCATCGGGCGATGTTCCTGATGCTTAATAAAGTTACGGCGCGCAATCTGGTTAAACAGCTCGATGATGATCGAGAAGCCAATCGCCGCGTACAGGTAACCTTTAGGAATGTGGAAACCAAAGCCCTCGGCCACCAGCGACAGACCAATCATCAGCAGGAAGCTCAGACACAGCACCACCACCGTTGGGTGTGCGTTAACAAAATTCGTCAGCGGTTTTGAGGCCAGCAGCATCACGCCCATAGCGATTACCACCGCAGTCATCATCACCGGCAGATGGTTCACCATACCCACCGCAGTAATCACCGCATCCAGTGAGAACACCGCATCCAGCACGACGATCTGAATCACCACCGCCCAGAAACTGGCGTAGCTCTTATTGCCCTGATGTTCGAGTCCGCGGTTCTCGAGTCGCTCATGCAGTTCCATGGTTCCCTTGAATAACAGGAACAAACCACCGAACAACAAAATTAAATCTCGTCCGGAAAAGCTGAAATCGCCTACGCTGAATAGGGGTCGCGTCAGCGTCACGATCCAGGAGATGAGTGACAGCAAGCCAAGACGCATAATCAGGGCGAGCGACAAACCAATCAGTCGGGCTTTATCGCGCTGCTTTGGCGGCAATTTATCCGCGAGGATGGCGATAAACACCAGGTTATCAATACCGAGAACGATTTCCAGCACGATCAGCGTGAGCAAACCCGCCCAAATTGAGGGGTCGAAGAGAAATTCCATCAATGACTCCTTACCGAACGTGATGGCGTACGAAATTGCATCTGCACCAGAGGGCGAGACGTGGGATCGTTACAGTTGGTGATAACGCTGAAGAGCGTAAAAGCAGGCGCGGAATAGCGCTGAGAACATGTTGAGCGACGTCGGTGACGGTCCATAAAGGTGAGCTGAAGCCCGGTACTCCTGAATAAAAAACAGAACGCTAATGTATCAGTTACATCAACGACGTCAAAAAAATTTATTACATTTACAAATATCTACGTGAACGCATGAATAACGAACAAAAGTGCACATTAGCGCCGTTACGCTCGAAATAGCTGACAAACATCACATAATTTATTTTTTCGATCACTAAAATAAATCGCGACTTATCGCTGTGCAGCGGATTGTTTCGTTTTATTTATTGATGCTCTTTCTCAATCACATCATTAACGATCCACCTGAAACACTAACGGTAATTTTCAACGATTCCCGGCAATGCCAGAGAATCTCTCACGCGAACGGAGGTAGCAAGTGACCATTGCTATTGTAATTGGTACACATGGCTGGGCGGCAGAACAGTTGCTTAAAACAGCAGAGATGCTGTTGGGTGAGCAGGAAAATGTCGGATGGATTGATTTCGTTCCCGGCGAAAATGCAGAAACGCTAATCGAAAAGTATCAGGCACGGCTGGCAGACCTCGACACGTCAAAGGGCGTGTTGTTCCTGGTCGATACCTGGGGTGGCAGTCCATTTAATGCGGCCAGCCGCATTGTGGTGGACAAGGATGGCTATGATGTCATCGCCGGCGTCAACATTCCGATGCTGGTGGAAACCCTGATGGGACGCGATGACAATCCATCGCTGGAAGAACTGATTCACATCGCGGTAGAAGCCGGTCGTGAAGGTGTTAAAGCCCTCAAGACTGAAACGCCTGCGCAAGCCGCAGCTGCACCGGCTCCGGTTGCAGCGAAAGCGCCCGCTCAGCCGCAAAAACCGATGGCACCTGGCGATCACATGAAAATCGGCCTGGCGCGTATTGATGACCGCTTGATTCACGGGCAAGTGGCCACGCGCTGGACCAAAGAGACCAACGTTAGTCGCATTATCGTAGTGTCTGATGAAGTGGCCAACGATCATGTGCGCAAAACCCTGCTGACGCAGGTGGCCCCGCCGGGCGTCACCGCGCATGTGGTGGATGTCGACAAGATGGTTCGCGTGTGGAACAACCCGAAATATGGCCAGGATAAAGTGATGCTGCTGTTCACCAATCCCACGGATGTAGTGAGGATTGTTGAGCAAGGCGTGGACATTAAGTCGGTCAATATTGGTGGCATGGCGTTCCGTCAGGGCAAAACGCAGGTGAACAACGCGGTATCGGTGGATGAAAAAGATATCACGGCATTCCGCAAACTTAATGAACGCGGTATCGAACTGGAAGTACGTAAAGTCTCCAGCGATCAGCGACTGAAAATGATGGACCTGATCGCCAAGGTCAATCCGTAGTTCGCCCTTTTGCCTGCACATGTGGGCGAATTTTAGAGACCTTGCAGAGGAGAAATGCAATGGAGATAACCACGCTACAAATCATTTTGATATTTATTGTGGCCTGTATCGCCGGGATGGGATCGATTCTTGATGAGTTCCAGTTCCACCGTCCGCTGGTGGCTTGTACCTTAATTGGTGCAGTCCTCGGTGATATGAAAACCGGTATCATCATCGGCGGTACGCTGGAGATGATTGCACTGGGCTGGATGAACATTGGTGCGGCTGTTGCACCAGATGCGGCGCTGGCTTCGATTATCTCAACCATTTTGGTTATCGCTGGTGGTCAAAGCGTCGGTGCTGGTATCGCGCTGGCGATTCCACTGGCCGCAGCCGGTCAGGTTCTGACCATCATCGTGCGTACCATCACTGTCGCCTTCCAGCACGCCGCCGATAAGGCAGCCGAGAAAGGTAACCTTAATGCGATTAGCTGGATCCACGTTTCTGCGCTGGTATTGCAGGCGATGCGTATTGCCATCCCAGCTTTGATCGTGGCGATTTCTGTTGGTACGCACGTGGTTCAGGAACTGCTGAACTCGATTCCTGAAGTGGTCACCAACGGCCTGAACATCGCCGGCGGCATGATCGTGGTAGTCGGTTACGCGATGGTCATCAATATGATGCGCGCGGGCTACCTGATGCCGTTCTTCTACCTTGGCTTCGTTACTGCAGCCTTCACCAACTTCAATCTGGTTGCGCTCGGCGTGATTGGCGTGGTGATGGCGGTGCTGTATATCCAGCTGGCACCGAAATATAACCGCGTTGCAGGTGCTGCAAATGCCGGTCCTGCAAACAATGACCTCGATAACGAACTCGACTAGGAACAGGTGAAATCATGGTTGATACAACTAACACTCCAAAGAAACTCACCCCCGGCGATGTCCGTGGTGTGTTCCTGCGCTCTAACCTGTTTCAGGGTTCGTGGAACTTTGAACGTATGCAGGCGCTGGGTTTTTGCTACTCAATGGTGCCGGTGATTCGTCGCCTCTATCCAGAAAACAACGACGAACGTAAACAGGCGATTAAACGTCACCTGGAGTTCTTCAACACCCACCCTTACGTGGCAGCGCCGGTATTGGGCGTTACCATGGCGATGGAAGAGCAGCGTGCCAACGGTGCGCCGATTGATGATGCGGCGATTAACGGCATCAAAGTGGGTCTGATGGGGCCGCTGGCAGGCGTAGGTGACCCGATCTTCTGGGGTACCGTGCGTCCGGTGTTTGCTGCACTCGGTGCTGGTATCGCCATGAGCGGCAGCTTGTTAGGTCCGTTACTGTTCTTCATCCTGTTTAACGCGGTTCGTCTGTTAACGCGTTACTACGGTGTGGCGTACGGCTACCGTAAAGGTGTGGATATCGTCAGTGATATGGGCGGCGGTTTCCTGCAGAAACTGACGGAGGGCGCGTCGATTCTCGGCCTCTTTGTTATGGGGGCTTTGGTTAACAAGTGGACGCATGTGAATGTGCCGCTGGTGGTGTCGCGCATCACCGACCAGACCGGTAAAACCACGGTTACCACGGTGCAATCGATTCTCGATCAGCTGATGCCTGGCCTGATTCCACTGCTGCTGACCTTTGGCTGTATGTGGCTGCTGCGTCGTAAGGTGAATGCGTTGTGGATTATCGTCGGCTTCTTCGCCCTCGGTATCTTCGGTTACTGGATCGGCCTGCTCGGTCTGTAATCAGCCAGCCGGGAGCCACGCTCCCGGCTATTTTTGAGCGGCATTACCTGAGCGCCCACGTTGAGGTAATTTCGATTGAGGAAGAGTATTTTATGTCACTGACTGACGCGCTGATCGCCCTGCTGATTGCAGGCTTCATTCTTTTCGCTATCTATGATGAAGCGATCCTGCCGCGCCGCAACGGCCCGACCAAACTGCGCGTCGCGCTGCGCCGTCGCCATAAGATCGATAGCGCCATTTTCGTGGTGCTGCTGCTCATTCTTCTGTGGAACAACATTGATAAACATGGCACGCAACTCACCACCAATTTGCTGATGGTGCTGTGCTTTATGGCGATTTGGCTATTCTGGGTGCGTAGCCCGAAGCTGCTGATGAAGGAAAATGGACTGTTTTTTGGCAGCGTGTGGATCGATTACGCTCGCATTCAGAGTATGAACCTGTCGGAAGACGGCATTCTGGTGATGCAACTGGAGCAGCGTCGCCTGCTGATTGCCGTCAAACAGCTTGATGATCTGGAACGTATCTACAATACGCTGGTGGAAGCGCGTTAATCGCGCTGCCACAACGTTAGCATGAAGTCGGCATCACAGGTAAACTCGCTGGATGCCGCAAGGTCCTGCCACACCTCTTCGCGCGCACGCCAGGAAAATGGCGTCATCTGCAATAAGCTCACCGCCTCACTTCCGCTCAACGTCATGCTGTAATTCAGGTTTTGCTGATCGATCTGCTTAAAACCGGCATATACCTTTTCTTCCGCCGCATGCAGCTGTACTTCGCGATAAATCAGCGCCTTGAACTGCTGCAAATGATGCGGTCCCGGCGTCACCGTTAGCAGGTAGCCACCCGCTTTAATCACACGGCTCAGCTCCTCTTCATTACAAGGCGCATAAATGCGCACTACGCCATCCAGAGAAGCATCGGCAAAAGGCAAACGCTGGCTGGAGGCCACGCAGAATTTCACCGTGCGATAGCGTTTAGCGGCCATGCGAATCGCTGCTTTTGCGACATCCAGACCAAAGAGTTGTGCCTGCGGCAACGCATCGGCCAATGCTGCGGTGTAATAGCCTTCTCCGCAGCCGATATCTAATAGCTGCGAATTTTGATTACTCAGGTGCTGCGCAAGGATTTCGGCAACACCCGCGCGCAACGGCTGATAATGTCCAGCATCGAGGAAGGCACGACGTGCCTGCAGCATCTCAGCGCTATCGCCCGGTTCGCGCGAACCTTTGTGCTGCACCGGCAGCAAATTGACGTACCCTTCTTTGGCCTGATCAAATTGATGCCCAGCATCACAGCGGAAGCTATTCGCCTGCTGCAATAAAGGCTGATGACAAAGTGGGCAAATCAAAGACATAGATAACTCCGGGTTAGCAATTCGCGGCGCAGTTTACCCTGATCATCTGGCTACAGAAAGGATAAAAGAAAAAGCCCCGTTCAGTGAACGGGGCTTTAGGATTCGTTTCAGTGGTGCATGGCACCGAGCCTGAGGGCGAAATCAGATTGGGGTAACGTTGACCGCAGCAGGACCTTTCTGGCCGTCCTGGATTTCGAACTCAACGCTTTGGCCTTCGGCCAGAGTTTTAAAACCATTGCCCTGGATTGCAGAGAAGTGTACGAACACATCTTTGCTACCATCAGCAGGAGTAATAAAACCAAAACCTTTAGACTCGTTGAACCACTTAACCTGACCTTTAATCTTTGCCATTTCGCAAATTTCCTTTCAATGATTATATTGCCCGCAGGCAGACTTACAGATAAACCAGAGACATTACTGAATGAGGCACTAATTTAAGGTTCGGCAAGGAAGCGGTATTCAACGTCAACGTCTTTACTCGTAACTTCTTTACTGAAGATGCCATACATAAACAGAACTGTACCTCGTTTGACCCACGATTTGTTATCACATATCCGTAAATTAATGGCAAGCCATTTTTAAACGGTGATCGACGTGACGCACATAATTAGTTAATTGCCGCTGCACTTCATCAATCAACATATTGACACCCAACCCGTAAGGTGCGCAAAAAAGGGTTATCAGTCAGTATAGTTAGCGCCTAATCCTCACTTAGTCAAGCGCAGCGGTAATGTCTAAACAGGTACATTTTAAAGGGGTAAAAAGTACGACATAAATATTGCACTAATATGGCATCAATAAAATATTCCACTAAAAAGTTCGCCAGCCACACAACAACTGCGCGCCGTTCAAATCTTGTACAAATAGTTTTCTCAGGTATAAGTTATTAATTGCTTTGCACCAAAATCAGGAGAAACCAATAATATGCGCCCCATATAAACGCATTAACATTAGGTGGCATTTATCTCAATTTTAACTATCAACCCAACAATTAAATGTTAAAAAAAACATTGATGAGCTTGATTTAACAAAAACTCCTTAGGATTAATCTTAGTTGAAATTCTTTCTGGCAGAGATCATCGCTATTCATACTTGATTCAGGAAGCGAATTCACTAAATGGCATTATCCCGCCACGCACCATTTCAGTGCGCAGCCGGTTGCCCTGTCGGCGATTAATTCACCCCCTTCCAACGCCTTAACGTTCCGGGATCATCCGAATAAAATCGCGTTTTTCATCCGCGTCTTCATCCGCTAGTGGTTTTGCTGTGGATGGCTGTGCGTCAACCAGACGACGCAGCAGCACATTCTGTTTCTTTTGCTCTTCGATAACGGCTTCCAGCAAACGGATCTGCTCACTGGCACGCACGCTAGCCCGGTTAACAAAGAACCAGACAATAAAGGCCACAAGAATGATGATGGCCAGAACGCCATAGTTGAACAGCGGGCTGGTGTTTGCGGCTAATTCGTTCATAACTGCCTCTGTAGTCAAAAATCAAACCTCTACTCCGCCGCTGATTCTACTCGTTGCCGGGGCAAAAGATAATGGGTAGCGACGGAAAGCAGATTATCCCGCAAGACCTCTTTCAGTTATCTCTGATCGATTCGATAGCGAAAGCGAGGCATGCTGCTACAGTAGATTCGCAGCCATGTTGGACGCGCTGCGTTGTGTATCACAAGGAGAAAAGATGAAACTACTTATTCGGACGATTATGCTGGTGGCACTAATTTGGTTGGCGATGCTGCTAACCGGCTATGGCGTACTCACCGGCAGCAATAAGAATGCGGCGGGATTGGGACTGCAATGCAGTTATCTGACCGCACGCGGCATGATTACAGCACAGTATCTGCACACAGACAGCGGTATCGTCGGCGTAACGGATTGCCCACTGCTGAAGAAAAGTGGCGAAGTGGTCGACAATTAAACGTTGAAACGGGCTGGAAACAGCCCGTTTTTCATTTCAGAACGGATAGTCGTGATAGCCCATTTGTTCAGACAGATTGTGCGCCGCACGGTGCAGCATCGCCACATACTCATTTTTGGCTTCTTCTGAAAAACGAATGGTGGGGAACGAGATGCTCAATCCCGCAATCACCACACCAAAGCGGTCAAACACCGGCACCGCGATACAGCGTAAGCCCTCTTCCTGCTCTTCATTATCTTCGCCAAATCCCTGCTCTTTCACCTGATCCAGCACCGCCAGCAGCGCTTCTGCAGTGACAATGGTTTTGGCAGTGCTGCGGCGGAACTCCACTTCGCTGAGGATCTCCTGTACTTCAGCGCGATCGCGCCATGCCAGTAACACTTTACCAATTGCGGTGGTGTGCAATGGATTGCGGCGGCCGATGCGCGAATACATGCGCAGGTTATACAATGAATCGATTTTATGGATATAGACGATGCTGTCTTCTTCCAGCGCACCGAGGTGAATGGTTTCTTTGGTCAGACGTGACAGCTCACGCATCTCAATATCGGCGCTACGAATCAGATCGACGTTCTGTAACGCTTTGGCCCCGAGCTCAAACAGCTTAAGCGTCAGCGAGTATTTCTCACTTTCCCCTTCCTGCGCCACATAACCAAGCGATTTCATGGTCTGTAAAAAGCGATAGACGGTGCTTTTCGACATCATCACGCGTTGGGACAATTCGGTGATTCCGTGATCGCGCTCTTCGCCCAGCGCCTGCAGAATGCCAAACACTTTCATCACCGATGAAACCGAGTCCGGCTGTTTATCGTTATCGCTGCTCGCCATGGCGCGTATCCTTTTTTGACAGTGTTTCAAAAAAAACGGAACAGAAGCGCCAGTATATGCGTTTCAACCTGATGGCGGCAACGATTGACGCTAAGTGACACATCCACACGTAATTTTATGTCAATGAATGCGGTGCTTTTCGGCAGCGAATTGATTAGCATGATGATATTCACTTCCTTTACTTACCTAACTTATGCCTTCTACTGTTGCTCAGGATGGATTGCCCATTCCACAGCGCTATGGCGCGATCATTACCATTGCACTCGGTATCATGATGGCGGTGCTGGATGGGGCTATCGCCAACGTGGCTTTGCCGACCATTGCCCGTGAACTGAATGCCAGTCCAGCCGAATCGATCTGGATTGTTAACGCCTATCAAATCGCTATCGTTATCTCGCTGCTGTCTCTATCGTTTCTTGGCGATATGCTTGGCTACCGCCGCGTCTATCAGGTTGGACTTGCGCTGTTTATCGCCACCTCGCTGTTTTGCGCCCTCTCCTCATCACTGAACACGCTAACCGTGGCCCGCGTGCTGCAAGGCTTTGGTGGCGCAGCGCTGATGAGCGTCAACACGGCTTTAATCCGCATCATCTATCCGCAGCGCTTTCTCGGACGCGGTATGGCGATCAACTCGCTGATCGTTGCGGTGTCGAGTGCGGCTGGCCCCACTGTGGCGGCAGCGATTCTTTCCGTCGCCAGTTGGAAATGGCTGTTCCTGATCAACATTCCACTTGGCATCGTTGCGTTATGGCTGGCGTTGCGTTTCCTGCCGGATAACCCGCAGAAAGCCAAACAACAGAAATTCGACGTGCCCAGCGCCGTAATGAATGCCCTGTTCTTTGGCCTGCTGATTACAGCACTGAGCGGCTTCTCGCAAGGGCAAAACGGCTGGTTGATTGTGGCCGAGTTGGTGGCATTAGTGTTGGTGGGCATCGTGTTTGTCCGTCGCCAACTGGCGATGCCGGTGCCATTGTTGCCGGTGGATTTGCTGCGCATTCCGATCTTTTCGCTGTCGATTGGCACCTCAATTTGCTCATTCTGCGCGCAGATGCTGGCGATGGTGGCGCTGCCGTTCTTCCTGCAAAACGTGTTGGGTCGTGATGAAGTAGCAACCGGTTTGCTGCTCACGCCGTGGCCGCTGGCAACCATGGTGATGGCGCCGATTGCGGGTCGACTGATAGAGAAATTCCATGCCGGATTGTTGGGCGGATTGGGATTAGCGATGTTCGCTGCCGGCCTGTTCATGCTGGCGCTGTTGCCGACTCAGCCAACGGATGGGGATATCATCTGGCGCATGATGCTATGCGGTGCCGGTTTTGGCCTGTTCCAGTCACCTAACAATCACACCATCATCACCGCAGCACCGCGTAATCGCAGCGGTGGCGCCAGCGGCATGCTCGGCACCGCGCGTCTGGTAGGACAAAGCAGCGGCGCGGCGCTGGTGGCGCTGATGTTTAATCTGTTCAACGATAGCGGCACGCACGCGTCACTGCTATTGGCGGGCAGCTTTGCCAGCGTCGCCGCCGTGGTGAGCCTGGCGCGTATGACGCAGACACGGCAGACTGTCGAATCCTGAAAACAACAAGGGCGCCATCTGGCGCCCTTGTTCTTGGTATGTCGACAATGACTACTTCAGGTATTCACCGCTGCGCAGCGCTTCGATACGTTTATCGAGCGGCGGGTGCGACATGAACAGCTCGCTCAACGATTTGTTTTTACCGTTGATACAGAATGCCATCATGCTGCCTGGCTCCTGCGGCTCGTAGCTGGTTTTCAGACGTTGCAGCGCGGCAATCATCTTCTCGCGACCCACCAGTTTCGCGGAACTCGCATCGGCGTGGAATTCACGGTGACGTGAGAACCACATGGTAATGATGCTAGCGAGGAAGCCGAACAGCAGTTCCAACACCATCGAGACGGCAAAATAGACCATCGGATTTCCGTTGCTGCTCTCTTCACCGTCGCGGTTACCCGACAGGAAGCCGGAAGCAATCTGCGCCAAAATACGCGAGATGAAAATAACAAAGGTGTTCACCACACCCTGAATCAGCGTCATGGTGATCATGTCACCGTTAGCTATGTGGGAGATTTCGTGCGCCAGCACCGCTTCCGCTTCATCGCGGCTCATGTTTTGCAACAAGCCAGTGGAAACAGCGACCAGTGACGCGTCACGGCGCGCACCTGTCGCAAAGGCGTTAATGTCGGGCGCGTGATAAATCGCCACCTGCGGCATTGCAATGCCAGCCTGTTGTGCCTGGCGGCCGACGGTTTCCATCAGCCAGCGTTCCGTCTCATTACGCGGTTGTTCAATGACCTCACCGCCAACGGATCGTAACGCCATCCATTTGGACATCAGCAGTGAAACAAACGCACCGCCAAAGCCAAACAGACCTGCCATAATCATCAGACCCTGAACACTGCTTGACTGGATTCCTGTCAGACTCAAAATCAGTCCGAATACCAACATCACCGCCAGGTTGGTGAGCAGGAAAAGAGCAATACGCATCATAAACGTTAATCTTCCTCAGTTGTGCACGCGCATATGCGCGGATATCTATCCTATGGTCATCGCCGCGCATTTCAAGCAACCTTAATCTTTAAGTGCCTAAAAAGACATAACTTTACATTAGGAAGTGAAGTGCGCACTTCAGTGCATCAGCCGCGCTTAATAACGATTTTAGCCTAAAAAAAAGCACCGCCGAAGCGGTGCTGTTTCATAGGCCAGACGGTTATTTCGCGCTTTCGGCTGCAGGCTGAGATTTTTCCAGCTGCGCCATGTCGTTAGCGATTTTCACCGTTTCATCCAGATACGGATCGGGCTCTTTATAGTCTTTCGGTAGATCTTCGATGCTCTTCAGCGGCGCTTTGCCTTCCGCCTGATAGCGTGCGTTGATACGTTCCAGACGCAGTGCATCATCTTCGCGGTTCTCTTTCTCACGCTGAGCAAGATTGAGCGACACGATATTACGCTTGTCTTTCATCGCATCGAAACGCGCAATATCTTTCATGATGTACTGGAACTCGCGATCTTTAGCGATGCGAGCGGCGTGCTCTTTGGTCAGCTGCGGTACCAGCGGCGCGATATCGCCGGTCTTGGTGTAGCTTGCCGCATTCACGCTGTCCCAAGGCAACGCGTTGTCCTCGAACTTCTCTCCGGTTTCTGCCGCTTCGACGCCGGTTGGCATCAGCAGATCCGGCGTTACGCCTTTACGCTGAGTACTTCCGCCGTTGATACGGTAGAACTTCTGAATGGTGTACTGTACGGAACCCAGCGCTGGCCACTCAGGACGCAGCATCTGATCGTAAATGCGGTTCAGAGAACGATACTGCTGCACGGTGCCTTTACCGAAGGTCGGTTCACCGACAATCAGCGCACGACCGTAATCCTGCATCGCCGCAGCGAAGATTTCAGACGCCGAAGCACTGAAGCGATCGACCAGCACCACCAGCGGACCTTTGTAATAGACAATGCCGTCGTTATCGCTGTCTTCGCGCACGCGTCCATTGTTATCACGCACCTGCACCACCGGGCCACTAGGAATAAACAGGCCAGAGAGTGAAACGGCTTCGGTCAGGGCGCCACCGCCGTTGGTACGCAGATCGATCACCACGCTGTCGACGTTCTGCTTCTGCAATTTCTGCAGCTGCACCTTCACATCGTCAGTCAGGCCAACGTAGAAGCCAGGAATGTCGAGCACGCCGACCTTCTCTTTACCAACGTTGTGCACGGTCCCTTTCACGGCGCGATCTTCCAGACGGATTTTTTCACGCGTCAGCGTGACGGTGCGGGTTTTCGTGCCCTTACCGGCTGGCAGGATTTCCAGGCGTACTTTGCTGCCTTTCGGTCCTTTTATTTTTGAAACCACATCATCCAGACGCCAGCCAATCACATCTTCCATTGGCTTGCCCGGCTGAGCGACACCGACAATGCGGTCGCCGACGCTGATCGCTTTACTCTTCGCCGCCGGACCACCTGCGACCATCGAGTTGATCACCGTGTAATCGTCATCCATCTGCAGCACTGCGCCAATACCTTCCAGCGACAGGCTCATTTCGGTATTGAACTGCTCGGTGTTGCGCGGTGAAAGATAGTTAGTGTGCGGATCGATTTCATGCGCGAACGCAGTCATCGCCAGCTGGAACACATCTTCACTGTTGCTTTGCGCCAGACGACGGATGGCAAAGTTGTAACGCTTGGTCAGCGTTTCGCGGATCTCTTTCTCATCTTTACCGGCCAGTTTCAGGCTCAGTTCGTCATATTTAACTTTGGCATCCCACAGCGCGTTGAGCTCATCAACGCTCTTCGGCCATGGCGATTTTGCCCGGTCAATGTCAATGGTGTCATTGCCGGTGAAATTCATTGGGCGGTTCAGCACGCTCAGCGCATATTGATAGCGCTCAAAGCGACGTTTCTGCGCCAGATTGTAGAGATCGTAGAACACATCCAGCTTACCGCTGCGGAACTCATCACCGACGGTGGTTTTCTTATCGGCGAATTGCGCGACATCCGATGCCAGCAGCACGTTGTGGCTGTAGTCGAGCAGATTCAGGTAGCGATCAAAAATTTTCGCGGAAAAATCCTGATTCAAATCGAACTGGCGATAGTGAGAGCGGGTAAAACGCGAGGTAACGCGTTCGCTGACGGTGGGATGCTGTGGATCTTCGTGTAGCTGGGGAATCTGGTCGGCGCGGGTAATATTATCTGCACCAAAGGTGGGGCCTGCTAAAAGCAGGCCCGCGATCATACCGATCTTTAAAATAGTGTTCATGCCAGGGTCAGCCTCCGTTTCAGAACTGCAAATGTTCTGCGCGCACAATCATAGCCATGCCGGAAGCGAGCTGAACCCGAACGCCATCTTTGGTTATTTCCAGAATGGTAGCGTCCATTGCACCTTTGCCTGCGGTCACTTTAATGTTCTGGCCGGGCTGCAACGTTGAGGTATCAGTGACAGGTTTAGCACGCGGTGGCTGCGGCGCTGCGGCACGTTCAGTAGCGGCCGCACGCGGCGCCTGAGGGCGTGGCTTACGCGGTGCATCACCTTCAGCAGCTTTACGCGGAGCAGGCTTGCGCGTACGACGTTCAGCGGTCTCTTCACCGGCTTCACGCTTCTTCGCTTTCTGCTGATCGCGCTGCGCCTGAACGCGTGCTTTAGCTTCTTCCAGTTGCTTGCGCGCATGTTCTACGTGTTGCTCATCCAGTACGCCACAGGCGTTACCATCGAGATCGACACGGATGGCACCTGCTTTGATGCCATAAAGATAACGCCAGCTAGAGGTATAAAGACGTAAGGCAGAACGCAGTTGCGTCTTGCTCAGGCTTAGTTCGCCTTGAACACGCTCGACCAGATCTTGAAAAATGCCGATTTTGAGCGGACGCGCCTCGCCTTCGGCGTTAAAGCATTGCGGAAAACGTTCCGCCAAAAAGGCGATAACTTCTTTACTGCTATTCAACTTAGGTTGATTTTCCATGAAATTTCCTGATTACAACGGATTTGCCGACCAGAGCAGGCATGAACAGGCGACATTATAATGACAACATCGCCAAATGCTATGTGATCCAGTCGATTAGCTGTGCGTCAGCTGAATAAATTTTACGATGTCGCTGCCCGCCAGCACTTCACAAAGCCCGTCGGTAAGGGCCACCAGCCCCGCTTCATCCTCGCTATCGAAGCGAGAATAAACCGTACTATCAATGTCTAAAACACCCACGAGGGTGCCATTTACTTTCAGAGGAATCACGATTTCGGCGTTGCTGGCGGCGTCACAGGCGATGTGACCTGGGAACGCGTGCACGTCTTCCACCAACTGCACTTTGTCCTCGGCTACCGCTGTACCACACACGCCTTTGCCAACCGGAATACGTATGCAGGCGATTTTGCCCTGGAACGGGCCCAGCACCAGCGTGTTCGGTTCCGTCAGTAAATAGAATCCAGCCCAGTTCACGCCTTCCAGACGTTCAAAAAGCAGCGCGCTGCAATTACCGAGCGCGGCCAGGAACGAGGTTTCGCCCGCCAACAGAGCGCGGATATCGCGATTCAAATCCTCGTAAAAAGCTTTTTTGTTCATTGTTCAACCATAACTCGTCACTGTGGTGACCTTGTTGTCACTCAGTTGTTAAAATAAGCACTAATAATCCAGGCGCATAAGGTGAATCATTTTGTTAGTTACTATACCCTTAGCAGTCGGTGGATAAGCGTATTCTGGTACCACCGAATATTGCAGGCAAATTTGCGCTACTCAGCATGCCGGTAAACGTAACGAACGATGGGCACTTGCGTCACCTATGAAAATTCACGCTATCAGCCAGACGTTGCCCCACGCACGTTATCAGCGTTGTCCGCAATGCGATACCCTTTTTTCCTTACCGAATGTGAAATCGCATCAGACAGCCTATTGCCCTCGCTGCCATGCACAAATTCAGAGCGGCCGTGACTGGTCGATGACGCGACTCACCGCTATGGCGGTGGTGATGATCGTGCTGATGCCGTTCGCCTTAAGCTTGCCGTTGGTGGATATTCGCCTGCTTGGCATGCGCATTAACGCCAGCCTGGTGGAGGGCGTGATTCAGATGGCGCAACAAGGCAACATCCTCACCGCTTCGATGGTGGCGTTTTGCACCATTGGCGCGCCGGTTACGCTGGTCGTTGGCATCCTCTATCTTTGGCTGGGCAACGCGCTGGGTATGAACCTGCGCCCGGTCCTGCTGATGATGGATAAACTCAAAGAGTGGGTGATGCTGGATATCTATCTTGTCGGCGTGGCGGTGGCCTCAATCAAGGTGCAAGATTACGCCTCGTTGGAAGTGGGCTACGGTTTAGTGGCTTATATTGCGTTGACGGTGCTCAGCCTGCTGACGCTGATTCACCTCAACGTAGAACAGCTGTGGGAACAGTATTATCCGCAAGCGATGCCCACTTCTCCGCCCGAAGAGTGGCAGGTGTGCCTTAACTGCCATCAAACCGGTGTAGCTGATGAGCGTGGGCGCTGCACGCGTTGCCACACGCCGCTCGACTATCGCCGCCGCCACAGTTTGCAGAAATCCTGGTCAGCGCTGATTGCCTCAATTGTGCTGCTGATACCCGCCAATTTGCTGCCGATTTCGGTGGTGTACGTGAATGGCGCACGCCGTGAAGACACCATTTTCTCCGGCATTCTGGGATTGGCATCGGGCAATATTCCGGTCGCCGCCGTGGTGTTTATCGCCAGTATTCTGGTGCCCTTCACCAAAGTGTTAGTGATGCTGACCTTACTGATCAGCATTCATTTCAAATGCGAACAGGGTTTGAAAACCCGCATTCGCCTGCTGCGCGCCGTCTCCTGGGTGGGCCGCTGGTCGATGCTGGATCTGTTCGTGATTGCTGTAACCATGTCGCTGGTCAATCGTGATCAGCTACTGGCTTTTACCATGGGACCGGCCGCCTTCTATTTTGGTGCCGCCGTTGTTCTGACCATTATGGCTGTAGAGTGGCTTGATAGCCGCCTGATCTGGGATGCACATGCAACAGGAAACGCCGACTACACCGACTAGCGCCAATCTGCGCAACAAGCGCAAGATTTCGCCGTTCTGGTTATTGCCCATCATCGCCCTGCTGATTGCTGGCTGGCTGCTGTGGACCAATTATCAGGAGCGCGGTACGACGATCACCATTAACTTCCAGACCGCCGACGGGATTGTGCCAGGCCGCACGCCTATTCGCTATCAGGGCGTGGAAGTGGGCACGGTGCAAGGCATTGTGCTGAGTGATGACTATCGCAGCATCCAGATTAAGGCCAGCATCAAAAGCGACATGCGCGATGCACTGCGTGAAGACACCCAATTCTGGCTGGTGACGCCGAAAGCCTCGCTGGCGGGCGTCTCCGGGCTTGATGCACTGGTCGGTGGTAACTACATCGGCATGATGCCGGGCAAAGGTAAAGAGAGCGATCACTTCACCGCGCTCGATACTCAGCCGAAATATCGCGTCAATACCGGCGAGCTATTGATCCATCTGCGTGCACCGGATCTCGGCTCGCTTAACACCGGTTCGCTGGTCTACTACCGCAAAATTCCGGTGGGTCGCGTCTACGATTACAGCCTGAACAACAGCACCGATGGCGTCACCATTGATGTGCTGATTGAACGCCGCTTTATCAATCTGGTGAAAAAGCAGAGCCGCTTTTGGAATGTCTCCGGCGTTGATGCGGATGTCAGCCTGAGCGGGGCCAAAGTGAAGCTGGAAAGCCTGGCCGCGTTGGTGAACGGTGCGATTGCCTTCGATTCGCCTAATGACGGTGAGCAAGCGCAGGTGGATGCCAATTACCAGCTCTATCCGGATCTGGCGCGCAGTCAGCGCGGCGTGCAAGTGAAACTGGATTTGCCGAGCGGCGATAACCTGAAAGCCGATAGCACGCCGCTGATGTATCAGGGACTGGAAGTCGGCACCTTAACCAAACTCAACCTGCTGGATGGCGGCAAAGTCACCGGCGAGTTAACGGTCGATCCTTCAGTAACCGGTTTAATGCGCAGCGGTACGCGCATTGAGATGCGTACCCCGAAGATCAGCCTGACCGACACCAATCTCAGCAGCCTGTTAACCGGTAATACCTTTGAGCTGGTGCCAGGCGAAGGCGAGCCGCAGGATCACTTCACCGTGTTGCCGGCTAGCGAAACCCTGCTACAAAAACCGGACGTGCTGACGGTAAAACTCAGCGCGCCGGAAACCTACGGCATCGATGCCGGCCAGCCGGTGATGCTGTATGGCATGAAAATCGGCCAGGTGATTTCACGCACGCTGGATGAAAATGGCATCAGCTTTGTCGCAGCTATCAACCCAGAGCACCGTAATCTGGTGCACGCCGACAGCAAGTTTGTGGTGAATAGCCGCCTCGACGTGAAGTTTGGCCTCGACGGTATGCAGGTGCTGGGCGCCAGCGCACGCGAATGGGTGGATGGCGGCATTCGCCTGATTCCAGGCGCGAAAGGCAATCCATCCAGTCGTTATCCTTTATATGCCGATGCGGAACGTGCCCAGGAAGGCATCGTGGGGGAACAGCCGCCAACTACGCTGAAACTTACCGCCAAAAGCTTGCCGGATGTACAGGCCGGTTCAGTGCTGCTGTACCGCAAATTCCAGGTCGGTGAAGTGGTGGATGTGGTGCCTCGCGCGGATGCGTTTGAAATTTCGATTCACATTCAGCCGCAATATCGCAAGCTGCTCACCAGCGAGAGCGTGTTCTGGGCCGAAGGCGGCGCCAAAGTGCAACTCAACGGCAGCGGCTTGACGGTACAAGCGTCTCCGCTCAACCGTGCGCTAAAAGGTGCCATCAGCTTTGATAATCTGACCGGCGCGCAGGCGGCGAAAGGCGTTAAGCGCGTGCTGTACGCATCCGAAACCGCCGCGCGTGCAGTTGGCAGCCAGATCTCGCTGCACACCTATGATGCCAGCAAACTGGCGGCGGGAATGCCGATTCGCTATCTCGGCATTAATATTGGTCAGGTTGAATCACTGGCGCTGAGTTCGGATAACAACCAGGTTGTCGCTAAAGCGGTGCTTTATCCGGAATACGTGCAGGACTTCGCGCGCATTGGCAGTCGCTTCTCGGTGGTATCGCCGGAGATTTCTGCGGCGGGCGTGAATCATATCGAAACGCTGTTGCAGCCTTATCTCAACGTCGATCCGGGTAAAGGTGCGCCGGCGCGCACCTTCGAACTGCAGGAAAGCACCATCACCGATTCACGCTACCTGAACGGCCTGACGATTTATGTCGATGCCGCTGACGCCGGATCGTTGTCGGTGGGCACGCCAGTGCTGTTCCGTGGCGTAGAAGTGGGCACGGTCACCGGAACGTCGCTGGGCAATATGGCGGATCGCGTGCAGATAGCGCTACGCATCAGTAAGAAGTATCAACATCTGGTGCGTAACAACTCGGTGTTCTGGCTGGCTTCCGGCTATAACTTCGATTTTGGTCTGATTGGCGGCGTGTTGAAAACCGGCACCTTCCAACAGTTCATTCGCGGCGGCGTACAGTTTGCCACGCCGCCGACGGTGCCATTAGCACCGCAGGCCGGCGCCAACAAACACTTCCTGCTACAGGATGAAGCGCCGAAAGCGTGGCGCGACTGGGGCACGGCGATTCCGGACCCTCATCAACCCTAAGCAAATCGGGCAGCCTGGCTGCCCGATTCTTTTTCGCGTGTTACACTTCGCGCTCATTTCGTTTCCCGGTAGATGCCCGTGTCCGATCGCTTTCCCGAAGATTTCCTCGCGCTGATGCGCGCCAGCCTTGCTGACGACGCCGAACTGCAACGCTTTCTCGCTATTAGCCAGCAACCGCTGCGTCGCAGCTTACGCGTTAACACTTTAAAAATTAGCGTGCCAGATTTCCTCGCCCGCACCGCCGATTATGGCTGGCGCTTATCACCCATTCCGTGGTGCGCTGAAGGGTTCTGGATTGAGCGTGACGACGAATCGTTGCCGCTCGGTAGCGTAGCGGAACACCTGAGCGGACTGTTTTATATTCAGGAAGCCAGCTCAATGCTGCCGGTCACCGCGCTGTTTGATGCCGCTCCCGATGCACGTCAGGTGATGGATGTGGCTGCCGCGCCGGGTTCAAAAACCACGCAGATGGCCGCGCTGATGCGCAATGAAGGCGCTATTCTGGCGAACGAATACTCGGCCAGCCGCGTTAAAGTGCTGCATGCAAATATCAGCCGCTGCGGTGTCAGCAATGTGGCGCTGACGCATTTTGATGGCCGCGTGTTTGGTGCCGCGCTGCCGGAACGTTTCGATGCCATTCTGCTCGATGCGCCCTGCTCTGGCGAAGGCGTGGTGCGTAAAGATGCCGACGCGCTGCGTAACTGGACGCTGGCCAGCACCGAAGCGATCGCTGAGACCCAACGCGATTTGCTCGACAGCGCTTTCCATGCCTTGCAGCCCGGCGGCACGCTGATTTACTCCACCTGCACACTGAATCAGATCGAGAATCAGCAGGTGATTCACTGGTTGCAACAGCGTTATCCCGATGCGGTTGACATCGTACCGCTGAACAACCTGTTCGCCGGAGCCGATCGGGCGTTAACCGCCGAAGGTTTCCTGCACGTGTTCCCGCAGATTTTCGATAGCGAAGGTTTCTTCGTCGCGCGTCTGCGTAAAACCGCCAGCATTCCCGCGTTACCCACGCCAACCTATAAAGTCGGCAAACTGCCCTTCTCTCCGGCCAGCCGCAAGCTAAGCGCTGAAGTGCAGCAGGCGGCGGCAAACGTCGGTTTGCAGTGGGATGAGAACCACACGCTGTGGCAGCGCGATAAAGAGCTGTGGCTGTTCCCGGCGGCGCTGGAGAATTGGCTGGGTAAAGTGCGCTTCTCGCGTATCGGCCTTAAGCTGGCAGAAACCTTCCCGAAAGGCTATCGCTGGCAGCACGAAGCGGTGGTGGCGCTGTCGCAGCCAGGTAGCGCACTGGATTTCGAACTCACTGATGCGGAAGCGGAAACCTGGTATCGCGGTCAGGATATTCATCCGGAAAACTTGCCCAACCGGGAAGAAGTGATCGTCACCTACCAGCAGCAGCCGCTGGGATTGGCGAAGAAAGTGGGTAATCGCATTAAAAACAGTTATCCGCGTGAACTGGTGCGTGACGGGCGTCTGTTCCGTTAAGCGTTACTGCAATTGCACCAGAGTGAGATGATTACCGAATACTGCGCCGGTATCGATGTAATGCTGATTCGCCACATTGAGCGGTTGTTCTAACGGCGTGTGGCCAAAGTAGAAATCACTGGCGCCATCGATGTGGGCTGAACTGCCACGTTGATGGCGTCCCAGCCGATCGCGACTCCACACCACTTGTTGCCAGTCAACATCCTGCCCCAATGCATAATGGCTGGCAGGATAATCGGCGTGGGCAATCACTACTACGCGATTACCGAAATCCAGATGCAGGATCAACGGTAACTCAGCGCAGCGTCTTAACGCATGGCGCGCAGCAATTAATTTTGCGCCCTTCAGCTGCCAAAACCACTCGCCGCCGTTCATCATCCACAAGGTTTGGTCGCGACCATCCAGCGCAGCGAGCGCCATCTGTTCGTGGTTGCCGCGCACGCAGCGAAACCAGGGTTCCTGCATCAGCGCTAAACAGCCAGGACTGTCCGGCCCGCGATCGATTAAATCGCCCACCGACAGCAACAAATCCTGCTGCTTATCGAAATCCCGCTTCTGCAGTTGCGCATCGAGCTGGGCGCGGCAACCGTGCAGATCGCCAACCACCCAAATCTTTCGCCACATTTGCGTGTTTACCGTTTGGTAAAGCATGTAATCTTCCCCGGTTGACTGGAAGTTTAGTGAGCCCGGCATAAAGTATAGTCTGGTCAGGTTTAGCCAGCGGAGGGAACAGCATGAGCGGACGGAAGCAATTCATTGGTGTATTGATCGTTATTTTCATTGGTAGCTTGCTGCTACTGGAATCACTCGCTCGTCTGGTACATCTGTTATTTGTGGGATAATTACGCGACTTTACATTCCGCGCTAAACGCCTAAACTCCTTTGCGCATCATATAAAGGAGCCTGTATGAGCCAGAATATTTACGACAATCCTACCTTTTTTGCCGGTTACGCCACTTTGCCACGTTCCGTTAAGGGATTAGACGGCGCGCCAGAATGGCCCGCACTGCGTGCATTACTCCCAGATCTGCAGGATAAACGTGTTCTCGATTTAGGCTGCGGCTACGGCTGGTTTTGCCGATACGCGCAGCAGCAAGGCGCGCGTGACGTGCTGGGACTGGACGTTTCCGAGAAGATGCTGGCGCAGGCCGCGACCATGACGCAGGGAACGCAGATTCGCTATCAGCGCGCCGATTTAGAAACGCTGCAGCTAACCGAATCCTTTGATCTCGCCTACAGCTCGCTGGCGCTGCACTACCTCACCAATATTGACGTACTTTTCGCTACCCTGTTTGAGGCGCTCACGCCGGGCGGCGCGCTGGTGTTTTCCTGTGAACATCCGATTTACACCGCGCCTGCACAACAGCAATGGATAGTGGATGAGCAACAGCAACGCAGCTGGCCGGTCAATCACTATCAGCAGGAAGGCGAACGCATCAGCAATTGGTTTGCCGATGGCGTGAAGAAGCAGCATCGCAAGCTGGCGACCTGGATTAATGCAGTGATCGGCGCAGGATTTGAGATCGTGCATCTCGATGAATGGGGTCCGAGCGAAGAGATGGTTGCGCTGAATCCCGCGCTGGCGGAAGAACGCGATCGTCCGATGATGTTTTTGCTGGCAGCGCGTAAACCGCTGTGACTTTCAATTGAGGCTGCACAATGCAGCCTTTACACATCCCTGCTGCGTTATTTGCGGCGGGCATCGTGCTTAATAGTTCACGGCTAGCGCGTAATTAAAAAAATCGCCAGCAAGAAGAAGGCTAATAAACCGGCGAATGTCAGCATTCCAATACGCGGCGTTTTGGCGCGGCCAACTACCACACCAATAAAGATACAAAGCAGCGTTAAGGTGCCAATCATTACCCAGAGAAGATATTGTGTATTTGCCATGAAGGATCCTTATCCGGCCATTAATCAGATGCGCCAACGTTATACCATTTTTCGCACAGACTGACTGCAGCTATATGACCGCACCTTTTCTGCTGATTATTTCCCGTCCGGTCATCATTAAGTCGCGTTATGCTCGCAACGCATAGCCTTGAGATTTTCCAACTGCTGTAAACGCGCTGCAGCCTTATTGTTCGCACTGGCTTTCGCAATGCCGTTACCAATACCAAAATCCCCGACGAAGCCGAGTATGGTCAGCGCGTCAAACTCGCCAGTTTTATCGATCTGCTGCTTAACACTTTGGCTTTTAGCAATCTCCTGATTTAGTGCTGCACAGTCGTAGGTTGCGCTTCGACATCGCTCACATTTGCAGACTGCGGATATTGTTTCAGCGCGCAACCACTCAGCAGCATGGTGATCAGAATAACAGGCTTGTACATCTTGCAAGATTCTCACTAAAGCGGCGATTTATTTCGAGAAACTGTAGCATCTGGGGGAGATGACGATCGGGGGAATAAGTAACGTTAAGATGGGTATTTAAAAATAAAAAAGCACTGCATCAGCAGTGCTAATAATTCTGATATCAGGCAATTACCTGATAAGCCCTAATAATTATCAGGGCAGAATATCCGTTATTATGCAGTTTTCAACATAATCATTGATGATTTGCAGAAAATGCATTTAGCGCCATGTGGGTTCATTTTAGTAATATCGAACGCGGAGGTGCGATATTGTGAACTCTGGCAATGCGGACATCTTAAACGATGATAAATGCGAATAATTACAGACCTAATACATTTGTTGCAGACGGACCTTTAGGACCATCTTCAACTGAAAACTCAACACGCTGACCTTCATCAAGTGAGCGATAATCAGTGCCCTGAATGGCTGAGAAGTGGACGAAAACGTCCTTGCTGCCATTTTCAGGAGAAATAAAGCCGAAGCCTTTTTCTGAGTTGAACCATTTTACCGTTCCAAGAATTTTATTAGACATAATTTTTACCTTTTAAATGAGCCTATTGGCGTAAGGGCCGAGTTGCAGATACGAATCAGAACTTAGGATAAGACTCAAAGAGAAAGGGCTTGAAGCGGCACTAACTGGGATGAGAAATACAATGGGAACTAACCTTCTAACTGTCTGCTATTCAGACCGACGAAGCATTAACGCATTTATTTGCGCCACTAGCAAGCGAAAAGAACATTTAATTCTCGATGAGTAATAGTGGTTTTTTAATTTAAAACGCAAAAAACAGACAAAAAAAGACCCAATACTAATTAGTCACTTTTAAATCAATAGGTTAAAGATGGCTGTGGCGACAATGTGGCTACAGCCATGCTAGGGTTTATATTAATTGAAAACGCACTTGCGGCCAGAAGGTGATCCAACAACTCGTGACATGCGCTCACAGATGATCACAACTTGTTTTCCCTTCTTAAGACCCATTGCAGTAGCCTTCTCTGAATCCTTCATATCCATACGAGCTGGCATGAATTGGTTATCAGTTTTAAGACTGATAACAATCGAATCCGTGAAGTCTTTGTCGATTGATTGAACGATACCAGTAACCGCAACGAGCTTACCCTTGAGCTGCTCATCAACTGCTACTTCATTTTCATCGTAATCATTAAACAACTTTCGTGCTGTAGTTTGATAAACGGGTTTTTGCGGTGGAGTTGCTTCCGCTGTAGAGGCGTTAGCAACGGATGTAGATTGACTAGCTTGTGTAGAATTTGTTGAAGTATTGCCATCTTCCTTTTTACCCGCGAAGTATCCAATCACCATCAATCCAACAAAAATATAAAATATCCACTTCAAGACTTTTTTCATCATTATATCCTTATATCTAAATATTGTTTTCTAACGTTTTTACCACTACTCCAATTGGAGTTACTTCATCAACATTGCATTCAAAGCTCGACGACTTGCCAACAATGTTAATCTTGTTCCCCGGAACTCTGGTAACATCATAAACATCAAAGTTACCATCAATATTAATAACCCATCTTCCATTGCTAATGTTTTTCTGGCTTAAGTCAATTAGCCAAGATTTCGATGCTGACTCGATTAAAAATGGTTCTAATATCTCTTTAGATAGAAATGAATTATCAAAATAATAGAATCCGTTATCTGCAAGTTTACCAGCAGCCAATTTACTTTTTGCAATTTTTCTAACTTGAGAAAAGTCAGACGCAGGATCAATGCTATTGAGCGATGGCTTATCTTTGCCCGTCGCCAGCCATTCTAATGACACTCGAGTATCAAGAGCACAAGTTACAACTACATCACCAGGGAAATAATTACGACGCACCCACGTACTTACCGTGCCGGATGAAATGTTTAAATGCTCGCAGAGTTGTTTTTGCATTGTGAAGCCATATGCATCGAGGATGCGTCTCAGCACTGGCTTACCACCACTTGCAATAATCTCTTGGTAGAGAGCACTACCTGAGATTCTTTCACCCGAAACACTCGAACTTGCATTTGCAAGTTTACCTGAGACTAACCATTGCAAATCAACACCAGTGTCTAATGCACATTTGATGATTGCATTACCTGGCACACTGTCTCGTTGTGTCCAGCCACTGATGTTATTTGCTGGAATCTCAAGAGCTGCAGCCAAGTCTTTCTGAGTGTTAACGCCATAAGAAGACATCAATCTTTCGAGAATCTGAGCGCTTACGCCCTTCTCTTCAATCATAAAAACACCAATAAGTGATAAATAATCATTTACCAAATCGCTTTTACGATCTAAAGTGCATTCACACCACATGAAACACCGTAGAACAAAACGACCACGAGGAGATACTGCGTTATGCATACTGAAAATGCAAACAGCCAAAACGCATTTGACTTAGTGCAATCTAAAGATTTCATTGCCGATGTCGCTGCAATTTTGATGCCTGTTATTAGCGAAGCGGTTAACGAGGCAGTAAACAAAGCTGTCGCGTTAGCGACTTCACCTACCATGTCGAAGAAAGACTTCGCCGCAGCGAACCGTATTAGTGACTCGGTACTAGAGAAATGGATATCCAATGGTGTTGTCCTGCTCGCTCCTACCCCATCCACCACTTATACCCAGAACCGAACCAACCGCAAAACCGGTGAGGTGGTAGAAACCACCATGACCAAACATGGTAATCCGCTTATCAATGTTGCTGCTTGGCGTGAAAAAAATCGCCAGCACGCAATCAAATGCCGCTACATCAAACCCTAATTTGATTTTGCAAGTTGAGGGCATTTCAATCATGTTTGATTTCAAGGTTTCTACCCATACGCATTACGACGATGCCTGCCGTAAGTTCGCGTTAGCACACAACATGGAAGATGTTGCGCAGCAAGCTGGCATGCGGGCACAAACGCTGCGTAACAAGCTGAATCCCGATCAGCCGCATCAGCTCACCGTGCAAGAAGTGTTAACGCTCACCGATGTCACCGAAGACGCGACGCTCATTGATGGTTTGCTTGCGCAAATCCAGTGTTTACCTTGCGTGCCGGTCAACGAAGTCGCCAAAGACAAGCTGCCGCTGTATGTGATGAAAGCCACCGCTGAGGTTGGTCAACTCGCTGCTGGTGCGATCTCAACTGAGCAATTAAGCGCGAGCTGCAAACGTGGTCTGCTTCAAAACGTCAACAGCGGTATTCGGTGCTTAACGCTGGCCGCAATCGCTGTTCAAGCACGCATACAAGCTAACCCTGCTTTGTCTTCAACAGTCGATGCTATCAGCGGCCTTAGCGCTTCGTTTGGCGTGGTCTGAGGTGAAGTTATGATCTCATTTGCTGCACAGCTCAAAAGGCAAAGTCCGTCAATGTCCTACGGACATGGCTGGATTTTAGGTGACAACGGTAAGCGCTGGCATCCGGTTAAAGAGGTGTCAGGCGCACCACGATCTCAAGCAACGTCCAAGAGAGGCAAATCATGGCTATTGAAGGCGATTCAATGCTTGTCGAACTGAACGCAGGTCAACGTGTCGCGGCACTTAATCACGTTGCATTGTTGCGCTCGCAATTTAAGGGCGGCGACAGTGAAAAGGATTTAACTCGATTCTTTGACTCAATGCGTGATGTAACAGACAGCAACTATCAGGACAATAAGCGCGCTCTGTGTGCCATCTTCTTTTTGGCAAATATTGGCAAAGATCGACACAACGCTGATTTAAACGAATTAAGCACCGATGAAAAAACCGCAGTCATTCGTGCAATGAACCAATTAAAAGCAGTCGTGAGTTTATTTCCTAAGCGAATGACGCTTTCTAACTAAATAACCCAAGCAATTAACTGGCGTAAACCCGCCGGGATTCACTTTGCCCAAAAACAGGAAATTACATGCTGAATAATTCCTCCCAACCTAAACAAACGGCTTCATACATCGATCTCGACATGATGCTGAATGATGCGCGTAAAGAAGAACGTCGCGGTCGTGCTGACCTGATGGTCAACCGTCTGAACATCCTCGCTGCGAAAATCCGGCACGACGAATTATCTCCGATTGAAGCCGCTGAGCTGCTCCATCAGGAAATCGAAAGAATCCAAACACAAATCGCTGAGACGCACTGATGGCTGATTCAATGGATTTTGTGCAGCAGCGCACTGAGGAAATGCTCGAACGTAACATCGCCCTCATCGTTAACCGTGCCCCTGGGTTCAGCGCTTCTTTCTGCGAAGACTGTGACGCCCCAATTCCTGAATTGCGTCGGCGCACCTATCTTGGCGTTACTCGCTGCGTTTCTTGTCAGGAGATTGAAGAGCTGCGCGGAAAACATCTGCAGGCCAAAGCCTGATGATAGAGAATTATGCTTACCCATGGAATGCTCCACGGGAAGCCATTGCCAGTCCCTATCCTACTTATCAGGAATTGCGAAGCCGCGATCAATTGATTGCGGCTTTGGCGCATGCTGAGCAGTTACTCGCTCAGCAGCCAACACTGATTCAGCTCGATGTCAGGCGGCGCGTCGCCGAACTGGAAAAATCACAGGGCATTGTCCGTGCCAATGCGTACTTAACAAAGACCTTCGTTGAGCGCACATTGCCACGCGTCGAATGTGTGAATGCAAAATATCGGCTCGACGAAATGCAGGCCGGCACTTTTAATGTGCTGACAGAAAACGCCACTAAGGATATCGGTGCGGCGAGAGTGTGCGGTGCGCTATGGGAGTTAATGCGTCGTTTTAACCGCTTGCCGGATATGGCTCGCGCCGATGTTGATTTGCTGGCTGGCGACATTGCCAACTTTGCCCTGGCTGAACTGGTGCAGGCGCATGCTCAATCTGACAACGAATCAGATTATAAATACACGCACCGCATTTACATGACAGCCGCAACCATCACTCGCGAGTTTAATCAGACACCGCCATTGTGGGAAAAAGTCACATCACGCCTATTCGATCCGGAAGAAGTCACCCCCGCCATCATGCGCATGCAAACCGAGAAATGGTGGAAAGGCCGTCTGCGTCGTATCGCGGCATCATGGCGTGAACATCTGCAAATCGCTCTCGCTAACGTCAACAAGAAACACACACCCTATGCCAGCAATATGACCGTGTCGGAATGGCGCGAGCAAAAGCGCCGCACGCGTGAGTTTCTTAAAGGGCTTGAGCTGGAGAATGAAGAAACCGGCGAGAGGATCAGCTTAATCGACAAGTTTGATTCCAGCGTGTCGAATCCCGCAATTAAGCGCTGCGAGTTGATGAATCGCATTCGCGGCTTTGAAAATATCTGCAACGATATGGGCTTTGTTGGCGAGTTCTACACCGTCACCGCGCCTTCTCGTTACCACGCCACTATCAAGACCGGTCATCGTAACCGCAAGTGGAATGGTGCCAGCCCGGCAGACACGCAGCGTTATCTGTGCAACGTGTGGCAGAAAATTCGCGCCAAGCTGCATCGCGAAGAGATCCGCATCTTTGGTATCCGTGTTGCCGAACCCCATCACGATGCAACTCCACATTGGCACATGCTGATGTTTATGCTGCCTGAAAATGTTGATCGCGTGCGTGAGGTGATTAGCGACTATGCATGGCGCGAAGATAGCACTGAACTAACCACCGAAAAGGCACGTAGAGCGCGCTTCCATGCGGAAGCTATCGATCCCGATAAAGGCAGCGCCACCGGTTATGTGGCGAAATACATCTCAAAAAATATCGATGGCTATGCGCTCGACGGCGAGCTGGACGACGATAGCGGCAAAGAGCTTAAAGAAACTGCCTTAGCCGTTTCAGCATGGGCGGCGCGTTGGCACATTCGCCAGTTCCAGTTCATTGGCGGCGCACCGGTTACTGTCTATCGCGAGTTACGCCGCATGGCAGACAGCGAAACCGCGCACGGCCTCAGCATCGAGTTCGCTGCTGCACATGACGCAGCAGATGCTGGCGATTGGGCTGGCTACGTTAACGCACAAGGCGGCGCATTTGTTCGTCGTGATGAACTGGCCGTACGTACATGGTATCAACCGAGTGAAGACCTAAATGCCTATGGGGAGGAAACCATGCGCATCAAAGGCGTGTATGCAACAGACGCTGGCACAGATACGCCGATTCTAACCAGATTGACGCAATGGACGATTGTGCCGAAGCGTGCCGTTGATTTGGCCGTTGACGTTAAGGGCGCGTCCGCGTCCTCTTGGAGTTCTGTCAATAACTGTACGGCGTCGCCGCCAGTTGATGTCCCTATCGATTTCTCACAGCCGCCAACGCGAGCAGAAAGGCGGCGTATTTTGCGGCGACTGCACGAAAGCACACCTGTTAAGCAGCGAAAACAGTCACCGCCAGCGCCGAGCGCTCAGCAATTGGAGAAACGGGAACAGCTTAAAGAGATATTCCACGATGTCTCGCGTTTGCACCTGTCCGAAGGTGAGATCACATGGATGATGAGCGGCCGAAAACTGAAAGTGGGTGAGCAAACATTCTGGAGTGGCAGCAGCGGGCATCTGTTCCGCGATCGGCGTAAAGCATCCACCGCCCTTAGCAGGTTTGAGGCATTGGCTAAAAAATGTATGGGAAAACGCAGCGCTCAATAAAACAGCATTTAACTTACAAAAAACCATGCGAATCTTTACGGTTCCTGAATCGCATGATACTGTTCATTCATACAGTATAAAAATTGATTGAGGAGTTAATTAACTGATGGACTTAGACAATCTGAGCGAGACCGTTTCACGCATTCAGTTTATCGCTGACGTTTCGCTTGTCGCACACTGCAAAGAAAATGAACTAAAATTGGCACTGTCGATGATTAGTGAGATGGCCGGAAAGATTGATACGGCGATTTATCAGGATGCCATTTTCCGCCAGGCTAAATGACTTCTTCTCAGTAACTCCCCTGCCCTGAGCCACCATTTCGGTGGCTTTTTTCACGCTGCAGCAAAGCGCATTCTTGTGCATGATTTTGCATGATCCAGATAGGATCGCCGATCGCTACAGCGCCCATAGCTGGCGCGGCTTGACGAGGCGCATGCATCTGCATGAAAAACGGTGCATAAAGCGGGCAGGCGTGGCGGGGATAGCATTGCGCGCAGGAGTAGTCTTATGTAAAGTAAATACTTATCTAACGATCTATTTTATTAGATCATCTTTGGTATTGATTTAGGTAAGGATACATTTAATGATAAAAAATTTCTCAGTTTGTAATTTCAAAGCGCTAAAAAAACTTCATGATTTTTCAATTGATGATCTGAATATAGTTATAGGTAGAAATAGCTGTGGGAAATCATCCATCCTTCAAAGCTTACTTTTACTAAAACAATCTATAGAAAGTGACAATAAAGAAGCTATCACCTTAGAGGGAGACTTTCTTACTTATTCTAACCTGAAAGAATTAGCTAACGGTCTTCCATCAGTCAATACTGCAAGAATTCATTATGAATTTGAGTTGGTGGCGAGCGATCTATCAGGAAAATTGAAATTCGATATAATAAATAAAAAAAACGAGCACACATACAAACCAAAAATAAAAAACTTCACCGTTGAGTATTTCGAAGAGAATAAGATTAAAAAAGTAAACTTTGATCGACTGAAGACAATTATTCAAAAGAAAAAAAATACTAGTGACATATTTGATTTTGATATTGAAATTACAAACATAAATTACTTTAAGTTTCTTCCTTCTTTTTTAGTAGGTAAGCCTATTAAGAAGGAGAATAGCAGTATGCATTTTCCATTAGAGTTAGTATTACCAACTGAAAAGGAACTTTGTAATGAATTATACGACGAGCTATCTCGCATTAGATATCTTGGTCCACTGAGAGCCTCACCAAAGAGAGCTTATGTGCATTTTAGTGAATCTGAGAGTGAGTTACTCTATACTGGAGAAAATTCAGCTCACGTACTTTGGCTAAATCAGAATAAGATAGTCAGTTTGAATGGACAAGACCTTACTTTAGTCGATGCATTAAATGAGTGCATTAATATAGCAGGTCTTAGTCAGCAAATAACTCCATCAAGGGTTGGAGATCTAATTTATAAAATCAACCTTGACCACAAAAGTTGTTCTTCGTCGATTACACTAGCCGATGTTGGATTTGGCTACTCCCAGCTGATACCAATTATTTTACTGTGCCTTCTTGCTCCTAAAAAATCATTAATACTCTTAGAACAACCCGAAATTCATCTTCACCCCTCTAGCGCTGCAAATTTAGCGGATCTATTTTTAATGTTTATTGATAATGGGTTGAGATTTATTATTGAAACTCATAGTGTAGATTTAGTTAATAAGCTCAGATTACGAGTAATTCAAAATACTTCTCTTGCAGAAAGAGTATCAGTTGCCTTCGTTGAAGAGTCTGAAGATAGTGGAACTAGTGTTAATCAGCGGCATATAGATGAGGATGGCATGTTTGACATATGGCCTAAAGGCTTTCTCGATGACTCAGAAACAATTGCATTGAGTATTATGAAGGAAAGAGCAAAAAAACGCGCCATTAAAAAAAATGGAGATTAATATGTCTAAGGCTACCTTTTGCCCTCATTTGATCATTGATATAAAAATGACTACACCCGAAGAAGTTGAGGACAACTACATCCTACCTCTATGCTCATTTCTTAAGTATATAGAAGAAGAAAAAGTACCTTGCCATTTCCCAAGGGCAATATTCATTAACTTTCAGGAAGAATACCCTTGGAATATGACTGAAGATGAAAAATGGAATAAATACCTTAACATTTGGCATATATCATTAACTCAACAACTTAACAAAATAACATTGATAGATGTCACTGCAAATTTACAAAATAACATTGAACTTGTCAGGTGTAATAACGTTAACGGTGAGCACCAAGCTATATTTGAAGAATTTCTTAAAGGCTTTGGCACCAAGTCATTGTCAGGTAAAAAAAATGAAGAGTCCATTTTCAGCCCGGAACCAACGTGCTGCGCATATGATGATTTCATTCAAATAAAATCTGAGGGTGATTATAAAAAATCAGTCTATTCTTGGTACAAATTATATCCAACAACATTGCCTTGCAGAGGGGAAAAATGCTTTAGCCCTCCACCTCATTGGAAGAATTCACCTAAAGTAATACATGGACCTTCTGGTGGTTATTTTGATCAGGATGGCAGGGAATGGGTTTGGGACAAAATGCATAATGACCATTGGGACGTTCAAATGGCAAAACCTGTCAGGGGAAAATATGACAAAGTCACCCCTGAAGGCATCATTATTTAGCTTACAAATATTACAATTTAAAGAACATATTTCTTGAAATCAATAACATCCATTTCAAGGAAAAAATTTATTTCTTTCATTCTCTCTTGCAGCGGCGTCAGCTCATTCCTCACAAACACCTGCGCCGCCTTTACCGCATCTCCGAACCCGCCCGCGCTGTCCGGGATAATCCCCATCATCTGCGGCGGTACGCGGTGCGCACTGAGCAAATCATCGCGGCTGGCTTTCTTGATGTTAAAGAAGTCGTCTTTGGTCGCCACCTCGCTGAGCGGCAAAATCTTGATGCCGTCGGGCTTGCCGTTGGGCGCGTACATAAACAGGTTGCGGAAGTTGCCGATCCCTTTGGTGTCGCGCATTGCCTGCCGCATGCGCTCGATGTCGCTGCTGCTTTGTGCCGCGTCGGTCATATACAGGATGTAACCGGCGTGCGCGCCGTTCTGATAATATTTGCGTCGGAACAGCGTCGCCGCCTCATTCAGCCAGGCAGAATTTAACGCGCTAAGGTATTCAGGCAGGCCGTACAGCTCCTGATTCACGTCCGGCTCAATAAGGTGGAACACCTGATCCGCTTCGAACTGGTGCGCCTCCTTCCACTCATTTACAAACCAGTAAACGCCCTCCTCCACGCCGCGCCGCGTGTACTTGGCCGGTGAGGTTTCGAGGCGCAGCGGTTTACCGAGCGCGTTGCGGCGCAGCTCCGCGAAGGCATTACCAAACACCAGATAGTCGAGCGCAAACTTGCTGAACTCCTGCTGACTGAGCAGCGGGTGCGGGATAAATGTCGAGGCCAGAATGTTGCGCTTCACGTACAGCGGCGAGCTGTGGTGTACCGCCGATCGCAGGCTCTTAGCGAGGCCGTGGAAGCTGACCGGCGGCTCATACCAGCGGCCGTTATGGATGCACTCGGCATAATCCATGATGTCGCGCTTATCCAGTACCGCCGTCGGCTCGCCAAAGGTAAACGCCTCGAACGGCTGCGACGCGTCCTGCGCGGGCTGGGTTGATGCGGTGAATGCCTTGCGGCGGTTGCGTTTGCTCATCAGTAAAATTCCATAAATGAAGGGTTAGCGCCGCCGCTGGCAGCGGTGAGCGGTTCGTTAAGCAGCGCGTGCATGATTGCCCACGCGACGTCGGCGTGGCTGGCTTCCTCGCTGCGGCTGGCTTCATAGGTTGAGCGGTTGCCGCTGGCGGTCATGGTTTTGCGAATTGCCATAAACGACTGCGTGATGTCGGTCTGACCTGCATCGTATTCGAGGCGGCCGCTGCTGATGGTGTCCTTGGCTTTCAGCACCATTGCGGTTTTCACCTCGGGCGAATACTTGATTTCCCGCGCCGCCGGGAAGAACTGGCGTACGAGCTGGAACACACCCTGACCGATGCCGGTGGCGTCCACGCCGATGTATTCCACGGTGTACTTTTCGGTAAGTTCTTTAATCGACTGTGCCTGCGCGGCGAAATCCATGCCGCGCCACTGGTGACGCTCCAGCACGCGGAACTTACCGCCCGCAACCAGCGGCGGCGCGATCACCGCGCATCCGGCGCTGTCGCCGGTGTGTGACGGGTCGTAACCAATCCACACCGGGCGATAGTCGAACGGGCGCAGCGCGTACGGGTTGAAGTCGTCCCACTCTTCCATGCTGTCCACCATGCAGGTCTGCAGCTCGGCAAACGGGAACACGCTGGCTTCGTCATCGACAAATTCACACATCAGCAGGTTCTGATACTCCGCCGGGCTGTATTCGAGCTGCAGCTGATCGATGTCGAACAGGTTGCAGCCGCCGGTCAGCGCATCTTCAACAGTGACAATCTGCCGCCACTGGCCGTCGCCGCACAGCGCGCCTTTTGCCAGATGGGAATGCGAGAGATCCAGCTCGATACGGTCATCGCGGTTGCGCCGCCCCTTGTTGAACAATTCGCCCGACCAGAACGGATAGGCGCTGTGCGACAGGCTCGACGGTGTGGAAAAGTAGGTGGTGCGCCACTTCTTGTGCAGCGACATGCCGCTGGCGACCTTGCGCAGCTCCTGAAACTTCGGGATCCAGAAATATTCATCCAGGTACAGATTGCCGGTGTAGCTCTGCGCGGTGCGCACGTTGGTGCCGAGAAAAATCAGGCGCGCGCCGTTGGGCAGCACAATCGGATCGCCTTTGAGGTCAACGTCAGCCTGTCGGGCAAAGTCGAGAATGTAGTTTTTGAAGACGTGCGCCTGCGCCTTGCTGGCCGACAGGAAAATCTGGTTGCGCCCTGTCGTCAGCGCATCGATCAGCGCCTCGCGGGCAAAATAAAACGTCGCGCCAATCTGTCGCGACTTGAGAATGTTGCGGATGCGGTGCGCCAAACCGGCTTTGTGCCAGTTGAGCTGGTACTCAAAGCAGTTATCCATAAACAGGCCGGTGAGTTTCTCGGTCTGCTCGTCGCTGAACACGTTCTTAATCACCGGCTGGCGCTCGCCTTTGTTGCGGTTGCGCACGTTGGGATTTAAGTCGGCCTCGTTGCCGCTGCTGCGGTAGCGCTCAACGCGCGCCAGCCGCTCAATCTGGCGGCCAAGCGCGTCTATCTCCTTGTAATCCCCATTTCCCTTGACCTCTTTCATGATGAGCTGAATCAACCGCGCTTCCATGCTGGCTTCCACGCGACTGATGGGCGCGATGCTGTCCCACTCGTCGCGCACTTTCCAACTCTGCACGGTCGGTATTTTTTGTCCGATCGCTTCCGCAATCTGGCGCACGGAATATCCCTGCCAGTAAAGCAGCGCAGCCTGACGGCGCGGATCGCTGATGATGGTGCCGGGTGTCATGTTCATGCCGCTAAGGCTACCGATGCCGAAAATGGCGCGCCTGCGCTGGCTGTTTGCTGGTACGTGAGCGGGCTGGCTTTCGTTGAGGGATGAGGTGGCGACGGGGAAACTGGCTCCGAACCGAACCAACCCATTGACCGGAGCCTGTTTAATGGCAACAACCAAAGCAAAGCGTTTTCGCATCGCCGTTGAGGGCGCGACCACTGACGGCCGCGAGATTTCCCGCGAGTGGATTTCGCAGATGGCGAAGAACTACGACCCGAGCGTGTACGGGGCGCGCGTCAACATGGAACACATCAAGGGCTACGCCGCCGACAGCCCGTTCCGCCGCTACGGCGACGTAACGAAAGTTGAAGTGGAAGAAATCACCGAAGGCGCACTGGCGGGCAAGCTTGCGCTTTACGGCTACATCGACCCGACGCCGGAGCTGATCGACCTGACCAAAGCGCGCCAGAAGATCTACACCTCGGTTGAAATCAATACCAAGTTTGCCGACACCGGCGAAGCCTATCTGGTCGGTCTGGCCGTCACCGACGATCCGGCCAGCCTCGGCACCGAGATTCTGAGTTTCAGCGCCACGGCGAAAGCCAACCCGCTGGCGTCGCGCAAGCTGGATAAAGACAACCTGTTTACCGCCGCCGAAGAAACCCTGATTGAGTTTTATGAAGAGGCCGACGCCGCCCCGTCGCTTCTGTCCCGCGTGAAAGACCTGTTTACACGCAAAGAGAAGACCGACGACGAGCGTTTTAACGACGTGAGCGCTGCGGTAACGGTGATTGCCGAGCAGGTGCAGCACAACGGCGAAAGCCACGCGCAGCGGCTGGCGTCGCTGGAGAAAACCTTTACCGATCGCCTTGATGCGCTGGAAGCCGAACACGGCAAAGACCGCGAAGCGCTGAGCACGCTGCAGGACACGCTCACCCGCACCGACGGCAACTTTAACCGCCGTCCGCCTGCCACCGGCGGCGACAACAAATCCAGCGTAATGACCGACTGCTGATAAAACCGAACACTGATAACCAGGAAAGCCAATGCGCAAGCAAACCCGTTTCAAATTTAATGCCTATATGTCCCGCGTCGCCGAGCTGAACGGCGTTGAAGTTGACGACATGAACAAGAAATTCAGCGTCGAGCCGTCCGTGACGCAGAAGCTGATGACCCGCGTGCAGGAGTCGTCTGCGTTTCTGACCCGCATCAACATCGTGCCCGTGCCGGAAATGAAAGGTGAAAAAATCGGCGTCGGCGTATCCGGCTCGATTGCCAGCACCACCGACACCGCAGGGGGCGACGAGCGCGAAACCGCTGACTTTGCATCGCTGGACAGCCAGGGCTACGAGTGCGTGCAGGTCAACTTCGATTTCCACATCCGCTACAACACGCTTGACCTGTGGGCGCGCTATGAAGATTTCCAGACACGTTTGCGCGACGCCATCATTCAGCGTCAGGCGCTTGACCGCATCATGATCGGTTTCAACGGCACGCACCGCGCCAAAACCTCGAACCGCGCGGCGAACCCGATGCTGCAGGACGTGGCCGTGGGCTGGCTGCAGAAGTACCGCAATGAAGCGCCCGCGCGCGTGATGAACAAAATTACCGCCGAAGACGGCACGGTGATTTCCGAGAAAATTCGTGTGGGTGAAGAAGGCGACTTCGCCAACCTTGATGCATTGGTGATGGACGCCACCAACAACCTGATCGAGCCGTGGTATCAGGAAGACCCGGAGCTGGTCGTCATCGTCGGGCGTCAATTGCTGGCCGACAAGTATTTCCCGATCGTTAACCAGAGCCAGGCGAACACCGAGCTATTGGCCGCTGACGTGATTATCAGCCAGAAGCGCATCGGCAACCTGCCCGCCGTGCGCGTGCCGTACTTCCCGGCCAACGCCATGATGATCACCCGTCTCGATAACCTGTCGATTTACTGGCAGGAAGGTACGCAGCGCCGCCACATCGAAGAAGTGCCTAAGCGTGACCGCATCGAGAACTACGAGTCGGCCAACGAAGATTACGTGGTGGAAGACTACGCAGCGGGCTGCGTGATCGAGAACATCGTGCTCGGCGACTTCACACCACCTAAAGAAGCCGAAGCACCGGCGGGAGAGTAACGCATGCTGAGTCCCGCCCGCCGTCACCGGATGCGCGTCCAGGCCGAAACCGAAACGCAGCGGAACGCGAATCCGCTGCGCCACGCCACCGGCTATGAGCAGATGCTCGTGAAACTCAACGAGGACAAGCGCCGCCTGAAAAAAATCCACTCGGTCGAGCGCAAGGCGGAGCTTAAGCGCCAGCTGCTGCCCGACTACCTGCCGTGGATTGCAGGCGTGATGAACAGCGGGCGCGGCGCGCAGGATGCCATCGTGATGACCGTCATGATCTGGCGGCTGGACACCGGCGACGTAAACGGCGCGCTTGAAATCGCCCGTTATGCGTTGCAGCACGGTCTGGTGCCGCCCGACGGTTTTAAACGCGACAGCCTGCCGTATCTGCTGGCCGAAGAAGTGGCCAGCGCCGCGACGCGTGCCTGGACGGCGAAAGAGGCGGTGGATATTAAACCGCTAATTGAAACCATCCGGCTGACCGACGCCGAAGACATGCCCGATCAGGTGCGCGCCAAGCTGCACAAGATTGCCGGGTATGTGTACCGCGACGCGGGCGGGACTCTGGAAGCGATGAACCACCTCAAACGCGCGCTGCAGCTCAACGAGGGCTGCGGCGTGAAAAAAGACATAGAGCGGCTGGCGACTGCCATGAAAAAGCAGACGCAGGCCAGCCGCTGACCGGACGCGACCCCGCGCAGGGCGGCAGGACGGCAACGCACTTTCAGTGTCTGCGCCGTCCTCCACCGCCCACCTATTTCGAGGCCAACTATGAGCACGCTGGTAATTGCAGCACAGCGACCGGCAGAGACTGCCGAGCCGCCGGTTAAGAACACCTTTTTCTGGCCTGACATCGACCTGCAGCAGCTGCGCGACTTGCTGCGCTACGAGGGAACCGTCACCGCGCAGCGCCTGCGGCTGGCGGTGAAAAATGCGATTGCCGAAGTGAACGCCGAGCTGTACGAGTGGCGCGCCGAGCGCATGGCTGCAGGCTTCAAAACGCTGGCTGACGTTCCGGCCGAATCGCTGGACGGCGTGAGCGAGAAAATCACGTACTACCTCGCGGCCGTTGAGGCGATCACCGCCGCCACCATCGCTGAACGCTATCGCGGCTATGACGCCAGCGCCGCAAACAAAGCTAACGCCGTTGAGGCCAGCGCCGACGAATACTGGCGCGACGCGCGGTTCAGTATCAGCCGCGTGGCCGAGCGGCATGGCTGCATCGTGAGCCTGCTGTGAGGCGGGTTTACGCGCTGCAGGGCGATACGGTGGATGACCTCTGCAATCGGTATTACGGCCGCACGCAGCACGTCACGGAGTCCGTGCTGGCCGCGAATCCCGGCCTCGCCGATGCCGGTGCGGTGCTGCCGCATGGCTGGCCGGTAGACCTGCCTGAGCTGCCGGGATCCTCAACGGGCGAAACCGTGAACCTATGGGACTGACTATGAACATCACAATGGAGCGCATCAGCGCCTTTATCACCTACTGCGTGGCGGTGGTGATGGGCTGGCTCGGCAAGTGGGATTTGCAGGACGTGGCAACGCTGCTCGGCATGGTGCTCGGCGTCGGCATGTTTCTCGTGAGCTGGTATTACCGCCGCAAAACCTACCAGCTTTTCCTGAGTGGCCGCATCAGCCGGGGTGACTATGAATCTGCAAATCGTTAAGCGCTGTGCGATCGGCGTGGTGCTGGCAATCGCCACCACGCTGCCGGGCTTTCAGCAGCTGCACACCTCCGTTGAGGGGCTGAAACTGATTGCCGACTATGAAGGCTGTCGTCTGAGTCCGTACAAATGCGACGCGGACAAGTGGACGGACGGCATCGGCAACACCGTCGGCGTCGTGCCGGGGAAAACCATCACCGAGCGGCAGGCGGCGGGCACGTTTATCGCCAACGTGCTGCGCACCGAAAAAGCGCTGGCGCGTTGCCTCTTCGCGGTCGTGCCGCAAAAGGTCTACGACGCCTTTGTGTCGCTCGCCTTCAACGTCGGCACGGGCAACGCCTGCAGCTCAACAATGGTGAAGCTGCTGAATGAGGGGCGCTGGCGCGAAGCCTGCTACCAGTTGCCGCGCTGGGTGTACGTGAAAGGCGTGTTTAATCAGGGGCTGGATAACCGCCGCGTTCGTGAGCTGGCATGGTGTCTTAAGGGGGCAGCGTGATGCGCATTACCGCAACGCTGCTTGCCGTCGTGCTGCTCGCGCTGGCGTTTACCGGCTGGCGCTGGTCAGTCGTCAGTGACGAGCTGGCGGGCGCGCAGCGCATCATCGGCACGCTGTCGGCAGGCATCGAGAGCCGCGACAAAGCGATTAACCGTCTCAACAGTGAAAACCTGCAGGGGCAGAAGCGCGAGGCCGCGCTGAGGCTGATGCAGGGGCGCGCCAGCGCCGGAGCCTTAACCCGCGAAGCACACATACAGAGAGAAACCGATGCGAGTCCGATTTTACGTGAGTGGTCTGCTGCTGCTCTGCCTGACGATGTTATCCGGCTGCACACCCGTCCCGCCTTCGCCAGCGCCAGAGATTATCTGGATTGGCTGTCCTCGCGTGACAAGCTGCCCGGTTCCGGGCAACAGCCTCAAAACGGCGGGCGATCTGGCGGCGGATAACCGCCAGCTTGAGGCGGCGCTCGCGTCATGCGGGCTGCAGATTGAAGTCATCAAAGAGTGCCAGGAGCAACACGATGCTGAAACCGCAACAACTGCGCAAGGCGCTGACCGACAGCGTGCCGCTGCTGCAGCGCAACCCTGACAGCCTTAACGTGTTTATCGACAGCGGGCGCGTTGTGTCCACGCTCGCCACCTCGCTGTCGTTCGAATATCAGTACCGGCTGAACATGGTGATCACCGACTACACCGGCAACATCGACCTGCTAATTGTGCCGATGCTTGAATGGCTGCGGGTGAATGAACCCGACATAATGGCGACGAAGGACAAGCAGCAGAACGACTTCACGTTCAAGGCTGACGTGATCAGCGATACGGCCAGCGACATCAGCATCGACCTGCAGCTCACCGAGCGCGTGATTATCCGGCGCGTCGGCGACGAACTTCACGTCGAACACGTTGGCGAAAATCCGCTGCCGGAAAATGACGTGCGGCCGCTGCAGCTTTATGCAGGCGGCGCACTTGTCAGTGAGTGGCAGTCATGAGTGAGTTGGAGCTGGTTAATGACCGCCTCAATGCGCTGATCGGCAACCTGTCGCCACAGTCACGCAAAGAGATGGCGCGCAACATTGCGAAGAAGCTGCGCGCCAGCCAGCAGCAGAACATCAAGCGTCAGCAGTCACCGGACGGCACGCCTTACAAGCCGCGTAAAGAGCAGCCGATACGCGGCAAGAAAGGCCGGGTAAAGCGCGAGATGTTTGCGAAGCTGCGCACGGCAAAATACATGAAGGCGCGTGCGAACTCTGATGAGGCGGTGGTTGAATTTGTTGGCCGAGTACAGCGCATGGTGCGGGTGCATCAGTATGGGCTTCGGGATCGTCCATCGCGAAACGGCAAAGATACGCGATACGATGCTCGACCGCTTCTTGGTATAAGTGACCGCGATTTACAATTAATTGAAAACGAAATACTAAAGGCTCTTAGGTAAAATAATCCAAAAAATTAAATTGCATTAAGTAATCCTGAACCATTTACTGGCCCTTCCGGGTTCGTCCAGCATTCAAATGCAAAATTAAGATCTTTGATTTTCTCAATTAATAATTCAGGTGGATTAGGGTTTGCAACTATAACAATACTTCCTGCCTTTAGTCGCGCCAATAAGTCATCAATTTCTGGTCTATCTGCAGGTGCGTAAGAATGCCCAATAATTACAAGTATCTCAGCGTTAGAAAGGGATTTGTTATATATTTCAGTTGACGCCCTCAAGGAGTGATAAGAGGAGTATATATTTTTTTCATTCGGGATTATACATAAAGGTGATATCCTTGGCTGTAAGAGCTTGTCATACCTTAATTGTTTCATAGGCCCATCCACTCTGTTGAATATGTTTTTTAAGGGATAACTCAGCCCCTCGATATGAATAGTTTTGTGCGTTTCGTAGTTACACGAACCATGAGGTTTAAATACAGGAATACCTCCAAAACAAGGTTTCGATGCATCGGTAAAATATGACGTGTAAAGTCTATCAAAAACTTGTTCAATAATAAGGTCATAGTTAAATGAGCAAACTCCCAAAAATCTTTTTTTATGTTTCTGTATCCATTTAAACCAAGGCCATTCAGGGCTTAAGGACTTCTTGGTTTCTATGGAGTAGTGAGAGAAAGATAGGCATAGAAAATGCCGACATTCCATAGGAATCATCGTTTCCTCAAAGTGATCCTTATTGAAGGACAGTGGGCCATCTGAATTAAACACCTCAAGCTTTCCAGCGTCATGCTTCTGGAATATTTCAGCAGCCTTCTCGAACACCTCGAAGTCATTCATCCCTTCGTTTTTCTCCTTAAATGATTTCATCCGAGGAAATAAATTAATTAAGGGTTCATGATGATTTGGTAGATTCAAATCCCATGTCATTGGTGATTGATTTTTATCGAATCTTTCAAGGTCATGATAAAAATTAAACCCAACTGACAGGCCATTCCCAATAATCACTGCAATGTTTTTTTTCAAAATGACTCCTTTTTTGTTCAGAAGAAAAGCTATTAGCTCTTTGTTTGTTAGTCAACTGATAAGCAGCGGCTCTTTGAAAATAGCGTTGTGCATCGGCATTCTCGCTTTATGAACGAACAACTCTCCGAAATCCTGCGCCTGCTGCGCAACCTCATCCGCATCGGCACCGTTTCCGCCGTAAAACTGGACAGCGGGTTATGCCGCGTGGATACAGGGAATAATACAACCGGCTGGCTTAACTGGCTTACCGCCCGTGCGGGTAAAACCCGCTCGTGGAATGCGCCGTCGGTGGGCGAGCAGGTGCTCGTGTTATGTCTCGGCGGCGAACTCGATACCGGCTTTGTGCTGCCAGGTATTTTCTCTGATGACAATCCCGCCCCGTCTGCCTCCGCCGATGCGCTGCACTGGTCATTCCCCGATGGCGCGGTGATCGAGTACGAACCGGCAACCGGCGCGCTGACGGCCAGCGGCATTCAGACTGCGACCATCACCGCCGCCGTGCAGGTGCTGCTCGATACGCCGCTGGTTGAATGCACGAAGCTACTCCGCACGGCGCAGCTCGATGTCACCGACGGCGGCACGATGAAAGGCAACATTGAGCACAGCGAAGGCAACCTCAGTTCAAACGGCAAAGTGCTGCACCTGCACAAACATCCGGGCGACAGTGGCGGCCAAACGGGGACACCAATATGACGGCGGCAAAATATACCGGCATGAACCGCGACACCGGCGCTGCACTGACAGACATCGAGCACATCCGGCAGTCGGTGCGCGACATCCTGCTGACGCCGATCGGCTCGCGTGTCATGCGTCGCAACTATGGCTCGCTGCTGTCGGCGCTGATTGACCAGCCGCAGAACGAATCACTGCGCCTGCAGATTATGTCGGCCTGCTACGTGGCGATCCTGCAGTGGGAGCCGCGCGTCAAACTCACCGCTATCAACTTTGATTCGGATTTCAACGGCGGCATGGTGGTCGAGCTGACCGGCACACGCACCGACACCACGCAGCCTTTTTCCTTTACCGTCCCTGTGAGCTGAGAACATGCCAACCATTGACCTGAGCCAGCTACCCGCGCCCGCTGTGGTGGAAACGCTGGACTATGAAACCCTGCTGGCCGAGCGCAAAACCACGCTGATTTCGCTCTATCCCAAAGAGCAGCGCGAGGCGATTGCGCGCACGCTGTCTCTCGAATCGGAACCCATCGTCAAGCTGCTGCAGGAAAACGCCTATCGCGAAGTGCTGCTGCGCCAGCGCATCAACGAGGCGGCAAAAGGCGTCATGGTGGCGTACGCGCTGGATGCTGACCTTGACCAGCTCGGCGCAAACAACGGCGTTGAGCGCCTGACCATCACACCGGCCGACAACACCACCATTCCGCCGACGGCGGCTGTGATGGAAAGCAACGACGATTACCGCGCCCGCATTGCCGCCGCGTTTGAAGGGCTGAGCGTGGCCGGTCCGACCGGCGCATATGAATATCACGCGCGCAGCGCCGACGGCCGCGTGGCGGATGCGTCCGCAATCAGCCCGTCACCTGCCGTTGTCACCGTGACGGTACTTGCCCGCGAGGGTGACGGCACAGCCGCCGCTGACCTGCTGGCCGTGGTCGATAAGGCGCTGAACGATGAGAACGTACGCCCGGTGGCTGACCGCGTGAACGTGCGATCGGCGGACATTGTGAACTATGCGATCGAGGCCGAAATCTTTATTTACCCCGGTCCCGAAGCGGAGCCGGTGCTGGCAGCGTCAGAGGCGAAGCTTGCCGCGTATGTCACCGCGCAAAAGCGGCTCGGGCGCGACATCCGCCTGTCGGCGCTGTATGCGGCCATTCACGTTGAAGGCGTGCAGCGCGTCAACCTGATCCAGCCCGCCGCCGACGTGGTGCTTGATAAAACGCAGGCCGCGTACTGCACCGGCTACACGCTGAGCGTCGGGGGTTCCGATGAGTGATCGCCTGCTGCCCACCGGTTCGTCTGTGCTGGAAGTGGCCGCCGCTGAGGCGCTGGCAAATATCAGCACGATGAACGTGCCGCTGCGCCAGCTGTGGAACCCGCAAACCTGCCCGCTGGCGCTGCTGCCTTATCTGGCGTGGGCGTGGTCGGTTGATCGCTGGGATTCGGGCTGGAGTGAGTCCACAAAGCGCGACGTGGTAGCGGCCGCGCGCTACGTGCACCGGCACAAAGGCACGATTGGCGCGATCCGGCGCGTGGTGGAGCCGCTGGGCTATCTGATCCGCGTGCTGGAGTGGTGGAAGACGAACGAAGCGCCTGGCACGTTTCGCCTTGATGTTGGCGTGCTCGATACCGGCATTACAGAGGAAATGTACAACGAGCTTGAGCGGCTTATCGCCGATGCCAGGCCGTGCAGCCGTCACCTCATCGGGCTGTCAATCAATCTCGATGCAAACGGCGCAATCCCGGTGGCGGTTGCCAGCTACAGCGGCGACGAGCTGACCGTTTATCCCTACACACCAGACATTATCAGCACAGGCGGCGCGGCTTATTCCGACGCGGCGGTGCATCTAATCGACCTGACGGAAGTGAGCGTATAACGATGAAATATTTTGCCCTGCTGACCAATCAGGGCGCGGCTATTCTGGCAAACGCCGCCGCGCTCGGAACCAAAGTGAACATTACCGCAATGGCGGTCGGCGACGGTGGCGGCACGCTGCCCACGCCTGACGCCGCGCAGACCAGGCTTATCGGCGAGAAGCGCCGCGCACATCTCAACTCGCTGACCATTGACACCGCTAACAGCAGCCAGATTATTGCCGAGCAGGTGATCCCCGAAGGCGAAGGCGGTTTCTGGATCCGTGAGATTGGCCTGTTTGACGCCGACGGCGTGATGATTGCCGTGGCAAACTGTGCCGAAACCTACAAGCCGATGCTTGCCGAAGGCAGCGGCCGCACGCAGACCGTGCGCATGATTATCATCGTGAACAGCACCAGCTCGGTGACGCTGAAAATCGACCCGGCCGTGGTGCTGGCGACGCGTAAGTATGTTGATGATGCGGTGATCGAGGTGAAAGCCTACGCCGACAGCCTGATGGCCGCACACCTCAAAGCCACCGACCCGCACACGCAGTACGCGCCGAAAGAAAGCCCGACGCTCACCGGCGCGCCGAAAGCCCCGACGGCAGCGGCGGGAACAAACACCACGCAAATTGCCAGCACCGCTTTTGTGCAGGCCGTCGCAACCGGCATTAATAACGCGCTGGCGCTGAAAGCACCGCTCGCCAGCCCCGCGCTAACCGGCACGCCAACCGCACCGACGGCGGCGCAGACGGTGAACAACACGCAGCTGGCGACCACGGCTTTTGTGAAAGCGGCAATTGCGGCGCTGGTTGCCTCATCACCGGCGGCACTGGACACGCTCAAAGAGCTGGCTGACGCGCTGGGCAACGATCCGAACTTTGCCGCTACGATGACGAACGCGCTGGCCGGTAAAATGGACATTGCGAAGAACGGCAGCGATATCGCGAGCGTGCCGCAGTTCCTGGTCAATCTCGGCCTGAGCGACCTGTCGAAAATGGCGCGCTATCTGGTAAGGACGGGATCGAACGCTAACGGCTGGTATGAGATTTACAGCGACGGCCTGATCCGTCAGGGGTACAAGTTTACCAGCACCAACCCGCTTAGCATTCCGGTGCCTTCGCAGGGGGTGGCGGTGAATTTCCCTGTGTCGTTTAACTCGACCATCAATAACATCAGCGTGATCTGTAACGCCGGGGTAAGTAACTATCTGGAGTTTTCGACCTATACCTCGGAAACGCTGAGCAATATGCGCATTATCGGTCAGTACGCCACCCTGAGCACCACGCAGGCGGCAACGGGCTATCTGGATAAATTCATCGGTTATTACGTAGTGGAGGGATATTAATGTGGTACTGGAACCCGCAGACGAACACGGAGGCCATTCCCGGCATGCACGATTTAACCGGCTGCCTTGAGATTGCCGACGACAGCCACTCGTTCAAAACGCAGCCGCTGGACGGTGCAAAGAGCTGGACGAGCGATGCGGACGGCATGCCCATCTGTGTTAAATCCGCTTCACTGGAAGAGAACACCGACGATCAGCAAGTGACCATCTGACCGTGATAAGCCCCGCCCGCGCGGGGCTTTGTCTTCCTGTCCGTTCATTCCTGAGCAAACCGCAAGCGCATGCACCCCGCCGCCTGACCTGCCACCCTGAGCACACCTTTTACCAGGAGTGCAACGAATGGCCGATTATCATCACGGTGTCCGCGTCGTCGAAGTCAACGACGGCGCGCGCACCATTTCCACCGTATCAACCGCTATTGTCGGCATGGTCTGCACCGCCGACGATGCGGACGCGGCAACCTTCCCGCTCAATACCCCGGTGCTCATCACCAACGTACAGGGTGCGGTCGGCAAAGCAGGCGTAAAAGGCACGCTCGCCGCCGCGCTGCAGGCAATCGCCGATCAGTCAAAGCCCGTCACCGTCGTGGTGCGCGTGGCCGAAGGCGACGACGAAGCCGAAACCATTTCCAACATCATCGGCGGCACTGACCTCAACGGCCAGTACACCGGCATGAAAGCGCTGCTCGCCGCGCAGACGCAGCTCGACGTGAAGCCGCGCATTCTCGGCGTGCCGGGACTCGACTCGCTGGAAGTGGCGACAGCGCTTGGCAGCATCGCGCAGCAGCTGCGCGCCTTCGCCTACGTATCGGCGTGGGAGTGCAGCACCATTTCAGACGCCCGCCTGTACCGCCAGAATTTCAGCCAGCGCGAAATCATGGTGATCTGGCCGGATTTCCTTGCGTGGAACACCACCACCAATAAATCGGACGTGGCCTACGCCACCGCGCGCGCGCTCGGCCTGCGCGCCAAAATCGACAACGACACCGGCTGGCATAAAACCCTGTCTAACGTCGGCGTCAATGGCGTCACCGGGATTTCCGCGTCGGTGTTCTGGGACTTGCAGCAGGTTGGCACCGATGCCGACCTACTCAACGAGGCGGACGTGACCACGCTTATCCGCAAGGACGGCTTCCGCTTCTGGGGTAACCGCACCTGCAGCGACGACCCGCTGTTCCAGTTTGAGAACTACACCCGCACCGCGCAGGTGCTGGCGGACACTATTGCCGAGGCGCATATGTGGGCGGTCGATAAGCCGCTGACGCCGGTACTGGTGAAAGAGATTATCGCGGGCATTAACGCCAAATTCCGCGAGCTGGTCAGCGCCGGTTATCTGCTGGGCGCATCCGCCTGGTATGACGAAAGCGCCAACGATAAAGACACCCTGAAAGCGGGCAAGCTCTTTATCGACTACGACTACACGCCGGTTCCGCCGCTGGAAGATTTGACCTTTCGCCAGCGCATTACCGACAGCTATCTGGCGACCTTCGCCGCATCCGTAAACAGCTAAGGAGCCGGATAAATGGCACTGCCACGCAAATTAAAAGGCATGAACCTGTTCAACGACGCCAACAGCTATCAGGGTGTTGTCACCGCCGTGACGCTGCCGAAGCTGGCGCGCAAGCTCGACGCGTACCGCGCAGGCGGCATGAGCGGCGCAGCCTTCATCGACAACGGGCTGGAAGATGATGCGCTTGATATGGAATGGACTATCGGCGGCATTGATGAGCTGGTGCTCTCGCAGTGGGGCGCGTCCGCTGTCCCGATGCGCTTCACCGGCTCTTATCAGCGCGACGACACCGGCGAGGAAATCGCGGTCGAGGTCGAGGTGCGCGGCAAGCACCAGAGCTTTGACTTTGGCGAAGCCAAACAGGGCGAAGACACCGAAACCAAAATCACCAGCAAGAATACCTATTTCAAGCTGACGTGGAACGGCAAGGAGCTGATCGAGATCGATACCGTGAACATGGTGGAAAAGGTTAACGGCGTTGATCGCCTTGAGGCGCGCCGCAAAAACCTCGGCATCTTATAAACCCGACGCCAGCGCCATTCCGGTGCTGGCTTTACCTGACGACAGAAATGGAAATGAACATGGAAAAGAATGACTGCATCGTGGTACTGGAATATCCCATCAAACGCGGTGAGACCGAAATCAAAGACGTTGAACTGATTAAGCCGACCGCCGGTTCCCTGCGTGGTGTGCGCCTGGCGGATTTGTGTCAGTCAGATGTTGACTCGATGTTGACCGTGCTACCGCGCATCACCTCACCTTCGCTGACCAAAGCAGAATGCAACAACCTCGATCCGGCTGACCTGATTTCACTCAGCGGCAAGGTGATTGGTTTTTTGCAGTCGAAGTCGGACGAATAGCGTGGCCGGTCGGCCTGACGGTGAATGACCTGATGGCCGACGTTGCTACGATATTCCACTGGCCGCCCTCCGAGATGTACGCCATGCCGCTGGCCGAGCTGCTGGAGTGGCGGCACAAAGCCTTGATCCGCAGCGGAGCAGACCCGGATGAGCAATAACCTCAAGGTGCAGGTGCTGCTGAACGCGGTAGACCGTGCATCACGCCCTTTCAAAGCCGTGCAGAATGCCACCAAAGGTCTGGCAACCGACATCCGCCAGTCGCAGGACAGCATTCGTGATCTGGATGTGCAGTCGGGCAAAATCGACGGTTTCCGCCAGACCAGCGCGCAGCTCGCCGTCACGCAGCAGAAGCTCAAAAACGCCAAAGCCGAAGCCGAAGCGCTGGCCGTGGCGTTTCGCAACACCGCCCGCCCCACCGCACAGCAGGCGCGCGAGCTGGAAAAAGCCAAACAGGCGGCCGCCGCGCTGCAGACCAAATCCAACTCGCTGCGCCTGTCGGTGCAGCAGCAGCGCGACGCGCTGGCGGCGGCGGGCATTTCCACGCGCAACCTGAGCAGTGAGCAGCGGCGACTGAAAGAGGCCGCCGCGCAGGCCACGCAGAATCTCAACCGGCAAAAGCTGGAGCTGCAGCGCCTCAACGCGCAGCAGGAACGGCTTAACCGCGTCAGCGAGCGCTACCGGCGCGGGCAGGAGTTATCCGCGAAGGTGCGCAACGGCGGTGCAGCCGCGTTTGCCGGGGGCACAGCCGCGCTTTATGCCGGTAGCCGGTTAATGGCGCCAGAAATCCAGACGCAGCACAGCGGCGCACTGATTGCCGCCCGCCAGGGCGAAAGCGCGGCAAAAGGTGGCGAGTACACCGCTGCCATTCAGCGCATCAACGCGTCGGGCGTGAGCGGCGATATTGAGCAAATCACCGAGGCGGTATCGGCGGTGCGCAGCACGCTCGGTACGCTGGGCAACGTGGGTGAAGCCGAGTTAGACCGTATCACCCGTAAAGCGCTGGATATGCAGTCCACCTTCGGCACTGATACCGCCGAGAGCATCCAGATTGCCGCGATCATGATGAAAAACAAGCTGGCGGCAAACAGCGACGAGGCGCTGGATTTGATTGTTTCCGGCATGCAGCGCGTGTCGGCAGGTATGCGCGGCGAGATGCCCGAAATTCTGCATGAGTATTCAACGCACTTTCGCAATATGGGATTCACCGGCGCAGAAGCCATGTCGCTGCTGGTTGATATGTCGAAGCAGGGCAAGTTCGCGCTCGACAAGACCGGCGACGCGATTAAGGAGTTCAGCATTCGCGGCTCGGACATGTCGAAAAACAGCGTCGCCGCCTATCAGGAAATCGGTCTCAACGCCGGGAAGATGTCGCGCGACATCGCCAGCGGCGGTGACAAAGCCCGAGCGGCCATGCAGAAAACCGCGAAAGGGCTGCTTGCTATTAAAGACCCGGCCGCGCGGGCAAACGCGGCGATTTCCCTTTTCGGTACGCCGGTTGAGGATTTATCCGTTGACCAGATACCGGCGTTTCTCGGCGCGCTGGCTGGCGTGAAAAACCAGCTCGGCGACGTCACCGGCGCGGCCGCACGCATGGGTGACACGCTTCGCGATAACCTGTCGGGCGACGTGGCGAAGCTCAAAGGATCGTTTGAAGGGCTGCGCTTTAACGTCTTTAAGGGGATGGATAACCATCTTCGCGTGATGACCAAAAGCGCGACGAAATGGATTGAAAAGCTCGATGCTTGGGTGACGAAAAATCCCACCCTGACGGCCAATCTGGTGATGGTGACCGGCGCAATTGCCGGAGTGGCGGCGGTGCTCGGCGGCGTCGGGCTGGTTATCTGGCCGGTGATGATGGGCATCAACGCGCTTATCGCAGGCGCGGGCATGCTGAGCGTTGGATTCAGCATCGCCGGTGGCGCGATTGTCACGGCGCTCGGCGCAATCACGCTGCCGGTGCTGGCGATCGGCGCGGCTATCGTCGCCGGAGCGCTGCTGGTGCGTAAATACTGGGAGCCAATCAGCGCCTTTATGTCAGGCGTCGCCGCAGGATTCACCGCCGCGATGGGTCCGATTGGTGAGTCGTTTGGCTCGCTCAAGCCGCCGTTTGAATGGCTGGGCGGCAAGGTGAAAGAGCTGTGGGAATGGTTCGGCCGCCTGCTGGAGCCGGTGAAGTCCACGCAGTCAGAGCTGGCCACGGCCGGTGAGATGGGCAGGAAGTTTGGCAACATGCTGGCTGAGGCGTTGAAAATTCCGGGCGAAGCGCTTGACCAGCTGCGCGGCGGCATCGACTGGGTGCTGGAAAAGCTCGGTATCATCGACACCAAATCCAGCGATATCAGGGACAAAGTGCCGTCACCCGATCCGCTGGCGACCGGCGGCGCGGGCGTGGAAACCGGCAGGCTGCAGTACAGTCTGGCAACCGGCGGCGCGCCGTATCGCCCGGTGTCCGCGCCGTCTGGCGGTGGCAGCTTTACCGACCGCAGTCAGAATACCTATCAGTATGAAATTAAGATGCACGAAGGCATGACCAAAGACGACGCGCTGGCGCTCATGGCGCAGCATCAGGCGAAAGAGCAGCGCAACCGGCAGGCGCAGAACCGCAGCAAAATGGGCTGGGAGGATTAACCGATGATGATGATTTACGGCATGATGCCGTTCATGCGCCAGACGCTGCCGTATGGCGAGCTGCAGCAGAATATCGATTACCGCTGGCCGACAAACAGCCGCATCGGGCAGCGACCGGCGGCGCAGTTTATCGGCGTGGGTGACGAGAAAATCACGCTGTCCGGTGAGCTGCGCCCGGAAATCACCGGCGGCGCGGTTTCACTGATGACGGTGCGCCTGCTGGCCGATCAGGGTATGGCGTGGCCGCTGATTGGCGGCAGCGGGATGATTTACGGCATGTACGTGATCGAGAGCATTTCGAGCGCGCACAGCGAGTTTTTCCCCAACGGCGCGGCCAGTAAAATCATGTTTACCCTGAACCTCAAACGCGTGGATGAGTCGCTGACCTCAATGTTTGGCGACCTGAAAAAGCAGGCTGACGGGCTTATCGGTGGCGTGAGCAATCTGCCAGGGCAAATCACCTCGGCGGTCGACAGCGCCAAGTCAGCGGCTGGCAGTCTGATTTCACAGGCGGGAGGGCTGTTCGGATGACCGGCATCAGTGGATTACCGGTGCAGGCTGGCGCGCGCCTGACGCCGGATTTTTTACTCAAGGTGAACTCTAAGGACGTCACGAACAATCTGCGCGACCGGCTGCTCTCGCTGACGCTCACCGATAATCGCGGCTTTGAGGCTGACCAGCTAGACATCGAGCTGGACGACGCCGACGGCAAACTGGCAATGCCGGTGCGCGGCGCTGAGCTGTCGCTGTTTCTTGGCTGGAAGGGACAGGCGCTGGTCGGTAAAGGTACGTTTACTGTGGATGAGGTGGAGCACCACGGCGCGCCGGACACGATGACCATTCGCGCCCGCAGCGCCGACTTTCGCGGCTCGCTCAATTCCCGCCGCGAGGTGTCTTACCATGACACCACGCTCGGCGCGATCGTTGAGCAGATTGCCGGGCGCAATAATCTGAAAGCCATGCTGGCCGACGGCTTTGCCACCATCGCGGTGGCGCACATCGACCAGACGCAGGAAACCGACGCGAAGTTTTTAACCCGACTCGCCACGCTTTATGGTGCAGTGGCGGCAATCAAAGCCGGGCGGCTGCTGTTTATCCGGCCGGGGAACGGCGTCACGCTGAGCGGCAAGCCCATCCCGCAAATGACCATCACGCGCAAAGACGGCGACCGGCACAGTTTCAGCATTGCCGATCGCGGCGCGTACACCGGCGTGTCGGCGAGCTGGCTGCACACCAAAGACCCGAAACCGAAGAAAGTGAAGCTGCAGCGCAAGCCCAAAGCGCAACAGCAAAGCACCGTGGCACACCCGGACGCGAAGAAGACCAGCGCGAAGACGGATAAGCCGCAGGAGGCAAAAGAGGGTAATTACCTTGAGGGCAGCGAAGATAACGTGTTCACGCTGACGACGGTATTTTCCAGCCAGAAAACCGCGATGAGTGCGGCAAAGGCCAAGTGGGAAAAGCTGCAGCGTGGCGTGGCGGAGTTCTCGCTCACGCTGGCAATGGGGCGTGCTGATCTTTACCCGGAAACGCCGGTTAAAGTCAGTGGCTTTAAGTCAGTGATCGATGCGCAGCCGTGGCTTATCAGCAAGGTGACGCATAACCTGAGCAGCGGCGGTTACACCACGCAGTTGGAGTTTGAGGTGCTGCTGTCGGATGTTGAATATCAGTCAGTGCAAGAGGGTGAAACGGAAACCGGCTAATTAGGCTGTAATTTGCAAACTGCGATTTGCTTATTCAAAATTAGTCTTCGTCGCCCTACTCAGCCCGTAAGGATTTCAACATGATGCATTGCCCGCTATGCCAAACAGCTGCGCACGCCAAGAGCAGCCGTTATGTTTCCAAAGAAACCAAAGAACGTTATCACCAGTGTCAAAACATCAATTGCAGCTGCACTTTTAAAACACTTGAATCAGTCGCAGGAATTATTGTTTCGCCCGGCCAGGTTAACAAAGTTCCGCTCTACTCCAATCAACAGCATCAGCCTTCCCTACTTCACTAATCTAGCCCGCGATGCGGGCTTTTTCATGTTTACTTTCTGAGAATCAAACATTGAATACTGTATTTACATACAGTATTTTAGCCTGCATTTTAATATGGAGGCAGGTTATGGCGATCAGGAAGCTCAGCACGGGTAAATGGCTTTGCGAGTGCTATCTCAATGGCAGAGAGGGTAAACGTGTCAGAAGGCAGTTCAAAACCCGCGCCGAAGCCATTGCCTTCGAGCATTACACGTTAGACGAAAGCAAAGCCAAACCTTGGCTGGCAGAGAAGGAAGATAACCGCCGCTTAAGCGAGTTGATTGACCTATGGTATAACTTGCACGGCCGCTCACTCAGCGATCGCAAAGGACGCTTGGGTAAACTCAACATCATCTGCAATGGCCTGGACAATCCTATTGCTGCCAACATCACGGCAAAAGATTGGGCGCACTATCGTAATAGCCGGTTAGAAGGGAAAATCGAGAACGGTTATAAAACCAGTGCTAAATCTTTGAAGGTGTCACCGGGCACGGTCAATTGCGAGCACGCCTTTTTACGTGCTCTATTTAATGAGCTGGAACGTCTCGGCGAAATTGCCTACCCCAACCCACTCAAAAATATTCGCTTATTCGAGCAGCCCGAAAAAGAGATGGCGTGGCTGACGGAGGCGCAAATTAAAAAACTGTTTGCGGCTTGTGAAGTGCATGGCAATCCGCAACTGACATTGATTATTAAGATATGCCTCTCAACCGGTTGTCGCTGGAATGAGGCTGCAGCACTTAAAGCGTCGCAAATATCTCCGCTCAAAATCACGTTCATCAATACCAAAGGCAAGCGCAATCGCACCGTCCCGATTAGCAAAGAGCTGCATGACGAATTGAAGGATAAAGAAGGCAAGTTTTTCGAAGAGTGTTATCGCCAGTTCTATCGGGTGATCCGTCTCGCCGGAATCGAACTGCCAGAGGGTCAAATGAGTCACGTTCTGCGCCACAGCTTTGCCAGCCACTTCATGATGGCCGGTGGCAACATCTTGGTGCTGCAGCGCATACTTGGACACTCAGATATACGCGTAACCATGCGTTATGCCCACTTCGCGCCTGATCATCTCGAAGATGCTATTCACTGCAATCCATTGGCGATTATGGCCGGGAAAAGTGGCGGCAAAATGGCGGCGGAGGTTCTCACAGGGTAGAACACGGTGTAACAGGATGGGTAATAACTCATTGATAAATAGATAAGTTATTGATGCTGAACGGTAAACAAAAAAAGACCCAATACGATTCCTGTATCGGGTCCAGGGAAATGGCTCTTTGAGAGCCGTGCGCTAAAAGTTGGCATTTTTGCAGGCGAGGACGCCTTGCCATTTAAAGGTAGACCAGGATTGAGGGTTTTCCAGCCAATCCACAGGTTTGATACGCAAAGGTGACAACTCTGTGATCGGAGTGACAGAACGAGAAAGCAAGCGTAGCGGCAGAAATGTGCGCTACGCCTGAAAAATGAGGGGATTACTTATCGCACAGTTGCTGAGCGCGATCGATGATCGGCTGCAGACTCATTTTCTGATCGGGATGGGCTTTATCAACGGCGACGATGGTGTCGATCGATTGCAGCGTGCCCTGCCCGGCAGTTTTGCGCGCTAAGGCTTTATCGTTGAGCGGATACTGCAGCAACGTACCCGGATTAATCGCGAACAGTGCACCGTCTTTCTCGCAGGTCAACATCACCTCTTCGCGGGTGAAGGGCCATTTGTCTTTTCCAATCTCAAAACGGCTGACGGTAATAATCTGTGCCGCCATCGCCTGGCTGCACAGCGCCATCAATACGCAAGCTGGAATCAGTTTCTTCAGCAAAATATCGACCTCATTTCATCTTCTTTAATGGCACATTCAGGTCGGTGACAGTGTGGCAAACACGCTCACCAACCCAATAACAATAACGGCCAGCAGCAGCTCAAGCTGCGTCAGGCGAATAAACAGATGCGCTGCATTGCTGGCCGCCAGGCGAAAGCGCGGCACCAGCAGATATCGATTAGTTAACGCGATAGCGATCATCAGCATGACCAGCAGCACTTTCACCACCAGCAGCTCGCTCCACAGCGTAACTTGCCAATCTAGCGGTGAACCGGCAATCAGCAAGCTATTGATCGTGCCCGTCAGCAGCGCTAACGCTACCGCGAGATGTCCGTAACGCGAGAAGCGCATCATGCAGCGGATCGCATCGGTGCGAAAAGCAATCTGCCGCGCTTCACGCATCAGCACTAACAGTGGCAATAATCCGCCCGTCCAGAATGCAGCCGCAATTAAATGCAGCGCGTGATTGCCTTGTTGCAGTAATCCGGGCCAGCCATCGCGCATCGCCGCATGCCCAACGCCGGCTAAAGCCATCAGCTGCAAGAGGCCGCTGCATAGCAGCAGATTTTGCCGCAGTGTGCCACATAGCAGCAGCGCTAACGTGCTCAGCAGTGCGAAGGCAATTTCCCAGCGCCAAACCTGACCGAAGCGCGTGCTGAGCACCGCTTGCCAGGTTACCCTGTCACTGACATTTCGCCAGTCGCCGCTCATCAAGCCGGTTTGCGTTGCCAGCATCAGCACCGCGCTGAACAAACTCAGCAGCGCGCTGGTACGTAAAATTAAACCTAAACGTTGTGATAGCAGCGGACGATAGCGGCGCGGTGCCAGCAGCGCGGTATAGAAGGCGCTACCAGCGAGCAGCAGCACCGACAAAAAATGCAGCGCTCGCAAGCCAACCCACAACGTGCTCAAACTCATCAATCACTTCACGCTGAAGCTGTAGCTGCCTGTGGTTTTATGCCCATCAACGGACAGCACGTGCCAGTTAACCTGATAATTGCCCGATGGCAGCGGCTGGCTGATCGGCACAATCAACTGATCATGGTGTTTATCGTTGAGTGTGGCTTTCCCGACCGCCACCGGCTGATGTTGAGCATTGAGCACATCTACGCCACTGAATGCCGCTTCAACATCTTCGGTAAAGGTCAGCGTTAAATTCTGCGGGGAGGTTTCCACCACCGCTTTATCGGCGGGGACCGGTGTTTTCAGGTGAGCATGCGCAATGGCAAACTGGCTGAAGGCCAGCGTTGATGACGCCAGAAGTAGCGCGACGATCGAGTTGAACGCAGTTTTCTTCATGACTTCTTCCCTTTTAAATACGGCAAACCACCGTAAACGTGGCAGCAGGATACGCCGCCGACCCAAAGCTGTCGAGACTTGCGGTGCGATCCAATTCCCTTGATCCCAGGGTCCGAAACCATTACTTTTGCCCCTGTTTATCAGGAGAAAAGCATGAGCCAAAACCTTGCCCTGCTCTCGCAGGAAGAGAAAGACAAAGTGAATGTCGATCTGGCCGCCGCAGGCGTTGCATTTAAAGAGCGTTACAATATGCCGGTGATTGCCGAAATGGTGGAACGCGAGCAACCCGAAGCGCTGCGTGACTGGTTTCGTCAGCGCTTAATGAACTATCGCCAGGCCTCGCTTAGCCTGTCGCGCCTGCCTTACGAACCTAAGCAGAAGTAATTTATGTTACGTGTTATTGATACCGAAACCTGCGGCCTGCAGGGCGGCGTGGTGGAAGTGGCGTCGGTAGATGTCATTGATGGTCAGATCGTTAATCCAATGAGCGACTTAATCTGCCCGGATCGCCCCATCAGCCGTCAGGCGATGGCGGTACATCGTATTACCGAAGCGATGGTGGTGGGCAAACCCACCATTGAAGAAGCGATTGGCCGCTACCACGGCAGTCCGCATTACGTGGCGCACAACGCCAGCTTTGATCGCCGCATGTTGCCCACCATGCCCGGCGAATGGATCTGCACCATGACGCTGGCGCGTCAGTTGTGGCCTGGCATTAAATACGGCAATCAGGCGCTGCGTCATAGCCTGAAGCTGGATGTCACGCCACCGGCCGAACTGCATGCGCACCGCGCATTGTATGACTGCTACGTCACCGCTGCGCTGCTGATCCGCATTATGGAAACCTCAGGCTGGAACGCCGAGCAAATGGCGAATTTATGCCAGCCCGCGCCGGTGAGCGGCGATGTGTTCCCGTTCGGCAAATATCGCGGTCAGAGCATTGGCAGCATCGCGCGTAAAGATCCCGGCTATCTGCGTTGGGTGCTGGAAAATGTGCGCGATTTGCGCCCACCGTTGCGGCAGGCGCTGCGCAAGTATGTGAAGAGCGATCAGTAATCGACGCGGTCTGGCAAGCTGCCCTGCGCCAGGCCGATCAGGAAAGTGAACTCCTGTGCCACACCTTCATACGCTTTGAAACGACCCGATTTGCCGCCGTGACCAGAATCCATCTCAGTACAGAGTAACAGCAGCGAATCGTTGGTTTTCAGCTCGCGCAGTTTCGCCACCCACTTAGCCGGTTCCCAATACTGCACCTGTGAATCGTGCAGGCCAGTGGTAACCAGCAGATGCGGATAGGCTTTGGCCTCGATGTTGTCATACGGGCTGTATTGGCGGATGAGGTGATAGAACTCCGCCTGTTCAGGATTGCCCCACTCATCGTATTCGCCGGTGGTCAGCGGAATCGTTGGATCGAGCATGGTAGTGACCACATCCACAAATGGTACCTGCGCCACCACGCCGTGGAACAGATCTGGTGCCATGTTCACCACGCCGCCCATCAGTAATCCTCCGGCGCTGCCGCCCATCGCGTAGAGCTGCTGACGATTGCCATACCCTTTCGCCACCAGCGCTTCGGTGACATCAATAAAATCAGTGAAGCTGTTGATTTTATTCTTCAGGCGGCCACCGTCATACCATTGCTGGCCGAGTTCGCCGCCGCCGCGCACATGAATAATGGCGTAGACGAAGCCGCGCTCGAGCAAGCTGATGCGGCTGGTGCCAAAGCTGGCATCCATGCTGCTGCCGTAAGCACCGTAACCGTACACCAGCAACGGATTGTTGCCGCGCTGGAAATGCTTGCGGTGATAGACCAGCGAAACCGGTACTTCCGTTCCATCGCGCACCGTAATCCACAGATGCTCGCTTTTATAGTCCTCAGATTTAAATCCCGGCACCGGCGTGCGCTTTAGCACACGGCGATCGCCGGTCTCCATGTTCAGTTCGAACAGGGTGGTTGGCATGGTCATTGAAGAGTAGCCATAGCGCAAGGTGTCGCTTTCCGGCGAAGGATTGTAGGCAAGCCAGGTGACATAGGCCGGGTCGTCAAAGGCGATACCGAAGCTTTCGCCGCTCTCCCAGTTAATCTGCCGCAAGGTATTTACGCCGTGCTGCCGCTCTTCCACCACCAACCAATGGCGGAACAGCTGGAAATCTTCCAGCACCACGTTGTCACGCGCCGGGATCAGCGATTGCCAACGCGCTTCCGCCAGCCACGCGCTGCGATAGAGGCCGAAGTTTTTGCCGTCGCGATTCGAGCGGATGTAGAACTGATGATTGTAGTGATCGATGCTGTATTCGTGATCACGCCGACGTGGGCAAAATGTTTGCGGCTGCGCATCCGGATATTCAGCATCGATCAGCAGAATTTCGCTGGTGTTGGTGCTATATAGCGCAATCAGAATGAAGTGCTCGGAGGTGGTTTTGTGCACGCTCACGTGGAAGGAATCATCCTTCTCTTCATACACTAGCTGATCGTCAGATTGCGGATGTCCCAGCTCATGGCGCCAAACCTGATACGCCAGCAGCGTTTTCGGATGCTTACGCACGTAATAGAGCGTACGGGAATCGTTGGCCCAGGCAACGCTGGAGGATGCATTGGTCAGCAGTTCCGGATACCAGCTGCCGCTCTGCAGATTACGGAAGCGAATGCCATATTGACGGCGCGACAGGAAATCTTCCGCTAACGCCATCACCTGATTGTCTGGCGTAATCGCCAGCGCGCCCATGGTGTAAAAATCACTGTGCGCGGCGCGTTGGTTACCATCGAGCAGCAGCTGCCACGGCTCCTCAGCCGGCGCGTCTAGCGGCTGGCGGAAATAGGCGGGATATTCGTTGCCCACTTCATAACGGCTTTGATAGCGATAACCATTTTTCACATAGGGCACCGAGTGATCCTGCGGCGGAATACGGTCGACGATCTCTTTCAGCACCCGTTCCTGCAGCGGGTTCTGCGACGCCATCATGGCGCGGCCATAATCATTTTCGGCATGCAGATGGGCCAGCACTTCTGGATTCTCGCGGTCGTCATCACGCAACCAGTGATAATTGTCGATGCGCGTTTCACCGTGCAGATTCATGGCATGGGGAATTTTTTTCGCGTGTGGCTGATTCATTAGGCTCTTCTCACTGAAGGACAACATTCAGCAAGCGTGGCACTAATCGCGCGTGATGCCAAGCTGCACGCAGCATCACTTTGCGCAGGGCAAACCAGACAGGGAAAACGAAGGCTGCAGATGCAACCTTCGTAGGGGATTACGCGGCTTTTTCCGCGTCGATATCACGCTGAATACCGTCGCGCACATCCTGGGGAATTTTCAGCGCATCGCCGAGCGCGGAGAGATAGCTGCGCTCCATAAAGTGGTCGACATCAATGGCGGCACAGCTGAGGAAATAGAGCTCCAGCGCCTCTTCTTCGTTTTTAACATCAGCGGCCAGCCAGTTGGGATCGAGCGGGCGATTCATTGCCTGCTGAATCAACGCTTCGGCTTGCGCGCCGTAGCCCGCCTGCTGAATGTTTTGCTCAATCGCGGCGCGCTCCTGATCGTCAATATGACCGTCACTTTTCGCCGCGAACACCAGCGCCGTGACTAATCGCTCTGCACGTTGATCCATCGGCGTTTGCAGCTGACCAAAGCCCGCATCGTCCTGATGGGTTTCACGTATGCGCTGTTTGTACTTATTCCACAGCAGCGCGCCCGCCGCCGCGCCGCCGCCCAACAACAAGGCTTTGCCGCCATATTTGGTCAGCAGCTTACGCGTGGATTTACTGCCCACCAGCAATCCCGCCAGCCCGCCCAATGCGCCGGGTGCCAGCATGTCACTTAAGCCGCCCGATTTTCCGTCACCGCCCTTCTTCGCCAGCACCGATTGAATTTGCTGTAGCCAATTACTCATCGTTTAACTCCCGTTTAATTTTCCGTTCTCCATGCTGCCGCAGGCTATGTCAGTTAACGTCAGAGCGGGAAAAGTATGGCAAACCTGATCGTGGCGAAAGCGTGAGTACGCAAACGTTTTCGTTTATACTGCGCGCGCATTTTGACTGCTAAGGTGAAATTATGACGACTCTCGGAACCGCGCTGCGCCCTGCCGCTACGCGTGTCATGCTGTTAGGTTCAGGCGAATTAGGCAAAGAAGTGGCACTAGAGTGCCAGCGTCTGGGTGTGGAAGTGATTGCGGTGGATCGTTACGCCGATGCCCCAGCGATGCACATGGCGCATCGCAGCTATGTGATCAACATGCTGGACGGTGACGCGCTGGCCGCATTGATTGCCCAGGAAAAGCCGCACTTCGTGGTGCCTGAAATTGAAGCCATCGCCACCGAAAAACTGCTGGAGCTGGAAGCGCAAGGTCAGAAAGTGGTGCCAACCGCACGCGCCGCACGTCTGACCATGAACCGCGAAGGCATTCGTCGTCTGGCAGCGGAAGAGTTGTCGTTACCGACCTCGACTTACCAGTTTGCTGACAGCAAAGAGAATTTTGTGGCCGCCGCTGAAGCGATTGGATTCCCGTGCATCGTTAAGCCGGTGATGAGCTCATCCGGTAAAGGCCAGAGCTTTATCCGCGAAGCCAGCCAACTGGACAAAGCCTGGGATTATGCGCAGCAAGGCGGACGTGCCGGTGCGGGACGCGTGATCGTTGAAGGCGTGGTGAAGTTTGATTTCGAGATCACTTTGCTGACCATCAGCGCGGTGGATGGCATCCACTTCTGCGCGCCGATTGGTCATCGTCAGGAAGATGGCGATTATCGTGAATCATGGCAGCCGCAGCAGATGAGTGAACTGGCGCTGCAACGCGCGCAGGATATCGCCGCCAATGTGGTGAAAGCGCTGGGCGGATACGGCCTGTTTGGCGTGGAGCTGTTCGTCTGTGGTGATGACGTGGTGCTCAGCGAAGTGTCACCGCGTCCGCACGATACCGGTATGGTTACGCTGATTTCGCAGGATCTGTCCGAGTTCGCATTGCATGTGCGCGCCTTCCTCGGTCTGCCAATTGGCGGCATTCGTCAATACGGCCCTGCGGCGTCGGCAGTGATTCTGCCTGAGCTGAACAGCCAGAACGTGCAATTCGGGAATATCGAAGCGGCGCTGGGTGTCGGGTTGCAGCTGCGCCTGTTTGGTAAGCCGGAGATTGCCGGTCAGCGCCGTTTGGGTGTGGCGTTGGCGACCGGTGAAAACACCGATGACGCTATCGCGCGCGCCGTTGCCAGTGCGGCAGCGGTGAAAGTGGAAGGTTAAGTGTAAGTTGAAAGGTCGCCATGAATGGCGACCCTACCAATTTATGCACGCGCCCCTTCAACCGCTTCACGCGCCAGACGCGTAATACGATCCCAGTCACCGCTTTCCAGCGCATCATTCGGTACCAGCCACGAACCGCCGATACACAGCACGCTTTTCAGCGCCAGATAATCACGATAGTTCGCTGGCGAGATGCCACCGGTTGGGCAGAAACGCACCTGCGGGAACGGACCACCAATCGCAGATAATGCTTTCACGCCACCATTGGCTTCTGCCGGGAAGAATTTGAACTCACGCAGGCCGTAATCCATACCGGTCATCAGTTCTGAAACCGTGCTGATACCTGGTATCAATGGCACCGGGCCTTCAACCGCCGCTTTCAGCAGCGATTCCGTCAATCCTGGGCTGATAACAAACTGCGCACCGGCATCAGTGACTTCTTTCAGTTGCTGCGTGTTGATCACCGTGCCCGCACCAACAATCGCTTCCGGTACTTCTTTAATCATGGCGCGCAGTGCGTCCATCGCCACCGGGGTACGCAGCGTAACTTCCAGCACGCGCACTCCGCCCGCAACCAGCGCTTTCGCCATCGGCACGGCGTGTTCCAACTTGTTCACCACGATGACCGGCACGACCGGGCCAGTTTTCAGGATCTGTTCAGCACTTGTTTTCCAGTTCTTCATCACGTTTCCTTAGTTGCATCAGCCCGGCGTTTAGCCACGCTGTCAATAATTGGGGTCTACCATACAAGATCGGCTGGAGCGGCGTCCATCGGATATCAAAATTTTTTGAAACTCAGGTTCACTTTTAAGAAAAATGAATTTTGGCCGAAAAAAAGCCCGCACATTGGCGGGCTCAGCATTAGGTCTTTATTCAAACTCGTTCCAGGAACGGCCATCGCGGGTAATCATCGCGACTGAGGCAACCGGTCCCCACGTTCCCGCCTGATACGGCTTCGGCGCTTCGGCATCGGCATTCCAGGCATCGATGATCGAATCCACCCAACCCCACGCCGCTTCCACTTCATCACGACGCACAAACAGCGCCTGAATACCGCGCATGGTTTCCAGCAGCAGACGCTCGTAAGCATCAGCCAGATGTGACTGGTTAAAGGTTTCGGAGTAACTCAGATCCAGCTTAGTGGTCTGCAGTTTATGCTTGTGGTCGAGTCCCGGCACTTTGTTGAGGATTTCGATATCCACACCTTCGTCCGGCTGCAGACGAATGGTCAACTTGTTCTGCGGCAGTTCAGCGTACGAATCTTTGAATAGGTTCATCTCAGGATTCTTGAAGTACACCACCACTTCAGAGCATTTGGTTGGCAAGCGCTTGCCGGTGCGAAGATAGAACGGCACGCCAGCCCAACGCCAGTTGTCGATATCCACGCGGATAGCCACGAAGCTTTCAGTGGCGCTTTGCTTGTTCGCGCCCTCTTCTTCCAGATAGCCTGGCACTTTCTTGCCCTGCACAAAGCCGGCGGTGTACTGACCACGCACGGTTTTCTCGCGCACGTTGGTTTGATCAATACGACGCAGTGAGCGCAGCACTTTTACTTTTTCATCACGAATCGCATCCGCGCTCAAATCAGACGGCGGCGACATGGCAATCATGGTAAGGATCTGCAACAGGTGGTTCTGGATCATGTCACGCATCTGGCCGGCTTTGTCGAAGTAACCCCAACGGCCTTCAATGCCCACCTCTTCCGCCACGGTAATCTGCACGTGATCGATGGTGCGATTGTCCCAGTTGTTGACGAAGATGGAGTTGGCAAAACGCAGCGCCAGCAGGTTGAGCACCGTCTCTTTACCCAGATAGTGGTCAATTCGGAACACCTGACCTTCTTCGAAGTATTTGCCAACGCTGTCATTGATCTCTTGCGAGGTTTCCAATGAGGTGCCGAGCGGCTTTTCCATCACCACGCGCGCCGGTTTGGCGTTCAGCTTGGCGGCGCCCAAACCGTCACAGATCGCGCCAAAGGTGCTTGGCGGCATGGCGAAGTAGTTGATGGTGACGCGGTTTTTCTGGTCAAGCATTTTGCCCAGTTTGGTGAAATGCGAGGTGTCATTTACGTCGAGGTTACAGAAGTCGAGACGGCTGCTGAGTGTGTCCCACAGCGCTTCATCGATCTTCTCTTTCATGAAGGTTTCCAGCGCTTCACGTACCACTTTGGTGTACGCGGCTTTGTCCCAATCCGCGCGACCCACGCCAATAATGCGAGTGGTTTCATGAATCTGACCGGCTTTTTCCAACTGATACAGTGATGGCAACAGTTTACGGCGCGCTAAATCGCCTTTGGCACCGAAAATCACCAGATCGCATGCCTGGGCTGTTTGTGTAACCGCCATTTTCCTCTCCTCGTTGCAGGATATACCCGGCTTGAGCGTTCTCATCACGCCGGGTCCTTATTGTAATTTTCTTACAGCACAATGTACGTTTTTCGCCGGTTCAGGACAACCCGAACACCGCGTTTTGCTGGCGTTAACTGTGAACGTAATAAAGGTGTTAAGTGTGTTGTAGCGTGCCATTTGAGCACATTTTCTGTTTCGATATTTGTCGTGGCAAAACACGTCAGCGATCAAAGTATCGCAAAAAATTCGCGTTTACATTTGTCCTCCGCTGCGTGCGAGGGGCTATTACACGGTATATTCTTGGGAATTGGCAGCGATTTCATTGATTGATGAACGCGGAAAAGTGATTGACGCTCATTAGGTTAAACCATGCTGGAACAAATTCAGGCGCAACTCGATGCGTTAAGTAAATCAGAACGTAAAGTCGCAGAACAAATTCTCGCTGCGCCGCAGCAGGCGATGCACTCCAGCATCGCCACGCTGGCACGCGCCGCTGACGTCAGCGAACCGACGGTGAATCGCTTCTGCCATCGTATGGGGTCGCGCGGCTTTCCTGACTTCAAATTGCAGCTCGCACAGAGCCTGGTGAAAAGCCCGAACTGGGTGAGCCGCGATGTGGAAGAAAATGACAGTGTGGAAAGTTATAGCCACAAAATTTTTGATTCCGCATTAGCGGGCCTCAGCCGCGTTCGCCAGCAGCTCGATTCTCAGGTCACTCGCCAGGCCGTTCAGGCTTTATCAAACGCCCATAAAATTGCCTTCTTTGGTCTTGGCGCCTCCGCCGTCGTCGCGCATGACGCCACCAATAAATTTTTGCGTTTTAATCTGCCGGTCATCTGGTCAGAGGATATTGTGATCCAGCGCATGAGTTGCATAAATAGTGGTCCAAATGATGTGTTTGTTCTCATCTCGCATACTGGTCGCACCAAAAATATGGTAGAACTGGCTCGCCTGGCGCGTGTAAACGCTTCCACTGTGCTGGCTATCACTTCTCCGGGTTCCCCGCTGGCGGCAGAAGCCACACTGGCTTTGACGCTCGACGTGCCCGAAGATACCGATATCTACCTGCCAATGGTTTCCCGCCTCGCGCAATTAACCGTGATTGATGTTCTGGCGACAGGGTTTACCCTTGAGCGCGGCGCCGCTTTCCGTGAAAACTTGAAACGGGTCAAAGAAGCGCTGAAAGATTCACGCCTGAAGAAACAGGCGCAGGAAAATAATTAACATCACATTCACAATGTGAGTCGAATCACAGCCCATCGATCATATAGAATAGATGAACACTACGTGTCACTTGAGAGCGACACGATACTTTGCTAACGGAGTCCTTCATGTCCAGACGTCTCAGAAGAACCAAGATCGTTACAACCCTCGGTCCAGCCACCGATCGCGACAACAACCTCGAAAAAATCATCGCGGCGGGTGCTAACGTTGTACGACTCAACTTCTCCCACGGCACACCGGAAGATCATCAGCAGCGCGCCAATAAAGTCCGTGAAATCGCGGCGAAACTGGGCCGTCATGTGGCGATCCTTGGCGACCTGCAAGGTCCAAAAATTCGCGTCTCCACCTTCAAAGAAGGCAAAGTGTTCCTTAACGTCGGCGATCGTTTCCTGCTGGATGCCGACTTAAGTAAAGGCGAAGGCGACAAAGAAAAAGTCGGTATCGATTACAAAGGCTTGCCAGAAGATGTGGTGCCAGGCGACATACTGCTGCTGGACGACGGTCGCGTACAGCTGAAAGTGTTGGAAGTTCAGGGCGTAAAAGTGTTCACCGAAGTTACCGTCGGCGGCCCGCTCTCCAACAATAAAGGTATCAACAAACTCGGTGGCGGCCTCTCTGCCGACGCGCTGACCGAAAAAGACAAGGTTGATATCGTTACCGCTGCGAAAATCGGCGTGGATTATCTGGCCGTCTCCTTCCCGCGTAACGGCGAAGATATGAATTACGCTCGTCGTCTGGCGCGCGATGCGGGTTGCGATGCCAAACTGGTGGCGAAAGTGGAACGTGCTGAAGCCGTTGCCTCACAGGAAGCGATGGATGACATCATCCTCGCCTCTGACGTGGTGATGGTTGCGCGCGGCGATTTGGGTGTAGAGATTGGCGATCCTGAACTGGTGGGTATTCAGAAAGCGTTGATCCGTCGCGCGCGCCAGCTGAACCGCACCATCATCACTGCCACGCAGATGATGGAATCGATGATCACCAATCCAATGCCAACGCGTGCCGAAGTGATGGACGTGGCGAACGCCGTGCTGGATGGTACCGATGCGGTGATGCTGTCGGCGGAAACCGCTGCAGGCCAGTATCCGGCTGAAACCGTATCAGCGATGGCGAAAGTGTGCCTCGGCGCAGAGAAAATCCCGAGCGTTAACGTTTCTAAGCACCGTCTGGAAGTGCAGTTCGATAACGTTGAAGAAGCGATTGCCATGTCGGCGATGTATGCTGCCAACCATCTGCAAGGGGTTTCAGCCATCATCACCATGACTGAATCGGGCCGTACCGCGCTGATGACTTCACGTATCACTTCCGGTTTGCCGATCTTCGCCATGTCACGTCATGAACGTACGCTGAACCTGACCGCGCTGTATCGTGGCGTTACGCCTGTGTTCTTCGACAGCAATAATGATGGTGTTGCCGCCGCACACGATGCAGTAAACCTGCTGCGCGAAAAAGGTTTCCTGGTTTCAGGCGACCTGGTGATTGTTACCCAGGGCGATGTGATGTCGACCACGGGCACCACCAATACCAGCCGTGTACTGCGCGTAGATTAATACGCACCACCCACAGCGGCTGTAACAACATGGACAAACGCGACTGCCTGGCAGTCGCGTTTTTATTTTTTTGACAAGGAGGCCAGATGGCCCGCTATCAACCTATTACTCAACTCACCGGGCGCGTGCTGCTGTTTCCACTCGCGCTGGTATTGTTTGAGTTCGCCACTTATATCGCGCATGACATGATTCAGCCCGGCATGCTGCTGGTAACGTCGGAATTCAGCGTCGGCCCGGAATGGGTATCTACCTCGCTAACCGCGTATCTGATGGGTGGCGTGGTGCTGCAATGGCTGCTTGGTCCGCTCTCGGACAAATATGGCCGCCGTCCAGTATTGCTGTTTGGCATTCTGTTCTTTGCCGCCGCCTGTATTCTGACGACGTGGGTCAGCAGTATTGAAGAGTTTGTCGCGCTGCGTTTTGTGCAGGGCATTAGCCTGTGCTTTATTGGCGCAGTCAGCTATGCGGCGGTGCAGGAAGCCTTTGACGAAGCGCTGGCGGTGCGCATGATGGCGCTGATGGCCAACGTCGCGCTACTGGCACCGTTAGCCGGCCCGCTGGCCGGTGCGGCATGGCTTACCGTAGGCGAATGGCGCAGCATGTTCTGGCTGTTTGCGATTTGCAGCGTGATTGCGTTTGCCCTGCTGTGGCGCGTAATGCCGGAAACGGCAGGCGATCGCAGTCACTCTATCGCCCTGCCAACGCTGGCGCGCGGCTATGCCCGTTTGGCGCGCGATCGTCAGGTGATGTACGGATCCTTTGCGATTGGTTTGGTGTTTATCCCGATCCTGACATGGGTGGCGCTGTCGCCCGTGATTCTGATGCACGATGAAGGCTTGTCGCGCATGCAATATGCGCTGCTGCAGTTGCCGGTATTTCTGGCGATGATTGCCGGCAATATCACGCTCGGAAAACTGGCGGGACGCGTGCCGATTGAGCAGCCAGTGAAATTTGCTGCGTGGCCAATCCTGATTGGTTTAAGCATTTCGCTGCTGGCGAACTTGCTTAATAGTCACACCTATCTGCTGCTGACTGCCGGTTTAAGTCTGTACGCTTTCGGCGCGGGCATGGTGAATGCCGGTCTGTACCGTCTGACGCTTTATTCTAGCAACGAAGGCAAAGGCAGCGTGGCGGCGATGCTCGGCATGATCAGCATTCTGACCTTAGCAGTCGGGATTGAGCTGGCGAAAAGCGGTTACTTCAGCGGCGGCACACCATGGTTTAGCGGAATTAACTTCGTGGCTGGCGTATTGTGGTTTGGGCTGGTGACGCTGTTCCTGCGCGAACGTAAGCGTCGTAGTCATGTGGCAGCAGTGTAATGTAAGGTGCGCAGTGATGCGCACCTGGTCGCCATAAATGGCGACCCTACATTTACTTTCTGGGATAAAGATCTTTGCGCGCGTAAGGTTCAATGTCACCTTCCTTACGCGTCTTCAGCAGCTTTAAAATCCAGGTGTACTGTTCTGGATGTGGGCGCACAAACACCTCTACTTCTTCATTCATGCGGCGCGCCAACGTATTGTCATCGGCATCCAGTAAGTCATCCATAGGCGGACGCACATAGATTTCCAGACGATGGGTTTCGCTGTTATACACCGGGAACAGCGGCACCACCCGTGCACGGCACACTTTCATCAAGCGGCCGACTGCCGGCAACGTTGCTTTATAAGTGGCAAAGAAATCCACAAACTCGCTGTGCTCCGGGCCGTGATCCTGGTCCGGCAGATAATAGCCGTAATAACCCTGACGCACCGATGCGATAAACGGCTTAATGCCGTCATTACGCGCATGCATGCGGCCGCCAAAACGGCGTCGCACGGTATTCCACAAATAATCCATTAACGGATCACTTTGATTGTGGAACATCGCCGCCATCATCTGGCCTTCAGACGCCAGCAGCATCGCCGGAATATCCACGCCCCAACCATGCGGCACAAGGAAAATAACGTTCTCTTTGTTTGCCCGCAGTTGCTCGATGATTTCCCGGCCGTGCCAGTCAACGCGCTTACGCACATGTTCGGGATTGCGTAATCCGAGTTCAACCATCATCGCCATCGCCTGCGGTGCGGTGGCAAACATACGATCAGCAATCTCTTCGCGCTGCGCTTCGCTCAATTCCGGCAGGCAATAATAGAGATTGATCAACGCACGGCGGCGCGCACTTTTCGCCAGTTTACCGGCGAACTTGCCCAATCCGCCCAGAATCGGATCGCGCACTTTGGCCGGAAGTAATGCCATGCCGGCCAGCGCACCAATCGCCAACCAACTTCCCCAGTATTTAGGCATTAAAAAAGAACGTTGAAAAACGGGAATAAACTCACTGTTATTTTTCTTTCGGGTTTCCATGCACTCGCCTCTGACAATGACCGGTCAATAATAGTGACGATGGTTAATTTTGCAATCTTCATGCGCCAGATAGCAAAAAACCGACGAAGAATCCGTCGGTTTTTTAGTGTTACGCGCAATAATGCGTTATTTCAACGTCAACTGCGGCAACCAGGTTTTGACTTGCGCCATGTAAGTGCTGCGATCTTTACCCGTCAGCCCTTCCATGCGCGGCAGTTTTGCCGTCAATGGATTCACTGCCTGATTGTTGATCCATACTTCATAGTGCAGATGCGGGCCGGTTGAACGTCCGGTGTTACCCGAAAGCGCAATACGATCGCCGCGTTTCACTTTTTGTCCTGGTTTCACCAGCGCTTTACTCAAGTGCATATAACGCGTCATGTACTGACGACCGTGACGAATTGCCACGTAATTTCCGGCAGCACCGCCGTTTTTCGCCATCACCACTTCACCATCACCCACGGCTAACACGGGCGTACCAATCGGCAGCGCGAAGTCGACACCTTTATGCGGTGCAATGCGTCCGGTTACTGGGTTAAGGCGACGCGGATTGAAGTTAGAAGAAACACGATACTGCTTAACCGTCGGGAAACGCATAAAGCCACGCGCTAACCCAGACGCGTTGCGATCGTAGAACTTGCCGTCTTCCGCGCGGAAGGCGTAATAATCTTTGCCGCCGGTGCGTAAACGCACGCCCAGAAGTTGGCTTTGAGCACTTTTGCCATCGAGCATTTCACGTGACATCAATACACTGAAATCATCACCGGCCCGCAGTTTGCGGAAGTCCATTTGCCACTGCATCGCTTTAATGACGTTGCTGGTTTCTGCGCTGGTCAAACCCGCACGTTGCGCGCTGGCGGCAAAGCTACCGCGTACTTCACCTTTCAAGACGCTGTTACGCCATTCACCCTTTTGCAGCTCCTGCTGCATCTTAAAGCTGCCGTTATCGGCGCGCTGATAAGTACGGGTTTCACGACGATCGATTTCCCAGCTGAAGGTTTGCAGTTGACCATCGGCATCCAGCGTCCAGCTCAGTTGCTGGCCGACGCGCATGTTGCGCAAATCTTTATCGCTGCTGACCAGTGCATTGATGTCGCCCATCTCAATGCCGTACTGATTTAACGCGCTGCTCAGCGTATCGCCTGAAGAGACGGTGTAATCATGTACGTTGGGATTGTCCGGAACGTCTTTATCGATATCGTCAGCAGGAATATCGTCGGCTGGCTCTTCCGTCGTCTGGTCAATCGGCTCGCTGGCTTCGGGCAACAGCGTACGCAGTTCGTCTTTATCCAACGCGATGGTTTTCACGATGGGCGCAACATCACGCGGATGGTAAACGTAAGGCCGCCATACGGCGACGGCCAACGTAACAACGGTTAATGAACCCAGCATAACGCGGTGGGGGCGCGGCAAATTATTAAATGCGAGGGCGACAGAGCGGGCTATCTGCTGCACTTTTACCTATTCCTCATGCTCCATTCAGGCAGCTCGCATACTGGCTCGACAACTGTGAAAGGAATTTCACGTAGCTGTCTTTAGATAAGCTGATGTCCATTCCCAATGGATCTAACGTGCCTTTACGCACGGAAGTTCCACGGGACACGGCATCGATGACGGCCGGTCTGAATTGTGGTTCAGCGAAAACGCAAACGGCTTTCTGCTCAACCAACTGTGTTCGTATTTGATGTAAACGCTGGGCGCCCGGCTGAATCTCAGGATTGACGGTAAAATGACCTAAAGGCGACAAACCGTAATGTTTTTCAAAGTAGCTGTAAGCGTCGTGAAAAACGAAATAACCCTTGTTCCGCACAGGCGCGAGTTGCGCGCCGATGTGTTTGTCTGCATCGGCTAATTCTGCCTTAAATTCCTGCAGATTAGCGTCAAGTTTGGCTTTGCTTTGCGGCATAAGTTCCAATAATTTTCCATGGATTGCAACCGCAGTTTGTAAGGCCATGTCAGGAGACATCCACAGGTGCATATTAAACTGTCCGTGGTGATGATGCGCATGAGACACGTCCTGGTGTTCGGAGTTTTCTGAGTCATGATCGTGATCGTGACCGTGCTCATGTTCATCATCGTCATCGTCGCCGCTAATCAAAAGCGGTTTTATACCCGGCAAAGCGGCAATTTCGAGGTTTTTATTGGCGGGTAATTCGGCCGCGGACTTCGTTAGAAAGGCTTCCATTTCTGGCCCGGTCCATACAACTAAGTCTGCGTTTTTAATACGTTTTACATCGGAAGGACGTAAGGCATAATCATGCTCTGATGCGCCATCAGGCAGCAATACTTCAACCGGCGTAATGCCATCTGCGATAGCCGCTGCGATAAATCCGAGAGGTTTGATTGAAGCGACAACTGCAGAGTGCGCGGGTAACGCGCTTGTGGCGGCAATTGCCGCAGCAGTAAGGGTGAAAATAAGGCGCTTTTTATTGTGTAACATAATACGTCATTCCATCGTGACCCGTTGATGGAATGTGATATTATAACATTCGAAATTCAATGCAACCCGTAAATAACATGCCGCCACTTGTTACCCTTGAAAACATTTCTGTGAAATTCTCCCAGCGTCCAGTGCTTGCAGGCATTAGCCTTACACTTGAGCCGGGAAAAATTCTCACGCTGCTCGGCCCGAATGGCGCCGGCAAATCCACGCTGGTGCGCGCGGTGCTGGGGCTGCTCAAACCCACCAGCGGCAGCGTCAAGCGTGCCACTGATTTGCGTATCGGTTATGTGCCGCAAAAATTGCACATTGACCCGACATTACCGATCACCGTAGAACGCTTTATGCGTTTGTCCCGTGGCACCAAACGCGATGCCATTTTGCCGGCGCTGAAGCGCGTTCAGGCTGGACATCTGCTGCACGCGACGCTGCAAAAACTCTCCGGCGGTGAAACCCAGCGAGTGCTGCTGGCGCGCGCATTGCTTAATGAGCCGCAGTTGCTAGTACTCGATGAACCAACTCAAGGCGTTGACGTCAACGGCCAGGTTGCGCTTTACGATTTGATCGATCAATTGCGCCGTGAATTAAATTGCGGTGTGCTGATGGTTTCACACGACCTGCATCTGGTGATGGCGAAAACCGACGAAGTGTTGTGTCTCAACCATCACATCTGCTGTTCCGGCACGCCAGAAGCGGTGTCACAACATCCCGAATTTATTGCGATGTTTGGCCCACGCGGCGCGCAGCAGTTGGCGATTTATCGTCATCATCATAATCACCGTCACGATTTACAGGGACGCATTGTTCTGCGCAAAGGAAATGGCCCGTCATGATTGAACTGTTATTACCTGGCTGGCTTGGCGGCGTTTTGCTGGCGCTGGCAGCCGGTCCACTTGGCTCGTTTGTGGTTTGGCGCCGTATGTCCTACTTTGGCGATACGCTTGCGCATGCATCCTTGCTGGGTGTGGCGTTTGGTTTGCTGCTTAACGTGAATCCCTACTATGCGGTGATTTTGGTGACCGTGTGTCTGGCATTGGGATTGGTGTGGCTGGAGCGTCGCCCGCATCTGGCCATCGACACTCTGCTCGGTATTATGGCGCACAGCGCGCTGTCGTTGGGTCTAGTGGTTGTCAGTCTGATGCAAGGCGTGCGTGTTGACCTGATGGCTTATCTGTTTGGCGATCTGCTGGCGGTGACGCCCGATGACTTATGGATGATGGGCGGCGGCGTGGCGATTGTACTGGCGGTGATGGCGTGGCAGTGGAATTCACTGTTGTCGATGACCATCAGCCCGGAGCTGGCGCAGGTCGATGGCGTCAACATTCAGCGCACGCGTTTGATGCTGATGCTGGTGACGGCATTAACCATCGGCGTGGCAATGAAGTTTGTGGGTGCCTTGATCATTACATCGCTGCTGATTATCCCGGCGGCGACGGCACGTCGCTTCTCGCGCTCACCGGAACAGATGGCCGGTTTTGCGGTGATTGCCGGTATTATCGCGGTGACCGGCGGACTCACCTTCTCCGCCACCTATGATACGCCAGCCGGTCCTTCGGTAGTGTTATGCGCCGCGGTGTTGTTCATCATCAGCATGGCAAAAAAACCGGCGGCATAACGCCGGTTACTCTTCGCGACTGATGCTAAAGTGTTTATAAGCATGCTGCGTTGCCATTCGGCCGCGTGGCGTGCGTTGAATGAATCCTTGCTGGATCAGGAAGGGTTCAATCACATCTTCGATAGTTTCACGCTCTTCGCCGATTGCCGCAGCCAGATTATCTAAGCCAACCGGACCACCCGAGAACTTATCGATAATCGCCAGCAGCAATTTGCGATCCATATAATCAAAACCCTGGCTGTCGACGTTAAGCATATCCAGCGCGCTGGCTGACACTTCGCCGCTCAGATTGCCGTTGGCACGCACTTCCGCAAAGTCACGCACGCGGCGCAGCAGGCGGTTTGCGATACGCGGCGTACCGCGCGCACGACGTGCAATCTCTAACGCGCCCTCTTCACTCAACGCCAGGCCAAGACAGGCCGCGCTACGGCCAACGATGTGCTGCAGATCGGGGACGTTGTAGAACTCAAGGCGCTGCACGATGCCGAAGCGGTCACGCAGTGGCGAGGTTAAAGAACCGGCGCGCGTGGTGGCGCCAATCAGGGTAAACGGCGGCAGATCGAGCTTAATCGAACGCGCCGCGGGACCTTCACCGATCATGATATCCAATTGATAATCTTCCATCGCCGGATACAGCACTTCTTCAACCACCGGCGACAGGCGATGGATCTCATCGATAAACAGCACATCATGCGGCTCAAGATTGGTAAGCATCGCCGCCAGATCGCCGGCTTTTTCCAGCACCGGTCCGGAGGTCGTGCGCAGATTGACGCCCATTTCGTTGGCGACAATATTAGCCAGCGTGGTTTTACCCAATCCCGGCGGGCCGAAAATCAGCAGATGATCGAGGGCATCGCCACGCAGTTTCGCCGCCTGGATGAAAATCTCCATCTGCTCGCGTACCTGCGGCTGACCAACATATTCAGTCAGCAGCTTGGGACGAATGGCACGATCGAGCGTTTCTTCTTCGTTAAAGGAACTGCCCGAGACCAGGCGATCGGCTTCAATCATGCTTTACCTCAAATAGCTGCGCGCAGGGCTTCACGAATCAGGGTTTCGCAATCTGCATCCGGTTTACCGACTTTGCTGATCATCCGGCTGGCTTCCTGCGGTTTATAGCCGAGAGCCACCAGCGCTGAAACCGCTTCGGCTTCAGCATCGTTATTGTCTTGTGCGGCGGAAGGCGTGGTCAACGTAAAGGTTGAATCACCACCAAACAGATCGCCGTGCATGCCGATAAAGCGATCTTTCATCTCCACAATCAAACGCTCAGCGGTTTTTTTACCCACGCCCGGCAGTTTGATCAGAGAGGCAATCTCTTGTCGCTCAACGGCAGTCACAAATTGCTGCGCTGACATGCCCGACAAAATCGCCAGCGCCAGTTTAGGCCCAACGCCATTCACCTTGACCAGCTCGCGGAACAGCGTGCGTTCCTGCTTGTTGTTAAAACCGAACAGCAGCTGCGCATCTTCACGCACCACGAACTGGGTGAAGATGATCGCTTCCTGATTGATCTCCGGCAGCTCGTAAAAGCAGGTCATTGGCATGTGCACTTCATAACCGACACCATGCGCCTCAATCAACACCAGCGGCGGCTGTTTTTCCAGAATGTTGCCTCGTAAACGACCAATCACCTGAGCAGTTCCTTAATCTGTAAGTAAGCCTGAGTTTATAGCATAAAAAAGGCTGGATGAATATCCAGCCTTGGCGTTTGCTAACCCGATCGCATGCGCCCGCGCGTCATCACCAATTTGGTGTCACTCATACGCACCGCATTTTGGCTCATATGGCAATGCGTGATGGCGATGGCCAGCGCATCGGCGGCATCCGCTTGCGGATTGGCTGGCAGTTTCAGCAAGGTTCGCACCATATGCTGTACCTGACTTTTCTCTGCGCCGCCGGTGCCGGTGACGGTTTGCTTCACCTGACGCGCCGCATATTCAAACACCGGCAAATCATGATTCACCGCCGCGACAATCGCTGCACCGCGCGCCTGGCCCAGCTTGAGCGCTGAGTCCGCATTCTTCGCCATAAACACCTGCTCGATGGCGAAATAGTCGGGTGAGAACTGCGTGATGATTTCGCTAACGCCTGCGTAGATCAGTTTGAGGCGCGTCGGCAAATCGGTGACGCTGGTGCGGATACAGCCGCTGCCCAGATAGGTAAGCTGGCGGCCGGTTTGGCGGATAACACCGTAACCGGTGACGCGCGAGCCGGGATCGATCCCGAGAATTATCGCCACAGCGCGTCTCCGGTGAGTGGGGTTTTAAGCAACGCCATTACAGCGTTTCTGCGATCTCATCAGAGATTTCACCGTTATGGTAAACTTCCTGCACGTCGTCACAGTCTTCCAGCATGTCGATCAGGCGCAGCAGTTTCGGCGCAGTTTCGGCATCCATTTCGGCTTTGGTGGAAGGGATCATCGAGACTTCAGCCGAGTCAGCTTTCAGACCGCCCGCTTCCAGCGCATCACGCACTGCACCCATCTCTTCCCATGCGGTGAAGACATCAATCGCGCCGTCGTCATAGGCCACAACGTCTTCTGCACCGGCTTCCAGCGCCGCTTCCATTACTGCATCTTCGTCCTGACCTGGCGCGAAGGAGATAACACCCTTTTTGCTGAACAGGTAAGCAACAGAACCGTCAGTACCGAGGTTGCCACCGGTTTTGGTGAAGGCATGGCGCACTTCGCCCACGGTACGGTTACGGTTGTCGCTCAGGCACTCAATCATTACTGCTGAGCCGCCCGGACCGTAACCTTCATAAATGATGGTTTCCATGTTGGAATCATCTTCACCGCCCACGCCGCGTGCGATAGCACGGTTCATGGTGTCGCGCGTCATGTTGTTAGACAGCGCTTTGTCCATCGCTGCGCGCAGACGTGGGTTAGAACCCGCATCGCCACCGCCCAGCTTCGCGGCGGTGACCAGCTCGCGAATGATTTTGGTGAAGATTTTACCGCGCTTAGCGTCCTGAGCAGCCTTGCGGTGCTTGGTGTTCGCCCATTTACTGTGTCCAGCCATCTTACATTATCTCCGATCTTTTACTGGGTGCAGGCTATCTTACTTGCGATCTTGTCCCCCGGCAGTGCTCGCAATCCTCACGTACAAAAGTACGCTCCGGTTGCTGTGCGCTGGCGGTGAACAACCTCGCGGCGCCGATTACGCCTGACTGTTCGATATTGTTCGGTGCGTTGGTATCAAACACACCAGATTCATAAAACTTAATGCATTCGCCACGGGAAAAACGCGCGGCGGCGAGCATTCAGATAAATTCTTCAATTGCCTGGCGGTTACTCCAGGACTTGGTGAGGGCTGCGGCAGCGGCGGGGTCGAGCCAGCGCGCGGCGAGATGCTCGGTGAGCAGCAGGTCGCGCTCTGCGGGTATCGCCAATCTGAACCAGTGTTCGCGATTGTGCGTGGTGCCCGGTGCGTAACGATGGCGATAGTGCGGGAAGATCTCAAACTCGATTTGCTTGTGGCAATCGTCCAGCACTAACTTTTCGTGCGCAATATCGATGGCAAGTTCTTCTAACACTTCGCGCTGAGCCGCCTGGCGCGGGGTTTCGCCCGCTTCCAGGCTGCCAGTGACCGATTGCCAGAAGCTGTCGTCATCACGTCGCTGCAGCATTAACACCCGGCCGGTATCGCGGGCAAAAATCACCACCAGCACCGAAACCGGATGTTTAAAGCCCATTACTTGTTCTCTGTCTTTTCTTTCTTCGGCGCCACCAGAATGCCGAGGTCCAGCAACGCAGCTGGATTGGCTTCGCTTGGGGCTTCGGTCATCATGCATGCGGCGGCAGTGGTTTTCGGGAACGCGATCACATCACGGATGTTATCGGTGCCGGTCAACAGCATGGTCAGACGATCCAGACCGAACGCCAGGCCCGCGTGCGGCGGCGTACCGTATTTCAGTGCGTCGAGCAGGAAGCCAAACTTCTCACGCTGCTCTTCTTCGGTGATACCGAGAATACTGAATACCGTCTGCTGCATTTTTCCGCTGTGGATACGTACGGAACCGCCGCCCACTTCGTAGCCGTTAATCACCATATCGTAGGCATTGGCCACCGCTTGTACCGGATCGGTTGCCAGCTCTTCTGCGCTCAGGTCTTTCGGCGACGTGAACGGATGGTGCATCGCTGCCAGGCCGCCCTCTTCATCTTCCTCAAACATGGGGAAGTCGATTACCCACAATGGCGCCCAGGCTTTGTCATCAGTGATCTGCAGATCGCGGCCCACCTTCAGACGCAGCGCGCCCAGCGCATCTGCTACCACTTTAGCGCGGTCCGCCCCGAAGAAGATCAGATCGCCATCTTGTGCGCCCGTGCGGTCGAGAATGTCTTCAACGATTTCTGCGCTGAGGAACTTGGCAACCGGGCTTTGAACGCCTTCGAAGCCTTTGGCGCGTTCGTTGATCTTCATCCACGCCAGACCCTTGGCGCCGTAGATTTTGACAAATTCGCCGTACTCATCGATTTGCTTACGCGTCAGCGCAGCGCCGCCCGGTACGCGCAGGGCCGCCACGCGGCCTTTGGCATCGTTGGCCGGACCGGCAAACACCTGGAACTCCACGTTTTTCAGCAGATCGGCAACGTCCACCAGCTCCATCGGGTTACGCAGGTCTGGCTTATCGGAACCGTAACGGTTCATCGCTTCCGCAAAGGTCATCTGCGGGAAGTCACCGAGATCCACGCCTTTGATGTTGATCCACAGTTCACGAATCAGACGTTCCATCTTTTCACGCACCTGCTCGGCGGTCATGAAAGAGGTTTCCACGTCGATCTGGGTGAATTCTGGCTGACGATCGGCACGCAGATCCTCGTCACGGAAACACTTAACGATCTGATAGTAGCGGTCAAAACCCGACATCATCAGCAGCTGTTTGAACAGCTGTGGCGACTGCGGCAGCGCGTAGAATTTGCCTTTATGCACACGGCTTGGCACCAGATAGTCACGCGCGCCTTCAGGCGTAGCTTTGGTCAGCATTGGCGTTTCGATATCGAGGAAGCCCTGGTCGTCCATAAAGCGACGCACGAAGCTGGTAATTTTAGCGCGGGTTTTCAAACGCTGCGCCATTTCCGGACGACGCAGGTCCAGATAGCGATAGGTCAGGCGCGCTTCTTCGCTGTTCACCTGGTTAGAGTCCAGCGGCAGCGGTTCAGCACGGTTGATGATGTTGAGCTCATGAGCAAACACTTCGACTTCGCCGGTTGCCATGTCGCTGTTTTTATTCTTTTCGTCACGTGCACGCACGGTGCCGGTGATCTGGATACAGAATTCGTTACGCAGCTCAGATGCCAGCTGGAAAGCGTCCTGACGATCGGCATCGAAGAACACCTGTGCGATACCTTCACGGTCACGCATATCGATAAAAATCAGGCTACCCAGATCGCGACGGCGATTTACCCAGCCGCAGAGAGTGACTTGCTGACCCACGTGAGACAGATTGAGCTGTCCGCAATATTCTGTACGCATAACGTATCCTTTTAACTTCGCCGCTGCTGCCAGACAACATCAGGCCGCGTAACCTTCTGAGATGCTGTCGCAAAAAAGGCGGCTATTATAATGGAAAAACCCAGGCAGGATAAGTGGAGCCCGATCAAAGCGGACAAAACATTATGCTTTATCGCGCTGTTTTTCCTGCCGACATCAAAACAGGGTACATTAAGCCGCCCTTTCCCGCCCCTAAAGGATTCAGGAGTTCGCGTTGACACTTCGCATAGGATTACCGCAATGGCAGCACGCGCAATGGAAACAGTTCGGCATTGAGACCTTAGCCGACTACGCGCAGCTGTTTGGTTGTGTCGAAGGCAATACCACGCTGTATGCGTTGCCAAAGCCGGAAGTGGTGCTGCGCTGGCGCGATATGACGCACGACGATTTTCGTTTCTGCTTTAAGTTTCCCGATAGCATCAGCCATAAAGCGGCGCTGCGCGATTGCGATGAGTTGCTGACGGAGTTTTTCCGCCTGCTCGATCCGCTGAGCACACGCATTGGTCAATATTGGCTACAGCTACCCGCCGCGTTTTCACCGGCACAGCTGGTTGATTTATGGTCCTTTCTCGACAGTTTGCCACGCAATTTCCGCTATGGCGTTGAGGTGCGGCATCAGGCGTTTTTTGCCAAAGGTGAAGCCGAACGCGCGCTGAATCGCGGTTTACTGGATCGTGGCGTTAATCGGGTAATTTTAGATAGCCGTCCGGTGCATGCTTCAACCTCACAAACCGCCGCCGCCGTGGATGCGCGATCGAAAAAGCCGCGCGTGCCACCGCATGCGGTGCGCACCGGTTCGCAACCGATGGTGCGTTTCATTGGTAGCGATAGCGCGGCGGAGAGCGTGCCGCTGTTCCAGCCGTGGCACAGCAAGCTGCAAGCGTGGCAGCTGGATAGCGATCCTATGCTGTTTATTCACACGCCGGATATGGGCGAGGTGTTTCCGCTGATTCAGGCGTTGTGGCCACAGTTGCAGCAGCTGGAGCCATCGTTACGCGATCTGCCCGACTGGCCGCAGCAATCAAGCCTGTTTTAGACGCAACGCAAAGGGTGCAGCCTGGCCGCGTTTCTGCCAAAATAGCGCCCTTTCCGTTTTCTCTCCGGACCTTTCATTATGTCTGATCGCGATACGCTATTTTCCGCGCCCATCGATAAGCTGGGCGACTGGACCTTTGACGAGCGCGTAGCTGAAGTTTTTCCCGATATGATTCAGCGCTCGGTGCCGGGTTATTCCAACATCATTTCGATGATTGGCATGCTGGCAGAACGCTTCGTTCAGCCGAATAGCCAGGTTTACGATCTTGGCTGTTCGCTGGGTGCCGCCACATTGTCGGTGCGCCGCAATATACATGTGCCTGGCTGCCAGATTATTGCTGTAGATAATTCGCCGGCGATGGTTGAGCGTTGCCGTCGCCACATCGATGCTTTCCGCGCGGATACGCCGGTACAGGTGATCGAAGCGGATATTCAGGATATCCACATTGAGAACGCCTCGTTGGTGGTGCTGAACTTTACCCTGCAATTCCTTGAGCCGCCGGCCCGCCTCGAGCTGCTGAAGAAGATCGTTAATGGATTGAATCCGGGCGGCGCGCTGGTGCTGTCGGAGAAGTTCAGCTTTGAAGATGCCGATGTCGGTGAGTTGCTGTTTAACATGCATCACGATTTCAAACGCGCTAACGGTTACAGCGAGCTGGAGATCAGCCAGAAACGCAGCATGCTCGAGAACGTGATGCTGACCGATAGCGTCGAAGCGCATAAGGCGCGACTGAAAACCGCCGGTTTCAAACATGCGGAGTTGTGGTTCCAGTGCTTTAATTTTGGTTCGTTGGTGGCGTTGAAATGATTGAGTTTGGCCGTTTTTATCAGCAGATTGCCACCGGCCCGCTGGCCAGTTGGTTGGAAGTGTTACCGGCGCAAGTTGCCGCATGGCAGCGTGAGAATTTGCACGGTAAGTTTCGCGACTGGGAGAAGTCCGTTGATTATCTGCCGCTGCTGACGCCGCAGAAGCTGGATTTGTTGCACAGCGTGAGTGCGGATGTTGAGGATCTGACCGATCGTCAGCGTCTGGGCATTGAGAATCTGCTGCGCAATTTGATGCCGTGGCGCAAAGGTCCCTATTCGCTGTACGGCACCGAGATCGATACCGAATGGCGTTCCGACTGGAAATGGGATCGCGTGTTGCCGCACATTTCGCCGTTGCAGCATCGCACGGTTTTGGATGTCGGCTGCGGCAGCGGTTATCACATGTGGCGCATGATTGGCGCGGGCGCGAAGTTGGTGGTCGGCATCGATCCGATGCAGCTGTTTTTGTGCCAGTTTGAAGCGGTGCGTAAGCTGTTGGGCGACGATCGTCGGGCGCATTTGCTGCCGCTCGGCATTGAGCAACTGCCGGCGTTACAAGCGTTTGATACCGTGTTTTCAATGGGCGTGCTTTATCACCGCCGTTCGCCGCTTGATCACCTGATGCAGCTGAAAAATCAGTTAGTCAGCGACGGTGAGTTGGTGCTGGAGACGCTGGTGATTGAAGGCGATGAGAACGCGGTGTTGGTGCCGGGTGAGCGTTATGCGCAGATGCGTAATGTGTACTTTATCCCTTCAGCGGCGGCGCTGAAGAGCTGGCTGGAGAAGTGCGGATTTGTCGATGTGCGCATCGCGGATTATGCGGTGACGTCCGTGGAAGAGCAGCGTCGCACCAGCTGGATGACCAGCGAGTCGCTGGCCGAGTTCCTTGATCCGAATGACAGCAGTAAGACCGTTGAAGGTTATCCCGCCCCGTTGCGTGCTGTGTTAGTGGCGCGCAAGCCGTAATGCTTAACGCCGCGATAGCGCCAGCTTCGCGGCAAAGCCAATAAAGACGCAGCCCGTCAGGCGATCCATCACTTTCAGCACCGCCGGACGGCGTAAATGCGTCGCAAAGTACTGGCTGCTGCCGATTAGCACCGCATTCCACACCAAACCAATCACCATGTGTGTGAGCGCCATCAGCGTACACCACAGCGGCACCGATGCGCCCGCCGGGATGAACTGCGGCAGGAAGGTGACGTAGAAGACGCCGACTTTAGGGTTTAACAAGTTGCCAAATAGCCCGCGTGTGAAGCAGGCAACATAGCTTTGCTCTTTATTCTGCGCATGCTGACCTTCTTCCGCTTGGGTACGTGGGTTAATGAGTAATTTGACGCCGAGATAGAGCAGATAGGCCGCACCGATCCATTTCAGCATGTTATACGCCATTTCCGAAGCCAGCAGCAACGCGCCCAATCCCAGCCCCACCGCAACTCCCCACACCAGGCAACCCAGCGTGACGCCAAACGCCGTTGCCGATGCACGTTTCCAGCCTTGCGCGGCGGCGGAACGCAGCACTAGTACAGTATCGAAACCGGGCGTGAGCGTGAGAATGGTGATGGCGAAGAGGAAAGATAGAATAAGTGTCATGCGATGATCTCTATTGCTCCGGTGCGTTTCAGGCTGAAAACAAGGGCCGCTGCGTAAAGGCGTCGTGGACACATCCCTGTGGACTCTGCCGCCGCATCCATGCGGCGGAAGCTTTACTTCGCGGCCCTTGTTTCCAGCCTTTATGTGGGTTTTGTGTGCTTTGCTTTAATCTTGTGCGGCTGTTTCGCTGGGTGCGTTCCAGTATTGGTATTTATAAGCGGAGCTGAGATGGCGTTCAATGGTGCCTTTGGCGAATACTTCGGTTTCATGCAGATAACTGAGCGTACAGTTGCCCACTTCATCCCACAGTTGGCACTCATCCACCGAGCGTAGCGTACTGACTGGCGTGGTCGATGTGCCGTTCAGGCGCAGTTCCCGCCACTGGTTATCGTAGCTGTAAGTATCTTTGCTACGCGCGCTGCTGGATGAAGTCACCAATCCTTGTGGATTCCAGCGCCAGCTGCTTTCGCCGTTGGTCATGCTGTCGCTGCCGCGCGCCACGCTTTTTTCCACTCTGAACTGTTTGTCATAGCGGTAAGTGGTATCGGTAAAGCCATCTTTGCCCATGCTGGTGAATTTATCGGATGAGCTGACGATGTTGCCGTGCTGGCCGATTTGCCAGCTGATGGTGCCCTGACGGTTATCGACCACTTCCTCCTGCCCCGCTTTGATCACTTTGACCATGTAGGCATATTCCGCCACCCAGCCGCGCTGGACGCGGGCGATATGCTGTTCCATCGTCAGCAAGACGTTGCCTTCATTTTTGTCGTAGGAGATATCGGCCACCATCAAATCGCCACATTGATCAAACTGGCCGAGTACGCGCTTTTGCGAGTCCACGTCTTTGCCAAATTCGCCCGCCACCACCTGACGCACCGCGCCTTTAGCATCGCCACCCAGCATGATCCAGTTGTTGCTGCTGGTGATGTTTTTGCTCATCGGTGGACACGCCGTGCTGACCGCCAGCGCGACACCGCAGTAAGGGAGAATCAGCAGTAAAACTGTATAAGGGATGGATTTCATGAAGGTTATCCGTACGAGACCATAGAGTAATCAAAGCATCATTTACACGATCACGCTATCTCTGCAGGAATGGCAGATAAAAAGAACCCCAGTTAGAAGAACTGGGGTTGGTACTTGCAAACATCACGTCATTTGAGCTGGCGTGCTGCGCGGCAAAATCGGGGAGAATTCAGGCTACCCGGACGGCGCTCATCTGCGTCATGCTTTTCATAGCTTCAACCACATCACCATCAACGCAATAGCGACTGAATTCATCGGTTTCCGCTTCGGAGCACATTGAAACACCGGCTTTACGGTAGCGCATCGGCGAAGGGACTAAACGGCTGGCGGAGCTGTGAACTTCCTGCAATCCACTGTCGATGAACTTCTGGATGTTGCTCAAACGGACGCCCGCACCGGCCATAATAATCGGACCTGTGCTGTGTTCATTTAGTTCCCGTAATAATGCAATTCCTGCTTCGGCGCTCTGTTGCTGGCCAGACGTCAGGATGCGCGCGATGCCTAAATCAGCCAGCACCTCAAGCGAGCGTTTTGGACTGTGGCATAAATCAAAGGCGCGATGGAAGGTGACGTCCATGCCGTCACACAGCGTCATAATCTGCTTCATACGAGCGATATCGACATGCGCATCTTCATCCAGCATGCCAATCACTAAGCCGGGGAAACCGAGTTCACGCATGAGCGCCACGTCCGATTTCATCGACTCAAACTCATAGTTGGTGTAGCAAAAATCGCCGCCACGCGGACGGACGATAGGATGTACCGGGATCGAAATTTCACGACGTGCCGCTTCCAGCACGCCGGCTGAAGGCGTCAACCCACCTTCGCGCGGTGCGCTGCACAGCTCCACGCGATCGGCACCGGACAGCTGCGCAGTCATTGCGCAGTCGATGCCGTAGCAACAAATTTCCAGTTTCGTCATACCATGCTCCTTCTCATGACTTCTGGCTCGGGATGAATGCTTCAGTTAGTCTACTTAATTGGACAGTTTACGTGGAACTCGCACTATGGCATTCGATTTTAATCAATGGATAGACCGTCGTCACAGCGATAGTTTGAAATGGCACAAATATGGTGATCGCGATGTGCTGCCGCTCTGGGTCGCGGACAGCGATTTCCGTTCGCCGCCGAGTGTGATTGAGGCCATTAAACAGCGTGCTGAGCACGGCGTTTTTGGCTATGGCGCAACGCCAACCGGATTGATTGATATCACCCTTTCCCGTTTAGCGCAGCGCTACAACTGGCAGATTGAGCCGGACTGGATTGTGTTGTTGCCTGGCGTGGTGTGCGGTTTGAATCTTTCGGTCCGCGCATTCACGGAATCGGGCGAATCCACGGTTTCCCCAACGCCGATTTATCCGCCGTTTCGCGGTGCAGCAAGACTGGCCGATCGCGCGCAGGTGCATTCACCGCTGCGTTTACAGGACGATCGCTGGGTGATGGATCTCGATGCCAGCGCCATGCAGGGCAATGAGCGCCTGCTGATGCTGTGTAATCCGCAGAATCCAGGCGGCACGGTTTATCGTCGTGACGAGCTGGAAGCCCAGCTGGCGTTTGCGCAGCAGCATGATTTGATCGTCTGCTCGGATGAAATCCACTGCGATCTGTTGCTGTCACCCGGCGCGCAACACATTCCGTTTGCAGCATTAAGTGAAGATGCCGCACAGCGCAGCATCACGCTGATCTCGCCATCGAAAACCTTCAATATTGCCGGATTGGGCGCCTCGATGGCGATCATTCCCAATCCAGAGTTGCGCGCGCGCTTCAAACGCGTGCGCGAAGGCATTGTGCCTGGCGTGGATATTCTGGCGCTGGTGGCGGCCGAAGCGGCGTGGCGCGATGGCGATGAGTGGCTGGCGGCGCAGCTGGATTATCTGCGCGCTAATCGCGACTGGCTGGTGGCGCAGGTCAATGCGCTGCCAGAACTGCAGATGGCCGCGCCGGAAGCGACTTATCTCGGTTGGATCGACGCCAGCAAACTGGATGTCGCAAGCCCAATGGACTACTTCGAACAGCACGGCCTCGGTTTTTCACCGGGTCACGATTTTGGCGACGATAATTTCGTGCGCTTCAACTTTGGCTGTACGCGCGCCACGCTGAAACAGGCGGTGGCGCGTTTGCAGCAGGCGGTAGCAGCGCGCCGTTAAGCCTGCTCGCTGGCGACAATCTCTTCCAGTCGCCACGGATGAAACTTGATGGTGGTTTGCCCATCCGTCACCGCCAGTGTCGGATTGGGCAAACGCTCATTCTTACCTTTAGGCGCGCTGGTTTTGAACGAGATGCCCGGCTGCGTCAGCGCATCATCCGAGAGCAGCGCCATCGCGCGCACACCCAGCGTTTCCGGTTCACCGCGCAGCACAATCTCCACGTGTTCCCACCCTTCATGGCGATACAGTTTCTCACCCGGCCACGGCAGTTCAATCACATCGATTTGCCAGCCCGCGAGGTTCAATGGCTGATGCAGTTTGAACAGGCAGATCGGGCGACCATTGATCATGGCCTCAGAAAACTGCGTGCCGATTTGCAGCAGTCCGGTTTTCCAGCGTTCTGCCGTCGCATACTGGTGGCAGCGCACCGCGACGTGATCGGCTTCATGTTCAGCCAGGTTAATGCCTAAACGTTTAGCAAACAGCGCCAAAGAGTGCTCAAAACGAGCCAGGTCTTGTGTTAAATCATCCAATTCCATAGGAAAGTTGGTCCGCATCACGTTTTACCTCTAATTCAGTTCAGGTTTACTAATCAATATGAAATTTGCTAGCCGTTGATTCCGCTTGACAAAATTGTCGGATTCATCCGATTTAGGCGTCAAAAAGGCTGAAAACCGCATAAATAGACCATTCATTTCGGATTTATCGTCAAAACAGGTCCAGCAGTTACTTTATGAAAGTAGCTTAACCTTCTGTTATTATTCAGGATAGTTAATACAATGAGATAACTCTTATTTAAGTTGCAAACAATTGCAGCCTGATACCCTTTCTTATAAATTTGTGTTTCACAACTACAAGGAACGGCCTTATGTCTATGCTCATTGTTGTCGCGGTCCTGATTGCATTAATGGGATTTGCAATTTCCCGCCATTGGAAGGTGCGTGAAGACAAAAGCGTTAAAAATCCTCGTCGTCACCCACGGCGCCGTTAATCGGCGCTGAGGGTCCGATGTACGTCTCACTCAATACCGAATAGCTGACTCACTTTAACATTTCACGTATACTTCCCCTCTTATTTTTCCGTCCCGCCGCGCAGTTGCGGGATGACGACATCGGCTCGCCGCCTACAGGCGGGCCTTTTCAGCATATGAAGGTAACGCGGTGAATATTCAGGCTCTTCTTTCCGACAAAGTCAGTCAGGCAATGATTGCGGCGGGTGCGCCTGCCGATTGCGAACCTCAGGTTCGTCAGTCTGCGAAGGTACAGTTCGGTGATTACCAGGCAAACGGTATGATGGCCGTGGCGAAAAAGCTCGGTCAGGCACCGCGACAACTGGCTGAGCAGGTAATTCAGCATCTGGATCTTAACGGCATCGCCAGCAAAGTCGAAATCGCCGGTCCCGGCTTTATCAATATCTTCCTCGATCGTGCATGGCTGGCGGCGCAAACCGCACAGGCGCTGCAGCTGCCGCGCCTCGGTGTGAGCAGTGTCGCGCCGCAAACTATCGTGGTGGATTACTCCGCGCCCAACGTGGCGAAGCAGATGCATGTCGGTCACGTTCGCTCCACCATCATTGGTGATGCCGCGGTGCGTACGCTGGAGTTCCTCGGCCACAAAGTCATCCGCGCCAACCACGTCGGCGACTGGGGCACGCAGTTCGGTATGCTGATTGCCTATCTGGAAAAGCAGCAGAACGAACACCATGAAGAGATTGCGCTGGCTGACCTGGAAGCCTTCTACCGCGAAGCCAAAGTGACCTACGATGCCGACGAAGCTTTCGCTGAACGCGCACGTAACTACGTGGTGAAACTGCAAGGTGGCGATGAATATTGCCGCAGCATGTGGAAGAAACTGGTCGATATCACCATGAGCCAGAACCAGCTGGTCTATGACCGCCTGAACGTGACGCTGACGCGCAACGATGTGATGGGTGAAAGCCTGTACAACGACATGCTGCCGGGCATCGTCGCCGACCTGCGTGAAAAAGGGTTGGCGGTGACCAGCGAAGGCGCCACGGTAGTTTTCCTTGATGAGTTCAAAAACAAGGAAGGCGAACCGATGGGCGTGATCATTCAGAAGAAAGATGGCGGCTATCTCTACACCACCACCGACATCGCCTGCGCCAAATACCGCTTCGAAACCCTGCATGCCGATCGTGTGCTCTATTACATCGATTCCCGTCAGCATCAGCATCTGCAGCAGGCGTGGACCATCGTGCGTAAAGCCGGTTACGTGCCGGAATCGGTACCGCTTGAGCATCACGCGTTCGGCATGATGCTGGGCAAAGATGGTCGTCCATTCAAAACCCGCAGCGGCGGCACGATTCGCCTCGCCGATTTGCTGGATGAAGCCGTCGAACGCGCGCATGCGTTGGTCAGCGAGAAGAATCCAGAGATGTCAGCGCAAGAGCTGAAAGATCTGTCGGAAGTGGTGGGTATCGGCGCAGTAAAATACGCTGACCTGTCAAAAAGCCGCACCACCGATTACATCTTCGACTGGGACAACATGCTGGCCTTCGAAGGTAACACCGCGCCTTACATGCAATACGCCTACACGCGCGTGCTGTCGGTGTTCCGCAAAGCCGGTATTGATGCCGATAGCCTGAGCGGTGACATCGTGCTGACCGAAGAGCGTGAAGCGCAGCTGGCTACGCGTCTGCTGCAGTTCGAAGAAGTGATTACGCAGGTCGCTCGCGACGGTACGCCACACGTGATGTGTGCTTACCTGTACGATCTGGCCGGCCAGTTCTCCGGCTTCTACGAACATTGCCCAATTCTCTCCGCCGAGGACGAGAACATCCGTCAGAGCCGTCTGCAGCTGGCCGCGTTAACCGCGAAAACGCTGAAGCAAGGTCTGGACACGCTGGGCATCAAAACCGTCGAGCGCATGTAATATCCATAGCGGAGAGCGCCGCAAACGGCTCTCCGCTGCTTTCCATCTTCCTTCCTGTTAAACATCCCCCTTAATCTGCTCTGAACTTGGCTTTTCTCCAGCCCAATATCTGCAATTTCTCTCGCTTCATACGCTTTCTCAATTTTCCGACACAGCTCACCAAATAAACAAAACTCATACCTTCATAACCATTTTATGGCAGACAAAGTCGCATGCCATCCCTAATTTGGTAATGGAAGCAAGACAGTTGAAACATGCAACAAGCTGTTTTAAAAGCTAAAAACTATAAAACTTACCCCTGCAATCGGGTTAAAGTGATGCCCCCGGCCCATGTCAGGGCGGAATAAAATCTCAACCCGATAACGTCATTAATAAAAAAATCAGAGCGTATCCTATGAGCAATCACGACATTATCGATGTAAAAGGCTGGATCGACGCCCGCCCGATCACCGGATACCAGTGGCTGACCCTCAGCCTGTGTTTCATCATCATCATGTTTGATGGCTACGACGCGGCAGCGATGGGTTTCATTGCGCCCGCGCTAATTGAAGACTGGGGAATCAGCCACGCGGAAATGGGGCCGATTCTCGGCGCTGCGATGTTCGGCGTGGCGATTGGCGCGCTGATCGCCGGTCCGTGGTCCGACAAATTCGGCCGCAAGCGCGTGCTGCTGTTGTCGATCGCCGTCTTCGCCTGCTTCAGCCTGATGAGCGCCTTCGCCCGTACGCCGCTGGAAATGGGCGCGTTACGTTTTCTCACCGGCCTTGGTCTCGGCGCGGTGATGCCCAACTGCGTCACGCTGGTGTCGGAATACATGCCGGAACGCCGCCGCAGCCTGATGATCACCGTGATGTACAGCGGGTTTAATATCGGTTCCGGATTGGGCGGATTCATCGCCGCCGGCATGCTGCCGCACTTTGGCTGGCAAGCGGTGCTGGGTTTGGGTGGCCTGTTGCCGTTGCTGATGTTGCCACTGCTGCTGTGGCTGCTGCCGGAATCGGCGATGTACATGGTGGTGCGCAAAGTCAGTCGCGACAAGATTGCAGCCGTGCTCAAACGTCTCGGCGGCGAATTCTCCGCCGGTACCGCCTTTGTGCTCAATGCGCCGATTATCCCGAAAAAAGCCCAGGTGCTGCAGCTGTTCAGCCGCGGCTATGCGGGCGGCACGGTGGTGTTGTGGCTCACCTACTTCATGGGTCTGTTCGTCATCTACCTGCTGAACGGCTGGCTGCCAACCATCCTGCGTTCTGGCGGCGTAACGCTGGAGCGCGCGGCGATTGTCGCGGGCTTGTTCCAGCTCGGTGGCACCTTTGGCGGCCTGATGGTCGGCGGATTGATGGACCGTTTCAAAGCGAAATACGTTATCGCCCTGTTCTATCTGCTGGGCAGCTTCTGCCTGGTGTCGCAGGGCATCTGGAGCTTTGGCCCGAATGTGCTGGCGCTGCTGGTGTTCCTCGCTGGCGTCTGTATCAACGGGGCGCAAACCGGATTGCAGGCATTTTCTCCGGCCTTTTATCCCACTGAAATGCGTGCCACCGGCGTGTGCTGGATGCACGGCATTGGTCGCAGCGGCGCTATTATCAGCTCTTCACTGGGCGGCGTGCTGCTCGGCGTGTTCCCTGGGCAAACAGCCATTTTTATCGTTTTGTCGCTCCCGGCAGTTTTAGCGGCACTTTCCATCACCCGACATCACCCTGCACAGGTGGCCCGTCAGGTTAAAGGCATCGACCTTAATGACCTGCCGTCCCTGTCGCGTACCCTCAATAATCGATGAAGTAGAGGTCAAAAAATTATGGCTAAAATCATAGGCGGTTTAGCGGTTTCTCATACCCCCACCATTGGCTTTGCGGTTGATCACAACAAGCAGCAGGAAGGCGCATGGGCTCCGATTTTCGATGGTTTTGCGCCGATGCAGCGCTGGCTGGAGGAGAAAAAACCGGACGTGCTGCTGTACGTGTTTAACGATCACGTCACCTCCTTCTTTTTCGATCACTATTCGGCCTTTGTGCTGGGCATTGATGACGAATATGCCGTGGCGGACGAAGGCGGCGGCCCGCGCGATCTGCCACCGGTAAAAGGCCATGCGGCGCTGTCACAGCACATTGGTGCCAGCCTGATGGCAGATGAGTTCGATATGTCATTCTTCCAGGACAAAGCGCTGGATCACGGCCTGTTTTCGCCGCTGTCGGCGCTGGCACCGTGGCAAGGCGGCTGGCCGATGCAGGTGGTTCCGCTGGCGGTCGGCGTTTTGCAGTTTCCGATTCCGACGGCGCGTCGCTGCTATAAACTCGGCCAGGCACTGAAGCGCGCGGTGGAGAGTTTCCCGGAAGATCTGAAAGTCGCGGTGGTGGCGACCGGCGGCGTTTCACATCAGGTTCACGGTGAGCGCTGCGGCTTTAACAATCCCGAATGGGACGCGCAGTTTATCGATCTGCTGATCAACGATCCCGAACGTCTGACTGAAATCACTCTGGCGGAATACGCTACGCTCGGCGGCCTGGAAGGCGCGGAAGTGATTATGTGGTTGATCATGCGCGGCGCGCTGTCGGCCAACGTCGAGAAACTGCATCAGGATTACTATCTGCCTTCGATGACCGGTATCGCCACGTTGATCCTCGAAAACCAGTCTCGTGAAGCGCCAGTTGATGTGCATCAGCGTCAGCGTGACAAGATCAACCTGCAAATGAGCGGCGTGGAAAAACTGCCCGGCACCTATCCGTTCACCCAGGCGCGCAGCCTGAAAGCGCTGCGCATCAACCGCTTCCTGCACCGCATGATTCAGCCAGAGTGGCGTAAGCGTTTCCGCGAAGCTCCGCAGGCGCTGTATCAGGAAGCCGGGCTGAGCGCTGAAGAGCAAACGCTGATTACCCAGCTCGACTGGCGCGGCATGATCCATTACGGCGTCAGCTTCTTTCTGCTGGAAAAACTGGGTGCGGTGGTGGGCGTGTCTAACCTGCATATCTACTCGGCGATGCGCGGCGAAACGCTGGAACAATTCCAGCAGACGCGCAATCAGCAGGTGCTCTACTCGGTAGCGGGGAAAAAAGAGTGATGTTCGCGCAACCGGTTATCGACTGCCATCACCACGTTTTTGATCCAGTAAACTTTCCCTGGGCGCCCGAAAGTGCCTACAACCCGGACGGACACGAGCTGGCGACGCCGGATTACTATCGCGCCGTGATGCAGGCCTACAACATTCGCCACTCGCTGATTGTCGGCCCGACGTCGGGCTATAACACCGACAATCGCTGCCTACTGGATACCATCAAGCGCGGCGAAGGACGCTTCAAGGGCATTGCCGTCACGCCGCGAGACGTGGATAGCGACACGCTCGCCAGCCTAAAAGATCAGGGCATCGTCGGCATTGCGCTGAACGTGGCGATGCTCGGCACCGAGCCGTTTCTCCAGCTTGATGCTCTGATGGGCAGGCTGGCGGAGCTGGATCTCTTTGCTCAGATTCAGGTGCAGAACGATCAGTTAATGGCGCTGATGCCGCTGCTGTCACGCACCCGCACGCGCCTGCTGATCGATCACTCCGGCCGACCAGACGTCAGCGCAGGCTTAGCACAGCCGGCCTTTCAGGCGCTGCTGTCGCTGGCCGGTCAGCAGCGCACCAGCGTGAAACTTTCCGGGCTGGCGAAATTCTCCCGCCAGCCGTATCCCTTCAGCGATGGACATCCCTATCTGCTGGCCTTGCTGGACGCTTTCGGCGCGGAAAATTGCATGTGGGGATCGGACTGGCCTTTCCTGCGCGCCACTGAACGCATGGATATGGGCACGCAACTGCTGCTGATCGAACAGCTGATCCCCGATGAAAACAGTCGCCGTCAGGTGCTTTGGCACACACCACAACGGCTGTTTGGTTTTACTGATTTACAGGAGTCACGATGAGAACCATCTATGTATTGAACGGCCCGAACCTCAATCTGCTGGGCACCCGTGAGCCAGCAACCTACGGCTCCGACACGCTGCAAAGCGTGGAAGCGCTGTGCCGCGCAACGGCGGAAGAGCTGGGCGTGGCGATTGAGTTTCGCCAGACCAACCACGAAGGTGAAATGATTGAGTGGATTCAGCAGGCGCGTTTCGAGGCGCAGGCGCTGGTGATCAATCCGGCGGCGTGGACGCACACCTCAGTAGCGATTCGCGATGCGGTGACCGGCGTGGCGTTGCCGCTGTGGGAAGTACATATTACCAACGTGCACAAGCGTGAGCCCTTCCGTCACCACTCCTATCTCTCCGATGTCGCGCAGGGCGTGATCTGCGGTTACGGCATTCGCGGTTACCGCTATGCGTTGATGGAAGCGGCGCGCACCGGCTGATTATTGGTCCTGCCCGCACACTTCACGCAGGCAGCGGATCAGCGCATCCGCTGCCGGTGAGTGCAGACAGCCCGCCCGCACCGTCAGCCCGATGGCGCGATCGGTATCCGGTAACGGAACCGGTAGCGCCACCAGCGCGCCGGACGCCAGTTCCACTTCCAGCTGGTGCGCGGAGACCGCCGCCAGCATATCCGACTGCATCAGCAAGCCGCGCACCAACGCCAAATCGCCGGTTTCCACCACCGGATCGGGTGCCGGAATGCCCATCGCCTGAAAACTGTTATTCAGCAGATATCGCGCTGGCGTGGCCGAACGCGGTAGCACCCAACGCGCAGCGCGCAGATCTTCGGTAGAAAGCTCACGCCCGACTAATGGATGATCGTGACGCGCCAGCAGCACCATGCGTTCCGAGAACAGCGTCTCGCGCGTGACGTCCAGCGCATCTTCATCGCGGCGCAGCGCGCCAAAGATAAAATCGATATCGCCGGAGCGCATCTCCGAGGCCAGCACGCCAAAGGCGCTTTCACTGGTTACCACACGCACGCCCGGATAACGCGCCGTCAGCATCACGATCGCCTGCGGCAGGATGCGCGTGCGTCCCAGCGGCAATGCGCCCACGCGCACCGTTCCCTCAAGTATCCCGCTGCGCGCGGCGATATCGGCCGGAATGTGGCGCAATTCATTCAGCGCACGCCGCACGTTGGCTTCAATTTCACGTCCGGCCAGCGACGGCATCATGCCGTGCGGCGTGCGCTCCAGCAGCGCGATGCCCGCGCCGTTTTCCAGCACGCGCAGCGCGGCGCTCACCGCTGGCTGGCTCAGTCCGAGACGTGCCGCCACCGTCTGCATATGCCGCGTCTGACACAGGGTGATAAAAATTTGCAGCCGACGTACGTTAAACAACCACAGCGGTTCCGCATCGCTGCGCTGTGCGCCGCGTCCCTGCAATTTTGCCAGCCGCTGCGGCACCTGATGCAGCTCCTCAATCGCCCGCAACGCGCGCGGCAGCACGCATTTACCGAAGTCAGTCAGCATCATGCCACCGGCATGACGTTCAAACAGCGTCACGCCTAAGGTGAGCTCCAGGTCGCGAATGGCGCGGGTAATGGCCGACTGGGTGCGAAATAATTCATCTGCCGCCCGCGAGACACTGCCTTGTGCCACCACCTGACTAAATGCCCTGATTTGCATCAGGTTTGTCAGCTCCTGCGTGCCCTTTTCTGCCATCTTTCCCTGCCCCTTTTCGCCACCGATCGATGTCGCAATATAAATAAAACGCATACCTGCTGCAATTAAATGAATTATCGCCGCCAGGTTGGCAGTGACAGCATGGAAAAAAACAGCGGAGGAGTATGCCATGACTAACAACACCCCCAAAAAAACCGCGCTGGTGGTCAGCGCTCACTCAGCGGATTTCGTCTGGCGCGCCGGCGGTGCCATCGCGCTGCACCATGCGCAGGGCTATGACGTTCACGTTGTCTGCCTCTCGTTTGGCGAGCGCGGCGAGTCGGCCAAGCTGTGGCGAAAAGGAGAGATGAGCGAGGCGAAAGTCAAAGCCGCCCGCCGCAGCGAGGCGCAGGCCGCCGCCGAGATTCTCGGTGCCAGCATTGAATTTTTTGACCTCGGCGATTATCCGCTGCGTGCCGATAAAGAAACCCTGTTCCGCCTTGCCGACGTCTATCGCCGGGTGCTGCCGCATTTTGTTCTGACCCATTCGTTGCAGGATCCCTACAACTACGATCACCCAATGGCCACGCATCTGGCGCAGGAAGCGCGCATTATCGCCCAGGCCGAAGGCTACCGTCCGGGCGAAAAAATTGTCGGTGCGCCGCCGGTTTACTGCTTCGAACCGCACCAGCCTGAGCAGTGCAACTGGAAGCCGGATGTGCTGCTGGATATCACCTCGGTGTGGGACAAAAAATATCAGGCGATTCAGTGCATGGCCGGGCAGGAACATCTTTGGGAATACTACACGCGCGTGGCACAGCAGCGCGGCGTGCAGGCCAAGCGCAACGTCGGGATTACCACCAGCCGCGACATCATTTATGGCGAAGGCTATCAGAGCATCTTCCCGCGCGTAACCGAGGATCTGGCATGAGCATCATCGCGAAAAAAGGCGTCGCGGTGCGCCACATTCCCCGCACGGCAACCGCGGATATCGACGCGCTGGCGCGCTTTGGCGTCGCTACCGTGCACGAAGCGCAGGGCCGCAAAGGCTTGCTTGATCCCGCTATTCGTCCGATTCAACAGGATTGCGCCATCGCGGGCAGCGCGGTCACCGTGCTCGTGGCACCAGGCGATAACTGGATGTTCCACGTCGCGGTGGAACTCTGTCAGCCGGGCGATGTGCTGGTGGTTGCGCCAACCTCGCCGTGCAGCGACGGCTTCTTCGGCGACCTGCTGGCGACCTCGCTACAAGCGCGCGGTGTGCGTGGACTGGTGGCGGATGTCGGTGTGCGTGATAGCCGCACGCTGCGCGAGATGGGCTTTGCCGTCTGGTCGCGCGCGGTGTATGCGCAAGGCACCGTCAAAGAGACGCTCGGTTCGGTGAACGTGCCGCTGGTATGTGCCGGGCAGCTGATCTGGCCGGGTGATGTGATCGTCGCCGATGACGACGGCGTGGTGGTGGTGGCACGCGATGAAGCCGCCAGCGTGGCAGCCAACGCGCGTCAGCGTGAAGAACTGGAAGAGAGCAAACGCCTGCGTTTAGCGGCCGGTGAGCTGGGGCTGGATATTTATCAGATGCGCCCGCGCCTGGCGGAAAAAGGACTGCGCTATCTCGACACGCTCGATCAACTGGAGGAGTAAAGCATGCGCCAGCGTCGCATTCCCTGCTTACTGATGCGCGGCGGCACCTCCAAAGCCGCCTGCTTTCTGGCCCAGGATCTGCCCGCAGATCCTGGGGCCCGCGATCGGGTGCTGCTGGCGGTGATGGGATCGCCCGATATCCGCCAGATTGACGGCCTCGGCGGGGCCGATCCGCTCACCAGCAAAGTGGCGATCGTCAGCGTTTCGCGTCGGGACGATGCCGATGTCGATTACCTGTTTGCCCAGGTCAACGTCGATCAACCCCGCGTTGATTACGGGCAAAACTGCGGCAATATCCTCGCCGCCGTCGGGCCTTTCGCCGTGGAACGCGGGCTGGTAAAGGCAGGCAATCAGCGCACCCGCGTGCGCATTTTCATGCAGAACACCGGGCAGATCGCCGAAGCAGCATTCGCCACGCCCGACGGTGAAGTCGACTATGACGGTGATCTGCGCATTGATGGCGTACCCGGCAGCGCAGGCGAGATCGCCCTCACCTTCAAAGACATTGCCGGATCAAGCTGTGGCGCGCTGCTGCCGACCGGTCAGCCGCGCGATCGTTTTGATGGCATTGATGTCACCTGCATCGACAACGGCATGCCGGTGATTTTAATCCGTGCGGCAGATGTCAATCGCAGCGGCTATGAAAGCCGCGACGCGTTAGACAGCGATAGCGAGCTCAAGCAGAGGCTGGAGTCGATTCGCCTACAGGCCGGGCCGCGGATGAACTTAGGGGATGTCAGCCAGCGTACGGTGCCCAAAGTCACGCTGCTGGCCGAAGCGCGTCACGGCGGCGCGATCAGCTCACGCACCTTTATTCCGCATCGCTGCCACGCCTCGATTGGTGTACTTGGCGCGGTGAGCGTTGCCAGCGCCTGCCTGATCCCCGGCAGCGTCGCCGACGGACTGGCGCGCACCAGCCAGCAACCTCAGCAGCGTCTGAGCGTGGAACATCCCAGCGGCGAATTCAGCGTATTGCTGCAGCGCGAAGGCGATAACCCGCTGGCGGGCTGTGGTCTGCTGCGCACCGCGCGCGCCATTTTTGCCGGTGACGTCATGATTCCGGCGGCGGTCTGGCCCTTCAGCAAGGAGTAAATAATGAACATCACCTTCATCGGTTTTGGCGAAGCGGGCGGCATTCTCGCCCAGGACTTACAGGCGCAGGGCAACACGGTGACGGCGTGGGACCGCAAAGCCCTCGCGGCAGAAACCCTGCCCGCGCTGCAGCAAAAAGCGCAACAAGGCGGCGTGCGATTGGCCGCTTCACTGGCGGACGCGCTGCAGGATGCCACGCTGGTGTTCTCCACCGTTACCGCGTCGCAGGCCCTCAACGTGGCGCAGCAGGCGGCCGCGCTGTTACAGGCTGGGCAGCATTTTCTCGATCTCAACTCGGTAGCACCGCACACCAAACGCGCCGCAGCTGAAGTGATTAACGCCGCAGGTGCCAGCTATATCGACGTGGCGGTAATGGCACCGGTGCCACCCAAGCGGCTGGCGACGCCGCTGCTGATTGGCGGTGCGCAGGCTGAACAGGTGCAGCCGCTGCTGCAACAGTTGGGCCTCAATAGCCGTTTGCTGGGTGGCGAAGTGGGTGAAGCCTCGGCGATTAAAATGTGCCGCAGCGTGATGATCAAAGGCCTCGAAGCGCTAACCACCGAATGCCTGAGCGCGGCGCGCCAGTACGGCGTAGAGCAAGCGGTGCTCGATTCGCTACACGCCAGTTTCCCGTCGCTGGGCTGGAACGATCAGCTGCCACACTACCTGATCAGCCGCGTGGCGGAGCACGGCCAGCGACGCGCTGAAGAGATGCAGGAAGTGGTGAAAACGCTGCAGGACGTCAAGGTATCGGCCGCCATGAGCGCAGCGATTGTTACCACCCAGCAAGGGCTGGTGGATGCGTTAAACGCCCGTGCCCTGCGTTATCAACAACTGACACCGTTCGTTTGGCAAGAGACGCTGGATAAGATCTATCCACCTCAATGAGTTATACGTCTAAAGGTATGCGTTTTGTTTATCGGCAATTGTTTACATTTTTGCAACGGCGTAGCGTAAGCGAGACGAGAAGCAGGTTTCAAAACAATAAATATCGGAAGCAAAACATGAAGATTAGAGCATCTGTCGCCCTTTCCCTGCTACTGGCAGCGGGTATTGGCCAGGCCAGCGCAGCCGCGCTGGACGCCAGCCACACCAACCAGGTTATCACCAGTGTCAAAAACAGCATCAGCGCCCAGCACAGCACCGGCTGCGTGGCGGTGGTTGATGCCAGCGGCACGCTGCTGGCCTTCCAGCGCCTTGACGGCGCGTCGCCGGGCTGTGTCGATGCCGCGATTGGCAAAGCGCGCACCTCGGCGCTGTATCACGCTCCTTCCCTGAAATTTATGCAGCGTCTGCAGAGCGGCGAAACCACCGTGCTTGCCATCCCGCACGCTGTAGCGCTCGGCGGCGGTTTCCCGCTCACGCTGCAAAATGAAGTGGTCGGCGCGGTCGGCGTCAGCACCCCTAAACAGGATCTGGATAACCAGGCTTCAGAGGCTGCCGCTCAGGCGCTGAAATAACGTTCGGGAATTTCCATGATGACTCTTTCACGCCGCCGGTTGCTGACCGGCACGGCGAGCCTGCTGGTGGCTGGCGTCCTGACGCAGGCGCTTCCCGGCAGCCAGGCTCTCGCCTCGCCGCCGCTGGCCGCCGCAGTCGCGCCTTCTGCCAGTTTCACTGCGATTTCTGCCCGATTAACCGGACTGGACCAGCCGGATGCCCTGCTGGCGCAGCGCCTCTACAGCTGGCTGCACGACCACTTCCCGCAGCTGGATAGGCAGCTCGATACGTTCAACGCGCTGCTGCAACAGCAACCCGCCGCCAACGGCAGCAGCCTGCTGGCGCTGCTGAATACGCAGCCTAAAACCCTTAACGATCTTTATCAGGCGCTGGTTTCCGGCTGGTATCTCGGCGTTGTTGGCCCGCTGCCGCGCCCGCAATGCATCGCTTTTGAGAATATCGTCAGCTATCAGCTGCTGCGCGATTCCCTGTTACCGCCGAGCTACGCGCCGGGGCAACCTAACTTCTGGACGCAGCCGCCTGCAAGGAGAGCACATGTCTGATTCATTAAGCGCCGATGTGGTGGTGATTGGCGCCGGGATTGCCGGTTCACTGGCGGCGTTAAAGATGGCCAAAGCCGGCGCATCGGTATTGATGCTGGAGTCCGGCCCGGAGATTAAACGCGATCAGGCGGTGGAGTATTTCCGCAACTCGCCGTTCAAGGGCGATTTCACCGAACCTTATCCGCCGCAGCCGTGGGCGCCGCAGCCGAAATTTATCCCCAGCGATAACAATTACCTGATTCAGAAAGGCCCGGATCCCTATCGCGCCCAATATCTGCGCGGCACCGGCGGCACCACATGGCACTGGGCTGGACAAGCGTTCCGCCTGCTGCCAAACGATATGCGCATTCAGTCGCTGTACGGCATTGGCCGCGACTGGCCGATCAGCTATGACGAGCTGGAACCCTATTACTGCGATGCCGAATATCAGATGGGCGTTTCCGGCGACAGCGATCTGGCTTCGCCGCGTTCACGCCCTTATCCGCTGCCGGGCATTCCGCTGCCGTACGGCTTCGATCGTCTGAAGCAGCGACTCGGTCCGCTGGGTTATGAGGTCGGCATTGGCCCGCAGGCGCGCAACAGCATCGCCTACGACGGTCGCCCGGCCTGCTGCGGCAACAATAACTGCATGCCGGTTTGCCCGATTGACGCGCAGTATCACGGCGGTATCGCCGCACGTAAAGCGCTGGATGCCGGCGTAAAAATCGTTACCAACGCGGTAGTGTTTCGCATTGAGGCCGACGACAAAGGCACCATTCAGGCGGTGCACTATCTCGATCAGAACAAAGCGCGCCATCGCGTGACCGGTAAACAGTTTGTCCTCACCGCCAACGGCATCGAAAGCCCGAAAATCCTGCTGCTCTCCACCAGCGATCGCTACCCGAACGGCATCGCCAACAGTTCCGGCATGGTGGGCCGCAACCTGATGGATCATCCAGGATCGTCAGTGGAGTTCTACGCCGATGAGCCGGTGTGGTTTGGCCGTGGGCCAATGCGTCCCGGCAGCATCAACAACATGCGCGACGGCGATTTCCGTGGTGAGCGCTCGGCGCTGCGTATCGACCTCGCCAACACCTCGCCGGTGCGTTATCTCACCGAACGTCTGGTGCGTCAGGGCTATTACGGCAAGGCGCTTAACGACAAACTGGCCTTCCAGGCCGAGCGTTTTGTTCAGCTCAAGTGTCTGCTGGAGATGCTGCCGGAGCCGCAGAACCGCGTCACGCTGAGCAAAACCGAGAAGGATGCCTGGGGCATTCCCCGCCTTGAGGTTTACTACAGCTTCCCGGAATACGTGCATCGCGGCTATGACCAGTCGATGATCGACTTTCAGCGCATGGTGAAAGAGATGGGCGGAACGGAAGCGGTTTACAGCAAGCGCGGCGTTTACGACAACAACCAGCACATCACCGGCACCATGATCATGGGCAGCAATCCGCAGGATTCGGTGGTGGACGATCACTGCCGTACTCACGATCACCCGAACCTGTTTATCGCCGGTACCGGCATTATGCCGTCGGCCTCGACGGTTAACTCAACGCTGACCGGCACCGCGCTGGCGCTGCGTATGGCCGACAGCGTTCTGGCAAGCTTGTAAGGAGCACCCGATGAAACCTGTATTTATTCAGGCCGCTATCGCGGTGGTCCTGATGCAGTGCGCCATGGCGCAGGCGGCGGACAATGCCGCCCAGATTAAGCGCGGCGAGTATCTGGCGCGCGCCGGTGACTGTACCGCCTGTCACACCGCTACCAACGGCCCGCTGTTTGGCGGCGGCTTTGCGGTCAGTACGCCTTTTGGCCAGATCTGGGGCAGCAATATCTCCTCCGATAAGCAGTACGGTATTGGCAGCTGGAGCGACGATCAGTTCGTGGCCGCAGTGCGCGACGGCATTGGCAAAAACGGCGAGCAGCTCTATCCGGCAATGCCGTATGACTCCTTCACCAAAATGAAGCGCGACGATGTGCTGGCCATCAAAGCCTATCTGCTGTCGATGCCGCCGGTGCATCAGGCTTCACCGCAAACCGACCTGCCGTTCCCGTTCAACCAGCGCTGGGGCATGCGCTTCTGGAAGTGGTTTAACTTTGATAAAGGCGAATTACAGAACGATTCACAGCAGAGCGCGCAGTGGAATAACGGCCGCTATCTGGTTGAAGCGCTGGCGCACTGTGGCACCTGTCATACGCCGCGTAATCTGACCATGGGCATGGACAACGATAAAGCACTGGCGGGCGGCGATCTCGGCGGCTGGATGGCGTACAACATCACGCCGGATAAGCAGGCAGGCATCGGTGACTGGAGCCAGCAGCAGCTGGTGACCTACCTGAAAACCGGGTTTGTTGCCAATAAAGCCAGCGCCTCCGGCCCAATGGCCGAAGCGATTGAACACAGCCTGCAATATCTGCCGGAGAGTGATCTGCAGGACATCGCCACCTATCTGCGCAGCGTCAAGCCGCAGCCGGACGCGCAGCAAACCCGTGCGCGCGACAGTTGGGGACAACCTTCCACCGCGCTGATTGCACTGCGCGGTGCCGATGATGCGACCCGCAACGCCCAGCCCGGCGCGGTCGTGTTTGCCGGTAACTGTGCCAGCTGTCACGGCGCGGAAGGTGCGGGATCGGGCAGCGATTTCCATGCCTATCCGTCACTGTTCCATCACACCAGCACCGGCGCGGCAGATGCGCTGAACGTGGTATCGGTGATCCTCAACGGCGTACATCGCCACATGACCGAGGGCGAAGTGTTTATGCCGCCTTTTGCCCCTGAACTGAGTGACCAGCAGGTGGCGGATGTCAGTAACTTTGTGACCCAGCAGTTTGGTAATCCGACGGCGGCCAAGGTGGATGCGAAGCAGGTTAAGGAATTAAGAGAGGATGCAAAACTGGCTTCACCTCCGATTTACGGTCAGGGAGATAAGCCTTAATTAACGCACTCGGCGGCGCAGGATGCGCCGCCGATGTAGCACGCGTTACTGATAATTTACGGTCACTTCACTGCTCACCACGCGCAAGCCCGGCGGCAATGCGCCCTTCCCCTGAAAGCCAAACGCCAGATGCAGCGTCTCTTCCGCCGCCACGTTGGCTAAGCCACGCGTACTGCCGCTAGCACCTTCAATCTCGACACAACGATCGCCCGCGCACAAACGTACCAGCAACCCCGAAGGCGCAGGACGGCTGAGCTGATAACGCCAGTTCACCAGTGAGATGTTGCCCGGCGCGCTGGAGGGCGCGCGCAGCGCTGGCGTCATCAGCCAGTTACCGCGTACGCCCATGCTCGGGCCGCTGGCGCTGGCGCTCCAGGCACCGCTGGCCGCATCGACAGCGAGCGGCAGCGCCATCATCGGCAACATCATCAATGCCCAGCACCAGCGACGCATTACTTGCCTCCAATGGTGGCGGTCATACGGATTTGACGGTTGTCGGTCAGCTCCATATTCGACAGCACAATCAGCTGCGGCAGGTTGCGGCGCAGGAAACGCGCCAGCAGCGCACGCAGCGGATGATTGACCAGCAGCACCGGCGGCGCGCCCGCCATCTCTTGCTGCTGCAGTGCACCTTGCGCCTGCACCAGTAAGCGATCCGCCAGACCCGGCTCAAGGCCGCCGCCACCCTGCAGCGCCTGCAGCAGCAGACGTTCCAGCGTAGCGTCGAGGCCAATCACCTGCACTTCGCCGTTGCCAGGGAACCACTGTTGGGTAATCGCCCGTCCCAGCGCCACACGTACCACGCTGGTCAGCTCTTGCGGATCGTTCTGCACCGGCGCATGTTCCGCCAGGGTTTCAATAATGGTGCGCATATCGCGAATCGAGACGCGCTCGGTCAGCAGGTTTTGCAGCACTTTGTGCAGCGTGGTCAGGGTAATGACGCCTGGCACCAGATCTTCGGTCAGCTTCGGCATCTCCTGCGTGACGCGATCCAACAGCTGCTGCGCTTCCTGACGGCCAAACAGCTCGCTGGCGTATTGCCCAATCAGGTGATTGAGGTGCGTCGCCACCACGGTACTGGCTTCAACCACGGTAAAGCCCTGAATCTGCGCCTGCTCTTTCAGGGCGCTGTCGATCCAGATCGCCGCCAGACCAAAGGCCGGATCGACGGTCGGCTCGCCCGGCAGCGAACCGGCGGCGGTGCCCGGGTTGATCGCCATCCAGCGGCCAGGATAGGCATCGCCGCTGCCAATTTCCACGCCTTTCATCAGGATGCGATAACGCGCGGGCGGCAGCTCCATGTTGTCACGGATATGCACCACCGGCGGCAGGAAGCCGACCTCCTGCGCCACCTTCTTACGAATACTGCGGATACGCCCCAGCAGTTCGCCGTTTTGCAGGTGATCGACCATCGGAATCAGGCGATAACCCACTTCCATGCCGAGTGAATCTTCCAGCTGCACATCGGTCCACGACGCTTCCACGGTGGCCGGCGTTTCCTGGGTTTTCACCAGGCTTGAGGCTTCGGTTGGTTTCTTCGGCTGCATTTCGCGTCCGCGTAACCACCAGGCCAAACCCAGCAGCGCAGCGGTAAACAGCAGGAACACCAGGTTTGGCATACCCGGCACCAGGCCGAGCAAACCAATCACGCCGCCACTCAGCATCAGCACGCGCGGGTTCTTGAACAGCTGGGTCACCATCTGCTCGCCGACATCCTGATCGGTGCCCACGCGGGTGACGATGACACCCGCCGCGGTGGAGATCACCAGCGCCGGGATCTGCGCCACCAGGCCGTCACCAATGGTTAACAGCGTGTAGGTTTCGCCCGCATGGCCGAGATCCATGCCGTGCTGCACCACGCCGACCAACAAGCCGCCGATGATGTTGATCACCATGATCAGGATACCGGCGATGGCGTCACCACGAACAAACTTACTCGCACCGTCCATCGAGCCGTAGAAATCGGCTTCCTGCGTCACTTCCGTACGGCGCTGTTTGGCTTCCTGTTCGCCAATTAAACCGGCGTTGAGGTCGGCATCGATCGCCATCTGTTTACCTGGCATGCCATCCAGCACAAAACGCGCGCCGACTTCAGCGATACGTCCCGCACCCTTGGTGATGACCATGAAGTTGATGATAACGAGGATGATGAACACCACGATACCAATGGCGAAGTTACCGCCAACGAGGAAGTGACCAAAGGCTTCCACCACGCGTCCGGCGGCATCGGCACCGGTATGGCCTTCCAGCAAAATGATACGCGTTGAGGCGACGTTCAGCGCCAGACGCAGCAGCGTCGAGAACAGCAGAATGGTCGGGAATGCGGCGAACTCCAGCGTGCGCTGGGTGAACATCGCCACCAGCAGCACCATGATTGACAGCGCAATGTTGAAGGTGAACAGCAGGTCAAGAATGAATGCGGGTAACGGCAGCACCATCATCGACAGGATCAACATGATCAGTACCGGTCCAGCCAGCACCTGCCATTGCGTGTCTTTAAAGTTGCCCGGTAAACGCAGCTTCTCGGCTAAATTAGCCATCGTTAGTGTTCTCTCCTGCAAAGTCCATGTCTGCCGGAACCGGCAGGTTTTTTGGTTTGTTTGGAATCAGGCCGCCTTCGCGCTTCCAGCGTCGCAGCTGCCAAACCCAGGCCAGCACTTCTGCCACCGCGCCATACAGCGCGCCGGGGATGAACTGACCAATTTCTGTGTGTCGATACAACGCACGCGCCAGCGGCGGTGCTTCGAGAATCGGGATACGGTGCTCTTTGGCGAGCTCACGAATCTTCAGTGCGATATCGCCGGCGCCTTTGGCAATCACTTTCGGCGCACTCATCTTGCCTTCCTGATACTTCAGCGCCACCGAGTAGTGCGTTGGGTTAGTGACGATGACATCGGCTTTCGGCACATCAGCCATCATGCGACGACGGGCGGCGGCGCGCATCGCCTGACGAATGCGCCCTTTGACGTGCGGATCGCCTTCGTTCTGTTTGTGTTCGTCACGAATTTCCTGGCGCGTCATCTTCAGCTTTTTGAAGTAGCTATAAAGCTGCCAGAACACGTCAAAGCCGACCATCGGGAACAGGCCGAGCATGATCAGCCCGCAGCAGGCGGCGATCATTGATAAACCATGATGCAGCGCGTTGATCGGCGATTCGCTCATCAAACGCAGCATCTCTTGCCAGTGGCTCCAGATGTACCAACCGGCGACGATGCCCACCAACACCGCTTTCATAATCGACTTCACCAGCTCAGCGGCAGTTTGACCGGAGAACATGCGGCCGATTCCGGTCAGCGGGTTAAGCTTTTTGAGATCGAACTTGATGGATTTACCGCTGAAGTTAAGGCCGCCCAGCGCCATCGGTCCAGCAATCGCCACCACCACTAAGCCGCCCATCAGCGGTAGCAGCGCGATCACCGCCTGCTTAATCAGGCTGCCGATGTGGCCGATGATGACTTTGTCATCGCTGACCATGCCATGGTCAAAACGAAAACCGGTGGCGACCATGCTCGCCAGACGCTCCGCCATGCTGTTGCCGCCAATCCACAGGATCAGCAATCCAATCAACAGCATCATCACTGAAGTCAGCTCGCGCGAACGCGGAATCTGCCCCTCCTCACGCGCTTTTTCAAGTCGGTGGGGCGTGGGCGATTCTGTTTTGTCCTCGTTGCTCTCTTCAGCCACGACATACCTCAGCTGGCAGGAATTCTGAGCATAGAATGCCAAAACCCCGTCAGGCTAAAGCGCGGATTAAAGGGGGGAAATGTGAGCTTATTTAGCCATAAGTGAAATTGTGGGCTGATGGGTCGCCATAAATGACGAAACGCCGCTCAGTTAAGCATTAGTTTGCATATGTATGCAGGTGCGCATGAATGCACACCCTACGAAAAGCGCGCTAATCCTTTGTAGGGTCGCCATTTATGGTGACCGAAAGATGCTTAACTGACGTGCATTACGCCATAAATGGCGCCGCGACCTTACTCGAATGTGCGTTAATGCTGACCGGATGGCGATAAAAGCGCACCACGTCACCAATCAACAATAACGCCGGTGATTGTGCTTGTTGCACCTCAACGGTATGTGCCAGCTCAGCCAGTGTAGTGATCATCACCCGCTGATCGGCGCGCGTGCCGTTCTCAATAATGGCTACCGGCGTCTGCGCGCTGCGGCCCTGCGCCTGCAGCTGTGCGCTGATGCTGGCACTCCATTTCAGCCCCATATAAAACACCAGCGTCTGGTTGTCGGCGGCGAGGCTAGCATCATCCAGCTGCGGTTCACCGCTTTTGCCGTGACCGGTAATGAACCGCAGCGACTGTGCGCAATCACGGTGCGTGAGCGGAATGCCGCTGGCTGCCGCGCATCCGGCGGCGGCGGTAATACCCGGCACGATCTGGCAAATGATTCCCGCCTGTTGTAGATAGAGCATCTCTTCACCGCCGCGCCCGAAAATAAAGGGATCGCCACCTTTGAGCCGCACCACTTGCCGCCCGCTGCGGGCTAAATCCACCAGCAGCTGATTAATTTGCGCCTGATTCAAACCGTGGCTGCCGGGCTTCTTGCCGACATCAATCGCCAGCGTCTCCGGCGGCACTTCCGCCATGATCGCCTCGCTCACCAACCGGTCATACACCACCACATCGGCGCTGTTGATCAGCCGCCATGCTTTTAAGGTGAGCAGTTCTACGTCCCCCGGCCCGGCCCCAACCAGCCAGACGCCACCTTGCGCTTGTTCGCCGTCACGCGGATTAAACAGCTTGTCGAGGGATTCACTGGCTTGCGTCATGATGTTTTCCGTTACTGCGCCACGCGCAGAGATGAGAGCAGTTGTTTGAGCTCCGGAATACAGGAGCCGCAGTTGGTGCCGCATTTCAACACCGCGCCAAGCGCCGCCGGGGAATCACAGCCCTCGGCGATAGCCCGGCGAATCGCCACTTCTCCGACGCCAAAGCAGCTGCAAAGGGTTCGTCCGTGGCTGCCACCCTGCGTTGGTCGTCCACCTAACAGCGCATGTCGCTGCTGCGGCGAATCGGGCGGCTGGCTGAAGGCCTGCGCGATAAAGGGGTGATCGATTTCTGGCAGCCAGGGCGCGGCATAAAAGGCACATGCCAACTTGTCCTCGCGCCAGCCAAGCCAGTGCAATTGCTGTCCTGCCTGCGCCTGCTGCCATTGCAATGCGGACATGCCGGGCAGTTGCATCAGCCATTCGCCAGCATGAGCGTTGCCCGCCAGCACATAGCGCTGTACGCCGGGCTGCGGCGCACGCGACCAGTAGAGTAACGCAGGCGGCGTGATGATGTCCGGCAGCCACAGCCAGCCTTGCCACGTCGGACGCAGGGGTTGCAAACGCACCACTGTTTGTTTCAACGCTGGCTGAGCGGAATCGGGACAACAGGTGGCCGCGACTAATCCATCGACGTTGGCCTGCCCGCTGAACTGCCTTGTCCAGTGCATCGGCACAAAGAGTTGCCCGCGCTGCAGGCCGCTGTCGAGGGTCACGCGTCCGCTGTACCAGCCCAGCACCGACTGCACGCGCGTCACATCGCCGTGGCTCAAGCCGTGGGCCGCCGCATCCAGCGGGTTTAGCGCGACAAAGGGTTCATCGTAATGCTGCATCAGGCGCGACACGTTGCCGGTGCGCGTCATGGTGTGCCACTGATCGCGGATGCGGCCGGTGTTCATCAGCAGCGGATAATCATTGGTCGTGAGGGTTTTAATCGGCATCGCGGGCGGCAGCAGACGCGCTTTGCCATCGGCATGGTAAAAGCGGCGATCGGCAAACAGCCGCGCGGTGCCGTTGGGTGACGCGGCAGTGATCGGCCACTGCACCGGCGCTAACTGGTCATATTGCTCACGAGTGATGGTTGCCAGCGCGCTGATATCAAAGGCGCGCGTGCCGTGATTCTCAAAACCGGACAGCGCGGCATGCTCGGCGAAAATCTCGCATGGATGCTGCCAGGCAAAGGCCGCGCCAAAACCGAGCCGCTGCGCCACCTGCGCCAGCAGCCACCAATCTGCTTTGGCCTCACCGGCTGGCGCGGTAAAACTGCGCTGACGTGAGATACGCCGCTCCGAGTTAGTCACGGTGCCGTTTTTCTCACCCCACGCCTGCGCCGGAAGTAGCACGTCAGCAAACTGTGCCGTGTCGCTGTGGGCGCTGACTTCCGACACCACCACCAGCTCGCAATTCGCCAGCGCCTGCGCCACGCGGTTACCTTCCGGCATCGAAACGGCGGGATTGGTACCCATGATCCACACCGCCTTGACGTCGCCGCGTTCGATGGCGTTGAACAGATTTACCGCCGTCAGTCCCGGCTGCTGCGCAACACGATCGCTCCCCCAAAAGCGCGCAACACGATCAACCTCTGCTGCGCTAAAGCCCATGTGCGCCGCCAGTTGATTGGCTAAGCCGCCCACTTCACGGCCGCCCATGGCGTTGGGCTGTCCGGTAAGCGAAAACGGTCCGCAGCCCGCACGGCCGATTTTGCCGCTCAGCAGATGCGCATTGAGGATGGCGTTGTTGTTATCGCTGCCGGTTTGTGACTGATTGATGCCCATGCACCACAGCGTCAGCACGCGCGGTTGCGCGGCGAACAGCTGCCAGAACCCCACAATCTCATGCTCACTCAGCTGGCAAGCAGCGGCGACCGCCGCCACATCCCACGCCTCACAGGCCGCTAAGGTCGCCTCCACATTGGCCAGATGTGGCAACATGCTGGTATCAATACCCGCATTGCGCGCCAGCCAGTTCAGCAGCCCGGCAAACAGCGCGCTATCGGATCCCGGTTGCAGCGCCAGATGCAGGTCAGCAAGGTCACCGCTGGCCGTACGACGCGGATCGATCACCACCAGCTGCATCTCTGGGCGTTCGGCTTTGGCTTGCACCAGCCGCTGCCACGCCACCGGATGCGCCCATGCTGCATTGGAGCCGACCAACACCACGACATCAGCCTGTTCAAGATCGTCATAGCAGCACGGCACCGCATCGGCACCGAAAGCGCGTTTGTAACCCACCACCGCCGACGCCATACACAGCCGTGAATTGGTATCGATGTTGGCAGCGCCGATAAAGCCCTTCATCAGCTTATTGGCGGTGTAATAATCCTCCGTCAGCAGTTGACCGGAGCCGTAAAAGGCCACCGCCTGCGGGCCATGTTGATCGATGATGCGCCGGAAACCCGCTGCCACATGGTCCAATGCGGCATCGATACTGACGCGCTGACCATCAATCTGCGGCCAGAGCAAACGACCGTCATGCGTCAGGGTCTCGCCCAGCGCCGAACCCTTAACGCATAGCCGACCGAAATTAGCCGGATGCTGGCGGTCGCCGCTTACCGGCACATACAGGGCTTTCACCTCCACGCCACAGCCAACGCCGCAGTACGGACAGGTGGTTTTCATGAGGCCGCCGCCAGCGCAATAATCGGCTGAGGGCCGAGCCACACTTTGCCGCCCTCCACGCGCACCGGCCAGCAGCGCAGTTGATGGTCTGCGTTATCGAGGCTTTGTCCGTCGCGCAGCCGCACGCGCTGCTTGTAGAGCGGTGATATCACCACCGGCTCGCCCGCTACATCGCCGAGAATACCACGCGACAGCACGCTGGCTTGCGTGCCGGGCTCAATATCTTCCAGCGCATAAATCGCCTCGCCCAAGCGGAACAAGGCCACACGCTGGCCGCCCAGCCGCGCACCCATACCCGCAGACGGCGGGATAGCGTCGACAGGGCAAATGGCACTCCAGGGTTCTGCCGGCAACGTGGTGACCGGAATGCTGTCTGCTGTCGCTGGCTGACGCTGACCGCGCACCTGCACATAGTTGAGCGTCTCGTCGGGCTGCGCGCTGTTCACGGTGGCGGTAAACAAGGCGCGACGCGAAGGATCCTGCAGCGTGCTGTGCCATTCGCACTGATAGCGATCCACTACGCGCTGCATCTCCTGCTCCAGTTGCGCGGCCATGCCAAGTGAATCCTCGATCACCACCTGACGCAGATAGTCGAGTCCACCTTCCATGTTATCCATCCACACGCTGGTGCGCTGCAGACGATCGGCGGTGCGGACATAGAACATCAAAATACGGTCAACGTAGCGCAGCAGGGTTTCATCATCAAGATCGCTGGCAAACAGATCGGCATGACGCGGTTTCATCCCGCCGTTGCCGCAGACATACAGGTTCCAGCCTTTTTCCGTGGCGATTACGCCAATGTCCTTGCTCTGCGCTTCGGCGCATTCACGCGTGCAGCCGGAAACCGCCATTTTAATTTTGTGCGGTGCGCGCAGCCCTTTGTAGCGATTCTCTAATGCGATGGCAAATGCGGTGGAATCCTGCACGCCGTAGCGGCACCAGGTTGAACCAACGCAGGATTTTACCGTGCGCAGCGATTTGCCATAAGCGTGACCGGTTTCGAAACCCGCCGCGATTAAGTGTTCCCAGATATCCGGTAGCTGATCGAGCCGCGCACCGAACAGATCGATGCGCTGACCCCCGGTGATTTTGGTGTAGAGATCGTAACGGGCGGCTACTTCACCAATCGCAATTAACCCTTGCGGCGTAATTTCACCGGCTGGCACACGCGGTACCACCGAATAGGTGCCATCTTTCTGGATGTTGGCGAAGTAGCGATCGTTGGTATCCTGCAGCGGCAGATGTTCGGGCTTCAGTAAGTAGTCATTCCAGCATGATGCCAGCAATGATCCCACCAGCGGCTTGCACACTTCACAGCCCTGTCCACGCCCGTTGAGCTGCAATAGCTGCTCGAAGGTGGTGATGTTGCCGACGCGGATCAGGTGATACAGCTCCTGACGTGAGTAGGCAAAGTGCTCGCAGATATCCTTCTTCACTTCCACGCCCTGGCTGGCGAGCTGGAACTCCATCACCTGTTTGACTAATGCGCTACACCCACCGCAGCCGGTCGCCGCTTTGGTGCAGCTTTTGATCGCCGCCATGTCACCGCAGCCGCCCTGCACCGCGCCGCAAATGTCCGCCTTGCTGACGTTATGGCACGAGCAGATTTGCGCGCTGTCTGGCAACGCGGCGACGCCCGGCGCTTTAGCCGGCGCTCCCGCTAACTGAGGCAATATGAGGCTCTCTGGCTCTTCCGGTAGCGGTAACTGATTTAGCATCATCTGCAGCAGGCTGGCGTAATCTGCGCTATCGCCCACCAGCACGCCGCCAAGCAGCGTTTTGCGATTTTTGCACACCACCAGTTTTTTGTAGATGCCCTTTGGATTATCGATCCACTGATAGCTTTGGCTGTCAGCGGTACGCCCGTGCGCATCGCCAAAAGAGGCCACTTCCACGCCGAGCAACTTCAGTTTCGTGCTCATGTCGGCACCGCTGAACGCCAGCTCTTCCTGCGCCAGCTGCGCCGCCAGTACGCGCGCCATTTGATACCCCGGCGCAACCAAACCGAAAATTTGCCCTTGCCACAGCGCGCATTCGCCAATCGCATAGACATCTGCGGCGCTGGTGGCGCAAGCGTCGTTGATCAGAATGCCACCGCGTTCGCCCAGTTGCAGTCCAGCGGCGCGCGCCAGTGCATCGCGCGGACGGATGCCGGCTGAAAATACCAGCAGGTCCGTTGCCAGCAGGCTGCCATCGGCAAAACGTAGTTGCAGGCTGCCATCCGGCAGGCTTTCAATCGCTTCAGTTTGCTTGCTGGTATGAACTTGTACGCCCAGTGCGCTGATTTTGCCGCGCAGCATATGCGCGCCGCCGTCATCCAACTGCACCGCCATCAGACGCGGCGCGAACTCCACCACATGGGTTTCCAGACCGAGCTGTTTCAATGCGTTGGCGGCTTCCAGTCCGAGCAGCCCGCCTCCAATCACCACTCCGCGCGTCGCCTTTCGGGCACAGTCAGCAATCGCATCCAGATCGGCCAGTGTGCGGTATACAAAACAACGCGCATGATCGTGGCCAGGAACCGGCGGTACAAACGGCACCGAGCCGGTCGCCAGCACCAGTTTATCCCAGCTCAATTCCGCGCCGCTGGTATCACGCAGGCTGCGTTTTGCACTGTCAATTGCCAGCACTTCACAACCGCTGCGCAGTTCGATGCCGTGTTGCTGGAAGAAGTTATCGCTGACCAGTGACAAATCGCCCGCACTTTTGCCGTTGAAGTATTCGGTAAGGTGCACGCGATCGTAGGCCATCTGCGGCTCATCGCCGTATACCACGATGTGATAGTGCTGATGCAGTTCACGACTCACCAGCTGTTCGAGAAAATGGTGGCTGACCATGCCGTGTCCAACCACGGCGAGAAGAGGTTTGCTCATCATCTGGCTTCCTGCAGCGCTTGGCTGCGTTGTGTTGTCGTCAAGACCGAACAGCGCGTTAATGCCCACCTGCGCGGCCTGTTGAAGTTGCGGTAGCAGCGTGCCTGCCGCCTGGCTGTCGCCAAACATCAGCACGCCGCGCAGTGCGCCATCGCGCAAAAACAGACGGCGATAGTGCTGGTGCAGCGGGTCAAAGCTGCTGATGGCGTCGCCTTCGCGGATATCGCCCGCACTGAACATCTCTATGCCGCTGACTTTCAGCCGCGTACCGTTTTCCTGGTAGTGAAAGTCGGCCACGGGTTCACCCGCCAGTTGTGCTGCCAGTACGGCGGCCTGCGCCAGGCAAGGCGCAATCAAGCCAAAGGTTTCGCCGCTGATTTCGCAGCACTCGCCGAACGCATACACATGCGGTAGCGCGGTCTGCAGTTGACGGTTAACCAGAATGCCGCGCTGGCAAGGCACGCCCGCCGCCTGCGCCAACGCGATCTCCGGCTGCACGCCGATGGCGATCACCACCTGTTCCGCCGCGATAATCGCGCCGTCGCTGAGCGTGACGCTTTCCGCGTCAATGGCCTGCAAAGAGACGCCGAGCCGACAGCGAATACCGCGCTGTGTCAGATGCTGCTGCAAAAGCGCACCCGCTTTGGCATCCAGCTGGCGATCAAGCAGCCACGGGCGATGATGCAGCAGCGTGACGTCACGTCCACGCTGACGCAGCGCTGCTGCGGCTTCCACACCAATAAATCCTCCGCCCAGCACCACCACCGGACCTTGCTGCGTTAGCATGGTTTCCACGTCTCGCACCGTGCGAAAACCCTGCACCTGTGGGCGATGGATGCCGGGCATTTCCGGCATGCGCGGCCTCGAACCGCAGGCGAACACCAGCTTGTCCCAGTGCAGTCTGCGCTGGTCGGTTTGTACTGTGCGCGCAGGGATATCCACCTGCAGCGCCTCTTCACCCATCAGCAGTTGCACTTGATGTGCCGCATACCATTCGGGCGCGTGGAGCACCGTGTCAGCAAAGGCTTTTTCGCCCGCCAGCACCGGCGACAGCAGCACCCGGTTGTAATTGCCGTGCGGCTCACGGCCAATCACCGTGATGGCGTAGCGACCCGGCGCACGTTGCAGCAAGGTTTCCACCATGCGCATCGCCGCCATGCCGTTACCGATCACTACCAGTCGCTGCACCATGGTTGTCCCCTTACGCCACAGCCGTTTGCTTTTCATACAGGAAATGCAGAATCCGTTGGCGCAGCTGGTGATAACGCGGCTCGTCGGCCAGCGCTACCCGTGAACGTGGACGCGGCAGGTCGATGTTGAGGATGTCACCGACCTGCGCGGCGGGGCCGTTGGTCATCATCAGCACGCGATCTGACAGCAACACCGCCTCATCGACATCGTGCGTAATCAGCACGATGGTGGTGTTGAGCTCCTGCTGGATGCGCATCACGCTGTCTTGCAGATGAGCGCGCGTCAGTGCATCCAGCGCGCCGAACGGTTCATCCAGCAGCAGCACACGCGGCTGCATGGCCAGCGCCCGCGCAATACCGACACGCTGCTTCATGCCGCCGGAGATCTCCGACGGACGCTTATGCAGCGCGTGACTCATCTGCACGCGATTGAGGTTGTGTTCGATCCACTCGCTCATCTCACTTTTGCTCATCTTTCCTTTGAACACTTGCTGCACCGCCAGCTCCACGTTTTGGTAGGCGGTCAGCCACGGCAACAACGAATGGTTCTGGAACACCACCGCACGCTCTGGACCGGGACCGCTGATTTCGCGGTTGTCACACAGCAACACGCCGCTACTCGGCTGTGTTAGCCCGGCGATCAGATTGAGAAGCGTGGACTTTCCGCAGCCGGAGTGACCAATCAGGCTGAGGGTTTCACCTTCATGGATATCAAAACTGACGTTATCGAGGGCGAGGAACTCGCCGCCTGCGGTATTGAAGCGCTGGCTGACCTGCTGTACGCGAATAATTGGGTTCATCATCGGCTCCTTATTTATCCCAGCTAAAGCGGCGTGCCAGTAGCATCAGCGCCTGTTCGAGCAGTAACCCGACCACGCCGATCACCACGATGGCGATCAGGATGTTTTCCACATTGAGGTTGTTCCACTCGTTCCAGATCCAGAAACCGATACCGAGCCCACCAGTGAGCATTTCCGCAGCGACAATCACCAACCACGCGATGCCCATCGACAAACGCATGCCGGTTAACACCGCGGGCAGCACCGCCGGGAACAGAATGCGGCGCATCACTGTCCACTCATTGAGCCGCAGCACGCGCGCCACATTGAGATAATCCTGCGGAATTCGCTGTACGCCTTCGGCGGTGTTGATCACCATCGGCCAGATGGAGCAGATGAAAATGGTCCAGCTTGAGGCCGGTTCAGCGCGCTGGAACAGCAGCAGGCCAATCGGTAACCAGGCAAGCGGACTGACCGGACGCAGCAACGCGATGATCGGGTTGAGCATGTGCGCGATAAAGGTAAAACGGCCAATCAGGAATCCGGCGGGAACGCCCACCAGTGCCGCCAGACTAAAGCCGATTGCCACCCGCTGCAGCGAAGCGACCACGTTCCAGCCGATGCCCTGATCGTTAGGCCCGTTGTTGTAAAACGGATCGGCAAACAGCGTGACGGCGGCTTGCCAGGTGGCGTACGGCGTGGGGAAGCCTTTGCTCGACATTGAGGCCAGTTGCCAGATAAACAGCAGCAAAATCAGGCCACAACTGGCGGGGATTAGCCGCTGCAGCAGAGGACGGAGCCAGCGTTGACTTCGACGCGGTGCGGGCGTCACCTTGAGCGCAATCACCTGCGCGGGTTGCGCGGCGATCGGCGCGGCATCTAGCGTGCGTGCTTCAGATTTCATCATGACCTCACTTAACTGCGTTTAAGGGCAAAACTGTCGGCATAAGCGGCGGGATTGCTGCCGTCCCACACCTTGCCGTCGAACAGCGTGCTGCTGCGCATCTCGCCGGCTGGGACGCTGATGCCGCCCACCGCGCTGGCGGCCTGTTTGTAGATATCAATTCGGTTGATCTGACGTGCCACTGCTGCGTAATCAGGCGCGGTTTGCACCATGCCCCAGCGCTTCATCTGCGTCAGGAACCACATGCCGTCAGAAATCCACGGGAAGCTCACTTCACCGTCGCGGAAAAAGCGCATACCGTGCGCGTCCTGCCAGCGCTGACCGAGCCCGTTTTCGTACTGACCGAGCATGCGCCCTTCCAGCGTTTCCACTTTGGTGTTGATCCACGCGCGCCCGGCCAGCACCTGCGCGGTCTCTTTGCGGTTAACGTCGGAGGCATCGATCCAGCGCGCGGCGTCCAGCACGGCGGCGGTCAGCGCGCGGGCGGTATTCGGGTTCTCTTGCACCCAGGCGGCGCGCGTGGCGAGAATTTTTTCCGGATGATCCGGCCAGATTTGCTGCGTGGTCGCGGCGGTAAAACCGATGTTGTCGCTGATGGCGCGCTGATTCCACGGCTCGCCAACGCAGAAGCCACTCATGTTGCCCATCTTCATGTTCATCACCATTTGCGGTGGCGGGACCACCACGGTGCGCACATCCTCAAACGGGTCGATTCCAGCGTTGGCCAGCCAGTAATAGAGCCACATGGCGTGCGTACTGGTTGGGAAGGTATGCGCGAAGGTCAAGCTGCCTTTCGCTTGACTGGCGATTAACTTTTGCAGGCCGGCCGCATCGGTGACTTTCTGATCTTTAAGCTGATTCGCCAGTGTGATGGCCTGCCCGTTGTTGTTGAGCGTCATCAGGTTAGCCATCTCATGCTGAGGCCCGGCAATGCCCAAATGCAGACCATAAATCATGCCGTACAACGCGTGCGCGGCGTCCAACTCACCAGCGGTGAGTTTGTCGCGCACTGCCGCCCAGCTGGCTTCTTTACTCGGTTGCAGCGTCAGGCCATATTTTTTATCGAAGCCTTTTACTGAGGCCATCACCACAGGCGCGCAGTCGGTGAGCGGAATAAAGCCGACGCGAATGTTGCTCTTTTCGGGCGCATCGGAACCGGCAGCCCACACCGCATTGCGTAATCCCGGCAGTAAATAGCTGCCACCGACCACCGCGCTGCCCAGGAGAAATTGACGTCGTGACACCGTGAACCGCGTTTTGCTCATCATGCGCATCCCTAAAAAAAGAATAAAAAAAGGCGTCCTCCCGCATGTCGCAAAAACATGGGGCCGGACGCCTTTATCCAAAGCACTCGCTTCACCGCCGTTGGCGAAACAAATGCGCAATGTCTGTAAGGTAATGCAAAGCCTGTGCCAAAAATATCAGGCCGTTTTATCAAGCCTGGCGCTACAAATGCGCGGAGGGTGCGTCATTTTTGCACTGCGCTGACGCACCCTACGCACAGGGTTTGTGCAGCTACCTCCTTCGGGTTATGCCCTGAGCGTGGCGGCAACCGCCAGCACTGCCTGGGCAATTTCCAGCACCCGTTTGTTCTGGTTCATGGCGCTTTTACGCAGCGCCTGCCACGCATCCTGCTCGCTGAAACCGTGCTGCTGCATCAACCAGCTTTTCGCCTGATCGATAATTTTGCGTTCATCCAGTGAAGCGCGCATTGAGGCGAGTTCATCAGCCTGCGTCTGCAGACGCTGCGACTGCTCACGGATCAACGCCAGCACCGAACGCCCGAGTTGGGGCGCAAGGCCATTGCTGTCCAGCGTGGTTTCAGCGCCTGACAACCAGCTGGCACCCGCGACATAGAGCGAAAAACTGGCCTCTTCTCCGATGGCAATCGGCGGATGTTCGCTGTGCTGGGCAGCCGCAATCGCACACTGACAGCGGTGCATCAGCGTCGCGCACAGCGTATCTTCGATCTGTTTCATCTGATCGAGACGCGAGCTGAGCAGACTAAACCACTGCAACACGCCATTTTCACCGCACTGTGCGCCGGTGCAGGCGATGCGTCTTAGCCGCTCAATCTGGCTGCCGGCATCGGCTATCGCCTGCCAGCGTTGCAGATTTTCCGCATCACAAAATTGGCTGAAGGTCGCAAAGCTTTGCTCCTGCGCAGCGATTAGCACTTGGATGCGCTGCCGTTGCGTCTCGGTAAATGCACCGGCAGCGAAGCCCGCCGATCCGGTGGCGCGCTCCTGTCCGGCCAGCTCTTTGCCTTGCATAAAGCTAAATAGCGCGATTAATGCACGCGAGATGTCCGGCTCACTGGCGGTGTCCGCCGCTTCAAAGACCAGATTCAGTAAGGTGCAGATGATGTGATTAAACGCCTCCATCGCCTGCGCCTGCGTCACGGTGCGGCTGTGTACTTGCTGACGCAGCGCCGGTAGTCCGTCCAGCGCCTGAAGCGCAGTCGCGATCAACATGCAAAATCGGCTATAGCCGGGTTGCGCCTCTGCTTCTGGCAGCACCGCCATCGCACTCTGCTCACGCAATTCAACCTCGGCCGCGCGCTGTGCCAACTCTTCGCCAAACAATTGACCAGCTGAGCACAGCCAGATATTGCTGGCTCCACGTTCACGCTGCAGCACATGGATCAATTCACTGATGGCGGTAATCTGTTCGCCGGTTCGCAACAGCCGTTGCAAACTGGCTATTTCGCTGGCACGGCTGGCACGCAGATAGTTCAAAGCCCGATTCATTGTTTTCTCCAGCGGTTTAGCGGAGTAAACCGAGAATTAAGCAAAAGCCATGCCGTGCTGCGTTTAAAAATGGCAGAATTGAGCCCGGAAATTCCGAAATTACGAAAATTGTTTCGTTGGGCAATCTTTTTTACTTATCATAAATAGATTAATCTTATTTACCATTTTCGTTTGGCACTAACAGTGACCAAATGTCGTTGCGCATCCGCGCATCGCTAACTGCGACAAATAAATTAACTAAGCTTATCTATCACCGTGACTATGTGTTTTATATCATCGGCCTGCGCTGCTTTTTCGCCCGCTAGCATGGGATTTCTCATGGTGCAATGGTTTGAATTCTCAAAAGTCTTAGGTAGACTTAGTTCAGCACTATCTTTCTGTAATCTGTCTGTTTTTTTGATGGCTTTCTCGCTGCCTAATCTGCCTGCCTTAAAGGCTCGTGCCGCAGATTACTCTGCAGCTAATCTGATGAAATTTGAGGATCATGGTGAATAAGAGTCTCGTGCTTGTGTTGCTGGCGGTGTTAAGTTTGGCTGCGTGTAAAGCGCCACCGCCACCCGTCACTGATGACACGCTGGTAACCAGTGAAGTGAATGGCGTCCAACTGGTTCATCGTCATGCGGTGGCAGCACCTGGCGAATTCACGCCGGTCAATGAGAGTTATCGCGCGCTCTATGCGGCATCCGTGATGACCACGCCTGATTTTGGTGGCAAGGTAGTGCGCTATCTTGATAACGCCAAACCGTTTGAAGTGCTGGGCCGCGTTGAACACAGCTGGCTGGCGGTGGCCGATGAGCCTAACGGCCAGTTAATTGGCTATATTCCGCCGAAAGCGGGCGTAGAGAGTAGCCGTTATGACGCGACCATTCGCAGCGATCGCCCGCGTCCTCGCCGCAACAGCAAACAGGTCTGTGTGGCCGTTGGGGGCGCCAGTAAAGCTTGTCGCACTAACGATACCGCGACCTGGATTTTAGATTGATAATGCAATTCGGCGCACAATGCCCGCAGCAGCTTTCGCCGTGCGGGCTGTGATTTTCGCCCTTGCCTGGATAACCAAGATTTAATGACTCAGGATTCCCTTGCTCGCGATGGCATTGTCGCGGGCAATGATAACCTTTTGCTTAATGCCGCAGCACCTATCCTGAATGCCGTGGTACGTATACGGCAGGCCGCTACGCATGACGATCCTGCCGGATTGCGCCAATTACTGATCGAAGAGATCCGCCAATTCGAACAGCGCTGCAAACAAGCGGGCTTACCTTTTGAGATGATCATTGGTGCGCGCTACTGCCTGTGCAGCGTGCTGGACGAAGCGGCGGCACAAACGCCGTGGGGCACGCGCGGCGTGTGGTCCGGTAACGGCATGCTGGTCACTTTTCATAATGAAAGCTGGGGCGGCGAGAAAGTGTTCCAGCTGTTATCGCGCGTTTCACAGAGCCCGCAGCAGCATTTGTGGTTGCTGGAACTGATCCACTATTGCCTGTTGCTCGGCTATGAAGGTCGCTATCGCGGCAGTGACAGCGGTCGCGCGCAATGTGAAGCGATCCGCAAACGCCTGGCGCAACTGATTAATGAGCATCGCCCGTCGAGCGCCAATCCCGCTGCACCGCTGGTGGAAGTGCATCCGCTGGTTAGCACCCTGACGCGTCCAATGGTGCCGCTCTGGGCATGCGTTACCTTAGCCACGCTGGTGGCGAGCTTGATTTACAGTGGCCTGAACTGGCGACTCGGCAACGCCGCCGAACCATTGTTGCGCACCATCTATCAAACCCCGCTGCCACAAATCACGCCAGGCCGTCGTCCTACTTCCCCTCAAGCGCTGCTCGATCTGCATCAACGTCTCAATGATGTGATTGCCGCCGGACAGCTGGAAGTGAGCGATGGCGCGTTCGGCAGCAAAGTGATTATCCCCGCTGACAAACTGTTCTCCAACGACGGCACGGTGGTGAATCAGGTCGGTCGTGCGCTGCTGGCGCATGTGGCCAGTGCGATGAAAACCGTGAAAGGCACGGTTTTGGTGTCGGTGTATACCGACAACAGCCCGGTCGATGGCCGTTTCGCCTCCAGCTACGAATTCTCCTCTGCCCGCGCACGTGCCATCACGCAGTTGCTCAATCCGCAACTCGCCGAAGGTCACAGTGTGAAAGCGGAAGGTCGCGGCGACAGCAATCCGCTGCTGCCGAATGACAGCAATGAAAACCGCGCCCGCAACCGTCGGGTGGAAATCACCCTGTTTGTGACACCGGAAACCCTCGGCAATCATCAGGGAGGCCAATGATGCGCGCATCACTGCAACATCTGTTAACCCATCGCCTGCTGTGGAGCCTGATTGGCGTTACGGCACTGAGCTGCGTGCTGTGGATGCTCGGACCGCTGTGGAGCTGGGGCGATACGCGCCCGCTCGAGCCAGTGTTGCCGCGCCAGTTAGCGGTCGGTCTGCTTTATCTGCTCTGGCTGCTGTTCCAGTTTATCCCTGCACTGTGGCGCGGCTGGTTTAACAGCAAGCTGCTCAACCGTTTGCAGCAGATGAGTCAGGAAGAGTTATCCGATCGTCAGGCCACCGAAACCCTGCTGGCGCAGCGCTTCAGTGAAGCGGCGCTGCGTTTAAAGCGTACCCAGTTTGGTCGTCGCCATCAGCAGAGCTGGCTGGCACGTTTTCAAAGTCATTACCTTTATCAACTGCCGTGGTACGTGATGATTGGCGCGCCGGGCGCCGGTAAAACCACTGCGTTACTCAATGCAGGCCTGGAATTCCCGCTCACCGACAGCCTCGGTAAAGCAGCGATTCGCGGCGTGGGCGGCACGCGCCATTGCGACTGGTGGTTTACCGATAGCGCGGTACTGATCGATACCGCCGGGCGTTACGCCCTGCAGGAGAGCCAGCGCGCGCGCGACGGCGCGGAGTGGCAGAGTTTTATCAATCTGCTGAAGCGCTATCGTACCCGCCAGCCGATTAACGGCGTGATCATGACCATCAGCGTCTCCGATCTGCTCACCGATTCAGCCGAAGCGCGTCATGCGCAGGCCAGCGCGCTGCGTGAGCGCATGGCGGAGCTGCATCAGCACACCGGCATTCACTTCCCGGTTTACGTGATGGTGACCAAAACCGACCTGCTGAAAGGATTTATGAGTTTCTACGGCAGCCAAAGCAAGCCGCAGCGCGATGCGATTTGGGGCTTTACCTTCCCGTGGGAACCGGGCAAACCGCACAAAGATGACTGGCATCGTAGCTTCAGCCAGCAATATCAGCACTTAGAGCAGCGTTTACAGCAGCAGTTGGCCGAGGTGATGGCAGGTGAACGCGATCTCACCCAGCGCGCCGACAGCTTCCTGTTCCCGCAAGAGTTCAGCTCGCTGCGTCCGCTGCTGAATGAGTATCTTGATGTGGTGTTCTCCAGCCATCAGGAGCCGATCGCCTGGTCGGCGCGCGGTCTGTTCTTCACCAGCGGCACGCAGGAAGGTTTACCGTTTGACCGCATCATGGGCGAGCTGAACCGCAAACTTCAGCTGCCGCACACCGGCGAAAGCAGCCTCGCGGCCTGGGATAGCGTTAATCGCAGCAGCCCCATTCCCGGCAATAAAGGACAGAGTTTCTTTATCCGCGATTTGTTGAGCGATTTGGTATTCCGCGAAAGCGGTCTGGCGGGCAGCAATCGCCATTGGGAATACCGCAACCGCCTGTTCCATTGGATTGGTTATGGCGTGCTGACCGGCGCGCTGCTGCTGCTCTCCTGTTTGTGGCTCACCAGCTATATTCAAAATCAGCGTTATCTCGATCAGGTTGCAGAGCGCATTGGCCCAATCGCCACGCAAAGTCAGCAAGTGATCCATCAGCCCGCCGATAATATTTTTGATCTGCTACCCTTCTTAAACAACCTGGTGAAACTGCCGCTCTCCGAGCGTTTTTCTCTCGACAATCCACCGCTTACCATGCGCGTTGGGCTGTATCGCGGCAACCAGGTCAGCGATGCGGCGTGGGCGCTTTATCAAAATGCGCTTAAGTCTTTACTGTTGCCGCGCGTGGCACAGCAGATCACGAATTTGCTGCGTGACGATCCGGGTACCGATAACGAATACAGTCGCAATGCGCTGCGCGCTTATCAAATGCTGTATCAGCCGCGCAATTATGACGGCGAGTTCCTGCGTGGCTGGCTGATGCAAAACCTGCAGCGCACGCTACCGGATGATGTTAGCGCGCGTGATTTGCAGCAGCTCGACTGGCATCTGAGCCAGCTGCTGGATCAACAAATTCAGTCTTCGCCCTATGCGCGTGACAACGCGTTGATGATGCGCAAGCTTGCGGAGAATCTGAAAAATGCCGGTGACAGCAGCAACACGCTGGCGATTGCGCCGCACGTCGTTTCGCAGCGATTGACCAGACACAGTGAGTAATGGTGAGGTAATCATGCCGACACACACTGCGCCGGGCTGGTACGGCAAGTTACCGGCTACCGGCGATTTTTTGCGCCAGCGTCTGAGCGAAAATACCGTGACGCCGTGGAGCCACTGGTTTCAACAGGGATTGACGCACTGGCATCAGCAACCGGATGCCAGTCCAGCACAGTTTTTACGTGCGCCGGTGTGGAATTTTGTGTTACCGCTTTCGCCGCTGCGTCAGCAGGTGCAGATGGGCTGCCTGCTGCCCTCGTACGATCGCGTGGGCCGCAGCTGGCCACTGTTGGCGCTGCGCAGCTTCCCGCTGAGCCGCTGGCACAGCGCGCAGCTGGCAATGTCCGGCGACTGGTTTCAGGAGCTGGGCGCGCTGCTGCTGCACGCGGTGCGCGATCGGCTCAATCCCGATGCGCTGGAGCAGCAGATGCAGCGTCTGTCGCCGCTGCTGGTGCCGGATACGCAGCGCAGCGACATCATGGATGTGATTGGTTTTGATGATTTGCCCTGCACGCTGAGCTGGCGTGAAGTGGCTGACAGGTTCGATCCGCAGCAGCACATGAGCTACTGGTGGAGTAATCGCAGTGACGGTTTTAGCCATGCCACGCATAAACACAGCGGCCCGCTGACTGCGCAACTTTTTTCATTATTGTTTAACCCGGCGTCTGGTGCACAGCCGGGCCGCAACGGCCTCTATCCACCGATGTTTGAATAGGCCGTGGCGTTTGCCTTGTTAACGGGATGACTCATGCAATTTACCATTGTGCAGTGCAATACGGATGTGCCCGCCAAGACGGTAGCCTTCAAACCGCCCGGCGGCACCATCGGCCGCAGTCAGGATAACGATCTGGTGCTGCCTGACGAATCGCGCGCCATATCGCGCTTGCAGGCGCTGGTGCACCTTTCGCCAGAGGGTGAGTGTCGCCTGACCAATCAGGGTAGCGTCACGTCGGTGGTATTGAACGGCGTCGCGCTGCAACGCGGCTCGCAAGTGGCGCTGCAGGATGGCGACACGCTGCAAATTGGTGAGTACGGGCTCGAAGTGCGCGATCCCAACAATCTCAAAACCCGCCAGGACGATCCGCTGGCGTTCTTTGCCGACAGCAGCGATGACCCGCTCGGCATGATGCAGGAGCCCGAGGTGATTCCCGAGCCGGTGGCGCGTCAGGAACGTCGCAACGATCCGCGTCTCGCCATCGATCCGCAAAGCGATGCGCCGACGCTGCCCGCCACCTTGCCAGGCGTCTCTCAGGACAAACTGATTGCCGCGTTGCTGGAAGGCATGGGACTGAACAATGGCCACCAAACCACCATCACCGAAGATCAGATGCGTGTCACTGGCCGCATGCTGAGCCTGTTTTCGCAAGGCACCGTCGCCCTGCTCTCCTCGCGCTCGATTCTCAAGCGCGGCGTGAAAGCCGACATGACGATGATCCTCAATGAGGCCAATAACCCGTTTAAAATTCTGCCGTCCGGTAAAACCGTGTTGATGCAGATGTATCAGAGCCAGATGCCGGGCTTTATGCCGCCGGAACCGGCGGTGCGTGATGCGCTGGTGGATTTGCAGGCGCATCAGCTGGGGATGATTGCCGGCATCCGCGCGATTATCGCCGCCATGCTGCAATCGTTTAACCCGCAGCGCTTAGAAGAAGAAGCGCGCAAAGATGGCGTGCTGCCCAAAATGGCGTTTAGCACCGGACGGAAAGCGGCGCTGTGGGATTACTTCTCTCGCCACTATCAGCGCACCGCTGGTGAAATTGAAGATGACTTCCACACGTTGTTCGGCGAAGCCTTCCTGCATGCCTATGATATGGAAGTGAATCAATACAAAGATTCTCAAACGCGGACCGAAGACGCATGAAGATGATGTTTGCCAGCCGCTGCCAGCAAGGCATGCGTGACGAAAATCAGGATCGTACCGGCGCCGAGCTAGACGACCAAAAAGCCTGTTTTCTGGTGTGCGACGGCGTGGCCGGTTTGCCTGGCGGTGATATGGCAGCGCAGCTGGTGCGCGATACGCTGCTAACGCAGTTACAGCACCACGACACTTTCACTCCTGAAAGCACCCGCGCCGCCATCGAACATTGCCAGCAGGTGCTGATTGAGGCACAGGGAAACAATCCGAATTTTTCCCAGATGAGTACCACGCTCGCTGCGCTGTTTATCGACCGTGAAAAACAGCTCGCATGGTGGGCGCACGCAGGCGACAGCCGGGTTTATCACTTCCGTCATGGGGTGCTAAATCAGGTGACGCGTGATCACAGTTTGGCCCAGCAGTTACGCGAGGCGGGCTATGAAAATACCGGCATTAACAGTAATTTACTCTATAATGCGCTCGGTGTTGATCCGGCCCGTCCGGCCACCTTTAGCGAGGTGATTACGCTGGCCGATGGCGATGCGTTTTTAGTTTGCAGCGATGGATTCTGGCTCAATCTCACCACCCACGAAATGGAACTGGCCCTGCGCATGGTGAATGCCTGCGAAGAGTGGCTGACTTTGATGGAACAAGCCGTTAACCGCAGTGTAAAAAGCGACAATCTCAGCGCTCTGGCAGTCTGGATTGGCGAACCGCAGGAAGCGACGCTGCTTTATTCCCAGGCTGATGCGGCACGTTTTCTGCCGTCACGTTATTGATCCAAGGATTCTTATGAAAGTGTGGTTGACGGGCTTCGCAACCCTGTTGCTGGCCGGAAATGCGCAGGCAGAAGATTATCGCGTGGTCTATTCACCGAGCCTGTCATTGGAAGTCTACATTGATGACGTGGCGAGCAAAGCGCCCAACGACTGGTGCAAAGAGACGCTGCCGCTGCGCATTGTTTCGGGCAAAAGCACCGACTCCAGCGTCCTGACCAGCTTCCTGCCACGCGTTGGTACGCTGCTGGCCAATCAGTGTGGCTTGCTGGATGAGCTGCCATGGCAGATGACCAATAAAGAGGGCAGCGTGCTGGCTAACGGCAGCGCGGCCAAATTACAGAACTGGCGTCCCATCGTTATAAACGATGCCACGGCCAGCGCAACGGCCAGGAATGCCGCGCCGCTCGATCTCTCGCGCCCGGCGGATAGCACGCCGCTGCAGCATTTTGCCTTGCCGGGCGGCTGCCATTTCCGTACCTGGTGGGATGATAAAGGTGAATCGCTGTTTATCCCGGATAACCCGAGTCAGCACTGCTCAACCGAAGGCTGGCTGGAAGGCCCGAGCGAAATGACGCTGATGATCGACGGTAAAACGCGCAATACGGCACTGAATTTCTATCAGGGCTACCCGATTGCAGATTTGAAACTCGGCGGCCCGCCGTTGGAAGTGGTCTCGGTGAATAACCAGCGCATGATCGTTACGCGTCCGGATGCCGATGATAGCTGGTTAGTGCTGCCGTTTGATGCACAACAGCATGTGTGGCGCTTCAGCGGCACACTTCTGGTGAAGATGGACAAAACCGCCGAACAGGACAGCGATGTGCTGAAGAAGCGGGTTGAGACGTTACGCGGCGTTTGGTCGCCGCAATTTATGCCACAGCAAAAAGTGACTGTGTTACTGATTGACACCCTGCATGCGGATCTCGCCGATCCGGCGATTGGTGCCTGGCGTAACATTAATTAATTAGCGGTCGTTGCCCGCCGTCATCGTGATGACGGGGCGCTACAGGACGTGTTCAGAGAGTTCACTATGTCGGCAAACGAAAACCATACACCTAATGCCCTGCCTGCGGGCTACCGGTTTAATGAATTTGAAATCAAGGAAGTGATTGGCGGCGGCGGCTTCGGCATTGTTTATCGTGCCTGGGATCATCAGCTGGAACGCACCATCGCCATCAAAGAGTACATGCCCGTCTCGCTGGCGGTGCGTGCGGCGGATATGTCGCTGGAACTGCGCGGAGAGCGTTTCCATAAGCTGTTTACCGCCGGTCGCAATAGCTTTATTCAGGAGGCGCGCCTGCTGGCACGCTTTAATCATCCCGGTTTGCTGCACGTCTTGCGTTTCTGGGAAGAGAACGGCACCGCCTACATGGGCACGCTCTATTACAGCGGCATGACGCTAAAAGAGTGGCAGATTACCAGTCCGGACAGCATTGATGAGGGCTGGATCCGTCGTCTGCTGCCGCCGCTGTTTGGTGCCATCGATACCATTCACGCCGCCGGTTATCTGCATCGCGATATCTCGCTGGATAACATCCAGATTCAGGAAAATCAGCTGCCGGTGCTGCTCGATTTTGGCTCGGCGCGCAAAGAGATCGGCAACCTCTCCGATGAAACCGAGATCATGCTGAAGCCCGGCTTTGCGCCGATTGAGCAATACAGCGAAGAAGGCGAGATAGAGCAAGGTCCGTGGACCGATATTTATGCGCTGGGCGCGGTGCTGCACAACTTGATCACCGGCCATGCGCCGCCGGTGAGCGTGGTGCGCTGCATTGAGGATAACTATCAGCCGTTGGTGGAGCGCAAGCCGGAAGGCTATTCGCTGCCGCTGTTGCACGCCATTGACTGCGCGTTGGCGATGAAGCCGGAAGATCGTCCGCAAAGCATTGATGCCTTTGCCAGCTTGATCGATCTGCCGGTGAGTGATGTCGAAGCGCTCTCCACCACCATTCCTGTCGTAGCTGAACAGGTTGTACCGGCGGAGCCGATGGTGGCAACGCCGGAACCGCAGGTGTTGGCGGTCAATCATACCGCTGCCGCGGTTGAACCCTTGACGCCGCGCAACGTGCGTCGTTTGTCGCCAGGTTTAGTGGTGGCCGCCGCGATTGCGGTGTTGGCGGTTGTGGTGGTGGTGTGGAAAGCGAATCGTCACAGCGAAGTACCGCCGGTGGCCGCGAGCACCACGCCAACTGCACCTGCCGCGCCAGCCAATACTGTGGCGAGCAGCGCACCGACGGTGGCGACGGTTTATCTGCGTTTGCAGGCGGGTGAGAATGTGATGCTGAATGGCGAAGCCCGGGATGTGAAGCCCTCGAGCAGCGGGTTTGCTTCACTGAATCTGGCGGCGGGGAGCTATCGCATTGAAGTGCGTAATGGCAACCAGGTGCATACCCAATCGCTGACCATCGATAAGCCGGGAACCTGGCTGATTAATCCAGCGCAGTAATGCACATTAGCGCGCTGCTGAATGACTCTGCAGCGCTCTGACCTCTGCCGCCAGGCGCGTCAACGCCGCTTCCTGCATCCCACGTTTGCCCAGCTCTTGCTCCAGCGCATAAAGATATTGTGCGTTGGTGCCGAGCGGCCCGCTGGCCTGGGCAATCAGCGGCGCGATGGTGCTGCGGCATGAGTCGGTTTCATACAGCGGATGACGCGGATCCATAATGAACACCAGCGCGGTGACGTTGCGTCCATCCTCCAGCTCCAGCTCACACCAGGTTGGCAGATAGCAACCGGTGATCATTTCACGCTTCCACAGCAGCTCCAGCTCATCATGCAGACGCGATTCCGGCAAGCGGAATGCCAATCCGCTGGTGGAACCACCCTCTTTCAGCGCCAGCATGCGGCCAGGCGCGGTGACGGTGCCGCGACCGGCGATCAGACGCAGACAAAACGCACGGTGCCAGCCCTCTAATCGGCCTGGCGCCACTTCGGCTGCTTCAAAAATCGGATTCCACATCAGCGAGCCGTAGCCAAAAATCCACACCGGGCTTTGATCAGGACGACAGGCCAGCGTCGCGGACAGCGATGCCGCACGCTTTTCACAGCTCCAGAACAGCGCTTCATCAATATCGCCAAACGATGTTTTACAATCTGCTTTTAATAAAAATTCCCGCGTTAACACTGTGGTCTCCTCTACTTCGCTGACATCTTGCCGGTGTGGTTCCTTAAAACTGATGTCTACAGGCGACGCGCATTGCATCGTCTTAAGAGAAGACATTAATTCATTTTTAACAAAACATTCAAGATTGACCCCGATCACAAAAGGGAAATTCTGTGTAAAGAGCATCGGCTGCCTGGCGAGGAACTTCAATACTGGAAGGAAAAGTGCGAGGCGGGCCAAAAAAATCCGCATAAAGTGCCACTTTTACTGGAGGAATGGATTTAAGAGAGTTAAACCTCCATAAGCCGCATTAAACAGGGCAATTATCCAGACCAATCTCATCTTTAATTTAGTGTATGACTGATGCAACATAATGAATACAGGCGTTAATCCAGCGATAACAGGCTCTTTTGCCGTGTTATATATAATAATCGCTTTTGGTAAAATCGCGTAAAGTCACAGCAGCACAGTTGTTGAAAAGTTACACTGCGTTGCGTCAGAAAACTCATTATATTTCTCAGGCAATGATTGCCTGCTTTGTACTTTTTCCGGAGAGGATGGTAAATGCCTGGACATGAGAAAACCCGCCATACCGAGTACTCACTGATTTTCCCCGTTGCTGCGCTGGCGGTACTGAGCTTCTTCGGTAACCAGACAGCGCTTCTGCCGGTTATCGGCATCAATCTGCTGGCATTAGTTGCCATTCTGTTTAGCGCGTTCAGCGTGGTACGTCACGCTGACGTTCTGGCACACCGTTTGGGCGAACCTTACGGCTCGCTGATTCTCAGTCTTTCCGTCGTCATTCTCGAAGTGAGCCTGATCTCAGCGCTGATGGCCACCGGCGACGCCGCGCCCGCGCTGATGCGCGACACGCTCTACTCGATCATCATGATTGTGACCGCCGGTTTAGTGGGCTTTGCCCTGCTGCTGGGCGGGCGCAAGTTTGCCACGCAGTACGTTAATCTGGCGGGCGTTAAGCAATATATGATCGCCATTTTCCCGCTGGCGATTCTGGTGCTGGTGTTTCCCAACGCGTTACCCGGCGGCAACTTCACTACCACCCAGGCGCTGATTATCGCAGCGATTTCCGCCGCGATGTACGGCGTGTTCCTGCTGATTCAAACCAAAACGCACCAAAGCCTGTTCGTTTATGAGCATGAAGATGATGGCGACGATCCGCATCATGGCAAGCCTTCTGCGCACAGTTCAGTGTGGCACACCGTATGGCTGATCGTGCATCTGATTGCGGTTATCGCCGTGACCAAGATGAACGCCAATCCGCTGGAGAGCCTGCTGACGGAACTGAACGCCCCAGCGCAGTTCACCGGCTTCCTGGTCGCACTGTTGATCCTGTCACCGGAAGGATTGGGTGCGATTAGAGCGGTGCTGATGAATCAGGTGCAGCGCGCAATGAATCTGTTCTTCGGTTCAGTGCTGGCGACCATTTCACTGACGGTGCCTGCGGTGACTATTATCGCTACCCTGACCGACCAGCAGTTGGTGTTTGGTCTTGAGCCGCCGCAAATGGTGATGATGAGCGCCGTGCTGATTCTGTGCCACATTTCGTTCTCAACCGGCCGCACCAACGTGTTGAACGGTGCCGCGCATCTGGCGCTATTTGCCGGGTATTTGTTGACGATTATGCTGTGAGTGCCAGGCCGCCATGAATGGCGAGCCTACGTACATCAACAAGAAAAAAGGCGCCATCGGCGCCTTTTTCACATCTGAAAACAATCAGTTGCTGGTGTCCAGCGCTGGGAAGCTCTTCACCAGATCGTCAATCGCTTTCATCTGCACCAGGAATGGCTCCAGCTTATCCAGCGGCAGCGCCGATGGACCATCGCATTTCGCGCTGTTTGGTTCTGGATGTGCTTCGATGAACAAGCCAGCAATGCCCACCGCCATACCGGCACGCGCCAGCTCAGCCACCTGGGCACGACGGCCGCCAGACGCAGCGCCGAACGGATCGCGCGTTTGCAGCGCGTGGGTAACGTCGAAGATCACCGGGCTATTTTGGGTAACATTCTTCATCACGTTGAAGCCAAGCATATCAACAACCAGGTTGTCATAGCCGAAGTTGCTGCCACGATCGCACAGGATGACCTGATCGTTACCGCCTTCAACAAACTTATCATAGATGTTGCCCATCTGGCCTGGGCTCACAAACTGTGGCTTCTTCACGTTGATGACCGCGCCGGTTTTCGCCATCGCCTCCACCAGATCGGTCTGACGGGCGAGGAAGGCCGGCAGCTGAATCACATCAACCACGTCAGCCACCGGCTGCGCCTGCGATGCTTCGTGCACGTCGGTGATGATTTTCACGCCGAAAGCCTGCTTCAGCTCCTGGAAAATCTTCATGCCCTCTTCCAGGCCTGGACCACGATAGGATTTGATTGAAGAGCGGTTGGCTTTATCAAAAGAGGCTTTGAATACGTAAGGGATGCCGAGTTTGTCGGTGACCTTAACGTAGTGTTCGCAGATGCGCATGGCGAGATCGCGCGATTCCAGCACGTTCATGCCGCCGAAGAGAACGAATGGCAAATCGTTTGCGACCTTGATATCGCCGATTTTCACTACTTTCTGTGTCATGCCCTTTCCTTTCCTTTTATCGGGTAACGCTTAGTGCAGCGTTACCTGTTTCTGTTCAATTGCGTGAATCTGCACTTTAATCATCTCGCTGACCGGATCTTCAGGACACTGTTCAACGAAATAGGTCAAATCAGTCAGCGCGATGTGTTCACACTCTAATTGCGCGTAAATCAAACCACGGTCGCGAATCTCGTAAGGATCATCCGGATCGATCTGCAGCAGCACTTTGCTGACGTTCAGCGCCAGCTCCATCTGTTTCTCTTCCATCAGCGCGGATTTCAAGGTGTCGAGCATCTTGCGCATCACGTTGATGGTTTTGGCTTCGTCGAGATCATCGTTATACAGCCTGGCGGTTGGGCTGATATTGCCTTTGAGCCACACTTCTAACGTGTGCGTATCCAGCGTTTCGCCGTTGAACGGGTTGATCAGCCACATTTCGCCATCTAACCAGTCGGCACGCAGAATCAGCTGCGTTGGGAAGATCACTGGCATCAGCGGTAATTCCAGCTCATCGGCGATGTGCAGCAGAATCACGCCCAGCGACACCGCGGTGCCCTGACGGCTCTTCAATACTTTGTCGATCCACAGCGCGTCAGAGAGATTGTAGACGCCGCTGGCGCCGCCAAATCCCCACTGACGATAGAACAGCTCCAGCAACTTACCCAGCTGCAAATCGGCGTCCTGCTCGCTGCTGATGAACTCACGGGCTTCATCGACCATTGCCGCCAACTGTTGTTGCACAGAAGGCGCAGAAAAATCATTGCGTATGGCGCATGTGGCGCCAATCACCGCTTCACTCAACGGTGTTTCACTGTAATCGAGTTGCTCTGGCGAGGTCATACAATCCCCAATAACGGCATTTTGGTCATCGCCAGCTTAATCACAAACAGCAAAGCTACGATTGCAATCAGGAAGGCGATCCAACGTGTCCCCATTTTACGTGGGCGACGGCTCAATGCCACGGAACCTAAGGCGATGTAGATAATAACCGCTAACAGCTTCTCCGTCAGCCAGCTTCCTTGCGGGGTGAACGGATAAAAGTGCGTAATCATCACCAGCAGCGCACCGCTTAACAGCAAAAAGGTGTCGTTGATGTGCGGCGCAATGCGCACCCAGCGGCGTTGCAGCATCGCCGAGCCGGTGGTTTGCCAGTAAAAGCGCAGCAAAAACAGACAAATCGTCAGCGCGACGGTCAGCAAGTGAAAATGTTTAATGAGGGGATACCAGCTCGCCATCGTTATTCCTTATTAAAAAATTGTCCTAGTGTGACGCGCGGATGACCGCCGTAATCGTCAACGGTGCTCACCGCCTGATAACCGTGCTGCGTCATGATGGCACGCACGGCTTCGCCTTGCTGCCAGCCATGTTCCAGCAGCAGCCAGCCACCCGCGTGCAGCCAGTGCGGTGCGGTGCGAATGATGAAACGTAAATCAGCCAAACCCTGATCGTCTGCCACCAGCGCGCTGAGCGGCTCAAAGCGCACATCGCCCTGCTGCAGATGTTCATCGGCGGCATCGATATAGGGCGGATTGCTGACAATCAGATCAAAACGTTGGGCGGGAAGATCGCTGAACCAGTTGCTGAGGATAAAACGGGCGTTATCGATGTGCAGACGTTGCGCGTTGTCCTGCGCCAGTTCCACTGCTGCGGCAATACGATCGCAGCCGAGAACCTGGCAGGTTGGCCGTTCGCTGGCCATCGCCAGCGCAATCGCGCCGGTGCCGGTGCCCAGATCAAGCAGTGAGGTTGCTGTGGCCGGCAGATGCGCCAGCGCCTGTTCCACCAGCACTTCGGTGTCCGGGCGCGGAATCAGCGTGGCATCGCTGACGCGCAACGGCAGCGACCAGAATTCACGCTCGCCAACCAGATGCGCAATCGGCTCACCGTTGACGCGGCGCGCCAGCAGCGCATTCAGCTGTTCTTGCTGCTGCGCGTCCAGTTCGGCATCGTCAAAGGCGATCAGCCAACTGCGCGGTTTGCCCGTCACGAAACCCAGCAATATTTCCGCATCGCGCTTCGGGCTGTCGCCGCCACAGAGCGCGACTACAGCCTGCTGTAGCCAGCGACGGATGATCATTAGTCCTGTCCAGCCAGCGCGGCCAGCTGATCGGCTTGATACTCCTGCACAATCGGCTCAATCAGTGCATCCAGCTTGCCTTCCATCACCTCGTCGAGACGATAAACCGTCAGGTTGATGCGGTGATCGGTGACGCGGCCCTGCGGGAAGTTGTAGGTGCGGTTACGATCCGAACGGTCGCCGCTGCCGAGCAGGTTACGACGCGTTGAGGCTTCTGCGGCATTACGCTTCGCCGTTTCCGCTGCGTGAATACGCGCGCCCAACACCGCCAACGCTTTGGCTTTGTTTTTGTGCTGTGAACGTTCGTCCTGACACTCCACCACAATGCCGGTTGGCAAGTGGGTGATACGAATCGCGGAATCGGTGGTGTTAACGTGCTGACCACCGGCACCGGAAGAACGGAAGGTGTCGATTTTCAAATCGCCGGCGTTGATTTCCGGCATTTCCGCTTCTGGCAGCTCCGGCATCACCGCAACGGTACAAGCTGAAGTGTGAATACGGCCCTGCGATTCGGTTTCCGGCACGCGCTGGACGCGGTGACCGCCCGATTCAAACTTAAAACGGCCATACGCACCATCGCCGATGATGCGCGCGATCACTTCTTTATAGCCGCCGTGCTCACCTTCATTGGCGCTGATGATTTCCACCTGCCAGCGACGTGCTTCAGCATAACGGCTGTACATACGGAACAGATCGCCGGCAAAGATCGCCGCTTCATCACCGCCGGTACCGGCGCGCACTTCGACAAAGCACGGACGTTCATCGTCGGGATCTTTCGGCAGCAGCAGCACTTGCAGCTGTTGTTCCAGCTCTTCACGCTTCTCGCGTGACAGCTTCAATTCCTCCTGCGCCATCTCGCGCATTTCCGGGTCTTCCAGCAGCATTTCGGCAGTTTCAACATCTTCCTGCACCTGCTGCCATTCGCGGAAACAACGGGTGACGTCGCTAAGCTGGGCATATTCGCGTGATAACGCACGGAAACGATCCTGATCGGCAATCACGCCGGCATCGCCCAGCAACGCTTCCACTTCCTCGTGGCGTTCCTGGAGCGCTTCCAGCTTGGCAACAATAGAGCTCTTCATGTAATAGCGGGTATCCCAGTGATAGGTCGTGACTGACCAGATTACTCTAAACCGAGGCTGTCACGTAAGATCTGCAGGCGTTCGCTGTCGCCGTCGCGCGCGGCCTGCTGCAGTGATTTGGTTGGTGCATGAATTAAACGGTTGGTCAGCTTGTGCGCCAACTCTTGCAGCACTTTTTCGGCGTCAGCGCCCTGCTGCAGCGCGGCCAGCGCGCGTTCCTGTAACTCGGCGCGCACCTGATCGGCCTGAGAGCGGTATTCGCGGATGGTCTCAACCGCGCTTTGCGCGCGCAGCCAGGCCATAAATTCGCCGCTCTCCTGCACCACAATGCTTTCGGCCTGCACGGCGGCGGCTTTACGCTGCGCCATATTCTGCTCGATGATCGCTTGTAGATCATCAACGCTATAAAGATAGGCGTTCGCCAGCTTGCCCACTTCCGGCTCGACATCGCGCGGTACGGCGATATCCACCAGCAGCATCGGCTGATTGCGACGCGCTTTCAGCGCACGCTCTACCATCCCTTTACCTATAATCGGCAGCGGGCTGGCGGTGGACGAGATAATGATGTCGGCATCGGCCAAACGCGTTTCGATATCGCCGAGGCCAATCACTTCTGCCCCAACTTCATCAGCCAGCAGCTGCGCGCGTTCGCGTGTGCGGTTGGCAATCATCAGCTTCTTGACGGAGTGTTCGCGCAGATGACGCGCCACTAACTCGATGGTTTCACCGGCACCGACCAGCAGCACGTTAACGGTGCTGAGCGATTCAAAGATTTGACGCGCCAGGGAACAGGCGGCGAAGGCGACCGAAACGGCGCTGGCACCAATCTCGGTTTCAGTGCGTACACGCTTGGCCACCGAGAAGGTTTTCTGGAACATGCGCTCCAGTTCACTGCTCAGCGCATGATCGCGTGACGAATCAACAAAGGCTTTTTTAACCTGACCTAAAATCTGTGGTTCACCCAACACCAATGAATCCAACCCGCTTGCTACACGCATCAGATGGCTGACCGCCGCGTTATCCTGATGCCAGTAGAGGCTGTTGCGCACATCCTCTTCCCGCAGATCGTGATAGTCACACAGCCAACGCACCAGCTTCTCCTGCAGGTCGGCTTGCTGCTCTACACTGAGGTAGAGTTCCGTACGGTTGCAGGTCGAGAGGACCACGCCGCTCTGCACCATCGGCTGGGACAGCAGGCTATTCAGCGCCAGTTCCAGCGTGTCTGGTGTAAACGCCACGCGTTCGCGTAGCGCAACAGGTGCAGTTTTGTGGTTGATTCCGAGTGCAAGCAGCGTCATGTGATTCGGGTAGGGATATCCCAATAGTTGTCAGGGTTTTGTGCAGCGCATTCTACAAGATGCCACAGGTCAAGAAAAGCCATACAAAGCCTATGACTGTAATAAGATTAAACTGATCGTGCGCAATTATTGCCATAACAGCATTGACGGCTTACATGCGGATGGTTAGCGTTACCGGTTACGAAGTAAAAACGTGTCTGAGGAGATGACCACGTGATGCATTTGCCCCCGCGCAAGTTACTGCGCCTTTTACCCCTTGCCAGCGTGTTACTGGCTGCATGTACCATTAACAAACCACAAGGTCCGGGCCCAAGCACCACGTCACCGCAATGGCAGCAGCATCAACAAGCCGTGGCGAAAATCAGCCAGTATCAGACGCGCGGCGCGTTCGCGTACCTGTCGGATAAGCAAAAAGTCTATGCACGCTTTAACTGGCAGCAAACCTCTGCCGATCGCTATCGTCTGCTGTTAACCAATCCGCTCGGCAGCACCGAATTGCAGCTGGATGCGCAAGGTTCCGTGGTGCAGATCGTTGATAACAAAGGCAAGCGCTACGTCAGCAACGATGCAGAGAAGATGATTTCACAGCTTACCGGCATGGATATCCCACTCGCTAATCTGCGTCAGTGGATGATGGGCTTGCCAGGCGATGCCAGCGATTATCAGCTGAACAACAATTACCAGCTGCAAAGCCTGAACTACAGCCGCAACGGTCAGCAGTGGAAAGTGAACATTTCTGATTACGACAGCAAAGTTAATCCACCGCTGCCGGCGAATCTGGAGCTGTCTGAAGGCGGCCAGCGCATCAAATTACGCATGGATAGCTGGACCACCCAATGATCACCACGTGGCCCGCGCCAGCAAAACTGAATCTGTTTTTGTATATCACTGGCCGTCGTCCTGACGGCTACCACAACCTGCAAACGCTGTTTCAATTTCTCGATTACGGTGACACGCTGGAAATCATTCCAGACAGCAGCGGCAAGATTACCTTGCTGACGCCGTTGGATGGCGTGCCGGATGACGAGAATCTGATTGTGCGTGCCGCGCAGGCGTTAAAAACCTTCGCCGCCGCGCGAGGCACCTTGCCCACGCAAGCCGGTGCGACCATCGCGCTGGAGAAGGTTTTGCCGATGGGCGGCGGTCTCGGCGGCGGTTCTTCGGATGCAGCAACGGTGTTGGTGGCGCTGAATCATCTGTGGCAAACCGGTTTAAGCGTTGCTGAACTGGCAGCGATTGGCATCAAGCTGGGCGCGGACGTGCCGGTGTTTATTGGTGGCCACGCGGCCTTTGCTGAAGGCGTGGGCGAACTGTTGCAGCCGGCTGAACCGGTAGAAAAATGGTATCTGGTGGCGCATCCGGGCGTGAGTATCGCGACGCCGGATCTGTTCCGCGATCCCGATCTGACGCGCGATTCACCAATCCGCACATTAGATGAACTGTTACAGCGTCCTTTTCACAATGATTGTGAGGCTGTGGCAAGAAAACGTTTTCGTAAGGTTGATGAGCTGCTTTCCTGGCTGCTAGAATACGCGCCGTCGCGCCTGACTGGGACCGGAGCTTGTGTGTTTGCTGAATTTGACACCGAATCCGACGCACGTCAGGTGCTGGAGCTTGCCCCGAAATGGATTTGCGGATTTGTGGCGCGCGGGCTTAACCTCTCGCCGTTGCAGCGCACACTTTCTGGGCTAAAAGCGTCTACGTGACAGTGTCACCCGTTCCTGACACTGCACGTTGCGCATTAACACACCCGTATGAACATGCTCTTTGGTATTCGCCGGTTACTCTAGAGCCGTTCATTCTCTGGACGCCAAGCCTGAGGTTCTTCTCGTGCCTGATATGAAGCTATTTGCTGGTAACGCCACCCCGGAACTAGCACAACGTATTGCCAACCGCCTTTACACTAGCCTCGGAGACGCCGCTGTTGGCCGTTTCAGTGATGGTGAAGTAAGTGTACAGATCAACGAAAATGTACGCGGTGGTGATATTTTCATCATCCAGTCCACCTGTGCCCCCACCAACGATAATCTGATGGAGCTGGTTGTGATGGTCGACGCCTTGCGTCGGGCTTCTGCTGGTCGTATTACTGCTGTTATTCCTTACTTTGGCTATGCGCGTCAGGATCGCCGTGTGCGTTCTGCTCGTGTACCGATCACCGCCAAAGTGGTTGCCGATTTCCTTTCCAGCGTGGGCGTTGACCGTGTTCTCACCGTTGACCTGCATGCTGAACAGATTCAGGGCTTCTTTGATGTCCCGGTGGATAACGTCTTCGGCAGCCCAATCCTGCTGGAAGATATGCTGCAAATTGGCCTGGAAAATCCAATTGTGGTTTCCCCAGACATCGGTGGCGTGGTGCGTGCCCGCGCCATCGCCAAACTGCTCAACGATACCGATATGGCTATCATCGACAAACGCCGCCCGCGCGCGAACGTTTCTCAGGTGATGCACATTATTGGTGACGTTGCGGGTCGTGACTGTGTACTGGTCGACGATATGATCGACACCGGCGGTACGCTGTGCAAAGCGGCAGAAGCGTTGAAAGAGCGCGGCGCGAAACGTGTCTTCGCTTACGCCACTCACCCAATCTTCTCTGGCAACGCGGTGGAAAACCTGCGTAAGTCGGTGATTGACCAGGTGATTGTCTGCGATACCATTCCGCTGTCTGAAGAGATGAAATCTCTGCCAAACGTGCGTACTTTGACGCTGTCTGGCATGTTGGCCGAAGCGATTCGTCGTATCAGCAACGAAGAATCAATCTCCGCGATGTTTGAACATTAATTCATCGCGTGAAACCGGGCCCTGTGCCCGGTTTTTCTTTGTTCGCTGCCCTAAACCTGACTCACCGATTAAGCCACTTTCGCCGCTGATATTTGCGCGATAAATTTCGTTAAATCCCGCTATTCTCGCTGCCATCCACTCTTTTCCCGCAACTCGCATTGCCGCCCTTTAGCGCTCCAATAATTAATGGTATTTTCTCCCCCACTTTTGCCAAGAGCTCCGACCACTATGACTCTCGACATCTACACACTGTTTGTTTGCGAGCTCTATGTGCTGGGGTTTTTAAGTATCATTTTGGTTTTTGCCTGGATTGGCGCGCAGTACGATCGCGTATTGGGTTGCACCACGCTGGCGCTGGTTTTAACGTTGGCCGCGGTATTCCTTAGCAGCTTACGCAGCGCGGGGTTCCAGTTTTTACCGGTGGCGGTCGGCAACATCATGCTGCTGCTGGCTTATGGCAATCTGCTTAATGCCTTCCGCATCTTCTGCGGTAAAACCATTGGGCTCAGCTGGTTAGGCGGCGGTTTATTGTGGGCTATTCTTTGTCTTTTCCCCGAGTTTTATCACAGCCAGCCGAAGCGCGTGCTGGTGGTTTGCCTGCTGTGCATCATCTATACCGGCGCGCTGATCTGCTTGCTGTGGCGCGTGCGCGCTTCGTTAACCGTCACCTTCTGGCCGGCGCAAATCCTGCTGTGGATCCATCTGCTGTTTCACGTGGCGCGCATCTTTCTTGATGATGCGGTGGCAACGCCGGTGCGCGGTGCAATTGGCGGCTCCAGCTTCTCGGTTTATGTGATTCTCGAATCGATTCTGTTTGTCATTGGCCTGAGCTTTACCATTCTGGCGATGGTGAATGAGCGCACGCAAATCGCCCACAAACTGGCATCAATGCTTGATCCGCTCACCAGCGTGTGGAATCGTCGTGCGCTGTTTGAGCAGGCAGATAAAATGGTGCTGCGCAGCGCGCGACAATCACAGCAATTTGTTTACAGCGCGGTGCTGTTCGATCTGGACCATTTCAAAAGCATCAATGACCGTTTTGGCCATCAGCAAGGGGATCAGGTATTAATCGATTTTTGTCAGGTGGTGCAGGCGTTGTTACCGGAGAGTGGACATTTTGCCCGCCTGGGCGGCGAAGAGTTTGCGGCGATCATTCCCGGCGATGCCGAGCAGGCACAGCGCGTGTGTGAACGCATCCGTTTAGCGACACAGCTGTCGCAACCCAACGACGTACGCTATACCGTCAGTATCGGCTTTGCCACCGCGCTGCAGCCTGGCGAGCCTTTCCCGCCGTTGCTGGCGCTGGCCGATGAAGCTATGTATCGTGCAAAAGCCAGCGGCCGTAACCGCATCGAATGTTATCTCGCGCAGTTACAGCCGCTGCAGCAAACCATACTCACTTAATGCGATGAGTGATTGCGACGGCAGCGCTTATCGCCGTAATGACGCAACCAGTAATAGCGATCTTCTACGCGCTCACGTCCGCTGACGCGCGCACCGACCAGCCACAGCAAAGCGCCAACGAAGATGCTGAACATGGCACCGTGCGCGAGAAATTGTGGCAGGTTGAGCGAAGGAAGCTGATTGATAATGGAATAGCCAACGCCTAGAACCATCGTCAGTAAACCCAAACACATCAAACCGTTACCTACAAAGCGGCAATTTTGACGTTTCATGATCCACCTCCATCCTTATAAAAGCAAAACAGCACGTATGGTTAACTAGCCATAAGCTTAGGCAATAGTTGCCGCTTAAGTTGCGTACAGGATCACATATCCTTCACAACCTTTGACAAATCTTTACCGCCAGAGCCTTGATTTCGATAGAAAATGATTAGTCACGCAGAGACATTATCTGCTGCTTGCGGCCTTTGTCATCCGTGCCGCCAGGCAGTAAACTATCGCCCTTTCCGCAGCAAGACAGGATAAACATCGTGAGCAGCATTAAACTGATTGTGGGGCTGGCCAATCCCGGCGCTGAATACGCCGCAACGCGCCATAACGCGGGCGCCTGGTATGTCGATTTACTGGCGAGCCGCAACAATCAGTCGTTAAAAGACGAGCCAAAATTTTACGGCTACACCGCGCGCCTGTCGCTGGCGGGAGAAGATGTGCGCCTGCTGGTGCCCACCACGTTTATGAACCTCAGCGGGAAAGCGGTGGCGGCGATGGCGACCTTCTATCGCATTGCGCCAGAAGAGATTTTAGTGGCGCACGATGAGCTGGATTTACCGCCAGGCGTAGCAAAATTTAAGCAAGGTGGCGGCCACGGTGGCCATAACGGTCTGAAAGACATCATCAGCAAGCTGGGCAACAACAATAATTTTCACCGTTTACGCGTCGGTATTGGCCATCCAGGCGATCGCAATAAAGTCACCGGTTTCGTGCTGGGCAAGCCGCCAGCTAGCGAACAAAAGCTGATTGACGATGCCGTAGACGAAGCGGTGCGCTGCACCGAGTTGTGGCTGAAAGAAGATAAGATCAAGGCGATGAACCGCCTGCACGCGTTCAAGGCGGGCTAAGGCCAATTCCCGCGCCGCAGAAGGCAATTCTGTGTATAATGCGCGAAATTTTTTGAATCTGTCGGCGCTGTTTAACGGCGACGCACACTCAGTGAGAAAGGTAATCAGACCATGGGATTTAAATGCGGTATTGTGGGCCTGCCGAACGTCGGTAAATCCACCCTGTTCAACGCGCTGACCAAAGCGGGTATCGAAGCAGCCAACTTTCCGTTCTGCACCATCGAGCCAAACACCGGTGTGGTGCCAATGCCCGATCTGCGCCTCGATCAGCTGAGCGAGATTGTTAAGCCACAGCGCGTAGTGCCAACCACCATGGAATTCGTTGATATCGCCGGTCTGGTGAAAGGCGCGTCCAAAGGTGAAGGCCTCGGCAACCAGTTCCTGACCAACATCCGTGAAACCGAAGCCATCGGCCACGTAGTGCGCTGCTTCGAAAACGACAACATCATCCACGTAGCGGGTAAAGTTAACCCAGCGGAAGATATTGACGTGATCAACACCGAGCTGGCGCTGTCGGATCTCGACACCTGCGAACGCGCGATTCAGCGTTGCCAGAAGAAAGCCAAAGGCGGCGACAAAGATGCTAAAGCCGAACTGGCTGCGCTGGAGAAGTGCCTGCCGCACCTGTCAGAAGCGGGCATGCTGCGCGCACTGAATCTGGATGCTGACGAGAAAGCGGCAATCCGCTACCTCAGCTTCCTGACGCTGAAGCCAACCATGTACATCGCTAACGTCAATGAAGACGGTTTTGAAAACAATCCGTACCTCGATCAGGTGCGTGCGATTGCCGAAGCTGAAGGTTCAGTCGTGGTGCCGGTGTGTGCAGCGGTTGAATCTGATATCGCTGAGCTGGAAGATGATGAGCGCGATGAGTTCATGGCTGAACTGGGTCTGGAAGAGCCGGGCCTGAACCGCGTGATCCGCGCCGGTTATGCGCTGCTGAACCTGCAAACCTACTTCACCGCCGGCGTGAAAGAAGTGCGTGCGTGGACCATTCCTGTGGGTGCCACTGCGCCACAGGCGGCGGGTAAAATCCATACCGACTTCGAGAAAGGCTTCATCCGTGCTCAGACCATCGCGTTTGATGATTTCGTTGCGTTCAAAGGTGAACAAGGCGCGAAAGAAGCCGGCAAAATGCGCTCAGAAGGTAAAGAGTACATCGTGAAAGATGGCGACGTGATGAACTTCCTGTTCAACGTCTAAAGCTATTAATTCCAATAAAAAGCCCAGTTTATTAACTGGGCTTTTTTTATAACCAAAATCTCACGTCTGTCAGGCGGCTTTATCCGTCATCGCTACCCGCGCATCCAGTTCTTCAGGCGTTTTGAGGAATGGCGTCAGTACGCCGCTCAGCACATAAAGCCCGGCATAAATCCCCAGCACCCCGCCCGCACCCAGTGATGAATAGAACAGCGCAGTGATGGCAGGTGCGATAAATGCGCCCAGACCTGCGCCCAGATTCAGCACCGACATCGCCGCGCCCTTGCTGTCCGGGGCCAGTAACGGGAACAACGCCGACAGTGGCACATAGCCCGCCATGGTAATGCCGCACAGGCACAGCACGAACGCCATCGCATAGAAGTTATGGCCCAGCACCTGCGGCACCGCCCAAACCAGAATCAGCACCGCGGCATAGCCAAAGCCGCCGACCCACATAATGGTGGTACGCCAGCCAAACTTATCGCCGAAGAAGCCAAAGAACAGGTTGGCGAAAATCGCCACCAGGAACACCGCCGACCACATATGCAGCCATTCAGTTTTGCTGTAACCGAAACTGATCAGATACAGCGGCAGGAAGGTGGCTAAACCATATTGCGCGATGCCGTTGACCGATTTCACCACCAATCCCATGGCAATAACCGGGCGCTGCAAAATGGTGATGCCTTTAATTAACTCCGCCGCACTGAAGGGATGAATTTCAGATGCCGGCACCACGTCACGGTTCACCCAAATGCCTAACACTGAGCCCACAACCACAAACACCATGCCGATCCACAGCACATGAATTTCGCCCATCACCGGCAATGCCAGCGAGGAGAAGAACGGACCGATGACGCTTAAACCCAGCGAGAAGGTAAACCAGAACCAACCCACTGCGGTAGAACGGCGCTCCACCGGCGTGCTGTAGTTAATCCAGATGAGAAACGAGTAGGCAAACAGCGGATAACCGATGCCGCGAATGGCATAAAACGGCAGCATCCAGGCCATGTGCATGGTCTTGAGGCCAATGCCGATAAACCCGATGCTACCGATGACGAAGGTGATCAGCCCATACACCATCACTTTGCGCGGGCCGAGGGTTTGCACCAGCACGCCGGTAACCCAGGCCGCCAGCGTCACCGTGACACCGTATGCGGTGATCAGATAAGAGGCCTGCGCGACAGACAGCCCTTTATCCACCAGCCAGATGGCAATCCACGCTTGTTCTACACCATCGCCGATCATAAATATCGCGAGGCCGATATAGCCCCAAAGCAAGTTTTTAGGCAAACCTATTTTATCGAACATAGTTTCCCCCAGTGTCAGACACTGACTGGTCGTAGTGAATAGAGGTAAGTTTTGATTTTGTTTTTATTCAGCGATGATTTTCATCAGCATGCCCTGAACTTTCAGCGCATCCTGGCTTTTAATCAGCTGATCGATCTCATCAATGCTCAGTCGGTCGATAAAGCTGGAGAGCGCTTTATACATGCGAATATTTTGCGCGCATTCGGCAACCGGATCTTCACGGCTTGGGAAGGTATCGAAATAGATCAGGCCGCTGAAGTTAACGCGTTTTGCGTAATAGATGTATTCCAGCGTCTGCATCAGATGCACGGAACCCAGCATCAACCCATCATCAAAGTGGCCATAACCATCATTCAAGTGGAAACCCACCAGACGATTTTTGCGTGCCGACTGGAACAGCGAGAAAGCGGGATTCTCTTTCTTCATGATCATGTGGCAGAAATCGAGGGTAATACCGAGATTATCGGAGCCCACGTCATCAATCAGCATCAGCGTTGAAGAGACATCGCCAATAAAGGAGAAGGTGCGCGGCTCATACGGCTTGTATTCAAAGCTGAATTGCATATCCGCGTGGGCCTGCGTCACGGTCCGTAGTGCGCTGACCAGCCACTCATAGGCGCGGAAATAATCCTGCTGGAACGGATAATCGTAACCATCGTAGCCAAACCACAGCGTGACGGTATTGCCGCCAAGGTATTTGCACATCTCTGCGGCTTCAAGGGTAATGTCAATCGCTTTTTTACGCAGTGCGGCATCCGGATTGGTGAATTCACCGTCAATGAACTCTTTGTTATAACGCAATGCGATGCCACCGACCTGCAAATTGTTATCGGCGATGGTCTGCTTGATCAGCGCTTTATCCTGACCAATAAAATGTTCCGGATAATTCAGCTCAATATGCGTCAAGCCCGAAACGGTACCCATACGCGTAATAAGATCGCAAGTATCCATTTTGTTCTTCGCCGCAAACAGATCGGCTCTGGAGCGAAATGAATTTATACGTGATGAGAATTTCATTTTTAAATTACCTTTAATGGGATTTCCACTTTCTTATAAATGAGAATAGTCATCAGGTAAATGCGGATAGATAAATACTACCGCTAATAAAATAAAAGAGTGATTTACAATAGTGAAAATTTTACTGCGAGTAAAACCATTAAAATACAATAAGTTAAATGCTCGTTTTCCTGCTAGGAAAATAACAGAGGCAATTACACTACTTTTATTTTACTGCTAGTAAAATGCATCAGTAAAACGTTTTACAGCATGTGATCCAGTTAACACTTTTCCCCTAATCACCATGCTAGCTTAGCGACAACGTTTTTATTGAGCGCTCAACATGCATAACCGACTTAAAGGCAATGAGATATTCCTGCTGGCTCGCACCCTCGCACCTGAACTGGGAAAAAAGGAACGTTCTATTGCGCGTTTTATTGACGACAATCCGCAGTCATTATCTAAAATGTGCATCACTGATATTGCGAATTATCTGAATGTCAGCGTATCGAGCATTACTAAAGTCTCGAAGAAACTCGGCTTTACCGGTTTTCACGATCTGAAAATCAATATCGCCCGGCAAGTTAGCTCGCAGGAAGAGATTATCGATATTCCGGTGATCCCGGATTCAGAAAAATATGTTGAACAGGTGATTGAAAGCACCTTTTTAAATTCAGTGCTGGCGCTGCAGGATTCCCTGAGCGTGATTAACAGTGCCGTGATCAAAGCGGTGGCCTATCTGTTTATTAATAAGCCAGAAAGCGCGCGCATTTTTATTGCTGGATGCGGTGGTTCAGGCTCAATCTGTGATGACTTCAATCATAAGCTGCTGAAAATCGGCATCTTCTCGTCGGTTTTCAGTGACAGCCACAAGCAATTGATGACTGCCTCATTGATGCAACCCGGCGATATCTTGTTGGCGATTTCCCACTCCGGCCAAACCACAGACATTATCCAGATGGTAAAAGCGGCGAATGAGAACGGCGCAGAAACCATCTGCCTGACCAATTATCCCAACAGCCCACTGAGTTTAATTGCCAGGCACTCGATTATCTCCTCGGTGAAAAACAATCCGATTACCGGAGAAAACGCTACCACGCGCATTGTGCATCTGAATATTCTCGATGCCATTTTTACCATTATCGCCAGCAAGACCAGCGAAAAAAGTCAGACCAGTTTACACAACACCAGAAATGCGGTTGCGTCCAAACGCACCGCCAATTAAGGGCCGAAATGATGAAACATAATATTGTTGTTATTGGCAGTCTTAACTACGACATTCTTGTCCAGCAGGATCGCCTGCCGGAGATTGGGGAGACGTTTACCGGCAACGAGTTAATGCTAATGCCGGGCGGAAAAGGAGCAAACCAGGCGGTTCAGTGCGCCAAGCTGGGCTTGAATGTGAATATGGTGGGCTGCGTGGGCAATGATATTTATGGCAGTGAGCTCATAAAATCGCTGAATGAAAACGAGGTATCGGTAGATAACATTAGCCAACGCGGAAAAACCTCCGGTATTGGCATCGTGCAGATTCTGGAATCCGGTGATTACTGCAGCACCATTATTAAGGGCGCAAACTACCTGATAACCGAATCTGATATTCACGATGGGTTATTCAGCGATCGGCCACTGTTAATCCTGCAGTCGGAGATTCCCGACCATGTGGTTGAACGTGCCATCAGCGTAGCGCGCAGTCACGATTGCCAGATTTTGCTTAACAACGCGCCAGCACGCGAAATCTCTGCGCAGGCGCTGAGCCAGGTTGATTTTCTGGTGGTGAATGAGACCGAAGCCAGCTTTATGAGCAAAACTTCCGTCACGTCGGTCAAGGAAGCGATGGCCTGTGCGGCAGCGTTACAGCAGAAGGTGAATGGCCGGGTGATTATTACGCTGGGCGAGAAAGGCGCGGTGTTATCCGGTGATGCCGGTGCCAGACATTATCCCGCTGTGTTCTGCCCGGATGTGGTGGATACCACCGGCGCAGGCGATTCCTTTATTGGCGGCATCGCCTATTGCCTGGTGAATAACATCGCTCTGGAAGAAGCGATTCCTTTCGCTGCTGAAATCAGCTCCTGCTCAATCCAGAAATATGGCGGCCAGAGTTCTTTCCCGATGCTGCCTGATGTGGCACACGCGCTGACGCAAAACCGCCAGCGGCTGTTTGGGTAAACTGGAAATCCGTGAAGCATTAGTACGTCTCTATCGCCCTCTTAGGCTGTATTAAATCCTTCCGCAAGCAACCGCTCAAGTACTGGCACGCACCACAAAGTGCCAGTCCATCATAATGCGTTGAGCCGGCGAATCAGGTTGGTCGATCTTATTCAGCAGCAAATCGAACGCTTCGCGCCCCATATCGCGCGACGGCTGCGCCAGCGTGCTCAGTGGCGGCGTGACCATTTCGGCTAGGTCGGTGCCATCAAATCCGGTCACCGCAATATCCTGCGGTACGCGCAGTCCGGCGGCGTGAATCGCTGAGAGCGCGCCCGCCGCTAAGGTATCCGACACCGCGAACACGGCATCGGGACGCTCGGGCGCTGCCAGCAAGGTTTCCATCGCCTGTTTACCGGCATTAAAACTCAGATCGGTGGCGTAAGAGATGGCCTGCCAGCTGCGCGCTTCCTGCCTAAGCTGCTGCTGATATCCCGCCTGCCGCAGCTGCGCATACTTATAGCTGAGATCGTGGTTGATTAGCGCAATACGCTGTCGTCCCCTGCCCGCCAGATACGCCACTACGTGTTTTGATGCCTGCACATCATCAATGCCGACGCAGGAGACATCCCCGGCATCAGCGTATTCCGCGCATTGCACCCACGGCGTTTCGCCAATCAGCTGCGCCAGTTCTGGCAACTTACTGAACGCATCCATGGTGATAATGCCATCCACCATTTTACCGGCCAGCAATTGCAAACTGGAGCGGGAGCGCTCAATGTCTGAGCCAGAATTACACAACAGAATGCGATAGCGGTTCTTCTCCGCCTGCTCCTCAATGCCTTTTACCAACTCGGCGCAGAAGGGATTGGAGATATCCGACACCATGACGAGAATCATTGAGCTACGTGCAGTGCGCAACTGACGCGCTAACAAGTTTGGCTGGTAATTACTCGCTTTAATGGCTTGCAGGACTTTCTCACGATTCTGCGCTTTTACCGTGTCGCTGTTATTCAGCACCCGTGAAACTGTCGCCACAGAAACGCCCGCTAAGCGGGCGATTTTTTGGATGGACATGCTTGAACTCTTGCTCAGTCAGATACTACGCAGGCTACCATAAATCTGCGCCCACCTTAATCATGCGACTCTGCCGCACTCAGCCCCAGCTGCGCGCGGATGCTGGCCGCTTGCTGCGGTTGTGCGGCGAAGTCATCGAATGCTCGATCGGCCACCGGAATGATGTGGCGACGAATAAACTCGGCACCCTCGCGCGCGCCAGTTTCCGCCTCTTTCAAACAACATTCCCACTCCAGCACCGCCCAGCCGTCATAATCGTACTGCGCCAGCTTGCTGAAAATGGCCGGGAAATCGATCTGTCCGTCACCGGGTGAGCGAAAACGACCGGCACGATCTCTCCAGCGCTGATAACCGCCATACACGCCGCTGCGTCCGTTCGGCAGATACTCGGCATCTTTAACGTGAAACGCCTTGATGCGCTGATGGTAGATATCGATGAACTGCAGATAGTCGATATGCTGCAAGTGCAAGTGGCTGGGATCGAACAAGATGTTGCAGCGCGGATGATGGTTCACCAGCGCCAGGAAGCGTTCAAACGTCACGCCATCATGCAGATCCTCACCGGGATGAATCTCGTAACACACATCAATGCCGTAGCGGTCAAACTCGTCGAGCACCGGCAACCAGCGCCGCGCCAGCTCTGAGAAGGCTTCACTCAGTAGCTGAGGATTGTGCGGCGGCCACGGATAGAGATACGGCCAGGCCAGCGAACCGGAGAAGGTGGCGTGGGCCTGCAATCCCAGGTTGGCTGAGGCGGCCGCTGCCAGCTTCACCGTCTGAATCGCCCATGCGGTGCGCTTTTCCTTGTCACCGCGCAAGGCGGCGGGGGCGAAGCCATCGAAGGCGCTATCGTGCGCCGGATGGACAGCAATCAGCTGGCCTTCAAGATGCGTCGATAATTCACTGATCTGCAAGCCGTAGTTCGCCAGTAAACCTGTCACTTCGTCGCAATAGGTTTGACTGGTTGCGGCGCGCGGCAGATCAAAAATTATAGGGTGATTACAAGGCATTTGTAGCGCTTTATAACCGAGCGCAGAAGCCCATTGCGCCAGCCCTTCCAGCGAATTAAACGGTGGCTGCGGGCCAATAAACTGCGCGAGAAAAATTCCAGGTCCTTTTACCGTTTTCACGTACACCTCCAGTCAATCAAACCTCTTCATCCCGATATTTAAAGGTGAAGAGGAAAAGAACGGCGATCGCTGCCGCCGCAATCGCGGGGATCCACCAGAATGTTGCCCAGTTTTGCGCCGTGCCCTGTCCGGCAATCAGGCGGTTGTAGAGCGCGCCGGAAATCTGCGAGCCCAGCAGCATGCCGATACCGTAGGTGAACATCACCACCATGCTTTGCGCCTGCCCTTTCACTTTTTGCCCCGCGATACGGTCGGTGTAGATAAAGCCCACCACGAAAAAGAAGTCGTAACAGACACCGTGCAGCAGAATGCCCATGTAGATCAGTGCGCGGCTTTCATCGTTCATGCCCATGGCGAACAGCGCGTAACGCACAAACCACGCCACCATGCCGACCAGCAACATGTATTTGACGCCGAGGCGGCGGAACAGCAGCGGGATCACCAGCATGAAGAAGATTTCCGACATCTGACCAAAAGACATCGCGGTACTGACGTTACTCACGCCCGCATCCGCCAGCCAGGACGCGGTGTAGGCGTAATAGGTGCCGAGCGGGATGGAGATCAAGGTGGCGCAGAGCGCAAAGACGAAGAAGTGGCGAATTTTCAGCAGCGAGAAGGCATCCGCGCAGAACAGATCGCGCACTTTTAACGGCATGCCTTTCGCCGGTGCTGGCGTATGCGGCAGCGTCAGGCTGTAGATCGCTAACGCCACGGAACAAATCGCGGCCAGAGTGAAAATCCCGGTGCTAGATGCGATGCCGGTGACACCAATAAAGATGCCCGCCACAATCCAGCCAATGGTGCCAAACACCCGTACTACCGGAAAACTTTTGTCACTGCTGGCCAGGCTGTGAAAGGCGATGTTGTTGGAGAGCGCCAGCGTCGGCATAAAACAGAGCGTATAGCCAAACAGCAATCCGATCAGCAGCGCACCGTTTTCGGCCACCAGCGCGGCCGGGACAAACCATAAGATCACCGCGCCCGCCAGGTTCATCACCGCCATCACCTTCTGCGAAGGAAAGAAGCGGTCAACCAACATGCCCAATACAAACGGCGACAGAATTGAGGCGATCGGCCCCGCCGAAAAGGCGTCACCAATCAGTAATGACATGTTGTGTTGCGTCATCACCAGCCCGAGCGTAACGGACCAACTTCCCCAAATGAAAAACTGCATGAACATCATTAACGACAAGCGGGGAATCAGCAGACGCTGCTGTCTCACCGCGATCTCAGAACCTGTAGTTGTCGAAACCATGCTGACCTCACGCCAAAAGAAATCGATTACATTCCACAGAGAAGCTTAAAGTAATCGATTACTTTAAGCAGATCTTGATGTCCGATCACAATTCTTTTACAGGCGTCTCGGCCTTGATCGATCGAATTGTATTGGAAGTGAGCGTGCGCGCAGCCTTGCAGATTTGCACTATCCTGTGCGGGAGAGATTTTAATGACTATTCAGGGGAATAAGATGAAAGGTGCCGATAACGAGCATGAAAACAGTGCGGAAACGCTGCTGCAAAGCGGGCAAGCATGGAACGGCCAGCATATTGAATACTATCCCGCCGGTAAGCCCGAGATCACCGTGATGAAGATGACGATTCCTGCGCATTCCGAGCTGCCATGGCATACGCATCCGATGCCGAATACCGCGTATATTTTATCGGGTTCGCTCACCATCGAGGACAAAGCCAGCGGCGAGACTAAAACCTTCAACACAGGCGAAGCCTTTAATGAATCCATCGACATTGCCCATCGCGGCTTCACCACGGATAAGCCTGCCGAGCTGATCATTTTCTATGCCGGGGTTGCAGGCATGGATCTTTCCATTCCGCTGCCTGGCGAAGAAGCGGAGTATTAATTATTCAGCAGCGCCTGCTTAAACGAATAGATATGCACCCGCGCCGCCTCCTCCGCCTGTTCGGCATTTCCCTGCTCCAGCGCGGCAATGATCGCTTCGTGTTCGGCGATCACTTCGTTCATGTGCGCAGCGCTGGAAAGCGTAGTCGCCCAAAAGCGCTGCGCCTGCGCATGGATAATGCTGAGAATATCGGCCAGACGACCATTGGCGGCGATATCCGCCAGCACCTGATGAAATTCACGGTCCAGCAGCATCATCTGTTCGCGATCGCGTGAAGCGCTGGCATGAGCAATGCGCTGATTCATCTCCCGCAAATAGGCGATCTGCGCCGCATTGACCCGCTGCGAGGCCAGCCGCAAGCACAGCGCCTCATTCACCAAACGCACCTCGATTAACTCCAGCGCATCGTCAATCGATAGCGGCGATACCATCACGCCCTTGCGCGGGATGATCTGCAACAGCCCTTCCGTCTCCAGCCGATGCACCGCCTGATTCACCGGCGTTCTGCCCATCTCAAGGTCATCCATCACCTGCGCGATATTGAGATAGTCGCCCGGTTTGTAGCGCAGCGTGATCAGCCGGTGTTTGAACGCCAGATAGGCGCGCTCATTAAGCGAAATGCTCTTCGGTGTCGTCGGCGAGCTCACATTTTCAGCCATCACATTACTCATCGCGCAAATCCTTATTAGGTAACTGAGACATATTACACAAAAACCTGGCATGAAAATGGCTAGATTGAAATCACAGTGAAATTTCACACGCATTTCTCAACTGGAGATCTATCCCATGCAATTACGGTTTACGACAGATTACGCCGATGCGGCACTGCTGGATGTTGAGGTTAATCAACTTGTTATCGCGGGCTGGGTTGGACGCGATCAGGAAGCGGTGCTGCACCATATCAGGGAACTCGAAGCGCTCGGCGTGCCCGCTCCTGGTGCAGTGCCGCTGTTTTACCGCGTCGCGACCAATCAATTAAGTCAGCAAACGCAGCTGGAAGTGGTCGGCGATCAAACATCTGGTGAAGCCGAACCCTTTGTGTTTTTCCATCGCGGCGAATATTGGGTTTCGCTGATTTCCGATCACACCGATCGTCATCTGGAAACCTTCAGCGTGGCGCTATCGAAACAGGCGTGCATTAAACCGGTTGCCGGTCACGCGTGGCGCATGTCCGAAGTCAAAGCGCACTGGGATCAACTGGAGCTGCGTGCCTGGATCAACGTCAACGGAGACTGGGTAACTTATCAGCAAGGCGCCCTCGCCTCTTTGCTGACACCACTTGATCTGCTAAGCCGCTATTTTTCCACGGGCCAGGTCGAGGAAGGTTTTGCCATGTCGTGCGGCACGCTCAGCGCCATCGGCGGGATTCGTCCTGCGAGTGAATTCCGCATGGCGCTGCACGATCCGGTGCTGAACCGCACGCTAGAACACACCTATATCACTGGCTCGCTGCCGGTTATCGCCTGAGGTTTCCTATGACAACGTTATGGCAAGCGAGCCAGCAGCTGCTCGCCGGGCAAATCAGCCCTGAAACCCTGACCCAGGATGCGCTGCGTGCCATCGCAGCGGAAAGCGGAGAAGGCAAGCGCGTCTTCACTAAGGTGTATTCCGATGCTGCACGTCAGCAAGCGGCACAAGCCAGCGCGCGCTGGCAGCAGCAACAGCCGCGCAGCGCGATTGATGGTCTGCCTGTCAGCATTAAAGATCTGTTCGATGTCGCCGGAGAAGTGACCACCGCCGGTTCCCGCTTGCTGAGCAACGCCAGTGTAGCCAAGGCGAATGCCAGCATAGTGGATCGCTTAAAGCAGGCCGGTGCCGCCATCGTTGGCAAAACCAATATGAGCGAGTTCGCCTTCACCGGCCTCGGCGTTAATCCGCATTACGGTACGCCCGTCAATCCGTGGCAGCGCGCGCAGCAGCGCATTCCTGGCGGTTCCTCTTCCGGTGCGGTGGTGGCGGTGAGCGATGGCATGTGCCTGGCAGCGGTCGGCACCGATACCGGCGGCTCGGTGCGCATTCCAGCGGCGCTGTGCGGCTTAACCGGTTTTAAACCCAGCGCCAGCCGCATCGCTCAACGCGGAACACTGCCGCTGGCGGCGTCGCTCGACAGCATCGGCGTGATCGCCCACGACGTGCGCAGCTGCTGGCTGCTCGATAGCGTGATCGCCGATCAACCGCTGCAGATTGATGAGCGGAATCTGTCGGAGGCACATTTCGTCATCCCGCAGACGCGGGTGCTGGCTGGCCTTGACGAACACGTCAGCGCCGCCTGGCTGCATGCGCTTGATTTGCTACGCGCGCAGGGCGTGAAAATCACCGAGCTGCCGCTGCAAGAGCTGGCGGAACTCGACACCATCAACGCGCGCGGCGGCATTACCGCGTGGGAAGCCTGGCAATGGCATCAGCATTACGCTCAATCCCAGCCGGAAGCTTACGATCCGCAGGTTCTGACGCGCATTCAACGCGGCAGTTTGCTGAATGGAGAGGATGCCGCCGAACTTTACCAGCTGCGCGCCAACTGGAAACAGCGCGTCGAGCAGGCGGTTGCGCGCTTCGACGGCATATTGATGCCAACGGTGCCGCTGATTGCGCCGACGCTGGCCGAGCTCGAGGATCCCGCGCGTTATATGCAGGTCAATCTGCTGATGCTGCGCAACACCAGCGTGATCAACATGCTGGATGGCTGTTCAATTTCTCTGCCTTGTCATCAGCCCGGCGCTGCGCCGGTTGGCCTGATGCTCTCTTCCACCCATGGCAACGATGCTGCATTACTCAGCTGGGCTGCCGCGATTGAAACCACCCTGAAACGGAGTAGCTGATCATGACTCAACCCCACGGCATGCTGTTTGTCGCCACCAATATCGATGCTGCAGATGAAGCGGATTTCAACCAATGGTACGACCACGAACACGTTGAAGAGCGCGTGGCGATCAGCGGCTTTCTTAGCGGTACGCGTTATCAGGCGGTGAATGCCGAACGCAAATACCTCGGCCTGTACGAAACCACATCACTGGAAGCCTTTACCAGCGCGGATTATCACGCCGCCTTCACGCGCCAGACCGCATGGTCGGTGAAGAATCTCAACAAGATGGTCAATCCGATGCGCCGCGTGTGCGCCATCTCCCATCAGCATGGACAAGGCACTGGCAGCCATCTGGCGGTGCTAACGCTGAAAGCAGGTACAGATGTTGCATCGCTGGGTAACTGGCAAAGCAGCGTGCAGCACACGCCGGGCTACATCGCCTCACGTTTGATGACGCCTGACACCACGCTGAGCTCGCCGCTGCCACGTGAAAACAGCGCAACGCGACCGATGCATCCGATGCTGCTGCTGATATGCCGAGACGCGCAGGTGTGTAAAACCCTCGCCGCCGACGCCGCGCAGGCGCTTAACGCGGATGTACAACTCTACTCCCTCAGCTGGCAGTTAACCAAACAGGAGATGGCTCATGGCTAATACCGATTCAACGTTGCCGCACGCTTCAGGCGCGCGCGCCAGCCACAGCAAAACCGGTCGCCTTGCGGCGGCCAGCTCCATTGGAACCGCGCTGGAGTGGTATGACTTCACGGTCTACAACATCATGGCGGCGCTGGTGTTTAACCACGTGTTTTTCCCCAGCTTCGATCCGCTGGTCGGGACCATTCTGGCGTTTTCCACCTATGCGGTCGGCTACATCTCCCGTCCGGTGGGCGGCTTTATCTTTGGTCATCTCGGTGATGTTGCCGGGCGTAAAGCGGTATTGATCACCACATTAGTGATTATGGGCGTCACCACCGCGCTGATGGGCCTGCTGCCCGGCTATGCGGTGTGGGGCATCTGGAGTCCGGTGCTGTTGGTGGCCTTGCGCTTTATTCAGGGCATTGCATTAGGCGGCGAATGGGCCGGTGCGGTGTTGCTGTCGATGGAGCATGGCGATGCCAACAAGCGTGGCCGTAACGCCTCGTTTGCGCAGGTGGGTCCATCGTGCGGGACCTTGATTGGCACCGGATTTATCACGCTGGTGACGGTGGCCTTGAGCGGCGAGCAGTTTCAGGAGTGGGGATGGCGCATTCCGTTCCTGCTGAGTCTGCTGCTGGTGATGTTTGGTTTATGGCTGCGGCGCGGCGTGGAAGAGACACCGACCTTTGTCGCGATGCAGCAGGCGGAGAAAACCACCCATACGCCGCTGAAAGAGGTGTTTGTGCGCTATCCGCGCGAGCTGCTGATCGCGGGCGGTTCACGCATTGGCTCTGACGTGCTGTATGCGCTGGTGGTGGTATTCACTCTCACTTACGTCACCACTGTGCTGCAGCTGCCGCGTCCGCTGGCGTTGATGGCCACCATGCTCGGTGCGATCGGCAATGCGATCACGGTACCGATGTTTGGCGCGCTCTCCGACAAACTCGGCCGTCGCCCGGTTTACATTGCCGGTGCGCTGCTGGCCATTGTCTGGTCGTTTGTATTCTTTGTGCTGCTGGATAGCTCACAGCCGGTGCTGATCGTGCTGGCGGTGATTGGCGGCTTGCTGATTCACGCGGTGATGTATGGACCGCAGGCGGCGTTTGTCACCGAACAGTTCCCCAGCCACGTACGCTACGCCGGATCGTCACTGGCTTACACGCTGGCGGGCATCATCGGCGGCGGCTTTGCGCCCTTGATCATTACAACCTTGTACAAAGAGATGGGCAGCACGCTGTGGGTATCGCTGTATGTCAGCCTGGCGTTGCTGATCACGCTGTTTGCGCTGTGGAAGGCGAAAGAGACCGCGCATCGCCCGCTTTAATTATTAAATGGCTGTTTGGCGAGGGATTGCCAGACTTCAGCAGAGGGGAACAACAAGGCGCGGCACGCGCGACCTTATTAGTGCAGTTTTTTCGCCAGGATACGAATGGCTTTCTCGCAGGCAACTTTGGTTTTGCTATCAGTGGAACGCAAACTCAGGCGATACAACGCGCCAATAAGTTCCTGAACGGTAAGCGCTTCATCAGGACGAAGGATACGTGTCACCACCCTTCCCACCAATGCGCGAATCTCTTCCGTAATATCTGAATCTTCGTCTTTCACTTGCCCTCCGGCTTTACGCTTCGCTTATTTAGGAAGTATCCGCCTCCTAATTAGACAAATTTTAGTCCAGCAGCTTCATTACTAACTTGATGGTCTCAGGTTCATCTTTTACATCCGTGATCTTGCCCACAACGCGCATGCCAAAGGCGATACAGAGGATCAATCCGGCGGCGGTATCGACATCCAGATTGGGCGTTACCGATCCATCTTCCTGGCCCTGCTTAAGTAACGAGGCAAGGAAGTTTTTATTGCGTATGACCGCTTCACTCACCAGTTGCGAGAGATCGTCATCCAGCACCTGTAGCTCCACCGCGCTGCCCACCACTAAACAGCCGGTGCGACCTTCCACCGCCCGCGCGGAATCGAGGTAAAACTGCAGCAGCTCGCTGAGCTTCTCGCGGCCCGTGGTGAACTGCGCCAGACGCTGACGCAGATCGGCATTGCGCACCGAAAGGTAGCGTTCAAACACCAGCAGAAACAGGCTGCGCTTATCTTTGAAAGCCTTATAAATGCTGCCCGCTGTCAGCCCCATCGCCTCGCCCAAATCATTCAGTGAAGCGGCATGAAAACCCTTTTGACGAAAAACGATCATGGCTTTGTCCAGAGCCTGTTCGATATCGAACTCTCTAGGGCGGCCACGCTCTCTGCTTTTCGTGTCGATGGTTGGCGTTTTGCTCATAGCGGATGGCATTGGGTAATGCGGGTTTCCAAAAGTTGACGGAAATGTCTTATCGGCGGTTACTATATCGCAACAAACCATTGCCTGTATAGCCAGGTAAACATAACGCCTTATAGAGCAATGAGTTAGCTTGTAAAGCCTGACTTTATCACCGCTCCACCTCACGCAATTTCAAATCTTCGAGTTAGCTCACAGCCCTGCCAGGCAAATCGCAAATCCTGTGCCAGGATTAATTCACCCGCTGGCATCAGGCCAGCAAAGGGGAGCACACAGTAACCACTAACCAGGGAGTTCGACATGAACGAAGATCGTATTAGCGGCAACTGGAAGCAGTTCAAAGGGAAAGTGAAGGAAAAATGGGGCGACCTGACTGATGATGATATGACCGTGGTCGAGGGAAAACGCGATCAGCTGGTCGGTAAAATCCAGGAACGCTACGGTTATGAAAAAGACCGTGCGGAGAAAGAAGTCAAAGAGTGGGAAGATTCGAATAAGTTCCACTGGTAAATCCTGACGTTATGCCGGACAACCCGTGTCCGGCATGCAACCATCAGTGCTTGGTGGAGTCATCCGCCGCGACGATTTTAGCCCTAAAGCTCATCACGTTTTCTTCAGATTTCTCAGCGTTGTCGGCTGTGCTGCTGCTCTTGACCAACTCTAAAGCCAGTCGGGCAACCCGCACATCTTCCGCCGTATCACCGGCATGAATCATCTTCTCTAATTGCGCGAGTAGCGTGGTGCGCGAGACCGGTGCATCCTGATTAAATAATTCAAGCACGGCATCACCAATCGCAATGTCGCATAGCTGTTTATCATTACTGTTTTTCATGGGCTCTCTGTAACCGTCTAAACCAATCCTGGCCGGAGGATCCTGACGTGGCTGAGCATACCCATTGAGAAAAAAACGTCAAATATAAAAAATGTCGATGCAATCGAAAATGCATCGACATGAAGCGCCAGGCATTAAACGTCGAGTTTGCGGCCTGTCAGCCACTCCACCATCGCGGGATCGCGGTGCGAGAAGAAGGCGATGAGATCCGCCAGACGATCCGGCTGGAAGTTGCTGACACCAATCGCTTTGATCTTACCCGCCTGCTGCAACTCTTCCATCGCCCGCCACGCGCCGTGCACATCGCCGTACGGCTGGTGAATCAGATAGAGATCGACATAATCCATCTGCAAGCGATTGAGTGAGCGCTCAAACTGCGCCTTGGCACCTTCATAATTCGTGTCCTGCAGCCATAATTTGGTAGTGACGAACAGCTCATCGCGCGCGATGCCGCTCTGCTTAAGGGCATTGCCGACCTGAGTTTCGTTTTGGTAGGAGGCGGCGGTATCGATCAGGCGATAACCAGTTTCAATGGCGTCGATCACCGCACGCTCGCACTCGGCGGCATCGGTCATCTGAAACACACCAAAGCCCAGCAGAGGCATATCGAGGCCGTTATTGAGTTTTACAGTGTGCATGGCGTTATCCTTTTGAGAGTTTCCAAAAGCATAACGCCCCAGCATTGATTTGGTCAGACCCGGTAATCAGCTAGGGTTTATTAGTTGTATTCATCAATCCATAAACCCTGCCGTTGAGCTATTGCAGATGCTTCTGCTGCAAAAAATGGCTGACCTGATCGGCGATCTGTACGTTATTCAGGTCGGAGAACGGGAAATGAGTGTTGCCTTTAATGCCGATTTCCGGCGGGTGAATCACCTGCACATCGCCACCGTGTTTATTCACCACATCTCGCCACTGGCGCGCCATTGCCAGCCTTACGCGCCAGCTGTCCTGCGAATGGGTAAACAGAATAGCGGGACCGCTTTTATCGACCACGGCGGAGAGCGCATCCGAAATCACATTGACGTCAAACGACCCGGTATTGGGCGTCATCTGGCGGAAGTATTGGTTCAGCGCCTCTTTGTCCTGTGAGAACTGCACGCCTTTGAAGAAGGTGGGCCACACGCCTAGACGGAACTGATTGAACCACAGCTGCTCATCCGGTTTCGGTGTTAGCGTGCTCTCCACCGTGCTGCGACCGGCGCTACCGCGACGCGGCTGATCAACCAGATAGGTGGCAAATCCGCGCCGTAGAAAGAGGTTCTGGAACCCTTCGCGCCCATCCGGCGTGCTTTCCCAGGTGCGGGAAAACTGCCCGGCGCCGTGCAGCATCACGATGGGATATTTATGCGCATGTGGCGGAATTTGATAAAACACCGCCGCGTGATCGCCATGATAGGTCTGGCCTGCAGGATCCAGCGGCTTTTTGGCATCAAATTGTCCCGGCGCGGTGATTACCGTGCCGCCCGCCGCAAAACTACCTTGTTCCTGAATCACTAAAGGTTCCGCCTGTGCGGCGGCGATAAAGCTGGTCGCCAGCAGACAGATGCTCCAGATTTTAAGCGTATTTTTCAACAATCTTTCCCCTCTAATCAACAGCTAACCTAGATTGCCAGCAATGCGCATTCCGCGCGTTCCGCCGCCGCAATTTCCCCATTGGCACGCAACAGGTTCGCCAGCTGCTGCAACTGGCCGCGCGTGATGCCTACGCGCAAGCTGGCGCGCGTATGTGACAGCAGCTGCGATTCTGCGCCCGGTGTGGCGGCCAATGCGCCAACTGTCGCCAGCTCGCGGCTTTGCCAGTCAAGATTGTCACGAGCAAAAATATCGCCAAACAGATGGGTTTGCAGGAACTGGTTGATCACCGGTGCGAAGTCGAAAAGTGGTCCTTGCACCGGCGCGCCAGAAATTTTGGTCTGGTTATCTGTGCCCAGCTGACGCAGCGCATCGCCCACCGGCACCGGCTGCACCGGCTCTTTGCCCACTTCATCCCTGATACCGCGCTGCTTGCGCGCTTCCGTGACTTTCATCAGCGCGCTCAGCGCATTGAGACTACGCGGGAAACCGGTATAGGCATACAACTGCACCAGGATCTCTTTGGCTTCGTTTACCGTTAATCCGGCGTCCAGCCCCTGATTAAGTGCGCCATCCAGTTTTTCCATATTGCTGGTTGCCATAAACGCCGCCATCAGCGGAATGGCTTGTTGACGTGCCGAGAGCGTCTCGGGCTGCATTGTTGATGTATTCATATGAAGGTTTTCCTCGTTTCAGTGGTGCGACTTTGCCGTGGCGGCGGTGATCGCCATGACCGCACTCGCCACGGTAAACAGCGCGATAATCCAGCCCATGGTCCACGGCGTGCCGTCGCTTAACAGCGCCAGCAGCAACGATGAGATGATGCCGCTGCCGTATTGCAGCGAGCCAATCAGCGCCGAGGCGGAACCCGCCATATTCGGCACCGTATCCATCGCTGCCGCAGTTGAAGTGGCGGCGATGATGCCGTTCATCGAGAAGAATACGAACACCGAGAGAATGATCATCACGATGCCGCCGAACTGCAGTTTGCTGCAGAGCGCGAGGATCAGCGCCGCCACGGTGGCGGTTAACACCGCACACTTCAGCAGCGACTCAAGCGGATAGCGATGCACTAAACATCGGTTGACCATGCTCACCGCCATCAAACCCACCACGTTGACCGCAAACAGCCAGCCATAGTGCTGCGCATCAATGCCGAAGTAAGAGATGTAGACAAAAGGCGAGCCGGTAATAAAGGCATAGGCCGCAACGTAATAGCACGCCACGCACAGGGTAAACCGCATGAAATGGCGATTTTTCAGCAGTGCGAAATAGTTGCGAAACGCGCCTGGCAGCGAGGCTTTCACCCGTTTCTCCGGCGGCAAGGTTTCCGGCAACCAGCAGATCAACATCAGCATCACGCCGCCGATAGCCGCTAAAAGCCAGAAGATGGCATGCCAGGATGTCACGCGGATCATCTGCCCGCCCAACAGCGGCCCGGCAATTGGCGCAATCGCCATAATTACCATCAGCGTCGAGAGCATCTGCGCAGCACGCGAGCGAGCAAACAGATCGCGAATCATGGCGCGCGCCAGCATCGGTCCGGTACAAGCGCCTAAAGCCTGGAACACACGCCAGAACACGATGTGGGTGATGTCAGTGGAGAGCGCACAACCCACTGAGCCGATGACAAACAGTGTCAGGCCAATAAACAGCGGCGTTTTACGGCCGAAGTGATCGCTCAACGGCCCCCAAATCAGCTGGGCAATACAGAAGCCAATGAGAAATCCGGTGATGGTGAGTTCCGCATCGCCGTGCAGCTCGCGCGCCATGATCGGCATGGCGGGCAGATAGATATCCGTGGATAGCGAGGTGATCGCCATCAACGCACTCAGAATGAGAATAAACGGCAAACCGCTCGACTTGACGGTGAAGGATTGCGTACGCGTTGAGGCGTGACCCATGTTGAATTCCAGAGAGATCGAATTCCTCCATGTTAGCGGATGGTATTGTGAAGATAATGGCCTGAAATAGTATTGGGTCTATGAGGTTGATTCATTAATACGAGGTCGTCATAAATGGTGATCGGTTGTACATGGCGTTAATCCCTGCCTTATGAGACACTTGGCCTATTCCGTAAAAAAATCCATTTCACGCCATGAAAACCTTTCTGATTATTGTGCCCGACGGCGGCATGCTGTTTGAAGCGGCGGGTATCGCCGACATCCTGATGCGCGCCAATCAGCACCTTCCGGTTGGCGTTGATCAGCAACGCTATCGCGTCAGCCTCGCCACCACTCAATCGCATCAGGTGATCCACGGCCAATCCGGCCTCAATCTATTAGCCGACCTCAAACTGGCCGATCTCGATCCGCGCAGCGCGTGGGACACCATTATGATCACCGGACGCGGCGACAGCGCAGAAGAAGGCAACATGGTGGTGGATTTCATTAAGCTGGCGGCTCCGCAGGCGCGCCGCGTGGTTTCGGTGTGTGGCGGCGCGATGCTCTTAGCGGAATCCGGTTTGCTGGCGGGTCGCCGTGCCACCACGCACTGGCGCTTGCTCGATACTTTGCAGTCGCGTTATCCAGAGATTCAGGTGGAAGGCGGTCCGCTGTTTATTCAGGACGGACCGATCTGGACCTCCGGCGGCGTCAGCTCGGGCTTTGACCTAACACTGGCGCTGGTGGAAGAGGATTTCGGCTTTAGCGTGGCGCGCGACATTGCGCAGGATATGGTGATGTATTTGCGTCGTCCCGGCGGACAGATGCAGTTCAGCCGTTTTCATCTGCAAACCCCGAGCGCCATTGGCCCGATTGGTGAATTGCAGCGCTGGATCCGCGCCAACCTCGCTGACGATCTGTCGGTGGAGAAGCTGGCGGAGCGCGTTGCCATGAGCCCGCGCAACTTCACCCGCGTGTTTACCCGAGAAATCGGTGCGCCGCCCGCGCGCTATGTGGCCGAGGCGCGCCTCGCCGCCGCGCGTGAAAAGCTGGAGCAAAGCAACGACACGCTGGATCGCATCGCACAACATACCGGCTTTGGCAGCAGCATCAATTTACGTCGCAGTTTTGAGCGCCAACTGCATCTCACGCCGGGCGAATATCGCCAACGCTTTCACTGCAGAAAATTGGCGTAAAGTGATCCTTTTTTGGCGTTTACGCCATCACACCATCGGCTTAGAGTGACTCCAGCATCCTCGGAAAAGGAGTCAATCATGACTAAGATCGGCATCAACGGCTTTGGCCGTATCGGACGTAACGTTTTTCGCGCAGCGCTGGGCAGCGATGATATTGAAATCGTCGCCATCAACGACCTCACCGACAGTAAAACCCTCGCGCATCTGTTGAAACACGATTCCCTGCTCGGCAGGCTGCCGGCAGAAGTGGAAGCAGGCGAAGGCGAATTGCGCATTGATGGCAAAGCAGTGCGCGTGTTCAGCGAGCGCGATCCGGCGAATATTCGCTGGCGCGATGTCGGCGTGGATATCGTGATTGAAGCCACCGGCTTCTTCACCGAACGTGACAAAGCCGCCGTGCACATCACCAGCGGTGGCGCGAAACGCGTGATTATCTCCGCGCCGGGCAAGAACGATGACCTGACAATTGTGTTGGGCGTCAACGATCAGCGTTACGATCCGCAGCAGCACTTTGTGGTGAGTAACGGCAGCTGCACCACCAACGGCTTAGCGCCAGCGGCGGCGGTGCTGCATCAGGCGTTTGGTATTGAGCACGGTTTAATGAACACCACGCATGCTTATACCAACAGCCAGGTACTGCACGACCAGCCAGAGAAAGATCTGCGTGGTGCGCGGGCGGCAGCGCTGTCGATTGTTCCTTACTCAAGCGGCGCGGCGAAGGCGCTCGGTCGGGTGATTCCGGAGCTGGATGGTCGATTGACCGGCTATTCCCTGCGCGTGCCGGTGCCGGTGGTTTCGATTGTGGATTTAACCGTGACGCTGAAACGCGATGTGACAGCAGAAGAGGTGAACGACGCCTTTAAAGCGGCGGCGGCAGACGGTCCGCTGAAGGGGATTCTCGGATACAGCGACGAGCCGCTGGTATCGAGCGATTATCAGGGCGATGCCCGTTCATCGATTATAGATGGGCTTTCTACACTGGTGATTGGCGGCAATCTGGTGAAAATCCTTGCCTGGTATGATAACGAATGGGGCTTCTCTAATCGTCTGGTGGATTTAGCGCGGTTGATGGCAAAACGTGGATTGTAAGCCAGGGTCGCCATTTATGGCGACCCTTCCAACAAAAACTCCGTTACTTCAACCCCATCGCATCCTTCAGGGTAAAGAACAGATCGGTCTGGTCGGTCAAGCCGACCACGTTGGCCGCATGCGGGCCGTACGCCGCAATACGCACCTGCGTGCCGGTGTGCTCCTGCGAATCCTCTTCTGAATTGCCGTAGCTGATGGTCATCACCGCACCATCTTTGGTATTCACCGCCTGCGTCAGGCCCGGCGCTTTGGTGCCGTTTTCCACGATCTGGCTGCTGTGCGCATGATCGGCGGTCACCACCACCAACGTGTCGCCGTGCTCGCGCGCAAACGCCAGCGCCTGCTGCACCGCTTCATCCAGATCAACTGTTTCGCCAATCTGACCGCATGGATTAGCCGCATGGTCCTGCTTATCAATCGACGCGCCTTCCACCTGCAGGAAGAAGCCTTTTTCATTGGTGCTCAACAGATCGATGGCCTTTTTGGTCATCTGCGCCAGCGTTGGTACCGAAGCTGGACGCTCTTTATTCACTTCGCAGGTCACTACCGGCTTATCAATGTTGCCATGATAGCTGGCTTTCGGTCCCTGCCAGCGCACCGGCATATTGCCGTCGGCGAACAGGCCAAGCACCGGTTTATTCTGATCTGCCTGCTGAATGGCGTTCATGCCATCCAGATTATCAATCCACTGATAGCCCAGCGCTTGAGCCTGTTCGCGCAGGGTTTTGCCCTGATACTCGCCGGCTTTGGCGGTTTCGCCGAAGGATTTCGCGCCGCCGCCTAACGTAACGTCCGCACGGGTTTTCAGCATCTGCTCGGTAATCGATCCTTTACCGCCCTGCTCCAGCGCATTGGTTGGGCACAGCTCGCTGGTTTTCTCCGGGCCGTAGCATTTGCGCGAGGTGACGTGGGCGATTAACGCTGCTGGCGTGGCGTCCTGCAATTCAGCAGTGGAGACGTTGCCGGTGGCTTTACCGGCGGCTTTCGCCAGCTCAAGAATCGTTACCTGATCTTTGCCGTTCACGTCGACGCCAATCGCGCCGTTATAGGATTTGGTGCCGGTGGCCCACGCGGTGGCAGAGGCGGCGGAATCCGTCACGTAATTTGGCTTGTGGGTTTTCTTGTCTAATGAATAGTGCGTGTATTGACCGGTAAGCGGCAACGCATCAAGACCGGGAAAGAAACCGCCCGCACCACGCGCCTGATTACGCGCGGCGGTGATTTCCGAATCTCCCATGCCATCACCAATCAGCAGAATCACGTTTTTCGCGGTGCTATTGCTTAATGAAGCTTTCAGCGCTTCGGTCTGGTCGCCGGTGAGACGACGCGCGCCGCCGTGCTCAGTGAAATCGCCAGAAGCGGCGCGGGAATATTGCGCATCTTCTGCCACTGCTGATGTCGCGATCAGCGAAGCCAGCAGCGTAACCGTAAAGAGAGGTATCTGTTTCATTTATAAGCATCCTTATCCATAGATATAACCAAATGTTTCCGCGGACAAGTCTGCGACAGTGCGGTGACATTTTTGTGACAGAAAGGGAATGATTTGATGACAGAATCACCATGATGAGCAGGCTAACGGCAATACGCTCAGAGCTTAAGCGAATAGAACAAAAGGAGAAAATAGCACTTGACCCTTTTCAGCGATCTCCCTATAGTAGCGCCCCGTTGACCCAGCGCGGTTGACAAAAAAATGTGGTGAGGTGTCCGAGTGGCTGAAGGAGCACGCCTGGAAAGTGTGTATACGGCAACGTATCGGGGGTTCGAATCCCCCTCTCACCGCCATATTTTGAAAGAGAGTCTGAACTAACGTTCAGACTTTTTTTTGCCTGTTTTCTGTAGACCGCAGATTTTGCTTAATCCTATTCTCTTGCTGATGTGACTAACTCTTGATACCTGGCGATAAGCTGCTTCAAGTGCGTTTCCGCTTGTGCTAATTGATGGGGTTGAGCTTCACCACCTGATTGCTGCAACACCCGCAGCTCCTCTTCCAGTGGTACCGTCCCGTTGAACGCCTGCGTCATATCATAGACTGCCGTTTTCAGTTCGCTCACCGTCAGATACTTTCCGCGCTTCTCATCCAGTCCGTTCAGGCGCTGTGACAACATTTTGAGCTGCTCCATGCCCTGTTGCCATCCCTGCATCTTCTCAGCAGGCAGCGCTGCCGCTTTAAGTTGCTTGTGCCAGCGTGCACTCATCGTTTTAACCGCATCCGAATCAGGCAACAACAGATTGGCCTGCACCACCAGTGCATTACCGTGCTGCAAATTCCAGTCTGGCGATACGCCCAGCAGCCAGCTCAGTTGCTGCTGCGTTTGCTCCAGCCATGCTCCGTCGTTCAGCCATTCAGGTGGATTAGCCTGTAGTTTGGCAATCCTTTCCGGTGTAAGCGGCGCAGGGATTGGAGATATAGAAGTCAGCAATGCCTGCTGCAACGGTGATTCCTGCTCAGTATTTTGCTTAACGAAATAGCAAGCGGCGGTGATAAGCGACACGCTTAGTAGCGTAGCGCCCACACCACTGATAAACGCGCGACGGCGCAGGTGCCTCACATCCGGTGCGGGCGTACCGTGAGCCGGCACATACACCCAGCCGCTGGCTTCTGCATCCGCCAGCGCCAGCACGGGCTTCTCAAACGAAACCACTTCAGGCAGCGCTGAAACGGCGTCAGACGTTGAGATATCGCAGCGCTCCAGCATCACCACCGCATTGCGAATGCGGTCCAGTAGCGGATCAATCTGGCTAAGCTGACGCAGTTCAAGACGTTGCAGATGATCGCCGGCTTTGCCGAGCAAGCGCGCCGCCTGGCTGAGCGCCGTTAAGTCAGATTCGGTTATCGTTTGAGTACGCAGGAACTGCTGCAACCGACGGCTCAGTCCAGACAACAGTTCCATACGTGAATGCGTCGGCAGCGGCCATAGCGTCGACCATTCACGGGTGACCAATGCTACCAGCACCGCTAGGCCTTCGGCCATCCCTGCCGTTCCTGCCACGTGAGAGCGAGAAAGTGTATACCAAACTGCACTTTGCAATTCGACGCCGTTTTGTTCGAACAGCGTCAGACTGAGCGCAGAGACGTGCGGCCAATCCACATCCGGACGCGCCGGATGCGTGAGTTTCTGCATTTCCTGACGCAGCGCGGCATATTCCGCTAACGCACGCGGATCGCCACCGGTTTTGACATAGCGAGGTTGAGATGAAGTCATTGCTGTGTTCCAAAAAGCCCTAATCAGGCTAAAAAGTTAAACAGATGCCCTGGCATCAAGGTATTGCTGTTGCTTCATGTGGCGGATCATCACGCGCCCTTCCGGCATAAATTCGGTGCCGAAGCGCACCAATCCGCCCTCTTTGAGTTCGGCATCAATGGCATACCGCAGCTCGCCGGGCATGCTCTGTTCCAGTAACACCACATCAATGCGCTTCAGGCGTGGCTCATATTTCAGCAGCACGCCGGAAAGTGTGTGCATCAACTGGTGTGCGGTGCCGGGCATGCCTTGCAGGATACGCGTCATATCGGGCAGGCCGTAATCCGGCAAATGTGCCAAAGCCCCGGCACGGCTGTTGAGAATGCGCTGCATATTGTCCAGCACAGATAAAATGACCTGATTCTCTTCACTGACGGCGTCGAGTTCGAGGTCACCTTCAAAGTTGCCATATAGAATGTCATAGAGTGAAGGCGTCATGATTACTCCTTCTTCACGGCCAGCAAGGTCAACGTTCCGTCGCCCAGCTCAATAATGCGCGCCTTGTCGGGATCGAGGTCGTCGCGCGTCATCACCAGTCGCCATTTTTCATTCTGCTGGTCCGGCGACAGGAACATGCCCGCAATCGCCACAAACTGGGCGCTCTCTTCCATCGGCACATCGATACTCACTGACTCGCCGGGACGCACGCTCACCGATTTCTCCGCCACTAAATCGGCCTTAAGCGCCTGGCTGTCGGCAGCGAGCAGAGACGGATAATCGGAGGTATCAAACGCCTTACGGTCTTTAATTTGCCAGACGCGCACCACGGTGGTCAGTGCCGCGCCCTGCGCGTTGCGGTTAACACCTTCGCGTGCGACAAAGTCGAGATGCAGCGTTTTAATCTGCTTATAGAAAATGGCTTTGGTCATCGAAACAGTGCCGTCCGTCACTTTCTGCGTCAGCCCGCAGCCGCTGACGGCCAGCGCGAATATTATGGGGAGCAGGGTTTTACCAGCGGTAATCGCCTTCTTCATCGGTCTCAATCCTTGATGTGTTTAACCGGACTCGCTCATAGCGGCCGAGCTGAATAGTAATGACGTCTTTTATTTTTACACTCTGCTCCGCTAACTGCGGCAGCACGGCGGTGCGCCCCAGCTGCACAGCGCTGGCACTTTTGCAGCTTAGCTGCGCATCCGGCAGCAGCTGGCGCTCCACGCACAGCTCCAGCCGCGCATCTAGCTTCGCCCCGAGATAAACGTGCAGCATCGCCATAAAATCGCCGTGCAGTTGTCCGCCTGGCAGCCAGCCGCTCACTTCGTCGGGATTGCGCGTGAACAACCGTATCAGTACCTGACCGTTAACGTCGGTGGCGTGCGTGCCCATCACCGGCCGATTTTTCATGCTCACCGGCTGACGTACGCTCATCGCCAGTACGTTACGCTGCTCAATGCGTCGCGGCTCCCAGTGCATGACCTCCGCTCGCGTATCCGGTGCCAGCAGACTCACTAGCGAACTCACGCCCTCGCCGGTACGCCCCGGCAGCAGCATCACCGGTAGCAGCGCCAGAAACCGCGACACCGGCGTTGCCACATTTTCGGCGCACCCATTAATGCCCAGTCCGGCCAGCCCCAGCAGATACTGCGAGGTATTATCGCGGCCACCTTCTGCGAAGGTTGCCGGATAGGAATACTTGCGCCAGATGCGGTAGAACTGCGTGGTCAGACGGTGATTGAAGATGTCGAGGAAATCCTGCATCGCCTCGTGGCCATCGCGACGCTGGGCAATGTCATCGATATAACGCGTTGGCAGCGGCGATTCGGTGCCATATAACCCCATAAAATTGACGCGCACCGTCGGCGGCAAACCGGGACGGGCAGGATTTTCATAGCCGCGGATTTCGCCCGCCGGGAAGCCCATGCCCGGATGAGGACGGAAGCGCACCGGCTCATGGCGTACCTGCCAGCCGCTGCCGGGCACCGGTGCATCGGGTTCGCTCTGCTCAAGCAGCTGGCAGAAACGGTAAAAGTTCATGTACGGCAGCCGGTCACCTAGCTGCGTGATTAACCTGGCAGGCGCTGGCTGTGGTTCTCTTTCCACCGGATGCATTTTCCTTCTGGCCGGATGACAAGGGAGAGCTGGATGAACTGGTTCATGTCGGCGTAAAGCGACAGGAAGCGGTTGAGCATCTCGCCAAACAGGTTGATGTCGCCGTCACCGGTGAAACCGTTGCTGTCCAGCGTGATTTCCACCTCAAGACCACGCAGCAGATAACCGTTTTCAAAGCGCTGCAGGCGGTGATGCTGCACGTCAAGAATGGCGTCGAGCTTGCGGTTACACAGCTCGTCATCCTGCCAGTTGTAGAGCGCCAGCGTGCCGCGTAGCACTTCTGCACTGCTCATAATATTGATGAAGCCAGAGCCGAGATGGCTCAGCACGCGCCAGTGAAAGCGATCTTCTGCCGGTGGATAAGCGGGCAGCGTTGGACGACACAGGTTGCGCACCGTTACCGGTGTCTGTAATACCTGTTCGCAGCGATCCAGCAGCGTGCTCTGCAGCGCCCGGCGCGGTAGCTGACCGTTAGTACCGGTGATGCGCAGCGACAGCGTGTCTTTGGCCAGCTCCTGCCCCGCTTCCCATTGCTGGCCGCCGAGAATGAGCCAGGTATCGCGTAGCCCGCTAACTCCTTTGCGCACACGGGTATGGAAGTAGCGCTCAGGCGCCTGACGACGCATCATGCCGCCCTTGTGGCGGAAACTGGAGAACGGCACATAATCCGCGCTGCCGCCAATGCCCGAACCGTTAACCGCATCCACCGCATAGATTTCAGTATGGCCGTCCTGCAGTCGCTTCGGACGCAGCAGGTATTCGCTCTCCAGTCCGCTGATCGTTAACGGATCGGCCTCCAGCGTGAACAGGTTAATCACCGGCACGCAGTGCAGGCGCAGCGACTCGTCCGTCACCGGCAGATCACTCTGCCACTGCGCGCTGAACACCACCTCAATATCGAAATACGCAAGGCCCGGCGGCAGCGTGATATTCTCCAGCCCGTTGAGATGAACAAAGCGGAATTTCTCCGGGAAGGTGAAGTATTCGAGCAGCAGTTGATAGCCACTGAAAGCGCTATCGCCCTTGGGCCACAGCCGATCCTCCTCGCCAAATCCGCCGGGGCTGAACCAGCCGTCGAGCCGCGCACGCTCTCCCTGACCCGCGAGGCGGATGTACAACGCCGCCTGACGACGCGTCAGCATCTGGTGCAGCGCATTGCCAACCGGCACGTCTTCGCCCAGCCAGAAGCGCAGGCGGCTCAAATCGGTCTGATTCCAGTCGGCCTGACCGCTGCTGTTGATGCGGATACGCAGCAGCGACCGCCCGTCCGGCTCGGTTGCCATTGTCACGCCAGCGACTTCCAGCGGATTCAGCGTCAGCGCCTGCGTGGTGCGGTAGCGGCATACGGTATTTTTCGGGCCAACCGGACGCGAATAGACCTCCAGTCCTGCTGGCGCCACCTCCGCCATTTTCATTTTTGGCAGGTCTGGTGTCAGCGCCACCACCGACAGCGACGGAATGGTGCGCAAGTAGTGCGGCCACAGCATGCTGACCAGCCCTTCAGTCAGTTCCGGCAGATCGTCATCAATTTTCTGACGCAGGCGACCGACGGAAAAGGCAAAGCCCTCCAGCAGACGTTCAACAAAAGGGTCTGGCGCGCCAGCCCGGTCAAGGTTAAGCATCGCAGCGCGATCGGGATGCGTGGCGGCGAATTCTTTTGCGGCATCACGCAGGTAGCGCATTTCGGTATCGTAATAACGCAGGGTGAGATCTTTCATTACGTAGCTCTGATTTTATTTTTATTGCGTTAATGTGGAAGCGGTGATGGCTCTACTGAAGGTTTGCAGCACAGATATGTCAGGTAAAAAATAACGCTCAAATTCAATACCAGGCTTGCCCAAATCGATATAGAGAGTGCGATATCCCATGAAAAGCGATTTGCAATACTGTTGACCAGAACACCAAGGAATACAGGAATAATAAAAATATTGCTAAGTAGCAGGCTACTAAACCACCAGCCACTCCGACCAATATCATGCATTCTTCTTACTCCCAAAGACATATCAGGGATGATCAGAATGCATATAAATAACAGTTGAAGAGAAAAACCCATTGAAAGGAACAACAAGACATCAACTATGCCACTGCCGGTCAGAGTCAGCATTCCTGTTATTGCTAAATATAAATTCAAAGCTAATAAGTTTACCAGAATGAAAACCCAAAACTCTTTCCGACTTGCGCATCCTTTATGATTAAATATGCTTCGCCACCCACCGATGTAACATCTGATGATGCATCTAATCATCTCACCCTCTTATTAGATTGATGAATATCCCTATCCTATTACTACTTTGCAGTGAGTAGATATAGCGGAATAAAAACAACATCCCCAATTAACGTGACAGGTGTCAATGCAAGTTTTAAGGCTACCGAGCCACTGTCGAACTTATCGTAACGATATGATGAATAAAATCGCACCTGATAGCTTTCATCGAGTGATGTTGTCTGAGGGAAAGATGAACCTAACCTCATTTTATTGATAATGATGCCCTCAACGCTCACTGAACGCTGTAAATAACCGTCCACTGATGAAAACCGCTTATCCTCAAGCGCTTTCTTTTGTGATTGAGTTAATGCAGTTACAGGTTTTCGAGTTCTAACGCTCATTGTTTGTTGGAATTCTGCATTAGTGTTCTTACTGTAGTAGCCTTTGAGATTCATATCGATAAATTTATCATCATTGTTCATTCTTAATGGCACTTTCTTCATCAAATCGTTCAATGCCAATAATTCATTAACGTTAACCGTCACAAAATAGATATTGTCGTCCCCAACGAATCCTACGCCTTCATCTGGAAGTCTGATAATGTCTTTTCCAGTGCCATTATCTCCTTCAGTCAGATGTACATTTTTATACTCAAACATCCCGCTAATTCGATCAGAGAAATTCATTTCTCGCACAGTTGTTGAGCGGGTGTCACTTAAGCTCCATAAGTAATAAGTACAGCCTGTTAATGAAAAAACCATCATTACAATAATCGAGCGTAAAATCAGCATAATAAATCCCTTTTGTTTTAACCCAGTAACACCACAGCGCGTGCCGCATCGATATGAACCAGCCCAGCTAACAGTTGTTCCATTTCCGGCTGCACTCGCGCTTTATCCGCTTCACTACGCCCGGCGCGAGTGCGTAGGAGTTTTAACCGCCTCGATTTCACTTCAAACAGCAGCGACGGTTCCCACCGGCCGAGCGTCATGATATCTGCGCTGTTATCCAGCCCGCTAAGCAGGTGCAGCGCCATTTCCTGACGGCCAAATTGCTCAGCGACGCGCGCCATCAGCAGACGCAGCAGCCACTGCTGTCGCGGTAAAGCAGTTCCTGGCCGATGCTGCAACCATGTCAGCGCCGTTTCGATACCTTCGCGATCGGCCAGCTCTACGGCTTCGCTTTCCAGTTGCAGGATGTCATCCTCATTGCTGGCACCAGCTGACGCTGCCGCACCCTCGCCCCAGCCGGGTTCGGTATTCATCACCTGCTGCTGTATCCAGCCGAGCGTCACCTCATCGGCAAACGGCGTACCGTCGCTGAACGCCAGCGTTTCCAGCCCGCTCAGGCGCGACAACAGTCCTTTAAGATCGTCCTGCACGATGGCGGCAAGCGTGGTGTTGCCGGCGCGCGTCAGCGCCTGATGGATGTACCACTGCAGGTCAAGCCAGAAATGGTTACCACCACGCGAAAACAGGCTGTCGGCCTGCTCGGTCAGTTCCTGCCAGCTCTGCTGCAGCCAAAGACGTTTAAGCTGAGCGCGCTGGTCTGCCTTAGGCGGTTCGATACGGCTTTTGCCGTCGCCGGAAAGCGGCGGCAGTTGCAGCAGCGTATCGTGGCGCAGGGATTTCATTAGACGGTGCGCAGCAAGCCAGCCGCCGGGTTGATCACGCAGGTATTTCGACAGCGTGCGCGCCTGATCCAGCAACTCTCGCCCGGAGGCAATCGCCCCCATCTGTGGCGCAGCCGGACCGCTGGTTTGATGCTTATCCCCTTCACCCGCGGCCTGTGGCACCACCGCATCGGGACCACCCGCTTTGAGCAGACGATTTTCCAGTGCTGCATACAAACTGCCCAGACCGGCACCGCCGTGCTCCAGGCTCGCGTCTTCAATCAGCAGCAACGCGCCTGCGGTTCGCAACGCATCCTGCTTAGTGACTTCAGGATAGAGTGAAAGCGTGTCGAGCATGCGCGAACCGGCGGGCCAGCGCAGCGCCGCTTCACGGCTGCGCGCGCGTTGTGGATGCAGGCTGCTGCCAAACTGCGTCAGCAGCCCGGCCATTAATGACAAGCCATCAGCCAGCCCGGCTTCGCCATCAAGCTGCAGGCGTGCCCAGCTGTACCAGGCCGCCACGCGGATGTCTTTGGTAGTGGTGGTGAGCAGATTTTCCGCCAGTTCGCAGATAAGTATGGTGTCCGCCCCGGAAAGGCGGTTCACCTCCTCCTGAATCTGCTGAAAACCGTCATGATAGGTCGGGTCCTCACCGGCGGGATAGTCCGCCGATACCGGCTGCAGCCAGTTATTCCACAGTACGATTTGCTGTTTTGCCTGGGCGCGAAGCGTCTCAGCGTCTTCACCACAGGCGCTGATAAGAGATTTAAGCGGCATTATTCGTCCTCCGTGACGTTAAGGTCTTCCGGCGCGACAGTTGTGGCGCGCTGAAGAAATATGTCTGATGGCAGCGTGAAATTGCGCAGCCGCAGTAGCGCCAGCGGGCCATCACCGGCTTCGGTGCGCAGAATGTAATTCAGCGTGCGGCCGTCGGGCGCAGCCCAGCTCAATTGCCAACTGCTGCTAATACCCGGATTGGCGGTGACCTGCGCTTTGTCCAGCAAACGAATCAAGCCCCAGCCCCCCGGCATGTCGCCATACAGGCGGGTGCCTGCCTCGGTGCTGACCCAGCTCAGCGTTGCGCCCGGCGCTTCGGTATCCGCCGGCCAGGTGAAACGCTTCCAGGCCGGCATCTGGTTCACATATTCCAGCTTCTGGCTGTCGATGGTCAGCGTCGTCTGCGATACGCCTGCCGCCGTGCCGGGACGCAGCTCAAAGTGCAGTCCCGCTTCACCGGTGGTGAACACCACGTCGGAAATCTGGCTAAGTTGGTTAATCGCTTTGAGGAATGCCGGGTTGAAGGTCAGCCCCTGCGCGTTGATGCTGTCCGGCACCCAGCGTGTGCCTTCGCGGTGCAGCACGCCGTTAAGTCGCGTTTGCAGGAAGCGGGTGATGCGGCCGGTATCGCTGTTGAGATACTTCGCCAGTAGCGGCAGAGAAACTTCGCTGCTGACGTTTTTGAACGGATAGCGACCGCCAAAGGCACTGTTCCACTCGCTCACTACCGCCTGTTGCCACTGGGCGTTGAGACTTTCAGCCGCCGGACTTAATACCTGCTGCCAGGCCTGCTCCATCGGCCGCACAAATACCGTCTGCCCGAAGCCGCTCCACTCCTGTCCCAGACCAGCAGCAATCAGACTGCCGTAGTCGCGGGTTTCAGTCAGATCGACAGTTTTGCCCTGGAACACCGTCTGCGCCAGCGTCTGCGTCATCGCCTGCGGATCGGCAGCGTTGGTGACCTGCTGCAGACGCAGGCGCACCTGTGTGACGCGGGTCAGGAAGGTACGCAGATTCATTGACGACGTGCTGCCCTGCGCGTCGGTCAGCGACAGCAGCGGACCGAAGGTCGCATCCAGCGGACCGCTCGGCCCGGCATCCTGGTCAATCGCCGGTCGCTTCTCTTTGCTGAACAGGTTCTGCGCCGACTTCACCAGCGAGTCGGCCAGCGCCCCGCCGGTCTGGCCGGTACGCCCCTGCACGTTCAGCGTGTTCATCAACGCCACCAGCGGCGACTGACGCACGTCGGCCATCAGCGTCAGCTGGTCAATGGCATCCGACAGCGTCGGCGCGGGCTGCAGGCGCAGACTATTAAGAAAGTTCAGCCAGGCTGCGCTGTAGTCGGCAAAGTAGCGACTGGTAAGCTGTGCTTCCAGTGCATCAGGCGAGGAGGATTTCCCGGTCGTCGGCGGATTATCGCCCAGCACCCAGTCCATCTCCTCGCGGCGGGCATTGGCCACTTTATCAATCGCGGGTTTCACGCCGTCGTCCCACGCCTGGCGGGTGAACATGCCTGGCACTACTTCATCGGTGCTGAACAGCTGCGCCGCATCGGTATCGCCGGTCATGTCAGTTAATCGCATATCGGCGTAGTTGCGCGACATCTGCGCCAGCACCTGCTGATAAAGGCGTGATTCGCTGTTGCTGACGCCGAGCTGACGAACCAGCAGCGCGCGCACCTGGCCGGTCAGCTCCGGGTCAGCCTTCAGCTTCCATTCAGGATGCGCAACCAGACCAGCGCCGTAAAACACCATCATTCCTGGAGCTGCGCCCTGCCAGTAGCCAGTACTGACATCCGTGCGCTGCGCCCAGTCCTGCATCAGCGCCTGGCTGAACCATGCTGCATCCATACGCTCTGGGCGCGCCAGCATCAGCCATAGCTTGAGCTGGGCGTAAGCCGGTTTGGCGAGCGTGTCACGCAGCGGGCTGTCTGGCGGCAGATTGGCGACCGTCTGCAGCTCCTTACGCAGATGCGCGGCTGCCGCATCGCGCAGTAACGGTAGCGCCGCCTGCGCGTAACGCGGCCAGAGCGCCGCCAGCAGCGCGTCGTTTTGATTCAGTCCAAGACGGCTGTACCACGGCGCACCGTGCTCCGCACGATGTTGCAGGCGCTGCATGGTTTTCTGCAGATCAGAAAGCGCCACCAGGCGCTGCTGCAGCGGTTGTCCAGTATCGGCCGCCTGCATCGCCTGCGTGTGGGAGTTGCTGATAACGCTGCTGTTGGTGGTGAATGACATCAGCAGACCCGCGCCCCAGGCAATCACCGCCAGGCACGCCACGGATGCCAGTAGCCGCAACCAGGAAAAGCCGCGACGCTGCGGACGCAGGTGCGCCGGCAGCGAAGTGAAGGAAGACGGCAGCGCATCCCAGCGGTTATCGCGGCCCCAGTGATTGGGCACCGCACGTTCTGCACCTTCAGAGGGCGGGCTGAATACCAGCCCCGCCAGCGGTAGCGGTCGATACGGATTCTGCAGTGGTGTAATAAGCGCGTTGAGTGTTTCAGGCTCACGCGTCAGCTGGTCTGCCAGGCTCAACAGGAAACGATGCTGCGGCGAACCAGCCGCCTGCTGAATGCCCTGGGTGGTGAGCTGCGCTGCCAACTCCGCCAGCAACTTGTCTATTTTGCCTGTGGTAAGCGTCTGAACGCCCACCGCCTGAGTTATGCGGCCCTGCTGCTTTTCGGCGCGCGGATGCAGCGACCAGACATAAAGCGGCAACCGCCAGCCCAGCTTCTCATAGCGTGCCGATAACGCGTGGGCGGTGGCATCCATCGCGGCGGCAGAAGGTAATGCTGTGGCAGGTACGCCTGAAGTGTCGGCAAGATGATCAACGGCGGAGGTAACCCAGATCATCGCATCAGCCGGACGACGACGCAGACGTTTTAGGGCGGTCAGCCAACTTTCATCTGGTGAGGATGCAGGATCGCCGCCCCACAGTAATAATGTGCCGCGATCTTCCTGCCAGAGCTGAGCCGTAAGACCTGGAGTCAGTTGCTCCACTTCAGCGGCAGTACCGGTTATCAGCAGGATGCGTGTTTTACGTCCCCAGGGCCGACCGTAGAGGTTACGCATGGCGTTACGGATGGTATCAACGGTGACATTGTGGGGCGGAGTCTGCCTGACGCGGCCTTCATCAGCGGGTAGCACATTTTTACGTTTTGCCTGTAACCGTGACCACTGTAATTTCATTGCGAGGCCGATTGTTTTGCCATGAAAAACGATCAGAAGCAGGAGCAGCGCTACAGCAATTCCTAACAGCTTTGGTCCAATGCTGTAAAGCCCGATCGTCCCGCCCTTTGTCCAGATGACCAGCGCTATTGCCGCAGCAATCAACACAGTAAGGCTAAGGCGACCCCAGTTGCCACGCCACACTGAACTATCCTTCGCCATTCATCATATTTCCTATAGTTACGGTATTTATAAAACGTTTCTCACTATCCCTTGAAAGCATCAGGCAGTTCTCTTTCGTCAGCGCAGCAATATCGCCGGCGACAGCTGCCAGAATCCAAGGTGAAAAAGGGCCACTAAGTCCAGCGTACTTTTCCAGCCAGTGGCATTGCTCTGGCCTCCAGGAGCCTTCATATTTGTTGGCGCAGGCCAAGAGAGTAGAAAAGTCATCGCCCCACTTCATGCTGTCACCCACAATTGCAGCCGTAGTGATCGCCTGTGACTGAATGGAAAAAAAGGTATCGAGTTCTGCCTTCAATGTTATGCCCTTATCAAGCGACATAGGCCGAAGCAAGCGCGCATGATGGCTAAGCCTGTATTTTGTAGCCACATCATCAGAGGTCAGTAGGAGGGCTGCCAGCGCGTCACTGTATTTATCCCTGCCCTGAGTCTGATGAACCAGAATCAGATCCACATCCAGGGTCGGCGATTTAAGCCGCTCTTCGAGAGAGAGAAAAGACTTTGATTTCAAAATATTCACCACAGGAACCGGGCGAACAGAAGACATATTTTTCTGCCAGGCTTCAGAGCAGTTTTTCCGCAGCAATAGATCTTCACTATGTGAATCAGTTAACAGTGTGACATTAAGGGGTAAATCAGTTGGAAGTTTTTCTAACGCATCGCGAACGCTGCAAATTAATAAAGAAAGCCCATTTGTATTTTCCTGAAAATTGATGCGAATGGCTTGCTTAATAAATTGCTCGACATCCGGAAATGCCTGAAGCAGAGTTCCCGATGTCAGGTAGCGGGGGAGAATGGCACCGTGGTGCAACACTGCGATATGACGGTTCGCCCACGTAGACCATTGTTGCTGGGCATAATTGGCTTCATCTAATTCAAATTGATACTTATCAAGAACATTATTATAACGCCAACCGCGTATACAAATGAGGACAAACCAGACAAATAAAGGACCTGCAGTAACTAACCACAGATTATACTTTTGGATTTCCCCTAACATCTGGTTAGCATGAAGCACAAATAACAGCACTCCAGTGACTAGAGCAGCAACACCAACAATAAGCCACATGATAAGTGAAGGTTCTTTGGGTAAACCTGCAACATTAGATTTCTGACGTTCCCAGCCCATCACTTATCCTATTGCGCAATCCGGCGCACTGGAAATAACCTGGCAACCACATTCACAAAGGCAGCCGTCCACAACAATCGCTTTGCCATCAGATAACCACTCCGTAGAGCCTTCAATAATCTGATTAGTACCGTGACCCTTTACCGGACAACTTATGTCATCTCCAATGAGAGCTACTTTTTTACCATTGACGATCATGGTTGATGATGCCGATATAACCTGACCTCCATGTGTTGTTTTATCGCCGAGCAAAACAAATCCCTTAGACATATATCTCCTTATCATAAAATTTACAGTTTATTACTTAGCGAGCTTTAGTTTCACAAAATCATATTTTGTTTTTTCTGAATTAGGAAAGTGATGGTCTACGATTTTTTCACCATTTGGATAGATGAGAGTAAAACCCTCTCCTTTTTTTGCAGGAGGAATAGCCGTCACAAGCATATCTGGATGGAAAGTAGGCTTAAAAACAATGCTATTCGCATCATAAACACGGTAAGTCAACATTGGTTGACCTTTTATAGTTAGTGTTAATGTATCTTCAGCAGAGTTCTTCCTAATTAGAGGGAAGTAGTTTTTTTCAATTTCTACGGCACCATAGACATTGTCATAATTTCCATCCCCTCGAGGAGGTGCATTTTTATCAAAAACAAAAACAATATCTGCTGGTATATTATTCTTAACACTTCCGCCAAAATTTTTCATGTTATGATATTGAAAATCAAATTTTATATTGCTCAACTTCCATTCACACCTACCTCCACCATCTATGGCAATACTACTACTTACCCTGTAGCTTCCCGTTTCTTTATAAAAAGGAACAGTCAAAAGGTGATAACCTGCCCGGGTCGTTATCCCCCCCGAAGAAGTGAATATTTTATCTCTGCATTTTTCAGAGCGGTAAATGATATCCATTGGTAAAATATCTACATCTACTGGTTTAACTACCGATATTTTAATCGTCTTACCATTTGTTGGTGGGGATAGTTCCTCGCCTCGCGAACAGCCGCTCAGGATTAAGAGCGGCATCAGGCATAGTATGTTTAATATTTTCATTACTCATATTCCTTACTTTCGCACGGAAACGTTCCAGGGCAGCTCTTCCATCAGGCATTTGCTCTGTTACTCTCAGGTGTCCCACGACTAAGCCGTGCAACGTACAAAACAGCCGGTTAATTTATTTTTAGAATAATGTAATGGAACGAGTGGCGGGTGATTTTTCGACATTTATAAATTTAATTCATTAAATTTATTTTCTTAAAATTAATCGGGTCAGGTCCATTGGCATTGGTCGTTTGAGTTCCATCAGGATAAGTCGTAATCGAGTCCTCACCAAATTTCTCTGGCCCTAAAACATTAATAATCTTTTTAGAATGAACCTTGGGTTTGAAAACAATAAGTTCAGAATTACTAACTCTGTAAGTTAACATATCTTCATTTATTAACCTGAGGATTTTAGCATGGTCTATCATGCGGTCATTTCTGATGAGTGGGTAATAATCATCTTTTATTTCAACGTTGCCAGACACGTTCATGTAGTGCCCATCTCCCCGAGGGGGTGGATTATTATCAAAAACAAAAACGATGTCATTGGAAATATTACTTTTAATATCAACCCCAAACTTCTTCACATCACTAAATTTAAACTGAAATCGTATATTACTGAGTTTCCATTCACACCTACCACCACCATTAACGAAGACATTGCCACTCACTAAATCATCAACGAACTGTTGTTTAAAAGGGACTGTCAGTAGGCGATAACCAGCACGGTTAGTTATTGAACCTGCAGAGGTGAAAACTTTATCTCTGCATTTTTCTGAGCGGTAAATAGCATCCATCGGTAAAATATCCACGTCGGCAGGTTTAACTACCGATACTTTTACAGTCTTACCTCCAAATGGAGGAGATAAATCTTCGCTAAACACACAACCGCTTAGTAATAATAATGATGGTAAGAGTAATACATTTATCATATTCATTCGTTTAATTCCTTTTTTGTCTTGCCGAAACGATCCAGAATAGCATCTGACTCTGGCATCCGCTCTGTTACTCTGATGGTTTCTGCTACTAAACCCTGTAATGCAGAGAACATCCGATTTCTTTCCTTTTCATCATCAGGAATACCAGAATCTGACATCTGTTTCTCAAATGCGATCCTGCTTTCTTTTCGTTTCAGAGTGATATCATAAGACACCAACTCCACCAGTTGATTGTTAATATATGGCAGATAGGCTGAAGACATAGAGTGATTTCTAGGGTCGGTAAGTATAGAATCCAGATCCGGATTGGTATTTTTAGGGAAAAACTTCTTCATACTTTCAATATTTAATGATCGAATAAATTGCAAGTTGTGATTTCTTGCCGAAATACTTTTATCTTCAGCCAGCGAAGGAATTAAATAATATTTTGTTTTTTTAGGTAATCTATACTTTATTCTGCGACATCTGGGAGCACTCATAGAGCCTTCGCATTGCAGGCTTTCCACCACCTGTGTGGTGTAATAGAACAGCACAATATCACCATGATGCCAAAAGCTGTCGCCGACGGTTACACCAGAGATTTTCTGCGAAAGCAACTCAGCTACAGACCATGTAAAACCCAACATGGTGCCAACTGGGCCATAAATCTCATAAAACCAGTTATACAGGTTCACATCCATCGGAACGCTAGTAATGCTATCTGAGTCATTAACGTGTCGGTAGTGAGTAACTTCCGAAAGCTGTAAGGTGGCATCAGCAGTGAAAACCCTCGGCATTCCATAGGTGTATAATAGTGGTTTTGTCGATTTTAACTCAGCAGCATGAATTAATGCTAATGCTCCACCTAAACTATGTCCGCAAAGAAAGTGCTCTTTATCATCAATTAAAGAATCTAATTCTTCAAAATTTGCCTTGCCCTTATTTTTAGCATATTCAAAAGCATCTAAAAATCCTTTGTGGATTTTACCCATCGGGGCAAGATAGGACGGGCACTTTTGTGGGCTAAATGTGATGTCAGTTAACCAGTCTCTCAACTCTTGAGTACCACGCCAAGCTACAACGACATGTTCATCATTTGAGACATAAAATAACTGAGTATCATGCTGAATGATATTCCCGGCAGTGGTAACGAAGCGTGGGTTGATGTATCGCTGACTGAAGGGGACGTCTTTAACCACGGCATAATAGTCGTTTTTATCACTTAATTTTGGGGCCGTGGATAGATCAATATATGCCTGTTTGAAATACTGAATGATCTTTTCTTCTGTTGAATAAGAAAGATCGGCCATTATCCCTAGATTATAAGCATTAACTATCGAGTAATCTGTTTGATGGTGCAGTATCAGTGACCAGGCCCGGAATGGACACACTTCAAAAACGTAACGACAGTTTAGCTTTTTTATCGTTTGACCGGAAAAGCGCAAATCTGGAAAGTGATATTTCGGTGGGTTCTCTTTATCTTTCCATTCCGGCATCATATCAGGAAGGCTATCGCATAGATGACCTATTTTTAGATAACGATATTCGTATCCTTCCACAACCGCTTTGGGTTTTACGGTTGAATCATCCTCAGCACGTCCAAAGGGACGCAATGCCCTTTTTTCCATCTCGTCTGCAAGCGACTTTGCTTCAATATGTAAAATCAGCTCTAGCGGATGTAAACCCTCGATTCGAATGATGCCACTGACGTCGCTTTTACCGATATATGAAGCGCACTGACTACGTGTAGCGGCATTTTCGGCCACATACGGCATATTAGGGATGGGTTCTTCACGTTCATCCAGAAGCTGAATCTCAACCCAGTATTTTTTTTGTTTACCTGTCCAGGCATCTGGATATTTGCATTCCAGAGACGTAGTTGCTGTGCTCATTATTTTTCTTCCTTGATATCGGTCATTTCTTCATCCGGGAACTCAATTTTCAATGCTGATGGCATAGCTGTGAATATCCGCATTGTTTTTCCATGTTCATCAGAAACGCCTTCATACACCTCACCTTCTCCGGTGATGACCCTGTAAAATGTAAAGGGTTGGATTTCACCACTTTCTGAATCTTTTAATGTAAAACCTTCACCGTATCCTTTAGGGAAGGTATGTTGTGGAGAGTCTAGCGTGGCTGGTCCCATTTTCTGCGCATTGGCGCATTTCAGAAGAATATTTCCAGGCGCACCCATCTCAATATTGCCACCTCTGAGTTTTATATAGGCTCCGCCACAAGTGATAGTCAGTTCCTGACCAGCGCTTACAGTGACTTTCCCTTCGGCGCTGCTTATCGTGATGTCTTGTTGTGCTGCTGCGTTAAGCTCGCCTTCCTGAGCCTGGATATCCAATTTCCCTGCGCCAGCAATCAACTGCATTCCCTCTCCCTGCGCAAACACGCTGACAGTTTTAGTAGCCGCTAGCGTGATTGACTCTCCAGCACTGATGTCCGTATTTTTCCCCGACATCAGACCAACGCTTGCTCCACCTGAAGCCATACGTACTGATTTGGGGCTGACAATTCCAATGCCTTCAGGAGCATGAGCCAAAATCCCTGCTTGCTTCAAATCTTCCAGCGCATTATTAAGTTCTTCATGAGAATCTGAGTCACCTTGGGTTGCTTCAGCTTTTTGAGCAATTTCGTTTAAGCTTTTTGCTAGCGATAGCGCGTTTTTAAGTTGCCGTATTGCCTCTTCCATATCCATCATGCGCCCTTGTGCACTTTGTTGTGCATCAGCCGAGATGAATACACCTTTGCCACCGCGAACGGCAACCCAGTCATCTGTTCGCAATTCCGCGCCTTCTCCCCGGAGCAGCCTGTCATCGTCGACGTTGTGGCCTAAATTAAGCTGCGTCTTGCCACCGTACTCCGTGCTGAGCTTGACGTGCTCTTCGCCGCGCTTGTCCTCCATCCGAAGCTTGTTCAGCCCAGCGGTGCGAATGACGTTGCGGGTGCTGTTTTTCTCTGTGACGTGATCGACATGTCGCGAGTCGTGCAACGCGTGAGCAATGTAGGGCTGGTCAGGATCGCCTTCACGGAAGGCAATCGCCACCTCCGTTCCCTGTATCAGCGGGAAGTGGAAACCATACATATCACCGCCATAAGGTTTGGCGAGGCGCACCGGCATGCTTTCCTGACCGCGATCTTTGCTCTCTTCATCCGCATCAAATACCACGCGGTACAAACCGGAGGCATCCTGCCAGGCGTAGATATCATTGTCTTTTGCGCTGGTGACACGCGCTGTCATGGTGCCGCTGACTTTTGGCCGTGGTAACAACCTTGGACGCCAGCACAACGTTTCGCTGTAAGGCACACCGTTGAGGTTAATCTGTAACGCCGACTTACGGCTGGCACTGAGGTGGATGCGGGTGACGACGACCGGACTCTGAAGCTGTTCCGGCAGCGTTGGCAAAACACCATCAATAATGGTCAGCACCTTGCCTGGAGCCAGCGATGCGTCATTGCTGATGCCAGTAATCAGCGTCTGACCGCACAAAAAACGTTCGTGATCGAGGCGCGCGTAATAGTTCGCAGTCTCCGGCGCGGGCACATATTTATCGCCTCCGTCCGGATGGCGCGGACGGTAGTGATAGACCTGCCCGTAGTTGATCTCATCGCCATCGCCGCGCGACATGTCTGCCTGGACCGAACGTAAAATACGTTGCGCCTCGCGATGGTTGTAATCTTTCGCGACTACCCCCGCTTCTACCACTTTGTGGGTGATATTCAGTCCCCAGATCGATTCCTGCCCGTTGTCCTCCAGGCCGGAAGGACTGTTAAGAGGCAACGGTTTGCCCTGAATAAGCGCAGACTGTGCATCACCAAACCGGACGACTTCAGTCTGGGTGTCTGGCTGGAGCGTGAACATGTAAAAGATGCCGACTTCCGACAGCAAGCGGCGAATAAACTGAAGGTCGCTTTCCTGATACTGATTGATTTGCTCGCGTTTGGGATATTCATGCTTCAGGCTGAATTCATATTCCCAGCCCTGAAAACCGTGTTCATCCAGTATCTGGCTTACTACTTCCGGAACCGATTTATTCACAAAGAAACGGTGGGAGCGATATTGCTTATCCAGCAATGCAAGGCGTGGCTCAATAACTATTAGATAAGTCACCTGATCGGCCGAACCCGTCAGACGGTGAAAATCAGTGATGTAACCATGCACCATCTTCTGTCCCGACAGCACCATCAACTCACCCGTGCCCATGGTCAGCGTTGCTGGTTTACGCAACATCTGTGCGGCCGTGATGTCTTTATCCGGGCTGGTGAACAGCACATCGTAGTGATAGTTCTCACTCAATGCTTCTGTGCCGTTAAAGTTCTCGACGTCAATACTGGACGAGCATGAGAGGATAGAAAGCTTGTAACGGTTCAACGTCCCGTTTATTAACGAGGATGCACCTTGCAGTAAATCAGTTATGTTCATGTCATTCACTCCTTGATGACAGCCGGCCACAACGTCTCTATCACTGGTGGGGACGTTGAAGACTTTCTCTAGGCTTTATTAGCGTTTTTTTGACAGCGGCTGGATAGATTGTCGTGGATGCTATTACGAGACCGCATTTCACGAATAGTTAACTTTGATTTAGAAATTATTCCCGAGGTAATGCGTAATTTCATTTTCCTGCAGTGGGATGTTTTTAACCTGCTGCCCATTAATTTGGATGGCATTTGAAAACACCCTCGAATCTTGATGCTTTTTAATCGGCTTCAAACTGAATCTCACGACATATTCTCCATCACTAAACCTGTCAATTACTGACTTGCAAAGACAGATAAACCGCCCGTCCTTTAAGTTAGTATTATTGGACATTAAAGATTGTCTATCATCTTCATGCCCCCTTCTGAATATACTCATGGATTTTAGCGTGTAGTCGCTGGCTCCTTGCACTTCAAAGCATGCTGCATTTTCTCTTTGAGTGATATTCGCCGTTTCTGAAAACGTCACCTTATCGCCAAGGCAGCTAGTGAGAAAGACGGAACTCATTATCAGAGTGAAGGAAAACCCTGTTTTATAAAACAGATGACATTTCATCATGATTATCTTAGCGTCATATTTAGTATTTGCCTTACCATTAAAACACTTATCTTGGTGGTTATTTTAGGCGCCAGCTACACACCGATTAAATTATTGATAGCTTCGCGCCATTTCAATATTATGTAACTGAAAGCTACCCACGTTTCCATTAACCACTTTAACAGCAACGACAAAGCTTCTAATCGAATCAAAACCCCCGCCGTTTTTAAGAATAAATTTAACTATATATTCTTTTCCTTCAACAGGCGAAAACTCATCCGGGGAAAGACATAGCATGCCATTTGAGATTTCAACGTCCCTGACAATCCTGTTTTTTTGCTCTGTTCGCGGAGTATATCTCAGATTAACTGACAGATAAGTTGGGATATATCCTTCTGCATTTTTTATGGGAAAGCAAACCTCATTTCCTTTATGTACTGCTTTCGTTGTTTCATCGCACCATCCTCTGTCCCCCGAGCCCGGACATCCGCTAAGAAATACAGAACTTATGATCAAAGTAGAAATGACTATATTTCTATTATAAAAACCACGATCAATCATTTTAACTCACTGAGCGATAAAATTCTTAATCCTTAGATAACTCAAAAACAGATCATTCAGAAATAAAAGAGGGAAGATAATCGGAGTTATATAACTTTAAATTTAAAACCCTCCCATCTATAACCATTATGGATGCGACTTTTCTAAAGGCAGGGAGTTTCGTTGAGGTTGAAAGCAAAGTGTAATGAATGGTATATGCAGTATTTTCTACCATAGGCCACTGTGATGATGAAAGACAACGCTTAGTATTCACTGCTAACAACTCACTTCCCGCGTACGTTTTCCTTAATCCTGAACCATCCTTGTTTTTTATAGAAATGATGCTCAAATAATACGAATCATTTTGGGGAGTGCTAATACAAAGCATATCCTTAACCAGAATAATATTTGTATCACGCTTAAACCCAACCTGTTCTTCTCCCAAAGTACATCCGATCAGAAATAAGCATGTGAGTAAGCTAATAAAATAGTTTTGTAAATGCTTCACCATGGAAACCCTCTAAGAGCTACTTTATATGCTGCACTGGCTTCAGTCTCACTCATAGCCTTGATTAATTTAACGTAATTATACATTCTAAATTGATTCCAGCGGTCAAATCCCCATTCGGAGAGAATGTAGTTATCAGCAATAATCTGAGCTTGCTGTTCCATCGGGTATTCACTCAATAACCGACCATCAAGGTCATAGGTGTAATCAGCCATAAAACTGACCACTCCCCGGCAGATGACACACATGCCTCTTTCACGTTGCCAGACATGACTGAGTTCATGAATAAATACATGCATGTCAGCGATATCACTCTGTAATAGGTCAGAGAAATCAGCCCTGTATAGCGCGGTTCTGTAATATATTTCACCATTTGGTGTCATGGCGACGCGCTCATGCTGTAGGCCAAAAGGCAAATAACTGTCATGATGGATCCAGACCTTGCCGTAAGAGATCTTCTCGCCAAACACCTTTTTGGCAAGTTGTATTTCACCTGCGGTCATCAAGCGCAGGCTCCCCTCTTTAATAGCCGCTTTTCTAGCTTTATCTGTCATGCTTACTCACCCAAAATCATTACACCGCCCTCTTGGCGTCAACGTTCTCCCGCCACAGCGACGGCAGCGGGAGAGTTCGGAAATATCAGGCCTGAGGTTCGTGCGGCGTTTCATCAGCGCTGTCAGACACGCTGTGCATGCTGTCACGGGTGTTTTTCTGTACCGCTACAGCACCGAATAACGCCATGAAAAATGACACGCCGTAAAAGCCTTTTTCGCTCGGCATCAGCGTTGCATTCCACAGCCCAGCAACCAGCAACACCACGGCAATAGTGAAGGCCAATAGGCAAACCATGTGATAAAGGTGTGTAGTCGGAATACCTTCCAAACGGTCGCGTACGGTTTTTTGCAGCGAAACCGCCGCGAACAGTCCGAGGATCAGCACCGCGAAGTAATAGCCTTTTTCATTCAGCTCCATCTCCGCGCGCCACAGGCCCGCCAGATAAACCAGCGTGCAGCCAAGCATGGCAATCCAGGAAATCGCGATAAAGGCAGGTGAAACGGGGATATTTTGAGTTTTCATACACACTCCTTGTTATTAAAAACGTCACGTGTTCAGAAGATAAAGCTCACTTCACCCTCTTCATTGGTATCCAGCGTCAGGCTATTGCCTAAGGTGCCGCTGGCGCGGTGCTGCAAAATCATCTGGCTCAGCACCGGCAGAATCTGCTGATTGAGCAGGCTGTCGACGTTGCGCGCGCCGGTGTCCGGCAGCAGGCAGGCGTTGGTGAGCATCTCGTGCAGACCTTCGCCAATGCTGGTGCGGATGCCGTAATGACGCTGCAGACGTTTGCTGACCTGGCTGAGCTTCATTTCCACGATGATGCGCATCGCGTCGCGCGCCAGCGGGCGGTAAATCACCGTCTGGAAGCGCGCCAGCAGCGCGGGCTGGAAGTGGTCGCGCAGGATCGGGCGCAGGCACTCCTGCAGTTCGGATTCGCTCGCGTCCGGGGTTTCGTCCAGCAGCTGCATCAGCGCGTCGCTGCCGAGATTCGAGGTCATCAGGATCACGGTGTTACGGAAGTCGATTTCGCGCCCTTCGCCGTCGCGCATAAATCCACGGTCAATCACCTGATAAAACAGGTTAATCACGTCGCGGTGCGCCTTTTCCACCTCGTCGAGCAGCACCACGCTGTACGGGCGCTTGCGCACCGCTTCGGTGAGGATGCCGCCCTGGCCGTAGCCGACGTAGCCCGGCGGCGAGCCTTTGAGCTGGGAAACGGTGTGCGCTTCCTGATATTCGCTGAGGTTGATGGTAATCCGCGACTTATCGCCGCCGTACAGCAAATCCGCCAGCGCCAGCGCGGTTTCGGTTTTGCCGGTGCCGCTGGTGCCGACCAGCAGGAACACGCCCTGCGGGCCATTTTCCGAGGTGAGTCCGGTTTTCGAGGCGCGCAGGCGCTGGGCGATGGCGTTAAGCGCCGCGTCCTGCCCGACCACGCGGGTGGCGAGCTGGTTTTCCAGCGTCAGAAGTTCGGCCTGCTCGTCCTTCATCAGCGACGACAGCGGCACGCCGGTCCAGTCGGCAATCACGCCCGCCACGATGCGCGCGTCCACGTCGGCGGTGAGCAGAGGCTCGCCGGGCTGCAGCGCGTCGAGGTCAGTCTGGAGCTGTGCGATGGCGCTGCGCTGGCTGGCATCTTTGCGATCTTCCAGCATCTGTTGCATCAGCGACTGCACGATGCCGTAGCGCTGCTCCAGCGCCTCCAGCTCTTCATCGGTTACCGCAATCAGGCCGGCGATTTCGGCCAGTCGTTCCTGCGAGATAGCGCCACCTAGCGCCTCATCATCAAGGATGGCGCGCTGCTCAATGTTCAACGCGTCCAGCTTCGCTCTTAAACGGGTAATCGCTTCCGGCGTGGTGTCCTGGCTCATGCGCACGCGCGCGGCCGCGGTGTCGAGCAGGTCAACCGCCTTGTCCGGCAACTGGCGGCCGGTAAGGTAGCGGCGCGACAGCGTGACGGCGGCGCGCACCGCCGCGTCGGTGATGTGCACGCCGTGATGCTCCGCGTAGCGTGATTTCAGGCCGCGCAGCATCAGGCAGGCGGTGTCGTCGTCCGGCTCGTCGACCTTCACCATCTGGAAGCGGCGCTCCAGCGCGGCGTCTTTCTCAAAATACTGTTTGTATTCGCTCCACGTGGTCGCCGCGATGGTGCGCAGTTCGCCGCGCGCCAGCGCCGGCTTCAGCAAGTTGGCCGCATCCGCGCCGCCCGCTACGTTGCCCGCGCCGATGATAGTGTGCGCCTCGTCGATAAACAGCAGCACCGGATGCGGCGCGTTCTGCACCTCGGTGATGATGTTCTTCAGGCGCTGCTCGAACTCGCCCTTCACGCCCGCGCCCGCCTGCAGCATACCGAGGTCGAGCGTGCGCACGCTCACCGGCTTGAGGCTGTCCGGCACGTTGCCTTCGGCGATACGCAGCGCCAGCCCTTCGACCAGCGCGGTTTTGCCGACGCCCGGCTCGCCGACCAGAATCGGGTTGTTCTTGCGGCGGCGCGACAGGATATCGACCATCTGGCGGATTTCGTTGTCGCGGCCAAACACCGGGTCGATTTTTCCGCTACGCGCGTCACTAGTGACGTCGCGGGTGAAACGAGTTAGAGCTTCGGTTGATGCAGCTTCGCCTGCGGGAGCTTTCTCGATAGTGCTGATCGGCATCTCCGGCGGCTCCGCTTCCGCACGCTCGTCGGACTGTGCTTCGAGCATCGGCTGTAAACGCCCCAACTGGCTCATGCGCAAACTCAGCAGCGGCCACAGACCTTCGCACTGCGCAAGTTTTGGCTGCTCAGACAGCGCCATAAGCAGGTGGATACTGCGAATTTGCGGGGAATTATCAGATGCTGACGCCATCAGCCACGCCTGTTTTAACAGCGCTTCTAATGAAGAGGAAAGCTGCGGACGTACTCGCACTGCGCGCGGCTGGCGGTCGAGAAACGCCAGCAAATCCTGCCAGATAGCATCCATATCCCACTCGTAGCGGCGCGCAATTACGGTGATATCGCACTCGCCCTGCTCCAGTAGCTTGAGCAGCCAGTGTTCCGGCTGGATTTCAGCGTGGGCACGGGTCTGGCACAGCGACGCGGCGGCTTCCAGCGCCTGCGCGCAGAACGGGTTGAGGCGACGCAGTAAAGCGGCTGACTGACTGTCCATAGCAAAATCTCCTGATTGTGGGCACGCTACCGCCCGTCGCCGTATACCGAAGCGCATAAGGCAGGTAGGTTGAAAGGTGGAAAATGACTTGTGATTTCACCCAACGAGGATGGAATCACTAGGCATCTGCCGTGGTGTGTTTTCGGTCACCATAAATGGCGACCCTACGAAAAGCGTGCCGGACTGAAAGAACAGCCCGGCTGGCGATTACGCTAAATATTTCGTGTCGCAGGAAGGCGGCAAGCGAGTGCAGCCCCGGGAGCTTACATAAGTAAGTGACCGGGGTGCGCAAGCGCAGCCAACGCACCTGCGGCGCGAAATATGACGCGTAATCAGGCTGTGGCGCGTTCGTTCCAGGAATCGGAATGAATGATGTTGCCGTCTTTATATGTCCAGGTGATTTTTTCGTAGCGCAGCTCGATCTGCTCCAGATGGTTGTGCTTCTCTTTGGACGGATCTTTGACGTCGTGCATGACTGGGTTGACCTTCACCACCTTCACGTTCTCCAGTTTGGTGTTGAAGTACTCCACTTCCTGGCCGGCGTCGCTGATGCGATACCACTTGAACTCGGCAGACTTCAGCGTCTGGCCGGTGGTGACCGCCTTGTAGAGGTACGGGCTGGACGAGTCGATCTCCTTGGTGAACAGGAACGGCGTGTGAATGCGTGTGCCGGTCAGCTTGCCGGTGTTGTTGTCGGTCGGGATGTACAGGTTGTGTTCCTGCGCCACCACTTCGATGCTGCCTTCACGGTCCTGCACGTCCACCGAGCCCTTGATGTCCGCACCGCCGTCGTCCTTCAGCCACAGATAAACCGGAATTGCCATGTTGTTACTCCTTTTCTTCATGATTGCCGTCACCATCCTGTGATGACGGAGGGATTGCGTCCGCTGCCTGGCAGGCGTCGGCCTGCGGCACCAGACTGATTTCAACGCGCCGGTTGGCCGCGCGGCCTTCCGGCGTGTCGTTGCTCATAATCGGGCGGCTCTGACCGAAGCCCTGCACCGCGAAGCAGCTTTCGTCTACGTCGCCGGTGTCGCGCATCCAGTCGCGCACGGATTCGGCGCGCTTCAGCGAGAGGCGCTGGTTCAGCGCCGGATTGCCGCTATCGTCGGTATAACCCGCAACCACAATCAGCCAGCCCGGCTTCGCCTTGATGCCGACCAGCGCGTTGACCAGCACTTTGGTGGAGCCGGTTTTCAGGTCAGATTTACCGGAGTCAAAAAGCGACAGGCTGTCGAGGCGCACGGTCTTCGGCCCTTCAACAATCTGCTGGATAACCGGCGGCGGAGGCGGCGGAGGCGCCCAGCTGTTGATGGCGGCGTCGACCGACGCGAACAGGCGCATGCCCTGATACAGTCCCAGGCCAAGGCGAAGCGGTTCACCGCCGCGCTGCCAGCCATCAAGCAGTGTGCGATCGGCGATTAACTGCGCGCGCGCGTGAACCTTCGGCTCTGCCGGTTCACCAGACAGGTGTGCCCACAGCGTCAGATGGTCACCAATAGTGCGGATTAGCCGCTGGTTGTTAAGGAACGATGCCAGCAGCGCCAGCGCCAGAAACACCGCCACAATCATGCCCGCCGCGCGCGCCAGCCTCAGGCATCGGCTGACGCCCTGCCTGCGCGGCAAGCCAGCCAGCAGCGCATCCGGCAATGGCAGCGCGACATCGGTGCCTGCGGGTGCATAAGGCAGCGTGGTCAGCCCAGTAAGATGCTGCTCCCACAGGTTGTCCGCCAGCGCCGTTACCGGCGTCAGGCAAATCCCGGCGCGGCATGGCTTCATCTGCGTCAGTGGCGTAAGGTGCTTTTCCTGCCACATCAGCAGACTGTCCAGCCACTGCATTTGCACCAGGCGCGACGGCTGCTCCCGGAACCATTCAGTCAGCGGCATCGTATCGTTGCCGGCGATGCACGCCTGCAGCGCCCCCTGGCCCGGCGTGATGCTGAACCATTCTGCTTCGTGGTTCGGGTGTGATACCCAGCATGCAGTCCACAGCGGTGGCGCGCACTTCAGCACGCGACGGCACTGCAGCAGCGCACGCTGCCAGCCGTGAAAGTGGGAAGTAAAGTCTTCAGCAGACGTGTGCTGCTCCGGCACCACTGTCAGCAACAGCGAGACCTGTGGCAGCAGAGCCGGACGCTGAGTGGTGATGTAGTCGGCCATCGCAGTCAACTGTTCTGGCGCATCAACCGGCAGATACCAGCCCTGCACGGTTTCACGCGGCTGATTGCCGGAGAACAGCGATGCACTGTCGCCACACACCAGCACTACCGCACCGCGAAAATCTTCAGGCGGCAGACGATCATCGGCCACAGCGATTTCCACATAACGCTGGCGTGCCTGCCGCCATAGCATCAGCCCGGCGACCAGCAACACCAGCAGGCACAGCGCCGCCGCAGTAATGCCCGAAAGCGGCCAGAAGCCGAGGATCAGCCACAATGTAAGCAACGCGGCCAGCACGATCAGGGCGAAGTTGCCGATCCCGCTTCTCACTTGTTCATCCCCGCAATGCCGGACACCATCTGAGCCAGCCAGCCGTCGAGGACGAACCACAGGCCGCCAAGCAGCACGGCGACGACCACCCAGCTCATCCAGTAAAAACGGCGACCTGTGCGCATGCCTGCCGGACGCACCACCAGCGGCGCATCCTGCGCCAGGGCAAACGGTGGCACACGCGTCGCCAACTCGCGCACCACGTCCTCGCGGCGTTCATCATCCTGCTCGCGGTAATGACCAACAAAACCCAGTTGTAACGTGCGATACAGACAGGTCAGCACCGTCTCGTCCGCAGCGGGTTCGCGCAGCAATTCGCGAATACGTTCCCACAACGCCTCGCCACCGTTAAGCGAGTTAAAGAAACGCACCTGCAGCGGGTCACGGCTCCAGCGCAGCCAGCCGTCATCCTGCTGACCGCGGTTCAGCACCGCTTCGTCCAGCAACACACAAAAGGCGTACAGCATGTGGTCGCGATTGGCTTCGCTAAAACCCGCCTCCGTCAGCGCCTGGCGGGCATCGTTCACCCAGCCGGTAGCGCGACGATAGATCGCATCGCCATTGTCAATCTGCTGACCGCAGCGTAGCTGGCTGACCATTAGCCAGCCGGCAAAGAAAAGGCGCTCGGTCAGCGCGTTATTGCTGTTCATGAGCGCAGTACCGCATAGAGTTCAAGTTTCAATTCGCCCAGCGATTCCGGGGTGTAGAAGGTGCAGCCACCGGAATCGAGCATGGCGCGCGCTGCCGCTGTTGACAGGTCTAGCGCAAAGTACTGATTTTCCAGACGCAGCGGGATGGCGGCAGGCACATGCGGCAGCGGGCGGATGGTCATGCCGCTGAGCGCGATGTTGACCACCTCCGACACGTCGTCATGGCTGCCTGCTTTACACAGCAGCGGGAAGCGGCTCTGCAGCTCGTGGTTTGGCAGCGTGGAGCGCACCGACAGATAAAAATCTGCCCCTTCGCGCAGCCGCGCGTCGTGGAATCGCCCCTTCCACAGCACGCCTTCACGGCTTAGGTCGATGGAGATGACGCGCGATGGCAGGCTGGCTTCCAGCAAAGAATCCAGCAGCGAAAACAGCGGCGGAAACACCTGCTCCGGCGCGTCGTGCCGATAAGCCGGGATATTTCCGGCATCGTGTTCGAGAGAGAAAGTCAGCAGACCGCCAGCCAGGCGCGCCAGCTCGCGGTACAGCAGTTCCGGATGACGGGTTGGTGACTGGAACAACTCCAGCAGCACCGGCTCGGCGCTGTTCAGTGCGTTGAGCAGCCAGAACAGCGAGACGTCGGCGACAGCAAAATCGGCCATGCGCTCGTTGCTCTCGCGCCGCAGCGCCATCAGTCGCTGACGGCGGGCACTCAGACGATGTAGCAGGTCACCCAGCGCTGTCAGCACCGCCGGACTGGCCGACAGCGACAACATTGGTGGAATAAATGACGCATCGCGTGTCCACTGTCCCTGCGCGTTACGCACAAGGCGCGCCACCGGACAGGTGAGATACGCGCCGTTTTCCTGATTCGCAAGACGCAGACGCAGAGCAAAACGCTGCACGGCAATGCCGGTGCGCTCCTGCCCCGCCAGCTCCTGCACCTCTTCACGACCGGCCACCCAGCGGCGCGGACGTTCGCTGTCGCTGCCGTCGTCGAGATTACCTCCATTAGCGCTCAGCAACGGCAAAGCCAGCACCACTTCAACCTGTTCCTGGCCGGCTGCAACGGACAGGTCGCAGGCCGGTGGCAGGTTGTCGGAGAGCGCGGTGTCCGTCAGCGTTCCGTCGGGAAAGCGCACCGTCAGGCGGGTGGCGTTGAGACGTGACAGCGCCAGCGCGCCATCGTCAAATTCCGCATGGACCACGCCCCACGGATGCGCCAGGCCCATACGCGCCACTGTGTCGGCGACGTGAGCGTCCCACAGCGACTGCTGCTGAAACTGCTGCGGCGTCAGAAACGCCCCGTCTTCCCATAACGGTCGGTAGATTTTCATCGCGCCTCCTGCGCCTTAAGCCTTGGCCTTCGGCATCTGAGATACCAGCGACAGGTTCACGTCCATGCCTTCCACCTGGAAGTGCGGGATGGCGAACAGCTTGACGCGGAAGAAGCCCGGGTTGTCTTCGATGTCTTCCACCAGCACTTTCGCATCGCGCAGAGGGTGCGAGGATTGCAGCTCGTCGCCCGGATCGGTCATCTCGGTCACCAGCGTGCGCACCCAGGTGTTGAGTTCCAGCTCCAGCAGGCGGCGGTCTTTGGTGGTGCCGATGTTTTCGCGCTGGATCAGCTTCAGGTAGTGCGCGATACGCGACAGCAGGAAGATGTACGGCAGACGCGCGTTGATGCGGCTGTTGGCCGTCGCATCAGCGGTGTCGTATAGCGCCGGTTTCTGCGTTGAGTTAGCCGAGAAGAAGCAGGCGTAATCGCGGTTCTTGTAGTACGAAAGCGGGATGAAGCCGAGGTTAGCGAACTCAAACTCGCGGGTTTCCGGGATCATCACTTCAGACGGGATTTTCACCTGATTGCCGGTGCCCAAATCGTACAGGTGAATTGGCAGATCCTGCACCGCACCACCGGCCTGCGGGCCACGAATTTGTACGCACCAGCCGTTGCTGATAAAGCTCTGCACCATGTTGGCGGCGAAGGCGAACGAGGCGTTGGTCCACAGATATTTGTCGTGATCCGGGCCTTTCACCTCTTCGATGTAGTTGAAGCTGCGCACCGGCACGGTATCCGGGCCATACGGCAAACGACCGAGCACACGCGGCATAGTCAGGCCGATGTAGCGTGAGTCATCGGTGTCACGGAATGACTTCCACTTGATGTATTCGGCGCGGTCAAAGTAGTTGCCGATGTCTTTAATTGCCGCCACTTCTTCCATTGAGTCTTTGAGGAAAAACTGTGGGCCGACCGAACCGATAAACGGCATGTGTGCAGAAGCAGCCACTTTCGACAGGTTGCGCAGCAGCGCCACGTCCTGCGCCGAGGCATCAAATTCGTAAGCCGAAATCACCGCGCCAATCGGCTCGCCGCCCGGCGTGTCGTATTCGGCCACGTAAGTTTGCAGATAGAGGCCGCTCTGGATGATTTCCGGCGCGTCTTCAAAATCCTGACGCAGGTCATCTTTCGACACGTCCAGCACTTCGATTTTCACGTTCTGGCGGAAGTCGGTTTTATCCACCAGCGACTTCAGGCCGCGCCATGCGGATTCCACTTTTTGGAACTCGTCGTGATGCATTACCGCGTCCAGCTGGCGGCTGATCTGGCGATCCAGCTCGGCGATGTGATGATCCAGCAGGTTTTTATCCAGCTTTTCCACTTTCGCGCCGCTGATTTTCAGACGCGTCAGGAATACCTGCATCGCAGCGGTGACGCGCTCGTCGGCGGTGGCATCAGACATCGCCTGATTGTCCTGCCAGACGTTGAGATCACTCAGCTCTGACACCGGGTTGAGGTTGATTTTTTCAAACAGCGACGCGTAGACGCCGCCCGCAGCGGGGCGATCCAGCACGGTGGTTTCACCGGCGGTACGGCTTTCATTATGAACTGACATCAGCATTCTCTCTCTATAGGCCGTTACGGGGATGATCAGGCTTGATCGGTGGCTAACGCAGACAGCTCGCTGCGCAGTTCGTCGCTGAGTGCCGGGTCTTTCAGGATGGCTTCCAGCTCTTTGCGGAAGGTGACGTTATCCAGCAGGTTGGATTTGAGGTCGCGCAGCAGATTGCGCATCGCCAGCATGGCGCGCAGCTGAGGGATTTGGCGGGCAACCTGCTCCGGTTCGAAGTCTTTCATGTCGCGGAAGTTCAGCGCCACGTTCTCTTCGCTGCCGTCGCCGGCGAGGGTGTTTGGCACGGAGAATTTCACTTCAGGCGCGATATCGGCCAGCACGCTGTTGAAATTGTTTTTGTTAACGTTGATTTTTTCGCGTTCAGACAGCGGGCGGTCTTCCGCGCCGTTGCTGAAATCGCCGGTCACCAGCAGTTTGAGTGGCAGCTCGGTCTTCTTCGCCGCCCCACCTGTGTGCAGGTCGAGTTTTAGATTGATACGGGCTTTGGGGATTTCATTCTGGTAAGAGTTGCTCATGTTTACTCCTTGTAAAAATGGCGCGGAAAGCACGCGTAGGCACACTTTCCCTGTGTGTTACCTCGCGAATATATAGCTGGAGATTTTGGAAGGCAATAAAGCGAGGTGATCTTTGCGACCTGATTTATATAGGAAATTTCTTAAGATTTGAGTTAAGGTATTGATGAGCACTGAAAAACCAGCCAGGAATATTCCCAAAATTATTTTTTAGGTTATCGGGATATTTTTTCACCTGACACTTTTTCAAGGATAAACAATAAAGCGATGTTAATCGTTGTCGTAACGTAAAATTTTGGAGGGCTGGGGCAGGCGATAATGTGAAAAAAACGCCCAATGGTATGCCGCCATCATCCCGCACATAAAAAACCCGGCTCACGCCGGGTTTTGCTTAGCTACATTCTCAATCAAACGGTTAACAGTAAGCGTGCAGCGTGCGTTGGCAAAGCGCTGAACGGACGCAATCCTCTTTGCCGAAACGCACTACACCAATCATTTCATCCTCTTCAAAGCGCGCTAACGCATCGGCGAGGCCAGATTTGGCATGGGACGGCAGGTCGCACTGGGTGATATCGCCGTTGACGATAACCGTCACGTTTTCCCCCAGGCGAGTCAGGAACATCTTCATCTGTGCGGCGGTGACGTTTTGTGCCTCATCAAGGATCACCACAGCATTTTCAAAGGTACGTCCACGCATGTAGGCGAAGGGCGCGATCTCTACCTTGGCAATTTCGGGCCGCAGGCAGTATTGCATAAAGGAAGCGCCGAGACGTTTAACCAGAACGTCGTATACCGGTCGGAAATAAGGCGCGAATTTCTCGGAAATGTCTCCGGGGAGGAAACCGAGATCTTCATCCGCCTGCAGAACCGGGCGCGTAACGATAATCCTTTCGATATCCTTATTGATCAGGGCCTCAGCCGCTTTGGCTGCGCTAATCCAGGTTTTTCCGCAGCCGGCTTCACCGGTGGCGAAAATAAGCTGTTTCGTTTCTATGGCATGGAGATAGTGTGCCTGAGCTTCATTTCTGGCTTCAATCGGCCCGCGGTCACGTGCATCACGTGCCATACCAATCGAATCCAACCCACCCATTTGCACCAGCGAAGTGACCGATTCTTCTTCACGCTGACGGTGACTGCGAGAGTCGCTACGAATAACGCGTCTTGCTTCACGACGTGCTTTGATCACTGCTTTCTGTCTTCCCATAGTGGCACCTTACAGTTGGTTTCATTTATCGCGGCGGATCACCCGCGGCGATGACTTGAACGCTTTAGAGGTTTAGTTGGCTTCCTTGTAAGCCGTGTCGAGCCAGTGAGAATGGTACGCATCAGCGCCGAGACGCAGGCGCGCACCGGTAAAGAAAATGAGATTGAACGAGAATGACGTTTGAAAAGTAGAGAGGTTATTTAGCAGGGAAGAAATGCCCCGCAGTGTACTGCGTGTGTTGAAACTATTTAACTGTCCCAGAGAGAGACGAATCATGCGCGAACTCCAGTGGCTTAGCCACACAACTGACAACGCTTATGAATAAAGTGCATCATATTTACGGTGGTTTGCAACATTAATTTTACGTCCCGATAAAGAAAAAAAGATAAGCGAAGCCTGAGGTCTTTTACCTTAAATTAAATTATGTAGATTTATCAAATGGATATTTTATTGGCGGGTGGTAGAACTTTTTAGGAACATTCGGAAGCGGCTGCATCCAGCGTAAAGTTTAAGGAATGTTTAACAAACGCGCCTGCGTATCGCTAGCCTACGCAGGCGCTGCTCATTTATTAATCAGGCCTGCAGTAAAGATTGCCCGAGATAATGGTTTTTATCCGCCACGCCCGGCAGCGCGAAAAAGTATCCGCCGCCAATCGGGCGAATATATTCTTCCAGCGCTTCGCCATTGAGGCGCTGCTGCACGGTAATAAAGCCTTTGGCTAAATCATGCTGGTAACAAACAAACAATAAACCCATATCCAGCTGACCCGATCCGGTAATACCGCTGGAATAGCTGTAACCGCGCCGCAGCATCAAGCTGCTATCGGTCTCCGGCGTACGTGGGTTGGCGAGACGAATATGGGCATCCAGCGCAATCAAATCACCATCGGGATCTTTGCTGTAATCCGGTACGTCATGCTCGTTTTTCATGCCGAGCGGCGCACCCGATAACTTCTCACGGCCAAAGATGGTTTGCTGCTCACCGAGCGGCGTGCGGTCCCACATTTCGACATGAAAACGGATGATGCGCACCGCCTGATAGCTGCCGCCACGCGTCCATGCCGGTTCCTGCTGCTCGTCGGTAACCCACAACAGCTGGTTCATCAACGCTGGATTATGCGTATCAGGATTGGCGGTGCCATCTTTGAATCCCAACAGGTTGATTGGCGTTTCTTTGCCGTTGCTGCGCGCCGCATGGTCGGCAATAAAGCCGTCGCGACGCCAGCGCACCGCCAGCAGATCCGGCGTACGTTTGATGATATCGCGCAGCGCGTGAATCACCGTGTCCTGCGTGTTGGCGCAAATCTGTAGCAGCAGGTCGCCGTGGCACTGTTCAGCATCCAGCGAATCGTTGGGAAAACGCGTCATGGTTTGCAGTTGCGCCGGCTTATGCTTGCTCAGACCGAAGCGCTCATCAAACAGCGAGGTGCCCACCGACAAGGTCATGGTGAGATTATCGGGCGCGATATCGGCACCGAGAATTCCCGAATCCATTGGCGGCAACTGCGGATTGGTGACTGCAGGCGCCGGTCCACCTTGCGTGAGAAACGCGAAGCGCTCGGTCAGTAAGCGTAACAGGCGTTCAAGCTCGGCTTTATCGCTGGCCAGCACGTCAAACGCCACCAGCATCATCGAGGCCTGCTGCGGCGTCACGATCCCGGCTTGATGATCGCCGTAAAAAGGTTGCGCCTGCTGGCGCGAATTGGGTGCAACCGTGCCGGGAGAGAAGCTGTCGGCGGCTGCCGTGTGGAACGGACAACCGCCGCCGAGGGCGGCCGCGCCGCCCAACATGCCTAATCCCTGCAATAATCGACGACGCGACGGCTGCGCCGCGTCATTTTTATCACTCATGATCAGTCGAGACCCAAGGTTCCACGCAGCAGAGAGAGATCTTCCGCCAGCGTGGTAATCGGGCCTTTCAGCGCGTTACGGTCAGCGGTGGTCAGTTTTTCGTACGACTCAAAGCCGTCTTTGGTGCGATATTTGCTGAGGATCCCGTCCACTTTCCTGAAGTTGGCATCCACTTTCGCCAGCAGCTGCGGATTGTTTTTCTGCAGCAGCGGACGCAGCAGATCAACAATTTTCTGCGCGCCATCAATGTTGGCCTGGAAGTCAGAAAGATCGGTACGGCTGTAACGGTCTTCTTCACCCGAGATTTTGCTGGAGGCCACTTCTTCAATCAGACCGGCCGCGCCGCCGACCACTTTCGCCGGTGGGAACGCCAGTTCGCTGATGCGGGTTTGCAGATCCAGCACATCCTGATTCAGCTTAGTGGCGAACTCTTCGGCACCTTTGGTGGTGTTATCGGCGAACAGGATTTTTTCCAGGCGATGGAAACCAGTGAATTTCGGATCTTCGTTTTTCTTCTCGAAGTCATCTTCACGGGCATCAATGCTGCCATCGAGGTCAGAGAACAACTCCGCGATCGGTTCGATACGCTCGTAATGCACGCGCGTTGGCGCATACAAGGCTTTGGCTTTCTCGACATCACCGGCTTTCACCGCATCAGTAAACGCCTGGGTGCCCGCCACCAGCGCTTTCACTTCGTTCATCACGTAGACTTTGTAGTCGGCGATAGGGCCAACCAGTTCCAGCACATCCGGTTTGCCGGATGCCGCTTTCTTCGCGTCACCGCTGACGACCAACTTGCCTTTCGGGTTGCTCAGCAGGCCGCAGGTCATGTCATATTCGCCCGCTTCCAGATTGGCGGTCAGTTTCTGGCTGAAGCCTGGCGCGATGTTTTCACGCTCTTCCACCACCATCACTCCTTTCAAAATCTCCCACTCCAGCGCTTTCTGGCTGTTGTTTTTGATGATGAACTGGGTTTTACCGGCCTGCACGTTGAGCGACATCGGCTCACATTGTTTGTCGGTCACAGTAACCGTGACTTGCGGGACGGCAGCAGCAGAAGCGGCACCGGAAAGCGCCAGCATAGCAACCAACAGCGCCTTACGGCGGAAGCGAATCGTCATAGTGATATCCCTGTTACATGGAAGAACAGGCGCGCAATCGCGCCTGATTTAATTTCAGCGAGTGGTACGCGCCGCGTTGATCGAAGGTCGCGCCGGGAAGAAGAACAGCAGTAGCGCTGGAATAATATAGATGAGCCACATCGCCACTTCGCTGACGCTTGGCGCTTCCTGATAGCCCAAAATCCCTTCCAGCAGCGTGCCGAATACCGAGTGCGTTGAGAGCGTGTTGCTCATATCAAACGCCACAGCCTGGAAGTGATTCCACAACCCAGCTTCATGGAAGGCGCGAATGGCACCGGCGGCCAATCCGGCAGCAACAAACAAAATGAACAAGCTGGTCCAGCGGAAAAAGTGCGCGAGGTTGAGGCGAATACCGCCGTAATAGAGCAAAAAGCCCAGCGCTACAGCGGTTGCCAGGCCGAGCACCGCGCCGAGCGGCGGCGCATACCCGACATCCTGAGTGAAGGCGGCCAGCAGGAAGAATACTGATTCCAGCCCTTCACGCGCCACCGCCAGAAACACCATCAGCACCAGCGGAAAGCCGCTGCTACCCTGCTTCTGCAGCGCCTGATCAACCGACTTTTCCAGCGTGGCTTTGATATTGCGCGAGACTTTGCGCATCCAGAACACCATCGAGGTCAGGATCACCACGGCAATCACCGCGACAATGCCTTCGAACAGCTCCTGCTGTTTTTGCGGGAACTCACCGGTGGTTTCATTGATGAAGATGCCCAACGCTAAGCAGAGTGCGGCAGCAATAAATACGCCAGCCCACATGGCGGGAAACCATTGGGTGCGCTGGGTACGTTTGAGATAGCTAGCAATCAGGCTGACGATGAGCGCTGCTTCCAGACCTTCGCGCAGCATGATGAGAAAGGGAACGAACATCACCAACCTCTTGAATTTTAAGAAGAGTAAAGCTTGGGTAAAAAAACGTAAAGTGCGAACGATATCGATTATCATTATCGCAAGAAGAAATACAAGTCACAGCGGGAAATTAATTTTGATTTTGCGGGTTGGTGAAGGGGTTTTGTAAGGTGCGCATTGATGCGCACCTGGGTTTTTAGCGATGTCGGAATGAGGTCGCCATGAATGGCGACCCTACGGGTTATTTGCTCTGATATTCGGCTTCGGCTGCGGCAAAACGCTGCTGCGCGGCTTCAGATGGGCCACGACCCAGCAGGCTGAACACCACAATTGCGATACTGGCAAAGGCGAAGCCAGGAATGATTTCGTACAAATCGGTGTAGCCGTAGGATTTCCACAGCAACACGGTCAGCGCACCCACCACCATACCGGCCAGCGCACCGTTGCGCGTCATACGCTTCCAGCACACGCCGAACAACACCACCGGACCGAATGCGGCACCGAAGCCCGCCCACGCATAGCTGACTAAGCCGAGTACGCGGTTTTCCGGATTGGCCGCCAGCGCGATAGCGATCAACGCAATCAGCAGCACCATTAAGCGCCCTACCCACACCAGCTCTTTTTGGCTGGCATTTTTGCGCAGGAAGCCTTTATACAAGTCTTCGGTCAGGGCACTGGAGCACACCAGCAGCTGACAGCTCAGCGTAGACATCACCGCCGCCAGAATCGCAGAGAGTAAGATTCCGGCAATCCACGGGTTGAACAGAATACGCGCCAGCTCAATAAACACGCGCTCCCCGTTCTGGCTTACGTTAGCCGCCTGCTCTGGATGGTTCTGGAAATAAGCGATACCAAAAAAGCCGACGGCCACCGCACCCGCCAGACACAGGATCATCCAGATCATGCCGATGCGACGCGCAGTGCGGATGGTGTGATGCGAATCGGCTGCCATAAAGCGCGCCAGAATATGCGGCTGGCCAAAGTAGCCGAGGCCCCAACCGAGCAGCGAAATCACCGCGACAAAGTTCAGCCCTTTCAGCATGTCGAGATTCTCAAGGCTTTTCGCCTCAATCACCGCCATCGATTCATCCAGGCCACCGACCGCGACAATGACAATCACCGGCGTCAGAATCAGCGCGAAAATCATCAGGCTGGCTTGCACGGTATCGGTCCAGCTCACCGCGAGGAAACCGCCCACCAGCGTATACAGAATGGTGGCTGCGGCACCGGCCCACAGCGCGGTCTGGTAATCCATGCCAAAGGTGCTTTCAAACAGACGCGCACCGGCGACCACGCCAGAAGCGCAATAGATAGTGAAGAAGATCAGAATCACCACCGCCGAGATAACGCGCAGCAGTTTGCTGTTGTCCTCGAAACGGCTGGAGAAGAAGTCTGGCAGGGTTAACGCATTGTCGTGATGCTCGGTCTGGACACGCAGACGTCCCGCAACGATGCGCCAGTTCAGCCATGCGCCAATAATCAGGCCAATGGCGATCCAGCTTTCTGAAATACCGGAGAGGAAAATCGCGCCCGGCAGGCCCATTAATAACCAGCCGCTCATATCGGACGCACCGGCAGACAACGCGGTGACCACGCTACCTAAACTGCGTCCACCGAGAATATAGTCGTCAAAACTTTTGGTTGAACGGTAAGCAATGAAACCAATTAACACCATCCCAAGGATATAAACGATAAAGGTCACCAACATCGGTGTACTTATACTCATCTGACTCTCCACTTATTATTTGATCCACTAAGAGAAATCTTCTAATCATTGCTGCCGGAACGGGGCAACGGCATGATTTGACCGCATCCAGAGAAAGCGATTTCTCTTAAGGCGCGGTATCCTGCCGCAAAGGTGCGGCGCGCACAATGCATTTAACACAGCTGTCACATTGGTTTCACCTCACTTCGTATTTCATCTGTCATAAGGTTGCACGCGCTCACACTTTGGGTTGCACCTTAAACCCTACAAAAACTGTTTTGTTCATCTCAGTTGCAACCTTGGCGAGTTTCTTGCAGCAAGTTCCATGCCGCTTTTACAGCATTAACATTTAAGGCGGTTAAAAACGTGCAACCTGAGTCACATTTAACACGGTTGCACAAAGTTGCAACATAGGTGATATTGCTGCCACGCAAGCGATGAATCACTTTTTCGAGGACGAGGACATCATGGGAACCACTACCATGGGGGTGAAGCTGGATGAAGCCACCCGCGATCGCATTAAACTGGCAGCACAGAAACTGGACCGCACATCACATTGGCTGATCAAGCAGGCGATTTTTAACTATCTGGAGCAGCTGGAAGCCGGTGAATCCGTGCCGGAAATCCCGCAACAGGTAATCGATGCGCTGGGTGATGAAGGCGTGCCAGAAGAGTCACTGCAGCCTTTCCTCGACTTCGCAGAACATATTTTGCCGCAGTCGGTCACGCGTTCAGCGATCACTGCCGCATGGCGTCGTCCTGAGACCGACGCCGTACCGATGCTGCTGGAGCAAGCGCGTCTCCCTGCCCCGCTGGCAGAGAAAACCCATCAGCTGGCTTACAGCCTCGCCGACAAGTTGCGGCACCAGAAAGGTGCAACCGGCCGCGCGGGCATGGTGCAAAGCTTGCTGCAGGAGTTCTCGCTCTCCTCACAGGAAGGTGTGGCGCTAATGTGTCTGGCGGAGGCGTTGCTGCGTATTCCGGATAAGCCAACGCGTGATGCGCTGATCCGCGACAAGATCAGCAACGGCAACTGGCAGTCGCATCTCGGCCGCAGCCCATCGATGTTTGTCAACGCCGCCACCTGGGGCTTGCTGTTTACCGGCCGTCTGGTCTCCACCCACAACGAAGCTAACCTGTCACGTTCGCTCAATCGCATTATCGGCAAGAGCGGCGAACCGCTGATCCGTAAAGGCGTGGATATGGCGATGCGCCTGATGGGCGAACAGTTTGTTACCGGTGAAACCATCGCTGAAGCGCTGGCGAATGCGCGCAAACTGGAAGAGAAAGGTTTCCGTTACTCTTACGACATGCTGGGCGAAGCGGCGCTGACCGCCAGCGATGCCAAAGCCTATTTGGTGTCCTACCAGCAGGCGATTCACGCCATCGGCAAGGCGTCGAATGGTCGCGGTATTTATGAAGGTCCGGGCATCTCGATTAAACTGTCGGCGCTGCATCCGCGCTACAGCCGCGCGCAGTATGAACGCGTGATGGACGAGCTTTATCCCATTCTCAAATCCCTGACGCTGCTGGCGCGCTCGTATGACATCGGTATCAACATTGATGCGGAAGAAGCCGACCGCCTTGAGCTGTCGCTCGATCTGCTGGAAAAACTCTGCTTCGAGCCGGAGCTGGAAGGCTGGAACGGCATTGGCTTTGTGATTCAGGCGTATCAAAAGCGCTGTCCGTTTGTGATTGATTCGCTCATCGACCTGGCGCAGCGCAGCCGTCGCCGCCTGATGATCCGCCTGGTGAAAGGCGCGTATTGGGACAGCGAAATCAAGCGCGCGCAGATTGATGGCCTGGAGGGCTATCCGGTTTACACCCGCAAGGTGTACACCGACATCTCCTATCTGGCCTGCGCACGCAAACTGCTGGCGGTGCCGAACCTGATCTATCCGCAGTTTGCTACCCACAACGCGCACACGCTGGCAGCGATCTATCAGTTGGCGGGCAACAACTACTATCCCGGCCAGTACGAATTCCAGTGCCTGCACGGCATGGGTGAACCGCTGTACGAGCAAGTAGTGGGCAAAGTTGCCGATGGCAAACTGAATCGTCCGTGCCGTATTTATGCGCCGGTCGGCACCCACGAAACGCTGCTGGCGTATCTGGTGCGTCGTCTGCTGGAGAACGGTGCCAATACCTCGTTCGTTAACCGCATCGCCGATAACACCTTGCCGCTGGATGAGCTGGTCGCCGATCCAGTGGCTGCCGTGGAGAAGATGGGCGTCGCGGAAGGTGCGGTGGGCTTACCGCATCCGAAAATTCCGCTGCCGCGCGATCTGTATGGTGCCAAGCGCGCCAACTCTGCTGGTCTGGATATGGCCAACGAACATCGTCTGGCGTCACTCTCCAGCGCCCTGCTTAACAGCGCCAGCCAGCCGTGGATTGCTCAGCCGCTGGTGGAAGGTAAATTAGGTGAAGGCGTCAGCCGTCCAGTGCTCAACCCTGCCGCGCCAGCGGATGTGGTGGGCAGCGTGCGTGAAGCCACCGAAGCCGAAGTGTCAGATGCGCTGGATGCGGCGGTGAATGCCGGTCCAATCTGGTTCGCCACACCGCCGCAGGAACGCGCCGCGATTCTGGAACGTGCTGCCGAAGCGATGGAAGGCCAGATGCAGCAGCTGATTGGCTTGCTGGTGCGTGAAGCCGGTAAAACCTACAACAACGCCATCGCCGAAGTGCGTGAAGCGGTCGATTTCCTTTACTACTACGCGGGCATGGTACGCGACGATTTCGATAACGAAACCCATCGCCCGCTGGGTCCGGTGGTGTGCATTAGCCCGTGGAACTTCCCGCTGGCAATCTTTGCCGGACAAGTTGCCGCTGCGCTGGCAGCCGGTAACAGCGTACTGGCGAAACCGGCGGAGCAAACTCCGCTAATCGCTGCGCAAGCGGTGCAAATTCTGCTGGATGCTGGCGTACCGAAGGGTGTGCTGCAACTGTTGCCGGGCCAGGGCGAAACCGTGGGCGCGCAACTGACTGGCGACGAACGCGTGCGCGGTGTGATGTTTACCGGTTCAACGGCGGTAGCAACGCTGCTGCAGCGCAATCTGGCCGGTCGTCTTGATCCTCAGGGTCGTCCAACGCCGCTGATCGCCGAAACCGGCGGCATGAACGCGATGATCGTGGATTCCTCGGCGCTCACCGAACAGGTGGTTGTCGATATCGTTGCCTCAGCGTTTGATAGCGCCGGTCAACGCTGCTCGGCGCTGCGTCTGCTGTGCATCCAGGATGATGTGGCCGATCACACCTTGAAAATGCTGCGTGGCGCGATGGCGGAGTGCCGCATGGGCAACCCGGAACGTCTCTCGACTGACATAGGCCCAGTGATTGATGACGAAGCCAAAGCCAATATCGAGCGTCATATTCAGGCGCTGCGTAATAAGGGCTTCAAGGTGTATCAGGCGGCGCAGGAGAATCCGCAGGACACCAAAGAGTGGAACAGCGGCACCTTCATTAAGCCAACGCTGATTGAGCTGGATCAGGTCAGCGATCTCGATAAAGAGGTGTTTGGTCCGGTGCTGCACGTAGTGCGTTTCTCGCGTAACAACTTGCCGCAGCTGGTTGAGCAGATTAACGCGTCGGGTTATGGCCTGACGCTCGGCGTGCATACGCGTATCGATGAAACTATCGCGCAGGTTACGGCGACCGCTAAAGTCGGCAACCTGTACGTGAACCGCAATATGGTGGGTGCGGTGGTTGGCGTGCAGCCGTTCGGCGGCGAAGGTTTGTCGGGTACCGGTCCGAAAGCCGGTGGCCCGCTCTATCTTTATCGCCTGCTGGCCAATCGTCCCGATGGCGCGCTGCGTATTACCTTTGATCGTCAGGATGCCGAGCGTCCGGTTGACAGCACGGTGCGTGCCGAGTTGATGCGTGCGCATCAGGCCTTGCAGCAATGGGCGCAGGATAAGCCCGAGCTGCTGGCGCTGTGTCAACGTTACGACGAACTGGCGCAGGCCGGTACGGTGCGTCTGTTGCCGGGCCCAACCGGCGAGCGCAACACCTTCACCCTGCTGCCGCGCGAACATGTTCTGTGCATCGCCGATAACGCGGAAGATGCGCTGACGCAGTTGGCGGCGGTAACCAGCGTCGGCAGCCAGGCCCTCTGGCAGGATGATGAGTTGCATCGTGCGCTGCGTAAATCTTTACCGGCGGAAGTGCAAGCGCACGTCAAGCTGGTGAAGGATGCACTGGCGGCGGAGTTTGATGCAGTGATTTATCACGGTGATGCCGATCAGCTGCGCAGTTTGTGTGAGCAGGTGGCGGCACGCGATGGCGCGATTGTTTCGGTGCAGGGCTTTGCGCGCGGCGAAACCAATCTGCTGCTGGAACGTTTGCTGATTGAGCGTTCACTGAGCGTCAATACCGCCGCAGCGGGCGGTAATGCGAGTTTGATGACCATCGGTTAACAGTAACAACGTAGGGTCGCCATTCATGGCGACCTTTTTTCACGCCGCAGACTTACCCCGCTTCAACCCAATCAACGTTGGAAACACAAACAGCGACTGCCCCAATCCACGATTGGTCACTTGCCACACCGCAACCGAACACAGCGAACAGATCCCGACAATCGCCAGCGGATAGAAGCAGGCCCACAGTATCGAGAACCACGCTTGCTCAAACAAGTGATGACGCTGGGCGAACAGAATCGCTGACATACCGAAGAACTCAATGAAGATGCGGTGTATCACGTAGATTTGCAGCGTGTTACGCCCAACCCAGTTAAGATAACTCATCTTGAAGTGTGCATTGAGCCAGCGACACGCCGCCACGCTGAACAGCACCGCAAGGATGCACAGGAACAAACTCTTATCCAACCCAAAGATGACGTGCAGGCCAGATACCGCGGCCAGGATCGCCCAGGGCACAATGTTGTCGCGACGGCATTCACTGAGACGCAGCATCATTGGGCTCCAGAAAGCCCCCAGCAGGAAGAACAGGAAATACTGCGCCACGCTCTGTGGTCCCCAATACGGAATGATCTTCTCCACCGCCAGATAGTTCAACGCAATTGCCACCACCAGTAACGCCACTTTCTGCTGTTTAAAGATCTTGGCGCACAGGAAATAGAGCGCTAAGCCGTAGAGATACCACGAGGTGCTCATGGCGAGGAACGTGAGCTTTAAGAACTCCAGCAGCGAACCGGCATACGCCGCATTGAGGTTCTGCGAAATACGCTGTCCGGTGATCTCGGTTGAGATGCCAACAATCGACCACCATTGAATAAAGCCCCACAGAATATAGAGATAAAACAGGTTGGTGATGCGGCTGGTAAACACCTGTTTCCACGGCCGATTTAAAATACCGTTGGTAGCTAATAAACCCGATACAAAGAAAAACGCTGGCATACGCAGCGGCGACAATACGGTATTAAACTGCACCCATATTTCTGCGGGGATCCAACCCGCCGTTAATAATTTAACCGTACCTTCGAATCCAGGTAATACGGTGTGATACAACACCACCAGTAATATGCAGGCTCCCTTGAGGGTATTTATCCATGCGATATCTTCTTTCCTGGCGTTATTCATATGATGACTCCCGCTGCTGTTGCTGTGTAGGTCTTAAAGGAGAAGGTTGAGGAAATAAGCATTGAAGCATTTATGATTATTCAACGATTATTAAACAGCGGGCGAAGGCATGATGTAGCGAAAGTCCTAAATGTTTTTTTGTGGTCCTGATATAACAATACTTTACACATCCAGACAAAAATAGAACCCTGAGCAGGCTAAGGAAATTTGCCTTAATTAGAGTCACTAAAAGGTTATTAAGTAAAATAAGTGTGAGCGGTGTCGCGCAGGGAAATTAAGAACAATCCACCCTTTCTTATGCCAGATTAAATTCAAATCCTAAATAAAGAATTATTTAATGTGGCAAATGGATAAGCGTGAATATTAGCGTTGTGGTAACGCGGAAGTTGTAGGGTCGCCATTAATGGCGACCGAATAACAAACAAAATCAGGACCAAAAAAACTGGCCCGATTAAATTATTGCTGCGGCGCGCTTTTGCTTTCGAGCGCAGATTTACGCAACAGGCGCGGATAGAGAAATAGCATGCGGCCCGGCCCCCGGTTGAGCAGCGTCCACACCAGCAGAGAAATACTGGTACACAACGCAACGCCGGTAATTGGCATCAACAGCGCCCATACCCAGCTAAAGGCGGTATTGTCAAACCAGCCATATTGCACCGCCAGCACGATCGCACTCAGCCCCAGCAGCTCAATAAAGATGCGGTGCAGCACGTAGATTTGCAGCGTGTTGCGGCCAATCCAGTTGAGCCACGCCATATTGAATCGTTCATTGAGGAAGCGGCACAGCACAATGCCAAACACGATGGTCAGCAGGCTGTAGAACGGATTTTTGTAGATGCCACCGACATGATGCAGCAGACCGATCAGCGCAATGCCGCCCAGCATCAACCAGTGCTGACGCTTCAGCTCACTCAACTCAATCAACGCCTGGCTGAAGAACACGCCGAGCAGGAAGTAGAGATAGTTCTGCGCCACGCTGGCAGGTCCCCAGCCGGGAATCAGGCTGAATTGTGCCGCGTAGGTGGCGACAATCGCCAGCGCCATTAAGGCCAGCTTCTGTTTGTGGAACAGCTTGGTGAACAGGAAGAATCCGGCCAGCGCGTAGAGATACCACAGGCTGGTCATTGAGGTCATCAGCAGCTTCACGAACTCAAACGGCGTGTCGGCATAGGCGGCGTTTTTGGTGCTAGAGAGCCGTTCACCCAGATGCGTGGAGATGTAGTGAATACTTAACCACTGAATCACGCCCCACAGCAGGTAGAGGTAGACGATGTTGCTGAACTTCTTGGTAAACACCTCTTTCCAGCTTTTTTTGGTGATGGAACTGGCGGCCAGCAAACCGGAGACAAAGAAGAAGGCCGGCATGCGCAGCGGTGACAGATAGGTGTTAAACGCCACCCACCAGTGTGCGGGCAGCAGTCCAGCGGTGAGATGATGCAGCGAAGGCGCGAACGTGGTGATGATGGAGTGATGTAACACCACCATTAAAATACAGCCCCCTTTGAGCGTGTTGATCCAGAGGACCTCTTTCCTGGCAGTCGTCATTACTATGTCCTAATTGCGCCATGAATTTGTAAAGAATTATTTATATTTACAAAGATGTCTCAATCAGGACTTTCCTAATAAGGAAAATCTCGGAAGCACTAGGGCGAGATAAAGTTAATTTATCATTAAATTCAATGCGTTATATTTAATTCTGAAATTAACTTTAGGATAAAACCGAGAGATAAAGACCAGCAGATAATGAGTAAAAACCGGTTATTTCTTTAATGTACGTCTTGCAATTGAGTAGAAATATCGATGAGCGGTTAAGCGGTGCGCATGAATGCGCACCCTACGATGTAGCGTGCAGGATGCGCATGGTCTTCGTAGGGTCGCCATTTATGGTGACCTGCTGTTTAAATCACTGGTTCAAAAACTTGTCGAGAAATTGCCGGGTACGCGCCTGCTGCGGATTACTGAATAGCTCTTTTGCCGCGCCCTGCTCCACGATGCGTCCCTGATCCATAAAGATGGCGCGATCCGCGACGTCACGCGCAAAGCTCATCTCATGGGTGACGATCACCATGGTGCGTTTCTCCTGCGCCAGTGCACGAATGGTGTTGAGCACCTCGCCCACCAGCTCAGGATCAAGCGCCGACGTCGGCTCATCGAACAGAATCACTTCCGGACGCATCGCCAGCGCGCGGGCAATCGCCACACGCTGCTGCTGTCCGCCGGAAAGACGACGCGGAAAACTCTCTTCCTTGCCGTGCAATCCCACTTTCTCCAGCAAACTGCGCGCCCGCGCGATGGCTTCCGCCTTCGGTTCGCCCTTGACGATCACCGGCCCTTCAATGATGTTCTCCAGCACCGAGCGGTGCGGAAACAGATTGAAGTTCTGGAATACAAAGCCAACCTGCTGACGCAACTGGCGCACCAGCTGCTTCTGCTTATTGAGGCCGAGCGCCGCATCAATGGCGATATCACCGACTTTAATACGTCCGCTTTCCGGCACTTCCAGCAAGTTGATACTGCGCAATAGCGTGGTTTTACCGGAACCGCTCGGGCCGATAATGGCTACCACTTCGCCAGGTGCCACGTCGAGATCGATGCCGTGCAGCACCGTCTGGCCGTGAAACTGTTTCACCAGCTGACGGACTTCAATTGCACTCATTTGCCCTCCCGATCCTGTCGATTCACATGCGCTTCCAGGCGATTTTGCAACGCCGATAGCACGGTCGCCATCACCCAGTAAATCAGCGAGGCCGCAAGATACATGGTGAACACTTCCAGCGTACGTGAGGTGATTAACTGCGCCTGACGGAACAGCTCCGGCACCTGAATGGTGGCGGCCAGCGAGGTATCTTTCACCAGGCTGATAAAGCTGTTGCCCAGCGGCGGCAGCGCGGTGCGCGCGGCCTGCGGCAGGATTACGCGGCGTAGCGTTTGCCACGGCGTCATGCCAATGCTGGCAGCGGCTTCCCACTGCCCGCGTTCAATCGAGGCAATCGCGCCACGCAGTGATTCAGAAGCGTAAGCAGCGGTATTCAGCGACAGACCAATCATCGCCGACGGAATCGGATCCAGCTCGATACCAAACTGTGGCAGACCGTAATAGATCATAAACAGTTGAGCGATGAGCGGCGTGCCACGGAAAATCGACACGTAGATGCGTGCCAGCCAGTTGATCGGCCAGAAGTGTGACAGGCGCATCAGCGCCAGCACGAAGCCAAGTATCAGGCCGAAGAACATCCCGCCGATACTCAGCTGCAGCGTGAACAGCGCGCCTTTCAGTAAAAATGGTGCTGAATCCAGCACCAGTTGTAAGCTTTCCTGCATTATTTAGTGACGTCCGCGCCGAACCATTTCTCAGACAGTTTGCTCAGCGAGCCATCTTTCTGCATGTCCGCGATGGCGGAGTCGATGGCTTTCAGCAGATCGTCGTTGCCTTTACGCAGCGCCACGCCCGATTCCAGACGGGAGAAGGCCGGGCCCGCTACCGCCATGGTGTCGCCGGTTTTCTTCACCAGATCCAGCGCCGCCAGGCGGTCAACCAGAATAGCGTCTAAACGGCCTGAACGCAGGTCCTGATACTTGGTTGGGTCATCATCATAGGTACGCACATCGGCTTTCGGCACGTTATCCTTCAGCCACTGCTCGTAGTTGGAGCCGAGACCGACGCCGACTTTCTTGCCGGCCAGATCGTCTGGCTTGGTGACGGTTGCTGCGTTTTTCTTCAGCGTCAGCGCCTGCACGCCAGAAATGGTGTACGGCGTAGAGAAGTCATACTTTTTCTTACGCTCTGGCGAGATGGTGACCTGATTGATCACCACGTCGATGCGTTTGGAATCCAGCGACGCCAGCATGCCGTCCCATTTGGTCGGACGCAGATCGGCTTTCACGCCAAGGTGTTGAGCCAGCGCCTGCGCGAACTCCACTTCGAAGCCGGTCAGCTGGCCTTTTTCATCCTGAAAACTGAACGGCGGATAAGTGCCTTCCAGACCGACGCGCAGCTCGCCTTTACTCTTTACTTTTGCCAGCAAATCTTCTGCGGCGAAGGATTTAACGTTAACGCCCGCAACCAGCGCGACCGCCATCATGCCCATCACCATTTGGCGACGAATAGGAGAGAAAATCATGTTTACCCCATTTATTGTGATGTGTTGTTGTGTGCTTTGTAGGGTCGCCATGCATGGCGACCTCTTCTGAATAACCGCCGGATTATAAACCGTTTTTACGTTATGTCTCAGATCGAAGGGTGATAAGCAAATAACGCCGGCGATCCACCGGTATGCACGAACAGCAGCGGACCTTCGCGACGGAAGCGATTTTGCGCAATACCATCGATTAATCCCGCCATCGCTTTGCCGGTGTACACCGGATCGAGCATGATGCCTTCCAGGCGCGCCAGCAGTTTCACCGCCGCCATGCCCTCTTCGTTGGGTTCGCCGTAACGCGGCGCGAAGTAATCATCCCACAAGGTGATCGGTGCTTTGGCCTGCACTTCCAGCTGCTCGGCTAACGCGCTACGAATGCGTTCCACCACCGGCAACTGCGCCTCAACTTTGCGCGATACGGTGACGCCAACCAGCTCGGTTTCTGGCAGCAATTGCTCCAGACCAATCGCCAAACCAGCGTGCGTGCCGGCGCTGCCGGAAGCCACCACCACTGCGGCAAAATCCACCACGCCTTCGCTTTGATGGGCAATCTCCTGCGCGCACTCAACGTAACCGAGCGCACCGAGCGCATTGGAACCGCCGACCGGTACAATATACGGGCGGAATCCCTGCGCTTCGAGGTGTTCGGCCTGAGCGGCCAGCTGTTCAGTGGGATTGTGCAGCGCATCAACCATGACGATTTCCACATCCATCAAATCGAGCAGCAAGCGGTTGCCGTTGCTGAGATAGTTTTCTGCTGTGGTGTCAATCGGGTTTTCCAGCAGCGCCACGCACTTCAGGCCGAGCTTCGCCGCCACGGCGGCGGTTTGACGCACATGGTTAGATTGAATGGCGCCCGCCGTCAGCAGCACATCCGCGCCTTCGCGCAGCGCATCCGCAGCAAGGAATTCGAGTTTACGCAGTTTGTTACCGCCGAGGGCAACCGGCGTGAAGTCATCGCGCTTAATAAAGATATCGCGACCCAGATAGTCAGAAAGCCGTGGCAAATGCTCAAGCGGCGTAGGTGCACCGAGTAATTCAAGACGTGGGAACTGGTGCAGAAGATGTAAGGACAATGCAGCCTCCATTCGGGCGATGTGCAGTTATCCATACAGTGTTGCAGAAGATGAGAAAAGTCGCACCCGGAATTCACCGCGTGCTGCCCTTGTTGCTGTCATGCTCGACAACAACAAGGGTGGATTCACCATCAGCCCTGCTGCCAGCCTAAAAACTGGTCATATTTGCGCAGTGCGATGCGGTAATTGTTATTACCCGCATCAGGCAGATCGTTCTCCAGACACTCATGCCAGCTATTGCCCCGTAAACGATCGGCCGGGAAATTTTTCGCCTTCAGCATGTCATCAAGCCGACGCAAACGTACTACATACTCACGTATGGTACTGTGGCTCATCTCCGTCTGCTCAAACAGGTATTGCTTAAACGCCATAATGTCGAAGTAATTCGGATGGGTATTACAGAAAATATCGCTGCAGAAACGACACAAGGCGGTCAATTCTGGCTGGAGTTTCATCCACACCTGATCGTCAATCATTTGGTCCATGCGTGCGATGGCCTCTTTATTGATGATCTGGCCGCGAAAGACTAACGCCATACGATCTAAAACTTTGCCACAGTGTGAACAATTGCTTTGGCTGTGCTTATAGTCTTTAAGATAGCGACTTAACGGTCTGGCTTTAACTTTGGCTCCCATTGCTGAGTCCCCGGTTTTATTGTTTTTTTCGATCGCCAGGAACTGAGACTGTTAGCGCGCCCCCGATAATCGGGCACGCAGGCGTTTGATCGCCTGACTGTGCAGTTGGCTGACGCGGGATTCCCCCACTTCCAGCACCGCGCCAATCTCCTTCAGGTTCAGTTCTTCCTGGTAGTACAGTGTGAGCACGAGTTTTTCACGTTCAGGCAACGCCTCAATCGCTTCAATTACGCGGTCACGTAGGTTTCCTTCCAACAACTGATGAAGCGGGTTGGCTTCCTCATGCCCCTCCGTCACCAGCTCCGCACTGTCGCCGTGTTCTTCCCGATACTCGTCGTAGGAGAAGAGTTGGCTGTTGTTGGTATCGAGCAGAATCTGCCGATACTCCTCCAGCGAAACATTCAGTCGCTCAGCCACTTCCTGCTCAGTAGCCGAGCGCCCCAACGCTTGTTCTACCTGATGCATGGCACCTGCGACTTCGCGCGCATTTCTGCGTACGCTGCGTGGTGCCCAGTCGCGACTGCGCAGTTCATCCAGCATTGCTCCCCGGATACGCTGCACGGCGTAGGTGGTAAAGGCGGTGCCCTGTAACGCGTCGTAGCGCTCCACGGCATTCAATAAGCCAATGCCACCGGCCTGCAGCAGATCGTCAAGCTCAACGCTGGCTGGCAAACGTACCTGCAGGCGCAGCGCTTCATGCCGCACCAGAGGAACGTAGCGCTGCCAGAGCGAATGTTTATCCATCACGCCATCGGCGGTATAGAGATCGTTCACGTTGACTACCCTGCGTTAGTAAAGTTATCGGCATGATTATCCAATTCTGTAGGGGTTTTGATTGGCAGAATAGGCGGGCAAAAGCGAGGTTATTTCAAATTTGTTATGGATGACGGTGGATCGCACCGCCATCCGCGCGGACGTTAGCGCAAATTACGCAGTCTTTCCCGCGTGCCAGGCGGCACCGCGTCCCACAATGCGCAAACTTTGCCCTCAAGTGCCTGATAAAAAGGGGTAATCAACGCTTCAGTTTCCAGCGCAGGATTAAACAACACCTGACCGGTTTCCGCGTTGATGCTTATCATTTTGTTGATAAACAGCCGCTGCAGATCGCTGCGCAGGAATAAGCCGTTATCGGCGCTGTTATCCGCCAGAAAACCCTCTTCATTCTCTTGCGTGTCGATGTAACAGGCTTCCACCCACGGCCAGCTGTGACGATCGGTCAGCTGCGTGCCGGTGATAATGCAGGCGCCGTAGCGCGCTTTTACCGCCGAGGTAAACTCCGCCTGGCTGGAGCGCTGCAGCACTTTGGCTTTCACACGGCGTCCGACTTCGGTGCCGGGCATCACGCCGCTCGGCACTTTGTATTGCGGCGTGCTCAACACCACCAGAAACTGGATTTTACGCGACAGCGGGAAGCACGGATGCGCCTGCGCATCGAACAGCTGCCAATACTCATCCTCTTCGGTCTGCCGCATCAGCACCAGCTTAAAGCCCCGGCTGTTAAGCAGATTCTGCGCCGCTGCCGAATTGGGATCGAGCATGGCAAACACCTGGGTTTCGCCGACCACTTTCCAGCGCCCCTCTTTACGCGCTTCATCGTCGCGCCGAAAGTAGAGAAACGCCTGCTGGTTTTTCAGGTAGTGCTCGAAGCGGCGCAAATAGTTTTTGCGCTCGTTGTCGTCCGAGACAAACAGCAAATCTTCAATCGGGCTGTTGATCTCCTCCTGCGCGAACAGCGCGCGGATCACCAAATTGCGAAAACTGGTCGACGGGCTCAGCAACCCGCGTGCGGTAAGCTCTTTCTCGTCGGGATGCTGCTGCGTGTAGCGCAGGGCAATCTCTTCGAAGGTCAGTAGCTCACCCGGTAACAAGTCATAATTGAAGCGCATAGACACCCCAGAAACGGAAAAATGTGGTTCAAAAATTGGAATGATTCTGAGGGGAGTTATCGGCAAGTTTGGTGTGGACTGTAACAGTCCTGTTACTTTTTCGGGGTTATAGGGTGGTGAGGGAAATTAGAGATTAACCGATCACCCGATTTGCATTACGGCAGCAGAAAAATCTCATTCTTTTGCTGAGAGCTTATCATGTGACTTATTTTAGCAGTGACTGGTTGTCTGATTAAAACGCCCTTTAAACCCTAAAGGGCGTTTGATAAATCATCTAGTTTACGAAATTAACGCTGCTTCTCAAACAAATACGTTGCAGTAGCGTTGAAACGCTTCGTTGCCAAATAACCAAATTTGGAAAGGAATAAAGATATGGCCTCAAATTCTGGCGGCGTACCTGCTTCGGCATAAATTACAGGGCTATGCCGCTCTAATGTTTGGACCGCACCGCCCAGCACTTCCATTTCCATTCCTTCAACATCGATCTTTATGACAGAAATAGAATTTTCCGGTTCATCCTTCACCATTGAATCTAACGTCGCGATTCTGATGCCACCACTCTCACTCACTTGCAGTTTTGTCATGCCTATGTTCTTGGCATCCACCGCACCCAGTTTGGCTGTCGTTTCATAACTGCCTAAGCCCATTTGGAACGCTGTAACCTTGTGATTCAAATGATTTAGCGCGATATTTGTCGACAGCGTGTTATAAACCTCATTTTGAGGTTCAAATGACATGACCTTTTTCGCACCGCAGAACAGGCCAAAATAGACAGAATGATTTCCAATGTTCGCACCAATATCGAGAATCGTTGAACCCAGTTTAGTTCTCGCCGCAATATCCGCCAGCATTTCAGGTTCATAGAAACGCCGATTAGACTTAATGACGTTTTGGATAAAATCTTGCTGATTAGGCAAGTTCATATGAACTAATTTTTTGTCGTGAGCGAAAGTGAATGTATTAATCATTACAGGCAATTCATCATTAAGCTGATGCGCATCCTCACTGATGAATCCATAGTGTGAAATCATCTTAGCGATGTTTTTATCATTCTGACCATTCGATAGATTGCTGTGCCAAAGTGCATCATCCGAAGTACCTTTCCATTCGCGGACATCCATTTCACCACCTACAACCTTAAATTTAGCGCCATTCAATCGACACATCCAATAAAGCCATATATCGTCTGTTTGAGGTGCCAATTTTTCAAAAAGCTTCTCATCTGTTACATCATGGTGGAAACAGTGAGGCGGGTACAATGTACCAAATCCAGTCGTCGGGAATATCAGCCCAGAACGAACGGAACTGTCAGAATATTGCCATTCCCAATTTTTATAATCTACTGGCATTCCAGCACTGTCAATGCGCGCTTTGTGAGCACGATAGGCAACGACTGTTTTATAATCACCGTCCCAAGCCGAGACAATTTTCTCTAACCAGTCAGACTGATATGCCAAATCATCATCCGCTGTGACAATGAATGCATTAGCATCTTCAACCAACATAGGGACAATTTTTTTATACGACTTAATATCATCGCAATACCTGATTTCGATTCCTTTATGACTAAAAACCGTAATCTTATTAGGCAACAATGCTCGTTCAGACTCAGCAATCCAAAGGATAATTCTGTCAGCCTTTAAGGATTGCTTTAATAAACAATCTAACGTCAAGTGCAGTGTGGAAAAACGTTTTTTATATGAAGTTAGGCTCACAACCAACTTATTTGGGAGTCCATGTTTTTTGCTGTTCACACTATTTAAATGTAACAAACTGCTATTTGAAGACACTTCATTAAGATAAATTTTTGCACGTTGGGGGGAAATCGCCAACAAAATTCGCGCTGCTTCATCATGTAAGCGATAGCCCGCATGTAGAATGAAAGCTAATTTTTCACGTTGTTCATTGTTCAATGAGACCTGGCGGTCTCTAGTAGGAATAAAAAGTAATTGCGCAGAAACCATTTTTGAAGATGGTAATGGTTCGTGACCTTCAATAATAACATCTTCTGCATAATTTATTTCATTAAATGAATGGAACATAAAATCATGAAGATAGAGAGCGTTACAAATTTCATCAAAACTCATTTGGTCTTGATGTGTTGCTTCAAATCGAAACTGTATCGCTAAAAGCAATGTGCTTTTTAATATACGTGCACCATGCTCAAATATCTTGCGCAAATTAAGACGATTATCAAGATTGAACCACTCTAAACGATCAAGGCCATGTATGGCATCAAGTTTTGAGGATGGAATTTCAAGCTGAGTAATGACTTTATATGCAGCCCATTCGCTTTGGTTAGAATCTTGAGCCAGAGTCTTAAGATCGCTACTATAACGTCCGTCAAGACACATATACACTGATGTATCCTCACCATCACCTAACACATGAAGTTTGATATGTTGCAATGATTTTTTATTCAAAGGAAGATGGTTTTCCTCAACCTCTCCTAGAGCATCCATAACAATACTGTATATTGCATCAGTTGCGCTAAGGTTAATAAACTTATCACTACGGCTAAGAACAGCACCGTAATCCATCATGACAATCTTGCCATTTAGTTGAAATTCAAATCCATCATTCTTGATAACTTGTTCGGAATTAGTATTTTCAGTTGGGTGGATTAGCGCTACAGATGATAAATCATCTGTAAATTTTGGTGGCTCGTTTGCACTTAAGGATAAAGCTCCGGGTGCTTTACCTTCACAGTGACGCTGCCAAATTGCACGCATTGAATCAGAGAATCCTTGTGCGAATCGCTTACCGTCACAAACCGGTGAGGTTAATAGAATGTCTCGCATATGTTGCCGAATGAAACTAAGACTATTAATATCGTTTGTTAATCCGACCGCAATATCAATATATTGCTGCGCATTCTCCGCCACCAACTCAGCCATTCCTGCATGAACTAAGTGAGAAGCCGAATGCCGACCAGCAAAAGTTGGTCCCGGCAAAGAAACAACCGGTACACCCATCGCCATGGATTCACATGTAGTGAGACCGCCTGAGTAAGGCCACGGATCAAGTGCAATATCAACTTTGTTGTAACTTTCAAGCAATTCTCGATGTGGTGATGCGCCCTCTAAAATAATTCTATCACGTGAAATACCATAAGATTGGAATGTCGTTAGAATACGCTCACTCAATGATTCATTGATAAAGTTAAAGCTTTTTAGGAAAAGTCTCGAGTTATCAACCTGATTCAACAAATGAGCCCAAAGCTCAAGCAATGAATTATTGATTTTGGAAGCATTATTAAAACATCCAAATGTAATATAACCATTCTTTGTTACAGGAGGAGAACTTAGTGCAGGTAAGTAGTAAGGAGGATCATAGCAAATATAATCACATGGCATTCTGATTAACTTTTCAGTATAAAGATGATCTACACCTTCAGGTGTTTCAACATGATCGCTTAGCAAATAATCCATATTTTTGATACCTGTACTGCTAATTAGTCCGCCAACCCATTTTATCTGGATTGGTGCTACACCTTTTTGGAAAATTTGCATGCGACTGTTAGCATTATAGCCGCAAAGATCAAAGAGGATATCAATTCCATCTTCTTTGATAATTTTTTCGACAGTGCTATCTGACAGACCATCAATAATCTGCCACTTTTTACAAAGTCGCTGAATTTTATCAGTTACATGATCTTGCGTGAAATTCGTGCTGTATGCATAAAAATCGATATGTTCAGGTGGGACATGTGACAAACCTAAAGTAATCATGTTTCCAACCGGATGAGACCTGAATCCGTCTGAAATCATCCCTATTCTTAAAGTCTTATTTGACATTAGATCTTTAGAGATTGTACGGATTGATTCTTCGGGGAGTTCAAATTTTTCTTGCCAACTAACGCAAAGTTGCAAGATATCTTCAGCTGATTTTGAAGGGTTATAATGAGAACCTACGATGTGGTTAAAATACGTGATAGGGTTAGATGTGGTCAGTTCACAACTGCGTTGATACGCTTCTTCCATACGTTCAAAGTCTGACAGATCTTGGAAAATCATACCCATATTATTCCAGTAAAGCCAATTAGTAGGGTCTTCCTTGGCTAAACTTTCAAATGCACTTAATGCAGGCTCATATTTTTTTAATTTTTGTTGTATCGTGGCTAATAATGAGCGCAGTGGACGAGAGGTTTCATTGTCAAGTTTAGAGATTGCATTAATTAAAAAGACCTCAGCTTCATCAAGACGATCCTGCCGATAATACAGATTTCCTTTAGCGAACAATGCTTCATCATAATTGGCATTTATGCTTAGAGCTTTGTTCAAACTCTCATCAGCATTGAAAAAGTCCCCTACTTTTTCCTGCGCACGGCCGCATACCACCCAAAGTAGAGGATTTTGGTCGTCTCGGCTTAATAATTCTGTAGTTAGCGCCAATGCCTCAGCTGGTTGCTGCGCTAATAAATCAACAGCTCGTTGAATTTTTATCTTATCTTCTGGAAGGGTGTTATTCCGATTTAAAGAAACTTGATGAGAAGAGGTCTTTTTCATATGCGCACTTTATCGTTAATGAGTTCCGCAGTAAGTCAGAGACCCGCCTCCGACATACCATACCTGGTTCTCAGTTTATAAAATGCAAAAAAAAATAACGGGTGTAATACCCGTTATTTTTAGTGCTAATTAAGCGGATTACTGTTTTATACTTACTGCAGAAGAGACAGCACGCCTTGTGGAACCTGGTTAGCTTTAGACAACACTGAAGTACCAGCCTGTTGCAGGATCTGCGCACGGCTCATGTTAGAAACTTCAGTTGCGTAGTCAGCATCTTCGATGCGGCTCTTAGCAGCAGTGATGTTAGTAACAGTGCTGTTCAGGTTGTTAACGGTTGATTCGAAGCGGTTCTGGCTAGCACCTAATGAAGAACGCAGTGAGTCAACATCAGAGATTGCTTTATCGATTGAAGCCAACAGACCAGAGCTAACTGTAGCTGTTGCTGAACCTGAAGTCGTTGCTGCGCTGTAAGCAGACAGAATACCACCCGTTGCCGCGCCAGTAGAAGTTTCGCTAATGCCACTCAGGCCAGAAACACCAGAGAACAGAGTAGAAGAGTCGATTTTCTTCAGGCCAATTCCGATAGTTTCGTTATCGTTAGAACCAACTTGGATGTTCAGAGTCTGGCCAGTTGTCAGAACTTTGATGCCGTTGAAGCTGGTCTGAGAAGAAACACGGTTGATTTCTTTAACACGGTCAACGATTTCGTTGTTAATTGACACCAGGTCATCAGCAGAGTTGGTACCGTTGTTAGCCTGTACGGTCAGCTCACGAATACGCTGTAAGTTGGTGTTGATCTCGTTCAGTGCGCCTTCAGTGGTCTGCGCCAGAGAGATACCGTCGTTGGCGTTACGTGAAGCCTGAGTCAGACCTTTAACCTGAGAAGACATACGGTTAGCGATTGCCTGACCTGCAGCATCGTCTTTCGCACTGTTGATACGCAGACCAGAAGACAGACGCTCAATAGCAGTGCCCAACTGGGACTGAGATTTGTTCAGGTTGTTCTGAGTGGTCAGTGACAGAATGTTGGTATTGATAACGCCCATGATATAAGTCCTTAATGAAGTTTAGGTTTCTTGAAACACGCTGTGGCGTATCTCGCAGTCAAAAAGGGTATCGGCACACTTTTGAAAGGCTTTAGAAAAAAACTCAAAATAATATAAAATAGCATTCAATCAATAAGTTACCTTTATTTCAATTCACTTTTCATTGTCATGCCAGTGCCATTTTGGCCCTCAGTGCCGCATTGTTTCTCCTCTTCATGGTTCTCTGTTTTTCACTTGTGGAACAATTTGGTATGGTTTCTGGAGTGACCCCATTCCCGTAGACATTCGCTGTCCTCACGACGAGGCCTTTTCGAAGGCCTCTGGACTGACGCCTCCCAGGTGGCTGTGGCGTCGGGTCCGGTTGTAGAACACTTCGATATAATCAAAGATATCAGCCCGGGCCATGTCCCGGGTTCTATAGATCCGCTTTCTGATGCGCTCTTTTTTTAGCGAACTGAAGAAGGATTCTGCCACTGCATTATCCCAGCAGTTGCCGCGCCGGCTCATGCTGGGTGACAGGTTATTAGCCTGGCAGAACCGTCGCCAGTCATCGCTGCCATACTGGCTTCCCTGGTCGCTGTGTACGATAACGGTTTCCTCAGGCCTTCGTCGCCAGACGGCCATCAGAAGAGCATCCAGCGCCAGTTCGCGCGACAGTGAGGGTTTCATTGACCAGCCCACCACATTGCGGGCAAACAGGTCTATGACCACGGCCAGATACAGCCAGCCCTGCCAGGTCCGTATGTAGGTAATATCCGTTACCCAGACCTGGTTCGGTTTAACGACTGTGAACTCCCGCTGTACCCGGTTAGGCGCGATGACTGACGGACGTCCCCGTGCTCCTCGCGGGATTTTATAGCCATGTACGGCCTTGATTCTGTTCTGCCGCATAATTTTCGCTACCCTGTTTTTACTGCATACCTCCCCGATTTCTCGCAGGTCACTGTGGACCCGCCGGTATCCATAAACGCCGCCACTCAGGGTATAAGAGTCGCGGATAAGCGTCAGCAGCCGCTGATTATCCTGCTCTCCAGTTGATACCGGGCAGTGGAGCCAGACGTAAAAACCGGAACGGGCAACCTTCAGACCCCGACACATCAGTGTGATCGACCAGACCTGACGGTGATCGTTGATGAAGCGGTACTTTAGTCGGGCTCCCTTGCAAAGTACCGCGCCGCCTTTTTCAGGATATCCCGCTCCTCCTCAGTTCGCTTGAGTTGCGCTTTCAACCGGAGGATCTCCGTCCGGGCATCCAGCAGATCCTGCGCCTGGTGCCCGCTGGCATCAGGTTTTATAGAGCGGATCCATTTATAAAGGCTGTGTTGCGAGACGCCCAGGCGTTCAGATACGTCGGCGACGGAATAGCCCCGCTCGGTGATCTGGCGGACTGCTTCTTCTTTAAACTCAGGGGTAAATCGTGGTGTGCCCATAGACTCCTCCTATGCTCAAAATATAGGGCAGATTTGTCTATGGGCTCGGGGTCACTCCACTATGCTCAAAATATAGGGCAGATTTGTCTATGGGCTCGGGGTCACTCCATTCACGCAATATTAGTGTCGTAGTTTATTGCGCATTCTTTGAACACCACTTCACCACATGAACCTTTAACAACATTCACTGCTCATTTGTTAAATGATGCGCAATAAATTGCACAACTTCGGGATTTTTTCCTTTGTAGTAATCCGCGTTTATCGCTGACCGTTCGCGCTATCGTCAGAAACGAGAATAAATCTCGCTTCAACTCTACCAATTAGGAAAAATAAACAAGAGTAAACTTCTGCTCCAACTTGCCGATAAAACCAGAACATTTAATCGTTCGAGGAACGTGTCATGGCTTCGATTAGCAATCTGGGTGTGGGTTCAGGTCTGAACCTCAGTGATTTGTATGACAGTTTAGAAACGGCTGAAAACTCAAAACTTACAACAATCACGACGCAACAAACCAAGTATCAAAGCAAGATTACCGCGATTGGTCAGCTACAAAGCGCATTGGCTTCACTGCAAACTGCGACGGATAAATTAAAAAGCGTTGATACTTTCAACGCGACCGCCGTCACCAGCAGCAATACCGCTTTCAGCGCAACGACAGCAAGCAGTGCGGTCGCCGGTAGCTATAGCATTAATGTTAGCCAGATTGCCGTAGCGCAGACGCTGATTTCACAGCCGATTACCGATGCTTCTAAGCTGGGCAGCACAATCGGCACATCACGCACTATCACGATTTCACAAGGTAGCGGTGATCCGGTCAACATTACATTGTCAGACAGCGAAACCTCGCTTAGCAGCGTGGTGAAGGCCATTAACAACAGCGGTGCTAACGTCTCTGCCACTACCATTAAAGGCAGTGACGGTAACTATCGTCTACTGCTGAATTCAAAAGAAACCGGCACGGATAATGACATTACGTTGACGGTCACTGGCGACGATACTTTGCAAGCGGCGATTGGCTATGACAGCACGGCCAGCAGCAATGCGATGTCAGTGCAAACCGCCTCGCAAAATGCCAAGTTAACAGTCAATGGCATTGATGTTGAAAGTGACAGTAACACAATCTCCGATGCGCTCGAAGGCGTAACGCTGACGTTGAAAGCGAAATCCACCAGCGATGAGTCATTAGTCGTTGATAAATCGGTTGATTCGGTGAAAACCGCAATTACAAACTTTGTGACCGCTTACAACAAAGTGCGTTCGGTGATTGGTAGTGTGACCAAGTACACCGCCGTTGATGCCGGTGCCGATCAATCGACCTCGAATGGTGCATTGCTCGGTGATAACACAGTGCGCACGGTGGCGAACCGTTTGAGCAGCCTGTTGACCGAAGCACAGAGCGGCGGCAGCTTTGCCATTCTGGCGCAGATGGGCATTACCATCGATCCCTCTGTATCCGCATCAGGTGTCACCGGTAATTTGGTGATTGATGACACTAAATTGACAAATGCATTGACCAGCAACGCCCAATCTGTTTCTCAATTCTTTGTGGGTGATGGTGAAAAGACCGGCCTTGGTACACAACTGAGCAGTACTTTGAGCACCATGCTGAGCACTAGCGTTGGCAAAGAAGGTATTATTAAAACCGCCACCGACGGTTTCAACACTCAAATAGATGAGTTGGCCGATCGCTACACCAAGATGCAAGCTACCATTGAAGCCACAATGGCACGTTATAAAACACAATTTACTCAACTCGATACGTTGATGTCGCAGCTGAATGCCACATCATCTTATCTGACGCAGCAGTTTGCCTCGACAAGCAGCAGCAGTAGCAGCAGTAGTTAAGGAGCAACGTAATGTACAGCCAGTCAGGTGCCAGCACCTACGCGCGTTTGGGCGTCGAAAGCGCTGTAATGAGCGCCAGCCAAAACCAACTCGTGGTGATGCTTTTCGACGGTGCGCTGAGCGCTATTGTTCGCGCGCGCTTGTTTATGCAAGAAGGTAACATTGAAGGCCGCGGAATATCCCTATCCAAAGCGATCAATATTATCGATGGCGGTTTGAAACAAGGGTTAGTGGAAAATGCTGGTGACGAGTTAGCCGATAACCTGCTTTCTCTGTATGACTACATGATCCGTCGCTTGGTAAGTGCCAATCTGCACAATGATGTGGGCGCAGTGGAGGAAGTTGAAGGTCTTCTGCGCAATATCGCTGATGCCTGGAAAGAAGTCGTACAACCTAAACACCTTCAGGACGCCGTTTAATGAATATTGCACCGTCACTTGTCACCGTTTACCAACAGTTACTCGACCTCAGCCACGGAATGCTGCGTTTGGCAGCAGACGGCGAATGGGATGATTTGATTACCAAGGAAGTGGACTATGTCAGTGCGGTGCAAAGACTGGCGCAAACAACCGAAGCCGCCGCACCGTCGCGCCAGCTGCAAGAGCAGCTGCGTCCGGTGTTACGCCATATTCTCGATAATGAGAGCGAAGTGAAACGTCTGTTGCAGTTACGTATGGACGAATTGACGCAGCTGGTGGGCCAGTCATCGATGCAGAAATCGGTGATGAGCGTGTATGGCAAGCAAGGAAGCGTGTATTTGCCGCAGGGTTAAATTTAGGACTCTGCGCGCTGATGCCCTCACCCCGACCCTCTCCCACAGGGAGAGGGAGATGCTGCAATATGCCAGATGGGCTCGATCGGTTCCCTCTCCCTGTGGGAGAGGGTTAGGGTGAGGGAAAACTACTTCTGCGTCGCCGTCGAAACCGGGCGCATAATCTCTGGCTCGATATCCTGAATCACCGCGTCGTTCGGACGCTTCGCCACTTCTTCCAGCGCTTGCTGGCACTCAACGGTTGGACGATCCACTTTACGCAGTCTCAACCCATCGTAACGCAGCTCACCGTTCTCCAGCACCAGCGGCATCACGCGCAACTGGCGCGTCACGTTGACCCAATCATCGCCCAGACGGGTTAATTTGCCCGGTTTGGCAATCACGCGCTGCCACTGACGGCAATCCAGCGTGTCGCCTTCGGCACCTATAATCAGGCTGCCCATCGCTTGCTTGCTGATCAGCTTGCTTTGCGGGCCCACGGTTTGCCAGTTGCCTTGCAGCTCCAGCGGCGCCGGGGTTTTCACCGCCTGGTCATAATTGCTGATCTGCGCACAGCCACTCAGCGCCAGCGCGGCCACTATCATCCACTTTTTCATTCTCGGTCCCTACACTCGCATCAATGGCGGCTACGTTATAATTTTTCCCGCAGGTTGCGCAAGGTATCTGCTGCGCGCCACATGATTTTCCTCAAGCTGCTCACTTCTGCGCCGATAACTCTTCTGGAGTTAAAAGTGCCTGTAAAAACAATAATGACCGATTACACACTCACCTTCGTTACGGAGAATCCCGTTATGCGATTGACCCTTCGCGCGCGTCTGACATCGATTGTTGGCCTGCTGTGCATTTTACTGATTGTTGCCGCCATCTGGGGAATTATTGGCCTGCGCGCCGCCGACCAACGGGCGCAAAACGCCTACCAGAATGAGCTGTTACCGCTGCAATATTCATCCCGCCTGTACCGCATGGTGCAGGAACAGTCCGCGACCCTGTTCGATGCCCTGCGCTACTGGACCGACAGCAGCGAAGTGGAGAAACGTCTGGCGCGCATCGCGCATTACGGCGAGCAGATTGCGAAAGACCGTCAAACCTGGCAGCAGCTGGCGTTTGATGCACAAACCAAACCACTCAGCCAGCAATTCATCACCCATCTCGACGGCTGGCAAAGCGCGCTGAAAGATGCCGGAGAACTGCTGAAGGGCGGCAACCCATCCGGCGCGCTGGTGGTGATTGAAACCCGCCTGCGCAGCGGCAGTCAGCTGCTGCAACAGGACATCGATCAGCTTGATGCGTTAATGCGCCAGCATGCAGAACTCACCTATCGGCAGAGCAACAGCGATTACCAGCTGGCGCGTAACAGCCTGATTATCATTTTGCTGGTCGGGCTGAGCGTGGCGCTGGTGTTCGGCTGGCTGCTGATCCGCTCGATCAACCGCTCGATTGCTCAGGCACGCGAGCTGGCCGAATCGATTGCGGCTGGTGAACTGAACCACGATATTGGCAGCGTTTCACGCGATGAGATGGGCGAACTGATGCAGTCGCTGCTGCGCATGGATGTGCGTCTGGCGGAGATCGTGCGCGACGTGGGCGAAAGCGCCACTGCGCTGAGTGATGCGGCGCGTCAGATGGCCGACGGCAATGACGATCTCTCTGAACGCACCCATTCGCAGGCCAGCTCGCTGGAACAGACCGCCGCCAGCATGGAGCAGATGACCGCCACGGTGAAACACAACGCCGATAATGCCGCGCAGGCCAACGAACTGGCCACCGATGTGCGTCATCAGGCCGAACGCGGCAGCAGCGTATTGCGTGATGCGGTCAGCGCGATGGAGGAGATCGAATCTTCCAGCAAACGCATCGCCGATATCAACCGGGTGATCGATGAGATCGCCTTCCAGACTAACCTGCTGGCGCTGAATGCGGCAGTCGAAGCGGCACGCGCAGGCGAACAGGGACGCGGCTTTGCCGTGGTGGCATCCGAAGTGCGTCAGCTGGCACAGCGATCCGCCGGAGCCGCGCACGAGATCAAAGCGTTGATTGATGCCAGCGTCGGCAAAGTGGAAGCCGGTAGCGCGCTGGTGCAGCGTTCTGGCGCGATGCTCAATGACATCAATTTGGGCGTGGCGCGCGTGGTGGATATTGTCGGGGAAATCGCCGTGGCCAGCCGCCAGCAATCCAGCGGCATCGAACAGGTCAACACCGCTGTGATTCAGATGGATGGTGCGACGCAGCAAAACGCCTCGCTGGTGCAGGAAGCCAGCGCCGCCAGCCAGACTGTTAGCGAACATGCCGGATTGCTGGTGGAGAAGATGGCCTTCTTCCGCCTGCAGCCGCGCTAAGGAGCGACATGATGCGTAAATTTCTCGCGATATTACTCGCCACGCCGCTGCTGAGCCACGCGGCGACCACACTGAATATCGCCACCATCGCCAACGGCAATATGACCATCATGCAGCAGCTCGCCACGCGCTACGAACAGGAGCATCCGGACGTCAAACTGCAATGGCATGTGATGGACGATGGCGCATTGCGTCAGGCGGTGCTGTCGGCGATGAACAGCGGCCAGGCGCAGTTCGATGTCATCACCGTCGGCACCTATGAAGCGCCGCTGTGGGGCGAAAAAGGCTGGCTGGCGCCGCTGAATAAGCTGCCCGCCGATTACGACAGCGATGATCTCATCACGCCGGTGCGCAAAGCGCTGTCGTTCAAGCAAACGCTCTACGCCCTGCCGTTCTACGGGGAAAGCAGCATGACCTACTACCGCAAGGATCTGTTTGCGCAGAAAGGGTTAACCATGCCGGACAATCCCGACTGGACCGATATCAAGAACTTCGCCGCCAAACTCACCGACGCGCAAAAAGGCATTTACGGCCTGTGCCTGCGCGGCCAGCCTGGCTGGGGCGATAACGTGGCATTCATGACCACCATGGCGAATGCCTATGGCGCGCAGTGGTTCGATGATAACTGGCAGCCCACGCTCAATTCGCCGGAGTGGCGCGAAGCGCTGAGTGATTATCTGCAGGTGGTAAAGCAGGATGGACCGCCGGATACGGTGAAAAACAGTTTCGGCCAGATTTTGCGTCTGACCGCGCAAGGCAAATGCGCGATGTGGATCGACAGCACGGTAGCAGCCGGTTTGCTGGTTAATCCGCAGATCTCATTAGTCGCCGACAAGCTGGCCTTTGCGCCTGCGCCGGGCGGCATCACACGTAATGGTTCGAACTGGTTATGGTCGTGGGCGCTGGCGGTACCGGCTAACACGCCGAATCGCGAGGCGGCGATAGCCTTTATTAGCTGGGCGACATCCAAACAGTACATTCAGCAAGTGGCCGATACCGTCGGCTGGGGCGCGGTGCCGCCCGGCAGCCGCAATTCCACTTATCAGCAGGCGAGCTATCAGCGTCTGGCGCCGTATGCCGCGCAGGTACGTGCGGCGATTGATTCGGCGACCGTCGAGCAGCCCACGCTCAACCCTGTGCCTTATCAGGGCGTGCAGTATGTGAGCATTCCCGGATTTGACCAGATGGGGAACGCCGTCGGGCAGAATCTGGCGGATATGCTGAGCGGCAAACTGACGCTGGATGAGACACTGGCGAAGAATCAGCAGGACGTTACGCAAATTTATCAGCAGTTACATTGATGTTGTGGTCACCATAAATGGCGACCCTACGGGATTTGTAGCGAGTCTGGTTTTGTAAGGTGCGCATTAATGCGCACCTGGTTGCCACGAATATCGATCCGGCAGCGGAATCCTGACAACGCAGCTTGCGCGCGTTACACTAGCGCGCAAGTTGATATGCAGGAACACCGAATGAAAACCCCAGAAGAGTATTACGCTCAGGCACGCACGATGTTTTTCACCGCCCACCCCGATTTCCAGTCCGCCCTGGATGAACTCACCGAAAGCGATGCACGCCAGGCGAATTTGTCATTAGCGCAATTACGTGATTGGCATGCAGAGCGCATTTATGCAGCATTTTTGCGTCAGAAGAAGCTGGACGGCATGCTTTTTTCCATTCAATTGGCGGAACCCGATAAAGCCGTCGCTGCGGATGCCATTGAAAAGTATCTGAAATCTCACGCGGAAGCATTAGGCATGACGTGGGAAGAGTTCTGCATCAAAAACGAGTTGTAATCGGCCACGTACTGTAACGGCATCAAAGATACATCGCCAACCACACAAAATGTTCAGGAAAAAGTTGTACAAGTTGAGAAAACTTGTATAACTTACTCATCACGACGTCAGTCGTAGATTGTCCTTGAACGAATGGTGCTGTTGCACCGCCTCTGGAAGTGTTGCTGGATTTCCACTTCCAGAGGTCATATTTTTCTACCCTTCCCGCTCGATCCCTTTGACTTCGATATAACTCGCCACCGCCAGTAGACGATTGACGTGGGTTAGCAGCAGATCCACATCCGACTGTAAAAACTCCTGCGACGCGCGCGATGCGGTGACGATCGCCTCCTGCACCGTGTCGGAAATGGTCAATGAGTTATTCTCTTTTGCCTGAATCAGTAGCGCCGCGATCAATAACGACTGCGCCTCAACCTGCGCCACCAGCTCTTTTGCTTCCACATCCATTTTTGCCATTTTCAATAAGATATCGATAACCAGTTGGCGCATATTTACCCCTGTTTTTATTTACAGTACTATATCGCACCCGATCCAATGAATGGAACGACCCTGATGTTTGTGGAGTTGATTTACGATAAGCGTAACGTGGCTGGATTACCGGGCGCACGTGAGATGATTTTGCAGGAGTTGGAAAAGCGTGTACAGCGCGTCTTTCCCGATATTGAGGTACGCGTCAAACCAATGGAACGTAACGCCATAGATACCGATTTGAGCAAGAACGATAAAGCGACGGTTGCGCGGATTGTCGAAGAAATGTTCGATGAGGCAGAAATGTGGCTGGTGGCCGATTAGGCCACCAGTGCGTCAGAGGCTTAGCTCTCCTGCTCAGCATTGTTGATGGCGATTTCCAGATCCTGAATCGCCTCATCAATGTCATCCAGCAGTTTACCTTGTTTGTTTAGCAAGGTGTCGAAGCGACCCGCGTATTCGGTGTCTTTATATTCACCCGCGTCAAACGCCAGCCAGTGGGCAGACAGCGTCTCAGTGTTAGTCTGCGCGTAGTGGCGCATCTCTTTAAGCTGGGAGGTGACATCACGCAGGTAGTCAATTTTGGTTTTTACAATTTCTGTATCACTCATGCTATCTTCCTTTTCGCTTAATAAGACGATTTAAATAACGCTTGAAGGGTTAATGATAGTGCAAAATATCGAAGCTGCCTTAGGAATAATCGGAAGTGACTAAAACCCGTGAGTAAACAGGGGACATCCGGGTCCCCGATAATGCAACCTCAGGCATTACAAATATTTCCTCGCCAGCTCAATCAGCTCATCCTTCGCGGCATCACCCAGTTTTATTACGCCCTGCTCGACAAAGCTAAACGCGCGGCCGAAATCCTTCACGCCTTCTGAGAACGCCTGACTGGCGTCATGGCTCTGCGTCGCTGCGGCGGCTGGCGGCGCGTCGGCTGCAACGGGAGCAGCAGCTTCCGGTGCGCTGGGCGGCGCTGCCTCAGCTGCAGCAACAGGCGCAGCCTCCACAGGTGCCGCAGCGGGCGTAGCCACTTCGTTGGCGAAATCTTCCGCAGGTGACGATGAGAGGGTGCTGGTTGGATTGATAACAGTTTGATCGCTCATAATGCTCTCCTTCTTACTGAATAAAGATCGCAGTCGGATAACAGCGGCTGCAATCCACGTGGTGATAAGCATGATGCCCTCTTTAACGCTTGGGTTGAGGTGGCAATTTATCTCCTTCAGCCGGTTTCCCCTTATCCGCAGGATTGCTGATTGGGTGCTTCGCTATCCCATCGAGTTTGTTTTGCAGCGCAACCAGCTGGCTGGTGAGCTCCGCCACGCGTGCTTCGCGCCGTTCTGAAATCGTTCGATATTGCTGTCGAATCTCCTCAACGCGCTGATTGGCGCTGTTGCTAACGAACAGGAACAACACCGTCATCGCCACGCACATCAGCGACAGCATCAGCAGAAAGCCGCCGAAGAACAGTTGGCGTCGATGGTTTTTCACTACGTACTCACTGTTTATCTGCATCATCACGACTCTCCTCCAGAGTGGTAATCAGTTGATTCACCTGGCTGCGAAACTTGTCGCTATGCTCGGTTTCGGTGGTCGCCAGTAAAATACTCAGGGCGTTTTTGATCAGCCGCAGATCGGTTTCCAGCGAAGAGATTCGCCGCAGGTTTTTGTCATGTCGGACGCGCAACTCATCGTTTTCCTGACGCATCAAGGCGTGACCCTCTTTGAGCAGCATCACCTGTTCTTTGTAGCTGGTGATGATCTCTCCGCCGGCACGATTGCTGGTGACGATAGCGGCGATCCCCGCCATTAACGGTTTCCAGAACACAGCTGCTGCGCCGCCGCCGAGAAGCAACGCACCTACGCTGGTGACTAAACTACTTTCCATGCTTCACCTCTCACCCCTGGCAAGGGTTGTGCCCCATAAGCACGCTGACCACCCTTGCCAGCTTCGCGGTCAACGCCTCAATTTAAGTTTACTTTAACTCATGAATTTAAGTATACTTAAGTCGTTCCTTCAGGAGATGTCAAGACGATGAAAAAAGAATCTTCCGGTGAGCGCATCCGGGCACGACGTAAAGCACTACAGTTAACGCAGCAGGCGCTGGCCAAAAGCATCGGTGTATCGCATGTGGCTGTATCACAATGGGAAAAAGAGGAAACCGTACCGCGTGGCGAGAATTTGCTGCGGCTGGCGGAGTGGCTGCAATGCACTGCAGCGTGGATTATTGATGGGGATGGCGAAGTGTTTGCCACCCACGCTAAAGCCGCGCCGGTCACGGCGGTGCCATTAATTAGCCTCGCGCAAGCGTCAGCGTGGTTAGGCGAGCAGCGTTTATTGTTGAAACAGCAAGCAACGCGCTTTCTCTACAGTGAAAGTCAATTAGGCGATGGCGCACTGGCGGTCACGGTGGAAGACCACGCAATGCAGCCGGATTACCGGCCCGGTGACAGTGTGATCTTTGATCCAGATGTTCAACCGCAGCCGGGCGATGTGGTTTTGGCGCTGGTCGATGGCGTGGCGCTGATGCGGATTTATCGTCTGCAAACGCAGCAGCAGGCTGAGCAAATCTTCACATTGCGCGCGTTGAATAATGACTTTCCGCAGCTGCATTCGGCGGAATCGGCGCTAGAAATTATCGGCACGCTGATGGAGTTGCGACGTTACCGAAGCGGCTAGCCGCTTCGCTTAAGCTGTTATAATAAAAAAAGTTTAGCCTGATCGCGGTAAGCTATGGACAGACCCCGCAGTAAGGCTGCTAATCTAGTCGCAAAATAATAAATTATCCGGACAATCTCGATGCTCACCACAATTATTTACCGCAGCCATCTGCACGATCACGTGCCAATCAAAACGCTCGAAGATATGGTTGCTAAAGCCAATAGCAAAAACAAAAACTTCGACGTTACTGGCATCCTGCTGTTCGACGGCCTGCACTTCTTCCAGCTGCTGGAAGGACCGCGTGAGTCCGTTCAGGGCATATACAAGCGTATTTGTCAGGACGCACGCCACCATAATCTGGTGGAGTTAATGCACGACTTCGCGCCCGAACGCCGTTTTGGCAAAGTCGGCATGGAGCTGTTCGATCTGCGCGAGCATGACAAAGACACTGTGCTGCAAGCAGTGCTGGATAAAGGCACCTCGCGTTATCAGCTCACCTACAAAGATCGCGCGCTGCAGTTTTTGCGTACCTTCGTGGTGGCGCGCGACAAAGAGAACTACTTCGAGATCCCGCCAGCCAATACCTGGGAATTTGTTCCGGATAATGAATGGCAGAACGATCTGGATGGTATCGATCAGAGCCTGCAGGATTGCCGCTTTGCTTTTCAACCTATCATCGATCCCTTCGCGCGCCGCGTCACTTCGTTTGAAGCGCTGATCCGCACGCCAAACGGTGGCTCACCCGATGAGTATTTCTCCGCGTTTGGCGGCGAAGCGATTTATCACGCGGATATTCAGTCGAAACGTCTGGCGTTTAACGTGGCGAGCAAACTGGGGATTGGCGAGCATCGTCTGTCGATCAATCTGCTGCCGATGTCACTGGTGACGGTGCCAAACGCGGTGGAATTCCTGCTTACCGAGATCAACGCCAGCGGGCTGGTGCCGCAACAGGTGATCGTCGAAGTGACCGAAAATGAGATCATTTCGCGCTCGGATGAATTTGCTGCCGAAGTGAGAAAGTTGAAAGCGGCGGGGATCAGCCTGGCGCTGGACGATTTTGGTGCCGGTTTTGCTGGCTTGTCGCTGTTATCGAAATTCCAGCCGGACAAAATCAAAATCGATCGCGAGATTATCCGCGATGTGCATAAAAGCGGCCCGAAGCAGGCGATCATGCACGCCATCATTAAGTGCTGCGCATCGCTGGAAATCGCGGTGATTGCCGAAGGTGTCGAACAAGCCGAAGAGTGGATGTGGCTGGAAGCGGCGGGTATCAGTCAGTTCCAGGGTTTCCTGTTTGCGCATCCGCTGTTGAATGGATTCCCGGCAGTGGCGTGGCCTGAGATTAAATAGTGTGGTGGTCGCCATCAATGGCGACCCTAAAACTAATAATATGTCGCCTCGATATTGCCATACTGCTTATCCACCACCTCGCCTACTGCGTCGGTGGTAATAATGTCGCAATAATAGGGAACATCGTTTTTATATTTGCAGACATTGCTGACGGTTTTAATCTGGTTATTACGCTTCACCGTGGTGACCACGTCGGAAATCTTTTTCTTATCTTCTGCACGCACTGCAGTAGCACGGGACACTTCCGTTCCGGCCTGAGTAATACTCAATACCGCCATTTCACCCGCGCTGTTATAGGCGAGATGAAACGCTGCATCTGAAGCGGGCGATGAGATTTGTTCCACCAAGCCCTGTTTGTTATAGGCAATATCCACGGTCATGCTCGGCGTGACTTTCTTCACCATGGCGCAGTTTTTATCCAGCGTCACCACTACGTCCTGACCATTCTCGCTGCCTTTTAATGTGTTGCCGTCGCGCGCAACCTCAATCACTTCGCCCTCTTTGCCCACCGATTTAACATGCGTTGGACAGCCGTTATGATCGAAATCGACATTCACTTCAAAGATTTGCTGGCCGTCGGCGGTGAACAGCGTTTGATGGGTATTTTTGACTTTTCCGGGTAGCGCTTCGAATTGATAAAGATAGGCAAAGTTTTTCATTTGCGGATAATAGGTCGCGTCATCCTTGTCACATCCTGCAAGCAGAATGATGGCGACTAAAAACAGCAGGGTTTTCTTCACGTGAGAATCCTCTTCTCATAATAAGGCAGCGCGTTGGGCGGTGTATTCACTGTGATGCAGCGACCGTTCCGCCTGAGATAAAACCATCACCGCGCTGAACTATACTTGAAAGAAACCCGAAAAAACTACACCTGCATACTCATAATATCGGTGTAAGCCGACACCAGTTTGTTTCGCACCTGCACACCCATCTGCATGGAAATAGAGGATTTTTGCAGATCGACCATCACATCGTTTAACTGGATGCCCGGTTTACCCATTTCAAAATCCTGCGCCTGAGCGCGCGCCGTTGTCTGAGTTTCGCTGATCTTGTCGAGTGCTGCTTTCATGGTGGCACTAAAATCGACCTGATTGGTGGATTCCGCCTGCTTACCGCTGGCCTGCAGAGACGTCATCTGCAGCTGCTGCAGCACACCCTCAATCGCCTGAATTGACATTGCCTGACCCCTAATGAAGACGTGATTAAATTTTCACGATGAGAAAGTTAACACACTGTCAATAGGACAAAGGCGCTAAATGACCGCAAAAAACCCGGCTTATCCACCCATCGATGAGACCCGAATCATCAAATAATGCCTGCCAATAAGTGGAATTTAATTTTTCTCCTCTCCCGGTTTTAGGGGAGAAGTCTTCAGGGAGTACGTTTTGTCACCACAACACCTCACCCGATCAATAATGTCAGGCAGGAATCGGTCATGAATGCGAGTGCAGCCGCTACACAGGATACAGCTAAGAAAGGCTTCAATGACCTTCTCGCCCGCCTGCGCGCCAATCCGCGTATTCCCTTAATTATCGCCGCTGCTGCGGTTATCGCAGTGGTGTTTGCGTTGGTGCTGTGGGCAAAGGCGCCAGATTATCGCGTGCTTTATAACAATCTCTCCGATGAGGATGGTGGCGCGATTGTCACGCAGCTGACGCAAATGAACATCCCTTACCAGTTCGCCGATAACGGTGGAGCACTGATGGTGCCCGCCGATAAAGTGCATGAGCTGCGTCTGCGTCTGGCGCAACAAGGTCTGCCGAAAGGCGGCAACGTTGGCTTCGAACTGATGGACAAAGAGAAGTTCGGTATCAGCCAGTTCAGCGAGCAGATTAACTATCAGCGTGCGCTGGAAGGTGAACTGTCGCGCACTATCGAAACGCTCGGTCCAGTGAAGAGCGTACGTGTGCATCTGGCGATGCCAAAACCAACCTTGTTCGTGCGTGAGCAGAAAGCCCCTTCTGCCTCAGTGACGCTGAACCTGCAGCCAGGCCGCGCTTTAGATGAAGGCCAGATTCAGGCCATTCAGCATATGGTTTCCAGCAGCGTGGCCGGTTTACCGCCGGGCAACGTGACCGTTGTCGATCAGGCCGGTCGTCTGTTGACCCGCTCTGACAGCGAAGGTCGCGACCTGAATGACGCGCAACTGAAATATGCGTCTGAAGTGGAAGCGCGCTTCCAGCAGCGTATCGAAGCGATCCTCAATCCGATTGTCGGTCAGGGCAATGTGCATGCGCAGGTGACGGCGCAAATCAACTTCGACCGCAGCGAGCAGACCGACGAGAAATACCAGCCGAACGCCAATCCTAACAACAGCGCGGTGCGTTCACGCCAGACCAGCAACTCCGAACAGAATGGCAGCCCGTATCCAGGCGGCGTGCCGGGTGCATTGTCGAATCAGCCTGCGCCAGCCAATACCGCGCCGGTGACCAATCCGCCAACAAATAACAACAATAATGCCAACGGCCAAAACGCCAACGCGCAAACCGCCAATGCGCAGAATAACGGCAGCACCACCAGCACCGCACAGCCTTCTGGCCCGAGCAGCTCAACGCGCAACGACACGGTGAACTATGAGCTGGACCGCACCATTCGTCATACCAAGCTGAACGTCGGCGATGTGCAGCGCCTGTCGGTTGCCGTGGTGGTGAACTACCGCGACGACGGTAAAGGCAAAGCGGTGGCGCTTAACGAGCAGCAGATCAAGCAGATTGAAGATTTAACCCGTGAAGCGATGGGCTATTCACAAACCCGTGGCGACAGCGTCAACGTGGTGAACTCACAGTTCAACATGACCGAGCCAAGCGGTGGCGACCTGCCATTCTGGCAGCAGCAATCATTCTTCGATCAGTTGATGACTGCCGGTCGCTGGCTGCTGGTGGCGTTGGTTGGCTTCATCCTCTATCGCAAGCTGGTTCGTCCACAGCTGATGCGTAAGAAAGAGCAGGAGAAGGCTGCGGCTGAAGCGCTGGCGGCACGCTCTGCGGCCATGGAAGAAGAAGAAGCCTTTAACGTTCAGCTCAGCAAAGACGAGCTGGATCAGGAGCGTAAATCTACTAACCGCATGAGCGCCGAGGTGATGAGCCAGCGTATCCGCGACATGTCTGAAAACGATCCGCGCGTCGTCGCGCTGGTTATCCGCGAATGGATGAGTAAAGAACTATGAGTCTGACCGGTACAGAAAAAAGCGCCATCCTGATGATGACCATTGGCGAAGAGCGCGCGGCGGAGGTGTTCAAACATCTCAATCAGCGTGAAGTTCAGCACCTGAGTGGCGCCATGGCCAACATGCGCCAGGTATCTCATAAGCAGCTGACTGAAGTGCTGCGCGAGTTCGAAGCCGATGCCGAACAGTTTGCGGCGCTGAGCCTCAACTCCAACGATTATCTGCGTTCGGTGCTGATCAAAGCGTTGGGCGAGGAGCGAGCTTCAAGCCTGCTGGAAGATATTCTCGAGAAAAACGAGACCACCAGCGGTATGGAAACGCTCAACTTCATGGAGCCACAGGCGGCCGCCGACCTTATTCGCGACGAGCATCCGCAGATTATCGCCACCATCCTTGTCCACCTCAAACGTGGCCAGGCGGCGGATATTCTGGCGCTGTTCGACGAGCGTCTGCGTCACGATGTGATGCTGCGTATCGCCACCTTCGGCGGTGTCCAGCCGGCGGCGCTGGCGGAACTGACCGAAGTACTGAATGGCCTGCTCGACGGCACCAACCTCAAGCGCGCGAAGATGGGCGGCGTGAGAACGGCAGCAGAAATTATCAACCTGATGAAAACCCAGCAGGAAGAAGCGGTTATCGAAGCAGTACGCGACTTCGATGGCGAGCTGGCACAGAAGATCATCGACGAGATGTTCCTGTTCGAAAACCTGGTGGAAGTGGACGACCGCAGCATCCAGCGCCTGTTGCAGGAAGTGGAATCCGAGCAGTTGCTGGTGGCATTGAAAGGTGCCGAGCAGCCGCTGCGCGAGAAGTTCCTCAAAAACATGTCCGCCCGTGCAGCCGATATCCTGCGCGACGATCTGGCCAACCGGGGTCCGGTCCGTATGTCGGCGGTGGAGAACGAACAGAAGGCGATTCTTCTGGTGGTGCGCCGCTTAGCAGAATCCGGCGAGATGGTCATTGGTGGTGGCGAGGAAACCTATGTCTGATGCCTTTTCCGCCCGCGCGTGGCAGCGCTGGCAGCCTGATGATTTAGGCAGCCCGTTCGGCGCCGAACCGGAGCCTCAGCTTGAGGAGCCCGAGATCGATGTTGAACTGAGCGCCGAAGCGGAACAGCAGCAGCAGCTGGAACGCATGCAGCAGCAGATGCGTAAAGATGCGCAGACGCAAGGCTACAGCGAAGGCTATCAGAAAGGTTTCGCCGAAGCGCAACAGAACGGTTATGACGCCGGTTTCCAGCAAGGCTTAGCCGATGCGCAGCAGCAGCAAGCGCCGCTGCAGGCACGCATGCAGCAGCTGGTGACCGAGTTCCATCACACGCTGGAAGCGCTCGACAGCGTGATCGCTTCTCGTTTGATGCAGCTGGCACTGGAAGCTGCACGCACGGTGATTGGCCAGGCCACGCAGGTGGACGGCACCGCCCTGCTGCGTCAAATCCAGCAGTTGATTCAGCAGGAACCGATGTTCAGCGGCAAACCGCAGCTGCGCGTCCATCCTGACGATTTACAGCGCATCGAGCAGACGCTCGGTCCTACGCTGGATCTTCACGGCTGGCGCTTGCTGGCCGACAGCACGCTGCATCCTGGCGGCTGTAAGCTTAGCGCCGAAGATGGCGACCTTGATGCGAGCGTGGCAACACGCTGGCAGGAATTGTGCCGCCTGGCCGCTCCGGGGACACTGTAATGACCTCCTCACGCCTTTCACGCTGGCTCGGCGCGCTTGACGCCTTCGAAGAGCGTATTTCACAGGTGCAAACCGTGCGTCGCTACGGCCGCCTGACGCGCGCCACCGGTTTGGTGCTGGAGGCCACCGGCCTGCAACTGCCGCTCGGCGCAACCTGCATTATTGAACGTACCGATGGCAGCAAGATCACTGAAGTGGAGAGTGAAGTGGTCGGCTTCAACGGCCAGAAACTGTTAATGATGCCGCTGGAAGAAGTGGACGGCATTTTGCCAGGCGCACGCGTTTATGCGCGCGTCAGTGGCGACAGCGGGCACAGTGGCAAGCAGATGCTGCTGGGCCCGGAACTATTGGGTCGCGTCCTCGACGGCAGTGGCAAACCGCTGGATGGTTTGCCGGCGCCGGAAACCGGCTATCGCGCCCCGCTGATCACCGCACCGTTTAACCCGCTGCAACGTACGCCGATTGAAGATGTGCTGGATACCGGCGTGCGCGCCATCAACGCCCTGCTCACCGTGGGTCGCGGTCAACGTATGGGCCTGTTCGCGGGTTCCGGCGTCGGTAAAAGCGTGCTGCTCGGCATGATGGCGCGTTACACCAAAGCCGATGTGATCGTGGTGGGTTTAATTGGTGAACGTGGTCGTGAAGTTAAAGAGTTCATTGAAAACATTCTCGGTGCCGAAGGCCGCGCGCGTTCGGTAGTGATCGCCGCACCCGCAGACGTCTCGCCGCTATTACGTATGCAGGGTGCTGCGTATGCCACGCGTATCGCCGAAGATTTCCGCGATCGCGGCCAGCACGTGCTGCTGATTATGGATTCCCTCACCCGCTACGCCATGGCGCAACGTGAAATCGCGCTGGCCATCGGTGAGCCGCCAGCGACCAAAGGTTATCCGCCTTCGGTGTTCGCCAAACTGCCCGCGCTGGTGGAACGTGCCGGTAATGGTACGCACGGCGGCGGTTCGATCACCGCGTTTTATACCGTGTTGACGGAAGGCGACGATCAGCAAGACCCGATTGCCGACTCGGCGCGTGCGATTCTGGACGGCCACATTGTGCTGTCGCGTCGTCTGGCAGAAGCCGGTCACTATCCGGCGATTGATATTGAAGCGTCGATCAGCCGCGCCATGACCTCATTAATTGATGAGACGCACTATGCGCGCGTGCGCCAGTTCAAACAGTTGCTCTCCAGCTTCCAGCGTAACCGCGATCTGGTGAGTGTGGGTGCGTATGCCGCAGGCAGCGATCCGATGCTGGACCGCGCCATCAAGCTCTATCCCGAGATGGAAGCTTTCCTGCATCAGGGCATTTTCGAACGCAGCGACTACGACGATGCCTGTTTGCATCTGCAGGCGATGTTCGGTTAACGCCAAACGAGGTTAAGTCATGAAAACGGCCAGTGCGATCAACAAGCTGCGCGATATGGCGGAGCAGGAATTGGAGAGTGCGGTGATTCACCTCGGCGATATGCGTCGTGGTGTGCAGCAGGCCGACGAACAACTCAGCATGCTGCTGGATTATCAGGATGAGTACCGCAACAAGCTCAATCAGGATATGTCCGGCGGCATCGCCAGCACGCGCTGGACCAATTATCACCAGTTTATTCAGACGCTGGAAAAAGCCATCGAACAGCATCGCCAACAGCTTTCCCAGTGGAATCAGCGCCTTGATACCGCGCTGAGCAACTGGCGTGAAAAGCATAAGCGACTCAATGCTTATCAAACGCTGATTACGCGCGCTGAGGAAAACGCATTACGACAAGAAAACCGTCTCGATCAGAAACGGATGGATGAATTTGCCCAACGGGCCGCATTGAGGAAAGGCGAATGATTACGCTGCCAACAGTTGCTACGCAAACCTCGGTTTTGGGAGACGCTGACAGTTCAGTTTCCTCCGATCTTTTGCAGGGCACAGATAACCTGCCACAGGGATTTATTACTGAACTCGGCAACCGCTTGCTGACGCTGGTAAAGCAACAAGCTGTTAACACGCAATCGACTGATCTGACAGCAGAAGTTGATGAAAAAGACGTCAGTAAAGCCTCGTTAAGCGCGTTATTACAGGCGCTAGAGAAACCAGATGCGTTAAACGCACTTTTACAGCCGGAAAACACTAAAGCCACGCTGAAATCAGCCGATGATAAAGACAAGAGTGAGGCAAGTTCGTTAACTGCCAGCGACTTACAGAATGTGCAGGCGTTATTCGCCATGTTGCCGGTAGCGGTTGAGAACCGCACCAGCACAGCCATGGTAAGCAGCACGGGCGAAGGCAAAACTGACACTCGCGCTTCGCTTAATGCAGCATTGTTAAGCGGTTCGCTGGCCGGTGCAGTAAAAGAAGAGCAAGCGCAGCCGGATGGTGCACAGAATAAATCCAGCGATGCTGGAACGCGCTTAACGCAAACGGCTGCCAACACGCAGATCAGCAGCAGCGTCAACACCACCGCCAGTACCAGCAGCGGCTTGACGCTGGATGAGAGTTTTAAGCAGGTGCTGAATGCGCTGAGTAAGCCGGAAGAGCGCACCGCCGCACAGAACAGTGATGACCCGGTGGCGCCATTCACCAGCGCCCCCCTGAGCGCCACCAGTTCGCTGGTGAGCAGCACTGCCTCGACCAGCACCACGCCGTCGACGCCCATGCTGAATGCGCAGCTCGGCAGCAGTGAGTGGCAGCAGGCGCTGAGTCAGCAGATTGTGATGTTTAGCCGCAACGGGCAGCAGAACGCCGAATTGCGTTTACATCCACAGGATCTGGGCGCTATCCAGATTAGCCTGACCCTTGACAAGGATCAGGCACAATTAAGTATGGTTTCCAGCCACAGCCAAGTGAGGGCCGCGCTGGAAGCGGCTCTCCCTCAGCTGCGTACAGCGCTGGCGGAGAGCGGAATAAACCTGGGACAGAGTAACGTCAGCAGCGACGCCTTCGCACAGGGCCAGAGTTATCAGGGCCAGCAGGAAGGACGTCGTGACGGACAGCACGGCAGCTTTACCCTCTCCCAGGACAGTGACAACGAGATAACGCCTATTGCCGTCCCGGCAGCCCTTCAAGCGCGCGCGGCCGGTAACGGCGCTGTCGATATCTTTGCCTGACAGCCGCTAAACGCTGAAGGTAAGCGTAAAACCCGCGTCTTTTCTTCCCATTGTTTGACTTAAGACGCGGGATAATCTGTCCAGGTAAGCCGAGAGGCTTGCCCATAATTCACAGGAAGTAACTGCAAGATGTCTGATAACGCGAAAGCTAAAGGCCGCAAACGTTCACTACTACTACCGGTGTTACTGATTGTAACGCTGGCCGCTTGCAGCGTGGCAGGCTATGCAGTCTGGCGAATGATGAATAAACACGAAGGCAGCCAACCGGACGCGGCGAAAGTCGAGCCACCGGCTGCTCCCGTATTTTTTGCAATGGATACGTTTACAGTAAACCTGGTCAATCCTGACAACGATCCCGACCGTGTGCTGTACGTGGGTTTCACCCTGCGTCTGCCCGATGAGGATACCCGTCGTCGGTTGAACGATTACCTGCCGGAAGTGCGCAGCCGTCTGCTGTTACTGCTTTCACGTCAAAGCGCGACGGCACTGGCAACAGAGCAAGGCAAACAGGCCCTGGTTGAGCAGATCAAACAGGCACTGGCGCCGCCGCTGGTAAAAGGTCAACCGGCTCAGGTTGTCAATGACGTGCTGTTTACCGCCTTCATTTTGAGGTGATTTAATGGGCGATAGCATTCTCTCCCAGGCTGAGATTGACGCGCTGCTTAATGGCGACAGTGACAGCGCGGAAGTAGAGAACAGTTCCAAAGGGACCGATGGCGACATCCGTCCCTATGATCCCAATACTCAGCGCCGCGTCGTACGTGAGCGTCTGCAGGCGCTGGAGATCATCAACGAGCGCTTTGCCCGTCATTTCCGTATGGCGCTGTTTAACCTGCTGCGCCGTAGCCCCGATATTAGTGTGGGTGCGATCAAAATTCAGCCGTACCACGAGTTCGCCCGCAACCTGCCGGTGCCAACCAACCTGAACCTGATCCACCTGAAGCCGCTGCGCGGCACGGCGCTGGTGGTGTTTTCACCGAGCCTGGTATTTATTGCTGTCGATAACCTGTTTGGCGGCGACGGTCGTTTTCCGACCAAAGTTGAAGGCCGTGAATTTACCCATACCGAACAGCGCGTAATTCGCCGCATGTTGAAGCTGGCGCTGGATGGTTATAGCGACGCATGGAAAGCGATTTATCCGCTGGAAGTCGAGTATGTGCGTTCTGAGATGCAGGTGAAATTCACCAACATCACCACTTCACCGAACGACATCGTGGTTAACACGCCGTTCCAGGTGGAGATTGGTAACCTGGTCGGTGAATTCAATATCTGTATTCCGTTTTCAATGATTGAGCCGCTGCGCGAGCTGCTGGTCAATCCGCCACTGGAAAACTCACGTCGTGAAGATAATCACTGGCGCGACAATCTGGTGAAACAGGTGCAGCACTCGGAGCTGGAGCTGATTGCCCACTTCGCCGAAACATCGCTGCGCCTGTCACGTATTTTGCAGCTAAAACCTGGTGACGTCCTGCCCATTGAGAAGCCGGACCGCATCATTGCTCACGTCGATGGCGTGCCGGTGCTGACTAGCCAATACGGCACCATCAATGGCCAGTATGCCCTGCGTGTAGAACATTTGATTAACCCGATTTTGAATTCGCTGAACGAGGAACAGCCCGATGAGTGACAGCAAGAAACCGTCCGACGACGACATCTCCGCGGACGATCTGTGGGCTGCAGCTATGAACGAACAAACCACCACCAGCGCGCCAGATCCGACTGAAAATGTCTTCAAATCGCTGGAGAATCCTGGCATCAGCGGTTCGCTGCAGGATATCGATCTGATCATGGATATTCCGGTCAAACTGACCGTGGAACTGGGTCGCACCAAAATGACCATCAAAGAGCTGCTGCGCTTGACGCAGGGTTCAGTGGTGGCGCTGGATGGCCTGGCCGGTGAACCGCTGGATATTCTGATTAATGGCTATCTGATCGCACAGGGTGAAGTGGTGGTGGTGAACGACAAATATGGCGTGCGCATCACCGACATCATTACCCCGTCTGAACGTATGCGTCGTCTGAGCCGTTAAGCATGTTAAAGCACACGCAAGCGGAACAACCGGTAGCGAGCCAGCCGGTGGTCTCTACCGGTTCGGTGATTGGCCAGGTCAGCAGCGTGCTGGCGGTGATTGTTCTGCTGATTCTCGGCTGCGGCTGGCTGGCGAAACGTCTCGGCTTTGCGCCGAAAACGGTGACCGGCCAGGCGCTGAAAGTCAGCGCCACCGTGCAGGTGGGTCAGCGCGAGCGTGTGGTGATTGTCGATACCGCCGATGCGCGTCTGGTGTTGGGCGTCACCGCCCAACAGATTACGCATTTGCACTCGTTACCGCCGCTGCCGCCGGAAGAACTGGCGAATAGCAGCGCTACCCCGCAGGATTTTCGCCAGCTGTTCCAGAATCTGGTTAAACGTCCCGGAAAACCCCAATGATGCGTCGATTCCTTGCTCTTCTACCGCTGCTGTTGCTGGCACCGGTTGCCCATGCGCAGCTGCCAGGTTTAATCAGCCAGCCGCTGGCCAATGGCGGCCAGAGCTGGTCGCTGCCGGTGCAGACGCTGGTTTTCATCACCTCGCTGACCTTTATTCCGGCCGTACTGCTGATGATGACCAGCTTTACACGCATCATCATTGTGTTTGGCTTACTGCGTAACGCCCTCGGCACGCCATCTGCGCCGCCTAACCAGGTGCTGCTCGGCCTGGCGCTGTTTCTGACCTTCTTTATTATGGCGCCGACCTTCGACAAAATTTATTCCGACGCCTATCTGCCGTTCAGCCAGGACAAAATCAGCATGGCGGACGCGATTGATAAAGGTGCACAGCCGCTGCGTGAATTTATGCTGCGCCAAACGCGCGAAGCCGATTTAGCGCTGTTTGCGCGTCTGGCCAACACCGCGCCGATTCAGGGTCCGGAAGCGGTACCGATGCGCATTCTGCTGCCGGCGTATGTCACCAGCGAACTGAAAACCGCCTTCCAGATTGGTTTCACCGTGTTTATCCCCTTCCTGATCATCGACCTGGTGGTCGCCAGCGTGCTGATGGCGCTGGGGATGATGATGGTGCCGCCGGCGACTATTTCCCTGCCGTTCAAGCTGATGCTGTTCGTGCTGGTGGATGGCTGGCAGCTGCTGGTGGGTTCACTGGCGCAAAGTTTCTACTCGTAACCCGACATTTCCCGAGGAGTGCAACATGACACCTGAATCAGTAATGGTTATGGGCCAGGAAGCAATGCGCGTCGCGCTGCTGATGGCCGCGCCGATGTTGCTGGTGGCGTTGATCAGCGGTTTGATCATCAGCGTGCTGCAAGCCGCGACCCAGATTAACGAACAAACGCTCTCCTTTATCCCGAAGATTCTAGCCGTTGCCGCTACCGCAGTGATCGCCGGTCCGTGGATGCTGAATCTGATGCTGGATTACATTCGCACGCTGTTTAGCAATCTGCCGTACATCATTGGCTAATGATTAACCTCGACAGCAGCCAGCTGATCCATTGGGTCGCACAATTCTTCTGGCCGATGGTGCGTTTGCTGGCGCTGTTTGCCAGCGCGCCGGTGCTAAGCGAAAAATCGATTCCCAAGCGCGTTAAGATTGGCCTCGCGGTATTAACCACCTGGATCATCCTGCCGGTGCTGCCGCCGGTGGAAGCCACATTATTTACGCCCGCCGGATTTTGGTTACTGCTGCAACAGTTGCTGATTGGCGTAAGCATCGGCCTGACCATGCAGTTCGCCTTTGCCGCAGTGCGCATGGCGGGTGAAGTGATTGGTTTGCAGATGGGTTTGTCCTTCGCCACTTTCTTCGATCCGGGCAGCCGCCTGAACATGCCGGTGCTGGCGCGTTTTCTCGATATGCTGGCGATGCTGTTGTTTCTCACCTTCAACGGACACCTGTGGCTGATCTCGCTATTGGTGGACAGTTTTCACACCTTGCCGATCAGCGATCAGCCGCTTAACGCCAATGCCTTTATGGCATTGGTGAAATCCGCCGGATTAATTTTCCTTAATGGCATGATGTTAGCGCTGCCCTTAATAGTTCTACTCCTCACGCTAAACATGGCACTAGGTTTGTTAAACCGTGTTTCACCTCAGCTCTCCATTTTCGCGGTTGGCTTCCCGATTACCTTAACGGTGGGCATCCTCAGCGTGGGGTTGATGATGCCGCTGCTTGCTCCCTTCTGCGAACATCTGTTCAGCGAAGTCTTTGATTTACTCGCCCAGTTTGTGTCAGAACTTTCCCGCGGCAGTTGATTAACTATTCTATAGATGTTCTTAAGTAATACTTAAGCAACCAAAAACTGTCTGTGCATTTTCTGAACCATATTTCTCAGAAATCAACTGAGGAAATTCTGATAAATGCGCATTTTTGGTGAAAATTATTCTTATTAAACCGCGCTTCGCGTATTTTAGTCAGACGATTCCTAAGGGGCTGAACCTTGTGAATTGGTTGATGAAATGCTCAAAGGGCTGTTTTTAAACAAAAAAAATTTCAAAGCGATTTTTCTTGTCTAAATCCCTTTTTTCCGGCATTGTCAACGCTCGCTGAAGCGTCATACTTTCGCTAAACAAATGTTTTTAAGATTTGTCCTATCAGATTTGTCTGTGATCTGCGCGATAGTGACAGGGCTCTCAAAACAGAGCGAATTAAACACTTAATGCAAATCCTCAGCTATTCCCACTATGGCTGAGATGAGAGTGACGTGGATGTACTATAAAAATAACTTCGCAGCACGGTTCAGGGAAGAGTCATGATGGCGCATGGATAACTATCGCCAATCTGCCGAGCAGAATAAAAAAGTGTCTTTGGAAATTTCTCTCGTACCGCAAACGCGTATTCATCGTTGATTTAAACGGATAACAAATTGGTGAGGGTCGCTATAATGCCAACGATTATTATGGATTCATGTAATTACACACGCCTGGGTTTGTCTGACTATATGTCTGCGAAAGGAGTTAAAAAGAAAAATATTACTCCTGTCTCTGACATCGACCAATTGCAACAAAGATGTGAGCAAATAAAGCCGGGCGTCGTGTTTATCAACGAAGAGTGCTTTATTCACGAATCTGATTCAAGCGATCGTATTCGTGCTATTATCATGCAGCATCCTGATACCTTATTCTTTATTTTCATGGCGATCTCGAATATCCATTTTGAGGAATATCTCTACGTTCGTAAGAACCTGATTATTACGTCAAAATCGATAAAAACTTCGACACTGGATTCTTTGTTAGGCACCTACCTGCAAAAGAAACTCAACGCGTCGCCACGTATTTCTGCTGGGCTCGACGTTCATCCACTGACATTAAGTCAGACTGAATCAAATATGCTGAAAATGTGGATGTCAGGTCATGACACCATTCAGATATCTGAGAACATGCAAATTAAAGCTAAAACCGTTTCGTCACATAAAGGTAATATTAAACGTAAAATTAAAACCCATAATAAGCAGGTTATTTATCATGTCGTACGTCTGACTGATAATGTCACCTCAGGGATTTATGTTAACGTGCGATAATTTCCTTTAGTGAATAAAGGGGCCAATCCAGCGATTGGCCCCTTTCTCGTTTTGCGAGTTTGATCTCACTTTCCTGCCTAATCCTTTCCCCTCGCCTGCCGATGCTTATTCTCATAACACCTACCTACATGAGAGCAAGGATATGAAAACAGCATCGATTGATGAGCAATATAAGCTCAGCATCTGGCAGAACCTGCGCCTGATGCCTTTGTTCAGTATGATCTTTGGTGGCATTCTGCTGCTTTTTGCCCTGTGCATTGGACTCGCCAGCTACTTTTTGATTCAGAGTAATAACTCCCTCAATGATGCTACGGAAGAAATTCAAATCCGCATGGGCATCTCCAATAGTTCTAACCATCTGCGCACTGCGCGACTGAATGTGCTGCAATCCGGTGCCGCCGCGCGTATTGGCGAGATGGAGGGTTATCGTGCCGATTTAGCGCGCACCGAGACGCGTATTAAACAAGCGCGCGAAGGTTTTAAACTCTATATGGATCGCAAGGCGAAAACGCCGGCGGATATTGCTCTCGATGAACCGCTGACCGCCAGCTTCAATGCCTATATTGATAAAGGTCTCAAGCCGATGATTGAATCGGCTAAACAGGGCAGCTTCGAAGGCATTGTGGCGCAGGAAACTGACGTCACGCGCAAACTGGATGATGCCTACAACGCCGTGCTGCTGAAGGCGATTAAAATCCGTACTGACCGCGCCGAAGCGATTAATGCCGCAGCGGCACATCAATCACGCGTCGGCTTTATTGCGATGGCTATCGCATTTGTCGCCGCATTAGTGTTAGTGCTGTTGACCTTCGTGTTCCTGCGTCGCGTGGTGATTAACCCGCTGCGCCAATCCGTTGACCGCATCGAACGTATTGCGCAAGGCGATTTGACCGCGCCGGAGCAAGCCTATGGCCGCAGCGAGATTGGAAGCTTGCTGCATAACCTGCAACTGATGCAGGCATCGCTGGTGCGTACCGTAGGCACGGTGCGTGAAGGTGCGGTGGCGATTTATCAGGGTTCCAGTGAGATCTCAGCCGGTAACACCGACCTCTCATCACGTACCGAAGAGCAAGCCTCAGCGCTGGAGCAAACCGCCGCCAGCATGGAGCAGCTTACTGCAACGGTGAAACAGAACGCCGAGAACGCGCATCACGCCAGTCAGCTGGCTGCTGATGCCTCTGGCAAAGCACGCAGCGGCGGCGATCTGGTGAGCGGCGTGGTGCAAACCATGACCAACATTTCTGGCAGCTCGAAGAAGATTGCCGAGATCACCAACGTCATCAACAGCATCGCCTTCCAGACCAACATTCTGGCGCTGAATGCCGCCGTTGAAGCGGCGCGTGCCGGTGAGCAAGGCCGTGGTTTTGCCGTGGTAGCCAGCGAAGTGCGTAATCTGGCACAGCGCAGTGCGCAGGCGGCAAAAGAAATTGAAACGCTGATCGCGGAATCAGTGGGTTTGATTACCAACGGTTCACGCCAGGTCGGTGAAGCCGGTAGTACCATGGGCGAGATTGTTGAAGCGGTGCGGCGCGTCACGGACATTATGGCGGAGATTGCTGCCGCGTCGGATGAGCAGAGCCGTGGCATACAGCAGGTGAGCCTGGCGGTGACCGAGATGGATAACGTGACGCAGCAGAACGCCTCGCTGGTTGAGGAAGCCTCTTCGGCAGCGGCTTCGCTGGAAGATCAGGCCGGCCGATTGACGCAGGCGGTAGCGGTGTTCCGTTTGAATGATGCGCCAGTTGCGCAGGTGGCTAAAGCGGCGCAGTCCGCGTTGCGTACGCCGAATCTGGCGCCGCGTCCGGCATTGGCGACGTCGGGAAATGATAACTGGGAGACGTTTTGATTTGAGGTAGTGCGCGTTGTCCCTCACCCCGGCCCTCTCCCACACGTGGGAGAGGGAGTGGATGGTGCGCCGATCTGTCCCCTCTCCCGCTGGCGGGAGAGGGTTAGGGTGAGGGAAAAATCAATCAAGCCCCTTCATACGGCTCCACAAACACCCCTTCGGCATGATCGCTTTCATTAAAGAACCAAATCCCCAGCGGGTAATCTTCCAACGCCACCAGATACATGGTGCCCTCATTGAATGCTTCCACTGCCAGCACCGTACCCACACGACGCGGGCCGCCGTCGGTTTTAACCGTAACGCGATCGTTCACCTTCATTGATTACTCTCCACAAATTGTCCTGCGACACAGTTTAACGGAAGATAATCAACACTGCCTGATCGCGATCAGCGTCGTGCGATAACCCACACCGCATGAACGATACCTGGAATGTAGCCGCACAGCGTCAGCAGGATATTAAGCCAGAACGCCCCGCCGAACCCGACCTGCAAGAATACGCCCAGCGGCGGTACCAAAATGGCGATGACAATACGTAAAAAGTCCATATTCACTCCCTGATATCACTTAACAATCAATCGCTAAGCATAGACGCTGTTACGCACTGTGCATTTAAAGGCAGGTAAAACTCTGTCAAGACGCACTTTTTCGCTTTCTTAACGTTTCATAGAGAGACTTTTGACGCGGGCTGCTCGTACACTTCTCCTCACTGCACCAACCCCAAAGGCGCAGTCAACCTAAAAGTAACAAGGATTTTTGCCCGCGCAGCGCGGGCTTTTTTTTGCCTGCAATTTGCCCGCGACGCCCTCTTTTCAGCACCGTCTATACTGTTAACTCATCCAATCGCCTCTGGGAGGGCGCTATGACGACGGCAAAAGAGTACAGCGAGAATGTGCAGCGCGAAGTCAATATTGATGTCGAAGCGCTGCTGGAGGCGATTCAGAAGAAATCGTCGGGCGAGATACAAGAGTTTATGGCAGCCGAAAATGCCCATCGCGTTAACGTGAACGGCGAGGCGTATGGCTCTTACACTGAGTTAGCGGAAGCTTTCGAACTCGACATTCGCGACTTCGCCATCAGTGAAGTGAACCGCTGAAATCGATTTCAAAAAAATACCCGGCGGGATGGCCGGGTAAAATAAATCAGTCAATTCGTTACACCAGGGAATTCTTAACACCCGGTCAGATTACGCTTTAGTTCGATTAAGACAAGTCTCATCCCTGCATGTAAATCGAACAATTTTGTATAACCATTCATGCGAATCGCACTGCGTCCCGCGTCACGACTGGTTTCAGCTGTGCACAAAATGTGCATCGCGCGTCCCATCGCGTCTGCTGTTTAAGAATTATCCTGGATGTCGCTGGCCGGGTCGCCGGAAAAAGTGTGATCGTGATTCCGCTATTATACTGATTACTCTTCGCTTTACGGATGCCACTGGCGTAAGGAGTGTGATGATGCTGAGTCTTACCTCTTCCCTGATGATCGTTACCGATCTTGATGGCTCATTACTGGATCATCATGACTACAACTGGGATGCGGCCAGTGAATGGCTGGCGCGTCTGAAACAACATCAGATTCCGCTGGTGATTTGTTCCAGCAAAACGGCGGCAGAGATTATTCCACTACAAAAGAAGCTGGGCGTTGCTGGCGCACCTTTTATTGCTGAAAACGGTGCGCGCGTGACGTTCGGCGGAGAACAGACGCCGCCGACAGAAACCAGCGCCAACTATCACGCGCTGTGCCAGACGCTGCACACATTGCAGGCGCGGTTCCGTTTTAATGGCTTTCATGAATTTAGCGATGCCGAAGTGGCACGCTTTACCGGTTTAACCCTCACCGAAGCCAGCCAAAGCCGCCTGCGCGAAGCGTCGGAAGTGGTGCTGTGGCGCGATGATGAATACCGTTTGCAGGAGTTCCGTGAGGCGCTTGCCGAGCACCATCTGGCGTTAACCCAGGGCGGACGATTCTGGCATGTGATGCCCGCCGGTACCGGCAAAGGCATCGCGCTGGCGGAAATCCAGCAGCATCTTGCCGCGCAAGAAGGAGAATCGCGCATCATCATCGGCCTGGGCGATGGCCCCAACGATGTGCCGATGCTGGAGCGCGTTGATTATGCCGTGGTGATCAAAGGCTTCAGCAAAACGCCGGTAGAACTGCAACGCACCGATACCGAGAACGTTTACCACACCGCGCACGTCGGTCCGCAGGGCTGGCGTGAAGGTCTGGACTATTTTCTTGCCGAGTAACGGCCTTTAACCAGAGGATGAGACGATGAGTGATTTTTACCAGAATGGTGTCATTACTAATTTCCATAATCTCACCCACCGCAGCGTCGAATCGCTGGAAAAGGAGATGGTGCGTTTCTCACGCAAACGCAAAATGGGGCTGATTTTGCCGTCGTTGTTTTCGGAACTGGAAGGCCCGGCACTGGATAATATTGTTAATGAACTGGCGAAAGTGCCCTATCTGGATGAGATTGTGATTGGCCTCGACCGCGCCGATCGCGACCAATTTCTCTTTGCGCGCGAGTTCTTCTCCCGCCTGCCGCAGCGCCATCGCATTTTGTGGAACGACGGCCCGCGCCTGAAAGCGCTGGACGCCGAACTGGATAAAGAGGGTTTGTCACCGAGCCAACCCGGTAAAGGCCGCAATGTGTGGTTCTGTACCGGCTACACATTGGCTTCGGATCGTACCCAATGCGTGGCGCTACACGACTGCGATATCGTCACCTACGAACGCGGCATGCTGGCACGTTTGCTCTATCCGCTGGCCAATCCGTCGTTTCAGTATGAGTTCTGCAAAGGCTTTTATGCGCGCGTAGCCGATGGCAAGCTGAATGGCCGCGTTGGTCGTTTGCTGGTGGGTCCGCTGCTGCGCTCCTTGCAGAAAGTCTACGGTCACTCGGAATACCTCGATTACCTCACCAGTTTTCGCTATCCGCTCTCTGGCGAGTTTGCCATGCGCACGCACGTGCTCAACGGCATCAAGATTCCGGGCGATTGGGGATTAGAGATTGGCGTGCTGTCGGAGATTTACCGCAACTACACCACGCGCCAGACCTGTCAGGTAGAGATTGCCGATAATTACGACCACAAACATCAGCCGCTGGCCGAAGATGATGGCACCGGCGGATTGAAACGCATGAGTAATGACATCGTGCAGTCGCTGCTGCGTAAGCTGGCAACCATGGGCGTGCCGCTCACCAGCGATTCGTTCCGCGTGTTGAAAGCCACTTACTACCGCAATGCGCTGGATATGATGGAGATCTACAACCACGAAGCCACCATGAACGGCCTCAAGTTTGATCAGCACATTGAAGAAGCGGCGGTGGAAATGTTCACTCAGGCGATTCTCGATGCCGGACAAGCCTTTATTGAGCGTCCGAACGAGAAACCGTTTATTCCCAGCTGGAGCCGTGTGCAATCCGCTTTCCCGGATATTCTGCAGCGTATTTATCAGGCGGTGGAAGAGGATAACGACGGCAAGGTGTGATGCAGGGTTGAACCACATTCGGGACGACTGGCATCGTCCCGAATGTGTTTAACTGGCCAGCTGTTGCGCGCTCGATAAGTTACTGAGTTCGTCACTGTGGAACGCCTCACGTCGCACGCTGTAACCATCATACCAACGACACTCTACCATTCCGCTGGCATAGCCGGTGACCACCATGGTGGGTCCGCCCTGTTTGTGCTGAACTTCGTCACTGATTGCAAAGATCATACCGCACCTCCCTCTTTCATCGTTAAATGACCGAATTTAGGTATAGCAGCTGTGACCGATTTTTTCCTATACGATAAATCTATTACTTCTACTAAATCAGAATAAGCAGTTAAAAACTCTGCAAATAAAAAAAGCCGACAAGATTTATTGTCGGCTTTGATAGCACTTCCCGAACAGGAAAATTAGATTTTGCAGCCTTCGCAGTCCGCTTCGTCGCTGATATCAGCCGGGACTTCGTTGGCTTTCTCTGCCGCTTTGGCTTCAGCCTGTTCCAGCTGTGCATCGATATCAAATTCAAACATATCGTCGTTCATCATCGTTCTCCTGACCGTGATTAGAAATTTACAGCGCTTTATAACTGCTAGCCGCGCAGCTTAGCAATCAGATTTACGCCCAACAGCACGATCGACCCAATGATAAAGCCGATCACCAGATTGGCACCGTTGGTCAGCAGTGCCGAGACCACACCGTTGAATCCGGCGCTGTATTCGCTGATGGCGTGATGTAACGGCGTAATGCCGTGCACCACAATGCCGCCACCGACCAAGAACATCGCGAGGGTACCGACCAGCGTTAAGGCTTTCATTAACCAGGGCGCAAAGGCAAGCAATACGCCGCCAATCGCCTGCGCGACGGTGGAGGATTTCTCTTTGAGCCAGAATCCCAAATCATCGATTTTGACAATCATCGCCACGATGCCGTACACGCCGATGGTCACCAGAATAGCGACGCCCGCCAGAATCAGCACCTGATTCAGCAGCGGCGCCTCTGAAACGATGCCCAGCGTGATGGCGACAATTTCTGCCGAGAGGATAAAGTCGGTGCGCACCGCGCCTTTGACTTTGTCCTTTTCAAACGCACGCGGATCCTGCTGCGCCAGTTTGTCGAGACGCTGTTGACGCGCTTCTGGACTCTGCTCAGCCTTATCATGATTCAGGCTGTGCAGCACTTTCTCCACGCCTTCGTAGCAGAGATACGCGCCGCCAATCATCAGTAGCGGCGTAATCAACCAGGGCGCAAACGCCGAGATCAATAATGCCAGCGGCACCAAAATCAATTTATTGAGAAAGGAGCCTTTTGCCACGCTCCATACAACCGGCAATTCACGGTTGGCTTTGACACCGCTAACCTGCTGCGCATTCAGCGACAAATCGTCACCCAATACGCCTGCGGTCTTCTTTGCCGCAACTTTGCCCATGACCGAGATATCGTCGAGCAGTGTTGCAATATCATCCAGAAGTGTAAGTAAACTGGTTCCTGCCAAAGTGGTATTCCTTATTATTCCGGTTCGTGATCCTGACAACAGGGGCAACGCTCAATCGCCGTCACTGACATATCGGCGATGCCCGCACAGTCCCATTCAACGCGTAATGGTCCCGTCAGATCCCCGGCGTGCAAATACTTGCTCACCGGACTTTCCGTCATGCCGCTGATCTCTTCGGTAGCAACCAGTCGATCGCCAAGATAAATGCGCGCCGTGGCTTGGGTTGTCACCATCCGCTCATCGCGGAGTTGATACAGGCGCTTAACGGTAAGTTTGATGCTGCTCATGGCTCATTCCGCGTCCCAGAGAAAAGGGAGATCTAAACTGTTATGGCGGCTAAAAGCAACAATCTCGCACTATGCAACGCGATAGTGATGCAAGCCCTGATGGTCGATTTCGCTGCTGTCGGTTGCCGCCAGCAGCCACTCTTCTAAACGTTCTATCAACGCGCTGTCCTCCAGCTGCAGTTTGCCGCGTAGCGCGCACTCCCAAACAATCAATACTTTCCAACCTCCTTCGCGCAGTTGTTCGACGTAACGCCGGTCGCGCTCAACGTTACTGTTTATTTTGCCGCTCCAAAATTCGGTACGCGTGGCGGGCATCTTGAATAAGTAGCAGTGATGACGATGCCAGAAGCAACCGTGAACAAAGATTATCGCTTTCTCGGCGGGCAGGACAAAATCCGGGCGGCCCGGTAGCGCTTTATCCTGCACGCGATAGCTGAAGCCGCGATCTTTGAGAATCAACGCGATACGCTGTTCAATCGCGGTATCCTGATTGCGAATGGCGCGCATGTTTTTGCTGCGAATGGCTTGCGAGTGAACGTCTGCCATAGCGTCTCCTTGTTTTAGCGCTTCTTCAACTTTAGCGGCTTAGGGCAAAAGTGAAAGCACACCGCACGCCAATTTCCTCGTTGCGTGATGAGTGTTAGCATAGCCGCTTCACTGTTAAGGAAAAACGCATGCTCGCTATCGACCCCGTCTCGCCCTCCCCGTTAACTGCCAATCAGGATGACGCGACGTCGCTGTTACTGCAGGTGCTCGATATCTATGCCGCACGCGATGTGGTTATTACCTTAACCGACGCCGGTGGCCGCGACTGGAGCGTGCCGCGTTTGAATCGCATTCGCGCCGGTAAAAGTGCCGTGCCGGCGCTCTCCAGCCGCGAAGTCGCCAACCTGCAGGCCTTGCTGCCGCAGCGTCCGGCACATTACGACGACGCCAAATTCCAGTTTGTTGATCTGTTTGCCGGTATCGGCGGCATTCGCCGTGGCTTTGAGCAAATTGGCGGCCAGTGCGTGTTCACCAGTGAATGGAATAAAGACGCGGTGCGCACTTACAAAGCCAACCTGTATAGCGATCCGCAGCTGCACCACTTCAACAGTGATATTCGTCTGGTGACGCAGCCGGCAGGCATCAGCGATGAGCAGGAAATTTATCAGTATATCGATCGCACCATTCCCAATCATCAGGTGCTGCTGGCCGGTTTTCCTTGCCAGCCCTTCTCGCTGGCGGGCGTGAGCAAGAAGAATGCGCTGGGTCGCGCGCACGGTTTTGAGTGTGAAGCGCAAGGCACGCTGTTTTTCGATGTGGCGCGCATTCTCGCCGCGAAAAAGCCGCCGTTTTTCGTGCTGGAGAACGTGAAAAACCTCAAAAGTCACGATAAAGGCCGCACCTTCGCCATCATTATGGCCACGCTGGATGAACTCGGTTATGACGTGGCGGATGCCAACGACAGCGGTTTGCCGGATGCTAAGGTTATCGATGCGCGCCATTTTCTGCCGCAGCATCGCGAGCGTATTGTGCTAGTGGGCATTCGTCGCGACACCGGGCTCAGTAATGACTTTTCGTTGCGCGCCCTGCCCGCGCTCTATCCGCAAAAGGTGCCCTCGCTTTACAGCCTGCTGGAAACCCAGCCGGAAGCGAAATACACGCTGTCACCGACGCTGTGGAATTATCTCTATCAATACGCGAAAAAGCACAAAGCCAAAGGTAACGGCTTCGGCTTTGGCCTTAACGATCCGCGTAATCTAAACATCTGTGTGCGCACCTTATCGGCGCGCTATTACAAAGATGGTTCGGAAATCCTCATCGATCGCGGCTGGGATTACGCGCAAGGCGAAAGCGATTTCCAGCAGGCAGAGAACATGGCGCGTCGCCCGCGTCGTTTAACCCCGCGTGAATGCGCCCGCCTGATGGGTTTTGAAGCGCCGGGAGAAGCTAAACTGCGTATTCCGGTGTCCGATACGCAAGCCTACAAGCAGTTCGGCAACTCGGTGGTGGTGCCGGTATTTGCTGCGGTGGCACAACTGTTATTACCGCTGATTGAACAGCACGCCGCGCAAAAGGCGTAGCTATTCAGGACCACAATTTTATTTAGGGCCGCGCTTTATGCTGTTTTCCGCCTAATCGCGCCCGCTGTCACCAAACTGTCACGCGTGCTGCCAATACTCCTGTTTTATTTTTTGGAGGCGTGTGATGTCACTCCTGTCTGTTATCTCTCTGCCGCTGCGGCTGCGCGCACGGTTATCCCTGAAAATTCCATTGTGGCTCACCAGTTTGCGTAGCCAGTTTTTGCTGTTCATTGTGGTGTTCTGCTCGCTGCAGTTTGCCGGTGTGCTGCTGCTAAATACCCACGTCAATCAGACGCAAACCTCGCTGCAGCAGGCCAATCAACTGCGCGAACGTCTGGCCCTGCTGGATAAAGCGCGTATCGAACTGCTTACCGCCAGCGATAACAGCCATCGCGCCGGTATTTATCTGATGCAGGATCAGCAAAGTGGCTCGGTGGATAGCTGGAAAAGTCTGGCAGCGTCAGCTGATGACTCATTGAAAAAGGCGCAACAACAGTTCGCCGCCTACCACGCCAAAGCGGATAGCCCGCTGGCGCAAGGTTTCGCTATGCTGGCCGAAGGATTGCAGGAGCAGCTAAAAGGATTAGCGGCCAACGACATCAACGCCTTTTTTATGGTGCCGATGCAGGCGTTTCAGCAACAGTTTAATGATGCCTGGTTTAGTGAAATCGAGCAGGCCAATCATCAACTCAGCAGCGTGAATCAGAACACGCTCAGCACCTTGAAGCTGAGCCGCAATATGTCGCTGATTGTCAGCGCGGTGCTGATGGCGCTGTTAGTGCTGGCCTCCAGCTTGCTGATGCGCGGCGTGCTGTTGCCGCTGCGTCGCGCTAACGCGCAGCTGGAACGGGTCGCCACCGGTGATTTGGTCGATGCGCAAAACCATCCGCGTCGCCAATCGCTGGAAACGCGCCAGCTGTTCCAGTCGATTGATGCCATGCGGCGCGGCTTGCAGCAGATTGTGCGCGACATCAACACCGTGGCGGTCAGCGTCGCCGCCGGTGCCGAGGATATGCAGCAGCACAACGAAAAAGTGATGCAGCAACACCAGAAGCAAAATGCCAGCTTTCATCACCTGTCGCAGCGCCTGGATCGCGTTTCGGAAGAGGTGGAGATCGGTGCACAGTTCTCGCAGCAGGCGACGCAGGAAGCGCAATCAGCGGATGCGTTGATGCGCAACTGCGCGGTAGAGGTCGATAAGATGGAAACCCAGATGCAGCAGATTGTCACCGCATCCGATGATATCGCCGGGATTGTGGGCATGCTGGATGACTTGTCGATGCAGACGCGGTTGTTATCGCTGAATGCCGCCATTGAGTCGGCACATGCGGGCGCTTACGGCCGCAGCTTCTCGGTGGTCGCCAAAGAGATGGGCTTGCTCTCGCAGCAAAGCGGGGCTTCCACGCGCCAGATCGATGGCTTGATTCAGCATACGCAGCAGCATGTGCATGATGGCTTCGATAAGGTGAAAGCGCTGGAAGTGCTGTTCGCGCAGATCAGCGCTGCGGTGTCTGGCGTGGTAACGCAGCTGAACGAGCTGCAGCAAAACAGTGCCGCGCAGAGCCATCGGGTAAAAAATATTGCGCTGGAAGTGGTGGAGATGAGCGGACAGCTGCAGCAAAACGAAGCGCTGAACGCCCATCAGGTGCAATCGGCGGTGCAATTGCGCGCATTATCGGACCGCCTGGCGCAGCGCGCGCAGCAGTTCCGTATTTAATCTGCAGGCATAAAAAAACCCGTCAATGACGGGTTTTTTCGCTTATTTCTTCTTCTTACTTTTCTTCAGCAGCGCACGAATCTGCTTCAATTCCGCAGCGGAGAGCTGATCTTCCACTGCTTCCTGGGTATCCAGACTATCAATGGCCGGTAGCTCACCCGCATCTAAACTGGCCTGCAAGCGATTAACGATCTCCTGACTCATGGAGATTTGGTTATCTGCGGCTAACTGTTTGATGTGCTCTTTCAGTGCCGGGTCAATTTTAATGGTTAAGTTAACAGTCTCGGTCATTTTCATACTCCCTTTTGATTTACAACAACGTAGCGGAAGCAGCTAAAAGTTAACAGACTGTCATAAAAATTTAATATTACGAGTGTATAGGGCTGAAATCCCTTAACACCGATTCATCAACCGACGTCAGATTGCCCTGCAACTCGGCGCACAGTTTGCCCATGTAGTGCACAAGAAAATCGGCGTTATGTTCGGCCAGCAGGCGTCCGGCTTCGGTTTGCATGGTTTGCGGTAAACCCAGCAGCTTTTTCTGGAAGTGATCCAGCGTCCACTTCACGTCATCCAGTTCACGCTCTTTCCCTAACGGATCTTCGCTATCAAACAGCGGACGACCTAGCGCGCCCGCCGTGTAGAAAACCCGCGCCAGGCCGATAGCACCTAATGATTCGAGACGATCGGCGTCCTGCACAATTTTCGCTTCCAGCGTTTGCGGCGCGATACGCGCGCTAAAGCTGTGAGCCTGCACCGCGTGCGCGACGGCATCCAGCAGTTCAAATGGGAAGTCCGGGAAATCCTGCTGCAGAATGCGACGCGTCTCTTCCGCCGCATAGGTTGAGGCTAAATGACGTTCAGGATGGTTTTTCGGCAGGTTAACCACATCGTGAAAGTAGCAGGCGGTCATCACGACCATTGGATCGGCGTCGCTGTGCTGCATGATGCGCTTCGCACTCATCCAGACGCGGCGCAGGTGCGCGATATCGTGGGCTTTGTCGTCGTGCAGCCAATTGAGCTGCAGCCAGTTCTCGTAGCGTTGTTGCCAGTGAGTAAGTGACATCGTGCTTCTCCTGTTATTGCTGTTATCTAGGTTCCTGCGGACATCATAGCGGCCTGGTCATGACACTTTTTTTACATCCTTCCAGGATGTGCAAAGCGTAAAAATGAGATCCCGATCTTGTTATAGCGCTGTTAACGTCACTTGCACAGCAGCCATGACGATTTCGGTATTTCCTTAGTGCGTTTTAGTTAAATAACTCTGTTCAATAGGTTTAATATATTCGCGTCATCAACAAATTTCGCTTAAGCGCTTAATTCCAGTTATCTATGCTGATAAATGGGGCTTCTTAGAGGCAGATCAACACGGCATAATCTGAAAAGGTTCCCATTCTGGCCTTTATAACGTACTGTATCTGGAAAATTTATGACTTCGGATCCTTGCGAAGTCCTTTTCAGCACACATTTTGCTTATGAACCATTTTTAAAATCTAAAATTGCCAGATTTGCCTGATACTAAGGCGACAAATTATTAAGCAAACTGATTCAAACCCATTATGCTAGCTCTCACATCTTCGGATGTTGGGGGATTCTTCGCAGTTTCCGGGTTTGTGACACAATAAGAGGTATGCAATGAAAGAACGGCCGATTCTTTTTTCCGAACAGCGGGTGCGCGCCCTGCTGGTTGGCCAGCAAACGCAGACCCGGCGCATTATGAAAACTCAAGCTTTCGGTCCGGGTCAGGATCACCATGAAGGCGTACACGCGTTTGACGTCAGCGCCAACCATCTGCACGGCTATAAATTGATGTCGATGACCGACGTCAGTTCGCACTGCCCATTTGGTCAGGCGGGTGATGGTTTGTGGGTCCGTGAAACCTGGCGCGGCCCGATTGTGCCGGAAAACTTACTGGCGGATTACGAACGCGATCCCCTGCCGTTCCGCAATGCGGCGTATTGCCAATACCGCGCGGACAGCAATGAGCTGGGGCAGCTGGATGAGAATTTGCAGAATGCCGAGCAGTTTGGCTGGCAGACCGCCATTCACATGCCGCGCTGGGCCAGCCGCATCGATCTGCAAATTACCTCGGTACGTGCCGAGAAGATTCAGGATATCAGTGAAGATGACATCATGGCGGAAGGCGTGCAGACCGATTCGCACTTCCTCAATAACTTCTTCACCATGAATATGAATTCTGAATCGCCGAAAGAAGCCTACCGTAAGGCGTGGCAGAAACAGTACGGCGCCACCAGCTGGGAAGTGAACCCGTGGGTTTGGGTGATCGCGTTTCAACGGGTTGAACGCTAAATAAATGCTGCAAAGCAGGCAAACGTAAGGTCGTCATTCATGACGACCTTTTTAATGTCCTCACCATGACTTTCCCGCTTTGCCACGCTAATCACAGACAAATCCTCGACTAACTGGTTGAATAGCTGGCTTTGATCACGCGCTGGTAATTCCTCCTTTGCCGCGCCAGGATACTGTTTTCGTCTGAAGAGTGAGTGACGCAATGTTCAAATGGCCGTGGCATGCGCAAATAGAGACTTCAGTACTGGCACTTCCCTGGCAGCAGGCGCTGGCGCAGCCGATCTTTTCACTGCTCGATGCTGATGAAAAAACCGCACTGGTTACGCTGGCACAACGCTTCCTGCAGCAGAAAAAAATTTCGCCGCTGCAAGGCCTGCAGCTCGATGAACTGTTACTGACACGTCTGGCGTTACTGTTCTGTTTGCCGGTCTTAAAGCTGGGTCTCGAATGGCTCGATGGCTTCCATGAAGTGCTGATCTATCCCGAGCCGTTCAACGTCGACGATCGCTGGGAAGATGGTAACGGTCTGGTACACCACGCGCCGGCTGTGCACGCCGGACAAAGCTGGACGCAAGGTCCAGTGGTGTTAAACGCATTGGATATTCTGGATTCACTCGATCTCTCCGGTTTTAACCTGGTGATCCACGAAGTAGCGCATAAACTCGATGCGCGTGGCAGCGGTTATACCAGCGGCATTCCGGTGATAGCGCTACGTGATGTCGCCAGCTGGGAGAAAGATTTGCAGCAGGCAATGGCAGAAATTGAAGCTGAAGTGGAATTAGTCGGTGAACAGGCGGCAACCATCGATCCCTATGCCGCCAGCGATGCAGCAGAGTGTTTCGCGGTGCTGTCAGAGTATTTCTTCAGCGCACCGGATTTACTGGCTAACCGCTTCCCGGTGATGTATCGCCATCTGCAGCAGTTCTATCGTCAGGATCCACTGGCGCGATTGGCGATGCTGACAGCAGAACCTGCTTAAATCGCGATCGCTTTGTACTAATGCTAGCCAGTTGAATACAAATGTGTTTTAAGCTGTTGACACCTGCAAGGGGCGCCATTAATATTCGCCTCGTTCACACGATTCCTCTGTAGTTCAGTCGGTAGAACGGCGGACTGTTAATCCGTATGTCACTGGTTCGAGTCCAGTCAGAGGAGCCATATTTAGAGAAGCCCGCTTAGGAAACTAAGCGGGCTTTTTGCTTTTCTTATATTCTTTCCTGCCGTTCATTTCTGAAACTTTTGGCATAATTCTGCTTATCTGAGGGTAAAAGAATTACCAATCAACCCAAAAGTATCAAAAATGACACTTTGAATCCCTGGACTCCATTTTTTTAGTAGAAATTGCATGAAAAGACGCTAAAGGTTCAAAAATGAACCTTTTAGTATTATATTCAGGCAATGTCTATGCATGCCGCTTAAAAAACCAGGAAAGAGTCATAAATGAACCTTGATGAAATTAGGTCTCTACTTAAAAGCCTCTCTCATGCAGACAAGCAGAAATTGCTCGATGAGTGGCCACTTGATGTTCAACCTTTCACTGAATTCGCAGCATCCGATAAGCCAATACTGAGCGCCCTTGAGCTTTCATTACTGCCACCCATACTGACCAATGAGTTGAAGCGGCAAAATATCACCTATGAAGAGATGGCGATGCAAATTGGCGTGTCTATCTCAACCTTCAAAAGAATGATCGCCAATCCCGCAGCCGCAAAGGCGATGAATCTTCATGCCTTACTTAAGGAACTCGGAGTAAAAGTATGGCTCGAAAAATAGAGGTGTGGCTCTATGACAAGTCTGTCGGTACCTTGACAGAGGAGGACGCCGGTTTCACTTTCTGTTACCGGCCCAATTATAGCGGTCGCGCGATTTCATTAAGTATGCCGGTAAGGCGAGAACCTTATTTTAATGAAGAGCTCCATCCTTTCTTCAAAGGGTTGGCACCAGAAGGTTGGTTGCGTAAACGATATTCTGAAATTCAAAAAATTGATGATAAAGATCTGTTTGGATTACTCATGCAGAACGGTAACGACTTGCTTGGTGCAGTAGTACTCAAGGAGATAACATCATGAATTCAGCATGCTGCCTGATAAATTTAGCTCAACTCAAGGAATCCGAGCTTGATACGAACTATTCCCTTAAAGGCATTAAACATCTGTTTGGTAGTGTAAACGTTGCCCTTAGTTTGCCCTTTACGCGAAGTCAGTTTATTCAGGAATTGCCTGAACGTCAGAAAGGCATGAGTATTTCCGGCTATCAACCGAAGCTTTCGCTGTGTCTGGAAGAGGGGGAACTGCAGGTTGTCAGTAATAACGGCACGTATATTCTTAAACCCTCACCTGAAGAGTACCCACATCTGGCGGAAAATGAGCATGCCACAATGTGCGTCATGCAACGTCTAAGATTTAACGTTCCTCCCTTTGGCTTAATCCCCTTTCAAGCAGAAAAAGGCCGACCAAATGAGTTGGCCTTTGTGATCAAAAGATATGATCGCTTAGAAGACCTAACGCGATTACATCAGGAGCAGTTGGATGGCGCGATGGGACTCGATGATAAATATGGCAAAATTGATAATAAAAAAGCCATCAGTTATGAGAGGGCTGCCAAATTTCTGAATAGCGCAGTCAGCAATAGTTTAAACAGTAAGCGCGACCTTTTTTTACGCATCGTCTATGCCTATGTGCTGGGGAATAATGATTTTCATCTGCGTAATATCGGGATCATACTTCCCGAAGCAGGACCCGCTTACCTGGCACCAGTGTATGATTTTATTAGCGTGGTGCCCTATCCCGCTGCATTCGGCGAGTACTTAGCGCTGCCTCTGCTTGAATGTGAAGAAAATGATGCCGGGAGCGCGCCAGGAATTGATTCAGGCTATGGGGAATATGTCGGTGCGGACTTTATCCTGCTTGCTCAGGGTATGGATATTCAACCCGCGCTGGCCCGCAAATGGTTGGTCGATGTGGTGAAGAGTCACTCGCTGATCATTGCTACCTACGCTGAAAGCCATATGCCTGAAGAACAGCGTAATCTCGTACTTGATTATGTCGTACGCAGAATGACGTTACTGGCCGTGACCGAACTGTAACGCGTCTTTCGCGCGTGATCACAGACATAAAAAAACCCGCTGGCCTAAGAGCGGGTTCTTTATTCATCAGCGCACAGTTCATTCCAGTAGCTGTAGCGGATCACATGGTGCAGGCGCTTATCTCTCATAGTAGCGATACACCGAAGGATGGAACTCAACGCCGTAAAGTTGGCTGATGGGAATCAGCAGGTCGATATGGTTGCTGAGATCGAATTCGCGCTCTTCTGCGGTTCCAGTCTCGCCATTGATCAGTTGGTTAAACCACTGCTGCAAGAGGTGTTTCATTGCCAGCTTCTCCACAAATGATTGAGGCTGACAGTAAACCGCATTCACACATATAACCAAAACGATTAGTTGTGCGCTTCTTTGCCAAATATTGCATATATGCAGGGTCGCCATTAATGGCGACCTGCCCAATGCGTTATCCCCGACTCTTCGCCATCATCTTGCGGTAATTGTTCAGCCATTTGCCGCTGGTGAGTCGCCACCAAAAGAATACGCCGCGCACCGTCCAGTCGAGGAACATGCCGAGCCACACGCCAATCACGCCCATTCCCAGCACAATCCCGAGGAAATAACCGGCCACCACGCGTGCGCCCCACATGCTGAACATCGACACATACATGGTGTAACGTGCATCGCGCGCACCTTTAAGGCTGGCGGGCAACACCCATGAGGCGGTCCAGATCGGCATAAAGGCGGCATTGAGCCAAATCAGATGCTTGGTGACTGAAATCACTTCCGGATCGCGGCTGTAAAACTGCGCAAGCGTGCCGGCGAGCGGCACGGTGATCAACGCCAGCGAACACAATCCGATCATCGCCAGCCAGAACACGTGTTTGATTTGCCGTTCCGCCTGCATCACCTGATTCAGCCCCAGCCTGCGCCCGGTAATAATGGTCGATGCCGATCCCAGCGCGTTACCCGGCAGGTTAATCAGCGAAGCAATCGAGAAGGCGATAAAGTTACCGGCGATCTCATTGGTGCCCATGCCAGCGACAAAAATCTGCGTCAGCAATTTGCCGCCGTTAAACAGCACCGATTCAATACTGGCGGGCACGCCAATGCCCAACACTTCCATCAGAATATTGCGGTCCCAGCGCCGGAAATAGCTGGCGATGGAGATCTTCAATGCTGGCGTAATACCGCGATACAACACGTAAATCGCCGCTGCCGCACCGATATAGCGCGAGATGGTCAAGCCCAATCCGGCACCGACAAAGCCCAGCCCTTCCCAACCCATACAGCCGTATATCAGCACGCTACTGATCACGATGTTGAGAATGTTCATGCCGCCGTTGATCAGCATCGGGATTTTGGTATTGCCCGCGCCGCGCAGCGCGCCGCTGCCAATCAGCGCAATCGCCGCCGCAGGATAGCTCCACGCCGAGGTTTGCAGATAGCTTAGCGCCAGCTCTTTCACTTTGGGATCGGCGCTGCCGGCAATCACATCAATGATCAGATGTCCCCAAAACTCGATGGCGATCACCAGCACAAACGCCAGCGCGGTCATCAATCCCAGCGACTGTCGCGTCGCGGCTCGCGCTCGCTTGCCGTTGCGTTTTGCCAGGCTGAACGCCACCACCACCGTGGTGCCGAGATCGATGGCGGCAAAGAAGGAGATGATCACCATGTTAAAGCTATCGGCCAGACCGACGCCCGCCATCGCTTCTTTACCCAGCCAGCTTACCAGGAAGGTACTGAGGACGCCCATCAGCATCACGCACAGGTTTTCGATAAAGATGGGCACGGCTAATGGGGTGATTTCTCGCCAGAACAACGTACGGTAAGAGCGGCGTTTGGGATACCACGCCGTATTTCTGACCGCCCGCATCACTGCTACGCCAGGATTTTGCAAGGGATTACCAAATCACTTTGGAGAGGAAGAAGAGTAATAATGATGATAGGCCACTAACAATTATGCAAAGTGTTTCCCCTCACCATTTAATCATTATTACAAACTTTTTGTCGCCACTACCGCAGGATCGGCTGCGCCCCCCAAATAGGCGCTGCGCACGTCATCATTGTTGAGCAGCTCGGCACCGCTGCCGCTCAGACGAATCTCGCCGTTCACCATCACATAGCCACGATCCGCCAGCTGCAATGCATGGCGGGCATTCTGCTCCACCAGAAACAGCGTCATGCCTTGCTGAGTCAACTCGCGCAGAATGCCAAAGATCTGCTTCACCACAATCGGCGCGAGGCCAAGGCTGGGTTCGTCGAGCAGCAACAACCTGGGTCGACTCATCAGCGCGCGGGCAATTGCCAGCATCTGCTGTTCGCCGCCGGAGAGCGTCATGGCGCGCTGCTTGCGCCGCTCCAGCAGGCGCGGAAACAGCTGATACATGCGATCTTTGTCCTCTTTGACAAACCGCTCGCCGATGGCGATGGTGCCCATTAGCAGGTTCTCTTCCACCGTCATATCAGGAAAGATGCGCCGCCCTTCCGGTGCCTGGGCAATGCCGCTAGCGGCGATGAAGTGGGTCGAGCGCTGGCTGATGGCTTCACCGCGCAACCGAATCTCGCCGCTGGCAATGCGCGGCTGACCAAAGATTGACATCAGCAGCGTGGATTTCCCCGCACCGTTAGCGCCAATCAGCGCCACGGTTTCGCCCTGATTTACCGTCAGCGATACCTGCTTTAGCGCCTGCAAAGGACCGTAAAACACATCGACCTGCTCAAAAGCCAGCATCGGTTCAGCCATGATCGCTCTCCTCTTCTGCGCCGAGATAGGCGGCAATCACTTTGGGATCGTGACGAATTTGCTGCGGCGTGCCTTGGGCAATCACATCGCCATGATCGAGCACTACGATGTGGTCGGAAATGCGCATCACCATTGGCATGTCGTGTTCAATCAGCAACACGCTGATGCGATGGTCGGCGCGCAGACGATGCAAAATCGCGCTCAACGCCTCGGTTTCCACCGGATTCAGCCCAGCCGCCGGTTCATCCAGACAAATCAGTTCCGGTCGCGTACACATGGCGCGCGCGATCTCCAGCCGCCGTTGCTGACCGTAAGAGAGCGTACCGGCCAGGCGGTTGGCGCTGGCGACCAAGTCGACGTTCTCCAGCCAGTAGAAAGCGCGATCCAGCGCGCGATTCTCCGCTTCCTGGTAGCCGCGCGTGTTCAGCACGCCCGCCAGCAGCTGACGATTGACCTGCATATGCTGCGCCACTAGCAGGTTCTCAATCACCGACATTTCACGGAACAGCCGAATATTTTGGAACGTACGCGCCAACCCGGCGCGGTTCACCAGATGCGCGCCGCCAAACATTTTGTACCAGAGCCGCGAGCCGAGCCGGCTGGGATTGATCCAGTCGCCCGCATGGATTTTCTGCCCCAGCACCTGAATCACATCGGTGCTGCGCTGGTTGGCGTTGAGCACAATGCGCCCGCCGGTGGCGCGATAAAAACCGGTCAGGCAGTTGAACACCGTGGTTTTACCCGCGCCGTTGGGGCCAATCAGCGAGGTCACTGAACCGCGCTCCACCGCCAGGCTGACATCATTGAGCGCCTTAATGCCACCAAAGCGCATCATCAGATTGTTCACTTGCAGAATGGCATCACTCATGGCGCACTCCTTTTCGCAACGGCACGCCGACGCGTGCGGTGCGCACCAGCCCGCGCGGCCGCCAGATCATCATCAGCACCATTAACATGCCAAACAGCAGCACGCGGTATTCGGCAAAGCTGCGCAGTAGCTCCGGCGCTACCGTCAGCACAAACGCCGCCAGCACCACGCCAAGCGTCGATCCCATGCCGCCGAGCACCACAATGGCAAGAATCAGCGCCGACTCAAAAAAGGTGAACGAGGTAGGATTGACGAAGCCCTGATAGCTGGCGAAAAACACTCCAGCAATGCCCGCCGTTGACGCGCCCAACATAAAGGCCGAAAGCTTAACCAGCACATGATTGAGCCCCATTGCGCGGCAGGCAATCTCATCTTCACGCAGCGCTTCCCAGGCACGACCAATCGGCATGCGCGTCAGGCGATGCTTGATCCACAGCACCAGCAACACCACCAGAACCAGCACTACGTAGATGAAGATAAACTTCATATTGGGGTTGTAAGTGACATGCAGAAACTCGTGATACGGCACGCCGCCATCGCGCGCGCGACGGGCAAACTCGAGGCCAAAAAAAGTCGGCGACGGCACGGAAACCCCGTTCGGACCGCCAGTGAAGGCTACCCAATTGGTCAGCACCAGACGAATGATTTCACCAAAGCCGAGCGTAACAATCGCCAGATAATCACCGTGCATACGCAGTACCGGGAACCCAAGCAGCGCACCGGCAAACGCCGCCAGCAGCGCCGCCAGCGGCAGCATGCTCCAAAAACCCAACCCGAGATATTGATAGCCGAGCGCCAGGCCGTACGCACCGATGGCATAAAAGGCGACGTAGCCGAGATCGAGTAATCCAGCGAGGCCAACCACAATATTCAAACCCAGTCCGAGCAGCACATAAATCAGGCCGAGAATCGCCACCGTCAGCAGGTATTTGCTGGAGAGGAAGGGAAAGGCCAGCGCTACGACCAGCAGCAACGGCAATATCCAGCGCAAACGCGAACGATAGCCGGGTTCGCGCACGTAAACACCGTCATCGCTGCTGGCAAACTTGCGCATGATGCGCTGACCAAAAGGTGATTGCAGAAACACGCTAAACAGTAAGCGCCCCGCCATCACCACCGCCACCAGCAGCGCCACGCGCTGGGGCGACAGCTTGAAGCTGTAACCGTCGAGCACCACGCCAACAATCGGACCAAACACCACCAGCGCCACCAATCCCGCCAGCAGCGTGTCGAACAGCGCCTGGCGCACAGGACTTTGCGTCATTGCATTCATCGGGGCTTCCTCACACTTTAGCGACCAGCGGCCGTCCCAGCAGTCCTTGCGGGCGGAAGATCAAAATCACCACCAGCAGCGAAAACGAGAACACATCTTTGTAATCAGAATTCACCATGCCAGCGAACTGCGCTTCCGCGACGCCCAGCAATAATCCTCCGAGCATCGCGCCCGGCAATGACCCGATGCCGCCGAGCACCGCCGCAGTAAAGGCTTTGATGCCAATGATAAATCCGGCGTAAAAATCAAAGGTGCCGTAATTCATGGTCACCAGCACGCCAGCCAATCCCGCCATCGCCGCACCAATCACAAACACCAGCGAGATAACGCGATCGGTATTGATACCGAGGATTGAGGCCATACGCCGATCCTGCTGCACCGCGCGGCAAATACGCCCGAGTTTGGTGTACTGGATAATCCAGGTCAGCAGCGCCATGCCGCAAAATGCGGCGATCAGGATGAAGATTTTGGTCCAGGTGATCTGCACCACGCCGCCATCAAACTCCATGCGCAACACGCCGGTGAGCAGTGTAGGGATACCCTGTTGATTCGGTCCCTGACTGAGCTGCACATAGTTCTGCAGAATCAGCGACATCCCGATCGCTGAAATCAGCGGTGCGAGGCGCGTCGAGTTGCGCAGCGGCCGATAAGCGATACGCTCAATCGCCCAGCCGTAAGCCGAAGTGACAATGATGGTGAAGATTAAGGTGCCGAAAATCAGCAGCGGGAAGGAGTGAATGCCGAAAAAGCTGAGTAGCGATAAGCCAATGGCACACAGATAGGCAGATATCATATACACCTCGCCGTGGGCGAAGTTGATCATGCCGATGATGCCGTAAACCATGGTGTAACCGATGGCGATCAGACCATACACGGCACCGAGCGTTAAGCCGTTGATCAGTTGCTGTAAGAAGAAGGCGTCCATAATGTCGTCTCGTACTCAATGGGAGCGCACACCTCGCGCTCAATCGCGAATGGCCCCGCACTGCGCGGGGCCGCGTGGCACATTACAGCTGGTGATATTTGCCTTTGTCGTCCCATTGATACACGACGTAATCCGACACCTTGAGATCGCCTTTGCTGTCCCAGGCTTTTTTGCCCATCACGGTATCGACGCTGTTGGCTTTCAGCCAATCACTGGCCTTGGCGTTGTCTTTGCCTGCCGCTTTGTAAGCAGCCGCCAGCGTCTGCACGGAGGCGTAGGCATACAGGGTGTAACCTTCTGGCTCAAATCCGCTGGCGCGGAATTTCTCGATCACCGCTTTGCCATCGGCGATGGTGCGCGGATCGTTGCCGAAGGTCATGTAAACGCCTTTGGTGTATTGCGGGCCGCCTGCTGCCGTCACCATCTCTTCAGTCACGATGCAATCACCGGAGAAGAAGGCGGCATTAACGCCCTGCTCACGCATCTGACGCACCAGCGGACCGGCCTCCGGATGACAGCCACCGAAATAGACCACGTCCGGTTTCAGCGCGCCAATTTTGGTTACCAACGCATTGAAATCTTTCTCACCGCGCGACAAGCCTTCATACAAAACTTCTTTCACACCACGCTTTTCAAGCGAGGCTTTGGTGGCATCCGCTAACCCCTGGCCGTAAGTGTCTTTGTCATGAATAATGACCACGTTCTTGGCTTTGAGCTTGTCGATGATGTAATCCGCGGCGATAGCGCCCTGCTGATCATCACGGCCACACATACGGAACATGGTTTTCATGCCGCGTTCAGTAATTTTCGGATTGGTTGATCCAGGAGTGATCGCCAGCACGCCGGCTTCATCATAGACTTCCGAGGCGGGCATGGTGGATGAGGAGCAGAAGTGGCCGACCACCGCCATCACCTTGTCCTGATCAACCAGACGGTTAGCGACGGATACCGCCTGTTTCGGTTCACAAGCATCATCGCCCTGCACCAGCACGATTTTCTCGCCATTGATGCCGCCCGCCGCATTGATATCCTCCGCAGCCTGGCTCGCACCTTTCCAGTATTGCGCGCCGTACGTCGCATTAGGCCCAGAGAACGGACCGGCCACACCAATTTTAATATCTGCCTGAGCGTAAAAGGCCACGCTTAAACAACCTGCAATCGCCACCTTCATTGGGTGTTTTATGAATTTCAAAGACATGCTTTCAATCCTCAACGGGTCAGGAACGGAGCCATACCACGGCATGGGAGAAATCAATTTCTGAAACTTTGGCAAAACAGCATGCGGCCCACAAACCCGTAGGGTCGCCATTCATGGCGACCTGCTTTCAGGACAGAGATAGGCTCATTAAGGCCACGGTTGAAAACTAAGCAATAAGCTCGCCAATACCGCGAAGGTAGACAATTTATTACTCGGGCATCGCTCCAGAACAGGAGACACGCGATGTAACATCCCTGCTGATCATAAACATAGCTATGGTTACGCCACGCACCAGCACCGTGATGGTGCAGAATGCGGTCGATCACAGATTCTTCATCGTCGCGCTGGGTTTATCCGCTATGCTCTGGTGAAAGCGGTCCACGTTTCCTAAAGGAGAACCCATGAATACACAACGGAACGGATTGAGCAGCCAGCAAGCGCTGGACGAATTAGAACGCCTGTACGATGCAGCCGTTGACGCGTTGCGCAACGCCATCCGCGATTTCACCGCCAGCGGGCAGTTGCCGGATGAAGGCGCTCGCCAGCAAGGGCTGTTTGTCTATCCTCAACTGCGTATCACCTGGCTTGGCGAAGGCCCGCAAAAAAATCGTACCCGCGCATGGGGACGTTTTACCCATACCGGCAGCTACAGCACCACCATCACGCGCCCGGCGCTACTGCGTCATTATCTCAGCGAGCAGCTGCAGATGCTGGAGAAAGAGTACGACGTGCTGATTGAGGTCGCGCCATCCCAGCAGGAAATTCCTTATCCTTATGTGATTGATGGCTTGTCACTGGACCGCTCAATGAGCGCCAGCATCGCACGCCATTTCCCGACCACCGAACTGTCGCAGATCGGTGATGAAACCGCCGACGGCTTGTTCCACGCCAATGCGATTTTCCCGCTGTCGCACTTTGACGCGCTGCGCACCGATTTCTCACTGGCTCGCCTGCGCCACTACACCGGCACCGGCGTAGAGCACTTTCAGCCGTTTGTGCTGTTCACCAACTACACGCGCTACGTTGATGAGTTCGTGCGCTGGGCAATTGAGCAAGTACAGGATCCCAACACGCCTTACGACAGCCTGGCCTGCGCCGGTGAAGTGGTGATCACTGCCGATACTCAAGACCCCACGGCGATGATGTCCGATCTGGCGTGGAAGAAGCACCAAATGCCCGCCTGGCACCTGACATCACCGAATCGTCGCGGCATTACGCTGGTGAACATCGGCGTTGGCCCGTCCAATGCCAAAACCATCTGCGACCATCTGGCGGTGATTCGTCCGCACGCCTGGCTGATGATTGGCCACTGCGGCGGTCTGCGCGAAAGCCAGACCATCGGCGACTATGTACTGGCGCATGCCTACCTGCGCGACGACCACGTACTGGATAGCGTACTGCCGCCAGATATCCCAATCCCAAGCATCGCCGAAGTGCAGCGCGCCTTGTATGACGCCACCAAAGCGGTGAGCGGCATGCCCGGTGAAGAAGTTAAACAGCGCCTGCGCACCGGCACCGTGGTCACCACCGATGACCGTAACTGGGAGCTGCGCTACTCCGCTTCAGCGCTGCGCTTCAACCTGAGCCGCGCCGTTGCGGTTGATATGGAAAGCGCCACCATCGCCGCGCAGGGTTACCGCTTCCGCGTGCCCTACGGCACCTTGCTGTGCGTATCGGATAAACCGCTGCACGGCGAGATCAAGCTACCGGGCCAGGCAAACCGTTTCTACGAAGGCGCAATCTCAGAGCACCTGCAGATTGGCATCTGCGCGGTGGAACTGCTGCGAGCTGAAGGGGATAAGCTACATTCAAGGAAGCTGAGAACCTTTAACGAGCCACCGTTCAGGTAATGATGATGGCGTTCCGGCCCTTAAAGGGCCGGAACATTGCAGTAAAACGCGTTATGACATTTTCAAAACGATATTCTGCACAAACCACGCCAACACCAGAAGGCCGGTCGGTATCATGATTTTCCAGGTTATGCTGTTATTGAAGGCAGCTATTTTATCCTCCAACTGATTGAATCGTTGGTCAACTCTTTCGAACTTCTCATCAATCCTCTCGAACTTCTCGTCTATCTTTTCAAACTTTTTATCAATTTTGTCGAATTTTTGGTCGAACTTTTCTTCCATCCGCTCAAACTTCTTATCGATACGTTGTTCCAGCGCCCCCAGCTCGACCATAATCTCTACCCGCATGACGCCCTGCTCGGCTCTGACCTTTTCGATATCCGCTTTGGTGGCAAAATGCTCTGAACGCGCCGTAAGCACCGCAACATCTGTCTGAATCTGCTGTGTGGTTTTTTCCAGCTGTTCAACCCGTTTGGTTAATTGTTCCATTTGATGATCTCCTTTGTTTCCAACGTCAAAAATAAGCGGTGGGAACACACGAGTTGTATTGCTAATGGGGTAATCCATTACCGAGTCCTCTTCCATCGCGTTGCTCAACCTTTCCACCACACCGTTAGTGAAACAGATTTGCGCAGCGTTAACATTCCACGATCCCGCCATTCGCAGCACATTTTTTGCGGGCAGGTTTACACAACACGCACAGCCTGGGCCGTTTTGAGATTGAAGGAAAGTGAGTATCAAAAAGGATTGCGAGGTGACACGCAGAAAATAAACGAAGGGATGCAACAGCAGACACGGAAGCCCGAGCGGGCTTCCGTTAAGCAAGATTTACGCGCTCAGCCAGCCCAGTTTGATGACAAACAGAATCGACAGAATGATCAGCGCCGGGTTGACCTCTTTGGTGCGACCGCTCAGCAGTTTCACCACTGTCCAGGTGATGAATCCGAAGGCAATACCGTTGGCGATTGAGTAGGTCAGCGGCATGGTCAGCGCTGTCACGGTAACCGGCGCGGCGGTGGTGATGTCTTTCCAGTCAATATCAGCCAGACCAGATGCCATCAGCACCGCAACAAACAGCAGCGCTGGCGCAGTGGCATAAACCGGTACGCTGCCCGCCAGCGGCGAGAAGAACAGGCTCAGCAGGAACAGAATCGCCACCACAATTGCTGTCAAACCGGTACGGCCACCGGCGCTGACGCCCGCAGCAGATTCCACATAGCTGGTGGTGGTTGACGTACCGAGCAGCGAGCCAAACAGCGCGGCGGCGCTATCTGCGATCAACGCACGACCCATTTTCGGCACGTTGCCCTGCTCATCCGCCAGTCCAGCACGCTTGGTCACACCTAGCAAGGTGCCGGTGTTATCGAACACGTCCACGAACAGGAAGGCGAAGATCACGCTGACCAGGCCAACGTTAAACGCACCCGCGATATCCAGCTGCATAAAGGTTGGCGCGATAGAGGGCGGAGCTGAGAACACGCCGCCAAACGGCGTCAGGCCAATGCCCATGGAAATAAAGGTCACCACCAAAATACCGATCAGCACCGCGCCGGTAACGCGACGCGCTTCCAGCACCACAATGATGAAGAAGCCGAGCAGCGCCAGCAGCGGGCCCGGTTTGGTCAGGTCGCCCAGGCCAACCAGCGTAGCTGGGTTATCCACCACGATGCCCGCGCCTTCCAGCGCGATGATCGCCAGGAACAGGCCGATACCGGCACCAATACCGGCACGCAGTGGCAGCGGAATGCTGTTAATAATCCACTCACGAATTTTGAAAAGCGACATGGCAAAGAAGATCACCGCCGACAAGAACACCGCGCCCAGCGCGACTTGCCACGTGTAACCCATATGCAGAACCACGGTATAGGTAAAGAAGGCGTTGAGGCCCATGCCCGGTGCGAGTGCAATCGGATAGTTAGCGATCAAGCCCATTAACACACAGCCAATCGCCGCAGCCAGACAGGTCGCCACGAAGACCGCACCTTTATCCATGCCGGTTGCACCGAGAATGCTCGGGTTAACAAACAGGATGTAAGCCATTGCCAGGAAGGTAGTGATACCCGCAATGATTTCTGTGCGAACCGTTGTGTTGTGCGCTTTTAATTTGAAGAGTTTTTCTAACATCATCATCTCTCATGAGCGGAGTCGGCACGAATGCGCGCGCTCCTTGCCAATGTGGTTTACAGACTTATTGTTGTATTGGACGCAAGGCGTTTAACCTTCCCCTGTCCTCATAGCAATAGCTATGCCATCACCCTACGCAATCGATTACGTTTCCGAATAATGCTTCGCTTAGGATAATTCCGAACCAGAATGAGGCGCGATTATGGTGCATTGCACCAGCGCCGCGCAATCGTTTTCCCTCGTTGCGATTGTTTGGCAAAAAGAGTGCGGCACTGCACGCTTCCGCACTCTGCCAGGCGATGGCGCTCACGTTTCTGTTGCTTGAATCTGCAGCTAAAAAACATCGGGTTACACTGCATTTAACCCTTTCGTAACAAAAGAGGCGCATCCATGAAGCCCGCGATTTTGGTGGTCGATGATGATCGTGCAGTGTGCGAATTGCTGCACGATGTGTTGAATGAACATGTGTTTACCGTTTATTGCTGCCATCAGGGTAAAGATGCGCTGGCTCTGCTGGCGCTACATCCGGAAATTTCGCTGGTGATGCTGGATATGATGCTGCCAGACACCAACGGCTTGCTGGTGCTACAGCAAATGCAGCGGCAGCGTCCCGATCTGCTGGTGATCATGTTGACCGGCATGGGCTCGGAAGCGGATATGGTGGTGGGACTGGAGATGGGCGCGGATGATTACATCGCCAAGCCTTTCAACCCACGCGTGGTGGTGGCACGAGCGCGCGCTGCACTGCGTCGCTGCGGACGACTGGCGCAGCCGGAAGCGTTGCCGGATGAAGGCTGGCAATTTAACGGCTGGCGGCTGGACGATGCGCGCTGTCAGCTGTTCAATCCACAGCGCGAAAGCGTGCCGCTGACGCAAGGTGAATACACGCTACTGCGTGCGCTGGTGGCGCATGCGCGCAAAGTATTAACCCGCGATCAACTGCTCGAACTGACGCACAGCGAAAGCCTCGAGGTGTTTGATCGCACCATTGATGTGCTGATTATGCGGCTACGACGCAAGATCGAAAGCAACCCGCATCAACCGAGCCTGATCCGCACCATTCGCGGTCTCGGCTATGTTTTCTCCGCCGATGTGATGCGTCCTGCCTCTTCGGCGCGTGAAACGCAAATCGCCTGATCCATCCAGCGCTGCATCTCGGCTAATGGCCGCGTACCGTCCAGCGCGTTGGCGGCATGCAGATTAAAACAGGCGCAGGTGTGCGCCAGCTTCAGCGTTTCCGTCAGCGACCAGCCTTCGTGGCTGGCATAAAGCACACCGGCGCAAAACGCATCGCCCGCGCCAACGCTACCCACGATCTCTTCCGGCGCTAAACACCACGCGGGCTGCCAACGCCCTTCGCCTTCTGCTTGCTGGCCCCACGCCCCTTCCGGTGCGTGAATCACCACCCGCTGACGTACGCCTTGCTGCAGTAGCCAGGTCGCCGCCTCGGCAAACGCTGAAGGCGCGGCAAGCCCTTGCGGGGTGCGCAAACTGATGCCGGTGAGCGATTGCGCCTCCAGTTCGTTGATCACCAAATAATCGAGCCAGCGCAGCGCGGGCACCACCAGCGGGCGATATTCGCCCACGCGCGACACCAAATCGAGTGAGGTGAGATAGCCGCGCTGCTGCATCTGCGCCAGCAATCGTGCGCTGCGCGTGCCGTATTCCTCGTCCGGCACATCAAGGCTATCCAGCAGCAGCAAATAACCAAGATGGAATATGCGATGGGATGTGGAGACGTCGGCGAAATGCGCCAAATCGAGCTTGCCATTGGCACCGCGAGCATGGAAGAAGGTGCGCTGGCCGTCCGGCGTAGTCATCACCTGCGTCATCGCCGTGTTGATGCCTGCGGTGCGCTGCACAAACTGGCGGTCGATGTGATGATCGTCCAGCAGTTGCAGGATGAAGTCGCCGTCGCTGTCCTCGCCCACCATGCCGACGCCCGCCAGCGGCAAATTCAGCTGCATACGCGCCAGGGTAAACAGCACGTTGAGCGCCGCGCCGCCGCTGCACTTCTCGCTGTGCTGAATCTCCGTCAGCCAGCCCTGTTCCGGCCAGTGGCTGATGCGCTGCACGTGATCCACCAGCATGCTGCCGGCACCGATGATTCCGTTACGCACCATGCTGTCAGGCCCTCCCGGCGCTGCCGAACACCTGCATCTGCTGCGCCACCACGTTGGCGATGTCACGCTCCACGGCCATCAGCAATTCGGCAAAGGCGTCGTAGCGTGCATCGCGCTGAGTGATCTGCGCTTCAATCGCCCCGAGCGCCGCCTGCGACATGCCGGTGTAAAAGTTGATTTTATTGATGCCGAGGCTAACGGCGCGGCGGAAGTCCGCATCGCTAATGCCGGAACCGCCATGCAGCACCAGCGGAATGCCAGCGGTCGAGCGAATCGCTGCCAGCCGGTCAAAGTCGAGTTTGGGTTCGCCTTTGTATTTGCCGTGTGCATTGCCAATTGCTACCGCCAGACAATCAATGCCGGTGGCGTGCACAAAATCAGCGGCCTGCGCCGGATCGGTAAATTTATCGCTGTCGGCCTCGCCAAACAGCGCCCCGCCTTCATCGCCGCCCACCGCACCCAGTTCGGCTTCCACCGAAACGCCGAGCGCGTGGCACATCTTCACCACTTCGCGCGTCTGGCGGACGTTTTCCTCGTAGCTGAGCGTCGAGCCATCGAACATGACCGAGGTAAAGCCAAGACGAATCGCCTGCATCACCGCCTCAAAATGCAGGCCGTGATCGAGATGCAGCACCACCGGAATATCGTGCAGCGCCGCTTCGGTGCGCACGGCGGCGACCAGATGTTCGAGGTTGACATACTTAAAATGCACTTCGGCGATGCTAATGATAAATGGCGAGCGCTGCCGCTCAGCCGCCTGATAAAGCGCGCGCAGAAAATGGGTATCGAGGACGTTAAACGCGCCGAGCGCGTAGCCGTTCTGTTGCGCATGGGCCAAACCCTGCGCCAGGGAAATCAGTGCCATATCAGGCTCCTTTAGGCCAGCCAGCGGTGATATTCGTTACACAGCAGCCAGCGCGGTTCTTCATCTTCATCAAGCGGATTGAAGCGTGCCAGCGGGGTAAGAAACACGTTGTCGTGTTCGTCGTCGTTGGGCATTGAGACTTCGCCCACCAGTACATCGCCGTAACCCTCTTCACCCCAAAAGCTGTGCCAGATGCCCGGCAGCAAAGTGACGCTTTCGCCCGGCGATAAACGCAGCTGCGAACCGGCGGCGTGGGTTTGCCGAATGCCATCCAACGTGACGTTGACCGCCGTCTCGGCCAGCTGATTGCCTGCGCGGTTATGCAGCGTAACGATCAGATTGCCGCCGCCGCGATTGATAATGTCTTCCATCTTTTGCGGGTGATAATGCATCGGCGTGACCTGCCCTTCGCGCACGTGCATGATCTTTTCGGCGTAGGGTTTGGCCCACGGCTGGCCACCGCGCGAACCGTTGCGCAAAGTGAACAGGGTTAAACCGGTTTGATTGAAATCGTCAGCGCCGAAGCTGGTGACATCCCAGCCGAGGTGCAGCGCCAGCAGTTCATCGGCATCATGTTTATCGAGCGCGCGCCACTGGCTGAGGCCGTAATCGGCCCACGGCGGCAGATGCACATCCTGGCGCATAAAGAATTCGCGGGTACGTTGTAGGATCGCATTCACTTCAGAGCGTTGCATCGTCTCCTCCTTTACTCGCTGGCCCTCACCCCAGCCCTCTCCCGCAAGCGGGCGAGGGAGCTGACCGAGCAAACCTAACTATCCCCTCTCCCATTGATGGGAGAGGGTTAGGGTGAGGGAACCCGCAATTATTTCACCGTCCAGCCCTTGTAACTGCTAACGCTGTTACGATCGATCATCGTCACCGGAATCAGCACCGGCTTATCTGGCGCGGGTTTGCCCTGCAGGATGTCATAGCCGATCTCCACCGCTTTCGCCGCCATCACCTGCGGGTCTTGCGCAGGCGTGGCCACGAACAGCGAGCCTTTGCGTTTCAGCGCCTCTTCACCGTCTGGCGATCCATCGACGCCGACAATAAAGAACTCATTGCGCTGCGCCTGTTTCGCCGCCAGATCGGCACCAATCGCGGTTGGGTCGTTAATCGCGAACACCGCATCAATCTTCGGATTAGCCGACAGCAGGCCGGTCATCACTTCGAGGCCACCTTCACGGCTGCCTTTGGCGTTCTGGTTGTAGGAGAGCAACTTGATGTCCGGATGGGTTTTCAGCTCGTTCATGCAGCCTTCCACACGGTTCTGCACCGCAGAAACCGGCGGTCCGTTGATGATGACCACGTTGCCTTTGGCTTTCAGGCGATCGGAGATGTATTTACACGCCATGGCACCGGCGGCGGTGTTATCGGAGGTGATCGTGGCGTTAGCGCCGTCTGCCGCCACGTCGACTGCCACCACCACAATCCCGGCATCACGCGCACGTTTAACCGCGGGTGCGATGCCTTTGGAATCAGCGGCGTTGAGGATAATCATGTCCACTTTGGCGGCGATGAAGTTATCAATCTGCCCCACCTGCTGACCGAGATCGTAACCGCTGGAGACCAGCGTTACGTTGACCTTGTCACCCGCCAGCTCGCGCGCCTTGAGCTCCGCACCTTTGGTGATCTGCACGAAGAACGGGTTGGCGAGATCGCCGACGGTCACACCAATGGATTTCAGCTCTTTGGCCTGCACCAATGGCGCGCTCAGAAGCGTAGCCGCCAGCAGTCCGGTTAGAATCGGATTAAAACGCATAGTCGATGTTCTCCTGCTTTTTGGTTTTTATGATGGGTGCTTGCTGTCCCCCTCCTCGGTCCTCCCCCACAAGTGGGGGAGGAAGATGCTGCCATATGCTCGTACTGAAGCTGCATGTGGCTACGTCTCCTTCCCCCGCTTGCGGGGGAAGGCCGGGATGGGGGACAGCAAGCACGATATAACTCAACCCACATGATGCCGTGTCCGGTACTTATCGATTAACACCGCGATAATGATCACCGCGCCCTTAATCACTAACTGCCAGAAATAGGAGACGCCCATCAGCGTCATGCCGTTATTCAGCGTGGCGATAATCAGCGCGCCAATCAGCGTGCCGGTGATGGTGCCGATACCGCCGACAAAGCTTGTGCCGCCAAGGATCACCGCCGCTATCGCATCCAGCTCATAGCCGACGCCGAGGTTGCCGTTGGCGCTGTAGAGCCGCGAGGCGCTCATCAAGCCGGCCAGCCCCGACAGCAAACCGCTCATGGCGTAGACAAACAGCAGCACCACGCTGACTTTGATGCCGGTCAGGCGCGCCGCCTGTACGTTGCCGCCAACCGCATAAATGTGCACGCCTAAGGTGGTGCGACGCAGAATGAACCAGCACAGCGCGATGACGGCAAAGGCGATGATGATCAGCCACGGCACCGGCCCGAGATAGCCGTTGCCTATCCACTCAAAGTTGATGTCGGAGTTGATTACCGTGGTGCCGTTCGCCAGCAGATAAGCCGCGCCGCGCATCGCGGTGTAGGTGCCGAGCGTGACAATAAAGGGCGGTAGCCCTGCCCACGCCACCAGAATGCCGTTGAACAAGCCCATAATCAGCCCGGCACCTAACGCCGCTGGAATCGTCAGTGATGCAAACGCCGGATCGAGCGACACCACCATCGCCACTACCGCTGTGGTACCGAGCATCGATCCCACCGACAAATCGATGCCGCCGGTGAGAATGACAAAGGTCATGCCCGCCGCCAGCACGATGTTGATTGAGGCCTGACGCGTAATGTTGAGCAGATTGCCCTCGGTGAAGAAGTTCGGCGTGACAAAGCCAAATACCGCCACGATCAGGATCAGAATCGGCAAGATACCGACGGTTTGCAGCAGGTCACTCATTAACGCGCGCTTTAGGGTTGGGCTTTTTACGCGTGCGGATTCACTGGTCATTGCGCTCTCCTCAGGCCTGAACCGGCTGCGCGCCGGTGGCCAGTGTCATAATGTTTTCCTGGCTAATCTCTGCCCCACTCAACTCACCGGCGATGGCGCCTTCCCGCATCACATAGACGCGATCGCTCATGCCCACCACTTCCGGTAACTCACTGGAGATCATCAATATCGCCACGCCCTGCTGCGCCATCTGCTGCATCATGCGGTAGATTTCGCTCTTGGCGCCGACATCGACGCCGCGCGTCGGCTCATCGAGAATCAGAATGCGTGGCGCAATCGCCACCCAGCGTGAAATCAGCAGCTTCTGCTGATTGCCACCGGATAAGCCGCCCGCGCGCACCTGCGCATGCGGCACGCGGATGTTTAGCGCATCAATCGCCTCGCTGGCGATCTTCTGTCCTTTGCGCCGATTGAGCAGGCCGTAACTGGCGTCGCGCTCCAGCGTGGCCATCACAATGTTGTCCTGCGCCGCCAGTTCGAGGAACAAGCCCTGCTCTTTGCGGTTCTCGGTGAGAAACCCGATGCCGCGCGCAATCGCGTCGCGCGGCGAGTGAATTTGCACTTTTTCCCCGTCGATCCAGATCTCGCCGCCGCTCGGTTGATGCACGCCAAAAATCAACTGTGCCAGTTCGCTGCGCCCGGCGCCGACCAGGCCCGCCAGACCGACGATCTCACCGGCCCGCACCGACAGGCTGCTGGGATGCACTTTGTGTTTGTCGCACAGGTGATTGACGGCGAGACGGATGTCGCCGAGCGGAATGTTGCGGTCTTTGTTGAACAGATCGCTGAGCGGACGCCCGACCATCATGCGCACCAGCTCGCTGGCATTAAGCTGCTCGCGCGTCAGGCTGCCGACGTACTGTCCGTCGCGCAGCACGCTAACGCGATCCGACAGCTCATACACCTCCGCCATGCGATGGCTGATGTAGATGATCGCCATCCCTTCGCTGCGCAGACGTTTTATCAGCGCAAACAGCTGCTCGGTTTCACGGTTCGAGAGTGCGGCAGTCGGCTCATCCATCACCAGAATGCGGCTGTTGCGATGCAGCGCGCGGGCGATTTCCACCTGCTGCTGCTCGGCAATGCTCAGGCGACTAACCAGATCGGTGGCGCTGAACTGTGCGCCCAAACGATCAATCACTCGCTGCGCCTCTTCCGCCATCTGGCGACGCTTCACCAGACCCGCGCGGGTGATTTCACTGCCGAGAAAGATGTTCTCCGCCACCGTCAGATTCGGTGCCAGATTGATCTCCTGATAAATCAGGGTAATGCCCGCCGCCAACGCCTCTTTTGGGCCTTTAATGGTGTACGGCTGGCCGTCGATAAGGATTTCCCCGCTGCTGGCGGTATAAGCACCGGCCAGAATTTTCATCAATGTACTTTTGCCTGCGCCGTTTTCGCCCATCAGCGCATGCACTTCACCGGGCCAGACCGTGAGATCGACGCCTTTCAGCGCATAGAAGTTGCCGAAGCGTCGGGTGATCGCGCGCATTTCTAATATCGGTGCTGTCGCCATTACGAGGCTCCTGCTGGCAAAGGTTGCAGCGAGTAAAGCCTCCTTAGATAAATGGAAAATGTCAGCGGCCATTCATATTTGTCATATTTCGCCCCGATCGCGCTTCTATACTCGCCAGCAGTTGAGCGGTAAGGAGTGGCAGCCATGAGTCACAGTCTGCACTGGCACGCGGGCGCACGCAGTCGCCTGCTGCTGTTTAATCTGCTGGTGATGTCGGTGACGCTGGCGGTGAGTCTGGTGGCTATTTTTGGATTTCGCCACGCAGGTCACATTCAGGAACAGGCGCAGGCGCAAACGCTGGCCGATATGAACGGCAGCCTGGCGCTGGCGCGCGATACCGCCAATGTGGCGATCGCCGCGGTGCGTTTATCGCAGGTGGTCGGCGCGCTGGAGTATCAGAGCGAATCGGCGCGCCTGCAGCAAACGCAGCAGGAGCTGCAACGGTCGCTGAGCTTGCTGGCGAATGCGCCACTGGCGTCGCAACAGCCGCAGCTGCTGACGCGCATCCGCGAACGCAGCCAGATGCTGGAACAGACCATCAACCAATTGCTGCGCGCCGGACATCAGCGCCATCTGCAGCGCAACGTCATGCTCAGCGGGCTGTGGCAATCGCAGCTATTACTCAATCGCATTGACCTGCTAACACGCACCGATTCCCCATCCACCGCGCTGCGCCAGCAAACCCACAGCTTATTCAGCGTGGCGATTCAATCCAGCGCGCCGCAGGCCGCAGTGCAGCAGCTGCAATCGGTGCTCAGTCAGTGGCGGGCGTTAAGGCTCAACGGCGTGCTGAATACGCAAGTACAGCGGCTGATCGCCACCAGCAATGATTTGCAGCCGGTGGCGCAGCAACTGGAACAGAGTGATATCGCCATCGCCTACGCCACTTATCGCATCAAAGCGCTGGTGGCGATGCTCAACGACGACATCACCCATTACGTGCAGCTGGTGGCGCAGCAGAGCGACGCCCGCAGCGCTGTAACCCATGAAGAGCTGGATTCGATCATCGGCTTTATCGGCCTGTTTATGCTGCTGGCGCTGCTGATCACCGGTTACGCCGGTTACTACATCTACCGCAATCTCGGTTCGAGTCTCACCGCCATCGCGCACGCCATGACCCGGCTGGCGCAGGGGGAAAAGAGCGTCAACGTGCCGGGTCTGGCGCGGCGCGATGAGCTGGGCGATCTGGCGCGCGCCTTCAACGTGTTTGCGCGCAACACCGCGTCGCTGGCGCACACCTCGCGCCTGCTGAAAGAGAAAAGCAACCAGCTGGAATCCACCTTCCTCGCCATGCGCGACGGCTTTGCGCTGTTTGATAACAGCGGCCAGCTGGTGGTGTGGAATGCGCAATATGCCGAGCTGCTGGGCATTGCGCCGCGCGAACTGCATCGCGGCTTGCACTATCAACAGCTTTTAAAACGCGTCGATGTTGAGCTCAATGGCTTAGCCGATGCGCAGGAAGTGCGGCTGGCGGATGGACGCACGCTGGAGCTGCGTTTCAGCCCGGTGCCACGGCGCGGCATGGTGAATACCGTGCTGGAGCGCACCACGCGCAAGGCGCTGGAAGAGGCGCTGCTGCACAGCCAGAAGATGAAAGCGGTTGGACAGCTCACCGGCGGACTGGCGCACGACTTCAATAATCTGCTGGCGGTGATCATCGGCAGCCTGGCGTTAACCGTCGATCAGCTGCCGCCCGGCACGCTCGCCAGCCGTATCGATCGTGCACGTCAGGCTGCCGACCGCGCGGCGCAGCTGACGCAGCGTTTGCTGGCGTTCTCGCGCAAACAGGCGCTCTATCCGCGCGCGGTGTCGGTGGTGGAACTGGTGGATAATCTGCATTCGCTGCTGCAACACGCACTTTTGCCCGGCCAGCAGCTGGTGATCGATGCGCAACGTCCCGGCTGGCCAGCGTGGATCGATGCCGGACAGCTGGAGAATGCGCTGATCAATTTGGTGGTCAACGCGCGCGATGCGATGACGCAGCAGAGCGGCGAAATCCGCCTGCGTATCTGGAATCAGCGTAAACAGGAAGCCGACGGCAAGCGCGATCGCGTCACCATTGAAGTAATCGATCACGGCTGCGGCATGTCGGCCGAGGTGCGCGAACAGGTGTTCGAGCCGTTCTTCACCACCAAAGCGATCGGCAGCGGCAGCGGTTTGGGCTTATCGATGGTGTATGGCTTTGTGCGTCAATCCGGCGGCCAGATCGAGCTGGAAACCGCGCCGGGGCAAGGCACCACCGTGCGGCTGTTATTGCCGCGCGCGCCCGAAGCGGCACAGCCGCTCAACGTGCCGCCGCCGCTGGTGCCGCAGGCCAGCAACGATCGGCTGGTGTTGGTGCTGGATGATGAACCGACGGTGCGACAAACGCTGTGCGAACATCTGCATCAGCTGGGTTATCTGACGCTGGAGTGTGGCGACGGCGAAAGCGCGCTGACGCTGCTGCGCCAGACGCCGGATATCGATCTGTTAATCAGTGATTTGATGCTGCCGGGCGGCATCAACGGCGCGGATGTGATTCGCCAGGCGCAGGCGCAGTGGCCACATCTGGCGACGGTGTTGATCAGCGGTCAGGATCTGCGCCAGACGCAGGTGACGCTGCCGCTGTGTGAGCGGCTGGCGAAACCCTGGCATCAGGCGCAGCTGGTGCAGGCGCTGGAGCGCGCCTGGCAGCGCAGTGAACGGCTTAGTCGCGCGCGGCAGGCTGCCACAACGGCACCCCTTTCCCCGTGATGTAACGTTTACGCAGCTTGCTGGAGACCATGTCCATGATCATCACCACCGCCACCAGAATCAGGGTCAGGAACATCACCACATCCCAGTTCCACAAGCGCATGTTCTCGGCATACACTAGACCCACGCCACCCGCGCCAACAAAGCCCAGCACCGCTGCGGAGCGGGTGTTGGACTCTATCTGATACAGGCTGAGCGCGAGGAAGGTCGGGAACGACTGGGTGAATATGCCGTAGCGATGCTTTTGCAGGCTGTTCGCGCCGACCGCGCTGAGGCCGCGACTCGGTGAACGCTCCACCGCTTCGTGCCCTTCGGCATAGAGTTTGCCGAGCAAGCCGACATCCTGCATCACAATCGCCAGCACGCCAGCCAGCGGTCCCATGCCGACGGCGCGCACAAAGATCAGCCCCCAAATCGCCATGTCGATGCCGCGCAGCACATCCAGCACGCGGCGTACCACCAGTGAAATCGGTCGCGTAACCGGATCGTGCATGACGTTTCGCGCCGCCAGGAACGAGACCGGCAAGGCAATTAAAGATGCGGTTAGCGTGCCGGAGAACACAATCGCCAGCGTAATCCCGACCTGCGTGAAGTAGTAACCAAACGGCCAGTTGAGGAAATCCTGCCAGACAAACATGCGCAGGAAATAGCGGCTGAGCTGCTGGCAGCCAATCAGAAATCGGCTCCACTCAATGCCAAAGAACTCGAAGAAGAACAGGTAATAGAGCGCGATGGCAAGCGCCACCAGCGCAACGCGGCGCAGATAGCGGTTTTGCGCGGCAAACAGGGCGGCATGCTCCTGCTTGAGTTTGGCGACATCCGGCGCTAAGGCGATCATGCTGTGTCTCCTTCCACTACGCGGCGACGCAGCCAGCCGGACAGCGTATCCAGCAGCGACACCACCACAATGATCAGCAACAGCGTGATACTGACCTGATCGTAACGATCGAGTTTGATATTGGTCATCAGCTCTTGTCCGATACCGCCCGCGCCGACCAATCCGAGAATGGTTGAGGAGCGGAAGTTGATTTCCAGACGCATAAAGCTGTAGGAGAGAAACGTCGGTTTGACCTGCGGCCAGAAGGCAAAGCGCATGCGCTGCAGTTTGCTGGCACCGCACGCCGCAAGTCCGCGCACCGGTTTATCCGAGGCGCTCTCAATCGCTTCGTAAAACAGCTTGGTCAGGCTGCCGACAGTGTGCAGCGCCAGCGCGAGGAAGCCGGGAATAGCGCCAATGCCGAACGCCATCACGAACATCACCGCCCACGCCAGTTCCGGCATGGTACGCAGGAAGGCGACAAAGGCGCGGATCGCCACGCGCAGGCTGCGCGGCGTTTGCGTGTTGTCGGCGGCGAAGAACGCCAGCACGCCCGCCACGGCCACCGCCACGATGGTGGACGACAGCGCCAGCTGCAAAGTTTCCCAGATCAGCGGCAGCTGGAAGTGTAAGCGATAGCCCCAATAGGCCAGCGATCCCTCGGTTTTGCCGTCGGCGAACAGCAGTGAAAGATGCAGCACCGGCATAGTTTCGCCGATGTAGTCAAAAAAGTGTGGCAGCGACTGCCAGACGGTGAGCAGGTTAAATTCCGCCATCTTGCCCGCGGCCAGATAGAGCGCCAGCAACAGCAGCGACCACAGCAGCGAGTCGCGCTTTTGCTGGCGGCGGATGCGTTGGTAGTAGTGTTCGAAATCGGTCAAGGGGGGATTCCTGTTGGTTGGGGACTGGAGTGTGCTCGCTGTCCCCCTCCTCGGTCCTCCCCCATTAATGGGGGAGGAAGATGCTGCAAAATGCGATTTTGGGAGTTGCATGTGGCAGCATCTCCTTCCCCCACTTGTGGGGGAAGGCCGGGATGGGGGACAGCGAGCACCCCACCTAAATTAACCGCGCGTACCCTTCATCAAATCACGCTTCATATCGATGATGTTCTGATAATCCGCCACGGTCGCTGGACCGATGTGCTGGGCACCGCCAACCGCTTTAACAAAGCAGCCGTGATCTTCTTTATCCAGTTTCTTGATGGTGGCCACCACCTTCGCTTTGAAGTCAGCGGGCAGATTGTTGCTCACCAGAATCGGACCGTTCGGGATCAGCGGCGACTGCCAGATGATGCGGATCTGCTTCATCAGGTCAGGATGATCCATGCGAATCAAACGGCCAAAGGCACCCGAGGTATAACCGGTTTCACGGTCGCCAATCAGTGACGTCCAGGTCACCGCGCCGTCGAACTGACCGTTCAGCACGCCGAGGATGTCCTGCTCGTGGCCGCCGGAGAAGGTGACGCTGGAGAAGGTGTTGTTGTACTTATCGTCCACCGTGCCGCCGAACTCTTTCTTGAACGCCTGGTTCGGCATCAGGAAGCCCGAGGTTGAATCGGGATCGGCCATGCCGAACGATTTGCCTTTCAGGTCTTCCAGCTTTTTGTATGGGCTGTCAGCCTTAACGATCACCACTGAGTGATAACCCTGAGACCCGTCTTTGTCGTCCACCACGATGCCCACCACATCCACCGCTTTCGGGTTTTGCAGGTAAACCGAGGCATACGAAGCCGGCGACATGCTCAGCACCAGATCGATTTTGTTACCCAGCAAGCCCTGAATCACGCCTGAATAGTCAGACGAGTTGCGCAGTTTGGTATCCACCTGCAACTCTTTGTCGAAGAAATCTTTCACACACTGGTTGTCACCAATCTGCTGCGTGGCGTTCTGGCCGCCAAGAATCCCGAGGTTCAACTCTTTTGGTGCATCCGCTGCGTTTGCGCCAAATGCCATCGCAATAGTCAGTAAAGCTAAAGAAGTCAGTTTCATTCTTAGGTTTTCTCTTGCTGTGGGAGTTAGTGGAGCTGGTTAATTTCGTCGCCGTACAGCTCATGCATCAGGCCGTCGGTCAACTGGGAAGGATGTCCATCGAACAGGATTTTGCCGCGCTGAATGCCGATCACGCGGGTGCAGTAGCTTTTAACCAGTTCGATGGAGTGCAGGTTTACCATCACGCTGATGCCCTGCTCGCTCACCTGACGCAGCACATCCATGATGCGTTTGGTGTTTTTCGGATCGAGTGACGCCACCGGTTCATCCGCCAGCAAAATGCGCGGGTTCTGCATCAGCGCCCGACAAATCGCCACACGCTGCATCTGGCCGCCGGAGAGGTTTTCCGCACGCTGCAGCGCCTGCGGCAGCATGTTCATCCACTGCAGCAGTTCGATAGCGCGAGCGCGGTCGGTTTCGGAGAAGACCTTGAAGAACGATTTCAGCGTCGAGGTCTGGCTCAAACGACCGAGCAGTACGTTGGTCAGCACATCGAGGCGTGGCACCAGACAGAAGTCCTGGAAGATCATGCCGCATTCGGTGCGCCACTCGCGCATCTGGCGGCTATTCAGCGTCACCACATCGCGATCCACTTCGCCGTGGCGATTGCTGAGGATGGCGCCCTGCGACGCACTGATGGTGCCGTTCAGCATGTGTAACAGTGTCGATTTGCCTGCGCCTGAGCGGCCAATCACCGCCACCAACTCGCCCGCATGCAGATCGAAGCTGACGTTATCCAGCACCTGATTGGCGCCGTAGGTTTTGCACAATCCCTGCACCGACAACACCTTGTTGCCCTGCCCTGTAACATGCGGGTAAGGATTGTCGACCACGGTTTTCAGTAATGCCTGTGCCATGTTGCACTCCATCTCTTCTGAGGTGTTGATTGCCCGCTATTACGGGCAAAGCGGATGAAAGCTTGATGACAGTAAAATGATTAAACAGTGACAGCATCCGCCGCCGCCGTAGGGTCGCCATTTATGGTGACCTCATTACACCGATGCACCAGGTCGCCATGAATGGCGACCCTACGGGGCAATGAGCTGGCGTAGATGCTCGAGCGTGTCGCTTAACGCACCATCGTTATTCAGCGCATGACAATGCGCGGGCAGCGGTTCGGCGGCGCGCGCCAGCCGTCTTTCGATCTCCGCTTCCGACTCGCGCCCACGCTGTCGCAATCGCGTCTCCAGCACCGCTGGCGAAACCTGCAACACCAGCGGCAGCAGCTGCGTGCCGTAATGCTGCTGCACAATCGGCAGATGCAGGCGTGAACCGTTAACCAGCACGTTCAGCCCGCGCGCCAGCCACAGATCGATCTCCTCGCCCAGCCCGTAATGCATGCCGTGCGCCTGCCAGCTCACGGCGAACAACCCCAGCGCCTCGCGCCGTCGGAATTCCGCCTCGCTCAGCGCCACATGGTTCTCGCCGCCCGCATCGGCGGCGCGCGTGATGTAGCGATGGGCGATCAGCAGATTCTCCGGCGGCGCTTCCCGCAGCGCGTTCAGCAGGCTGTCTTTTCCCGAGCCCGAAGGCCCGGTAAGCCAGATCAGGCGCGCCATCAGAACACCTGCTTGCCTTGCGACCAGACGTGACGAATGTGCGAATGACCATGTTCGGTATGCGCCAGCACCAGATCGGCACGCAGCCCTTCGGCGATGCGGCCGCGATCGTGCAGGCCAATCGCCCGCGCCGGATTTCTGGTCACCAGCGCAGCCGCCTGCGGCAGCGTCAGCGTGTTGCGCTCATCGGCCACCAGGCGGAACACCGCATCCAGCAAGCTGGCGGGATAGTAGTCGGAGGAGAGAATATCCAGCAGGCCGTGGCTGGCGAGGTCCGCCGCCGCCACGTTGCCGGAGTGCGAACCGCCGCGCACGATGTTGGGCGCGCCCATCAGCACCTGCATGCCGCATTCACGCGAGGCGCGTGCCGCCTCCAGCGTGGTGGGGAATTCAGCGATGGCGCTGCCGACGTCATGAGATTCCGCCACGTGCGCCGCCGTAGCGTCGTCGTGGCTGGCGAGCGGAATACCGCGCGAACGGCACAAACTGGAGATGGCGTTGCGATTCGGCGTGGAGAACTCGGCGGCCAGCGCCAGCTGCTCACGCTCAAACTGATCCATCTGCTCGTCGTTGAGCTGATATTTGCCTTGATAATAGGTGCGATACATCTCCAGCGAGGCGTACTGACGCTGACCCGGCGAGTGATCCATCAGTGACACCAGCGACAGTTCTGGCGTGTTCATCAGCTTTTCAAACAGTGGCAGCGTGGTGTGATGCGGCAGCTCACAGCGCAGATGCAAATGGTGATCGGCGCGATTAATACCTTTGCGATTGCTGTCCTGAATCGCCTCAATCATCTTGTTGAGGTTTTCAATGCGATGCCCGCCATCGCGCACGTCGCCGACGCCAATTGCATCCAGCACCGTGGTGATGCCGCTGGCGACCATCAGCGCATCGTGGCTGCTCATCGCCGAGTGCGCCGGCCAATCCACTTTTGGGCGTGGCGTGAAGAACTTGTCGAGATTATCGGTGTGCAGCTCCACCAAACCCGGCAGCAGGAAGGCGTTTTCGCCATCCAGCGCGCCCGGCAATTGGCTGACGCTGTCGCTAAAGCTGGCGATGCACCCGTCGCGAATCTCCAGTGAACCCGGCACTACGGCCTGCTCCAGCACCAGCCGGACGTTATTAATGATCATGCTTCTGCTCCTGCTTTCATTGGCTGCATGACGTGCAGGCGATCGGCTACGCGTTCGCGCACCGCTTCGTCATGGAAAATACCGACAATGGCGGCACCGCGGGCGCGCGCCTGTTCAATCAGTTCCACTACGGCGGCGCTGTTGGCGCTGTCGAGCGAGGCGGTTGGCTCATCCAGCAGCAGCACCGGATAGTCGGCGATAAAACCGCGCGCGATGTTGACGCGCTGCTGCTCGCCGCCCGAGAAGGTGGACGGCGCCAGCGACCACAAACGCTCCGGCACGTTAAGGCGCGTCAGCAGCTCTTTGGCGCGCTTCTCGCAGAAGGCGCGCTCGGTGCCACGCTCCAGCAGCGGCTGCATGACGATCTCCAGCGTCGGCACGCGAGGAATGACGCGCAAAAACTGGCTGACCCAGCCGACGGTGTGACAGCGAATCGCCAGAATCTGCCGCGCGGGGGCGTTGGCCATGTCGATCCATTCGCCCTGATGTTGCAGCCAGATGTGGCCGCTGTTGGCCTGATAGTTGCCGTACAGCGCACGCAGCAGCGTGGATTTTCCGCTGCCGGAGCGGCCATGCAGCACCACGCATTCGCCGCCGCTGACTTCAAGATTGGCGTCCTGCAATACCGGCAGCGCAGCGCTGCTTTGGTTGTGCAGCACAAAGGTTTTGCTCAGATGCTCGACGCGCAGTAAAGGTTGCATAGTGATGTCCTGATGGTTTTGGAGAAGGTCGCCATAAATGGCGCCCCTACGACGTGCCATATGTAGGGTCGCCATTTATGGCGACCTTGTTCATCTCAACTCAGCACCGATGAAACCAGCAGCTGGGTATAGGGATGATGCGGATCGTCCAGCACCCGATCGGTCAACCCGCTCTCCACCACGCGGCCCTGCTTCATCACCAGCAGGCGATGTGCCAGCAACCGCGCCACGCCGAGATCGTGCGTCACAATCACCACCGCCAGGTTCAGCTCGCGCACCAGCGTGCGCAGCAGATCCAGCAGGCGCGCCTGCACTGATACATCCAGCCCGCCGGTCGGTTCATCCATAAACACCAGCGTTGGCTGCGTCACCAGGTTGCGCGCAATCTGTAAACGCTGCTGCATGCCGCCCGAGAACGTGGTGGGCAGATCGTCGATGCGATTGGCGGGGATCTCCACATCCTGTAGCCAGCGCATCGCCTCTTTGCGGATATCGCCGTAATGACGCTGACCTATCGCCATCAGGCGCTCGCCGATATTGCCGCCCGCTGTCACCTGCGGACGCAAACCGTCGAGCGGATGCTGATGCACCACGCCCCATTCGGTACGCAGCAAGCGGCGGCGATCGCTCTCGCTCAGCTGATAGAGATCCTGGGCGCGATAGAGAATGTTGCCGTGCTGCGGCGCCAGGCGTGCCGACAGGCTGCGCAGCAAGGTGGTTTTACCGGATCCGGATTCCCCCACGATGCCTAGCACTTCGCCGGGATAGAGCTCAAAACTCACCTCTTCAAAGCCTTTACCGGGCGCATAAAGGTGGGTGAGATTGTTGACCGCAAGCAGCGGTTGTTCACTGTGCATGCTGTTGTTCCTGCTGCTGGTGGCAAAAATCGGTATCGGAGCAGACAAACATGCGCGTACCGGCGTCATCCATCACCACCTCGTCGAGGTAGCTGTGGCGCGAACCGCACAGCGCACAGGGTTCTTCCCACTGCTGCACGCTGAACGGGTGATCGTCGAAGTCGAGGCTTTCTACTTTGGTGTACGGCGGCAGCGCATAGATGCGTTTTTCCCGCCCGGCACCAAACAGCTGCAGCGCCGGCATCATGTGCATCTTCGGGTTGTCGAATTTGGGGATTGGCGACGGATCCATCACGTAGCGATCGTTGACCTTCACCGGATAAGCGTAAGTGGTGGCGATGTGGCCGTAGCGGGCGATATCTTCATACAGTTTTACCTGCATGATGCCGTACTCCTCCAGCGCGTGCATGGTGCGGGTTTCGGTCTCGCGCGGCTCGATAAAGCGCAGCGGCTCGGGGATTGGCACCTGGAAAATCAGGATCTGGTCTTCCTCGAGCGGCGTTTCCGGAATGCGGTGACGCGTCTGGATCAGCGTGGCGTCACGGGTCGCTTCGGTGGTGCCCGCGCCGCTGACGCGCTGGAAGAAGCGGCGAATCGATACCGCATTGGTGGTGTCATCCGCGCCCTGATCGATCACCTTGAGCACATCGGCATCGCCAATGATGCTGGCGGTGATCTGAATGCCGCCGGTGCCCCAGCCGTACGGCATCGGCATTTCGCGTCCGGCAAACGGCACCTGATAACCGGGAATCGCCACCGCTTTCAATATGGCGCGGCGGATGGTGCGTTTGGTCTGCTCATCCAGATAACCGTTGTTGTAGCCGGTTAACTCACTCATGGTTCTGCTCCTGATGCTGTTGGCGCAGCCGTTTCAGCAGCTCAAGCTCCGCCTGGAAATCGACGTAGTGCGGCAGTTTCAGATGCGAGACAAAGCCCGCCGCTTCCACGTTGTCGGCATGCGACAGCACAAACTCTTCGTCCTGCGCCGGACCGGCAATGCGTTCGTTGTACTCAGACGCCTGCAACGCGCGATCCACCAGCGCCATCGCCATCGCTTTGCGTTCGGAGCGACCAAACACCAGGCCGTAACCGCGCGTAAAGTGCGGTGCGCTGTCAGTTTCGGTGGTGAAGCCGTTGACCATCTCGCATTCGGTCAGCAGGATTTCGCCAATCTCAATTTCAAAGCCCAGCTCTTCCGGGCAGATGGCGACGCTGAGATAGCCGGTACGAATTTCGCCCGCGAACGGATGGTTGCGACCGTAGCCGCGCTGCGTCGAGTAGCCCAGCGCCAGCAAGAAACCTTCGTCGCCGCGCACCAGCTGTTGCAGGCGTGCGGCACGCGTGGCCGGATAACCCGGCGGTTCGCGGGTGATGTCGCACGGCTCGCTGCCGTCATCCTCTTCGCGTGCTGCTAATCCTTCTGCGGTCATCATGCTGAACACGTGCGGACAGCGCTCGGGCAGCGCCTGATGGTCACTCGGTGCGGCAGGCGTTTCGCAGTTTGCCAGCAGCGTGAAATCGAGCAGACGATGGCTGTAATCGTAGGTTGGACCGAGAACCTGGCCGCCCGGCAGATCTTTGTAGACGGCGGAGATACGGCGTTCGAGGCGCATCTCCTCTGTTTTTAGCGCCAGGCTGTCGGCGAGGCGCGGCAGCGTGGTGCGATAGGCGCGCAGCAGGAAGATCGCTTCGACCAAATCACCGCTCGCCTGTTTAATCGCTAAGGCCGCCAGCTGCGGATCGTAGATGCCGCCTTCGGTCATCACGCGATCAACGGCTAAACCCAGCTGTTGCGCGACCTGATCGCAGCCCAGTTCGGCGACGTCGCGATCGCCACGGCGCAGATCGGCCTGCAGCTCATGGGCGCTGGCAATCGCCTTTTCGCCCCCTTTCACCGCAACGTACATCAGCACACCTCCACGTCGGTGGTGCGTGGCAGCGCCATCATCGCTTCACCGCAGGTGAAAATCAGATCCACGCCCTGTGGGAACGGATGCGGACGCTCGCGCAGATAATGCAGAATCGCTTCCGGCAGCTGCGGCGCAATGGCGCGCGATTCACGTAAGCCGGGACCGGAAAGGCGCAGCGTTAAACCGCCGCTCAGTGACGGCACTTCCACAATCAGCGTGGTGCTTTTTTCCGGGGACAGATTGTCGCCAGAGGCGAACAGCGCCGGATCGGGATTGGCCGCGGCGTGCGTCAGCGCAAAGGGGGCATCGCGCTCATCGACAATCGGCACGCCGGTATGGAAACGCAGGTTGCTGCGCACCACGTCGTTATCAATGCGATTATCCAGCCACAATGCGCTCTCCTGATCGACCAGCGTCAGCAGCACCGCTGTAGCCGCCGGCGAAAGATCGCCCCAGCCCTGTTGCAGCGGCAGCGACACCATCACGCCCGGCTCGCTCATCGCTTTGAGAATGCGGCGAAAGGCACGTTGGGCATCAGCCACCGGATGGTTAAAACTTGCCAGTAAAGTCATCAGTTATCTCCGCGAACCAGCGTAAAGAAATCCACTTTGGAGCTGGCGATTTCACGCGCGCGCAGCTGACGCTGCTCTTCACGCAGTGCCGCCAGCGGGGCAATCAATTTTTCCTGCAACAGCGCCTGGGTTTCCGGCTGTTGCAGCAGCGCATCAATCAGCGCGCAGCGTTCAGCGTGCGCTTTGTCGCGCCCCAGCACGTAGCTAAAGCCGAGCGTGCCGTCGTGCAGTTTCACTACCGCGCGCGTTACCGTGGCATCGCCCATCACGAAGCGCTTGCCGCTGCCGCCCATACGCGCCTGCAAACGGGTTAAGCCGGTTTCTGCCGGACGGATACGTTCAAAATCCGCGTTGAGGCGTAACGGCTGCCAGTGCGCCTCGAGCTGGTTGGCATCGCTGTGCGCCAGCACCGAGAGCCAATGCTGGCGGGCTGTTTGCTGTGTCATTCGTGCTCCAGAGTCAGTTCAATCATGTCGCCACGCGTCAGGCTGACGGAGTATTCCGCTACCTGACCGTCGCGGTGTTTATTCAGGGTGCGTACGCACAGCAGCGGCGACTGCAGCGCAATCTCCAGCTGCTTGCACTCTTTGGCCTGCGCGCGACGGGTGCTGATGCGGGTTTGGCTACGCGTCAGGCTCAGGCCGAGCTGCTGCTGCATAAAATCGTGCAGCGAACCGCTGTGGAACTGTTGCAACGCCGGCCACCAGCTGAGTTCCGCCAGGAAGTGATTGATGACGCACACCGCCACGCCATTGACGCGGCGCAGCGTGCGCAAGTGAATGACGTTGTCGCCTTCATTTACGCCCAGCGCGCTGGCCACATCGCTGCTCGCCGGACGCAGCACCGCCAGCAGACGTTCGCTGGTGGGATGGCTGCCCTGCTCCATCAGGTTCTGGCTGAAGCGGGCTTGCGCATGCAGCGGATAATCGTAAGGACGCATCAGCACTAAAATGCCGACGCCGTGACGCCGTTGCAGCAGGCCTTTATTGACCAGCTCGTCAACCGCGCGGCGCAAAGTGTGACGATTCACTTCGTAGTGATCGGCCAGCTGCTGCTCGGAAGGCAGATAGTCGCCGCAGCGATAGCGCTCCTGCAGCGCCTGCTCCAGTTGGGCAGCAACGGCCTGATACACAGTGGTCGGATGTCTGGATATCTCCATCACGCTCAATACCTCATTCGCATTGGTTGAGGAACGCAGCGGGCTTGCTGCGGGATGGCGATTACATTGCGCATGTCAGATGACAGCGCCGTGACGGCTCAATGACGGGCGGATGAATTTGTTTTAGGGCAGCAGAATCGCAGCGAAACGGCAGCGGTTTTAATAAATTATTTTTAACTGTTCTGTTTGTGACAGTGTTCAAAAATTTACCGCTTATTTACATCACGATTTCAACAGCCTGACAGAATACAGCCTGTGGATGTTCTGCTAAGTTAAAAGATGAACCCTTCTTGTCAGGCCTACCTTGAAATGATTAACGCAATAAAACTATCGGATGGTTTTCGCCGCAACTTTGTTCGTGAAGTAATTTTGCCGCTGATGGCGATTTTGCTACTGACCTTTGTCGGCGCGGGCGTGGGTCTGTTCTGGGGAACATCATTAACCAATACCGAAGCGCGCGATCAGCAACAGCGCATGATCGAGGCTTCGTTCACCCAGAGCCTGACGGAACATCTACGCCAATTGCGCAGCCTGACGCGCTGGTCACCGCTGGCCGATCAGCTGGCGTCGCCGCATCCCGACCAAAGCTGGCTGACACAAAATGTCGGCGGCTGGCTGTATGACATGTTTGATCACCAGCTGGTGGTGCTGCTGGATCGTGATAACCAGCTGATCAACGTGTGGCGCAACGGCCAGCCGGTGCCGGACAAACGCATCGGTCCTTATTTGCAGGACATGCTGAACAGCCCGCTGGTGCAAAACAGCGATGTGGTGGCGGGCCCAACCGATCACGCCGATTTCGTGCGCATCGGCCAACGCGCTGCCGCGCTGGCGGTGGGCGATATCAGCAGCACCAAACAGGCCGGTCGCTATCGTCTGGTGAGCATTAAGTTTCTCGATGCTGGCTATCTGCGCAACCTTTCCGATCGCAGCCAACTGCGCCAGCTGCACTTCAGCGACAGCGAACCGGCCGGAGAAACCAAAGCGCGCTTTCTGCTGAATTCACAACAGGGCGATCCGGTCGGCTATCTCAGCTGGAATCCGGATAAACCGGGCGCGCAGATGATGCGCACTATTGGCCCTTCTACTTTGTTGTCGGTGCTGCTGATTACTCTGCTGTGTTTGGTGATGGTGCGGCGCATCTGGACCTCGTCACTTAAGCTTTCGCAGTCGCTGCTGAAACTCGGTGCCAGTGAAGCGCAGGCGCAGCATCTGGCCTTTCATGATGTGTTAACCGGTTTGCCGAATCGTTCACTGGTGGAAGATCGCTTAACCCAGGCACTGGCGGTAGGCGGACGCCACGATCAGCGCGTGGCGCTGCTGCTGCTGGATCTCGATCGCTTCAAAAATATCAATGATACCTACGGCCATCACGCTGGCGATGAACTGATTATTGAGGTGGCGCGTCGACTCAACGAGATTGTGCGCGCCAGCGATACCGTGGGGCGCATCGGCGGCGACGAGTTCATTATTGTGATGCCGGATGTGGAGAATATTGGTCAGGTGCAATCGCTGGCGAAACGCATTATCAGCCGCCTGAGCGAACCGTATCAGCTGGTCGGTAGCGAGCTGTGGATTGGCGTGAGCGTCGGTCTGGCGCTGGCACCGAAGGATGGCATTGATCGAATGGAGCTGATGCGTAAAGCGGACATCGCGCTGTATGACGCCAAGAATCACGGGCGCGGTCAGTATCGCCAGTTTGAGAAAGTGATGGATGAATCGCTGCGCACTCGCCAGCAGATGGCGGCGGATTTGCGTCAGGCGCTGGTGAAATTTGAAGGATTAGCGGTGTGGTATCAGCCGTTGATGGATATCAGCGGCCAGCATGTGGTGGGATTGGAAGCGCTGTTGCGCTGGCATCACGCCATGCGCGGCGACGTTTCGCCCGGTGATTTCATCGCCATCGCCGAAGAGACCGGCATGATCATTCCGCTCGGCGAATGGGTGCTGCGCGAAGCCTGCAAAACCGCGCTGAAGCTGCCGGATATTGTGGTGGCGGTGAACGTCTCGCCGGTGCAGTTCCGCGCGGTGAATTTTGTCGAGCGCATCATCCATATCGTGCAGGAAGAAGGCGCCGATCCGAAACGTATGGAGCTGGAGATCACCGAAGGCGTGCTGATTGAGGATGAACACGAGGCGCGCAACAGTATCATCGCGCTGCGCGAAGCCGGTTTCCGCATTGCATTGGATGATTTTGGTACCGGCTATTCGAGCCTTAATTACCTCAGCACCTTCCCGGTGGACAAGATCAAAATCGACCGATCCTTTACCCAGTCGCTGGGCGTGGCGCAAAACTCGACCGCGATTGTTGAATCGGTGGTGCGGCTGGGCCACGCGATGGGATTGACGGTGACCGCCGAAGGGGTGGAAACCGAAGGCCAGAAAAACGCGCTGGCCGATGCGGGCTGCAATCAGCTGCAAGGGTATTTGTTTAGCCACGCGGTGCCGTTTAGTGAGATTGAGAAGATGATGTGAGTGACATCTCCGTAGGGTCGCCATTTATGGCGACCGGGTTAAACCTTCACACCGAATAACGCGCTCTGAGGTCCGCGAAAACGACATCCATCGGCACATCACTGTCTGCGGCTACCGCCGTAAACACCTGCTGCTTAAGGAAGTGACGCCAGCTCACCGGCGCGGCGGCCAAAAATGCCGTCAGCACGCGATAGCGCTCCGGCGTCCAAACCGCTTCAAACGCAGTACGCGCCGCTCCATGATCGAAATGCTGCGCCGCCGAAGATAGCATCTCAGCCCGCAGCCGCGCGGTTTCGCCCTCATCAATCTCACCATCGCGCAGCGCCACGCCGTAGCTGTCACGCGCCACCTGCTCAGAGACAAACCCACAGCGCACATCCTCCAACACGAGCTGCACATCGCGCTCCACCGGCAAACCGTAACCACCCGCGCCAGGTCCGCGCACTTCGACGATATCGCCCGGCTGGCAGTGAATGACATCGGTGTTGCCGTGCTCTATTGTGGTGCCGTTACGCAGCGTGCGGAAGTGCGAAAGGCCGCCACATTCGCCGCCCAGCACGCCCGCCGAGGCGAACACCGAACGGTTGCGGTTGCGCGCCGTCACTGTGGTATTTGGTGCAAAAACTTCAAACGCCATCTCGGTGGCTAAACCACCGCGAAAACGCCCGGCTCCGGCGCTGTCGGCGGCTAAGCCGTAGCGATGAAAATGGATTGGCACTTCCGCTTCATTAATCTCAATCGGCGTGTTTTTCAGGAACGCCGATAACCCGCCCGATCCGTCCGGGCCATCGTGGCGGGGCGTGCCACCTGCCCCGCCGCCGACTGGGCCGAGCGAGGCCACCACGCTGCGGTTGGCGCTGTCGGTGGTGCGGATGTTCATGATCGAGTTGCCGCCCGGCGAATTGGCCGGTAAGCGATCGGGGATCGCCTGCGAAAATACGCCGAGCGTGGCGATTTGCGACAGCGCGCAAGTCAGCGAGCGCATGCCGACCGCCGCCGGGGCTTCGCAGTTCATCACCGTGCCCGGCGGCAGAATGGCGCGCGTTGGCCGCAAAGTGCCGGCGTTGAGCAGCAGGTTACGATCCAGCGTCGACAGCACATACGTCACGCCAACCAGCGCCAGCGGATGACGCTCGCGTCCGCCGGTTGGCATGTTCAGCGACGAAGCCAGCTGCGGATCGCTGCCGGTGTAATCCAGCTCCAGCGTGTCGCCGCTGACGCGCAAGGTGATCGCCACGCGGCACGGGAAGCCGCCTTCACCATCTTCGTCGGCAAAATCGGCGTAGAAGTATTCACCATCCGGAATGGTGTTGATGATGCTACGCGCCTGCGCCTCGGCGTAATCGAGAATGCCTTCAATGCCTTGCAGAAAATCGGTGACGCCAAAGCGCGCAATGATGTCGTGGATCTTACGTTCACCGACGTTAACCGAGGCGATCTGAGCTTTGAAGTCGCCCCAGTTCTGCTCCGGCGCGCGCACGTTGAGGCGCATGATGCGCGCCACTTCCTCATTCAGCTCGCCATTGCGCACGATTTTCAGCGGCGGAATGCGAATCCCTTCCTGCACGATATCGGTGAGCGAGCGCGATAAAGACGCGGGCACTGCGCCGCCGACGTCGGTGTTGTGGATGTGTCCCACCACAAAGCAGACAATTTCGCCCTCATGAAACACCGGTTTCCAGATATGGATATCCGGCGAGTGCGTGGCGACGTTACCGGCGTAGGAATCGTTAGTGATGCAGATATCACCTTCTTCGTAGCTGTCGATCAATGCCAAAACCGGGCCGTAATCAATTCCGCTGTACCAGGGCGCGCCGAAGCTGCGCGGTGAAGCAAACGCCAGGCCGTCGCGGCTGACAATCTGGCAGGAAAAATCTTCCGTCTCTTTGACGAAAGTGGAGTGCGCGGTGCGCATCAAGGTGAAGGCCATCGCATCGGCGGCGGCCGCGCAGTAGTTGGCCAGAATTTGCAGGTTACGTCCGTCAATCGCCATGTTAGTTCGCCTCCACTGGCGTGATCAGCAGGTTGCCAAAGTTATCCACATCCACTTTCATGTTGGGCGGCACGCAGGTGGTGCAGTCGTCCTGCGCCACAATCACCGGGCCGATCAGCTGATGTCCGGCGCGCAGCGTGGCGCGCAACACCACATCCACCTGATGCGCCGCGCCATCGATCCACGCGCTAACCTGCTGCGCCACCTCAACCGGTGCGTCGGCGGCGGCCAGCTGATTGAGCGTCGGTTTCGGCGTGGGCGAGGCGATCACTAAGCGCAGGTTGATGATTTGCACCGGCGCGTCGGCATCAAAGTGACCAAACAGCTGCTGATGCTGGCGATCAAACGCGTCATGCAACGCCGCGACATCGGCCTGCGCCAGCCAGTGCGGCTCCAGCGCCACTTCAATTTCAAATGACTGGCCGCGATAGCGCATGTCAGCGCTGTAGTGCAGCGTGAACGGCATATTTGCGCCATGCTGGCTGCTGAGCCAGTCACGCGCGCGCAGGCTCAGCGCCTCGGCTTCGGTCGCCAGACGATCCGCCAATGAAGCATCGAGATCGCTATACAGCGTGCGGATAAAGTCGTTACGGATATCTGCCACCAAACCGCCGAGCGCCGATAACACGCCTGGCGTCGGCGGCACAATTACCCCTTTCATGTTCAGCTCGCGCGCGAGGAAGCAGCCCATCATCGGACCTGCGCCGCCAAAGGCGAGGAACCAGAATTCACGCGGATCGAGGCCGAAGCGCGACAGCAAACCGCTGGTGTCGCCATACATGCTGGAGATCGCCAGCTCGATGGCGGTTTCGGCGGTCTCTTCAATGCTGATGCCGAGCTTATCCGCCAGCGGCTGCCACGCAGCGCGCGCGGCGGCGACATCCACCTGCACCGCGTTGTAGCCAAGGTCGCCGTGACCAATCATGCCGCAGGCGGCAAAAGCATCGGTGGCGGTCGGCTGCGTGCCGCCGCGCTGGAAGCACACCGGACCTGGCAGCGATCCGGCGCTGTCCGGCCCCATTTGCAGCACGCCTTGATTATCGATCCACGCCAGCGAACCGCCGCCCTGCCCAACGGACGTCACCGCCACCGACGGAATGTAGATCGGGAAATCACCGATGATTTCGCCGTTACCCTGCGCGACCTGGCCTTCAACGATCACCGCCACGTCGGCGCTGGTGCCGCCAATATCAAGGCTAAGGATTTTGTCGAAGCCGCAGGCGCTGGCGAGGAAGCTGGCACCGATCACGCCCGATGCGGTGCCGGACAGCACCATCTGCACGCATTCACTTTTCGCCTGCTCGACGCCCATCACGCCGCCGTTGGATTTGGTGATGCGTGGTGGCGGTTTAACGCCCATGGTTTTTAGCGCGCGCTCAAACGATTCGAGGTAGTTGATCACCATCGGCTGCACGTAGGCGTTGATGGTGGCAGTAATGGTGCGTTCGTATTCACGAATGATCGGCCAGATATCGGCGGAACAGGAAGTGAGCAAGTCGGGCGCGTGTTGATTAATGATGGCTTTCACCGCCGCTTCGTTGTGGCGGTTGCGATAGCTGTGCAGCAGCGATACCACAATCCCCTGACAACCGGCGGCGCGCGCGGCGTTGATCGCCTCCAGCACGCTTTGCCGATCGACCTCGGTCAATACGTTGCCGTGGCGATCGGTGCGCTCTTTAATGGCAAACACCCGATCGCGCGAAATCAGCGGTGCCGGGCGGCGCGAAAACAAGTCATGAATGTGCGGGATCTTCAGGCGCGCCAGCTCCAGCACATCGCAAAAACCGTCGGTGGCGAACAACGCCAGCTTTACGCCGCGCCGCTGGATCACCGCATTAATGCCAACGGTGGTGCCGTGCGTGAAGTACTCAATCTGTTTTGGATCAAGGCCATCGCGCTGCTGCAGCTGGGTTAACCCGGTGAGAATTTCGCTGCCGGGCTGATCCGGTCGCGACAGCACTTTTAGCGTGTGAATTTGATTGGTGTGTTCATCCAGCACGGCGAAATCGGTAAACGACCCGCCAATATCGACGCCAACGCGGTAACCCATGTGAAAACTCCAGTGTCAGGAGGGAGGAAATTCCATCAGTTTTTGCGGATCCTGCACCACGCGCCAGCCAAGGCGCTGATACAACGGATGCGCATCATTGGTCGAGAGCATCCAGCGGTGCACTGTGGCCAGCTCCGGATGCGCCCGCACGCACGTTGCCAGCCAGCTGCCTAATCCGTGACCGCGCCAGTTTTCATCAATCATCACGTCACACAGCCAGCCGAAACGGGTGTAATCGGTTACCAATCTTGCAAAGCCAATCTGCTGATCCTGGTGATACAGCCCGAACGGCAATGAACCAGCAAAGGCGCGCTCGGTTTTGGCACGCGGCTGGTCTTTCGCCCAGTACGATTTTTCCGTCAGCTGTTGGTGGATGTAATCAAAATCCAGCCGTGCGCGCTCGGTGGAGAGCGTGAAGGCATCGCGCTGCCAGATGTGCTCGGGAATGGTGAGTGTGCTCATAACAACTCCTTGTAACGGTTGAAAACAGTGTAAAAGCGACGCGCTGAGTTTACCGGCTGAAGCGCGGGTGTTTATCCGCAAGATACGGTGAATTTAACGATGAGAAGAAATTTTATGCTGTGGCGGTCGGTCATCGACGCATCACCAATTTAAGGTGCCTATAAAAGCCGGAGTTTAAATCCATTGCAGACGGGTCTTAATTCGGCCTGTTGAGCACTGTACTAACCTGCTCGCCGCCACGCGATCGCATAAGTCCGTCGGCTTACAACACTTTTAAAAACTTGATGGAAAATTCTTATGATCGATTTATTCAAACATGATGAAACTCATTATTACCAACGAGCCAGCGGCGACCTGGTCATGGGCAACACTAAACCTCTGCAAGAATTCGGTACCATCGAACTGGTTATTGGTGAAGAACGCTTTTTCATCCCGGTTGATGAGAATGGCTTCTGGCGCTGGAAAAGTGACACAACGTATGAAGACGGCAATTACAGCTTTTCCATACGCCAGTTTGATGAGGCTGGCAACCTCTCGCACCCGACGCAGGGCGTGATCATTGTCGATACCCTTCCGCCGGAAGCCCCAATTTTAATCAAACTGTACGATGACTTCGGTGCAGACAAGCGCGGCTTTGAGCCCGGCGAAACCACCGACGACAAGCGCCCGGAGCTGACCGGCGTAGCGCAGAAAGGCACCACGGTTTTCCTGATCAATGACCAGGGTAAAAAATCGGCAGCGCAATCGCGGATAAAACCACCGGCGTATGGAAGATGGAACCCTCTCAGGATCTTGACGAAGGCAGCAATGAGCTGCGCCTTGTCGCCCAGGAAGTCTTTGGCGGCGTGACCCGCGAAGGTTCCCCTTCTGCGCCTTTCAGCATTATTGTGCACAATGACAGCCCCCTGCCGCCGGATACCATCACCATTACCCATGCTATCGATGACGTCGGTAGCGCCACCGGCCCCCTGAATAACGGCGCGCTAACCGATGACACCGTTCCGGAACTGCGTGGTACCGCATCGGCGGGTAGCAGCGTTATCGTCTACTATCGCCTTGTTGGCAGCAACACCTGGCTGGGCAGCGCCACCGCCAGTCTGAACGGCGAAAGCTGGAGCTGGACGCCAGACAGCGCACTGACCACTGGTCAGTACGAGTTCCAGGCCAGCATCGGCAACACCGCCAGCGCGCTGTTCACCCTCGACATCGCCAATGCCACTGACATCCAGAGGAAAACCCGCATTGAATCGGTAGAGGATAATGTGGGTAGCTGGCAGGGTCCGCTCAGTCACCGCGCCATCACCGATGACGCCACGCCGACCTTCAGCGGTCGCGGCGAAGCCAACGGCAAAGTGGTGATTCGATACGGCCAGCCGGGCCAGTCAATCAGCTCCGTGGTTGTCGATGTCGACAGCAGCGGCCACTGGACGTGGACGCCGGCTTCCGGTTTGCCGACCGGCAGCTGGAACTTTGAGGTGCAGCCGCAGGGCAGCGCGAACTGGTCAGACACCTTCTCGCTGAGCATTACCGGTAGCGGCGGCTTTGACCCGATTATCACCCACGCTTACGATAACGTCGGCACGCCGGTTAACCTGGCTAACGGCGACACCACCGATGACACCACGCCAACCCTGCATGGCCGCGCGGAAGCCAACAGCACCTTAACCCTGCGCTACCGCAGCGGAACCGGCAGTTACGCTTCTGTCCAGGTTGATGCCGACAGCGCAGGCAACTGGAGCTGGACACCACCCGCGCTGGCCAACGGCAGCTGGAACTTTGAAGTGCAGAAAGCCGGTCAGAGCGGCTGGAATGCGTTATCACTCATCATCGATACCACTTCTGACCGCACTCCGCTTATAGAATATGCCAGCGATAACGTCGGCAGCCTGCGCGACGATCTCTTCAGTGGCGACACCACCGACGACACCACGCCAACCCTGCACGGCACCGCTGCGGCCAACAGTGAGTTCAGCCTGCGCTATCGTCTGGGCAAAGGAAGCTGGACCACCATTAAGCTGACCGCCGACAACAAGGGGAATTGGAGCTGGACGCCATCGGCGCTGGAGAACGGCCAGTGGACCTTCGGGGTTCAGAAAGCCGGTCAGAGCGGCTGGAACAACATGGTTTTGCACATCGATACCACCTCCGACCGCAGCCCGCAAATTGCCTACGCTGAGGATAACGTTGGCAGCCAGCAATTTGATCTGCACAGCGGCGACACCACCGATGACGCCACCCCGACCCTGCACGGTACTGCCGCCGCCAACAGTGAGTTCAGCCTGCGCTATCGTCTGGGCAATCAAAGCTGGACCACCATCAAGCTGACCGCCGACAGCAAGGGGGACTGGAGCTGGACGCCATCGGCGCTGGCGAATGGCCAGTGGACTTTTGAGGTTCAGAAAGCCGGCCAGAGCGGCTGGAACAACATGGTTTTAAACATCGATACCACCTCCGACCGCAGCCCGGAAATTGCCTATGCCGGAGATAATGTGGGTAGCAAGCAGGATGATCTGCACAGTGGTGATACCACCGATGACACCACCCCGACCCTGCACGGTACCGCCGCCGCCAACAGCCTGGTTTATCTGCAGGCGAAAAAGGGGACGGATACACAGATTTTCAGCCTGAAAGCGGATTCGAGCGGCAACTGGGAGTGGACGCCCTCCACTGAGCTTGCATTGGGCAACTGGTCGTTCAAGGTCAGTAAATCGAAGGATTCCGGGTTCGGTGATGCCTTTGATTTGAATATTAAGAACTCGGGCGCGTTTTCTTATATTATTGATTTTGATAATCCACCAGCCGGTGTCCCAACAACTTTTGAGGATGGAAAGTTTTATGACTTTGGAAATGGTGTTTCCTTGGTTTCGAATAAAGGTGCAGCAAGTGGTTATGGTAATCCCAAGTTTGTTTCTACAAAACTAATTGGAGAACCTTCATTTGGTTCGCAATCAGTTGAAATTTCTCAAAAACAACAGATTTATGTTTATTTTAGCAAGCAAGATGCTTATGCGCATCTCGCGACGAACTTTAGCCTTGATATTTATAACACCGACATAAAAAATTTCAAGATAATTATAGCCCTATCATCCCCTAATTACCAGGACCCTCAAGTGACATATGAATATGAGTTGAAACCAGGAGTTAATAATATTAGCCTCGGAGATCTTGTTAATTCATCAAATGTTGCCCCTTCAATGATTTACAATATAGGCATAGCTAACACGGACTTAAACAATTCTTATAACTCTCCCATCATAATCGATAACTTTAGCTGGGAATCAAGAGCCAGCAGCATCGGTAATTTTACATTAGCTGCTGAAGAGAACGACCTGCATTCTTTCTCTGGCATTGAGGAATTTGCGCAATCTGAAGCATTTGGAAGCGAAGCCAGAATCGACACATTAGAAATTACCGGTAAAGATCAGCTGTTGGATCTCAACGCATTGCGCAGCAAAATCGACTCCATTGAGATCTTCGATATCACCGGAGCCGGCAACAACATCCTGAAGCTGGATCTCAACGCCCTGCTCCAGCACGGCGAAAAAGAGCTGTTTATTGAAGACGGTAAAACGCAGCTGATGGTGAAAGGTAACGAAGGTGACGTGGTGCAGCTGAAAGATATTCTGCCTGCAGGCAGCGATTTAAGCGAATGGCAGCATCAGGAAGGCACGGTGACCGTGGCGGGCGTGGAATATCAGGTTTATCGTCACGACGATGCGGAACTGCTGGTGCAGCAAGGGGTGAAAACAGAGCTGGTTTAACGGGCATGAGTTAATCGATAAAGACGATTAAATAAAAGCCATCGCTGATAGCGCGATGGCTTTTTTATTGCAAAAAAGAGTTTTGTCACGGCACGATTATTCGCGTGGAATGAATGGTGACTTATTAATAACGTGGCATCGCACAATTATTGTGCTGCTACGGAAGGTGCGGTTCGTTACGCTAATGTGCTGCTTTAGTCCAGGTCGCCATAAATGGCGACCCTACAAAACCTCGCAACCGTAGGGTCGCCATTTATGGCGACCTTCATTACAGACACATAATTAACTCAACCAAACTCCACCGAATTCTGTTTTGAAATTAACGAACGCAACGGCACGCTACTTTTCATAATCGGTGATTTAATCACGATATAGCTGAAATATTTATCGATGCCAATCTGCGCATCCAGCATCTTTTCAATCACTTCCTGATAATGTTCAATGCTGCGGGTAATAAAGCGCAGCAAATAGTCGTAGCCGCCGGTAATTAAATGGCATTCCATTAATTCATCCACCTCACGCACCGCGTTTTCGAATTTCATAAAATCTTCGCGGCGATGGCCAGAGAGCGTGACTTCGGTAAATACCGTCACGGAATCGGTGATTTTGGTCAGATTAATGTGGGCTTCATAACCGTTGATAAATCCGGCTTGCTCCAGACGCTTGACGCGTTGCAGGCACGGACTGGGCGAAAGTCCAACGGCATCGGCGAGATTGACGTTGCTGATACGGCCATCTTTCTGGAGTTGCACCAGAATATTGATGTCGATGCGGTCGAGTTTCATTAAGCCGTTCATAGCACCCCTCATTGCCAACCGATTAGGTTTAACCTCCCGAAGATATAACACGCTTTAAGGTAAATGTGCTATCTCGTTAACTGGTTATACCAGCGGGAGGTTTTCAAATTACTGCAATAATTTCAATGAGGAAGCGCTTTTTAACCCAGTCGACCGCTGGCGCGCGCCAGCGCGATATCAAAGATATGCAGCGCTTCTTCCAGTTGCGAATCGGTGGTGACCAGCGGCGCGAGGAAGCGCACGGTGTTGCGATGAATGCCGCACTTAATCAGCAGCAAACCTTCCTGGCAGGCGCAGTCGAGAATTTTCTGCGTCATCGCCGCATCCGGCTTTTTGGTCTCGAAATCTACGACCTCAACCGCCTGCATAAAGCCAATGCCGCGCACATCACCGATGCAGGCATACTTCTCCGCCAGCTGCTGCAGACGCGCGTTAAGCTGCTGGCCGAGCTGGTTGGATCGCGCCAGCAGATTGTCGTTCTCCAGTAAATCCAGCACCGCCAGCGCCGCCGCACAGGCCAGCGCGTTGCCGCCGTAAGTGCCGCCTAAACCACCCGGCTGTGGCGCATCCATGATCGCCGCTTTACCCACCACGCCTGAGATCGGCAAACCGCCGCCGATACTTTTCGCCACCGTCACCAAGTCCGGCGTAATGCCGAGATGCTGGAAAGCGAACATCTTGCCGGTGCGTCCAAAGCCGGTTTGCACTTCATCAAGAATCAGCACAATGCCGTGCTTCTCGGTGATGCGGCGCAGCGCCTGCATAAAGTTAGCGCCAGCCTGCAGGAAGCCGCCATCGCCCTGCACCGGTTCGATGATGATCGCCGCCACGCGTTCTGGCGCAATCTGCACCGCGAATAGCTGATCCAGCGCCTTGAGGCAGTCGTCATCGCTCACGCCGTGGAAGGCATTCGGGAACGGCAGACGATAGATATCGGAGGGGAACGGGCCGAAGTTCTGTTTGTAAGGCGCGGACATGCCGGTCAGCGTGGTGCCGAGCAATGTGCGGCCATGAAACGCACCGTCGAAGGCGATGATGCCGCTGCGTTTGGTGTGGGCACGCGCAATTTTCACGGCATTTTCTACCGCTTCCGCGCCGCTGGTGAAGAACACGCTTTTAAAATCTTCACCGCCACCAACCAGCGCATTGAGGCGCTTCGCCAGCTCGATGTAGCCCGGATACGCCACCACCTGGAAACAGGCGTGCGACACCAAACCGAGTTGTTTAGTGACCGCGTTGACCACCGCCGGATGATTATGACCAACGTTGAGCACGCCGATGCCGCCGACGAAATCGAGATAGCGATTGCCTTCAACATCCCACACTTCGCTGCCTTTCGCCCGCTCGATCACCAACTGATGCGCCGTGATGACGCCACGTGGCACATGCTGCTCACGCGCGTCCAGTAACAGGCTGTTATCGGAATATGTTTGCTGCTCCGCCATGACATTCTGCATTTTTAAAACCCCTTTCCACGTAACGTTCGGATGGCTCAAGTATCGCAACCTGTTGGTTTCTCACGCTGCCGTAATCCAGCGGGCAGCGGCATTTCCTGTCAAAATCCACCGCCAATCAGCAGGGAAATTCTGCACCCAGCGCATGCCGTGCCAGTGCCGTCAGCGTCTGGATGCCGTGCGGAATCAGCTGATCGTTAAAGTCGTAGGCCGAGTGATGTAGCGGCTGGCTCGGCGCAGAGCCAATCCACAGATACGCGCCGGGTCGCGCCTGCAACATAAAGGCGAAATCTTCGGAGGTGAGCGCTGGCTGTTTGGCCTGCTGTGCGTGAATTCCGGCCTGATCCAGCGCGTCTATCGCCAGCTGCGCCATTGCCGCGTTATTCACCGTGGCCGGGTAATAACGCAGATAGTTCACCTCCGCCTGCAAGCCGTGTGCGGCGGTGACGTGCAGCGCCATTTCCCGCAGGCGATTTTCGATGATGTCCTGCGCCGCAGGGCTGAAGGTGCGCACCGTGCCGGTGATGCTGGCTTCTGCCGGGATCATGTTGTGCGAGAAGCCGCCCTGCATGCGCGTCACGCTGAGCAAACCTGGCTCGCAGGGATCGAGCGCGCGCGCCACCAGCGTGTTGAGCTGCACCACCAGTTCGCTGGTGGCCAGCAACGTGTCTCGCGTCAGATGCGGCTGCGCGGCATGTCCGCCACCGCCTTTGACGGTGATATCGAAGCGATCCGCTGCCGCCATGATTGCGCCGGGCCGCGTTTGCACGTCGCCGAGCGGCAGTTCCGGCCAGTTGTGCAGCGCAAACACCGCGTCGCAGGGAAACTGCTGGAACAGGCCGTCATCGATCATCGCTTTCGCGCCCGCCAATCCCTCTTCGGCTGGCTGGAAGATAAACACCAGCGTGCCGTCGAAATCGCCCTGCTCGGCCAGTTCAATCGCCGCGCCCAGCAGCATTACAGTGTGACCATCATGGCCGCAGGCGTGGCACACATTATCGTGCACGCTTTTCCACGGCTGATTGCCGTTATCCTGCATCGGCAGCGCATCCATATCGGCGCGCAGGCCAATCATGCGCGTGCCGTTGCCGCGTTTTAGCACGCCGACCACACCGGTTTTACCCAGCCCGCGATGCACCTCAATGCCGTGCTCATTTAACAGCTGCGCCACAATGTCGCTGGTGCGCTGCTCCTGATAGCCCAGCTCGGGATGGGCGTGCAGATCCCGTCGCAGCGCGACTAATTGTTCCAGTTGCATCTCAGTATCCCCGGTTGCGATCGATCAGGCCGACCATCGGTTCGCCACGCTGGTAGCGGCGCAGATTGTCGAGCAGCGCGGCGATGGCGCTGTCGGTTTGTGTTGCGCTGGCGATGTGCGGCGTCAGCCAAATGGCCGGATGCTGCCAGAACGGATGTCCGGCGGGCAGCGGCTCGGGATCGGTGACATCAATCACCGCCGCGCTGAGTTTGCCGCTTGCCAGCGCAGCCAGTAAATCCGCTTCGTTGAGCTGCGGACCGCGTCCCACCTGCACCAGCGCTGCGCCGTCAGGTAGCTGCGTGAATAGCTGCTTATTGAGCAAGCCGCGCGTGCTGTCGGTGAGCGGCAGCAGGCACACCAGAATGTCGCTGCGGGCGAGGAAATCGCCCAGCTGATCCCTGCCGTGCCAGCAATGCACGTCGCTAATTTCACGCGGCGTGCGGCTCCAGCCGGCGCAATCAAAACCCAGCGACACCAGTTGTTTTAAGCAAGCCTGGCCGAGTTCGCCGAGGCCCATCACGCCCACACGGCGCTGGCTGGCGGTGCGAATTGGGTGAGTTTGCCACTGCTCGGCGCGCTGCTGATGAAAGTAGCGCGGCATATCGCGATGTAAGCCAAGTACCGCGAAAGTGACGTACTCGACCATGCCTTGCGTCAGCCCCGGTTCGATCATACGCACCACCGGCAAATCCGGCGGTAGCTGCGTGAGATCGAACTGATCCGCGCCCGCGCCGACCGATAACAGCGCTTTGAGATTGGGAAAGGTACGCATCAGGTTTTCCGGCGGCTGCCACGCCACCAGCAGTTCAACCTGCTCGGGATCGCCGATATCCGGCCAGATGTGCAGCTGAATATCCGGCGCATGGTGCGCCAGCCAGCGCTGCCAGTGCGCGCCACGCGTGGCTTCTGATTTGTAGACGATATGCATCAGGCCATCGCCTGGGTCATCAACCCGAACGCCTGCATCTCACCTTGTTGCGGTGACCACGGCGTTCCCCGAATCATGGTGGTCGGCGCATCAACCTGCGCCAGGCCCAGGGTTTCCAGCCAGCTCGCCAGCGGCAGCGCGCCATCGGTATCAATACGCACGAACTCGCCGCGCAGGCCTTGCATCAAGGCGGAAATCAGCGTTTGCGCGATATCGACATTCAGCGCGATCACCGGACCAATCGCCCAGCCGTGACCGAAGCGGCGCAGGCTGGCAAAACCGTGCACGCGCTGTTTGGCATCCTGCAGCAGCACGGTTTGGAAATCAGTAATCAGGCTGTGAATTAGTGCCGGACGCCACATGCCGTGCGCCTGATGATCGCGTTCGATCAGCAGATCGGCGTCTGCGGCTTGTGCGTTACGCAGCGTTAAACCGGCTGGAATAGTGACGGTTGGCACCGCCGCCAGTTCGCGCGTTTGATGCTGCTGAATGTGGCCGATGACCTCAAAGCCGAGCTTCTGATACAGCCCTTTGCCCATTTCAGTGGCGTGCAGGCGAATGTTGTAGTCGGGGAATTTTTCCAGCAGCGCCAGCATTAATTGCTTGCCGGTGCCGCGGCCTTGAAACTGTGGATTGACCACCACCAAACCAATGGTTGCGGCCTGCTCGCCCCAGCGCCAGCCAAAGGCACTGCCGACGAATTCGCCGTTTTCTTCAGCGACCACGCCTTCACCCAGCGCCAGCGCCTGCTGCCAGTCTTCCCGGCGGTGCGGCCATTTGAGCTGTTGGGTGATGGCGTAGCCGTGTTCGATGTCGTTTTGCGTCATTGCGCGTAGTGTGATCATGGTTGTTCCTTAGGTTCTGTATGGGGTTTCCCTCACCCTAGCCCTCTCCCAAAGGGAGAGGGAACTGTATTATGCAAATCTTTCAGGCCGCAGAGGTCGGTCCCCTCTCCCGCCTGCGGGAGAGGGTTAGGGTGAGGGAAAAATCGCATCTCACTCCGCCTTCAACACCTCTTCGTGCTCGTCCAGCCAACCTTGCCGCAACTCTGGCACGGCGCGTTTCAGGCGTTCGAAATAGAGTTCGCTGTTCGGCTTATCGTAATCGGCGCGGGCAATCTGCGTAACGATCTTGCCGGATTTCATCACCACGATATCGTCGCACACCGCGCGCACCGCGTGCATATCGTGGCTGATAAACAGCACTGACAATCCCAGCTCGCGACGCAGTTCGCTGATCAAATCCAGCACCGCCGCAGCCACCACGGTATCCAATGCAGATGTCACTTCATCGCACAGAATCAAATCTGGCTCGGCGGCCAGCGCGCGCGCCAGATTCACACGCTGCTTCTGTCCGCCAGACAGCGCCCACGGACGACGCCACAGCACGGTGCGCGGCAGCTTCACCAGATCCAGCAACTGATGCAGCCGCGCTTTGAGCGTCGCACCTTTTAATCCGTGGAACAGCACCAGCGGACGCGACAGAATCTGCTCAACGCTGTGCGCCGGATTCAGCGCGGTATCGGCCATCTGGAACACATACTGAATGCGGCGCAGCTCATTGTCCGGGCGCTTATGCATGTCGCCGTTAATGTAGTGGCCGTTAAACAGAATATGGCCGTGGCTCGGCGCGTTGAGTCCGGCAATGGCGTGCGCCAGCGTGGTTTTACCCGAACCGGACTCGCCAATAATGCCAATCGCCTGGCCTTTCCACAGCTTCAGATTGATGTCTTCGAGAATACGGATTTTCGGCTGGCCGTTGCTGTCGCGCGGACCGTAACCGGCGCTGAGATCGCGTACTTCCATCAGCGGCTGCATATCCGCATCGGCGCAGGTCCAGCTGCTTGGGCGCTCTTTTTGCCGCGCCGCATCCATCAGCAGTTTGGTGTAATCCGCCTGTGGTGCGCCAATCAGTCGTTCGGTGGTGCCGTATTCGGCCATCTGGCCGCGCAGCAGCACCAGAATGCGGTCGGCCATCTGCGCCACCACCGCTAAATCGTGGCTGACGTAGATCGCCGTCACGCCGCGCTGCGCCACCACGCGACGAAACGCTTTCAGCACTTCCACCTGCGTCGTCACGTCGAGTGCGGTGGTCGGTTCGTCGAGGATCACTACATCCGGATCGCCAATCAGCGCCATCGCCGTCATCAGGCGTTGCAGCTGACCGCCGGAAACCTGATGCGGAAAGCGGTCGCCGATGGTGTCGGGATTAGGCAGCGCCAGTTCGCGGAACAGCGCAATCGCCTTTTGTCTGGCGTCTTTGCGCTTCATGGTGCCGTGAATCACCACCGGCTCAATCACCTGATCGAGAATGCGCATGCCAGGGTTAAACGACGCCGCCGCACTCTGCGCGATGTACGCCACTTTGTTACCGCGAAACTCACGCAGCTGGCACGGCGACAGGCTGCGCACATCGGTGCCCGCCATGTGAATATTGCCGTCGGCGATGCGACAGCCGTGGCGCGCATAGCCCATCAGCGCCATCGCAATGGTGGTTTTGCCGGAGCCGGATTCACCAATCAGCGCCAGCACTTCGCCCTTCTGCACCGTGAAACGAATATCAGAAACCAGATCGATCTCTTCACCTTTGTCGGTCTGCGCCGTTACGCGCAGGTTCTCCACCGAGATCACCGGCATGGCGGTATGTGGCGTCACGTTCATGCTCCCTCCTTCGCCAGCGTCAACGGACGCATCTGCTGCAGGCTATCGATAAACAGATTCGCGCCAATGGTCAGGCTGGCGATAGCCACCGCCGGCATCAGCACCGCTGGCGAACCGTTGAACAAGCCTTGAATGTTTTCACGCACCAGCGTGCCCCAATCGGCATACGGCGGTTGCACGCCAAGGCCAAGGAAACTCAAGCCGCTCAACAGCAGCACGATATAGACAAAGCGCAGGCCGAAGTCGGTGAGCATTGGATGCACCATATTGGGCAGGATGTCGTGGATCGCCACATACCAGCGGCTTTCCCCGCGCAGACGCGAGGCACGCACGTAATCCATATTGCGCAAGCTGCTGGCCATGGCGAAGGCGATACGGAACGCGCCCGGCCAGTAAGTGAAGATGGCGGTGAGGATCAGCATCGGCAGCGATGAACCGAACACCGCGACAATCATCAGCGACAGCACTTTGCCCGGCAGCACCAGCAGCGCATCGTTAACACGCCCCAGCACCTCTTCCAGCCAGCGCCCGGCAACCGCCGCCAGCAGCGCCAGCAAGGTGCCAACGATGCTGGCGCACAGCGCGGCGGTGAGCGCCAGGCCAATGGAGAATTTCGCGCCGTAGAGAATGCGGCTGAGGATATCGCGCCCCAGATAATCGGTGCCGAGTAGGTTGGCAGACGTCATGCCACCGAGCATCGGCCCGCCGCCAATGTCTTCGACGTTATGCGGCGCCAGTTGGTTACCAAACAGCGCCATCAGCAGCCAAAACAGCGAGATCAGCAGTCCGATGCGGCCCGAAAGCGACAGCGACTGAAACAGACGTACAGGCAGCAGTAACGTATTCATCAGCTTCTCCATTTCGGGTTAAAGGCGATGGTGAGGATATCGGCCGCCAGCAGCAGCACCAGATAACAGGCGGCGAACAGCATGACGCACAGCTGCACCACCGGCAGATCGCGGTTGCTCACCGCATCCACCAGCGCACTCGCCAGACCGGGATAGCTAAAGATGGATTCGATGATGATCACGCCACCGAACAGATACGACAGGCTGAGCGAGATGGCGTTGGCAATCGGCCCGACCGCATTCGGCAGCGCGTGACGCAGCACCGCACGCAGCGGCGAAACGCCTTTCAGCAGCGCCATCTCCAGATACGGGCTGTCGAGCTGGTTGATGATGGCGGAGCGCGTCATGCGCGCCATCTGCGCCACCAGCACGCAGCACAGGGTTAACACCGGTAGCGCGTAGGCTTTGAGGTAGCTGATGACGTCCATGTCCGGGCTGCCGAACGACATCGCCGACACCCAATGCAGTTTTACTGCGAAGATCAGCACCGCCACCGTGGCTACCAAAAACTCCGGCACCGCAACGGTTGCCATGGTGCTGATCACCAGAAAACGATCCAGCGCCGAACCGCGATTCATTGCCGCCACAATGCCGATAATCAGCGCCAGCGGCACGCAGATCACCGTGGTGATACCGGCTAACTCCAGCGTGGCGGGAATGCGCTGCTCGACCAGCTGCAACACCGGCAGATGGCTGGCGAACGAGGTGCCAAAATCACCCTGCAACATGCCGGTAAGCCAGCTGAAGTAGCGCACCAGTAGCGGTTGATCGAGTCCCAGCTGCTGGCGCAACGCCGCCACCGTTTCCGGCGTGGCGTTTTGCCCGAGAATCATCTGCGCCGCGTCGCCGGGCAGCAGGCTGGTAATGAAGAACACCACCGCCGAGACGATAAGCAAGGTCAGGATGCCTGCGCCTGCGCGCCGGGCAATCAGGAACAACATGTATCGGTTCATCGGCGATCTCCTTGTAGAGAGTTAACAGGCACAGGGTAAACGGTCGCCATGAATAGCGACCCTACGTTAGGCATTCAGCCAGGCGAACTCATGGAAGCGATAACCCATCATCATGCCGCTTGGCCAGGCTTCCACGCCGCCCACTTTCTTGCTGTAACCGTCGGTGGAGCTGATAAAGGTTGGGATGATGGTGCCGCAGTGATCGTAAATCATCTTCTGCATGTCACCGTACATCTGCTTGCGTTTGGTCTGTTCACGCTCGCCGCGCGCCGCCACCACCAGCTGATCAAACTGTGCATTCTTCCAGCCCGATTCGTTGTTTGATGCGGTGGAGAGATAGAACTGCGAGAACAGCATATCCAGCGTCGGGCGCGGGTTGATTGAGCCGTAGCCGACCGGATCTTTGGTCCAGTGCGTTGACCAGTAACCGTCATACGGCACGCGGCGCACTTTGATGTTCAGACCAGTGCTGCGCGAAACCTGCTGGATTAGCTGGCCGCCCTCCACCGAGCCTTCAATGTTTGGCGTGGTGATGATCTCCACCGTCGCGCCTTTCATGCCGGCTTTCTCAATGTGGAATTTGGCTTTCTCGGCATCCAGCGGACGCGGTTTGAGATCGGCGTTATACAGCGGATGCCACGGCGGTACCGGCGTATCGTTACTGACATCGCCGTAGCCTTGCAGCACGGTTTTCACCAGAATGTCGCGCGGCTGCAGGTACTTCATCGCCAGCACGAAATCTTCGTTGCTGCCCGGCTTCACGTCGGTGCGAATAATCAGGTTGGTGTACATGCCGGATTTACTCTCCAGCACACCGAAATCCGAGGTGGCTTTAATACGGTTGCAGTCGGCGGCGCTCAGGGTGGAGACGATATGCAGATCGCCCGACATCAGCGCATTGACGCGCGCCGCCTGATCGGTGACGCCCAGCAGCTCGACTTCATCCAGATGCGGCAGGCCCGGCTTGAAGTAGTTGGGGTTTTTCACGCCAACCGAACGCACGCCCGGTGTGAACTCTTTCAACTTAAACGGGCCGGTGCCGATACCTTTACTGAAGTCTTTGGTGCCGTCCTGCACGATCAGGAATGGCGCACTGGCCAGCATAAACGGCACGTCGAAGTTGGCCTGCGCCAGCTCCAGCGTGACTTCATTGTCATTCACGGCGGTGAAGGTTTTAAACTGATCGGCCAGCTTGAAGGCGTTGGACGCTACCGCCGGATCTTTGTGGCGGCTCAGCGAGTAAATGACATCTTTGGCGGTCAGCGGTTTGCCGTCGTGGAAAGTGACACCTTTGCGCAGTTTGATCTGCCAGGTGATGCCGTCGCTAGAGTCGATAGATTCCGCCAGCGCCGGTTGCACCGCGAGGCTTTTATCCAGTTCGGTCAGACCGCTGTAGACCATGAATTGACGGGTGTAATCGCCGCTGTTGTTGCCTTTGGCCGGATCGAGCGTGTCGGTGGCGGAGGCGTTAGACATGGCGGCGCGCAGCTTGCCACCTTTCACTGGGGTGGTTGCCGCAAAACTCATCTGCGGGAAAGCGATCAAACCGCTGCTCATCACGGCACCGGCAGACAACAACTTCATCAGGCCACGGCGCGACATCGACCCTTCGGTCAGCATGCGGGTTAAGGCCGGATTTACAGCGTCAGACTCTTTATCGAATTTACTCATCTGCACACCCTCAATATGAATTGTTGTTGATTTCGTTGTTCGTCTTTTAGGCGGTCGCCATTAATGGCGACCGTTTCGATGACCGCACGGCCTGGATTTCACGACAACCGATCCTTGGCTTTGTAATACAAACCCGCCAGGGGCAAAAACCACGGTTTCCCGTGGTAACCGGGCAGCGCAGGCCAGTTATCGCGCTGCCAGGGATTTTCATTGCGTTTTTCCGCCAGCAGATCGGCCATCACGCGGCCCATCCACACCGACATCTGCGTACCGTGGCCGCTGTAGCCCATTGAATAAAACACGCCATCCTGTTCACCGGCGTGCGGCAAGCGGTCGGCGGTCATATCCACCATGCCGCCCCAGCAGTAATCGATGCGCGACTTGCCCAGCTGCGGGAACAGCGCGGTCATCGCCGCACGCAGTACGTCACCGCTGCGTGTGTCCGACGTCGGATTACTCACCGCAAAGCGCGCGCGGCCACCAAACACCAATCGACGATCCGACGTGGTACGGAAGTAGTTGCCAATATTCAGCGAGGTCACATAGGTGCGGTCTTGCGGCAGCACCTGATTGATCAGTTCGTCGCCGAGCGGTTCCGTCACCACAATAAAACTGCCGACCGGCACGATGCGGCGCTGGAACCACGGGAAAGGCCCTTCGTTGGAGACGCCGGTTGCCATCATCACTTTGTCGGCGATGATCTCGCCCTGCGCAGTGCTAACGCGGTGGCGGTAGCCGTCAAGGCGCGTTAGGCCGGTCACCGCGTGATGCGGGAAGATTTTCGCCCCGCTGCGCGCCGCCGCTTCCGCCAGCCCGATACCAAACTTACCCATGTGCATCTGGCCGCCGCGCTTCTGCAGCAGACCACCGTGAAAGGCATCGCTGCCCACTTCACGGCGAATCTCATCTTTGCTAATCAGCTCGATTTCCGGATCGACGGTGTCGCGCATCATCTGCCACGCGCTGCGCAGACCAGGAAAATGCGAGGCTTTGCTGGCGAGTTTCAGCTTGCCGCACAGGCGGAAATCGCAATCAATCTGCTCTTCGCGCACCAGCTGTTCGACGTAGCTCACCGCATCGTCATAGGCGCGATAGAAGCGGCTGGCCTGCTCGATTCCCTGGCTCTCCACCAGCGAGGCAAAGTTCTGCGCCACGCCGGTATTGCAGTGTCCACCGTTACGCGCCGATGCCTGGCTCATTACCTCGCCGCTCTCCAGCAGCACCACGTTGATGCCGCTGCGTGCCAGGTTGAGCGCCGTCGAGACGCCGGTAAAGCCGCCGCCGATCACCACCACCTCAGCGGTGCTCGGCAGTGCGCCAGTGGCTGCGCCGCTAAAGGTGGATGCTGTGGCTTGCCAGAATGATTCGAGTTTCATCGCCGCCTCCGGGCTTAGAGTCCAACCACAGCGGGCAGACCGCCGATATCGTTGATTTCGGTGTATTGATACGCCGGATTGGCCGGATCGTGACCGCGATTAACCCACACCTTGTTTTTGATGCCCATGTCGTAACAGGTCATCAGGTCATAACGCAGGCTGGAGGAGACATGCAGAATCTCTTCCGGGCCGCAGTTCAGCTTGTCGAGCATGTACTCGAAGCCTTTCATCTGCGGCTTGTAGGCGCCGACTTCTTCGGCGGTGATGGTCATATGGATTGGCGCGCCCAGACGCGGCACGTGATGCGGGATCAAATCGTTCATCGAGTTAGTGAGCAGCACCAGCGGGAACTCTTTGGCTACTTTGGCTAAACCGGCGGGCACGTCGGAATGCGGACCCCATGTGGCGCAGTCAGTGTAGATAAAGTCGCTGTCCGCCTGGCTCCACGCCACACCCCACTTTTTGCAGGTGCGCTGAATGGCATCGCTGACCACGTCGTAATACGGCTTCCACGCGCCGAGCACTTCGTCAAAACGGTAGCGGGCGAAATCGGTGGTGAATGCCAGCATCTCCTGCGCAGAAACACGATCTTTGAAGCAGCGTTCGGCTGCGCCTGCCATGTCAAAATTGATCAGGGTGCCGTAGCAATCAAAAGTGATGAATTTCGGTTTAAACAGTGCCATGAAGCGACCTCGCGGTTGAGAACACAATATTAGAAATCGATTAACACGCTCTTCTGGCGCTGACAGGCCTGGAATGCCTGACGTCCCAGATCCTTGCCAATGCCCGAGCCAAGGAAGCCACCGGTTGGAATAATGAAATCGCCGGAGCGGCCATAGCGATTGACCCACACGGTGCCGGATTCCAGCGCGCGCACCGCACGCAGCGCACGCGGCAGACTCAGCGTATGCACGCCGGCGCACAGGCCGTAGGTTTCGTGTGCCGCCAGCGCCAGCCCTTCCTCTTCGTCTTCAAACTGTTGCACGGTGAGCACCGGACCAAAAATTTCCTGCTGCACCGCCGGATTATCGTGGGTAACACCGCACAGCAGCGTTGGCTGCCAGAACCAGCCTTCTGCGGTGTCGGCAAAGCGTTCGCCGCCGACCAGCACTTCCGCGCCCTGTGCTTTGGCATCGGCGATTACTGATGCCACTTTGTTGCCCTGACGCGCATCGATCAGCGGCGCATAGCGGCTGCTCTCCTGCCAGGTCACGCCCGGACGCGGCTGCTGACAGAGCGCGACCAATCTCTCCAGCAACGGCTGCGCAATGCCGCGCTGCACAATCAAACGGGTTCCGGCGACGCACGCCTGACCGCCGTTGGCGGTGAAGCCGCGCAGAATACGCTGCGCTAACACGTCGATATCACCGGCATCGTCGAACACCAGCTGCGGGCTTTTACCGCCCAGCTCCAGCGTGACCGGTTTCATGCCGTGCTGCGCGATATCGCCCATGATGCGTGCGCCGGTCAGCGTGGAACCGGTAAAGGAGACTTTGCGCACTAGCGGATGGGTGACCAGCGCGTTGCCAGTTACCGCGCCGCTGCCCTGAACGATATTTAGTACGCCCGCCGGTAAACCGGCCTGTACCGCCAGTTCGGCCATGCGCACGGTGGAGAACGGCGTCAGCTCCGAAGGTTTCAGCACCACAGCATTTCCTGCTGCCAGCGCCGGACCACATTTCCATGACGCCATCGACAGCGGGAAATTCCACGGGGTAATTGCGCCGATCACGCCGTACGGCTCAGCAATCAGCATGCCGAGGCTGCTTTCCTGGGTGGGGAACAGGTCGCCACTGTATTTGTCGGCGCACTCGGCGTAGAAGCGAATGGCTTCGGCGGTGAAGGGAATTTCGTGCTGCATCACGTCGCTGATGGGTCGCGTGGAGCCGAGCGATTCAAGCTGCGCCAGTAACGGATCGTTCTCAATCAGGTCGGCCCAGCGACGCATGATTTTGCCGCGCTCACGCGGCGCACAGGTGCGCCAGCCGCTGGTTTTCAGCGCCTGATGCGCCGTGGTGACGGCGCGATCAACATCTTCAATCTGCGCTTCGGTGAGTTCGGCATAGACTTTGCCATCGGACGGACGTTTAACGGCAAAACGCGCGCCCGCCGTTTTTAAATGTTGCCCGCCAATATAATGACCGGCAGGAAGTAAAACTTTTTCAGGGTCGAAACTTAACATGGAAAATTCCTTATTTGTTACACCCATCACAGACGCGCTAATTAACGATTTGCACTGCGTTTTTCTGTCACGCTAATAAGCTAATGCAGAAAGTATGCCAGCCCGGTAAAAAATAAAAATGCGTAAAAAACAGCGCAAAAAAATTTTCTGCCGTATTGGTGAGCGAAATTTTGCGGAATTGCCGAAGGAATAAACAGATGATTTACTTCACAAAATATGTGCGTCGCGACGGTGCAATGCGCATGAAACTTGCACTAAAACGGGGATAGGCGGCAAAGTATGACGCGACGCACAAAATAAACAGCGCCGCAAACCTGAGGGTTGCGGCGCTGTTTTTTGGCGGTCGCCATTAATGGCGACCCTACAAATAGGGCGAGTTAAAATTAAAGACTGCCAATATGAAACGTCTTCTGTTCTAAATACTCTTCAATACCGTAACGCGATCCTTCCCGACCTAACCCGGATAATTTAATTCCACCAAAGGGTGCGGCGTCTAATGAAATTGCACCGGTATTAAATCCGACCATGCCAAATTCTAATGATTCTGCCACGCGCCATGCCCGGCGAATATTCTCGGTAAAGAAATAAGCTCCAAGTCCATAAGGCGTGTCATTCGCCATGCGGATCGCCTCTTCTTCCGTGTCGAAGACAAACAGCGGTGCTACCGGGCCGAAGGTTTCTTCATGTGCAATACGCATGCTGCTAGTCACATTGCCCAACACGGTGGGCTCGACAAAGGTGCCGTTTGGCGCGCTGATGCCGCCGCGCAACAAGGTCGCGCCCTGGCTGAGTGCATCGTCGATATGGCTGTTAACTTTCTCGACGGCGCGGTCGTTGATCAGCGGCCCTATGGTGCTGTCCGGCGAAAATCCGTCACCGACTTTCAGCGCGGATACCGCCTCCAGCAGGCGTTCACTGAAGCGCTCATAGATGCCGCGTTGCACCAGAATGCGGTTGGCGCAGACGCAGGTTTGACCGGCATTGCGGAATTTACTCGCCATCACGCCGGGAATGGTCACATCGAGATCGGCATCATCAAAGACGATGAGCGGCGCGTTGCCGCCCAGTTCCAGGCTCAGGCGCTTGATGCTGTCGGCACTCTGCTGCATCAACAGCTGGCCGACGCGGGTGGAACCGGTAAAGGAGATTTTGCGCACCGTGCGGCTGGCGGTCAGCGTGCTGCCAATCTCGGTCGGCAAGCCAGTCAACACTTGCAACACACCGCTGGGGAAACCAGCGCGTTCGGCCAACACCGCCAGCGCTAATGCCGACAGCGGCGTTAACTCCGACGGCTTAACGATAATCGGGCAACCTGCGGCCAGCGCGGGCGCGACTTTGCGGGTGATCATCGCAATCGGGAAGTTCCACGGCGTGATTGCTGCCGCCACGCCAACCGGCTGCTTGAGTACCAGAATACGGCGATCGTCGCTCGGCGCGGGAATGGTGTCACCGTAGATACGGCGCGCCTCTTCAGCGAACCATTTCACGAAACTGGCGCCGTACAGCACTTCGCCTTTGGCTTCCGCCAGCGGTTTGCCCTGCTCGGCGGTCATGATGATCGCCAGATCGTCGGCATTATCGATAATCAGCTGATGCCATTTTTCCAGCAGCGCGGCGCGCGTGGCGTTGGGGGTTTTGCCCCAGCTGACGCGCACCGACTCAGCATAATCTATCGCCTGCTCGGTTTCCGCCGCACCCAATGCCGGAATGGTGGCAATCGGCTGCTGCGTGCCGGGATCGATCACCTCAAGCGTTGCGCCCTGATGCGCATCCTGCCAGCGACCGCCAAACAGCGCCTGCTGGCGCAGTAATTCCGTATCTTTCAGTTGAATTCGCGACATGACAATCCCCTGTATCTTCGTCATTTCACTGTAACGTGACGCAACAGCGCAGGATATTTTTCTGGCAGAGGGAATTTGTGTCGGTGTCTGTTTTGCGGCGGGAAAAGAAATTTTATGCTGTATGGAGGAAGGTCGCCATGAATGGCGACCGATAACATTAAATCTGGAAATCGATGGCCGGTTCGTTTTCTGTCTCGTAGGAAAGTGCCTGACGCTTAATTTCCTCTAGCGACAGATTAGCGTTACACAGCTCCAGGAACTGCCACACATAATTGCGCTGCAACTGACCGCGTTTCAGGCCGAGCCACACGGTATTGGCATCGAACAGATGATGGGTGTCGATTTTGACCAGATCTTCGCCTTCATAAATATCACACGCCTGATCGGCCAGAATGCCCACCCCAAGACCAAGTTCAACGTAGGTTTTCACCACGTCAGAATCCTGCGCGCTGAGCACGATATCCGGTCTCAGTCCTGCCGCCTGGAACGCACGATCGACCCGCGAACGGCCGGTAATGCCCTGACGATAGGTGATCAGCGGATAGCGGCTAAGGCTGGCGAGTGTCACCGGCTGATGCTGCAACAGCTCATGATCGTGCGGCACTAAAAGTGAGTGATGCCAGCTGAACCACGGGAACGCCGCGAGACTGCTGTTATTCACTAACTGCTCGGAGGCGATGCCGATATCGGCTTCACCGGCCAGCAGCATGGCGACAATCTCCTGCGGCGATCCCTGATTCAGTTCGAGACGCACGTTGGGATAGAGCTGACGAAACGCTTTGATCACGCGCGGCAGGCTGTAACGTGCCTGCGTGTGCGTGGTGGCGATGGTCAGCACGCCGCTGGTTTCATTGGTAAACACATCCGCTAAGCGGCGAACTTTGCCCGCTTCATCAAGGATGCGCTCAGCAATGGTCAACAGCGCCTTGCCTGGTTCGGTCATGCCTAAGAGTCGCTTGCCACGACGAATAAAAATTTCTACGCCCAGTTCATCTTCCAGATCGCGAATATGGCGGCTCACTCCTGATTGGGAGGTAAACAATGTATTCGCCACTTCGGTCAGGTTGAACTCGCAACGGGCTGCTTCACGTATAATTTTAAGTTGCTGGAAATTCACGCCCTTTTCTCCTGATTCCTGCCCCTGTTTCGTCCATGTTATGAAGTTGGCGTCATCGCAACAAATAATAAAAAACGGTGTGTTATGCGGAATAGTAATAAGGGGGGGGGTTGAAGGATGCCCTCACCCCAGCCCTCTTCCGCAAGCGGGCGAGGGAGTTGATCGAGCGGCTGGATGGTGAGGTGATAATAGTGCTACGTGAGGGCTGGATCGATCCCCTCTCCCGCGCGCGGGAGAGGGTTAGGGTGAGGGAAAAAGCACGTTTAACTCATCCCACCAACATCAATTCACGATCCTCTACCGCTGGCTTATTCAAGAGCGACAGCAGAATATTCTTCACCGCCTGCGCCGACGGCGACAACGGCAGACGCGCCGAGATGTTCAGCGACAGCGGCAGATTCAGCGACGGGCTGTTAATCCGCGCCATCCACGCATGGGTGGAACTCACCAGCGCACGCGCCGCAGATTCTGGCAGCACCGTGACGCCCATGCCGCTGGACACCGCCGCCGTCAGCGTGGAGATCGATTCGATTTCGCCGATGATGCGCGCGCTTAAACGACGCAGCGAGAACGCTTCATCGACACGTTTACGCACCGCGCTGTAGTCGCGTGGCAGGAACAGGCTCATCTGCGCCACGTCCGCCAGATCGACAGTCGCACCTGGACACGCGGTTGCGCCCACCAGATAGAGCTCTTCTTTCATGAGGGGAATGCTGTTGATGCCCGCCGTTGGCGCACGATCGTACAGCACCGCCATGTCCAGCTGGCCGTTCATCACTTTTTCATTCAGCGAGGTACCGCTGTTTTCATGCAGATACACCAGCACATCCGGGAACTGCTCACGCACCGTCTGCAACAGCGGCATGGTAAGCGAGGATGCGGCAGTGCCCGGCGCTAAACCAATGGAAACCTGGCCGTTCAGTGCCTGGCCGGCGTTGATGACTGCCGTTTGCGCCTGTTCACACTGGCGCAGAATGGTGCGGGCGTGGGCATACAGAATTTTACCGGCTTCAGTCGGCGTCACGCCGCGCTTGGTGCGGATCAGCAATTGCTGATCGAGTTCATTTTCCAGCGTAGCGACCTGCTGGCTAAGCGCAGGCTGCGCGATGTGCAGCACTTCTGCTGCCTGAGTCAGGCTGCCGATATCGACGATTTTTACAAAATACTTGAGTCGTCTTAAATTCATGTTGCCTCCGTCAATCCCCGAATACCCAGGTTGGGCGTCTCAGCCTGCTGGCTTGTGGAAATGAAGTTGCAATATGCAGGCCAGGTTTGTTCGCGATGCAAAATTGCCTTGCCGGATTTATCCTAATGGCACGGAAAATAAGCGTTTGTGATTACCTCGAAGGAGTTAATAAGCGCGAGCGATGACGCAAAAAGAGTAAGAATCAAACGAATTGCACTGCAATGGGGCAGGAAATGCGAGTCAGGCGTGCAAAAAAGTGATGACCGGATGAGTTGGTTTGGTGCAGATAACGCAGAAAATGAGCAGAAACAGCGGGAATGAAACAAATGCGCGGAAAAGAACGGGTTTAACCAGTTGGAAAACTTATGTGGGTGGCGGTGCGCGTTGTCCCTCACCCTAACCCTCTCCCGCATGCGGGAGAGGGAACTGACCGTGCAAACAATTACATGATTATCTTTTTTTACGGTTGCGATGCATATCGATTGAGACCGCTGCCACGATGATGATGCCTTTAATGATGTCCTGCACATAAGCATCCACACCGACAAAGGTGAAGCCGCTCTTGATCAGGCCAAGAATCACCGCACCAATCAGCGTACCGGTAATGCGTCCTACGCCGCCCATCAGGCTGCTGCCGCCGATAACGGCTGCGGCGATAGCATCCAGTTCGTACGCCATCCCCATGCTTGACTGACCGCTACTGACACGCGCCGCCAGCACCACGCCCGCCAGGCCTGAGAGCGCACCGGCAATGGTGTAGACGATGATCAGATACTTATTAACGTTGATACCGGACACCTTGGCGGAGGTCATGTTGCCGCCAATCGCATAGACATATTTACCGTAGCGGGTATGTTTCAGCGCGATGTGGAACAGGAATGCCACCACGAGGAAGATAATTACCGGCATCGCGCCCTGGCCGATGGAGGTGAAGCCATCTGACAGGAAGCTGATTGGGTTACCCTGCGTGTAGTACTGCGCCAGACCGCGTGCCGACACCATCATGCCGAGCGTGGCGATGAACGGAGGAATACCGGTTTTGGTGATTAACACGCCGTTCATCACGCCGCACAGCAGCCCGACGCCGATCCCGGCGACGATGGGTATCACCGCCGGCAGGTTGACCAGCGACGGATACATCGGCGACAGGCTGTCTGAGGTTTGCGCCAGACTGGCCGCCACAACTGCGGTTAAGGCGATAACCGAACCGGATGACAGGTCGATACCGGTGGTGATAATGACCTGGGTCACGCCCACCGCGATGATACCGATGATCGCGACCTGCAGAATAATCAGCACTAAACGGTTGGTGTTCATCAGGAAAGATTGGTCACGTACGTACCAACCGGCAATTTCGAAAATCAGGGCAATGCCCACCATCACGACAAAAATCCCGGTGTCTTTTGGCAGCTTGTGACGCAAGTTGCTGAAGAAGGAACTCTGATCTGCGGCCTGCGGGGCCGTAATTTTTACGTTACTCATAGATGTCTCACGCCTCACTCGGATGCCAACGACAAAATGGATTCCTGATTGGCCTCTTCTTTATCGAGGATGCCGGTTATACGTCCGCCGTGCATAACCATCACGCGGTCGCTCATGCCGAGAATTTCTGGCAGCTCGGACGACACCATGATGATGGCCACGCCGCGATTCGCTAGTTCACTGATTAAGCGATAAATCTCTGCTTTTGCACCAACGTCGATACCGCGCGTTGGTTCGTCGAGAATCAGGATCTTCGGTTGCGCCAGCAGCCAGCGGGCAATCAGCACCTTCTGCTGGTTACCGCCGCTGAGGTTATTGATGATCTGATCCATGGTTGGGGTTTTGATGTTCAGCTTGCGAATCTGATCCATGCAGTCCTGCGCCATTTTGATGTGGCTGACAAAACCGCTTTTATGGGTGTAATCGGGCATGTTGACGATGCTCATGTTCTCCATCACCGACAACACCAGGAACAGCCCCGACTTTTTACGGTCTTCGGTCAGGAACGCCATGCCCTTCTCAATCGCCGTTGAAGGCGAATCGATCTTGACCGGCACGCCATCAATCAGGATTTCACCGCTGTCGAAACTCTCCATGCCGAACAGGCTTTCCATCACTTCGCTGCGTCCGGCACCCACCAATCCCGCCACGCCAAGGATTTCGCCTTTGCGCACCGTGAAGTTGATGTCAGTGAAACGATCTTTGCAGGTGAGATTGCGTACCGTCAGCACATCCCCACCGATTTCCCCGTTGAATTTCGGGAACAGTTGGGTCAATTCACGACCTACCATCTGCGTAATCAGTGACTGGCGGGTGTATTCGCTGGTGTTATTGCTGCCTACCCACGCACCGTCACGGAAAATGCTGATCTCATCGGTAATGGTGAAAATTTCATCCATCTTGTGGCTGATATAGATGATGGCTTTGCCCTGCTCGCGCAAGTCGCGGATGATGGTGAACAGATGCGCCACTTCGGTTTCCGTCAGTGCCGAGGTCGGTTCATCCATAATCACGATGTCCGAATTCCAGGAGACCGCTTTGGCGATTTCCACCATCTGCTGCGAGGCGATACTCAGCTCGCCCACCATACGATCGGCTTTCAGACGGATGTTCAGTCTGTTTAGCAGTTCCTGCGTCTGTTTGTTCAGCTTGCCGTGGTCAACAAAGCCGTACTTCATCGGTTCGCGACCGAGCCAGATGTTTTCGGCTACGGTCATGTAAGGCACCAGATTGAGTTCCTGGTGAATCATGGAGATGCCGGAACGCAGCGCATCCATGGTGTCCTGAAACTGCACTGGCTCCCCTTTAATGCGAATGGTGCCCTTATCGGGACGATACATCCCGATAAGGCATTTCATTAAAGTGGATTTGCCCGCGCCATTTTCGCCCATCAGGGCATGTACCGACCCCGGTTTAATACGCAGTGAGACATTGTCGAGTGCCTTCACTCCGGGGAAGAACTTGCTGATGCCTTCGGCTTCAAGCGCAAAAGCGGTCATACATCACCTCCGTACGGCTGAGTCGTTTACGGTTTATTTCTGGTTTTGACTGGCGAATTTTTCGTAGTTATCTTTGGTGATCAGCTGGAACGGGATATCGACCACTTTCTGCACTTTCTCGCCGTTAATCAGTTTGACCGCCGTTTGCACAGCGCCTTCACCCTGACCTTTCGCATCCTGGAACACGGTAGCGACCATTTTGTCGTTCTTGATCATCTGCAGTGCATCCGGTGTACCATCCACACCTGCGACCAGGATGTGATTCGGGTTTTTGCCCAGCGCCTGCAGCGCACCAATCGCCATTTCATCGTTGTTGGAGGCGATTGCCTGAATGTCATCGCCCGCCGTCAGCCAGTTACTCACCACATCGACCGCATCGTTACGGGTAAATTTTGCCGTCTGTTTCTGTACCACTTTAATACCCGGATATTTCGCTACCACCGCTTCAACACCTTTGGTGCGCTCACGCGTCGATTCGTTAGCCAGATCGCCCAGCAGAATCGCCACGTTGCCTTTGCCGTTCATCTTTTTAGCCAGCGCTTCCATCTGCAGACGGCCCGCCAGTTCAGAATCCGAACCCACAAACGCCATTTTGTCTTTCAACTCGCCAGCCGGTTTACGGTTGACGAACACCAGCGGCACGCCGGCTTTCGCGGCGGCATCCACCAGCGGTTTCACGGCGTTCGTGTCCACCGGGTTAACGATGATGGCGTCAACGCCCTGACCAATGAAGTTCTGCACCTGTTGCAGCTGCTGAGCCACGTCGCCTTTGGCGTCTTCAACCTGGCCCTTAATATTGTCTTTGGTCATCTCTTTCTGCATCGCGTTGCGCAGAATGGTGAGGAAGTTGTCATCAAACAGTGCCATAGAAACGCCTACCTGAAGGTCTTTTGCCATCACTGCGGCAGGTAACATGCAAACTAACAGGGAAGTTAATAACGCTTTTTTGAATTTCATAGGGAACCCTTCTATATCGTTAACATGCTCAGGTTGGCTGATACCGCGAATGAAAAATATCTTTTACATTCACTCAACGTCACTGGCGCTTTTTTTGTGGTTGTAGAGGTCAGGCTTCTGGTCTAACGCTATTGATTTACTGCATCATTTCAATGTAACTCACTACTTATCAGCCAGTTATTTTCGAAATGCCGTTTTAGATGAAGGAACTCGTTTCGTCGGTGATGATTAACAGTTCATTTATTTCATCTAACTTGCATTTGAAACTTTCATCATAAAAGCACTGAAATGATTGTTTTAAAATCGGCAAATAACAAAACTTTGACATGCCTCTAACATCTCAAAGGAATTGGTTTTAAAGTGAGATCTTGCTGGCAGTTTAGAATCTGATCATTCAAGGCAGAAAAGCAGCATTCCGCTGCTTTTACGCGCACTTAAACCAAAAGTGTGCAGTCGGGCTTTGACAACGGGGATCGGCATCGCTAATATGCGCCTCGTTCACACGATTCCTCTGTAGTTCAGTCGGTAGAACGGCGGACTGTTAATCCGTATGTCACTGGTTCGAGTCCAGTCAGAGGAGCCAAATTTAGAAAGCCCGCTCAGGGAAACCTGAGCGGGCTTTTGTGTTTTTGCAGTTTTGCCTGGTCGCTACGCCAACGCAGCCAGCTCCAAACTGCTGCGGAAATCGTTACCGACATAATCAGTATCGATCAGCTGGCGGCGACGCAGTTCTGGCAGCAGCCCATTGAGCAGCAAATCCTGCTGATCGGTCTGGCCGAGTCCATGCAGTGAAATCACATCCAGCACGCCAGCGCGGTAGCGCTGTTCAATGGCTTCGGCCAGGATTTCTGGCGTTCCGGCAACAAACCAGTGGCCGGTCTCTTCAGCTTTGATGATCAACTCACGCAAGGTTAATCCTTCCAGCGCATAGCCACGGAAAATGGCGGCGCGCCCCTGACGACGATGCACCTGCGCCAGCTCGGGAATAAACGCGGCGGGCAGCGGTTGATTGAGCGGTAAGTCGCGCAGATCCACCTCACCGCCCAGCATATCGGCCACGCGTAATCTGCCCTGCTCGTAGTTGATGCGTTCATGCTTATCGCGCAGACGGCGCGCCACGTCAGCATCGCTGTCGCCAATGATGGCGTGAAACGAGTTCATGATCAGCGGCGGATTGTGTTCGCGGCCAAAACGTCGCGCTCGCTGCTGCACATCAGCCACGAAGGTTTGCGCCGCCTCAAACGTGGGCTGGGAGGTGTAAATCACTTCAGCATAACGTGCGCCGAGCGTAACGCCCGCTTCAGATTGTCCCGCCTGAAACTGCACCGGACGGCGCCGTGGTGGTGGCGGCACGTTGAGCGGACCTGCCACCTGGAAATAGTCACCGCGATAATTAATCGGATGCAGTTTAGTGTGGTCGAGCTTAATGCCACCGCTGGCGGTGCGCTGCACTGCTGCGCGTTCATTGGCGTCATACAGCGCGTTCATCACTTCGATAAATTCGGTGGCGCGCGCGTAGCGCTCCTGCGGTGGCGGCAGCTGGCTTTCACCAAAGTTCTCTTCGCCAACCGATGAGGTCACCGCATTCCAGCCCGCGCGACCGCCGCTAATGTGATCGAGCGTGCCGACCTGACGCGCCAGATTGTACGGATGCAGCCAGCTGGTGCTGACGGTGGCGATCAAGCCGATATGCGAGGTTACCTGGCTCAATGCCGCCAGCGCAATCAGCGGATCTTGCGTGCCGGTGGTGCCGGCTAATCCTGCCGGATCGGCTTGCAGCAAATCGGCAGTGAACAGCCCGGTAATCTTTTCCCGCTCGGCAATCTTCGCCAGTTCAATGGCGCGCGTGATGCCCACGCCCGGCTGGCTATCATTACCGGCGGAAATCACGCTGCTGGCGCCGACCAGCGTTTTCAGTTTTCTGCGATAGGTTTGCGACACAACACTCTCCTTTATAATTGTCGCGCGAAATCCGCTTTGACAAGGTTTAAGGCGTCCGCATCGGTCAGCAGACGTAAGCCGGTGCGCGCCAGCACGCACGCACCAATCAGCAGCGCCTGATAGCCGCGCTCAGAGTTGGCCGCTTCACGGAATGGCACGGTGTGGAAAATCAGATCGTCCGGGCCGATTTTCAGCCACGGATGCGCCGTCGGCACCTCATGGCTGATGTCGCCGGCATCGGTCGAAACTTTGTTCTTCTGCGGTGACAGATCGACGGTTTCGCCTGCCGCCGTGAACTCCTCCAGCAGCAAGGCATCCAGCGCTGCGTTCAGTTTGAAATCGCGTGGGCCAATTTGATGATCAATCTCGACGCGTGCGCCGGTCGCCAGCGCCACGCCTTCGGCAATGGCACGCAGACGCGGCTCAAGAGATTCCACCACTTCGCGGCTGTCCGCGCGGATGTAGTAATGCGCCGAGGCGTATTCCGGGATGACATTCGGGGCCTGGCCGCCGTTGGTGATAATGCCGTGCACGCGCACGCCATCCGGCAGTTGCTGACGCAGCACGCTGATGCCGTTGTAGAGCAGCACCAGCGCATCCAGCGCGTTGATGCCTTCATGTGGCGCGCTGGCAGCGTGCGACGGCTTGCCGTAGAAGTGGAAATAGAGATGATTATTGGCGAGCGTCGATTCGGTCAGCCGGGTTTTGCCCGCGGGATGCACCATCAGCGCCACGTCGACATCTTTGAGGTATCCGGCTTCGACAAAGCGCTTTTTTACGTTGCCTTTCGGGCCGCCCGGTCCGGCTAATCCGCCCTCTTCCGCTGGCGTACCTAACACCACCACACGGCCACCGGTTTGATCCAGCACCTGCGCCAGCGTGATGGCTGCCGCCACGCTGGTGGTGCCAATCAGGTTGTGACCGCAGGCGTGGCCGATGCCGATCAGCGCGTCATATTCTGCGAGGAAAGCGATGGTGGGGCCCGGTTTGTCACTGGACTTGACCGCATAGAACGCCGTTTCATGCCCGGCGACGTTGCGCGTGACGTCAAAACCCTGCGCCGTGAGTAGCTGGGTGAGCTGCTCGCTGGCGAAATATTCGTTGTTGCCGGTTTCGGGGTTTTGAAATATCGCTTTGGCGACCGAGATGAATTTAGCGCTGTGCTGTTCGAGGGTGTTTTCGAGCGTAAGCTGAAGCGGATTCAGCGACATGAGCATTCTCCTTGTTGCATATCGGTCGCCATAAATGGCGACCCTACGTGAATTTGTAGGGTGACCATTCATGGCCACCGTTTAAATGGCCGCAATAATTTGGGGTGTGAATCAATGACGCTTATCGATACGCTGCACCATCCGATCGCCGACCCACTGAATGCCGCACACCAGCACAATCAGCACCGCGATCACTGCGATCATCACCGAGGTTTCAAAGCGCTGATAACCGTAGCGGATCGCCAGATCGCCCAGTCCGCCTGCGCCAATTGCGCCGGCCATCGCCGAAGCGCCAATCAGCGCGACGAGCGTGACGACAAAACCAGACAGAATGCCGGGTAGCGCTTCCGGGATCAGCACATCCCAGACAATGCGCAGCTTGCTGGCGCCCATGGCGCGCACCGCATCAATCAATCCGCGATCGACATCACGCAGCGACACTTCCGCCACGCGCGCGAAGTACGGCGTTGCGGTGATCGACAGCGGCACAATCGCTGCCCAGGTGCCGAGCGAGGTGCCGACCAAAAAACGGGTAAAGGGGATCAGCGCCACCAGCAGAATAATGAACGGCAGCGAGCGGAAGCTGTTGATGATCAAGCCCAGCACGCGATTAACGCTGCGATGTTCGGCGATGCCGCCGGGGCTGGTCATCACCAGAATCAGGCCAAGTGGCAAGCCCGCCACCAGCGAAAACAGGCCGGAAATCACCGTCATTAATACCGTTTCGCCTAACGCATTAAGTAAAAGATCAATCATGACTGGCGACATAGCCCACCAACTCCACTTGAGCCTGCTGCGCGTGCAGCCAGCTGAGAATCTGTTGCTCGTCGGCCGCGTTGGCTGCCGAGAGCGCGATAAAGAAACGCACCACCGCGTAGTGCTGGATGTGATCGATGCCGCCCTGCAGCAGGCGGAATTTGCCCGGCAGCGCACCGGCAAAGCGGGTGAGCAGATCGCCCTGCGCATCGTCACCGGCAAAGTGCACGCTGTAAATGGCATCGCCCTGCTTCTCATCGCTGAGGCGCGCGGCAATATTTTCCGGCAGCTGCGGCAGCAAACCGCGCAGCAGCGTGCGCGTCAATTGCGACCTGGGATGCGCAAACACCTGCCATACCGGACCTTGTTCAATGATTTCACCGGCATCGATCACCGCCACGCGATGCGCGACAGATTTGATCACTTCCATCTCATGGGTGATCAGCAGAATAGTGATGCCGAGTTTTTGATTCAGGGATTTGAGCAGCGCCAGAATCGAGCGCGTGGTTTCCGGATCAAGCGCGGAGGTGGCTTCGTCGCACAGCAGCAGCGCCGGGCTTGCCGCCAGCGCGCGGGCAATGCCAACGCGCTGTTTTTGGCCGCCAGATAACGCCGCCGGATAGCTTTGCGCTTTGTCCGCCAGCCCCACCAGCTCCAGCAGTTCCGCCACGCGCTGCTGGCGCTGCGCTTTATCCATGCCGGCAATTTTCAGCGGCAGCGCCACGTTCTGCGCCACCGTTTTGGCCGATAACAGATTGAAGTGCTGAAACACCATGCCAACGCGACTGCGCACCGTTTGCAGCTGTTTTTCCGACAGGCCGGTAATGTTGCGGCCTTCAATTTCAATGACGCCTTCATCAGGTTGTTCCAGCCCGTTGAGACAGCGGATCAGCGTGGATTTACCCGCGCCGCTGCGTCCAATCAGGCCAAGAATTTCGCCTTTCTGCACCGTCAACGAGATATCGCGCAGCGCCTGGGTTTGTCCAAAGCGACGTGACACGCCTTGCAGGCGCACCACGCTGCCGCTGTCGCGAAACGTCACCTGCGCCTCGTCATGGGCACTTTCCGCCACGCCGCGTTTCACGGCGGTAAATGGCGTTTCGGCTGCTGAGAATAACGTCATCTTTATCGTTCCTTACCAGGCCGTTTCGCCCGTGCCTTTGTAGACCTTGTCAAACACGGTCTTCACGGCATCGTTCTGATAAGAAGCCACCAGCGTTTTCACCCATGGCGCGCTGACGTTCTCTTTCTTCACCGCAATAAAGTTGTTGTACGGGTTATCTTTTACCGGCTCCTGCGCAATGCGGTCTGCTGCGGTCAGGCCACTTTTCAGCGCCCAATCGGTGTTGACGACGGCGGCATCCAGATCAGGAACGGAGCGGCCGATGATGCCGGAATCCAGCTCTTTGATTTTCAGATGATGCGGATTGGCGGTGATATCGGCGGTGGTGGCCGCGATGCCAACGCCCGGCTTCAGCTTGATCAGGCCTTGTTGCTCAAGCAGCACCAAACCGCGCGCTTCGTTAGAGGGATCGTTGGGCACGCCAATCACCGCGCCCTCTTTCAACGCTTTGGCACTTTTCACTTTCTTCGAGTAGAGACCAATCGGCCACACCGCAGTATCGCCAACGCGCACGATGTCGTAGTGATTCACCTTGATTTGGTTATTCAGGAACGGCTGATGCTGGAAGGCGTTGGCATCCACTTCGCCGTTTTGCAGTGCTTCGTTCGGCTGGTTGTAATCGTTGAAGATCACGGTTTTCACCGTTAAGCCTTTTGCCGCCGCCTGTTTGATCACTTCGCGCCAGACATCTTCATCTTCGCCGCTGATGATGCCGACTTTTACCGAGGTTTTATCCGCTGCGTGCGCGATGGATAACGGCGACAACGCCGCGCTGGCCAGCAGCAAAGCCCCAGCACTTAAAAAGAATTTATTTTTTACCGACGACAGACGTGTGTGCATAAAAAGCTTCCTAATCGTTATAATTGCGCGAGTCAAAATAAGCTGTCGTAACGACAGATGACCGCAGTATACGCAGTTGCTTATTCCTGCATTATGATTTATTCAGGAAAGCTATTCCTGAAAAGCATAAAGCCGCCGTGTGGCTCGCATCGCCACCAGCGAGAAAATGGCTGTGTTATCCTTTCCTTTTGATGGATTTATTACTGAGCGCTATGTCGGACACCACAACTAAACGCAAAAATGACCCTGAAGGGCTGAAGAAACGCATCCTTGCCGGTGCGCTGAAGATGTTCGCCGAGTTCGGCATGCAGGGCGCGCGGCTGGAGCAGATCGCTGAGCACGCGCAAACCACCAAACGCATGGTGGTGTACCACTTCAGCAATAAAGAGCAGCTCTATATTGAGGTGCTGGAGCAGGTGTATCAGGCGATTCGTGAGCACGAAACCGGCCTCAATCTCGCCGAGATGGAGCCGGAACTGGCAATGACCAAACTGGTGGAAGCCAGCTTCGATTACCACGTTTCCCACCCGGACTTTATGCGGCTGGTGTGTACCGAAAACCTGCTGCGCGGGCGCTACATCATGCAATCCGAACGTATCAAGGCATTGAATAAGAGTGCGCTCGATCTGCTGGATGACATTCTGACGCGCGGCCAGCAGCAAGGGCTGTTTATTGATGGGCTGGACACCGTCGACGTGCACCGCTTGCTCAGCAGCATTTGTGTGCACCACGTCTCCAATCGTTACACCTTTCACACGCTGTTCACGCCAAACGATAGCGAGGAAGACAGCATCCGTCGTAACCGTCAGTTAGCCGTCACCGCCACGCTGCGTTACGTGCGCAAAGCCCCGTAGACTGCGGCTTTGCAGTGATGGTCTACGCTTTAAATCCTGGGACCGTCACAGACCTCAATTTAAGGAACGCCGTAGTGAACAAAGACCCCCACCTTTATCCCTTACGCCATACGCACAATACTGACCAGGACAGCGCACTGTGGAACTGGGCGCAAAACACGGTGGTTGGTCAGCGCAGTCAGTTACAACAGCCGCAAACTGAAGCGGAGTTACAACAACTGCTGCGCGCCGCCAGCGGCAAAGTGCGCGTACTGGGCAGTCGCTTGTCGCCGGGCCGTATGCTGGGCGTGAATGAGCAGGATTTGCTGCTGGATCTCAGCGCGTTCAATGGCGTGATTGCACAAGATGCCGACAGCGTCACCTTTGCCGCCGGCACGCCGCTGGAGCAGGTTTACAGCACCTTAACCGAGATGGATCGCATGCTGGCTTCGTCCCCGGGTGTGATCGCGGTGCAAACGCTGGCGGGCGCGATGGCCACCGGCACGCACGGCCAGGGTTTGGCACAAAGCTCAATCGCCGATGAAGCGCTGCGCATCCGCATGGTGTTAGCCGACGGCAGCGTGCGTGAATTCGTGCGCGGCGAGCCCGATTTCGCCGCCGCGCAGGTTTCGCTCGGCACCTTAGGCATTGTTACCGCCGTGACGCTGCGTACCCGCCCTTTCCGCCTGTTTACCTGCCACAAGTTTGCCGTCTCCGCCGATACGCTGGAAAAGGATCTGGTGGAGTGGAATCAGCAGTATGAGATGAGCAAAGCCTGGTGGTTTGTCGATGACAACCTGATGCACGTATGGAACGCGCATGAAGCCAGCGACGAAGAGGCTGAAGCCTGGCATGCCAATCAGCGTGAGGTGATTGAGCATGGCGATGACACCGACAGCAGCCTGAATGAGACCATCGATCAGACGCTGGCACAGATGCATCGAGATACGCAGATTCACGGCAAAGGCGGCAAGCAGTTCCGCACCGTGACGCGCTTCCGCGATTTCACCGACATCAGTGGCGATATCTATCAGCTGTTTTGTCGCGGTATTGCCGTACCGCAGATCAACGTCGAAATCGGCGTGCCGCTGGAGAAAACGCCGCAGATTATCAGCAAGATCAAAGCGTGGTATGCCGAGAATCATCCGCATATGCACTATCCGATCATTCTACGTTGTACCGGCGCGTCTGAAGCCTGGCTCAGTCCGGCGTATCAGCACGCTACCTGCTTCTTCGGCTTCGTGGTCTATTACGCCGATGACGGTTCGCTGTCGCAGGATGGCCTGCATTTTCTCACTGAGGTGGAGAAGCTGCTGGCAGCCGAAGGCGGACGTCCGCACTGGGGCAAATATTACGACCCGCAGCGCTATCAGTGGCGCGATATCTATCCGCAGTGGGACGCTTTCCGCGCGGTGCGCAATCAGCTCGATCCGCAACGCCGTTTTAGCAATGACTATGTCACTGCTTTGTTTGATTAAGTTTGAGGGGGAGAAACCATGTTTGCATGGGTAACGCTGTTAACGCAGCCGGACTATTTTATTGGCGTGAAGGCGCTGCACCAGTCGCTGAAGCGCAGTGAAACCCGTTGGCCGCTGATTGTGATGGTCACCGATGCTATCGATCTGGAGACGCGTGAAGCTTTGCAGGCGCTGGGCTGCGTAATCCATCCGGTGGATCCGCTGATGCCGAATGCCGAGCTGGAGCAGCATTACGCTTCGGCGCAGTTCGGTGAAGTGTGGAGCAAACTGCGCGCGTGGGAGTTGGTGGATTGCGAGCGCGTGGTGTTTCTCGATGCCGATATGCTGGTGCTGCGCAATATGGATGAGCTGTTTACGCTCGATCTGGGCAAGCATGCGCTGGCAGCGTGTCACGCCTGTCGCTGCAATCCCAACAAGATCGCCAGCTATCCGGCCAGCTGGCAGCCGGAGAATTGTCACTATACCTGGCAGGATCGCGGCGAACCGGCACCCTCCACGCTTGATCGCTATCTGAACGGCGGTTTCCTGGTGCTGAAGCCGGATCTGGCGGTGTTTGAGTGGCTGCAGGAGAAAGTGGCGGGCATTACCGATTTGCGTCGCTATCCGTTCTCCGAGCAGGATTTACTCAATGAAGTGTTCGAAGATCGCTGGCTGCCGCTTTCGTATAAATACAATGCGCTGAAAACCTTGCCATTCCAGCACAGCAAGATGTGGCGCGAAGATGAAGTCAAGAACCTGCACTTCATTCTGGCGAAACCGTGGAAACGCGATTTGAATCAGCCTGAATCGGAACGCGACCGTTATTACGCGCTGGATAAGCTGTGGTGGGCGTTGGCGGCGGAATAAAAAAAACAGCGCGATGATTATCGCGCTGTTTCATATGAATTGCGCATTACTGCGCGCCAGGTCGCCGTGAATGGCGACCCTCCGATTTATTGCGCTTTTGGCTCGCCCATCGCTTTCAATTTTTTCGACAGCTCGCGACGCTCTTTGGAGAGGTCAGCGTTTTTGATGATGTACTCATCAACGCGGTCTTCATAATCCACACGCATGCTGGCGATAATTTCCTGCACCGCCTCGATGCTCATGCCTGGTTTGATGTATTCACTCAGGTTGTCCAGCAGCAGCACACGTTTCTGGTTATCACGGACTTTCTTCTCGTTATCCACGATTTCGCGCTGCAGTTTGTTTTTACGACGGAACATACGCACAAACTCCAGTACGTCCTGAAATGATTGCTTGGCATTTTCCATGTTGGCACCTTTCTTGAGGCCTGCGTCGGCAGGCGGAATAGTCATAACGTTTAGCTTAGCGGCTTGGCCGCCAGGGTTGCAATTCTCACCGCTAAATTCGGACTGGCGCTTATCTTAGCGCAAAGAAAGGGTGATTCACATTAAGTCATTGCCTGAGAAAACTATTTACGCAGCGCCAGACGCACTAAATCGGTCATACGCTCCAGCTGACGCGCCTGTTCAAGGCTCAGCCAGACGTAACCGTAAATCGCCGTGGTTTCAGAACGTCCGCTGCGATTGGCAATTAGCTGCTCCAGTTCCTGGGTGATCTCCTCCAGCGCGTGACTATTGGCGGTGATCTGCTCGGTTTCGCCTTTCACCATCAGCGTTGCCAGCGCATTCAACGTGTCTTCAGTCATCTGCTGGGTGCGACGCAGCGTGGGCGCGTTGAGCATAATCAAGTGGCTTTCACGTGACGACCACCATGCATCAATCTGCATCTGCATGGTGTTCACCATATTACGGTTAATCGTTTGGATCGCCTCAAACACCGATTTCGGAATGCGCGTCTCTTTGCTCGCCGGTTCCAGCAGCGCACGCATTTTGATCACGCCGCTCAGCAGTTTCTGGAAAGGTTTATTCAGCCGCGGTTTCTCCAGCAGATTGGCGGAGAAGCCGGTGTGATGCAGTTTTGCCATAGCGATAAACGCATCCGACAGCTGGATACGCCAATGCGTGTACGCGCGTTGCGCCCAGATGGCGCTAAACAGCAGCGCCATCAGCGAACCGAGAATCACGTCGCCGCCGCGCCACATGGCGATGGTGAAATCCCCGGCCGGTGCGCCAACCACCACGCCGAGCGTGATACCGATCAACAGCGCCATGTAGGGATGCTTGCCCAGCGTCAAATAGCCGCAGACCATCATCACGATGGCGCACCACACCAGCATGACCGGCAGCGAAAATAGCTCAAGCTTGAGCGCGATTAGGCCGGATATCAGACCGGCGAAGGTGCCGCTAATACGCTGCACTACGCGCGGCAGCACGTTGCCCCAGGTAGAAATCGGCCCCATCACCACTACCAGCGTAATCAGCGGCCAGGTGCCTTCGGGAATATCTGTGAGGCGTACAAACAGGAAGCACAGCACAAAAGCGATAGCGATGCGCACGCCGTGCACGGCGCGATAGTGGCGGTAGAACCAGAACTCAATCTGCGAGATGGGCTTGTCAGCGCGTAACATGGTTGTCCGGGAACGCTAAAAATTTGCGCGCTATGTTACCCTGGCAACGGCTGCATCATCAGGGTCGAACGCAATTATTTTTCGTGTTTTGCTGAAATACAACATGGGTGTTACATCTAATTTTCCCAATGGAAACATTGATGTAACGCAATGGGTTTGGTGCGGTTATTGATAAGGTCGCCATGAATGGCGACCCTACGGGTGCGGTTTTGTAGGGGCGCCATTTAGGGTGACCGCGTAATTTAATCAGCCACACGTACCGGAATATACATATCCACCAGCCAGTCGCCGCTATCGGATCCATCAGAAAGGTAATGCTCAAAGCACGGACGATTGTCCACTTGCCAGCCGCCCTGCGCATTTAAGCTATCGAACAAACTGCGCCACGCGCTGAAGAAATCGTTGTTAAGCACTTCAACACGCGCGTGAAAATAGCGGCCGCCCGGCAATAAGCCTTTTTCGATATCGTCGCCCGCCGCCGGAATCACCTCTTCTGGCGCGGTAATCACCGTTTCCACGCGCAGCTCTTCGGGCGGCAGCTCCTGCGGATTGCCGTAATAAATCGCCAGCCATTCGCCTTCAACCTTGTGCTCACTCACCCAACTTTTCAGCTGGTTAAAGCCGCGCGGCACGGTTTCCTGCCACGGACCTTGCAGATGGTAACCGAGCCAGCTTTGCGGATTACGTTCAACAATCGATGCTTTCATACCTTGCCTCTTATCAGCAGCAGAAACAGCGATTGTGCCATCACCGCCGCAGCACGGCGACGATGATGACGCGGAAATACGCGACGGATTACAGTTTCTGTTTCACGTAATCGCTGATGCGCGTGATGATGCCAGCCTGATCAACTGCTTGCAGCGCGTAGAGCGGATAGCTTGCCAGCTGCTTATCTTTATCCATCACCTGAATTTCACCAATCTGCTCGCCCGCTTTCAGCGGCGCTTCCAGATCTTTGCGATCGATAACGTATTTCGCCATCACGTTGGCCACTTCGGTGCGTGGCAGCGACAGGTAAATATCCTGCGTGGTACCGACATCTACTTTATGCGGATTGCCGTACCAGACGTTTTCGCTGCCGATTTTTTTGCCTGCGTGGAACAGTTGCACGGTATCAAAGGTGTTTTGGCCCCACACCAGCAGCTTGCGCGCCTGATCTTCACGCCCTTTCGGGCTCTTGCCGCCCATGATCACCGCGATCAAGCGATGACGTCCGACGACGTTAGAGGCGATGATGTTGAAGCCAGCGCTTTCGGTGTGGCCGGTTTTCAGGCCATCGACGTGCAGATTTTGATCCCACAGCAAGCCGTTGCGGTTGTTCTGGGTGATGCCGTTCCAGCTCAGGGTTTTCTCACCGTACATGGCGTAGAAATCGGGCTCGCCGCTGATGATAGCGCGCGACAGCACTGCCAGATCGCGTGCGGTGGTGTGCTGGCCCGGCGCATCAAGGCCGTGCACGGTTTCGAAATGGGTGTGCGACAGACCGAGCTTCTGCACATAGCTGTTCATCATGGTAACGAAGCTGCCTTCGCTGCCAGCCACGTGATCCGCCAGCGCCACGCAGGCATCGTTACCCGAATCGATAATCACGCCGCGCATCAGGTCGCGCACCGTGACCTGATCCCCCGGCTTGAGGAACATCAGCGAAGAACCTTTAAACACCGGATTGCCCGCACCCCACGCATCTTTGCCAATGGTGACTTTGTCATCGCGGCTGATTTTGTTCTGATCGATCGCGCGATCCACGACATAACCGGTCATCAGTTTGGTCAGGCTGGCCGGATTACGCTCTTCATCCGGATTGCCGGCAGTGAGAATTTGTCCGGTTGTGGCGTCCATCAGCACCCACGAAGCCGCATCAATCGGCGGTGGCGTCAGGGGAAACGGCATGCTGTCGTCGGCCTGCGCCAACGATGCCCAAACAATCATTCCAGATACAGTTACCAGCAGACGCCTTTTCAACACTTCTTCCTCAAAATCAAAAAATGAATTTACCGCCGCACGTTTTACGGCAAATAGCGCTTACAGATCTGAATAAATTGAAAAAAAGTATGAACTGCGCATAAAAGCTGCGCGCCTGCTCGCAGCGAGGAGGATCGAGGTTGTACTGCTATCCAGGGACGACTATCCTGTGCATTGATTCTCCATTGCCAGGATAACGCCGTGCCCGCCTCTGAGTTCACCTTCTTATTTCACGATTATGAAACCTTCGGTAAAAGCCCTTCGCTGGACCGTCCTGCGCAGTTTGCGGGCCTGCGTACCGACAAAGAATTCAACGCGGTAGGTGAACCGCAGGTGTTTTATTGCCAGCCAGCGGACGATTATTTGCCGCAGCCGGAAGCGGTGATGATCACCGGCATTACGCCGCAAACCGCCAAAGCGCGTGGCGTAACAGAAGCGGCGTTTGCCGAACGCATTCACGGCCTGTTTAGCGAGCCGCAAACCTGTGTGATTGGTTACAACAATGTGCGCTTCGACGATGAAGTGACGCGCAATATCCTCTATCGCAACTTCTATGATCCGTACGGCTGGAGCTGGCAAAACGGCAATTCACGCTGGGATTTACTCGATGTAATGCGCGCCTGCTACGCGTTGCGCCCGGAAGGCATTGAGTGGCCGGAAAATGACGATGGCTTTCCAAGCTTTAAGCTGGAGCATCTCACCAGGGCCAACGGTGTGGCGCACGAGCAAGCGCACGATGCGATGTCGGACGTTTATGCCACGCTGGCGATGGCGAAACTGGTGAAAGAGAAGCAGCCGAAGCTGTTTGAGTTTCTGTTTACCCATCGCAACAAACAGAAACTGATGACGCTGATTGATATCCCGCAGATGAAACCGCTGGTGCACGTCTCCGGCATGTTCGGCGCGGCGCGCGGTAACACCAGCTGGATTGTGCCGCTGGCGTGGCATCCGGATAACCGTAATGCGCTGATTGTCGCCGATCTGGCCGGTGATATGTCGCCGCTGCTGGAGCTTGGGTCAGATGAACTGCGTGAGCATTTGTATACCCGTCACAGCGATTTGGGCGATCTGCCTGCGGTGCCGATCAAGCTGGTGCATATTAATAAGTGTCCGGTGCTGGCGCCCGCGAGCACGCTGCGTCCGGAAGATGCCGCACGCCTGAATATCGATCGTCAGCAGTGTCTCGCTAACCTTAAGCTGCTGCGCGAACACGCGGAAATACGTGAGAAAGTGGTGGCGCTGTTTGCCGACGCCGAACCGTTTACGCCCTCGGATGATGTGGATGCGCAGTTGTATGACGGTTTCTTCAGCGACGCCGATCGCGCGGGTATGAATATTATCCGTCAGACGCCGCCGCAAAACTTACCGGCGCTGGATTTGAGCTTCGAAGATAAGCGCATTGCTAAGCTATTGTTCCGCTATCGCGCACGTAATTTCCCTGGCACGCTGGATGACGCCGAGCAGCAGCGCTGGCTGCAGCATCGCCGCGAAGCGTTGAATGCTGAGCGCGTGCAAGCGTTTCTATTGGAACTGGAGTCGCTGGCGAGTTTGCATGAGGGGAATGCGGAGAAGATGGCACAGCTGAAAGCGCTGTATTTGTATGCGCAGGAGCTGGTGTCTTAGTTTGTCCTCTGCGGTTTGATGCCCTCACTCCGACCCTCTCCCACGGGAGAGGGAGATGCTGCCGTATGCCTGCTCCGATCGGTTCCCTCTCCCGCTCGCGGGAGAGGGTTAGGGTGAGGGAAAACCCTTAAATCATCCCCCACACCAGCCACGTCAGCGCGAAACCGCTCAGCCCCATCACCGTAGTCAACACCGTCCACGTCTTCAGGCCATCAGCTACCGACAGGCCCAAATAGCGCGTCACCACCCAGAACCCCGCATCATTCACGTGCGACAACCCCAAGCCGCCGAAACAGGCCGCCAGCGTTACCAGCACGCGCTGCATATCCGTTACATCGCCCACCGCCTGGCTTAGCAAACCGCTGGTGGTTAAAATGGCGACCGTTGCCGATCCCTGCGACGCACGTAGCGCCAGTGACAAAATAAACGCAGCTGGCACTAGCGGCAGATGCAAGGTTTCCAGCGTCAGCGCCAGCGCTTTGCCCACACCCGACTCCACCAGAACCTTACCAAAGGCACCGCCCGCACCCGCCACCAGAATAACGCTGGCAGAGCTGGGAATCGCACGTCCGGTGAGGTCTTCTAACTTCTCTTTGCTCCAGCCGCGACGCACGCCAAGCAGCCACGCCGCCAGTCCCAGCGCAATCAGCAGTGCAATCGCTGGCGTCCCAATCACCGTCATCACCGAACGCAGCGTGCTGCCTTCTGCTAACGTGGTGTGTGCTACCGTTCCCATCACGATCAACAGAATCGGCACGACAATCAGGCCGGTAATGGTTAGCGCACCCGGCGGTGGCGCGTCGTTTTTCGGCTTGCCTTCCGGCTTCGCCAGCTGCAACTGCTCCAGCACATCGACGGAAAGGTGATATTGACGCAGGTTCATCGCTTTTGCGACGTAGTAACCGACGATACCGACCGGAATCGAGATCAGGATTCCGAGCATCATCAGCCAGCCCATATCGGTATGCAGAATCCCTGCAGCCGCTGCCGCGCCCGGATGCGTTGGCAGCGCTACGTGCACCGTCAGCATCACGCCCGCCATTGGCAAGCCAAACTTCAGCGGTGATACGCGTGCCACTTTGGTGAAGCCATAAATCAACGGAATCACGATGATGAAGCCAACTTCGAAGAACACCGGAATACCGAGGATAAACGCCGCCATGGTCAGCGCCGCCACGGTACGCTTGATGCCCAGCGACCTACTGAAGCGTTGTGCCAGCGACTCCGCACCGCCCGAGGCTTCAATCACTGCGCCGAGCATCGCCCCCAGCACGATGATAATGGTGATATGCCCCAGCAAGTTACCCATCCCGCTAAAGATGGTTTCCATGATTTTGTCGGCGGGAATGCCAGTGGCAATCGCCACCAGCAGGCTGACAATCAGCAGCGCCACAAAGGGGTGAACTTTGGTTTTAATCACTAGCAACAGCAAAATCACGATGCTGGCGGTAGCGATAGCTAACAACAACGCGGTTGACATGATAATCCTCTATTTTATAAGTATTTTTAGGGTACAGCTTTCTCTGGTATTGGCAGATTCAGATATGACTTATCCAACACAGCGGATAGGCCGCTGCGTTGGCGATAAACAAGAATTTATTTGGCGTAAGGCGCGAACCAGCCAAGGCCCGCTTCGGTGCGGCCACGCGGGATATATTCACAACCCACCCAACCGTCGTAACCCACTTCATCCAGCAGGTTGAACAGATAGGAATAGTTGATCTCGCCTTCATCCGGTTCGTGACGATGCGGCGCAGAGGCGATCTGGATATGGCGATAACGACCGGCGTATTCACGAATCAGATGGGTCAGATTGCCGTCCACCAGCTGCGCATGGAACAGATCGAGCTGGGTAAAAACGTTGGGCCGAACGATTCGCGCCATCATCGCCAGCGTCTGATACTGGCTGGCGTAGAGATAATTCGGCTTAGTGACTGGATTAAGCGCTTCCAGCAGCAGGCGAATGCCGTGCGGCGCAAAACGCTCGGCGGCATAGTGCATGTTACGTACGAAAGTCTCTTCATACGCAGCGCGATCGGCACCGTTTGGCACCGTTGCCGCCATTACATGCACCTGCGGCACATTAAGGGCTAACGCATATTCCAGCGCCCGATCGATATCGGCACGCGCTTCCTGTTCACGGCCCGGAATAGCAGAAACGCCCCACTCGCCCGCCTGCACGTTGCCTGCAGCGGTGTTGAACAGCACCAGTTCCAGCTGATGTTTTTCCAGCTCGGCTTTAATCACCTCGGCAGGAAAGTCATACGGGAACAGGAATTCCACTGCGCGAAAACCGGCGTTAGCGGCGGCGGCAAAGCGCTCGATAAACGGTAGCTCACCGAACTGGGTAGATAAATTGGCTGCAAACTTAGGCATTAGAAATTCCTCAATTCCGCGACTTCGCTATCGGTCAGATAACGAATCGAGCGGTCGCCGAGCGTGAACATCAGACGCGCGGTCTCTTCCAGTTCTTCGGTGTTATTGGCGGCTTCGCGCAGGGATTTACCCACCACCACCGGACCGTGATTGGCCAGCAGGAAGGCGTTGTAACGCGAGGCCAGATTGGCCAGATCGTCGGCCAGGCGCTGATCGCCCGGCTTGTAATAGGGCACCACTGGCACATCACCGACGCGCATCACCACGTACGGCGTGAACGGACGAATACAGTTTTCAGTGTCGAGATCGTTCAGGCACGAGAGCGCCGTCAAATAGTGACTGTGCAGATGCACCACCGCTTTGCACGCGGGATTATTCAGGTACAGTGCGCGGTGAAATTCCACTTCTTTCGATGGCTTGTCGCCGGAGATCCATTCGCCCTGAATTGTCACTTTCGACAGACGATCGGCCTGCAATTCGCCGAGGCAGGAGCCGGTTGGCGTCGCCAGCAATTTGCCATCTTCCAGCAGCAGCGACAGGTTGCCTGCCGAACCGGTGGCGTATCCGCGCTGAAAGAAGGACGCGCCGAGCTGCACCATTTCTTCGCGTGCTTGTTGTTCCGTCATGCTGAAAACTCCTGTTGTGCGCGGGCAAAGAACTGTTCATCGCCAAAGTTGCCGGATTTCAGCGCCAGCGACAGCGGCTGATGGATATCGCGCACCCACGGCACGCCCGGCGAAATCATTGGGCCAATGTGGAATGCGGTGACGCCAAGGCTTTGTGCCACCACGCCCGAGGTTTCACCACCGGCGACGATAAAGCGCTGCCAGCCACGGCTTTTCAGCTCCCGCGTTACCGCAGCAAACAGCTGCTCAACCGCTTCACTGCTGCGCGCCGCGCCGTATTGCTGCTGAATCGCCTGCAGCTGCTGCGCATCGGCGGTAGCAAACAGCAAGGGCGCCAGATCGGGCTGATGATGCGCTTCCACCCAATCACAGAGTTGCTGCGCATAGCTTTCAGCGTTATCGAGGCAGCGCTCCACCAACACTTCGTGCGATGGCGCTAGCTGGCGATACGCCTGCACCTGACGATTGGTCATCTGCGAGCAGGAGCCCGAGATCACCACCGCGCGCTCGCCTTGTGGACGTCCGGCTTGTTCAGCGTCGCTATTCTGCTGCTGCGTCGCCCAGGCGCGGGCGATACCGATCGCTAATCCTGAACCGCCGGTCACCAGACGCATTTCTTTCAGCGCTTCGCCCTGCGTCAGCAGATGCTGCTCGTGCAGCGCGTCCAGCACCACATAGTTGATGCCCTGCGCCTTCAAGGTATCCAGCTGGGCACGCACCGCATCGGCACCTTGATCCAGCTGAGTCGCGTTGATCACCGCCGCCTTGCCCTTAGCCTGACGCGTCATTAAACGCACCAGATTGCTGTCGGTCATTGGCGTTACCGGATGGTGGCGCATGCCCGATTCGGACAGCAGCTGATCGGCGACAAACAGATAGCCCTGATACACCGTACGACCGTTAACCGGCAGCGATGGCGAGATCACCGTTTGCGTTTCGCCTAACGCCGCCAGCAACGCATCAGTAACCGGACCGATATTGCCCAGCTCGGTGCTGTCGAAGGTGGAGCAATATTTGAAGTAAAAACGATCGCAGCCCTGCTGTTGCAGCCACTGCAGCGCGGCCAGCGACTGATCGATCGCCTGATGCGTCGGGCAAGAGCGCGACTTCAGGCTGATCACTATCGCCTGCGCGCTCAGCTCGTCATGACTTTCCGGCACCCCGTTGAACTGAATGGTCGGCAGACCGTTTTGCACCAGGAAGCTGGCGATGTCGGTCGCTCCGGTAAAATCGTCTGCAATGACGCCTAAACGCATGATTACTGCTCCTTCGCCTGCGGCAGCGTGATGCCGCTGAAGATCTTGATCACCGCGCTATCATCTTCACGACCGTGACCGGCGTTGCTGGCTTCGGTAAACATGTTGAGCGCAGTGGAGGCCAGCGGCAGCGGGAAGTGCAGCGACTTGGCGGTGTCCGCCACCAGATTGAGATCTTTAACGAAGATATCGACTGCTGATTTCGGCGAATAATCGCCATCCACCACGTGACGCATGCGGTTCTCAAACATCCACGAGTTACCGGCGGCGTTGGTGACCACGTCATACATGGTATCGAGTGGAATACCGGCGCGGGCGGCCAGCGCCATCGCTTCAGCGCCCACGGCAATGTGCACGCCCGCCAGCAGCTGGTGAATGATTTTGACGGTTGAGCCGAGACCGATTTCGCTGCCCACGCGATAGACTTTCGCCGCCACCGCATCCAGCACCGGCTTCAGCAGGGCAAAAGCTTCGTCGCTGCCGGAGGCCATCACGGTCATCTCGCCCACCGCTGCTTTAGCTGCGCCGCCGGAAACCGGGGCATCCAGCATCAGCAACTGATGCTGCGCCAGCTGTTGTTCAATCGCCTGCGCATCCTGTGAAGAGATGGTAGAAGAGACCATTACCACGGTGCCGGGCTTGAGCTGCGCCGCCACGCCGTTTTCACCAAACAGAATCGCTTTAACCTGCGCGGCATTCACCACCAGCAGCAACACCGCATCGAGTTCAGCGGCAAAGCGGGCAGCGGAGGTTTGCGCATCACGCGCACCGGCCTGACGCAGGGTTTCCAGCGCCTGCGGATTGAGATCAACACCCCAGGTATTTAATCCTGCACGGATGCAAGATTGCGCTGCACCCATGCCCATGGAACCTAAACCAATCACGCCGATGTTATTCACGGTTGCTGACACAGCAAACCTCCATTGTTAATTTAAGTGATAATTTGTTCATTGGTGTTAAGTCTGCCGCAGTCAGTGGCGAATAAACGTGCGTGATATCACAAAAATTAACTTCACTGCGCAACGTTTAACATGGATTCACAGCTAAAGGTAAGTGTGGCACAGCCCTTTAACACGGGATTTCTGCTTACATATCGGGAAGATAAATTGTGCTGCGAGCTGTGAATCGATGATCTACAATGTGAAAAAATGATAATTCAGGGAGAGCAATGTGATTCCGGTTGAACGTCATCAACAAATTTTAGCGCTGGTTGGCGAACGCGGCGTGGTCAGCATTGCCGAGCTGACTGAGCGGTTGGGTGTGTCGCACATGACGATTCGTCGCGATGTGCAGAAGCTGGAAGAGCAAGGTGCAGTATTGTCTGTTTCGGGCGGCGTGCGCTCGGCGGATCGCCTGGCGGCGGAGCCGTCGCATCTGGCGAAAACCAATATGTACAGCGGCGAGAAGATGGCGATTGGTCAGTATGCCGCGCGTCATATTCCGCGCAATAGCTGCATCTATCTCGATGCCGGCACCACCACACTGGCGCTGGCGCGTGAGTTAGTAGAGCGTGATGACTTGCTGGTGGTGACCAATGATTTCGTGATTGCGCGCCTGCTGATGGAGAGCAGCGGCTGCAAACTGATTCACACCGGCGGCACGGTGTGTCGTGAGAACCGTTCCAGCGTCGGTGAAGCCGCTGCACGTAGTTTGCGCCAGCTGGCGATCGATATCGCATTTATCTCCGCGTCCTGCTGGGGCCCGCGCGGACTGTATACGCCGGATGAGGATAAAGTGCCGGTCAAGCAGGCGGCGAGCGATGTCAGTAGTAAGCGCGTATTGCTAAGCGACAGTTCGAAGTACAACAAGATTGCGACGCATCTGGCATTGCCGCTGGAGCGCTTTGATACGTTGATTACGGATGCGGAGTTGAGTAAAGCGGGACGCGAAGCGTTGAGTGCGGGGAGTTGGGAGTTGGTGTTGGCGGGGTAGAGCTCGCTGTCCCCCTCCTCGGTCTGTGCTCGCTGTCCCCCTCCTCGGTCCTCCCCCATAAATGGGGGAGGAAGATGCTGCTATATGCTAGATCAGGCGTTGCATGTGGCAGCGTCTCCTTCCCCCGCTTGCGGGGGAAGGCCGGGATGGGGGACAGCGACGTCGATCAAATCACACTTCTTCGCTGAACTGCGGAACCGGGTTGCGGAAGGTGCGGGTCACAAATGCGAGGTAAATAATACCAATCGCTGCCCACACCAGGCCGAGCACCATTGAGGTCTCTTCCAGATTAATCCACAACGCACCCACTGTCAGGGCACCCATCACCGGCAGCACCAGATAGTTGAGGTGATCTTTCAGCGTCTTGTTACGCTTCTCACGGATCCAGAACTGCGCAATCACCGACAGGTTCACAAAGGTGAATGCGACCAGCGCACCGAAATTAATCAGCGCAGTTGCGGTAACCAGGTCGAAGTTGATTGCCAGCAGCGCCACACCGCCTACCAGCAGCACGTTCAGTGACGGCGTGCGGTAAGTTGGGTGAATGAAGCCAAAGAAACGCTGTGGGAATACGCCATCACGGCCCATCACGTACATCAGACGCGAAACGCCTGCGTGCGCCGCCATACCGGATGCCAGCACCGTCACCACCGAGAAGATCAGAATGCCAATCTGCAGCGCTTTACCCGCCACGAACAGCATGATTTCTGGCTGTGAAGAGTCCGGATTGGTGAAGCGTGAGATGTCCGGGAAGTATAGCTGCAGGAAGTAAGAGACACCGATGAAGATCACACCACCAATCAGCGCGGTGAGGAAAATCGCGCGCGGGATAGTGCGTTCAGCATCTTTAGTCTCTTCTGACAGCGAACTGATACCGTCAAAGCCGAGGAACGAGAAGCAGAGGATGGTCGCACCGGTAATCATCGGTACTACGTGCGCATTCTCAGACCAGAACGGTTTGCTGCTGGTCAAGGTTCCTGCGCCAACACCGTGTGCCACACCGTAAATCACCATGCCGGTGATCACTACCATCACCACCACCTGCAGCACCACGATCACGCTGTTGAAGTTGGCAACGGTTTTGATTCCACGCAGGTTAGAGATGGTCATAAAGGCCACCAGCAGCACCACGAAAATCCACGACGGAATCCCCGGCACCAGCGTCTCAAAGTAGCTTTTCGCCAGCAGGATGTTGATCATCGGCATGAACAAGTAGTCCAGCAGTGATGACCAGCCAACCATAAAGCCGACGTGCGGACTGATTGCCTTCTGAGCATAGGTGTAAGCGGAGCCCGCAGATGGGAAGCGGCGTACCAGCTTGCCGTAGCTCACGGCAGTAAACAGAATCGCGATCAGGGCGAAAGCATAAGCGGTGGCGACGTGGCCGTCGGTCAATCCAGACACGATACCGAAGGTATCAAACAGGGTCATTGGCTGCATATACGCCAGGCCCATCATGACAACCGGGATCAGGGTCAGGGATTTTTTCAGGTGTGCACGCTGAGGTGCGGCAGAGGTGTTAAGCGACATTGTTCAGGCCCCCGCAGACGACAACCGCGATCGGTTGGGCTACAGGGCTACTGCGCAATTTGCTGCAGTGAGAAGTGATATAAGAGTTTGCGATTGTCGCGGCGCCGTAGTCATCACGGAAGCGAGAACCAGCCTGCGCTGGTGCAATGTTAAACAGTCCCATCTTTGTTTTCCTCAAATCTCACGCACAAGCGTGTTTGTCAGTATCTATCTATCCGGATGCGTGTCCGGCCTCGTTTGAAAGTCAGTGAGTACATCATGCAAAAAAATAACCGACGGGATAAGCGTCGGTTATGTTTCTCATTTTGCAGGGCGCGTATTTTGCCCCAACTTATGCCATCGGCACAAGACGTTAGATCAAATCTTCCTGCGTCAGGCGTTCTTCAGCATCCAGTCGATTTCTGTTGAGGTGATTAAGCGCTCAAACTGCATCAATTCATACTGTTTGCAGCTGTGCCACACGCCGCTGAAACGCTCGCCCAACAGCTTCTGCAGCGGGTAGCTATTCTCGAATTCATACAGCGCATCGCTCTGCCGAATCGGTAATGCCAGCCCTTCTGCTTCATGTCCATTGCCCTGCACCGGATGCGGTAAGGGTAGCTGATTATCCAGACCGTGCAAAATACCGGCAAGAATAGTTGACACCACCAGATAGGGATTTGCATCCGCGCCAGCCACGCGATACTCAATGCGATGGTTATCCGCATCGCCACAAGGCACGCGCAACGCGACCGTGCGGTTGTTATGTCCCCACGACGCCTGCAGCGGTACATAGGCTTCCGGCAGGAAGCGGCGATAGGCGTTCACATTCGGCGCCAACAACGCCATTGAGGCCGGCATCAGATCGATCATGCCCGCCAGCGCACGTTTCATCAGCGGCGAATCGCTACCGTCATCCAGCGCGAAAGCGTTGTGATCGGCGGCATCCAGCATGCTGATGTGCACATGCATACCGCTGCCCGCGTACTCTTCGTAAGGTTTAGCCATGAATGTCGCGGTCATGCCGTGATTTTCCGCCACCTGACGCACCAGCCGTTTCAGCTGAATGGCGTGGTCGCAGGCTTTCAGTACGTCGCGTGTGTGATGCAGGTTGATTTCGAACTGGCCAGGTGAAGCTTCCGCCAGTGCGCCATCGGCGGGAATGCCTTGCAGCTTGGCTAAATGGTCGATATCCCGCAGAACGTCGGCGAAGTGATCGAGATTATCCACCGAATACACTTGGCTCTGCATGTTGCGTTCATCACTGCCCGGTGAGCACGGCGGCTGAATAAAGCCCTCCGCATCGCGCTTTTTATCCACCAGATAGAACTCCAGCTCTACCGCTACCACCGGGAATAATCCTCGATTGCGCAGCTGTTGCCACAGCCGATTGAGGACATTACGGGGTTCAACGTCAAAGGGAGTGCCATCTTGGTTACACATGGTCAGCAACAGCTGGGCGATGTGCGTGGGATCGGCGGCAGAGGGAATTAAGGTTCCGGGAACCGGCATGCAGAGGTGGTCGGGTTCGCCCAGTGACTGACCAAGTCCGGCGTCTTCGACGGTATTACCGAGAATATCCATCGCGAAAACGGAGGCCGGGAAGTAACACCCTTTTTCCAGTTTTGCCAATGCGGAGATGGGAATGCGTTTACCTCGAAATACCCCATTTAAATCATTAAGAAGAATATCGACATACTGCGTTTCAGGATGGCGTTCCAGCCAGGTTTTGACCTCCAGCTGGAACGCGCTTGTTCGTTTCTCTTCACTGTGTCGTGTGAAGTCTTCTACTTCTACGAGGTTCGTCATGATCCCACCCGCCCTTTACCGTTTAATATTGGTGCGCGTAATGCTCAAAATAACAGCCACTCCTCTAACATAGCTCTAACGCAAAAAGTGTGCAAATGTAACAAATCTGTTTGAAGAACACTCAACTGGTTGCTAGATTGACAAAATATTGCACACTTTACAGGCCAGCCGCGCATTTCCGGCGAAAATATTGAACAGCAACGCGGAGACGTTATGGGCATTATTTTTGACAAGCCCTTGATTGGCGTAGTGATGTGCCAGAACTTTATCGGCAGCCATGCGGGGCAAACGGTTCACAACAAATATCTCGACGCTATCGTGCTCGCCGGTGGCGTGCCGCTGCCATTGCCGCATCAACTGATGCAGGCGCCTCATCTATTAGAAAACAGTATGACCGTGCTGGATGGCATTTTGCTGACCGGTAGCCCCAGCAATATCGAACCCTGGCATTATGGCGAAGACGGTAAAGAAGCGCATGCCGATCCGGCGCGCGATCGCCTCGCCTTCGGCCTCATCACCCATGCGATCGGTAAAAAGATGCCGATGTTCGGTATCTGTCGCGGCTTGCAGGAGCTGGTAGTCGCTAATGGCGGTGCGCTGCATCGCCAGCTGCATATGACACATTTATTCCAGGAGCACCGCGAAGACGATGCGCTGCCGCTGGATGAGCAATACGCGCCGGTGCATACCGTGCAGCCAGAAGTGGATGGCATGCTGAGCCAGCTGCTGGGCAGCGCCGAACCTTTTGCGGTCAACTCGCTGCACGGGCAAGGCATCCGCGAAACCGGCCCGCTGCTGCGCGTGGAAGCGCGCGCACCCGACGGACTGATTGAAGCCGTTAGCTTGCCAAAGCACCCTTTCGCCCTTGCGGTGCAATGGCATCCGGAGTGGCATTCCGACCGCGATCCGATCTCGCGCCGTTTGTTTACGGCCTTTATCCACGCCGCTGTCTGTTATCACAAGGAAAAACAGCCATGAATGATGCCACTCTGGCACCCGGACGTCGCTTATCGCAGATCCGGCAGGAGTTGGGATTGTCTCAGCGTCGCGTCGCTGAGTTATCAGGTTTAACGCACAGTGCCATTAGCACCATCGAACAGGACAAAGTGAGCCCGGCCGTCAGCACCTTACAAAAGCTGCTGAAAGTTTACGGGTTATCGCTGTCGGAGTTTTTCTCCGAACCCAAAATCAATGCCACGCCGCGCGTGATTGTGCGCCCGGAAGAGTGCGTGGAGATCGGCAGCCTGGGCGTATCGCTGATGCTGATCGATAACGGTGCCGCGCGACGCGCGCTGGCGATGCTGCTGGAGCGTTATGAACCCGGCGCCAGCACCGGCGAGAAGTTACGCCATCCCGGCGAGGAAACCGGCACGGTGCTGGAAGGTGAAATCACGCTGGTGGTTAACGGCCAGAGTTACCATCTTTATCGCGGTGAAAGCTATGTGATTGATACTGGCTTACCGCACAGTTTTACCAATACCTCAGATCAGCCGTGTCGCATTGTTAGCGCGCATACGCCCGCCAATTTCTAAGGTTTCGCGCTTAAGGAGGATGTCATGCAACATGTGGGAAGTTATTACGCCGCGACCGCCAACGCGCATGAGCCGTGGCCGGCGCTGCAAGAGTCGGTGCAGTGCGATGTCTGCATCATTGGCGGCGGCTTTACCGGGCTCTCGTCCGCGCTGTTTCTCACCGAAGCCGGTTACGACGTAGTGCTGCTTGAAGCGGCGAAAATTGGCTTTGGTGCCAGCGGCCGCAATGGCGGCCAGGTCGTCAACTCCTACAGCCGTGACGTAGATGTGATTGAGCAGCGCTACGGCAAGCTGACCGCACAAATGCTTGGCAGCATGATGTTTGAAGGCGCGGAGATCATTCGCGATCGCATCGACCGATATGCCATCGCCTGCGACTATCGTCCTGGCGGCATTTTCGCCGCGCTGAATCAGCGGCAAATGGGCCATCTGCGCAGCCAAAAAGCACTTTGGGCGCGCTACGGTAATCACGATTTGGAGCTGCTCGACGAACGCGGCATTCGGCGTGAAGTAGCGACCGATCGTTATGTCGGTGGCTTGCTTGATAAGCGCGGCGGCCATCTGCATCCGCTTAATCTGGCGCTGGGTGAAGCCGAAGCGATTCGCCGTCACGGCGGGCGCATTTATGAGCAGTCAGCGGCGACAGAAGTGAAATATGGTGCACCGCATCGTGTAAAAACCGCTAAAGGCGCAGTCAGCGCCACCTTCGTAATTTTTGCCGGCAACGCCTATTTGCCGTCGCAGCTTGAACCGCGCCTGACGCGCAAAAGCATGCCTTGCGGTTCGCAGATCGTCACCACCGAACCTTTAACGAGTGACCAGGCGCTGGGTTTGCTGCCGAACAATTACTGCGTTGAAGATTGTAACTACCTTCTGGATTATTTCCGCCTCACCGCCGATAACCGCCTGCTGTACGGCGGCGGCGTAGTGTATGGCGCGCGTGAGCCGGATGACATTGAAGCGCTGATTCGTCCCAAGCTGCTGCGCACCTTTCCGCAGTTACGGGATATCAAAATCAGCCACCGCTGGAGCGGCAATTTCCTGCTTACGCTGTCGCGCATGCCGCAGTTTGGCCAGGTTGAAAAGAATGCCTTCTTTATGCAGGGCGACAGCGGGCATGGCGTGACCTGTACGCATCTTTCGGGGAAGTTGATTGCTGAAGTGCTACGTGGGCACGCCGAGAGATTTGATGCGTTCGCAAAATTGCCGCATCTGCCGTTTCCAGGTGGGAGACGGTTTAAGGTGCCGCTCACGGCGATGGGGGCGGCATGGTATGCGCTGAGGGATCGGTTTGGGGTTTGATCTGCTGCGTGCTGATGCCCTCACCCCGGCCCTCTCCCACAGGGAGAGGGAGCAAAACATTCCCTCGCCCGCTTGCGGGAGAGGGTTAGGGTGAGGGGAAAATCATTCCAACGGCATTTTCATCGGGTCATCATAGGTGTACTCAAACCCCAGCTCATTAGCGATTTTCGAGCCATCAATCACCTTCCCGTTAGAACGCTCCGGCTCCGCCACAAACGTCGGCGGTTCCAGCCCCAGCTGCTTCGACACGCTGGGATAAAAGCTATCGCGCGACGGGTGTTTCGATGCACACAGATTGTAAATGTGCCCGCCTTTTGGGGTTTGCAGCAACAGGACAATCGCATCCACCACATCATCGAGATGCACCAGATTGACCGCATGACCGCCGTTTTCCAGCCCGGTTTTTCCTGCGAGGAAACGACCTGGATGACGATTCGGCCCCACTAATCCCGCGAGGCGCACAATATCCACGCTGGTGCCGGGCAGATCGTGCAGCCAGTTCTCCAGCTCCACCAGCGTTTTGCCGGCGACAGTTTCCGGCTGCAGTGGGCTGGTCTCTTTCATTACACCTTCGCCGCTGCCGTACACTGACGTTGAGCTGGTGAAAATGATGCGCGGGACTTTTTTCGCCAGCGCGGTGTCCACCACGTTCTGCACCGCCTGCATGTAATCTTCACCGCCTTTCACCGTGCGGCTAGCGGGTAACGTCACCACCAGCGCATCGACGGACATCAGCGTATCTAACTCTTCGGCTTCACACTCCAGCTCGGGCGTCAGCACCAGTTGGAAGGCTTCGATGCCACAGCGGCGTGCGGCGTCCACGCCATCCGGCGAGGTTTTACTGCCGGTGACCTGCCAGCCGCGTGCCGTTAGCGCCATCGCCAGCGGCATCCCCAGCCATCCCAGACCTACAATCGCGACCTTTTTCATATCGACTCCTGCTATGGGCTCACACTTCATCTTAGTGCGGCCAGATGTGCCAAACCAGCGCAAACTGTTTCGGGAGATTCCGGAAATTGACGGTTAAAAAAGGGTTGCCAATTGTCACCATCTTCGTTAGGTTATTCAGCACGCAAATGAATACTCATTCAGCAACGGAATTTACTATGACACGCGTTCAGTTCAACCACCATCATCACCATCATCCTGACTAGTCTTTCAGGCGATGTGTGCTGGGAGACGATTAGGATCTTCCAGTGGTGCGAACGCAAAGAGAGCCCCCGGAAGATCATCTTCCGGGGGTTTTTTTATGGGCGAACGCAAACCAACACGTTCAGACAGGATTGAATAAGAGGACAGGAACCATGTTAGATAACACCCGTATTCGCATAGCTATGCAGAAATCTGGCCGTTTAAGTGATGAATCACGCGAACTGCTGGCACGCTGCGGTATCAAAATCAACCTTCAGCAACAGCGTCTGATTGCGTTTGCGGAGAACATGCCGATCGACATCCTGCGCGTGCGTGATGATGATATTCCTGGCCTGGTGATGGATGGCGTCGTCGATCTCGGTATCGTCGGTGAAAACGTGCTGGAAGAGGAGCTGCTGAACCGTCGTGCTCAGGGCGAAGATCCGCGTTACTTCACGCTACGTCGTCTGGATTTCGGCGGTTGTCGCCTGTCGCTGGCAATGCCAGTTGATGAAGAGTACACCGGCCCGCAATGCCTGAATAACGCCCGCATCGCCACCTCTTATCCACACCTGCTGAAGAAATACCTCGATAAACAAGGCGTCGCCTTCAAATCCTGTCTGCTGAACGGTTCTGTTGAAGTTGCACCACGCGCTGGCCTGGCCGATGCGATTTGTGACCTGGTTTCAACCGGCGCCACGCTGGAAGCTAACGGTCTGCGCGAAGTCGAAGTGATCTACCGTTCTAAAGCGGTGCTGATTCAGCGCGACGGCGAACTGCCGGCCGCCAAGCAAGAGCTGGTCGACAAAATGATGACGCGTATTCAGGGCGTGATTAAAGCGCGTGAATCCAAGTACATCATGCTGCACGCGCCAAGCGAGCGTCTGGATGAAGTGATTGCGCTGCTGCCGGGCGCTGAGCGTCCAACCGTGCTGCCGCTGGCCGGTGATGTCAGCCGCGTGGCGATGCACATGGTGAGCAGCGAAACGCTGTTCTGGGAAACCATGGAGAAGCTGAAGTCGCTGGGTGCCAGCTCGATCCTCGTGCTGCCAATCGAAAAAATGTTGGAGTAACACCATGAGCACTCTGATGACACCCATTGATTGGCAGCAATGCAGCGCAGAGCAGCAGCAAGCGCTGCTGATGCGTCCGGCGATTTCGGCTTCAGAAAGTATCAGCCAGATCGTGCGTGACGTGTTGGTACAAGTGAAAGAGAGTGGTGATGCGGCGCTGCGTGAATTTAGCGCGCGCTTCGACAAAGCGCAGGTGGATAACCTGCGCATCAGCGCCGAAGAGATGCAAGCCGCCAGCGATCGTCTCAGCGACACGCTGAAGCAGGCGATGGCGGTTGCGGTGGCGAATATCGAGACCTTCCACAACGCGCAGATTCTGGCGGAAGTGGATGTGGAAACCCAGCCTGGCGTGCGCTGCCAGCAGATTACCCGTCCGGTGAAATCGGTGGGTTTGTATATTCCTGGCGGTTCCGCCCCGCTGTTTTCAACCGTGTTGATGCTGGCGACACCGGCACGCATCGCCGGTTGCGGTCGCGTGGTGCTGTGTTCGCCGCCGCCGATTGCCGATGAAATTCTTTATGCCGCGCAGCTGTGCGGCGTGAATGAGGTGTTTCAGGTTGGCGGCTCGCAAGCCATCGCCGCCCTCGCCTTCGGCACCGAAACTGTGCCGAAAGTGGACAAGATTTTTGGCCCAGGCAACGCGTACGTGACCGAAGCTAAACGTCAGGTTAGCCAGCGGTTAGATGGCGCGGCGATCGATATGCCGGCCGGTCCATCCGAAGTGCTGGTGATTGCCGATGAAGGCGCTACGCCAGCATTCGTGGCATCCGATTTGCTGTCGCAGGCGGAACACGGCCCGGATTCACAAGTAATTCTGCTGACGCCGTCGCTGCAACTGGCCGAAGGCGTGGCGCAAGCGGTTGAAGAGCAACTGGCGCAGCTGCCGCGTGCCGCTACCGCGCGTCAGGCGCTGGAAAGCAGCCGCCTGATTGTGCTGCGCGATTTGGATCAGTGCATCGAGATCTCCAACCTCTACGGCCCGGAGCACCTGATCATTCAGACGCGTCAACCGCGCGATCTGGTGGATAGCATTACCAGCGCCGGTTCGGTATTCCTTGGCGACTGGTCACCGGAATCAGCGGGCGATTACGCGTCTGGCACTAATCACGTGCTGCCGACCTACGGTTACACCGCCACCTGTTCCAGCCTTGGCCTGGCCGATTTCCAGAAACGTATGACGGTGCAAGAGCTGACGCCGCAAGGCTTCCTCAACCTTGCCGCGACGATTGAAACGCTGGCCGCCGCCGAGCAGCTGGAAGCCCACAAAAATGCCGTTACCCTGCGTGTTGCCGCGCTGAAGGAGCAAGCATGAGCCTGAATATTGAAGCGTTGGCACGCGCCAACGTGCGAGCGCTGACGCCGTATCAATCGGCGCGTCGTCTGGGTGGTAACGGTGATGTGTGGCTGAACGCCAATGAATTCCCGCTGCCGGTGCCTTTTGAACTGTCGCAGCAGACGCTGAACCGCTATCCGGAATGCCAGCCAAAAATTGTTATTGAGCGTTACGCCGCTTACGCCGGTTTGACGCCGGAGCAGGTTCTGGTCAGTCGCGGCGCGGATGAAGGTATCGAACTGCTGATGCGCGCCTTCTGCGAGCCGGGCAAAGATGCGATTCTGTTCTGCCCGCCAACCTACGGCATGTACAGCGTCAGCGCCGAAACCATCGGCATCGAATACCGTACCGTGGCGGCACTCGATGACTGGCAGCTAAATCTGCCGGCGATTGCCGACCAGCTCGACGGCGTAAAAGTCGTCTATATGTGCAGTCCAAACAATCCGACCGGCAACCTGATCAATCCCGATGACATTCGCGAGCTGCTGGAAACGACCGCCGGTAAAGCGCTGGTGGTGGCCGATGAAGCCTATATCGAGTTCTGCCCGGAAGCGACGCTGGCGGGCTGGCTGCAGGAGTATCCGCACTTAGTGATTCTGCGCACGCTGTCCAAAGCCTTTGCCTTGGCCGGATTGCGATGCGGCTTCACCCTGGCGAACAAGCCGGTGATCGATCTGCTGATGAAGGTGATTGCACCCTATCCGCTCGCCACGCCGGTGGCGGATGTGGCCGGACAAGCGCTGAGCGAGCAAGGTATTGCGCTGATGCGTCAGCACGTTGCCGAGCTGAACGCCAATCGTGCCTGGCTGTTTGAACAGTTGCCGCAGATTAGCGTGGTGCAACAGGTGTTCCCAAGCGAAACCAACTACATTCTGGCGCGCTTCACTGATTCGCCAAAAGTGTTTAAAACGCTGTGGGATCAAGGCATTATTCTGCGCGACCAAAACAAAAACCCCGGCCTTGCGGGATGCCTGCGCATCTCCATCGGCACCCGTAAAGAGTGCGAGCGCCTGATCGCCGCGCTGCAAGCCTTATCAGTGGAGCAAGCATGAGTCAGAAGATCCTTTTTATCGACCGCGACGGCACCATCATCTCTGAACCACCCACCGATTATCAGGTGGATCGCATGGAGAAGCTGGCGTTTGAGAAGAACGCCATTCCTGCGCTGCTGGCGTTGCAGGAAGCGGGTTTTCAGTTGGTGATGATCACCAATCAGGATGGCCTCGGCACCGCTAGCTTCCCGCAGGCCGATTTCGACGGCCCGCACAACCTGATGATGCAGATTCTCAGCTCACAAGGCGTGAATTTCAGCGACATCCTGATCTGCCCGCATATGCCAGAAGATAACTGCGATTGCCGCAAGCCGAAGACCAAAATGGTGGAAGCCTGGCTGGCCGCTGGTGCGCTCGATACCGCTAACAGTTACGTGATTGGCGATCGTCTCACCGATATTCAGCTGGCGCAGAATATGGGCATTCAGGGCCTGCGTTACGGCGCGGAAGGCGAAGATTGGGATGCGATTCAGGCGCGCCTGACCAAGCGCGACCGCTATGCGCTGGTGCAGCGCAACACCAAAGAGACGCAGATTAAAGTCGAAGTGTGGCTGGATCGTGAAGGCGGCAGCAAAATTAACACCGGCGTCGGCTTCTTTGATCACATGCTGGACCAGATTGCGGTGCACGGCGGTTTCCGCATGAACATCGATGTGAAAGGCGATCTCTACATCGACGATCACCACACCGTGGAAGATACCGGTCTGGCGCTCGGCGAAGCGCTGCTGAAAGCGCTGGGCGACAAACGTGGCATCGGTCGTTTTGGCTTCGTGTTGCCAATGGATGAGTGCCTCGCGCGCTGCGCGCTGGATATCTCCGGCCGTCCGCACATCGAATTCAAAGCCGAGTTCAGCTACCAGCGCGTGGGCGATCTCAGCACCGAGATGGTCGAGCACTTCTTCAGCTCGCTCTCCTACGCCATGATGAGCACGCTGCACCTGAAAACCAAAGGCCGCAACGATCACCATCGCGTGGAGAGCCTGTTCAAAGCCTTTGGCCGCACGCTGCGCCAGGCGATTCGCGTGGAAGGCAACACCTTGCCGAGCTCGAAAGGAGTGCTGTGATGAACGTGGTGATTCTCGATACCGGCTGCGCCAACCTGTCGTCGGTGAAGTGGGCGATTGAGCGCCTCGGCTACACGCCGCAGGTGAGCCGCGACCCGGATGTGGTGCTGCATGCTGACAAGCTGCTGCTGCCTGGCGTGGGCACCGCGCAGGCGGCGATGAACCAGCTGCAGGAGCGCGATCTCATCGACCTAATCAAAGCCTGCACCCAGCCGGTGCTCGGCATTTGCCTCGGCATGCAGCTGCTCGGTCGTGGGAGCGATGAGAACGGCGGCGTCACCACGCTGGGCCTGGTTGATGAGCCGGTCACGCTGATGGACACGCAGGATTTACCGCTGCCGCACATGGGCTGGAACCAGATCACCGCTAAAGCGGGCCATCATCTGTTCCGCGACATTCCCGATGGCAGCTACTTCTACTTCGTGCACAGCTACGCCATGCCGGTGAATGCGGCCACCATCGCGCAGTGCGATTACGGTCATCCGTTCACTGCCGCCTTGCAGAAAGATAACTTCTTCGGCGTGCAGTTCCACCCGGAGCGTTCGGGCAAAGCAGGCGCGCAGTTGCTGAAAAATTTCCTGGAGATGTGATGATTATCCCCGCATTAGATTTAATCGACGGCAAAGTGGTGCGCCTGCATCAGGGCGATTACGGCCAGCAGCGCGATTACGGTAGCGATCCGCTGCCGCGCTTGCAGGATTACCAACGTCAGGGCGCTGAAGTGCTGCATCTGGTGGATTTGACCGGCGCGAAAGATCCGGCCAAACGTCAGATCCCCCTGCTCACCACCTTACTGCGCGGCGTGACCGTGCCGGTGCAGGTGGGCGGCGGCATCCGCCATCGCGATGACGTGGCGGCGCTGCTGGCAGCGGGTGCCACGCGCGTGGTGGTCGGTTCAACCGCGGTGAAGCAACCGGAAGAAGTCAAAAGCTGGTTTAGCGAGTTTGGCGCGGACGCCATCGTGCTGGCGTTGGATGTGCGCATTGATGCCAACAACCGTAAAGAAGTGGCGATCAGCGGCTGGCAGGAAGCAGCGGGCGTAACGCTGGAAGAGGTGATTGGCTGGTATCAGCCGGTTGGCCTCAAGCATGTGCTGTGCACCGACATTTCGCGTGACGGTACGCTAAGCGGCTCCAACGTCGAACTTTACAAAGAAGTCTCTGCGGCCTTCCCGGACATCGCTTTCCAGTCGTCGGGCGGCATCGGTTCGCTGGATGACATCGCGGCATTACGCGGCAGTGGCGCGCAGGGCGTGATCGTTGGCCGCGCTTTACTGGAAGATAAATTCACGGTGGCGGAGGCGATTGCATGCTGGCAAAACGGATAATTCCTTGTCTCGATGTGCGTGACGGGCAAGTGGTGAAAGGCGTTCAGTTCCGCAACCACGAAATCATCGGCGACATCGTGCCGCTGGCGCAGCGCTATGCGCAGGAAGGCGCGGACGAGCTGGTGTTCTACGATATCACCGCCTCATCAGATGGCCGCGTCGTGGACAAAAGCTGGGTGTCACGCGTGGCGGAAGTAATCGATATTCCGTTCTGCGTGGCGGGCGGCATCAAGAGCGAAGAAGACGCGGCGCGCATTCTGCAGTTCGGTGCCGACAAGATCTCCATCAACTCGCCGGCATTAGCCGATCCTACGCTGATTACGCGTCTGGCCGATCGCTTTGGCGTGCAGTGCATCGTGGTGGGCATCGATACCTGGTTTGACGAAGCGAGCGGCAAATATCACGTCAATCAGTACACCGGCGACGAAGCGCGCACCAAAGTGACCACGTGGGAAACCCTGGATTGGGTGCAGGAAGTGCAGAAGCTGGGCGCGGGTGAAATCGTCCTCAACATGATGAACCAGGATGGCGTGCGTAACGGCTACGATTTGGTGCAACTGAAGAAAGTGCGCGATGTATGCAAAGTGCCGCTGATCGCCTCCGGCGGCGCAGGCACCATGCCGCACTTCCTTGACGCCTTTGAGCAGGCGAACGTTGATGGCGCGCTGGCGGCTTCGGTGTTTCACAAACAAATTATCAATATCGGCGAGTTGAAAAACTTCCTGATCGACAACGGTGTGGAGATTCGCGCGTGTTAACTGCAGAACAACTGGCCAGGCTGGATTGGGTCAAAACTGCGGGCATGATGCCCGTTATCGTCCAGCACAACGTTTCCGGCGAAGTGCTGATGCACGGTTATATGAACGAAGAAGCGCTGCAAAAAACCCTCAGCGAGGGCAATGTCACCTTCTTCTCACGCACTAAAAATCGTTTATGGACCAAAGGCGAAACCTCGGGCCACTTCCTGCAAGTGGCAAGCATCACGCCGGATTGCGATAACGATACCTTGCTGGTGCTGGCCAATCCGATTGGCCCAACCTGCCATCTCGGCACTTCCAGCTGCTTCTCACCGGCTGCGCCAGACTGGACGTTCCTCTATCAGCTCGAGCAACTGCTGGCTTCGCGCAAAAGCGCCGATCCAGAGAGTTCTTATACCGCGAAACTCTACGCCAGCGGCACCAAGCGTATCGCCCAGAAAGTGGGTGAAGAAGGCGTGGAAACGGCGTTGGCAGCAACGGTTAACGATCGTCACGAGTTGACCAATGAAGCTTCGGATCTGCTTTATCACCTGATGGTGCTGTTGCAAGATCAGGAGCTGGATTTGAGCACCATCATCAATAATCTGCGCGCACGTCATAAATAACGTTTCGTAGGGTCGCCATTCATGGCGACCAATGTCCCAGGCGCGCATAAATGCGCACCCTACGCTATTCATCAGCATGGAAAACACCATGACCACACATGAAAAATTGCTCGCCCTGCTCAACCAATATCAGGCGCGCTATCGCGTGATGGAACATGAAGCGACCGGCAAGTGCGAAGCGGTGGCGGCGATTCGCGGCACGGAAGTTGGGCAAGGCGCGAAGGCGCTGGTGTGTCATGTGAAAGGCAACGGCATCAAGCAACATGTGCTGGCGGTGCTGCCTGCCGATCAGCAAGCGGATCTCAGCAAAGTGGCGTCAGCGGTTGGTGGTCGACGTGCTTCACTGGCATCACCGGCAGAAGTGGATACGCTGACCGGCTGCGTTTTTGGCGCTATTCCCCCGTTTAGTTTCCATCCTGATTTACAACTGGTGGTTGATCCGTTGCTGTTCGAACGCTATGACGAAATCGCCTTTAACGCCGGATTGCTGGAGCAATCTGTGGTGCTTAACATTGCGGATTATCAGGCGCTGCATAATGGTAACGTGATGAAAATAATCCTCTAATTGCCTTGCCAGGCCCTGAGCGGTACTCTTTCTGACTCAACATCACATCAAAAGAAGACCGATATTATGGCAATTTCTCGTTTAACCGCCCGCCTGCGTCAGACGCTGGCGCTGGCTGTACTGGCAGGTTGCGCATTTGGCGCGCAGGCAAAAATTGATCAATTGCGTTTCGCGGTTGATCCTACCTATCCTCCTTTCGAATCCAAAACCCCACAGGGCAAACTGGTCGGTTTTGATATCGATCTCGGCAATGCGCTGTGTGAGCAAGTGAAGGCTAAATGCGTGTGGGTGGAGAGCCAGTTCGATGGCATGATCCCGGCGCTAAAAGCACGTAAGTTCGACGCCATCCTGTCTGATATGGGCATCACCGAAGAACGTCTGAAGCAGATTGATTTCACCGTGCCGCTTTACAACACCCATACGCAGTTGATTGCGCGTAAAGGTTCTGGCCTGCTGCCAACCGCTGAATCGCTGAAAGGCAAAACCGTGGGCGTTGAGCAAGGCACCGTGCAGGAGCGTTATGCGCTGGCAAAATGGCAGCCGCATGGCGTGCAGGTTGTACCTTATGGCGATCAGGCACAGGTTGAGAGTGATTTGATTTCGGGCCGTCTTGATGTGGTGTTTACCGATGCTGCCCAGGCCGCAAATGGTTTCCTGAAACATCCGCAGGGCAAAGATTTCGAATTAGCAGGCCCGATTGTGCAGGATCCAATTATTGGTCCGGGCACTGCGATTGGTCTGCGTAAAGGCGACACCGAACTCAAAACCGCGCTGGATAACACGTTTGCCGAGCTTAAGAAGAACGGCACTTTCGATAAGATTCAGAAACAGTACTTCGCGACTGACATCTCTATCCAGCAGTAATCTTTTGGGCGGCTTTTTGCCGCCCTTTTCGCACTCAGCACTATAATTCCATCAGAAAATAAATCAGGCGTCGCTGAATGCGTGCCATGAATAAAGGACATCGATAGCGTTATGCAACAACAACATCATCCTCTATTAAGCGCCTCGCTGGGCACGCAACGCGAAATTGTCAGCTTCCACTTCGGCACCGATTCGCAGCAACGCGTCTATATTCAGGCTGCGCTGCACGGCGATGAACTGCCGGGCATGGCGGTGGCATGGTACTTGAAACAGAAACTGCTGGCGCTGGAATCTGCCGGACAACTCAAATCCAAAATCACATTGGTGCCGGTGGCGAATCCTTTAGCCATGGGACAACACTGGCACGGTAGCCATCTCGGGCGTTTCCATACGTTATCAGGACAAGACTTTAACCGCCGCTTCCCGGCATTGGGTGAAGCCTTGGTTGAAGAACTCGCCGGCTCACTGACGCAAAGTGAATACGAAAACAAACGCCTAATCAGGGAAGCGATTGATCGCCATTATCGTGACCGCATTGCCCGCACCGAACTGGATGCCCAGCGCTTTACGCTGATGCGTATGGCCAGCCAGGCGGATTTAATGATTGATCTGCATTGCGACTGGGATGCGCTGCCGCATCTGTACACTACGCCGCACGCATGGCCGGATATTGAACCACTCGCGCGTTGGTTAGGTAGTGAAGTGCAGTTGCTGGCGCAGATTTCGGGCGGCGAACCTTTTGATGAGGCTTGCTGTGAGCCGTGGCTGACGCTGGCAGAGCGCTTTGGCGATGAGTATCCCATGCCGCGCGGCTTGCTGCCGGTGACGCTGGAACTTCGCGGTGTGGCGGATGTATCGCCAGAGCTGGCGGAGAAAGATGCTGACGCGATTATCAATGCACTGATTGAGGGCGGATATATTGCCGGTGAAGTGGGTGAGTCCCCTGCCCTGATTCATCCGGCGACGGCGCTGGCGGGATGTGAGTATATTCATGCAGCGCAATCTGGATTGGTGTTTTACCGACGTAATTTGGGCGAGTGGATTAAGGCTGGGGAAGTGGTAGCTGAGGTTGTTGACCCGATTACTGACCAGGTGATGCCGCTGGTGGCTGAGTTTGGTGGCGTGTTGTATGCGAGGAATTTGACCAGGTTTGTGACGGCTGGGATGTTGGTGGTGCGGTTGGCTGGGGAGAATGCGGGGAGACGGGGAGAGTTGCTGGTGGGATAAAATAACCGGCCTAAAAGGCCGGTTCTAAAATTAGTGTCGATTGCGATAATTAGCTACAACGTTACGACCAATTACAATTGAAGAGCCTAATACACCGCCTAAAATTAACGCTAACAATACAGTTAATGTTTTCTTAGGGCTATCTCTTCTAAATGGTAGATCCGCTTTTGCAATATAACGGAAAGATTGCAAATTATCTGTCTGAATCTGGACATGAGTTACTGAGAGTAGCGCACGTTGTGCAGTGTAATAATCATCATCATAGTCTAATGGTTTTGTTGCTTCATTGGCGATCATAGCATTTAATGCATCGCTTCCTAAAAGATACAAAGTGTCGTCGGAGAGGTATGATGCTTCTTTTAACTGTGATTTGGTTAAACCCGACTGCATTGCTACTTTTAATGCTTGGTTAATCACGTCAATACGATGCTGTTTTTTATTAATGGCAATTTGTTTATGAGCATCAAGTATATTTGACAACTCCTTGGCTTTAACACCTAGATTCTTTTTGATATCAGAACCAAAGTCATCAACAACATCTTTATTAACTTCTGCGATATATTTTGAAAGGGTTTCCTGCGCTTGCTTTCCGCTTTCAGCAACAAAAGAGATAGCAAGAGAATCATTACTTCCTTTATTTACCTGTTCAATGCGTAAGGTTGTTGGTTTCTCTTGATTAGCAAGGGAACCTGACAATGCATTCATTGATGCACTAAAACGAATGAACATTTGATTTTGCAAGTCAGTAATCGAAGGTTTATCTTGTGGGTTTTGCGCATATAACGTACTTAACGTCGCGTTATAATTAGCAACCTGACCGGCAGCAGGAAGAGTAACTATGGCTTTTGACGTCCACTTTTCCTTTACAACGTTTAAATAAACGAGACTCAACGCCAAAGTAATTATAACCGTTACCACTATAGTAATTTTACCTTTCCAGAGTTGTACTATTATATCAACCAGATCAACTTCATTATCATTATTGTAAGAAACCTGCTGAAAATTTGAACTTTCTGAATTGGAATTTTCACTGTCTTTCATATATAAAATGACTCACAAAACAAAAACCTAATGAAAAAACACCTCTCACAACTGAGAGGTGTTAAATAATATTAATCCAACCACTCGGTGTGGAACACACCTTCTTTATCAATGCGTTTATAAGTATGCGCACCAAAGTAGTCACGCTGAGCCTGAATCAGGTTAGCAGGCAATACTTCTGAACGATAGCTGTCATAGTAAGCGATCGCAGCAGAGAAAGTCGGCGTTGGAATACCATTCTGAATCGCATAGGAGACGACATCACGCAGCGCCTGCTGATATTCATCGGCAATATTCTTGAAGTAAGGATCCAACAGCAAGTTAGCAATATCAGCATTGCTTGCATAAGCATCAGTGATTTTCTGCAGGAATTGAGCACGAATAATGCAACCGGCACGGAAAATCTTAGCGATTTCGCCGTAATGCAGATCCCACTCGTTTTCTTCTGATGCTGCACGCAACTGTGAGAAGCCCTGCGCGTAAGAAACGATTTTACCCAAGTAAAGAGCACGACGCACTTTCTCAACGAACTCAGCTTTGTCGCCAGTGAAAGCTTGCGCTTGTGGACCACTAAGCACCTTAGATGCAGCAACACGTTGAGACTTGAGTGAGGAGAGGTAACGAGCGAAAACAGATTCGGTAATAAGAGATAATGGCTCGCCAAGATCCAGTGAACTTTGGCTGGTCCACTTACCGGTTCCTTTGTTTGCGGCTTCATCCAGAATCACATCAACAAGGTATTTTCCATCTTCGTCTTTCTTGGTGAAGATATCTTTGGTGATATCGATCAGATAGCTGCTTAGCTCGCCGTTGTTCCAATCGGTGAAAGTTTTAGCCAACTCTTCGTTGTTCAAACCCAGCGCGCCTTTCAGCAATGCATAGGCTTCTGCGATCAATTGCATGTCACCATATTCAATGCCGTTGTGAACCATCTTCACATAGTGACCAGCACCATTAGGACCGATGTAAGCAACACAAGCCTCACCATCTTCAGCACGCGCAGCAATCTTATCGAGAATTGGAGCAACCAACTCATACGCTTCTTTCTGGCCGCCAGGCATGATTGATGGGCCTTTCAATGCGCCCTCTTCGCCACCGGAAACACCCGTACCGATAAAGTTGAAGCCTTGATCCGAAAGTTCTTTATTTCGACGAATAGTATCTTTATAGAAGGTGTTGCCACCGTCGATAAGGATGTCGCCTTTGTCGAGATGAGGAGTCAGTGAAGCGATGGTTTTGTCTGTGGCTTCACCCGCTTGCACCATCAGCAGGATACGACGAGGCTTTTCAAGCGATTCAACGAACTCTTCTACAGTGTAAAAAGGAGCCAGTTTCTTACCTGAATTCTCAGCAATCACTTCATCGGTCTTCTCACGCGAGCGGTTGAAGATGGATACCGTGTAGCCACGGCTTTCGATGTTCAGAGCTAGATTGCGGCCCATTACCGCCATACCTACAACGCCGATTTGTTGCTTGGACATTACATACTCCTATCATGTGAATACCACGACAAGCGCGGTTTAAGTAACACCGATGTTAACCTAAAAAACTCATTATGAGATAGTATAAGGTGCTAAATACAATCTGTATGTTTATAGCAATATACTGAGTGATTAAATATAAACCGTATTTGTAAAATTTCACATAATCTAAGAAATCAAACTAAATCAACAAAAAAGACAGGGACTTTTGCCTGTGAAGACTTTAATGACAAGAATTTAGACGCAGCATTTAACGCCTCTTCAATCGTGACATCCATATCCAAATATCGATAAGTCCCCAAACGACCTACGAAAGAAATATTATTTAATTCTTCTGCCGCAGTTATATATTTTTTAAGTAAATGTTTGTCACTAATTAAGCGAATAGGATAATATGGAATATCTTCCTCTTCACATTCTCTGCTGTATTCTTTATAAATGACAGATTTATCATGAAATTCCCATGGGGAGAAGTGCTTGTGTTCTGTAATTCTTGTGAACTTTTCGGAATTATCACAATAATTCATTACCGCACAACCCTGATAATCACCATCATGTACTTCTGTAATAAAATCAAGAGTGCGATATGGCAAGCGCCCTAATCTATAATCGAAGAACCCATCAATAGTTCCACTGTAAAAAACATGATTATACAACTCAGCCTGCTCGGCTTTAAATTCAGTGCTAAGATGAATTTTTATGTTTTCATGATCAAGGATTGATTCAATCATTGGGGTATAACCATGTTCAGGCATCCCTTGATAATCATGTGAAAAATAATTATCATCATAATTGAATCGGACAGGAAGACGCTTAAGGATACTTGCTGGAAGTTCGCTTGGCTCCATTCCCCACTGCTTAATGGTATAAGTCCTAAAAAAAGCCTCATAAAGATCTTTTCCAATAAATGCCAAAGCTTGATCTTCAAAGGTTTGCGGATCAGTAATTGTTTTATCAGCAATATTACTAATATAGTCTTTAGCCTGCTGAGGTGACAAACATTCACCATAAAATTGATTTATTGTAAGCAAATTTATTGGAAGAGAAAAAATTCGACCTTTCGTTCGCGCTTTTACACGATTGACATAAGGCTTAAAATTAGAAAATTTGTTAACATAATCCCATACAGTACGATTATTTGTGTGAAATATATGAGGGCCGTAGGTATGGACTAAAACATTGGTAGTGCTATCACGTTCCGTGTAGCAGTTGCCACCGATGTGATTACGAGAATCAAATAGCTCAATTCTGAAACCAGCTTCCGCAAGTTGTCTTCCAATCACAGCACCACTAAGGCCTGCGCCAACAATAGCTATTGTATTTTTCATAATATTATACTTAAGGTTTATATTTAGGATTTGTGGGGAATTCTTTACTAATCGAATCTTTAAGAGCATCAAAAAGAATTGGTAATGATTTTAATCGTCCTGTTATAATCGAATGCGCAGCGACCAACGTAAAAATAGAAAAAACCCGAAAAAGTGCAATTTTTCGGGTAGCATAACTCATTTGAACTTTAAAAAAGTTACGATACATAAAATAACCTTTCCATGAGTTTAGTGCTAAACTTTGAATGAATGGAATTTTACGCGTTAACCTTGCCGACTTAACGCAGGCAATCTTATAACCCTGTTTTTCAGCTCGAATAGCAAAATCAAGATCATCATAAAAAATAAAGAAACGAGGATTTGGAAAGCCGACATCTAGAAAAACTCTTCGATTGATTAAAGGTCCTTCAAAGGGTATGGTTCGCAGAGGACAAATATCCCAATCTTTATTAAAAATATCAACGATTCGTTTTTTCTTAGGATTCAATCTAAATATATTATTAATCTCATAATCGATACCTGAAATTTCTGCACAAGTCCCATCAACATTCATACGCATTGGCTGAAGTATGTCTGCAGAGTTTTTATACTTCATTAACTCTGAAAGACAGTCACTTTCTAATGCAATGTCATCATCTGCCAACCATATCCATTCGTATCCCGCTTCAAATGCCAACTTACTACCGAACTCAAACCCCCCAGCTCCACCTAAGTTTTCCCCGGTATTATGATATGAAACTTCCATTTGTGAGACATTAGCATTGATAAATTTGGATACAACTGTCGATGTGTTATCAGAACTATTATTATCTATAATAAAAACATGGTTGGGTTTAATTGCTAAAAAAGCTATAGACTGTAGCATTTCGCATAAAAGAGCACTTCGATTAAAGGTAACAAGAACCAAGGCAACTGAATTTTTCATAAGATATCATCATTTAGTTTTATTTAACAAACTAATCCACAGCTTACTAATTTCAGAAATATGATAGTGATGACTTCTAAATATCGCTTTCTCTGCGTATAAACTACGCTTCACGTCATCATTCATTAATTCATTCATAGCTAAACTTAGAGAGTTTATGTTTTCAGGCATACACAAGATACCATATTTACCATCATCAAGTATTTCTCTTGGACCAGTAGGACAATCAAACGAGATAGATGGTAAACCGCAGCTCATTGCTTCTAATAACACCATTCCAAATCCTTCAAACCTTGAGGAGAATACAAATAAATCATATTCCGGATAAATGGTTTCCAAATTTTTAACGTTACCTTTAAGTAAGATTTTTTTGGATAAATTTAATGTATCAATTAATTCTTGTAATTCACTCCTAAGACTACCTTCACCATAAATATGTAAAGTCCAATCATCCCTAGCATCACCATTAATAGCCTCAAAAGCCTTAATCAAAAGATCAAATCCCTTTTGTGTCTCTAATCGCCCAACCGCAATTAATCTTTTTTCAGCATGAGAATTTATATGATGACAATTGGGTTGAAAACATAAAGGATTAGGTATTACACTTACATTCAGCCCTAATTTTGAAAACTTGACGGCATCGCGTTCAGTTAGAGTAATAACAGAATCAAAAAACCTATAAACATATTTTCTAGTGAGCTTCATTGCTTTGTTATAATAATCATAGTGGACATGCTCAACCACAAATTTATATTTCACTAAAAAAAATGCAACAAAAGAAATCAAAGCCATAGGAAATGAATTAACTATATATATGTAATTTGCATTTTTTAATATATATGTATTGAGTTTTATTGAGGATGTTAAATGACTAAGAAACTTGCTGAATGAACCAGGTTTGGTGTTTTTAGTGACCTTATTATCAATGTAAACAACCTTTACTCTATTATCTATATCATAAAAAGGTTCTGATTTACTTTGATGTACAGAAATAATTTTAACGTCACAATTTTCGCTTACTAATTCATTAGCATTCTTTATTATGACCCTCTCAATGCCACCTGTCGCAGTAATATCAGACACTATAAAAGCAATTTTTTTATTCATAAAACCTCAATAATGATCTTTAACATTCATTGCAAGACCAATAATGCTATTTTTATTAATACTCTTGCTATGCTGGACACATTGTCTATTTTGAGTAGTTAGCTTTATTAGTGGAGGTAGAGTTTTAGGTGCATTAAGTTCACACCAAACCTTACTTAATATCTTGGTTTTTTGAGGATAAGATTCATGATAAAAATATGCAGTACCTTCAGCAGAAATTAAATATGCACTGGTTTGTGGCGTATTTTTTAAGGCGATTTGACCTGCAATATAAGCTGAGAGATATTCTGGAATATTGATATTTTGCTTAAGCTCAATATAATCAGATCTGGTTTTAAGTTTTTCATGATATGCTTGAAGTCCAAGATTCATTACCGGTTCGAAGGTTTCTAGCCAACTTTTTATAAAAGCGGTTTTAGGGGGGCAACAAAGCATCCAGTTTTCAAAAATTGGTTTCTGCATATTAGAACTCAATCTTTTCCTATAAAAACCAATTAAGTCATATTTTTGCTCATCACAGATATTCTTTAACCAGCCTAAGTCTTTTAAAAACAAAACACTTGCATCAACCCAAACACCACCATAACAGTGTAACAGTTTTAATCGAATAATATCTGCTTGTACCTGAACAGTTGTAATGTCATCTATGAATTTTAGTCCAGGCAGGAAGTTATTGACTGTTTTTTTTGAAAGTACGTTAACTTCATATCCAGGATTACGCTTTATCAAAATAGAAACACATGTTCGCACCAATTGGGGTAGCACATCATCATGCCAATATACCCATATTACTTTAGGTATTTTCTGTCGTATTTCATTAGAACTATTACCAGTTATGATTATATCATTATCTTTTTTTTTATATTCAACTGGTCTGCCTGTTATATACAAAGAAAGAGTTTTAATTAATTTATAAAAAATAATACAAATCTTACGCATAAATTGTTTCATTGTCAGACCTTAAGCCTCGGCAAGTACTGCAACAAAATTAAAATAAATAGATACACAAAAAGTTTATAGTCTAGGAATGTCGCGATAGACCCCTCGGCCATCAATGTAATTATTGACGTAAAAACACGAACCGATATTAAAAAACTAAATATATGTCCCATATATAAACTTCTTGTCAAAAAATACACGGGAAGCATATATACGAAACAACATAATATAGCGGGGATTAGCCAATAACTGCCAAAATAGAATACAAAAATTGCAGGGAATCCATTAGTTAAAATTATTTTGTTTGCCATATAAAAATCAAACAAATCCTTAGGCATGGAATATTGCATTAATGCAATTAGGCCGACATTATCAGAACTGAACTCCTGAGAAAATGGATGTGTAAGATTTCCATTAGCAACCACTTGGTTAAAATAAAACCACCATAACTGCCCCTGCATAGACATTCTATCGAATATGAGTGCTGCATTCGCATTTTCAATTACAACGTAATTTATTATTATACTAACTATAATTAACATAACACATGTTGTGACAACTATAAAAATACGGGAATATGTTATTTTTTTGAATTCAACCAAAACAAATGGAATTAAAAAGGAATAGAGCGTAACAATCAAGCCACTCGCTTTCTCCCCAATAAGCAAATTCCAGAGAAGGGCTAATAAAAGATAAATATACCCATGCATCTTTTTTCTGCTGAGCAAATAAAGACCTGCTAAAGGAAATATCAACGCTCGGATTTGAAAAAGATAACCAAAAAAAGACGGTATTTGACTACGATAAGCAAGCCGATTACCGGCACTGAATGAAAATGCTGTTCCGTATGCTATGATGGGTATATATATGAGAAAAAGGTATAGCAGAGGCAAAAAGTATAAGATTTTATTTTTATTTATTTTATCAAGAAACGTCGAGTCTTTATATTTAAATATGCTTTTTCCTATGAGATACGCTGAAAGTGTTGTCAAAATAATTGCCGTAATAACTAAGTAAATTAGAGCATAACTTACATAGCCTTTAACACTACCTAGTTCATAGAGGCTCCAATTATGCTCAATTATTATTACTGAAATCAGCTGCCCGATGAAACTGTATATTAGAAAGAAAGACAGATAAAAAACTCTTTTATCATACAGCAAGATACTTACTATGAGTACAACATAAGAAAAAAAAGAGATATAATTTGAAACCATATTAGCACCATTAATAAGAGCTAATAAGCAAGCGAAAGTAATTAGTTGCAAACTCAAAAAGAACAATTTTTTATCAGTGATTTTAAATGATAACATTCACGTCACTCTCAGCTTTTTTCTTATGATAAAAGTTTATTATTTCTGAACATAGACGATCATAGTACATCCTATCACCTTTTGAATGGTCACCTATATATAGAGGCATGTTTATTGTATATTTTTTATAAGCAATAAACCAATTTGCCATTTTTTCATCATTAAAATCATTATTATCTAAAGCTTCAGAAAGCTCTGCGAAATTCTTTAGCATAGTTACATTAGGAAAACATTCATAAAAAACCCTTCCAAATATATATACTTTTTTGTTTAATAAGAGAGCTTCATACCCTGCAGTGCTATTTATTGATATAACGGCTAAAGATTTCTTTATCAAAGTTTTGATATTCACACTGCTATTAATTAACCTGACGTTAGGCAAGCTATTTATTTTTTTGTAAAAGCTTAATGATTGTGTTCCTTTTGCAGAAACATGGTCTTTCACATAAAGATATTTACCAATAGGTAACTTATTAGCAATGTTAATAATATTGACATATTCATTAGTGTAATCTGGGGCTAATATTGATGTTGATGATTCAGGATGATAATGAATAGGATATACGTAATATTCCTCATCTATTTCCCTCAAATGATTTTCGTCAATAAAGAACTTTTTCGACAGAAAAGCAGTAAATGTTCTATGTAAATTAACCGCCGTGTTGTTAAATATTTTCTTGATTAACCCCCCTCGCTGATAATCATAAAAACTTGACTTACTAACACCCTCTTTTAAAATTCTATACAGTGTATTGAGTCTATTTAATTTCAGCAATTTGGAGAGCGATGTTGTATTTAAATGATTATTTTTCATGTAATCTGGTTGAATTGACACAATATTACGGCGGTATTCATTAAACCACTCATAGTCACTCTCTGAATGTTTAGTTCTGGATAAGGACTTTATTGCTTCAACCTCATTGTCAATAATTGAGCTTTGTAACTCAAGGTGTCCTGGAATCCTTGAGCCCATTAGTCCCACATAAGACTTATCTAATAGTTGACATATTCTAAATGCAGAATATGCAAAACTATTAGAAATGCTCTCGTAAACTACTATATCTATGTTTTTATCTTTAATTAGATGATAAAAATAATTATCTAAGCACAATTTTAATTTAGCCCAATATACTTTATCTTTATTTAAATTGTAACCATGCGTTAGGAAACGATCGAAATCAGAATAATAAAACTCCCCTATTCTACATCTATACAACTCTTCATGTTGAGGATCATTATAATGCTTATGAAAGTATTCAGAAAAATAGTAAGTTTCTTTACCATTGTCAATTTCGTCAACAGGCTCCATATATGATGAACTGGTTGAATCAACCGCATAAAAAACCTTATGGCCACTGTTCTCAAAAGAAGAAGCCAACTCATTAAAAAAATACTTATATTTTGGTGCGCTATTTATGAGAATTAATATATTCATTGAACACTTCTTTTTAATTTATGTACTTTCGCAATTAAAATAAATGATTGTGCAATCATCACTGATAATGGAATGGAATAAACTCCAATAAACTTTGTCAATGATAGGCCACATATAACAAATACAATTAATGACTGAAGGTGCAATTTGACAATAACTTTATCTTTACCTTGCGCATATAATTCGTAATGAGGTATCAATGCAAAACATGAAATAACTGCACTTATTAACGTTATATAATAAATACCGATATATTCAAAATAAGCGGGCTTATTTATAAAAGTTAAAACCTGATTAATACATAATATACTACTGGCACTCAATAAAGTAGTCCACAAGATTATTTGCTTACATAATTTGTTTTTTATTATCGAATATTTTTTGTTGTCTTTATCGCTATATGCCTTGATTAGCTTAGGATAAAGGAATGAAACGACCCCTGCATCTATAAAATTAGAAATAACGGAGTTTACCCCAAGAAAAAAAGAGTATATACCTACCAACTCAATACCATCTATATATTGTATCCAATATCGTTCTAAAACCGTATTGAACCTTAATGCTAACGTTCCAACAAGAAATAGTAATGATACTTTTACGCCTTTCTTGACCCATTCCCAGTCGCTTTTTAACATCCAGCCTGAAACATTCAATTTTCTGATTATGAAAATGAAGTATAATCCAGCAATCAAATCCCCAAATATCCATGCTTTAAATACTGAATAAATATCTTTATCTACAAAACCATATAAGGTTAGAAGAATTAAAATTAGTGGCCAACACCCATTACGTATAAATAAACCTACGTTGGCTTTAATTGGTTGGTGCGCAGCAATGATTACTCGTTGACACTCTTGGCATAAATGTTCAAGTATCAATATGACTATGAGGTAGGGTAATGACGACAAAGGAATTAATTTAAAATAAAACACACACGATAAAACTGGTATATAAATTAAGTAAAGTAGAAAACTTAACTTTATTTGTGATGCTAAATGGCGCCCCCAAACGGTCCGCTCAGATTTTATTAATTCTCTAGTTGTATAGATGTAGAAATCCATACCAACAACATATAAAGAAAAAACTATAGTGGTTGATAACAATCCATACAACCCCATCTCTGAAGCAGACAAATATTTTGCCATAAAGAACATAAGCGCGAATCTACTTAACATAGTAATTGCGCGCAATGAAATATTAAAAAAAGGGAGAATATTCATTCTATTTTAATAAATTCTCTAGCACCGGAGTTTTTTCTTTTACATCTTCTAGTACAGTTTTTCCAATTATTGAATTCCAATATTTCGGAGCCATACCAAAACCTGGCCTTACACTTTTAATGCAGGTTTCATCTATAATATCGCCTGCATTCATATTTTTTATAAAATAAATCGACCTTCTGAATTTAACATTGCCTTGCTCACTCGAGGTTCTGGCATAGTTGACTTTACCAACAGCCTCCCAAGCAGTTTTCGCACCATCACACAGATTTTTCAAATCTTCAGGTTCAAGAGAGAAGCTATCATCTGGTCCACCACCATTTCGGTCTAACGTAAAGTGTTTTTCGATAATTCTGGCACCTAAGACAACACTTGCAATTGCCGTTGTATTATCCAGTGTATGATCAGATAGACCTGTGAGGACATCAAATCGCTTAGCCATATCTGCTATTGTCGCAAGATTGTATTCTGAAGCCGGAGCTGGGTAGCCACTAACGCAATGCAAAATAGCGAGCTGGTGGCAGCCATTTGATCGCGCCGCATCAATTGCCTCCTGAATCTCATTAACATCAGCCATCCCTGTAGAGATAATCATCGGCTTTCCTGTCTGAGCAACATATTTTATCAGTGGAATATCCACAGCTTCAAAAGAAGCTATTTTATATGCAGGCGCATTAAGACTCTCCAGTAAATCAACGGCAGTAAAATCGAATGGAGAACTAAAAATCGTAATACCTTGTTCTTTCGCGAATTCAAATAATGGCTTATGCCATTCCCAAGGCATTTGGGCTTCCAAATAAAGATCATGAAGTGTTCTCCCGTGCCACAAACCGCCATTAATTTTAAACTCAGGAGCATCGGATTTTAGTGTTATTGTATCAGCAGTATATGTCTGCAACTTAACGGCATCTGCACCAGATTTTTTAGCTTCCTCAATTATTTTAAACGCTGTTTCAATTCTTCCATTATGATTTGCAGACATTTCAGCAATAATAAATGGTGGTTCGGTATCGCCAATAAGTCGGTTGTTAATTTTAATGCTCTTCATTTCAACTCCTAACACTTCAATTAATTTTATTCATTTTGAAGAATGGGATTTTATCACTGCCAGTGAACGTTATATTTTGCAAAGATCTTTTCATATTTTTTTTGCAAATCTGGTTTAACTTTTTCCCAGTTATCATTTGTAAGACCTAACAAATGCACCCCCAAACGCTTACCATCTTTATTTATATTACTTTTTCTAAAACCTTCCTTTTGGAATCCAAACTTTAAATGCAAGCTAACAACACTGTCATTGCTCTCAATAACCTCACAGTTTAATTTCTTTAATTTCAATTTTTCAAAAATAAAATTAATAATATGAAACTCAAGAATAGCACCTATACCAGAGCGAGCAGATGACGTTAAATAATATGCCCATTCAGCTCTTTCATGTTGCTTATCTATCGAATTAATACTTATTACACCTAATGGCTCTTCACCATCAACAAAGACAGTATAAACGATATTTCTATTATCATGCTCTAATTGACTGAGCCAATTGGCGTGTTCACTTTCAGAAATAATATGATCGGTGTACATCCATTTACGAACACTTTCTTCGTTACGTATATTTCGTATGGAATTTTTAATATCAAGCGGAACTTTGAGAATATTAGTTAACGTTATAATATTTTTATTATCATTTCCCATGATTTTTCTCCTCAATCTATAGCAGATACTATTCTTGTAACAACGCGATCCATTCCTAGTCCATCACAAAGTTCAAAAGATTTTTTTGCTATATACTTATATTTTTCTTTTAAGTTGTCCCAAGCAAAAACAAAATCATCATAATTAAAATCAATATCTTGTAGGGTAATGAACCCCAACGCATCGAGCTTTTCTATAATTAATTTTTGGTTATTTGCAATAGCAATGTTAATAGTGGGCAATCCTAAAACACATCTTTCCCATGTCGTGCCTCCTAATGCGCCAATTGCCGCATCATGCGTTAACATTAATTCTGGCATATTATCGATATCTACAAGTACATCCGTCTTACATTGCATTTCCTGTGCAATTTTTTTTACTTCATTTATATGTGGACAATTTTTCCCTAATACCACGGTTATCTGATCAATTTCTTTAGATACGCCTTGATTCATTACACTCAATGTTCTCGATGTCACATTTAGTGCATCAATGCCCCCCATAGTAATTAATACTGATTTTGGAGAAATGTTACTAAACCTTCTAGAAATTGCTAATTCACGCAACAACGAAAATGCATTTCTTAACAAACTATAATGAGTACCTAATAGAGTAATGCAATGTTTAGGAATTAATTTCTGATAATCTTCCTGACTCCTTTCAAGTGTAGTATCAATTAATACATCACAATTATGGCTACGATTACAAAGATCATCAATTACAATAATAGGTAATGTTGGATATGCTTTTTTTATTTCATTTTCCCATTGACTACTAATGGCGTAGTGGTCAACGATAAGTGCGTCAGGAAATATTTTTTCACTCTCAATACAGATTAGTGTTGCTGACGCATCTTCATATTCTGTACTGCCTAGCCACTCACTTTCACAATCAGTATAACCTGATGGCTTTTCAGATTCCTGCTCTAGCCCAATAACACAATAACCTTTATCTTTTAAAGTTTTATTAAGATTGCCAGAATGTTTTTTTGAAATAAAAGTGCATTTATAGCCACTGGCTGATAATTGCTCTGCCAAATTCATGCATCGTACAATATGTCCAGTACCTATCGACAATGAGGCATCAACTCTAAACAAGATCTCCATATTTTTTTCTCACTTCAAACAGCAACTCAGCGAATCGCCAATCATCAGGGGTATCAATATCCTGCGTTCTCTCACGCGGTATAATTACAGGTATAGATTTTACATTAAATACGGGTTTTTCAGTTGTCCATGCATCGTATGTTCCCCAATAAAATTGCCCAGCATCATGCCAAGCTTCAACCAAGTCCTGACTTCTTGTGTTAAATGCTTCCGAATCAAACATTTGAATTTCTCCCATATCATTTATTCGTAATGAACGCTGGATAGGATATGGATATCGTGAAACAGAAAAAGCATAATCGGAAGCTTTACTTTCGATAAGTTCTAATCCGTTAATTAAATCTTGTGCTTCAATAAACGGTGCTGTCGCATATATACAGCATGCAAAAGAAATATCTGCTCCATTATTTTTCAAATATTCGCAAGCGTGACGAATTACAGGTATTGTGCCCACATAATCATTTGCAAGTTCTGGTGGTCTCAGAAAAGGAACAGAAGCACCATACTTTTTAGCAATACTGGCAATTTCATCACTGTCAGTTGAGACTACTATATAATCAAATACGCCCGAATTTTTTGCAGCTTCGATAGACCAGGCAATCATTGGTTTCCCACCAAACATCTTAATATTTTTTCCCGGAATTCGTTTGCTCCCGCCTCTAGCAGGAATGATTGCCACCTTCATTTAAAAAAACTCCTTAATACATGCTACTACATAATCTTGCTCTTCTTCAGTCATACTTGCATACATAGGAATACTTATAGCTTTTGAATAATATTCCTCTGCTGCCGGGTATTCTCCAGTAACGTGCCCTATCTTTTGGTAATATGGCTGAGTATGAACTGGTATATAATGTACATTTACACCTATATTCTTATTTCTTAAATGATCAAAAAGTGGTTTTCTTTGTTCTTCTTTTAAGACTTTAATTGGAAATAAGTGAAGTGCACTGTAACCATAGCAATCCTGAAGCGGAAGTATAATTTCAGTATCTTTTAATAGTTGATTGTATCTTTCTGCTAGATAATGACGCTTTGTGACAAACTCATCTATTCTAGAAAGCTGTGAAACTCCCAAAGCTGCCTGTAATTCTGTCATCCTATAATTATACCCCAGCCCGACTTGCTGGTAATACCAAGCTCCTTCAGAAGAATGCGACATTTTTTCTTCATCACGAGTGATTCCGTGGCTACGCAGAGAACGCATTTTGTCGGCCAAAGTATCGTCATTAGTTAATGACATTCCACCTTCGGCAGTCGTAATAATTTTAACCGGGTGAAAACTAAGGATAGTTATATCAGCGAATTCACCATTACCAATTTTTTTATCTTTGTATGAACCACCAATTGCATGTGAAGCATCTTCAATAATGTAAAATCCATATTTCTTACTGAGTTCTTTGATGGCCGCCATATCGCATGATTGCCCGGCAAAGGCAACAGGAACGATAATTTTGGGCAACATACCTTCCGCTTCAGCTCTGACTAGCTTAGCTTCAAGAGCGGCAACACTCATATTGTAAGTATTTTCATCAATATCAACAAAGCTAACATTGGCATCACAATAGCGGGCACAGTTTGCTGAGGCAACGAAAGTGTTAGGAGAAGTCCATAACCAATCTCCTTTCTTCAACCCTAACGCCATACACGCTATGTGAAGTGCTGAAGTAGCACTATTAACAGCTACTGCATGTTTAACTCCAACATATCTGGATATTTCTTTTTCAAAGTTCGGGACACAAGGCCCTTGCGTAAGATAGTCGGATCTTAATACTTCAATGACAGCTTCAACATCTGATTCTGATATGTTTTGCCGTCCATATGGAATCAGCTTCATTAGATATTACCCACTTTGTCTTTATTTTCTTCAATCCATGTGCTCAATTCAGTAACGCTCATCCATTCTTTATTACTATCGCTCTCGTATACAAATCCTTCTGGCACTTTTGTCCCATCTTTGATGCGTTCCGGCGTTTCACACCAATTATGGATTGCAGGAAGAATTTTAAAGTGTTCCGGATATTCATATGTGTAATAAGCATCTTCTGCGCTAATCATTTGCTCATGAAGTTTTTCACCAGGGCGGATGCCAATAATTGTTTGTTTAGCGTCCGGTGCGACCGCAGCAGCCACTTCTGTTACTTTCATGGACGGAATTTTTTTGACATAAATCTCTCCACCTTCCATGTCGTTAAAGGCGTGCCACACTAATTCAACCCCTTGTTCTAAAGTGATCATAAAGCGCGTCATGCGCGAATCGGTAATGGGTAAAACACCTTTATCTTTTATAGATAAAAAGAACGGAATTACGGAACCACGGGATCCCATTACATTGCCATAACGCACGACGGCAAAACGCGTTTTATGCGATCCTGAATAAGAATTGCCCGCGACAAATAATTTATCGGAAGCAAGCTTAGTTGCACCATATAAATTTGCAGGACTACTAGCCTTGTCTGTTGAAAGTGCTACAACACGCTCAATCCCTTTGTCAATACAAGCATCAATAACGTTCATTGCACCATTGATATTTGTTTTAACACACTCAAATGGGTTATATTCCGCAGTAGGAACAATTTTAGTTGCTGCAGCATGAACAACAAAATCCACGCCATCCAAAGCGCGATAGAGACGATCTTTATCGCGTACATCACCAATGAAGAAACGAATGCGGCTCTCGTCTTTGAAATGCTTCGCCATCTCCCATTGCTTCATTTCATCACGTGAATAAATGATAATTTTTTTAGGATTATACTTTTCCAAGGTCATGCGCACGAATTTATTACCAAATGAACCCGTACCACCAGTAACTAAAATTGTTTTATTATCAAACATATATTCACCAAAAGAACTATAACATATACGCTGCCACTGTTTATGACAGGACCTGAGAAATAACTCTATAATTAATAATTAAGTTATTTCGCTTTTTTACTTCAGGAATAAATAATAGTTTATTCCTGATGAGGTAAAAGCTGTCACTAGTAACTCCCTAATTCTAGGTTTTTCACTTGCTATACAGCGACTGGCCTTTCCTACATATGGATGGGTTAAACTGTTCATATTTCAAGCAAAATGCCCAACAAATTTCTAGCAATAGCGGTTTTATTGCTAGGTTTCCTACTAAACGGTACCAATTTAGCACGCTACCGCCCTTGGCTATAGCTACCAATAGCTCACTGTAACAACTCTGCCAAGCTCGAATCTGCTCGCGCGCTTACAAATTCACCTGGATATGCAACGCGCGTTAACGATTTTCATACTATGCAGTCGTAGAAACAAGAATAAATTAGACAAACATCTGAGTTAACACTTATTGTCACCTCAAAATTAGAAGCTTGTCTAATTTACGCTCAATTAATTAACTTTTGCAGCATGCTCAGCTTAGATATCTAAAAATTTAATCGCAACTTTTTTTAGAAATTTCTTGCTATTTATGAATAGCTTCCAGTTATTGACAGCATACAAAATAAAATGAAAATGGCCTCCTTTTAGGGAAGCCATGGTTATAATTACATCATTTTTGACACTTTAATTCCACAATTAATTAATGTGAAATTTTCATATCAGGTGAATACATTTCAACGAAACCCATTCGGATTCTTCGACTGCCAGTTCCACGTATCACGCATCATGGCATCAATCCCGCGCGTCACACGCCAGTCCAACTCAGTATTTGCGAGACTTGCATCTGCCCAGAACGCTGCCAAATCGCCGTCACGGCGTGGCTTAAACTCGAACGGAATCTGCTTACCGGACGCTTTCTCAAACGCCTTGATCATCTCCAGCACGGAGAAGCCCACGCCGCCGCCGAGGTTATAGGCTTTGTAGCCTTCAACTTTGGCTAAGTGATCCAGCGCTTTCAGGTGCCCTTCTGCCAGGTCGACAACGTGAATGTAGTCGCGCTGTGCGGTGCCATCTGGCGTATCGTAATCGTCGCCAAACACGCCTAACTTCTCCAGGCGGCCAATCGCCACCTGCGCGATATACGGCAGCAGGTTGTTAGGAATGCCGGTTGGATCTTCACCGATTTCGCCAGATTCATGCGCGCCAACCGGGTTGAAGTAGCGCAGCGCGATGGCTTTGAAGTTCGGGTCCGCTTTAGCGAAGTCGCGCATCACGAATTCGATCATCAGCTTCGAGGTGCCGTACGGGCTGGTAGTTCCACCGATTGGCGTGGTTTCCACGTAAGGAACCGGTGCATCCGCGCCATAAACGGTCGCAGATGAGCTGAAGATGAAGTTCCATACGCCAGCAGCGCGCATCTCTTCCAACAGCACTACGGTGCCAGCTACGTTGTTTTCGTAATACTCCAGCGGCATGCGCGTGGATTCGCCAACGGCTTTCAACGCAGCGAAGTGAATCACGGCACTGATGTCGTTGGTGGCAAACAGGTCACGCAGGCAGGCGCGATCGCGGATGTCGCCTTCAACGAACACCGCTTTTTTACCTGAGAGCTTTTCCACGCGGTTAATGGCTTCGCGGGAAGCATTGCAAAGGTTATCCAGGACCACAACGTCGTCGCCACGCTCCAACAGCGCCAGCACCGTATGGGAGCCAATGTAACCCGCCCCGCCCGTTACCAAAATAGCCATGTGTACTCCTTTAAACCGCGCTAATGGCGCGGTAGAGAATGAGGAAGCTTATTTCGCCAGGATTTTCTGAATGGATTCGCGGAAATCGCGGCCCTGATCGTTGTTACGCAAGCCGTAAGAGACGAATGCCTGCATGTAACCAAGTTTACGACCGCAATCATAACTGGTTCCGGTCAGCAGTTGCACATCAACCGGCTTCTTCTTGCTCAGGGAGGCGATAGCATCGGTCAGCTGAATACGGCCCCATGCGCCTGGCTCGGTGCGCTCCAGCTCTTCCCAGATATCTGCAGAAAGCACGTAACGGCCAACTGCCGTCAGATCAGAGTCGGTTGAGCCCGCTTCTGGCTTCTCGATAAAGCTGGTGATGGTGCTGATATCGCCTGGGTTATCAATCGGCTCTTCGGTGGTCAGCACGCCGTATTCGGTGAGATCTGCGCCTGGCATGTGTTTCGCCAAAACCTGGCTGTGGCCGGTATCTTCGAAGCGAGCCACCATTGAGGCGAGGTTATAACGCAGGTGGTCAGCGGTAGAGTCATCCAGCAGCACGTCTGGCAGCACCACCACAAATGGGTTGTCGCCAATCATTGGACGCGCGCACAGCACGGAGTGGCCCAGACCCAACGGGTTAGCCTGACGCACGTTCATGATAGTCACGCCCGGCGGACAGATTGACTGCACTTCGCTCAGCAGCTGACGTTTAACGCGCGCTTCGAGCAGCGCTTCCAGCTCGTAGGTGGTATCGAAGTGGTTTTCCACTGCATTTTTGGAAGCATGGGTGACCAGCACAATCTCCTTGATGCCAGCCGCGACGCATTCGTCAACAATGTATTGGATCATTGGTTTATCGACGATTGGCAGCATCTCTTTCGGAATGGCTTTGGTCGCAGGAAGCATATGCATACCGAGACCCGCAACGGGGATTACTGCTTTAAGCTTGGTCATATTTATTCCATTTGATGAAGTGAATACGTGGGGTCGATTATGCAGGATCGGCCGGTCGAGCAAGTATAATCTTTATCTGAAAATCCGACACTAACTCTCTGTCCCGCCATCAAAAATCGCCAATTTGGCCGGTAAAAATGCCAGGCTTCCAATGAGAAACGGATGCGCTAAACCGCTGAAAAACCGCGAGAGGATGGAATGAGAGCGACGAAGGAAAAGACCAGCGATTTTCAGAAAAGTTAACGTGTAGGAATTGTAAGGTCACCATTAATGGTGACCTTACGAAGGTTACAGCCAGCCCTCAAACCATTCCGGCATTACGAACAGGTTGAAGTGGTTTACCAGCATCATCAGTGCGACAAACACCACCGACACCGAAACCCACTGGCGCGCATACGGCATAAAGCGGATGCCAATCACTGGCTTGATAAAGAACGGATGGGCGAAAGCCGAGATCAGCACCTGCGAGATCGACAGCGTCAGCGCTACATACAGCACGTTCGGCCAGATGTAGGTTGTCGCCAGCACCGCGACCACCACCAGGCTCGCCACAATGTTCCAATAGAACTCAACATTGGTGCGGCCGTTGGCCTGCGAAATTGCGCCGGTTAAGCCGCCCATCGGACGCAGCATGCCAAACAGCAGCATCAGCGGAATCAGATGGTAAACCTGCTCATGCGAAGCGCCGTACAGCACGCGCACAATCACCGGTGACAGAATGCCAATCGCCAGATACATCGCGCTGCTGAACAGCATGATGACGAAAGTGCCTTTCAGGAACAGCTTTTTCAGCTGCTCCGGATCGTGCTGCTTCTCAGCAAAGCGCGGCAATGCCAGACGGTTAATCACCGGCGAAACCAGCTTCAGTGGTTGCAGGATCAGCTCTTTGGCCAGCGAGTAAATCCCCAGCATTTCCGCGCCCATCACTTTACCGACGATCAGCGCATCCGCCTGCGTACGCAGCTGGTTAATGGTCTGCGAACCGAGCTGATACACGCCATAACGTACCGCGCTGACGAAGGTTTTGCCGTCGAATTCCCAGGTCGGACGCCACGATTTCTCGCCGAAGTAGATCATGCAGAGAATACGCGTGAAGGCGTTGATGAACAGGCCGAGAATCGCCGCCGCCACGGTGAGCGAGGTGTAATACAGCATCGCGACGGTACACAGGAACGCGAACAGCTTGGTGGCCATCTCAATCTTCGCCAGCGTTACCATGCGTTTGGTTTTCACATAGTGCGCCTGATACTGCGACAGATGTCCCAGCACCAGGAAGTTGAGGCTGGTGAGCATGATTAATCCTACCAACTCCGGCAGGTGATAGAACCACGCCACCGGATAGGCAATCGCCAGCATAATCAAGCCGGTGCAGAAACTGAGCGACACGTTCACCCAGTAAATGGTGCTCTGCTCGCGGCGATTAATGTCCTGGCGATGCACGATGTAGCTGCTCATGCCCATATCCTGCAGCACGGTCGCCACCGCCAGAATCGCATTGATGATCGCCAGTAAACCCAGCTCGTGCGTTTCCAGTTTGCGCGCCAGAACGGCGAGCTGTAACACCTGAAGCAATGCGGCAAAACAGGTACTACCAAACAGCCAAACGGCCTGTTTTTTTAATCCGCTCACACCATGCGCTCCAGAATTTTCGCCAGCTCACCGTAAGCGATGTGCTGATTGAACTCAGTTTCGACTTTCTGCCGCGCGGCCGCGACCACTGGAGCCACATCAACATCGCCGCGTGACAGACGCAGCAGCGTCGCCGCCAGCTCGTCAGGATCGTTCTCAGCCACCAGCCATCCGCTGACGTCATTCTCAATCAGCTCAGGAATGCCGCTGTGATAGGTCGACACCACCGGCAAGCCAACCGCCATCGCTTCCATCAGCGCCACCGGAATGCCTTCCATATCGCCATCTGCGGCGGTTTTGGATGGCAGCAGGAAGATGTCCGCTTCGTTTAGCGCCTGACGAATCTCGTCCTGCGGCTTAAAACCCGGCATGTTGACGCAATCCTGCAATCCGGCACGCGCAATGTGCTCGCGCATCATGCCATCCTGCTCGCCGTTCCCGATGATGGTGAACTGGAACTGGCCGCCGTTATTGCGCAGGATTTCGCTGGCTTTCACCGCGACATCCAACCCTTTCTTCTCGGTCAGACGCGCAACAGAGACGATGCGCAGCGGTTGATGGAAGGCTTCGCGTGGGCGGAAGTTAAACTTCTCCGGCTCGATGCCCATACGCGTCACGTGCACTTTGGCACGCGGACAGCCCATCTCAATCAGCTTGTTCTCCCACAAGTGGCTGATAGGCAGCATCAGTTCACTCTGTTTGAACAGGTTGATGTAGTCGAGCTTGTGCTCTTCGAGGATGTGACGACGTGAAATATCCGCGCCGTGGAACACCGTCGCCTGCTTGCCTTTCAGCACGCCAAGCTCGCGCAGTTTGTTCGCCAGCGCGCCGGCATAGCCGAAGTGCACCAGAAACACATCTGCGGTGTAAGGCTGCTTGGTATTCGCGACAATCGCCGGCAGCAGCAGTTTGCTGGCCTGTGCGCCGTAACGACGCACATTTAGCGACTTGAGCAGGGCGCCTTTGGTGATTTTCGGCAGTATCAAGCCGATACGCTGCGTCAGCTTATCGAGGTTGGATACTTTCTCTTCCGGCAGTAAATAGTGGGTTTTCGCTGCCAAATTGTAGTCATCGAACGCGGCGTGGCGATTGATCATATCGCCCGGAAACACGGAGATAATCTCCACGTCGTAGCCTGCGTCAATGAAATGCGTTACCTGATTGAGCACAAAGGTCTCAGAGGCAACAGGAAAACGCATGGTGAAAAAGGTCAGCTTCATCACTTCACCCCAGGACGTTGAGAATTTCTGCTGTAATGCGGTTACCAATCTCACGCTCCTGCGCCACCGCGGTATCCACTTTGCGTTTCACGTTGTCGTAATCGGCCAGCACCGTCTGCACTTTATCGATGAGCGAACCGTCCATCAGGCTCTGCACATCGGTGGCCATCTGCGGCAGGCCAAGCTGTTTCATCACGCCGAGCGACTTGTGCTCATAGTTGATGGCCACGGCTGGCGTACCAAAGTTCATGGAGATGATGGCGGAGTGCAGGCGGGTACCAATGGTCAGATGACAATGGCTGAGGAGGATGCCGAGTTCGAGGTCGTTGAACTCGTCCATGATGACATGGTAATGGTCGGGATGCTCGACATGATCGCGCAACGTCAGCGCCACCATGCGGTCATCTTTGGCGTAGCTATCAATACCGGTACAGGTAGAGAAGGCAACCACCTGATAACCTTCGGCAATCATCGCGTTAATCACGCGGCCAAAGGCAGCTTCATACTCTTTCTGCGTCACACCGAGACGTTTGTCAAACGGCGCCAGTTCGCGCACGGTAATCGCAATGGTTTTGCGTGCGCTGATAATCGCTTGCCAGTGCAGCAGGTTATGGCTTGGATTGGCCACCTCACGCGCTTCAACCAGAAACGCGGTATCGACGCCCTTCTTCACTTTGCTGGTGGTCACGCCATCTTGTTTCAGGCGGTCGTAGCTCACCTCTTCGCGCAGTACCAGGCTGTCGACGCGATCAAAGACAAAGTTCGCCAGCGCGTTCACGCGCGGGTTTTCGAATGGACCGACCGAGTGACCGACCATATGCAGCGGCTTTTTCGCCATCAGCGCACAGAGCGCGTGGTCGAATTGGGTTACGCCGTACAGGTCGACGAAGAACGAGCCACCAACCTGAATAATCGCGTCATACTGCGCAAGGCTTTTGGTGAACGCCGCCAGATGCGGTGGCACCGAGAAGGATTTGTACACGCCGCCTTTGCCGAGGTGCGCCATCATGATGTCCGGCATCAAACGGTTCGCTACTTTGCGTTTCAGGCTACCGACTAACCCTTTGCCCGACTTGCTGTTGTGCAGGAACAGGGAATCCTGCTGGATGTCCTGCTGCAGTAAATAGCCAGAGCTTGTTGGATAACGGCTGATCACATCGATATCCAAATCCGCGCGCGCGGATTTCAGTGAATCAATCAGCCCACGTAAAATCGCGCCATCCCCACGATTTCCACAGGTATGGTTTCCTACCAATAAAATCTTCATAAAAAAACTCCGGAAAAATTTTTGTAATTTTTACAAGCCGCCAATAGCTGCACTGGCAAAGTGAACTCTGATTCAAAGGACTGCAATGGGAGTAAACCCCAAAAAGTGGTACTTAACGTCGGTGCTGCTCTCTGGTGCGCATGAATGCGCACCCTACAAAACCATCATCCAATGCCGATTTAACGTAGGGTCGCCATTAATGGCGACCGATTTACAAACCACTCATTACGACTTCACAGCGAAATACGGCATAGCCACCTGCTCGCCATTTATCACTACCGAGATGAAACCTTTGGGTTCGCGGGTATCCACCTGTTCCGGCTTGAGCGCGCGCGATGCCATCAGTAAATCGCCCTGCTCGTTACCGCCGATGCCAGCCTTACCGTTGTGCAGGCTGAAACGCTGCGGCGCCTGCTGTGCGCCACTGCCCGGTGCGCCTTTATCCATCACCGCATCCACACGCGCACATTGGCCGGTGAGGAAACGATCCTTGGCGGTGCTTTTGATCAGCACGGCGGTGGTCGGCGTCCAGCCCGCCAGCTTGACGTAGACTTTGGTGTCGGTATCGCTTCGCGCTTCGAAACGCACATCAACCACCGGCGAGCTACCTTCCGCTGACCAACTGGCTTCGGCTTTGTTTTTCTTGCGCTGCAGATGAATCACCGCGCGGCCGCCAGTGCCTTTACCGTTGATAACATCCATCAGCGGCTGATTGGCAGTACCGTTATTAAACTGCGACTGGCCAAACACCTCGATCTCCCAGCTATCGCCCACCGTTGGCGAGTAGAAGTTGCCGAGTTCAAACCAGGTTTGCTGATCGCTGTTATTGGTCAGGCGGAAGCGCGAGGTGATGTAGTTGTATTTCAGGCTGCCATCGATGGCGACGCCGTAAGATTCGACGCGCGTTGAGCCCATTTCCCAGATGTTCAGCCAGCGCTCGCCTTCCAGCGAGTTATCAATCCAGCTGCCCGACTGCAGATTGGTCTGACGCATATTAAGGCGCGAGTTACGCGCGTTAAGCGGGTTCTTACAATCCTCAATGCTCAGCGCATCGACAATCCACTGGCCGTTCGAGATGTCGCCAGGGAAATCGCTGTGCTCAATCCAGCCGTTGTGGATGATCGATTGGCTGCAGCGCGGCAGATTCAACACCATGCCGCCTTTACAGTGCTGAGCGTTAAAGTTGGAGAGCTCAATCGCGGTGCTGTGATCCCAGGCGCCGGCCTTTTGCCCCGACCAGCTGGCTTTAATCACATCGCCGGTACAGGCGTTGGCATACCACTGGTCGATTTTGCAATCCAGCGTATCCAGCAGGCTGAGCGAGACGCCGCCAACCTGATTGAAGCGCAGGCAAGCGCCACGGAAGAACTGGCCGCCCGGACAGGTATTGCGGAACAAACCCTGTTTGTTCGGACGCTTGTCAGTGTTGCCGTTGAAGTTCAGGTTGGAGATTTCCGTCCAGCGCGCATTCACCTGGAACAGGAATTCGGAGCGTCCGTCAGAAACCAGCGTGGTCGCCGGGAAATAACCGAAGTTGACCATCGCGCCCGAGATGCGGAAGAAACGACGTCCTTCATCACCGAAATCACACTCGGAGACAAAGAAGGTGCCGGCCGGGAACTGCACGCAGATCTGCTGGCTGGCATCAATCGACCATTGATACATGGCTTTGATCGCCGGCGCGGTATCGGTTTTGCCGTCGGCGATGGCGCCGAAATCAAACAATGTCAGGCGGTTGAAATCTTCCACCACACGACGCCAGGTGAAACCGTTGCCGCTGAAGTTCACGCCGCCATCATCTTTGCCATCCCCGAAGGTGCCGACGAACTCGCCGCCGCCCACTTCCAGCCCTTCGTGCCAGCTTTTCAGCTTGATTTTGGCACCGGCGAACAGCGGACGGGTTTTACGCAGCTCTTCAACCGACGGAATTTCGCCAATCAGCTGGTAGCCGTTCGGCTGCGCCAGACGCTGGCTAAAGTTGCTCTGATTAGGACGTGAAACATCGCTGATGGAGAACAGCGTGTGGCCTTGATCGTCCTCCACCACCATTGAATGTGATGGATTGGCGATCAACGCCGCATTGTCGTGAATGAACTGGGCGAAGTTCCCTTTGTTCAACGCAATCGGCTGGCTGATTTGTGACACTTTGCCATTGGCATCGCGCAGAAACACCGGGATCTGATTACCAGACTGGCTGGCATCACTGCCTGCCTTACCGATCCACAGTTTGCCCTCAAAGTTCTGCCAGAACTGCGGTGGCATGGTATAGACGTTTTCTGGCGTCAGAATCGGCACATCGCCCGCCGGTACGCTGGACGGATCCACAGATTTTAACGTTGGCTGACCACTTTTTGCGGCGTAGCTGGAAAACGCACTCACTGAGAGCGCAGTAACAATCGAGGAGGCTGCGGCCTGCAAGACTTCTCTTCTTTTCATGCTTCAATTCCCGTGGTTGTACGGCCAAAAAGGATTCCCGAGGCACGATAATTGTCGCTAAACAAGCGCGAGCCAGCTCTGCTTGATCTGGTTACCGTCAAACTTGAGCGCGGTTTCTTTGGTTTTTTCACTCATCGCATAGAACAGGCCATCATCGCTGGCGAGCTGCTCCATACGCTTAATAAACGTGGTTTTGTCATTCATCGGCACCAGGAAGCCATCTTCACCGTGATTGATGATCTCCTGCGGCCCGGTTGGGCAATCGTACGCCACCACCGGCAGCGACCAGGATTTGGCCTCCAGCAGCACCAGCGGCAAACCTTCATAGCGCGAGGTCATCAGCGCCATGTCGCTTTCGCGGTAGTAATCGTTGATGTTGCTGACTTTGCCGACGAAGTTAACGCTATTGGTGATACCTAATGCGGCAGCCTGATCGTGCAGCTGCTGGCGCAGTTCGCCGTCACCGGCAATCACCAGTTTCCACTCGGGATGTTTCTTACTGAACTCGGCCCAGATATCCAGCAACAGGTCGAAGCCTTTCTGGTTATCAAGACGCCCCACCGCCAGCGCCTGACGGCTGCGCGTTTGGCGTTGAAACGCTTTGTACACCACCGGATTGGGGATTTGCTGGCTGGCAATATTCCAGCGGTTAAAGACCTGATGATCTTTGTCAGTCAGGACGATCACCTGATCGTAATAGCGCAGCATCAGCCACTTCAGCAGCTTAATTGGCTTGCTGAACGAGTTAATTGCGATGTGTTCACAGGCATACGCCTTAAAGCGCTTCTTCTTCAGCGCCATCAGGTTCCAGAAGGCGAACATCACGCTCAGGCGGCCCATGCTGATCAGGAATACGCTGTCGAAGCCTTCCTGGTGGATGCTGGCAACGGCGCTTTTAATCGGGTTGCTGTGGCCTTCAAAGCTGACAATTTTTTTCACACGTTCGAACGGATAAAAGGTTTTGCCGTGGCCTTCCAGCGAGTAAATGGTGACTTCATGCTGTTCGCCGAGGCACTCAGACATAAAGTTGCAGATGTTTTCCGTGCCCGCATATGAGTAGGCATCTTTAATCACCAAAACGATCTTTTTCATAAAATCCTTTCCACCTCAAACGACTGTTTAATTGAGACCCAAATCCTTCGCGCTGCAACAAGGCGGCAAGTACGACCATCCCCCGGAGCTTACTTCAGTAAGTGACTGGGGTGGACGTGCGCAGCCAACGCAGTTGCAGCGTGAAGGATGCCGGGTATCAACGGTGTTTTAAGGCGAAAAGAACGCCGTTCACCATATACCAGACGTAATAGTAATATACTTTTAACGGATTGTTTTTATAGATAATTCTTAATAATTCGAGGTGCCACTTCGCCGCTTTATTTTTGTTACGCGACAGTGAATCGCCCAACTCGTAATAGTTGACCAGGATTTTCTGGATCACGCGGGCTTGTTTGTAGCGGAGGAACAATTCATAGAGGAACAGGAAGTCTTCGTGGCCTTTACGCTGGAAGAAGATGCCCTGTGGAGGACGGCGGAAACACACCGAGGAGAAGCAAACGCGATATTGCTTCTTCACGAAGTTTTCCTGCTGCAGGTAGGGTTTGCTGTAGTTGATATCGTGATCAGCGGTTTTGGTTTTGTAGTGATAATGCGTGATCACGAAATCGTCGCCGGCGGCAATCGCAGCCGTCTGTTCGGCCAGTTTTTCGCGGTGCCACTCGTCGTCGCTGTCGAGAAACGCGATGATCTCTTCTTTCGCTGCACGCAATCCAACGTTACGGGTTTCGGCTGCGCCCTGATTCACTTCGTTGTCGAGAATAGTGATGCGTGCGTCCTGGCAATGTTCACGCACAAAGGCCAGTGAATCATCGGTGGATTTGTCGTTGATGAGGTAAAGATGCCAGTCGCTGTAGGTCTGGTTGATGATCGACTCAACCGCGCGCAGAACGGTATTTCGCGCGTTATACATCGGCATCACAATACCGACGGTGCCAACATGATTTGTCATTTGTCTACCCGGAGTTTCAGGAACCAAAAAATTGCCCCCATGTAGGGAGCAAGTGAAAGTGTTTAAAAGTGAATCAGGAGACGGCTCTTCTGCCCGAGAAGCGCGACTTCACCTTATCGAGCAGGCGATTCATGAAGTAGGCGCGATTGTCACGGTTGGTGAGGAAGAAGTAGCGTGCAAAGCTGAGGCTGGCCTGCAGCGATTTACCATCCATCTTATAGCGCAGCGGCAGCTTGAACGCCTTATAAGTATGGATGTCGCGTGTGGTCAGATGCGGCTTCATGGTGTCGAGCCAGAAGAAGGAGTATTTGACCGATTCGCCTTTGTGCTTGGAACCAAATTTGGTCACCAGATGATAGGTTGCCAGCGGCTTGTCGATCATTACGAACGCGTAACCCATGCGGTCAGCGCGGATGCAGAAATCATAATCCTGATGGCGAATATAGCGCGCATCAAACTGAATCTTCGCCGCATCTTCGCGCTTCAGCACAATGGTGCTGGTTTGAATGAAGCCGTAACAGCCAAACAGATATTCGGCCACGGTTTCGTTCTTACCGGGCGGCTGCATCGGCATCACCTTGAGGAAGCTGCCATCCTGATGGATGTTCACCTGACTAAAGATGACGTAGCGCGATTTGCCCTGCGCTTCCAGTTTGGCGATGGTTTCACTCGCCACTAATAACTTGTCCGGATGCCACTCATCGTCGGCATCGAGAAAGCTAATAAAGTCGCCGCTTGCCAGCTCAATACCTTTGTTACGGGCGCCGGCGCCGTTGAGTTTGACCTCAGACAGCTCCAGTTTTATAGCCAAATCCTGATAACGCTCGCTGCGCACCACCTGCGCCAGTTCGGCCGCATCGGCCGATTTGTCATCAACAATAATGACTTCAAAATTGCGATAGGTTTGCGCTTTGACACAATCTAGCGTCGTGACAATTGATTTCGACGCGTTATACGCGGGAATAACAATTGAGAAGCGAATCTCCTGCATTGCCAGCACCTCATTAAAAAAGTTACAAAATCAATGATATAACTTGTGGGCTCAAAAGAATAATGGGTGGTGTCCTAATTTGTCGGCGAGGTCTTCATCGCCACTTTCTTCTTGTTGCTACTGCCGATAAACGGTTTCTCGACAAACAGGTAAGTCAGTTTCGCCACATAGAAAGAGGCGACAAAGAACAGCGTTGAAAGCAAGGTGTAGAACAGGAACGAATGCGGATAGAGCGTTTCCGGGATCTGCTTGATGAAATAGAGCACCACACCGTGAATCAGATACAGGCTGTAACTCACCTCACCAATCGACATCAGGGTTTTGTTTTCCAGAATGCCAAACACGGCGTTACCGCTGCTGACAATAAAGAAGATCACCGTCAGGCAGCAGAGGAAAATCAGATACCAGAAGGTGTTGCTGGTAAAGGACAGTGAGAACAGCGACAGCACAATCACGGCGAAACCGGCCAGGCTGGAGGTTTTGTAGTGCGCAAACCTATCGCGATATTTATACGCCAGATAACCCATGGCGAAGCCCAGCACCGGACGCGGATCGGTATAGGTTTTACCCCACAGACGCAGGCCAACCGCCACACAGAAAATCACGCCGATCGAGCCGAGAATCAGCAGCGTTTTGTATTTGCCTTTGGTGGCGCGGTTAAGAACGTAAATCAGCGGAATCGACAGATATAGCAGCCATTCGAGGCGCAATGTCCACTCAACACCGGCGTTCACATCCGCCGTCAGGAAATCACCCATGCGATAGCTGCCAATAAACAGCAACCACAACACGGCGTCTTTCACCGCTGTCAGGCTGTAAGTGAGATCGCCTTGCACCACGCCCACCGCGATGATGACAAAACCGGAGAACCAGAACATTGGGACAATACGGCGGATACGCGACTTGAGCAGCTTGTGCGTCAGTTGCCCTGGCGTCAGGGTTTCATTATCCAGCCAGCGATAGAACAGGAAGGCGGAGATCATGAAGAACAGCAGTACACCAAATTTTCCGGAGTTAACGAAGAAGTTGCCTTCAGAGAACCAGGCAAAATAATCTTTATCGAACACCCACTGACCATCCAGCGAATAGATGTAGTGGGCGAAGTGTGAGAACGCGACGATGCTGGCCAGCAGCGCGCGCATACCAGAGATACTTTTAATACCGCTCTCGTTGTAAACGCCTTTGTGGAAGGAGAATACTCGCAGAATGATTAGCGCCAGACAAAATGACAGCACCATGATTAATACATACATGTCAGCTCCTGAATCTGAGTTGGGTTAGCTGCTGTGCCGTGACAAAACGCTATCGAAAGTACTGCTTAAGACATTGAAGGTTCTTGCTGCTTTCTGTTTATAAAGCATCTCATTGGGGTGAATACAATCGGGCGACATCTCAGATTGCCAGTCACGGTTTTCTTTGATGACGCTGAACTGCTTCACAATCGGAACTTGCTGCTCTTTAGCCACTTCATTTAACTGGTAAACATACGGCCAGACGTTCCAGCGCTCGGCTTTGCCACAAATGGGATTCGGTTCCTGAAGAACCACCAGTTTGTTATTCGCCTTCGCGCCTTTTACCAGCTCGGTGATGATGCGCTTGTACTCTTCCGGCGTTTCAATGCGCTCGCCTTTATCTTTGAAGAAGTTGATGCGCGCATCATTGATCGCATAGTTAATCAGAATCATGTTGGCATCGGATTTCGCCATGCGGTCTGACCAATCCATTGGCGTATTGTCTTTGTTGTAAACCAGCACCGAAACCTGTGCGCCCGGCATGCCGTGATTCTTCACCTCAATGTTGTTGCCGTACTTCTCGCGCAACATCTGCTGCAAAAAACTCACTTCGTTGTTTTGACTGATGATGTTGCGATTGCCCTGGGCGGTAACGCCTGCGGTGGTCGAGTCACCGTAGGCCGCGATGATAAAGGTGCCGGGATGATCGTCTGCCTGCGCCAGCAACGGCGCAGAGGTGATCAGCATTGCCAGTAAGGTCTTCCGCATATTTCCTCTCATCGGTTAATGAAACAATTTGAATTCACGAGCAACTTCATAGCCGACAACGGCTTGCTTCAGTGAGATCGTGTTGTAATAGAGGTAATAAACAAGGAAGAAAGCAAACATCGCAAACATCGCCGGCTTCAATACCCGTTTCGACTGATAAATCAGCGACGTCAAAATAATCGGTTCGACCTGCAGCAGGTAGTTCGACAGGCGCGCACCCGATGAGTAGTTATAGAAGAAGATCCTGATGCCGCCGCCGATCGCAAAGGTCAGAATCAGCAGGTAGTTCAGCTTCCACACGTCGTACTGTTCGCGCTTGAGCTGGTTGCTCAGCATGAAGTAGACGAAGATGAACACCAGCATGATGTTTTTCAGGTTCGACACCGACACCACGCTGCCGTCACCGGCATTCGAGGCTTCGTTACTGTAGCCTGCGGCCCTTTCCCCCATCGATCCCAGATGTCCGGCGATCAAGGCGATAAAGCCGGTCCCGCCCACCACCGAAAGGGGCACACTTAATATGATGATGGCCACTGGCCACCAGCGCGATTCCCGAATAAACAGGAACGGAATGATGGTCACCACCATTACGGCGGTGTTGTGACTGAGGAAGGAGAGAATAAAGAAGGCAAACGCCCACCAGTATTGCTTGAGGTAAATCGTCCAGATCACGCCAAGAAACAGCGCCGAACTCAGGCCAAAACGAATCTGGTTCACGTCTTTGTTAATAAAGATATGCGCCGAGTAAAGCGCCAATGCCAATACCGGATACGGCGACATCTTTTTAAAGAAGATGGCGTTAGTCGATACCGCCAGAATACTGAACACAAACAGGAACACGCTGGCATTGTGTGAAAACAGGCTGGTGATCCACGCGATAGCAAAAATCAGCGGTTCGTAACGGAAGAAGGCGACGGTGTTAGCAAAACCGTTGACCTCAATACGGCGGATGAAGTCAGCAAAGAAGCTGCGATATTGATAGTCATCCATCCCGGTGCCGAGACCGCGAATACCGGCGAAGATAATCAGCGTGACGGTGGCGATGCACAGCAGGTAAGTCAGAATATGGGTGGTTCGTTCGTCTTTCTTCAACAGGATTTCGACCAGCGCAAGCAACAGTACAAACCCTGATAAATACCAATATGGAGCCATGGTGTGATTCCTTAATTCCACAAGTTCTCATGCCAACAGTGGCTTTTTTTGGCGTTATAAAGAGAATCACCTGTGTCAATCGTTGCGTGTCGTCATTCAAACGGTGCAATCAAAAGGGGCGGTCAACCCGCCCCTATCTTCACCGGATTACCCTCATCATTAACAGTGAATGACGGGCAAATTAACTTTTAGTCGGTTTGCCATACTCGTAATCGTAATAGTCGTAACCGTAACCATACGAGTTGGCGGCTTTACGCACCACGGCGTTGAGGATCACACCTTTAATCTCAATACCGTTCTGAGCAAAGCGTTTGAAGCTGACATCCAGTTCTTTCGGCGTGTTGGTTTCAAAACGCGCCACCATCAGCGAGGTACCGGCCAGTTTGCCGATGATAGATGCATCGGTTACCGCCAGAATCGGTGGCGTATCAATCAACACCAGATCGTAATTCTTGCTCGCCCAATCCAGCAGCTCACCCATGCGACGATGCATCAGCAGTTCAGACGGGTTTGGTGGCACCTGGCCGCGTGGCAGGAAGTCAAAACCATACGCACCTTTCTGAATCAGTGCTGGGCTGAACTCGGTTTTGCCCGACAACACGTTAGACAGACCGGATTTGTTATCGGCTGACAGCAGTTCGTGGGTGTAACCGCGACGCATATCACCATCGATGAACAGTACGCGTTGGCCCGCTTTTGCTACCAGCGTTGCCAGGTTGGCACAGATAAAGGTTTTACCAATGCCTGGGCTTGCGCCGGTGATCATCAGGATGTTGTTTTTCGCTTCCATCATCGCGAAGTGCAGGCTGGTACGCAGGCTACGAATCGCTTCGATTGACAGGTCAGTAGGATTACCCAGCGCCAGCAGCGTTTCGTGTGGATCGGTTTTCACCTTGTTGCCACGACGCGCCAGTGCTTCGGTATCTTTCTTACGTTGCCATTCTGACAGCGGCACGCTCGCATACACGTTCATGCCCAGCTCTTCCAGCTGTTCTGGATTCTCGATGCCGTGATGCAGCAGCGCTTTCATCAGAACCAGACCAACAGAAACCATCAGACCCAGAATCAGGCTCGCCGCGATGATCAACAGTTTCTTCGGTGCTACCGGGCTGTTGCCGGTTGCTGCGCCATCGATGATGCGCACATCACCCACGGTGCTGGCTTTACTGATACCCAGCTCTTGCTGACGGTTCAGCAACTGCATGTAGATTTCCTGACCAGACTGCACATCACGCGTCAGACGCAAGATCTCTTGCTGCGTTTGTGGCATCTGAGAAATCTTTTTGTTCAGCGTTGCCTGTTCATTTTCCAGCGTTTTGCGTTTTTCCAGCAAGGCGCGATAGGTTGGGTGATCTTTGGTAAACAGCTGAGACACTTCGGCTTCACGGAAGGTCAGTTCGTTCAACTGGCTCTGCACGCTGACAGAAGAATCCAGCGCAGATTTTGCTTCCAGCGACAGGTCAACCGACTCGTTCTGGCGACGGAAGGTATTCAGCTTGTCTTCCGCATCATCCAGTTTGCCACGTACTTGCGGCAGCTGATTGCGCAGGAATTCAAGGCTCTTTTCCGCTTGCTCAGATTTACGCTCAACGTTCTGCAGCAGGTAGTTATTGACGATTTGGTTCAGCACTTTGCTGATCTGCTCTGGATCTTCACCCAGATACTCCAGACCCAGCACGCCGGTGTCTTTGCCTTTGTCCGCAACGGTCAGGTTCGCCAGCACCGAGTTAATCGCCTGCAGCTCGTTCAGCTTGGTGACGCTGAAGCTGGTGCCTTCATCAGCATTGATGCCGCTCACCAGCATGGTCACTTCACCGTGCGTTTCCAGCTGACCGACTTTACCTTTGAACAGTTCATCACCATCCGCTGACACGGTGTACGAGTCAGGACCGGTCACTTCCAGTTCAACGGTACGCTTATCGATGGTGCGTGGAATTTCCAGGCGAGAGATGGCGACCGTCGATGGCTTATTTCCCATCAGGCGCGACAGACCTTTACCAATCACCGGGAAATAGTTCTGGGTAACAACGGTGTCCAGGCCTAGATCGTCAACGGTTTTACCGATAACCATGCGCGATTCAAGAATCTGAATCTCGGTATCGGACGCCGGCGTTGGCGGCAGAATGCTGTCTAACTCATTCAGTACTGAGCTGGCATTCTTCTGCTCAACCTGCACTAACGCATCTGCGCTGTAGATTGGTGTAGCAAACAGTGTGTAGAGCGTCGCCACCAGCATGAAGAAGGCGGTAACGGCAACAATGATCCAGCGATGATCAATCAGCTGTCCCACAAGATGCGCCAGATCCCATCCATTCGAATCTTCCTTTGGCGCGGTCATAACCTTGTTTTTGATATTCATGGATAATCCCAACTATCGGCTTAATACGTTGACCCATTTCTGGGTAGCGTTTTCCAGTAACCCGTAGACCTCTTCAAAGGCCTCGCGACTTTTTTTGTACGGATCCGCAATTTCCTGCTGATTGAGCCAGTGGCCAAGCAGCATGGTTTTTCCGCGTGCGGCTGGATCGATGCGATTCACCTGCTCAACGTGGCGCTTTTCCATTACCAGAATCAGGTCATAGTCACGGCACATGCTGGCCGTTAACTGCTGTGCCTGATGACCATCGAGCGACACGCCGTGATCGGCGGCCACATCATGGGCTTTCTGGTCCGCCGGATAACCTTTCAGGGCACTGAGCCCTGCTGAGGCAACCCGGATGTTTGGTAGCGCGCGTTTGAACAGACGCTCCCCGGTTGGGGAGCGGCAAATGTTGCCGACGCAGACGACTAACACGGACTTAATCATGGCGAACCCTTAGTTCGACCAGTTGCGGAAACGAAGCGCCGCGGAGCTGGCATCGTCAACACCTACGATGGTCGGCAGCAGGCTTGAAATCACACGGTTCCAACGGGTAAGTGGTGTAGCGGTGACATAGACGATGTCGTATGGCTCCAGTTGGAATTCGGTGCCCATCACCATCGATGCCGCATCTTTGGTATTCAACTGATAGATGTTGGCGATCTTGGTGCGGTTGGCGCCGCGAATCGGACGAATCACGAACACGCCGGTGGCATCAGAAGTGGTCTGATCCATACCTTGCGAGTTGCCCAGCGCTTCGGCCAGCGTCATGCCGCTGCGGTCCATCTTCAGCGTTGACTGCTGCTTCACTTCGCCCATCACGAAGACTTTGAGATCGTCGTTACGTGGCACGTAAAGGATGTCGCCCGGATAGAGCAGATGGTTTTGGCTCAGGTCGCCGTTTTGCATCAGCGCCTGCAACGAAAGACGTTGTTCTTTGCCGTTGTGCGTCAGCACCACATTGCGCCAGTCAGCGTCGGCGGCTAAACCGCCCGCAGCGTTGACGGCATCCAGCACGGTCAGCGGCACGTTAGTGATCGGCTGCTGTCCGGAGGTGGTGACTGAACCGGTCACATAGGCTTTCTGTGAACGGAATGAGGCGACGTTTACGTCAACCTGCGGGCTTTCAATGAACTGTGCCAGTCGACGCGCCACTTCGGTGCGGATCTCGGTGACCGTTCGGCCTGCTACGCGCACTTTACCGATGTATGGATAGAAAATAGTGCCATCCGCCTGAACCCAGTTGCCGGTGTCGCTGGCGCTACGGTACTGACCGGCGGGTGTGGTCAACTCTGGGTGATCCCAGACGGTGACGTTCAGCACGTCACCCACACCGATGCGGTATTCGTAACTCTGAATTTCATTTTGCAGCATTGGGTTAGCCTGAGCGACTAACGGCTTCGGACGCATCTGTTCAACCAGACGCGGCGTCAGCGGGAAGACGTTGACATATTTGTCGATGTCATAGTTGCTATCCTGTTGCTCTATGACATCTTTTCCACTGGTGGAAAGGTGAGAACCCGGCTCAATGGTACATCCGGAGAGAAAAGTCGCGGATACCAGTAAAGGTATCAATTTAATTTTCATTATCATCTGATTCTTCGCTATCAGTTATTGATTGATAGAGGCGAAATCGCCCGCTGTGTAGCGTCTTACAAAAATGGAATATGACAGGTTAAACACTGAAACTGTGGGTCATTATTATGCGCTCCCTTGGTTTTATGTTGTCACCGAGTCTAAAGACGACATCAATTAAAATGGTTTATACAGACTCAATCAGTGCAGCTGTCAAATAACGACACACTCAGCACCCGCAGTTTTCAACCGGGGAAATAACGCCCTCCCCGGCTTCGCTGTCTATCAATAGGCGCCATCGCGTTTCAGCACTACGCCAACCGTCTTAAACAGAATCGCAATGTCATTCCACAGCGACCAGTTCTTGACATACCACGAGTCAAAATAGACACGGGTTTCATAGTCAACGTCGTTACGACCGCTAACCTGCCACAATCCCGTCATGCCTGGTTTCGCCATCAGGTAATAATCGACATCACCGGCATAACGGCAGAGTTCATCTTCAATAACCGGGCGCGGCCCCACCAGGCTCATATCGCCACGTACTACGTTCCACAGCTGCGGCAGCTCATCCAGACTGGTTTTACGGATGAAATGACCGACTTTGGTAATGCGCGGATCGTTCTTCAGTTTGAAATCTTTATCCCACTCGGCGCGGGCAACAGGATCGGTACGCAGTACCTCTTCCAGCACCTCTTTCGAGTTGATCACCATGGAGCGGAATTTCAGGCATTTGAACTTACGTCCGCCCAGCCCCACACGTTCATGACCGTAAATCGGAGGTCCGCCATCGCGGCCAACCATAAATCCGAGCACCAGCAACGCCGGTGACAGCGCCAAAATAATGCTCAGCGCGCCGACGATATCGAATGCACGCTTCAGGAAACGTGAAGTGCGCTTCGCCAGGTTGTTATTTACACGCAGAATCATCACTTCATGGCTGAAGATGTAAGCCATATCGGTGCCGTACAGCGGTACACCACGCAGCGTTGGGATCACTGAAACAGAACGGCAATTGTGCATTGCCAGCGTTTTCAGCCAGTGATCGCGGTGCTGGCTCTGTTCGAACTCCACCGCCACGATGAATTGGGTTTCGCTGTTGGTCAGTTGCCACAGCTCTTGTTCGTTGTGTAGCACAGGTACGCCAGAGATGCTGGCCTGCGGGCTGCTCTTATCAACATCGAAGAAGGCGATTACATCAAAGCCCATCACCTCTTCACTCTGCAGCGCCTGCCAGGCTTCCTGCGCGTTGCGGCTGCTGCCGATGATGATGGTTTGCTTCTTCCACATGCCGTAATGATTCAGCACACGTTTAGAGATGGCGCGCGCTAGTGGAATCAGAATCAACGCCAGAACCCAGGTCGCTACCCAGACAAAGCGCGACATTTGCCATTGTGAAAGTGCCGAAATTGACAAATCAATTACAGAGAAAATAAGAATGGTACGAAAGATCTCTTTGAGCTCGAACCAGAATGGTTTGCGGTAAGTATAATGTCGCAGACGAACCCAGAACCAGCCTACGCAAATAACCGATAACGCAATGTGCGTAGCGATTTTCAAATGCAGGTATTTTTCAGATATATCTGCCAGTGGAGAATGGGTGAACGAATTAATCATCGCCATCGCAATAAATAATGCTGCGTTGAAACAAATTAAATCCGAGCACGCCAGTAAAATTTTGGTCAGAAGACTTTTATAAGTAATTTCGTTATCGCGCATATTTAACTCTTTTATATTATTTCTTTAATCCCTAATGCCTCAACGCTGTTTAATAAACGAGCGAAACTTTCACTGCATTTGTTGAGGCAATCTGCGGTAAATTCTCTGAGGCCAAATCAATTCTCACAATAGTAAGCAAGAGAATTGTGATTAATACCAACAGATTAGTCCGACTTCCCTTACCACAGTGGCAGACCGTTAAACCAAGAGAAAGGCGCTTCAGGCACGCTACCGCCCTTGGCTGTCGCTGCCAATACCGCTTTCATCATCCTAATTACAACTTGTTGTATGCGGCATTTTTGCGCTAATTACTGGCCGTGGTCCGCGTGCGATCACAATTCGCAACATTAAGAGGCTATGGAGCACGCTATTAACAACATTGGCGCAGACATTTACTAACACGTTGCTATACTAGTTATTACTGGCTTGTTTACAAGTAGGCCCCGTGTTCCCTGCACTACTTTAGGAAAAAGACTACCAGCCATAAGTATTGATGCCACCCCTTTCAGGCCTTTCCTCTGCAAAATTCAGATTAATTCGATACTCAACGACGCAATACACTGCATTAAAAATGTACGCACTTGTCTGCTGAAAAAAAATAATAGCCGCCGTTATTCAGGTGCAATTTTTATCCATACTTTCATCTTATCTGTGCAAATCGGCAATCAGGGTTATTCTTCTTGCCTGGACATAGCCCGGATTGACCGGGTCAACGGCTATTTGTACGCTTTACGCCAATTCACTATCATCAGATTTAGCTCAATTCGAAGACATTAAGGTGATTAACACATGTTGGAGTGGATCATTGATCCGTCGCTCTGGGCCGGATTAGTAACGCTAATCGTTCTCGAGCTGGTGTTGGGCATTGATAACCTGGTTTTCATTGCCATCCTGGTAGAAAAGTTGCCGTCGAAAGAACGCGACCGCGCGCGCGTGATCGGCCTGCTACTCGCGCTGGTGTCGCGTTTAGCGCTGCTCGCCTCACTTTCCTGGCTGGTTACGCTGACAAAACCGCTGTTTACTCTGCTGGATCATGGGTTCAGCGCCCGCGATCTGCTGCTGCTGTGCGGCGGTTTCTTTCTTCTTTATAAGGCCACCACCGAGTTAAACAGCCGTCTGGAAGGGGCTGACGAGGAAACTGGTCAAAATAAGAACGGTGCTAAATTCTGGCCAGTGGTGGCGCAAATAGTGGTGCTGGACGCCATCTTCTCGCTGGACTCGGTCATTACCGCCGTTGGCATGGTCAATGAGCTGCCGGTAATGATGGCGGCGGTCACAGTGGCAATATTGCTGATGCTGCTGGCGAGTAAGCCGCTGACGCGTTTCGTCAACGGCCATCCGACCATTGTGATTCTTTGCTTGAGTTTCCTGCTGATGATCGGCTTCAGTCTGGTGGCCGAAGGGTTAGGCTTTATTATCCCGAAAGGTTATCTTTACGCGGCGATTGGTTTCTCCATTGTCATCGAGATACTCAACCAGTTGGCGATGTTTAATCGCCGCCGCTTCCTCTCCGCCGGCCGTCCGCTGCGCCAGCGCACCTCGGAAGCAGTGTTACGTATTCTGCGCGGCGAAGCGCAACGTGCGGAACTTGACGCCGATACCGCGTCACTGGTGGCCGACGGCGAGGAAGGTGCACTCTTCAATCGCCAGGAACGCCGCATGATTGCGCGCGTGTTGGGGCTTGGACAGCGTCAGATTAATAGCATCATGACCTCGCGCCACGACGTTGAGCATATCGACCTCAGCGAAGCTCCGGCGGAGATTATGGCGAAGCTCGATCGTAATCAGCACACGCGTATTCTGGTGACCGAACAGGGCCGCGACCCGCTCGGCGTGGTGCACGTGATTGATTTACTGCATCAATCGTTGCACAGCAAATCACTGGATTTACGCTCGCTGATTCGCCAGCCGCTGATCTTCCCCGAGCGTGTCACCTTATTGCAGGCGCTGGAGCAGTTCCGCAACGCGCGCACCCACTTCGCCTTTGTGGTGGATGAGTTTGGTTCGGTGGAGGGCGTGGTTACGCTGAGCGACCTAATGGAAACCATCGCCGGCAATCTGCCGATTGAAGGGGAGAAAGTTGATGCACGCTATGATATTCAGGCGCTGCCCGACGGCGGCTGGGTGGCAAACGGTCATATGCCATTGGAGGATTTAGCCGTCTACGTGCAGTTGCCACTCGATGAAAAACGCAATTACCACACGCTGGCGGGATTGCTGATGGATAGCCTGCAACATGTGCCGCAGGAAGGCGAAGAGTTGCAGATCGGCGATTATCTGTTGCGCACGTTGCAGGTTGAAAACCATCGCGTGCAGAAGGTGGAGATAATGCCGATCGCGCCGTAATTAACCGGGTCGCCATAAATGGCGACCTTACGTTAAGGTTTCGCCGGTTGCTGGCGGTCCAGCCACTGATTCAAGCGCGACTTCGCTTCACTTTGCAGCTGTTGACGTACCACGTCATCCACCGGCAAGGAGTACTGCAAATTATTCCAGCCGCCGTACATGCGCAGCGGAATAGTTTGCTGGTTCAGTAAAGCAGCTAATTTGTCGTCGCCCTGCCAGCCGCGCAGCATCATATCAATGGTGACGTCGAGCTGCTGTTTGACCATATCCACATTGCCTTTGGTCTGCACCGCCAGACGACTGTTGCCACCCTGCAGATCCGGTAAGCTGAAGATGCCCTGTTTGAGCGTGGCGCGTCCACTCAACTGCTGAATACCCTGATCGTCGGGCTGATCGTTGGTGACACGATTACTTACGCGCGCCACCGCACGTCGCACCATCTGTTGCAGATTCAGCTGCGAAAGCTGCAAATTAGTCGCTTCCAGATCCGCACTGCCCTGCCAGTTGCGTTTTGCCTCTTCAATACTTAATCCCGCTCCGCTGATATCACCTTTCAGCGAAACGGTACCTTGCAGCGTCTCTGGCAGTTCTAAAGCCTTCAGCAATGGCGCTATGGCGATGTTATTCAGCTCAGGCTGAAACGCCACTTGCGTCACCGGTTTGCGGATATCTACCGAGCCGGGCACCGAGAAATGCCCTTCACCGAATTTGCCTTGCAGCTTACTCAACGTCATCAGACCCTGCTGATTACTGCCGTCGAGCTGCAAATTGGTCAGCGTCAGGCCGCGCCACACGCTGCTATCGGCGGTGAGGTTGAGGGTCAAATCCAGCTGATTCAGCGGCGAATCGCTGTTGTCACGCATCCGCGGCTCCGCAATCACTGGCGTGCTCACCACGTTGGCACGCTGCGGCGCGCTGCTATCCGTCACCGGTGCATTCGCCATCAACGCGTCGATGTTTAAACTGGTGGCATGCAGCGCCAGATTAAGCTGCTGCGGCAACGCCAGACGTCCCTCGGCGCTGCCATCCAGTGCGCTGTCATTAGCGGTAAGCTGCATCTTCTGTAAGGAGAAACGCTGATTGTCGCCGTTCCATTCGCCCTGACCACTCAAGGTACCTTTAATCCCCTGCGTCGGCAGATTGGCGCCGTCGATGGCGTAATTCAACTCATCCAGCTGTCCGACTAAACGATGTGGATACTGCGCCACATTCATCTGCCCTTTGAGATTGACGCTGACGTTACGCTGATTACGCGAAATTCGGGTAGCCAGATTGATGCTGGCCTGCTTGCTGGCATCCTGATCGAGGTTGAGATTGAGGTCGCGGAAATTATATTCGTCGCCGCCGGGCTGCTGCCAAATCAGCAGGCTGTCGGCAAGACGCAGTTTGCCAATGTTGAATGACCAGCCGTTATTGCTGCTGCTCACCGGCTCGGCATCGCCCGGTCCAACTGGCGCGCCGGTTGGCTTTTGCGCGGCGCTGTCTGGCGTCACGCGGATGATGGCGTTTTTCAGCATCACCTGACTGACGCTCAGCTGATGCGACAACAGCGGCCAGAGATTGACATCCAGCCGCATATTATCGGCGGTGACCATCGGCTGCGTGGCGCCAGGCGCAGTCAGACTCATGCGCCCGGCGAGAATGCTGAGCTGCGGCCAGACGTGCCAGCGCAGATCGCCGCCTACCTGAAGCTGATAACCACTGCGCTGCTCTACCTGCTGTACCATATAGGTACGAAAGTCGTTGGGATTGACCAGCAACACCAATGCTGTCATGCCCGCTACGACCACCACTAACAGGATGGCCAGCGTTGTTATCACTCTTCTCATCAATTCCTCATTGCCATCATACTTCAAGTTGCCGCAGCGTTGGCTGCGCTCGCTCACCCCGGTCACTTACTGATGTAAGCTCCCGGGGATTTACTCGCTTGCCGCCTTGCTGCAACTCGAATTATTTTGGCAAGCATTAGTTTTAGTCAGTCTTTATCTATACGGCTGGCATCCGCGCCCTGCTGACCACGATATTTGGCATCTTCGCGACGGTTATACGGTCGCGCAGCGGGGCCCGACAGCGGCTCAAAGCTTAATGCACCAATTAACATGCCGGGACGCAGTGCCAGCGGCAGTTTACCTGAGTTATAGAACTCCAGCACGATGCGGCCTTGCCAGCCCGGATCGATACGGTGCGCCGTGACATGCACCATCAAACCCAGGCGCGCCAGCGAAGAGCGTCCATCCAGCCAGCCGACCAGATCGTCGGGAATGGTGACCGATTCCAGCGTTACCGCCAGTGCCAGTTCGCCAGGATGCAGGAAAAAGGCTTCGCCTTCTGGCAGCACAATCTCATCGCTCATGACGCGGTCCAGCGCGGCACTGACTTCGTGCTTAGGACCACTCAAATCAATAAATGCCGCCGTGTGGCCGCTAAAAGTGCGGAACTGGTTGCCGAGGCGCACATCCACCGTGGCGCCATTAATGCGTTCCACCGGCGGGCGCGGCTCAATCGCCAACTTTCCGCTGTCCAGCCAGGCTTCAATATCGCGATCGCATAATCTCATCGCAGGTACTCCGTGAATTAAGTGTAGCGAATGGCTACGACAGCGCGTCACGCCGAGGCGGACGCGATGTCGTTAAAGATACTGATTAATCTTGGCCTTGAGGATATCAATCGCGATACGGTTCTTTCCGCCGCGCGGCACAATGATGTCAGCGTACTGCTTGGAAGGTTCAATAAATTGCAGGAACATTGGACGCACGGTCTTCTGATACTGGCTCATCACCGAATCCATTGAGCGGCCGCGCTCATTCACATCGCGCTTCATACGACGCATTAAACAGATGTCCAGCGGCGTATCGACGAAGATGGAGAAATTCATCTCCTGGCGCAGGCGCGCATCGGTTAACAGCAAGATGCCTTCAAGGATGATGACTTTCTTCGATTTGAGATGAATGCAATCGCTGGTGCGGGTGTGCTCAACGTAGCTGTAAACCGGCAACTCAATTTCCTGACCGGCTTTCAGCGCGCGCAGATGCTGCAACAACAGATCATGATCCATCGCACTCGGATGGTCATAGTTGGTTTTCACCCTCTCTTCCATGGTGAGGTGGCTCTGATCTTTATAGTAGGCATCTTCGGGGATCACACCGATATGCTCGTCACCGACCTGGTCACGGATTTCACGATAGAGCGTGCTGGCGATAAGACTTTTTCCGGATGCGGATGCACCTGCGATGCCAACGATCACGCACTGATGAGACTTGTCAGTCATACTTTTTTAAGACCTGATAACTGGAGCCTGCCTAAGCCGAAGCTGCAACGGGCCGAATGAGAGGGTTTGTTGGCGGCAATTATAGGTATTTCACCGGTTTGATGCCAGAGAAATGGGCCAACGGCTTTTCAGAATATCCCCTTTTGCAGCCAGACGCTTAATCGATACACTGTTCATCTGCCAACACTGTAGCAGGCGTTGGCACTCCGAATGTAGCCACAAGGAAAAGTATGAGCTGGAAAACCCTGACCTATTTTGGCGACAGCATGTTGCTGATCCCGACTGCGGTGATCATCGCGCTGGTCTTGCCATGGAAAAGCGACAACCGCCAAACCGTGTGGTATTGGGTGCTGGCGTTTGGTCTGGCTGGCCTGGTGGTGAGCGTCTCGAAAATACTGTTTCTCGGCTTTGGCATTGGTAGCGCCAGATTTAACTTCACCGGCTTCAGCGGACACAGCGCGATGTCCGCCACGCTCTGGCCGGTGATGATGTGGTTGATCTCCGGTCGCTGGTCGCCGCGTTGGCGTCTGTTTACCATCGGTATCGGCTATCTGATTCCGTTGATGGTCGGCCTTTCACGTTTGGTAATCCACGCGCACTCAAAAAGCGAAGTACTTGCGGGCCTGATGCTCGGTTTCACGCTCAGCACCGCATTTCTGCTGACGCAGCGCCGGACTTCGCTGAAGGGCTTTAGTCTGCCGCAGATCGGCGTCGCGCTACTGGTGCCGCTGCTGCTACTGGGCCACGGTCGCGTCGCCACCACACAACAATTCCTCGAGCGCTTCTCTGCCAATCTTGCCGGCTTAGAAAAGCCTTATACCCGCGCCGATCTTTTTCGCTAACAGCGGTTGGCCCTTTGCGTGCAAAGGGCCAATCAATTCAGTGAATAACGACTTAAATGCAATTCCCGGCCGAAATCTCAAACAGATGTGCTAGCATGCGAAATAGTGATTGATTGGCGCATTTTCCATCGTGAATCAGGTGCGCGCAGCTGGATTCTTGCATGACCCTCGAAATATTGACTTCACGAGAAAGACCACAACGAATTTGGCTCAATGCCTTGCTCATTGGCGGGCTCACTTTTCTACTGACGCTATTTTGTCTGGAACTGATCGTTGTCAGCGGACGTATTTCACCGCTTTGGTACTCCACCGCGCTGATGACGGTGATCGTGTTTCGTGCCCACTCAAAACACGTTCCATTGCTGCTGCTTGCTTGCGTGATGGGTACCGCGCTGGCCAATCTGATCATTATTGGTCCCGCGCTCAGCAACATTAAATTTGCCATCTTAAATATGGTGCAGGCGGTTCTGGGCGGCTTGATGCTGCGCGCCCTGCTCGATCGCCGCGCCCCGCTTAATTCGTTACTCGACTGGGTACGCTTTGCCTTGTGCGCCGGTCTGATTGCGCCGCTGCTCGGCGGCGTGGTGGCGTTGTGGATGCTGCATGTCGGTAGCAGCGCGTCACTGCCCTTCTTCTCAACCTGGGTGATTTCTGAAGTGATCGGCGTGCTGGCATTTGGTCCGGTGTTATTGCTGTGGCCGAACAAACCGCTGCGCCAGATTTTAACGCCAGGTCGTCAGCTGGAAACCTGCCTGACGCTGCTTGGCACGCTGCTCGCCAGCTATTTATCGCTGCGTTTTCTGCCGTGGCCCTTCACCTTTATTGTGGTGATCCTGTTCTGGTGTGCGGTGCGGCTGCCAAAATTTGAAGCCTTTCTGCTGTTCTTCCTGAACGCCAGTTTTATCTCGATTCTGCTCGCCTTTAATTTGGTCAACCTGGCGCAAAACGGCATGCTGCTCGGCCAGGTCAGCACCTGGCTGCCGTTCCTGTTAGTGCTGCTACCAAGCCACGTGATGGCGCTAGTAATGGATGCCTTCCAGCGCGAAAAACATCACATCAGCGAGAGCGAAACCCGCTTCCGTAACGCCATGGAATATTCTGCGATCGGTATGGCGCTGGTTGCGCCGAATGGTGGCTGGCAGCAGGTCAATCAGTCGCTGTGCCAGACGCTGGGCTTCCCGGCCGATGAACTGAAAAAGCTCACTTTCCAGCAAATTACCCATCCCGACGATCTCAACAGCGATTTGCACCAACTCGAACGATTGGTGGCGGGTGAAATCATGACCTACACCCTGGAGAAGCGCTATTTCCGCAAGGATGGCGAGATCGTTTGGGCGCGCCTGACGGTGTCGATGGTGCGCGATGCCGCCCAACAGCCGCACTACTTCATCGCGCAGATTATCGATATCTCCGAGCTGAAGCAGAGCGAGCAGGTCAATCGCCGCCTGATGGAACGCATCACGCTGGCCAACGAAGCTGGCGGCATCGGCGTGTGGGAGTGGAATCTGCTGACCGGTGAAATGCTGTGGGACAAGCGCATGTACGAGCTGTTTGGCTTAGGTCCGCATCAAACGCCCACCTACGATCTGTGGGTGCATTTGCTTGATCCCGCCGAGCGGGAAACCGCCGCGCTGGTGGTGCAGCAAGCCATCGAACGCCGCAGCGCTTTCCAGCTGGAATACCGCATCAATTTGCCGGAAGGCCCGCGCTATGTGCGTTCTGAGGCCAACCGCATCCTCAGTCAGGATGGACAGATTGAACGTATGCTTGGCATTTGTCAGGACATCACGCCGCTGCGCGCGCTGAATGAAGCGCTGTTCCAGGAAAAAGAGCGCATGGCGATCACCCTCGACTCCATCGGCGAAGCGGTGATCAGTACCGATGATGAAATGCGCGTTACCTTTATGAATCCGGTGGCCGAAACGCTGAGCGGCTGGCCGCAGGAAAAAGCGGCAGGCGTGCCGATTACCGAGCTCCTCAACATTACGCGCGGCACAAGCGGGCCGCGTGTAGACAACCTGTTGCTGTGCCAGCTGCCGGGCGAAAAAATTTCCCCCGATCTCGATGAAGAGCTGGTGCTGCACACGCCAGACGGCACGCGCGTCGAGATTCATTACAGCATCACGCCGCTGAAAACCCTGACCGGCGCCAGCATCGGCGCGGTAATGGTTATTCAGGATGTCAGTGAATCGCGCAAGGTGATGAAGCGCCTGAGCTACAGTGCCTCACATGACATGCTGACACGCCTGCCCAATCGTCACAGCTTCGAACAGCGCTTAAAACAGTTGGTGAACGATGCGGCGGCCAATGACAGCCATCACGTATTGGTGTTTATCGATCTGGATAAATTCAAAGCGGTGAACGATACCGCTGGCCACGCCGCCGGTGATGCGCTGCTGCGCGAACTGGCAGAGCTGATGCCGCATCATCTGCGCAGCAGCGATATGCTGGCGCGTTTGGGCGGCGATGAGTTTGGCGTGTTGCTGCCGAATTGCGAAGTGGATCAGGTGCGCGACGTGGTGCAGCGCATCGTCAGCGCCGTGAGCGAATACCGTTTTATCTGGCAGGATCAGCCTTATCGCGTGGGCGCGAGTGCCGGCATCACGCAAATTGATCAACGCAACTGTATCAGTAATGTGGTGATGTCCCAGGCTGATGTCGCCTGTTACAGCGCGAAACACGCGGGCCGTGGTCAGTATCACGTTTATCAGGAAGTGCAGATGTAATCTGCCACTTCTGCCCATTGCCAGCCCGCGCTGGCTGCGCTAAAGTCGCCCCCTTTTTTCCGGCATGGGGGATAAATATGTTTATCGGATTCGATTACGGCACAGCAAACTGCTCAATTGCTATCAGCGATAATGGCACGCCGCGCCTGCTGACACTGGAGAATGGTCAGCGCCTGCTTCCCTCCATGATTTGTGCACCAACGCGTGAAGCGATCAGCGAATGGCTGCATCGCCATCATCAGATTCCCACGCCCGACAGCGAAGGCACCGCCTTATTGCAGCGTGCGCTGCGCTATAACCGCGAAGAAGATATCGACGTCTCGCCAGGCAGCGTGCAGTTCGGGTTGACTGCGCTGCAGCAATACATGGTCGATCCCGAAGACGTGTGGTTCGTGAAATCACCGAAATCCTTCCTCGGCGCGAACGGCCTGAAACCGCAGCAGATCGCTTTCTTTGAAGATCTGGTGTGCGCCATGATGCTGCACATTCGTCAGCAAGGTGAAACCCAGCTCGATCGCCCGATTGAGCAAGCGGTGATTGGTCGCCCGATTAACTTCCAGGGTTTAGGCGGCGAAGAGGCTAACCAGCAGGCGCAAGGTATTTTGCTGCGTGCGGCACAGCGCGCCGGTTTCCGTGATGTCGAGTTCCAGTTTGAGCCGGTGGCGGCGGGCCTGGATTTTGAAGCCACGCTGCAGAAAGAGACGCGCGTGCTGGTCGTGGATATCGGCGGCGGCACCACCGACTGCTCGATGCTGCTGATGGGCCCAGAATGGCGTCACAAAACCGATCGCCGTGAAAGCTTGCTCGGACACAGCGGATGCCGCGTGGGCGGAAACGATCTCGACATTATGCTGGCGTTCAAAACCCTGATGCCGCTGCTGGGCCTCGGTGGCAATACGCAGAAAGGCACCGCGCTGCCCGCGCTGCCGTGGTGGAATGCGGTGGCGATCAACGATGTTCCGGCGCAAAGCGACTTCTATTCCGCAGCCAGCGGCAAACTACTGCGCGATTTGATTCGCGATGCCGAACACGGTGACAAAGTATCGCACCTGCTGAAAGTGTGGCAGCAAAAGTTGAGTTATCGTCTGGTGCGTGCGGCGGAAGAGAGCAAGATTGCGCTGTCTGAGGTAAAAGAAACCGACGCCTCGCTGGCGTTTATCGCCGCCCAATTGCAGGCGCAGATCAGCGCAGCACAGTTGGAAGAAGCGATTAACCAACCGCTGGAACGGATTCTGGAGCAAGTGCATCTGGCGCTCGCCACCTGCGAAACTAAGCCAGAAGTGATTTATCTCACCGGCGGTAGCGCACGTTCTCCGGTGCTGCGCGCCGCACTGCAACAAGCGCTGCCCGAAACGCCAATTGCCAGCGGCGATGACTTCGCCTCGGTGACCGCCGGCCTGGCGCGCTGGGCCGAAGTGATGTTCAGATAGTCGATAAGGGTGAGGGACAGAACGCACAGTGCGATTTTCCCCTCACCCTGCCCTCTCCCAAAAGGAGAGGGAAAAGCCAAAAATTCTGCCAGATTAGAAATTCACGTTCGCACTGATCCCGCCAACAAACGCATCTTTCACTTCACTCACCGCACCCGGCGCAACCACATATTGCAGGTTCGGACGCAGCTGCAGCCATTTGGTCAGCTGAGCGTTGTAGTAGATTTCATAGTTGTACTCTGAGCCATCCTGAATTGGCAGATAGGTTGGGCTGTTGAAGTCCGTCTCGCCGTTAGCATTATTCTGCTCACGCAGAGAACGCGTGTAAGCGCTGTTAACGTGAATACGCGCCGCACCGACACCAATCTCATCCTGCGGACGCGCATCAAACGGCCCTTTCCAGGTGAAGCTCACCGACTGATAGTTATCGGTTTTCGAGGTTTTGTGGTCGTTCATCACCGCCTGTACGGTAACGCCCAAGCCACGGCTGGCATCGCCGCCTTGTGCCGTCAACTGCTGTTGCAACAGCACGTAGCCGCCGTAAGCATGATCCTGGCTTTGATAGGCGCCATCGCGCCAGCTGCCGTAGTTGTCGCCGTTAGCCGATGAGTAGTAATAACCGATGCGGTAATTACCCGGCAGCTTGTCTGCGCCCAAGGTCGGTTTCCAGCCCAACTCTACCGGCACCATATTGCCTTCAGAGTTGCTGGTATCCAGGCGGAAGCCGTCACCACGATCGTAGTTTGCACTGTTCTGGTTATAGAAACCGACCTGGAAAAATACCTCTGGCGTGATATTCACTTTCAGGCGGCCGCCCCATTGGGAAACCGGCCAGTTGAACCAGCGATCGCCACGCCAGTTACCTGCCTGGCCGCTACCAAACGCCAGGTTCTGGAACTTACTGTCAAAGTTATCGAAATCTTCACCCACGGTCACACGACCCGCTTTCAGGTTCACGGTGTTATCGAACAGACCCTGGCTCAACCAGAACTGGGTCAAGCGCCAGGTTTGGCCGCGTCCGTACACTTCCTGAGGTGATGACAACATGCCAGTACGAGAATCGGCAACCTGATCGGCGATGTTCTGACCATTACGATCGGTAATCGTCACCTGGAATTGCGCGTCCTGCCAGTTGAGCAGTTTTTCCAAGTCGAAGTTAGCGCCAAATGCCCACTGGTCGCTGTAGCGCATGGTGGTGTTGGTATCGGCACCGCCTGCCAGGTTGGAGCCGGTTTCCATGGTGTAGTTAACGTCGAATTTAATGCCGTCGTTTTCCAGCTGCGTTCGGTAACCGCCCCAATCACCAAACATATATGGAGAGTCGTAACTGAAAGCATCAGCGGCCAGCGCAGATGCACTCAGCATCGCAAACATCAGGGTTCCCGCTGCCAGGCGGGGTAAATGCTGCACTGCTTCTTTTCTGTTCATGATGGTTATTCTTATATGAAGTTACTGGAATGGATCGAACAGAGGATAGTGCTGAGGATTTGTCAGTTTTTGCAAATATGTGCGCAGTTAACCTGAGGTTGATAGTGCGTTAGCGCAATTGTGACGCCTGTCTATGATTGAAAATCTTTTGGCGAAAATGGCATTTTTTGTGAGGCAGAGCAGGAAAATGGCGGGACGCCGCAGCGTCCCTGAAAACATTACAGTTTGCTGGCGCTCGCCAGCTCTTCGATCTCTTGCTTGCTGAGTTCCAGCTGAGTAGCTTTCACCAGCTCATCCAGCTGCTCCAGTGAAGTGGCACTGACAATGGGCGCGGTGATGCTTGGGCGCGCAATCTGCCACGCCAGCGCAACCTGCGTCGCCGACACATCGTGCGAGGCGGCGACATCTTCTAATGCTTCAACAATGCGCTTGCCGCGTTCATTCAGATATTTATCTACGATGCCCTGCCCGCGCTTACTTTTGCTGGCATCTTCCGGCTTTTTGTATTTGCCGCTGAGGAAGCCGCTGGCCAGTGAATAGTAGTTGATCACGCCGAGGCCATTTTTCACCGCGACCTGCTCCAGACCGCTTTCGTACTCCTGACGATCGTAGAGATTGTATTCCGGCTGCAGCGTTTCATAGCGCGCCAGGCCGTGCTGCTTGCTCACATCCAGCGCTTCCTGCAGACGTTTCGCGTTGTAGTTTGACGCGCCAATCGCACGCACTTTGCCCTCTTTGATCAGTGAATCGAAGGCTTTCAGCGTGTCCAGCAGCGGCGTGGTTTCATCATCGCGATGCGCCTGATAGAGATCGATAACGTCGGTTTGCAGGCGGCGCAGTGAATCTTCCACCGCCTGACGAATGTAAGCCGGTTTAAGACCGGTTTTCTCTGGCGACAGCTCCATGCCGACTTTAGTAGCCAGCACGATGCTGTCGCGCTTGCCGCTTTTCTTCAGCCATTTACCGATGATGGTTTCCGATTCGCCCCCTTCGTTACCCGGCGCCCAGCGCGAATAAACGTCGGCGGTATCGATGAAGAACAAGCCCTTCTCCACCAGCGCATCAAGCAGTGAAAACGAGGTTTTCTCATCCACCGTCCAGCCAAACACGTTGCCGCCAAAGGTGAGACGGGGAACGTCGATACCGCTGTCGCCAAGCTGGCGGAGTTTCTGTTGACTCATTTTGTTCTCCTTATTCAAACGAGACAGGTCTGCTATTGAGCTTAGCAAAGGAATTCGTCGCGCTTATGCCTATTGCTGGCAGAATATTTACAGAATATGAATACTTACCTTCGCCAGGGCGATATTCTTATTTCCTTCAATTTTTGCCCGATCCGGGCGACTACAATCATTCGTTTGCGTAGTGGCATTTTTATTACGCACCTTGGGAATACGAAACCGCTGGAGAGCACACACCTTGATGAACCGTCGACTCAAAACAAGCTTGCTGGCCGTAGCCGTGATTGCCGTATTGGTTGGCGGATATTACTGGTGGCAACATCCAGCGGAACCGAATAAACAGACGCAGGCTGAAGGTCAGCAGCAGCGTGGACGCGGCGCAAGCGGCAAACGCCCCTTAGCGCCAGTGCAAGCCGCCGCTGCCACAACCAGTAGCGTGCCGTATTTCCTTAGCGGCCTCGGCACCGTCACCGCCGCCAACACCGTCACCGTGCGCAGTCGCGTTGATGGGCAATTGATGGCGCTGCACTTCCAGGAAGGACAACAAGTGGCCGCTGGCGCTTTGCTGGCGGAAATCGATCCGCGTCCTTATCAGGTGGCGTTAACCCAGGCGCAGGGCCAATTGGCAAAAGACCAGGCCACACTCGCCAATGCGCGCCGCGATCTCAGCCGCTATGAGAAACTGGCAAAAACCTCGCTGGTATCGCAGCAGGAACTCGATACACAACGTTCGCTGGTGAGCGAAACGCTTGGCACCATCAAAGCCGATGAAGGTAACGTCGCCAGCGCCCAGCTAAATCTGACTTACAGCCGCATTACCGCGCCAATTGGTGGACGCGTCGGCTTGAAGCAGGTTGATGTCGGCAATTACATCACGTCCGGCGACACCACCGGTTTAGTGGTGATCACCGAAACGCATCCAATTGACGTGGTGTTCAGCGTCGCCGAGAACAACATCAGCCAAATCCTCAAGGCGCAGAAAAGCGGACAGCCGCTGATCGTCGAAGCCTGGGATCGCAGCAATAAAACGCTGCTAACCAGCGGCACGCTGTTGAGTCTCGACAACCAGATTGATGCCACCACTGGCACCATCAAGCTCAAAGCGCGCTTCAGTAACGAAGATGACACGCTGTTCCCGAATCAGTTTGTCAACGCGCGTCTGAAAGTCGATACCTTGCAGGATGCGGTGGTGATCCCGACCGCCGCGCTGCAGATGAGCAACGACGGCCACTTTGTCTGGGTGGTTAACAGCGACAACAAAGTGAGCAAGAAACGCGTTACCGCTGGGTTGCAGGACAGCCAGAAAGTGGTGATCAGCGCGGGCCTTGAAGCAGGCGATCGCGTGGTGACCGACGGGCTGGATCGTCTGACGGAAGGCGCCACCGTTGAAGTGGTGGCACCGCAAAGTGCCGCGACACACAGCACGCGCGCTGCGCAGCCCGCACGCGGAGAGCGTCAATAATGCAGGTGATGCCTCCTGACAGCAGCGGTGGACCTTCGCGCCTGTTTATTCTGCGCCCGGTCGCCACCACGCTGCTGATGATCGCCATTCTGTTAGCTGGCGTGCTCGGCTACCGTTTTCTGCCGGTTTCCGCTCTGCCTGAAGTCGATTATCCAACCATTCAGGTAGTTACGCTCTATCCCGGCGCCAGTCCTGATGTGGTGACTTCATCCATTACCGCGCCGCTGGAACGCCAGTTCGGCCAGATGTCCGGCCTGAAGCAGATGTCGTCGCAGAGTTCGGGCGGCGCTTCCGTGGTGACATTGCAGTTTCAGCTGACGCTGTCACTGGATGTTGCCGAGCAGGAAGTGCAGGCGGCGATCAACTCCGCCACCAACCTGCTGCCTAACGATCTGCCGAATCCGCCGGTGTACAGCAAAGTGAATCCGGCCGATCCGCCAATCATGACGCTCGCCGTTACCACCACCAGCATGCCGCTCACGCAGGTGCAGGACATGGTGGAAACGCGCGTGGCGCAGAAGATTTCCCAGGTTTCGGGCGTGGGTTTGGTGACGCTGTCAGGCGGGCAACGCCCTGCGGTGCGCGTGAAGATGAACACCCAGGCGCTGGCCGCGCTCGGCCTGACCAGCGAATCGGTGCGTACCGCCATTACCAACGCTAACGTCAACTCGGCGAAAGGCAGCCTCGACGGCCCAACGCGCTCGATTACGCTGTCGGCCAACGACCAGATGACCTCGGCGGAAGATTATCGCAAGCTGATCATCAGCTATAACAACGGCGCGCCGGTGCGACTGGGCGATGTCGCCACCATTGAACAAGGTGCCGAGAACAGCTGGCTCGGCGCCTGGGCAAACCGTCAGCAGGCGATTGTGCTCAACGTGCAGCGCCAGCCCGGCGCCAACATCATCGCCACCGCCGATAATATTCGCGCCATGTTGCCTGGATTAACCGCCACGCTGCCGAAATCGGTGGATGTGAAACTGCTTACCGACCGCACCACCAACATCCGCGCTTCAGTCAGTGATACCCAGCACGAACTGATGCTGGCGATGGCTTTGGTGGTGATGATCATCTACCTGTTCCTGCGTAACGTCCCGGCAACCATCATTCCTGCCGTCGCCGTACCGCTGTCGCTGATCGGCACCTTTGCCGCGATGTATTTCCTTGGCTTCTCGGTCAACAATCTGACGCTGATGGCGCTGACCATCGCCACCGGCTTTGTGGTTGATGATGCCATCGTGGTGATCGAGAACATCTCGCGCTATATCGAAAAAGGCGAAAAGCCGCTGACGGCGGCGCTGAAAGGCGCGGGCGAGATTGGCTTCACCATTATCTCCCTCACCTTCTCGCTGATTGCTGTGCTAATCCCGCTGCTGTTTATGGGCGATGTGATTGGCCGCCTGTTTCGCGAATTCGCCGTGACGCTGGCGGTGGCGATTTTGATTTCCGCCGTGGTGTCGCTGACGCTGACGCCGATGATGTGCGCGCGCATGTTAAGCGCCGAATCGCTGCGCAAGCAGAACCGCTTCTCGCGCGCCAGCGAAGCGATGTTTGACCGCGTTATTGCCAGCTACGGACGCGGCTTAACGCGCGTGCTGCTGCATCCGTGGATCACCTTGTCGGTGGCGCTCAGCACCTTGCTGATCACCGTGTTGCTGTGGATCGTCATCCCCAAAGGCTTCTTCCCGCAGCAGGATAACAGCATTATTCAGGGTACCTTGCAGGCACCGCAGTCGGTTTCCTACGCCAACATGGCGGAGCGCACGCGCGATGTCGCGTCGATCATCATGAAAGATCCGGCGGTGCAGAGCATGACCTCGTTTGTCGGCGTCGATGGCACCAACGCCGCGCTCAACAGCGCTCGCCTGCAAATCAACCTCAAGCCGCTGAATGAACGTGACGATCGCATTCCGGCGGTGCAGCAGCGCCTGCAACAGGCGCTAGCCAAAGTGCCAGGCATTTCACTGTGGCTACAACCGGTGCAGGATTTGACCATTGATACCCAAGCCAGCCGCACGCCGTACCAGTTCACGCTGCAATCCGGCTCGCTCGAGTCGCTGAGTTTGTGGGTGCCGAAACTGCTGGAGCAGCTGAATACGCTGCCACAGCTGCGTGACGTCAGCAGCGACTGGCAGGATCAAGGACTGGAAGCCTTTGTGCGCGTCGATCGTGACAGCGCCAGCCGGCTGGGCATCAGCATGGCCGATGTGGATAACGCGCTGTATAACGCCTTTGGTCAGCGGCTGATCTCCACCATTTACACCCAGGCCAACCAATATCGCGTGGTGCTGGAACAGAACAGCGATGCCACGCCGGGGCTGGCGAGCCTCGACGGCATTCGTCTGACCAGCAGTGACGGCGGCAGCGTGCCGCTTAGCGCCATCGCACAAATTGAGGAGCGCCACGCCGCGCTCAGCATCAACCATCTCGATCAGTTCCCGTCGGCAACCTTCTCGTTCGATGTCGCTGACGGCTATTCGCTGGGCGATGCGGTGAAAGCGGTGAGCGCGGCGGAAGATCAGGTGGGCATGCCCGCCGAGATGATGACGCAGTTCCAGGGCAGCACGCTGGCCTTCGAAGCCGCGTTGTCCAGTACCGTGTGGCTGATCGTGGCGGCGGTGGTGGCGATGTATATCGTGCTCGGCGTGCTGTATGAGAGCTTTATCCACCCGATCACCATTCTCTCGACGCTGCCCACCGCTGGTGTGGGTGCGCTGCTGGCGCTGATGCTGAGCGGCAACGAGCTGGATATCATCGGCATCATCGGCATTATCTTGCTGATCGGTATCGTGAAGAAAAACGCCATCATGATGATCGACTTCGCGCTGGCCGCGGAGCGTGAACAAGGCATGCCGCCGCGCGAGGCGATTTATCAGGCATGCTTGCTGCGTTTCCGTCCGATTCTGATGACGACATTGGCGGCGCTGCTCGGTGCGCTGCCGCTGATGCTGAGCACCGGCGTCGGCGCAGAGCTGCGCCATCCGCTGGGGATCGCCATGGTCGGCGGCTTAGTGGTAAGTCAGGTGCTGACGCTGTTCACTACGCCGGTGATCTATCTGCTGTTTGATCGTCTGTCGCACGCTACGCGCCGTCGCTTTAAACGCTCGGAGGCGCAGTCGTGAAGTTCTTCGCGCTGTTTATCCATCGCCCGGTCGCCACCACGTTGCTGACGCTGGCGATTGCGCTGGCCGGCATTCTCGGCTTCCGTCTGCTGCCGGTGGCGCCGCTGCCGCAGCTCGATTTCCCGGTGATTTTGGTCTCGGCTTCGCTGCCCGGCGCATCGCCGGAAACCATGGCGGCCTCGGTGGCAACGCCGCTCGAGCGCTCGCTGGGGCGCATCGCCGGCGTCAGTGAAATGACCTCCACCAGCTCACTGGGCAGCACGCGCATCATTCTGGTGTTCGATTTTGATCGCGACATCAACGGTGCGGCGCGCGATGTCCAGGCGGCAATCAACGCGGCACAAAGCCTGCTGCCAACCGGTATGCCAAGCCGTCCCAGCTACCGCAAAGCCAATCCTTCCGATGCGCCGATCATGATTTTGACGCTGACCTCGGACATTTATAATCCCGGTCAGCTGTATGATTACGCCTCAACGCAGCTGGCGCAGAAGCTGTCACAAATTGAAGGCGTAGGCGATGTGACGGTCGGCGGCAGCTCGTTGCCTGCGGTGCGCGTCGAACTCAACCCGCAGGCGCTGTTCAATCAAGGCGTGTCGCTGGATGCGGTGCGCACCGCCATCAGCAACGCCAACCAACGCCGTCCGCAGGGCGCGATTGATGATGTGCAGCAGCGCTGGCAGTTACGCACCAACGGAGAATTGCAAACCGCCAGCGAATATCAGCCGCTGGTGGTGCATTACAACAACGGTGCGGCGGTGCGCCTCAGCGATGTCGCTAACGTGCAGGATTCGGTGCAGGACGTACGCAACGCCGGGATGACCAACGGCAAAGCGGCGGTGCTGCTGGTGGTGCGCAAATCGCCGGAAGCCAACATCATCGATACCGTTGATCGCATTCGTGGCGAATTGCCGGAACTGCATGACGTGATCCCCGCCGCCATCGATCTGCAAATTGCACAGGATCGCTCGCCCACCATTCGCGCCTCGCTGCATGAAGTGGAACAATCGCTGATCATCGCCGTCGCGCTGGTGATTCTGGTGGTGTTTGCCTTCCTGCGCGACTGGCGCGCGACGCTGATCCCCGCCGCTGCGGTGCCGGTTTCGCTGATTGGCACCTTTGCCGCCATGTATCTGTGCGGTTTCAGTCTGAATAACCTGTCGCTGATGGCGTTAACCATCGCCACCGGTTTTGTTGTCGATGACGCGATTGTGGTGCTGGAGAACATTGCGCGCCACGTCGAAGCGGGCATGAAGCCGCTGCAGGCGGCGCTGACCGGCGTGCGCGAAGTCGGTTTTACCGTGCTGTCGATGAGCCTGTCGCTGATTGCCGTGTTCCTGCCGCTGCTGATGATTGGCGGCATCATTGGCCGCTTCTTCTCAGAGTTTGCCATCACGTTGTCGGTGGCGATTCTGATCTCGCTGTTTATCTCGGTCACGCTGACGCCGATGATGTGCGCTTATCTGCTCAAGCCGCAGGTCAAGCGTAGCCAGCCACGCACGCGCGGTTTCGGCAAGCTGCTGATGAAGGTGCAAAACGGCTACGCGCGCTCACTAGGTTGGGTGCTGAACCACGCTATTTGGGTGCTGATGCTGCTGCTCGGCACCGTGGCTCTTACGGTTTGGCTGTTCATCTCGATACCGAAAACCTTTATGCCGGAGCAGGATACCGGCCGCTTACAAGGGTTTATCTCGGCGGACCAGAGCATTTCGTTCCAGGCGATGCGCGGCAAGCTGCAGGATTTCATGAACATCATCAAAGCCGATCCGGCGGTGGATAACGTCACCGGCTTTACCGGCGGTTCGCGCACCAATAGCGGCTCGATGTTCGTCTCGCTCAAACCGCTCTCCGAGCGCAGCGAAAGCGCGCAGCAAGTGATCGCCCGGCTGCGTATCAAGCTGGCAAAAGAGCCGGGCGCCAATCTCTATCTCAACGCGGTACAGGACATTCGCATTGGCGGACGTGAATCCAACGCCAGCTATCAATACAGTTTGCTGTCGGACAACCTGAATGATTTGCGCGAATGGGAGCCGAAAATCCGTCAGGCGTTTGCCGCCCTGCCCGAGCTGGCGGACGTCAACTCGGATCAGCAGGACAACGGCAGCGAAATGAATCTGACCTACGATCGTGAAAGCATGGCGCGGCTCGGCATCGATGTGTCTGCCGCTAACGCGCTGCTGAATAACGCCTTTGGTCAGCGCCAGATCTCCACCATTTATCAGCCGCTCAATCAGTACAAAGTGGTGATGGAAGTCGATCCGCGTTACACCCAGGACATCAGTTCACTCGATCAGATGTTTGTGATTAACAGCGACGGCAAAGCGATTCCGCTGAGCTGGTTTGCCAAGTGGCAACCGGCCAACGCGCCGCTGTCGGTGAACCATGAAGGCTTGTCGGCGGCGTCCACCATTTCGTTCAACCTGCCGGAAGGCGTGTCGCTGTCGCAGGCGTCTGAAGCCATCGATCGCACCATCACCGCGCTTGGCGTGCCCTCCAGCGTGCGCGGCAGTTTTGCCGGCACCGCGCAGGTGTTCCAGCAGTCGCAATCCAACCAGCTCTACCTGATGCTGGCAGCGATTGCGGCGGTGTATATCGTGCTCGGCATTCTGTATGAGAGCTACGTGCATCCGCTGACCATTCTCTCCACGCTGCCGTCGGCGGGCGTCGGCGCGCTGCTGGCGCTGGAGCTGTTCAACACGCCGTTCAGCCTGATTGCGCTGATCGGCATTCTGCTGCTGATCGGTATCGTGAAGAAAAACGCCATCATGATGGTCGACTTTGCGCTGGATGCCGAGCGCAACGGCAATCTGTCGCCGCGCGACGCGATCTTCCAGGCGTGCCAACTGCGCTTCCGCCCGATTCTGATGACCACGCTCGCCGCGCTGTTTGGCGCGCTGCCGTTGGTATTGACCAGCGGTGACGGCGCAGAACTGCGTCAGCCACTCGGCATCACCATCGCCGGGGGTTTGGTGATGAGCCAGCTGCTGACGCTTTACACCACGCCGGTGGTCTATTTGATGATGGATAAGCTGCGGCGGCGTAAGAAAAAAGTGTTGGTGGCGGGTTAAGGGAGGTCGCCATGAATGGCGCCCCTACCCACCCAGCATTCGTAGGGTCACCATTTAGGGTGACCGTATAGCAGAGGAGATTCAGTGAACACGCAAAACGCCACCGTGCGCTGGCAGCTGTGGATCGTCGCGTTTGGCTTCTTTATGCAGGCGCTGGATACCACCATCGTTAACACTGCGATCCCCTCGATGGCGCGCGATCTCAACGTCAGTCCGCTGAATATGCACTCGGTGATCGTTTCCTATGTGCTGACCGTGGCGATTACGCTGCCAATCAGCGGCTGGCTGGCGGACCGATTTGGCGTGCGCAATATCTTCTTCTGCGCCATTGTGCTGTTCAGCATCGGCTCGCTGCTGTGCGCCTTCTCCACCACGCTGGATGAGCTGATTATGGCGCGCGTGGTGCAAGGCATTGGCGGTGCGATGATGGTGCCGGTTGGCCGTTTAACGGTGATGAAAATCGTGCCGCGCGAGCAATATATGTCGGCGATGACTTTCGTCACCACGCCGGGACAAATTGGTCCGCTGCTCGGCCCGGCGCTCGGCGGGATTCTGGTACAGTACGCCAGTTGGCACTGGATCTTCCTGATCAACATTCCGGTTGGCATTATTGGCGCGATTGCCACGCTAACGCTGATGCCCAATTACACCATGCAGACGCGACGCTTCGATTTTCTCGGCTTTGTGCTGCTGGCTGTTGGCATGGCGACTTTAACGCTGGCGCTGGATGGCCAGCGCAGCTCCGGCGGATCGCCGCTGTTGCTCGGCTTACTGATTCTGGTAGGCGTGTTTTCGCTGCTGTTCTACCTGATGCACGGCCGCAACAACGATAACGCGCTGTTCAGTCTGAAATTATTTGATAACCGCATCTATTCGATTGGCCTGATCGGCAGTTTTACCGGCCGCATCGGTAGCGGCATGCTGCCGTTTATGACGCCAATTTTCCTGCAGGTCGGCCTCGGCTACAGCCCGTTTCACGCCGGATTGATGATGATTCCAATGGTGCTCGGCAACATGGGCACCAAACGCGTGGTGGTGCGCATCGTCAACCTGTTTGGTTATCGCCATGCGTTAGTCGGCGCGACGATCGCGCTGGCGCTGGTGGTGCTGCTGTTCCCGCTGGTGGCGCTGCTCGGCTGGATCTGGCTGCTGCCGGTGGTGCTGTTGCTGCAAGGCATGGTGAATGCCATCCGCTTCTCCTCGATGAACACCTTGACGCTAAAGGAACTGCCGGACGATCTGGCTTCGAGCGGCAACTCGTTGTTATCGATGATCATGCAGCTGTCGATGAGTATTGGCGTCACCGTGGCCGGTTTGCTGCTGGGCGCATTCGGTCACGGCGTGGTGACCGACAGCGCGGCGGCCCATCAAACCTTTATTTACACCTATCTGTGCATGGCGCTGGCGATAGCGCTGCCGGCGTTTGTATTTTGGCGCGTACCGAAGGATGTCAGTAAAAACGTTGACCTTAGAGGCAGGAGCAAAGGATGAAACGACCGGTAAAATGGGGCATTGGCGCCAAACTGTTTGCGGCGATTTTTTCCACCTGCATGCTGGTGATCATCACCATGCATTGGGGCGTGCGGCTCAGCTTTGAGCACGGCTTTGTGGACTACATCAAAAAAGGCAACGAACAGCGCTTAACCCTGCTGAGCGATGCGCTGGCCGATCAGTATGAGCAGCACGGTAGCTGGGATTTTCTGCGTACCAATGACAAGCTGATTTTTTCTATCTTGCGCTCGCTGGAGCAGAATCCTGGCAGCGTTAACCAGCTACCGCCGCACGGCTGGCGCACGCAGTTCTGGATTATCGATCAGCAGTACAAAGTGCTGTCAGGGCCGCGTCAGCCAGTGCCGCCGGAAGGCACCCGACGCAATATCACCACCAGCAACGGCAAGATTGTTGGCTGGGTGATTGCCTCACCGGCCGAACGTCTGACGCGCAGCACCGACATCAACTTTGATCAGCAGCAGCGACGCACCAGCTGGATGATCGTGGCGTTAACCGGTTTACTCGCTGCGTTGGTCACCTGGCTGTTGGCGCGCGGTTTACTGGCACCGGTGAAACGACTGGTAGATGGTACGCACCATCTGGCGGCGGGCAATTTCGCAACTCGCGTGGAAGTCGGCAGCAGCGATGAACTCGGTCAACTGGGCCGCGACTTCAACCTGCTTGCCAGCTCGCTGGAAAAGAATGAAAGCAACCGCCGCGCCTTTATGGCCGACATCTCCCATGAACTGCGCACGCCGCTGGCGATTCTGCGCGGTGAGCTGGAAGCGATGCAGGATGGCGTACGCAAGCTGACGCCGGAAGCCATCAGCTCGCTACAAAGCGAAGTGGTGGTGCTGACCAAACTGGTCGACGACTTGCATCAGCTGTCGCTGTCCGATGCGGGCGCCCTCGCCTATCGCAAACAGCCGGTTGATTTGGTTAATCTGCTGGAAGTGGTGGCTGGCAGCTTCGGCGAACGTTATCGCAGCCGCGGCTTATCGCTGAATCTGGCATTGCCCGCGCAGGCCGAGAGCTTTGGCGATCCCGATCGTCTGATGCAGCTGTTCACCAATTTGCTGGAAAACAGCCTGCGTTATACCGACAGCGGCGGCGCGGTGCAGCTCTCGATGGCGCTGGCGGGTGAAAACTGGCAGCTGAAGTTTGCGGATAGCGCGCCGGGCGTCGATCCGGCCCATCAGGCACAATTATTTGAACGATTTTTCCGCGCGGAAAGTTCGCGTAATCGCGCCAGCGGCGGCTCGGGGCTTGGCCTGGCGATCTGTAAAAACATCGTGGAAGCGCATGACGGCAGCATCAGTGCGGATCACTCTGATTTAGGTGGACTGCAAATCACGCTAAACTTGCCGTATGTTCCTCACTAGACGTCCCATATGAGCCCGGAAAATAGCGATCCTCTGATCCTTGTTGTAGAAGATGAACCCAAACTGGCGCAGCTGATGATTGATTATCTGCAGGCATCCAACTATCGCACGCACCACATTGCCGACGGTAACGAGGTGTTGAGCTACGTACAGCAAACACCGCCGGATCTGATGCTGCTGGATTTGATGCTGCCCGGCCGCGATGGCTTAACGCTGTGCCGCGAAATTCGCCGCTTCTCCGAGTTGCCGATCATCATGGTGACCGCGCGTACCGAAGAGATTGATCGCCTGCTGGGGCTGGAAATCGGTGCCGATGACTATATCTGCAAGCCGTTCAGCCCGCGTGAAGTGGTGGCGCGCGTCAAAACCATTTTGCGCCGCGTCAAACGTTCACCGGAAGAAGCGCAGCAGGAATCGCATCTGCATATTGATGAGAGCCGCTTTCAGGCCAGCTGGCGTGAACAGCAGCTGGAGCTGACGCCTGCGGAGTTTCGTCTGCTGAAAACGCTGGCGCTGGAGCCGGGAAAAGTGTTCTCGCGCGAGCAGTTGCTCAATCATCTCTACGACGATTACCGCGTGGTCACCGATCGCACCATCGACAGCCACATCAAAAACCTGCGCCGCAAGCTGGAAAGCCTCGATGCGGAACAGCCGTTTATCCGAGCCGTATACGGCATGGGCTATCGCTGGGAAGCGGACGTCTGCCGCTTGCTGTAACCTGCAGCGGCTTACGTTGATCAAGGTCAATTTACATCGGGTGCGGGCCTGCCTACAATTCCCCACCTTTTGCAGGGCCGTATAATGCGGCCGCTGCACCTGCCATCCGCGATGGCATGCTGACCTGACATCAGTGAGAAAATCCATGTTAAAACCTGAACTGCTTTCTCCAGCGGGATCGCTGAAGAATATGCGCTATGCCTTTGCCTACGGCGCTGACGCCGTCTATGCCGGCCAACCGCGCTACAGCCTGCGCGTACGCAATAACGAATTCACCCACGAAATTCTGGCCAAGGGCATCAATGAAGCCCATGAACTGGGTAAGAAATTCTACGTGGTGGTCAACATCGCCCCGCACAACGCCAAACTGAAAACCTTTATCCGCGATTTGACGCCGGTGGTGGCGATGCAGCCGGACGCGCTGATCATGTCCGATCCCGGCTTGATTATGCTGGTGCGTGAAGCCTTCCCGCAGATGCCAATTCACCTGTCGGTGCAGGCCAACGCGGTTAACTGGGCGACGGTGAAATTCTGGCAGCAAATGGGGCTGACGCGCGTGATTCTGTCGCGTGAGCTGTCGCTGGATGAGATCGCCGAAATCCGCCAGCAGGTACCGGAAATGGAGATTGAAATCTTCGTGCACGGCGCGCTGTGCATGGCCTATTCCGGCCGCTGCCTGCTCTCCGGCTATCTTAACAAACGCGATCCTAATCAAGGGACCTGCACCAACGCCTGCCGCTGGGAATATAAAGTGGAAGAAGGCAAGCAGGACGAGGTTGGCAATATTGTCGGTTTCCATGAGCCGGTTAAGGTGCAAGAACCTACGCTCGGCGTTGGTGCGACCACTGACCGCGTGTTCCTGCTGGAAGAGAAGATGAAACCGGGTGACGTGATGAGTGCCTTTGAGGACGAACACGGCACCTACATCATGAACTCAAAAGATCTGCGCGCGGTGGCGCACGTTGAACGTCTGAGCCAAATGGGCGTGCATTCGCTGAAAATTGAAGGTCGCACCAAATCCTTCTACTACTGCGCGCGCACCGCGCAGGTTTATCGTCGCGCCATTGACGATGCCGCAGCCGGCAAACCGTTCGACCCGGCACTGCTGGAGACGCTGGAAGGCCTGGCGCATCGCGGTTACACCGAAGGTTTCCTGCGTCGTCATACCCATGATAGCTATCAGAACTACGAGCAAGGTTTCTCCATCTCCGAGCGCCAGCAGTTTGTCGGTGAATTCACCGGCGAACGTCGCGGCGACTGGGCGCAGATTGCGGTGAAGAACAAGTTTATGCTCGGGGATGCTGTCGAGATCATGACGCCTGAAGGCAACCTCAATTGCACGCTCGAAACCATGCAGAACGATAAAGGATCGGCGGTAGACGTGGCGCCAGGCGATGGGCATCGCGTGTGGATCCCGGTACCGGAATCGGTCAACCTCGCCTTTGCCCTGCTGCTACGTAACTTCACCGATGGCAACAGCACCTACGATCCACACGGGAAAAATCGCACGTAATGAAAAGATTTCGGCGAAGTTAGATTAGGATCACAGACCACCTCTTCGCCTCGCTTTAGAATCCCGCCTGCTGCTAACGAGTAAGAATAAAAGCAGGTAGTACCAGGAACCACCTCATTCACCCGCCCGGCTCCCCCGTGCGGGTTTTCTTTTTTTCGTCTCCCGCCGATAAAGTTCTCTCCCCAGCTATGCTATAACCAGTGCTCTGTCTCTCGCATCAAGGAACTGATAATGCAAAACAAACCGCTGACGCTGCTGATCCTCAATGGGAAAGGCGCAGGTAATGAAGATTTGCGCGCTGCGGTGAATACGCTGCGTGATGAAGGCTTTAATCTGGCGGTGCGCGTCACCTGGGAAAAGGGTGATGGCGATCGTTATGTACAAGAAGCGGTCGCTTTGCAGGCAGAAACCGTGGTGGCGGGAGGCGGCGATGGCACCATCAATGAAATCGCGACCGCGTTAGCGAGATTGCCAGAGCAACAACGTCCAGCGCTGGGCATTTTACCGCTCGGCACCGCCAATGATTTCGCCACCAGCGTCGGTATTCCCGAAGGCATGGAACCGGCTTTACGCTTAGCGCTGGTGGGAAAAGCCACGGCGATCGATTTGGCGCGCGTGAATGGCGATCGCTACTTTATCAATATGGCGACCGGCGGATTTGGCACCCGCATCACCACCGAAACGCCTGAAAAGCTGAAATCGGCGCTGGGTGGCGTGTCGTACTTTATTCATGGGTTGATGCGTGTCGATGCGCTGAAGCCTGACAGCTGTGAAATCAGCGGCCCTGGCTTTAACTGGCAAGGCGATGCGCTGGTGATTGGCATTGGCAATGGACGTCAGGCCGGTGGCGGACAAAAGCTCTGCCCGGATGCGCTGATCAATGATGGACAGCTCAACCTCAGCATCGTCACCGCGCAAGAGCTGCTGCCCACGTTGCTGCATTCCCTGACGCGTGACGATGAAAATCCGAATATCGTCACCGCGCAGTTGCAGTCACTCACCATCCGCTCACCGCATGAGATGACGTTTAATCTGGATGGTGAACCGCTGACGGGAAGTGAGTTTGAGATTGAAGTGATGGCGGGCGCACTGAGCTGCCGCTTGCCGCCGCAGTGCCCATTATTAGCGTGATTTTTCGCGGGTCGCCAATCATGGCGACCCAGTCGCTGATTTAGACTTTCATCCAGCGGCGTTCCAACGCGGAAACCGCTACCGCTTCCAGCACCTTCTGCACCTGCAATCCTTCGGCGAAATCTGGCCACATGCGATCGCCAGCGGCAATGCCATTGATCAAATCGCGGATCTCGACGGTTTTCTGATCGTTAAAACCGATGCCGTGTCCGGCAGAGACGCAGAAATTGGCGTAATCCGGATGTGCCGGACCGGTCAAAATGGTTTTGAAACCCTGACGTCCTGCCGGTTCATCGTGGATGTACAGCTCCAGCTCGGCCATACGTTCCTGGGTATAACGCAGCGTGCCTTTGGTGCCGGTGACCACATAAGTCAGACCCATTTTGCTGCCGCAGGCGATACGCGAGGTTTCAAACACGCCGTGCGCCCCGTTTTTAAAGCGCAGCAAGGCACTGGCCTGATCTTCATTTTCCACCGGCAGCAGGCGCGACTTGTCCTTCGGGTCCGGACGCTCTTTAATCACCGTCATCATATCGCCGCTGACTTCTTCAATATCACCGACCAGATAGTGCGCCATATTCACAATATGTGCAGCGAGGTCGCCTAACGCGCCTAATCCCGCCAGCGCTTTCTGGCAGTGCCAGTCGAGTGGGGTTTCTGGGCGTGCCAGATAATCTTCGTTGTGCGTGCCGTAGAAATGCACCACGTCGCCGATTTCACCGCGAGCGATAATCTCGCGTGCCAGCTGGCTGGTCGGGTTTTTCATGTAGTTGAAACCGACCAGCGTTTTCACGCCCGCCTGCTGCGCCGCTTGCACCATCTCTTCCGCATCGGCCACTGACAGCGATAACGGTTTCTCGGAGTAAACGTGCTTGCCGTTACGAATCGCTTCCAGCGCCATCTCTTTGTGCAGGAAGTTTGGCGCACAGATATCAACCACATCGATGTTTGGATCGCGTACCAGCTCACGCCAGTCGCCAGTAGAACGTGCAAAGCCAAAGGTTGCCGCCTGTTTCGCCGCCAGCTCTGGATTTACCTCCGCCAGCATCTCACGCACGATCTCGCCTTTCAGGGCAAAAACCGTGGGGGCCTGAGCGTAGGCAATCGCGTGACAACGACCGATGTAACCACTGCCAATCATACCGATTCTGACTTTGTTCATGACTAATCCTGCATTCGGGTAAGCGTTGATGTGGAATATATGTTTCGCTTTTTGCCCCGACAACGGTGAAATGAAATATCTGTGATCATGCATGCGAGGTATCTGACAAAATCGACAAATCAGAATGTAATTTTGCATAGAGTTAGTGATCATCGTCACAAAATGGATTCTGTCAGCCGTGATTCTGCTGCTCTGAGTTCGCTTATAGCGTGCAATTGACGCTTTATTCAGCAGTCAGAACGAATTGTGAAAAAGAGTTTTGACAAGGCGAGGTCCGCTCGATAATATGCGCCCCGTTCAAACGATTCCTCTGTAGTTCAGTCGGTAGAACGGCGGACTGTTAATCCGTATGTCACTGGTTCGAGTCCAGTCAGAGGAGCCAAATTTTTGAAAAGAGCAGCCTATAAGGCTGCTTTTTTTATGTCTGCGATTTGGGTGCTGTTTTTCCCCTCACCCTAGCCCTCTCCCAGCGGGAGAGGGAACACTCCGCTGCACCATGCCTTTATGCACTCGCCGATCGGCTCCCTCTCCTTTGGGAGAGGGTTGGGGTGAGGGAAACAATACGCTCTGTGATTCTGTTCACAACTCTTTAACGCCGACTTGTATGGTAGTATTTGTGCGCGTATTTTTTCATCATTGCATTCCCGTTGGAGTAGATGATGAAAAGTGTAGTGATTGAGCAACCGGGTGAACTGGTATTGGCAGAGCGTCCGCTGCCGCAACCCGCTGCAGGTGAAGTACGCGTGAAGGTGCAATTTGCCAGCATCTGCGGTTCCGATGTGCATATCTGGCACGGTCACAATCCTTTCGCCAAATATCCGCGCGTCATTGGTCACGAATTTTTTGGCCTGATCGATGCAGTCGGCGCTGACGTTGCCGCCAGCCGCATTGGCGAGCGCGTAGCGGTCGATCCGGTTGTCAGCTGCGGTCACTGCTATCCCTGCTCCATTGGTCGCCCAAACGTCTGCAAAGCGTTGCAGGTGATTGGCGTGCACCGCGACGGCGGCTTTAGCGAATATGCCGTCGCACCGGCTAAAAACGCCTTTCGCCTGCCGGATAGCATTCCCGACAAACTTGCCAGCATGGTCGAACCTTTCACCATCGCGGCCAATATCACCGCCTTCCTCAAACCACAGCCAAACGATGTGGCGCTGATCTACGGCGCCGGTCCCATGGGCCTCACCGCCATTCAGGTGCTGAAAGGCGTGTATGGCGTTGAACAGGTCTTGGTGGTTGATCGTCTGCCGGAACGTCTGGCGCTGGCGCAGGAAAACGGTGCCGATCAGGTGTTCAACAACAGCGAGATTCCATTAGCCGCGCAGCTGGAAGGCGTGCAGCCAACGCTGATTATTGATGCCGCCTGCCATCCGACGATTCTGGCCGAAGCCGCTGCCCTCGCCTCACCTGCAGCGCGTATCGGCCTGCTGGGCTTCTCTGGCGAGCCGTGCAGCATTACGCAGCAAAGTCTCACCAGTAAAGAGCTGTCGCTGTTCACCTCGCGCCTCAACAGCAATCGCTTCCCGCAGGTGATTGAGTGGATTGAGCAAGGCCAGATCCAGCCGGAGAAACTGGTGACGCACTATTTCTCGCTGGCCGAGGTGGAGCAAGCCATGACGCTGTTCGAAAAAGATCCCCGCACCTGCTGCAAAGTGATCCTACAAATGGGTTAAGTTAACCCGCACACCAGGTGTCCCCATGCCGGTCCCTTACCCGCCGGCATTATTACTATAAAAATGACGATGACGGAGTTTCTATGTTTAAGAACCTGCGCTGGACCCTCGTACTGCTGTTGTTCCTGGTGTTTATGATCAACTACCTGGATCGTATCGCCCTCTCTCTGACCGTACCGCTGGTGGAAAAAGACCTGATGATCAACGCCGAACAGTTCGGCATGATTTTCGGCAGCTTCTTCTTCGGTTATGCCCTGTTCAACTTCATCGGTGGCTTAGCGACCGATAAATTCGGCCCGACCATCGTGCTTGGCACCGCCGTTGGCATGTGGTCGCTGTTCTGCGGCCTGACCGCGATGGCGACCGGCTTCTGGTCGATGATGATTCTGCGCGTGCTGTTTGGCATGGCAGAAGGTCCCATCTCGGCGTCGGCGAACAAAGCGATTAACGGCTGGTTCCCGAAAAAACAGGCCGCCACCGCGATGGGTTTACTCAGCTCGGGTTCACCGCTGGGTGGCGCGGTTGCCGGTCCGATTGTGGGTTATCTGGCGCTGTCGTTCGGCTGGCGTCCGGCGTTTGTGGTGATCGCCGCGATTGGTTTTGTCTGGCTGGCGCTGTGGTTCTTCTTCGCGTCAGATAACCCGGCGAAAAGTAAGCGCGTATCGGCGGAAGAGCGTGCCTTGGTGGAAAAACTGAAAGCCGAAGAACCGGCTGACGTGATCGACCCAAGCGGCAACGCGCACGGTTTGGGCTTCTATCTGCGCCAGCCGATCATTCTGGTCACCGCCTTTGCCTTCTTCTGCTACAACTACATTCTGTTCTTCTTCCTGAGCTGGTTCCCGGCGTATCTGGTGCAGGCGCACGGCCTCGACATCAAAGCGATGAGCATCACCACCATGATCCCGTGGATTGTTGGCTTCGTGGGCCTGGCATTGGGTGGCTGGATCTCCGATAAGATTTTCAACATCACCGGCAAGCTGCTGCTTTCACGAAAAATTGTGCTGGTGGTTTCACTTACCGCCGCCGCGATTTGCGTGGCGCTGGCAGGTACGATAAAAGAGGTCAACTCGGCGGTGATCATGATGTCGATCTCCATCTTCTTCCTCTACATCACCGGCGCGATTTACTGGGCGATTGTGCAGGATGTGGTGCATAAAAGCCGTGTCGGCAGCATCAGTGGCTTTATCCATCTGATTGGTAGCCTGTCAGGCGTTATAGGCCCAGTGGTGACGGGCTTCATCGTGCAGCACTCCGGTAAGTTTGACAGCGCCTTTATCCTCGCAGGTGCGGTGGCCGGCGTCGGTGCGCTGCTGGTGCTGCTGGTAATTCGCGAACCCAAGGCCAACAATAAACCGGTTTCAGTGTAAATCTCATGGGGCGCTGAGCGCCCCATTTGCCAAAAGGAATGACTATGTTAGAGCTTGAACGCCTCCCCGCTGATGTCCAACGTCCCGCTTACGATCGCAGCCAACTGAAAACCCGCATGGTGCACATCGGCTTTGGTGCCTTCCATCGTGCGCATCAGGCGCTGGCAACCGATAAGCTGGCGGCACAAGGCAGCGATTGGGGTTACTGCGAAGTGAATCTCAACAGCGGCACGCTGATTCAGGCGCTGCGTCAGCAGGATCTGCTCTATACGCTGACCGAAATGGCCGATGAGAGTTTACACACGCGCGTGATTGGCGTGGTGACGCAAGCGCTGCATGGCAAAGGCGACGGCATTGATTCGGTGATTGAGGCGATGAGCCAGCCGGATGTGGCGATTGTCTCGATGACCGTGACCGAGAAAGGCTATTGCTACATGCCGTCGAGCGGCAAGCTCAATCCCGATCATCCCGATATTGTGCACGACCTCGCCAATCCGACTGAGCCACGTTCGCTGCCCGGCTTGATTCTGGCGGCCATTATCCGCCGCCGCGAACGCAATTTGCCGCCGTTTAGCGTGATGTCCTGCGACAATATGCCGGAAAACGGCCATGTCACGCGCAACGTGATCACCCAGCTGGCCGAGCGCCACAGCGCTGAACTGGCGGAGTATATCCAGACGCACATCACCTTCCCTTCAACCATGGTCGATCGCATCGTCCCGGCCATGACCGATGCAGCGTTCGACACGCTGGCGGAACGTTTGGGCAGCCGCGATCCGGTGGCGGTTGAAGCCGAACCGTTTTTCCAGTGGGTCATCGAAGACAACTTCGTTAACGGACGTCCGGCGTGGGAAAACGCCGGTGCGGAGCTGGTCAGCGATGTGCTGCCGTTCGAAGAGATGAAACTGCGCATGCTCAACGGCAGCCACTCGTTCCTCGCCTATCTCGGTTTTCTCGCCGGTTATGAGCACATCAGCGATTGCATGGCCGATGCCAGCTATCGTGCGGCGGCACGCGCGCTGATGTTGCAGGATCAGGCGCCGACGCTGCGCACGCAGGGCGTCGATCTCGAAGCCTATGCCGATTCACTGATTGCGCGTTACGAGAATCGCGCCATCAAGCATCGCACCTATCAAATCGCCACCGATGGCACGCAAAAGCTGCCGCAGCGTCTGCTGGATAGCGCACGCTGGCATCTGCGCAACGGCACCTCCTGCGATTTCGTGTTGCTGGGCGTGGCAGGCTGGATGCGCTACGTCAGCGGCGTGGATGAGCAAGGCCAGGCCATTGAGATTCGCGATCCGCTGAAAGATCAGCTGGCGGACATTGTGGCCAACAGTGAGGACGGTGCGCCACGTGTTAAGGCGTTGCTCGACCTCAACGCCGTGTTCGGTGACGATCTGCAGCAGCAGCCCGCCTTTGTCTCACGCGTCACCGAACTCTATCAGCAACTGCTGCAACAGGGTGCGCGCGCCACGGTGCAGAGCCTCGTCACACAAGGCTAAGCGCCTGCACAAATGTGTAGCGCAGACGAAGCGTGCTGATTAGACTGAACCTTTCTTAACGGGCTGGCAGATGCCAGCCGTAATACGGATATTGCTGCATGTCGACTGCCTATACCATAACCACCAGCGAACCGGTAAATCAGCAGATCTATCGTTATCTGCGCAAAGATATTGTGACCTGCGTTATTCATCCGGGCTCGCTGCTGTCGGAGAAGGAAGTGTCGGCGCGTTTTAACGTATCGCGTCAGCCGGTACGTGAAGCTTTCATCAAGCTGGCGGAAGCCGGACTGGTGCAGGTGTTACCGCAGCGCGGCACCTTCGTACGCAAAATCTCTGCCCAACGCGTGGCCGACGGCCGCTTTATCCGTGAAGCGGTAGAGATCGCCGTGGTACGCCGCGCCGCGCAGGAGATTGGTGCCAGCGGATTGATGGCGCTGGAGCACAACCTGCAACTGCAGCGTCTCGCCGCCGAACGTCATGACAGCCAGGCCTTCTTAGGACTGGATGATGAGTTTCACCGTCTGATTGCGGAAGGGATTAACTGCCTGCTGGCGTGGGAAACGGTGGAGAACATCAAAGCGGCTATGGACCGCGTGCGCTTTCTGACCCTGAGCGAAGTGTCACCGCCGGAGCGTTTGATTCAGCAGCATGAAGATATCTATAACGCGTTGAAAGCGCATGATGTTGACGCGGCTGAAAGCGCGATGCGTCGTCATCTACAGGAGATGATTTTGACCATTACGCCGATTGCCGAGCGTAATGGTGAGTGGTTCGAAGCGCCTTGATTTAGTGCTCGCTGTCCCCCTCCTCGGTCCTCCCCCATTAATGGGGGAGGAAGATGCTGCAATATGTAAGTGTTGAAGCAGCATGTGGCAGCATCTCCTTCCCCCGCTCGCGGGGGAAGGCCGGGATGGGGGACAGCGAGCACAGCCCCCACTCAATCAAGCAATGGTCACATCTTTTGACAGATAAACATCCTGCACCGCATTAATCAGCTGCACGCCCTCTTTCAACGTCTTCTTAAACGCCTTGCGCCCAAGAATCAGCCCCATCCCCCCGGCACGTTTGTTGATCACCGCCGTGCGCACTGACTCCGCGATATCCGTTTCCCCGGCAGAAGCGCCGCCAGAGTTGATCAATCCCGCGCGCCCCATATAGCAGTTCGCCAGTTGGTAACGCACCAAATCAATTGGGTTCTCGCTGGTCAGCTTGCTGTAGACGCGTTCATCGGTGTGACCAAACTTCACCGCGTTATAGCCGCCATTATTCTCCGCCATCTTCTGCTTCACAATATCCGCACCAATGGTCGCCGCCAGATGGTTGGCCTGGCCGGTTAAATCGGCGCTGGCGTGATAATCGACGCCGTCTTTCTTGAACGCGTCATTACGCAGATAAGCCCACAGCACCGTCACCATTCCCAGCTCGTGCGCGCGTTCAAAGGCCGCCGAGATCTCTTCAATCTGACGACGCGATTGCTCGGAGCCAAAATAAATGGTGGCGCCAACCGCCACCGCACCCAGATTAAAGGCCTGCTCAACGCTGGCGTACAGCGTCTGATCATATTGCGTCGGATAGCTCAGGGTTTCATTGTGGTTTAGCTTCACCATAAATGGAATGCGGTGCGCATAACGGCGTGAAACCGCGGCCAGCACGCCGTAAGTGGAGGCCACGCAGTTGCAGCCGGCTTCAATCGCCAGCTCAACGATGTTTTTCGGGTCGAAATAAGCCGGGTTAGCGGCAAAGGAGGCACCCGCCGAGTGCTCAACACCCTGATCGACCGGCAGAATCGACAAATAGCCGGTGCCGGCTAAACGTCCGGTGTTGTACAGCGTTTGCATGTTGCGCAGAACGGTGGGAGAACGATTGTTGTCGATCATCACGCGATCAACATAATCCGCGCCTGGTAAATAGAGGCTATCCGCTGGAATGGTCATGCAGCGATGTTGAAGAAGGCTGTCCGCCTCTTTGCCCAATAACTGTACGATGTCCGTCATGTTCGCTCCTGATAAATGGCTGGATTGGAACCGGCCAATGCCGATTCGCCCCCAACAGCCTGGACCGGAAAACGCCAGGCTGGCAAATTGCTGACTCCATTTTTCAGACGGATGCGCAGTGAAAAAGCGGCAATCTGGCGTTACGCCCTACCACCATTGATGGAAATGGTGCACCGGCCCAATGCCTTTGCCGACCTCCAGCGAATCGGCGTGCAACAGCGCCTGTTGTAGCCACGCCTTGGCTTCGACCACCGTTGCCGCCCAATCATCATGACGCGGACGCAACGCCGCCAGCGCGGCGGAGAGCGAGCAACCGGTGCCGTGCGTGTGGCGTGTGTTAACACGCGGCGCGGTAAAGCGCTGGCGTCCTTCGCGCGTGATTAGCCAGTCCGGGCTTTCGGCATCGCTGAGATGTCCGCCCTTCATCAGCACCGCTTCACAGCCAAGATCGAGCAGCGCATCGCCCTGCTGCAACATGGTTTTCTCATCCTGCGCCATCGCGCGTCCCAGCAGCGCGGCGGCTTCCGGCAGGTTTGGCGTGATCAGCGACACCTGCGGCAGCAGCAATTCGCGCACGCTGGCTACCGCATCAGGCGACAGCAGCGCATCGCCGCTTTTGGCAATCATCACCGTATCCAGCACCACAAACGGCAGGCTGGCCCGTTTCAGTCGCTCGGCGACCACCTCGACTATCGCGGTTTCGGACAACATGCCGATCTTCGCGGCATCAATGCGCACATCATCCAGCACCGAATCGAGCTGTGCGCCGACAAAATCAGGTTCGATGCGATAGACCGACTGCACGCCACAGGTGTTTTGCGCCACCAGCGCGGTAATCACGCTGGTGCCATAAGCACCCAATGCGGAGAAGGCTTTGAGGTCGGCCTGAATACCCGCGCCGCCGCTGGGATCGGTGCCAGCAATGGTCAATGCGTTGATGCGTTTCATGCTTTCACCTCCAGCGTCCACAGCATATCGAGGAAGGCAGCAACGAAGCTGCCCGGCCCGGCGACCTGGCGTGCTGTCAGCTCACCGGCCAGCGACATCACGCGGCACGCCGCTGCCACATGTTGCAGGCGATCGCCCGGCAAGCTAGTGAAGGCCGCAGCCACTGCCGACAATGCGCAACCGGTGCCAACTACGCGCGTCATCAGCGGGCTGCCGCCGGGGATTGCCAGGGTACGCGCGCCATCGGTGACGTAATCGACTTCACCGGTCACCGCCACAACGGTGTGATAATCACGCGCCAGCTGCTGGGCGGCGCTCAGCGCGGCATCGGTTTGATGCAGGCTGTCCACGCCGCGTCCGCCGCTTGCCTGATGCGCCAGGGCGAGAATTTCTGAAGCGTTACCGCGAATCGCCGCAGGTTGCAGGCTCAGCAGCTGCTGGCAGAAGGTGGTGCGCAGCGTTAATGCGCCGACCGCCACCGGATCCAGCGTCCACGGCGTGCCTGCCGCTTGCGCTGCTTGCACCGCCGCCAACATCCCATCACGACGATCGCAGGTTAAGGTGCCTACGTTGATCAACACCGCATCGGCAAAACCGGCAAACTGCGCCGCTTCATCGGGGTCGATCACCATCGCGGGCGAAGCTTGCAGTGCCAGCAGCACGTTGGCGGTAAAGGTTTGCACTACTTCATTGGTCATGCAGTGCACCAGCGGCGCTTGCTGACGCAGCAGTTGCAAAGAGTGCGCGAGTTGCACGGGGGAAAGAAGGTCAGGCTGTTTCATTAGGCTCCCAACCGGCGATCAAGAAGGCGAATGCGGTCAGGCATCTGACTTCCCTACGCTGGCATTATCCAGATCAGGTCGGCGGGTGTATCTCAGCCCTGTATTAGAGGGGCACCCCGAGTCAAAACTACGTTGGCGAGCATAGGGAACAAGCCAGATTAAAGCAAGCTATCGACACTTTTCCTGAGGATCTTGTTCGCAAAGTTACATTTTACAGGTTCATCTAACTGATTGAATAAACTCCTTAAAACCCTTCTTTTTGCGTGCCATGTCATACTTTGTAATAAACTCCATTGATAATTCGCGTCGCGAAAAATAGCATCCCTCGCAACTTGTTTCATGACGAAACAATACGGATTTATTAATTGTTCATGGAAGTATCACGGAGGATTTGCTATGCGTCGAATTCCACGCGCGCCGCTCTCTGCGGCCATTATCTCTGCCCTCTTCGCCGGTACGTTTTTGCCTGTTCCCTGCGCCCACGCTGCGGGTTTTGTCGAAGACTCATCGCTCACTGGCAACCTGTTTTACTGGCAACGCCAGCGCGATCGTAAAGAGATGGATCCGCAAAAAGGCGCGTATGGTCAGTATGACGCCAATCTGCATCACGCCTCTGCCAACGCCAATCTCGACTTCTCATCCGGTTATGCCGGTGATGTAATTGGCCTCGATCTGGCGGCGTTTGGCGCTTTGGAGTTAAGCAATAGCGGCCCGGCGGCACCGAATGAAATTGGTTTCAGCAATGCCCGCACACGCTGGGATGAGGACTGGAGCGGAGATAAGAGTGGCTTAAGTCTTTATAAAGCGGCGATCAAGGCAAAATGGCAGGATAACTGGCTACGCGCAGGCTATTTGCAACCCAGCGGACAGACGCTGCTGGCACCACACTGGAGTTTCCTGCCCGGCACTTATCGCGGTGTTGAGGCTGGCACCGTCTTCGATTTTAGCGATGCGGGCGCCCTTTCCGTCTCCTGGATGTGGACAGACGAATACAAAGCGCCGTGGTATCGCGGCATGTACAACTTCCGCAAAGCCGATGGTGTGACGGAGATTCCGTGGCTGCAATCCTTTGGTGCCAAATATGATTTCAAAAACTCGCTGTTGCTGGAAGGCGCTTACGGCCAGGCGGCGAATTACATGGATCAGTATTTTGCTAAAGCGTCTTATCAGCTGCCGCTGGCCGATGCGCCACTGCGCACCAGCTATCAGTTTTACGGCGCGAAGGATCGTGACAACAGCGGCGTGGGCCAGGTCAACGATGTTTATGATGGCCTCGCCTGGCTACAGGCGCTGACGTTCGGCTACACGCTGGGCGCGTTCGATTTCCGCCTTGAAGGCACTTGGGTAAAAGCCGAAGGTAATCAGGGCTTCTTCCTGCAGCGTATGACGCCATCCTATGCCAGCTCAAATGGCCGCATGGATGTATGGTGGGATTCCCGCTCTGACTGGAACGCCAACGGTGAGAAAGCGCTATTCGCCGGTGTGATGGTCGATCTGGGGCACTGGCAATTACCCGGCTGGCAAGTCGGTACGTCGTACGCCTACGGCTGGGACGCTAAGCCTTCCACCAATCCGATTTACGACCAAAACCAGCGCCTGAAAGAGTCGGCGTGGAGCCTCGATCTGGTTTACACCATCCAGCAAGGCCGCGCCAAAGACACGCAATTCAAACTGCATTACACCCGCTACGACAATCACAGCGCTCTTCCCAGCTACAGCGGCGGTTACGGCAACATCTTCCAGGACGAAAGAGACATCAAATTTATGATCGTCGCGCCATTCACCCTGTTTTGACCCCGATCTGGCAGGAGCCAGAGACTTACCTCCGTGGAGAAGGATAACAACATGAAAAAGTTAAAAATCAGTTTACTGGCGCTGAGCGTGATGGGCCTTGCCGCCTGCAGTTCATCCCCGCGCAATAATCAGCAGGTCGTCGATCAAATCAGTCAGTTCGGCGTGCAGTATCAGGTCACTGACAACCAGGCGGCCGATCACGGCGTGAACTGCGCGAAACTCGGTGCCGATTGGGCATCCTGCAACACCGCTACCATCACGCTGACCAACAACGGTCCGGCGCTCACCAGTAAAAACTGGGCAATCTACATGAGCAACGTGCACGAAACGCTGCGGGTGGATAACGATCAGTTCAAAATGACCCATATCGTCGGCGATTTAACCCGTCTGGAACCGACGGAGAAATTCAAAGGTATCGCGGCGGGTGAGTCGATTGAGATCCCTATCGTCAATGAATACTGGCAGCTGTTTATCACCGACGTGATGCCGCGCTGGTATGTCACCGCCGCCAATGCCACGCCAAAAATTATCACCAGCACCGATACCGAAAACCTCAGCGACTTTGTTAAGCCGTTTGGCGGCCAATGGAAGCGCATTGCCGACGATAAAAACGTGCTAATGCTGCCGCAAAGTCGTTTCACAAAGAATGCCGATGTGGCGCAACTGCCTGCCAGCGCGCTGCGCGGACAAATCACCCCAACGCCGCGTTCGGTGAAAGTTCATGCGGCGGATGTCGATCTGAGCCGTGGCGTTGCCTTGCATCTTGAGGTATTGGCGGACAACCAGGCCGATGCAGTTAAACAGCGTTTCGATTTGATGGGGCTCAAACCGCAGTCAGCGGGTTATGACATTCATACCCGTATCGCCGTCAATCATTTCCACGGCGCAGAGGCGGTTTCCGGTGCTTATGAACTGCGCATCACACCGCGCGGCACCGATATCATTGGTTACGATCAGGCTGGCGTTTACTACGGCTTAATGTCGTTACTGTCGCTGGTGCCGGCTGAAGGTAAACCGATTATCGCCACGCTTGAAGCGAAAGACGCACCGCGCTTTGCCTATCGCGGTGCCTTCCTCGATGTGGCGCGTAATTTCCACAGCAAGCAAGCGGTGCTGCGCATGCTCGATCAAATGGCGGCATGGAAGATGAATAAATTCCACTTCCACCTGACCGATGATGAAGCCTGGCGCATTGAAATTCCCGGTCTGCCTGAGTTGACCGACGTGGGCAGCAAGCGCTGTCACGATCTCACGGAGCAGCAATGTCTGCTGCCGCAATTGGGCTCCGGGCCGTTCACGGATAACAACGGAACCGGGCATTTCAGCCGCGCCGATTATATTGAGATCGTTAAATACGCGCAGGCACGCAACATCGAAGTGATTCCGGAAATCGATATGCCTGCGCACGCGCGCGCTGCGGTTATTTCGATGGAAGCGCGTTATCAGCAACTCATGAAAGCGGGTAAACCGCAGCAAGCCAGTGAATATCGTCTGGTGGATCCAACGGATACCTCGAATACCCGTTCCGTGCAGTTGTACGATCGCACCAGCTATCTCAATCCTTGCCTCGATTCCTCAAAGCGCTTTGTCGATAAAGTGATGGGTGAAGTGCAGGCGATGCACCGCGAAGCGGGCCAACCGTTGACCACCTGGCACTTCGGCGGTGATGAAGCGAAAAACATCCGCCTCGGTACCGGCTACAGCGATATCAAAAACCCGAAAGCGGGAACGGGCATTTTAGACCAAAGCAAAGAGGACAAACCCTGGGCAAAATCTCAGGTCTGCCAGGCGGAGGTGAAATCCGGCAAGGTGGAAGATCTGGAACACTTGCCAAGTCACTTCGCGCTGGAAGTGAGCAAAATGGTAAAAGCACACGGCATTCCGGTGATGCAGGCCTGGCAAGATGGGCTGAAAGATGCAGCTAACGCGCACGCCTTCGCCACCTCGCGCGTTCGCGTTAACTTCTGGGACACGCTCTATTGGGGCGGCTTTGACACCGCTAACGACTGGACGATTAAAGATTACGAAGTGGTGATCTCCAATCCGGATTATGTCTACATGGACTTCCCGTATGAGGTGAATCCCAACGAGCGCGGCTATTACTGGGGCACGCGCTTCAGCGATGAGCGCAAGATGTTTGGCTTCGCGCCAGACAACCTGCCGCAGAACGCGGAAACCTCGGTGGATCGCGATGGCAAAACCTTCGATGCCACCTCGAATAAGCCGTGGTCAGGCGCACACGGCATTTCGGTACAGTTGTGGAGTGAAACCACACGTACCGATCAGCAGATGGATTACATGGTGTTCCCTCGCCTGCTGTCGGTCGCTGAACGTGGCTGGCATCGCGCGAAGTGGGAGCTGGATTATCAACAGGGCCGCACCTTTAAAGGCGGCGAAACCCACTTCGTTAACCAGCAGCAGCGCAATCAGGACTGGCAGCGTTTCGCCAACCTGTTAGGCCAGCGTGAGTTGGGCAAGATGGATAAAGCCGGTATTCACTATCGTCTGCCGGTGCCGGGTGCGCGCGTGGAGAATGGCACGCTGACCATGAACATTGCGCTGCCGGGTCTGCCGCTGGAGTACAGCGTGGATAACGGTAAAAACTGGCAACGTTATCTGCCGCATGCCAAACCGACCATCACCGTCGCCGATAAAGTCTGGGTGCGCAGCGTAAGTCCGGATGGCAAACGTTTCAGCCGCGCTGAAGCACTTTAAAACTGATTTGCCCCTCGCTGGAGTGCAAGGGGCGAACACTGACAAGGATGTCGATGAAACACTCAACGTTTTCTTTTTATGTTGTTGCGCTGGGCGCCGGTTTAAGCGGCGCCCTGTTTATTCCGACACTCAGCTTATTTCTGGCTAACGAACTTAATGTGGCAGCCTGGAAGATCGGTGCCTTTTACAGTATTAATGCGCTCAGCAGTATTGCTATCAGTTTGCTCATTGCTCGTTATTCCGATCGTAAAAGTCAGCGCCGTCCCCTGTTACTGTTTTGTTTATTCTCGCTCTCGCTTAATTCACTGCTGTTTATCTTCTGCCGTAATTATCTGGTGCTCATCACGCTTGGATCGTTACTCAGCGCCTGTGGCAGCGCGGCGGTACCTCAGCTGTTCGCGCTTGCGCGGCAAACCCGCAGCGACAATACCTTCAGCGCGATCTTACGCGCCCAATTTTCGCTGGCGTGGGTATTTGGCCCGCCGCTGGCATTCTGGATTATTCAATTGGCCGGTTTCGCCTGGCTTTATTCCATTATGTCCGGCTTATTACTCAGCGTGGCGCTTCTGGCACTTACCTTGCCACTGGGCGATCAGGCGGTTGTCGCTACGCCTGAACAGCAAGATGATCAGCAACCGCTGGGGCAAAACCTGACGTTGCTGATGCTCGCCACCTTGCTGGTCTGGAGTTGCAGCGCACTCTATCTGATTGGCTTTCCTCTGCATCTGGCGCAGCAGCCTATGCTTTCCGCTGAATGGGCCGGCGTGATGTTTGGCCTCGCCGCAGCGCTGGAAATTCCCATCATGCTGCTCAGTGCCAAAATGCTTAAGCGCTGGGGCAAGCAATCACAAATGCAGGCTGCCATGCTGTGCGGCATCATTTTTTATGCCGGTATTTTCTTCAGCAATGGGTTTATTCCATTGATGATCCTGCAATTTTTCAATGCCGTTTTTATCGCCATCATCGCTACCGTTGGACTGTTCTGGTTTCAGGACTTGCTGCAACATCGTCAAGGTATGGCAGCAACGCTCTATACCAATTCGATGTCCATCGGCGTGCTGATTGCTGGCGTATTACAGGGAGTTCTCACCGCAGTCTCACCGCTAGCCATCTGGCCAGCGGCCTGTGTGCTGTTGGTGATGTCATTACTACTGATAACAAAGGTCGACAATGTTTAAAAACCCTCATTCGTCGCGCATCACTGCGCGCATCAAAACACATGGAGTGTACGCTAATGAATGTCTTAATTACGGGTGGCGCGGGCTATATTGGTTCGCACATTGCCCTTAGTTTGCTGCAGCAAAATCATCAGGTGATTGTGCTGGATAATTTGTGCAATAGCTCGCCAATAGCCTTAACACGCGTTGAAGCATTAAGCGGAAAGAAAATCACTTTTCATCAGGGCGATATTCGCCGCCGAGCCGATTTAAATCAGGTTTTTAATCAGCAACCGATCGATGCCGTTATTCATATGGCGGGTTTGAAATCGGTGAATGAATCGCTGCAAAAGCCGGTGAAATATTATCAGAACAATATTGCGGGAACGTTGATGCTGCTGGAAATCATGAAACAGCATCAGGTTAATAAACTTATATTTAGCTCATCTGCCACGGTTTATGGTATCCCGGAAAAAATCCCCCTGTGCGAAAACTGCGATACCGGTAATACCACCAATCCTTATGGTGCTTCCAAATATATGGTTGAGAAGATCATGGGTGAAGTGGTGGATGCACAACCCGAATTAGCCATTACTGCGCTGCGTTATTTTAATCCTGCCGGCGCGCATCCCTCCGGCCAGATTGGTGAGCACCCTGAAGGTATTCCCAACAATTTGCTGCCCTATCTGTTTCAGGTTGCCAATGGACAAAGAGGCAATCTGCCGGTATTTGGTGATGATTATGAGACGCCGGACGGCACCGGCGTGCGCGATTACATCCACGTAATGGATCTCGCCGAGGGCCACATCCAGGCGCTAAATCATCTCAAACCAGGCTATCGTCATTACAATCTGGGCACCGGACAAGGCTACTCGGTGCTGGAAATCGTGCAGATGTTTGAACAGGTAAGCGGCAAACATGTCCCTGTCGATATGCGCGCACGCCGTCCTGGCGATGTCGCTATCTGCTTATCCGATCCTGGGCAGGCGAAAAAAGAACTTGGCTGGCAGGCAACGCGCGGCCTTGAAGCGATGCTGCGCGATGCATGGCGCTGGCATACGCAGAATCCGCAGGGCTACATGGGGAGCGAAACCTTATGATGACGCGCGAAACGTTTTTACCGCTCAATGAGCGCCAGCTCGCCGCGCTAAAAAAAGACTTCACCGCGCTTGCTTCAGCGGATTGGCAGCAAGCATTCAGCCAGTTTAAGCAGTGGCGGCAGCAGCATCAGCCACAAGATGTCGCAGTAGCCGACTTCTCTTCGATGTTCGCAGTGCCCACCAGTCGGCTGACGGGAAGCGAGTGTAGGCTGCATCGCGTCTGGCTTGGCGGATCAACGCCGCTTAACGTCAACCGCACAATCGCCCAGTGGCAGCGTGCGATTGAAGCCAGCCGCAGTGATTTTCAGCAAACGCTGTGGGTGTGGGATGCGCAACAGCTGGCGACGGATAGCCGTTTTGTCGGTCAGCAGGCAGATAGTGCATTACAGCTGGGCACGCTGTTTCTGCCTGATGCGCTAGTGCAGGTGAACAGCCTGAGTGCACTGATGCACGCCTTTGATTGCGCACTGGTCGACGTCTTACAGCAGCTGCACGACAAACGCTATTACGCCACGCTCTCTGACTTCTTCCGCCTGACGATTCTCAATCAGTGCGGCGGCGTTTATCTGGATGCCGATACACTTCCTGCTCGGCCTGCGACACTGTTTCTCTGTCATCCTGAACTGCCTGATTTTACGGCAGAACAGCAGCAACTAAACTGGCTGAATCTCTTCACCGATGAAACCGGCATGATCATCAGTCATCAAAACAATCCGGTGTTGCAGGATTTACAACGGCGGCTCAGTGCGGTGTATCGCGGCTGGCCTCAGCCAATTCCAGCAAAAACGCCGGAAAGCGAACGCGCCATCTTCGAACCTTTTTACCAGTTATGGTGTGAGCAATTGCAGGTCACGCAGCTCAGCCATCAAGATTTCAGCCGGTTTGCCGTATGGGGCTTTGATGTTCAGCAGCATCGCGTGAGCGGGATTAAAGGCATGCGCCTGACGGAGGATATTCTCAGCGGTGAACGTCGCCCGCTGAGTGGTGAAGAGCAGCAGCATTATCAGCATACGATTACTCAGCTAGCACAACGCGACTGGCAATTAAGCGATCCTCTGCAGTTGGGTGAACTGGTACCTTTGTTTTCTGAATGCGATATCCTGCAAATTGCTTATGCGCCGCAGCTGCGCGCTGAAATTACCTATTATCACTATTACGGCGTGCTCTCTCAGGATCCGCAACTTGATAAAGTGAATGCGTTATTCAGCGACTTTTTAATTGCGCTTAATGCCAGGAACATAAAAGCAGGTGATTTCTGGCAGCCGGTTGAAGGTCAGAAAGCGTCGCCGCTGTGCTTTAAACCGGGAAGTATTACAGACAAGCAAGAACAACTCGCGATGGCGAAATTAATTTTCACCACCAGCTATCTGGAATACTGCTCGGTCGATAATATTTATGCCACTGATTTAACCACCTTACAGCTGCGGCAAAATATCCAGCCTTTCCTGCAACAGATTGCCGTGATTTATAACCCGCAGGGAAAAATGGTGGGTTTCGTTAACGCTGCGCCGATTCAGGATTACGATCACATCAAGGTGGAATATGGCTATCGTCAGGAGGTTTTTCCACTGGATGTGGCTTACGACAGTTTCGTGAATCAGCATCGCCAGCCGGACGATTTCTTCATTTTCAGCGTGGCGCTGCAGCCCGAGGAACAGGGAAAAGGCTATTTCAATCAAATTTTGTCAAAGCTTAAGGATCAAGCCAAACAGCAAAAAATGCGCCGCATCACCTTATGCGTCTGGCAATCGAACCCGGCAGCTATGATCTATCGCAAGAAAGGTTTTAAGGTGGTGAGCAGTATGAAACAGGAGGTTGCACGGTTTAGTGATGAAGTCGTGTTTATGGCGCTAATGCTGTAATCCTTCCGCGATCAAATAATCCGGTGCGAATCTATTTTTATTCGCACCGGAAGCAACAGAAGTTCACAGAAATAAGTAAAATCTTAAGCACATTGATACTTATCAAATTTATTACGCCAGAAAACAGGCCTAATTGCGCTCCGGAATTGAAATCATTCACCACCTCCGGAAGCGATAATGAAATTATTCAGTTTTATTCCACACGCCCATCGCTGGCATAACATCACTATCACGCGCAAAAGCGCAATATCGCCTACTGGCCGCACCTGTCTTGCCACTTACGTTCAGGCGCAATGTAAAGGCTGTGATGAACGACTGCATAAAATCTATTATCGCGATATTACCGATGCGCAAGCGCGACGCTGGCTGGGTTGATCACCAGCATGAAATTAAAGTGAATTAATATCCAGACGAAAAATCTCACTGTCCCGTACAAGACCCAACTTGCGCATTGCCGCTCGTTTCTGCGAACTGATCGTTTTCACGCTGCGCGACAAACGCAGAGCCGTTTGTGACACGCTCAGCCCTGCATAGAGATATTCAACGACAATTTTCTCTTTTGCAGAAAGACGTTGCCTGATGAAATTATCTGTATCGACAGTGTCATCCAGCATCAGTTGCTGAGTCTGACAATGGTTAGTCCAGATATGACGCAATCCTGTAATCCAATTTTCAGGCGTCAACGACTTACAAAAGTACGACTTAATCTGCGGTTTCATTGCATCACTGAGCTGCTGCTGTTGAGGACAATCCCCCATTGCAACAATCGTCATTTTTGGATAGTTGGAGATTAATTGATCAACTAACGTTTTAATATTCAAATCCCCTTTCGGCCGTGAGCAATCAATTAAAGCAATATTGGCGGGAGCCAAACTGAGTGAAAAAAACAATTCACTGCTATTTTTACAACAGTCCGTGACGATAAATTCAGACTCATTATTAATCACTCTCTTCAGACCTTCGAGAAATATCGGATGGTCATCGAGAATAACGACATTATTTTCGTTCATAGTTTGCTGGTGTATTTAAAGTTAATGAATTATTGAATCGTTATGGTATAGGTCGCAACCGCATTAAAATTACCGGTTTGCTGATGATTCGCGCCAGGCAAATAACGCAGGAACCAATACCAGATTTGACAAGTGAAAGATAACTTTATTCTTTCCTTTGTCTTTCACGTGGCACAACCAAACTTCTTTTTATTACCGTTTCCAGTAAAGCAATAATGACCAAGCGCTCATGGAGTTGAAACAAGAGCACTCTCAAAACCTCAGAAGACTCCGAAAAAAAAGCCACACTTAAAAGTGTGGCGCGAGGTAAATTGTCAGGCACATTCCTCAAGTTGACGACAGCCCCCTGTCGACGTCAGTTATTCAGGGATTAATTTTAATATCGAAAATAAGCGTTGCGCCCGGTGGAATCATCTTATCTACGCCGGCATCACCAAAGGCTTTATCCGCTGGCAATATCACTTCCACTTCACTACCCTTTTTAAGCTGGCTTAATACCTTAGTTAAGGCCGGTAATAAGGAGTCCAGCTTAACGCGCTGCACCTTATTTTCCTTACCGCTGTTATCAAATATTGTTCCATCCGATAAATGTCCGGTCAGCAATATATCAACGGTGCTCTCTTCAGTCAGTTTTTCGCCCTTCCCGACTTTATTCACAACGTAATAAACGCCATCAAGCGTTTTCACCCCTTTGCGCTGTTTGGTTTTTTCAATCAGCGCGTTCCCGGCTTTCTGCTGTTTCTCGCGTTCGGTTGCCTGAGTTTGCTGCTGCGCCTGAAGTTTTTCATTCAGCGTGCCATCCAGCTCGGTGACCAGTTTCGCCACTTCATCGCTATTAAGTGCGACGCGCTGGCTGAAGGCATCTTTAATCCCTGCCAACACCATTGGACGATCCGGCTCAACACCAAGATTCTGCTGGGCGCGCAGGCTCTGCACAATATTGCTGGCAAATGCCACGCCGTTGGCATAAGAGAGTTTTTGCTCGTGACTTTCCGGTGCCGCGCTCTCCTGCATCGCCTGCTGCTTGGTCAGTTGCTCACGCATCGCGACCTGCTGTTTCTCGGCATCCTGCAAGCTGATTTCCAGTTCGGCAATGCGATCCTGATGCTGCTTCAGCTCCGCGAGCTGTTGCGTATCGGGCTGCTTTTGCGCTTTGAGCGCCTGCGTTTCGACGCGCACCTCCTCCAGCTGATTGCTAAGCGCAATCACGCTCTCTTCCTTCTCTTTCAGCTTGCCCTCTAGTGAAGATTGTTGCAGCGCATGGGTATCCACCAGCAGTTGATGCGCGGCTAACTGGGCACGCAGTTCACTCAACTGCTCTTGCGAACCGCTCTGCTGGCTTTGATGCTCGGCCAATTGCTGTCGCAGAGATTCCAGCTGCTCGCGCTGCGTTTCAACGGTGGCTTTATCAGTTTCTAAAGCTTGCAACTGCTGTTGCAGCGCCTGCTTCTCCACCTGATGACCAGCCAGCAACTCTTTATTAATTCGCTGTTGCTCGTTGAGAGAGTGTTCCAGTACCTGCAGTTTTTTCGTCTGCTCCACATTGTGTGTGGTGGCAGGACGCAAAGGCTTTTTCTTTGGCGGCGGCGCTTTTACCCACGGTTTCGCTGCTTCGGTTTCATCGAACAGTGAATAAGGAATGGTGTGATCCGAGCTGTAACCGGTCAGCGCCGGTGCCGCCTGGCTGGCGGATGACCACAAGATTGCAGCCACTGCCAGGCCAATCAGCGAGCGGGTAAATAAGGGTTTCATGGCATTGGTTCCTTGCGCGGTTTGACATACTGCTGGGTGATTTTTTGCGCCAGTTGACGCGCCTGCGCGGCTTTGCCGCCGCGCGTCGCGCTGGCGTACATGCGAAGTTTCATCTGCTCGGCGATTTGCGTCAGATGGCGATCGTCGCTGTTTTGCACCGCAACGTTATACCAGGCGTAAGCCAGCAGCGGCTGGGCTTTGACGCCTTCTCCCGCCTGATAAGCACCGGCCAGATTAAATTGCGCCAGCGCATTACCCTGCTCGGCGGCTTTGCGATACCACTCCACCGCGCGCGCAGCATCTTTTTTCACGCCAAAGCCGCGACTGTAAGCGGCGCCGACATCGTTTTGCGCCTGTGCGTCGCCCTGCTGCGCGGCCTGTAGCAACCAGTTAAAGGCTTGCTGCTTATCCTGCAGCAGCGGATTGCCGCTGCGATGGTAACGTGCCAGCTGCTGTGCGGCGGCGCTGTTGCCCTGCTCGGCGGCACGCTCTAACCACTGTTTGCCATCGCCGGGCTGATGATCGAGCAGCAACTTGCCGAGCTGATATTGCGCTTCAGGCTGGCCGCTTTCGGCGGCGGCCTTAAGCAGCGGTTGTGCGGCATCGCGTTGACCAGCCGACGCCAGCCAGCCGCCATACTGTTGCTGCGCGCGTTGTTCACCGGCTTCGGCCTGCTGACGCGTAGCTGTCATCTGCTGATTGAAGTCGCTGAGTAAACGCGGTTGAGCAAAAGGCTCAGTGGCAGGCGATGCGTGCGGCTGCACGTGTGTGACACAGCCACTCAGCAATGCGCTCAGTGCTACGAAAGAGAAGAGAGTTTTCATCGTCACATCACTCCCCATCTGCCTGCGCCAGCATGGCGCGGAACAGTTCGCTGTGGATTTGCTGACAACGCTTTGCCAGTTCGGCCTGATAAACGCTGTCGAGTGTGGCTTGCATATCGGCAGCAAGTTGCGGACGGGTGAGCAGATATTTGGCGCTGCGATCCATTAACCAGTTGAGCGCATCGTGCTGTTGCTGAAAACGTGCCTCATCGTACTGCGCCAGCGCAGAAACCTCGGCCTGGCAGCGATCGAGGCTGGGTAGTTGATTAGCATGCTGCGCGGCCGGGATGGTTTCCGCATGAGAGGATGCGTTGGCATTAGGCAGGGAAAAACAGCCGGTAAGCATTAATACGCTACCGATAGTGGCTCCGAATTTAAAATATCCTGAAATTTTCATGACTAATAAGTTCCAGTCGATTGGGGGCAAATTAAGTCTCTCGCTTCAATCTGCTGGCGCATTTATTTTATTGCAGGATGCGGGATGTTTTATCATCCTTTGCGGCGCTCTCGTTATCCCGTTATTACCCAAGGTGTTCGGTAATATCTATAGCTGTAACTGGCCCTTTCCTTGTGGCTGTGCCGCAGGAAATAAGGTGTTTAACATCAGTGGATAACGTGCAAAATATTGTTCGGAGAGGCTTAACGTTCGGGTGACATAATAAGCAGAGCCACTATTCTTCGCTACGAGAGCACTCTCAAAAAATATTCCCTTTCTCGTACCGAACATTATGACGATTAATAATCTTCGCAGGTCAGGCTAATCTGCGGCGATATATCCACCCTTTCTGGAAATTTTTGGCGACTGACGCGAATTATCAAACAAAAAAGATGACATTGGTGGTTAAGCGCGGTAATTTCCGGCCGCTGTAACCTTGACACGTTGCGCTTTCAACAGCCGCTTACGTCATACAGCCAGAAAAATACAGTACACTGATTCTCACCCCCTATTGATAAGCAAGAGTGTTTGAGGATGAAAACATTCCGTCGTAATAACGTCTCTATCGCCCTGCTGGATGATCACTTCCTGGTGTTGCGCGGGCTCAGTGATGTACTGCGGGAAAATCCCGACTTCGATGTAGTGGGAACTTTTACCAGCAGCAAGGAGTTGCTGAACTGCATTAAAGCCACCAAGGTCGACGTGGTGATTGCTGATTATGAGTTGGCGCCAGCCGATGTCGATGGCCTGAATCTGATCAAAACCTTGACGCGTTTGTATCCGCACGTTGCGGTGTTGGTGGTGTCAGCACATTACAATCCGGCTACGGTAGCGCTGGCACTACGCGGTGGTGCAAAAGGCTTTATCGGGAAAAACCGTCCGTTTGAAGAGATTCAAAACGCTGCGCTGGAAGTCAGCCGTGGACGCACCTTTATCGAACCGCAAATGGCTCAGGAACTGGCTAACCAACAGCGACATGGCGAAGTGCTGATCAGCGGCAACTACAGCGAAGCCAATGTTCGCCAGGCGGTGAGTTTGTCGGCGCTGTCACCCAAGGAACAGGAAGTGATTCGCTGTTTTCTCGCCGGTATGACGGTGACAGACATCGCGGAGAAGTTTAATCGCAGTTTGAAAACCATCAGCGGTCAGAAGCAAAGCGCCATGCGCAAGCTGGGACTGAAAGCCGATCACGAACTGTTTATCATCAAGGACGAATTGCTGAAGTCACTTCACATCTAAGCGAATCCCACCATTGGCGGGCAAGCTCTTCACTTACGCTAGCGCCTGCGCGCAGTTGGCTTTCGATGGTGCCCGCCAACTGCGCCAGGCCGTTCATCTGAAAGATTTGTGCGGTACCGCGTAGCCGATGCACATGGTGCTGCATCAGTCGCGTGTCCATTGCCTCGCAGGCGTGATTGAATCCACAGATATCCGCTTCCAGCCAGGCTTGCAGCTCCTGTTGATCGGACTCTTCTCGTGGCACATGCACACCGCTCGCTGCCGCCAGATGGCACCAGCGGCGTAAACAACCAGCTAGCGCGGTGAGGATGATGGGCTTGCTGAGCACCGCATCAAAACCACTGGCCTCGCATTGCTCAAGATGCGCATCGTCACTCATGGCGGAAATCGCCACCACCGGCGTGGCTTCAATACCGCGTTCACGCTCCATCATGCGTAAGCGTCTGGCGATGTCATACCCGCTGATGTCTGGCAAATTAACGTCCAGCAGAATCACATCGTAGTAATTCTCTTCGTCGAGTAGCGCTAACGCTTGCTGGCCGTTTTCCGCCAGCTCAACCTGGCAACCCAGCGTGGCCAACTGCGCCTGGAAAGTCCGCTGTGCGGCGGGGTGATCTTCCACCAGCAGAATCATGGTGTCCGGCGTAAAACGCGGTAATGCAGGCTCAAGCACCGGGGATTTTGCAGTGCAAAGGCGTAACGGCACTTTTAAGGTGAAGGTGCTGCCCTCGCCCGGCTGGCTTTGGCAGGTCAACGCACCGCGCATTAGCGTTACCAGTTGTTGTGAAATCCATAAACCTAATCCGCTGCCGCCATACCGGCGATCGGCACCGTCATCCACCTGCGTCCAGGCATCAAACAAGGTTTTTTGCGCGTCCGGCGCAATACCAATGCCGGTATCCGCCACGGCCAGCGCGATCATGCAGGTATTATCGGCAAAGAATTCTGCCTCCAGCATCAGCGAAATCGCGCCGTGGTGAGTAAACTTAATCGCGTTAGAGAGCAGGTTATTGATGATTTGGCGTAAGCGATGCGGATCGCCTTTCATCCACTGCTTTTTGAGTGGTTCATCAATGGTAATCAACAGATTCAGCCCTTTTTCCTCCATCATCGGGCGATAGCTCGCGCAAATGGTGTTGATCAGTTCGCTGAGATCAAAAGGCTGGCTATCAATAACGATGCACTCTGCGGAGAGCTTACTGTGATCAAGAATATCGTTGAGCAGATCGAGCAGGCTGCGTGCCGACGAAGAGGCGAGCGCCAGATATTGCTGCTGCTGATGCGCATTCTCGTTACGTTTCATCAGTTCCAGCGAGGCAATCATCGCATTCATTGGCGTACGAATTTCATGGCTCATCATGGCGAGAAACTGGGTTTTGCGCTCTTCGCTGGCGGTAGCGCGGCGGCGATGCATGATCGCGCGCTGCAGCAGCCAACCCAGCAACAACACTAAAAAGCAGAAGGTGAAGATTTCCCAATGATAAAGGGAAAAAATCACGCCCATCGATGGATAACCGAGGCGCATGTCACCTACCCAACGGCTAAACATCTCGTTGGCATCCGCGGCTGGTATGGCGCTTAAGGCTTTATTAATGATGCTCAATAGCTGCGGATCGGCGGCGGAAATGCCCATGGTTAAACTGGCCGATAATTCGGGAATTTGACCGGCAATCGCCAGCTTATGTGAATAGTAGCGCCACAGCAGCGGACGCATGACCAGACTGGAACCGAGGCCCAAATCGGCACGATCTTCATACACCGCCTGAAACACCTCGCGCATATGATTTACCGGCAATAACAGAATGTCTGGGCAGTTCTCTTTCAGCCAGCTTTCATACAGCGTTCCGCTGCGCACCGCGACACGTTTGCCGCGCAGTTGATCAAGGGAGTGAATGGTGGCGCTGTTGTTGTGGGTGATTACCGTCGCGCTGGTCGCAAGCCAGCGATCGCTGAAGAGCCAGCCTTCCAGCTGATCCGCTGCCAGCAGCTCAGGCGCTATCGCTGAAATTAACGTCGGCGACTGTTCGCTCTTTTCCGCCAGCACAAAACGCAGGCCGGTGATCTCGCTGATTTTGTCCAGATAATCGCGGCTTAGGCCAATGTGTTGATTCTCTTCCTGATAATCCAGTGGCCAACTGGCGATGAAGTGGTAAGGAACCACCGGATGCGCAGCGATCCAGCGCTGCTCATCCTCGGTGAAGGCGATCTGCGTAGCGAAAGTAGAATAAGAGAGTAGCAGGCCAGCCAGAAGCAGCAGGCCCGATAGCAAAGCACGCATAACATAATAACCTGACTAATAAGACGAACTGCTGCGCGCTAAAAGCGTTGATGCAGCAGGATTAGGCAGGCTATTTGATGGAAAAAGCGTCAAACACTCTACGAGAGCACTCTCAATTGCCTTATCTCAAGGAATAAGGTTGTTAATCAGCGTTTGCCAATCCCTGCTGGTTTGAACCGTTGGCGTAGGCTGTTGGCGCAGTTGGGTTTCAATGTCTTCTGCTTGCTGAGCCAGCTCTGGCAGTTGGTACATCTGTGCTACACCGCGAATGCGATGCACAAAATGGATCATGTGCGGCACATCGCGCTGTTCACAGGCATGAACAAAGTTATCCCGATCCTGTTGCAGCCATAACTTCACTTCATCACTTAACAACGGCGTATCCTGCTCTTGAATTGCCTGATAGTGTCCGAGTTTTTCTGCCAGCTCGGCTAATCGAATCGGTTTAACTAACACATCATCCATGCCGCTGGTTAAACAGCGTTGCCGATGCTCAAGACTGCTGACGGCGGAGATCGCGATCAGCGGCGTGCGATCGCGCTGTTGTGCGGTTTCTAACTCACGGATCTGTTCTGCCAGCCAATAGCCATCCTTGCCGGGTAAATTACAATCCAACAGCATGATATCGAAGTAGTTTTCCTCCTCCAGCAGTTGTAAAGCCTGTTCGGCACTCTCAACCATTTCATAATGGCAATTGAGCTGTTTAAGCTGAGCAGCCAGCACCTGCTGATTGGCGGGATGATCCTCCACCACTAACACCGCTAGCCCAGCGGGAAGCGCTGTCATTGGCTGTTGGTCTTGAATGCTACCCGGCGAATGACTCTTATTCAGCGGCAAAATACAGGTGAAGATGCTGCCTTTGCCCTCCTCACTACTTAGGGTCAAATCTCCGCCCATACGTTTTGCCAGGGTGCGACACAGATAAAGCCCCAAACCGCTACCACTGCGCACGCGGGCACCGCGACTTTCCGCCTGCTGCCAGGCCTGGAACATCCGCTGCTGATCGGCGGCTGCGATACCGATGCCGGTATCTTCCACAGCGAGGGTTAATGCATCCGGTAATCCTGGCTCGCTGTGCCAATCGGCTTTAAGGGTAATTGCCCCGCTATCGGTGAACTTCACCGCATTCGACAACAAGTTATTCACAATTTGGCGCAGACGATGCGCGTCCACATCCAGCCATAATGCTTCGAGCACGGGCTGCAGTTCCAGCTCCAGTGTCACACCTTTTCGCTCGGCTGAAGGCCGCTGGCTATCACAGATTGCCGCCAGTAAGCTGCTGATTTCACATGGCGCAATCTGCAACGGAATCTGCTGCTGACTGAGTTTGCTGTGATCCAGCACGTTATTGAGTAATTCCAGCAGATCCTGCGATGAAGAGAGCGCCAGTGCCTGATACTCCTGTTGCTTTTTCGCTGTCGCAGGCTGTTGCAGAAGCTCTAACGACGCAATGATGGCGTTCATTGGCGTGCGGATTTCATGGCTCATAATCGCCAGAAATTCGGACTTACTTTTTTCGCTTGCCTGGGCACGACGACGGGCTTTTATCGCACTACTAAGCGCCAATAGCAGCAGCACCAGCAGCGTGGCAAAGGCGATAAGCTGATAACGATAGTGCTCAACAATCACGCCAATAGACGGCGTGCCGAGATCGACAATGCCGACCCAGCGTTTGAAAATGTTTTGTGCATCGACACCATTGATGGTGATAAAGGCGGCATTAATGATGTCGCGCAACTCGGGATAAGCGGGATCGATAGCCATATTGATGCCGCTGGCCATTTCGGGTACCTGACCCGTCACCGCTAAATCACCTGCGTAGAAGCGCTGTAATATCGGCAGAATGATCAAGCCGGATCCTATCACTGCATCAACCTGGCGTTCGTCAACGGCGCGCAGCGCTTCGCTAACGCTGGGAAAATCGACTAGCTGAATCGCTGGATAGTGCTTACTGATCCAGGGTTCATACTCTGAGGATTGCGCAATCCCGAGCCGCTTGCCGTCTAATCGTTCAATGCCTCGGATATCCACCGTCTCTTTGCGGCCCACTAACATGGGCATGGTTTGCATCCAGGATTGACTAAACAGCCAGCGCTGTTTGTCCTGCGGGGAGATCAGCTCCGCACTGACAGCCGCGTTAAGCATCGGCGGGTTGAGGAGCGCCTCTTCAGGTGCAACGTAGGTGAAATGTAGTCCGGTGCGTTCGCTGATTTCATCAAGAATGGTGCGGCTTAGTCCCACCGGTTTACCGTTTTCGCGATAATCCTGCGGCCAACGATCGGCAACGGTGTAGGTGATGTTGGGGTGCGCCTGAATCCACGCCTGCAGCTGTGGAGACAGATCAATGCGCTGCGCCTGCGCCACATTCACCATTAACAGCAATATTAATAACAGCCTGTTCATCCACGCTTCCCCTGCCCATCGTCACCAATTCGCAGTGTAGCCGCGTTGAACTCGCATGGAAATGTAGATAAAAAAAAGCCCCGCAACACAGGTTGCGGGGCTATTGCGTGGCTATCGCAAAATTTATTCAGCCGGTTTGGTGCGAATCAGATAATCAAAGGCGCTGAGTGAGGCTTTCGCGCCTTCACCGCTGGCGATGATGATCTGCTTGTACGGCACCGTGGTGCAGTCGCCTGCGGCGAATACGCCTTTCAGGCTGGTTTCGCACTTGGCATCAATGATGATTTCGCCCATTTTGTTGCGCTCTACCGCACCTTCAAGGAAGGTGGTGTTCGGCAGCAAACCAATCTGCACGAAGATGCCGCTCAGCACGATTTCGTGGCTAGTCTGGTTGTTACGGTCGATGTAAGTCAGGCTGGTGACTTTGCTGCCATCGCCTTTCACTTCAGTGGTCTGTGCGTTCAGAATCACATCAACGTTTTTCAGGCTGCGCAGTTTGTCCTGCAGCACTTTATCGGCGCGCATTTCGCTGGCGAATTCCAGCAGCGTCACGTGTTCAACAATGCCGGCCAAATCAATAGCCGCTTCCACGCCGGAGTTACCGCCGCCGATCACTGCGGTGCGTTTGCCTTTAAACAGCGGACCATCGCAGTGCGGGCAGTAGGTTACACCCTTGGTGCGATACTGCTCTTCGCCCGGTACGCCCATATTGCGCCAGCGTGCGCCGGTGGCAATGATGATGCTGCGTGATTTCAGTACCGCGCCAGAGGCGGTTTCAATCGCGTGCAGACCGCCCTCTTTTGCCGCTGGAATCAGCTTGATGGCGCTCTGGGTATCAATCACATCGACGTCATAATCATCCACGTGAGCGCGCAGAGAACCGGCCAGCTTCGCGCCTTCGGTTTTCGGTACCGAGATGTAGTTTTCGATGTCTACGGTGTCCAGCACCTGACCGCCAAAACGCTCGCCCATCAGGCCAGTACGGATGCCTTTACGGGCAGAGTAGATGGCCGCAGCCGCGCCCGCCGGGCCACTGCCGACGATCAGCACTTCATAGGCATCACGCTTGTTCAGCTCTTCTGCCGCACGCTTCTCTGCGTTGGTGTCCACTTTACCGACGATTTCCGCCAGGCTCAGACGGCCCTGACCAAACTCTTTGCCGTTGAGGAACACCGCTGGCACGCCCATCACGTTGCGCTCGGTGATTTCGTTCTGGAACATACCGCCGTCGATCGCGGTATGGCTGATGCGCGGGTTGAGTACCGCCATCAGGTTCAGCGCCTGTACCACGTCAGGACAGTTGTGGCATGACAGCGAGTAATAAGTTTCGAAGTGGAAGTCGCCTTCCAAAGCCACAACCTGATCCAGCAGGCTCTGCGCTTCTTTCGACGGGTGTCCACCGGTTTGCAGCAAGGCTAAAACCAGTGACGTAAATTCGTGGCCCATTGGCGAACCGGCAAAGCGCGGACCGCTCTGGCTGCCTGGGTTAGTGATCAGGAAAGAGGGTTTACGAACCGGACGATCGTTCTCTTCACGGAAGCTGACTTTGTCTGACAAGCCCGCGATATCAGCCAACAGAGAGCGAATCTCTGCGGATTTGGCGCCATCATCCAATGTGGCAATCAACTCAACCGGTTTCGTTAGTTTCTCAAGGTAAGCCTTGAGTTGGGTTTTTAAATTGGTGTCGAGCATAGTGAGTTCCTGTCATGAAAATCGGGTGCCGTAGCACCCGATAGAGAAAGATCGAATGGCAGCTAACTTAGATTTTGCCAACCAAGTCCAGTGATGGAGCCAGAGTGGCTTCGCCTTCTTTCCATTTGGCCGGGCAGACTTCACCTGGGTGAGAAGCAACGTACTGAGCTGCTTTCACTTTGCGGATCAGGTCAGATGCGTCACGGCCAATGCCTTCTGCAGTGATTTCGATCGCCTGGATGATGCCTTCCGGATCAACGATGAAGGTACCGCGATCTGCCAGACCTTCGTCTTCGCGCATGATTTCGAAGTTACGGGTCAGCGCGCCAGTTGGGTCACCGATCATCGCGTATTTGATTTTCGCGATGGTGTCTGAAGAACCGTGCCAGGCTTTGTGGGTAAAGTGCGTGTCAGTAGAAACAGAGTAGATATCTACACCCAGTTTCTGGAACTCTTCGTGATGGTCTGCAACGTCACCCAGTTCGGTTGGGCATACGAAGGTGAAGTCAGCCGGGTAGAAGAAGAAAACACTCCATTTACCTTCAACGTCTTTCTCGGTGACTTCGATGAATTCGCCGTTTTTGAACGCTGCGTTTTTAAATGGTTTGATCTTGGTATTAATGATGGACATGGTGACCTCCGTTAAAAGATGTGATGCAGGCTACAGAATTTTCGGGCCAACTTCTAATATGCAGACGTTATCAATTAGATAACCAAAAGCTATCAAAGCGCCGACACCTGATTTCATGCGGCTCGCGCGGGCATTCTACACAGAAAAAGCTCTGATTAAACAGGCTTTATCTTTTCGTCTCGCTGCTGCTATTTTTAGGAATACGAACAGGTCACCATAAATGGCGACCCTACGGAGAGCAGAGTCATTTTCGTAGGGTCACCATTTATGGTGACCTGGCAAAAGCGTCAAATAATCGTGCGAATGGAGTGCTTAAGTGGATATACGTTTATTTGAGGAAACCGATCGGCCTTTTCTGCGCACGCTCTATCTTGCCGCGCGACGCCATAACTGGACGTGGCTGGATGGCGATGATTGGCAGTTAGAAGATTTCGATGCTGTGATTTTGGGCGAAACCGTGCTGGTCGCTGAGCTGGACGGACATCGCGTGGGGTTTGCGGCGGTGCTGGATAATGACAACTTCCTGCATAGCCTGTATGTCGATCCGGATGCGCAAGGACAAGGTGTGGGCAGCGCGTTGTTAGAAAAAGTGCAGTCGCGATTTAGCTCGACTGGCGCATTGAAATGCCTGCAACAGAATCAGGCGGCAATGGATTTCTATCTCAAACACGGCTGGCGGCGTGAAGCGGTTGGCGAGAGTGAGCAGGGAAAATATGTGCTGATGCATTTTCCGCTGGCAAAACGCGCCAGCGGAAATGGACGACGTTAAACGGCGCGGAACGCGATATCGCCAGGGATGATTTCTCCCTGCCAATAGAGTTGCGCCGCCACGCGCCCCGCCAGCTGACGGTAGAGCGCGGTGAAATCACTCTCCGGACGTCGCACCACGGTGGGTTCGCCATCATCCAGATCTTCACGCAGCGTAATGTGCAGCGGCAGTTGTGCCAGCAAACGCGTGTTGTAATCTTCCACCAGCTTCTGCGCACCGCCGGTGCCGAATATCGGCTCGTGATGTCCGCATTGGCTGCAGATGTGCATGCTCATGTTCTCGACCACGCCCAACACCGGCACGTTGACTTTCTCGAACATTACCATCCCTTTACGCGCATCAATCAAGGCGATGTCTTGTGGCGTGGTGACCACTAACGCGCCGGTCACCGGCACGTTTTGCGCCAGCGTCAGCTGAATATCGCCGGTGCCCGGCGGCATATCGAGGATCAGATAATCCAGATCCGGCCACATGGTTTCATTAAGCAGTTGCATCAGGGCTTTGCTCGCCATCGGACCACGCCACACCATGGCGTTGTCGTCGGTGACCAGATAACCAATCGAATTGGTTGCCAGACCGTGCGCCATGATCGGCGCCATATGCGTGCCATCTGGCGAGGTTGGACGCTGATTTTCGGTACCGAGCATGTTCGGAATCGACGGGCCGTAAATATCCGCATCGAGAATCCCCACGCGCGCCCCTTCGGCGATCAGCGCCAGCGCCATATTCACGGCGGTGCTGGATTTACCCACGCCACCTTTGCCTGAACTGACGGCGATGATGTTCTTCACACCGGTCGCGCCCGGATGATTTTTCACCCGCTTCAGCGTGGCGATGTCATGACGCAGCCGCCAGTCAATGGCGCTGGCATCGGTCAGGCGCAGCAGCTCGGCGCTGGTTTGCGCTTTCAGCTCTTCAAAGGCGCTGGCCCACGCGAACGGCATCACCAGTTCGATATGCAGCTTGTCATCCAGCAGCGCGACGTGGCGCAGCGCTTTCAGCGTGGTCAGGTTGTGTTGCAGCGTCGGATGTTCAAAGTCACTTAGCACGCCGATAACCAATGCTCGCAGCGCTTCAGGTGAATGATGTTGCTGGGATTGTGAAGTCATCCCCTCTCCTTGTTTATTCTTCACGCCAGATTGCGGCGGTGTCTGTTCAATAGTATCAGATAGGCGCTAAAAGTGATGGGGATGAGCTGCTGTGTTTACGCCAGAGGGTGCTTCGGTTACCATCATTCCCCTAAATAATTCGTGTTGCAGGAAGGCGGCAAACGAGAGAATCCCAATGAGCTTACTCAAGTAAGTGATTTGGGTGAGCGAGAGAAGACAACGCGCCTGCAACGCGAAGTATGACGGGGAAACCCGCTTTTTCATCAATGGAACGCTACGCAATCATGACTATAGTCGCTAAAAAAATTCTGGTAACGTGCGCGCTGCCGTACGCAAACGGTTCAATCCATCTCGGTCACATGCTTGAACACATTCAGGCTGACATTTGGGTCCGTTACCAGCGAATGCGTGGCAACCAGGTTCACTTCATCTGTGCAGACGACGCCCACGGCACGCCAATTATGCTGAAAGCGCAGCAGCTGGGCATCGCGCCGGAGCAGATGATCGCGGAGATGAAGCAGGAGCACGAGACCGATTTCGCTGGCTTCAACATCAGCTATGACAACTATCACTCGACGCACGGCGACGAAAACCGCCAGCTGTCTGAGTTGATTTATGGTCGTCTGAAAGAGAACGGCTTCATCAAGAACCGCACCATCTCGCAGCTGTACGACCCTGAGAAAGGCATGTTCCTGCCGGACCGTTTCGTGAAAGGCACCTGCCCGAAATGTAAGTCACCGGATCAGTATGGCGATAACTGCGAAGTGTGCAGCGCGACCTATAGCCCGACCGAGCTGATCGACCCGAAATCGGTGGTTTCAGGCGCGACGCCGGTGCTGCGTGATTCCGAGCACTTCTTCTTTGATCTCCCTTCTTTCAGCGCGATGCTGCAGGCGTGGACGCGTTCAGGCGCGCTGCAAGAGCAGGTGGCGAACAAGATGCAGGAGTGGTTTGAGTCGGGCTTGCAGCAGTGGGATATCTCCCGCGATGCGCCTTACTTTGGCTTCGAAATTCCTGGCGCGCCGGGCAAATACTTTTACGTCTGGCTGGATGCGCCAATCGGTTACATGGGTTCGTTCAAAAATCTGTGCGACAAGCGCGGCGATCTCGATTTCGACGAGTTCTGGAAGAAAGATTCCACCACCGAGTTGTATCACTTCATCGGTAAAGACATCGTCTATTTCCACAGCCTGTTCTGGCCGGCGATGCTGGAAGGCAGCAACTTCCGCAAGCCAACCAACCTGTTCGTACACGGTTATGTGACGGTGAACGGCGCGAAGATGTCCAAATCGCGCGGTACCTTTATTAAAGCCAGCACCTGGTTGCAGCATCTGGATGCCGACAGCCTGCGTTATTACTACGCGGCTAAGCTCTCTTCGCGCATCGACGATATCGACCTGAATCTGGAAGATTTCGTTCAGCGCGTGAATGCGGACGTGGTGAACAAAGTGGTGAACCTGGCGTCGCGTAATGCGGGCTTCCTGACCAAACGCTTTGGCGGCAAGCTGGCGAGCGAACTGGCCGATCCGGCACTGTATCAGACCTTTATTGATGCCTCTGAGAAGATTGGCGAAGCCTGGGCCAGCCGCGAATATAACCGCGCGATCCGTGAAATCATGGCGCTGGCCGATCTGGCGAACCGCTATGTCGATGAGCAGGCACCTTGGGTGGTGGCGAAGCAAGAAGGCCGCGATGCCGACCTGCAAGCGATCTGCTCAATGGGTATCAACCTGTTCCGCGTTTTGATGACCTGGCTGAAGCCGGTGCTGCCATCACTGACCGAACGCACCGAAGCCTTCCTGCAGAGCGAACTGAGCTGGGATGCGATTGCCCAACCGCTGCTGGATCATGAAGTAGCACCGTTCAAAGCGCTGTATGGCCGTATCGAAATGACCAAAGTTGACGCGCTGGTTGAGGCTTCGAAAGAAGACGCGGCGGCGGCGAACAAACCTGCAGCAACCGGTCCGCTGGCCGATGCGCCGATTGGCGACACCATCACCATTGATGATTTCGCCAAGGTCGATATGCGTGTGGCGCTGATCGAAAAAGCTGAGCTGGTTGACGGTTCCGACAAGCTGCTGCGTCTGGAGCTGGATTTGGGTGGCGAGAAGCGTCAGATTTTCTCTGGCATTCGCGCAGCCTATCCGGATCCGTCCGTGCTGGTCGGCAAGATGACCATCATCGTGGCTAACCTCGCGCCGCGTAAAATGCGCTTCGGCATTTCAGAAGGCATGGTGCTGTCAGCGGGTCCAGGCGGCAAAGACCTGTTTGTGTTGTCCGTCGATAGCGGTGCAGTGCCGGGTATGCCGGTTAAGTAAGGGATTTTTGCCCTCACCCTAGCCCTCTCCCGCGTGCGGGAGAGGGAACCGCTCAGTGCGGTCATTTAATCTTGATTCTACTTTTTGCAAACCTGCTCCACCTAATCATTCCCTCGCCCGCTTGCGGGAGAGGGAACCGCTCAGTGCGGTCATTTAATCTTGATTCTACTTTTTGCAAACCTGCTCCACCTAATCATTCCCTCGCCCGCTTGCGGGAGAGGGCTAGGGTGAGGGCCCAGGCAGCAACAACTGCCGATATATCTCCTCCATCACCGCATCAAACTCTTCGAAAACCTGATGATTCCAGAATCTAATCACTCTCCAGCCACCGCGCTGTAAATAATCCGTTCTTCGTTGATCATAAATTTTCGCTTCATCTTCATTATGTTGTCCGCCATCCAGCTCAACGATCAGCAGCCTTTCAATACAGGCGAAATCCACGATATAACATCCAATCGGATGCTGACGCCGAAACTTCACGCCGCATAAATTCCGGTTACGCAAAAAACGCCATAATAGATGCTCCGCTTCTGGCATCGCCTGACGCAGTTGTCGCTGACGCGTAATCGCTTTCATCATCGCCCTCACTTTCACGCTATCGGCTTACCCTACGTCATGTTTAAAGGAATAAAAGATCGCGATGAAAAAGCTGGAATCTGCATTCCAATGTGATCGCTAGCACGCTAATCGCTTAATGCGTATGATAAAGCGCTACGAAAACAGGAGCCTGACATGCCTGCCGTTCTCTCTGCTTGTTGGCGCTATGTGCGCGCCTTCGCCATCATCTATGCAGCGCTTTACGCCGGAATGGGGATTTCTGCCCTGCTCCCGATAACCATTCCCGGCAGCATCATCGGCATGCTGCTGCTGTTTCTGTTGCTGGCGCTGCAAATCATGCCGGTTGAGTGGGTGAAACCTGGATGCCATTTACTGATTCGCTATATGGCGCTGCTGTTTGTGCCTATTAGCGTCGGCGTAATGAGCTATACCGATATCCTCACCGCGCAGTTTGGGCCGATTGTGGTGTCGTGCATTGGCAGTACTTTTATGGTGCTGCTGATTGTGGGGCTCAGCGCAGAGCGCTTGCAGCGCCCGCAGGAGAAGCCGAATGAGTGATGCATGGTGGTCGCTGCCGCTGACCCTAATCGCCTATTTTCTGGCGCGCAAACTGGCGGCGAAAATCAATATCTCCATCGTCAATCCATTGCTGGTGGCGATGGCGATTGTCATTCCGATTCTGCTGCTCACCAATCTGCCTTACGCGCGCTATTTTGCCGGCAGCAGCCTGCTCAATCAGTTGCTGCAACCGGCAGTTGTCGCGCTGGCGTTGCCGCTGTATGAGCAGATGCATCAGATTCGCGCGCGCTGGAAAACCATCATCAGCGTCTGTTTCATCGGCAGCATTACGGCGATGGTGTCGGGTACCGCGATTGCGCTGTGGATGGGCGCAACGCCGGAAATCGCCGCCACCATCATGCCGAAATCCGTCACCACGCCGATTGCGATGGCGGTCTCCGCCTCGCTGCACGGTATTCCCGCCATCAGCGCTATTTGCGTGCTGATCGCCGGTGTGCTGGGTGCGGTGTTTGGTCATATGCTGCTTAATCTGTTTAAGGTGAAAAACAAATCTTCGCGCGGATTGGCGATTGGAAACGCTTCGCACGCATTAGGCACCGCGCGCGCCGCCGAGATCGATTATCAGGAAGGCGCCTTCAGCTCACTGGCTTTGGTGATTTGCGGCATCATCACTTCGTTACTGGCACCGTTCCTTTTTCCGCTATTAATGCATTGGTGGGGCTGAAACTTGCGAGAGATCTCGCAAAGTTGAAACAACCCAATCAGCTTGCATTGTCAGAGCGACTTGGATCACATATAAAACCTCTGGCGGCGCATCGCCGCTAACGCGTAACTGAGGCCATCACATCATGCATTCACGATTCCTTACTGCTTTTTCTGCCCTGCCCACTGCGCTGCAAGCTGCAATTCAGCCGCTGCTCGATGCGCCGGATTTTCACGGCGTATTGCGTCCGCAGGATGTCGCGCAACTGAAACAGCTTACCGGTCTGGATGATGATGCGCTGGCGCTGGAACTGCTGCCGCTGGCGGCGAGCTGCGCGGTGGCAACCGTATCAAATTTTAATGTCGGCGCGATCTCGCGCGGCGTCAGCGGCCACTGGTATTTCGGCGCCAACATGGAGTTCCTGCACACGCCGCTACAGCAGACGGTGCACGCCGAGCAAAGTGCCATTACGCATGCCTGGCTGCGCGGTGAAGAGAAACTGGCAGCGATTACCGTCAACTACACGCCGTGCGGACATTGTCGTCAGTTTATGAACGAGCTGAACAGCGGCACGGCGATTCGCATCAGCCTGCCTGGACGCGCGGTTAGCACGCTGGGCGACTATTTGCCGGATGCGTTTGGTCCAGCCGATCTGAACATCACTGAACGTCTGCTGACGCCGATCGATCATGGTTTTGCCGTTCAAGGTAATGCGTTGCAACAGGCTGCCATTACTGCCGCCAATCACAGTCACGCCCCTTATAGCCAGAGTTACAGCGGCGTGGCGCTGCGCAGCCTGAGCGGCAAGGTCTTTACCGGTCGCTATGCGGAAAACGCCGCCTTCAACCCAAGCTTGCCGCCGCTGCAGGCCGCACTGATTTTGATGAACATGAGCAACGAAGCGCTGGAGACTATTCAGCAAGCCGTTTTGGCAGAATGTCAGGAGAGCACGCTGAGTCAGTTGGATGCGACTCGCGCGACGCTTAAGGCGTTGGGATGTGAGGATTTCTCACTTACTTTAGTTTCGAAAACATCAGTTTAGTGATCCTTTTACCGCTTTTGTGACCTTCTGTTAACAAAAGCTGTACATCTGCAGGAATTTTCATAGGATCGGGCGCCAGAACCTCTTCACTTCAAGATGGACTGGCGTGACCTTTTCCCGGCGATACGTCAGAAAACACTGCAACCGGAGCAAGCACTGCATGGAACTCGACTACGAAAGTAAACGCCCGCTGTATATTCCTTATGCGGGTCCGATCCTGCTGGAATTTCCGCTGTTGAATAAAGGCAGCGCCTTCACTCTCGAAGAACGTAACGAATTTAACCTCAACGGTCTGCTACCGGAAGCGGTAGAAACCATCGAAGAGCAGGCAGAACGTGCCTGGCGCCAGTTCCTGGATTTTAAAAACAATAACGACAAGCATGTCTACCTGCGCAACATTCAGGATACCAACGAAACCCTGTTCTACCGCCTGCTCGACAATCATCTGGAAGAGATGATGCCGATTATCTACACCCCAACGGTCGGCGCGGCCTGTGAACACTTCTCTGAAATCTACCGTCGCGCGCGCGGCGTGTTCATCTCTTATAACAACCGCGATCGCATTGAAGACATGCTGCAGAACGCCACTAAGCAGAATGTAAAAGTGATCGTGGTGACCGATGGCGAACGTATTCTTGGTCTCGGCGATTTGGGTATCGGCGGCATGGGCATCCCAATCGGTAAGCTGTCGCTGTATACCGCGTGTGGCGGCATCAGCCCGGCTTACACCTTGCCGGTGGTGCTGGATGTTGGCACCAACAACCAACAGTTGCTGAACGATCCGCTCTACATGGGCTGGCGTCATCCGCGCATCACGGGCGAAGAGTACGAAGAGTTTGTTAACGAGTTCATCCAGGCAGTCAACCGTCGCTGGCCGAACGTGCTGTTGCAGTTCGAAGACTTCGCGCAGAAAAACGCCATGCCGCTGCTGGAGCGCTATCGCGATGAGATCTGCTGCTTCAACGACGATATTCAGGGCACCGCCGCAGTGACCGTCGGCACGCTGATCGCCGCCAGCCGCGCTGCGGGCAGCCGCCTGTGCGAGCAGAAAGTGGTGTTCCTCGGTGCCGGTTCTGCCGGTTGTGGTATCGCCGAGCAAATCATCGCGCAGATGAAGTCGGAAGGTTTGAGCGATGATGAAGCGCGTGGCCGCGTGATGATGGTCGATCGCTTCGGTCTGCTGACCGACAAACTGCCGAACCTACTCAATTTCCAGAGCAAGCTGGTGCAGAAGAGCGAGAGCCTGAAAGATTGGGATACCGATAGCGATTCAATTTCTCTGCTCGACGTGGTGCGCAACGCCAAGCCGGATATTCTGATCGGCGTATCAGGTCAACCTGGCCTGTTCACCGAAGAGATCATCCGCGAGATGCACAAGCACACCAAGCGTCCGATCGTTATGCCGCTGTCGAACCCAACGTCACGCGTGGAAGCAACACCAGCCGACATCATCGCCTGGACCGACGGTGCCGCGCTGGTAGCCACCGGCAGCCCGTTCTCGCCGGTCACCTGGAAAGGGAAAACCTATCCAATCGCCCAGTGCAACAACTCCTATATCTTCCCTGGCATCGGTTTGGGTGTGATCGCTGCGGGCGCCAGTCGCGTGACGGATTCGATGCTGATGACCGCCAGCCGCGCACTGGCCGACTGCTCACCGCTGGTTAACGATGGCGAAGGTCCGGTTCTGCCGGAGATCAAAGATATACAAGGCGTGTCCAAGCTGATTGCCATTGAAGTGGGCAAAGCCGCGCAGCTGGCTGGTGTGGCGGTGGTGACCTCGGAAGATGTGCTGTCGAAAGCCGTCAGCAACAACTTCTGGCTGCCACAGTATCGTAACTATCGCCGTACTTCGATCTGATTCACCTACCCTAAATAATTCGAGCTTCAGGAAGGCGGCAAGTGGGTTCATCCCCGGGAACTTACTCAAGTAAGTGACTGGGGTGAATGCACGCAGCCAACGCACCTGGAGCTTGAAGTATGACGGGTAGATCCGGCCATGCTTAAAAATCCAGCGCATAATTGCCCTTAGCTTGCTTCCCCCGCCCGCATCAAGTAGCCTTTATCCATTCTGAACTCTGCCAACCGAGTGCCCGCGCGCATGATTAAACGCGTTTTCTTTGGTCTGTTTTTCATCATCTTACTGATGGTGGCGACAGCGCTCGGCCTGGATCGCTGGATCAGCTGGAAAACCGCGCCCTTTATTTACGAAGATGTCACCTCGCTGCCGCATCGTCAGGTCGGCGTGGTCTTGGGCACGGCCAAGTATTACCGCACCGGCGTCATCAATCAGTATTACCTCTATCGCATTCAGGGCGCGTTGAACGCCTATAACAGCGGCAAGGTGAATTACCTGCTGCTGAGCGGTGACAATGCGCAGCAAAGCTATAACGAACCGATGACCATGCGCCGTGATTTGATTAAAGCGGGCGTCGCGCCGTCGGACATCGTGCTGGATTACGCCGGCTTCCGCACGCTGGATTCGATTGTGCGCACGCGCAAAGTGTTCGATACCAACGATTTCATCATCATTACCCAGCGCTTCCACTGCGAACGCGCGCTGTACATCGCGCAGCATCTGGGGATTCAGGCGCAGTGTTATGCGGTGCCATCGCCGAAAAACATGTTGTCGGTGCGTTTCCGTGAAGTGGGTGCACGTTTGGGTGCGCTGGCGGATTTGTATTTGATGAAGCGCGAGCCGCGTTTCCTCGGCCCGCTAGTGCCGATTCCTGCGGTGCATGAAGTGCCGGAAGATGCGCAGAGTTATCCGGCAGTAACGCCAGAGCAGTTGCTGGAGCTGGAAGAGAAACTGCAGAAGTGATGTTTGTTCCCTCACCCTAGCCCTCTCCCGCCAGCGGGAGAGGGAACCGTTTAGTGCAGGTTTTAAGTTAGAACTCGGTCTGCTCCCTCTCCCGCAAGCGGGAGAGGGTTGGGGTGAGGGGAAACCAATTATTTTTTACGTGCGTACTTCAGTGAATCCAGCGCCACAGCGAAGATAATGATGCCGCCCTTGATGATGTACTGCCAGTAAGGGTTAACGCCGATGTAGGTCAAGCCGTAGTTGATGACGGTAAAGATGATGACACCGGTCACCACACCCGCTACAGAACCCACACCACCGGCAAACGACACACCGCCGACCACACAAGCCGCAATCGCATCCAGCTCATACATAAAGCCGAGGTTGTTGGTGGCGCTGCCGATACGGCCCGCTTCCAGCATCCCGCCGAACGCGTAGAACACGCCAGACAGTGCATACACCAGAATCAGGTTGAACGGTACGTTTACGCCAGACACTTTTGCCGCTTCCGGGTTACCGCCGATAGCGAAGATGTTGCGGCCGAAACGGGTTTTATTCCACAGCACCCAAACAAATACGATGGCAATCACGGCGTAGAAGGTGATAAACGACAGTTTGAAGTCACCGAAACGCAGGAAGCCCTGAGCAAATTTGGAGAAGCCAGGATCGAAACCGGCAATCGGCGATGCACCCACAAAGTCGTAATAGAGTGAGTTGATGCCGTAAACGATGATCATGGTGCCCAGGGTGGTGATAAATGGCGTTACCTTGAGGTAAGCAATGATCACACCGTTCACCAGCCCAATCACGCCGCCGATGATGCACACGGTCAGGATAACCACCGGAATTGGCACGGTGTCCAGATGCGGGAACACCTTGTTCGCGTTATCCATCGCCTGCAACAGCGTTGCTGCCACCACCGCCGCTAAACCTACCTGACGACCCGCTGATAGGTCCGTACCTTGAGTGACAATCAAACCGGCCACGCCCAATGCAATAATAATACGCACTGAGGATTGGGTCAGAATATTACTTAGGTTCATTAAACTTAAGAACGTTGGATCCTGGAAAATAATAATTGCCAGCAGTACAAACAGGACAACGTAAATGCCGCCCTCTTTTAACCAGGTTAGCGCATTCTTTTTAGTAGTCGCTTTCATGTTAAAGCCCTTGCTTCATTAAAGGTGTAATGACGCTAAACGCAGGATTTCATTCTGCGAGGTCGTTTTGGTATCAACAATGCCTGCTACCTGGCCATTACTCATCACTAAAATACGATCGGTAATACCCAACAGTTCTGGCATTTCAGAAGAGATAATAATGATGCCCTTCTCTTTCTTCGCCAACTCAGCAATAAGTTGGTAGATTTCGAATTTCGCGCCCACATCAATCCCGCGCGTTGGTTCATCCAGCATCAATATTTCCGGCTGCGTTAATAACCAGCGACCAATGATCACTTTTTGTTGGTTACCACCGGAAAGCGAACCAATTTGCGTATGATGACCTGGCGTTTTCACGCGCATCGAATCAATCACCCATTGGGTATCGCTTTTCATGCGTTTATTATCGAGCAGCCCCATGCTGGATTTATACTTTTTAATATTGGAGATAAGCGAGTTAAAGCCAATATCCAGATACGCATAAATACCGGTGGAACGACGCTCTTCCGTCACCAGCGCAAAACCGTGGTTAATGGCTTCGTTGGCACTGTGGTTATTAATCGCCTTACCGTGCAATTTAATCGTGCCGCCCGACTTTTCGCGAATCCCAAACAGAGTTTCGACGATGTCGGTACGCTTGGCGCCCACCAAACCGGCAATACCCAGAATTTCACCTTTACGCAGATCGAACGAGATATCACGAATTGAAGGCTGACGCAGTGAGGTTAAATGACGCACCTCAAGAATGGTTTCCCCCGGCACGTTGGTTTTGTCCGGGAAACGCTGGTTCAATGAACGGCCAACCATCATCGAGATGATCTTGTCCATATCCAGCCCTTCCAGCGGCTGAGTGGCGATCCACTGCCCATCACGCAAAATGGTGATCTCATCGCACAGCTGGAATATCTCTTCCATCTTATGCGAGATATAGACAATGCCGCAGCCGCGATCTTTCAGCTTACGAATAATCGTGAACAAGTGATTCACTTCTTTTTCGGTCAGCGATGATGTCGGCTCATCCATAATGACAATCTTCGCGTCATAGGAAAAAGCTTTGGCGATTTCGATCATCTGCATCTGCGAGACAGATAAGGTGGCGACTTTATCGCGCGGATCGATATCAATATCTAATTCATCAAAGATCGCTTTGGTATCGCGATACATTTTATCCTGATCAACAAATACGCCTTTACGTGGATAACGGCCAAGCCACATGTTATCCATGACGTTGCGTTGCAGAACCAGGTTTAATTCCTGATGCACCATGGAAACGCCATTTTCCAGCGCCTCTTTGGAGCTCTTATAATCAATTTCTTCACCCTGAAACAGGATGCTCCCCGTATCCTTTTTATAAATCCCAAACAGACATTTTAATAATGTAGATTTCCCGGCGCCGTTTTCTCCCATTAATGCATGAACGGAGTGCGGCCGCACTTTTAAATTCACATTATCTAAGGCTTTAACCCCTGGAAATGATTTAGAGACATTCGTCATCTCCAGCAGATATTCACGCTGTGTGGTCGGATTCTCACTGGCCATAATTTACCTGGCTAAATAAAGCGTTGGTCAGATGCAATAAGGCGCGGCGAAATGCCGCGCCCAGGATGAATTACTTCACAAACTGCGACAGATTTTCTTTATCTACTGGTACGTAAGGAACACGTACGATTTTGTTGTCCATCTTGAAGTTGGTGCCAGCGGTTGGCTCTTTGCCATTGGCCAGATTGTTAGCAATATCCAGCGTCGCTTTCGCCTGGTTTTCCGCATCGTTCAGCACGGTACCGGCCAGTGCGCCTGATTTCACCAGCGCCAGCGCTTCTGGCAGTGCATCGACACCGAACACTGGAATGCTGGTTTTGTTGTGCGCTTTCAGCGCTTCAACCGCACCCATTGCCATCGCATCGTTGTTGGCGATAATCACTTCAATCTTGTCGGCGTTCGGGCCAGAGAGCCAGGCGTCAACTTTGTCTTTTGCCTGTGCGGTGTCCCACATCGCGGTATCCATCGCCAGCTGCTGCGTTTTCAGACCGTCTTTGTTCAGGGTATCGATCACGTATTTGGTACGCGCTTCAGCATCCGGATGGCCCGGCTCGCCTTTCAGCAGCACAAACTGAATCGTACCGTCTTTGTTCAGATCCCACGCTGGCGTAGCTTTCCAGTGCTTCTCAATCAGCTGACCCTGGATAATGCCTGACTCTTTAGAATCGGTACCGACGTAGTAGGCTTTCGGATAGCTGGCCAGCACTTTGGCGTTAGGTTCTTTATTGAAGAACACCACCGGCACGTCGTTGCCGCGCGCTTTATCAATCACCACTGCCGCAGCAGCCGGATCCACCAGGTTGATAGCCAGCGCTTTCACGCCTTTAGCCATCAGCACGTCAATCTGGTCGTTCTGTTTGGACTGGTCGTTCTGTGAGTCGTTCATCAGCAGCTGAATGCCGCCCAATGATTTCGCTTCTTTCTCAATGTCCTTACGCACCATCGACATGAAGTTGTCGTCGTATTTGTAAATCGTCACGCCAATGCGGGTATCGGCGGCGTGCGCAGTTGCACCAAACATCATGCTGGCAACCAGTGCTGTGAGCGTGAAAACCTTCTTATTCATGGTATCTCCGGTTTTTATGTAGGGCATTTCATTGCGCTATGTGCCTGCGGGCAAACAGCGCCGTCGGTTGTAAACCTGATAATGGGCGGACGCGTAACGCAAAGCCGGGCCACCATCGCAATCCTGACTTCCCTGTAGGTAAACGCTTCCTGAAGAGTGTTGTGAACTATTTCAATCGGCTACTGAAACCGGCTGGGAAGTGGATTTCTCAGCGTTACATGATGTTTCAGTCCGGTAAGACGCTGCCATCATAGTGAGCGGCATGTTAATTAACTGTGAATGCAATCACAGATTGGAAACGGTTACACTGAGCTATCGCCTGAATTAGTGACCGACTCCACAATTTGCCGCTGGGCGACAGAATGGCGACGTACCAGCGTGGGCATAAAGCAGTGTGATGCATTGATATCCAGCTCACCAACAGCACCTTTCAGCGCCAGCTCAGTGGCAAGTTTTGCCATAGAAACAATAGGATAACGGACCGTAGTTAACTGTGGATCGGTGTAACGTGAGATGGGAATGTCATCAAAGCCAATGACAGAGAAATGCTGTGGAACCTGGATGCCGTTGTCCTTTAAAGCGGTCAATGCACCCGCTGCCATGCCGTCATTGTAGGAAAACACCGCTGTTAAATGTAAGTTACGGCCAAGTAATTCCACCATCGCTGCTTCGCCGCCTTGCATGTCAGGTTCAGCATGCGCAATCCATGACTCCTGCGGGCGAATTCCCTGCTCTGACAAGGCCTGCAGCCAGCCTTCGCGTCGTTGCGTCACATCCTCAATCGGATGACTGGAGCTGAGGAAGCCAATGCGTTGATGTCCCTGTTGTAACAACATGCGCGTCGCTACCTGAGCACCGGTGACATTATCCAGGCAGACGCAGCGGTGTTCATAACCGGGAATTGTACGGTTAATCAAGACCATACCCGGAACCTGATCCATAAACTGCGTCAGTTCAGCGTCTGAAAGCGTTTTCGCGTGCACCACCAATGCGTTGCAACGTTGACGTATCAGCACCTCAATTGCGTGACGTTCTTTCTCTTCCTGATGCCAGGAGTTACTGATTAACACGTGTTTATGCACGCGCTGCGCCACGGTATCGACCGCTTTCACCAGCGCGCCAAAGAAGGGATCGGAAACATCCATCACCACCACGCCAATGGTGTCACTGATTTGCGTGGCCAACGCCTGCGCGTTGGCGTTCGGGCGATAGCCTAACGCGTCAACGGCGGCCAGCACGGCTTCACGGGTATCGGCGGTGACTGCACTGCTGTTATTGAGCACACGTGACACGGTGGCTACTGACACACCGGCCTGACGGGCGACATCACGAATCGTTATCATGCAGCTGTTCCACAAAGGCTGAAAATGCGCGACAAGCGCGTAACGGCGCTATTCTGTCAGGGCATCTGGCACGACTACGTGAATCACGTCACATCAGTGAAAACGGTTACATACAATTCTGCAACCTTTGTGATGAACATCATTATCTGAGCGAGGAGGAAGGGTCAGATTTTCCAGCAGCAAGACGCGTCAGTTTGCGCCAGATCCACTCCATTGGCCCCTGCGGGAAGACGCGCAGCCACAGCACGGAAAACAGGATATTAACCAGCCAGATAGCCGGTACAAAGGCCAGCAGCTGCAGGCGGTCAAACTTGAGGAACAGGTTGAAACGGTAGAACAGCGTGGTGCAAATCAGCGTCTGTAACAGGTAATTGCTCAATGCCATGCGGCCAACGCATTGAATGGCGTAACTGATGCGCGATGACGCAATGTGCGGCCAGAATCCCAGACAAAGTGCGGCATAACCGAGGCTGATAAACGGGCTGGCAAGATCGCGCGGCACCTGTAGGAAGAAACCGGTCCAGCGGAATTCCCAGCCAATCATCCACTGCGCGGCGATGCCGGGAATGGCGATCAGCCAGCCGATAGTGAGCAGCAGCGCCGCCGCACGGCGATAATGCTCCACGCTGAATTGCCCGCTCAGCCAGCCGCTGCGCATCAATGCCGCACCAATCAACATCAACCCCGCCAGTTGCCAGCCATATTGTGACGCCAGCGCCATTAAGCCGGATGACAGGTGATCCAGCCGATTCTGCACCGCTTCCCAACCGCCGAGCAGTTTCCAGTAGCTTTCATATTGCAGCTCCGCCGCGCCCGGCAGCCAGGAATTCGTTGGATTGGGGCTGGAAATTAAGCCGAATACCACCAACACGCCACAGCCGACCAAATAGAGTAATGCGCCGGTTTGTAACAGCGCGCGGTCGGACGGCACATCACGCAGCATGCGCCAGATAATCAGCCCAATCAGGCCGTAATCCAGCAGGATATCGCCTTCCCAGAAAAAGATGCCGTGAATGAAACCGAGCAGCACCAGCAGCGTCAGACGCGCCGACATCCAGCGGCTGCCGCGCGGCGCCTGCATGTAAAGACCGGCACCAAACAGCAAGGCAAACAGCGTGAGGAATTTCAGCTGCGCCAGGCCATCCATGATCGCCCACGTCCAGGCATCAGACGTTAATGCCTCTCCGCGCCACGCCGGATTGAGATAGGCCGCCGATGGCAAGGCAAAGCCGACAATGTTGAGCAGCAAGATGCCGAGAATGGCGCAACCACGAATGAAATCCAGCGCGAGATAGCGTTGCATCGAGTGCCCTGACGGAGAGAGGAAATCGGGCGACAGGCTGTCGCCCAGAAAGATTAGCTGTGGCGAACCGCGCGCAAAAACTCCTGGCGCGTGTTCTGGCTGGATTTGAACAAGCCGCCCAGCGAGGTGGTGGTGGTGGCGCTGGTGGCATCTTTCACGCCACGCGCTTTCACGCAGTAATGCACCGCATCAATCGACACCGCTACGTTGGTGGTGCCCAGCAGTGTTTGCAGCGCCACCAGCACTTGCTGCGTCAGGCGCTCTTGCACCTGCGGACGCTGGGCGAAGAACTGCACGATACGGTTGATTTTCGACAGGCCGATCACTTTCTCTTTCGGGATATACGCCACGGTGGCTTTGCCATCGATAATCACAAAGTGGTGTTCGCAGGTGCTGGTCAGCGTGATATCGCGCACGGTCACCATCTCATCCACTTTCATCTTGTTTTCGATGACGGTGATTTTCGGGAAGTTGGCGTAATCCAGACCTGAGAAAATCTCATCCACATACATCTTGGCGATGCGGTGCGGCGTCTCCATCAGGCTGTCATCTTCCAGATCCAGGTTCAGCAACTGCATGATTTGCGTCATGTGGCCGGCAATTTCGCGTTTACGTGCGTCGTCATCCATTTCACGCACCGGGGCGCGTAACGGCGTTTCCAGACCACGCGCCAACAGCGCTTCGTGAACCAGGGCGGCTTCCTGACTTAAGATACTCATTTACTCTTCTCCGGCAGGTGATGCGCCCGCGGGTCTTCGCCCACGGGGGAAATTCTGAGCGCGTATTGTGAAATACTCCGCGCCCTTAATCCAGTAATCATTCCGATAAGCTTTTCATCACGTGCGGCGACGTAAAACCAGCATCCCGGCAACGATTAAACTGGCGCCCGCCACCCACAGCGCCGGTTCCAGTTGATGCCACAGCATGCTGGAAATCCACGACAGCAGCGGACCGGCCAGCTGCCCAACCGCATATCCGCTGGTGAGCAAACCGGCAAGATAGCGCGCATGCTGCGGTGCCAGCTCACGACCATATTGCAGCGTCAGTTGCACCACGCACAGGAAGCCGCCGCCAATCAGTGCGGCGCCCAGCATCAGACCGTTTAAACCTGGCAGCACAATCGCGGCGATAACGCCCAATGCCTGCGCCCACAGCACCATTGCTAAACGCGCATGGCTGCTGCCCCAGCGACGCGTCAGGATGCCCAACACGATGCCGATCACCGCCGCGCCGCCAAACACCGGCCAGACAAACTGGGCAAAGGCGCTGTCAGGAAAACGCGCCGCCGCCATTTGCGACAGAAAGGTGGCGGGCAGAATGTAGCCAAATCCTGCAAGGCTGTAGCTCATTACTAAGCGCTTGAGATCGCCATTCAGCACCAGCGGCGATGCGGCTTGATTGGGACGGTGCAATTGGCCGGTACGCGGCAGAAAACGTGCAATCGCGCCAATCAACAACAGCGCCAGCAAACCATACGCCGCCCACGCAAAGGCGGCGCTGACGCCGCTGGCATGCAGCGCTACGGCCAGCATGCCGCTGATAAAGATGCCGGTGCCGGGGCCGGCAAACACCGCTGCCAGCAAGCCTGGACGACCATGATGATGCAGCTGATCGCTGGCCCATGCCGCCAGCAACACCATGGCCCAGCCGCTGGCCCAGCCAATCAGGAAACGAATCAGGCCATGTAACCACGGACCGCTAACGCAGGCCGACAGCAGCGTTAATATCACCGCGCCCCACACGCCCGCCTGTAAGCGCCACTCGACGCGTTTGCGCGCACGCATCGCATCAAAAGAGCCAAACAGATAACCGAGATAGTTGAGTGCTGCCACCAGACTGGCGCTGGTGAGCGTCAGTTGATGGTCATGAATCATCAGTGGAACCTGCGGCGTGAAAGCAAATCGCCCAATCCCCATTGCAACCACTAAACTTAAGAACGCGCTCAGCGCGACACGAAACGCCATACCGACCTCAGGATGTTTTATCACTTGTCACTAGCATGCATGACGTTTAAACTCACGGAAAGTGAATAATACTAACCAAGTTGTTTACGAGAAGAGAATATGGATTTAGTACAGCTCCGCATGTTTTGCTCCGTCGCCGAATCCGGTTCGCTGGCGCGTGCCGCCGAGCAACTCCATCGCGTACCTTCCAATCTCACCACGCGTCTGCGCCAGCTGGAAGATGAAATTGGCGTTGATCTGTTTATTCGTGAGAAGCAACGCATTCGTTTGTCGCCAATGGGCCACAATTTCCTCAACTATGCGCAGCGCATCCTGGCGCTGAGCGATGAAGCGCTGAATATGGCGCGCGCCGGTGAGCCGGGCGGTAATTTCGCACTTGGTTCGATGGAGAGCACCGCCGCGACGCGGCTGCCCGCGCTGTTGGCGGCCTATCACCAGCGTTTTCCGGCTGTGGAGCTGTCGCTGATCACCAATACCTCCGGTGAAATCATCGACAAGGTGCGTGAAGGTACGCTGGCTGCCGCGCTGGTGGATGGCCCGGTGGCGCACGACGATCTCAACGGCTGCATTGCCTTTAACGAGCAGATGGTGCTGATCACCAGCCCGGAACATGCGCCGATTGCCAGCGCGCGCGATGTACAAGGCGACACGCTGTTTGCTTTCCGCAATAGCTGTTCCTACCGCACCAAGCTGGAAGCCTGGTATCGCGAAAGCCAGACCGCGCCTAGCAGCGTGATGGAGATTCAGTCCTATCACGCGATGGTAGCATGCGTGGCCGGTGGCGCGGGCGTGGCGATGATTCCCGCCTCGGTGCTGGCGCAAATGCCGGCGCGCGCACGTGTGCAGGAACATGCGTTACCGCCCGCTTACCGCGATACCGCCACCTGGCTGATGTGGCGGCGCGATGCGTTTACCCCCAACGTGGAAGCGCTGAAGTATTTGATTATTGAACTGTTTGACGATCGCCCGGTTAACGACGAGTTGCGGCATCCGCTGCACGTTGCCGAGTGAGTTTCTGTTTTATCGACATCACGACCATCGGGGCTTTTGTCCCGCATCTATAGGAAGAGGGATTGCATGAACATGATCAAAACCCGCGCCGCCGTTGCCTGGGCAGCTGGCGAACCGCTGAAAATCGAAGAAGTGGATCTGATGCCACCACAAAAAGGTGAAGTGCTGGTGCGCATCGTGGCCACCGGCGTGTGCCACACCGATGCTTACACCTTATCTGGACAAGATCCGGAAGGCGTATTCCCGGCGATCCTCGGCCACGAAGGTGGCGGCGTGGTGGAAGCGGTTGGTGAAGGCGTGACCAGCGTGGCTGTCGGCGACCACGTGATTCCGCTTTACACCCCAGAGTGCGGCAAGTGTAAGTTCTGTCTCTCTGGCAAAACCAACCTGTGTCAGGCAATTCGCGCCACCCAGGGCAAAGGTTTGATGCCAGACGGCACCACCCGCTTCTTCAAAGACGGCAAGCCGATTTTCCACTACATGGGCACTTCAACTTTCTCTGAATACACCGTGGTTCCGGAAATCTCGCTGGCGGTGATCAGCAAAGAAGCGCCACTGGAAGAAGTGTGCCTGCTGGGCTGCGGCGTCACCACCGGCATGGGCGCGGTGATGAATACCGCTAAAGTGAAAGAAGGCGATACCGTGGCGATCTTCGGCCTCGGCGGCATTGGTTTGTCAGCGATCATTGGCGCGAAAATGGCGAAAGCCGGCCGCATCATTGGTATCGATCTCAACACCAGTAAATTCGATCTGGCGCGCAAACTGGGTGCAACCGATCTGATCAACCCGAAAGATCACGATAAGCCGATTCAGGATGTGATCGTTGAACTCACCGACGGTGGCGTCGATTTCTCCTTCGAGTGCATCGGAAACGTCAACGTGATGCGTTCGGCGCTGGAGTGCTGCCACAAAGGTTGGGGCGAATCGGTGATCATCGGCGTGGCTGGCGCAGGCCAGGAGATTTCTACCCGTCCATTCCAGCTGGTGACCGGTCGCGTATGGCGTGGTTCCGCGTTTGGTGGCGTGAAAGGCCGTTCACAGCTGCCGGGTATCGTGCAGGATTACCTCGACGGTAAATTCGCGCTGAACGATTTCATCACCCATAACCTGCCGCTGGAAGAGATTAACGACGCCTTTGATCTGATGCATGAAGGGAAATCAATTCGTACGGTGGTGCATTTTACTAAGTAATCAGGAGACGTTATGGCTTCCACTTTGGAGCTGTTAGAAGAGCATCGCATCTTTGGTGGCTGGCAGCAGCGCTGGCGTCATCAGTCGGCGGTGCTGAACTGTCCGATGACCTTCAGCATTTTTCTGCCGCCGCCGCAGAGTGACGCGCCGCCGCCGGTGGTGTGGTTTCTCGCTGGGTTGACCTGCAGCGATGAGAACTTCACCACCAAAGCCGGTGCACAGCGCGTTGCTGCGGAGCTGGGTTTGGTGCTGATTATGCCGGACACCAGCCCGCGCGGTGACGAGGTGGCGAACGACAGCGGTTACGATCTCGGCCAGGGCGCAGGTTTCTACCTCAACGCCACGCAGCAGCCGTGGGCGGCGAACTTCCGCATGTTCGATTACCTCAGCAGCGAGTTGCCGGAGCTGGTGGCGGATAACTTTAAGCTGAGCGATCGTCAGTCGGTGATGGGGCATTCGATGGGCGGACACGGTGCGCTGGTGCTGGCACTGCGTCTCGGCGGGCGTTTTGCGTCTGCTTCGGCTTTCGCGCCGATCGTCAATCCGACCGAAGTGCCGTGGGGCCAGAAGGCCTTTGCCGCTTATCTGGGTGAAGATCGTCAGACGTGGCGTGAATGGGATAGCTGCCTGTTGATGCGTGACGTGGAACAGCGCTTGCCGATTCTGATTGATCAAGGGGATAGCGACCAGTTCCTCGCCGATCAACTGCGTCCAGAGCGACTGGAAGCCGTGGCGCGTGAGCAAGGTTTCCCGCTGGAGTTACGCATTCAGCCGGGTTACGACCATAGCTATTTCTTTATCGCCAGCTTCGTGGAAGACCATCTGCGTTTCCACGCGAAGCATTTGTTGGTGTAATTGTGCTGGCTGTCCCCCTCCTCGGTCCTCCCCCATCAATGGGGGAGGAAGATGCTGCCATATATGAGTATTGAAGCTGCATGTGGCAGCGTCTCCTTCCCCCATTTATGGGGGAAGGCCGGGATGGGGGACAGCGTGCACCTACTTAGCTAAACCAACGTCTCCGCCAGCCCGTCGATCATCACTTGCGGCATGCCGCGTGAGCAGTGCTCGATACGGCCGCGCACGCCATACACCTGCGCCAGCGTCTCTGGCGTAATCACCTGCGATGGCTCGCCGTCCGCCAGTAGATTGCCATCCTTCAGCATCAGCGCGTGATCCGCATGACGCAGCGCGATGTTGATATCGTGCACCACCACCACCGTCACAATATTGCGCAGTCGGGTTTCACGACGTACCAGATCCATCACGTGGAACTGGTAGTTAAGGTCCAGCGCGCTGAGCGGTTCATCCAGCAGCAGCAGTTCCGGGCGACGAATCAGCGATTGCGCCAGGCCAACCAACTGCTTCTGTCCGCCCGACAGCTGATCGAGATAGCGCATGGCTAAATGCGCGATGCCGAGTTGCTCGAGCAGATGCATGATCTCCGCTTCGCTCGAGGCGCTGTGTAAGCCACCCGACGCGCGCTGCGCCACGATAATCGACTCCAGCACGTGCAGATGCACGCCCGCTGGCAAACTTTGCGGCAGATAAACCACGCGCTGCGCCCGACGCGCAAACGGCTGGCCCATCAGCTCTTCACCGTTCAGCCACAGCTCGCCCTGCCCTTTGCCGAGACCAGCCAGCGCGCGCAGCAGCGTTGATTTGCCGCAGCCGTTGGGGCCGAGCAACACGGTGATTTTGCCCTGCGGCAGTTCCGGCACGTTAAGATCTTCAATCACCTTGCGCTTCGGGTAACCGGCGGAGAAATGACTCAGACGTAATCCCTGTTCCATTACACCGTCCCCCGATGACGCAGAATAATGCTGAGGAAGAACGGCACGCCGACCAGCGACGTCACAATCCCCACCGGAATGATCACGCCGGGAATCAGGTTTTTCGACGCCACCGAGGCCAGCGACAGCACCAGCGCACCGACCAGCGCGCTGGCTGGCAGGTAATAGCGGTGATCTTCACCAAACATCATGCGTGCAATATGCGGCGCGACCAGACCGATAAAGCCAATCGGACCGACAAAGGCCACCGCCAGCGCGGAGAGAATACTGATGCGCAGCAGTGTCGCCAGGCGCAGACGGCGCACGTCGATACCAAAGCTGACCGCGCGATCTTCGCCGAGGCGCAGCGCGGTCAGCTTCCAGCTGCTGAGCATCGAGAACGGAATCAGGATGGCAAAGGCGGCGGTTAACACGCCGAGCTTTTCCCACGACGCGCGTGCGAGACTGCCCATGGTCCAGAACACCAAGCCCTGCAAGGTATCTTCGCTGGCGATGAACTGCATCATCGACACTAATGCGTTGAAGGTGAACACCAGCGCGATACCAAACAGCACCACGCCAGAGGTTGAGACTTTGGTCCAGCGCGTCACGCCATCCAGCATCAAGGCGGCAAACAGCGCAAACACAAAGGCGTTGGCGGAGATAAACCACTGATCCGGTACGCCCGGAATGCCGATGCCGAGAATGATCGCCAGCGCCGCACCAAAGGCCGCCGCTGACGAGACGCCGAGCGTAAACGGGCTGGCAAGGGGGTTATTCAGAATGGTTTGCATCTCTGCACCGGCAAGGCCAAGCGAGAAGCCCACCACCACCGCCATCAAGGCGTAAGGTAAACGGATATCCCAGACAATCACGCGCGTACCTGCATCGACCGCATCGGGATGGGTCAGCGTTTGCCATAAGGTATCGAGGGAGAGCCCAGCCGGGCCGAGCGTGAAATCCAGAATCACTGAGGCCAGTATCGCCAGCACCAGCACGCCAATTAACAACAGTCGCTGGCGCAATACCTGACGATAATGTGTGATGGTATCGGTTTCGAGGCCGTTTTCCGCCAGCAGCGTGGCGTCGGTGGTACGCATTGTTCTACCCGTTTCTTGTCGAAATCATAACGGCAGCCACAATAGTGCAGGTGATAATAATTATCAATTCAATCTGAGTAACAAAATCCAAAAAAAAGTGCGCATAATTGCGCACTTTCCAGGATTGTCGTATCGCCATTTATGGCGACCTTCGTACAACAATCACTCTTTAAACGTCGGGAATTCCATCTCGCTGTATTTCACGAAGCGCGAGCCGCGTGTCAGCTTGTAACCCAACCAAATCACCAGGAACAGCGGCAGACCAATATAGGTTGCGGCGACGCCATACCAATCAATGCGGTCGGCAAGGAACGCCTGATAGTTCTGCCCCAGCGTGATGATCAGACACAGAATAAAGGCGAAGATCGGTCCCAGCGGGAAGAAGCCCGAACGGTATGGCAAATCGGCAAGGCTATGACCCTGCGCGATATAACCGCGACGGAAACGGTAATGGCTGATGGCGATACCCAACCAGGCGATAAAGCCGGTCATACCCGAAGTGTTGAGCAGCCACAGGTAGACTTCCTGGTTACCAAATTTCGAGCTCAGGAAGCACAATCCCGCCACCACGGTGGTGGCAATCAGCGCGTTACGCGGCACGCCACCTTTCGACAGCTTGCCGAAAATGCGTGGCGCTTTGCCTTCACGTGCCAGGTTGAACAGCATGCGCGTTGAGGCGTACATGCCGGAGTTACCCGCCGACAGCACCGCCGTCAGAATCACCGCGTTCATCACCGCTGCTGCCGAGAGCAGTCCGGCATTCTGGAACACCAGCGTGAACGGGCTGATGGCGATATCGGTGACGTCGTTATGCAGCAGCTTCGGATCGGTGTACGGCAGGATCAGGCTGATGATCAGAATGGCGAAGATATAGAACAGCAGAATTCGCCAGAACACCTGACGCACCGCGCGCGGAATGTTCTTCGCCGGATCCTCAGATTCACCGGCTGCGATACCGATCAGTTCGGTGCCCTGGAAGGAGAAGCCGACGATCATCGCTACGCCAATCATCGCGGCAAATCCACCGGCAAACGGCGCTTCACCCACGGTCCAGTTGTGCCAGCCCGCGTTTTCTGCGCCACGCAGAATGCCGGTGATCATCAGCACGCCCACCACAATAAAGATGATGACGGTGGTCACTTTGATCAGTGAGAACCAGTATTCCGCTTCGCCGAAGCCTTTTACGGAGATGTAATTGAGCAGGAACATCAGGCCAAGGAACAGTGCGCTCCAGATCCAACCGGGCGTGTCCGGGAACCAGTAGTTCATGACGAGCTGCGAGGCGACGAGGTCAACGGCGATGGTGACCGCCCAGTTGTACCAATAGTTCCAGCCCAGCGCGAAGCCGAAGCCTTCTTCAACGTATTTCGAACCGTAGGTGGAGAAAGAGCCAGAAACCGGCATAAATGCCGCGAGTTCGCCGAGGCTGGTCATCAGGAAGTAGACCATCAGGCCAATCAGCGCATAGGAGAGCAGCGCGCCGCCAGGTCCGGCCTGAGAAATGGTGGCACCCGAGGCGACAAACAGGCCGGTACCGATGGAGCCGCCAATGGCGATCATGGTGAGATGACGCGCTTTTAATTCACGGCGCAATCCAGGTTGTTGTGTTGTTTTTGAGTCATTATGCATGTGTAAACGCTATGCTGGATAAAAATGAGGCGAGATTGTAGCAGCTAGCCCCAAGCTGTATAGCATTCACGTCGGGTTATTAGTTACCTTCATGATCGGCCAGGAATTATTAGCCGCAGCGTGTTGAGCGCTGCGATTATTCGCGGCAATACGACAGGAAACGGCTCAACGCTTTGGAGACATGCTTCTGCCGATGATGGATGCGATACAGCGTACGCGTCAGACGCGGCAGCGGGATCACTACTTCCACCAGCGTGCCGGCTTCCAGCAGATCTTCAATCACCCGCCGCGACAAACAGCTGATGCCCATGCCGTGACGCACCGCATGTTTAATCGCCTCTGAGTTGCCCAACTCCATGCCGAGCTGAAACTGTGGCAGATGCGACAGCAGCAGATAATCAACGATCTCACGCGTACCTGAGCCGCGCTCGCGCAGAATCCACGGCGCGGCGGCGAGTGTTTCCAGCGTAATCGGCTGTTGCAGGATGGCAGCATCCGGCGCGGCAAAGACCACCAGCTCATCTTCCAGCCACGGCTCGCTGATAATATCCAGCTCGTGACATGGACCTTCTATCAAGCCGATATCGACGCGAAAATCCGCCACCGCATTAATCGCATCCTGGCTGTTGCCGACGCTGAGCTCGAGCGGCAGCGCGGGAAAATCACGGCGATAGGCAGCGATCATGCCGGGCAGCAGGTAGTTACCGATGGTGCTGCTGGCGAACAGGCGAATCGCGCCGTTATCTTCTTTAAACAGCTGTTCGATTTCACCCGCCTGCTCCATCAAACCCACGGCGCGCGGATAGAGCAAACGGCCATGCTCATTCACCACCAGCCGCTTCCCGACGCGGTCAAACAGCTGCACGCCAAGCTGGTTTTCCAAATCCGCTAACGCGGCGCTCACCGCCGACTGCGACAGCGCCAGCACTTGCGAAGCCTGCGTCGTCGAGCCGCTTTTCAGCACTTCGGTAAACACTTCAATCTGACGCAACGTGATGTGCATGTGTTCCTCGCATATTACTTATTCTGGTTAATTATAAAGATATTATCAATTTTACTTTTATACCAGTGCGGCGCACGCTTGAGGCAGAGATTGAATGTTAGAAGGTCGCCATAAATGGCGCCCCTACAGGAGAAAAAGTATGGCTGAGCTAAGCGTGAATAAAACCCCGTTTCATCTACATCACTGGCTGCCGGGTTTGCTGCTGACTGTCGCGATTGCCGGAATCGCGGCGTGGCTTGGCAATCAGTCGTGGCTGGCCGGTGCCGGATTCGGTGCGCTGACGTTAGCGATTATTTTGGGCATCGTGCTCGGTAACACCCTTTATCCGCAGATTGCTGGGGCCTGTGACAGCGGCGTGCTGCTGGCGAAACAGCGCTTGCTGCGCCTCGGCATCATCTTGTATGGCTTTCGTATTACCTTGCAGCAGATTGCTGATGTCGGTCTGAGCGGCGTATTGATTGATGTGATGGTTCTCAGCTCCACTTTCCTGCTGACCTGTTTTATCGGCATTCGTTTGCTGAAGATGGATCGCGAAACCGTGTGGCTAATTGGTGCGGGCAGCAGCATTTGCGGCGCGGCGGCGGTGCTGGCGAGTGAACCTATCGTTAAAGCTGCACCGTCAAAAGTCGCGGTAGCGGTTGCCACCGTGGTGCTGTTTGGCACCGTTGGCATCGTGCTGTATCCGCTGTTGTGGTCGCTACTGCCGACTGTCAGTGCAGAACATTTCGGCATCTTCACCGGATCGACGCTGCATGAAGTGGCACAGGTTGTCGCTGCTGGACATGCGATGGGCGCAGAAACTGAAAATAGTGCGGTGATTGCCAAAATGCTGCGCGTGATGATGTTAGCGCCCTTCTTGCTGATTCTGGGCAGTTGGCTGAAGCGTCAGCGTCGTCACAGCGCGCAGCAACAAGCGATCAGTTTCCCGTGGTTCGCGCTGCTGTTTATTGTTGTTGCGCTGTTTAACTCGCTTCATCTATTACCTGCCAATGTGATTAGTACGTTGAATCAGCTGGCGAATCTGCTGCTGGCGATGGCGATGGCGGCGCTGGGTTTAACCACACGTTTCAGTGCCTTAAAGCAGGCCGGTTTGAAACCGCTGCTGCTAGGATTGGTGGTGTTTGGCTGGTTAATTCTCGGTGGCGGCGCACTCAATGTGCTGGTGCAACATTTCATGGCGTAATCGCATCCGCTATAGTGGGCGTTTTGCAGTAGCAATCGCCCAATCAGGAGAGCGGCATGAAATATATCGGCGCACACGTCAGTGCATCAGGCGGCGTGGACCAGGCAGTTATCCGTGCCCACGAACTCGAAGCCACCGCGTTTGCTTTGTTCACCAAAAATCAGCGCCAATGGAAAGCAGCACCGCTGTCTGGGGAAGTGATCGATGCGTTTAAAACCGCCTGCGATCGTTACAACTTCACCTCTGCGCAGATCCTGCCGCACGATAGCTATCTGATTAACCTTGGCCATCCGGTGATGGAAGCCCTGGAGAAATCGCGCGAAGCTTTCCTCGATGAGATGCAACGTGCCGAGCAGCTGGGCTTGACCTTGCTGAACTTCCATCCCGGCAGCCATCTTAAGCAAATTGATGAAGAAGCGTGCCTCAAGCGTATCGCCGAATCGATCAACATCGCGCTGGATAAAACCAGCAGCGTGGTGGCGGTGATCGAAAACACCGCCGGTCAGGGCAGCAACCTCGGTTTTCGCTTCGAGCATCTCGCCACCATTATTGAGCATGTGGAAGATAAGTCGCGCGTTGGCGTGTGCATTGATACCTGCCACGCCTTTGCGGGTGGTTACGATCTGCGTACCGAAGAAGCCTGCGCTGAGACGTTTAGCGATTTTGAGCGCATCGTCGGTTTCCAGTATCTGCGCGGGATGCACCTGAATGATGCCAAGAGCACGCTGGGCAGTCGCGTCGACCGCCATCACAGTTTGGGTGAAGGCAATATCGGCAAAACCGCATTTAGCTGGCTGATGAAGGATAAGCGTTTTGACGGCATTCCAATGATTCTGGAAACCATCAATCCGGATATCTGGAAGGATGAAATTGCGTGGCTGAAGTCAGAGCAGCAGGGTTAATTATCTGATAAAAAACAAAAAGGGAGCCGAAGCTCCCTTTTTCATGTCTGGCGAAGATTACGCTGCTTTTACCAGCTCTTCTTCCGGACGTTTCAGGATGGCGTAGCCAAGGCCTGCCACCGCAGTACCAATCACAATCGCCATCAGATAACCCAACACTGGGGTAATCGCGCCTGGAATCAGCAGAACGAACAGGCCACCGTGCGGTGCCATCAGTTTCGCGCCAATCGCCATGGAAATCGCACCGGTTACCGCGCCGCCAATGATACAGCACGGTAGTACACGCATTGGGTCACGCGCTGCAAACGGAATGGCACCTTCAGAGATGAAGCACAGACCGAGCACCAGCGCCGCTTTACCGCCTTCCTGCTGACCTTTGTTGAACTTACGACGCGCAACAATCGTCGCCAGACCCATCGCCAGCGGTGGCACCATACCGGCTGCCATAATGGCCGCCATCGGTGCGTAGGTTTGTGAACTGAGCAGACCAACACCAAATGCATAAGCCACTTTGTTCACCGGACCGCCCATGTCGGTACACATCATGCCACCGAGAATCGCGCCCAGCAGCACAGCGTTCGCCGTACCCATGTTTGCCAGCCAGGTTGTCAGGCCAGTCATGATGCCAGCAACCGGCTTACCAACCACGTAAATCATCAGCAAACCGGTTATCAAACTCGCTACCAGCGGAATGATCAGAATCGGTTTCAGCGCTTCCATACTCTGCGGCAGTTTTACTTTGCTGCTGAGCATCTTCGCGGCGTAACCGGCAATGAAACCGGCGATGATGCCGCCAAGGAAACCGGCGTTAATGCTGGTGGCGATCATGCCGCCAATCAAACCTGGCGTCAGACCCGGACGATCCGCAATCGAGAAGGCAATAAAACCGGCCAAAACGGGCACCATCAGCGCAAAGGCGCTGCCGCCACCAATCTGCATCAGTGCAGCCGCTAACGTGCCCGGCTCTTTAAATGCGGTGATACCAAAGGCGAATGACAACGCGATGCTCAAACCACCCGCGACCACCATTGGCAGCATGTAGGACACGCCGGTCAGCAGGTGACGATAGGCACCGGCTTTCTCTTTGCTGTCGCCCTGTGCGCTGGCCGCCTGATTGCCGCTCGGCTGATAGGTTTTCGCTTTAGCCTGCGCTTTATCCAGCTCCTGCGCGGTTTTCTTCAGCGCCAGACTGGTTGAGGTGCGGTACATCGGCTTACCGGCAAATTTCGCCAGATCCACATCGATATCCGCCGCGACGATGACCAGATCGGCTGCCGCCACTTCTTCTGGCGTAATCGCGTTGCCAGCGCCCACAGAACCACGGGTTTCGACTTTCACCCACCAGCCACGCTTAGTCGCTTCGGCCTGAATAGCTTCGGCAGCCATAAAGGTGTGCGCAACGCCAGTAGGGCAAGCGGTCACCGCCACAATACGTTTCTGACCACCGCTCTGCGCCGCCACTGGCGCGGCAGCGGTTGCAGCAACAGGCTGCCAGGTTTTGGCACTTGCTTTGGCTTGATTGATTGCCGCCAGCGGATCGCGCAGCGCTTGCTGCACATCCACCAGCGCCAGCGATTTACCCGCCAGCTCTGCGTCGTGCGGCGCATTATGACCAGCAACCAGCACCAGTTCCGCTTCGGCGGCATTATCGGTCAGCTTCAGTCCGGCTTGTGCCGCCGTCGCGCGTAAACGTTCCAGCGCCAGATGTCCTGAAGCCAGTCCCAGTGAAGAATCTTTTATCAGCAGCGTTTTCATTATCGCTCTCCTGCTGTTAGTTAACGGGTTGTAAGTCGACGCGCGCCATCATCGCGGCCAACTGGGTACGATCTTTAACGCCAACGTTGCTTTGGCTGACGGCCATCGCCGCCACTGCCGTCGCCAGACGCAGCGTGTGCTCGCTGGATTCACGCATCAGCAAGCCGTAAATCAGGCCGCCGACCATCGAATCGCCGGCACCCACGGTGCTGACCACTTCGCAAGCGGGCGGTTTGGCGATCCATTCGCCGGAGGCATTCACCCACAGCGCGCCTTCCGCACCGAGAGAAATCACCACGTGCGCAATACCTTGCTCACGCAGTTCATGTGCAGCACCGATCACGTCCTGCAGCGCAGGCAATTTGCGACCAGCCCAAATCTCCAGCTCGCGGCGATTCGGTTTCACCAGCCACGGCGCGGCTTTCAGACCGGCAACCAGCGCTTCGCGGCTGCTGTCGAAGATGATGCAAGGGCACAGCGTGCGCAGATCGCTCATCCATTTAGTGAACGCTTCTGGCGCCACGCCGGCTGGCAAGCTGCCGCTGACGCACACCATGTCGAACTGGCCCAGCCAGGTGAGTGAATCAGCGGTGAAGCGCTCCCAATCCTGCGCGGTGACCTCAAAGCCAGAGAAATTCAGGTCGGTCACATCGCCATCTTTTTCGGTCAGCTTGACGTTGATACGCGTACGGCCCTGCACCACCTGAAAACGGTTAGCAATGCCGAGCTCGCTGAACAGCTGCTGAAAGCCGTCCTGATTCTCTTTACCGAGGAAACCGCCGACGGTGACATCGATACCAAGATCTTTCAGCACCTTGGCAACGTTGATGCCCTTACCCGCCGCGTGCAGGCCGGTGGTTTTCACCAGGTTGACTTCACCGTGCTCAATTTCTGGCGTGTAACCGACCAGATCGTAAGCCGGGTTTAAGGTAATTGTTGCGACACGACGACTCATGCTGCCCCCTCGCCTAAACCGGCGTTAATGGCTTCTTCAATCGCGTTTAGCGCCTGCTGCGCATCATCACCGCTGGCGGTAAAGCGCAGGCGATGGCCTTTTTTCACGCCCAGCGCGACGACTTTCATCAGGCTGCGGCCGTTAGCCGGTTTACCGCTGCCATCGAGATTGGTCACGGTGATATCGCTGTTGAACTGTTTGATCACGGTAACCAGCGCCGTACCCGGACGCGCATGCAGACCGTGTTCATTGCGGATGGTGAACTCAGCGGTCAGCAGCTCGGCAGCTTCATCGACTTCGCTGGTCAGCAGCGCCAGAATCCCGGCTGCATCGGCCTTCAGCAGACGTTCAGCTTTGTTGGTCAACAGTAGGTTGCTGAGGTAGCCCAGCACTTCCAGCGGACGCTGATCGTTAGCCGCCACGGTCAGCAACAGCGCGACGTTTTCGCCCTGATGCTGGAATGGCCTAGCAGCGCGGCTGACTGCCACTGCGCTGCCGAGATTGCCGTTGGCGCTGTCGCTCAGCCAGATGCCCTGACCCAGACTTAGCGGTGCGCGGGAAATCACATCAGCAATAAAGGACGCGTCCACCGCGCCAGCAGTCTGCAGACGACCGGCGTTCAGAGCCTGTAAGGTGATTAAATCGCTGGCCGCCACATCAACGGCAATCAGCGAGGTATCGAATTTGAATTCTGCCGCCTGGTTTTCGCCCATCAGCAGCGCACGTAGATCTTCCGCCGAGGCGGTTTTCAGCTGTTCAGCAATGCTGTCGTCGCTTAAGACGTGGGTGAGCTGACGCAGCAACGCGAGGTGTTCATCAGACTTGGCGGCAATACCGATTGCCACATACGCTGTTTGCCCCTCGCCCCAATCCACGCCATGCGGGAACTGATAAACCTGTACACCGGTTTTCAGTACCAGGTCGCGGGTGTCGGTAGTGCCGTGCGGAATGGCAATCCCGTTACCCAGGAAAGTGGTGGTTTGCTGTTCGCGCGCCAGCATGCCGTTAACGTAGCCTTCGGCCACATTGCCCGCAGCGGTCAACGCAGCGGCAACCTGACGAATGGCCTCTTCTTTATTCTGTGCGCTAGCACCGGTATGAATGGCCTGAACTTCGAGCTGGAACATATCTCTCCTCGCTTGCTGTGTTGAATCGTTTCAGCTAGGTGTTGAAAAAAAATGCTCTGCATCGCGGACTTAGCCGGAATGACAACGCTGAAACGTTTCAGGGAATATGGTACAGCCACGTACAGCAGGCAAGAAAATGCGCGATCTGAGTAGCAGATTTTTGACGTTCCGCACACTTCATGTTGGATTTAAGATTTTTACGGACAGTCAGGCTGATGCTTTTGCTGTACAGACCAGCGGCATTAAGCCAAATTCTTCAGCTCTGCGTCAGCAACCGGTTCAAGGTGCAGTATCGGCTTCCAGTTTTAACAAAAACGTCATCGCGCTATCACGGCTGCTGCCGCACATTTCCGCGCTTGGTTGTAAGCCGGCGCAGACCGCAGGACGCAGCGGTGAACCAAAGATTTTGCAGCGCTGCTGCTCATCGAGCTGCACGCAACGCGTGTTGGCCGGCTTGCCGTGCGGCATGCCAGGAATCGGGGATGAAATTGAGGGGGCTGTGCAACAGGCACCGCACTGGTCACGACAAAACATCATGCGCTCCTGTAAACAATTCGCCGCGACAATAACAGTCTGAGGCCGCGAATGCCATGCACCGGAAACAATTTTACATTGCCTCGCTTGCCAGTTTTTCGCCGCACGAGTAACGTGACGCGCATTAACCTCCTGTCAGCGAGAAAACCACCATGCCAAAGGCAAATGAGATCAAAAAAGGGATGGCTGTCACCTGGAACGGCAAACTGTTGCTGGTGAAAGACATTGATGTACAGAGCCCAAGTGCTCGCGGTGCCGCGACGCTCTACAAAATGCGTTTTACCGATGTTCGCACTGGCCTGAAAGTGGAAGAGCGCTTTAAAGGCGACGATATTATTGACGCCATTTCACTTAGCCGCCGCGCCGTCACCTTCTCTTATATAGATGGTGATGAGTATGTGTTTATGGATGATGAAGACTACACGCCGTACAACTTCAAGAAAGATCAAATCGAAGAAGAGCTGCTGTTTATTCCTGAAGGCGGCATTCCCGGCATTCAGGTGCTGACGATGGACGGCCAGGTATTGGCACTTGAACTGCCTCAAACCGTCGATATGGAAATTGTTGATACCTCACCGGGCATCAAAGGTGCCTCCGCCAGCGCGCGATCCAAACCCGCTGTCATGAGCACCGGTTTATCCATTCAGGTGCCAGAATATCTGAGCAATGGCGAACGCATCCGTATTCATATTGCAGAACGTCGTTACATGGGACGCGCTGACGCATAACGTGCTTCCGTCCGGCCGCCGGTGATTGTTATAGTATAACAAGGCCGTGCGCGCCGGATGCCCCTCATCCGCGCGCGATTTATTCTCTTTTTTTGGGAGCCCTTTTGTGACGCGCGTAAACCTCATCACCGGATTTCTCGGTAGCGGAAAAACCACCACGCTGCTGCATCTATTAGCCAACAAACCCGCCGACGAAAACTGGGCGATTCTGGTCAACGAATTTGGCGAAATTGGCATCGATGGCGCACTGCTCGCCGATCGTGGTGCCACGCTGAAAGAGATTCCCGGCGGCTGTATGTGCTGCGTTAACGGCTTGCCACTGCAGGTTGGGCTGAACATGCTGCTGAAGCAGGCGAAACCCGATCGTCTGATTATCGAACCTACCGGCCTTGGCCATCCCAAACAGTTGCTGAACATGCTGCGTGCTGCGGTCTATCAACCCTGGATTCAGGTGGATGCCACCTTAACGCTGCTCGATCCACGCCAACTCGCCGACGCGCGCGTGGTGGAGAATGAGAACTTCCGCGATCAGCTGGTGGCGGCCGATATTATTGTGGCGAACAAAAGCGATCGCTGGAGCGACGAGGATCGTCTGCGTTTACAGGATTGGCAGCAGCAATTTTTAGGTGAACGCCAGCTGGTGGAAGCGGCCTGGGGGGCGATCGATCCCGCGCTGCTGACCCAACCCGCCTTGACGGATCGTGCGGTTCCCGATGCAGCTCATCACTACCATGCTTCACGTCCTCAGGGCTTAGCCGCACTGAAACTGGATGGTCAGGCGCGCTGGCGTCGGGCGCTCAATGAAGGCCAGGGTTATGCTTCCTGCGGCTGGATTTTTGATGAGGAAACCGTGTTTGATACTATTGCCGCACTAGAGTGGGCGCGGCTTGCGCCGGTGGATCGCGTAAAAGGCGTACTGCGCACGGCGGACGGTTTAGTCAACATCAATCGCCAGGGCGAAGACCTGTTTATCGAAACGCGCCCTACTACGCCGCCGGATAGCCGCATCGAATTAATCCATCATCAGCCCGTAGACTGGAACCTTTTGCAGAGCGCCTTGTTGAAGATTCGTTTAAATTAGGTGCGTTAGCTTGCCCCGTTATTTTCACTTTGGATTTATTTTTTTATGCGCGCGTCACGATTAATCACCATCCTGCTGCTGAATGCGCTAGGGATAATGCTGTTTATTTCATGGTACCTGCCGCCCGATCACGGATTCTGGTTTGGTATCGATAAAGCCATCTTTTATGGCTTCAATGACCAGATGGTTGACCATCACGGCTTCGCGCTGTTAGTGGCCATCACTAACTTTCGCGGCTTCGATCTGGTTTCACTGCTGGCGATGGGTGCGCTGTATCTGTGCTTCTGGCGTCGCGAAACACCGCAAGGCCGCCGCCGCATGCTCGCGATTGGCATCACCATGTTGCTAAGCGCCGTGATCCTGAACCAGCTCGGCCATCTGTTGCCGGTGCAACACTCCAGCCCAACGCTGTTCTTTGACAATGTACATCGCGTCAGCGAACTGACCGGCATCCCAGCCAAAGATGCCTCGAAAGATAGCTTCCCAGGCGACCACGGCATGATGCTGATGATCTTCACCTGCTTTATGTGGCGCTATTTCGGCTTCCGCGCGTTTCTGGTGGGCCTGGCGATTAGCGTGGTGTTTGCGCTGCCACGCGTGATGGCGGGTGCGCACTGGTTTACTGATATCGCTGTTGGTTCGTTGTCGGTGGTGCTGGTTGGTATGAGCTGGTGCCTGTTAACGCCATTCAGCGACAAGCTCGTCAATTGGCTGGACCGTTCGTTGCCGGGCAAATATAAGCCGCGCCGGTAATTGTTAAGCGCGAGTGATCATAGAAGAAAAAGTCGATCGCTCGCGCTTATTTAAAACCTGAATAAACTATTAGCAAACTAACATTATTCAGGTAAAAGAAAAGATTATGATGAAAAACGCGGAACAATAGCTTTATCTGAGTCTGTCCATCCCGAACCCTCTTAAAATCGGCCTTAGCGCCAGAATTACCCCCTTATTCCACCGCTGTTTGGTTATTAAATCGCTGCCAATTGTTGATAAACTAGCCATTGTGTTACAGATTGATTTCACATCGAAAAAACCTTTGAATATTTATATAAAAGCACTCGCCACGCGGTCTGTAATCGGTTAACCTCAAATCCGATTAGTAAGCAACAGCATAAAATGCGGTGCTTAAAGCTACAAAAATGTGTGCATTAACACATTTTAGTAATTAAGGATTTGTCTTAGACGGCCGTCCTTATTAATCTCAACCCGTTTTGTCATCTGGCTGACGACATTCTGTCGTAAGGAAACCGAAGGAATTCACGTACAATGGTCAAGTCTCAACCAATACTGAGATACCTCAGGCGGATCATTCCCGCAGTTGCTCTGGCAACACTTTTATCAGCATGTAGCAGCACCCATAACGGTCAGAACGCGAATAACGAGAATCATGAAGTTAACAACCAGAATGGTTTTTTACTTCAAGCGTCTCAGGACGAATTTGAACAGATGGTGCAGAACGTGGACGTTAAGTCCCGCATCATGGAACAGTACAGTGACTGGAAAGGTGTCCGTTATCGCTTAGGCGGCGACACTAAACGCGGCATTGATTGTTCTGCTTTTGTTCAGCGCACCTTTCGCGAGCAGTTTGGTTTAGATTTGCCACGCTCAACGTCAGAACAGCAAGACACCGGCAAAGAGATTTCACGCAATAAATTGCGCGCAGGTGACTTAGTGCTGTTCCGCGCCGGTTCTACCGGGCGCCACGTCGGCATCTATCTCGGCAACGATAACTTTGTTCACGCATCCACCAGCAGTGGCGTGATGATTTCCAATCTGAACGACAGTTATTGGAAAAACCGTTATCGTGAAGCGCGTCGGGTTCTCGCTAAAAACCCGAGCTAACGTATTCTTTTGAAGATCCTCTCAGCCAGAGAATCAGAAAACGCTGCCCCGGCAGCGTTTTTTTTCGCCCACGGTTTTTAACTCAAATCTAATCGATAAAAGTAATTGAGAATCAAAAATATAACGAGACATTCTTCGCGCTCTCGTTATATTCTCGTTGACTTCCTGATACCCAAATATCGCCCTTCAGACGCCGTGATTACAGCGATGTCGGCAGGACTCTGGGTAATGACCAAAGTGATAAACATAATAAAAAATGGCAAGACAAGGGGAATACACTCCATGCCACTTTCGGGGACATTAAAACACCACGCCAGCTACTCAAGACGCATCGCCTGGAGTAGCGTAATCATCGGCACATTGTTTTTTCTGCTGTTTGTCACCGTCCTGTTAACGCTGACCTGGCAAAAACGCGTACAACAACACCAACAACTACTGGCGCACAGCCGTGACGATTTACAACAAGTCATTACAACCCTAGTGGATACGCTTTATCCACTGCAGCAATACACACAATTAACCTGCAGCAGCGTCGGCCGTGAGCTGACTTCTCGCGCTGCGTTTGCGGGAAATATCCGCGCCATCCTGCTGGTCCGCGACAGTAATGCTTACTGCTCTTCTGCAACAGGCAGTTTTTTGTTAGCTGCCAACGCGATATCGCCTGAATCTGAACTGGAACGCGATCGCGATATGCGCTTACTGGAAGGCACGCCATTGCTGCCAACTAAACCGGCGCTGGCGCTTTGGCTGAAAAATCCAGGTTCGGCAGAGACCGGCATTCTGGCCACCATGAACATCAGCCTGACGCCTTATCAGTTGCTGGCTTCCTATCATCCCGAAATCACCGGCATGGCGTTGGTGATCGGCAATAAAGCGCTACTCAGCGGCAGCAACAAAGTGGTGCACGCCAGTGATTTGCCTGCATCGCTGCATGAAATAGCTTTTAACAATAGCGACCTGCACTTTGTGCTGTTTGGCAGCACCTTAGCACCACGCGATTACTCACTGACGCTGCTGACCGGCATCCTGTTCTCTCTGCTGGTATCTGCTTTGAGCTGGCTATTGCTGACGCGACATCAGCGTCCGGGCAAAGAGATCATGCAGGGAATCAAACGTGGCCAGTTTCACGTTGAATACCAACCGCTGGTCACCGCGCATGATGGACAACCTTATGGCGTGGAAGCGCTGCTGCGCTGGACGCATCCCACTGAAGGCATGATTCCGCCGGATGCCTTTATTAGCTACGCCGAAGCGCAAAACCTGATTATTCCGCTCACCCAGCATCTGTTTACCTTGGTGGCTCGCGATGCACAGTTTCTCTGTAAACAACTGCCGCGCGGCACACGTCTGAGCCTCAATCTCTCGCCGCTGCATCTCGCCTCTGAGAGTTTCCGTCATGATGTGCAGGTATGGATTAACGCCATGCCGGCGGACCATTTCAACTATGTGTTTGAGATTACCGAACGCACCATGGTGGGAGAGAAAAACGCCGGTGAGATCTTCGCCTGGCTGCACGAAAACCATTTTAAAATTGCGATTGATGATTTTGGTACCGGACACAGTGCGCTGATCTATCTGGAAAAATATCCCTTCGATTACCTGAAAATCGATCGTGGATTTGTGCAAAGCATTGGTACGGAAACCGTCACCTCGCCGGTTCTTGATGCGGTGCTGCTGTTGGCGAAAAAACTCAACCTGAAAACCGTGGCAGAAGGCGTAGAAACCGGCGACCAGGCGGCATGGCTGGTGAATCGCGGCGTGACACATTTACAGGGCTATCTGTTTAGCCGGCCGCTACGACCTGAAAAACTCGCCAGTTACTTCCAACGCCAGCGCATACTGAGTTAGCATCACGCGAACCCCATGAAACTGCTACCATAAAGTGCGGAACACCACAGGAGATCGCCTCACTTATGCTGCTGCGTCTTGTCACAGCGTTATTGTTTTGTAGCGCCATTGCGCCGCTGCATGCCGCAACCATTAACGAAAGCTATGCCTTTGCTAAACTGGGCGAGCCGAAATATGCGGTCAATTTCACGCACTACGATTACGCCAATCCCGCCGCACCCAAAGGCGGCAAAATCACACTGGCGGTGGTCGGCACCTACGACAACTTCAATCGCTTCGCCTCGCGCGGCAATCCCGGCATTGGCACTGATACGCTGTATGACGGCCTGTTTACTACCTCCGATGATGAACCTGGCAGCTACTATCCGCTGATCGCTGAATCGGCGCGCTATCCCGACGACTATCGCTGGATGGAAGTGTCGATCAATCCGCATGCACAGTTTCAGGACGGAACACCGATTACCGCGCAGGATGTGGCTTTTACTTTTCAGAAATTCATGACGGAAGGTGTGCCGCAGTTCCGCGTGGCGTTTCGTGACGTGCAAGTCAAAGCGCTTAACCGCCTCACCGTGCGCATCGACATGCCGAAGCCGGACAAGGATCGGGTTCTCAGCTGGTTGACGCTGCCGGTTATTCCGGAAAAGTTCTGGCAAAACAAAAAGTTTAATGAGCCGATTGGTTATCCGCCGCTGGCCAGCGGGCCTTATCGCGTCACCTCGTATAAATCGGGTCAGTTTATCCAGTACAGCCGGGTGAAAGATTACTGGGCGGCCAATCTGCCGGTCAATCGCGGACGCTTTAACTTCGACACCCTGCGTTATGACTATTATCTCGATGACAACGTGGCGTTCGAGGCCTTTAAAGCCGGTGCTTACGATTTACGTGAAGAGAGTTCAGCCAAAAAATGGGCCACGCAATATCGCGGGCGCAACTTTGATAGTCACGCCATCGTCAAATCAACCATTCCCAACACGGTTTCCACCGACACGCGTTGGCTGGCCTTTAACAACGAAAAGCCGCTGTTCGCCGATCGTCGCGTACGCGAAGCCATTACGCTGGCGTTCGATTTTGAGTGGATGAATAAAGCGTTGTTCTACGGCGCTTATAAACGCACGCGCAGCTATTTCCAGAACACCGAATATGCAGCGCTTGGCTATCCCAAAGCCGAGCAGTTGATTCTGCTGGCGCCGTACAAGGCGCAGCTGCCAGCGGAAGTGTTCAACAATGAGTATGCCCCGCCCCGTTCCGACGGCAGCGGTTTCGATCGCGGCAACCTGTTGCAAGCCATGAAGCTGCTGAAAGAAGCGGGCTGGGAGATTAAAAACCAGCAGCTGGTGAACGTGAAAACCGGCCAGCCGTTCCGTTTCGAATTACTGATGCGCAGCGGCACGCAAAACGACTGGGCGCTGCCGTTCCAGCACAGCCTGCAACGGCTTGGCATCCAGGTCACATTGCGCCAGATTGACAGTTCGCAATATTTACGGCGTTTACGCGAAGGTGACTACGACATGATTCCGTCACTCTATTACGCGATGCCATGGCCCTCCACCAGCTTGCGCACTATCTGGCAGTCTGAGTTCATTAACTCTTCATGGAACACGCCACGCGTGAAAGATCCCATCGTCGACCATTTTGTCCAGCAGATCGTGGTGCATCAGGGCGATGAGAAGGCGCTGTTGCCGCTTGGTCAGGCGCTGGATCGCATCCTGCTGTGGAATGCCTACATGATTCCGATGTGGTACAGCGCGGAAGATCGCATGGCGTATTGGGACAAGTTTTCCCATCCCGAGATTAAACCCGCGTTTGCTACCGGTCTGGAAAACTGGTGGTACGATGTGAACAAAGCCGGGCGATTGCCGGCCGATCGACGCTGAGGAGCACGGTTTGGCAGCCTATTTTCTACGCAGGTTACTGCTGATCATCCCCACGCTGTGGGCGATCATCACCCTGAACTTCTTTATTGTGCAGATCGCGCCCGGCGGCCCGGTGGATCAGGCGTTAGCCAACGTGCAGTTTGGTCACAGCACTGGCATTCCCGGTTCAGGCAGTGGCGACAGCGGCGCGCGCGGATCGCTGGTGCGCGACAATCCCGGCGACAGCCAGTATCGCGGCGCACGCGGCCTTGATCCGGAAGTGATCGCGGAAATTAAGCATCGTTACGGCTTCGATAAACCGCTGCTGCAGCGTTATGGCGAAATGCTGTGGAACTACATCCGTTTTGACTTTGGCGACAGCCTGTTCCGCAGCGCATCGGTGCTGCAGCTGATCAAAGAGAGTTTGCCGGTCTCCATCAGTTTGGGATTGTGGAGCACCTTGATCATTTATCTGGTGTCGATTCCGTTAGGCATCAAAAAAGCGGTGCGCAACGGCAGCGCCTTCGATATCTGGAGCAGCACCTTTATCATCATTGGCTATTCGATTCCGGCATTTCTGTTCGGCATCATGCTGATTGTGCTGTTCGCCGGCGGCAGCTACTTCGACTGGTTCCCGCTGCGCGGCCTGACGTCACCACAGTTTGATGCGCTGCCGTGGTACAGCAAAATCACCGATTACCTGTGGCACATCACGCTGCCAGTGCTGGCGACGGTGATTGGCGGTTTCGCCACGCTGACCATGCTGACCAAAAACGCCTTCCTCGATGAGATCCGCAAACAATACGTGGTCACCGCGCGCGCCAAAGGGCTGAATGAGAAGCGCGTGCTGTACGGCCACGTGTTCCGCAATGCCATGCTGCTGGTGATCGCCGGTTTTCCTGCCACTTTTATCAGCATGTTTTTCACCAGCTCGGTGTTAATTGAGGTGATGTTCTCGCTCAATGGTTTGGGCCTGCTCGGCTACGACGCCACCATCCAGCGCGATTATCCGGTAATGTTTGGCACGCTTTACATCTTCACCCTGATTGGCCTGCTGATGAACATTCTCAGCGATCTGACCTACACGCTGGTCGATCCGCGCATTGATTTTGAGGGACGCTGATGCGCTTATCTCCTGTTAACCAACAGCGCTGGCAGCGTTTTCGCCATAATCGTCGCGGTTATTGGTCGCTGTGGATTTTCCTGATCATTTTTGTCCTGTCGTTGGGCGCTGAGTTGCTGGCCAACGACAAACCGCTGCTGGTGCATTATCAGCAGCGCTGGTACATGCCGCTGCTGTTCAACTACAGCGAAAGTGATTACGGCGGTGATTTCTCTACGCCCGCTGATTATCAGGATCCGTGGTTGAAGCAGCGCATCGATCAGCAAGGTTGGGCGATTTGGGCACCGATTCGCTTTAGCGACAGCACCATTAACTTTGCCACCGATGTGCCCTTCCCTTCTGCACCTTCGGCGCAAAACTGGCTCGGCACCGACGCCAACGGCGGCGATGTGCTGGCACGCTTGCTGTATGGCACGCGCATCTCATTACTGTTCGGCATCATGCTGACGCTGTTCTCCAGCGTGATTGGCATCGTGGTCGGCGCGGTTCAAGGCTACTTTGGTGGCCGAATTGATTTGGTCGGCCAGCGGCTGATTGAAGTGTGGTCCGGCATGCCATCGCTGTTCCTGCTGATTCTGCTCTCCAGCGTGATTCAGCCCGGCTTCTGGTGGCTGCTGCTGGTTACCGTGGTGTTTGGCTGGATGAGTCTGGTGAGCGTGGTGCGCGCCGAATTCCTGCGTGCCCGTAACTATGATTACATTCGTGCGGCACGCGCGCTTGGCGTCAGCGACAGCCGTATTATGCTGCGCCACATGCTGCCAAACGCCATGGTCGCCACATTGACGTTTCTGCCGTTTATCCTGTGCGGCTCAATCACCACGTTAACCTCGCTGGATTTCCTGGGTTTTGGTTTGCCGGTCGGATCGCCATCGCTTGGCGAGCTGCTGCTGCAGGGCAAAAACAATTTACAGGCACCGTGGCTGGGGCTGGCGGGCTTCTTTGCCCTCGCCCTGCTGCTGTCGTTACTGATCTTTATCGGCGAAGCGGTACGCGATGCCTTTGACCCGAGCCGAGGACGCTAAATGGGCCTGTTAACGGTGAATCATCTGGCGGTGGCCTTTCAGGATCGCCGCGTGGTGGAAGACATTTCGCTGCAAATAGATGCCGGCGAAACGCTGGCGCTGGTAGGCGAATCCGGTTCCGGTAAAAGCGTTACCGCGCTGTCGATCATGCGCTTATTGCCGCAGCCGCCGGTCAACTATCCGCAAGGCGAAATCCTGTTTAACGGCCAGGATATTTTGCAGGCCAGCGAACGCGCCATGCGCGGGCTGCGTGGCAACCAAATGGCGATGATTTTTCAGGAGCCGATGGTGTCGCTCAATCCGCTGCATAACGTGGAAAAGCAGCTGTATGAGGTGCTGTCGGTGCATCGCGGGATGCGGCGCGAAGCCGCGCGGGGCGAAATGCTCAGCTGCCTGGATCGCGTCGGCATTCGTAACGCGGCATCGCGTTTGCAGGATTTTCCACACCAGCTTTCCGGCGGTGAGCGACAGCGCGTGATGATCGCCATGGCGCTGCTGACGCAGCCGAAGCTGCTGATCGCCGATGAACCGACCACCGCGCTGGATGTCACGGTGCAGGCACAGATTCTGCAATTGCTGCGCGAACTGCAGCGAGAACTTAACATGGGCATGCTGTTCATCACCCATAACCTGAATATTGTGCGTCAGCTGGCGCACAGCGTCACGGTGATGCGTAATGGCCGCGGTGTGGAACACAATCGCTGCGATATGCTGTTTAGCCAGCCGCAGCAGCCTTATACGCGCGAGCTGATCGCCGCCGAGCCGGATGGTCAACCGGTGCCGCTGCAGGATGCTAAACCGCTGTTGCAGGTGAAGAATCTGCAAGTTGGTTTCCCGATCCGGCGTGGATTGCTGCGTCGCACCGTGGCAGAGACGCTGGCGCTCAAGGATCTTAGCTTTACGCTACGGCGTGGCGAAAGCCTGGGATTGGTCGGCGAATCGGGTTCGGGTAAAAGTACTACGGGCCTGGCGCTGCTGCGCTTAATCACCGCGCGCGGTGAGATCTGGTTTGACGATCAGCCGCTGCATCAGCTGTCGCCAAAGCAGTTATTGCCGCTGCGCCAGCGCATTCAGGTGGTGTTTCAGGATCCCAATTCCTCGCTCAATCCGCGCATGACGGTGCAACAGGTGATTGCAGAAGGCTTAGCAGTGCATCGTCCGCAACTCAGTGCTGCCGAGCAGGAAGCCCGGGTGATTGCGGTGATGCAGGAAGTGGGGCTCGATGCCGACAGCCGTTTACGCTATCCGGCGGAGTTTTCCGGCGGTCAGCGTCAGCGTATCGCCATCGCCCGTGCGTTGATCCTGGAGCCGCAGCTGATTGTACTGGATGAACCCACCTCGTCACTGGACCGCTCGGTGCAGAAGCAAATTCTGACCTTACTGCGTCGTTTGCAGCAGCAGCATCAGCTCGCCTATCTGTTTATCAGTCATGATTTGCAGGTGGTACGCGCGCTCTGCCATCAGCTGGTTGTGCTGCGTCAGGGCGAAGTGGTGGAACAAGGTGATTGCGAAGCGTTGTTTAACGCACCAGCAGCCGATTACACGCGGCAGCTACTGGCGTCAGCGCAGGGAAAAGATCTGAGTCAGTGACCATCGAAGGTTTCGGCGATAGCGACACCCTGATTTTTCAGGCAGCAGTTGGTGGCGCTTTCGTCATCGCGTTGAATCAGCAGACAAGGTTGCCCTTCACACTGGGCGATTTTGCACTCGACCTGAATCTGCGCCAACGTTTCTTTCAGCTGGTGCAGAATTTCCAGCGCCGGATGGCCATCGTGGCTCAGCAGGCGCAGGACCACTAAATCTTCGGCATGCACGCCATTCGCCGCTTCCTGACGCTCAATTTCTCCTGCATGTTCAAGCGACCAGCGATAATGTTGTGGCAAGCGATGCACAACGGAAAGTTGCAGCATAGATATACGGCCCCCAGAGACGTTAACTTTATTCACGACGACGGCACAACGTGGTGAATCCCAACCTGGTTAGCTCAGAAAACCCACTCAGTCTGCCTTCTCGTTTTCAGCACAAAGCATGTAACCAATTTATAATTTGCGAGGCTTCTCACATTTATGCCTATGTTTACCGTGTTCGGCTGCGGTTAACAATCATTTTAGACGCAATCTCGTTACTTTTTTATCTCTAAATTTTCACATAACGGAAACATTAAGCATAACGAATGAATGGGGATTAGCGAGTGAGGGGGAGAAATTTAAGAGAGGCCAGGTCGCCATGAATGGCGACCCTACGGAAAGATTCAGGATATGTAGGGCCGCCATTCATGGTGACCTTGGGGATATCACGCTGGCTGTTGAGGCCGTGAAGCATAGGTGAACAGCACAATCGAGAGGGTGGCGCACAGCGCAATCGTAGCCACCATCGGCCAGGCGCTGTTAATGCTGACTAATGAGAGCAGCGCGCCAACTAAGGCACCCACACCAAAACGCAGCGTGCCCGCCAGCGAAGAAGCCGTGCCCGCCATGTGCGGGAACTCATCCAGAATCACCGCCATCGCATTCGACGACACCGTTGAGACGCAGCCAATAAACATCGCCACGCCAAACACCAGCGACAGGAAACCTAAATCCAGCGCACTGGAGATCAACAGCCAAACGCCCATCGCGAACTGAATCACCAATCCCAGGCGGAACATTTTCACCGGACCAAAGCGGCGCACGGCGCGGCTATTAATCAGCGTCATCACGAACAGGAACACCACGTTCAAACCAAAGTAGTAGCCGAAGTTCTGCGGTGAAACGTGGTTCACTTCGATGTAAACAAACGGACCGGCATTGAGGAAGGTGAATAATCCGGCAAAGGAGAAACCGCTTGCCAGCATATAACTGAAGGCACGCTTGTGGCGCACCAGTGCCACGAAGTTACCCAGGGTGGTACGCAGATGAAAACGCTGCCGCTGTTCGGGCTTGAGCGTTTCACGGATTTGCGTCACCACCAGCATCGTGGTGATCAGCGCGGCACCCGCCAGCGTCCAGAAGATGGCGTGCCAGTTCCACAGCAACAGCAACCAGCCACCAATAATCGGTGCCAGCAGCGGTGCGATGGTGGTCACCAGCATCACAAACGACATCATGCGCGAGAAGTCCTCTTTCGAGTAGGTATCGCGCATCAAGGCGTTAATTACGACGCTGGCAGCGGCGGCCGATAAGCCGTGCAGGAAGCGCATAAAGATCAGCTGGTCGATGGTTTGTGACAGCGCACAAGCCGCAGCGGCGCAGGCAAAGATCAGCGTGCCCAGCACAATCACCGGTTTACGTCCGTAGCTGTCCGCCAGTGGGCCATACACTAACTGGCCAATGGCGAAACCGAGGATGTAGAGGTTGAGCGTCATCTGCACGCTGCCCGCCGAAACCGCAAACTCATGGGCGATTTGCGGCATGGCCGGCAGATACATATCAATCGAAAGCGGCATCAACATCGCCAGCAATCCGAGGATGACCACTAAACCAACCGGAGAATTCTTTTCCTTGCGCACCGCGTTCTCCCGCTATTTGCGTTGTTTGAGTTCTTCTGGCAGGCCGATGCTGTCGACCTCTTGCTGCGTCAATTCACGATATTCACCTTCACCGAGATCTTCATCGAGTTCGATGTCACCAATACGTTCGCGATGCAGCGCCGAGACATGGTTACCCATCGCCGCAAACATGCGTTTGACCTGATGATAGCGCCCTTCGCTGATGGTCAAGCGTGCCGCTTTCTCATCAAGAATCTCCAGCACCGCCGGTTTGGTGAGCTCTTTTTCATTGTGCAGCTGTACACCGGCAGCGAACTTCTCAACCAGTTCTGGATCGATCGGCTCTTCCACTTCCACCAGATAGGTTTTTTCCAGGTGATGCTTCGGTGAGGTAATGCGGTGTGACCATTGGCCATCGTCGGTCAGCAGCACCAAACCAGTGGTGTCGATATCGAGACGTCCCGCCGCATGCAACTTGAACGCCGCAGGTTCTTCGATAAAGAACAGCACGGTGGGATGATCGGGATCGTCGGTTGAGCAGACGTAACCTTGCGGCTTGTTCAGCATGAAGTAGCGCGGACCTTGCTGCACCACCAGTGGATTGCCGTCGTATTCGACTTCATCGTCTGGCAATACCTTGTAAGCCGCATCGCGCACGACTTCGCCGTTAATGGTGACTTTTTTGGCGCGGATTTCGCGTCCGGCGATAGCACGGCTAACTTCCAGTTGCTGAGATATGAATTTTTCGAGTCGCATGAATTCGCTTTGCCTGTTACTGCGGGGGAAACTGAAACGGTGTTTTTGTCCGTTAAGAAAGTGTGGGCAGTATAGCTTGATCCTTAGACTGCTAACAGTAGTGAACCTGCGTTTAACTGGCTTTCATGCCATAATGCGCGTCCGTTCCAGAAAAAAGTTTGCCCCGATGTCATTCACCCTGCGCCCATACCAACAAGAGGCGGTTGACGCCACGCTCAACCACTTTCGCCGCCATACCACGCCGGCGATGATTGTGCTGCCAACCGGTGCGGGTAAAAGCCTGGTGATTGCTGAACTGGCGCGGTTAGCGCGCGGACGCGTATTGGTGCTGGCCCACGTGAAAGAGCTGGTGGAGCAGAATCACAGTAAATATCAGGCGTATGGCCTGCAAGCCGACATCTTCGCCGCCGGTTTGCAGCGCAAGCAGAGCGAAAGCAAAGTGGTGTTTGGCAGCGTGCAGTCGGTGGCGCGCAATCTCGATCGCTTCGACAGCGCCTTTTCGCTGGTGATCGTCGATGAGTGTCATCGCATCAGCGATAACGAAGAGAGCCAGTATCAGCTGCTGTTCGCCCACCTGCGGCAGCATAATCCGCAGTTGCGACTGTTGGGTTTGACCGCCACGCCCTTCCGTCTCGGCAAAGGCTGGATTTACCAGTTCCACTATCACGGCATGGTGCGCGGTGATGAGAAAGCGCTGTTCCGCGACTGCATTTATGAGCTGCCGCTGCGCTATATGATCAAACACGGCTTTCTGGTGCCACCGGAGCGCTTAGATATGCCGGTGGTGCAGTACGATTTCAGCCGGCTGATCCCGCAGAATAACGGGCTGTTTAGCGAAGCCGATCTCAACCGCGAGCTGAAACAACAGCATCGCGTCACGCCGCATATTATCCGGCAGATTGTTGAGTTTGCTGAAGATCGACGCGGCGTGATGGTGTTCGCCTCCACCGTGGAACATGCCCGTGAAATTCTCACGCTGCTGCCCGAAAACAGCGCGCTGGTCTCGGCGGAAACGGCGGTGAAAGATCGCGACCGCTTGATTGGTGAATTTAAAGCGCAGCAGCTGAAGTTCCTGGTCAACGTCGCCGTCCTGACCACTGGCTTTGACGCGCCCCACGTTGATTTGATCGCCATTTTGCGTCCCACCGAATCCGTCAGCCTCTATCAGCAGATTGTAGGTCGCGGTTTACGCCTGTCGCCCGGCAAAACCGATTGTCTGGTGCTGGATTACGCCGGAAATCCACACGATCTTTTTACCCCTGAAGTCGGCGCGCCGAAAGGTGCCAGCGACAATCAGCCGGTGCAGGTGTTCTGTCCCGCCTGCGGTTTCGCCAATACCTTTTGGGGAAAAACCACTGAAGATGGTCACATCATTGAGCATTTTGGTCGCCGCTGTCAGGGCGTGCTGGAAGATGATGAAGGCGAGCGCGAGCAGTGTGATTACCGCTTCCGCTTTAAAAGCTGCCCGGATTGCGGCGCCGAGAATGACATCGCCGCGCGGCGCTGCAATCAATGCGACAAAATTCTGGTCGACCCGGATGACATGCTGAAAGCCGCGCTGAAACTGAAAGATGCGCGCGTGTTGCGCTGTGCTGGCATGGTGCTGGAGCAAGGACGCGATGACAAAGGTGAATGGCTGAAAGCCACCTATTTCGATGAGGATGGCACCAGCGTCAGCGAGCGTTTTCGCCTGCAAACGCCAGCGCAACGTAAAGCCTTTGAGCAGCTGTTTATGCGTCCGCATCAGCGCGCACCGGGCGTGGAACTCGGCTGGCAAACCGCAGCAGATGTCATCGCCTTACAGCCTTTATTACGCCATCCGGACTTCGTGGTGGCGCGCGCCAAAGGCCATTTCTGGCAGATCCGCGAAAAAATGTTCGATTATCAGGGCCGTTACCGCCGCGCCAATGAGCTGCGATAAGCGGCGGAATCATTTGCCCCTGCGGCACCATTGAGGCTATAATGCCGCCCGCTTTTGCATCCGTAAAAGCAGTTTGAATAACCGTCCTGTTGCTGGGTCGCCTGTAGCAGGAACTATTGAAGAGACATCAAATGTTCACTATTAACGCTGAAGTACGTAAAGACCAGGGTAAGGGTGCGAGCCGCCGCCTGCGAGTAGCAAACAAATTCCCAGCCATCATCTATGGCGGAAATGAAGCACCAGTTGCTATCGAACTGGACCACGATGCTGTAATGAACGTGCAGGTTAAACCTGAGTTCTACAGCGAAGTGCTGACCATCGCGGTTGATGGTAAAGAAGTTAAAGTTAAAGCTCAGGCGGTACAGCGTCATCCGTTCAAGCCAAAACTGTTCCATATCGACTTCATTCGCGCTTAATCGCGAAATGAGTTGTAAGTAGAAGGGCCGGTTGCGAAACCGGCCCTTTTATTTTGTCTTAACATTCTTCCAAAATCCTCTCTCGCTGTACCCATAACCATTGTATCCACATTATTTTCAGTTGTTTTCAAGACATTTCTTTGCGAGAAAAAGATGAATTCTGATGGAATATTCCGGCATTACCACATGCACAGGAATTAATTCAAAAGGAATTCATATGCAAAAAAGAAAATTGCTATGGTGCGGCACACTCTTTGTTTGTCTCTCTTCATCGGCAAGCATAATGCGACATGACACCAACATTCAGGATTATCGTGATTTTGCTGAAAACATGGGAAAGTTTCGTCCTGGAGTCAGCAACATTCCCATCTTTAAGAAGAATGGTGAACTGGATGGTTTGCTTAATTTCTCTATGCCAGATCTGAGCAGTGTTTCACGACGAGGGTACACGACATTAACTGCTCCGTCATATGTGATGGGTGCGGCACATGTTAAGGGAAAATCTGGTTCTCATTTCGGCGGTCCTTCAGAGTTTTCAACTCACTATCTCTTTATTAATCGCAACGATCATGGTATTGCGGATTTTTATCTGCCTCGATTAAATAAGGTAGTAACTGAAACTGCACCTGCTGAACGTGTTGAAATGAGTGAATTATTGCGTGGTCATGGCACTCGTTACATCGCTTATGTTCGTGTTGGCGCTGGGGAAATGCTTGTCGTTACGGATGATCAAAGCAAAACATCTTGGGTTGCTGACTCTGGTAGTTGGTTGGCTGGCGGTCCTATCAATCCCAATATTATTACTTTTGCAAAAGGCGATATGTATTGGGTCCACCATTCACCCGACCATCCACTCTCTTCACCACTCGCAAACGCTTCAGTACAAGGAGACAGTGGAAGCCCCATTTACGTCTACGATAATATCGATAAAAAATGGAAGCTCGCGGCGGAACTTTTTGGTCACTATGGTGGAACAACGGGATACGGTAGAAAGAGTATAGGAACACTCATACCCGATAACTATTTTGACTCGGTTATTACAGCTAATATATCGCCTGATGTATTAGACGTTGCCAATGCAGGAGCAATTTACTGGAACGATACGAATATTGAGCAGCTTAATCAAAACTGGAGCTGGCAGGGACTGGATAAAAAATATCGTCACATTGCACCTGCTTCTGCCCTTGAAACTGAACTCGACGCCACCAAAGATATACGTTTCAATGGAGCAGGTGGCGACATTATCCTCACCAATGCTGTCAACCTCGGAGCGGGTAAACTGCAGTTCTCAAGTAATTACACGCTCAAGTCTGCCGATGGTGTTGATGCCACTTGGGTGGGCGGCGGCGTTGAAGTCGATGAAGATAAAACCGTTCTGTGGCAGGTTAATGGCCTAAAAGATGACGACCTGCATAAAATTGGCGGCGGCATACTGCATATTAGTGCTAAAGGAGTCAATGAAGGAGGTTTGAACATCGGTGATGGCACCGTCATTTTGGATCAACAAAAAGATACGCAGGGAAATCGGCAAGCATTTTCGCGTATATATATTACCAGCGGTCGCCCAACTGTAATAATGAATAGTGCTGAGCAAGTTGATGCGAATAATATCTTCTTTGGATATCGAGGGGGTAAGCTAGATTTAAATGGTAATAGTCTGACCATGAGGCAGATTAATCATACAGACAGCGGCGCTTCAATCATTAACCCACACTTGAACAACAACTCAGTATTAACACTAACCGGATTCGATCCTAAAGATATTACTCTTCAGGAGTGGCAGGGACTTGCAGCTGCAGGTAATGTAGGCGACATTTATGAAGGTTATAATGACAAATCAAAGCGCCTGGAATATTTTCAGTTAAAGATGCCCAGATATAGCTGGTTACCGACCGATCAGAAAGACAACTACTATTGGAAGTACATTGGATTTGATTCTCACGAGGCGCAGGAATATCGCGCTAAAGAACTGAACCACTTGGTGTATAGGGGGTTTCTGGGAGCAGACGAAAAATCCGCTGTTAATGGGAAACTGGACTTTACCTTTTCACCCACTCTAGCCAGTGCCAACCTGGCATTAGTCGGCGGGGCGAATCTCAATGGTAATATTAACGTCAACAATGGCACACTATTACTTTCCGGCCAGCCCGTCCCTCATGCCGGTGGCCTGATTATTGACGATGACTGGTATACCTCTTCTTTCTCCGCCAATAACGTAGTGGTCGCCAGTGGCGCACGCTTCCAGGTAGGTGAATACACGCAGGTTAAAACTGATATTCAGGCTGGCGATAACAGCCAGCTTATTCTTGGCTACAATCCAGGTGCGCAGGATGAGGATCAGATCTTACGCTGCACCTCGCCGGTTCAGAGCAGCAAAGGCAGCTGTAAAGTTGCACAGCGAAACGCTGAAGAATTGCGCTTTCTTCCCGCCAGTACAGTCGAAGGCAATATCACGCTGGGTGATAACGCTGCGCTCCACCTTGGCAAGGTCAATTATCACGGCCACATCAACGACAGTCACGCAGCGCGAATGACCCTGAGCAGTGAGACGTTCTGGAACATGAACGGTAACAGCCGCGTGCATCGCCTGGATGCAGGTAAAGGCGGTATCATTTCCCTGCTTTCTGCAGATGAAATGGCCTGGACGCCGAAGCTGCTCTCTGTTGAACATCTGACGGCAAATAACCTGCAGCTTGGTTTCGGTATCGCGCCACAATCCGCCATCAGCGACAGCTTATACATTGGTTCCAGCGCGAAGGGCAGCAGCAACACGCTCGATCTCGGCTTTATGCTGGGCGAAACCTTCCCCAACCGCATCGCAAAAGAGATCGTGTTGGTAAACGCACCTGCCGGTACCGCGCATGACTACTTCACGCTACCTCCGGTCAAACGCGGGTTCTCGCTGTATACCGCCGATCATCAGGTTGTGGAAGAGAATGGTCGCGTGAAATGGATCATTGCCAAAACGCCCGATCCGGTGCTGCCCCCCGATCCGGTAACCGATCCCGATCCGGTAACTAACCCCGAGCCAGAACCCGAAATTAAGCCTGAACCCGAAGTGAAGCCTGAGCCTGAAGTAAAACCTGAGCCAGAGATCACGCCAAAACCGGGTACTGCAGAAGACTGGTTTGACGTCATTGATAATCAGCCGCTGGTGCAGAGTACTCGCGCCCTGCTCGCTTCGCGTCACTACCTGTTTAGTGAAATCAGCAGCATGCTGACCGATCGCGCTCAGCTGCTGCGCGGTAGCCATGAAGACAGCGGTGCATGGGCCAGCCTTAGCCAGAATCGCGGCAGTATGGATAGCGTAACGTTAAAGGACAGCAAGCTGCAGATAGGCGCCGATACGCAAGCGGATGCCTGGCTGTACGGCGTCACCGCCAGTTACAGCCAGGGAAATGCCGGGGATGAAGCCAGCGTCAGCCATAAGCTGAGTACTCTGGGTCTGTATGCAAGCGGCATGAGCGAAAATGGATGGTTTATGGATCTTGCTGCCAGCTACCTGCACCTGCGTCAGGACATCAACCTTGACCCGTTATTGGGAGTGGAAAGCACCTCAAAAACCAGCCATATGCTGGCCGGCAGTGCAAAACTGGGTAAATCCTTCCCTCTGCTGGACACATCGTTCACGCTGTCGCCTTACGTGAAGGCCAGCGCAGGTTATATGCCGGGTTATACGCTGCAAAGCCTAGATGCCCGCATTGCCCTGAGTTCAGCCATGCCGTGGGGACTCGCGCCGGGTATTGAAGTCAGCAAGCAGGGGCTGGGTGCGCTGCTACCAAGGGTGCGATTCAGCGCAACCGTTGAAAAACAGTTTTCACCGGGCAGTTCTGCCTCTTCACTGACCCTTGAGGATCGCCACAGCCGACGCGTGTATGGTGCGCTGGACGACGATCGTTACCGGGTTCATCTGGGTCTGGAAGGAAAAATCAGCGACAACTGGTCAGCGAATATTGGCGCGAAACACAGCTTTGGTGGCAAGTTCCGCACCGATTCACTCATCAGCAGTGGAATAAACTATTCGTTCTGATAAAAAAGCCGGGCACTTTGGTGACCCGGCTTTTTTTATTTACCGCTGGTACGACGTTGCAACTGATCGCGCAGATTTGGTGGCGTACCTTTGATAGTAAGCGTGTCAGTGGTGGGATCCCAGAAGATGCGCTCGCCAAGCAGCATGGCATCGAAGTTCAGGGTTAAGCCACCGCCGCTACCTGCGAACTTGGTCAACTGGCGCAAGGTGCTGCGATCCGCTGGGAAGGTCTCTTCCAATTCGTAACCCTGCTCCTGAGTAAACGCCTGGAAGGTTTTTTCGCCTAATGGCGGTAATTCGCTGGAGAGATCGTGCAGCGCAATCTCTTCGCCGGCCTGCAGCTGATCGTTGCAGTACGTGTAAACCTGCTGACGATAGTTCTGGCGCTCGTTTTTATCGAGATCTGATTCGGCACAATAATCATCAACCGCTTGCAGCAAGCCACGGTTTTGCGCTTTGGTGTCTAAACCAACGCTGGCACCGAGAAAATCCATAAAGAAATCCGCCACTTTACGGCCCACGCGACCGCGCAGGAAGGTCAAATAGCGGGTCGATTCCGGGTTGGTTTCCCACTCGGTGAGATCAATACGTGCCACAATATCTGCATGATTGATATCCAGATAATGGGTGCTGCTGATATCCAGCTGTTCATTAACGCGCATGCTCGACTGGCTGTTCAGTACCGCAATCAGCAAATACTCGACCGCCAGATAGCGATAATGCAAAAACAGCACCACGCCGCCTTCCGCAAACGGATATTTACCCAGCTCATCGCGCAGACGTCCGGTTGCCGCACGGCTAAATGCCAGAAAGTCATCTTCCCCTTTGCGGCAGTTACGCAACGCATCGGCCAGTTCGCTGTCTTCGTTAAACAGGCCGTAAGCTTTGCTTTTGGCGCTATAAACCCGATGCAGCTCTTCTGCCATCTCTTCAACCGCGCGGGTCGCAGGCAGCAAAGTGTCGCGCAGTACCAGTTCCAGCTGGTTTTCATCACGTTTAACTAACTGATGCAGGGCAATCTGGTCGATATCCAGACTCATGGTAGACTCTCCTTTTAGCTCAGGCGCGTATTCAAACACCGCCCGCAGCCGCTTTCAACTACCAGCACAAACTGATCGCTCTGCTTGCGATAAAATTGCGGAAAAAAGTGCGTTGTTACGGTAATATACCGCCTTTTCACCCTTGATTAGACGACGATATGCCACAATCATCCCGTTACAGTGACGAACGCGTGGAAAAGCTCCTCGCAGAGATGGCGCAGATTCTTGAAAAAGACAAAGCGCCAACCGACCTTTCCCTGATGGTATTGGGTAACATGGTAACTAACTTGATCAATACCAGCGTTTCACCGGCTCAACGCCGCACTCTGGCACGATCTTTCGCGGATGCGTTGCAGTCATCCGTACGCGACGATAACGCTCATTAATATGCAGATTTGACCTCATAATATGGTAACCAACCGGCAGCGCTACCGCGAAAAAGTCTCCCAGATGATCAGCTGGGGGCATTGGTTTGCCCTGTTTAATATTATCTTCGCGTTTATATTAGGCAGCCGCTACCTGTTGGTCGCCGACTGGCCCGCGTCGCTCGCGGGACGTATCTATGCCTTTACCAGTTGGATTGGTCATTTCAGTTTCATTGTCTTCGCGGGCTATCTGCTGATCATTTTCCCGCTCACCTTTGTAGTTATGTCACAGCGATTGCTCAGGGTGCTGTCGGCGATTATCGCCACCGCCGGGCTGACGCTGATTATGGTCGATAGCGCGGTATTCAGCCGCTTCCACTTGCACCTCAATCCGGTGGTGTGGGAGCTGGTGATTAACCCCGATCAAAGCGAGATGGCGCGCGACTGGCAGCTGATGTTTATCAGCGTGCCGCTGATTTTCCTCGTCGAGATGCTGTTCGCGACCTGGAGCTGGCAAAAGCTGCGTAGCCTTAATCGGCGTTCGTTCGGTAAGCCGCTGGCGGCTCTGTTTATCAGCGCCTTCTTCGCCAGCCATCTGCTGTATATCTGGGCGGATGCTAACTTCTATCGCCCGATTACCATGCAGCGCGCCAATCTGCCGCTCTCCTATCCCATGACTGCGCGTCGCTTCCTTGAGCGTCACGGTTTGCTGGATGCGCAAGAGTATCAGCGCCGTCTAGTGCAACAGGGCGATCCCGAAGCGTTGTCAGTGCAGTATCCGCTGAGTGACATAACCTTCCGCGATGGCGGTACGCGCCACAATCTGCTAGTGCTGACCGTTGATGGCCTGAATAACGCCACGGTGGAAAAAGCGCTGCCGTCGCTCCATCAATTCGCCAGTGAAAATGTGCGCTTCACCCAGCATTACAGCGCAGGACTGCAGCCGGAAAAAGGGCTGTTTGGCCTGTTCTACGGCATCTCTTCCAGCTATATGGATGGCGTTTTAGCATCGCGAACGCCTTCGGCCCTGCTCAATGCGCTGAATGCGCAAGGTTATCAGTTTGGCTTGTTCTCATCAGACGGCTTTAGCCAACCGCTGTATCGTCAGGCTTTATTAGCGGACTATTCGCTGCCGCTGGCCGATACCCAGCCGAATAGCACCACGGTGACGCAGTGGCAAAACTGGCTCAACGGCCAGAGATCAAACAGCGCGCCGTGGTTCTCGTGGATTGCTCTGAACGGTGTTACGGTCAATGGCGACAACCTGAAGGCGCGCCAGCGCAGCTATACGCGTCAGGCAAGTGGTGTCGATGAACAGATTAATGCGGTGCTGCAAACCTTGCAGGATCGCGATTTACTGAAAAATACCGTGGTGGTGATTACGGCGCAGCGTGCGGTCAATCTGGATAGCAACGATGACAATCCTGGTAATCGTGCGACCTTGCAGGTGCCGCTGGTGGTGCATTGGCCGAATACGCCCGCGCAAACCATCGATCGCCTGACCGATCAGCAGGACGTGATGACCACACTGATGCAGCGTCTGCTGCATGTGCGCACCAACCCCGCCAACTTCTCGCAGGGTGAAGATCTGTTTGCCGCGCAACGCAGCCACGATTGGGTGGCGAGCAGTGAGGACGGCAAGCTGGTAGTGACCACGCCAACCGTGACGCTGGTGCTGAATAACAACGGCAGCTACAGCGCTTACGATGCGCAGGGTCACAAGCTAAAAGATCATAAACCGCAGCTGGCGTTGCTGCTGCAGGTATTGACGGAAGAGAAGCGATTCGTCGCAAACTGATTAATTATGAGGCAGTTAAATGCTGCTCATATTGCAATCGTGCGCGGAAACAGTAATATTCTTCCTTGTTCGGCACGTAGCGCAGCCTGGTAGCGCACGGTCATGGGGTGTCCGGGGTCGGAGGTTCAAATCCTCTCGTGCCGACCAAAATCCTATAGTAAACAGCAGGTTAGACATTGCTTTAGCCTGCTATTTTATTCCTCCTTTTGTGAATTCACAAGTCCTTGTTGTGGGTGTTCTTGCCCCATGACAGTCGTTCGTGTCGCTATGCTCCACTCCTTTAGCTTTCCCAGGCTGCGCTACGTGCCGAACGTGGAAGAATATTTAACGCAGCTAAAGCTGCACGCCCTTTTATCCGCATCAATCTTTACAAAGCGCTAAGCTCTTGATGAAGATCTTCTTATTTCCATCTCAGCAGTTCTCTTAAAAATCCTATGTTGACTTGTTCCGCGTCTGAATGATCTTATCCTGATAATGAACCAGCTTTGTAGGGGATGCCGGGATGGATGGTCGGAAGCAAAACACACATAAGCTCACTAGCGGAACTACCCCAGCTTTCCGTGTATTGATTACTCTATTACTCAGCGGGCTATGTGGATGGGGGCTGTACTCCCTAACCATTGAAGTGGGGATGGAGCCAAGAGCTATTTGGTTTATTCTTGGTAGTGCGATTGTTTTTCTTTGGCTCATAGGCGTAACTGATAAGCTATCTGACGCTGAGTATGCAGCCTATAATGCTCAGCAACGAGCTGAGAGCTACATGGCTTCCCTAGAAAGGTTAAGGGATAAACTTAAAACAGATATTGACACCTCACATAAGGTGTGATTGACTGCCTGTCCACATGAAACTTGTGTGGCGTCACTGAGGTAGCCTTATGGCTCGAAAGGGAACGATATCCACCGAGGCGAGGGACCAGCTCGCTCCCCTGTGAAAGGCGGAATACAAGGGTGGGGAGAGTGGAAACCTCCCGTGTTTTCGTAGCACGTCTTATTAGCCTCTCAGATTAATTCTGCGGGGCTTTTTGCGTTGGCTATGGGAATGCATTGGTAGTTTATTTAAAGTGCTCTCCGTGCTTCCTAGGAGCTCTCAGGGGCATAGAGAGAGTGCTTTGCAAATACTATCATGGTAAAGGGATATTTAATTGAAGAATTCTGTTTCTAGTTTATTAATAGCCATAGCACGCAAATGGTATGTACTGTTAGTTCTCTTAATGTGTTTTATAATCACCGCCCATTTATTAACTATAAACCAAGCAGGTGAATTAAGATGTTCAGCCCTAGATTATATTGTATTGGGGAATACTAATGCTGCCTGCAAGATACATGGCATCTTTTCTGAATTGAATTAAAAAAGCTTTGAATGCCCCCTTCAAAATTCAAGATCAACACAAGGAAGTCGTGAGCTAGCTCCCTCCTCCCAATTAAGGTCAAAGGCAATTTCCCGCTATCTTCGCTCCCTTCCCTATGTCTCGTTCCCCTCACCTGTGGCGAGAGGGAAACATCGACGGGAAGAATCGCTACGATTTACGCGTGAAAATCGGAACCATGACAACATGGAAATCCCATAGAGATTAACGCTGGAAGGTAACAAGAATCAGAAAAAAGTGAAAAATAAATAGTTGATATATTCAATCACTTAACCCTTCACTTAAAAATAACTTGTTACTTTTTCCCGAAAATCGACATCTATCTAATTAGAACCCTTAAAAATTTCATGTAGCCCTCATGAAGATTAAAAAGTTTGTTACCGAATTCAAGTAATACTTCTTTAGTATAAGTATAGGGCATTAAAAATTGCTCTCCTTCTTCCTCCTCTGGCATATGGGACGAAGCTCAACAATCTGCTGAGTTTCCTTCGACAAGAAAACAAGACTCCTCGCATGGTCGAGTATGCCTCTCAAGAGCTGGGTAACTCCTTTATCCTCAGCTCTTTCTTATTCCTGCGTAATGGCTCCCTTCCATTGCGTAATGTAGTTGTTCTGTTAGAGCACGGAAGCTCATCCTACAACAGCCAACAATAAGGGCCTTTCCTGATACACCTCATCTGGCGTACAGGTTACTTAATCCTTCACAGGAACTTGAAACTATGGCTAACGCATCTAAGAATGCATCCGCATCCGCATTCGAATCAAGAATAAATCCATACCACTTTCACGCAGTAAGACATTTCACGCATAACGCAGAAGTATGCCGGTTTAGCGGAGATATGAAATTAGTATTTTCTCACATCGCTAATCTACAGAATAGATTTGGCAAAGTGTATCTAAGTTATCAGCGAATAGACGAAATGTTAGGGCTAGGCACAGACCTGTTTAACAATTCTCAATTCATCATTCAAAAGTTTATGCAGATGGGGATAGTGAATAAGTACGAAGATGGAAGCAGAAGTTTTTACATTGTAAGCACCCCAGCTCTGGAGGTGGTTTGATGGATTTATTCTTACTCTATCTTATTGCTGCGTACACCTTCACCCTCTGGCCTTAATACCTACTACCGTAATTAAATCACTAACCTTTCTTAGTTCCGAAATAAAAATAATAACAATAGGGCACACTATGACCAAGATTAAAATGCTGATGATTGATGGAGTGATGAACGCAGTTGATTTAGAAACTGGTGAGATTGTAAACCACTCTTTCCCTGTTCTTCCTGAAGCGTATAACACCACTCCTGCTGTTGAATCTGTGTTGTTTGGAGATGCGGATAACAAGCCCCTTATATCTACTACCGTAATTAAGACAGAGACAAGAGGCCGTAAAGCTAAAGTGAATACCAACCCTTACGCTTCTGTATTCGCTAACATGTCCTATGACGAAGACACGGGACGCTGTTCATTAGGCGTCAAGATGGATGACCTGCTTCGCTCAGTAGCCCACACAGCCCACTATTCCTCCCACATTCCAGTTAAACAGCTGGCCTTCGTTATGAAGAGTGAGGAGCTAAGTACTGAGTCAATCGTGGAGCAGATTAACAAGCGTAGATTCCTTCAAGGTGAGAAAGGGATTGGCGAACGTTATGCACGTGTATTGCGTAAGGCTGCTGAAATCCTCATACGCCGATTGGGGGAGCCTGAGAACCACGATGTTATTCAGCTAGACTCAGGTATGTCTTACTGCTTTGAAGCTGACACAGTGGCATACAAGCATTCTGATGGTGTGTCTAACGCTGTAGTGTGCCCTGTTGAGTTCACCGAAGGAGACAAGGATACGATTCGCAGATTAGCTATTGCAGGTTTAGATGCTCAGATTGAATCCCACATCACCTCAGTCACTGAACAATCAGGCCGTATGTCTCAGCGTATTAAAGGTGAAGTGATTCCATTTGAGGAAGTGTACAAAGCAATCTCTGCGGAATTCCCTTATGAGGTGGTGGAACCAGAAGCAGTTAAAACTCCGGAGTCTGTTTATCTTGATGCGGATGACGCTTGGTTAGATTCAGTCGTTAATAAGAAAGAAAAACAATCTGATGATGAGCCTGAGTGGTGGATAAAGCCTATTCAGGTTAGCACTTACACAAATGAGGCGGGTGAACCATGGTGAATAACAATGGCAAAGAATATTTGAAAAAGCCACAAGGCTGCTTGCTGCCTATTGAATTGGCTAAACGTGTGGATGCAATTAAAGGGGAGCTCAGCAGGAACGCTTATATGGTTCGGATAGTCTCCCATTATTTAAATCTGGTTGAAGGTGGTCACATTAATTCAGCGGGGAACAAACCAAATGAACAATAAGAAACCCTCCGCTGTAGTGGCTACACATTTTACTCCTGAAACAATTGCTTGGTTAGACAAGGTGAGAGGAAAGAAAAGCCGTCAGGCTTGGCTTGCCCGTCTGATTAAAGATATGAGATTAGATTACGAGCTGGAACTTATCATTGAAGAACATATTAATCCGCCTACGCAACAAGCTTGAAACATTTAAGAAGACATTTGAGCGACACACTAAGGATGTTGGGGAGCCCAAGGTGTGGCACTGGTTGATGTTCTTCTTTGTGCTGGGGCTATTAAAGCTCGCCATGCACAGCGCTTAATAAAAATAATAATAAGGAAAACAGAATAACATGGCATATACCTTGGACGATTTCTTAGATAATACACCTGTGTCTCTCAATGATTTCTCAGACACCACCACAGGCACCCCGGCACCAGCTCAGGCTTTTGTGTCGAGTCCATCAGTGAGGAACAGTGCAGCCACTACCGCCCTTTTGAATGCACCAACTGACCCAAATCAGGTAGTTCCAACCTACGACGCTATCTCCTCTGAACATTCTCAGATGGGTTACAGCCCTACACAGAATCAGATATTGGATGCGCGTAAAACTCAGGAAGCCTCGGCTTTCCAGCAGGCTATGTATGAATCTCTGGCTGACCCACAAGTACCGGACATGACTAAGCAGGCTATTCTCCAGCAGCATCAGGAGGGCCGTATTGCTCAGAGCAACCTGTTAACAGCTCAGGGAATGCTGGGTACACAGGAAGCCGGGGAGACAAACCCTAATGAGACAGCAGAAGCCACTGTAAGCCGTGACCTGTTTGCAGCTGGTATGGACAAAGCTATTCAGTTTAAACGACAGCAACAGGCCATCTATAACGCCACAGCAATGGCTCAGGAAGAGAATGGACTAACAGCCACAGCAACAGGAATGGCTGAGAACATCATCCCCGGTGTCTCCTCAATCAAATCTACCCAGCTCTATTCCAGCCTCAGTAATGATACTAAGGGCGTGATTGCTTCCTTCTTCCTGCAAGGTTCCTCTAAGGCAGCTCTTGCTGATAAATTCAATGCCCTCCCTCTTGACCAGCGTATGGCGGTGATGGATGGAATTGCTACAACAATTAACAGTGAAGGCCGCACTATCCTCCTCCCCTCAGAGAAAGACAGTGCCAACCTCCACGCTCTGCAAGCAGTTACACAGTCTGGTGCCTACACCGTTACCGATGAAGTGATTGATAACCTAGGCGGCCTCTTAGATATGTCTGGCTTAGCCCTGCCATTCAGAGCGCTGGGGAGGGCATTGGGCGTGGGGAAAACTGTAAGAGAAGCAGATGCAGCGGCTAACGCCGCGCGTGCCTCAGAGGGCCTTACAGACGCTGAGAGATCTATCCAGCAACGTCAGTTAATGGCACAGCAACAGCCCTCCTCACCTATGGATATTCTTAAGGATGCCAACCCAGATAAAGCACGCCGTGTTGTAGCTGGTATTGCTCAGGATGAAACGGATGAATTCGCTTTAGCGATGACTGGTACGGGGAAAGATAATGCTTTTGCCGGGTATATGGCTGCACAGCCTAAAGTGGCTGATGGAACAGTACAGAGCAAGGTGTATGACCCATCACGCTATGATGACTTCCAGTACATGCCAGATAATGACACGCTGGATTTAGTGCGCTCAGCTGCTTATCCAAACCTCTCCACTGTTGAGAAACGCCGACTTGATGCTAATGTCACCCACGATTTCCAGAATGCAACAGGCTTAGTCACCCGCAAGGAAATGACAACGGTTGGTGCAGCAGACGATGGCACAGGCTTAGACATTGCTGCAGTGTATGGGCCCTCTGACAATGGCTGGACAAGCGTTAAGGATGCAGCAGAGCAGGCTCAATTTGCTTTACGTAAATATGGCATTGATGAGAAGGACATCAACATCCTTGTACGTGATGGAGACACATATCACCCGGTTCCCTATTCTCAGGTTAAGAACGCTGAGGGGGATTTAGGTGGTGACTACCTGTTGCAGATTAAGCAAAACTACAAATACAGCGCCGGAGATTTAGACGACAGCCAGTTTCAGCTGTTTGATGTGAAGCGTAATTTGCTTAACTATTCGGACGTAGGCTATGGCACATCGGGGCGCGGCTCTCTTACTTCTACCTTCGTAGCACCAGAAGCCATGTTCCATCCCGAATACATGAAAGGCGCTGTGCTCTCTGATTTGAAAAAGGATGTGTTAAGCGAGAAGCTTGTAGAGGTGGCTAAAGGCTTTACTGACTCCCTACAGCCAATGGCTATAGAGCGCAAGAATGCTATCATAGACGCCATCAAAGAAGCCAACGTTAAGGGGATTAGCTATAACTATTCCGACTTAGCCGGTCGTGGTTTTAATGATGCAGAGGTTCGCACCTTCGAACAATTCAAGAAGACACAAGATACTCTCTGGCACCTTACTAACGCAGATATGGTGAGAAGCTACAAGACCCGTGGCTATGGTCGTATGGTGTATAAGGATGCTGGCTTAGATGTCGTAGCACGCCCTGTCTCTCTCAATAGTGTACGCAATAACACTTCCGTATATGACGCAGCAAAGGACACAGTGCGCATCCTCACACCAGAGGAGCGTGCAGCCCTTAGCTCCCGTAATGCAGGGGTAGCTGAGCTTGCTCATCCAATTGAGATTGATGGTCGTAACGTCCTCCATGTGCTCAATGATAATGACGCTCGGGGGACATATCTCCGTGCTTTGTCTGATGACGATACAGTGATGGCCTACCGTAAAGGCTATTACTCAGTTCGATATGCTAACCCTCACTTCATTGAGCGTAAGCTCGTAGATGCTGATGGCATTCCCGTAAGGGATGAGCATGGGCAGGACATCTGGCAGGCATTTGCAACAGCCCCTGACAGCTTATCTGCTGCTAAAGCCATAGAGCGTTATCAACGAACACGCCCCTCTGAATATCGTGTAAGGGGAGACCTGAAAGGAGGGGACTACGACAAGGCGAATACTCAGGCTATGAGCGCAGGTGGTTTATCAGCTCAGCGTGTACGCGGTAAGCGGCTTGAGGATGCAATAGGCTCTAACACAGAGCTCGATGGCACTCATATTCAATCTCCTATTCAGGCAATGAACAGCAGCATTGAGAGCGTTTCTTCTCGGGTAGCCTATCGTGACTGGATTGAGACAAGCAAGCAGCGCCTCCTTTCCACTTATAGCGATGTTATGCCTAAACGGAATGGCCGTCCTGACTACCCTTCTAACATCTCTGAGATTACAGGAAGTGGTAAACAGAGAGCAGCAGCCCGTGCTATGTATGAGCATATTAGGGCAATGGAAAATGGCTATGTTAATGCGCTTGATGATGTAACAAAGAAAATCTTCTCACAATCTGCTGATTGGTTAGGCGGGGCTGCTGTTAAGTACGACAGTAAGGCGCTGGCGCTGGGGGAAAGAGCAGTAAGAGCCGGGGAAACATTCTCTCCTACTGGCTTCCTTCGCTCCCTTTCATTCTACACAATGATTGCCCTCAATCCATTACGACAATTAGCTGTCCAATTTGCACAGGCGTCTATGTCATTAGGACGCCATCCAGCTTACATCGCTCATCTGTTCGATGATGCAACGCTATTGATGATTGATAAGTTTAACCCTAACGCCCCTGATGCTTATTACCGGATGTTTGGTAGAAGTAAGGCAGAATTCAAGGCTATGAAAGATGCCATGGATAAATCGGGGATTACGAAGGGAATTAACCGGCATGAAATGATTGCTGGGATGTTGAGAACGAATACGGATTTATCTGTAGGTTATGCCAGCCGTGCCGCTAATGCTGTTACTAAGGGAGTGAAAGCCACCCTTTCTGCTCCTCGTAAGATTGGCTTTAGCGCTGGTGAGTATTTCGTACAGGCTTCTTCCTACTTCGCTCACTATGACGCAGCATTGAAGGCAAGTGTTAAGGCTGGTAAAGGGACAACCCTCCCCGCTGACTTGCTGAAACAAATAGCCTCTGATGCTCGTCAATTCACTGGTAACTTCTCCCGCTCTGGTCAGGTAGCGCTCAACCATAACGAGCTGTCTGTTATTGGTCAGTATGGGCAGGTTCCTTTGAAAATGATTGGCGTGTTGTTCAATCGGGCTATCCCTGCTAAAGCGCGAGTAGGTATGGCAACGTTTGCTGTAGGCATGTTTGGGGCACCAGACTGGCTTGCACAGATGCTTTCTGAACACCTGCCAGAAGATGAAACGCAACGAGAGTTGATTGTAGGTGGCTTATCTAACGTCCTAACCAATGGAATGATTGAGGCTGTATGGGGCCAGAAATCTCAAGTTGATTGGGGTGGTGGTGTAAACCCTTATGACCCTCAAGGCGTGATTGATATGGTGAAGCACATCTTTAGTGACGGTACGGGGGAGGCTATTGCTAACAGCCCTGTAGGCTCCCTAATGATGGGGAGCAATCCACGCATCACCAATCTTATCCGCGATTTTGGCTATGCTTCCGGTTTAGTGACAGACCCGTCATCTGATACCAGCGTAGACAAATGGCACACAGTTATGATGGATGTAGGAAACCTTTCCTCTGGATTCTCTAACGGCTACAAAGCCTGGCTGATGCTCAAGTACCAACGCGAATATTCAGCATCAGGAGCCATGACCCGAGACAACGTTACAACACCTGAAGCATTTGCCAAGCTCCTAGGCTTCCAGAGCCTTACTCAGGCACGTAGCTTTGCGGTGATGGATGACATTAAGGCGGAGCATGACAAATACAATGCAGACATTGATCAGTATTTCGGAGATGTGTCACGGCGTTTAGTAGCTGAGGGGCTCACAGCTGAGCAACAAGATTACCTCATCCGTATGTCACAATATGGGATGTCTGCATTTCCTAATAATGTTTCAGCTCATAAGCGCTGGATGGCTAATATGATGAAGCAAATCGAAGGTGGGGACCGCCGCTTATTCGATGCAATCATGAGCGCCTCTGGATGGGCTACACGCGAAGATGTTATTGGCTGGATTAACCAAGCTACTCTTAAGCCAGAACAACGTGAAGCCCTCCTGTCCATTGCCAAATGGAGCTTCTCAGAAGAAGAAGTTAAAGACATTAATAAGTTTAAATAATAAAAAAACAAAATGGGCAGTTTCTAGGGCTGCCCTGCTCTCCTCTCAAAATAATAAAAACATCGAGAAAAACACTATGCGACATACAGGAACTTCATTTGCTGAAGCTCGGGCTAACCGTACCCGTAAATATGACGAGAAGATTAAGCCAGTGGTAGAAGACCTATTAGATTATGGCTTAGGTAATGCAGCCTTAGCTAATGCTCTAAATACTAAAGGCCATGTTACTGTCACTGGTAAAGAATACACGACAGCAAGCGTTGTAGCGCTCTTGGCGCGTTTATTTAAATAACATGAGGGAATGTATGGCTCGATATTCAAGAAAGGCTGTGGAGGCGTTTAAGGCAGAGAGAGCGCGCCATAATGCTTATTGGCTGCAAGAGCTGGAATACTCTTTCCGTTATACATTCTCTTGGACACAAAGAATTTTAAAGGGCGCTTACCGCCGCAATTATAAATAATAAAAAGGAAACAGAACAATGTCTACATCATTATTTGACAACACCTACTCCCCCTCTGAACAGGGCCCGGATGTTAACATTCAGGAAATTATGCAGCAGCTAATGGCACAGACAGGCTGTAATGCAGAGGAAGCAGGTGCTGCAATTCTCCGCCAATTGGCTGCTAAGAAGAAAGCCAGCGCCCTCCCCGATGTCCCTTATTCTAAACTGGAAACCGAAGCACAGCGTGCAGAATATATGCGCCGTATTCGTGAGAACACGCAGAGCCGCACTATGGACAAGCGCACTCGTGAAGAACATGAATCTGAACTGCGCACCATTGAGGCACAAAAGCAGGCATCTCAGCGAATGAATGACCGCTCTAAAGCTCTTGGCCCTATGCACAGCACACAAGCTGCTATTGATTTCTTCCGCTCTCGTAAAGAACAAGAGTGATTTTATTTCGGAAGTAGGTAGTTAAGGAGTCGCAGAGATGAATAAGAATTGGAGCTTAGGCCAACAGCAGGCCAGAGCTAACGCTCATCACGCCCGGAAGGTTCAGCGTAAGACAGACGCCAGAGAGGGGGCTTCTCACTCCCCTTCTCAGACTACAATCCTCTTTGCGTATAAGGGGCTTGTAATCCGAAAACACCTGAACATCTATTTAGTGGATAAGCAAATCAAGATTAGCGGAGTAGACCCTACGCTAGTAGATGGGCAGTGGAATAGCGGGAGAACTTTTGCTGAGGCTATTGATTACATGCTGGAATCAGCTAAGCCAGAAAGACTGGAGGAAGTGCGTAATCAGTATTTCAACTGGAGATGCGGCAGATGTAAGGTTGTATGCCTCTATGACAATGCCTATGAGGATGAAGTAGATAGCTCTTATCCGCGTATGCATTGTAAGTATTGCGGATTCAACACGCCCCTGTCAGAAGTTGAGAAAGCCTCAGATGAGGTTATGCGGTGATGGTCGAGTTTTCTTATTTCCTGCTTGTCATCTTAAATCTCCTCCTCCCCTTTATCCCTATTAAAACAATTAAAAATCTATTTAAGGGAAAACAGAACAATGAACACAGAACAATTATTGAAAGATACCTCCGCAGCTTTGAATGAAGCTGAAAACGAGATTAGCCGCTGGTGCTCCATCCTGCGTGCAACAGATATTTCAGATGTACCGATGCTCAGTGTATGTCGTGAAGCTCTGGCTATGTGGGATAAAAAACATAACGAACTGCTCAGCAATATGAGCTATCTCACCAACTCTACCAAACTTAATCTGCACTAAGGGGAACTATTATGGCTCAGGGTATTTTTGAGACACAGGATGTAGGCGCTCCACAATTTAACGCCTCTCCACAACAGGCGGTGGCTCCAGTGAGCAACGCAGGTACAGTAGCGGCAGTAGGACAGGGACTAACCCAACTCCTTTCTACTGGCCTCAGTATGTACGCTAACAATCAGAAACAGGAAGCGGTGAAGCAAAAGAATCAGGCCACAGCTGGCTTTGCTTCTTACATCACCAATCTCAACTCAGCGGTGAGTCAGGGGAGCTTGTCACAGTCCGATGCGCAGCGTTTACAGCGTGCCAAGTTTAATCAGCTTGTAGCCAATAACCCAGCCATGACCGAGGAACTGATTCAGCTTAATAGCGGCCTAGCCAAAAGCGCAGGCTTAGGCGATACACTGGCGCAGGGCACCGCTGTTGAGCAGCAATATCAGACAGATCTTAAAAAAGCCACTGCTTCCGGCTGGATTCATGCAGGCATGACCGCTGAACAGCAGCAGCAGCAAGTAGACGGTATGCGTCAGCAGGAACATGCAGCACAACAGATGGATTTCTATGGAAAGCAACTGTCCATACAAAACCAGCAGCTAGGGCTACAGGAGAAGCGGGCTAATATTGCTAACGCTAACGCACAGCGGGCTAATGCTGTTATGGAAGCGAAGATGAAGACTAACCAGCTACAGGTGCGTAATGGCCTTAATAGCGCTGTACAGTCTGAATATGACCGACAGAGAGCACAGATTACATCTATCCATCAGAACGCTGTAATGACTCCAGAGCAGAAAGTTAATGCCATCACAGAGCTACAGCAGCAGTTTCAAAGCCAGCTCATGCAATATCGCGGTATTGCGGGAAGTGATTATGTAGATGGACTAACAAAGCCATTCGGGGACCTGTATAAGGCCAGCTCTGACTTAGCTTCAGGCAAGATTTCAGCGGATGTATATCAGCATCAGATTGATAGTGCTCAGGCCAAAGCCCTCCTTCCTTTTGCTGCTGACCCTAAGTATGCCACTCCCTTAGCGCTTGCTAAGACGCTTGGCCCAGCTGGGGCTACTGTGATTAACCGTGTAACTCCGCAGCTAATGGATAAGTACGATGAAATCATGAAGGGGTACAATTATAATCCTACCTCTAACAGTGCGGCAGATAAGGCTGATACTAAAACCCATACTGACATTCTTAAATCCACTATTGATGCCCTCTCCAGCAAGTCCCCTATTGTGGATGATGTTGAGGGAACCCAGAGCGAACTCCATCAGCATGTAAACGCTATTCTGTCTGGCACTGTAGATTTCGCTTCTTCACAGAAGACGCCTCATCAGCTCAATAATGTAATGGATTTCTTAGCCTCCCCTCAATTTTTGAAATATAAGCAGATGGGCGGCACTGTGGATGAAAGTGTATCGGCGAATATTGAAAACGTTATTGGCACTAATTACACAGATAAGCTCTCTCCTGTTATTCAACAGGCCTGGAAAGATGCACAGGTAACTACTGGCTTCACTGTGGATACGGCTAAAAAATCTCAATACAATGTAGGCTTTGCTAATGTGGAGCAACAGCAGAGCGCAGCCGATGGCGCATTGGAATACACCTTCCGTAATGGCTCTCTCACATTCCGCCCTAAAAAGGGATATGAGGGGAATCCAGCTGTAATTGCTAAAGCGAGCGATTTAAACCAGAAAGTTTCCCCTCTGGTAAACAAAACGGTTCGTGCTGCTGCGCATCTGGAAGGCAATGAAGATTTTGATAAACAGTTTAAACGCTATGAATCAGATTTCTTTGGGGTCCCCAACGAGGAACCTGTAGCGCCAGCAGGCGGTGAAAGCGTCAACGGGCGTTAATACCTCTAGGAAGCTCTCTAATCAATTCTAAGCCCTCCTAAGCCATATGTACCTCTTAAGGCCTTGTAGGGGCTCATAGAGCGTTAGAGGGGGTTTATTTTTGAAATATGCCAACAATAAATAATAATAAAAAAGGAAACAGAATGGCAAGCTTGAATGATACGGAGAAAGCAGCTCTCACTTCCGCATTAAGCACCACGGGGACATTACCAGAACTCAAAAAGAAATATTTCAACGCTGTTCTCACTGGTGCATTTGATGCAGGTAGTGTGAATGGTGCATTGGTTCCTTCAACAGACAAGGGATATTTTAATCAGGTGAGTGTGGCAGGGCTGGCTGTATCAGCTAACTCCACCACCACTCTCACTACTATTACAATCCCAGCCGGTGTATGGCGTGTTACAGCGTCATCTACATGGCGCACAGCGGGAGATGGACAGATAGCCGTTAACACTTCTGCCTCGTTCCCTGCTGACTATTCTCTGAGAGGCTATGGCACAGTGTCTACATCTTTAACGGGTGGCTCAGCTCACAGCCCTATACGATTTTTCAATGTAACAGCAGATACAACCCTATATCTTATGGGGAACTTTTCAGCCGCTGTTACCTCTGCTAATGCCCTTCTCACTGTAGAGCGCATTCAATAACAATAAATAGGAGCCATCATATAATGGCAGAACCAATCGTAATAGCTCCTCTGGGAGCTACAGCCTTTAACGGCTCTTTTGTAAATCAATTAAATAATAACCTTTCCGCTCTATGTGATGCCATTAATAATAATTGCCTATGGCGTGTTCCTTATGCGGGTGGAACATCAACAATGAAAAGCGCTGTAGACATGAATGGATTTTCCATCCTTAATGCCACTCTTGGCAATTCTGCCTTACCCGTTTTGGAGCTTATTGCCCGCCTTAAGCAGGCGGAAGCTGACATAAAGATCCTTCAGGCTGAACTTTCATTACGGAAATAGTGTGGGGGCAATCTATTTTGATTGCAGATATTAATGGCATCACCAACAGTCACCGCAATAGACATGCTGCTTGTCACCTTCGGAATAGCCCCGCTTAAAGTGCTGGCTGCTCTGTGGTGGTCCCGCAGGAGAAAGAGGAGAGCCAATGCTCTGGCTAAGGCACAAGAAGCTGTAACTAGAGCTCTCTCTGACGCAATAGATAGAAACAACGCCTCTAAATAAACACAATAGCCCTCAGAGATGGGGGTATTTCTCTCTCTCCCGTACATAGGCTAATTTCTGTAAGATTCTGGGAAAGGTCTATGCAAGTAGTCACAGCCCCCCGTACTCCCCCCTTATAGCCCCCAGCAAAGCAAGCAGGATAATTTTAAAGGGAGGGGTGAACGCTGCCCCCTGTCAATAATTCCTCCGCTTCTGTCTATCAAAGACAATGTACATTCATTACTTCTCAATCAGTTAGGTGTGTGCGTTCACAATGTATTGTGTGAATGGGCCTGTGAAGGGAGGCCTTATTTATTTCGGTAGTAGGTAGTGTAGAGAAATCTGCCCCTCACTATTACCGCCTGTTTATTTCGGTAGTAGTATATAAGGGACCTGCTAATAGAGGGTGTAACAGAGTCAGGACAAGGGACCTTTCTAATTTAAACAATTACGGTAGTAGGTATTAAACACATCTGACGATGCACACATTAGCATGTAGATGCACAATGATATGCGAATGTACACATGCTTGTTTGTGCCATAGGGAACGAACAGCCCTAGCTGTGAGAGAGTCTTGGTGCGTATGCAGCTCTGCTGCGTTCTGTTGACCTGCTCTTGCCCCTAGCGTTAGTCAGGATGACGTAACGCATTGACCCTCCTATCCTCTTTCCATTCATACACATCCTATATACCATTCAAATCCCCTCCTAAAATTATATCCCCCTGTATGTACTATTGTCTTTCCCCATAGATTCACATTCATATACACTGGCTACAAAAGACTTGTTCACAGAGGTGAACAGTAGCCGTTATGTCCTATTGAACGCAGCTAAAGCTGCACGTTCTATTGAATCCGCTACGAATGTAGCCATGACGCATGAAAGAATGAATGAGCACATGAACGATAGTGAATGGGCGAATGAATGAGAGAGGGTGGCATGTGGATTCAGTTGGCTTGTTAAGTTTTTAATCATTTCATTTTTGATATTATCCTAATCAGTTGTAAATTGATTTTGGAAAATGACTTTTCAATCAAAGTCATTCTTAATTTAAAATTCAATCACAGTGACTTGAACTTTCTGTAGATGCTCTTTTTATTAAGTCACGATAAAATTCACTTTCGATCTCTGTTTCATCAAGAAAGTTTCCCACAGTCATCGTAGTTCTATTTTTACCTAAGTGTAAATTAGCATGACAACGGTAAACATTGAATATTGCTATCATTAAGTGATTCATTCTAGCTATTCCTCCACTGATATCTTTATCATACATAGTTGAAAAATTACCGTTCACATGAGAATTTATAAAATCAATATTCGAATAAAAAACATTCAAGTCTTTTCTTTCACTGACCGAATATGAATAGATTGACTTAGGATAGAACTCTTTAAAAGATATATCACTTACTCTAGAAACATAAGCGTAGGGTGCCTTGCCTTTTTCCTTGGCCTCATCCAACTCTTTACATATCCTTTTAGCAAGATCTAAAGATTCCTGAGTAGCTAAAAACACCTCCTCCTTAATTACCTTCTTGTATCTTACGATATTCCTTCTATTAACCACTGAATCTTTAATGGTGTTTAAGAAAAAACCAAAGAATAAACCCACGAAGGTTGTGATAAGAGGAAGATATGTTTTAATCCATAAGTCTCTTTGAAAAGAACCAATCGTCTCGATAACCTGCTGCTGAGTTGTCATCCCACATAACCCTCATTTGAAGAACGATTAATGCTAATAGTTTATAATACGAAAGTGAAGTTTTAGGTCTGGCATTTTTTTTCTAAGGGTGGGAGAGGAGAGTAAGTGATGAAAGTGAAGCAGGCCACTCAGGGTGTGTCATGCGATAATCTATCAAAGCCCTTTCGAAGTCTCCAATTAGCATGAAATTTTGACGGCAGTAATCATTGTCTTTGATCATCTTATCAAAGCGTTCGGTTAGAATTACGAAGGATAGTATCTTGTCTTCATCGGTAGATATCTCACTAGTTAAGATATGAGCCATAATATTGCAGACTATAAGGAAGTTAACGTCTTTACGTTTTCTGTAATAAGCCTTACGGTAAAGAAAATCTATCTGCTCAATTGATGCGGGAAGCTGGCAGAGGCGGTTAACTATTTCTTGATTATGGATTTGAGCCATTAGCTCAGCCTGCACCTTGCCAACCCTGAGCCTTAACAGTAAGTATTTGAACATGGTATCCCCAGTGAAAAGGCTGAAGATACCACGCTTCGTTTAGCTAGCCCATCAAATCACTAACAGAGCTGGCCCGAATGTGGCTATACCTTGCCAACATCCCAATGCTCTTATGGCCTGAAATTACTTGGAGCTGAACAGTTGAGAGCCCTTTCTCAGCGTACCTAGTAATGGCTGTGTGCCTTAATGAATGGAAGCACACCCCATGTATCTGACACTTTCTAACAGCCCTCCTGAATGCCTGAGATATGGTGTAATCAGCGTATGGGAAAAGAATGCTATCATGGTTACGCCCATCACATAGCTGTGTGAGCAAAGCAATTGCAGCTGTTGAAAGCGGCACGTCCCTTTCTTCCCCGTTCTTTGTATGGGTGAGATGTATAACGCGCTTCCTGAAATTAATCATGCATGGTTTAAGGCTAAGGATTTCTCCCCTTCTCATCGCTGTCTCATATGCCAGTGTGATGATTGGCTTAATCCTGTCTGACACATTATCCAGTATCATTGAGTATTCATGAGGAAGTATTATTTTCTCACGAGGTTTAGAAGGTGATGGAAGCTTAACCTGCTTGACCACATCAGAGCATTCAACCCCTTTTTCTGTAGATGCCCATCTTAGAAAGCGAGATAAGAGCTGTAGCTCAAGTCTCACTGAGGCCCCCTGAACGATCTTTAGACGCTTGTTTTTATACTCAGCTACGTCAGCACTGGTTATCAAAGTGAGCGAAGCTGGCAGGCCTTTAGAAAGCGTTCTAAGACGGTGGCAAATAGCCTCGTAGCCACCCCTTTGCTTTCCGCTAAGCGTCATAACTTCTTCAAGATAAACAGGGGAGAGCTTTTGGATAGTGGCACAGGATGAGTGTACTTGCTGCTCCTGCTCTTTTGCCCATTGCTCAGCCGCTTCTCTTGTCAGATGCGTAGAAGATTTAGGCTTGTAACCTGTGATTCTTACTTGAGCGTTCCACTTGCCAGATTGTAATTGTCGGATGGTAGCCATTCACATTCCCTCAGATGATTGTGAATGCTGTTTAACAATAGAATCATAAGGTTAAACACAACCCAAGAGAGTCATGGGGTGTCCGGGGTCGGAGGTTCAAATCCTCTCGTGCCGACCAAAATCCCAAAAAAGCAGCCCTAATGGCTGCTTTTTTATTGCCTGAGATCTGGTCTAAACGATTCGATTTCCGTGCTGATCGATCACCTTCTCACCATCTTCTTTGATGAATGCTCCCTGCTGCGCATCGGGAAGAATATCAAGTACCGTTTCTGAAGGCCGACATAAGCGTGTTCCCAGCGGAGATACGACGATCGGGCGGTTAATCAGGATGGGATAGTTCAACATCGCCTCGATGAGTTGCTCATCATTAAATCTCTCCTCAGCCAAACCCAGTTGCTCAAAAGGTTCGACATTTTTGCGCAGCAAGGAGCGCACGCTGATACCCATCGCACTGATCAACGCTTTGAGCTTTTCACGACTGGGCGGCGTTTCAAGATAGAGAATAATGGTCGGCTCAATGCCGCTGTTGCGAATGAACGCCAGCGTGTTGCGCGATGTACCGCAGGCAGGATTGTGGTAAATGGTGATGTCGGTCATGATTGCTCTCATTTTAATGGGACAGTGTCAGGCGCAAGGCCAACGCACTCAGGGTGACCAGCAGCACGGGCAAGGTCATCACGATCCCCACGCGAAAGTAATAACCCCAGCTAATGTTGATGTTCTTCTGATCGAGCACATGCAGCCATAACAACGTGGCGAGACTACCAATCGGCGTGATTTTTGGTCCAAGGTCGCAACCAATCACATTGGCATAAATCATCGCTTCCTTTATCACGCCCTGCGCGGTGCTGGCATCAATCGACAGCGCACCAATCAGTACCGTCGGCATATTGTTCATCACTGATGAAAGCAGCGCCGTCACCAAACCGGTACCCAAGGTGGCAGCCCATAAACCCTGGCTGGAAAAGTAGTTGAGCAAGTCAGTAAGATGTTGCGTCAGCCCGGCATTTTTGAGGCCATAAACCACCAGATACATGCCCAGCGAGAAAATCACGATCTGCAAGGGTGCGCCGCGTAACACATTAGCGGTGTTAATTGCATGACCTCTTTTGGCAACGATAAATAGAATTAACGCGCCCAATGCGGCGATAGCACTAACCGGAATACCCAGCGGCTCCAGCAGGAAAAAACCCACTAATAGCAGCAACAGCACCAGCCAACCGGCTTTGAAAGTTGCGGGATCTTTGATGGCTTCTGCTGGCAGTTTAAGACGTGAAACCTCATAGCTGGCGGGTATCTCTTTGCGGAAGAAAAGGTGCAGCACCACCAGCGTTGCGATGATGGCGGCAATATCAACCGGAACCATCACCGCCGCATAATCGATGAATCCCAGTTTGAAGAAATCAGCGGAAACGATGTTAACCAAATTGGAGACGATCAGCGGCAAACTTGCGGTATCGGCAATAAATCCGGCTGCCATGACAAAAGCCAGCGTTGCGCCTTTACTGAAGCCTAGCGCCAGCAGCATGGCGATAACGATCGGCGTCAATATCAGAGCCGCACCGTCATTGGCGAAAAGCGCAGCAACACACGCGCCGAGTAACACGATATAGGTGAACAGCCGCCGCCCTCGCCCCCTTCCCCAACGCGCGACATGCAAAGCGCACCACTCAAAAAAACCGGATTCGTCCAGCAACAAGCTGATGATAATGACGGCGATAAAAGCAGCCGTCGCATTCCAGACGATATGCCAGACAGCGGGAATATCGTTTAACTGGATAACGCCGGTCACCAGCGCCAATAAAGCCCCTATCGTTGCCGTCCAGCCAATGCTCAGGCCGCGCGGCTGCCAGATGACAAATACCATGGTCAAAACAAATATTGCGCCTGCCAGAAACATCGCGCCTCCAATGCATTCGAAAAATCAAATGTGTTTAATGATTATTCACAACCCGTAGCGGCGGCGTTCTTCAGCGACTCACGCACGTCCTCACGTTGGCTATTCCAGGCCGTATCGATAATCGATGCGGCCCAGGCCGGCATATGCGGAGAGAGACGATAGTGAATCCACTTACCTTCACGTCGATCCACAATCAGCTCAGCATCGCGCAGCAAGGCAATGTGGCGTGAAATCTTTGGCTGTGATTGTTGGGTAACGGCGCAGAGATCGCAGACACACAACTCTCCGGCCTCTCGCAATAATAAAACGATCGTCGTACGCGTTTCGTCGGCAAGCAGTTTGAAAAGTTGAACAGGAAGCATCGATTTTGGTTCCAGTGAAAATTTAATACATATGATAATTCATATGTGTTCGAAGTAAAGGCTGAATTTACTGTCTGGAGATTTTCACATGACCTCATTTCCTGCCCTTGTGACTGAACATTTTGATCCTTCCATTGCCGAACAGATCGGTGAACCTGGGCGGCCAGCGAAATTTCTCGTTCTTTACGGTTTAGTGCGTGAACGCTGTTTAGCTGATTCTCGGCAGAAGACGCCGCTCGCTTGCTAACCAGGTCCCGATCATTCAATGCCGTCAATCAGATGCGCGTGCTGGGTTGATGGATGCGGATGTTCACCCTTCCCAATCAGTCATCGATTGCGAAAGCGTGGCAGGAATTTGATGAAGAAGGCCGGATGAAACCCTCGGCGTACGATGATCGGATTGTTGATGTGGCCGAAGAGTTATTCAAAATCACGCAGATCCTGAAAGGCCACGCTGACTCTCTTGCGGATCGCTTTAGCGAACGTAAGGAGAATCATCCACAGCTTTCTTCACGCGTGAATCATGCGAAGATTTAAGGATGGCAGGTTAACCGTGCCTGAACCGCAAACCATTATCAGATTATCGCCAGGATTTGAATGATTATTAGCTTTTAATCAGTAACTTAACGAAAGCAACCTGACCCGAGCAAGATCACATTTTTGGATAAATATGACAGCACTTCATCAAACTGAAACAAAACTGTCACAGAATTCTCTTACTCTTGAGTCTCTTGTTTTTTCGATGGAAACCATTATGGTCATCAAAGCAAAAAACCTGCAGGATGCGGAAGAACTCCTGCACTCGGGTATCAATAAAGTTGAACTGGCTTACGATATCGGCAGCGACGATTTCTTCCGTCTCGCCTCGCGCTGGTGCGATCGCGGTGCGCGCATCACCAAAGGCCATCAGCACTTCGTGGTGCAGATTAAAGGAATGGCGATTCCGCCAAACAACTAAAAGCAGGCGAGCCCCTTTGGCTTGCTCTCCATCCGGCTGGCTGGTAAAACTACGTTTTCCGTCAGCCGTGATTTTTTATGTTCGCCTCTCAAACGCCGCTTGCTCTGCCCTCTTCCCCGTTTATCCACGCTGCTGGCACGTCGCTGCATGCCTTACCGATCGCCTGGTGTGAATTCGATCAACAACACTGGCATGCCGAACTGCATCAGGCGTGGCAATTGCCGCTGCCCGCGTCGCTACAGAGCGCGGTGCCCAAACGCAAAGCCGAACATCTGGCGAGTCGCTGGCTGGTGCAGCAAAACCTCTCGCAATTAGGTTTATCGAACTTTGTATTGTGTAATGCGCCCGATCGCTCACCGCTGTGGCCCGCCGGCATTCAGGCGTCGCTGTCGCACACGCACCGCGTTGCGGTGATGGCTGCGACGCGCGAACCACTGTGCGTAGGCGTGGACGTTGAGCAGATAATGGCGGAGGAAACCGCTGATGAAACCGCCGGGATGTTGATGAGCACGGCGGAAAAACAGCGTCTGCTGGCGCAACCTTTGCCCTTTGCCCAGGCCGCTACGCTGCTGTTTTCACTGAAAGAGAGTGTATATAAAGCGTTGTGGCCGCAGTTGCATCAGCCGATGGATTTTCTTCAAGCGGAAGTCGTAGAGCTGGACGTGCAGCAAGGCCGCGCAACGCTGCGCTTGTGTCGGGATTTTGATAGGCATTTCACCACGAAAGTATTGCTGCAGGCGCGTTTCTGGCTCGCTGGAAACCGCGTGATTACGCTGCTGACGCATCCGCTACCGACAAAATAAAAAACCGGCTCAGAAATAAACCCGAGCCGGTGACAACACAAGACGACAGAAAAGTGTTCCAGGGATGCAGAAACGAGGATTTCTGCTGGAATTCACTTTACTCACTCCGCAACCTCTTGCCCAATAAGGGTTTTCGCTAAGCTTTCCCGGCTAGCGCTAATGGCCAGTATCGGTACGTTGCACCGCATCCAGTGTTGCCATCTCGCGTTCGTTACCGGTCAACTCACTCAGCTGACCTTCGCGCATTTCCAGCAAGCGATCGGCATGAATGAAATAGTGATCATCGTGGCTGATGGCGAACACCGTTTTGCCCGATTCCTGTAACCACGGCAGCAGCTCACGATAGAAGATACGACGGAAATGCGGGTCCTGATCCGCCGCCCATTCATCGAGCAGCAGAATGTCGCGCTCTTCGGCAGCCGCCAAAAGCAGCGCCAGACGTTTGCTCTGCCCTTTCGACAGTTGCAGATTGAGCACTCTGTTGCCTTCCAGCTTGAGCTTGTCTTGCATCTTCAGACGCTCCAGCCACTGCTGCACCAGCGTTGGGTTGGCTGGTTGCCCTTGGTCACCGATCAAGCGATCAAACAGATGCACGTCGGTAAACACCGCTGAGAAATGTTTGCGATAGGCGTCGAGGTTTTGCCAGTCAACCACCTTGCCATCCAACAGTAAACTGCCCGATTGCGGTTGATAAAGGCCAGTGAGCAGCATTGCCAGCGTCGATTTTCCGCTGCCGTTGCCGCCAATCAGGAACACCAGTTCGCCGCGACGCAGCGTCAGATTGATCGGCCCAACCTGGAATCCGTGCTCACCATAATGGAAGCAGACATCGCGCAGCTCCAGCGTTTGCCATTCGCTGACGTTTGGCAGCGCCTTGAAGGTTTCTTCATACGGCGCCAGTTCGAATGTGTTGAGTTTGCGGAAGGCAACCTGCGCGCTGAGCAGCGTCGGCAAAGCACCCACCGCCGCCAGCAACGGCGTGCGCAGGAACAGCAGCGTCAGCGAATAGGTTGCCGCCACCGCCGTGTTGGCCCATCCTAATCCGTTCGCCATAAAGAACACGATGCCAATCGCGCCCAACATCATGATATTCGACCAGTTTACCGCGCTGAGATGGAAGGTATCGGCGCGCACAATATGGTGGCGATAGCTTTTGGCATTTTCCTGATAAACGCTGTCGTAAATCAGCTGCGCACGTTCGCGGTTGAGCTGCAGCTCTTTACGTCCTTCAATAATGGTCTGGAAATCGCGATACAGATCATCTTCGGTTTCACGCAGCTTTGCCATGTGCTGATAAACCCGTGACACCAGCAACCAGCCGCCAACCAGCGTCACCACCAGCCACAGGCAGGTAATCAGCAGCATTTTGGGCGAGAGCCAGGCAAGATAAAGCGCCGAACCGAGCGTAATAATGATGCCCTGAATCAGCTCGGGTAAACGCACGAAGGCGATGGTGATGGCGCGCACATCGCTGGTCAGGCCGGCTAGCAGCTGGGCATTGCCGATCTGCTCGATGCGCTCCACGCGCGTATCGAGAATCCGCTTAATGAATTCGCCGCGCAGCCGCCAGACAAAGTGGTGGCCCAGCATGGTCAACGCCAGCTGGGAGCCGAGCGTCACTGCCATCAACAGGAACAGCTGGCCAAGGAAACTCGGCAGCACTGAAATCGAAGTATTCACCGCGACGATCAGCTCATTATTGATATAGGCAATCAGGCCGATACCGAGCACGGCACTTAACAACGTGAGAAGAATGACGCCAATAAAAGGCCAGCGGTACTGGCGAAAAACGACTTGCAGCAATGCCATCAAAGGGTTCCAGCGGTCAATAAAGCAGCCTGCAGTTTAATGTCGCCTTGGCTGATAGCAAGAATAATTCTCATCTCATAGTTGTCTGAGCACAGCGTTTCTCGCCGCTTGTTTGGTAGCGGCGCGATTTATCGCGCATTAACTTGCGCAATGCTTGTCAGATAAGGAGAAATTTCGATTTAAAGCTGGTGCGGGCGCTGACACAGCAGACGCGCCAGCGCCTCTGCTAATGTGCCCTTTTCAATAACGCGCAATGAAGGTTCGGAGCTGGTCGGGGCCACTTTTGGGCCGGCATTCCGCAGCGCTGAACGAAGCGAGGAAGCCAGGAGAGCCCGCAGGACGCGGGCGAAAGGCGGAGCCGGGACAAGGATGTCCCGTCTCCGCCGGTCCGTCAGGCAGACGAACGAAGTGAAGGAACCGCGCTAGCGGCGCGAGGACCGCCGGCCCAAAAGTGGCACCGGTCAGCGCCCTCATCACTGGCTTAACTAACATGTATTACGCAATAAATTGCGCCGCCACAAAAATGGCTAAAAAGCACGGCGGAAAGTCAGGTTAAAACGGAAAGCGCCTGCCTGCGGATGAATACCGGGTTTGAGCGGCAAAATGCCGTGATAACGCAGGCGCGATGGCCCGCCCCAAACCACAATATCGCCATGTTCCAGCAGCACACGCTGGGTGGCATCGCCGCGTTCGAAACCACCGAACTGGAACACTGCAGGCAATCCTAATGAAACCGACACAATCGGCTGGCGCAGATCCTTCTCATCTTTATCCTGATGCAGCGTCAGTTTTGCGCCGGGTTCGTAGCGGTTAATCAGGCAGGCATCAGGATTGAAACCGGCAAAACCCGCTTCGCGTGCGGTGTGCTGCGCCAGTTCGCGGAACAGCGCGGGCATCGGCGGCCAATGGTGTCCGCTGTTACTGTCCTGCTCGGTATATTGATAGCCGCGTGAATCTGTGGACCAGCCAAAATCGCCGCAGTTGGTCATCGCCACCGACATGCGATGGCCGCCGGGCGTGATGCGATGGGCAAAGGGATTTTTAGCGGCGATGTCGTGAATCGCCCCCAGCAGCGTATCAGCCTGATCGCGGGCGCGACGCCGCAGAATCACCGCGCCATCCGCCAGCGGTTCCTGCCACGGCGCTTCGTCACTAAATAAATCCAGCATGTGCGCCTCCTTTATTGAGATGCCTGATCGATGAGGAAGGTTTTAAACTGCGGCGACATCCAGTGAGTAAAGCCGTCGCCCTGCTTGCTGATCAAAAAAACCGCCAGATGCTCTTTTAACGCCAACGCTTTAGCACGTTCGCTGCCGAGCACCATCAAACCGGTATCCCAGCCATCCGCCTCCAGCGCAGTGGTAGCAATCACCGTCGCCGAAACCAGCTTGTGCTCAATCGGCCTTCCCGTGGTGGGATCGATGACGTGCGAAATGCGTTTGCCGTCCAGTTCATAATAGTTGCGATAGCTGCCGGAAGTGCTGATGCCATGCCCTTGCAGATCAACGCGCGCTTCCACCGCGTTTTCGCGATCGGTGGGTTTCTGGATCGCCACGCGCCACGGCTGCTGATTAGCATTAACGCCACGGCTCAATACCGCGCCGCCCACCGAAACCAGATAATCGGTGATGCCTTGCTGCTCCATCAGGCGCGCCAGATGATCGGTGGCATAACCTTCGCCCATGGTCGAGAGATCAACATACAAGCCGGGCAGATCTTTCTGCAGCCATTGGCCGTCAACTCCCTGAATGACGCGCAGATGCTGCAAGCCGGTCAGCGCTTTAGCGGCAGCAATTTCCGCCTCGCTGGGCGTGTGCGCCGGCTGCTTCGTCGGGCCAAAGCCCCACAGATTAACCAGCGGGCCGACGGTAATATCCATCGCACCCGAGGTTTTGTGCCCAATTCGCAGCGCTTCAGTGACAATATCCGCCATATCAGCACTTACCGGCTGCGGAGTATTACCTTGATACTGATTAAAGCGCGACAGCACCGAATCGCTTTTCCATGTCGAGAGTTCGCCGTCATCACGATCCAGCTGTTGCTGAATCAACTGCTGCAACTGCGCTTTGCGCTGCGGCTCAACGCCGGCAACGCTGACGCGCCACACGGTGCCCATGGTTTTTCCTTCCAGCACCAGCGCGGGTTGGTTGCTGTTTTTTTCGCAACCGCTCAGGCCTAAAGCCAACAGGCTAACTAGCAGAATGTTCTGAAAACGCATCAATTCCTCATCTGTAACGCATTACTACAGCCAATTACAAAGCATAACTCGCTTGTAAAGCAGTCTAAAGCTGCTTGATGTTCGATAAACGCTGACACAGGATAAGCGCTTCCTGCAACGTTATGCCTACAGGAGCATCAGATGGTTTATATGATTGTCGCAATTACCGCCGCGCTATTTATTTATAGCAGCTTCAAATGTTGGCAGACTTACCGCCATCGCCTGATTCAGCACTATCCTGCACGCCGATGTTAAATTATTGCACCAGAAAATCACCCTTCTGCACCGCTTCAGCGCTGGCGCAGTGTAGCAAAGTCGCTGCAAGGCGCGTGGCGCTGAGAGCGGTGCGCTGGCATGAATGCTGCATTGTTGAAGCTGAGTTGAACTTCAGCGAGGTGCAGAATGGAAAATACTAAAACACAAAACAGTAAATGGCAGCACTGGCTTAGCTTCTCCGCCTTTACGCTGGCGGGTGTCGCGATGGAAGGCAGCCTGACCGCCATCACCAACCCGCCGCCGCAACCGGCGCCCAAAGCCAAAAAATGGCGCGGTATGCAGTAACCGCTACAGCCCCAACTCACTCAGGCCCGGATGATCGTCCGGGCGCGTGCCAGCTGGCCAGTGGAACAGACGCTGGTCTGCGCGAATCGGCAGATCGTTGATGCAGGCGAATCGCTGAATCATCAAACCATCGGCACCAAAGTGCCAGTTCTCATTGCCATAGCTGCGGAACCAGTTACCGCTGTCATCATGCCATTCATAGGCAAAGCGAACCGCCAGCTTATCTTCGTGCCATGCCCATAACTCTTTGATCAGTCGATAATCCAACTCTTTGACCCACTTGCGCTGCAGGAAGGTCACGACTTCTGCACGTCCATTAACGAATTCACTGCGATTACGCCAGCACGTGTCTTCGCTGTACACCAGTGAAACACGCTGTGCGTCGCAGCTGTTCCAGGCATCTTCTGCCATGCGGACTTTATGTAACGCGGTTTGTTGATTGAACGGTGGCACCAGCATATTATTTCTCCCGATTATGTAGACAGGTCTGTCTACTTGATTCATCCTGCCGTATGTAGACAATTCTGTCTACACGCACACAAGGAATTTTTTATGCTTGAACCTCTGATCTTTGATGCCAGCGCATCCGCGCGCGATCGTATCTTGCTGTGCGCGCAGCAACTGTTTTACCAACAGGGGATTCGCGCCACCGGCGTAGATAAGGTGATTGCAGAAGCGGGCGTGACCAAAGTGACTTTCTATCGTCACTTTCCGGCGAAGAATGCGTTGGTGCTGGCGTTTTTACAGCAGCGCCATCAGCGCTGGATGCTGGCGTTTCGTCATGCGCTGAATCAGCACGCGGCATTGATCGATGCGCTGCCCGCGGCTTTACTGAGCTGGTTCAGGGATGACGATTATCGTGGCTGTGCGTTTATCAATACCGCTGCGGAGCTGGGCGACACGTTAGCGGAAGCCAGCGAACTGATTCGTCAACATAAGCGTGAGATGGCGCAGGCGATCAGCGACAAGTTGATGCCCGATCAGCAGGTCAAAACGGCGCAGATTGTGTTACTGGTTGAGGGTGCGATTGTGCAGGTACAGATTGGCGAGGAGTCGGAACGGGTGGTCGAGGTGCTGCGTGCCGCGCTGGATGCGCTGCTGAAAACGGGAGCGTGACCGGCAAGTCACGCTCCATCACCCTTAGAACTGGTAAACCAAGCCCAGTGCTACGACGTCATCGGTATTGATACCGGCTGCGTCGGTGAAGTTGTTGTCGTCCAGCAGGTTGATCTGGTAATCAACGTAGGTCGACATGTTTTTGTTGAAGTAGTAAGTTGCGCCTACATCAATGTATTTCTTCAGGTTCTGGCTGCCGTAACCTTCGATGTCAGAGCCGCGAGAAGAGACAAACGCCAGAGATGGACGCAGGCCGAAGTCGAACTGGTACTGTGCCACCAATTCCCAGTTATCCGCTTTGTTGGCGTAACCGTAAACGGTGCCGCTATCGCTGGCGCCGAAACGCGTTGCGTTGTATGAACGGCTGTACATTGCGGCCAGGTAAACGTTGTTAGCGTCATACTTCAGCGCGCCGCTGTAAGCTTCGGCTTTATCACCGCGACCCAGGATGTTGGCGGTACGTGGATTGTTACCGTTCTGGTTATTGGTACGGTCAGACTGGAACATCGCTGCACCAATACCGAAACCTGAACCCAGATCGTAAGTGGTGCTCAGACCGTAGCCGTCACCGTTCTCGCCCAACACATCACGACCAGAGCCAGTAGATTCGGTTGGGTTATCGTTTTTGCCTTGATACTGAACCGCGAAGTTCCAGCCATCCACTAAACCGAAGAAGTTGGTATTACGATAGGTTGCGAGGCCGTTGCTGCGCTGGAACAGGAAGTTGTCCGCGCCGTAGGTATCGCCACCGAACTCTGGCAGAACGTCAGTCCATGCGCCGAGATCGTACATTACGCCGTAGTTACGGCCGTAATCGAATGAACCTGCATCACCAAATTTCAGACCAGCAAAACCAACACGCGTATAGCTGTTCGCGGTGCCTTCGCTCTCTGCGGTGTTCAGTGCAGCCTGGTATTCCCACTGGCCGTAACCGGTCAGCTGATCGGTCACCTGAGTTTCACCTTTGAAGCCAAAACGCAGGTAAGACTGGTCACCGTCTGAGCCAGAGTTGTCAGAAAAATAATGCAGACCGTCCACTTTGCCGTAAAGGTCTAATTTGTTGCCATCTTTATTGTAAATTTCAGCTGCGCTTGCTGATCCTGCCACCAGCAATGCAGGAATCATCAGGGAGAGAACGCGACGTTTCATTTTTATTACCCTCTATAATGTGCCTTTATTTTTGCCACTGCGAACTGAATGATTAAAAATTCAGCCGGCACTCCATTGTTATTTTATGTTGGGCAATAATCTATCACGAAAATGCTACTAAATTTCCAAAACTGTTTCAGTGTATTTAATAGTTATTTCAGAATGTAAATTACGGGGAACTAATAACCAGCACAGATAGGTAAAAAATATAGCACTTTTTGACAACATATATTTTAATTTTTTAAAAACATCAAATTACATGAGTTACATTTCCGCACTGAATGACAAAACTCAAACCCATCCAGAGCATACAATTATCCCCGCTATCATCATTTATTTCATTATTACCTTCATTCACCCCGAATGTTTTGATTTACCCTAATTTCCCGCCGGACCAGATGGTCCGGCATTTTTTTGCCCGAAATTCAGATGTCACCCTATATTGCGTAAAGTTAATTATGCGGGTTAAATTAACCGCAATTATCGCTATGCATTATTTGCTTCTTTCCGCACATTTTGTTCAATTCATAGTCTTAAAATGGCAATGTTAATTTCGGCACGTAACAAAGATCGCTGCAATAATAATCGGTGCAGATTATTAACGCTCGCGCAGTGATTCCTTCGCTTTATTCAGCGGCTTAAGTAAATATTCCATGACGGTTTTCTGACCGGTTTTAATTTCAACATTGGCCACCATGCCGGGCATGATGGCGAATTTGCGTCCGCTTTTATTGCTTAGCTCGGCTTTTTGCGTGCGCACATAGACGCGATAGTAAAATTCGTCGTGCCGCACGTCGTCCTGCAACGTATCGGGCGAGACGGTTTCGACTTCACCGCGCAGATCGCCATAGATGGAAGCGTCGTAAGCGGTGATCTTCACTACCGCAGGCAAACCTGGCCGAATATAGCCGATATCGCGCGGATTGATGCGCGTCTCAATCAGTAGCTGATCCTCCAGCGGCACAATCTCCATCAGCTTGCCACCCGGCTCCAGCACGCCGCCCACGGTGGTGACGCGTACATCTTTCACAATGCCGCGCACCGGCGAAGTCAGCGTGGTGCGCGTCAGCAGATCCTGTTTGCCCGCCGCCACCTGCAATTGCGCATCTAGCTCACCGTTGTTCTTCACCTGCTCTTCGTGAGCGCGCACATAATAATCGTTGCGTGCTTCGTCGATTTTGCCGCGCAGATCGCTCACCTGACGACGCAGACGAATCACGTCCACCTTGCCCGCCGCGCCGCGCAGCATCAGCGGTTCCGTCACGTTGAGTTCTGCCTGCACTAGCGCGAGGGATTGCTGCAAATTGCCGATGGTCTCGATAAAGTTCTGCCGCCGTGCCTGATAGAGCTGCGTTTCACGCGCCACCAGCTCGGGATGTTGCAGGATATCGGCACTGAATTTCAGCGGCGTGTCGCTGAGCTCGGCCTGTAAACGTTCAGAGGAGGCGCGCAGCGTGCGCACCCGCGCAATCGCTTCACCAAAATTGGTTTGAAAGCGCGTGGGATCGAGCGTTGCCAGCACCTCGCCGCGCTGCACGATATTGCCTTCGTGCACATCGAGCTGTTTGACGATGCCGCCATCAAGGCTATCAATGATCTGCGCGCGGCTGGAAGGCGTGACTTTGCCGATGCCCACCGTCACTTCATCCAGCACCGCTAAGTACGCCCATAGCAGAAACAGCAGCAGCGCTACCACGCACAGCCAGATGATGGCCGAGGTGCGACGTTCACGCCGCGCCAGATCTTTATCCAACAGCACCACACTCATGCCGCATCTCCTTTTTTACTGGCGGCATGACGCAGAATCTCGTCGCGCGCGCCATCAGCCACAATACGGCCGTTATCCATAACGATAATGCGATCAACCATGCATAGCAGCGCGGGACGATGCGTGACCAGCACCAGCGTGCGCCCGGTTACCCATTGCGCCAGCTGGCGAATCACCTGCGCTTCCAGCTGTTCATCCATCGCCGCCGTCGGTTCATCCAGCAGCACCACCTGCGGCTGGCGCAGAATCAGCCGGCTGAGCAGCACCATTTGCCGCTGGCCGCCGGACAGGCCGCGTCCGCCTTCGTGAATAATGCGATCGAGGCTGGCGGCGTCCTGCTGCACCAGCGCAAGCGCGCCGCTGATGCGCAGCGCCTGCAGCATCTCCTGCTCGCTGGCGTGCGGATTACCGAGCAGCAGGTTCTGGCGCAGCGTGCCGAAAAACAGCCGTGCATCCTGCGACAGCCAGCCAAGCTGACGCCGCAGATCGACCGGATCGATGCAGGTGAGATCGACGCCGTCCACCAGCACTTTGCCCTGACTGGCGCGCGCCTGACCGGCCAGCATCTTCAGCAGCGTCGATTTACCCGCGCCGACTTTACCGAGGATCGCCACACGTTCGCCGGGCGTGATCTGCAGCTGCGGAATGTTAAGCACGCTATTACCGCTCTCCTCTTCGTAGTGGTAATGCACGTTTTGCAGTTGATAGCTGCCGGTCAGCACCGGACAGTGCGCCAGCGTGGCGTGATCGGGTTGGTCGAGCGGCTTTTTCAGCAGCTCATCCAGCCCTTTCATTGCCGATTTAGCATGCTGCCAGCGCGAGAACACCATGGTGAGCTGCATCAGCGGCGCGATGGTGCGTGACGAGAGCAAGCTGCACGCCACTAGCGTGCCGGTGGTTATCTGATTGTCGAGCACCAGATAGACACCAAACACTAACATGCCGGCATAGGTGAGCTGCTGCACGCTGGCCGACCAACCGGTGAGGCGCGCGCCCCACAAACGTTGCTGATTGCTGATGGCCGCGCTGACTTCGTGCGTTTGCTCCCATTGCCGCTGAAAATAGGGTTCCGCTTGCAGCGCTTTGATATCTTCAACGCCTTCGAGGGTTTCCACCAGCACCGCCTGACGCAGCGCGCTTTCACGCAACCCTTCCTGCGCCAGCCGCGCCATTGGGATCTGCACTAGCAAACCGGGAATGACAATCAGCGGAATCGCCAGTAACGGAATCAGCACCAGCGAGCCGCCAATCGACGCCATGATCAGCAGAAACAGCAGCACAAACGGCAGGTCGGCGGCGGCATTCACCGTGGTGGAAGTCAGCAGTTCACGTACCTGATCAATTTCACGCAGTTGGGCAATAAAGGAGCCGGTGGAACGCGGACGCGCCTCGTTGCGGATAGTCATCGCCCGCGCGAACAGCATGGCGGATATTTTCAGGTCGATGCGTTTGCCCATCAGATCGGAAACCTGGGTGCGCATCAGGCGAATCAGATACTCGATCGCCGCCGCCAGCACCACACCGGCAAACAGCACCCACAACGTCGGCTGCGACTGCGCCGGAATCACCCGATCGTACACCTGCATGGAAAACAAAATGCCCGCCAGCGCCAGCACGTTACCGACCAGCGAGGCCAGGCAGATCTCCGCGATGCGCCGCTTCATGCCACGAAAGTTATGCCAGAACCAGTGCGGCTGATACGGCTGCACAAACTCGTCGATGCGCGCATCGCGCGCCCGTGCCGCCACGCCAATTACGCCAACCTGCATGTCGGCCTGAAGTAATAAATCCTGCAGCTGACCTGCGCGCACCACATCGCCACTTTCGCTCAGCCAGTAACGCACGCCACCGTTGCGATCCACCTCTTCAATCAACGCCACGCTGCCGTTTTCCAGCAGCAACAATACCGGCACAATTTCCTGCCGCCAGCGCAGTTTGCTATGCGGCACCAGCATGAAATGCAGGCCTAACAGCCCGGCTAAACGTTCTAGTTGTTGCGTGGGTGCCAGATGTTGAAACCAGCGCATCTGCTGACGCAGCGTGCTGGCGTCTGCGGGTTTACCGAAGCGTGCCGCCACGCGCAGCATCGCCGCGATGCCGCTGTCGCTGTCGCTGTTGAAGGCTTGTACAGTCATCCCTGTTGTCCCGTGAGAAATGATAGTGGGCTGGCAACCGCTAGCCGAGGTCGCTAGCGGCTGATGTGCGGATTACGCCAGGCTCTGAACCTGATGTTGCTGCAGATGATCGGCGAGGGTGTAGCTGCTATCGCTGGCGTTGTAGTGGTTTTCCGTGGCGCGCGCATCGCTGTGCGGAGCGGCGGCGCTGTCGCCTGACGGCTGATTCAGCGTAACGGTCGGCACCTGATGCGTGGCGACGGTGAACAGGTTCTCGATGATCTGTGTATCGTGATTGCCGTACTCATCCCAGCGCGTGGCCAGCGGCGACACTTCACCATCCGGCAGTGCCTGCAGATCTTCGGCGCTGATGGTCACCATGCCATTGACCGGCGTGTAGTTTTTACCGTTGAGCGTCAACTCCTTTACGCCTTCGAGATAGAAACTGAGATCGTGCTGTGCTTCCTGCTGACTCAGCGTGGTATCGCCGCCAATATCAATTTCGTAATAGATGTCTGGCAGTTTGGTGACCACGTTGAGTTCCAGCAATGCGTCGGTGCTGTTGCCGGCGCCATCCTGCGCATATACACGCACTTCGCCCAGTGAAATGAAATTCGCTACGTCACTGGACGGAATCGTTACCTGCCAGTGACCATCGCTGCCAATCTGTGCGTGATAGACCGCATCACCGCTGCACAGCAACAGTTGCTGGCCCGGCACCATCACCGAGAGGTCGCCGCTAAAGGTGAGATCGTTTTGGCTCTCTTCTTTATTGATCACGTTGTCTGCCGTGACCTGATCGAAACTGATGTGCGGCAAACTGCTGACGTGGGTAATTAAGGTGACATCCTGCTGATAAGCGGTGGTTTTGCCGTTGGGATCGGTGGCGCTGACTTTCAGGCTATAAACGCCATCCTGTAATGCCTGAAGATCTTGTGAGGGAATGGCGGCGGTCCATTCGCCTTTGTCGTTAACGCCGCCGATATATTTTTGACCGGCTAAGATCACCGTAATGTGGCTGTTCGCCGGCATATGCGTGACGCTGCCGTGTACTTCTACGCCGTAAATCCCTTCTGCCACGTTAACCGCGTTATCCCCGCTGATTGGATCCACCGTCAGCGTGGGCTTGATGGTTTTATCCACGTAAACCCCGAAGCCCACCTGCGTATTGGTGCTGTTGCCAGCTTTGTCGGTGATGGTTAGCGTCAGCGAATAGGCGCCGTCGGCTAATCCGTTGAGCACCGAAGGCGGCATTGAGGCATTCCAGTAACCCCATTTATTCACCGTGCTGTGCCAGCTTTCACCGTTAAAGGTCATCGTCACGGTGGCGCCGGGTTCGGATTCGGCGCGACCACGCAGGTGAATGTTCCTGCCGGATTCCCACGCGGCGATCACACCATCCATCGCTATGGGTTCATACGGACGTAGCGGCGCGGGCGGCGTGGTATCCACGCTGCGCGTTTGCAGAGTTGAAGCGTCGTCTGCCACCGGATAAAGGCTGACCGCGGATTGTAGAATCGCCGCTAATTGTTGTTCTGATTGATGTAAAGACATGGGTAACCTCGTTACAGGGAATCTATTGCAGCGGCCATTAAGCTTATTAATGATTTAAGCGTACCGGTGCGCCATACAGGCCGTTAATAAACGGTCCGCTTCACCTGATGAAAACGGGTTACCAGCAGGTAACAAGGATTAAAATAAGACACAGCAAAACTCTCCCACTCGGGAGAAATAATCTCGATCTCGCTATATTCCGCATCGGGAGCCGATGGGATGACTAACATATCGGTTTTAGGTGGTCGCTGCCTATTGGCGAAAATCCGGAAATGCATGCTTTGCGACAGCGCCAAAAAATTGACGTGTAAGCCGCGTCTGGCGCGGAATCTTTCATCAGTATACTGCATCATTCAGCAGAAAAAATTTTACTTAAGTCACTCCAGTTATGGTTGGCACATGCCAGGAAAGTTCTGGAAAAGCGCAGCGACGCGTGAAAAATCGGTAATATGCCTGTTTCTGGCGTTTAATCGCTGCCATCCGAATTGTCTGATGCGCGGTGTAACGCCCGCTTTGATGCTAAACTTCGTCGCTTCAACCGCTAATGAAAAATACTCTTTATGACAGCACTGGACGCCGCGCCGCACAATAAATTGCATCACCGTGTCAACCTTGGGACACGCATCGTTTTCCTCATCGCCGGATTGGGCATGTCCGCATGGGCACCGCTGGTGCCGTTCGCCAGCCAGCGTCTGGCGTTGAGCGGCGCGTCATTGGGCGGTTTGTTGCTGTGTTTAGGCATTGGATCGCTGGCGGCGATGCCGATTACCGGCGGGTTAATCGCGCGTTTCGGTGGTCGTCGGGTGATGTTGTGCTCCACGCTGGTGGTGCTGGCGGTGTTACCGCTGCTGGCGACGCTCAATGTGATGTGGCTTATGGCCGCCACCTTGGTGGTGTTTGGTGCCGGACTCGGCATGCTGGATGTGGCGATGAACGTGCAGGCGGTGGAAGTGGAAAAAGCCGCGCGCAAGCCGATGATGTCTGGTTTCCACGGTTTCTTTAGCCTCGGCGGCATTATCGGCGCCGGTTCCGTCAGCTTGCTGCTCGGCAGCGGCCTGACGCCGTTGCAAGCGGTTGGCGCGGTGATGGTGCTGATTGTGTTGCTATTGGTATGGAGCCTGCCAACGCTGATGACCGAGCGCCTGCATCAGCCCGATCAACCGTGGCTGGTGATCCCGCGCGGCTGGGTCGCTTTCCTCGGTTTGCTCTGCTTTATTCTGTTTCTTGCCGAAGGCGCGGTGCTGGATTGGGGCGCGCTGTTGCTGCTGCAAAGCCCGGATATGAGCCCGGCACATGCCGGTTTGGGTTATGCGGTGTTCTCGGTGGCGATGACCATTGGTCGTCTGACCGGGGATAAAGTGATTCAACGCTTTGGCCGTTATCCGGTGATGTTGACCGGTGCGCTAGCCGCTGCAGCGGGCATGACGCTGGCGGTATTGTTACCCTGGCCGCAAATCGCGCTGCTGGCTTTCCTGCTGGTGGGTTTTGGCCTCGCCAATACGGTGCCGATGTTGTTCAATGCTGCCGGGAATCAACACGATATGCCGTCGAATCTGGCGATTTCGGCCATGACAACGTTAGGCTATGCAGGTATTCTTTCAGGTCCGGCTTTAATCGGATTAATTTCCCAGTGGATCAGCCTGAGTGGTGCATTTTTGCTTATCGCTCTGCTGCTGCTGGCCGTCGCTGCCAGTGCCCGACGGGTTGCGCGCTAATTCCATGATCCTGAGACACTATGCTGCCTTATAAATTTCCTCTGACATCCGGCAATGTAACGCGCTTTTTCGTGGTGTTTAACCTGGTGCTTTTTCTGGCGCTGGGCGCGATGGTGCACAACAGCGTAAATGCCTGGATGACAGAGAAGCGCTATGCGATGACCGATTTGGCGCGCGCGATGCAGAAACGTATCGATGCGTCGCGCTTCGCTACGTGGCAGATCTATGAAAACCTGGCCACCAGCGCCGCCGGGTCGTCACCGAACAGCAATCTTCAGGAAACCCGCCTGCGTCCGGATGTCTATTATCTGGAAAAAACCCGCCGCAAAACCGAAGCGCTGATTTTTGGTTCGCACGATGGCAGCACGCTGGATATGACCATGCGCATGTCCAACTATCTCGATACGCTGTGGGGCGCGGAAAATCCGACCTGGTCGATGTACTTCCTTAATGGTCAGGATAACAGCCTGATTATGATCTCCACGCTGCCGCTGAAAGACATGGCGACGCGTTATAAAGAGAGCGCGATTAATACGCTGGTTGATAGCCGCCGCGCCGAAATGCTGCAGCAGGCTAATGCGCTGGATGAGCGCGAAAGTTTCTCGCCGCTGCGTCATTTCGCCTGGCAGAACGATCACTACTTTACGCTGCGTACTACCTTCAATCAGCCAGGCCACTTAGCCACCGTGGTGGCGTTCGATTTGCCGGTTAACGATCTGATCCCGCGCAATATGCCGCTGGAGAATTTCCAGCTGCGTCAGGACGCCACGCAAACTTCCACCACCGCCACCACCAGCGACGATACCAGCAGCGAAAGCACCCACGTGGCGCTGGTGAATCCGAATCTGGAGATCGCCGCATCGCTGCCAAGTACGTCGCTGCAGCTGGTGTACCGAGTGCCGCTTACCAGTCTGGCGCTGGATACACTGCATAACCTGATGTGGCCGCTGCTGATTAACCTTGTGCTATTTTTGCTGTCCATTGCCGGTATTACGCTGCTGCGTCAGCAGTCGCTGCGCCCGAACGAAAACCAGAGCGCCGAACTGGATTCGCTGCGCATGCTGAATGAAGAGATTGTCGCCAGTTTGCCGGTCGGCTTGCTGGTGTACGACTTCGCCACCAATCGCACGCTGCTCAGCAATAAAATCGCCGAACATCTGCTGCCGCACCTGAATTTGCAGAAGATCATCAATATGTCGGATCAGCATCAGGGCGTATTGCAGGCCACTATCAATAACGAAGTGTATGAGATTCGCCACGCGCGCAGCGTGCTGTCGCCGCATACCCAGCTGTTTATGATGCGCGATCAGGACCGTGAATTACTGGTGAATAAGAAGCTGCAGAAGGCGCAACAGGTGCTGGATCGCAATCACCAGATGCGTCAGCAATTAATGCATAACCTCGGTCACGCGCTGAACCGTCCGCTGCAAAGTATGGTTAAGCAGTTGGTGCAACTCAGCCAGCGCGACGATGATGAAAGCGTGCTCGATCTGCTCGACGAGAGCCAGGGCTTGGCGCGTCTGGTCGATGATATCGTGCTGCTCAATCGCCTTGAAGCGCATGACTGGTCGCCAGATGCCAGCGTGTTCAACCTGCAGGATATGCTGGATGAAATTGCGCTGGAAAGCCTGCCGCTGCTGCGCCGTAAAGGTCTGGCTTTAGTGGTGAACAACCATTTAGCCAATGACGAGATGCGCTTTGGCGATCGTCGTGCATTGCGTAAAGTGCTGACCACGTTGATGCACTATTCGCTGACCACCACGCGCTGGGGCAAGATTTCGCTGGAGATTAAAACCACTGAAGACAAGCCTAATCAGGTCTTGCTGCAGCTGGTGGATACCGGCTCTGGCTTGAGCGTCGATGAACTGGCGAATGTCGATTTCCCCTATCTTGGTGAAACCACGCAGGATCGTTTTGGCCAGGCGTCCGGCATGGCATTTTTCCTCTGTAAGCAGCTGTGCAAACAGATGGGCGGCCAGCTGGAGATCATCGCTAAACCTGATATCGGCACACGCTACAACATCCAATTGCCGCTGGCGTTAGAGCAGCAAGGTGAGCAGGAAGAGAAACTGCTGGAAGGCGTGACCGCGTTGGTGGATATCGCCGTCGAAGATGTACACAAGATCGTTTGCCGCCACCTCGAAAACTGGGGCGCGAAATGCCTGACGTCGGATGAACGCTTAACCGGTCAGGATCATGATGTGCTGGTGACCGACGATCCCGCCCGTCTGAACGGTTGGGCGCTGTTACTGGCCGGCGACGAAATGGGTCATCACGCGTTGAACGATCAACAATTCCGGGTCAACTTCAATCTCAGTAATGCACTGCTTGATGCGCTGCTGGCCCTGATTGAAAAGCAGCTTTCTCATGATTTGTTAGAGGAGAGTCGCGAAGATGAAGAAGCCACGCCGCTGATGAGCGGAGGCTATTTCCAGCTGTTTACCGAGACAGTACCGCCAGATGTGAAGAGACTGTATACTGAAGCGGCGGAAAAGGATTATCCCTCGCTTGCTCAGACAGCACATCGCCTGAAAGGCGTGTTTGCCATGCTCAATCTGGGGTCGGGTAAACTGCTTTGTGAAGCGTTAGAACAACACATTAAAGTATGTGACGATTTAACCATTAAAAATACCACCAGTGAAATTGACGCGTACGTCAGCCAACTGCTGCAGCAAGGTAACCAATAAGATGAATAACTTGAACGTAATTATTGCCGATGACCATCCGATCGTTCTGTTCGGTATCCGTAAGTCACTGGAACAGATTGAATGGGTTAACGTTGTAGGTGAGTTTGAAGACTCAACAGCATTAGTAAACAGCTTGCCTAAACTGGACGCCAATGTCCTGATTACCGACCTCTCCATGCCAGGCGAGAAGTACGGTGACGGTATCACCCTGATCAAATACATCAAACGTCACTATCCGGATCTCTCGATTATCGTTCTTACCATGAACAATAACCCAGCGATCCTGAGCGCGGTGTTGGATCTGGATATCGAAGGGATCGTACTGAAGCAAGGTGCACCAACCGATCTGCCAAAAGCGCTGGCTGCTCTGCAGAAAGGCAAAAAATATACGCCGGAAAGCGTGGCAAAACTGCTGGAGCGCATCAGCGCTGGCGGTTACGGTGACAAACGTCTGTCACCGAAAGAGAGTGAAGTACTGCGTCTGTTCGCAGAAGGTTTCCTGGTGACTGAGATTGCTAAGAAACTGAACCGCAGTATCAAAACCATCAGTAGCCAGAAGAAATCAGCCATGATGAAACTGGGCGTGGAAAATGATATCGCGCTGCTGAACTATCTCTCTTCGGTTAGCGCCACTCAGGTCGACAAAGAGTAATCCTCAATGGGCGGCGTCTTCTGACACCGCCCATTTTTTGCTCGCGTATTACGCCCCTTCCCTGCCCTTTCTGACGCGTTCCGCATACACCGCCAGCGTACTTTTCAGCACATCCAGTGTAACCGGCTTCGACAAACAGTTATCCATGCCCGCATCCATACAGCGCTGCTTCTCTTCCGCTAACGCATTGGCCGTGACGCCAATCACCGGGAAAGTATGTCCTAACTGACGCAGACGTTGTGTCAGACGATAACCATCCATGTTCGGCATGTTCACATCGCTCAGTACGATATCAATATGGTTGCGGCTCAGCACGTTCAGCGCATCCACGCCGTCCTGCGCGGTTTTGGTCTGATAACCCACGGTGCCGAGTTGTTCCGACAGCAGCATGCGGTTGATCGGATGGTCATCAACAATCAGCACGATAATATCTTCGAAGGTCGCGGCTGCTTTTGCCGCGGTTAACGGCAGCGGCGTGGCGGTTTCGCTATTGATGTTGATGCGGTAGATGCGGCCGAGCAGCTGCGGCAGATCGTGCAGCATCGCGCTGCTCTGGATCCATTGACCCGGCGCGGTTTCGTGCGGCATATCGATGTGCTGACCACAGATACGAATATGCGCGCGTCCGCTTTGCGCAGCGAGCTCATCGTGATCGCTAATGATCACATCATCCGCTGCCGCCTGACCGCGATAATACGCCACCTGAATGCCCTGCTGTTGCAGCAGACGCAGCAGGAAGCTGGCGAGGTATTCATTACGCATATCCAGCCAGATGGCTTTTTCCTGCAAGCCGTCCAGCAGCGGTGGTGCCGCCATCTGACCGGAATAGATCGGAATGCGCACGATAAACTGACTGCCCATGCCCGGTTCGGAATCAACTTCGATATCGCCGTCCATCATGTTGATCAGCTTTTCACAGATCGCAAGCCCTAAGCCGGTTCCCTGGAAGTTACGTTGCACGCCCGAACCTACCTGGAAGAACGGATCGAACAGGCGCGTCACCTCTTTGGCCGGAATACCGACGCCGGTATCACGCACGCGGAACGCCAGATATCCCTCTTTGACGTAAGCATGCAAGATGATACAGCCGGTATGCGTGAATTTGATGGCGTTGTTCAGCAGGTTAGATATCACCTGCTGCAGGCGCATGGCATCGCCATCCAGGGTCAGCGGCACATCGTTTTCGATAAACACGTACAGCGTCAGGCGTTTGCGCACCACCAGCGAGAGATAGTTGCTGGCAATGTGATTGACCACTTCACGCGGCGAGAAAGGATGGGGCTCAATTTTCAGCTGTTCGGATTCAATCTTCGAGAAGTCGAGGATGTCGCTGATGATCTTCAGCAGCAGGCTCGACGAGTTGTTCATCGCCGTCACCAGTGAATCGACGCCTTTCGGCAGCACTTTGGTTTGCAGCAGATCGAGGTTACCGATAATGCCGTACAGCGGCGTGCGCAGTTCGTGGCTGACGGTGGCAAGGAACATTGATTTCGACTGGCTGGCCTGCTCGGCCGAGTGCGCCATCTCCTGCAGCGACTGCTCCATACGCACGCGCGCCGAGACATCGACCAGCACGCAAATCGCCACGTTTTCATTGCGATAACGCGAATGCACAAAGCTGATTTGCAGGTTAGTGTTGCTGCCGGTCAGCACATCGACAAAGTTAACCTGCTGACCACCGATGATTTCATTCAGACGCTGGCGATCTTCCTGCGTCAGCAGCGTCAGATAGTTATGTGCCAGCTCGTTACTCAGAATGTTGGTGCCGTCGCTGGTGCGCAGAATACAGATGCCGACCGGCGCCGAGGCGACAATTTTGCGGTTGAACTGTTCGTGCTCCTCCAGTCGATGCGCATTCTCTTCAGCCGGCAGGAACATGCGGCGCTCAAAAACCCACGCCAGCGTGAACAAAATTACCGCCGTAAAGATATTAAGCAGCAGCGCGTTAATCAGCATCAGCTTGAGTTGATCCATCAACACGTCGGTGGAAAGCGACCAGACCACATTGAGATTGGAAGGTGGCAGCGGCTTCTTCAGCACCAGCTGGCGATAGCTGTCGAGATAGCCGAACCAGGTACTGTTGTCCGGCAGATCGTCAAGCGAGTAGCCCGGCCCGCCGCGACGTGAACTGAGCAGCGGACGGTAATTTTCATCGGTGATGGTGGCCACCAGCGGCAAACCGCCCGGCTGAATGAACTCATCCAGGCGGATATTCTGCTCCACGCCCAGCAGCGCCTGCAGTTTGTTCGCCACATACACCGGCATCACCATATAGAAGTTGCCGACGCCCGGCTGCGCGCTGCTGGTGATCCAGTACATCGGCTGGCGGCGCTCTTCTTCATTGCCGTTGCGATAGTGCAGCACGCGTTCACGCAGCGCTTTCAGGCTACGTTCACGATCGACTGAATTGTTGCTGCCGATGGTGAAATCGGCCAGACACTGGTTCTCGCCACCGATGAAGAACACGCGGTTCAATTCATACGCAGAGGCAAAATTGCTTTTCCAGTAATTGATGTAGTAGCTGAGCGAATCCAGCGAGTTGCGCCATGTGTTGCTCATTGAGGTGCAGTCGCCATCGGAAAACAGCGGCGTGAACTGCGGCAGCGCACCTTTGCCCGGCGGCAAACCGTTGAGCACATCCAGACCATTAGCGCTGCTGCTCAGGCGATTTTCGGTGATGTATTTCAGCTCGCGCATCACATCCGCCGAGTGGCGTACGTACCACTCAGCCTGACCGTAATTGGTGGCAAACTCCTGACGCACCGCGTTCTCTTTCTCGTGCAGCACGTTGATGATGTAGAAAGTGGTCAGCAGCGCACCCAGCGCCCAGAGCAGCAACGCCAGCGCACGAAATAGATAGCGTGAAATTCGAAGCGTAGTGCGAAAGGAGACAAGATATTTCAAAAGAGGCTCACTGGCGGTAAGAGTTATCAGGATGTTGAAAAGCTTTCATACACTAGCTTTATCGGCCCTAAAAAGCCAGCTAGCCCGCGCCTTTAGGGGAAAACTCAGATAAAAAAACGGCAGGTCAGTTTCCTGACCTGCCGTTTAATAAAGCCGATACGAATTACTCTTCGTCGTCAGCTTCTGGTGCTTCGTCGTCGCTGTCCACTTCCGGCGCGATATCCTCCTCGCCTTCCGCTACGCTACCGTCGATGGCGTCGAGTTCTTCCTCTTCCACCGGTTCCGCGACGCGTTGCAGACCCACCACGTTTTCATCTTCCGCAGTACGGATCAGAATCACGCCTTGGGTGTTACGGCCAACCACGCTGACTTCCGAGACGCGAGTACGCACCAGCGTACCGGCATCGGTGATCATCATGATCTGATCGCCATCCACCACCTGTACCGCACCGATAACCGGTCCATTACGTTCGGTGACTTTAATCGAGATCACACCCTGGGTCGCACGCGACTTGGTTGGATACTCGGTATTGGCGGTACGTTTACCGTAACCATTCTGCGTCACGGTGAGGATCGCGCCCTCTTCGCGTGGCACAATCAGCGACACCACTTTATCGCGTTCAGCCAGCTTGATACCGCGCACGCCCGAAGCCGAACGGCCCATCGCACGTACCGCAGTTTCAGCGAAGCGCACCACCTTACCGGCGGCAGAGAACAGCATCGCTTCGTCGCTACCGTTGGTCAGCGCCACACCAATCAGCTCATCATCCTCACGCAGGTTGATGGCGATAATGCCCGCGCTACGCGGACGGCTGAACTCTTGCAACGCGGTTTTCTTCACGGTACCGCTCGCGGTGGCCATGAAGATGTTGAAGCCTTCGGTGTATTCACGCACCGGCAGAATGGCGGTGATACGTTCGTTAGCTTCCAGCGGCAACAGGTTGACGATTGGACGACCGCGCGCGCCACGGCTGGCTTCCGGCAGCTGATAGACCTTCATCCAGTAGAGACGGCCACGGCTGGAGAAGCACAGAATGGTGTCATGGGTGTTGGCCACCAGCAGACGGTCGATAAAGTCTTCTTCTTTAATACGTGCGGCGGATTTGCCTTTACCACCGCGACGCTGGGCTTCATAGTCCGTCAGCGGTTGGTATTTGACATAACCCTGATGCGACAGCGTCACCACAACGTCTTCCTGATTAATCAGGTCTTCGATGTTGATGTCTGCACTGTTCGCGGTGATTTCAGTGCGACGTGCATCGCCGAACTGATCGCGCATCAGCTCCAGCTCTTCACGGATCACTTCCATCAGGCGCTCAGCGCTCTGCAGGATGTGCAGCAGTTCAGCGATCTGATCCAGCAGCTCTTTGTATTCGTCGAGCAGTTTTTCATGCTCAAGGCCGGTCAGTTTCTGCAGACGCAGATCCAGAATCGCCTGCGCTTGCTGTTCGGTCAGATAATATTGACCCTCGCGAATACCAAACTCGGCTTCCAGCCACTCCGGACGCGCGGCATCGTTACCTGCACGTTCCAGCATCGCGGCAACGTTACCCAAATCCCACGACTGCGCCAACAGGCCCAGTTTCGCTTCGGCTGGCGTGGGTGCACGACGAATCAGTTCGATGATTGGATCGATGTTCGCCAGCGCAATCGCCAGGCCTTCAAGGATGTGAGCACGATCGCGCGCTTTACGCAGTTCGAAAATGGTACGGCGCGTAACCACTTCACGACGGTGACGCACGAAGGCCTCGATGATGCCTTTCAGCGTCATGATCTTCGGCTGGCCCTGATGCAGCGCCACCATGTTGATGCCGAATGAGACCTGCAGCTGGGTCAGCGAGTAGAGGTTGTTGAGAACCACTTCACCGACCGCATCGCGTTTGATCTCAATGACAACACGCATGCCGTCTTTGTCAGATTCGTCACGCAGCGCGCTGATGCCTTCCACGCGCTTCTCTTTCACCAGCTCGGCGATCTTCTCAATCAGGCGCGCTTTGTTCACCTGATACGGCAGTTCGTGAACGATGATGGTTTCACGGCCGGTCTTGGCATCAGTTTCCACTTCGCCACGTGCGCGGATGTAAATCTTACCGCGCCCGGTGCGATAGGCTTCTTCGATACCGCGACGACCATTGATGAACGCAGCGGTCGGGAAATCTGGCCCGGTGATGTGCTCCATCAAACCTTCAACGGTGATGTCTTCATCTTCGATGAAGGCCAGACAGCCGTTGATCACTTCCGTGAGGTTGTGCGGTGGAATGTTGGTTGCCATACCTACCGCGATACCGGACGAACCGTTTACCAGCAGGTTAGGAATTTTGGTTGGCAGGACTTCAGGGATCTGCTCGGTGCCGTCATAGTTCGGCACGAAATCGACGGTTTCCTTTTCCAGGTCAGCCAGCAGCTCCGAAGAGATCTTTGCCATGCGCACTTCGGTATAACGCATCGCTGCGGCGGAGTCGCCGTCGACCGAACCAAAGTTACCCTGACCGTCAACCAGCATGTAGCGCAGGGAGAATGGCTGGGCCATACGCACGATACTTTCGTATACCGCGGAATCGCCGTGCGGGTGATATTTACCGATGACGTCACCGACCACACGGGCGGATTTTTTATAGGGTTTATTCCAGTCGTTGCCCAGTTCGCTCATGGCAAAAAGCACACGGCGGTGTACCGGCTTCAGACCATCACGCACATCGGGTAAGGCTCGGCCAACAATGACCGACATGGCGTAATCGAGGTAGGAGTTTTTTAACTCTTCTTCGATATTGACCGGTGTAATTTCTCTCGCAAGGTCGCTCATGGAGCCGCTATCCCTCTACATAATCCCGGATTTAAAGGTGCGAAAGTATATCACATCGCTTCCCTTCGGTGAACGTTAACCAGGCCTTAATCCCGCTTTTCCTTGAGCGTGAGAGATGCGTTCGCGTGACTTAAGCGTTTATACTGAGGGAATATTTTGTCTGGAGTGATGATTCAATGAGTGAACAACCGCAGGAAAGCCGCCAGAACGTTGACCACGCCGAGATTGCCAAGTTTGAGGCCGTGGCATCCCGCTGGTGGGATTTAGAGGGTGAATTTAAGCCGTTGCACCGTATCAATCCCCTGCGACTCGGCTGGATAGCACAGCACAGCAATGGCCTGTTCGGTAAGAAAGTGCTCGATGTCGGCTGCGGTGGCGGCATTCTGGCGGAGAGCATGGCGCGTGAAGGCGCTGAAGTTACCGGCCTGGATATGGGCGCGGAGCCGCTGGAAGTGGCGCGTCTGCACGCGCTGGAGAGCGGCGTTAGCGTTAACTATGTGCAGCAAACCGTGGAAGATCACGCCGCAAGTCATGCCGGGCAATATGATGTGGTGACCTGCATGGAGATGCTCGAGCATGTGCCTGACCCGCGTTCGGTGGTATTGGCCTGCGCGCAGCTGGTGAAGCCTGGCGGCGAAGTGTTCTTCTCCACCATCAACCGCAATCCAAAAGCCTGGCTGCTGGCGGTGTTTGGTGCGGAGTATGTACTACGCATGGTGCCGCGTGGGACGCACGACGTGAAGAAATTCATCCGTCCTGCCGAACTGCTGAACTGGGTCGATGAAACCCCGCTGCGTGAAAGAAACATGATTGGCCTGCATTACAATCCGCTGACCAATCAGTTCCGTCTGGGTCGCGGGGTCGATGTGAACTACATGATTCATACGCATCGCCAGGAGTGATGTCATCCCGGTGCGCATGAATGCGCACCCTACGAAAAATCGCACCATCGTCGTATGTCATCCCGGCGCGCATCAACACGCAGTATCACCGTAGGGTCGCCATTCATGGCGACCTCTTATCCAGATCAATTTCCTTTTAGACGCGTACCCGCCTTTTTTATAGGCTAAGCAAGTCACAAAAAATTCATAAGCAATTTTAGATAAGTTCGCTGCTGACGGCCTTGTCGGGGCTTTTTTCATCTAAGAAAATTCCTGAAGCATGGTGGTTGAGCAAGAAACACGCGTCCGATCATAAAGTGAAAAAAAAGTGCTTAGCGGTTGACACTAAGTGCAGGCCTTGCGGCATGCGGATCCAGGATTTTAGCCAGCCGCTAAGGACGATTTTTTAGTGAAAATCAACTCTTGTTAAGAAGAGATTGCTGACTAGAATACTCACCATATTGTTGTTCAAACTTCCCGCACCCCCTATATATAGTGTTTATCCACAGGCTTACTCACAACGAGCGGCTTGTGCATAAACCTTGTGCATAGATGGGGGATAAATACGTCATTCATGCATGGACAGGTAAAAACGCGACATGAACCAAAGTCTGCTCGTTACTAAACGCGATGGCCGCCAGGAGCGCATTGATCTCGACAAAATTCACCGTGTACTGGATTGGGCAGCCGAAGGGCTGAACAACGTTTCCGTTTCACAGGTTGAACTGCGCTCACACATTCAGTTCTACGATGGCATCAGAACTTCTGATATTCATGAGACCATCATTAAGGCTGCCGCAGACCTGATCTCTCGTGATGCGCCGGATTACCAATACCTGGCCGCGCGTCTGGCTATCTTCCACCTGCGTAAAAAAGCGTACGGCCAGTTCGAGCCGCCGAAGCTGTACGATCAGGTAGTGAAGATGGTGGAGATGGGCAAATACGACCGTCACCTGCTGGAAGATTACAGCACCGAAGAGTTCGAGCAGATGGACGAGTTTATCGACCATTGGCGCGACATGAACTTCTCCTACGCAGCGGTTAAGCAGCTGGAAGGGAAATATCTGGTGCAGAACCGCGTCAGCGGCGAAATCTACGAAAGCGCCCAGTTCCTCTATATCCTGGTAGCAGCGTGCCTGTTCTCTGGCTACCCGCGCGAAACCCGTATGGACTACGTGAAGCGCTTCTACGATGCGATCTCAACCTTTAAGATCTCACTGCCAACGCCTATCATGTCCGGCGTGCGTACCCCAACGCGCCAGTTCAGCTCTTGCGTCTTGATCGAGTGCGGCGACAGCCTCGACTCCATCAACGCCACTTCTAGCGCCATTGTGAAATACGTTTCACAGCGCGCCGGTATCGGTATTAATGCTGGACGTATTCGTGCGCTGGGTAGCCCGATTCGCGGTGGCGAAGCGTTCCACACCGGCTGTATTCCGTTCTACAAGCATTTCCAGACTGCCGTGAAGTCCTGCTCACAGGGCGGCGTGCGCGGCGGTGCAGCGACGCTGTTCTACCCAATGTGGCATCTGGAAGTTGAAAGCCTGCTGGTGCTGAAAAACAACCGTGGTGTTGAAGGCAACCGCGTGCGTCACATGGATTACGGCGTGCAGATCAACAAATTGATGTACACCCGCCTGCTGAAAGGTGAAGACATCACGCTGTTCAGCCCGTCTGACGTGCCTGGCCTGTACGACGCGTTCTTCGCCGATCAGGACGAGTTCGAGCGTCTGTACACCAAATACGAGAAAGACGACAGCATCCGCAAGCAGCGCGTGAAAGCCGTTGAGCTGTTCTCCCTGATGATGCAGGAACGTGCTTCAACTGGCCGTATCTACATTCAGAACGTCGATCACTGCAACACGCACAGCCCGTTCGATCCAAGCATCGCGCCGGTTCGTCAGTCGAATCTGTGCCTTGAGATCGCCCTGCCGACTAAACCGCTGAACGACGTCAATGACGAAAGCGGTGAAATCGCCCTGTGTACGCTGTCAGCCTTTAACCTCGGCGCAATTAACAGCCTTGACGATCTGGAAGAGCTGGCCACCCTTGCGGTACGTGCACTGGATGCGCTGCTGGATTATCAGGATTACCCCATCCCGGCAGCACAACGCGGCGCTATGGGCCGTCGTACCTTGGGTATCGGCGTGATCAACTACGCGTACTACCTGGCGAAAAACGGCGTGCGCTACTCCGATGGCAGCGCCAACAACCTGACGCACAAAACCTTCGAAGCCATTCAGTACTACCTGCTGAAAGCCTCGAACGAATTGGCGAAAGAGCAAGGTGCCTGCCCGTGGTTCAAAGAGACCACTTACTCGCAGGGCATTCTACCGATCGATACCTATAAAAAGGATCTCGACGCGGTGTGCAACGAGCCGCTGCATCTGGATTGGGAAGGTCTGCGTGAGTCCATCACCACGCACGGTCTGCGCAACTCAACGCTTTCTGCGCTGATGCCGTCTGAAACCTCTTCGCAGATTTCGAACGCCACTAACGGTATTGAGCCACCGCGCGGACATATCAGTATCAAAGCATCGAAAGACGGCATTCTGCGTCAGGTAGTGCCAGAGTATGAGCGTCTGAAAGATCAGTACGAACTGCTGTGGGAAATGCCGTCTAACGACGGTTATCTGCAGCTGGTTGGCGTGATGCAGAAGTTCATCGATCAGGCGATTTCGTCGAACACCAACTACGATCCGAGCCGTTTTGCTAATGGCAAAGTGCCGATGAAACAGTTGCTGAAAGATCTGCTGACCGCGTACAAGTTCGGCGTGAAAACCCTGTACTATCAAAACACCCGCGACGGGGCGGAAGATGCACAGGACGATCTGGCGCCTTCCATTCAGGATGATGGCTGCGAAAGCGGCGCATGTAAGATCTAATCTCATCTTGTCAGGGCCGACATTGGTCGGCCCTCTTCACATTTGGACTCAAAATGGCTTACACCACATTCTCGCAGAACAAAAATGACCAGCTGAAAGAGCCGATGTTCTTTGGCCAGTCTGTCAACGTTGCCCGTTTCGATCAGCAGAAATATGACATCTTTGAAAAGCTGATTGAAAAGCAGCTCTCCTTCTTCTGGCGTCCCGAAGAAGTGGACGTCTCGCGCGATCGTATCGATTATCAGGCGCTGCCAGAGCATGAAAAGCACATTTTCATCAGCAACCTGAAGTATCAAACGCTGCTGGACTCGATTCAGGGCCGTAGCCCGAACGTGGCGCTGTTGCCGCTGATTTCCATCCCGGAGCTGGAAACCTGGATTGAAACCTGGGCGTTCTCCGAGACCATTCACTCGCGCTCTTACACCCACATTATCCGTAACATCGTTAACGATCCGGCAGTGGTATTTGACGATATCGTCACCAACGAGCAGATTCTGGCGCGCGCCGAAGACATCTCGAAGTACTACGATGATCTGATAGAGATGACCAGCTACTGGCATCTGCTGGGCGAAGGTACGCATCAGGTCAACGGTAAAACCGTTACCGTGAACCTGCGCGATCTGAAAAAGCAGCTCTATATCTGCCTGATGAGCGTCAACGCGCTGGAAGCGATTCGCTTCTACGTCAGTTTCGCCTGTTCATTTGCTTTCGCCGAGCGCGAGCTGATGGAAGGTAACGCCAAAATCATCAAGCTGATTGCACGTGATGAAGCGCTGCACCTGACTGGCACTCAGCACATGCTGAACCTGCTGCGCACCGGTGAAGACGATCCAGAGATGAAAGCCATCGCCGCAGAGTGCCGCGACGAATGCTACGACCTGTTCAAGAAGGCAGCCGAGCAGGAAAAAGAGTGGGCAGAATATCTGTTCAGCGGCGGTTCGATGATTGGCCTGAACAAAGACATTCTGTGCCAGTACATTGAGTACATCACCAACATTCGTATGCAGGCGGTCGGTCTTGATCTGCCGTTCCAGACGCGTTCGAACCCGATTCCATGGATCAACTCATGGCTGGTGTCGGACAACGTGCAGGTTGCCCCGCAGGAAGTTGAAGTGAGCTCGTATTTGGTCGGTCAGATTGATTCTGAAGTGGGCGAAGACGATTTCGACGGCTTCCAGCTGTAAGCATGAGCCGCTCTGTTGTTATTCTGCGCAGCTCCGGCTCCCGGCTGGAGTGCGCAGAAGATCATCCCAATCTGCTGACGACGCTGGAAGCTAATAATCTGTGCGTTGAGTTTCAGTGTCGCGAAGGCTACTGCGGCTCTTGCCGTATGCGCTTGCTCAAAGGCGAAGTGGATTATGCGGAAACCCCGTTGGCGTTTGTGCAGCAAGGCGAGATTTTGCCGTGCTGCTGTCGCGCCAAAGGGGAGATTGAGATCGAGTTGTGATTTTAAGTTGGTCGCCATGAATGGCGACCCTACGAATTAACGTTTCACGGTTTCCAACACATCAATCCAGCCGTGCCCGGTGCTGACTTCGCTGCCGTGCAGCCAGCGACGCAGCATGTTCATCGCCATCATCGCCACCACTTTCTGCCGCGTTTCCACATTATGACGTCCATGAGTGAACTTCACGCGTTGGCCCCAGCTCGCTTCGGGTGTGTGCAGCGCAATCGACACTTCGCCTTCGACTAAATGTCCCACCGACAATGCCAGCGCTGCGCCCTGCTGTTTCGCCCAGTCACGCGTGCGCGCAACCTGCGCTTCCAGATCTTCATCCTGCGGCGGCAGAATCTCGGCTTTGCTGAGCGCCACGTCTGCCGCGGCCAGCTGCCAGTTAAGCAAACCGGCGGTGAACTGCTCGCTGAGCGCCAACTGGAAGCCGCGCTGCTGCAACTCGCGCGCCAGTAGCGCCGGTAAACCTTCGGTGCCTTCAAAGATGGTGCACTCCGCCAGCAACAGTTTTACCTGCTGCCACACCTGCTCCATCGCCGCGCGCTGGCTGGCGGGTCCAGTAAGTTTGATTTCGATAATCGGCATTGATGAGCGATAGCCCATCACCACGCCTTCCGGCAGCGGTAGCGGCTCCAGCTCAGCGGCAATATCGCTCTCGCCACGGCCAAAGGTGGTGAGGCGTAAACACAACGGTGGTTCCGGCAATTCAAAGTGTGCTTTGAGGCGCGGAATGATCTCCTGCTCGACCATCACTTTAAATTCCGACGGCACACCAGGCGTGAAGAAAATCCAGCAGCGATTGAGCTGCATCGCAAAGCCGCACGCGGTGCCGACCGGGTTATCCAGCATCTCGGCGATGGCGGGAATTTCTGCCTGCTTGCGATTGCTCGGCGCCATCACGCGTCCGCGACTGGCGAACCAGGCTTCCATTTTTTCCAGCCAGGCTTGCTGAATGATTAACTCGCTGCCGCTGGCAATGGCTGCGGCCTGCGCACTGAGATCGTCGCTGGTCGGTCCTAAACCACCGTTAACGATCAGCACGTCTGCAATCTGGCTCCGGCTCTGCAGCGCCTCCACCAGCGAGCTCATCGCATCACCGACGGTGCTGCGGCTGGTCATCGGCAAACCGTGCTGGAACAGCACATCGGCCAGCCAGGCGGCGTTGGTATCGACAATCTGCCCATGTAACACTTCATCGCCCGTTGAGAGCATTTCTACACGTATCACGTTGCGTTCTCCTTTTCCCTGTCGCTTTACTGTAGGAAGCGCGCAGGCGAAACACAATCGCGGATGATGCGAAACAGGGATTTAGCGGGAATAAGCGGCGGGATAATCAGTAAGCGGGCGCGAAGCGTGTCGCGCCCGTTGGAACTTAACGTCGAGCCAGCAGTAAACCGACAAACAGGCCAGCGGCGGCACCGATGCCAATCCCCTGCCACGGTTTTTCATGCACATAATCATCGGCACGGTAAGCCGCATTTTTGGCACGATAGTAGTAGCTGTCTGATGCCTGGCTAACGCGCGATTTCACGTCTTCCAGTGCTTGTTCAGCTTTGAGTTTCAGCTCGATGTATTTCTGGTCGGCCGGATCGCCCGATGCGCGTAACACTGCTTCCAGCGTTTCCGTCAGCAGCGTCAGGTCGTCGTCAAGGTGCGTTTCAAATTGGTTTGAAGATGACACTATGTAGTTCCTCCATGTTCCTAACTCGTTGTGGTTTAACTATAGTCTTAAATTCCAGCTTTGCTGGGCGGCAACTGCCAGGATTTAACCGAGTTTCGTCTATCTCAATGCAAAGTTGTGTCATGCCGGGTGGAGCGGCGCGAATTCTGCTTCGCTTATTTGAGTAATCTGATAAATTTTCCGCAGACTGAATTTTTTATTTCCACGACTGTCGTAACTCCCTGTAGTCAGACGTTTCTCGTCTTACGAGAGTCAAAATACACCCGAGCAGCTAAGGATTAGATCTCCGGCATGAATCGTAGAAAATTTATGAAAGCGTCCATGGCCCTCTCCGCTGTTAGCGGCATGACGGGTCTCTCCACGCTGTTTGCACAATCCGCCTGGGCCGATGATGGTATCGCCGACGGTACCGCGGTGCGCTTCGATTTCGATACATTGAAAAAGAAAGCCTCCGCACTGGCAAAACAGCCCTGGGGCGGCGCACCCGGCCCCTTGCCCGACACCCTGGCCAATCTAACGCCTCAGGCCTATAACGAAATTCAGTACGATGCTAATCACTCGCTGTGGAACAACATTGCCGATCGTGAGCTGGACGTGCAATTCTTCCACGTCGGTATGGGCTTCAAGCGCCGCATCCGCATGTTCTCGGTCGATGCCGACAGCCGTGAAGCGCGTGAGATCCACTTCCGCCCGGAGCTGTTCAACTATCACAACGCTAACGTTGATACCAAACAGCTGGTGGGTAAAACCGATCTCGGCTTTGCCGGTTTCCGCGCGTTTAAGAAGCCAGAACTGGCGCGCCGAGATATCGTCTCTTTCCTCGGCGCCAGCTATTTCCGTGCAGTTGATGAGACCTTCCAGTACGGCCTCTCCGCACGCGGCGTGGCGGTCAACACCTTTAGCAACGGCAAGGAAGAGTTTCCGGACTTCACCGCGTTCTGGTTTGAAACGCCAAAAGCCGATGACACCACTTTTGTAGTTTATGCCCTGCTGGATGGCGCGAGCGTTACCGGTGCCTATAAGTTCACCATTCACTGCGAAGAGAAACGCGTGGTGATGGAAGTGGAAAACCACCTGTTTGCGCGTAACGACATTCGCCAGCTCGGCATTGCACCGATGACCAGCATGTTCAGCTGTGGCACCAACGAGCGCCGCATGTGCAACACTTACCATCCGCAAATCCATGACTCCGATCGTCTGGCGATGTGGACCGGTGAAGGCGAGTGGATTGCGCGTCCGCTGAACAACCCGCAGCGTTTGCAGTTCAACGCTTATCAGGATGAAAACCCGCGTGGTTTTGGCCTGCTGCAGCTGGATCATGACTTCAAAAATTATCAGGATGTGATTGGCTGGTACGACAAACGTCCAAGCCTGTGGGTGGAACCGATTGGTAAATGGGGCAAAGGCGCCATTAACGTGATGGAGATTCCAACCACCGGTGAAACCCTGGATAACGTGGTGTGCTTCTGGCAGCCGTCAGAACCGGTGAAAGCCGGCAGCGAGTTCAACTTCCAGTACAAACTCTACTGGAGTCAGTTACCGCCAGTGCGCAGTGGTTTGGCGCGTGTCGATGCCACGCGCACCGGTATCGGTGGCTTCCCGGAAGGTTGGGCGCCAGGCGAACACTTCCCGGAAACCTGGTCACGTCGTTTTGCGATTGATTTTGTTGGCGGCGATCTGAAAGCCGCAGCGCCGAAAGGCATTGAGCCGGTGATTACCGTTTCGGAGGGCACATTCAAGCAGGTTGAGATTCTTTACGTCGAGCCATTAAACGGTTACCGCATTCTGTTTGACTGGTATCCGAACAGCGACTCAACCAAACCGGTTGATATGCGCCTGTTCCTGCGTACTAAGGATGAGACGCTGAGTGAAACCTGGCTTTATCAATACTTCCCGCCACCGCCGGATCAACGTAAATATGTTGATGACCGGCAGATGACGCCGGGCTGATGATTAACGGCGAGGAGCAATCCTCGCCGTTATGCTTTCTGCATGCCGATGTGGGGAATGTCATCTTCCATATACACTTCGGTTACCGCTTTAAAGCCCAGACGACCGTAGAAACCTTCCAGATGTGCCTGCGCAGAGAGATAGATAGCGCGCTGCGACCAATGCTTCTCGCAGCTCTCAAGCGCCTTCTCCATCAAGCGATACCCCAGCTTCAAACCGCGCGCCTCTTCAGAAACGATCACACGACCAATCAGCACGGGTGCAGAGTCTGAAGCTGGCGTTAACACGCGTGCATAGGCCAGCAGCTTACCGTCAAGGAATCCCAAGATGTGGCGGTTATCAGCGGCTAAATCCTGACCATCAATATCCTGATAGGGACAGTTTTGTTCCACGATGAAGACATGATTGCGCAGCGCCAGCAAAGTATAGAGTTGTTGCGCCGTCAGTTCACTGTGATGGCAATCAAGCCAAAGCATTTCCATGGTGCTTCCTTGTCTGAGCAAAAAAAGTGATTCGTTGAGAATATCACACCGGCTAGGCCAAACGCAGTGAGCAGCAGCGGCAGCTGAAAAGCTCGTGATGACTCTGTGCTCAATCTCTCACTACACAGTAAATTGCAGGCAAAAAAAATCAGGCCCGAAGGCCCGATTTAGTCATGACGCGGGTCTGTATTACATCAGCGGCTGCGCCATCTGCACCAGTGTAATCAGCGGCTGCGGATAAACACCGAGCAGCAATACCAGAATCGCAGAGATCAGCACCACAACACCGCCCGCCGTAAACGCCCAGTTGGCTTGCGTGTCGCGGTTGTGCAGTTCCGGCGGGCTGAGGTACAGACTTACCGTTACGCGCAGATAGTAGTAAAGACCAATCGCACTACCTGCAACCACCGCACCACTCAACCACCACAGATGTGCGTTCACACTTGAGGCGATAACGTAGAATTTACCGATGAAGCCGAGCGTCATTGGAATACCGGCCAGTGACAACATCATCACCGTCATTACCGCAGACAGAATTGGACGATGCCAGAACAGGCCGCGATAGGAATACAGCGTGTCGGCATCCGGGCCACGATATGGGCTAGACATCAGACTTACTACGCCGAACGCGCCCAGGCTGCTGAACAGGTAACCGGCCAGATATACGCCCGCAGTTTCCAGTGACAGCTGATGGGTTTTCACCGCAATCAGCGCCACCAACAGATAACCAAGGTGCGCGATTGACGAGTAACCGAGCAGACGCTTGATGTTGCTCTGGGAAATCGCCATCAGGTTACCGAACAGAATCGACGCGAAGGCAATGATGCCCAGCACGGTACGAACAGCTTCGCTATCTGTAACTGGCGCGTACATGAACAGGCGCATAATCACGCCAAAGATGGCGATCTTGCTGGCGGTGGCGAGGAAGGTTGAAACCGGCGCAGGCGCACCCTGATAAACGTCTGGCGTCCACAGGTGGAAAGGTACCAGCGACAGTTTGAAGCCCAAACCGATAATCATCATACCCAGACCCAGCAGCAACAGCGGCTCCTGAATCATGCTATCGCTCAGACTTTTGCCGAGCTGCACAAAGCTCAGGCTGCCGGAATCAGCATAAATCAGCGCGATACCGAACAGCAGGAACGATGAGGCCGCCGCTGAAAGAATGGTGTATTTCAGCGACGCTTCCAGCGAACGTTTCTGGCGGAAAGCGTAACCAATCAAACCAAACAGCGGCAGTGACAGCAGTTCGATACCGATGAACAGCGCGGCCAGATGGTTGGCGCTTGCCAGCACAATCCCGCCGAGTGCTGCAATCAGCACCAGCAGATAGAACTCATCTTTGTTGTCCGGGAAACCGGCCAGCCACGGATAAGCGAAAGTGCAGGTGGCTAAACTCGCCAGCACTACCAGCGCGGTATAGAACATCGAATAGCCATCAACGCGCAGCAGCGGCGTGACATCCATCGCTCCCGCCTGGCCCACAAACCACAGAGAAAACAGCGCAATGTTAAGTCCGATCACCGTCAACGTGGCATTAACAAAGTGATTGCGTCGCCACGCAATGGACAGCATCACCACCACCACCGTCAATCCGACGATCAACAGCGGCAGTAACGCGATCAGATGTTGAGGAGTTATTGTCATGGCGAATTACGGCCTTGTAGTTGAAATTGAAGCGGTAAACCACTGCTGAATATTGCTCATCGCAGCATGGGATGTGTCGAGGATTGGCTGTGGATAAATCCCCAGCAGCACCAGCAACACTACCAATACGCCGATAGTCAGGAACTCACGCGGTGACATGCCTGGCAGCGGATCTTTCGACTTGGCTTCGCCGAAGTAAGCGCGCTGCATCATGATCAGGGAGTAAACCGAAGCAAACACCAGACCAAAGGTTGCGATGACGATAATCACCGGCACCACCTGGAAACTGCCGGTCAGAATCATGAATTCGCCAACAAAGTTACCGGTGCCCGGCATACCGAGGTTTGCAACCGCAAAGAACAGTGACAGACCCGGAATCCATTTGATTCGTGACCACAGACCGCCCATCTGACGAAGGTCGCGGGTATGCAGACGCTCATACAGCTGACCGCACAAGATGAACAATGCCGCAGCAGAAAGACCGTGCGCAATCATCTGAATGACCGCGCCCTGGAAGGCCAGTTGGCTGCCGGTGTAGATGGCGATCAACACGAAACCCATGTGCGAAATCGAGGTGTAAGCAATCAAACGTTTGATATCGAACTGGGAGAACGCCATCCATGCACCGTAGAAGATGCCGATGATACCGAGCCACATGGCAATCGGTGCGAACTCTGCTGACGCATTTGGGAACAGCGGCAGGCTAAAACGCAGCAAGCCGTAGGCCGCGGTTTTCAGCAAGATACCTGCGAGGTCAACCGAACCGGCGGTTGGTGCCTGGCTATGCGCATCTGGCAGCCAACCGTGCAATGGCACCACCGGCATTTTTACCGCAAAGGCAATGAAGAAGCCGAGCATCAGCAGATACTCAACGGTGTGCGACATCGGCGTTTTCAGCAACTCTTCGTAGCTGAAAGTCCAAACGCCAGTGGCGTTATAGTGCACAAACACCAGCGCCAGAATCGACACCAACATGATCAGACCGGATGCCTGGGTGTAGATGAAGAACTTGGTTGCCGCGCTGATACGCGTTTTACCGTCGGATGCTTTATGGCCCCAAAGTGCGATGAGGAAGTACATCGGCACCAGCATCATTTCCCAGAAGAAGAAGAACAGGAACATGTCGATGGAGAGGAACACGCCAATCACACCACCGAGAATCCACATCAGGTTGAGGTGGAAGAAGCCCTGATATTTCTCAATTTCGTTCCAGGAGCACAGCACCGCCATCAAACCGAGCAGTCCGGTCAGCACCACCATCAGCAGCGACAGACCATCAATCGCCAGATGGAAGTTGATGCCAAAGCGCGGAATCCACGGTACTGAGAAAGTCGATTGCCATTGCGGAATGCCCGCAGCCTGCGTCAGTGAATAGCCTCCCTGCAACCACAGCTGCAGGCCAAGCGCTAGCGTCAGGCCCATGGTGATCATGGCAATCCAGCGCGGTACCTTTGCGCCGAGGCGCTCTGCCAACCAGCAGAGTAAGCCCCCAACGAAGGGGATAATTATTAGCCAAGGTAATAACACGGCGAACTTCCCTTTTTATTGCCTTACTTCAGGCAATTTTTGACATTCTAATTGGGCGAGCGAACCCGCCCCGCTCATCAATCTTTAAATCACCAGCAGCAGCGCCAGCACCACAACGGCACCGACACTCATTGAAGCCACGTACCAGCGCAGATAACCGTTTTCACTCACTACCAAACCTTTGTTACCAATGCGCGACAGCAGCGCAGGCAGGTTCATCAGTGAGTTCAGCGGATCGCTTTTCAGTAACCAGGCAATGCCGAGATAAGGTTTTACAAATACCTTGTCATACAGCCAGTCGAAGCCCCAGGCCGCGAACCACCAGGTGCCGAAGAAACGACCCGGCGCACTGTTAGCAATGCTGGTCACCAGCTGACGTTTACCCAGCCACAGCGCTGCAGCGATCAGGATACCGACGATAGCCACTACGCCTGAGGTGATTTCCAGCATCACTTTGCCGCCTTCACCAAACTCGTTCTGCGGCAGCACGCCAGCCAGAGGAGGCGTAATCAACGCACCAATAAAGGTGGAGAGCACCATCAGAACAATCAGTGGCAGGTGATGTGTAATGCCTTTACCGGCGTGAGCATGAATTTTCTCTTCACCGTGGAACACGATAAAGATCATGCGGAAGGTGTAGATCGAGGTGAGGAATGCACCCACCAGACCCGCCACCATCAGATTAATGTGGCCATTTGCCATCGCACCAAACAGGATTTCATCTTTACTGTAGAAACCTGCGGTGATTAGCGGCAGCGCAGCCAGCGCGGCGCCACCCACCAGGAAGCAGACATACACCAGCGGGATGCTTTTACGCAGGCCGCCCATTTTGAAAATGTTCTGCTCGTGATGGCAGGCCAGAATGACTGAGCCTGAAGAGAGGAACAGCAAGGCTTTGAAGAATGCATGCGTCATCAGGTGGAAAATCGCCGCGTCCCATGCCTGCACGCCCAGCGCGAGGAACATGTAGCCGATCTGACTCATCGTTGAGTAAGCCAGCACGCGTTTGATGTCGGTTTGCACCAGCGCCGCAAAACCTGCCAGCACCAAGGTAATCGCACCAATGATGCCTACCAGATGCAGCACTTCCGGCGTTAACAGGAACAGACCGTGCGTACGTGCAATCAGGTAAACACCGGCGGTCACCATGGTCGCGGCGTGAATCAGTGCCGAAACCGGAGTTGGACCGGCCATCGCATCCGCCAGCCAGGTTTGTAATGGCAGCTGTGCAGATTTACCAACCGCACCACCCAACAGCATCAGAGTTGCCCACTGCAGCATATGGTTGTCGGCAGCGAAGTGCGCTGGCGCCAGTTCAACCAGTTCGCGGAAGTTCAGCGTGCCCAGCTCGTTGTAAAGGATGAACAAGGCGAAAGCGAGGAACACATCACCCACGCGGGTGATGATAAAGGCTTTCATCGCCGCTTTGCCGTTCTCTGGATTGCTGTAATAGAAGCCAATCAACAGATATGAGCACAGGCCCACGCCTTCCCAGCCGAGATACATCAGCATCAGGTTATCGGCCAGCACCAACACCACCATGCTCGCAATGAACAGGTTGGTGTAAGCGAAGAAGCGCGAATAACCCTCTTCACCACGCATGTACCATGAAGCGAACATGTGGATGAAGAAGCCAACGCCAGTGACGACGGACAGCATGGTCAGCGAAAGACCGTCCAGCACCAGATTCACTTTAATGTCGAAGTTGCCAACGTGAATCCAGGTCCACAGCGCCTGGGTGAACGGCTGCTGACCCTGGTTGAAGAAATCGAAACCGGCATAAATAGTGGTTAATGCTGCAAGACCAACAGAACCCATACCGATTGCAGCCGACAGGTTCTCCGACCAGCGACCGCGTGAAAACGCCAATAGCAGGAAGCCAATTAGCGGAAATAATACGGTTAAATAGAGAAGATTCATCCGCGCATCTCGCTCACTGTGTCAATGTTCAGCGTCTGACGACGACGATAGAGCTGGAGCAACAGCGCCAGACCAATACTCGCTTCCGCCGCCGCAAGGCTGATCGCCAGAATGTACATCACCTGACCATCAGCTTGTCCCCAATAGCTGCCTGCTACCACCAGCGCTAACGCGGAGGCATTGATCATGATTTCCAGACCAATCAGCATAAACAGGATGTTACGACGCAGCACCACGGAGGTCAGGCCGAGAACAAACAGCACAGCGGCCAGCATCAGGCCGTGTTGTAACGGGATCATGCGTGATCCTCCTTATTCGCTTGCGCATCAGCTTGACGATTGCTCAGCACTTCGCCATGACGCTCTTCACGTCCAATATGGAAGGCCACGACCAGACCGGCGAGCAGCAGCATTGATGCCAGCTCCACCGCCAGAACATAGGGACCAAACAAGCTGATACCGACTGCTTTCGCGTCGATGACGGTGCCATCAATGCCTTGATCGGTTGCCGTACTAATCGCGTAAATCATTACCGCCAGCAGCAGCAAAGAGACGATGCCCGGACCAATCCACAGCGAAGGCTTCAACCACTCGCGCTCCTGATCCTGCTGGGTTTTGCCGAGGTTCAACATCATGACCACGAAGACGAACAGCACCATGATGGCGCCCGCGTAGACGATGATTTCCAGCGCACCGGCAAAGTAGGCGCCCATCGAGAAGAACACGCCTGCAATCGACAGCAGCGAAACGATCAGGTACAGCAGCGCATGTACCGGATTGGTGTGGGTGATGACGCGCAGCGTCGTCAACACCGCCACCAGTCCGCAAAGATAAAACGCAAATTCCATACCTGGCTCCTTAAGGTAACAACCCTTTGACGTCGATCGGCTTGGCTTCGTTTTCCGCTTCGCCCTTCTCTTTTCCGTCGATCGCCATACCAGCCATACGATAGAAGTTGTACTCCGGATATTTACCCGGACCGGAAATCAGCAGGTCTTCTTTCTCATAAACCAGATCCTGACGCTTAAACTCACCCAGTTCGAAATCGGGTGTCAGCTGGATCGCGGTAGTTGGGCAAGCCTCTTCACACAGGCCGCAAAAGATGCAGCGTGAGAAGTTGATGCGGAAGAACTCGGGATACCAGCGTCCATCCTGCGTCTCGGCTTTCTGCAGTGAGATACAGCCGACAGGACACGCTACCGCACATAAGTTACAGGCAACGCAACGTTCTGCGCCGTCCGGATCGCGCGTCAGCACGATACGGCCACGATAACGTGGCGGCAGATAAACCGGCTCTTCCGGATACATTTGGGTTTCGCGCTTGGCGAAGGCATGCATGCCTATCATCCAGATACTGCGCACTGTCGTGCCGAAGCCAACGACAATATCTTTTAAAGTCATCTCAATGTCCCTTACTGCGCGGTGTACAGAATCACTGCGGCGGTCGCCAGCAGGTTCAACAGCGTCAACGGCAGACACACTTTCCAGCCGAACGACAGCACCTGGTCATAGCGTGGACGCGGCAGCGCAGCACGAATCAGGATAAACATCACCATAAAGAACGCTGTTTTCAGAGCGAACCAGATGAATGGCGGCAGGAATGGACCATGCCAGCCACCGAAGAACAGCGTCACGATCAACGCTGATACGGTGGTGATTGCCACGTATTCACCTACGAAGAACAGGCCGAACTTCATACCGGCGTATTCGATATGGTAGCCGTCCGCCAGCTCCTGCTCTGCTTCAGGTTGGTCAAACGGATGACGGTGACATACCGCTACGCCTGCGATGCAGAAGGTAAGGAAGCCAAAGAACTGAGGAATGATGTTCCACAGATGCGCCTGGCTTTCGACGATGGCATTCATATTGAACGAGCCAGCTTGCGCCACCACGCCCATCAGTGACAAACCAAGGAACACTTCGTAGCTCAGCGTCTGCGCCGATGCACGCATCGCACCCAACAGCGAGTATTTGTTGTTACTCGACCAGCCCGCAAACAGCACGGCATACACCGCCAGACCCGCCATCATCAGGAAGAATAGCAGACCGATGTTCAGGTCAGTGACCATCCAGGTTGGCGAAACCGGCACAATGGCGAAGGCCAGCAGCAGCGATACGAAGGCGATAACCGGTGCCAGCGTAAAAATGAAGCGGTCGGTAAACGGTGGAACCCAGTCCTCTTTAAAGAACATTTTGATCATGTCGGCAGCCAGTTGCAGCGAGCCGCCCCAGCCAACACGGTTCGGTCCGTAACGGTTCTGCCACAGGCCGAGCAGACGACGCTCGGCAAAACTCATGAAAGCACCGCAACCGACAACCACCAACAAGATGACCAGCGCTTTGCCGATGTTGATCAGGATTTCAATAACGTCCGGTGTCAGCCAACTCATTGCGCGGCCTCCTGCAGTTTGTCAATTTGCGCACCTGAGAGGAACGGCGGCACACCCGGCATACCGAGCGGTAAACCAACCTGCCCTGCTTGCAACGACGCAGAGAAACGTACCGGCAAGCGCAGTGTTTCGCCCGCACAGACCAGCTCAACGGAAGCACCGTTATTGACGCCCAGTTTCTCAGCATCAGCCGGGTTAATCACCAGCGTGGCTGGTGACATGCGTTTCTGGAAGGTGGTTGAACGCTGAGTCATCTCCTCGCTACCAAACAGCTGATAGTAAGGTGCGACGCGCCACTGGCTGCCTTCAACAAAGCTTTCCGGAATCGCGGTAAACCACGGAAGCGAGCGATCGTTGGCTTCGAACAGACGTACGCCTGGATCGCCATGACGCAGTTTGCCGCCCACTTCAGCCTGAAACTTGTTCCATGCTTGCGGTGAGTTCCAGCCTGGCGCCCAGGCAAATGGAATCTGCGAACGCGGTGCGCTTGGTTGGTTGTTACCTTCCATGGAGAAGGCAAACATGGTGTCTTTATCTTGCGGCTGACGCGGTTCATGCACGCTGATGTTGGCGCGCATTGCTGTACGGCCACTGTTACGGTGCGGTGAACGTGCCAGTTTTTGACCGCGGATACGGAAGCTGGCGTCTGGCGCAGCACCCTTAATGCCTTTCAGCTGTGGCAGCGCCGCAACGGTGGCATCAATCACGTGATCCAGCTGAGTCCAGTCGATGTGACGGCTTTCAACCGCGCTGTGCAGCGAACGCAACCAGCGCCAGCTTTCCAGCATCACTACGCTCTCATCGTAATAAGCGGGATCATAAACCTGGAAGAAGCGCTGCGCGCGGCCTTCGTGGTTGATTGAGGTGCCATCGCTTTCCGCGAAGCTGGCGGTGGAGAGCACTAAACCGGCTTTTTCCAGCGTGGCGGTGCGTTGATGATCAACCACAATCACGTTAGCGGTAGTATTCAGCGCCGCATCGACGTTGGCTTTAGGTGCATGACGATAGAGATCGTTTTCCAGCACCACCAGCGCATCAGCTTCGCCTTTGCTCAGTTGTTCCAGCGCGCTATCCAGCGATTGACCGCCCATCAGGCCGAGGCCAAAACTGTTCGCCGCGCCCGCAAGGAAGGTAATACCGACATCGGCACCGCGCGCTTTCAGGGCTTTCGCCACGTTAGCAGCGGCTTCAATCATCGCGATGCTACCGGAATGGGTTCCGGAGATAATCAGCGGTTTTTTCGCACCTGCTAACGCCTGAACCACCACATCAACTTTGCCGTTGAGTTTGCTGTCGAAGTCGCTGACTGCTGGCGCACTTTCATCCAGCGCATTGGCAATCGCGAAGCCGAGACGCGCCTGATCTTCCACCGGAGCGCGATAGCTCCATGCAGCGATATCATCCAGGCGGGTTTCATCGACGTTGGTGACGAACAGCGGATGTTTGGCATGCTGACCGATGTTAAGGATGGCCGCGATCTGCCAGTCAGCCACTTTCTGTGCCGCTGCCATCTCACGTGCTTTGCCTTTAACTGCCTGACGCACAGACAACGCCACACGCGCGCCAACCTGAGTCAAATCTTCACCCAGCACCAGCACCGCGTCGTAGCTTTCAATCTCGCGCAGTGATGGCGTGTAGATGCCGCCGTCCTGCAGGACTTTCAGCATCAGCTCAACGCGAGCCTGTTCACCTGCTGGCATACCGGTTGAGAAGTTGGCTGCACCAACCAGCTCACGTAACGCGAAGTTACTTTCAATGCTGGCGCGTGGCGAACCGATACCGATCACTTTTTTCGCCCGACGCAATACATCCGCCGCCGCATTCACCGCTTGTTCAGCATTCAGGCTGACCCAATCGTTGCCGCGTTGCTGTACCGGATGACGTGGACGATCTTTGCGGTTGACGTAGCCGTAACCGAAACGACCGCGATCGCACAGGAAATAGTGGTTTACGGTGCCGTTGTAACGGTTTTCGATACGACGCAATTCGCCATAGCGCTCGCCTGGGCTGGTGTTACAACCCACGCTGCACTGCTGGCAGATGCTTGGCGCGAACTGCATATCCCATTTACGGTTATAGCGTTCGGAGTGCGTTTTATCGGTAAATACGCCGGTCGGACAGATTTCCACCAGGTTACCGGAGAATTCGCTTTCCAGCGTGCCATCTTCCGGGCGACCAAAGTAGACGTTGTCGTGAGCGCCATAAACGCCGAGATCTTTGCCGTCGGCATAATCTTTGTAGTAACGCACGCAGCGATAGCAGGCGATACAGCGGTTCATTTCATGCGAAATGAACGGGCCGAGATCCTGATTCTGGTGGGTACGTTTAGTGAAGCGATAACGACGGAAACTGTGTCCGGTCATTACCGTCATATCTTGCAGATGGCAGTTACCGCCCTCTTCGCACACCGGACAGTCGTGCGGATGGTTAGTCATCAGCCATTCCACCACACTTTCACGAAACTCTTTGGCTTCGCCATCGTCGATGGAAATAAAGGTGCCGTCTGACGCTGGAGTCATGCAGGACATGACAAGGCGACCGCGGGTATCTTCGGCATTCTGGAATTGCTTCACCGCGCACTGGCGGCAGGCCCCTACGCTTCCCAGCGCCGGATGCCAGCAAAAATAAGGAATATCAAGGCCCAGAGAGAGACACGCCTGCAGCAGGTTGTCCGCCCCGTTCACATCATATTCTTTACCGTCTACATGGATTGTAGCCATAGTGAACATGCTTCCGTAAGGCTCGCCCTAGGACGAGCGTTAAACATCTAATTCTTTCCCCACGCCATTTCTGCGTGAGGTGAGTTCCGTGTACGGCGGCTGATTACCAGCGCGCTTTCAGCAGGTTCGGCTGAATACCGCCGATGGCTCGGGTATTGCCAAACACCTGCGGCGCAATGCCAGCTTCAAACTCTTCACGGAAATATTTAATCGCGCTCTGCAATGGCTCGACGGCGCCCGGTGCGTGGGCACAGAAGGTTTTACCTGGGCCAAGCTGACGGCAGAGTTGCTGCAGGGTTTCGATATCACCCGGCTGACCTTTCTTCTGCTCCAGCGCACGCAGGATCTTCACGCTCCATGGCAAGCCATCGCGGCACGGCGTACACCAGCCGCAGGATTCGCGCGCAAAGAACTCTTCCAGGTTACGCACCAACGAAACCATGTTGATTTCGTGATCAACCGCCATCGCCAGCGCCGTACCTAAACGGCTACCGGCTTTACCAATGCTGGCAAATTCCATCGGCAGATCGAGGTGCTGATCGGTAAGGAAGTCAGTTCCTGCGCCGCCTGGCTGCCAGGCTTTGAATTTCAAGCCATCGCGCATGCCGCCGGCGTAATCCTCGAGGATTTCACGCGCGGTGGTACCGAACGGCAATTCCCAAACGCCAGGATTTTTCACGCGTCCAGAAAAGCCCATCATTTTGGTGCCGGTGTCTTCGCTGGTAGAGATGTTTTTGTACCAGTCAACGCCGTTAAGGAAGATGGCAGGCACGTTCGACAGCGTCTCCACGTTGTTAACGCAGGTCGGCTTGCCCCACACGCCGGCACTGGCCGGGAATGGCGGCTTAGAGCGTGGGTTGGCACGACGTCCTTCCAGCGAGTTGATCAGCGCTGTCTCTTCACCGCAGATATAACGACCTGCGCCGGTGTGGACGATCAGCTCGAAATCAAAACCGGTGCCAAGAATATTCTTGCCGAGGTAGCCCGCCTCAGTGGCTTCGGCAATCGCGCGACGCAGATTGACGGCCGCTTCGATGTACTCACCACGTAAGAAGATGTAGCCACGATAAGCTTTCAGCGCGAACGCACTGATCAGCATGCCTTCCACCAACTGGTGCGGCAATTGCTCCATCAGCAAGCGGTCTTTATACGTGCCCGGTTCCATTTCATCGGCGTTACACAGCAGGTAACGGATGTTCATGGATTCGTCTTTCGGCATCAGGCTCCACTTCAGGCCGGTGTTAAAGCCTGCGCCACCTCGGCCTTTCAGACCCGAGTCTTTGACCGCCGCGACGATTTCGTCCTGGCTAAAATCTTTCAGCGCTTTTTCTGCGCCGACATACCCGTTTTTACTGCGATATTCATCGATCCAGATCGGCTGCTTGTCGTCACGAAGACGCCAGGTCAGCGGATGCGTTTCGGCAGTACGAATGATCTGTTTAATGGTCATTGATACTGCTCCAGCAAGTTGGCGATGCCTTCAGGCGTCAGATGAACGTGGGTATCTTCATCCACCATCATGGTTGGCCCTTTATCGCAGTTACCGAGGCAGCAAGTGGGCAGCAGCGTAAAACGACCATCCGCCGTGGTTTGGCCCGGCTTGATGTTCAGCTTCTGCTCCAGCGCATCCTGAATCCCCTGATAACCCGTGATATGGCACACCACGCTGTCACAGTAGCGAATGACGTGACGGCCAACCGGCGTGCGGTAAATTTGGCTATAGAACGTCGCCACACCTTCAACATCACTGGCAGGAATGCCCAGAACGTCGGCGATGGCGTTAATCGCGCCATCTGGCACCCAACCGCGCTGTTTCTGCACGATCTTCAACGCTTCGATCGAAGCAGCGCGTGCATCTTCGTAATGGTGTTTCTCGTGCTCGATAGCGTGGTGCTCGGCCTCGCTCAGCACGAAGACCTCTGTAGGGTCGATGGTGTGAATAGCAATTTTTTGATCGTGCATAGTTAGCGGTCCACGTCTGACATAACAAAATCGATACTACCGAGGTAAACGATCAAGTCGGATACCAGGCTGCCGCGGATCACCGATGGGATCTGCTGCAGGTGCGGGAAGCTCGGCGTACGCACGCGGGTGCGATAGCTCATGGTGCTGCCATCGCTGGTCAGGTAGTAACTGTTGATCCCTTTAGTCGCTTCAATCATCTGGAAGGATTCGTTAGCCGGCATGATTGGGCCCCACGAAACCTGCAGGAAGTGAGTGATCAGGGTTTCAATGTGCTGCAGCGTGCGCTCTTTCGGCGGCGGCGTTGTCAGCGGATGATCCGCTTTGAACGGGCCTTCAGGCATGTTGTTCAGGCACTGTTCCAGGATGCGCAGTGACTGCCACATCTCTTCCATTTTCAGCTGAACGCGGGTATACGCATCACTGATGCCAGCGCCAACCGGAATCTCGAAATCGAAGTTTTCGTAGCCTGAATACGGACGCCATTTACGCACGTCAAAATCTAAACCGGTGGCACGCAAACCAGCGCCGGTGGTGCCCCACGCTAGAGCTTCATCCATATTATACGCCGCAACGCCTTGCGAACGGCCCATCAACACGGTATTGCGCAGGGCGGCTTTGTCATACTCTTTCAGACGCTTCGGCATCCAGTCGAGGAAGTCACGCAGCAATCGTTCCCAGCCTTTCGGCAGGTCATGCGCTACGCCGCCGATGCGGAACCACGCCGGGTGCATACGGAAACCGGTAATCGCTTCCACCACGTCATAAATTTTCTGACGGTCGGTAAAGGCGAAGAACACCGGCGTCATCGCGCCGACGTCCTGAATAAAGGTGGAGATATAGAGCAGATGGCTGTTGATGCGGAACAGCTCGGACAGCATGACTCGAATCACATTGACGCGATCCGGCACGGTGATGCCAGCCAGTTTTTCCACCGCCAGCACGTAAGGCATTTCATTTACGCAGCCGCCAAGGTACTCGATACGGTCGGTGTACGGAATGTAGCTGTGCCAGGATTGGCGCTCGCCCATCTTCTCAGCACCACGATGGTGGTAGCCGACATCGGGAACGCAATCGACGATCTCTTCACCATCCAACTGCAGAATGATACGGAAAGCACCGTGCGCAGAGGGGTGGTTTGGACCGAGGTTGAGGAACATGAAGTCCTCATTGGTGGTACTGCGCTTCATGCCCCAATCTTCAGGCTTAAAGGTCAGCGCCTCCATTTCCAGATCTTCTTTCTGCTTGGTCAGTTCGAAGGGATCGAACTCGGTGGCACGCGCCGGGTAATCTTTACGCAGCGGATGGCCTTCCCACGTCTGCGGCATCATGATGCGCGTCAGGTGCGGGTGACCATTGAAAGTGATGCCAAACATCTCCCAGGTTTCACGCTCATACCAGTTGGCGTTGGCGAAAATTTTGGTGATGGTTGGCACATTCAAATCGTTTTCAGATAAAGCAACCTTGAGCATGATGTCGCGGTTGCGTTCAATTGAAAGCAGGTGATAGAAAACGGAAAAATCCGCGGCGGGCAAACCGGCGCGGTTAGTGCGTAAGCGCTCATCAAAACCGTGTAGGTCATACAACATGACATATGGCTTTGGCAGCTTGCGCAGGAATTCAACAATTTCTAATAGCTGTTCACGCTTTACCCAGACAACCGGAATCCCGGTGCGGGTAGCCTGAACGGTAAAGGCATCCGGCCCAAAACGGTTACGCAGCTCGCCGACCACTGGGTCATCCAGGTGATCGCGGGTTTGCCATGAAGGCTGTGCGAGGTCTTGCGTGGTTAAATCAGTCATACGTTACTCACCATTCCGGCCTGTAATCAGGCGCTCAAAAGAAGGCGTCAGGATGGCGGCGCACATTAAATTGTGATGTTCTGCTGTGGCCGTGGCTCCATCCGTGTACGGGAAGCTTAAACTTCGTCTGGCGATCTCAGGTTGGTGACGGCAATACGCTCGCCACGCTTTCTTTCACGCTCTGGCTGCATATTGGCGCGATAAACCCCCTGATCACCGACCACCCACGACAGTGGACGACGCTCTTTACCAATCGACTCGCGCAGCAGCAACAACGCCTGCATATACGCTTCTGGACGCGGCGGGCAGCCGGGAATGTACACGTCAACCGGCAGAAATTTATCCACGCCCTGCACCACCGAGTAGATGTCGTACATGCCACCCGAGTTAGCGCAAGCGCCCATGGAAATCACCCATTTCGGCTCCAGCATCTGGTCATATAAACGCTGAATAACCGGCGCCATTTTGGTAAATGGCGTACCGGCGATCACCATGAAGTCAGCCTGACGTGGCGAGGCGCGCATTACTTCGGCACCAAAACGTGCCACGTCGTGCACCGCGGTGAAGGAGGTGGTCATTTCCACGTAGCAACAGGAAAGGCCGAAGTTATACGGCCAGAGAGAATTTTTACGACCCCAGTTCACCATGTCATGCAGGGCGTGCTCGAGCTTGCCCATGTAGACGCTGCGGTGAACATGTTGTTCCAGCGGATCGGTAACCGTTTCCTGTTTCTGCAGAGGATAACGATCGTTATCGCCGCCCCCGTTCGGGTCTACGCGTGTCAGCGTGTAGTCCATCTTATTGCCTCGCTTTTACTGCTTATGAGGGTTGGTGTGGCTGTGACTGACCGGGACAGATTTGACCACTACGCGACGACGCGCAGGAGCCCAATCCAGCGCACCAATGCGCACCAGATAAACCAGGCCTGCCAAGAGCACCAAAATGAAAATTGCGGCTTCGACAAAGCCGACCCAACCGCTTTCGCGAATGGACGTCGACCATGCGTATAAATAGAGGGCTTCGACGTCGAATATGACGAAGAACATCGCAACCAGATAGAATTTTGCAGAGAGGCGAATATGAGTGTCACCAACCGACTCAATACCCGATTCGAACGGAGTGTCTTTGTGTCGCGCACGCGCGCGACCACCTAACAACCAGCCACCGGTCAACATAAAGGCACACAGGCCGAATGCGATAACGATAAAAACAATAAATGCCCAGTGATGAGCGATCACTTCTGTAGTTGTCGACATACTCTTTGCTTACTCATCAAAAGTGGTGATGGCATCCTGCTCTGTTGCAGCAAACACACCACATCGATTCAAGGGAAGGATAAAAAACCTTATAAATTTTGCTGTCATTAGCAATAAAGCAGCAATTTTATAGGGGTTTTTACTCCTTTCTATAACCTTTTGTCAACTTTGACAAAAGTATCCAAACATTATTTTACAGCTGCATCATATTATTAACATTCAACCCTCTGAGCGCCAGCTAAATCGCTTCAGTTTGTGAGGTTAATTTTAGTGTAGCGGGTATTCACATGCGTGGATCGTGCATTTAACAATCATATTTTGACAGGTCTCGCCCGAGATTCCCCCCCCTTATCAGGGGTATTTTTTTGATCTAAAGCACATAACTGGGTTTTATGCTGCAAAAAACAGCGAAGAGGACGGGCAAGTGCCCCGGAAAAGTTGGCACGAATTGATAAAACCATTCCAAGTTGGATAAAAATGGAACGTGTTTCATATTTAAGAATGAGGTCGAAATAAAGTCGAGGGAATTACATCTAAAATGAAAAGTTTAATGGCATAAAAAAAGCCTTAGCGGGTAATTATCTCGCTAAGACTCGTTTTTATACGTTTTAACAATTAACCGGTATTCCATATGCGAGGAATTACCAGCAACTGTAGCCCTTACTCTTCGTCATCCAGCAGCAAAGTACCGTCTGGATTAGCGCTCAGATTGTAAGGATCATTGGTAGACTGCATGGCATTGAAGATGGCCAGAGCCAGTTCGTTATCGCTGTCTGGATTGCGGCACAGCAGATATTGAGTATCCGGTAGCACTGGCAAACCTTCTGCCGCGCCCATCACTCGCAATTCTGGGCTCATCATCTCGACCGGACGCGCTGTCACACCCAAGCCCGCTTTAACCGCCGCACGAACGGCAGCCAGCGTAGAGGCAACATACGAGATGCGCCACGGAATGCCAGCTTCGTTGAGGTGATCAATCGCCATATCGCGATACGGGCTTGGCTCATCCAGCAGGACCAAAGGAATGGCTTCCCCGCGCTGGAAGATATAATCTGCCGCGCAGTACCACAACGTTGGCGAAGTACGCAGTACCTGATGAGTAAAGTTTCCTGGGCTGGACGTCGTCACAACCAGATCGACTTCACCTTGATTAAGCATTTCCATCATGAACGGGTTGCGCTTAACACGCACATCAATGGCCAGCTTCGGATAGACCGACGTTACGCGGTTAAGCAGGAACGGCAGAATGGTATCTGAGGTATCATCTGAAGCGCCAATGGTCAGAACGCCCTGGATGTTGCTGTACATTAAAGAGGTGCAAGCTTCGTCATTAAAACGAAGGATTTTCCTGGCGTAACCCAGCAGTTGAATGCCATGCTCCGTCAGCAATTTATTACGTCCATGTCTGGCAAACAGCTCTTTACCTACCAATTGTTCCAGACGTTGCATCTGCTGGCTCACTGCTGACTGCGTTCTGCACACGGCGGCAGCGGCTGCTGCAAAAGTGTTCAGATCGGCAACGGCAACGAATGTACGCAGCAGATCGAGGTCGAGATTCAGTATCGGACGATTTGCATTAGTCATGTTTTTTCTTCACTTATAAGATTTTTTTAAAACTACTACCCTGGTGTATTACCCGACTTATCAAAGAGATAAGAGGCAATGGTGCTTAATGACAGCCCTGTGTGGAGCTGCCATGAAAAAATTTTGTCAGGCGGATGCCGACGATCGCACCACTCTGAGATCAGAGCAGCGTCGTCATTATAGACAGCAGAACTTCTGGGCCGAAAACGTATGTCGTACAGGTGCTGGAAGCTGCGTAGTTGTCTATGTATCCCGCGTAAAGTCCCTGCGGGCTAAAAAGAAATAACATCATGTTATGTAGATGCGAAGCGATAAAGTGCATCAAATAATAAATTATACTTAATCATTTTTACGTTATAAATGGAAATGTTTTTGTTCAAAACATCGCAATTTTTGACCAAAAGCCTTTCCGCACAGATCCTGCCATAACGCTGCTCTTTTTTTAAGCCCTGCAGGTTCTGAATCTTGAGCATCAGCGTTAAAGTGACAGTGTAAATGCTATTTTAAGACTGTTTTACACGATATTAGGTCCGTTACTGACGCTCAATCTCGCCCTTGATAAGTGAATAAGAATGCACTTCATTTTAATACGCCAGCCAGAACTTAATCCTTACCAGACACTTTTTCGCCATCTAACAAGAATCCTTTAACTATTTCGTCTGGTCGCTAATATTTTTTTAAGCCAATTGTGACTGAAAAATTTCTGAATAGTCCCGGATGCGAATGGAAGAAGGCATTTACACGTCAGGCACAGCTTACCAGTGTTTAATCTTATCATTCTTCACATTTGTGGACTAATAAACCAGATTAATTGATTTTCAATGACTTTTACGCCATGCGAAGCGGGAAAGAATGGCAAACGCGCCAAAACCCAGCGGTGCCCTTCTTTTGTTGAGGTGAGAAGAGTAAATTGGGCGAGTTTGATTTTTGGTGGCAGGTTAAAGGACTCTGCCCATAAAGGCGGTAACGATGAATTTTCAAATTGATAAATCCGGCAAGCTGGAAAATGTCTGTTATGACATCCGTGGTCCGGTACTGAAAGAAGCTAAACGTCTTGAAGAAGAAGGCAACAAAGTTCTCAAGCTGAATATCGGCAACCCTGCCCCATTTGGTTTTGAAGCACCTGATGAAATCCTGGTCGATGTCATTCGCAATCTGCCGAGCTCGCAGGGTTATTGCGACTCTAAAGGGCTGTATTCGGCGCGTAAGGCGATCATGCAGCATTACCAGGCGCGTGACATGCGCGATGTCACCGTTGAAGACATCTATATTGGTAACGGCGTATCTGAACTGATTGTGCAAGCGATGCAGGCATTGCTCAACAGCGGCGATGAAATGCTGGTACCTGCACCGGATTATCCGCTGTGGACCGCCGCCGTTTCGCTGTCGAGTGGCAAAGCGGTGCATTATCTGTGTGATGAATCAGCAGGTTGGTTCCCTGATCTGGATGATATCCGTAGCAAGATCACCCCGCGCACCCGTGGCATTGTCATCATTAATCCGAATAACCCGACCGGCGCGGTTTACAGCAAAGAGTTGTTGCTGGAGATTGTTGAAATTGCGCGCCAGCACAATCTGATTATTTTCGCCGATGAAATCTACGACAAGATTCTCTACGACGAAGCACAACATCATTCAATTGCTGCGCTGGCCCCTGATCTGCTGACCGTGACCTTTAACGGCTTATCGAAAACCTATCGCGTGGCGGGCTTCCGTCAGGGCTGGATGGTTTTGAACGGTCCGAAGAAACACGCAAAAGGTTACATTGAAGGGCTGGAAATGCTGGCGTCGATGCGCCTGTGTGCCAACGTTCCGGCACAACATGCGATTCAGACCGCGCTGGGTGGTTATCAAAGTATTAGTGAATTCATCGCGCCCGGCGGCCGTTTGTATGAACAGCGTCAGCGTGCGTGGGAATTAATTAATGATATTCCAGGCGTCAGCTGTGTGAAGCCGCAAGGTGCGCTGTACATGTTCCCGCGAATTGATGCCAGGAAATTCAACATCTTTGACGATCAGAAGATGGTGCTGGATTTCCTGTTGCAAGAGAAAGTGCTGTTGGTTCAGGGCACCGCGTTCAACTGGCCGTGGCCGGATCACGTGCGCATTGTTACGCTGCCGCGCGTGGACGATTTGGAAATGGCCGTCAGCAAGTTTGGTCGTTTCTTACAAGGGTATCGCCAGTAAATTGTGACGCGTATACTGTTCGCATTTCGGGGAAAAGATATCTTCCCCGCCGTGCGAACAGGAACCGTCCATGACTCGTAGCCATTTTTTCGCCCACCTTTCCCGCCTCAAACTAATCAACCGCTGGCCATTGATGCGCAATGTGCGCACTGAAAACGTCTCCGAGCATAGCTTGCAGGTGGCGATGGTTGCTCATGCGCTCGCCATCATCAAAAACAAAAAGTTTAACGGCAATCTCAATGCCGAGCGTATTGCCATGCTGGCGCTTTATCACGATGCCAGCGAAGTGCTGACCGGTGATTTACCGACGCCGGTGAAGTACTACAACGCACAGATTGCCCACGAATACAAAAAGATCGAGAAAATTGCGCAGCAGAAGCTCATTGATATGCTGCCGCCTGAACTGCAGGACGCTTATCGCCCGCTGATTGATGAACATTTGCATACCGAAAGTGAGCAATCCGTGGTGAAGCAGGCGGATGCACTTTGCGCCTACGTGAAGTGTCTGGAAGAATTATCGGCAGGTAATAACGAGTTTCTGCTGGCCAAAGCACGCCTGGAAAAAACCCTCACCCAACGGCGTTCACCGGAAATGGATTATTTTGTTGAGGTCTTTATTCCCAGCTTTAGCCTGTCGCTGGATGAAATATCACAAGACACGCCGCTGTAAAAAAACGGGCCGCATCGGCCCGTTTTTTTATGCGGTGATTGAAAGTGTAAACTCGCCGCTATCTTCTTTGATGACATTAACCGGTTCAAGCGTTGCGACGAGGAAGCTTACTTCATTGAGGCGCGGTGCATTGGCTGGTGCATTCATGGCGATCACCGCACTACCCGCATCCAAACCTGAAATAATGCCCGCCGGCGCATCCTCAACCACTACACACTGCGTCGCTGAAAGCCCCAAACGTTCAGCACCCAGCAAATAAGGCTCGGGATTGGGCTTACCGTGCTTGATGTTCTCAGCGGTAATAAACACTTTTGGCATCGGTAGATTTGCGGCTTTATGGCGCGCGTGGGCGACAGGAATCGAACCCGAGGTCACAATCGCCCACGGAATCTGCAACTCGTTCAACGTTGACAGTAACGCTAATGCACCCGGAATCGCCTGCACGCCTTGCGTGTCTTCCGCTTCAAGACGTTCAAGCCAGAGAAATTCCGCCTGAATAGCCTCTTCAGATTGCCCTGCCATGAAATGGCGCAACGAATTGATGGCGGGCTTCCCGTGTATATAGCTCAGGACCTCTTCCGCCGATAAACCGTGGCGCTCGCCCCACTGTGACCATGCGCGAATCACTGCAGGCAATGAATCCACCAGCGTACCGTCTAAATCAAACAGAAAACCCCTGTACTTCACGCGTCGCTCCTTATTCAGGCATTGATAATCTGCGCGATCTCATTCGCGCTGAGATGATATTGACGCGGGCAAGTGTGCCACACCGTTAGCATGCGTTGGTATTTTTCCCACATCGGCGTTTGAGCATTGAAGCCGTGGGTGCCGGAATCAAAGTGGGTATAGCGCCCTTCAACATTCACCATAAAGCGCACGTAGCCGAGATAGCGCGCTTCGGTAGCCGCATCAAAACCAAGAAAAGCCAGGCGGCGCTCGTCAATCGCGCTGCCATCTTTGAGATTCGACCAGGAAACATGCAGCGCATGGTGCATTTCCATAATATCGATCAGCAGGCGACAGGTCGCTTCAGTTAGCTCGCCGAACTCTTTATCGAGTTCACGTAACTGCAAGCCATAGCCGCGTTCAATAATGGTCTGATAACGACGATAACGCTCAGCGTTATCAGGCTCCAGCATGGCCATCATTTTGTATTGATTGGAGAGGATCAATCGTTGGGCGTGGGTCATTTCCATGGTTTGCTCCCGGGCCAGACGGCCGCTTAAGATTTAAACAATGAAGAAATGATTACACAAGGAGAGTGATGCGTGTATGTCCGCACCACTTTTCTTTGATTTGAACCGGGATTTGGCTCAAATTCTCTAAAAGATAAAGGCGTCAGCAGATCAAAGATCGTCGAGGAAAGTGCGATCGAGCTGTTTGAAGGCCCGTTTCAACACATCGGCGAGCGACTGATATGTCGGCTTACCATCAACCGGTGCAATTGCCTGCCCCGCTTCTTCCAGCTTGGTGCGCACTTCATGAAACCACTGCAGCAACGTCGGCGGCAACGGCGTCACAGAACGTTTCCCCAACCACCATAATCCTTGCATCGGCAGGCTGCAGGCAAACAGCGCGGTGGCAATTGCTGGACCGAGTTGTCCACCCATCGCGATTTGCCACGTCAGCGTGAAAATCGCCAGCGGCGGCATAAAACGAATGGCAAAGCGGGTTGCATTGACCACGCGATTTTCAGGAAACACCGACGCCAGGCGCTTGTCTGCAGGCCAGGTCTTCATGTATCGCTGTCCGCGCTGGAACAAGCCGAACCAGCCGGGATTGTCTGTCTCATTCGCCATGATAGACCTCAACTAAATCTGCAATATTTAAAATAAACCGATAACTACACAACTTTACGTGACATCCTTCAAAAGTTTTTGTCTTTGCGGGTGACTGTGAGTATTCTGACGCCGTTTCAGTAACATTACCGGAAGCTTTAGCTCAATAATAGAGCGGCCAGAGCCATGTTTCGCTAAGTGCTTATCAAAAATAAGCGTAAAATCACCAAAATTTTTTGCATGTCAGTGAAATTTTGACTAGCACATGATGTTTATCATTAACCTACCAGCTTTCATGGGCTACGCTGTTAGTCTGATTGCGTTTTTTTTAGCCACTATTTAACAAAATAGGTACTTCCATGTCGACGAAGTTAGTTCTGGTTCTGAACTGCGGCAGTTCTTCACTTAAGTTTGCCATCCTTAACCCTGTTACCGGCGACGAATACTTGTCCGGTCTGGCTGAATGCTTCCACTTACCGGAAGCACGCATTAAGTGGAAACTGGACGGCAGCAAACAAGAAGCTCAGCTTGGCGCGGGTGCGGCACACAGCGAAGCACTGAACTTTATGGTTAAAACTATTCTGGCACAAAAACCAGAGCTTTCGGCACAAATCGCTGCAATCGGCCATCGTATTGTTCACGGCGGCGAGCAGCTGACCAAATCGGTAGTCATCGACGAATCCGTTATTCAAGGCATTAAAGACGCCTCTTCATTTGCGCCACTGCACAATCCTGCGCATCTGATCGGTATAGATGAAGCGCTGAAAAACTTCCCGCATCTTTCCGATAAAAATGTGGCGGTTTTTGACACCGCATTCCATCAGACAATGCCGGAAGAGTCCTATCTCTATGCTCTGCCGTACAAATTGTATAAAGAGCACGGCGTTCGTCGCTACGGCGCACACGGCACCAGCCACTACTATGTGACGCAGGAAGCCGCGAAAATGCTGAACAAACCGGTTAGCGAACTGAACATCATCACTTGCCACCTCGGCAATGGCGGTTCTGTTTCTGCTATTCGCAACGGCCAGTGTGTTGATACCTCAATGGGCCTGACGCCGCTGGAAGGTTTGGTGATGGGCACCCGCAGCGGTGACATTGATCCGGCCATTATCTTCTTCCTGCATGATTCCCTGGGCATGAGCGTTGATTCCATCAACAAGCTGCTGACCAAAGAGTCTGGCCTGTTAGGTTTGACCGAAGTCACCAGCGACTGCCGCTATGTGGAAGACAATTACGCCACCAAAGAAGATGCCAAGCGTGCGATGGATGTGTTCTGCCACCGTCTGGCGAAGTACATCGGCAGCTACACCGCGCTGATGGAAGGCCGTCTGGACGCCGTGGTCTTCACCGGCGGTATCGGTGAAAACGCCGCGATGGTGCGCGAGCTGGCGCTGCAAAAACTGGGTCTGCTCGGCTTCGAAGTTGATCATGAGCGCAACCTGGCGGCACGCTTTGGCAAATCTGGCTTCATCAACAAAGAAGGCACGCGCCCGGCCGTGGTGATCCCAACCAACGAAGAGTTGGTGATTGCTCAAGACGCCGCACGTCTCACCGCTTAAACCCACTTCTCTCCGTCAGCTTAGGCTGACGGAGTTGTTTTAGACAGTCTGCAACACCTGAGAGGTTTCTATCGTGTCACGTACAATTATGCTCATTCCTACCGGCACCAGCGTCGGTCTGACCAGCGTCAGCCTCGGCGTGATCCGTGCCATGGAGCGCAAAGGCGTGCGCCTGAGCGTATTCAAGCCGATTGCCCAGCCACGTGCGGGCGGCGATGCGCCAGACCAAACCACCAGCATTATCCGTAAAAGCTCCGCGATTCCTGCCGCTGAACCGCTGCAGATGTCACGCGTTGAGTCGCTGCTCGGTTCTAACCAGCAAGACGTGCTGATGGAAGAGATCATTGCCAACTACCACGCGAACGCCAAAGACGCGGAAGTGGTGCTGGTTGAAGGTCTGGTACCAACGCGTAAACATCAGTTCGCCTCTGCGCTGAACTATGAGATCGCCAAAACCCTGAACGCAGAAATCGTCTTCGTGATGTCGCTGGGCAACGATTCTCCGGCGCAACTGAAAGAGCGTATCGAACTGACGCAAAGCAGCTTTGGCGGCAGCAAGAACAAAAACATCACTGGCGTGATCATCAACAAACTCAATGCGCCGGTGGATGAGCAAGGCCGTACGCGCCCGGATCTGTCAGAGATTTTCGATGACTCCACTAAAGCCAGCATCGCCAACGTCGATCCTAAGCAGCTGTTTGCGAACAGCCCGCTGCCGGTATTGGGTTGTGTGCCGTGGAGCTTTGATCTGATTGCTACCCGCGCCATCGATATGTGCCGTCACCTGAACGCCGATATCATCAACGAAGGTGAAATCCAGACGCGCCGTGTGAAATCCGTGACCTTCTGTGCGCGTAGCATTCCGCACATGCTGGAGCACTTCCGTCCGGGTTCACTGCTGGTGACTTCCGCCGATCGTCCTGATGTGCTGGTTGCCGCCTGTTTAGCCGCGATGAATGGCGTTGAAATCGGTGCAGTGCTGTTGACCGGTGGATATCAGATTGAAGCGCCAATCGCACGCCTGTGCGAACGTGCGTTCCAGACCGGCCTGCCGGTCTTTATGGTGAAAACCAACACCTGGCAGACGTCGCTCAGCCTGCAGAGCTTCAACCTGGAAGTGCCGACTGACGATACGCAGCGCATCGAAAAAGTGCAGGAGTACGTGGCCAGCTTCATCAACGAGGATTGGGTGGAATCACTGACCGCGACCTCAGAACGCAGCCGTCGCCTGTCTCCACCGGCATTCCGTTACCAACTCACCGAGCTGGCGCGCAAAGCCGGCAAACGCATCGTGCTGCCAGAAGGCGACGAGCCACGTACCGTCAAAGCCGCAGCGATTTGCGCCGAACGCGGCATCGCCACCTGTGTGCTGCTCGGCAACCCGGAAGAGATTCAGCGCGTTGCGGCGGCGCAAGGTGTTGAACTCGGCAAAGGCATCGTGATTGTCGATCCAGAAGTGGTGCGCGAAAACTATGTGCCGCGTCTGGTTGAGCTGCGTAAGAGCAAAGGCATGACCGAAGTGGTGGCGCAGGAGCAGCTGGAAGACAACGTGGTGCTCGGCACCATGATGCTGGAGAGCGGCGAAGTTGACGGTCTGGTATCCGGCGCGGTTCACACCACGGCGAACACCATTCGTCCACCGCTGCAGCTGATCAAAACCGCGCCAAACAGCTCGCTGGTGTCGTCGGTGTTCTTCATGCTGCTGCCGGAGCAGGTTCTGGTGTATGGCGACTGCGCCATCAACCCGGATCCCAATCCAGAACAGCTGGCAGAAATTGCGATTCAGTCTGCCGATTCAGCCAAAGCCTTCGGTATCGATCCACGCGTCGCAATGATCTCCTACTCCACCGGTAACTCCGGTGCCGGTAGCGACGTTGAGAAAGTGCGTGAAGCCACGCGCATCGCGCAGGAAAAACGCCCGGATCTGGTTATCGATGGTCCGCTGCAGTACGACGCCGCGATTATGGAAGACGTCGCCAAATCCAAAGCGCCAAACTCTGCGGTTGCCGGTCGCGCTACCGTGTTCATCTTCCCGGATCTGAACACCGGTAACACCACTTACAAAGCGGTACAGCGTTCTGCCGACCTGATCTCCATCGGGCCGATGCTGCAAGGCATGCGTAAGCCGGTGAACGACCTGTCACGCGGCGCCCTGGTGGATGACATCGTCTACACCATCGCATTGACGGCGATTCAGTCCCAGCAGGCCGAAGGCTAGTCCCTTCCCGGCCCGGCAAAAAAGCATGCACTTCGGTGCGTGCTTTTTTTTGCCCCGCACTTCACTGGCATAAACCCTGCGCTGCGCTAACACTGATTGAAGTCTGCCGCTAATTGCGAGGTGAATAATGAGCAACAGTGATGTGCACAGCCGTCGTTTACAAGCCACGCCGCGTGGCGTGGGTGTGATGTGTGATTTCTATGCGGTGAAAGCCGAGAACGCCACGGTGTGGGATCAGCATGGCCGCGAATATACCGATTTTGCCGCAGGCATCGCGGTGCTTAACACCGGACATCGTCACCCGAAAGTGATGGCGGCGGTACAGCAGCAGCTTGAATGTTTTACCCACACCGCATTTCAAATCATCCCTTATGAGAACTACATTCACCTGGCTGAGCGGCTTAATGCGTTAGTACCGATTAACGGCGCGGTGAAAACCACCTTTTTCTCGACCGGTGCAGAAGCGGTCGAAAACGCGGTGAAAATTGCGCGTGCGGCCACCGGTCGTCCCGGCATCATCGCCTTCACCGGTGCGTTTCACGGTCGTACCAATATGACAATGTCGCTAACCGGTAAAGTGGTGCCGTATAAAACCGGCTTCGGCCCCTTCGCCAGCCCGGTGTTTCACGCGCGCTATCCCAACGCGCTGCACAACGTCACCGTTAGTGATGCGCTCGACAGCCTGGAAGCGATTTTCCGCAGCGATATCAGTCCGCAGCAGGTGGCGGCCATTATCTTTGAACCGGTTCAGGGCGAAGGCGGTTTCTACAGTGCGCCGCCAGAGTTTGTCGTAGCACTGCGTGAGTTATGCGATCGTCACGGCATTCTGCTGATCGCCGATGAGATTCAGAGCGGTTTTGCGCGCACCGGCAAGCTGTTCGCCAGCGACTATTACGCCGTGCAGCCCGATCTTATTACCATGGCAAAAAGTCTCGCTGGCGGCTTTCCGCTCTCGGCGGTATCGGGACGCGCAGAAGTCATGGATGTGCCAGAACCCGGCGGCCTGGGCGGAACCTATGCTGGCAGTCCAACGGCGATTGCGGCGGCGCTGGCGGTGTTAGAGATTATCGAAGAGGAAGCGCTGTGCAACCGTGCCAATCAATTAGGCAGCCGATTAAAACAGGTTTTACAGCGTGCGGAGTGTAAAGCGCTGGCGGAGATACGCGGATACGGTTCGATGATAGCGGCGGAATTCAATGATGGGGCGGGTAAGCCGTCGGCGGAGATTGCTAAAGCTATTCAGCAGCAGGCGCTGCAACAAGGTTTGATTCTTCTCACCTGCGGCGTGTACGGCAACGTGATTCGCTTCCTCTACCCGCTGACCATTCCCGATGCGCAGTTTGAGGATGCTTTGACGCTGTTGACGGGTATTCTGCGGGAACATTAACAATGTGTATAAGGTCGCCATAAATGGCGACCTTATGGCATGATTATGCTTCACTGCTCTGCTTACGACGAGCAGCGTCGCTGTTACGGCTCAGCCACAATGACAACGCCTTAAGCGAATCATCGGTGAACTCATCACAGCGTGCGGTGATCTCTTCCGGCGTCATCCAGAAGATCTCGTCTACTTCCTCTTCCTGCATAGCAAACGGACCATGGGAAACGCAGCTGAACAGCCCGCCCCATACGCGGCAATGCTGATCTTCAAAGTAGAACTGTCCGTGCTCGGCGAACGGAACGGCCGCAATACCCAACTCCTCTTCCGCTTCACGACGCGCCGATTCCAGCAGGTCTTCTCCGCTCTGCACCACGCCACCGGCAGTGGCATCCAGCATACCCGGCATGAAGTCTTTGATTTCAGTGCGACGCTGCACCAGAATTTTGCCCATGCCATCGTGCACCACAATATAGGTCGCACGATGACGCAGACACTGCGCACGCATTTGCGCACGGCTGGCCTGCGCAATGACTTCGTTCTCTTCGTTAACGATATCAACCCACTCGATACCGTCACCTGCCGTTTGATCCACCATCCGTAACCCTTTTGTGTTTTCGGCGTGCCCAGCACGCGCCTGTTTGCCATGCTTTATTAGAATAGGCGGTAAGGTAAAGCGTTCTTTTCGCCATCGCAAGGCGCATCGTGCTCAGCGTGTTTTACCGGATTCCGCTAACCAGAGTTGCACCGAAGCACGCTGCCACTGGAACTCAGCATAGTGCTGTAACTTCACTGGTAGCGCATCGCCGTGCAGCGCCAGACGATTAATCATCACGGCTAAATCGGTATCCGCAATCGACCATTCGCCAAACAGATTTTGCTGTCCGTCAGGCAAAAGGCGCTGCACCGCAGCAATGAGTTTATTAGCGGCTTGCTCACCGGCTGGCGTAAGCGGCGCAAAACGTTCGCCAGCAAACAGCACTTCAGTGGGGCGCTCTGAGCGCAGTGCCATCAAATCGCTGCGCAACCACGCCTGCACTTCGCGCGCATGCGCGCGTTTCTCACGATCGCGCGGATAGAGCCGCTCGAACTCTGGTGCCGGAAAACGCTCTTCCAGATACTCGGCAATCGCTGATGATTCCGTCAGCAGCACATCATCGATTTGCAGCGTCGGCACGCGGCAGGTCAGCGACAGTGCGCGGTACTCATCATCCCACTGCGCATTCTGCGATAAATCGACGCGCTTCAGGGTGAAGGGAATGCCCTTCTCGGTTAGCGCAACATAAACCGACATGGCGTAAGGACTGAAAAAGCAAGAATCTGACCACAAGGTAATGGTTGGATAATTCATTGGCTGCCTCAGGAAAGCGTCAGGTGTGCATCATGTTTACCGATTTTTATTTGTGAAGGCAATGGTGCGCTGGTCGGATCTTTAGCTGCTAAGACCAGCGCTGACTTTTCCTTTTTCTTCATAAGCGTAAGCAGAGTCACGCCGCGCGCACGCTTCTCTTCTATGCTCAATCTGAGCAGATAAAAAATGACAAGGAGGCTCAACATGCATTTACTGATCACCGGCGGCACCGGCCTGATTGGCCGCCACCTGATTCCGCGTTTGTTGCAGCTTGGCCATCAGGTGAGCGTTGTGACGCGCGATGTCGCCGCCGCACGCGAGAAACTCGACGCCAGCGTCGCGCTGTGGTCCGGCATCCATCAGCAAACTGATTTAAATGGCATTGATGGTGTTATCAATCTCGCGGGCGAACCGATCGCCGATAAACGCTGGACCGAACAGCAGAAGCAGCGGCTATGCGAAAGCCGCTGGCAGATTACCGAGCAACTGGTGTCGCTGATTCATGCCAGCAGCAATCCCCCACAATTTTTGATTTCCGGCTCGGCTACCGGCTTTTATGGCGATACCGGCGATTTGGTGCTGACCGAAGAGGATCCGGGGCACGACGAGTTTACCCATGCGCTGTGCGCCCGTTGGGAGCAACTGGCGCTGACTGCACAGAGCGATCGCACCCGCGTCTGCCTAATGCGAACTGGCGTGGTGCTGGCGAAAGAAGGTGGCGCGTTATCGAAGATGAAACTGCCGTTTAAGCTTGGCGTCGGCGGCCCAATTGGCAGCGGCAAACAGTATCTGCCGTGGATTCACATCGACGATTTAGTTAACGCGATGCTGTGGTTGATCGACCATGCTGAACTGCGCGGCCCCTTCAACATGGTTGCGCCCTATGCGGTGCGCAATGAGCAGTTCGCCGCCACGCTCGGCCATGTAATGCATCGTCCGGCCTTTATGCGCACGCCAGCCAGCGCCATCAAGCTGATGATGGGGGAATCGGCGGTGCTGGTGCTCGGCGGACAACATGTGTTGCCGAAGCGCTTAGAAGAGTCAGGCTTTGGTTTTCGCTGGTACGACTTAGAGGAAGCCTTGCGGGATGTCGTGTAGGGGCGCCATTAATGGCGCCCGCCTATCACAGATTAACTCCTTTGCTGCGCCACCCGTGATTTCACTGCAGCCGGTTCATGCGCATGTCCCGGCTGCGGCACACGAATAATAAAGGTCAGTACACCAGCAAACACATACAGCGCGGTATACGCCCACACCACGCCAACGATATCGAAAAACGGCAACATCACCGAAGCGATCGCAGGCGCAACAAAGTTACTTAGTCCAGCCGACAGATTGTAAATGGATACCGCAGCACCTTTATGATGCGGCTCGAGCGTTGGAAACACTGCAGTCATCGGCACAAAGGCCGCAACAAAAATCCCCAACATCACCGCCGGAATCAACGCCACCCAGAAGTTATGTCCGGCATACAGCGGCAGATAGTAAAACGCCAGACTGGAAATCGCCATACCGAGGCAACCAAACCAGCGCACCTGACGGATCCAACCCAGCTTCTCGCCGGTAATGCCCCAGAAAATGTTGGTAAAAATGGTGACGAAGAAGAACACCGCCCAGATTTGCAGCCACTCGGAAATGGTAAAACCAAGGCGATCAACAAACAGTAGCGGCATGATAATGGCAAAACCAAACAACGACAGCGTGTTGATGATGCGAATTAAACAGGCATAAAACACGTGCTGGTTGGTAAACAGAATGGTTACCGCGCGCGACATTTCGGTCATTTTGTCGCGCATCGGCAAATTGACGCGCGAACGGTCAACCGGCACATGACGCAAGCTGAAGTAAGCCAGCACGCCACCGCAGGCAACCCAAATGATCGCCAGCCACAGCGTACCGGTTTCGCCCAGCATCGGGATGGTCAGACTCGGCAAATAGCTGCCAACCACACCGATGCCGACGGAATACATCGCCCAGAACCAACCGGTGGCGGCCGCCAGTTTTTCACGCGGCAGCACCTGTACCAGCATCATCATGAATGAGTAAATGAATAGCGGATACGCCAGACCGCGAATGCCGTAGAACAGCACCATCAGCGGATAGTTGCGCATGCCAAGACCCAACGACATAAACAGCGTGTGCATCACGATCCACAGCACGAAACCAATCATCATGGCACGCTGAGGCGTAATCAGTTCCGCCACCACGCCCGATGCCCAGGCTGCCAATGCCGCCGCCAGTCCGTAGAAGGTAAACACCACCGCTGACTGCGCCGGCGTGAAGCCCATATCGGTGATATGGCGCGATAGAAACGCCATTTCAAAGCCGTCACCCGCCATAAAAATAGCAATGGCGAGGAAGCCCCAGAACATCTTTTTCGGTAAGCCAAACCAGTAATCATTCGATTGCATCTCATTCATCCTCTGTCTGGAATTATTCAGGTAGCAATGCTCGCGCCTGCTGTTGTTGGGCATAGAGCGTGCGGAACAGCTGCAATCGCTGCTGCAGCACCTCGCCACGCGCAGCATCTGGCTGATAACGCGCCTGCACCGGCGGTTTAAGGCAAACTTCGCTCTCCACACCACCCGCGGCCAGCCACGCCAGACGCGCAGCTCCTAAAGCGCCGGACGCGCTGGCGGGATGCGTGACGATCGGCAGTTGCAGCACATCGGCGATCAACTGCGCCCACAGCGTGCTGCGCGCCCCGCCGCCGGTCAGGCTGCACTGCTGAATCTGGCGCTGCGCATCGCCGAGCACCGCGAAACCGTCGGCCAGACCAAATGCCACGCCTTCAATCACCGCGTAGCCGAGCAGCGCGCGTGGCGTTTCATGGCGCAGATTGAAGAAAGAACCGGAGGCGTCAGGATCGTTGTGCGGTGTGCGTTCACCGGAGAGATAGGGCAGGAAAACCGGCGCATGCCGCCGCTGTTCCTCGCTGAGCTGTGCCATCTCTTCCATTAATTGGCTTTCGGTCACTGATAGCAGATTGCACAGCCAGCGCAGGCAGCTGGCGGCACTGAGCATCACGCTCATCTGGTGCCAGCGTTCGGGCAAGGCGTGGCAGAAAGCGTGCACGCCCGATTGCGGATCGGCCAGTAAGCGATCGTTGACCACAAAGATCACGCCGGAGGTTCCCAGCGAGATAAAGGCATCGCCCGGATTGACCGCGCCAACGCCGACTGCCGAAGCAGCATTGTCGCCCGCGCCGCCCGCCACGCAGACTGCGGCCGATAAACCCCATTCACTTGCCAGATCGGCTTTTAATGTGGCGCTGACGACGCTGCCTTCCACAAGCTCCGGCATGTTGGCGCGCGTCAGTCCAGTGATAGCCAGCAATTCGTCAGACCAGTCGCGCTTTGCTACGTCAAGCCACAGCGTGCCCGCCGCATCTGAAGGTTCACTGACAAAGCGTCCAGTCAAACGCCAGCGCAGATAATCTTTCGGCAGCAGCACTTTGTCGATGCGACGGAAAATCTCTGGCTCATGTTCCGCCACCCAACGCAGTTTGGGTGCGGTAAAGCCCGGCATGATCATATTGCCGCTAACTTGCATCATCTCTGGATGTTGCCTGCTCAACGCTTCACACTGCGGCGCGCTGCGCGTGTCATTCCACAGAATGCACGGACGCAGCACCTCGCCCTGCGCATCCAGCAGCACCGCGCCGTGCATTTGTCCCGACAAGCCAATGGCGCGAATCTCGCTCCACGCCTGTGCAGCCTGCTGGCGTAATCCAGCAAGCACTTCACCACACGCTTGCCACCAGCGTTCTGGATCTTGCTCCGCCCAGTGTGCATGCGGGCGCTGCACGTTGAGCGTGGCGTGATTCGAGGCGATGATCTCGCCCTGCGCATTGATGATCAGCGCTTTGAGCTCCGAAGTACCAATATCCATTCCCAGATACATGCTGCGCTCCTTACACTGCGGCCAGCGCGCGTTCTGGCTGTTTCAGCCACAGCTGCAGATCCGCCACGCTGCGCGTCACCAGCGCATGAAACGCCTTCTCCTGTGCCAGCTCGCCAAACAGCGCGCTATCGCTGAGGAAAGCGTTCAGTGCATCAGAGCGGCTAAACTGCTGGCGCAGCGCATCGGCTTGCAGCACGCCATCCTGATAGGTGTAAGGCAAATCATCACTGGCCCAGCGCTGCAGGAACAGGAAGAACAGCGCAGGCAGCACCGCGGTGGCCGCTGGTTCTGCGCCGCGTTGATAGCATTCGCGCAGAGTTGGCGTCACCATGCCGGGGATTTTCGACAAACCATCAGCACCTACACGCTGGTTGGTGTCTTTGATATAGGGATTACTGAAGCGCGCCAGAACCACATCGCGGTACTCAGCCAAATTCAGCGGGCTTGGCGACAGCGATGGCATCACATCCTGCGTCACGTAGTCATATGCCAGTTGATAGATGGTTGGCTGACGCATGCTGTCATCGATGTAATTGAGGCCAATCAGCGTGCCTGCCCAGGCAATCGCCGCATGCGTGGCGTTGAGGATACGGATTTTCGCCTCTTCCCACGGCAATACCGATTCCACCAGTTCAACGCCAACCTTCTCCAGCGCCGGGCGACCGGCAATGAAGTCATCTTCAATCACCCATTGAATAAAAGATTCGGCCATCACCGCCGCGCCATCGTCTTTACCGGTGGCGGCCTTGACGCGCTCAGCCACATCCGGCGTCGGGCGCGGCGTAATGCGATCCACCATGGTATTGGGCGATGTGGTATTTTCGCGCACCCAATTCGCTAAGGCGTTATCGCCTTTGGCCGCAAGAAACGCCAGGAAGCCGTGACGGAAACGTTCGCCGTTGTGGCGCAGGTTATCGCAGTTGAGCAGCGTAACCGGCGCGCCACCGTTCGCCACGCGCTGCGTGAGGATGCGCGCCAGCGCGCCATAAATCGTGCGGATGTCGCCTTTCACATCGGCCTGTACATCCGGTTGCGTCAGGTCCAGTTCGAATTCTGGCGTCAAATAGTAACCGGCTTCAGTGACGGTAAAACCAATCACACGGGTTTCACTTTTCGCACCCTGCTCAACCAGTGCGCTGATATTGCTATCCCACGGCAGGATTTTACGCAGTGAAGTGATGGTTTCGTAGGCCCGTTCGCCCTCTGGCGTCACAGTTTCCAGCACGTACTTGCCATCTTGCGCAGCGAGTTTCTGCAGCAACGGCGCGGCATCCTCGCGGATATTGCCGAGGGCGATGCTCCAGCTGTCATCGCCCTCGGCACGTAATTTATGCAGATACCATGCCTGATGAGCACGGTGAAAAGAGCCTGCGCCGATATGCATCCACACTGATTGATTGGTCATAACTGCCTCAAAATAAACATTTGCCACGATTAAGGGCATTTGCCCGATGACGCGTAGCATAGTGCGAGCCCGCAGCCATGTTCTGCGAGCCAAATCACAATTAATACTTTTGCTCTTTTTTAGGGCTTTTGCTCAGTTAACACTTAACCGGCATCTCGCGTTAACATGGCGCACCGGTTTTGACGGAACAGCGCGATGAGCAGAGAAGAGAAAAAACAAGAACTGGCAGCACGTGCGGCCTGGATGTATTACGTGGCGGGCGTAACGCAGCAGGAGATTGCGCGCGCATTAGGATTGTCGCGTCAGGTGGCGCAGCGTTTGGTCTCCAGCGCGCGTGAAATGGGCATGGTCAGCGTAAAGATCGATCATCCCGTCACCCACTGTTTGCATCTGGCGCGCGAGGTTCAGGAGAAGTTTGGCCTGCAACTGTGTCGCGTGGTGCCTTCCGCCAATCTGGATGATGACGCTATTCAGCAGATGCTGGCAGTTGAAGGCGCGGCCGTGATGGCGCAATACATCAGCGAGGAGCAGCCGCAGGTGTTTGGCATTGGTTCTGGTAAGACGCTGCGCTCGATGATCGATGTGCTTCCCTGGGTTGAGCGACCACAGCATCAATGCGTGTCGATGATTGGCGCGATTGCGCGGGACGATTCGGGTACGCGTTACGACGTGCCGCTGAAGATGGCAGAGAAGATGCAGGGCAAATATTTCTTCATTCCTGCGCCGCTGTATGCGGATACGCCCGAAGATAAAGCGATGTGGATTCAGCATCAGGTTTACCAACGCGTGACACAGCGCGCATTGCAGGCGGATGTCGCCTTCGTCGGCATTGGTGAAGTGCAACCCGGTTGTCCGCTGCATGCCGAAGGCTTTATCACCGATGCGCAAGTAGCAGCGCTCAACGCGCGCGGCGTGGTCGGCGAAATGCTGGGGCATTTTTTCAATCAGCAAGGTGAACGCGTATTGGGTGAAACCGATGAACTGCTCACCAGCGTGTTGCTGGAGAGTAAGACGCAACGCCAGATTATTGGCTTTGCCGGCAGCGAGCGTAAATATCCGGCGATCCGCGCCGCGCTGCAGGGCGGCTGGGTGTCAGGTCTGGTGACCGATGAGGATACAGCGCTGAAGTTGTTGCGGGGGTAGAGGGTGTTGGTTGTCCCCCATCCCGGCCTTCCCCCGCAAGCGGGGGAAGGAGACGCTGCCACATGCAACTTCAACACTGACATATTGCAGGATCTTCCTCCCCCATTTATGGGGGAGGACCGAGGAGGGGGGCAGCCAGCACGGACCAGGATGGGGGACAGCGGGCACAATCTACTTCAACGATCCCTTTAAAAACTGCTGCAAGCGTGGGCTCTTCGGGTTACCGAACAGCTCATCCGGCGAACCTTGTTCCTCAATCTTGCCCTGATGCAGGAAGATCACATGATTAGAGACGTGACGAGCAAACTCCATCTCGTGCGTCACCACCACCATGGTTTTGCCCTCTTCCGCCAGCTTCTGCATGATGCGCAGTACTTCGCCGACCAGCTCTGGATCCAGCGCCGAAGTGGGTTCGTCAAACAGCAACACTTCGGGCTCCATCGCCAACGCACGCGCAATCGACACGCGCTGCTGCTGACCACCAGAGAGATGCACCGGATATTTGGCACGCGCACGCGCATCAATGCCGACTTTATCCAGATACTTAATCGCCCGCTCGCGCGCTTCCGCCTTGCTCAGCCCCAGCACCTGAATCGGTGCTTCGGTGACATTATCCAGCACCGTCATGTGGCTCCACAGGTTGAAGTGCTGAAACACCATCGTCAGGCGCGTACGCAGCATACGCAGCTGCTCTTTGTTAGCGACTTTCAGTTGACCATCGGTGTCGCGCACCAGATTGATCTGCTGGTTGTTGACCGCAATGGTGCCTTCGCTCGGTTTCTCGAGGAAGTTAATGCAGCGTAAGAAGGTACTTTTCCCGGAACCGGACGAGCCAATAATGCTGATCACATCGCCGGCATTCGCCTGCAGCGATACGCCTTTCAGAACTTCATGTTCACCGTAACGTTTGTGCAGTTCGGTAACGCTTAATTTATTGTCAGCCATAGTGATACTCAATGCGATGAAGAAGGTTTTACGTGCGCCAGGAAGCGTTGCTCAGCTTTGCGGAACAAGCTAATCAGCCCGTAAGAGATAATCAGATACAGCACCGCAGCGATGCCAAACGCGGTAAACGGCTGATAGGTGGCCGAGTTGATATCGCGCGCGATTTTTAACAGATCCGGCACCGTCGCGGTAAACGCCAGCGCGGTGGAGTGCAGCATCAGGATCACTTCGTTGCTGTACGCCGGCAGCGCGGTACGCAGCGCCGAAGGCAGAATGATGCAGCGATACAATTTAAACGGCGAGAAGCCATAGGCGCGCGCCGCTTCGATTTCCCCGTGCGGCACCGAACGAATCGCACCGGCAAAGATTTCGGTGGTATAGGCGCAGGTATTCAGCGTGAATGCCAGCAGCGTACAATTAAGTCCACTGCGGAAGAAGGCGTTCAGCAGCTCAGTGCCTTTCACCACTTCCAGCGTGTACATGCCGGAGTAGAACACCAGCAGTTGCACATACAGCGGCGTGCCGCGAAACACATAGGTGAACAGCCAAACCGGCGTAGAGATAAAGCGGTTAGAAGAGACGCGCGCAATCGCCAGCAGCACCGCGAGCGAACCGCCAATCACCACCGAGATGATCAATAACCACAGCGTAATCGCGATGCCGGTAAAACGGTAACCATCGGTCCAGAGCAGCTGTTTCCAATACTCCTGAATAATCTCAATCATAGCTCTGCCCTTTTCACACCCACCGTGTAGCGACGTTCAAGCCACCACAGCACGCCGTTCGACAGCGTGGTAAACACCAGATAAATCACACCCGCCACAATGGCGAAGTAGAACGGCTGCCAGGTACTTTTGCCAGCCAGCTGCGTGGCTTTCACCACATCTTCCAGCCCCAGCAGCGAAACCAGCGCCGTGGCTTTAAGAATAACCTGCCAGTTGTTACCGATGCCCGGCAGCGCAAAACGCATCATCGCCGGGAACAGAATGCGACGGAAGGTTTGCGAGCCGGTGAAACCAAACGCGGTTGCCGCTTCGATCTGCCCTTTTGGCACCGCCAGAAACGCACCACGGAAGGTTTCGGTAAAGTAAGCGCCGTAGATAAAGCCGAGCGTGATAATACCGGCGACCATCGGATCGATATCAAACTGCGCCAGTCCCAGCGCATCGGTGAGGGTATTCAGCGCGATCTGCAGACCGTAGAAGATCAGCAGCATCAACACCAAATCAGGCACACCGCGGATTAAGGTGGTGTAGCCTTCAAACAGCATCGCCAGCGGGCGACTGCGTGAAAGTTTGGCGCCAGCGCCAATTAAGCCGAGCACCACCGCCAGCAACACGGAACTGAGTGCCAGCTCCAGCGTCACAAGGGTGCCCTTGAGGATTACTTCGGAATAGCCATACAACATGGGTTCAATCCTGTCGTGAGGGTAAATGTCAAACGCTGCCCAACTGACGGACAGTCCTAACCAGGAGATTTGAATCGCAGGGTGGATGGCGGCAAGCGTATGAAGCCGGGCAGTTTACATATGTAAGCGCCCGGAGTGAATACTTATGTGCAACCTTCCTGCATTTCACAGACCAGGATTAGGAAACAGGATAATTAATCGCCGTACACGTTGAAATCAAAGTACTTCTTAGCAATCTTGTCGTAAGTGCCGTCTTTGCGCATCTCGTTAAAGGCTTTATCGATCGCCGCTTTCAGGTCTGCGTCATCTTTACGCAATCCCATACCGGTACCCACGCCAAAGACTTTTTCATCTTTCACCGCTGGACCCGCAAAAGCATACTTAGCGCCAACAGGCTGTTTCAGGAAGCCTTCGCTCGCCTGCACTTCATCCTGGAACGCGGCATCAATACGACCTGCATTCAGATCCTGATACACCAGATCCTGGTTAGCGTAAGGCGTAACGGTGACACCTTTTGGCTGCCAGTACTCTTTTGCATAAGTTTCCTGGGTGGTGCCCTGCAGCAGACCGATGTTTTTGCCTTTCAACGATTCAATTGTTGGTTGCAGCGTTGAGCCTTTCGGTGCCACTAAGCGCGCGTTCGCGGCGTACAGTTTTTCAGAGAAGTTGATCTCTTCCTGACGCTTTTCGGTGATTGAGAGAGAAGAGATGATGGCGTCGATCTTCTTCGCTTTCAGCGACGGGATCAGCGCATCGAAATCACTTTCCACATAAGTACATTTAGTCTTGATACGCTTACAAATTTCGTTCGCCAGATCGATATCAAAGCCAACCAGCTGACCTTGCGCGTTCTTGGATTCGAATGGCGGATACGTCGGGTCAGTTCCGATGCGCAGCGACTGCGGTACAGCGGCGAAGACGCTCGCGCTACTTACCATTGTCAGCATCAGAGAAAGAGCCAGAACTCGCTTTTTCATAGGTAACCCTCAAGTGAAGTGCTTATTGTTATGTGGTGCGTGATGTGTTGGTTTTGCGCTGTAAGCTGTGCAGGTTTCATGCCAGTTATGCGAATTGGCGAAACGCTGCGCAAGCGCGCTAAATACTGCGCCGGTTAGCGGCGCAAGCACTTAGTTTGTGAGGGAAATATAACAGCGGTGTGAGGAAGAAAAAGCGACATTGTTAACTTTTGGTGCACAAGATGCACGAAGAGTGATCGCACACGCGAATTTGCACACGAGCAGTGCATTAATGCACCATTATGCGCCACTCCAGCGAGTGAAAAGATCTTCCGGCAGCTCAATATCGAACTGATCGAGCACGCGATTCACCGTTTGATCGACTAAATCGCCGATCGATTGCGGACGATGATAAAACGCCGGCACCGGCGGCATGATCAGCGCGCCCAATTCAGCCGCCGTGGTCATCATGCGCAGATGTCCCAGATGCAGCGGCGTTTCACGCACGCACAGCACCAGTTTACGCTGCTCTTTCAGCACCACGTCAGCGGCGCGGGTCAGCAGGCTGTCGCTGTAGCTGTGCACAATGCCCGACAGCGTTTTCATCGAGCACGGCGCAATCGCCATGCCGAGGGTTTTGTAGGATCCGGATGAGATGCTGGCAGCGATATCGCGTACGTCATGCACCACATCGGCCATCGCTTGCACTTCACGCAGGCTGAAATCGGTCTCCAGCGCCAGCGTTTGCCGCGCGGCGGGGCTGATCACCAAATGGGTTTCCACCTCCGCCAGCGGTTGCAGCACTTGCAACATGCGCACGCCGTAGATCGCGCCGCTGGCGCCGGAAATACCAATGATCAGTCGTTTCATAATTCAGCCTTGCAGGTTCAGATTGCGGCAATGATAGCGGCTCGCTGAACAAAAATACAAAAACAAACAGGGCGGGATTGCGCCCGCCCTGCTTTTACTTTGCCACAACCTCGGGCTTAGCCTTCGTTGTGCAGCTCCAGCCCTTCCACTTCAGTCTGACGCGCAATGGCTTTGGAATCGTCATTACGCAGCGACTGCAGATACTCAAGGTACTGTTGATCGACGTCTTTGGTGACGTAGATGCCGTTAAATACCGAGCACTCGAAGTTGGCGATATCCGGATTCTCTTCACGTACCGCTTCAATCAGATCGTTGAGATCCTGGAAAATCAGCGCATCGGCTTTGATCAGCTGGCAAATCTCATCCACTTCACGGCCGTGCGCAATCAGTTCGGTCGCGCTAGGCATATCGATGCCGTAGACGTTCGGGAAACGAATTTCTGGTGCCGCCGAGGCGAGATACACTTTTTTCGCGCCCGCTTCACGTGCCATTTCAATGATTTGCTCGGACGTGGTGCCGCGTACGATGGAGTCATCCACCAGCAACACGTTCTTATCACGGAACTCAGCACGGTTGGCGTTCAGTTTACGGCGAACCGCGCTGCGACGCTGCTGCTGGCCTGGCATGATAAAGGTGCGGCCAACGTAGCGGTTCTTCACGAAGCCCTGACGATACGGCTTGTCGAGGATGCGTGCGATTTCCAGCGCGATATCAGTGGAGGTTTCCGGAATCGGAATCACTACGTCGATATCCAGATCTTCCCACTCGCGGGCAATTTTGTTGCCCAGCTTGGTGCCCATGCGCACGCGCGCGCTGTACACCGAGATTTTGTCGAGGAACGAATCCGGACGGGCAAAATAGACGTACTCGAACAGGCATGGATTGGTTTTCGGGTTCTCGGCGCACTGACGCGTCGAGAGCTGGCCCTGCTCGGTGATGTACACCGCTTCGCCTGGTGCTACGTCACGAATGAACTCGAAGCCCAGCGTATCCAGCGCCACGCTTTCTGACGCCACCATGTATTCGGTGCGGCCGTCGGCGATAACGCGCTTGCCCAGCACCAGCGGACGAATACCGTTGGGATCGCGGAAGGCGACCATGCCGTGTCCGATAATCATTGAAACCACTGCGTAAGCGCCGCGCACCTGCTGATGCACCGCCGCCACCGCAGCAAAAATGTTGTCAGCTTCCAGCGGATAGTGCTGAAAACGGTCCAGCTCCTGCGCAAAGATATTCAGCAGGATTTCGGAATCTGAGGTGGTATTGACGTGACGGCGACCCGTTTCGAACAGCTGTTTACGCAGTTCATGGGCATTGGTCAGGTTGCCGTTATGCGCCAACGTGATGCCGTAAGGGGAGTTCACGTAGAAAGGCTGCGCTTCAGAGGCGCTGGAGCTGCCTGCGGTTGGGTAGCGCACATGGCCAATGCCGATGTTGCCCTGCAGACGCTGCATGTGGCGGGCTTCGAACACATCGCTGACCAGGCCGTTAGCCTTACGCAAACGGAAGCAGTTAATAGCATCGATGGTACAAATGCCGGCGGCATCCTGCCCGCGGTGCTGAAGCACCGTTAACGCGTCATAGATTGACTGGTTTACTGGCATAAAACCGGTGATACCAACAATACCGCACATATTGTCTTTTCCTCATTAGCCGGACGCCCGATGGTGTCACCGGGGTAAAAAACTCGACGTACTTTTCAGGTAATCGAAAAACCACCTGATGATGTAACTGAATTCGGGGATAAGTTGCGACTGTTGCCAGTCCGGACTTTTCGAAAAGCCGGTGAATGTATCGAGGAAGAACAGCATAGCAGACACGATCAGCACGCCACGCAACGCCCCGAAACAGACACCCAACACCCTGTCGGTTCCCGACAAGCCAGTTTTTTCAACCAGCGAGCCGATGACATAGTTGACGATGGCACCCACAATCAGGGTAGCAACGAATAACACCGCGATGGCGATGCCGTTGCGTACCAGTTCGTCGCTAAAACCGGTAAACCAGACTGCAAGGTAGGCGTAATAATGACTGGCGACAAAAAACGCGCATCCCCAGGTAACGAGAGATAAGGCTTCCCGGACAAACCCACGAATCAGGCTGACCAGAGCCGAAAAACCAACTACCGCAATAATGACGTAATCAATCCAGATCATGAACTCTTCCAGCCCAGTGCTATCGCACCCCTGCATCCAGTTCGGGGCGCATTCTAACAGAAAAAGAAAACGTTTGCGTAGGGTTTTCCGGTTCTGTTTCCGCAAAAAGGGCGATGAAAAAAACTTTCCTCGCCCTGTGTATTATCAGGGATTTAATCCCCTGATATTCAATGATTTTATCACCGCGCTTCGCTACGAAAATTTTGTAAAGCCGCGCCTTTTTCTGTTATCGGCGCGGCTTATCAGCACTTTATCTGGCGCTATAGGGTTTCACCACACCACCGAGGCCGGAGATGCTTTGCAGCTCACTCAGCGAGCCTTGCAGCTTGGCTTTGTTCGCGTCCGGACCGACGTAAATACGGGTGATTTGTCCCTGCACCGGCGTCGACGGCACGGTGAAGGCGCGATAACCGGAAAGCCGCAGCTGCGCCACAATCTCGCTTACTTTCGCCGCATTCTTCAGCGCACCGAGCTGCACCACAAACGCCTGACCGGCTGGCGCTGCAGGTTCACTCTGCTTCGGCGTTTCCACCGGTTTTGGCTGTTCAACCGGCTTCGGCTGCTCAACAGGCTTCGGCTTCGGTTGCTCAACCGGTTTTGGCTTCGGCTGTTCAACCGGCTTCGGTTTCGGCTGCTCGACCGGTTTTGGCTTCGGCTGTTCAACCGGTTTCGGCTGCACTTGCTGATGCACCGGCGGCGGGGTCACTACGCTTGGCTCGCTATTCTGCGTGGGCTGCTCGCTGCCGTTGGTGGCGGTCTTACCGCCGTTCTGATTTTGTGCCGCGCCCGCCCCTTCCGGCGGCTGCGCCGGTAAGGGTTGCGTCACCGGCGGCACCATTTCGCTATCCTGCTGATCGTCCGGTTTTGGCACCAGCGGAATGGCGGCGAACTCTTCTTTATAGTGCTTCTTCTTACCGTCCAGCAGGCCGGGCAATACGATGACACCAATCGCCACCAGAATGACCGTACCGACTAAGCGATTTTGGAACTTACTTGCCACTGCCGTTCTCCGCTGCCATCGATTCCATAACCTGCGCTACGGTGTGGAAAGAGCCACACACCAGAATCACATCTTCGGGACGCGCCTGCTGACGCGCCGCTTGCCAGGCTGCATCAACATTGCTGTAAGCCACGCCGCCATCCAGATGAGCGAGAAGCTCATCGGCGGAGGCACCGCGCGGGCCGTCGAGCGGCGCGCAGTACCAGCGGTCAACCTGAGGCGCCAGCGCCGCCAACGTTCCCGCGATATCTTTGTCGTGCAGCATCCCGACCACCGCATGCACTTCACCGCTATGTGGCTCTTCTTCCAGACGTGAAGCCAGATAATAAGCGGCATGCGGATTGTGCGCCACATCGAGGATCACGCGCGGCGCTTCGCTGACGGTCTGAAAACGCCCCGGCAGAATCGCAAGCGGCAGATGCTGACGAATAATCGCTTCGCTCACCGTTAAACCCGACGCACGCAGCGCAGTCAGCGCGGTGGCGGCATTGGCTAACGGCACCTGCGGCAGCGGTAAATCACGCAGCTCGCCATGCGCATCCTGCAACATCCAGCTGGCACCGGTTTGCAGCCACTGCCAGTCGCGATTGCGCTGCAACAATACTGCGCCCTTCTCCGCCGCAACATCCGCGATGGTGCCCGGCATATCGGCTTCACCGACGATGGCCGGTTTACCTGCGCGGAACACGCCGGCTTTTTCCCGGCCGATACTTTCACGATCCGGACCCAGCCAATCGGTGTGATCCAGCGCGATGCTGGTGATCACCGCCACATCGGCATCGACAATATTGGTGGCATCAAGACGTCCGCCCAGGCCGACTTCAAGGATCACCACGTCGAGATTCGCCGCGCGGAAAAGATTGAAAGCCGACAAGGTGCCGAACTCAAAGTAGGTCAGTGAAATGTCACCGCGCCCAGCTTCAATCGCGGCAAAACTGGCGCTGTGCTGCGCTTCATCCAGTTCAGCGCCCTGCACACGCACGCGTTCGGTGTAACGCACCAGATGGGGCGAGCTGTAAACGCCCACGCGATAGCCCGCGGCCATCAACAGCGTTTCCAGCGTACGGCAGGTGGTGCCTTTGCCGTTTGTACCGGCGACGGTGAAGACAAAAGGAGCGGGTTTGAGCAGGTCGAGGCGTGCGGCGACGCGTTGAATACGATCCAGACCCAGTTCAATGGCCTGCGAGTGCAGATGCTCAAGATAATGAAGCCACGTGGCCAAAGGCGACGTGGCTTGAGGAAGAGAATTATCCATGTGTCCCGTTAAAAATCAATACATTAAATAACTTAAGGTCGCGGGCCATGTCGGATGCAACCTTAAGTATTCAATGTAGACGGTGCATTGGAGGAAAGGACGTAAGTGCCTTTCCGTTGCCTGTCAGGCTTCGTTGCTCTCCGGCTCAGCCACATTAGGCTGATCACCATCCAGCTGCGGCGCTGGCAGGTTCATCATTTTCGCCAGCAGGCTTGCCAGCTTAAAGCGCATTTCCGGACGACGGATGATCATGTCGATCGCGCCTTTCTCAATCAGGAACTCACTGCGCTGGAAGCCCGGCGGCAGTTTTTCACGCACGGTTTGCTCGATAACGCGTGGACCGGCAAAGCCGATCAGCGCTTTCGGTTCCGCCACGTTGAGATCGCCCAACATCGCGAAGCTGGCTGAAACGCCGCCCATGGTTGGATCGGTCAGCACGGAGATGTACGGCAAGCCGCGCTCCTGCATTTTCGCCAGTGCCGCACTGGTTTTCGCCATCTGCATCAGCGACTGTAGCGCTTCCTGCATACGTGCACCGCCTGACGCGGAGAAGCAGATCAGTGGGCAGTTGTCTTCCAACGCCTGCTCAACACCACGCACAAAGCGCGCGCCAACCACTGAACCCATTGAGCCGCCCATAAAGGAGAACTCAAAGGCCACAGCAACAATCGGCATGCCGTGCAGCGTGCCTTTCATCGCCACCAGCGCGTCTTTCTCGCCGGTATCTTTCTGTGCGGCGACCAAACGGTCTTTATACTTCTTCGAGTCGCGGAACTTCAGCAGATCCTTCGGTTCCAGCTCGCTACCTAGCTCAACCAGCGAACCTTCATCCAGCATGCTATGCAGACGCTCACGGGCGTGCATGCGCATGTGATGGTCGCACTTCGGGCAGACCTCGAGGTTACGCTCCAGCTCGGCGCGGTACAGCACCTGTCCACAGCTATCGCACTTGGTCCACACCCCTTCCGGGATGCTGGCTTTGCGCGTTGGCGTGGCAGTGCTTTTATTCAGTATGCGTTCAATCCAGCTCATTGATGACCTTTCTATTTAATGCTGACCTGGTCCAGTCTTCTCATTGCTGCTGAAATCACCTTCAGCAGGCCGTAAATGTCGCTCATTAAACCACAACCCGTTCACGCTGTGGATAAAAATCTGGTTACGAGCTTACTGTGACTTCTGCTGGCGGCGGTGACGCCACACTTCAATTACGCCTGGCAGTATGGAAACCACGATGATGCCAACGATCAGCAGCTTCAGGTTCTCCTGCACAATCGGCAGGTCGCCAAACAGGTAACCGGCGTAAGAGAACAGCAGCACCCACAGCAGTGCGCCCGTAACATTGTAGAGCGCGAAGTGGCGATAAGACATGTGTCCCATCCCTGCCACAAAGGGGGCAAAGGTTCGCACGATTGGTACAAAGCGCGCAAGTATAATGGTTTTGCCACCGTGGCGATCGTAGAACGCGTGGGTTTTATCCAGGTAACTGCGACGGAAAATTTTCGAATTCGGGTTACTGAACAGCTTCTCACCGAACAGACGACCAATGGTGTAGTTCACCGCATCACCGAGGATGGCGGCGATCACCAACAGCGTCACCATCAGATGCACGTTGAGATCGTTACCCGGCAGCGCCGCCAGCGCACCGGCAACAAACAGCAGGGAATCGCCTGGCAGGAACGGCGTGACCACCAAACCGGTTTCACAGAACAGAATCAGGAACAGAATGGCGTAAATCCAGATGCCGTACTGCGCCACCAGTTCGGCCAAATGCACATCAATATGCAGAATAAAATCGACTAAAAAGTGGATGAAATCCATATAACCACAACTCCCCTAACACCCAACAATTAACGGTTAATCCGCGAGGAACAACGGTCCCAACGCAGGCTGAGGTAATGCAAAGTGGGATGGATAATCCACCGCCACCAGATAAAGCCCCTCGGCTTTGGCGGTCGCCGCCGCCAGCTTACGATCTTTGGCCGCCAGCAGCGTCGCCATCCACTCTTCCGGCTGATTACCGGTGCCGATTTCCATCAGGCTGCCAACAATGTTACGCACCATGTGATGCACAAAGGCGTTGGCTTTAATATCCACCACCACATACGGTCCATGACGCGTGACATTGAGATGCATCACGTTGCGCCACGGCGTGCGTGACTGACACTGCACCGCGCGGAACGAGGTGAAGTCATTCTCGCCAATCAGCGCCTGCCCGGCGCGCTGCATCTTCTCCGCATCCAGCGGATGGTAATAATGGGTAATACCATTGCCCAGAATCGCCGGGCGCAGCCGATGGTTGTAAATCACGTAACGATAGCGGCGTGCCGTCGCGCTAAAACGCGCATGGAACTCCTCCGGCACCGCTTTCACCCAACGCACCGCGATGTCATCAGGCAGATTGGCATTCACACCCAACGTCCAGGCCGCATCAGCGCGCGGCGAAGTGGTTTCGAAATGCACCACTTGTCCGGTGCCGTGCACGCCAGCATCGGTACGGCCCGCGCAGAACACCACCACCGGATGATCGGCCACTTTCGACAGCGCCTTTTCCAGCTTTTCCTGTACGCTGCGCACTTCATTTTGCCGCTGCCAGCCGTAATAACGGCTGCCATCGTATTCAATACCCAACGCCAGCTTAAGCGTCTTACCTTCAGGCAACATTAATAGAAATACTCCTGCACCAGTTTCTCAGCCGTTTTCACCGCCATCAGTGCACCGCCGAAACGGATGTTGTCTGCCACCGACCAGAACTGTAGCAGCTCTGGGATGCCGTAATCATTGCGCACGCAGCCAATGCTCAGCACGTCGCTGCCAGATGCATCGCCCACCTGCGTTGGGTAATCGCTCTCTTCGCTCAGGTTGATATCCCCGGAGCGGCCCAGTTCATCGCGCGCTTCTTCAGCGGAAAGCGGGCGCAGATTCTCCACGTGCACGATCTGCGCATTGCCGTAGAACACCGGTGCCTGGACACTGCTTACTACAATTGGCAAACCTTCGTCCTGCAGTACTTTACGCACCTGCTCAACCACGCGACGCTCACTCTCCACGCTGCCATTGCTGTCAGCCAGCAGCGGCAGAATGTTGAACGCCAGCTGGCGGCCAAAGTAATGCTGCTCCGCAGGTACGCCGTTCAGCAAACGCGCACTTTCACCGGCCAGGCCATCAACCGCCGCTTTGCCGTGACTGGAAGCCGCAATCAGGTTGGTGACCTGCAAACGGCTCAGACCGGCGAGATCCACCAGCGGTTTGATTGCACACAGCAGCTGGCTCACCAGGCTGTCGGCAACGATAATGATGTTGCGATTGCGGTAATCCGCCAGCACTTGTGGATTCACATCTGGCACCACCAGCGGCACGTCCGGTTCGAGCGCGAACAAGTCGCTGCTATCGATGACCAGACACCCCTGGCTAGCGGCTTCTTCGGCATAGCGCGCCGAGGCTTCACGACCCGCAGTGAAGAACGCCAGCTGCACCTGCGTCCAGTCAAATTCGGCCGCGTCCTGAACCAGCACGGTACGTCCCTCAAAACGTTTGTTCTCACCGGCACCGTTTTCACTCGCCAGCAGATACAACTCACCAACCGGGAACTGGCGTTCAGCCAGCAGTTCCAGTACAGCGTTCCCTACTGCGCCTGTTGCGCCCAAAAGCGCGATATTCCAGCCGTCAGACATGTTGGTTACTCCAGAGATTGACACAAAAACAGAAGGCGGTGAAAACACCGCCCGAGATTTAGGAATTATCCCCCGCAATATTGCAGGTGATTGAAATTTCTTTACAAACTGGCGCGGAAGCCAAGTTGATTGAGCATCAACGCCGTCTCCGCATCATCGCAATGCACCTGCAGCGATGACCATTCACGACGCTCTTCATATTGCTTGCGCAGGCGATCAAACTCGCCTGGCTTTGCCGCCACTTTACGCAGTGGCGCATCGTCGCGGCGCACATCATACACCAGATGCACCAAGCGTTTTAGCGTTGGCTGATCGAGCTTGCCGCGCAGGGTGACAGAACCAAATTCCGGTGCGGGCAGCAGGCTTTCCAGCGCCACCTGTTGCGGCTGGCCAATAAAGTCGCACCAGGCTTCAAACACCTGTGTGGTGCCGCGCGCTTTACCTTCCAGCGTGTAGCCGGCGATATGTGCGGTGGCGATATCAACTTTATCCAGCAGCTCGAGCGACAGATCCGGTTCTGGCTCCCACACATCCAGCACCACGCTAAGATCGTGGCGCATCTTAAGCACTTCCAGCAGCGCTGCGTTATCCACCACCGGACCGCGGCAGGCGTTGATCAGAATGGTGTTGGGTTTAAGCGCCATCAGCAGCGCCGCATCGGCCAGATGCCAGCTTTTATACGGGCCATCTTTAAACAGCGGCGTGTGGAAGGTTAGGATGTCGGCCTGCGCCACCAGATCTTCCAGCGAATGGAAGGTTTCCTGATCGCCACGATCGGCACGCGGCGGATCGCACAGCAGCGTTTTCACGCCCCAGGCTTGCAGACGCTTCTGCAGGCGGCCGCCGACATTACCCACGCCAACAATGCCCACTGTGCGATCGCGCAGTTCAAAACCATCGCGCTCCGCCAGCAGCAGCAGCGAGGAGAACACATACTCCACCACCGCAATGGCGTTACAGCCTGGCGCCGCAGAGAAGCTGATGCCGGCCGCCGCCAGCGATGCATCATCAATATGATCGGTGCCCGCCGTCGCGGTGCCGACAAACTTCACCGGCGTACCGGCCAGCAGCGCCGCATTCACTTTGGTGACGGAACGCACCATCAGGCCATCGGCATCTTGCAACTCGGCTTCCGGCAACGGACGTCCCGGCACCGCCACAACATCGCCGGTGCGGCTGAACAGTTCACGGGCATAAGGCATATTTTCATCGACGAGAATTTTCACTGCGGCGGTCCTGTCTGCAAAAATTTAAGGCGCGTATTTTGCCATAAAGCCGGGGATTAACCTAACCGGCTGCGATAGCGATCCGGCGTGGTACCGGCCTGCTGCTGGAACATCACAATCAGCGCCGAGGCCGAGCTGTAACCCAACTCATGCGCGATGCCCTGCACGCTGCAGCCCTGCTCCAGCAGCGCGATAGCACGCAGAAAGCGTAAACGTTGCCGCCACTCGCTGAACGACATATTCAACTGCTGCTGACAGCGTCGCGCTAGCGTACGCTCGGTGGTGAACACGCGCTTCGCCCATTGTGCCAGCGTGGTGTTATCGCCGGGATGCGCTTCGAGCGCGCGCAGAATCGGCGCGAGGAATTTGTCATCCGACATCGGCAAATAGCTGTTGTGCACCGGCGCCAGACGCAGGCGATCAATCAACACTTCACACATGCGCCAGTCGGCTTGCGTTTGCGGCTGCTCCAGTTCACGGCGGGCAAAATCATTCATGATGGCGTGCCCAATGGCATCGACATGCAATAAACAGGCTTTATCCGGCAGGCCCGCGCAGAGATCGGCGGCGAGATTAAAGGTACGAAAACGCGCCTCGTTGTGGTTGTAGCTGCTGTGACGATGGCGGGCCGGGATCCAGATCGGAATATCGGCGGGCGTCAGCAGACGTTCACCCTCCACTTCCATCTCCAGTACGTGGCTGGTGACAAAAATCACCTGGCCCCAATCATGCGCATGCGTGAGGTACTCGGTTTTGGCGTTGACCTCATCGTAACGCATGAAGAAGCGCAGCAAGGGCGCATCAATCGGCGGCTGGTATTCGACTTGTAGATTCATTCTGTCCGGTCACTAACAAATATTGTCCGATTTTAACTATCTGCTATAAACCGGTCAAACGTAAACTATTCGCGATTATCTGAGGAGCTGTATCATGAATTTACTGTTTCCGCTGATCGCGGTGCTGATTTGGTCGATCAACACTATCGTCAGCAAACTCTCGGCGGGAAGTATCGATCCTGCGGCGATCTCCTTCTATCGCTGGCTGCTGGCGTTGGTGGTGTTAGCACCGTTTTGCCTGCCGGGCGTGTGGCGCCATCGTCACACCATTAAAGCCAACGGCTGGCGATTGCTGATCCTCGGCCTGCTCGGCATGGTGCTGTATCAAAGCCTCGCCTATTACGCAGCGCATAGCGTTTCTGCGGTGATGATGGGGATTCTCGGCGCGACCATTCCGCTATTGACCATTTTGCTCAGCCTGGTGGTGCTGCGCCTTGCGCCGACGTGCGGCATTTTGATTGGCGGCTTGCTGTCTTTCGCCGGTTTGGTGTGGCTGGTGAGCGAAGGCAATCCGGCGCAGTTGCTGAATCAACGGCTCGGCAATGGTGAATTGATGATGCTGGCAGCATCGACCTCGTACGCCTTGTACGGCGTGCTGACCAAGCGCTGGGCGATTCCGCTGCCAACCTGGCAAAGCCTGTATGTACAGATTTTCTTTGGCGTGCTGCTGTTGCTGCCTGGCTTCCTGCATGCGCCGGATGTCACGTTGAACATGCATAATCTGCCGCTGGTGCTGTATGCGGGGCTGTTTGCGTCGATCATCGCACCATTCCTGTGGATCCTTGGCGTGCAGCGTCTGGGTGCCAGCACCACCAGCATTTTTATGAATTTCGTACCGGCGTTTACGGCCATTATTGCCGTGATGTTCCTGCATGAGCAGCTGCACGCCTATCACTGGATTGGCGGTAGCATGACGTTAGTCGGCGTTATTCTGGCGCAACGTCTGAAAACCCCGCTGCGTAAGCCACGTAGCGCAACCCTTGCCGATCCCGCCGCCTGATTTTATTATCCGGAAAGGCCGCAGCCCCCGTGGATTTCCTGGGGGCTTTTGCTATCATGTGGCCTCTTTTTTCCGGCGCACCCGGATCTGACCCGTTTTCAAGGATTCCGCCATGCAACCTCTCAGCGGTCCCGGTGTGCCCGCGGGCGATCGTTCCCCTTTATCTCAGGCCACTGGCCCGACGCGTCCTGGCGGTCCAGCCGGTGAGCAGCCGCTTTCTCCTGCCCAGCGCACCACGCTGGAACGTCTGATTGTGCGCATCATGTCTTTGAGTACGCTGAAAGCGCCGGAACTCTGGGCTGGCGTGCGGCACGAAGTTGGGGTGAAGAGTGAAGCGGAGCTGCAATCGCGCCACTTCCCGGCGGCGGAACAGCATCTCAATGGGCGCTTAACCCAGGTGCAAAACAGCCTCGCTACGCGCCAGCTGCTGCAACAGCTGCTGGAGAAATTGCCGCAGGGCAATAATCGCCAGGCGGTGAGCGAATTTATTCGTCAGCAGTTTAATCAAACGGTGTTGAGCGCGTTGTCGCAGGATCAGCTGCGTCAGGTGCTGACCATGTTGCAAAACGGCCAGATGGCGATCCCGCAGCCGCAGCAAACGCGCGTGTCCGATCGCAGCTTGCTGCCAGCAGAGCAGCAATCGCTGAATCAGCAGGTTACGCGTCTTGCGGCAAAAACCGGTGAATCGCCGGTGAAACTGCTGGCCGATACGCTGAAGCTGGTGCAGCTGAAAAGTGGCGATCCAATTCCATCACGCCACTTCCCGCTGCTGACGCAGTATTTGCAGGTGCGCCAGACGCTGGCTCAGCACAGTGCGCCGACTTTGCAGATGCTGGAAACCTCGCTGCGCCAGCCGTTAACACACGATGAGCAGCGATTGCTGGAAGATTACAGCCAGCAACGTTTCCAGGCGCTGCCGACCACCGTGCTGACGCCAGCGCAGACGCAGGATCTGCTGAATCTGCTGTTTAGCCGCCGCGCAGAGAAACTGCATGAGCAGCCGCTGGCCGATAGCCAAATTCGTCCGCAGCCAATCTGGTCGCCGTTTATTCAGATGCTGCCGCAGCCGCTGGCCCAGCGTCCGGCACTCACGCTGATTGCCGGTATCCTCCTGTTTATCTTCCTGCTGTGGCTGTTTATCTAGCAGCCGCAGTTGGCAGCGGACGTGGCGTGCGGCCATTCACCCGCTGCCGCGCCCCACGCCATTGGATGGCCATCGCGCTTCCAGAAATCCAGCCCGCCAATCAACTCCTTGACCTGAAAACTCAACGACGCCAGCTTGAGCGCAGCTTTGGTTGAACCGTTACAACCGATGCCGTCGCAATAGGTGATGTAAACTTTGCTGCGATCGAGATGCGCAGTGGATTCCGCATTCATGGTGCGATGCGGAAAAGAGAGAGCTCCGCAAATATGGCCGGCCTGATACACCTCGTCAGAACGCGCATCAATCACCACAATTGCCGTGATGCCCTGCGCCAGATCCTCCGCTAAATCCCACGCATCGGTGTAGTACGCCAGTTTATGTTGCAGATACGTCACGCTCTCACTGGTGCTGGCTGGGGAAAATTTCAAAACTGCTGACATCGCACTCTCCTGCTGTGATTTCCAGCCAGTTTACGGCAAAGTGGTCTGCATATTGATACCACTTCCAGCATAGTGATAAGACCATTGTGACCACTTCATTTCTCGCGCTGTTTAGCCATCAAACGCAAGGCGGTTTACGTGAGCGACTGTGCAATACCTTGCGTCAGGCCATCGCCAACGGGCATCTGCGCCATGAGCAGAAGTTGCCGTCCAGCCGCCAGTTAGCCAGCGATTTATCGCTGTCGCGCGTCACGGTGGAGGCGGCTTACGCACAGTTAGAGAGCGAAGGTTATCTGCAGCGTCACGCTGGGCGCGGGACGTTTGTGTCGATTCGCATGGCGTCGCCCACGCAGAAAACCGGTATCGAGCGCTCGCCACACTTTTCCCGGCGCGGCCAGCAGGTTTTGGCAACCGGCGGCTGTCAGGATCCGCCCTTTCCTCACGCCTTTGCCGCCGGTTCGCCCGAGTTACGCGCTTTCCCGCACGCGCAGTGGCGTCGTATCAGCAATCAGGTTCAGCGCTCGCTGGGCAGCAAAGTGATGGATTACGGCGATCCGCTTGGATTACCCTCGCTGCGGCAAGCGGTGGCAGATTATCTTGCGCTGTCGCGTGGCGTGCGCTGCACGGCGGAGCAAGTGGTGATCCTCACCAGCTCTCAGCAGGCGCTGCAGTTGCTGGCGCTGATGTTCCTCGATGCGGGTGACGAAGTGTGGCTGGAAGAGCCAGATTATCCCGGCGCGCGCAATGCGTTTCTTGCGGCCGGGGCGCGCTGTCGCGCCATGCCGCTGGATGCTGAAGGTGCAGTGCCGCTGAGCGGCAGCGCGAAACTGGTCTATCTGACACCGGCGCATCATTATCCCACCGGCACAGCCATGAGCCTGGCGCGGCGCTTGCAGTGGCTGGCGTGGGCGCAACAGCAGGATAGCTGGCTGATCGAGGACGATTACGACAGCGAATTTCACTACGAGGATCGACCCGCTCCGGCGCTGCAAGGATTAACCGCAGATGGCCGGGTGATTTGCCTGGGTACCTTTTCCAAAACGCTGTTCCCGTCGTTGCGGCTGGCGTGGATAGTGGTGCCGCCACAACTGGTGGAGCCGTTGGGCCGCGCGCGCAGCGTGATGGATGGTCACAGCGCGTTGCTGCCGCAGGCGATATGCGCGGAGTTTCTGCAGCAAGGCCATTTCGCCAGCCATTTGCGCCTGATGCGCCAGCTTTATCGCAGCCGACGTGACTGCTTGCTGGCGCAAATTGAAACGCGCCTGCAACTGTGGCTCAAACCGCTGCCAGCGGCGGGCGGCTTACAGTTGACGGTACAGCTGTTGCAAGGAGATGAAGCGCGACTCACGCAACAAGCCAGCGAAGTCGGATTGCTGCTGCCGCGCCTGTCGCCGCTTTATGCCGGTGAAGTGCAGCAAGCGGGCTGGCTGCTGGGCTTTGCCGCGCTGACGCCCGGTGAGATTGTCAGCGCCTGCGATAAGCTGGTTACGCTGTTATCGCACTCCGTGCAAACGTCCAGGTGACCAGAATACCCAGCGCCGCACAGCAGGCACCCGCGACATAGACCGATCCGTAACCCAGCGCCGTCGCCAGCAAGCCGGTCAACGGGCCGCTGGCACCGTAGGCGATATCCTGAAATGCCGAGAAACCGCCAAGCGCGGTGCCGCGAATCTGTGGCGATACGCGCTTAATCACTTCAACGCCCAGCGCCGGGAAGATCAGCGAGCAGCCGCAGCCGGTCAGAGCCGCGCCAATCAGCGCCATCCAGCCGGAAGTGGCGAATGCCAGCAGCAGCAGACCGGCGGTTTCCACCAGCAAGGAAACCATCGCCACTTTTACGCCACCGTGACGATCCGGCAAGCCGCCAAAGAACACCCGCACCAGCACAAACGCACAGCCGAAGGCGGTCAGCGCGAAACCGGCATTGCCCCAGTTCTCCGCTGCAAAATAGAGTGATGTAAAGGTGCCGATCACCGCAAAACCGGTGCCCTGCAGCGCCAGCGCCAGTCCCGGCTGGAAGATAGTTTTCACCACGCTAAGCAGCGATGGCCGCTCGCCGCCCATCACCGGCACTTTGCGGATCCAGCCATTAATCGCCAGTGACAACAGCGGCAACAGCAGCGCAACCGCGCCGAGAGCAGCAAAGCCGCCGTACTGATTGATCAGCAAGCCGAGTGGCGCACCGGCCGCCAGCGATCCATAAATCGCCATGCCGTTCCACGACATCACTAATCCGGACCGTTTGCTGCCCACCAATCCCATGCCCCAGGTCAGATTACCGGTCAGCAGCAGACTTTCGCCAAATCCTAACAACAAGCGCCCTACCGCCAGCAAACCGAACTTCGCCCACGGAGAAACCGGTAACAACGCCGCCGCCAGATACGCCACGCCCACCAGCGCGATGGCCAGCATGCCGTGCTGCGTGGTGAGTTTCGCACCGTGCTGATCGGCTCGACGCCCGGCAAAGCTGCGCGTCAACAGCGTGGCGAAGAACTGAATCCCCACCGCCACGCCAACCATCAGGTTGCTCATGCCGAGTTCATGATGGACATACAGCGGGATCACCGGCAACGCGAGGCCGGCGGTCAGATAAGTCAGGAACACCGCAAAGGAGGTGCAGGCCAGCGGCATAACGGATTGCGTCTGCGCGTCAGCAGTCGTGGTCATGAAGGGTCGAACTCCTTGTACTAACCAGACACGCGCTTGCTGCCAAAACAGAAACGGCATATTTGGTTCACGTTAGTGTGAAGTGATAATTTTATTTCGGATGGAGTGAGAGTGTAGGTAAGCAGAAGGTGGATTGTCAAAACAACAAAGGCCGGATAACCGGCCCTTGTGATAGTGCTTGCATAATTTGGTCGCCATAAATGGCGACCCTACGGGATTATGCTGGCAACTTACGCATTGTTAAGGTGGCGTTGGTGCCGCCGAAACCGAAGCTGTTCGACATCACGGTGGTCAGCGCTTTTTCAGTTGGCTTGGTCACGATGTTCAGACCTTTACCCGCTTCATCCAGCTCTTCCACATTGATGCTTGGTGCGATGAAACCGTGCTCCAGCATCAGCAAGGTGTAGATCGCTTCCTGCACGCCCGCCGCACCCAGTGAGTGACCGGTCATGGCTTTGGTAGCAGACAGTGAAGGGCAGTTGTCGCCGAACACTTCACGAATCGCACCCAGCTCTTTTACATCACCAACCGGCGTAGAAGTGCCGTGGGTGTTGAGGTAATCGATTGGGGTATCGAGACCTTGCATCGCCATCTTCATGCAGCGCACTGCGCCTTCGCCTGAAGGAGCCACCATATCTGCGCCATCTGAGGTTGCGCCGTAGCCAACGATCTCAGCGTAGATGTGTGCACCACGTGCCAGAGCATGTTCCAGCTCTTCAACCACCACCATACCGCCGCCGCCGGCGATGACGAAACCGTCACGGTTGGCATCGTAAGTACGTGAGGCCTTTTCTGGCGTTTCGTTGTACTTGGTCGACAGTGCGCCCATCGCATCGAACTCACAGGCCATTTCCCAGCTCAGCTCTTCGCCGCCGCCAGCAAATACGATGTCCTGTTTACCCAGCTGAATCTGCTCAACCGCGTTACCGATGCAGTGTGCAGACGTGGCACAGGCTGAACTGATGGAGTAGTTCACGCCGTGAATTTTGAATGGGGTTGCCAGGCAAGCAGAAACGCCTGAACCCATCGCTTTGGTCACCACATAAGGACCGACCGCTTTCAGGCCGCGTGGGCTACGCATCGCGTCAGCACCAAACACCTGATAACGCGGAGAACCGCCGCCAGAACCGGCAATCAAACCGACACGTGGATTCTGCTGATACTGCTCTTCAGTCAGGCCAGAATCTTTGATCGCTTCGGCCATGGAAAGGTAAGCATAAATAGAGGCATCACTCATAAAACGCACGATTTTGCGATCGATGAGCCCGTTGGTATCCAGTTTGACGTTGCCCCATACGTGGCTGCGCATACCGGCATCTCTCATCTCTTCAGAGAAAGTAATACCGGAACGGCCTTCACGCAGAGAAGCCAGCACTTCTTGCTGGTTATTACCAATGCTGGAAACAATACCCAGGCCAGTAATCACTGCACGTTTCATTCAATAATCCTCGTTCCACATATTTGGATGACGTGCACTCTAGCGTACAGTTGTAAGCCGAACAAGTCCGATCAGCCATTTCCTTTTGTAAATTTGCGTCATGTGACGTCTCTCGCTAAACTCGCGCCACTGCCTGAAATATGAGCCTTTCCCCGTGAAATTAACCCCGGTTGAACACGCCCAAATAAACTGGAATGAACAGGGTACACCTGTGTCCCGAGCGTTCGGCGACGTCTATTTCTCCAACGATAATGGACTGGAGGAAACGCGCTATGTGTTCCTCGCTGGCAACCACATTCCACACCGTTTTGCCGCACATGCGCGCGATTTATTTATTGTCGCCGAGAGCGGTTTTGGGACTGGTCTGAACTTTCTCACCCTGTGGCAAGCCTTCGATCGCTTCCGTAATGAGCAACCCAACGCCACTTTGCAGCGTCTGCACTTTATTAGCTGCGAGAAATTCCCGCTGACGCACGCCGATCTCGCTGCCGCACATGCTCACTGGCCGGAGCTGCAGCCGTGGGCCGAACAGCTGCAACAGCAGTGGCCGCAGGCGTTGCCGGGTTGTCAGCGCCTGCTGTTTAACGGCGGCGAAGTCACGCTGGATCTCTGGCTTGGTGATATTAACGCGCTCATTCACACCTTTGATGACAGTCTTAATCGTCAGGTGGATGCATGGTTCCTTGATGGCTTTGCACCGGCGAAAAATCCGGAGATGTGGACGCCAGAGCTGTTCGCCGCGATGGCGCGCCTCGCCCGTCCAGGCGGCACGCTGGCAACCTTCACCGCGTCGGGGTTTGTGCGTCGCGGGTTGCAGGACGCCGGTTTCAGCATGCAGAAGCGCAAAGGCTTTGCTCACAAGCGTGAAATGCTGGTCGGCGTAATGGAACAGGCTGCTGAATTGCCGCACAGACAGCCGTGGTATGCGCGCCCGCCGGCCAGCAGCCAGGATGTGGCGCTGATTGGCGGCGGCGTCGCCAGTGCCGTATTGGCGCTGGCGCTGTTGCGACGCGGTTGGCGCGTGACGCTCTATTGCGCGGATGATGCGCCTGCGCTGGGCGCCTCCGGCAATCGTCAGGGCGCGCTCTATCCGCTGCTGAACCAGCACGATCCCGCGCTGGCCACCTTCTTCCCGGCGGCTTTTGGTTTTGCCCGTCGCCTGTACGATCGGCTGCCAGTGGAGTTTGAGCATGACTGGAGCGGTGTGTTGCAGTTGGGCTGGGATAGCAAAAGCGCGGAGAAAATTGCGCAGATGCTCAACATGGCACTGCCGCATGAGATCGCCTACGGCGTTAATAAAGAAGAAGCGCAACAGCTGGCGGGCGTCGAACTCAGCGTTGGCGGAATTTTCTATCCGCAGGGCGGCTGGCTGTCGCCTTCTCAGCTAACCAGCAATTTGCTGGAATACGCGCAATCGCGGGGATTACGCCTTCACTGGTTGCATCGCGTCACGCAGTTAACGCGCGATGAAGATAACTGGACGCTGCACTTTAGCCAGCAGCCGCCGGTGCAGCATTCCCAAGTGGTGTTGGCGAATGGTCACGCGTTGCTGGATCTCGAACAAAGCAAAATGCTGCCAGTGTACGCGGTGGCGGGACAGGTGAGCCACGCGCCGACCAATCCGTCATTAGGCGCGCTGCGCACCGTGCTGTGTTACGACGGCTATCTCACGCCGGTCAGCCCGAACTTCGCCACCCATTGCATCGGCGCTAGCTATCATCGCGGCGAAACCGCGACGGATTTCCGCGCCGACGATCAGCAGGAGAATCGCCAGCGGCTAATCAACTGTTTGCCGGAAAGCCAATGGCCGCAGCAGGTTGATGTGTCAGATAACCAGGCGCGCAACGGCGTGCGCTGTGCCACGCGCGATCATCTGCCGATGAGCGGCAGCGCGCCGGATTATGACGCCACCCTGGCGCAGTATGCCAACTTGCCGGAGCAGCGTGCGCGCGCGACAAACGTGGACGATGCGCCGGTGCATAACGATTTGTTTGTGTTGGGCGCATTAGGTTCGCGTGGCTTGTGCAGCGCACCGCTGGCGGCCGAAGTGCTGGCGGCGCAGATGAGCGGCGAGCCGCAACCGCTGGATGCAGCCACGCTGGCGGCGATGAATCCAAATCGCTACTGGGTACGAAAACTGCTGAAGGGTAAAAAAGCGGGTCGATAATCTGCGGGGCGAGCGATCGCCCCGAGACGTTAAGCGGTTTGACGTGCCTGCAGGAACAAATTGTCCCACATGCCGGTGACCAGCGCCTGATCGCGTGGCGACAGTTCACCGGCAGCAATGGCTTTTTGCAGGCTGTTAGTAACGTGAGTTTGCAGCGCTTCCGGCGTGTGTTCACCGCTCAGCTCAATCTCCGCCACTGCCAGGGTCAGATGACCACGCAGATAGCCGCCCGCAAACAACTCGTCATCGCTGGCGTGATCGACCATATCGTCAATCAGGGCCAGAATTCGGGTTTCAAATTCTACGATCATCTCTTCCTCTCTTCTTATAACCTTCGCGGATTACAGATCTTCCGGCCAGGGGAATTGTGCCGCCGTCAGTGCCGGCGTGCCGTAATAATTCGTCAGTGCATCAATGAAACGGGCCGGTCGCAGCGGAATGCCCTGCTCCAGATACGTCATCACTTGCGCATGAACCTTGCGCTGAAACGCAATGCGATCTGGCTCACAATCGCCTTCGAGATTGTCACAACTGACGTTGAAGGGAAAGCCCGCCGCCACGCAGAACAACCACTCCAGCGCCTGCGGTTTTACCTCAACCGCTTCGAACTGACTTTGCGTTTGCGCATCGCGTCCATCCGGACAATACCAATAACCAAAATCCACCAGCTTGCGGCGCGCTTCACCGGCAATGCACCAGTGGGAAATTTCATGCAGTCCGCTGGCGTAGTAGCCGTGTGCGAACACCACGCGATTCCACGGTGAGGTTTCATCCGCTGGAAGATAAATAGGTTCGTCGTCGCCTTTAATTAGACGGGTCTGAAAATCGTCAACGAAGCAGCCATCAAAGATGGCAATCAGCTGATCGTAATGGTGTGTTGTACTCATAATTTTTAATCTTTAAAAAAACCGGCGCCATTGTCGCATTGGCAGCCGGTCTTGACGAGTGTTGGATTACAGCGTGGCCAGCCAGGCCATCAATTCTGCGCCATGACTGTCCCATAACAATTTGGCGCTCATTACCGCAGAAACGATCACCACCATAGGGCGAATCAGTTTCTGACCGCGGCTCAACACCAGCCTGGCACCGAGACGCGCGCCGATAACGGCGCCGAGCAGCATAATCGCGCCCGTGCCCCACACCACTTTTCCGCCGAACATAAAGAACAGCAGACTGCCAAAATTCGAGGTGAAATTTAGGATTTTGGCGTGGGCGGTGGCTTTCGCCAGATTGAAGCCGCACAGCGTAACGAAAGCCAGCGCATAGAACGAACCAGCGCCAGGACCAAAAAAGCCGTCGTAGAAGCCGACACAGCCGCCGCCCACCAGCGCATAAGGCAAACCGTGCAGACGACGTTCGCGATCGGCTTCACCCAAACGCGGCATCAGCAGGAACCACAAACCGATGCAGATCAACAACAGCGGCAAGATTTGGCGCAGCACGTCGGCTTGCAGATGTTGGATCAGGATAGTGCCGGCCACGGCGCCGAGAAAGGTCATGGCGATATTCAGCCACTGCTCGTTCAGCTTTACCGCGCCGCGACGAATGAAGTAGAGGCTGGCAGAGAACGAACCACCGACCGATTGCAACTTATTGGTGGCTAACGCCTGCGCTGGAGAGAGTCCGGCCGCCAGCAATGACGGCACGGTAAGCAATCCACCACCGCCCGCGATCGAGTCGATAAACGCCGCCAGCACCGCCACGAAAAACAGCACGCCGAGCACCAGCGGGCTGACAACAAACCAATCCATTGAGATACCTACAGAAGATGTTTATCTAACAGCGCCTGACAGGACGGCGGTAGTGGCGGCGGCGTTTTCTTCACGGGCGGCGTGCTGCCTGGTTTTTTCGGCAGGAACCAGCTATCCAGCTCTGCGCCACAGCCATCGCCTGCCGGTTGAGGCGCCTGATCTTCACACTCCAGACTGCCCGCCGGGCAACGCAAACGCACATGCATGTGCGCGCGATGGGCAAACCACGGACGTACCTTATTTAGCCACGCGCGATCGCTACCGGCATCGGCACAAAGCTGCCGTTTAATCGCTGGATTGACGAAGATACGCGTTACTTCGTCGTCTTTCGCTGCCAGTTTAATCAGGCTATCAATTTGTGGTTGCCAGTGACGTGCGATCACCTGCTTATCATCGGCAGAAACCAGATCGAGCGGCTGCGGCTTGAGCAATTGCTGCGCCGTCCAGCGGGTTTTCGGCAGCTGCAGCCAGATATCAACATCCAGACCCGTTTGATGGCTGGCGTGTCCGCTGCTAAAACGGCCGCCCGCCGCCATGCCCATATCGCCAATCAGCACTTGCCCCAGCTGAAGCTGATGAACCTGGGTGCTGAGACGCTGAATAAAGGCGATCAGATCGGGATGGCCGTAATAACGACGCTGATCCTGGCGCATCACCTGATAATTGGGTGAGTTAAGCGGCAGCTGTTGCGCACCAACAATACAGCCATTGGCGAAGCCGCCAATCGACTGCGGGCTGCCGGCAATCGGCTGATGAATTTGCTGCCACGGCGTGGCGGCAACGGCGGCCGCACTGCATAACAGCGCGGCACAGGTGATGAGCAGACGGCGCATCATCAGGCTTACCAGCGCGGTACGCTGCTGTTGACGTCACCGTTTTGCGCACGCTGGCGCAGCAGGTGATCCATCAACACAATCGCCATCATCGCTTCGGCAATGGGCACCGCGCGAATACCAACGCAGGGATCGTGACGACCTTTGGTGATCATCTCGACTTCTTCGCCGTCGCGGGTGATGGTGTTGCCCGGCACGGTAATACTGGAGGTCGGTTTCATCGCCAGATTGGCGCTGATAGTTTGGCCGCTACTGATGCCGCCTAAAATGCCACCCGCGTGGTTGCTCTGGAAACCGTTGGCACGAATCTCATCGCGATGCTGGCTGCCGCGCTGGTTGATCACCGCGAAACCGTCGCCAATTTCCACGCCTTTCACCGCGTTGATGCTCATCAGCGCATGCGCCAAATCCGCATCCAGACGATCAAATACCGGCTCGCCCAATCCCGGCGGCACGTTCTCTGCCAGCACGGTGACTTTCGCACCGATGGAGTCGCCCTCTTTTTTTAGGCCACGCATCAGTTCATCCAGCGCTTCCAGCTTCGAGGCATCCGGGCAGAAGAACGGGTTCTCTTCCACGATGCTCCAGTCTTTCAGTTCACAAGCCACATCGCCAATCTGCGCCAGATAGCCGCGCACCACGATGCCGTGCTTCATCTGCAAATATTTCTTAGCAATCGCACCGGCCGCCACGCGCATCGCGGTTTCACGCGCCGAAGAGCGCCCGCCGCCACGATAGTCGCGCAGGCCGTATTTCTGCTCGTAGGTATAATCGGCATGGCCAGGTCGGAACAGATCTTTGATTGCGCCGTAATCCTGTGAACGCTGGTCGGTGTTCTCAATCAGCAGACCGATTGAGGTTCCCGTCGTCACGCCCTCAAACACGCCGGACAAAATTTTCACCTGATCCGGCTCGCGGCGCTGTGTGGTGTAGCGCGACGTGCCAGGACGACGACGATCGAGATCGTGCTGAATGTCGGCTTCCGTCAGCGGAATGCCGGGCGGCACACCGTCAACGATGCAGCCCAGCGCAATACCATGCGACTCGCCAAAAGTGGTTACGCGAAAAACTTGTCCGATGCTGTTTCCGGCCATGCTGGTTCCTTGTTGCGATGTTGCGGGCGAGCGCTCGCCCTCTTATTTAGTCTTTGTAGAATGAGAAGTGATGCTGTGCCGCGACGATTTGCTCGCGCGTCAGCATAAACACGCCGTCACCGCCGTTATCAAACTCCAGCCAGGTAAACGGCACGTCTGGGTACTGATCGATCATGTGCACCATGCTGTTACCGACTTCGCAAATCAGCACGCCTTGTTCGGTGAGGTAATCTGGCGCACAAGCCAGAATACGGCGCACCAGTTTCAGGCCGTCGCTGCCCGCTGCCAGACCCAGTTCCGGCTCGTGGCGATATTCGTTCGGCAGATCGTCCATATCTTCCGCATCCACGTAAGGTGGATTGGTGACGATCAGATCGTATTTCACCGGCGGCAAATTACGGAACAGATCGGCGCGGATTGGCGTGACGTGGTTCAGCAGGCCGTGCTCTTCGATGTTCTGCTCGGCAACCGCCAGCGCATCGGTGGAGATATCCACCGCATCCACTTCCGCTTCCGGGAAGGCGTAAGCGCAGGCAATGGCGATGCAGCCGCTGCCGGTGCACATATCGAGAATGTGATGAGGTGACTCGCCGATCAAACCGGCAAAACGGTTCTCAATCAGTTCACCAATCGGTGAACGCGGCACTAATACGCGCTCATCAACGTAAAATTCGTGGCCGCAGAACCAGGCTTTGTTGGTGAGATACGCCACCGGAATGCGCTCGTTGACGCGGCGAATCACGCGCTCAACAATGCGATGACGCTCGCTGGCAGTCAGGCGCGCATTGCGCATATCTTCTGGAATATCCAGCGGCAGCCACAGCGTGGGCAGAACCAGTTGGACGGCTTCGTCCCAGGGATTATCCGTGCCGTGGCCGTACCAAATGCCTGCCGCCGAAAAACGGCTGACAGCCCAGCGCAGCATGTCCTGAATGGTGTGCAGTTCATTCACTGCCTCATCGACGAATATCTTGTCCACGTAGCCCTCCGCAGGCCATAAAATCAATCGGCCGATAGTGTGCCACGAAGCCGGGCAGAATTCAGCGCAGCGAGGTGAAAAAGCTGACATTTGTTAACAGTAACGGTTAAGGTATGCCACCGGCTGTTTACCAGCTTTTTCTTAACTTATCACCGAGCCATGAGTAAAAAAACGCCGCTAAGCCAGGACGATCAGCAAATGTTTCGCCAGTTAATGACCGGAACGCGCAAGCTGAAACAGGACACCATCGTGCACAAACCGGTGGTGAAAACGCGCCAACTGCCGTTGAAACGCCTGATATCAGAGCAAGCCGATAACAGTCATTATTTCTCTGACGAGTTTCAGCCGCTGCTGTCCAGCGAAGGTCCGGTACGCTATGTGCGCGCCGATGTGAGCCACTACGAGCAGAAGAAGCTGCGTCGTGGCGATTACACGCCGGAAATTTTTCTCGATCTGCATGGCTTAACGCAGATGCAGGCCAAGCAGGAGCTCGGCGCGCTAATCGCCGCCTGCCGTCGTGAGCATCTGTTCTGCGCCAGCGTCATGACCGGACACGGTAAACATATCCTCAAGCAGCAAACACCGCTGTGGCTGGCACAACATCCGCATGTGATGGCGTTTCATCAGGCACCGAAAATGTTCGGCGGAGACGCCGCGCTGCTGGTGCTGATAGAAGTGGAAGAGTGGCAGCCGCCTGAACTGCCGTGACGTGCCGCGCTACAAAAGGATAGGGCCGCGTTTGCTAGCGGCCCATAGAGATTAGATTGCTTTAGCCAATTTTGACGGGCTGACCTGCCACTCCAGCTTGCCTTCGCAGGCCTCTGCATCAAAGTTCACACAGGCTATCGCAGATGTCGCGAACATCGGCGGCGCTTCCTGCGGGCAGAGTTCAGAAACCAGATAACCCACCAGCGGCAAGTGTGAAATCACCAGCGCCGATTTAACCCCTTTCTGCGCCAGCACCTGCAAATAGCTGGCTACCATAGCGGGATCGCCGCCTGGCGTCAGTTCCGGCAACACATCCTGCCCTTCCGGCAACTTCAGCGTTTCACGTACCGTTGCCAGCGTTTGCTCGGCGCGCAGATACGGACTCACTAATACCCGATCGATTGCTGGCGTTTTGCTGTTGAGCCAACTCGCCATCGCTCTCGATTCATCACAGCCACAGAGGGTGAGAGGTCGAACTGAATCACTCGCTGCTTCCAGAGCTGCGTCGCCATGACGCATGATAAAAACTTGCATAAAGCACCGCTGTTGTTTGTCGATATCGCCCGGTACCACAGCACCAGACGCTTCATTCTGCGAATGAACGGTGTGTTTTACCCCAATGGCTTCAGTATAGTCAACCGGTTGTTTATTAAATAAGCATATCTCAGAATGGTGCTGCGCTTACCGCTGCGCAGCCCTCTAACTAACCCGCTGAATCTGTGCGCCTATTCACGATTGTGCAGAAGTGTAAAAATTCGTTTGCTGTTCTGACATTGCGATCAGCGCTTCACTTGGCGCAAAACGCTCGCCGTGTTGCTGCATTAATGAGCTTAATGCTTTGACGATATCGCCAATGCCGCGCTGATCCATATAGCGGAACGGACCGCCAAGGAACGGCGGGAAGCCGATGCCAAACACCGCCGCAATATCGCCATCCCGCGCGTTGCGGATCACCGCTTCATCCAAACAGCGTGCCGCTTCGTTCAGCATCATCAATACGCAGCGCTCAGCAATCTGCGCTTCGCTCTGCTTCGCCTGCGGTTTGATGTTCAACAGCGTGTAGATTGACGCATCGGCTTTGCGCTTGCCCGGCCAGCGCGAACGTTGGTAGAGGTAGAACCCTTTGTGGTTCTTACGCCCTTTTCTGCCATCAGCCAGAATGGCGTTCGCGGCGTTGGGTGCGCTGAAGCGAGAACCGTAAGCCTGCTCGAGAATCGGGCTGATTTTGCTGCCGACATCAATGCCCACTTCATCCAGCAGCTGCAGCGGCCCAACCGGAAAACCGAATTTCACTAAAGCGCGATCGATATGCTCGATCGGCTCACCCTCCTGCAAACAGTGCATCGCTTCATTTATATAGGGTGCGAGAATGCGGTTAACGTAAAAGCCGGGACGATCCGCCACCACCACCGCTGTTTTGCCCTGCTGACGCGCCAGCTGCACCGTGTTCGCCAGCGTTTGCGCTGAGGTATTGGCATGCGGAATCACCTCCACCAGCGGCATTTTGTCCACCGGGCTGAAGTAATGCAGGCCGATAATATTTTCCGGTCGCTGCGCATGGGCGGCAATGTCGGCAATCGGTAGCGACGAGGTATTGGAGGCAAATATGGTGTGCGGCTGGCAATGGCTTTCGATTTCGCTGACCATCTGCTGCTTGAGCGCCAGATCCTCAAATACCGCTTCGATCACCAGATCGCGCTGGCTGAATCCTTGATAATCGTTGCCGCCGCTAATGCGCGCCATCTGCTGCTGACGTTCGGCCGCTTTCAGCTGACGCCGCTTCACCTTGTTGCTCAACAAGTCCCAGCTGTATTGCAGTGCATGATTCACACCGACGAGATTGATGTCTTTAATGCGCACCGGCAAACCGGCTTTCAGCGCCGTGACGCTGGCAATGCCGCCGCCCATCAATCCGCCGCCAAGCACGCCAATCTGCTTCAGCGCTTGCGGTTCAACACTGGCCATCGAGTCTTTCTTTAAGGCAGTTGAGGCGAAGAACAGGCTGCGCAGCGCGGCCGATTCTGGCGTCATCGCCAGTTGTCCAAAGGCGCGCGCTTCCGCTTCATGTCCGGCACTGCTGCCCTGCTCCAGACCGATGCGCACCACTTCAAGAATACGGTCAGCCGCAGGATAGTTGCCCTGGGTTTTGCTGTGGGTTTGACGCTGTGCCAGTGAAAACAGCACCTGACGCGCAATCGGTCCTTGCAGTAAACGATCGCGGCGCGAAAGTTCCCGGCGTGCGCCTTTTCCTTTATGTACGCGTGCAATTGCCGTTTCCAGCAGAATCGATTGCGGCACCGCGTCATCCACAATCCCGAGTTTGAGCGCCTGTTTGGCGCGCAGCTGTTTGCCAGTGAGAATCAGCGGCAGCGCCTGCTGCACGCCAATCAGGCGCGGCAAACGTTGCGTACCGCCAGAACCCGGCAGCAAACCGAGCTGTACCTCCGGCAAACCGAGGCGCGTTTTGTCATCCAGCGAACAGATGCGCGCATCGCAGGCCAGCGCCAGTTCGAGGCCGCCGCCAAGGCAGGCACCGTGAATCGCCGCCACCACCGGAAACGGCAGCGCGGCAATCATCGCCATCACATCTTGTCCCTGCTTTGCCAGCGCTTCAGCTTCTTCAGCCGTTTTGCAGCTGGCGATCATGCTGATATCCGCACCGGCAACAAAGTTGTCTGGCTTGCCGGAGATCAACACTAATCCGGCTAAATCCTGATGGCTGCGCGCGTCATCCAGCACCGCTTTGATCTGCGGCACAAACTCGGCCTTCAGCGTGTTCATCTTCTCGCCCGGCACATCGATGGTAATCACACCGACATGGTCGAGGCGCATATGTAAATGAAAGGCGGATTCGCTCATTATTCGGCCTCCAGAACCATTGCTGTGCCCAGGCCGCCCGCCGCACAGGCGGTGACCAATCCTAAACCGCCGCCGCGCCGCCGCAGTTCGTGCAGCGTTTGTGTGATCATGCGCGCGCCGGTGGCAGCAAACGGATGACCATAAGCAATCGATCCGCCGAGCACGTTAAAGCGTTCTTCATTCACTTCGCCTAACGCATGCGGACGATTCAGCACCTCGCGCGCAAAGCGTTCGTCACGGAACATTTTCAGGTTGGCTAAGGTTTGTGCGGCAAAGGCTTCGTGCATATCAATCAGCGTCAGATCGTTGAGCGTGATGCCGGCGCGGTCCAGCGCCAACGGCGAAGCGTACGCCGGACCGAGCAACATGTCCTGCCAGACATCAATCGCCGTAAAGGCGTAGCTGCGCAGATAGCCAAGCGGCTGAATGCCGAGTTCGCGCGCGCGCCCTTCACGCATCAGGATCACCGCTGCGGCGCCATCGGTCAGCGGCGTGCTGTTGGCGGCGGTCACCGAACCGTGGCGACGATCAAATGCCGGGCGCAGTTTGGCATAATCGGCGGCGCTGGCGTTGAAGCGAATATTGTTGTCTTGCTCGATGGGCGCTTTCCACGGCGGCACAAATGCGGGCATCACTTCCTGGCTTAACACGCCCGATTGCCAGGCGCGCGCCGCATGCTGGTGCGAACGCAGCGCTAACGCGTCCTGCTGTTCACGCGTGATGCCGTGACTTTTCGCCATCTGCTCGGCGGTATCGCCCATGCGTAATCCGGTGGAATACTCCGCCACCGCCGGTGGCACTGGCAACAAATCGCGCGGACGCAAACGACGCAGGATGCTGAGTTTTTGGCTGAAGCTGCGCGCTTTGTTGAGATCCACCAGCGCACGCGCCAGCGTTTTACTGACGCCAATCGGCAGCACCGAGGATGAATCCGCGCCACCGGCAATGCCGGCATCAATGGTGCCCGCCATTAAACTTTCCGCCACGTTTGCCACCGCCTGAAAACTGGTGGCGCAGGCGCGGCTAACGCTATAGGCATCGGTATGCACACCTAATCCGGTGCTCAGAACAATTTCACGCGCAATGTTGGGCGCTTCCGGCATCTGCACCACCTGGCCAAACACCAGTTGATCGATAACCTCGACCGGTAATTCGCTGCGCGCCACTAGTTCGCTGATCACCATGCGCCCCAGCTCCAGCGCGGGAATGCCGTGGAAATCGGTCGCCTGACGGGCAAAAGGGGTGCGTAATCCGTGGGTTATGGCGATACGTTCGCCCTGACGCGTCAGCAGCGGCTGCGCTTTACTCATTGCAATCACCTGTATTTTTCGACCGGGGCATCATTGCCAAACAGGTCTGACCTGATCATCAGTGTTAACTAAGTGTTGCTAAGTAGCCAATAAGCAGAGGAAAAAAGTGCGAGGGAATACACGAAAATGAGTTAAGGCTGCCGAAGGGGTTTCGGCAGCGACGGGATTAGCGTAGGCCGAGCTGGAAAATCAGGGTTTCCGCCTGGCAGGCAAAGGTGAAGTCGATAGACAGGCGCACAGCGTCGCCTTCATTGGCAAATTCCGCGCGAATATCGCAAGGATCGGATTCCACCTGACGCGCGCGCTCAGTCAAATGCGCCAGCATCGCTTCCGCCGCATGACGATCGGCAAACACGCCAGACCAGCTTGCGGTGCAATCGGTGTTATCCATCACGGTTCCCACATCGACACAGCAGCAGGCCGCCGTTTCGTTCGCACTACATTTTTTAATGGCATCAGTCATGGTTTTCTCCTGACGATAAATTCAACACAATCGGATCATTTTCTGCCGCAAAGTGTACGCCTGCTGCGTTTTCACATCCACGATCAAGCCGCTAAGTGACGAATATCACACTAAAAATTGATCCACAGCAAAATTGAACGTTATGTTTAAGTCGAACCGCTAAGATTTTGTTAAGCAGATCTGATTTTATCGATCAAATCAGAAATATTTAAAAAACAATATTGCAACAAATACACAGGTCGGACCTATACTCGTCGCACTGGTCTGATATGTGGTTTTGTCGTCAGTCCCTACAATTCGCCGCTCTTTGTTACGCGACGTAACAACGTTAAATAATAAATCTAGATGAGGTTGTGGTCATGAACCATAAAAACCTGTTTGCAAAGTCAGCTGTGGCAGCTGCAGTAACGCTCGTCTGTTCTCATGTTTACGCCGCGGGCTTTCAACTGAATGAATTCTCAGCAATTGGTTTAGGTCGTGCGTATTCCGGTGAAGGTGCGATGGGTGATACCGCCGCCTCTGCCAGCCGTAACCCGGCAACTATGGCGTTGATGGATCGCCCTTCTTTCTCTATCGGCGCAGTTTACATTGACCCTGAAGTGGATATTAGCGGTCAAAGCCCTTCTGGTCGCAGCCTTGATGCCAAGAATATTGCACCGAATCAGTGGATCCCTAATCTTCACTATGTGCATCCGATTAACGATCAGTGGTGGATTGGTGCGTCTGCAACCTCAAACTATGGTCTGGCAACCGAATTCAATAATGGCTATACCGCAGGGGGTTATGGCGGCAAAACCGACCTGATGACCGGCAACTTTAATATCAGCACCGCTTATCGACTGAATGAGAATTTCAGCTTTGGTATCGGATTTGATGCGGTTTATGCCAAGGCGAAGATTGAGCGTTATGCTGGTGAATCTGGCGCAGCGCTGGGCATTCCTGCCGATACCCAAATTGCCCATTTAAAGGGTGATGAATGGGGTTACGGCTGGAACGCCGGCATTTTGTATGAAGTGGATAAGAACAACCGCTTCGGTTTCACCTATCGCTCAGAAGTTAAAATCGACTTTGACGGCGATTACAAAAGCAGCCTGCCGGGTTACGTGAACTCTCTGCCACAGGCACAGCTGTTAGGCCTGCCTTACGGTACCGGCGGCTCAACCATTCCGGGTTCTCTGACACTGAATCTGCCTGAGATGTGGGAATTGTCCGGCTACCATAAAGTCGCACCACAATGGGCGGTTCACTATAGCCTTACGTATACCAGCTGGAGCCAATTTCAGGAGCTGAAAGCCACCGGCAGCAATGGCCAGACGCTGTTTTACAAGGATGAAGGCTTCCACGATGCCTATCGTATCGCGTTAGGTACCTCGTACTTCTATGACGACAACTGGACCTTCCGTACCGGTATCGCCTTTGATGACAGCCCGGTTCCGGCCGATAAGCGTTCTATCTCCATCCCGGATCAGGATCGTCTATGGTTGAGCGCCGGTGCGTCATACGCGTTCAATGAAGATGCTTCCGTCGACTTGGGTATTTCTTACATGCACGGTCAGAAAGTCACCGTGAAAGAAGGCCCGTATACCTTTAACTCTGAAGGTAAAGCCTGGCTGTACGGCGCGAACTTTAACTACAAGTTCTGATGCTTAGCTTGATAAAAAAAGGCGACTTAATGAGTCGCCTTTTTCTTTTACTGCGAATCGATATCTTTCAGATCATCCTGAATCGCACTGGCGTTCGGATTATCTTCCGGCTTCAACTTACCGCCATTGGCGATAAAGTCATGTCGCTGGAAGTAGGCATTACGAATGAAGGCGTACGGATCTTGCTGCTGACGCAAAATGGCGTCCGAATCCAGCAACTGTGCACGGGTTTCAATCCCTTCCAGCGTCCATTTACCCACCGAAATCGGCCAGCTCAGCCAGCTTAATACCGGATAGAGCGTATCGACGAAGTCACCGCCATCTTCACGGATGGTGAAGCTGCCGTAAGCCGGTAGTTCAACATACGGACCGTAACCAACGCCATAGCGTCCCAGCGTGCTACCAAAGCGATGCGGCACTTCACGCGCCAGCTCCGGATTGGCTTTTCCCGCCACGTCAATTAATCCACCCAGTCCTAACACGGTGTTCAGGAAGAAACGGGTGAAGTGGATACCTGCCTGGCGCGGCTCACCCACCAGAATGGCGTTGACCATGCTGGCAGGTTCTTCAACGTTAGCTAATACATTACTTATGCCGCTACGTGCCGGCACCGGCACATAATCGCGCCAGGCTACCGCCACCGGGCGCAGAACATACGGATCCAGCACGTTGTAGTTGAAGTTAAACATCGTGCGGTTAAAGCCTTCCAACGGATCGCTGCGCTGTGCAGGTTCCGTATTGTCAGCCGGTTTTGAGCTGGCACAACCTACCAGCAGTAAGCTGGCTAACGCCAGACCGGTCAGGCGGTTATTCATTCTTCTCTCCCTGTGCGGATCAGTAAGGTATCGCTTCAGGGCTGCTGTTGATTAATTTCCACAGCCAGTTGCTGATGACCATTCCAGGGGGTAACCGCGCTTAATCCAAACCAGTCGCCAGACTGCGGATTGGCACTGCCGTCGCGCGAAATACGCACCCTGACTTGCACCTGATGCTGCGCCGAAAGTAGGCGATCCGGCATCATGGCATTGCTGTCATCCAGCGTGAGCGATAACGGGAAGTGGCTGAGCGGTAAACGCTTCACAGCCACAGGCACCGGTGAAACACCGTCAGACACAGAAATATACAACACTCCGCCTTGCGGTAACATTTTTTCTGCCTGCGGCGTCAAACTCACCGTCAATGCCAGATTGCTATTTTGCTGTCCCGCGTCAGTTTTCGCTTGTTCAATGCTGCGCTCGATCATGGTGATGCGGCGATCGCCTGCCGGTAACAGTTTCAGCATCACCTGCCATACACCAATTGCCTCGTTGTACTGCTGCTGTTCGAAGGCGTTAAACGCCAGCAGACTCAGCGTACGCACATCGCTGTGATCGCGTTTCAGCAGCTCTTTCAGCAACACGTTGGCCTGACGGTTATCCTGCGGATCGCTGGAGCGCGTCAGCACTTCGGCGTAATCCTGCTGCAGTTCGATATTGTCTGGCGCCAGCTGCAGCGCATGTTCAAATGCCTGGCTGGCATCGGTGGCGTTATTCAGCACCATGCCCAGGCGGCCCAGCATCGCCCAATCGTTGAGGTTCGTAGAGTCATTTTGCAGCGAGCTGCGCAGACCCAGCTGCAGACGCGCCAGCTCTTCCATAGTCAGCGGCTGCGCTTTGGGATCCATCACGCGCGCACGTAAGGCAGGATACTCTTGTTGCACGCTAACAAACGCGGTTTGCTGCGCCAGTCCGCCGGTTTTCAGATACATGCCAACCGACACCACCAACAGCACAATCACGCCTGGCAGCAATACCCAGCGGCTGCTGCGATGAATGGTAGCCGCGTCCTGCTGCGGCACATCGGTTAACAGCGTTTGTTGCAGCTCGCGCACCATTTCCGGGCGCTCAGCCACCACGCCCTCTTCTTCATCACGCTCCAGCTCGCGCAGGCGCTGCTGATAGAAATCGGTGTTGAGACGATCGCGATCGCCACTGCTGGCCTCGCGCTGACGCCAGCCGGCACGCAGAAACAGCGCGATAGCCGCCAGCAGTAAAATAATCAGGGTAATCCAGAATCCAGTCATTACGGCTTCCCGTCACGCTTAAGTAACGCCGCAAGGCGCTGTTGTTCATTTTCGTCAAGTTCGCTACGCGCTCTGCCGCGGCGATTGCGCAAAATAATGATCAGCGCGCCCAGCACCACAAACAGCGCTGGACCCACCCACAAAATCAGCGTGGAGGGCGTTACCGGCGGCTCATAGGTGACGAAATTACCGTAACGCGCCACCATGTAATCAATGATCTGCTGGCGGCTTTCGCCCTGCTTCATCAACTCGTAGACTTTGAGACGCATATCCGACGCGATCATCGCATTGGAATCGGCAATGCTGTTGTTCTGGCATTTCGGGCAACGCAGCGATGCGGTGAGATCGCGGTATTGCTCTTCCTGCTGCACCGAATCGAACTGATACGTATCAATCGCCGCCCACAGGCTGGTGCTGAGCAGAATGCCCGCTAACAATAGAAGCAGCCGTTTCATACGCCCGCCTCCTTGTTGTATTTGTCCCACAGCGGTTTCACTTCTTCGAGCCAGACGCGATCGTTCATGTCGCCTGCGTGGCGATAACGAATGATCCCTTTGCCGTCGATCAGGAAAGTTTCCGGCGCGCCGTAAACGCCGAGATCCAGACCGAGCATCCCGTTGCCGTCATACAAGCTGAGCGCATAAGGATTGCCCAGCGTGTTCAGCCAGGTCACCGCTTTGGTACGATCGTCCTTATAATTCAGGCCAACCACGCGAATGCCTTTTTCCGCCAGCGTGTTGAGGTATTGATGCTCCGCGCGGCAGGTTGGGCACCAGGTCGCCCAGACGTTGAGCAGAATCGGTTTGCCGTCGGTCAGCACCTGCTGATCGTAGATTTTGCCGGGTTGATCGAGCGCTTCCAGTTTGAATACGGGTACCGGCTTGCCGATCAACGCTGATTCGAGACGCGTTGGATCATCGCCGTTGGCGTTGCGCGACAGCTGCCACAACAGTGCCGCAGCCAGCAGCAGGAATAGAACCAATGGGATAAACAGAATTTTTTTGTTCATGCCAGCTCCTCGCGCTCTTCTTTTTTGCGTGAGCGATAGCGCGGATCGAACAGGCAGAACAAGCCGCCCACCGCCATAAACACGCCGCCGTACCAGATCCAGCGTACAAACGGTTTGTAGTAAATCCGCACCGCCCATGAACCGTCATCCAGCTCTTCACCCAGCGCCGCATAGAGATCGCGGGTGAAACCGCCGCTGATCGCCGCTTCGGTCATCATGGTGCGCGCGGCTGCATAGAAGCGTTTTTCCGCCTGCATCACCGCTTCCAGCTTACCGTTGCGCGTCACTTCAATCACCGCCACGCCGCCGCTGTAGTTCGGCCCTTGCAGGTTGCGCACGCCGTGGAAGGTAAAGTGATAATTGTGGATATCAACGGTATCGCCCGCCTTCATGCGCACATCACGCTCAACGCTGTATTGGGTGCTAAAGGCGATACCCACCACGGTCACCGCCACGCCCAAATGCCCCAGCACCATACCCCAATGGCTGCGCGACAGATGACGCAAACCTTTGATGAAGGCGTGACGATGGGTGGCGCGCTCGTGCAGTTCCATCAACGTCAGCATGATCACCCAGATCGACATCAGTAGGCCGATAACCGTCATCGCCTCAATGCGATCCTGCAGCAGCCACGGCAGCGCGATGGAAAGAATCAGCGTGACGACCATACCGACGCCGAGGCGCTTCCACAGCTTCTGCGGTTGGTCTTTACGCCAGCGCACCAGCGGACCGATACCCAACATCAGCGCGAACGGTGCCATCAGCCAGGTAAACATGGTGTTGAAGAACGGCTCACCCACCGAGATGCTGCCAAGACCGAGCTGTTTATGCACCAGCGGCAACAGCGTACCGAGTAACACCACCAGCATCGCGGCGATCAGCAGCACGTTGTTACCCAGCAGGAAGGATTCGCGTGACCAGGCTTCACTCTGCACACGGCTGCGCACCTGACCGCCTTTCAACGCGTACAGCAGCAGCGAGCTGCCAATCACAATCACCAGGAAGGCGAGAATAAACATGCCGCGCGCCGGATCGGAGGCGAACGAGTGCACGGAAACCAGCACGCCGGAACGCACGAGGAAAGTACCCAGCAGGCTTAACGAGAATGCGGTGATCGCCAGTAATACCGTCCACGATTTGAAGCTACCACGTTTTTCCGTTACCGCCAGCGAGTGCATCAGCGCGGTACCAGCCAGCCACGGCATAAAGGAGGCGTTTTCGACCGGATCCCAGAACCACCAGCCGCCCCAGCCGAGTTCGTAATAAGCCCACGCTGAACCGAGCACGATGCCGATAGTCAGGAACACCCACGCGGCGGTGGTCCACGGACGTGACCAGCGCGCCCATGCGGTATCCAGACGTCCGGCCATCAGCGAAGCAATGGCAAACGCAAAGGCCACCGAGAAACCAACGTAACCCATGTACAGCAGCGGCGGATGGAAGATCAGACCGATATCCTGCAGCATCGGGTTGAGATCGCGCCCGTCAATCGGGAAATTTGGCAAGGTGCGGGTAAACGGGTTCGAGGTCAGAATGATAAACAGCAGGAAGCCGAGGTTAATCATGCCCATCACCGCCAGCACGCGCGCCAGCGCATCCTGCGGCATACCACGACTGAAGATCGCCACCGCCAGCGTCCAGGTGCTGAGCAGCAACACCCACAGCAGCAGTGAACCTTCGTGCGCGCCCCAGGTTGCGGCAATACGATAGTAAACCGGCAACAAGGTGTTGGAGTTGGTGGCGACATAGCCAACGGTGAAATCATTCACCACAAAGGCGTGAACCAACACGGCAAAGGAGGCGGCTACGCAGATGAACATGCCCCAGGTTAACGGGCGCGCCATCGCCATCAAACGCGCATCCTGACGCGCCGCGCCCCACAGCGGATAGACACTCAACAGTAGCGCTAAACCCAGCGCCAGACACAGCAGAAAGCTACCAATTTCCGGCATCATGATTGCGCACCTGACTGCTGATAGGCTGCCGCAGGTCCTGTGTGATTCTTCTTCATCGCATCTTCGATTTCAGGTGGCGTATATTTTTCATCGTGTTTCGCCAGCACTTCTTTGGCGTTCACCAGATTGCCCTCTTCGAGCACGCCTTGCGCCACCACGCCCTGCCCTTCACGGAACAGGTCCGGCAGAATGCCTTCGTAGGTAACACTGACCACGCCGTTGGCGTCATACAGTTTGAAAGAGACCGCGAGAGTTTTCGGATCGCGCTTGACGCTGCCCGGCATCACCATGCCGCCAATGCGCAAACGCTGGCCCGGTTCAGGCTTCTGATGATCTTCGCCCTTGCCATTGATGATTTCACTCGGGGTATAAAACAGGTCGATGTTGGAACGCAGCGCGTACATCACCAGCGCGGTCGCCAGGCCAAGCCCGATCAACACCGCGATCGCCACGTACAGGCGATTACGACGACGGATATTCACACGGATTCTCCCGCTGCTTCATCGGCAGCTTTTTTCGATTTAGCCGCGCGAATGCGGCGCTCCCTGGACTGACGCTGGCGAATTTCTGCCAGCAAACGGCGGCGGAACAGCACGGTGTGCAGCACCAGACCGAATAATGGGATCAACGTGAGGATAACGGCGAGCCAGACGTAAAAGGCATAGCCGCCCATGGCGAAGAAATCGCTCCACGATGCAAAGGCTGGCGTCATGATTTGCTTCCTCGCTGCGCCACATCAATCGCCCACGGACGATGACGTTCGGTAAACAGAATCAGATTGCGCAAGCGCATTAAGGTCAAAGCACCAAACACCAGCAGATAGCCGAGAATGGACCAGCGCAGCGGTGTGCGCATGCTGGGATCGATGGCCTGCTGCAGAATACCGGATGAGCCCTGATGCAGCGTGTTCCACCACTGTACCGAGAAGTGAATGATCGGCAGATTAACCACGCCAACCAGAATCAAAATGCCAGCAGCGCGCCCGGCGGTGCGACGGTCTTCAAAGGAGTGATAGAGCGCGATTACGCCCATATAGAGAAACAGCAGCACCAGCTCGGATGTCAGTCGGGCATCCCAGATCCACCAGGTTCCCCACATTGGTTTACCCCAGGCGGAACCGGTAATCAGCGCGATAAAAGTAAACACCGCGCCAATTGGCGCCATCGCCGCCGAGACCAGATCGGCCATCTTCATCTGCCACACCAGGCCGATGAACGCCGCAATAGCCATTGACGCATACACGCCCATCGACCACATCGCTGCAGGCACGTGAATGTACATAATCCGGAAGCTGTTGCCCTGCTGATAATCTGCCGGTGCAAAGCCGAAGCCCCAGATCCAGCCGAGTAACAGCGTGCCAACACCCAGCACCGCGAACCACGGAATTAAGCGACCGCATAGCTGGTAAAGCCGCTCAGGCTTTGCCCACTGGTGTAACCATTTCCACATTTTGCATAGCTCACAATAAAGAGAATTCAGGTTTCGGCCGCTCTGAGGCGACACGAATTAATGCAGACTGATACGCAAAGCTGCTGCTGTCGCAAACGGCGACAGCGTTGCGCTGACGGCCAGCATCGCGCCGAGAATCGCCAGATAACCCCCGATCGGCAATCCCATTCCGGCGGCATCAATCGCCGCGCTGGCGAATATCAGAACCGGTATCGACAACGGCAATACCAGCAGACTTAGTAATACGCCGCCGCGCCGCAGCCCAACGGTTAACCCGGTCCCAATCGCGCCGAGAAAGCTCAGCGTTGGCGTGCCAAGTAGCAGCGTTAACGCCATCGCGCGCCAGCCGGCAAAATCCAGCGACAGCAACAATGCCGCCAGCGGCGACAGTAAAATCAGTGGCAGCCCGGTAATCAGCCAGTGTGCAATCACTTTGCCCAGCACCGTAACCGGCAGCGGTGTTGGCAGCAGAAGTAGTTGCTCGAGCGAACCATCAAGAAAATCGTCACGAAACAGTCGTTCCAGCGCCAGCAATGAGGCCAGTAATGCGGCAACCCACGCCACGCCCGGCGCAATGCGCGCCAGCTGCTGCGGCTCCGGTCCGATACCTAATGGAAACAGCGTGATAACAATCAGGAAAAACCACAGTGGATTGATCACTTCCGCGCCGCTGCGAAAGGCGATTTTTAATTCGCGCTGAATGACCCGACCTAACATCAAGCCCACTCCGAAGTAAGACGAATTTTACGCACGCGCGCGCTGTTATCGGGCAGATCCTGATGCGTAGTCAGAATCACCGCTCCGCCGTTATCGGCATGGGTGGCGAATCGCGCCATTAATTTTTCCACACCGCCTTTATCGATGGCGGTCAAAGGCTCATCGAGGATCCATATCGACGCCGGGCTGAGCCACAGGCGGGCTAATGCCACACGCCGCTGCTGTCCGGCGGAGAGTTGCGCCACTGGCACCTCTTCAAAACCCAGCAGATCGACCTGCTCAAGCGCATCAAAAATCGCGTCTTCATTGCTGCTGCCGTGCCAGAAATGCAGGTTCTCCAGCGGTGAGAGTACCGATTTCACGCCGGGGTGATGGCCGAGATAGAGCAGATTTTGTTGCCATATTTCGCGCTGCTGACGAATCGACTGTGACTGCCACATCACGTCGCCCTCTTCCGCCCGGCTTAATCCCGCCAACAGGCGCAGCAGCGAGGTTTTCCCGGCTCCGTTTGGCCCTTCAATTTGCACAATGTCACCCGGTTGCACACGGAAGCTCAACCCATGAAACAAGGTTCGCTCATCACGAACGCATGAGAGATTAATGACTTCGAGCATAGAAGGGAGAATCACGGCAATGAATGAGGCGGCGATAATACCACATTGAATCTGTGGGCCGAAGTCTGTGAGCTGGCTCCCACTTACCCCAAATGGGGTATTCGTGCGCATCAGATCAAGAAATTGCTCAAAAAACCAACTCAGTTAAAATTTCGTTACTCTTAAATTGAATCTTCGTAACAAAATGACCTTGCCAAAACCAGCTACGCTTATTGCGCAATGGCATTATCACCCGAGGGAAACATGAAACAATCACCATCGATTTCAAACAGTGACAACGATGTAGAGAGTGATGAGAAGGAACAAGGCAAGGAGATTGAAGTGGATGAAGATGCCCTGCCCTCGCAGGCGGCGGCAATTCATGAGGAAATACGTCAGGACGGTGAAAAAGAGCTCGAGCGCGATGGTATGGCGCTGCTTTGGTCGGCGGTAGCGGCCGGATTGTCAATGAGCGCTTCGCTGATGGCGAAAGGCATTTTCCAGGTCCACCTCAAAGGCGTGCCCGGCGCTTTTTTACTCGAAAATCTGGGTTATACCTTTGGCTTTGTCATTGTCATTATGGCGCGCCAGCAATTGTTCACCGAGAACACCGTTACCGCCGTTTTGCCTGTAATGCACAAACCGACCGGCAGCAACTTTGCGCTGCTGTTGCGTCTCTGGTGCGTGGTGCTGCTCGGCAATCTGATGGGTACCGCGTTGGGCGCGCTCGCTTTTAATCATATGCCGATCTTCGACGATGCGACGCGTCAGGCGTTTACCGCCATCAGTGAAAAAGTGATGGTCAATTCCCCCAGCGAAATGTTCGCTAATGCGGTGATCTCCGGCTGGATTATCGCCACCATGGTGTGGATGTTCCCGTATGCGGGCGCGGCGAAAATTGTGGTGATCGTGATGATGACCTGGCTGGTGGCGTTAGGGGATTTAGCGCATATCGTGGTCGGTTCGGTCGAGGTGCTGTATCTGGTGTTTGCGGGCACGCTGCCATGGTACGAATTCTTCTGGCCATTTGCTCTGCCAACGCTGCTTGGCAACATCACGGGCGGTACGCTGATATTTGCCTTGATTAGCCATGCGCAGATTCGTAACGATATGAGTGAAGCGGCGAAAGCCAAAGCACGTGCGGAACAGAAGCGGAAAGAGAAGCAAAAACAGGCGTAAGCCTGGTCTTAAATTGCTGATAGATTGAGCAAACAACCGCTGCATAGTTAAAATCAGGTTCGCGGTGCGCTATACTGCGCGCCCGGCGTCTCCTTAGTTAAATGGATATAACGAGCCCCTCCTAAGGGCTAGTTGCAGGTTCGATTCCTGCAGGGGACACCAGATTCTCATCGTTTCCCGCTTAAAACAGCCATCTCGCCAGAGCAAGTGTCAGTCCCGCGGTACTCATTATTCCCGCTACAATCCATTTCGTTTGCTGGTTTATCGCCTGATGAAGATCACTTTTAGTGGCGTAATTCGATTTGATCACTGCAATATCTGTTTTCATTAGCGCCATATCGGTTTTGATATCGTCGATATCCGCTTCCAGCTTTGAAACGCGCTTTTTCATGTTCACTCCTTGGTCATTAATTCCCTCAGAACAGCCAACGAGCCAGTGCCAGCGTCATGCCCGCAGTGCTCAGCATCCCCGCGACAATCCATTTTGTCTGTTTACTTAATTCCTGATGAATTCTCCCAATATCCTGATGCACTTTGCCAATCTCCTGATAAAGATCGCTCTTGGTGACGTAATTCGACTTGATCACCGCAATGTCTGTCTTCATGACAGCCATATCGGTTTTGATATCGTCGATATCCGCTTCCAGCTTTGATACGCGCTTTTCCATGTTCACTTCTTAATCATTCACTTAAAACAACCAGCGAGCCAGCCCCAGCGTCATACCTGCAGTGCTCATCATGCCCGCCACGATCCATTTCGTCTGTTTGCTGATCTCCTGGTGAATTTTGCCGATCTCCTGATGAAATTCACTTTTGGTGACGTAATTCGATTTGATTACCGCAATGTCCATTTTCACCTGGGCCATATCGGTTTTAAGACCATCAATATCCGCTTCCAGCTTTGACACGCGCTTTTCCATAATTACGGCCTCTCGTAACTTGTCATTGTAATCAATGTGATAGCTTAATTTTCCTGCAAAGCATCCTACTCCAAAATCCATGGAAAAAATGCCTTACAGAGTGTGAGAAGGCCTAACTGAGAGATGTGTTCAGAAAAAAACAGGGGTTATTGCAGCCGATTACATCGGTTTAAGAGTGAGATCGTAATCAGGCCTGATCGTGTCGCCATGCCGACGGCGTCACGCCATGCAGTTGACGAAAGCGGTTACTGAAGTGGCTTGAGGAGTGAAAACCGCAGCGCAGCGCGATTTCTGTTAGCGGTAAACGGCTGAATTTCAGCAGCTGTAACGCAGCATCCATGCGGCGGCGCATCACATATTGGTGCGGTGCCTCGCCAACGCTGCTACGGAACATGCGTGCAAAATGGTATTCGCTCAGCGCCGCTTCGGCGGCAAGCTGCGCCAGCGTTAATGGCTGATCAAGCTGCGCATCAATATATGCCATCACTCGCCGCAACACGGCGGGGGCCAATCCACCACGCACCTGCGGCGCTTGCCATTGCACATCGCTGTAGCGTTGCAACAAATGCGTCATCAGCAACGTTGATGCGCTGCTGAGCATCAATTGATTCGCCGGCTGCTGCCAATCGGTGCTCAGCAAGAAGTGGCGATAAAGTTGGGTGATACGATCGTCCGCCGCGAAGATCTTTTCATGCAGATTGAGCTGCGACGGACTGCGGTCCCAGATCTGTTCGCCCAGATGGCGCAGATGTTCATCGGTGCAGTAGAGATGCACAAACGATAAATCGGCACGAATATCCCACACCGATTCCACTCCGCTGGGCATCAGGCAAAAGCGATCCGGCCCGCCGCCGTTGCGCCAGCCGTGCTGGGTTTTATGCCAGGTTTCATAACCGTCGGCGGTATACAGGCTCAGCGTGTGATGATCGCTAAGATTGGTGACACGGTCGCCGCTGTTAAACCAGGCCGCCAGCTTAATGCCGCTCGACAACTGCACGCTGTCGCGCAGCTGCGCTTTGTGGCGCTGGAGCATGTTGAAGGTCTGGTAATCAGCCATGGTTGATATCACTCGCAGTTCATGAGCGCCCAGTGTACGGATCTCCGCAGACAGAAAACAGGTCACAGCCGGACGCAAAAGTAAAAAGCGCAAGATTTTGCAATTGCCGCGCAAAAACGTGCAAGCCGCGCGTTGCTTTTCACGCCACACTGCGGGCCAGATTGTGTCGGAGAGTGCGTTATGAATGTGATGTTATACCTTGCCGTGGTGATGATTTGGGGAACTACCTGGATTGCCATTTTCCTGCAACAGGAAGCAGGCGATACGCCGGTTTTGGTGGCGGTATTTTGGCGTTTCTTACTGGCGTCGCTGGTGATGCTGGCGGTCCTCAAACTGCTGCGTCGGCTGCGAACGCTGGATAAGCGCGATCATCTGTTTTGTCTGCTGCAGGGTTGCTGCGTGTTTGGCTTCAACTTTGTCTGCTTCTATCATGCTGCCGCGTGGATCAGCAGTGGACTGGAGTCGGTGATCTTCTCGATGGCCGTGCTGTATAACGCGCTCAACAGCTGGATTTTTTTCCGTCAGCGCCCATCATTTCGCCTGCTGCCAGCGGCGGTGCTTGGCCTGGGCGGCATTGTTGCCCTGTTCTGGAATGATATTCAGGCGGCGCATCCCGCTCCGCAATTGCTGTGGGGCGTAGGCCTCAGCGCGCTTGGCACGCTGGGCTTCTCCTTCGGCAATATGATTTCGCTGCGCCATCAGCGTCGTCAGCTCGATATTCTGACCACCAATAGCTACGCGATGCTGTATGGCGCTTTGGTGATGGCCGCACTGGCGTTAGTGAATGGCGATTCACTGGCACCCGCGCTAAATATGCAGTGGTTGGGTGCGATGAGTTATCTGGCAATATTGGGTTCGGTATTGGGATTTGGTGCCTACTTCACCCTAGTTGGTCGCATTGGTGCCAGTCAGGCCGCCTATAGCACCTTGCTGTTCCCGCTGGTGGCTCTGACGCTCTCCACGCTTTATGAAGGTTATCACTGGCATAGCAATGCAATTGTCGGATTGGTGATGATATTGGCGGGGAATATGGTGATGTTTGTGCGCTGGCCGACGCTGGGTCGATTACGTACCGCATAAATAACGAGAGCGGGCATTGCGCCCGCTCTTTTGTTCCTCTAACGCCAGCCCTGAACGCCGATATTGAGCTGGTGAGGTTTAGTTATGGCTTTTCTGGCAATCCAGTAAAGCAGGACGCGTTCATCATCTTTGTCGCGGTCGGCCATTGCCAGTAATTTCAGCGACAACGTGGATTTGTTCACTGGTTGATGCTCATCGCTTAACTCGATCACCGCCTGACCGATAATGCAGCAAACCTCATCCTCATTAGACGCGGATTCATATGTTCGGTCTTTCATATTTCCTCCTCTTGAATGAATTTTAAGCCTGGCAAACATCCGCGACTTTGCAGGCATTATGGCGCGATCGATACAAATGCTTACACATGGTTACCCGTAGCAACCGCTACGCTTTAAATGACATCACTTACTGTCATCACAATGTCATTCATACCCGTTTAGCTGCATTTCATTCCACCGTCGGGTGCATTCACGCCACGGTTTCCCCCGCACGCGCGAGAGCAACTTATTATCTCCACAGATTCCGCTTTCTCGAGTGAGAGATAAAAATGACAACAGCAACCCCCGCGAATTACCAACGTACCCGCACGTTGACCCTTATCGGCACCATTATCACGCAGTTCGCTTTGGGCTCGGTTTATACCTGGAGCCTGTTTAACGGCCCGCTGGCGAATAAGCTGGATGCGCCCATCAGTGAAGTGGCGTTCTCGTTCGGTTTGCTCAGTCTTGGCCTGGCGATCGCTTCTTCACTTGCCGGAAAACTGCAGGAACGCTTTGGCGTGCGCAACGTTACCCTCGGCGCGGGCATTTTGATGGCTGTCGGTTTCTGGCTGACCGCGCATGCCGATAATCTGATGATGCTCTACCTCAGCGCCGGGATATTGGTGGGACTGGCCGATGGTGCCGGATATCTGATGACGCTCTCTAACTGCGTGAAGTGGTTTCCGGAGCGCAAAGGGCTCATTTCGGCCTGTTCAATTGGTGCGTATGGGTTGGGCAGCCTTGGCTTCAAATTCATCTGCGGTGCACTGCTGAGCGCACAAGGTCTGGAGAATACCTTTATGATCTGGGGCGTGCTGGCGATGAGCATGATTATTGTCGGCGCGTTGCTGATGCGTGATGCGCCGATGCAGAAGAGCAGCGGCAATACGCAGCTGGAAGCGAAAGATTACACGCTGGCGCAATCGGTACGTTTACCACAGTACTGGATGCTGGCGCTAATGTTCCTAACCGCATGCATGAGCGGCCTGTACGTGATTGGCGTGGCGAAAGATATCGGTGAAGGCATGGTGCATCTTAGCGCGCAGACGGCAGCGAATGCGGTTACGGTGATTGCGATTGCCAACCTCAGCGGTCGCCTGATTCTCGGCGTGCTGTCGGATAAAATGGCACGCATCCGTGTGATTACGCTGGCGCAAATTGTCTCGCTGGTGGGCATGAGCATTCTGCTGTTCACCCATATGAACGAATCGACCTTCTTCCTCTCCTTAGCCTGCGTGGCCTTCAGTTTCGGTGGCACCATCACCGTTTTCCCGTCGCTGGTCAGCGATTTCTTTGGTCTGAACAACCTGACGAAGAACTATGGATTGATTTACCTTGGCTTCGGTATCGGCAGCGTGCTGGGTTCACTGGTGGCTTCCGCCTTTGGTGGCTTCACCGTTACTTTCAGCCTGATTATGACCTTGCTGGTGATTTCGCTGGTGTTGTCGCTGAGTATCCGTCTGCCAAATCGCCAAAACGTGGTAGAACCTTTACTGCATAATTAAGTTCGCTGGGATGCCGTATCAATTTGCGGCATCCCATTCCTCCACAATTGATCCACAATAAAGCGTTAATTGAGAACCACTATTATTAACCCTTGCCTTTCGGAGTAATCTCGTTATTATTAGCAGGCATTCAGCTTATTCCGATTGGTTTATTTTACCCCGCGACTTTTTTAGCATTTAATTGACACACTCCGTAATACATTCAGCAATAACTCTACATTTCCTGCATCTTCACTCCACTATTCCCCTGTAATCTGGCGTCATTGGAACAGAGGAGGACTCTCCATGAAGAAAGTTATTAAGGTTGCATCGGTTGTAGCCATTATGACGATGTTGAGTGGCTGTATTATCGATCATCATCGTGGAGGCGGCGGCCCAGGTTGGGGCCATCATGGTGGCGGCGGCTGGCATCATGGGCACGGCGGTTATGGACACCGCAGATAGTTGGGCAAAGAACATACACAGCAAATAATAAGAAAATAAAAAGGGCGGGAAATTATCCCGCCCTATTTTTTTAGCTTTTTACCGCGTAATTACATTGATACCAGGCTTTCTTTAATCCGGGCAAATGGCTATTTTGCGACGGCAGTGATTCCACCTTATCAAATCCACGCTGACTGCAATAATTCGCAAGGTCGATCTCCATTGCGTCTTTATTCAGCGTGTGCGGATCGTAACGATACTGCACGGTATTTGAGCTGGTATCTTCATCGACACGCTCAAATCCTCCTGGTTTGCTGACGCTACAACCGGCCAGCATAAAAAGCGCCAATGCGCTAATAAGCATTTTTTTCATTAGGGTTTCCTCTAAAGCGTCGCAGTCTAAAATGCAACGCCGCGCTTATCTATAGGAATTAAGCGCGAAATGTTCGGGATTATTGAAGCTTTCGCCAATCAAATCGATAAAACCAAACGGTTTCTCTTATCAACTCAGTGGTGCGATTATGTACCCAGACAAAACGAAGTCTGCACCACACCAGGTGAGTTAATAATAAACATACTGATAGTGACCTTCATGCCCGCGCTGAGCGGGCTTTTTTTTGCCCGCTAACCGGTAAGGCTGACCATCTTACGTAAAAGATTGGCCGCTTGTTTGTCAGGCAATGCGAGAATGCCGCTGTAGAGATCAATCGACATCGCACACATCGCACCGCGATCGACCGCGGTATCCGCTGGCATGTTCAGCTGTTGCAGCCTATCGCCCCACTTGCCATAGAGTTTTTCCACCACGCTTTGCAGATCGCGCTGCGCCGCAGCCTGATCCAGCGGCTGTTCATTGCCGGTGCTTTGCTGTAGCAGCGTTTCGAGCGCCTGCGCATCGCGCTGATTTAATTCCGGTGACAGCACCTGTTGCAAATTGACGCCGCCATTCACCTGCGGATAGAGGAAACGGAAGCAGCGCTGCGGTTCCTGCTGCTGCAGTGCCTGCATCTCCTCGACCGAGACGCGGATGTAGTCAATGATCGCCGCATCGCTGGCACGCGTCAGACGCTGATTGACCAAATCCATCAACCAGCCGCGCATATCTCCCAGCGCCTGATCAGCGGGAACGCCTTCCAGTCGTTTATGCAGCAGTTCGCGATTGAGCAACTGCCACAATGCCGGTTCCTGAATTTTTAGCAGACGATAACCGGGCGCGAGGCTGAGTTGGGTTGCCACCTCTTCCACCAGCGCCTGACGCTCCTGACGCGGGTGCAGCCAGCTGAACCACAGCAGATTCGCCAGAATCAGCGGCAAGATAAACAACAGTACGCCTTGCCACAGTCTCAGCGAAGTGGTGCGCACCAGCAGAATAATAATGATCGCCAGCAGCGCGAACGCCGCTAGCGTAATCGGAAAAAGCGAGAGCATCGAGCGGGGTTAATCCTTACGTACATCAATTAAAACGGGGCAATTGGCGCGCTCAATCACTGCGGCGCTGACCGACCCTTTCAGCAGACGATTAAACGGTGACAAATGGCGACGCCCCATGATGATCATGCTGGCCTGCAAAAGTGTGGATTGCGCCACAATGGTTTCCGCCGCTTCACCGGCCAGAATCAATCCCTTCGCCGCCACGCCCGCGCGCAGCAGCGGCGCCAGCGCGTGACGCACCACCATTTCGGCGGTGTTCTGCTCATCTTTCGCCGCCACAAAATCATCCGGATCTTCACCGGCGTCAATCTCAATCGGTTGATTACAGGAGGAGTAAGCGGGATCCACGCAGCACAGCACCGTGACCTGCGCCTGATGCGCCAGCGCCTGTTCAATGGTCAACGCAATCACTTTTTCCGCCACCGGAGAGTTATCGATGGCCATCAGCAAGGTTTTCATCAGTTGGTTATCCTTCCACAGCGGTCATTTTGCCAATTTCACGAATCAAGGCGTCTTTGCACTTGATGATTTGCTCACGATAGTGCGCTTCCTGCTTATGAAAACGCGCCGTCGGCACCAGCAATGAGATAGAGAAGCGGCCAAACAGCGTATCAATGGCAACCGCCATGGTCGAAATGCCCTCCAGCGTCTCGCCGCGATCGATCGCTAATCCGCTGGCGCGCACTTCGGCAATCAGCTCCAGCAATTGCGGCAGGGTTTTCACCGTCATCTCGGTTAACTCTTTATAGGCTTCGCCCACCATCACGCGCACATCTTCATCGCTCTCCAGCGCCAGCAACGCGCGGCCGCCCGATGTGCTGTAAAGCGGCAGATTCAGACCCATGCGCGGCACCACACGCAGTTCGCGCGAGGCCACCACATAATGCACGATCGCCAATTGCGTGCCGCTGGCCCGCCCCAGCGATACCGTTTCATTGATTTCGGCAGAGAGTTGTTCGAGGAACGGACGCACGATTTCCACCACGTCGCTGTGCACGCTGGAGATCAGCTTGAGCAACGCCGGACCGAGACGTAAACCGCCGGCACCGCTGCTGCGCACCAGCTGTGCGCTGTCCAGCGCGCCAATAATGCGCTGCACCGTCGAGCGAGGCAGATCAACCACCTGCGCAATTTCACCCAAACTCATGCCGCCGGGATGTTCACCCAGCGCATTCAGAATTTTTGCCGCACGCGCGATGACCTGAATGCCACCCGCTTTTTCATCCTCACGGCTTGAGGGAAGTTCAACCATGATGCGTTCCTTTTTGGCCTGCCCTACTTTAACGCGAATGATCGCACTTTTACACCCTGTATCACATTGCAATACAGCATATCGATATGTAAGATGCCATCTGTATCACATCGCAATACACTGCATCAACAATATAACGAGAAACCTGCTATGAACGCCCAGCCCATTGCGGCTCCGGCACCCCATCCGTTTACTCTGCGCCTGGCGCTGGGATTGGTTGGCGTGCTGATTGCCGCGCTCACATCGGGATTAAACGATCGCGTCACCGATATCGCGTTAGCCGATATCCGCGCCGCCATCGGCATCAGTTACGATCAAGGCAGCTGGATTATCTCCGCTTATCAGGCTGCTGAAGTGGCGGCAATGATGATTGCGCCCTGGTTCGCCGTCACCTTTTCGCTGCGTCGCTTTGCGCTCACCGTTTCCGCCGGATTTATGTTGAGCGGCCTGCTGCTGCCGCTGATGCCCAATGCCACGCTGTTTATCACTTTGCGCGTGGTGCAGGGATTATTTGGCGGTGCGCTGCCGCCGATGCTGATGACCGTTGCACTGCGCTTCCTGCCGCCGCCGATCAAATTATACGGTTTAGCGGGTTATGCGCTGACTGCCACCTTTGGCCCGAATATGGCCGCTTCTCTGGCGGCGTTCTGGACCGATGACGTCAGCTGGCTGTTTGTCTTCTGGCAAGTAGTGCCGGCCATGCTGATTGCCATGCTGCTGATTAGCTGGGGTTTACCGCAGGATCCGCTGCGCCTCGAGCGTTTTAAACAGATCGATCTGTTCGGCATGCTAACCGGCTGCTCCGGTATCGCGCTGCTGATTCTGGCGCTGACGCAAGGCGAGCGGCTCGACTGGCTCGAATCGCCGTTATTCAGCGGCCTATTATTCAGCGCGCTGGCGTTGCTGACTGTGTTCTTTATTAATGAATGGTTTCACCCGCTGCCGCTGTTCAAATTACAGATGCTGGGGCGGCGCAATCTCGCACACGGCTTGCTGGTGCTGGCGGGCGTGCTGATTTTGTCGCTGTCGGGTTCAGCGCTGCCGTCGGCCTATCTGGCGCAGGTGCAAGGCTTCCGCACGCTGCAGTTTGCACCGCTGGCGTTGACCATCGGCTTGCCGCAACTGCTGATCGCCCCATTTGTTGCCGCGCTGCTGAATATTCGCTGGGTGGATTGTCGCTGGATGTTGACGGCGGGCGTGGCGTTGTTGGTGACGTCCTGCCTGATGGGCATGCACATTACCACTGATTGGGCGCGGCAGAATTTCTGGCTGATACAGATTCTGCAGGCGTTCGGTCAGCCGATGGTGATTTTGCCGGTACTGATGAGCGCCACCAGCGTGGTCGCGCCGCCGGAAGGCCCGTTCGCCTCGGCGATGTTCAACACCGTGCGCGGTTTCTCCAGCATCGCCGCCAGCACGCTGGTGGAGTGGTTTATCAGTCACCGTGAAAAATTCCACTCCAACGTGCTGGTCGATAGCGCCGCCAGCCGTGCGTGGCTGATGACCGCACCGAACAGCGCGCAATCCAGCAGCAGCTTGCCGTTGCTGCCGGATGGCAGCGCCAGCAGCGCGGAAAACCTCAGCGGCTTCGCCACCTTGCTGAAGCAGCAGGCGATGGTGCTGAGCCTAAGTGATTGCTACCAAATGTTGATTGCCTTCGCCGCCCTGCTTTTACTGTTAACCGCCTGGCTGCCGAAACGCGTGTGGCCACCACAAACTCTGATTCAACCTGTTACGACGACGTCGAGATAATTGATATGCAAGCTTTTGCTCTGAAAAGAACGGTGCTGTTGAGCGCCTTATTACTGGTGTTATTAGCGATGGCCTTTTTTGTCTGGTCATCAATGACCGGCAACGATCACCGCACCACCGATGCCTATGTGAATGCCGATTACACGCTGGTTGCGCCGAAAGTTTCCGGCTATATCGCCAGCGTCAATGTGCAGGATAACAAGCGCGTGAAAGCTGGCGAACTGCTGGCCACGCTCGACGACCGCGATTATCGTGTGGCGTTAGAGACCGCGCAGGCCAATTTGCAGGTCAGCGAGGCGAAGCGTTTGAGTAGCCAGGCGCAGCTGGAACAGCAGCAATCCACTATCGACCAGGCGAAGGCCACGTTAGCGGCGAGCCAGGCTTCCGCGCAGTACGCCGGACAGAGCGCCGCGCGTTACAACCAGCTGTATAAAAGTGGCACCATCGCCGCAGACGATCAGCAAAAAGCCAACTCAACGCAGCGATCCGCCTCGGCTACCGTGCGCCAGAGCGAAGCGGCGCTGGCTTCCGCCGTCAAGCAGGTTGGCGTGCTAAAAGCTGCGGTGCGTCAGGCCGCTGCCGATGTCGCTGCCGCGCAGGCCAGCGTCGATCAGGCGCAACTCAATCTTTCCTATACGCGCATTGTAGCGCCGGTGGATGGCATGGTCGGTCAGCGCTCAGTGCGCCTCGGCGCTTACGTCAGTGCGGGCACGCGTTTGCTGGCGGTGGTGCCGCTGCAGCAAACCTATATCACCGCTAATTATCTGGAAACGCAGCTGGCGGATGTGCAGCAAGGGCAGAAAGTGAGCGTGAAGGTGGATGCCTTGCCAGGCAAGGTATTTAGCGGTCACGTCGACAGCATTGCTCCGGCGACGGGCGCGACCTTTTCCGCCATTTCGCCGGACAACGCCACCGGCAATTACACCAAAGTGGTACAGCGTTTACCGGTGAAAATTGTGCTCGATGAGAACCAGCCGGATCTGGCAAAACTGCGCGTGGGAATGTCGGCGATACCGGAGATTGAGACCCGCTGAAAATGTGAGCGATATCTCAGAAGCGGCCTATTTATTTTTGGGACAAATCCGCGTAAATTAGCCCTCGATCCTGTTTCGGGCTTGCCTGGAGCGACCTGAGAAGAAAGCGTGTAGCGATGATGAACTCCACCTTTCTCTTATTCTGTTCGGGTTACGCGGGTTTGGGATCGCCCGCCGGGTAGCCGCTCAGAGGAGTTGTTTTTGTGAGATACGCTTTGATGGGAATTTCTTTCTTCCTGTTGCTTTGGGTCGGTACCTTTGTACTGATGCTGTAGAGCCGCCAGGCGGGGCGACGCTGAGTCGCCCCAATTAATGGTTATTCCTCTTCTTCTTCCAGCGCTTTCACCGTTCCCGGCAAAATGCCATCGGCACGGAACATCGATTTAATCCCCCGCACCGCCTGACGAATACGATCGCTGTTTTCAATCAGCGCGAAACGCACGTGGGTATCACCGTAATCACCGAAACCGATGCCCGGCGAGACGCACACTTTGGCTTCCTGCATCAGTAATTTGGCGAACTCCAGTGAGCCAAGATGCGCGTAGTGATCGGGAATTTTCGCCCAGACGTACATCGACGCCTTCGGCAAATCGACCATCCAGCCCGCTTCGTGCAGGCCTTTCACCAGTACATCACGGCGGCGTTTGTACTGTTCAGCGATATCGCGCACACACTGTTGATCGCCTTCCAGCGCCGCTATCGCCGCCACCTGCAACGGCGTGAAGGTGCCGTAATCGTGATAACTCTTGATACGCGCCAGCGCCGAGACCAGCTCTTTGTTACCGACCATAAAGCCGATACGCCAGCCCGCCATGTTGTAGCTTTTCGACAGGGTAAAGAATTCCACCGCCACATCGCGCGCGCCCGGCACCTGCATAATCGATGGCGCTTTCCAGCCATCGTAGGTGATGTCGGCATAGGCGAGATCGTGGATCACCAGCACATTGTACTGCTTCGCCAGCGCGATGACGCGTTCGAAGAAATCGAGTTCAACGCATTGCGCCGTAGGATTCGACGGGAAGCCAAGAATCATCATTTTCGGTTTGGGATAGCTTTCGCGAATCGCCCGTTCCAGCTCGTTGAAGAAATCAACACCCGCCACCAGCGGAACAGAACGCACCTGCGCACCGGCAATCACCGCGCCGTAAATGTGAATCGGATAGCTGGGATTCGGCACCAGCACGGTGTCGCCGTGATCGAGCGTGGCCAGCATCAAGTGCGCCAAACCCTCTTTCGAGCCGATGGTGACAATCGCTTCCGATTCCGGATCGATTTCCACCTGATAACGGTCTGCGTACCAGCGCGAAATCGCGCGACGCAAACGGGGAATGCCTTTCGAGGTTGAGTAACCGTGCGTGTCTTCGCGCTGCGCCACCTGGCAAAGTTTTTCAACGATGTGCGGCGGCGTGGGGCCATCCGGATTGCCCATCGAGAAATCGATAATGTCTTCGCCGCGCCGACGCGCAGCCATCTTCAATTCAGCGGTGATGTTAAAAACATACGGGGGAAGGCGTTCAATACGCGAGAAACGACGGGGTGTGCTGTTATCAGCCATGATGTCCTCTGGTTTACGTAAGCGCCCGGACCGTCCGAGCGACGTGGGTCACTGTGGTGACCGCACCAAGAACATAACGCGCTGATAACAAGATTGTCGAGAGCGGAATAAAATAATTTTAATTATTTGGATTCAGGCGGCCAAACACCCAATCGCTTACCCATTGGCCGTTTAGCAGATAATTATCCCGTAACGTGCCCTCAAGGGCGAAACCATTCTTCTCCAGAATACGGCGCGACGGCCAATTCCCCTCAATCACCATCGCTTTCAGCTTATGAAATTCTGCCTGCAGTAAAAACTGGCACAGCGCGTCGAGCGCTTCACTGCCATAACCCAAGCCGGTAAAGGCTGCGCGTAGCATGTAACCCACTTCGGCCTGACGATACGGATGCCATTCGGCGCTACAGCCAAACAGGCCAATCGGCTCACCACTTTCCCGGATACGCGCCACCAAACACAGCATATGAAAACTGCTCGCCTGCCACGGTGCCAGACGCTCGTTAAAGCGTTGACGGATATCGTTTTCATCCGGAATTTCACTGACCCACGTCATGGTGGCGGCGTCCTGATGTACCGCTTTGAAAATCTGCCAGTCTTCTGGCTGAAGTCGGCTGAGGGATAAACGTGGAGTGAGTAATTGCATGGCTGAGCCCCCCTTTTTTATACGGCAACATAGCAAACCGGCGTATTCACAACCAGCGATCGGCGCACGCTTTCACTAATCCTCTTTTTGTGAGTCAGGTATTCCTCTTTTTGAGGAGGTCGCCATGAATGAACTGCACCCCAAATGTTGGACCATAATCTGACATTGATGGAGTGACCCCGAGCCCATAGACAAATCTGCCCTATATTTTGAGCATAGGAGGAGTCTATGGGCACACCACGATTTACCCCTGAGTTTAAAGAAGAAGCAGTCCGCCAGATCACCGAGCGGGGCTATTCCGTCGCCGACGTATCTGAACGCCTGGGCGTCTCGCAACACAGCCTTTATAAATGGATCCGCTCTATAAAACCTGATGCCAGCGGGCACCAGGCGCAGGATCTGCTGGATGCCCGGACGGAGATCCTCCGGTTGAAAGCGCAACTCAAGCGAACTGAGGAGGAGCGGGATATCCTGAAAAAGGCGGCGCGGTACTTTGCAAGGGAGCCCGACTAAAGTACCGCTTCATCAACGATCACCGTCAGGTCTGGTCGATCACACTGATGTGTCGGGTTCTGAAGGTTGCCCGTTCCGGTTTTTACGTCTGGCTCCACTGCCCGGTATCAACTGGAGAGCAGGATAATCAGCGGCTGCTGACGCTTATCCGCGACTCTTATACCCTGAGTGGCGGCGTTTATGGATACCGGCGGGTCCACAGTGACCTGCGAGAAATCGGGGAGGTATGCAGTAAAAACAGGGTAGCGAAAATTATGCGGCAGAACAGAATCAAGGCCGTACATGGCTATAAAATCCCGCGAGGAGCACGGGGACGTCCGTCAGTCATCGCGCCTAACCGGGTACAGCGGGAGTTCACAGTCGTTAAACCGAACCAGGTCTGGGTAACGGATATTACCTACATACGGACCTGGCAGGGCTGGCTGTATCTGGCCGTGGTCATAGACCTGTTTGCCCGCAATGTGGTGGGCTGGTCAATGAAACCCTCACTGTCGCGCGAACTGGCGCTGGATGCTCTTCTGATGGCCGTCTGGCGACGAAGGCCTGAGGAAACCGTTATCGTACACAGCGACCAGGGAAGCCAGTATGGCAGCGATGACTGGCGACGGTTCTGCCAGGCTAATAACCTGTCACCCAGCATGAGCCGGCGCGGCAACTGCTGGGATAATGCAGTGGCAGAATCCTTCTTCAGTTCGCTAAAAAAAGAGCGCATCAGAAAGCGGATCTATAGAACCCGGGACATGGCCCGGGCTGATATCTTTGATTATATCGAAGTGTTCTACAACCGGACCCGACGCCACAGCCACCTGGGAGGCGTCAGTCCAGAGGCCTTCGAAAAGGCCTCGTCGTGAGGACAGCGAATGTCTACGGGAATGGGGTCACTCCATGAATGGCGACCCTACAAAGGCGAAGTGCGATTGCCATTTATGGCGACCTGGCATGTTAAAAATTGATCTCGACTACGAGAAAGGTCTGCAGATTGCCGTGGCGCTGGCGGAACGTGATCACATTTTTTATCATAGCCTCCCGTTTCTTGCCTGAGAGATGCCCTTGCCTTCCCACTTCGACATGCTGCTGGCGGTTTTTGACCGCGCGGCGCTGATGCTGATTTGCCTGTTCTTTCTCACTCGCACGCGGGTGTTCCGTCAGCTGCTGCAAAAAGATGAGCATTCGGTACGCGAAAAAGTGGTGGTGACGGCCATATTCTCGCTGTTTGCGCTATTCAGCACCTGGTCGGGCATTAACGTCGACGGTTCGCTGCTCAATGTGCGTGTCATTGCGGTGATGTCCGGCGGCATTCTGTTCGGTCCCTGGGTGGGCATCGCCACCGGTGTGATTGCCGGTTTGCATCGCTATCTGATTGATATGGATGGCGTCACGGCGGTGCCTTGCCTGATCACCAGCATCATTGCCGGCATCGCCTCAGGCGTGATTAATCGCCGGGTAAGTAAAGAGCAGCGCTGGCGCGCCGGTATTCTCGGCGGCATGTTGTGCGAAAGCCTGACCATGCTGCTAATTGTATTGTGGGCCAAGCCGATGACGCTGGGCCTGGCGATTGTGTCTGAGATTGCGCTGCCAATGATTTTGGGCGCATCAAGTATCGGTTTAATCGTGCTGCTGGTACAGAGCGTTGAAGGTGAGAAAGAGGCGATTGCGGCGCGTCAGGCCAAGCTGGCGCTGGAAATCGCCAACAAAACGCTGCCGCTGTTTCGTCAGGTTGATAGCCAGTCGCTGCACAAAGTGTGCGATATCATCCGCAGCGACATTCACGCCGATGCGGTCGCCATCACCAATAACAAGCAGATTCTCGCTTACGTCGGTTATGGCGAGCAGAACTATCACAACGGCGATGATGCCATCAGCCCAACCACTGCGCAGGCGATCGCCAGCGGCAAAATCATCATCAAGAACAACGATGAGGCGCATCGCACCAAAGATATTCACTCGATGTTGGTTATTCCCCTTTGGGAAAAAGGGGAAGTGACCGGCACGCTAAAAATCTATTATCGCCGTGCGCATCGCATTACCGGTTCGCTGAAAGAGATGGCGATTGGGCTGTCGCAAATCATCTCCACCCAGCTGGAAGTGTCGCGGGCTGAGCAGTTGCGTGAAATGGCGAACAAGGCTGAATTACGCGCGCTGCAGAGCAAAATTAATCCGCACTTCCTGTTTAACGCGCTGAATGCCATCTCCTCCTCGATTCGCCTTAATCCAGACACCGCGCGCCAGTTGGTGATCAACCTGTCGCGTTATCTGCGCTACAACCTCGAACTCAACGATGACGAGCTTATCGACATCAAGAAAGAGTTGTGGCAGGTGAAGGACTACATCGCGATCGAGCAGGCGCGTTTCGGCGACAAGCTGTCGATGATTTATGACGTGGATGAAGATCTGCACTTCACGCTGCCCAGCCTGCTGATTCAACCGCTGGTGGAGAATGCCATTGTGCACGGTATTCAGCCTTGTCGCGGCAAAGGCGTGGTAACGCTGAGCGTGAAAGATTTGGGCGATCGGGTACGCGTCGCAGTGCGTGATACCGGCGACGGCATCAGCGAGGATGTGATGAGCCGCGTGGCGCGTAATGAGATGCCCGGCAACAAGATTGGTCTGCTGAATGTGCATCATCGCGTGAAATTGCTCTCGGGACAGGGTTTGGTTATTACCCGCCATCATCCGGGCACTGAAATCGCCTTTACGCTTAGCAAGAATGGTCAGTCGCTACCTGCGCCGCTGCGCCCTACCACGGAAACCACCACGTGAAAGCCATCATCGTTGAAGACGAGTTTCTCGCCCAGCAAGAGTTAAGCTGGATGATTCAGCAACACAGCCAAATCAGCGTTGAGGCCTGCTTTGATGATGGGCTGGAGGTGCTGAAATATCTGCAGAACCATCGTGTTGATGTCATTTTCCTCGACATCAACATTCCGTCGCTGGATGGCATGCTGCTGGCGCAAAACATCAATCAGTTTGCCCATAAGCCGTTGATTGTGTTTATCACCGCGTGGAAAGAGCATGCGGTTGACGCGTTTGAACTGGACGCCTTTGACTACATTCTCAAGCCGTATCACGAGTCGCGCATCATGACGATGCTGCAGAAACTGGAAGCCAGCGCCCAGCAGCAGTCGCAACCGCAAAACGCGGCGGCCAGCTCGCCACAAACCGTCAATCTGGTGAAAGACGAACGCATCATCGTCACCGATATCAACGAGATCTATTACGTTGAGGCGCACGAGAAGCTGACGTTTGTTTATACGCGGCGCGAAGCCTATGTGATGTCGATGGTGATCAGTGAATTCTGCAGCCGTTTGCCGGAACAGCAATTCTTCCGCTGCCATCGATCTTACTGCGTCAATCTGAGCAAGATTCGTGAAATCGAGCCGTGGTTTAACAATACCTATTTGGTTAAGTTGCGTGATTTGGATGCGCAGGTGCCGGTGAGTCGCAGCAAGGTGAAAGCCTTTCGGCAGTTGATGAGGTTATAAGGCGAACGGCGGATGCCGCTCGCCTGCGTGCTTACAGTTCGCGGCCCAGCACCTGACGCAGGTGCGCACCGGCGCCCAGCAAGCCCGGCTGATCGTGAGTGATCATATACACCGGAATATCAACCAGGTAATCGCGGAAGCGACCTTTATCTTCAAACGCCGCGCGGAAACCGGACGCTTTAAAGAAGTCGAGGAAGCGCGGCACAATACCGCCGGCGATATAGACGCCGCCGAAGGTGCCCAGATTCAACGCCAGGTTGCCGCCGAAACGACCCATAATCACGCAGAACAGCGACAGTGCGCGACGGCAATCGATGCAGCTGTCTTGCAACGCGCGCTCGGTAACATCTTTTGGCTTGAGGTTTTCTGGCTCACGCTCATCAGACTTCACGATGGCGCGATACAGATTGACCAAACCGGCACCGGACAGTACGCGTTCAGCCGAAACGTGGCCAATCTCCGCGCGCAGCACTTCGAGAATGTCACCCTCTTCTTCGCTATTTGGCGCAAAGTCAACGTGGCCGCCCTCGCCCGGCAAGCTGATCCAGCGTTTATCCACGTGCACCAAATGGCTGACGCCGAGGCCGGTGCCCGCACCGTAAATCGCGATGGGCTTGCCTTCAACCGGCGCTTTGCCGCCAAACTGAATCACTTCCTTTTCGCTCAGCATCGGAATCGCCATCGAAACGGCGGTGAAATCATTGATAATTTCCAGGCTTTCCAGCGCCAGATGCTCTTTCATCACTTTGGTGGAGAACGCCCAATCGTGGTTGGTCATCTCTACCCAATCGCCGGTGATCGGACAGGCAATGGCGATACAAGCGTGCTTAATATCCTGTTTTTGCTCATCAAGATAGTGACGAATCACCGCTTCAAGATTGTCGTAGTCTGATGTTGAGAAGGTTTGGGCTTGCGAGATAGCACCGTTTTCTACCTCACACAATGCGAGACGGGCATTGGTACCGCCCACATCGCCGACCAGGGCGTATGTTGTCATTCTTCTGCTGCTCCGCTTGGGTCATAAACAATTGCAGGACACTATAAAAGCCTGCCAATAAAACAACAACGCCCACCTGCACGATGGGCGTAATCCATTTAAAGATGCTGCACAGCCTACCGATCGCCTGCCCGACTTCCCAGCGGCAACTTTCCGAAATTTAGCCACTATTACGCTGATGCAGTGCGGCGGTGACCTTACGCAGCAGCGGCGGCAAGTCTTGTTTGTCCATCACCACTTCCACCAGCGACAGTCGCCGATTTCGCATTAATTGCGCCATCACCGCGTCCAGCTGCACCGTTTCGCTGACGCGCCAGCTCTGCGCCGCACAGTCTTGACTCAGCGCCTGCGGCAGCGTGGTCCAGTTCCATTGCGCGATATCATTGTAACGTTGCTCAGCACCGTGAATCGCGCGCTCAACCGTGTAGCCATCATTGTTAATCAGGAAAATGATCGGCTGCTGGCCGTCGCGAAGCATCGAACCCAACTCCTGAATCGTCAGCTGCGCGGAGCCATCGCCAATGATCAGGATGACCCGGCGATCCGGCTGCGCGGTTTGCGCACCAAAGGTGGCGGGTAAAGTATAGCCAATCGATCCCCACAGCGGTTGCACCAGCAACTGCGCATCCTGCGGTAACCGCAGCGCCGCCGCGCCAAAGGCTGCGGTGCCTTGATCGGCGAGGATAATATCACCCGGCTGCAGGAAGCGCTGCATTGCCTGCCAGAATGCCTGCTGACTGATTACCGCCGCAGCAATTTGCTCACTTTCTTCGCACTCAGGCGCATCCGCCAGCCGCCAGTGCGCGCAGTGACGCTGATAAATGGGCGTCAGCGCCGCCAGCGCCTGCTGCATGCTTAACGGCGCAAACACCTCGCCAGCGACCGTAGCCTGAAACGGCTGCAGATCGATCACGCGCTCGGCAGGCAGATTTTGCGTGAAGCCGGCGGTTAAGGTATCGGTAAACCGCACGCCGACGCACAGCGTGACGTCGGTATCTTCGATGGCCTGGCGCACCGCATCGCTGCTGCCTTGCGCGGCGTAAGTGCCGACGTAACCCGGCTGCTGCTCGTTGAGCACGCCTTTGCCCATCAATAAGGTGGCGGCAGGAATCGCGCGCAGCTGGCGCAACGCCTCAAGCTGCGGCTGCAACTGCCAGCGCGCGGCAAGGAAATCCGCCAACAGCGCCACGCGCTGCGCCGGTGCCAGCAAGCGCTCTGCCGCATCAGCAAAGGCTGCGGCAACCTGCTGATGTCTGTCTGCCGCTGTAATTTTTTTTTCCTCTGGCAGCGAAATCTCAGCCGCCGCCACATCCACCGCCAGCAATAAATAGCCGGGACGATGTTGCGTTAGCGCCTCGCTGATAACGCGATCGATCTCCGCCACCGCGTTCTCCGCCGTCAATACCGCAGAGGCCACACTCACTTCCTGCGCCATCCGCAGGAAGTGACCAAAATCGCCATCACCCAGCGAATGGTGCACGCAATCGCCCTGCTGCTGCGCCTGACTCGCGGGCGCGCCAACGATATGAATCACCGGTACATATTCGGCATAGCTGCCGGCGATGCCGTTAATCGCGCTAAGCTCGCCGACGCCAAACGTGGTCAGCAGTGCCGCCGCGCCGTTGCAGCGCCCATAGCCATCTGCCGCATAGGCCGCATTCAATTCATTGGCGCAGCCAACCCAGGCAATTTCGGGATGCGCAATCACACTGTCGAGGAATTGCAGGTTGTAATCGCCCGGCACGCCGAACAGATGTCGGATGCCGCTTTGCTGTAATCGGTGCAGTAAATAATCGCCAACGTTGGGGGTTTTCATCGACAGCTCCTTGTTAAGGGGATAATCAGGAGTATTAGCGATGTGGCTGAATTGGCGAGATATTCACCATCGTGTGATGCTGATTTGTGGCAAGCATTCGTTACGACGATAGATAATTCTGTAAGTTGCGATCTTCGGCGCGTTTCGCCTTAGTGTAAACGCATACACTGCTATGCTGATGTCACTTTCTCCCCTATTGAGACAGGAACGCTGCATGAGTGCTTTTCCCCATCCCGAACGTTATCAACAGATGCAATACCGTCGCAGTGGCCGTAGCGGCTTGAAGTTACCGGCGATTTCGCTGGGTTTGTGGCATAACTTTGGCGACAGTACACGCGTTGATAACAGCCGTGAACTGCTGCGCCACGCCTTTGATCGCGGCATCACCCATTTCGATCTCGCCAATAATTACGGCCCACCGCCGGGATCGGCTGAATCTAACTTTGGTCGCATTCTGCGCGAGGATTTTCAGGGACTGCGCGATGAGCTGGTGATCTCAACCAAAGCCGGTTACACCATGTGGGACGGCCCATACGGCGATTGGGGTTCACGTAAGTATCTGATTTCCAGCCTCGATCAAAGCCTGAAGCGCATGGGACTTGAGTACGTTGATATCTTCTATCACCATCGTCCCGATCCCGAAACGCCGCTGGAAGAGACCATGCGCGCGCTGGATCAGGTGGTACGTCAGGGCAAAGCGCTGTATGCCGCTATCTCTAACTATCCGGCAGACAAAGCCGCCGAAGCGATTGCGATTCTGCGCGACCTCGGCACGCCATGCCTAATCCACCAGCCGCGTTATTCAATGTTTGAACGTACGCCAGAGCAGGGTTTGCTGGATGTGCTGGGCGATAACGGCGTCGGTTGTATCGCCTTCTCGCCGCTGGCGGGTGGCGTGTTAACCGACCGCTATTTGCAGGGCATTCCGCAAGATTCGCGCATCGCCAGCGGCAGTAAGTTCCTGAGTGAAAACCAGTTGACGCAAGAGAAGATGGAAAAAGTGCGCCAGCTGCAGGCGATTGCCCAACAGCGCGGCCATAAACTGGCGCAGATGGCGCTAAGCTGGGTGTTGCGCGATGCGCGTGTTACTTCGGTGCTGATTGGCGCCAGCAAAACTGCGCAAATTGATGATGCGGTTGAGATGTTGAGCCAGCCGGTGCTGAGCCAGGACGAGATCGACACCATCCACAATATCTTAGTGTAAACGCTTACCCGCCCGGCATGTGTCGGGCATTTTCCGCAGCAGAAAATTCTCATTTCAGATTTCCCTTAGCGTTTTCAGACTGATTCTCAAGGCTTACCTGGTCCGATGTGGCAAACTAGCGCAACGGTGGCAGTGATAAGCTACTGAAAAGGAGAAGTTATGAAACGTGCCATTTTGTTTGCCGCCTTGCTGGCAACTTTATCCCCGTTGGCTATCAGCACAGCACAAGCCGACAGCGCCACCATCAATTTGGGTCCGGGCGTTACGCTGCATCTCGGCGATCGCGATCGTCACGGTAATTACTGGGACGGCGGTCGCTGGCGTGAACCGCGCTGGTGGAACGATCGTTATCGTTACGATGACCATCGCTGGTGGCGTCATGAAGAGTGGAAACGTCATCGCGCCTATGAACGTGAGCGCGAACGTCGCTGGCATGAGCGTGAACGTCGTGAACATCACCGCCACGACCATCGCCATGATGATCGTCGTGGTCATCGCGATCACCATCATCACTAAACAAAAAATCCCGCTCAATGGCGGGATTTTTCTTTTCTAACGCCGTTACCAACCGAGCGCTTCGCCGACCAGTAAATAGAGATTGAGGGCGATAACCAGCACCACAATCAGCCGTCCGGCATTCTGCATCAGGCGCGAGTTCACCATCTCATCACCCATCAATTCCCGGTTGCCGGTAAATGACAGCAACGGAATTAGCGCCAGTGCGATACCGAAACTCAGCAGCACTTGGCTCATTACCAGAATGCGCGTGGGATCCCAGCCCGCCCAGATGACAATAAATGAGGGCAACATGGTAATAGTGCGGCGGAACCACAGCGGAATGTGGAAACGAATAAAGCCCTGCATCACCACTTGTCCCGCCAGCGTGCCGACCACGGTTGAAGAGAGACCGGCAGCCACCAAACTCAAACCAAACACTATCGCCGCCGCTTCACCCAACAGCGGTTGCAGCGTTAAGTAAGCCTGATCGAGATCGACGATGCTGGAGTGACCGCTCAAGTGGAACGCTGCGGCGGCAGTTGCCATCATCGCCAGATTTACAAAGCCAGCGATAGTCATGGCAATCGCCACATCCAGTTTGGTTGAGCTGTAGCGTTGCGCCTTGCTGCCTTTATTACCGTGCTGCGTCAGCGCCGAGTGCAGATAAATGACGTGCGGCATAATGGTGGCACCTAACACGCCAGCGGCGAGGAAGACCGCGTCCGACGTCGGCAACGATGGCAGCGCCATGCCAACCACCAGCTCACTGACTTTCGGCTGGGAGAAAAACAGCTCCACGATATACGCCGCCGCCACAAACAGCAGCAGGCCGCCAATCACCAATTCCAGTGGCTTTTGGCCGCGACTTTGCAGCATCAGAATCAGGTAAGTTGCGATACCGGTTAACACCGCGCCCTGCAGCAGCGAAATGCCGAGTAACAGCTTGAAGCCGAGCGCCGCGCCGATAAATTCAGCGAGATCGGTGGCCATGGCGATGATTTCCGCCTGCACCCAATAGAACCACACCGCCGGACGCGGAAAGCGATCGCGGATGTGTTCTGCAAGATTTTTGCCGGTGGCAATGCCGAGCTTGGCGGACATCAGCTGGATCAGCATCGCCATGACGTTGGCCCACACCACCACCCACAACAGCTTGTAGCCGTAGGCGGCACCGGCCTGAATGTTGGTCGCGAAGTTGCCGGGATCGATATAGCCAATCGCCGCAATAAAAGCGGGACCCAGCAGCGCGAGTTTAATCTTTCTGGCTCCGCGAGCGGCGCGCTCAGCGGTGCGGCTTTCTAGCATAGTTTTACCCTGTCTTAACGCTTGTTGACACGACCAGCTTAAGGGGCATTCAAGGCAGATGAAATGTGGTTATAGTTATTGTATTAATAGATGGTGCTATGAAGTATAGCCATTGCTATACATTGCGGTAAAGCCCGTTCTTGCCAAAAATACGTGCAACGCAAATGACTCTACTCTTGGGTTATTTTATAGACAATGTTTTTGTGGATATTTCTTGTGATGGATTTGTAACGGGGTTGTGAGCGGTCAGACTTATCTGAGAAAAATCGCGATAGCGAATACTTATAATGTGGTTTTGATCTCGTTTTTAAGTAACGCGTTACATAGAATACGCAACAAAATACAACCCTCCTCAAATTTGGAGCCGACATGTCCCATGTTTTGCATTTTATTTTAGCACTAGTGGTGGTAGCGGTGCTGGCCTTGCTGGTCAGCAACGATCGTAAAAGCATCCGTCTTCGTTTTATCGTACAGCTTCTGGTGATCGAATTGTTGTTGGCGTGGTTCTTCCTGAACTCCTCCATCGGTCTCGGCTTCGTGCAGGGCTTCGCTGGGTTCTTTGATCATCTGCTCAAATATGCCGCCGAAGGCACCAACTTCGTGTTTGGCAATATGAGTGAAAAAGGTCTCGCCTTCTTCTTCCTCAACGTGCTTTGCCCAATCATCTTTATCTCTGCGTTGATTGGTATTTTGCAGCACTTCCGCATCTTACCTTGGGTGATTCGCGGTATTGGTACCGTACTGTCAAAAGTAAACGGTATGGGCAAACTGGAATCTTTCAACGCCGTAAGCTCTCTGATTTTGGGACAGTCAGAAAACTTTATCGCCTATAAAGATATCCTCGGCAAAATGTCACAGCGCCGCATGTACACCATGGCAGCGACCGCCATGTCGACGGTTTCCATGTCAATTGTCGGCGCCTACATGACCATGCTGCAGCCAAAATATGTAGTGGCCGCGCTGGTATTGAACATGTTTAGCACCTTTATCGTGCTGTCGCTGATTAACCCGTACCGCGTCGATAGTGAAGAAGATCTGCAATTGCAGGATCTGCATAAAGGCCAGAGCTTCTTCGAAATGCTGGGCGAATACATCCTCGCCGGTTTTAAAGTAGCGATGATCGTCGCTGCGATGCTGATTGGTTTTATCGCCTTAATCACCGGTCTGAACGCGCTGTTCGATCTGATTTTCGGCATCAGCTTCCAGGGCGTGCTGGGTTATGTGTTCTATCCATTTGCGTGGGTGATGGGCGTTCCTTCACACGAAGCGCTGCAAGTGGGCAGCATCATGGCAACCAAACTGGTTTCCAACGAATTCGTGGCGATGATGGATCTGCAGAAAATCGCTGGTCAGCTGTCACCGCACTCGGAAGGCATTCTCTCGGTGTTCCTCGTCTCCTTTGCTAACTTCTCTTCTATCGGGATTGTGGCGGGCGCGATTAAAGGTCTGCACGAAGAGCAAGGTAACGTGGTTTCACGCTTTGGTCTGAAACTGCTGTACGGTTCAACGCTGGTGAGCGTGCTGTCAGCCGCTATCGCTGGCCTGGTGTTGGCCTTCTGATCAAAGGGGCGAGCTACGGCTCGCCCTTCTCTTCTTATTTATTTCAATCGGTTCTATCCCGCCTCGCCCCGGCTTTTCCCCCGCCATCACCCGCTTCACCGTGAAACGCAAAACCTTTGCACAATATTGAATTTCCGTTCATACCGCCTGCGCCCGTAGTTTTTCTCCATGACGTCACTTCAGGAGAACCGCATGAGCATTCAATTCCTTGGCATGATTGGCCACCGCCTCGCCTCCGAGATTATCCCGGCTAGCGGCCCGCTGTTCGATAAAGAGTACATTGCACGTTTTGCGCGTGCGCATGAAGACGCTGGTTTTGATCGCATTCTGGTGGGCTATTGGTCGGATCAGCCGGATGGCTTTCTGGTGACCGCGCACGCGGCGGCGCACACCTCAACGCTGAAATTTTTGCTGGCGCATCGCCCCGGCTTTGTCTCGCCGACATTAGCGGCGCGCAAACTGGCTTCCCTTGATCACCTCACCGACGGCCGTTTAGCGGTGCACATTATTAGCGGCGGTAGCGATGCCGAGCAGCGCCGCGACGGTGACTTCCTCAACAAAGCCGAGCGTTATGCGCGCAGCAATGAGTTTCTCACCGTGTTGAAGCAGAGCCTCGAATCTGCGCAGCCGTACGATCATCAAGGTCCTTTTTATCAGGTCGAACAGGCGTTTTCGGCCATCAAACCGTTGCAGAAAAAACTGCCTATCTATTTTGGCGGATCGTCGCAGGAAGCGATTGATGTCGCTGCACGGCATGCCGATGTGTTTGCGCTGTGGGGCGAACCGCTGAAAGGTGCTGAGGAGACGGTACGCAACGTGCGCGCTGCTGCTGCCAGACAGGGGCGCGAAATCAACTTCAACATTTCGTTCCGCCCGATTCTTGGCAAAACGGAGAAAGAAGCCTGGGAACGCGCGGAACACATCCGCGCCACGGCAGAGAAACAACTCAAAGAAACTGGCTTTGCCTTTGGCAAGGTTAAACCGCAGAGCGTTGGCGCACAGCGTTTACTCGCCGCCGCCAATGAAGGCGATCGTCTGGATAAAGTGTTGTGGACCGGCGTCGCAAAACTGGTTCAGGGCGGCTACAACTCCACCGCGCTGGTGGGAACGCCGGAGCAGGTCTCCGATGCGCTGCTGGAATATTATCGCCTTGGCATCCATAGCGTACTGATTCGCGGCTTCGACCCGCTTAACGATGCAGTGGAATATGGCCGTGAGCTGATCCCGCTGACGCGCGAGAAAGTCCATGCGCTCTCCGCCGCCGATAAAAGGAGCGCCTGAGTCTGATGAGCCATTATCAGCACCATCGTCTGCGCGATTTCGTCGCCAATCTGGCTAATCTGCTGGAGACAAAGCCCGAGGAAGCCACGGTGTTACAACGTGGCAGCGAGTGGCTTGGCGAGCTGATTCGCCACGACGACTGGCTGGACGACGCCTTTAGCCAACCTCATCCCGAACACTATCAACAATATTTGTTGTATGCCGATGCGCAGCAGCGCTTCTCGGTGGTGAGTTTCGTTTGGGGGCCGGGCCAGCAAACGCCAATTCACGACCATCGCGTATGGGGATTGATTGGCATGATGCGCGGCGCGGAAATTTCACAATCCTGGCAGCCGGGGCCGAACGGATTGCAGCCGGAAGGCGCTCCCGTTCGACTCGATCCTGGCAGCGTTGAAGCGGTATCGCCAACGGTGGGCGATATCCATCGCGTCAGCAACGCCTATGACGACCGCGTCTCCATCAGCATTCACGTTTATGGCGCCAACATTGGCGCGGTCAAACGCGCGGTCTACCGCGAAGACGGCAGCGAAAAAACGTTTATCTCCGGTTACAGCAACCGCTACTTACCGAACATTTGGGACCTTTCACATGACTAAACCGGTTTTCCCTTTACGCCAGGCGGCGGAACTAATGGATGCGCTGCGACAGCAGCAGGAAGTGGCGATTGTCGATGTGCGCGATGAAGCGCTGTTTGCCACCGCGCATCCGCTGTTTGCGGTGAATATTCCGCTGTCAAAACTGGAGCTTGAGCTGCTGGACCGCATTCCGCAACGCACCACTACGATTACGCTGTATGACGGTGGCGAAGGCCTGGCACAAACCGCCGCCGAGCGCATTGCCGCACTGGGTTACAGCAATGTCGCGCTGCTGGCAAATGATTTGGCCGGCTGGCAAGCGGCGGGCGGCGAACTGTTTATCGACGTGAATTCACCCAGCAAAGCGTTTGGCGAGCTGGTTGAGCATCACAATCACACGCCCTCTTTGTCAGCGGACGACGTGCATCAGCTGATTAACAGCGATGCTAACGTGGTGGTACTCGATGCGCGCCGTTTCGATGAATATCAAACCATGAGTATTCCAGGCGCCACCAGTGTGCCGGGCGGTGAGCTGGTGCTGCGCGTGCGTGATATCGCGCCGTCGCCGGAGACCACGGTGATTGTTAACTGTGCCGGTCGCACACGCAGCATCATCGGTACGCAATCGCTGGTGAACGCCGGGATTCGCAATCCGGTGTTCGCGCTGCGCAATGGCACCATCGGCTGGACGCTGGCCGGACATGCTCTGGATAAGGGCCAGTCGCGCCGCTACGGCGAGACCAGCGAAACCGCTCAGCGTCAGGCGGCGAACAATGCGCGCAGCATCGCAGATCGCGCCGGTGTAGAACGTATCCTGCTTGCCACGCTGAAGCGTTGGCAGCAAGAGACGCGCACCACTTATCTGTTTGATGTGCGTGATGCCGACGAGTACGCCGCCGGGCATCTGCCTGGCAGCCGCCACGTACCGGGAGGTCAACTGGTACAGGAGACCGATCATTACGCCAGCGTACGCGGTGCGCGCATCGTGCTGATTGATGATGATGGCGTGCGCGCCAATATGACCGCATCCTGGCTGGCGCAGCTTGGCTGGCAGGTTTCGGTGCTGGAGGAGCTGCAGGCCAGTGATTTCAGTGAAAGCGGTAACTGGAAAGCGCAGGTGCCGCCCGTTGCTCAACCCGAATTCATCTCACCGCAGCAGTTAGCAGAATGGTTGCAGGAAGGGCAAACGCAGGTGCTGGATTTCACAACGCGCGCGAACCATCTCAACAGCCATATTCCGGGCGCGGCCTGGTTGCTGCGCTCTACTCTGCAACAGCAAGGCAAAGCGTTGTTGCCGGAGGCGCGTCGCTATGTATTAACCTGTGGCAGCAGCCTGCTGGCAGGCTATGCGGTGGAACAGGTGGCTGAGCTGACCGGTAAACCGGTATTTGTGCTGGAAGGCGGTAACGCTGCCTGGCGTGGTGCGGGTTTGCCGACGGAGCAAGGAGAACAGCATCTGCTGTCACCTGCTATTGATCGCTATCGTCGCCCGTATGAAGGCACCGATATTGAAGCAGGCGTGATGCAGGCTTATCTGGACTGGGAATACGGTTTAGTGGTGCAGCTGGATCGCGATGGCACGCACGGTTTCCGTGTGCTGCAATTGCAGCCGCAGGTAGCAACCGTCTGATAGCGTATTCTGTGGGGGCATTGCTCTCATGCAGATTGGTCGCCATAAATGGCGACCCTACGAAACGACAAAACCGCAGTTAAATGCGTTGCGTTTAGAAGGTGATTTTTTTGAATGTGTTCAGAATGAACAGAGATTTGGTGGAGATAAGCGGGATCGAACCGCTGACCTCTTGCATGCCATGCAAGCGCTCTCCCAGCTGAGCTATACCCCCACATCTGGAAATCATTTTTCGGTCAAACCGTTGGGAGCGGTTTGGTGGAGATAAGCGGGATCGAACCGCTGACCTCTTGCATGCCATGCAAGCGCTCTCCCAGCTGAGCTATACCCCCGAACCGAAAAACTGCCGAGTAAACTCGACGGACGGGATAATATGAAACCGCCCCTTGAGTGTCAACGTCAAATTCTCGTTCTGTGTTTGATCGCTGAAAAAGGCGTCAACCCCGCGTCAGCATGGCTTTTTTTTCGACACGCCATCCCAAATCGCTTCTATTTATATGCGCTATCCAACAATGCTCACCAAACCCAACCTCAACCCAGCGTTAATTTAAGGTTAAAGATGTTAGGAGCGGTCTTGTTTTCGTTAAAAGTGCGTGTAAAACTTAGCGCGCTAATTAACCGGTCATCCTGCCAGGGTGTTCTCTCAATGACCGGCCAGCAACGTCCCCCATTAATCCATATAAGAAAAGTGAATTATGTCGCTGCATACACCTAAAGAGATCGCCCAACTGGCGATTCAAGCTGGCGTGACTAAAAGCCGCCTTCCTATCTCCACCTTGTTAATTCTTGGCTTTATGGCCGGTGCGTTTATCGCTACCGGTTTCCTGCTTGATCTGCATGTCATTAACCAACTGCCTGCTGAATGGGGCTCATTCGGCGTGCTGCTCGGCGCAGCGGTGTTCCCGGTTGGTTTGATCATGACGGTGCTGGCGGGCGGTGAGCTGCTGACCGGTAATATGATGACGATGCCTATCGCCTGGTTCGCGCGTCGCATCAGTGGCTTCAGCGTACTGCGTAACTGGTTTTGGGTGACCGTCGCTAATTTTATTGGCAGCGTTGCGGTAGCATGGTTTTTTGGTCACATGCTGGGCATGACCGAGGGCGATTACCTGAAGAAAACCGTGGCAATTGCGCACGCTAAAGTGAATGCCGATTTCCTGCACGCCTTTATTTCCGGCGTGGGCTGCAACTGGCTGGTGTGTCTGGCGGTGTGGCTCGCCTTCGCCAGTAAAGATGTGGTGGGTAAAATCTTCGGTATGTGGTTCCCGGTGATGGCGTTCGTGGCGATTGGCTTCCAGCACGTTGTCGCTAACATGTTTATTGTTCCGGCGGCGATTTTTGCCGGTCAGATGAGCTGGGCGGAATTTGCGCCAAACGTGATTGCAGTGTTCCTTGGTAACGGCGTGGGTGGTGCAATTTTTGTTGGTCTCACCTATTTCATCGCTTTCCGTCCGGAACAACCCGCAGTGAGCGAAGCACAATAACCGAATTTTGCCTTTTGTTGGAGTACAGAAGGCATTTTCTACCCAGGTTACTTTTCCCCGTTACGTTTTGTTGTAATATGTAGAACTAATGTATTTAACAGGGACTGCATCGTGAAAAAGGAATGGCTTACTCCCGAGGAGCTCGCGCTGGAAACGGGCTACAGTCGGCAAACGGTGAATAAATGGATCAAGCGTGAAAACTGGACAACCACGCCAAAGCCCGGTGTTCAGGGCGGTAAAGCGCGATTGATCCACATTGATGAGCGCGTAAAGAGCTTTGTTCAATCCACCCGCCACGCTAACGAACCCGCGGCTAATTACGGTGCACAACAAAATACGTTACCTGCGTTATTAATAAATTCTGTCCAGCAAATGACGGCAGCGGAGCAAGAGCAATTTGCTGCGTTATTACTGCGGGAGGGAATTCGAGGCGTACTGGAACGTCTGGGGATTCAGGAAGCATAAATAAGCCGGAAGCAGATGCTTCCGGCTTTTTCATATTATGCGTTTGCTTCACGCTCAGCGATGAATGCTAGCGCTTTCTCAATACGCGCAACGCTGCGGCTGCGTCCAATCGCTTCTACCGTCACATCCAGCGCCGGTGACTGGCCTGAACCGGTCACCGCCACACGCAGTGGCATTCCAACTTTACCCATGCCCAGCTCCAGCTCATCTGCCGCAGACTGAATTGCATGATGTACATTCTCAGCGTTCCAGTTGCTGTCGCTGATGGCGCCCAGTTTGTCGCGTACCACTTCCAGCGGCTGACGCGCGACCGGACGCAGGTGCTTCTTCGCCGCGTCAGCATCAAAGGCTTCAAACTCTTCATAGAAGTAACGGCAAGATGCCGCGATCTCTACCAGAGTTTTGCAACGCTCGCCCAGCAAGGTAACCAGCTTGGCCAGTTCTGGACCAGTGCGGGTATCAATCTTCTGCTGCTCAATGTGCCATTGCAGCTGCGTAGCAACATATTCTGGCGGCAGCGTATTAATGTAGTGATGGTTCAGCCACTGCAATTTTTCAGTGTTGAAAGCACTGGCCGATTTGCTCACCGCATCCAGTGTGAACAGCTCTGCCATTTCCGGCACGCTGAAAACCTCCTGATCGCCATGTGACCAGCCGAGGCGCACCAGATAGTTGAGCAGCGCTTCCGGCAGATAACCGTCATCGCGATACTGCATCACACCGACCGCGCCATGACGCTTAGACAGCTTCTTACTGTCATCGCCAAGGATCATTGAGACGTGCGCATAGGTTGGCACTTCTGCACCGATCGCTTTCAGGATGTTGATCTGGCGTGGCGTGTTGTTGATATGGTCTTCACCACGAATCACGTGAGTGATGCCCATATCCCAGTCATCCACTACTACACAGAAGTTGTAGGTTGGCGAACCGTCGGTACGACGAATGATCAGATCATCCAGCTCCTGATTGCTGAATTCAATCGGGCCACGAATCTGATCGTCAAAGATGACAGAACCATCCTGCGGGTTGCGGAAGCGCACCACGCACGGCTCATCAGCAGCGTGATGTTCATGGCTGTCGCGGCAGCGGCCGTCATAACGCGGCTTTTCGCCCTTTTCCATCTGCTCTTCACGCAGCGCATCAAGACGTTCTTTACTGCAGTAGCATTTATAGGCCGTGCCCGCTTCCAGCATGTCGTCGATCACCGCGTTGTAGCGATCAAAACGCTTGGTCTGATAATACGGACCTTCATCCCAGTTAAGGCTAAGCCAGTTCATGCCATCCATGATGGCTTCAATGGCTTCCGGTGTGGAACGCTCCAGATCGGTATCTTCGATACGCAGAACAAATTCGCCTTTGTTATGGCGAGCATAAAGCCAGGAGTAAAGAGCAGTACGAGCACCGCCTACGTGCAGATAGCCCGTTGGGCTGGGTGCGAAGCGAGTTTTGATTTTCATTCAGCATTGCCTTAAATGCGCAGGTTTCATTGTCTGGATGACAAAAAAACGGGTTAACGCGAAAAAACAGTGCGCACATTCTAGCAGGTGAGGCTGATTCCTCAATGATTGTCGCGGTGGCATCCCGGTTTGATGTGCGCTTTTCTGCTAATAAAACCAGCACATTGGCGAAAAGCGCCCCACGATGATTATTTTTAAAGCGAACGCACATTTAAGTTTTAAAAACCGTTGACTCACTTTGAAGGATCCCTATAATGCGACTCCACACAGCGGGGGTGATTAGCTCAGTTGGTAGAGCATCTCCCTTACAAGGAGGGGGTCGGCGGTTCGAGCCCGTCATCACCCACCACTCTTTAGAAGGTTTAAAGATGGCCCGCAGTGAACAAGAGATAAGATATGGGTGATTAGCTCAGTTGGTAGAGCATCTCCCTTACAAGGAGGGGGTCGGCGGTTCGAGCCCGTCATCACCCACCATATCTTAGTCCGATGACACTCTTGTTAAGCAGTACGAAGTGGGTGATTAGCTCAGTTGGTAGAGCATCTCCCTTACAAGGAGGGGGTCGGCGGTTCGAGCCCGTCATCACCCACCACTTCGGGTCGTTAGCTCAGTTGGTAGAGCAGTTGACTTTTAATCAATTGGTCGCAGGTTCGAATCCTGCACGACCCACCAATGTAGAAAGGCGCCCTAAAGGCGCCTTTTTGCTATGCGTAGAATTTGTCCTCACGCTCGCCAAATCCCAACACATCTTTTCGCAAGCTTAACACTCCCTGCCCTCAAGCCTCCCGCTGCTCTGACCGATAACGATAATGGTCTATTGCAAGGAGAAAACCATGTCTATATCCAGCGTTAGTAGTGTCAGCACCGCCAGTAGCGGCGGCGGTTCTACCTCTGAAATCGCCAGCCTTAACAAGCAGATTCAATCCATCACCAAGCAGCTGAAAGATCTTTCCAGCGACGATACGCTCACCGATGAACAAAAATCGGAGCAGGAGCAGATGCTGCAATCACAGATTCAAATGATTGAAGCGCAAATCGCGCAGATTGAGCAGCAGCAAGCCGAGAAAGCGCAGCAGAAACAGGAAGCTCAGCAACCAGCGGCGAACAAAGCCGATGGTATTAACCGTCCAACCGATACCAATCAGATCAACGTGTACGTTTAAAACGCCGGCTTTAGCATGCGTTGTTGCGTCAGCAGGGCCGCCTGCTGACGCACTTCCTGCCAGATCGCTTCTGCGGCGGGTGTCAGCGAGCGGTTTTTACGCTTGATCAGCATCAGGCTGCGATTAATTTCCGGATAGAGACGTCGCACCGTGAGTTTGCGTCCTGACGGCAACGGCAAGGCCAGCGCGGGCAGAATACTGATGCCAATCCCCGCTTCCACCATTGGATAAAGCGTGGCGGGATGGCCGATTTCCTGCACCACATTCACACTCAATGCCAGCTGTTGCAGCGCGGCATCAACTAATACGCGGCTGCCAGAAGCATAATCCTGCAGCACCATATTGCGTCCGGCCAGCATCGACCACTGCGCCTGCTCAATTTGCGCCAGCTCGTCATCTTCATGACACAGCAGCAAAAAAGGCTCCTGCAAAATCTCTTCGCTATCGAAATCGGTGTCGTTGAGCGGGCCAATCACAATGCCAAAATCGACCTCCGCATTACGTACGCTTTGCAGCACCCATTGCTGCACGCGGTCATGCAGGATGACACGGATATCCGGATAGCGCTGCTGGCTGCTGGCCAGACACTGCGGCATAAGATGGGCAGAAGGTGTTTGGCTGGCGGCAACACGCACCGTGCCACTGCGCTGTTCGCCATAACTGCGCACATCCAACACCGTGGTATTGAGATCTTCCAATAAACGATTAAGCCGCGTGGCCAGCTGCTGCCCCGCTTCGGTCAGCATCACTTCTCGCGTGGTGCGATCCAGCAAACGTACGCCCATTTCCGCTTCCAGCTCTTTAATGCTGTGACTTACCGCCGACTGACTCAAACCAATCGCTTGACCCGCCAGACTGAAGCTGCCGTGATGCGCCACCGCCACAAAGGTTCGCAGCTGACGTAAAGTGTAATTCATCGATATCGCTCATAGATTGATGCAATAAATCAATTTTATTTCTAAACCCAGCGGGCGCACAATCAGCACCATCAATTTTTTAAATTTAACCGGATTTTAACAATGGGATTTTTACGCCTCGATCCGATGATGATTAAACTCATCATCACCGTGCTGCTGGCCAGCTTCATTCCTGCCAAAGGCGTGTTTGTCGACATCTTTGAATATCTGACCACCGCCGCCATTGCGCTGCTGTTCTTTATGCATGGCGCCAAACTGTCACGCGAGAAGATCATTGCCGGCAGCAGCCACTGGCGTTTGCACTTGTGGATTATGTGCAGCACCTTTGTGATTTTCCCGATTATTGGTTTGCTGATTGTCTGGTGGCATCCGGTTAACGTCAGCCCGGAAATCTACACCGGCTTTATCTATCTGTGTATTCTGCCGGCGACCGTGCAGTCGTCTATCGCCTTCACCTCAATGGCGGGCGGTAACGTCGCCGCAGCGGTATGCGCAGCTTCGGCATCCAGCCTGCTCGGCGTTTTTGTTTCGCCGCTGCTGGTGAATCTGGTAATGAATGTGCATAGCGAAATGCCGGGCAACGGCCTGGAGCAGATTGGTAAAATCATGCTGCAACTGCTGGTGCCGTTTGTTTTCGGACATTTGTCGCGTCGCTGGATTGGCGCGTGGGTCGAGAAACATCGCAGCCTGATTGGTAAAACCGACCAAACCTCGATTCTGCTGGTGGTTTACTCCGCGTTCAGCGAAGCGGTGGTGAACGGCATCTGGCATCGCGTTGGCGTGGATACGTTGCTGTGGATTCTGGTTGGCAGCGTGCTGGTGCTGTTTATTGCACTGGCAATTAACCTGGCGGCATCGCGCCTGTTTGGCTTTAGCCGTGCGGATGAGATTGTGGTGCTGTTCTGTGGCTCGAAAAAGAGTCTGGCGAACGGTGTGCCGATGGCCAACATCCTGTTCCCGGCCAGTTCCGTGGGGATTATCGTGCTGCCGCTGATGATCTTCCATCAGGTGCAGTTAATGGTGTGTTCTTTCATTGCCCAGCGCTATAAAGCCGGCAATGAAAAACGGCTGGCGCAGCAGCAAGTCGAAGCGCAGAAGTCCTAAGTAAAACGGTCCGCAAATGCGGGCCGTTTTGTTATTCACTGCGCTTGAGCGGTTTAATTAAACCTTCCAGACCTTCGATCTTAATCGTCAGCGTCAGCTGCATCAGTTCGCCTAACTTACCGGCCGGAAATTCATCTTTACGGGCGAACCACAGCAAATACTCCTCCGGTACATCAATCAGCACTCTGCCCTTGTACTTGCCGAACGGCATCACGGTATTGGCGATTTCAACCAGTTGCTGTTTATCCACGTTAGGCTCCGAGCAGGCGAATCATTTCCGCTTCGTCGATCACCGCAATGCCGAGTTCCTGCGCTTTCGCCAGCTTGGAACCGGCCGCTTCACCCGCAATCAGCAAATCGGTTTTCTTCGACACGCTGCCGCTCACTTTAGCGCCCAGCGCCACCAAACGTTCTTTGGCATCATCACGATTCATCTGCGACAGAGAGCCGGTCAAAACCACGGTTTTACCGGCAAACGGACTATCAATCTCTTCGACATTGACCACTTTAACCTGCGGCCAATGCACGCCAATCTCTTCGGTAAGATCGCGAATAACGGCGCGGTTGCTCTCTTCATCCATAAAATTACGCACATGCGCCGCCACCACTTTGCCGACATCCTGCACTTCAATTAGCGCATCAAGATCGGCGTTCATCACTTTTTCCAGCTCGCCAAAGTGATTGGCAAGGTTAGCGGCGGTAGCTTCGCCGACTTCACGAATACCCAGCGCATAGAGGAAACGCGCCAGCGTGGTGGATTTGGCCTTTTCCAGCGCATCAACCACGTTCTGCGCCGATTTCGGCCCCATGCGATCGAGTCCGGTTAGCTTACCGGCGGTAAGACGGAACAGATCGGCGGGCGTTAAGACGTACTCTTTCTCAACCAGCTGATCGATGATTTTGTCGCCCATGCCATCAACATCCATCGCACGACGCGAAACGAAATGTTTGAGCGCTTCTTTGCGCTGCGCGCCACAAATCAGACCACCGGTGCAGCGCGTCACCACTTCCCCCTCCACGCGTTCAACGTCTGAACCGCACACCGGGCAATGACTTGGAAAAACGATTTCACGCGTCTCTTCCGGGCGCTCCGATTCCACCACATTGACCACTTGCGGAATCACATCACCGGCGCGGCGAATCACCACTTTGTCGCCGATGCGCAATCCCAATCGGGCGATTTCATCAGCGTTATGCAAAGTTGCGTTGCTCACCACAACACCGGCAACCTGAACCGGCTCCAGTCGCGCCACTGGCGTAATCGCGCCGGTGCGGCCTACCTGGAATTCGACATCGCGCACGAACGTCATCTGTTCCTGCGCCGGGAATTTAAAGGCCACAGCCCAGCGCGGCGCACGCGCCACAAAGCCGAGCTGCTCCTGCAGCGCCTGTGAATCGACCTTGATAACCACGCCATCAATGTCGAAGCCGAGCGACGGGCGCTCTTGCTCAACCTGACGATAAAACGCCAACACTTCATCTGCGCTGTGTGCCAGGCGAATACGATCGGTGACCGGTAATCCCCACGCCTTAAACTGTTGCAGACGTTGCCAATGGCTGGCGGGCATTTCACCGCCTTCCAGCAGACCAAATCCGTAGCAGAAGAAGGTCAGCGGACGTTTGGCGGTAATGCGCGGATCGAGCTGACGCAGCGAACCTGCCGCTGCGTTACGGGGGTTTGCAAAGACTTTCGCGCCGGTGCGGCGTGCTTCTTCATTCAGCTTTTCAAAGCCGCTTTCGGTGATGAATACTTCGCCACGCACTTCAACGCGTGCGGGAATGTTATCGCCATGCAGACGCAGCGGAATGGCGTGAATAGTACGCACGTTCGCCGTGATGTTTTCCCCGGTAGTGCCATCTCCGCGTGTCGCCGCGCGCACCAGCAGGCCATCTTCATACAGCAAACTCACCGCTAAGCCATCCAGCTTGAGCTCGCAGCAATAAGTCAATTCGTCAGTGCTTTTAAGGCGATCCTGCACGCGTTTGTTGAAGGCAAGGAAGCCCGCTTCATCAAAGGTGTTATCCAGCGACAACATCGGCACTTCATGACGCACTTGCTCAAAAGCCGCCAGCGGTGCCGCGCCCACGCGTTGTGTCGGGGAATCAGGCGTAATCAAATCAGGATGAGCGCTTTCCAGCTCGCGCAGCTGAACCATCAATCGGTCATACTCTGCATCCGGAATCTCCGGCGTATCCATCACGTGGTAGAGATATTCGTGGTGACGTAACGTGGTGCGCAGCGCGGTAATCTGCTCCTGAACCGATTTCATAGTCTCTTATCCGATAAAAAACCCCCGACATGCGGGGGTTGTATTTGTTTTGACTCAGCTAGCGGCGATTAACCGATAACTTCGCGAATACGCGTTTTGTAGGTTTCCAGCTTCTGCGGCGTCATCATGCGACGCTCATCATCCAGCACCACGCCGCCCACATCATCAGCGATACGCTGCGCGGATTGCAGCATCAGTTTGAAGTTCTGGTTCGCATCGCCGTACGACGGCACCATCATAAAGATGGAGATGCCAGGCGTTGAGAAGTTGCCCATCTGATCCGGATCGAATGAACCCGGTTTCACCATGTTCGCCAGGCTAAACAGCACCGGACCGCTGCCTGCTGGGCTAAGATGGCGATGGAAAATGTTCATCTCACCAAACTGGAATCCGGCTTGCAGAATACCCTGCAACAGCGCTTCACCGTTCAGTTCGCCGCCCGCGTGTGCAGCAACATGCAGCACTAATACCGCTTCTTTTTTACTGCCCGGCGCAGCAGCCGCTGGCTGTGGTGCTTCCGGTTGATGTGCAGCTGGCGCTTCAGGTTCGAATTCTGGCTCTTCAGCTGCCAGGAATTCTGGCGCAGGCTGCGTCGCGGAAAGCGGTTCGTTGTCCAGCAGTGGATCGGCCTGCATCGGTTGTGGTACAGGCGCTGGCGTAGGCTTCGCCACGGGCGCTTGCGGCGCCACTGGCTTACGCACTTCAGGTTCGTCATCCAACAAAGGATCGCCCAATAACGGGTCGGCCTGACGTGATGCCGGTTGACGCACAGGTTCAGGCGCACGCGGTGCGCTCGCTGGACGCGCAGTGAATTCAGGTTCTTCATCCGCATCACGATGACGACGTACACGAACTTCGCCGACGCCATCATCTTCTTCGCTCAGCAGATCTTCATCGGCTTCTTCGCGCTGTTTCAGACGTTTGTGCGGGCGATCACGAAACACGGAGGAGCGCTCTTTACGGCTGGTCCACAGTCCATGAAGTAGCAGCGCTATTATGGCGATCGCGCCAACAACGATTAATATCAGACGCAAATCCTGCATCATTGTATTCTCTGTTGTTCCAATACCTTGCCACCACGGCAAACTTTATCCTCTAACTGTATTTGCCCAGCTAAACAAGTGCAAGTCTGTGCAGTATTTTCTGACAAATTAGATAGCTGCCCCACGCTTTTTTGCTGTTTTTTCGCGCAAAGCTGGCCTGAAGCCGACAAAAAGCCAGGTTATGATGGTCGCGCCGCTATATTTAGGAGAAAGGCTCGCTATGCCCGCAGGAAATTCGGTCTCAACTTTTAATGGTGTTCACTACTTCGCTGAAGGATGGAAACTGGTGCGCCTGCCCGGAATTCGTCGCTACGTTATCATGCCGCTACTGATCAACATCGTGCTCCTTGGCGGTGCTTTTATCTGGTTGTTTCAGCGTTTGGGGCAGTGGATCCCAGCATTGATGTCACATATCCCCGACTGGTTGCAGTGGCTAAGTTATCTTCTGTGGCCGCTATCGGTGATTTCGATTGTGTTAGTGTTCAGTTATTTCTTTTCGACGCTGGCGAACCTGATTGCCGCGCCCTTCTGTGGCTTGCTCGCCGAACAGCTTGAAGGGCGATTGACCGGAACGCCACTGCCCGATAGTGGCTGGATGGCCATGGTTAAAGATGTCCCGCGCATCATGAAGCGAGAGTTACAGAAGCTTGGCTACTATTTGCCGCGTGCGCTTGGTTTACTGTTGCTGCACTTCATCCCTGGATTTGGACAAACGGTGGCGCCGTTTCTATGGTTTTTATTCAGTGCGTGGATGCTGTCCGTGCAGTATTGCGATTACCCCTTTGATAACCACAAAGTGAGTTTTCAGCAGATGCGTCAGGCGCTGCGCCAGCACAAAAGCGCCAATATGCAGTTTGGTGCGCTGGTGAGCCTGTTCACCATGATCCCGATTATCAATCTGGCGATTCTGCCAGTGGCGGTATGCGGAGCAACGGCCATGTGGGTCGATCGTTATTATGCACAACATGCGCGCCGCTAAAGCTTTAAAATGCCTTATGCATTTTTGCGTAAGGCTTATGGTTGTGCGCTATATAGATATGCGATTTCTTTCCTTCCGCACATCATTAGAACAGGTATGCTCTGAGGGTTCCCAATATTTCATACAGTTAAGGACGAGCTATGAGTAAGATCTATGAAGACAACTCTCTGACAATTGGTCATACGCCGCTGGTTCGACTGAACCGCATCGGTAACGGCCGCATTCTGGCTAAGGTCGAGTCGCGCAACCCGAGCTTCAGCATCAAATGCCGTATCGGTGCCAATATGATTTGGGACGCGGAAAAACGCGGTATTTTGAAGCCGGGCGTTGAACTGGTGGAACCCACCAGCGGTAATACCGGTATTGCGCTGGCTTACGTTGCCGCAGCGCGCGGTTACAAGCTGACGCTGACCATGCCAGAAACCATGTCTATTGAGCGCCGCAAGCTGCTGAAAGCGTTGGGTGCTAACCTGGTGCTGACCGAAGGTCCAAAAGGCATGAAAGGTGCCATCGCGAAGGCAGAAGAAATTGTCGCCAGCGATCCGGATAAATATGTGCTGCTACAGCAGTTCAGCAACCCCGCTAACCCGGAAATCCACGAAAAAACCACCGGCCCAGAAATCTGGGAAGATACCGACGGTGAAGTAGACGTGTTCATCGCGGGTGTCGGCACCGGCGGCACGCTAACTGGCGTGAGCCGCTATATCAAGAACACTAAAGGCAAGAAAGAGTTGATTACCGTTGCCGTTGAGCCAACCGATTCACCGGTCATCGCTCAGGCGCTGGCGGGCGAAGAGATCAAACCGGGTCCACATAAAATTCAGGGCATTGGTGCCGGCTTCATTCCTGGCAACCTTGACCTGAAATTGATTGACCGCGTAATCGCCATCACCAATGAAGAAGCCATTAGCACCGCACGTCAGCTGATGGAAGAAGAAGGCATTCTGGCAGGTATCTCTTCAGGTGCTGCCGTTGCCGCTGCACTGAAGCTGCAAGAGGATGAAGCCTTCGCCAACAAGAACATCGTGGTGATCCTGCCCTCCTCCGGCGAACGCTATTTAAGTACCGCACTGTTTGCCGACCTCTTCACTGAGAAAGAACTGCAGCAGTGATGCTCAAAGTCTGAAACTGACGAAAAAAGCACCCGCATGGGTGCTTTTTTGTGGTGCAGATCCCACTTTTATCACCAGACAGATTGCTTTCAGTGATGCGGCTCTGGTATTTAAGCTTCCAATTATTTCGGTGCCTGAAATTAATCTGCCTTTGAAGTGGATCAAGCTGAATCGATTTACTGATTTGGCGAAACGGCGAATCACGGCATAATGAGAAGAGTGACGCATTCGTGCAGTTTTTGATCTGTCACTGTTAATGACGTACTCATTCGAGCGCATTTTATGGTGAGCTTAAAACCATACCAGCGCACCTACGCAGGCTAAAGTTACGGCTCCAGGCTAGACTTTAGATCCATAACACCAAACCTGATAAAGTTGGGGAAATAGAATGTTCCAGCAAGAAGTTACCATTACCGCACCTAACGGCCTTCATACTCGTCCTGCAGCCCAGTTCGTTAAAGAAGCAAAGGCTTTCCAGTCAGAAATCACTGTGACCTCCAATGGCAAATCTGCCAGCGCGAAAAGCCTGTTCAAACTGCAGACTTTGGGTCTGACGCAAGGTACGGTTGTTACGCTGTCTGCCGAAGGTGAAGACGAGCAGAATGCGGTTGAGCACCTGGTCAAGCTGATGGCTGAGCTGGAGTAACCGGCTCAGTTCGCAACTAAACCGACCCCTTTGCCCCATTGAGTGCAAATATCTTGATCGCGGACAACCTGTCCGCGTTATTGCATCTTTAGAGTACTGCTCCGCGACAGTGGCGACGCATCGGGTCAATGAGCCATCGTGATTAAAAGGTAGGGTTATGATTTCAGGCATTTTAGCATCACCGGGTATCGCTTTCGGCAACGCACTTTTGCTGAAGGAAGATGAGATCGTCATTAGCCGTAAAAAAATTACTGACGATCAGGTTGAGCAGGAAGTTCAGCGCTTCCTCGATGGACGCAGCAAAGCTGCTTCACAGCTCGAAGCCATTCGCATTAAAGCCGGTGAAACCTTCGGTGAAGAGAAAGCGGCGATCTTTGAAGGTCACATCATGCTGCTCGAAGACGAAGAGCTTGAGCAGGAAATCATCGACCTCATCAAAAAAGACCACGCTACCGCTGACGCCGCTGCTCACACCGTGATTGAAGGCCAGGCCGTTGCACTGGAAGAGCTGGATGACGAATATCTGAAAGAGCGTGCGGCTGACGTACGTGATATCGGTAAGCGTCTGCTGCAGAACATTCTCGGTCTGCACATTGTTGATCTGAGCGCGATTGCTGAAGAATCTATTCTGGTGGCGAAAGATTTAACGCCGTCAGAAACCGCACAGCTGAACCTGAAAAAGGTGCTGGGCTTTATCACCGATATTGGTGGACGTACCTCTCACACCTCTATTATGGCGCGTTCACTCGAGCTGCCTGCGATTGTCGGCACCGGTAATGTGACCACCACCGTGAAAAACGGTGATTTCCTGATTATTGATGGCGTGAACAACAAGATTTACGTCAATCCTTCAGAGCAGGAACTGGAAGAGCTGAAAGCGATCCAGACGCAATATCTGTCTGAGAAGCATGAACTGGCGAAACTGAAAGATCTGCCGGCCATTACGCTGGACGGCCATCAGGTTGAAGTCTGCGCTAACATCGGTACCGTGCGCGATGTCGCTGGTGCAGAGCGCAACGGCGCAGAAGGTGTTGGCTTGTATCGTACCGAGTTCCTGTTTATGGACCGCGATTCACTGCCAACTGAAGAAGAGCAGTTCCAGGCTTACAAAGCGGTTGCTGAAGCTGTGGGTTCGCAGGCGGTTATCGTGCGTACCATGGACATCGGCGGCGATAAAGATCTGCCTTACATGAACCTGCCAAAAGAAGACAACCCGTTCCTCGGCTGGCGCGCGATTCGTATCGCGATGGACCGCAAAGAGATTCTGCATGCGCAGCTGCGCGCGATTCTGCGTGCATCCTCTTTCGGTAAACTGCGCATCATGTTCCCAATGATCATTTCAGTAGAAGAAGTTCGCATTCTGAAAGGCGAGCTCGAGCTGCTGAAAGCGCAACTGCGCGAAGAAGGCAAATCCTTTGATGAGTCCATTGAAGTGGGCATCATGGTTGAAACGCCAGCATCCGCAGTGATTGCTCGCCATCTGGCGAAAGAGGTCGACTTCTTTAGTATTGGGACAAATGACCTGACGCAGTATACTCTGGCGGTCGATCGTGGTAATGATTTGATTTCACACCTCTATAACCCAATGACGCCGTCTGTTCTGGGCCTCATTAAGCAAGTGATCGACGCATCACATGCCGAAGGGAAATGGACCGGCATGTGTGGTGAGCTGGCTGGTGATGAACGTGCTACACTACTGTTACTGGGAATGGGGCTGGACGAATTCAGCATGAGCGCCATTTCAATCCCAAGCATCAAGAAAATCATTCGTAATACTAATTTCGAAGATGCGAAGGCATTGGCGGAGCAGGCTCTGGATCAACCAACAGCGGATGATTTGATGAATTTGGTCAACAAGTTCATTAAAGAAAAAACGCTCTGCTGATCCACGGACGCTAGCCTCAAATTACTGCTTAGGAGAAGATCATGGGTTTGTTTTCTAAACTTTTTGGCGAAAAATCAGAGAGCGCGTCAGGCACTATCGATATCGTTGCGCCTCTGTCAGGCGAAATCGTAAATATCGAAGACGTACCTGATGTGGTATTCGCTGAGAAAATCGTTGGTGACGGTATCGCAATCAAACCAACCGGCAACAAAATGGTTGCACCGGTTGATGGTACTATCGGCAAGATTTTCGAAACTAACCACGCATTTTCAATCGAATCTGATAACGGCATCGAACTGTTTGTTCACTTCGGTATCGACACGGTTGAGCTCAAAGGTGAAGGTTTCAAACGCATCGCTGAAGAAGGCCAGAAGGTTAAGAAAGGCGACGTGGTGATCGAGTTTGATCTGGCACTGCTGGAAGAGAAAGCGAAATCCACGCTGACGCCGGTTGTAATCTCGAACATGGACGAGATTAAAGACCTGATCAAACTCTCCGGTCAGGTAACTGTGGGCGAAACTCCGGTTATCCGCATCAAGAAGTAAGCTTCGGCTGATTCGTGAGAATTGTAAAACGGCACCCAATGGGTGCCGTTTTTGTTTAAGACTGCCCTACCCTTGCATCTTTCAGTGCGCACCATCCGTGAAGAGGTTGGGACGACGGGGCAGAGGAGTGAAGCGTCTCGCGCCAGGGAAGGCGCGAGCCGAGGCTTAGGGACGGTTTATGCCGTCTTTACGATCTGCCCCGTCGTCCTGACCGACCACACCAAGCCTCAATCCTGCTTCCAACGCGGCAACCTTAATGTCAGCTCCAACCCCCCTTCCGGGCGATTTACCGCCTGCACTTCTCCGTGATGCGCCAGAATCACCTTACGCACAATTGAAAGCCCTAAGCCGTAGCCTTTGCCCATCAGCGGAGAATTCACGCGGACAAACGGGTCGAAGATACTCGAGAGCTTCTCATCGTCAACGCCCGGCCCTTGATCGCGCACGCTTATCGCCAGCCACTGATTCTCCGCCTGCAGGCGCACATTGATGTGCTGACCTTTATGCGAGAAACGCAGCGCATTGCGCAGCACATTCTCCACGCCACGGCGAATCAGCTCTGCATTGCCGTGCACGGTGTAATCCGCGTTCTCATCAACCTGAAAATCGACTTTCACGCCTGGAATTTGCGCCTCGTAGCGCACATCAGTCACCACCGCATGCAGCAGGCCGGTAAGGTCGAAATACTGTTCGCCCGGCATACTCTCGTGCTCAGCACGCGAAAGTGTCAGCAGCTCACCAATCATCTTGTCGAGGCGCCGAGCCTCCTCATCAATACGATTGAGTGAGGACTCCACAGATTCCGGCGTCTGTCGCGCCAGGCCGGTTGCCAACTGCAATCGCGCCAGCGGTGAACGCAGCTCGTGGGAGATATCATGCAGCAGCTCCTCGCGCGCTTTTACCAGCGTATCGAGGCGCTCCACCATCGCATCAAAATCCTGCGCAACGTTTGAGAGCTCGTCATGGCGTTTACGCATCACCGGATAGAGCCGCACCGACAAATCGCCGCTGGAGACACGCGCAAAGCCCTCGCGCAGCTGCCGCATCGGCCGCGTCAGGTTCCACGCCAGCAGCAGGCTAAACAGCAGCCCCAGTGCGCCGGCGAAGGTAAACATCGGTTCTGGGATATTCAGGATGCGACGCGGGCCGCCGCCGCCCATCGAGCTATCTTCACGCAGGCCTTTAACGTCATAACGCAACTCGTACTGTTTACCATCCTGCCCTTTCACCCAACGCACAATCACATTGGGAAAAGGCCCATGAAACGGTGCGCTAAAGGTTTCCGGTGGCGCATCGCCCGGCGTGGTAACGGGTTTATCGTGCTGAATGACGGAGAAAAACTGACGATCGTTCGGCTCCCAGTCCGCCATCATGTCATCCAGCGAGCTCAGCCCGCCGCGCTCCAGCACTGAGACGGCGGAAGCCATTTGCAGATTAACGATACGGCGAATCGCGACAATCTCGGGCGGCTCATGTCGATTACCGGAGAGCGTAAAGCCCAGCCACAACAGCTGGCTGATGATGACAAACACAATCCAGAAGCCGAGCAAAATCTTCCAGAACATGCGGCCGCGATAGCTGTGTTTCATCGAATGCGATAACCAATGCTGCGCACAGTTTCAATATTGACGCTGTCGGCGGTTAACGCAGCCAGCTTTTGACGGATGTTGCTGATATGCACATCAACGCTACGATCGTAAGCTTCGCGCGGACGGCCAAGGCCTTTTTCCGACAGCTCATCTTTCGATACCACGCGGTCCGGCGCACGCAGCAGCAGATCCAGCAGATTGAACTCAGAAGCCGTCAGGTCGAACGCTTTGCCCTGCCATTCGGTGATACGTGTGGCGGGATTGAGGCTGAGATCGCCCCAGCGCAGCAGCTCTTTCTTATCCGGCAGCGGAGTTTGATCTTCAAAGCGCCGCAGCACGGCACGCAGGCGGGCCACCAGTTCACGCGGATAGCACGGTTTCGGCATGTAATCATCCGCGCCCATTTCAAGTCCGATAACACGATCGATGTTGTCGCCTTTCGCCGTCAGCATAATCACCGGCAAACGGCTGTTCTGGCGCACCTGACGCAGCACATCGATGCCGCTCATATCAGGCAGCATGATGTCGAGAATCATCGCGGTATAATTACCCGACAGCGCACCTTCAACACCGGCGCTTCCGGTTAAAACCAATTGCGTTTCGAAGCCTTCCGCAATCAGGTATTGGCTTAGCATGGTGCCAAGCTCTACATCATCATCAACCAGCAGGATTTTCATTTTTATCTCTCGTACAAAATTGCCGCTATTTTGTCCTGACTCCGCCGCGAACGCAGCCGGTTTTACGCGATCCTTACAGTGCTTACGCTAGACGATTATTAGGGGAACTATAGACAAAAATGGCCCAGTCATACTTTAAAGGTATGCATAGGCCAAATTAAATGCGGGGAAAATCGCTCAATGGAAAACGCCGGTGGAGAGATAGCGATCGCCACGATCGCAAACAATCGCTACCACCACGCTGCCTGGCTGCGCGGTTGCGATACGCAAGGCGCCCGCCACCGCGCCGCCAGAGCTAACGCCACAGAAAATCCCTTCACGCTGCGCCAGCGCGCGCATGGTCTCTTCCGCTTCGCGCTGCGCCATATCGATCACCTCATCCACCAGCTCCGGACGGAAAATACCGGGCAGATAGGCTTCGGGCCAGCGACGTATACCGGGAATGCTGCTGCCCTCTTGCGGCTGCAGGCCAATTACCTGCACCGCAGGCGCGAACTCTTTCAGGTAACGTCCCACGCCGGTGATGGTGCCGGTGGTCCCCATGCTGGAGACAAAATGCGTCATACGGCCAGCGCTTTGCTGCCAGATTTCCGGGCCGGTGGTGAGATAGTGGCCCAGCGGGTTATCGGGATTGTTGAACTGATCCAGCACACGCCCTTCGCCACGCTCGGCCATTGCTTGCGCCAAATCGCGCGCCCCTTCCATGCCCTGCTCGCGCGTCACCAGTAATAACTCAGCGCCATAGGCGCGCATCGCGTCCTGACGCTCCTGGCTCATGTTATCAGGCATCAGCAGACGCAGCTTGTAGCCTTTCATCGCGGCGATCATCGCCAGCGCAATGCCGGTGTTGCCGCTGGTGGCTTCGATTAGGGTATCGCCCGGTTTGATATCACCGCGCAACTCCGCCTGATGAATCATCGACCAGGCCGCACGATCTTTCACGGAACCGGCTGGATTGTTGCCCTCCAGCTTTAGCCAGATCTCGCTGCCGTTATCAGGCGTCAGGCGCTGCAACTTAATCAACGGCGTATTGCCGATGGTATTTTCCAGTGTGGTCACGGTTTGATTCCAGACGAAAGAAGTGCAAATAAAACGGGCGGGAAAGTCCCGCCCGAAGGAGTGTCAAAAATATCAGGCGCTCTCGGCAAAGGCAACCGGGCGCAGCGGCGTAGTGCCATGGTAAATTCGCGCCTGTTGCAGGCCAACGAACAGGCGTTCACCGCGAATCGGCGCGTTATGGTCGCCATCGAACACCACCGAGAACACATCGCCCTGCCAACCGCTCGGCTGCACCACCAATTGCCAGAAGTGACCACGCGGGCTGATCTCCAGCACCTGCACCGGTAAAGGCGTTTCCAGACTGCTCTGGCGTGAAATATCGATTTCCCACGGACGCAGGAACAGCTCAACCTCGCCCTGATGCGCCGGCGTATAGCCCAGCGGCCAGCGATGCGCGGCAACATGGAACTGCGAGCCGTGCACTTCGCCCGCAAAGCGATTCACTTCACCGAGGAATTCGAGCACAAAGCGCGTCGCCGGGTCGCGCCACACGTCATCTGGTGTGCCAACCTGTTCGATGTTGCCCTGGCTCATCACCACCACGGTATCCGCCACTTCCATCGCTTCTTCCTGGTCGTGGGTGACGAACACGCTGGTGAATTTCAACTCTTCATGCAGCTGACGCAACCAGCGACGCAGCTCTTTACGCACCTGCGCATCAAGCGCGCCAAACGGCTCATCCAGCAGCAGAATTTGCGGTTCTACCGCCAAGGCACGCGCCAGCGCCACACGCTGCTTCTGTCCACCAGACAACTGCGCCGGGAAACGGTTTCCGAGATGGGAAAGTTGTACCATCTCAAGCAGACGCGTAACGCGCTGTTTGATCTCAGCAGCGCTCGGACGTTCACGACGTGGCAGCACCGTCAGGCCAAAGGCGATGTTGTCGAACACCGTCATGTGGCGGAACAGCGCGTAATGCTGGAAAACGAAGCCCACCTGACGATCGCGCGCATGGATGCGACTGACGTCTTTGCCATTGAAATGGATTTGTCCGCTGTTCTGATGTTCCAGCCCAGCGATGATACGCAGCAGCGTTGTTTTACCGGAGCCGGACGGCCCCAGCAGCCCCACCATCTTGCCGGAAGGAATATCCAGAGAGATGTCGTTCAGTACCGACGTGCGGTCAAACGATTTGTTGATTTGTTTAATCTCAATGCTCATGATTTTCCTCCTGTAGGCGCTTCTGCTGATGCTCTAATCGCCACTGCACCACGCTTTTCAGAAACAGCGTTACAATTGCCATCAGGGTCAGCAGCGCGGCGGCGGTAAAGGCGCCCACGGTGTTGTAATCCTGATGCAGTAATTCAACCTGAAGCGGCAAGGTATAGGTTTCGCCGCGAATCGATCCCGAAACCACCGAGACCGCACCAAATTCACCAATCGCTCGTGCGTTGGTCAGAACCACGCCGTACATCAGCGCCCAGCGGATATTTGGCAGCGTCACGCGGCGGAACATCTGCCAGCCGGATGCGCCCAGCAGCACCGCTGCTTCATCTTCGTGGCTACCCTGGCTCAGCATCACCGGCACCAACTCACGCACCACAAACGGACAGGTAACGAAGATGGTGGCCAACACCATGCCCGGCCAGGAGAACATAATCTGAATATTGTGCGCATCCAGCCAGCCGCCGGCAGGACCGTTAACGCCCCAGAACAGCAGATACATCAAACCGGCAACCACCGGCGACACCGCAAACGGGATATCAAACAGCGTCAACAGCAGTTGGCGACCAGGGAAAGTAAAGCGCGTTACCAGCCACGCCAGCAGCGTACCGAACACCATATTGACCGGCACGGTAATCAGCGCCACTAACAGGGTCAGCCAGATGGCGTGCAGCATGTCACCATCTTTCAGGTTATTCAGCGAGGCAACCAAACCCTGGTTGAGCGCTTCCCAGAAGATGGAAACCATCGGCACCACCAGCAGCAGGATGGAAACCAGCGCGCCGATACCAATCAGCAGCCACTTACCCCAGTTGATTGGCTGGCGGTCAGCGTGATTGATGTGTGAAATTTCCGCCATCAGTGGCCTCCTAAGCGACGGCCAAAGCGGCTCTGCAAGGTGTTAATCGCGAACAGCAGCAATAAGGAAGCGGCCATGATCACTGACGCGATGGCGCTCGCCGCCGGATAATCAAACTCCTGCAGACGCACGAAAATCATCAGCGAAGTCACTTCGGTTTTCCACGCGATGTTACCGGCGATAAAGATCACTGCGCCGAACTCACCGATACTGCGGGTAAACGACAGCGCGGTACCGGCCAGCAACGCCGGTGCCACTTCTGGCAGCACCACGCGACGGAAGCTCTGCCAGCGCGTAGCGCCGAGGGTTTCCGCTGCTTCTTCATATTCCGGACCTAACTCTTCCAGCACCGGCTGCACGGTACGCACCACAAACGGGATGCTGGTAAAGGCCATCGCCACGGCAATACCGAGCCAGGTATAAGAGACTTTGATATCAAAATGCGCCAGCCATTGGCCGTACCAGCCGTTGACCGAAAACAGGCCTGCCAGCGTTAAGCCCGCCACCGCAGTTGGCAGCGCAAACGGCAGATCCATCAAACCATCAAGCAGCGTACGTCCGGGGAAGCGATAGCGGGTCAAAATCCACGCCATCAGCATGCCGAATACCGCATTGAACAGCGAAGCCACGCCCGCTGCCAGAATCGTCACTTTGTACGCAGCAACCAGCTGTGGATGAGTGATTACATCCCAGTATTGCGCCAGCGTCATCTGCGACAATTGCATCAGCAGCGCGCTGATCGGCAGCAGCAGAATCAGGCAGGTGAAGAGTAAGCTGGTGCCGAGGCTCAATCCAAAGCCGGGCAAGACACGTTTTTGAGCGAGCGCAAACATTAACCGCGCCCCGCTGCCAGTAATTTGTCCAGCTCACCGTCACTGGCAAAATGGACTTTCATCACGTTGTCCCAGCCGCCAAAGGCATCTTTGACGTTGAACAGTTCAGTTTGTGGGAAGCGATCTTTCTGCTCCGCCATCAACTGCGCATTGTTCACGCGATAGTAGTAACTGGTGATAATTTTCTGCGCTTCAGGCGTATAGAGATAATTCAGATAGGCTTTGGCCGCGTCGGTGGTGCCGTTGTGCTCGACATTTTTGTCGACCCACGCCACCGGGAACTCCGCCAGAATATTGGTTTTCGGCACGATCACGTCGTACTGATCTTTGCCGTACTGATTACGGATGTTATTCACTTCCGATTCAAAGCTGATCAGCACATCGCCCAGCCCGCGCTCGGCAAACGTAGTGGTAGCGCCGCGACCGCCGGTATCAAACACTTCAACGTTCTTGAGGAACTTCGCCATATAAGCTTCAGTTTTAGCTTTATCGTTGCCATCAGCCTGATCGGCAGCGCCCCACGCGGCTAGATAGGTATAACGACCGTTACCGGACGTTTTTGGATTTGGGAAAATCAGCTTCACGTTATCGCGCGCCAGATCGGCCCAGCTGTGAATCTGCTTTGGATTACCCTTACGCACCAGAAACGCCATGGTGGAGTAAAACGGTGAGCTGCTGTTTGGCAGACGCTGTTGCCAGTCAGCGGGAATCAGTTGGCCTTTATCATGCAGCACCTGCACATCAGTAACCTGATTGTAAGTCACCACATCGGCGCGCAGACCTTGCAGAATCGCCAGCGCCTGCTTAGAAGAACCGGCGTGCGACTGCTTGATGGTCAGCTTGTCATTGGGATGCGCAGCGTCCCACTGCTTTTCAAAGGGTGCATTCAGGGCAACGAACAGTTCGCGCGAAACGTCGTAGGAGCTATTCAGCAACTCGGTCGCTTGCGCCGCACTGGCTAAAGCACACGACAGCGCGATACCGCCAAGCCATTTTTTCGAAATCGGAAGTGTCATGCTGCACCCTGAAAGACGGCAGTTAAGCCAATGCCATTAGATGCTGTCAGTGTATTTATAACTCAGGGGAAAGCTGTAACGGTTTTATATATCGTTTAGGGATTTCAAAGTCTAAAAAGGCATAAGACGGCGGGAGAGTTTATGCGGTGAGTGGGATTGAAGTGTGCGGCGTTTCGTAGGGTCGCCATTTATGGCGACCTCGCTTAATTACAGCGCTGTAAGCACATCCAGCGACGGCGCAAAAAAGTAGCTTCCACTCACCGGTTTAGTGAAGCGCAACATCGCGTCCATTTTTCCGTCGCGCTCGCCAAACATACTCAGCAGCTGCTGCTCAATATTGTAGAGACGATGACAGTAAGAAATGAAAAAGAGGCCATGCGTACCGCTGGCGCTGCCGTACGGCAAGCTTTGGCGCAGAATCTTCAGCCCTTTGCCCTCCTCTTTCAGATCGACACGGCTGAGATGCGACGTCACCGGACGTCGATCGCCTGGCAGCTCTTCATCCGTCTCTTTGGTACGACCAATAATCGCTTCCTGCTTCTCTACTGCCATACGATTCCACAGCTTGAGGTTATGCTCCCAGCGTTGGGTAAACACATAGCTGCCGCCCGCATCGGGGCCTGCGCTGATAATCGCCACATCCTTGCGCGCTTCGCCCTGCGGGTTTTCCGTGCCATCGACGAAGCCCGACAAATCGCGGTCTTCAATCCAGCGGAAACCGTGCGTCTCTTCTTCGATATTGACGGCAGCAGCAAAGGCGCTGAGTGCGGCCTGAGCGAGCGCGAAGTTCACGTCATGTCGTTGAGATTGAATATGGATCAGCAAATCGCGCTGCGTGGCCGGCGCAATGCCGTTACCGAGCGCGGCGAAAGCTTTGAGTTCAGGTGCGGAAGCATTGCCTTGCAGATCGCGCCACAGCGCATCGCCAAAGGCGATCACCGCGCCCAATCCGGCATCACTGAATTTAGTTTGCAGCGCTTCAAGCTGAAGCAGGAAGGATTTGCTGCCCTGGCGCAGCGCGTCAAGATCGCCCGTGACGCGGGCTTCGAGCCAAATGGCGAAACGGCGGTGTTCCAACAGGATCCCGCTCTGAAACTGAGACATTGCACTGCTCTCCGGCATGAAAGTTAGACGATGTTTTTTTCGCCCGTATCATACCGGAAAGCCACACTCTTTGAGCGGGTGTTTAAGCAAGTTTTATCTTGTTTAACGCTGCCAGACAATCTTGCTGATTTTCCAGCTTTTCAGGGTATCGTCCGACGGCATCAAGCCTTCCGGACCATGCCATTCTCCGCTATAGATGTAGGAGATGTGCTGACTACCCGGCGCACGGCACTCAACATTACGTGCATCGAGACCGGTGACCATTTTGCAGTTATTAAAGGCTTTGCTGAACTTCGCGCTGAACAGATCGCCGATCTTGCTGCCGTCCGCCGCTTTGGCATCGGCATCCTGCACTTCAATGCGCTCAACGCTGGTGCTGCCGTTAATCACCAATTTAACCTTGTCGCCATCCAGCGCCTGCCAGAAATCCACCACCTGACCATTCTGCGTGCGCATGCCCTGACGCAATTTGTAATCGCCGTTCAGCGCTTTATTAATGGCGTCTTCCGACATTGAGGTGGTGCTCGTCAGGCCCGCAACGCCTTGCTCGGTGACCTCCAGCGATCCACCAAACCAGCCGAGCGGATTGAGCGCCGACCAGTGATAGCTCAGCGGATTGTACCAATGACTTTCGCTATCGCTCGCGTTGGTTGAGGAACCCGAACTGGCGCAGCCGGCCAAAATCATGCTGCTAACCAGCAGTGCTTGACGAACAACTTTCATGAAAACTCCTTGATCTGCTAAGCCGATTGGCGTGCCTGTTGGAGTCGCAAACCGGCAAAAAGTTTATTCGATGTGCTGATGTTCCGGCAGAAAGCAGTCGCGCAGGCGCGGTTGCGTTTGCAACCAGAACAGCGCCAGCAGGTCAAACAGCGTCAATAACAGCGGCAGCGGCGAGTCGGGAAAGGCGCCTTGCAGCAGGCTGGAACCTTGCCACAGCAGGCTGATAAGTAGCGATGCGCTCAATACATGACGCCAGCGTTGCCACAGGCGCGGCCAGCGCTGGCGATAGCCGGTCAGTAACAAGCCAATCGCCGCCGGAATGCCTAACGCCAGTCCCAGCCAAAAGCTTTGACGATCGGGATAGAACAGCGCCAGCAAATCATTGCCCTGCTGACGCGATGCGCCCGCCATCACCAATAGCAGCCAGGTGCGCGCCTGCAATAACAGGATCAGCCAGAAAAGAAATGGCAGCCGCAGCTGCCCTTTCGCATCGTACTCTTCGGGAAGGTATTTCAAACCGACCATTAATACTCGCGATCTTCAATCAAACGCTTGCCCAGCAGCAGCGAATCCACCGGCTCGTACTCAAGCTTTTCATAGAACGCCACCACCTGATCGTTCTCTTCGCGCACCATCAAATTGATTTTTGGGCAACCGCGCGCAATCAGCTTCTTCTCGAGACGATTCATCAACGCATTAGCAAAGCCACGCCCCTGATAATCAGGATGCACCGCAAGATAGTAAACGGAGCCGCGATGGCCGTCGTAGCCGCCCATCACCGTACCGACCACTTCGCCACCGACTTCCGCAACCAGAAACAGTTCCGCGTCGTGGTTCATTTTGCGTTCGATGTCCAGCTCGGGATCGTTCCATGGGCGTAACAAATCGCAACGCTCCCAGAGCGTGATCACTTCTTCAAAATCTTCCTGGCGGAAAGAACGGATTTCCATCGACGTTACCCTGCTGTTAGGCACAATTCGCTGATTATCACGCATTCTTTGCCAGGCGCAACCCTCACGCGTGACAACGGGGCAAAAAAAGCGCGACATCGCTGTTAGTCAGTTGCAATAGAAAGTAAACACTTGAAATAGTTACGAGGTCGCCGCCTGACAATTGTTACGCTATAACACTGGGCAGGATTTACCTGCCATGGACCCGTAAATGAAGAAGATTTCACTGCTTAAGCGCCTTACCAATCGTCGCCAACTGATACTTTCCGGTTTAGCGCTGGCGGTGTTGTCACCGCGCGCGGTACAGGCCAAAGAACAAAACAGCGATTTGCGCGTCAGTCCGCGTCATACGCCACCGAAACCCGCCAGCAACGGCAAACGCATCGTGATGATTGATCCTGGCCACGGCGGCATCGATTCCGGCGCTGTCGGCGAAGAGGGTTCGGAAGAGAAACACATCGTGCTGGCGATCGCTAACACCGTGAAGACGCTGCTGCAGTCGCATCCGCGCATCGAAGTGCGCCTGACGCGCGACAGCGACCACTTTATTCCGCTCTATCAGCGCGTCGAAATTGCCCATCAGCACGGCGCTAACCTGTTTATGTCGATTCACGCCGACGGCTACACCAGCCCCGATGCGAACGGCGCATCGGTATTTGCCCTTTCCAATCGCGGTGCCAGCAGCGCGATGGCGCGTTACCTGTCACAGCGTGAAAACGACGCCGACAAAGTGGGCGGCGCCGAGGTGCAGGATAAAGATCATTACCTCAACCAGATTCTGTTCGATCTGGTGCAGACCGATACCATCCGCAACAGCCTGACGCTGGGTAAACACGTGCTCGATCAGATTCGCCCGGTGCATCATCTGCACAGCCAGCACACCGAACAAGCCGCGTTTGCGGTGCTGAAATCGCCGTCAATTCCGTCGGTGCTGGTGGAAACCTCTTTCATTACCAATCCGCGTGAAGAGCAATTGCTCGGCACGCAGGCGTTCCGCCAGAAAATTGCCAGCGCCATTGCCGACGGCATCGCCCGCTACTTCGATGAGGTCGATCGTCGCGAAGCATAGCCTTTATCCTGTGGTAGAATCGCGGCAAATTTCTGGAACGAGTGACTGATGAGCAATCCCGATATTTCCCGCGTCAAAGCCTTTTTGCTGGCGCTGCAAGATGATATTTGCGCCCAATTAGCGGCGGAAGATGGCAAGGCGAGCTTTGCCGAAGACGAGTGGCAGCGTCCCGGCGGCGGCGGTGGACGCAGTCGCGTCTTGCGTGATGGCGCGGTATTTGAACAAGCTGGCGTTAACTTCTCGCACGTACACGGCGATCAAATGCCAGCATCCGCTACCGCACATCGTCCCGAACTGGCTGGCCGCAGCTTTGAAGCGATGGGTGTGTCGCTGGTGGTGCATCCATCCAATCCTTACGTACCAACCAGCCACGCCAACGTGCGCTTCTTTATTGCGGAAAAACCGGGAGCCGATCCGGTGTGGTGGTTTGGCGGCGGTTTCGATCTCACTCCCTATTACGGCTTCGAAGAGGATGCGCTGCACTGGCATCAAACCGCACACGATCTGTGCCAGCCGTTTGGTGAAGAGATTTACCCGCGCTACAAAAAGTGGTGCGACGATTACTTCTATCTCAAGCATCGCGACGAGCAGCGCGGCATCGGCGGCCTGTTCTATGACGATCTGAACACGCCCGATTTCGATTACTGCTTCGATTTCATGCAGGCGGTCGGCAACGGTTTCGCCGCTGCCTATCTGCCGATTGTGGCGAAGCGCAAAGCGCTGCCATGGGGCGAACGTGAGCGCCAGTTCCAGCTTTACCGTCGTGGTCGCTACGTCGAGTTCAATCTGGTGTGGGATCGCGGCACGCTGTTTGGCCTGCAAACCGGCGGCCGCACCGAATCGATTTTGATGTCGATGCCACCGCTGGTGCGCTGGGAATACGATTATCAGCCAGAAGCCGATTCCCCCGAAGCCGCCTTGTACCGCGATTTCCTGCCAGTCAAAGATTGGCTGAAATAACCCGTAGGGTCGCCATTCATGGCGACCTTTTTGATAGTTCTATAACGGTTCGGTCTGCGCCTCCACCACCGCTAACGCCACCATATTTACAATGCGCCGCACCGATGCGATGCGCGTCAACACATGCACCGGTTTGCTGATCCCCATCAGCACCGGTCCCACCGTAACACCTTCGGAGCAGGAGACGCGCAGCAGGTTATAGCTGATACGCGCCGCTTCGACGTTCGGCATAATCAGCAAATTTGCGGTGCCTTTCAGCGGGCTATCTGGCATCAGTTCGCGGCGAATGCTCTCAACCAGCGCCGCGTCGCCGTGCATCTCGCCGTCAATTTCCAGTTCCGGGGCGCGTTGCTGAATCAGCGCCAGCACGTCGCGCATTTTGCGCGCGCCCGGCGCATTCGAGGTGCCAAAGCTGGAGTGCGACAGCAGCGCCACGCGCGGTTCAATGCCGAAGCGTCGCACCGTTTCCGCCGCCAGCAGCGTGATATCCGCGAGCTGCTCGGCGCTGGGATCTTCATTGACGTAGGTGTCGGCAATAAAGGTGTTGCCGCTCGGCAGCAGCAGCGCATTCATCGCGCCCGCCACCTTCACGTCTTCACGCAGCCCAAACACTTTCTCCACCACGTCGTAATGTTCCTGATAATCGCCGATGGTGCCGCAGATCAGCGCGTCAGCCTCGCCACGATGCACCATGATTGCGCCAATCAATGTAGGATTGCCGATCACCGCGCGCTGGGCGGTTTCCGGCGTCACGCCACGCCGTTTCATGATCTGGTAATACTCGTTCCAGTACTCTTTGAAACGCGGATCGGACTCGTTATTAACGATCTCAAAATCTTTACCCGCCTCGATCTTCAACCCCTGCTTTTGCAGACGCATGGCGATCACGTTCGGGCGACCAATCAGAATCGGTTTCGCCAGGCCCAGTGTTACCAGTTCCTGCGTGGCATGCAGCACGCGCACCTCTTCGCCTTCGGCCAGCACCACGCGTTTGGGATCTTTGCGCGCCTGCGAGAAGATCGGCTTCATAAACAGGTTAGTTTTGTAGACGAACTCGGTAAGCTGCTCACGATAGGCATCAAAATCTTCTATTGGTCGCGTGGCGACGCCCGATTCCATCGCCGCTTTGGCTACCGCTGGCGCGATCTGCACAATCAAACGTGGATCGAAAGGTTTGGGGATCAGGTATTCCGGGCCGAAACTCAGGTCCTGATCGTCATACGCCGACGCCACCACATCGCTCTGTTCCGCCTGCGCCAGCGCCGCAATCGCGTGTACCGCCGCCAGCTTCATCTCTTCATTGATCGCCGTGGCACCCACATCCAGCGCACCACGAAAAATAAACGGGAAGCACAGCACGTTGTTCACCTGATTGGGGAAATCAGAGCGACCGGTGCAGATAATCGCGTCGGGCCGCACCTGTTTCGCCAGCGGCGGCATGATTTCCGGTTCGGGATTGGCTAGCGCCAGAATCAGCGGATCCTGCGCCATCTTCTGCACCATTTCCGGCGTTAAAGCTTTGGGACCAGAACAACCGAGGAAGATATCTGCGCCGCCAATCACCTCATCCAGCGTGCGTGCGCCGCTGTCGGCTACCGCGTACGCGGCTTTGGTCGGCGTCATATTCGGCTCGCGATCGCGATAGATCACGCCTTTGGAATCGCAAACCACAATGTTGTGCTGCTGCATGCCGAGCGCCACCAGCAGATTCAGGCAGGCAATCGCCGAAGCACCCGCGCCGGAGACCACCAGCCGCACATCGCTGATGGCTTTTTTGACGATGGTTAAGCCGTTGAGCACCGCTGCAGTACAGATGATCGCCGTGCCGTGCTGATCGTCGTGGAACACCGGAATCTGCATCCGCTCACGCAGCTGTTGCTCAATATAGAAGCACTCGGGCGCTTTGATATCTTCCAGGTTGATGCCACCAAAAGTGGGTTCCAGCGCGGCAATTACCTCAATCAACTTATCGGGATCGCGCTCATCGATTTCGATATCAAATACGTCAATGCCAGCGAACTTTTTAAACAGCACGCCCTTGCCTTCCATCACCGGCTTACTCGCCAGCGCGCCAATATTGCCCAATCCCAGCACCGCCGTACCGTTGGAGATCACCGCCACCAGATTGCCGCGCGCGGTGTATTTGCGTGCCGCCAGCGGATCGGCGGCAATTTCCAGACAAGGCGCGGCGACGCCGGGCGAATAGGCCAGCGCCAGATCGCGCTGTGTGGCTAACGGTTTGGTGGGTGAAACCTGAATTTTTCCGGGCGTGGGGAATTGGTGAAAATCGAGCGCGCTTTGCTTAAGTTGATCGTCCATTGGGCATCCTTTGGCACCGCTAAATGAGCCATCAGTATAGGAATTTGCGGCACACAAGAGGGTGAAGGCGCTCAAAGAACGCACAGTACAAAGGGCACGGATTGCTACCGCTGCGCCTGCGGCTTTGTCACAGCCTGCTATCCTTATTGATGGCAAAACGCGTGGCTGAAGCGTTTCAGAGAAAACGCATTTTCTTCGTGAAACGTCTGTAGCACTGTGTTGGACCGGACTATAACAGGAATGGGCACCACAGATTTGCCCACAAATTTGCTCATCAAGGAGTTAAGCGATGAACCAGCTAGATGCATTAAAACAGTACACCACCGTGGTGGCAGACAGCGGCGATATCGAATCCATTCGCCATTATCACCCGGAAGATGCGACCACCAACCCATCATTGATTCTGAAAGCCGCCGGTCTCGACGCCTACAAACATCTGATTGATGACGCCATCGACTACGCGAAAAAACAGGGCGGCAGCAAAGAGACGCAAATCATCAACGCCAGCGACAAAGTGGCAATCAACCTCGGTATGGAAATTCTGAAAAGCGTACCGGGCCGTGTTTCGACCGAAGTGGATGCGCGCCTCTCCTTCGATCGTGGCATGTGTGTGACCAAAGCCGAGAAGCTGGTCCGTCTTTACGAAGAGCATGGCATCGACCGCTCACGCATTCTGATCAAGCTGGCTTCGACCTGGGAAGGCATCAAAGCCGCCGAAGAGCTGGAGAAAAACGGTATCCAGTGCAACCTGACACTGCTGTTCTCCTTCGCACAGGCGCGTGCCTGTGCTGAAGCCGGTGTGTTCCTGATCTCGCCATTTGTTGGCCGAATTTACGACTGGTACAACTCCCGCAAACCGATCGACCCGTATGTGGTTGATGAAGATCCGGGCGTGAAATCTGTGCGTCGTATCTACGATTACTACAAGAAGCACCGTTACAGCACCGTCATCATGGGTGCCAGCTTCCGTAAAGTGGAACAGATTCAGGCGCTGGCCGGCTGCGACCGTTTGACCATTTCCCCTAACCTGCTGGAAGAGCTGGCCAACAGCGACGCGCCGCTGGAGCGTAAGCTGGAGCCATCAACCGAAGGCTTCCATCAGCCGGCTTCACTGTCTGAAGCGGAATTCCGCTGGGAACACAATCAGGATCCGATGGCGGTAGAAAAACTGTCAGACGGCATCCGTCAGTTCGCCATCGACCAGCAGAAGCTGGAAGACGTGCTCTCTTCTCGTCTGTAATCCGCACTCACTCTTATGGCGGATGGGCATTGGCTCATCCGCTATCGCCAAATCACAAGGGAGAACCTTATGTCTTCACGCAGAGAGTTGGCTAACGCAATTCGTGCACTCAGCATGGATGCGGTACAAAAAGCAAATTCCGGACATCCCGGCATGCCGATGGGCATGGCCGATATCGCCGAAGTTTTATGGCGCGATTTCCTCCATCACAATCCCAATAATCCGGCATGGATTGATCGCGACCGCTTTATTCTTTCCAACGGTCACGGTTCAATGCTGCAATACAGTTTGCTGCATCTCACCGGTTACGATCTGCCGATGGAAGAGTTAAAAAACTTCCGCCAGTTACATTCCAAAACGCCAGGTCACCCGGAACTCGGATACACGCCAGGCATCGAAACCACCACCGGTCCGCTCGGCCAGGGCTTAGCCAATGCCGTGGGCATGGCGATTGCCGAGCGCACGCTGGCGGCGCAGTTTAACCAACCCGATCACGACATCGTTGACCATTACACCTACGTGTTTATGGGCGATGGCTGTTTGATGGAAGGCATCTCGCACGAAGTGTGCTCGCTGGCCGGTACGCTCGGTCTTGGCAAGCTGATTGGTTTCTACGATCACAACGGTATCTCGATTGATGGTGAAACCGAAGGCTGGTTCACCGACGATACGCATAAACGCTTTGAAGCCTATAACTGGCATGTGATCGGCAGCGCAGAAGGTATTGATGGCCACGATCCAGAAGCCATTGCGGCGGCGATCAAGGAAGCGCAAAGCGTTACCGATAAGCCGTCACTGATCATCTGCCGCACGGTGATTGGTTTCGGTTCGCCGAATAAAGCCGGTAAAGAAGAGTCACACGGCGCAGCGCTGGGCGAAGAAGAAGTGGCGCTGACGCGACAGAAACTCGGCTGGAAATACCCGGCCTTTGAGATTCCCAAAGAGATTTATCAGCAGTGGGATGCCAAAGAAGCCGGCAGTCAGCGTGAGAAATCCTGGGATGAGAAATTTGCCGCCTACAAAGCCGCCCATCCGCAGCTGGCAGAGGAATTCAGCCGCCGCGTGAGTGGCGAAATGCCGGTAAATTGGGAAACGGAAACCCAGAAATTTATTGAGCAGCTGCAGGCTAATCCGCAAAAAATTGCCAGCCGTAAAGCCTCGCAAAATACGCTGGAAGTGTATGGCAAGCTGCTGCCGGAATTCCTCGGCGGTTCGGCGGATTTGGCACCAAGCAACCTCACTATTTGGTCGGGTTCAAAATCGATCAAAGAAGATCTCGCCGGTAACTACATTCACTACGGCGTGCGTGAGTTTGGTATGACGGCGATTGGCAACGGCATCGCCACGCACGGCGGCTTCGTGCCGTACACCGCCACCTTCCTGATGTTCGTCGAGTATGCGCGTAACGCGGTGCGCATGGCGGCGCTGATGAAGGCGCGTCAGGTGCTGGTGTATACACATGACTCCATTGGCCTCGGCGAAGATGGCCCGACGCACCAGCCGGTTGAGCAAATCGCTGGCTTGCGCGTTACGCCAAACCTCAGCTTGTGGCGTCCATGCGATCAGGTGGAAACCGCTGTAGCCTGGAAAGCTGCCGTTGAGCGCCATCACGGGCCAACCGCGCTGATTCTGTCGCGTCAGAATCTGTTGCAGCCGGATCGCAGCAAAGAGCAGGTGGCGAATATCGCGCGCGGGGGTTACGTGCTGAAAGATAGCGCGGGCACACCGGAAGCGATCATTATCGCCACCGGTTCAGAGATTGAAATTGCGCTCGGCGCGGCGGAAAAACTCACCGCCAACGGCCACAAGATTCGTGTCGTTTCGTTGCCGAGTACCGACGTGTTTGATAAGCAGGATGACGCTTATCGCGAATCGGTGCTGCCATCTGGCGTGAAAGCGCGCGTGGCGGTCGAAGCCGGTATTGCGGATTACTGGTACAAGTATGTCGGGCTGGACGGCGCGATTGTCGGTATGACCACCTTTGGTGAGTCTGCTCCGGCCGGCAAACTGTTCCCGGAATTCGGTTTCACCATCGAGAACATCGTTAGCCATACCGAAGCATTACTCAAGCCACACTAATCGATCTGGCCCTGCGTCTTTTTGGCGTAAGGGCCATTTTTTGATCACAGCCTGATACAGAAAAAAATCTGCCCTGCCCTCTTCACGCCTCGCTCAAACTGATTACTATAAGCTTTCCTCCGATTCTCATAGCGGACGCTTTCCCGTTGAAAAAACGTACTCCTTTTTTACTGGCCTTAATGGTTTCAGTGCTTCCATTAAAAAGCATGGCGCAGTCATCGCCCGATCCACTGTTGGCATCGCAAATTGTTGATCGTTACGCTGAGCACATTTTCTATGGCAGCGGCGCAACCGGCATGGCGCTGGTAGCGATTGACGGCAATCAGCGGGTTTTCGCCAGCTTTGGTGATACGCGCCCCGGCAACAACGTGCGTCCGCAGCCCGATTCGGTGATTCGTATTGCCTCGCTCAGCAAGCTGATGACCAGCGAAGTGATGGTGAAGATGGCAGAGCGCGGTCAGCTGCGTCTTGACGATCCGCTAAGCAAATACGCGCCGCCTGGCGCGCGCGTGCCAAGCTATAACGGCCAGCCGATTCGCCTGATTAACCTTTCCACGCATACCAGCGGCCTGCCGCGCGAGCAGCCCGGCGGTAAGCCGCATCGTCCGGTGTTTGTCTGGCCGACCAAGTCCGATCGCTGGCAATGGCTGAGCGGCGCCGCATTAAAGGCCGCGCCGGGCACCAATGCCGCCTATTCCAACCTGGGCTTTGATCTGCTGAGCGATGCACTCGCCAAAGCGGCGGGCATGCCGTATCCGGCGCTGTTTCAACAGTTGATAACGCGTCCGTTGGGCATGAAAGACACCACTTTCACGCCGTCACCGGATCAGTGTCAGCGCCTGATGATTGCGGAGAAAGGCGCCAGTCCGTGTAACAACACGCTGGCGGCTATCGGCAGCGGCGGCGTTTACTCAACGCCAGACGATATGGGCCGCTGGATGCAGCAGTTCCTCAACTCGGCGGTGAATCACCGCACGCCGCAAATCGATCGCCTGCAAACGCTGATCTACCGCCGCGACCAGTTGACCAAAGTCGAAGGCATGGATGTGCCGGGTCGCGCCGATGCGCTGGGCATGGGTTGGGTGTATATGGGGCCGAAGGAAGGTCGTCCGGGAATTATTCAGAAAACCGGCGGCGGCGGCGGCTTTATTACCTATATGGCGATGGTGCCGCAGCACAACGTTGGTGTGTTTGTGGTGGTAACGCGCTCGCCGTTAACGCGTTTCACCCCGATGAGCGATGGCGTGAATAATATGCTGACGGAATTGGTGGGCAATCAGTCGGGTTCACCGATGACGGTGCAAGCGATTCGTTAATCATATGGGGAAGGTCGCCATTAATGGCGTAATGCTCGTCAGTTAAGACTTAATCATGCCGAAACGCATAGCGTTTCGGCTTCTTTTTCACCGCTCGCGGATAATGTCTCGTCCGCCGGGTTGGCAGCACGAAGCTTCCCGCCATCGCCATTATTTCATCTATTATTCTCGGGATTTTTCCCGGCGCTACCGCAGGCAGGAGTCTCAGTTGACCTGTCAGGTACAGTGCCGCCTGCTTAAACCCCAGCTGATAAGGCTCCACGTTTTTCAGGCTATAGGCCATCTGCGCCATCATAAAACGCAGCAGGTTATACGCCAGCGCAACGCCCCATAACTCCTGCTTCACCAGATCCGGTGTTTTGCTTCTCAGTGTGAGCTCGTTGTTCAACAGATGCTGCTTCATCTCCCGGAAGCCATGTTCTATTTCCCAGCGATGTCCATAAAGATCAACGATATCCCCTTCCGGATATCGCAATGGATCGCACATTGACGTCAGGATTTTCACCACTCTCCCGTTAACCTTTTTGCTTATCAGTCGCGCCGTCAGCGTTTCCGGCACATCTTTCCATTTTTTACGCGCCTGCCACGACAGGTCCAGTTCTATCAGCTCGCTGCCTGAGCCCTGTTTTTGCAGAACACGGTATTTTGCATCGTTGCGCAGAGGTAGCATCCAGTGTCTTTCCACCCCCGAGGTCTGCCAGTAATGCAGGAAGCCGGGCGCATAGAAGCCTTTATCCAGGATCGTTAGCGAGTGATCCGGCGTCTGTCCCACCAGTTGTGCCGCAAGATCAACCTCGCTGGTTTCGGTCACGCTGCCAAAGCTCACGCCCGATAAGAGATGGCTTGTCAGCTCCATCTGGCAGACCATGCGCAGCTGAGGCCAGTCAGACTGACTGTGTGCATTTGCCGTCCGCCCAAAGGCCTTATCGTTTTCCGGCGTATCGGGGGCCCGCCACAGCGTGCCGTCGACCGCCAGCAGTGTCAGGCCGTTCCAGTGTGACAGCGGTGTTTTATCAAACCAGAGCTGGCGTGACTTTTCAAAGACCCGGCGGACCACGTCTTCTCCGAGCCGCTGACGCGCCTGCACAACCGCGCTGGTCGCGACGAATGGGCGCTTGCCCGGCAAAACGATATCCAGATGAGAAACAATCTGGTTCATGGAAAGCGAGCGGAACAGGGCCATGCCGGTAACGGCCCAGACCATCATCTCCATTGGAAGACGGCGTTTTCGCACGGTCACGATACCAGTATCAGCCAGGCATTCGTCGATGAGTTCAGGCGAGAGCAGATCGGAGAGCGCGGAGAACTCTTTGGGCGTAAAGTTAAGAACGGCATCGAGAGCCTGACTGAGTAACATAAAAAAATCCGTAATTCCTGTGAGATTACGGATTTTTGCAGAACTGGAGGATCGTTCAACCGATCATTTCGGGCTTAACTGATCGGCATTATGCCATTAATGGCGACCCTACAGATTAACGCGACTGCACCGGGTTCTGCGATTCGGTAACCCACAACGTTGGCCAATCTTCACTGCTGTGCCACGCATCGCAGGTCTTCTCTTCCGCATACTCCGCCAGCACAAATTCGTTGCCGTCATACTGCCAGCGCGTCGCCACGCCGCAATCACCCAATCCACGTCCTTTACTGAAGGTGTAAAGCAATCCATGGCTGGCATCGAATTCGGCGTTCACCAACTCCAGCTGATTATCGCTGCGTGATGCTGGGGTGAACGGCAACGTTAAGCTCAAGCCACGCGACACATAAGGCGCATCACGCGTCACTTCAAATGCCAGATCGATAACGTTGTAAGCACCGGTTTCACAGCTGATCAGCAGCAGCGCTTTGCTGTCGGTCAGCGGTGAAACGCTCACTTCACGCCGCAGCGGATCGAGCGAGCAGTTATCGGTATTCACCCGCCAGGTACCAAAATCAATCAAACCGCTGGTCTCTTCCTGCGTCAGCGGCGGCGGCGGCGGTAACGGCGCGGGTAACGCCGGCAACGCGGGTTGCGGCGGCACATCCCACTGCACGCGGTCGCCACGCTTCACCCAGGCGCTGGCACCGTTGACGCGGCCCTGCACGTCATCCATCAACAATAACGCTGCCTTCATGCCGCTGAGCGGAATGGTGGCGTTGGCTTTGTAGGTCAATTGCAGATTCTGCGCATCCAGCGTCTGCGCCAGGAACTCGTCGATGGCGATAGCATTGCTGGTCGCCAGATGATGCGGCTCCACCGTCCAGTGTTTGAGATCCGGCGTCAGACGGCGTTGATCGAGCAGCAAATTATCCTTGAGCGGGCCGCCAGGCAGCTCACCGCTGTAGGCGCTGCCGTAATCGATGCGCAGTAAGGGGCGATCGTTGACGCCAGCATGACGTGAAATCGTCATCACTAAGCCGTTGTCACCGGGAAAACTGCGTGCCACGCAAAAAGCCGCATTGTTACAGGTCAGTTGCCAGTCAGAAAATGACTTTTGCAGTGGCTGAGCCTGTACGCACGCGACAAAAAGAAAGGGCAATAAAAGCAGTAACTTCATCCAATACGACATCAAAAAAATCGGTCCCCAAATTCCTGGAAAGAAAATAATAGCGCAACGGGAACGCTGTCAGCAGGCCTAAACTGTGAGCCGGCCCTAAAAGCGGGGTCAACCGCTGAAAAAGACATCACCTTGTAGCGATCGGGTATTGGATGACGCAATGGCTCATCATCCGTTTTGACCGATTCCTGCTCAATCGGATTCGTCGCACTCTTGTTGACGCATCACAAAACGGTCAAATACACACAAACGGGCATAAGCGGTCATGCTAGGTTAATTCCATGTTGCGGCTATGCAACGCGCGTAGAACGCAGGTTTCGCGACATTAGGCGATTTTATGTGAAGTGCGTCACTTAATTTTGATAACCAGACATCTCATTTACATTGAAGAAAGATCCAGATCACTCTAATCAGCTAAGGCGTATTGGTGACTGTGGACTCGTGCGCAGCCCACACTTTCCAAATGCGCTATCCAGTAATTTATATCCATCGGAGGTTAGTATGTTGCCGATTGAAAGACAGCAGCGAATTATTGACGAATTAAATGTAAATGGTCGGGTCATTGTCGCTGAATTAGTCACGTTATGTCAGGTTTCACAAGAAACCATTCGGCGTGATTTAAATCAGCTGGAGAAACGTGGTCTGTTACAACGCAGTCACGGTGGTGCGGTACCAGCAAAACGACAGGCCGCTAACATTCAGGGAAATACAAGAGGCGTTAACGAGTATGAATTATCTTTCCGCCAGAGAATAAATGAACACGTTGATGCCAAGATGGCGATTGCCAAACGCGCACTCGATTTCATTAGCCCTGGCGATTGTATATTACTCGATAGCAGCACCACTTGCTGGTATTTAGCGCGACAGCTGCCAGATATTGAATTAACGGTATTAACCAATTCCATCAGGATTGTGCAAACCCTTGCGGCGCGCGGCAGTATCCGCACCATCTGTCTGGGAGGAGAATATTCTGACCGTTATGAAGATTTCCACGGCGTAGTCGCCGAGCAACCGCTCAGGGAATTTCAGATCAATAAGATCTTTTTTTCCTGTAGCAGTTTAGGTAATGACGGTTATTTACGTGAAGGTAACGAAAACAACGCACATTTAAAACAGCAAATGTTATTAGCAGCGGAAAGAAAACATCTGTTGCTGGACGGAAGTAAATTCCTACGGCCCTCATTCGCGCGTATTTGTCATTATCGCGATGTGGACTTTCTCATTACTGACCAATTAAAAGACAAAGAGCTGGAACAAGAATTAGCGTGGAACGGCGTCAATATTATTGATTGCTCCCAGCGCAGCCATTCTATGCAGCTAATAAAAAATTAAATCGGAGTCTTTATGAAAAAACATCTTATCGCCTGTTCTCTGCTCGCCCTGTTTGCCGCCTCCGGCGCGCACGCTGCTGACAAATTACGCATGGGCATCGTGGTGAAAATTGGCGGTATTCCGTGGTTCAACGCCATGGAAGCGGGCATCAAGAGTGAAGCGGCGAAACGCGGCATTGACGCGTGGATGGTGGGCCCAACGGCGGCCGATCCGGCTCTGCAGGTGCGTGCTATCGAAGATTTGATTGCCCAGAAGGTCGACATCATTGGCGTGGTGCCGAATGACCCGAAGGTGCTGGAGCCGGTGCTGAAGCGCGCCCGTGATGCTGGCATTGAAGTCATCACCCACGAATCGCCTGATCAGAAAGGCGCTAACTGGGACTTCGAACTGGTGGATGCGCCGACGCACGGCATCAACCATATGAAAGCGCTGGCGAAATGCATGCATGAAGAGGGCAAATACGCCATGTACGTCGGCAGCCTGACCGTGCCATTGCATCAGCAGTGGACCGATGCGGCGTTGAATTACCAGAAAGAACACTATCCGAAGATGCAGATGGTCACCGACAAGTTTGGCGTCGGCGAATCGCTGGATGACTCGATTCGTACCACCAATGAGCTGATGTCCAAATACCCGGATTTGAAAGGGATTATGGCCTTTGGTTCACAAGGTCCGATTGGCGCCGGTCGTGCGGTGATGAACCGTAACAAAATTGATCAGGTGTGCGTGATTGGTGCCTTCAGTCCTGGCCAGGGCGCATCGCTGGTGCAGCGCGGCGCAATCAAAGGCGGCTACATCTGGAACCCGCAGACCGCTGGCGAAGTGTTCGTGCGCATCGCCGACATGATGCAGAAGAAAGAGCCAATCACCGACGGAATGACCATCGAGGGTTTAGGCAAAGTGAAAGTTGACGAGGCGACCCACACCATCCTCGGCAACAACACCGAAAGCCTGGACAAAGAGAACCTGCCAAAACTGGTGAAAATGGGGCTGTAATGATGAAAGAGGTGATCCCACAGACGCTGATTGCGCTCGACAACCTGTCGAAAACATTTGGTGGCAACCGCGCACTGAGCGATATCTCGCTGACCTTACTGGCTGGCGAAGTGCACTGTCTCGCTGGCACCAACGGCTGTGGCAAGAGCACCTTAATCAAAGTCATTTCCGGGGTGCACGCCCCGGATAGCGGCAGCCGCATTACGCTGGGCGAAGGCCCAAGCTTCCCGCGTCTGACCACACGTCAGGCGCGTGACTTCGGCATCCAGGTGATTTATCAGGATCTGTCGCTGTTCCCCAATCTCAGCGTGGCGGAAAACATCGCCTTCGAGCACAACCTGAGTAGCCTGCTCGGCTGGCACCGCAAAGCCAAACTGCGTGAATCGGCGCAGCGCATCATTGATGAGCTGAAGTTTGACCTCGACCTCGATGAAAAAGTGGCATCGCTGTCGATTGCCGCCCGCCAGCAGGTCGCGATTTGCCGTGCGCTGGTCGCCGATGCGCGGCTGGTGATCATGGATGAGCCGACTGCTTCATTGACGCGCACCGAAGTGAATCAGCTGCTGCGCACCGTGCGTTACCTCAAAGACAAAAACATCTGCGTGGTGTTTGTCAGCCATCGTCTGGATGAAGTGCTGGAGATTTCGGATCGCGTGACGGTGATCCGCGACGGCCGCAAAATGGGCTGCTGGCCCGCCAAAGCGATGACGCCGCACCATCTGACCGAACTGATGACCGGCCTGAAACTCGACTATCAGCTAAAAACGCCGACGCGCAATGACGATCGCCTGATCCTCGAAGTCGAAAAGCTGACGCGCGCCGGACAATATCACGACGTTAATTTCAAACTCTATCAGGGCGAAGTGCTGGGCCTGTGCGGCCTGCTGGGATCTGGGCGCACCGAACTGGCACTGTCGCTGTTTGGCATGACCAAGCCCGACAGCGGCAAGATCTGGCTCGACAGCAAACCGGTGCGCTTCCGTGGACACGAGGACGCGATCAAAGCGGGTATCGGTTATGTATCTGAAGATCGCTTAACGCTGGGTTTGGTGCAGCAGCAATCGGTGGCCGACAACATGGTGCTGCCGATCCTCGACAAACTGCAAAACCGTTTCCACCTGATTGACGAATACCGCAAGAATAAGCTGATCCTGCAGTGGATTCAGCAGCTTGGCGTGCGCGTCGCCGATCCCAATCTGGCGATCTCCACGCTCTCCGGCGGCAACCAGCAGAAAATCGTGCTGGCGAAATGGGTGCTGACGCAGCCGCGCATCCTGATCCTCGATTCGCCCACGGTTGGCGTGGATGTCGGCGCTAAAGCCAGCATCTATCAGCTGATTCATCTGCTGGCGAAAGAAGGTTTGTCGATCATCCTGATTTCCGACGAAGTGCCCGAGGTTTGGTACAACTGCGACCGCATCCTGCACTTCCGTGATGGCACCGTTCATGCCGAATACCAACCCGATACCGTTGAGCAACAGCAGCTGGCGGAGGTGATCAATGCCTGATTTTTCTCGTTTACGTCCGAGCTCCAGCCAGGGCTGGCTTGCCTGGGTTTTGCTGGCGTTCATCGTGTTTTTCTCTGCCGCCAGCGACCAGTTCCTGACGGTGCAAAACCTGCTGGATCTGGCGGAAAGCTACGCCGTGACCGGCATCTTCGCCCTCGGCCTGTTTGTGGTGCTGGTGACCGGCGGCATCGATATCTCCTTTGCTGCGGTGGCGTCGGTGGTGCAATACCTGATCGCCTCGCTGTTTGTGCAGTTCCAGTTTGATAACGCCCTGCTCAGCATTCTGCTGGCGGTGGTGTGCGGCACGCTGTTTGGCGTAATCAACGCCCTGCTGATTACCTCGCTGCGCGTGGTGTCGATCATCATCACCATCAGCATGCAGTCGCTGCTGTTTGGCCTGTTGATGTGGGTAACCGGCGGCAAAAGCCTCTATTCGCTGCCGGACTGGTGGATCACGCTGCGCAGCGTGCTGCCCTTCAACTGGCAAGGCAACAGCTTCCAGATTGGATTGCCGCTGGTGACCATGCTGGTGATTGCCGGACTCACCGCGCTGCTGCTGAACAAAACCAATCTTGGCCGCCAGCTGTATGCGGTAGGCGGCGATGCGGAATCGGCGCGCCGTATCGGTATTCGCGTGGGTCTTATCCACATCTTCGCCTACGGCTGGCTGGGTGCGATGGCGGCGATTGGCGGCTTAGTGCAGGTCTATCGCATGGGTGAAGTGGTGCCGAATGCGCTGGTTGGCGGCGAGCTGGATGTGCTGGCGGCCACGGTGCTGGGCGGTGCCAGCCTGATGGGCGGCAAAGGCACGGTGAGCGGCACCTTAATGGGCGTGTTCCTCATCGCCATTCTGAAGAACGGCCTCAACCTGATTGGCGTCTCCAACTACTTCATGAACATCGTGGTGGGCGGCGTGATCATGGTGGCCATCGCCGTGACTCACTACAAAAAACGTAAAGAAACTGATGTCAGTTTCGTCTAACGGAAGGCGCATTCACATGAAATCACTCTCTGCTCTGCGTCCGGACGGCACCAATATCGGCCTGATGCTGCTCATTGCGCTGGCGCTGGCGACCTTCACCATCATGCTACCGGGCCGCTTTCTCACGGATTCGACCTTTATGAGCATGGCGTTCCAGTTGCCTGAGCTCGGCTTGCTGACGCTGGCGATGTTTATCGCCATTCTCAGCGGCGGACTGAATCTGGCGATCATCGCCACCGCTAATCTGACGGCGCTGTTTATCGCCTGGACGCTGATGCGCGCCCTGCCCGCCGATGCGGGAACCGGTATGCAACTGTTGTGGCTGTTCATCGCCATCATCGGCGCGATGCTGATTGCCGCGCTGATTGGCGTGATTACCGGCGTGATGGTAACGCGCATCGGAGCGCACCCGATTCTGGTGACGCTGGCGACCATGATGACGCTGAACGGTATCGGCATCTGGCTCACCAAAGGTGCGGCGGTCAGCGGCATGCCGTCGGTGGTGCAGGCGCTCGGTTCCAACACGCTGCTTGGTGTTCCGCTGCCGCTGTGGGTGTTCCTGATTGCCGCCGCGCTGCTGGCGCTGTTCCTCGGCAAAACCCGCGCCGGTAAATGCATCTATATGGGCGGCAGCAACATCAACGCCACCTGGTTTAGCGGCATCAACACCCATCGCATGGTGATTCTGGTGTACGTCATCTCCAGCCTGCTGTGCGTGTTGGCCGGATTGATCATGATGGCGCGCTTCAACTCGGCGCGTATGGGTTACGGCGATGCGTATCTGCTGCTGACGGTGCTGGCGATCATCCTTGGCGGCACCGATCCCAACGGCGGCTTTGGTCGCGTCACCGGCGTGGTGCTGGCGCTGATCGCGCTGCAAGTGCTCTCCACCGGCTTCAACCTGATGAACATCAGCCAGCACGTCAGCCTGGCGATGTGGGGCGCCGTACTGATTGTGGTGCTGGCCTTCAAACAATTCAAAACCCGATTTAACGAACATCGTGCCGTCAAACTCAGCAAGCTCGCCGCGGCGCTTAACCCTTTGACCGAAAAAAAGGAAGTATGATGCGTATTCAAGTCTCCCCGTCGTTGATGTGTATGAATCTGATGGAGATCAAGCACCAGCTCGCCGTGCTGGACTCCCGCGCCGACTTCCTGCACATCGATATTATGGATGGTCACTACGTGAAAAATATCACGCTGTCGCCGTTCTTTATTGAGCAGATTCGCCCGTTCACCAAAGTGGCGCTGGATGTGCATTTGATGGTCGAGCAACCCACCGATTTCATTGAAGTGATTGCCAAAGCGGGCGCGGATTACATCTGCCCGCACGCCGAAACCATCAATCGCGATGCATTCCGCGTGATCAACATGATCCGCAGCTTCGGCAAGAAAGTTGGCGTGGTGCTCAACCCCGCGACGCCGGTCTCCTTTATCCATCACTACATTCATCTGGTGGATAAGATCACCGTGATGACGGTGGATCCGGGCTATGCCGGACAACCGTTTATTCCGGAAATGGTGCAGAAGGTCCAGGAGCTGAAAGCGCTGAAGCAGGCCAACGGCTATCAATACCTGATTGAGATCGACGGTTCCTGTAACACCCGCACTTACAACACGCTGGTTGGCGCGGGCGCAGAAGTGCTGATTGTTGGCACTTCCGGTTTGTTCAATATTCACGACGATCTGGAAACCGCCTGGAATATGATGCGCGAAAGCATTGATGAGGCTCAGGGATTGGCGCAGGTATCCGCATGAAAAAATGCTGGCTCGGTATCGATATTGGCGGCACCGGCACACGTCTGCAGCTGATGGAAGCAGGCCGCGTTTGGTCGAGCTTCCGTAAAGTGCCGACGGCCAGCTGGGCGCAGCAACCTGATGCGCTGAGCGCGTTGGGCGAGTTAATCAGTGAAACGCTGGAGCAGCAGCCGGTGAGCGGCGTGATGCTCGGATTACCCGGCATTCTCAGCCGCGACCGCCAGCAGGTGATCTCGCTGCCGTTTATCCAGGCGCTGGATCAACAACCGGTTGCCGCGCTGCTCACCGAGCGTCTTGGCGTGCCGGTAGCGATGGACAAAGATGTTAACCATCTGATGCTGTGGGATTTGTTGCAGCTGGAGCAGTTGCCGGACAGCGCGGTGGGTTTGTATCCCGGCACCGGCATGGGCAACAGCTTGTGGATCAACGGTCAGTTTTATCATGGTCAGCACGGCGGCGCGGGTGAGCTTGGCCATGTGCCCGTTGCCGGCAACGATCTGCCCTGCCCGTGCGGCAATCGTGGCTGTGCGGAAACCGTCACTTCCGGCCACTGGCTAAGCCGCTGGGCGAGCGATAACGTGCCAGAAACTAACATGTCGGCGCTGTTTAGCCAGCATCGCGAGCATCCGGAGCTACAGGCTTTTGTGCAGCGCCTGGCGCAGTTGATTGCCACCGAGATGAACATCCTCGATCCGGAATACCTGATTCTCGGCGGCGGCGTGCTGGCGATGGCGGACTTTCCGCTGGCGCAGTTGCGCAGCCAGATTCAGCAGCATCTTCGTCCACCCGCCACGCGTGACGGTTTGAAGATCGTGTTTAGCCAATCCACCGATCACACCGGTTGTCGCGGTGCCTGTTTAGCCGCCGAACGTCTGTTCAGGAGTGCATGATGAAAGGAAAAGTGTGTGTGTTTGGCTCGTTCAACCTCGACGTGGTCGCGGTGATGAACCGCTTTCCGATGCCGGGCGAATCGCTCACCGCCCATACCAGCATGATGGGACCGGGCGGCAAAGGTGCCAATCAAGCCACGGCCGCGCTGCGTGCTGGGGCACGCGTGCACTATATCGGAAAGATTGGTAATGATGACTTCGGCATGTTTGCGCGTCTTCATCTGGAAAAGACCGGTTTCGATGCTATCACCTTGTTTACCTGCAAGGAGAAACCCACCGGCAATGCGCTGATTTACGTTGCCGGTGACGATGCCGAGAACATGATTTCGGTCTATCCCGGCGCAAACACCACGGTAACTGCCGCCGAAGTGACGCGCTGCCAACCCACCGTTGCCGCCGCCGATATTTTGCTGGTGCAGCTGGAGAATAATCTCAGCGCCATCCAGCGCATGATCGACAACGCGCGCGCTGGCGGCACCTTTGTGATTATGAATCCCGCACCGTGGCAGAAAGTTACTGATGCGCTGCTGGCGAAAGTGGACTTGTTGACGCCGAACAGCACCGAAGCGATGCAGCTAACCGGCGTGAAAGTCACCGACTTCCCCAGCGCGCAGCAAGCGGCAGAAAAGCTGCACCGCAAAGGCGCGCGTCAGGTGATTATTACCTTGGGGGTGTCCGGCGCGTTGCTTTCGGTAGCCGGGCAGCCGCCGCTGCGTATTCCGCTCTTCCCGGCGCAGCCGCTGGATACCACCGGCGCAGGCGATGCGTTTAACGGCGCACTGGCGGCGCGGCTGGCTTCTGGCGATGAACTGCCGCAGGCAGCGCTATTTGCTTCAGCTTACGCTTCGCTGTGCGTGGAACGCTCCGGTGCGGCTCACTCGATGCCCTCTTACGCCGAAGCGCTGGCGCGGTTGCAGGCGTATCCGCAGTGCGTGCCGGAAGCGTTGGTTGAGGTTGTGCGGTGATTGGCCAGGTCGCCATAATTGTGCGGTGATTAGCCAGGTCGCCATAAATGGCGACCCTACGGTAAAAACTACGGCTTTAACCAACCGGCGATCTGGGCATGCTGCAACAGCATAATGGCTTTGCCGTCACGAATGCGGCCGTCTTTCACCATCGCCAGCGCTTCCGGGAAACTCAGCTCCAGCACGGTAATCTCTTCATCCTCAACGCCACCGCCGTTGTTGGCGCGCTGCGCATCGCTGTATTGCGCAGCGAAGAAGTGGATCAATTCGGTGACACCGCCCGGCGACATATAGACTTCGTAGAGTTTCTCCACCTTGCCCACCTGATAACCGGTCTCTTCAATCGCTTCTTTGCGAATGCACTCTTCCGGCGAGTCGTCATCCAGCAGCCCCGCGCAGGTCTCAATCAGCTCGCCGCTTTCGTTGCCATTCACATAGGTAGCTATACGGAACTGACGCACCAGCAGAACGCTATTTTTTTCAGTGTTATACAGCAGGATGGTGGCGCCGTTACCGCGATCGTAAACTTCGCGCTTGTGACGCACGACTTCGCCGTTGTTGCGGGTGAGTTCGTAGGTGAAGTTGCGCAGCACAAACCAGTTTTCTGACAGCAACTTGTCTTTGATGATGTTGATCTTTAACGACATAACCGCTCCACTGCTAAATTGAGGGAGCCTGAGATGATAGGACGAAGCGGCGGAGAAAACTATCTGAATTGTGAGGATGGTGGAGGTATAAAAAGGAGGTCGCCATAAATGGCGACCCTATGGGGGAAACACGCTCAAACGTAGGGTCGCCATTTATGGAGTGACCCCATTCCCGTAGACATTCGCTGTCCTCACGACGAGGCCTTTTCGAAGGCCTCTGGACTGACGCCTCCCAGGTGGCTGTGGCGTCGGGTCCGGTTGTAGAACACTTCGATATAATCAAAGATATCAGCCCGGGCCATGTCCCGGGTTCTATAGATCCGCTTTCTGATGCGCTCTTTTTTTAGCGAACTGAAGAAGGATTCTGCCACTGCATTATCCCAGCAGTTGCCGCGCCGGCTCATGCTGGGTGACAGGTTATTAGCCTGGCAGAACCGTCGCCAGTCATCGCTGCCATACTGGCTTCCCTGGTCGCTGTGTACGATAACGGTTTCCTCAGGCCTTCGTCGCCAGACGGCCATCAGAAGAGCATCCAGCGCCAGTTCGCGCGACAGTGAGGGTTTCATTGACCAGCCCACCACATTGCGGGCAAACAGGTCTATGACCACGGCCAGATACAGCCAGCCCTGCCAGGTCCGTATGTAGGTAATATCCGTTACCCAGACCTGGTTCGGTTTAACGACTGTGAACTCCCGCTGTACCCGGTTAGGCGCGATGACTGACGGACGTCCCCGTGCTCCTCGCGGGATTTTATAGCCATGTACGGCCTTGATTCTGTTCTGCCGCATAATTTTCGCTACCCTGTTTTTACTGCATACCTCCCCGATTTCTCGCAGGTCACTGTGGACCCGCCGGTATCCATAAACGCCGCCACTCAGGGTATAAGAGTCGCGGATAAGCGTCAGCAGCCGCTGATTATCCTGCTCTCCAGTTGATACCGGGCAGTGGAGCCAGACGTAAAAACCGGAACGGGCAACCTTCAGAACCCGACACATCAGTGTGATCGACCAGACCTGACGGTGATCGTTGATGAAGCGGTACTTTAGTCGGGCTCCCTTGCAAAGTACCGCGCCGCCTTTTTCAGGATATCCCGCTCCTCCTCAGTTCGCTTGAGTTGCGCTTTCAACCGGAGGATCTCCGTCCGGGCATCCAGCAGATCCTGCGCCTGGTGCCCGCTGGCATCAGGTTTTATAGAGCGGATCCATTTATAAAGGCTGTGTTGCGAGACGCCCAGGCGTTCAGATACGTCGGCGACGGAATAGCCCCGCTCGGTGATCTGGCGGACTGCTTCTTCTTTAAACTCAGGGGTAAATCGTGGTGTGCCCATAGACTCCTCCTATGCTCAAAATATAGGGCAGATTTGTCTATGGGCTCGGGGTCACTCCATCAATGTCAGATTATGGTCCAACATTTGGGGTGCAGTTCATTTATGGCAACCGCTTCAAAAACCGTTCGGCTGATCTTTCATATCCGGCAGATGGTGCGCGATACCTTTGTGGCAATCGATACAGGTTTTCCCTTCCTCAATCGCCTTGCTGTGCATCTTCGCGGCCACGGTTTTCTGCGCAGTGAAATCCATATAATCAAAGTTGTGGCAGTTACGACACTCCTGCGAATTGTTGTTTTTCATCCTGCGCCACTCGTTTTGCGCCAGCTCGATGCGGTGATCCTCGAACTTTTGCGGCGTATCGATGATGCCGAAAATCTTGGCATACACCTCTTTGCTCGCCTGGATCTTACGCAGCATTTTCGGGCCCCACTCGTGCGGCACATGACAATCCGGACAGGTGGCGCGCACGCCGCTGCGGTTGTTGTAGTGCACCGTCTGCATATATTCCTGATAGACGTTATTGCGCATCTCGTGGCAGCCGATACAGAACTGCTCACGGTTGGTCATCTCCATCGCGGTGTTGAAGCCGCCCCAGAAAATGATGCCGCCAGCAAAGCCCAGAATCAGCAAGGTGCCGAGCGCCAGACGACTTGGACGTCGCCACCAGCGCCAGATGCGCAGAAGTTTCTCTTTCATCATGTCCTCACTTACCGAAGCCGTCAGCCGGTTTGAAGGTGTTTTCCACCACCGGTTTGGCATCGGTTTGCGGTACGTGACACTGCAGGCAGAAGTAGCGGCGCGGCGACACGGTGCTGCTCACCAGACCATCGCGATCGGTAAAGTGCGTTGGGCTGACACGCGGTGCGCCGGTGGTGAGATAGCTCTGCGTGCCGTGACACTGCAGACAACGGTTCACGTTTTTCGTCACCTGATAGCCATCCACGCTGTGCGGGATCACCGGCGGCTGATTCACGTAGTTCAACGGCTTGCGGCTCTGCTCTTTGGGCTGATGAATAGTGCCCTGCTGCGTGGCCGTCACTTCTGGTGACTGGTTGAGATCGACGCCGTTATTGGCGTAAACCGTGCCGCCCAGCATCAGGGCGGCCAAAGTAACGAGTGTGATTAAGGGTTTCATTGCATCCTGCCTTAAATTTTAACCAGCTTGACGGCGCATTTTTTGTAATCGGTCTGCTTCGACAGCGGATCGGTGGCGTCCAGGGTGACGTTGTTGGCCAGCACGCCCGCATCAAAGAACGGCATAAATACCAGACCTTTGGGCGGCTGATTGCGACCGCGCGTCTCCACGGTGGCAAGGGTTTCACCACGACGCGATACCACGCGGACCTTCTCGCCGCGACGGAAATTGCGCTCTTTGGCATCCAGCGGATGTATATAGAGTAGCGCCTGCGGCACCGCGCGGTGCAGCTCCGGCACGCGACGCGTCATGGTGCCGGTATGCCAGTGTTCCAGTACGCGACCGGTACAGAACCACAAGTCATACTCTTCATCCGGCGATTCCGCTGGCGCTTCGTAAGGCAGCGCGAAGATGGTGGCTTTGCCATCCGGCTTGCCGTAGAAACGCACGCCTTCACCGGCTTTCACGTAGCTGTCGTATCCTTCGCGATAGCGCCAGCGCGTCTCTTTGCCATCGACAACCGGCCAGCGCAAGCCGCGCGCCTGATGGTAAACATCGAACGGCGCGAGATCGTGGCCGTGACCGCGACCAAAGCTGGCGTACTCCTCGAACAAGCCTTTCTGGATGTAGAAGCCAAACTCGCGCGCTTCATCATTCAGCTGGTCATCTGCCACTTCACTCAGCGGGAACTGATTGACCTGGCCGTTGGCGTACAGCACATCAAACAGCGTTTTGTCGCGCAGCTCAGGATTCTGCGCCAGCAGCGCTTCCGGCCACACTTCCGCTACTTTGAAACGTTTGGAGAAGTTCACCAGCTGCCACAGATCGGATTTCGCATCGCCCGGCGCTTTCACCTGCTGATGCCAGAACTGGGTGCGACGCTCGGCGTTGCCGTAGGCGCCCTCTTTCTCCACCCACATCGCGGTAGGCAGAATCAGGTCAGCCGACAAGGCGCTGACGGTGGGATAGGGATCGGACACCACGATGAAGTTGCGCTCATCGCGCCAGCCCGGCATACGCTCCTGCGTCAGGTTCGGACCGGCCTGCATATTGTTGTTACACATCACCCAATAGGCGTTGAGCTTGCCATCTTTTAGCGCGCGATCCTGCGCCACGGCGTGCAAACCAATTTTGGCTGGCACCGTACCCTGCGGCAGCTTCCACAGCTTCTCGGCGGTGGCGCGGTGATTGTCATTGTTGACCACCATGTCCGCCGGTAAACGGTGGGCGAATGTACCAACTTCACGCGCCGTGCCGCACGCCGACGGCTGGCCGGTGAGCGAGAACGGACCGGTGCCCGGACGCGAGATTTTGCCGGTCAATAAGTGCAGGTTGTAGCACAGGTTATTGGCCCACACGCCACGCGTATGCTGGTTGAAGCCCATGGTCCAGTACGACACCACGTTCACTTTCGGGTCGGCATAGAGTTCGGCGAGTGCGATCAGCTGATCTTTCTCCACGCCGCTCATTGCGCTGGCTTTTTCCACCGTGTACTCGGAAACAAACTTCGCAAACTCGTCGAAGCTCATCGGCGTGGATTCGCCGCTGTCCGGGTTCTTCGCCGCAGCCTGACGCGGATCGGTGGGACGCAAGCCGTAACCAATGTCCGTCACACCTTTGCGCAGCGTCACGTGGTTCTGTAGGAAGGTTTTATCGACCTTGTTGTTCTGAATAATGTAGTTGGCGATGAAGTTGAGGATCACCAAATCGCTCTGCGGCGTGAACACGATCGCGTTATCGGCCAGCTCAAAGCTGCGATGACGATAGGTGGAAAGTACCGCCACTTTGACGTTGTCATTGCTAAGACGACGCGCGGTGATACGTGACCAGAGAATCGGGTGCATCTCCGCCATGTTCGAGCCCCACAGCACAAAGGCGTCGGCCTGCTCGATATCGTCGTAGCAGCCCATCGGTTCATCCATACCGAAGGTGCGCATAAAGCCGACCACCGCCGAAGCCATGCAGTGACGCGCGTTCGGGTCGAGGTTGTTGGTGCGAAAACCGGCTTTCATCAGCTTGGAGGCCGCATAACCTTCCCATACCGTCCACTGGCCGGAACCGAACATGCCGACCGAATCCGGGCCGTTGGCTTTCAGCGCCGCTTTGAACTTCTCTTCCATGATGTCGAAGGCTTGATCCCAGCTGACCGGCGTGAACTCACCCTCTTTGGCATATTTACCGTCGGTCATGCGCAGCAGCGGCTGGGTCAGGCGATCTTTTCCGTACATGATCTTCGGCAGGAAATAGCCTTTGATACAGTTCAGACCTCGGTTCACTTCGGCCTGCGGATCGCCCTGCGAAGCCACTACGCGGCCATCCTGGGTGCCGACCAGCACGCCACAGCCGGTGCCGCAGAATCGGCACGGCGCTTTTTCCCAGCGAATCGGCGCAGCCAGCGAGGTCGCGGCTTTGGTCACGGTAGGAATGGTGAGTCCTGCAGCCGTGGCAGCAGCAGCCGCCGCATTGGCCTTCATAAAATCACGACGACTTATACTCATGATGCTTCCTTACAAGGTTCTTCAATTTCGTCTTGCTGGTGATACACCAGCGATACCGCCAGCACGCCAGCGATGTTGCGGCTCTCTTCAATATTGCGCAGCAGCGCGGCGCTATCTGCCGCACCCAGCGTCACCGCCAGCGTGCCGCGCGTGGCGTCTTCGGCAGCGATATCGCAATCGTCAAAGGCCAACAGCGCACTTTTCACGGCGGGAATCGACGCCGGGCGCGCCTGAATCACCAGGCCGCAGACGTGCCAACTGTGTTCATGGTTCATGATGTAATCCTGTGGCTGAGACCGGGCAAGGCGCGATGCAGGCGCCGCAACCGGTGCAATGCTGCGGAAGGGTTTCAGGCTGTGCGATGCCGTTCGGCATCAAATGGAAACGGATGGCTTGCTGTTCGCAACTCTCCTGGCAGCTGCGGCAATTCACGCCAAGAAAGGTGATGCAGCGGTTGTCGATGCGAATGCGTTGCGGAAACGGCTCGGTTTCACGCGCGTGGAACAACGGCTGCGGGCAAGCCTCTGCGCAGGCGGCGCAGAACGTGCATTCACCCTGCAGAAAATCGAGGTGCGGTACTTCACCGGCAGCCAGGCGGATGATGTGGGTTTCGCAGGCCGCCACGCATTTGCCGCAGCCATCACAACCGTTCTCTCCCCGCCACCACGGCAAAGCGATGCCGTCAGCAGACGCTACGCGCTGCCCGGTAAAGAGTTCACGTCGCGACAGCGCCATCGGTTCACCTTAAACGGGAGAAAGAGAGATGGTGCGTAAAATAACCTGACGCTAATAAGGGCTATATCACCCCAAAGGGGTAAATCCCGACGTGGGATCAAGTGAAGGGGAATTGAAATAAAAACGGGGGCCAAAAGGCCCCCGCAGATGAGAATCGCTGTGATTAGCGCGGTGAATCTTCCGCCAGCGTATCGTGATTCTCAGCATGATGTTCATGCTCTTTCTGCGCTTCAGCATGCACGCGTTTGCGCACGCCAAACCAGCCCAGCACCAGAATCACGGCAATTAACGGAATTGAGGCAATGGTGTAGGTGCCGTTTGGATAGTCAAACGCCATCAACACCAGCACGCTCGCCAGGAACAGCAGGGTCAACCATGAAGTAAACGGCGCCCACGGCAGTTTAAAGCTGACGTCGTCTGCCTTGCCTTCTTTAATCGCTTTGCGCAAACGCATCTGGCACACCACGATAAAGCCCCACGACGAAATGATGCCGAGCGAAGCAAAGTTCAGAACGATTTCAAATACCTGAGAAGGCACGTAGTAGTTGAGTGCCACACCAAATATGTATACACCGATGGTCACTAAAATACCGGCGTACGGCACCTGCTGTTTGCTCATCTTCGACATGAACTGCGGTGCTGAACCGCCCATCGACATCGAACGCAGGATACGACCGGTAGAATACAGACCCGAGTTGAGGCTCGACAGCGCAGCGCTCAGCACCACGATGTTCATCACGCTACCGATGTAAGGCACGCCAAGTTTAGAGAAGAAGGTCACAAACGGGCTTTGTCCCGCCTGATAGGCATTCCACGGCAGCAGGAGAACCAGCAGCACCACGGAACCGACGTAGAACAGGCCGATACGCCAGATCACGCTGTTGATGGCTTTCGGCAGCATGGTTTTGGGATCTTTACACTCGCCTGCTGCAGTTCCCACCAGCTCAATCGAGGCGAAGGCAAATACCACGCCCTGCACCAACACCAGCGCTGGCAGCAAACCGTGCGGGAAGAAGCCGCCGTTATCGGTGATCAAGTGGAATCCTGTGGTGTTACCGTCGAGCGGCTTACCACTTCCCAGGAATATCGTTCCCACAATCAGGAACGCCACAATCGCCAGCACTTTGACCAGCGCGAACCAGAACTCCATCTCGGCGAACCACTTCACGCCGATCATGTTCATGGTGCCGACAATTGCCAGCGCGCCGAGCGCAAACACCCACTGCGGCACATCGCCAAACGCGCCCCAATAGTGCATATAAAGTGCGACGGCGGTGATATCGACGATACCGGTCATCGCCCAGTTGACGAAGTACATCCAGCCCGCAACGTAAGACGCTTTTTCCCCAAGGAATTCACGTGCATAAGAAACAAAGCTGCCGCTGGAAGGACGGTGTAATACCAGTTCGCCCAACGCACGGAGGATAAAGAAGGAGAAGATACCGCACACCAGATAAACCAGCGCCAGTGCAGGACCGGCCATTTGCAGGCGCGCGCCAGCACCGAGGAACAGACCAGTACCGATTGCACCGCCGATGGCGATCATTTGTACCTGACGGTTACCCATTGCTTTTTGGTAACCGCTGTCGTGCGAGTTGAGCCAGCGTCTTTTCGCAGCGCGTTGTTCGGCTGCGGTTTTTTTAGTTGATTTCATAGCCATCCTGTTTGTCCTGACCATCAATCACCGCCAAACCAAACGATTGCGTAGGGCGGTGCGAAATGGGGTAAAAACCCGGCGTCACGCGGCGGAACGATGTCGCGTGGCGGGGTGGGAATTTACGGCGATGAATCCTACCCGTTCTGCAAGAACGAAGCAAAAAATACCGCCAGGCTGCACAAGATGAATTGTAATAATCCGTCGCGGTGCACAAAAAAACCGGTCAGAGGGCTGACCGGTAAAGGGATGGCTACAGGGATAACGACTACTACAGGGTTACTACTGGAGGGAATTAACGGTAAATCTCTGCGGTGCCGCTCCACAGGCTGGAATCCCCTGGGGTTTGTACACCAATCACGCGATAGCCGCTGGCACCTTGCTCCTGCGCTTTCTGCGACAGATGGCGCGTTGCATCATCCAGCGTACCGCGTACGCCGCTGATGGAAACGGTGCCGACGCTTTGCAGGTTTTGCGCTTCTGTAGCGCTTACGGGCTGGGCTGCCAGCGTCGAGAAACTTGCGGTGGCAAGCAGTGCAGCAGTCAGAACGGCATAACGTCTCTTCATGTGATGCTCCTGTTGTCTTCCGTTAAGGGTTACAGGACTCATTATCACGCAGGGAATGAAAACCAGGTTGAGCAAGCCGTAAAGCCGTTTAATAATTCGCCAGCGAAACGCGAGTTACTTAGGGAAAGGTAAAGAGAAAGGGTTTTATCTGCTAAAAGTAACCTGATGTGACGAGATCGAACTCGCCGTTATCGCACGGCTGCCCTATAATCCCACGCTCTTATAAGGGTTATTATTGTGATTGTGAAACGTCCCGTTACTCGAACCATTGCCCGCGCACTCAGCGTGATTGTGCTGCTGTCGCTGTTGACCACCGGGCTGGCGCTGATGACGCTCTCCAGCAGCCTGCGCGATGCAGAAGCGGTGAATGTCGCCGGATCGCTGCGTATGCAGATTTACCGCCTGGCGTGGGACAGCACGCGCGATCCGCAGCAGCTGGAACATCACATTCAACTCTACCGGCAAACGCTGGAATCCCCGGCACTGCAACATCTGGAGCGCGCGTGGGTGCCGCTTGAAGTGAGCAGCCGCTATCGCTATCTGCATGACAGCTGGCCGATGTTGCAGGAGACCTTGCAGCCCGAGCGGGCACAAATCTACCAGCAGCGTGTCGCGGGCTATGTCAGCGAGATCGACCGCTTCGTGCTGGCATTGCAGCATTATGCTGAGCTAAAGATGCATCTGGTGGCCGCCAGCAGCCTGTTTGGTTTTCTGGCGATTGTGGCGCTGGCGCTGTGGACGATTCGTTTCATCCGCCGCAACGTGGTGCGACCGCTCAACGCGTTGGTGACCGCCAGCCAATATGTTGAGCAGGCGAATTTCGCTTTTCCGCCGCTGCCGGTGCAACAACCCAATGAACTGGGTGTGCTGGCGCAGGCCTTCACCACCATGGCGGAACGGCTGCATTCGCACTATCGCCTGCTGGAGTGCGCGGTGCGCGATAAAACCGAAGATCTCACGCAGGCCAACCGCACGCTTTCCCTGCTGTATGAAAGCTCACAAATTCTCACCAGCAGCCCACCCAATCCCGAATTGTTTCAGGGATTGCTGCGTCTGGTGCAGCGGCGTGAAGCATTAACGGTGCTGCAAATTGTCAGCGAGGGGATTGAGTTTCAGGCCGGTGTGGCGGCGGATGATTTAAGCTGGCAGCGTTTACCGTTAATGCAGGAAGAGCAGCGGCTAGGCGAACTGTGTTGGCAAACCCGCCGTGCACCGCCCGCCGACGAACTGATGCAGAGCCTGGCGAACATGCTGGCGCGCGCGCTGTGGATCTGGCAGACGCAAAAACAGTATCAGCAGATGCTATTAATAGAAGAGCGCGCCACCATTGCGCGCGAATTGCACGATTCACTGGCGCAGTCGCTCTCTTTCCTGCGCATCCAGCTGGCTTTGCTGCGGCGTAATGTCGATGAGTCGCAACCGCAGGCGCTGGCGATTATCGCTGATTTTGATCGCGCGCTGGCCGAAGCCTATCAGCAGCTGCGCGAGCTGCTGACCACTTTCCGCCTGACCATCGAACAGGCCGATTTGGTGCAGGCGATGCAGGCGATGATTGCGCCACTGCAGGAGCAATCGCAGGCGGCCATCGACTTCGATTATCAGCCCGGCTTGCAGATGCTGGATGCCCAGCAGCAAGTGCATGTGCTGCAGATTGCGCGTGAAGCGCTGCTCAACGCGATTCGTCATGCGCAGGCGAAAAATATTCAGATTCATTATCAGCGTGTCGCTGATGAGGACCACCTGCTGACCATTGAAGACGATGGCTGCGGTATCAGCAGCCTTGAAGAACCGCCGGGACATTATGGTTTAACCATCATGGCGGAACGCGCCGCACGCTTATCCGGCACGCTGATGATTACCCCGCAGGCGCAAGGCACGCGCGTGACGCTGCGTTTTCCGCCGCGCCCGGCGCATCGGCTGAGTTAACAATGAGCATGAGGTCGCCATGAATGGCGCCCCTACGAGATTAAAAACTGGAGAGATTATGGCTAACCCTTCCCTGACAATTATGATCGTTGATGATCATCCGCTGATGCGCCGTGGCATTCGCCAGCTGCTGGCGCTGGAGCCTCGGCTGGAAGTGGTGGCCGAAGCCAATAACGGCACCGAAGCGCTGGCCGAAGCGCGGCGTTTATCGCCGGATGTCATCCTGCTCGATCTCAACATGAAAGGCATGTCGGGGCTGGATACGTTGAAAGCGCTGCGCAACGAAGGCATCGCCGCGCGCATTTTGGTGCTGACGGTTTCTGATGCGCGCAATGATATCTACGCGATGGTGGATGCCGGCGCCGACGGCTATTTGCTAAAAGACAGTGAACCTGAACTGCTGCTGGCGCAAGTGATGCGCGGCGCAAAGGGTGAAAACGTGTTTAGCGATGCGGTGGCCGATTATCTTGCAACGCGTCAGCCAACGTCGAATCCGTTCAAACAGCTGACGGAACGCGAGCTGGATGTGCTGCAGGAAGTGGCGCGCGGATTATCGAATAAGGAGATCGCCGCCACCTTGCATATCTCCGAAGAGACGGTAAAAGTGCACATTCGCAACCTGCTGCGCAAGCTGGATGTCCGTTCGCGCGTTGCTGCGACGGTGCTGTGGCTGGAGAGTCGACGACATGTGTAATCGCGCACATAAAATCATCACGACATTCACACTTTCTCCATAATTTACTCACGATTCTCTAATTTGCTCAGCGTAAAGTACTATCAGCAGGCGTTTTCGTTAGAGGACCTTGCACTCCGCCAGCGTGACGCCATCCGCGCATCGCGCTCATCATAATAAAAGTAAAAAATACGCAGTTGAGGAGTGTCGGTTACATGTCGAATTTTTTTATCGACCGCCCCATTTTTGCCTGGGTTCTGTCTATTTTGCTCTGCCTGTGCGGCACACTGGCAATCATCTCGCTGCCGATTGAGCAATATCCCGACCTCGCACCGCCCAACGTGCGTATTACCGCCAACTATCCCGGCGCATCCGCAGAAACACTGGAAAACACCGTCACGCAAGTTATCGAACAGAACATGACCGGCATCGATAATTTGATGTACATGTCCTCCAACAGCAGCAACACCGGCCAGGCCCAAATCACCCTCACCTTTACCGCTGGCACCAATCCTGATGAAGCGCGCCAGCAGGTGCAAAACCAGCTGCAAAGTGCGCTGCGTAAACTGCCTGCAGCGGTACAGTCACAAGGCGTGACGGTGAATAAAACCGGTGATAGCAATATCCTGATGATTGCCTTCGTCTCCACCGACGGAAGTATGGACAAACAGGATATTTCAGATTATGTCGCCAGTAACATTCAGGATCCGCTCAGCCGTATCGATGGCGTCGGTCAGGTTGATGCTTACGGCTCGCAATATGCGATGCGCATCTGGCTCGATCCCAACAAGCTGATTGCCTACGCGCTGACCACCGAAGATGTGGTGAGCGCGATTGAATCACAGAACGCGCAGGTCGCGGTGGGTCAGGTCGGCGGATTGCCGTCGGTTGACAAGCAAGCGCTCAACGCCACGGTAAATGCGCAGTCGATGCTGCAAACGCCTGAGCAGTTCAAAGCGGTGACGCTGAAAACCAACAGCGACGGCTCGGTAGTGACGCTCGGCGATGTGGCGGAAGTGGCGATGGGCGCGGAAAAATATGACTTCCTCAGCCGCTACAATGGTCAGGCGGCTTCGGGGCTCGGCATTAAGCTGGCTTCCGGTGCCAATGAGATGAACACCGACAAACTGGTGCGCGCGCGCATTGCTGAGCTGTCGCACTACTTCCCGCACGGGCTGGAGGCCAAAGTCGCCTATGAAACCACGCCGTTCGTGAAGGCCTCGATTAAAGACGTGGTGAAAACCCTGCTGGAAGCGATCCTGCTGGTGTTCCTGGTGATGTATCTGTTCCTGCAAAACTTCCGTGCCACGCTGATTCCAACCATCGCCGTGCCGGTGGTGCTGCTCGGCACCTTTGCGGTGCTCTATGCCTTTGGTTACAGCATCAACACCCTCACCATGTTCGCCATGGTGCTCGCCATCGGCTTGTTGGTGGATGACGCCATCGTAGTGGTGGAAAACGTCGAGCGCATCATGAGCGAAGAAGGTCTGTCGCCGCGCGCCGCCACGCGTAAATCGATGGGGCAGATTCAGGGCGCACTGGTCGGTATTGCGCTGGTGCTGTCGGCGGTGTTTGTGCCGATGGCGTTCTTTGGCGGCACCGTCGGCGCCATCTATCGCCAGTTCTCGATCACTATCGTTTCGGCGATGGTGCTGTCGGTATTGGTGGCGATGATTCTGACGCCTGCGCTCTGTTCCACGCTGCTGAAACCGCTGGAGCAAGGTCATCATCACGGTCGTCGTGGCTTCTTCGGCTGGTTTAACCGCACCTTCAACGCCAGCGCGGAACGTTATGAGCGCGGCGTCGCCAAAATTCTGCGCAAAGGCGGTCGCTGGCTGCTGCTCTATCTCGCGATTATCGGCCTGATGGCGTTCCTGTTTATCCGTCTGCCCACCTCGTTCCTGCCGCTGGAAGATCGCGGCGTGTTCCTGACGCAGGTGCAATTACCTGCCGGTGCAACGCTGGAGCAAACCTCGAACGTGGTGGCGAAGGTCGAGAACTACTACATGACCCAGGAGAAGGACAATGTGGTCTCGGTGTTCTCCACCATCGGTGCGGGTCCCGGCGGTAACGGCCAGAACGTGGCGCGCCTGTTCGTTCGTTTGAAAGATTGGGAAGAGCGTCCGGGCAGCGATCGCACCTCTTTCGCCATCATTGAGCGCGCAACCAAAGCCTTCCACAAGATCAACGAAGCGCGCGTTATCGCCAGCAGTCCACCCGCGATTACCGGCATGGGCAGTTCGTCTGGCTTCGATATGGAGCTGCAGGATCACGGTGGCATCGGCCACACGCAGTTGATGGCGATGCGTGACAAGTTACTGGAGCTGGCCGACAGCAATCCGGCGCTGTCGCGCGTACGTCACAACGGCCTCGACGACAGCCCGCAGTTGCAGATTGATATCGACCAGCGCAAAGCGCAGGCGCTGGGCGTGTCGCTGGATACCATTAATGACACCTTAACCACCGCATGGGGCTCGACCTACGTCAATGACTTCCTCGATCGCGGCCGCGTGAAGAAAGTCTACGTGCAGGCAGCGGCAGAGTTCCGCATGCTGCCGGAAGACGTCAACAAGTGGTACGTGCGTAACAGCAGCGGCGGCATGGTGCCCTTCTCCGCCTTCGCCACCAGCCACTGGCAAACCGGTTCACCGCGTCTGGAGCGTTACAACGGTTACTCCGCACTGGAGATTGTCGGTGAAGCGGCGAACGGCGTCAGTAGCGGTACAGCGATGGACGTGATGGAAAAACTGGTTGGTCAGCTGCCGCTCGGCGTCGGCTTCCAGTGGACCGGCGCATCCTATCAGGAACGCTTATCCGGTTCGCAGGCGCCCGCGCTGTATGCGATTTCGCTGCTGGTGGTGTTCCTGTGTCTGGCGGCGCTGTATGAGAGCTGGTCAATTCCGTTCTCGGTGATGCTGGTGGTTCCGCTCGGCGTCGTGGGTGCGCTGGTGGCAACCTGGATGCGCGGGCTGGAGAACGATGTCTATTTCCAGGTGGGCTTGCTTACGGTGATCGGCTTGTCGGCGAAGAATGCCATTTTGATTGTCGAGTTCGCCAATGAGATCAACAGCAAAGGGCGCGAACTGATGGAGTCGACGCTGGAAGCCTCACGTCAGCGCCTGCGCCCGATCCTGATGACTTCTCTGGCGTTTATCTTCGGCGTGCTGCCGATGGCGATCAGCAGCGGTGCGGGTTCCGGCAGCCAGCACGCGGTAGGTACCGGCGTAATGGGCGGGATGATTTCCGCTACCGTGCTGGCGATTTTCTTTGTGCCGTTGTTCTTTGTGGTGGTGCGCCGCCGCTTCCCACTGAAAGAGAAGCCGCACGATTAAGCATGCCATTCCGCTGCGTGTATTTATTCGGTCGCCATGAATGGCGACCCTACAAAAAAAGCCGCCATGAACGTCATGGCGGCTTTATTGTTGTGTGTGGTAAGAATCACAGCAAGTTGGGAAATGCCCTGCTTTTGTCTTCACGCGTTACTTGTTGCGTAACATCGCTTCGATGAATTCTTTCCAGTTTCCCATTTCGGTGTCGACCATAAAAATCCTCTCTTATTGTAGCGGCAATTCTACGCCGTTTTTTTCTACAGGTGAATACGTTCCCACCTGTTATCACTATCGGCAAAAGCGTCGAAAATCTTCAATCTGCTGAAATTGCGTACTGACGCACATTTCAGCAACTCTATAATGCGTCAGGAAAAATACCTGACTTAAATCGCATAGCAGAAAATGGTGATTAGGATAATCCTTAGTGGCTTAATGATGTCGCAGGCAATTATTGAGTGCGTAAGTGAAAGCGCTTCCTGGCCCTAAGTAATAAGTTTTATAACGGCAAAAGAGTCATGAAAAATACCTGAATCAGGCAGGCTTTCGCCGTCAGCGCTCACAGCCCTTAGAGCGCTGTGGTAAACTCGCGCTTTATTTTTTTACTAAACGGGAATAAGCGATGACAGCGCAGTGGGTGATGTACGGAATTAAAAATTGCGACACGATTAAAAAAGCACGCAACTATTTAGCGTCTTCCGGTATCGACTACTGTTTTCATGACTATCGCGTGGATGGCATTGATGACGCGTTGCTGCAATCGTTTATCGATCAGCTCGGTTATGAGGCGCTGCTCAACACGCGCGGTACCACGTGGCGCAAGCTGCCGGAAGCCGAACGCGATGCGGTAAACGATGCCGCCAGCGCCAAAGCGGTGATGCTGGCGCAACCTGCCATCATCAAGCGTCCGGTGTTAGCCGCACCGAATGGCGATCTGCTGGTCGGCTTCAACGATTCACTTTATTCCGCCTTTATCCAGGAGAAGTCATAACATGTTCTGTCCGGTTATTGAGCTGGCTCAGCAGCTTATCCGTCGCCCGTCTCTCAGCCCGGATGATGCCGGTTGTCAGGCGCTGCTGATTGCGCGTCTGGAAGCCATCGGCTTCAGCGTTGAGCCGATGCACATTGGCGATACGCTGAACTTTTGGGCGACGCGCGGCCAGGGCGAAACGCTGGCGTTTGCCGGTCATACCGATGTGGTCCCGCCGGGCGACGCCAACCGCTGGATCAGCCCGCCGTTTGAACCGAGCATCCGCGATGGCATGCTGTTTGGTCGTGGCGCGGCAGATATGAAAGGCTCGCTGGCAGCGATGGTGGTGGCAGCGGAACGCTTTGTTGCCACTAATCCGCAGCATAAAGGTCGTCTGGCGTTTCTGATTACCTCCGATGAAGAAGCCAGCGCGGTTAACGGTACGGTGAAAGTGGTTGAACGCCTGATGGCGCGCAACGAACGCATGGATTATTGCCTGGTCGGCGAACCGTCGAGCACCGAAATCGTGGGTGATGTGGTGAAGAATGGCCGTCGCGGCTCGATGACCGCGAATCTCACCATTCACGGCGTGCAGGGCCACGTGGCCTATCCGCATCTGGCGGATAATCCGGTGCATCGCGCCATGCCGGCGCTGAATGAGCTGGTGGAAACCGTGTGGGATGAAGGCAATGAATTCTTCCCGCCGACCAGCATGCAGATCGCCAACGTGCAGGCCGGCACCGGCAGCAACAACGTGATTCCTGGCGAATTCTTTGTGCAGTTCAACTTCCGTTTCAGTACGCAATTGACCGATCAGATGATCAAAGATCGCGTGGCGGAACTGCTCAATCGCCATCAGCTGCGCTACACGCTAGAGTGGAATGTTTCCGGTCAGCCGTTCCTGACCTCACGCGGTAAGCTGGTGGATGCCGTGGTAAACGCTGTGACGCACTATAATGAGATTAAGCCGCAGTTACTGACGACCGGCGGCACCTCCGATGGGCGCTTTATCGCGCGCATGGGTGCGCAGGTGGTGGAACTGGGCCCGGTGAACGCCACCATTCATAAGATCAATGAGTGCGTGAAAGCGTCAGATTTGCAGATGCTGAGCCGTATGTATCAGCGCATCATGGAACAGCTGATCGCTTAAGCGCGCAGAAGGAGAAAGGGGATGGAATTCTTTAAAGAGTACTGGTGGATCCTGGTGATCCTGCTGATGGTTGGTATTTTGATGAACGTTTACAAAGACCTAAAACGTATCGATCATAAAAAATTCATGGATAACAAACCGACTTTGCCGCCACATCGTGATTTCAACGATAAATGGGATGACGAAGACGACTGGCCGAAAAAGAAATAACCTCCATATAGCTAACGGCGCGAAAATCGCGCCGTTACGCTTTCTGCTACATCATCATCACCACATCATCATCGCCCGGCCTGGCACCGCTTAGCGCCTCATCGAAGTAACGACGCGGTACGGTATAACGCAAATGATTTAGCGCCAGCTCCATGCTGCGATCGTTAATCGCGTGCGGTAAATCTTCCACCACATCCAGCGTGACATCACCGCCCAAGGACATCAGACGTTGCTTCGCCTCTTCGGCCCGTTGCAGCGGGACCTGTTCGTCGTAATCACCGTGAATCAGATGAATGGTGTTGCGCGTGCTGGCCCGCAGCGGCAGCGTGGCATAGCGACCGCTGAAGACAATCGCGCGTCCGGCTAAATCCGGCTGCGCTTTTATGCCTTCCAGCACCATGATGCCGCCCTGTGAAAAACCCACCAGCGCCGTTGCTTCGGCACGCACGCCGCTCTCCTGCTGCCAGTGACGCACCGATCCCACGAATTCAGGCATGATCGCATCCACGCCCTGCTGTTCCGAACGATCGTGTGGCGGAATATCGGCAAACCACTGACGTCCTTGCGGCATGCTGCCCGCGTAAGGTGCGCCGACCGACACCACCAGCGCCTGCGGGAACGCCTTCGCGAACCAGCTGCCAATCTGCGCCATTGAATCCGGGTTGTCGTTGATGCCGTGATACAGCAGGAACAGCTGTGCTGCACTGCTGGGTTGCTGAACAATTACATATCGTAGTGCCATAAGATCCTCCTCACATCACTATACGCCGCTACACGCGCAGAGATATCGGGAAAATTTGAACGAGATAATGGATTTATTGCAATGAACGCAGCCGCTGCGCGGCATCGGGATTAAGGTGAATCAGTGCTGCGGCAGCTTCCGATCGCAGCTGGTTAATCAAGGCTTTACGCCCGCTGAGACCGGCATATTGCGCGGCTTGGGTTAGCGTCTGTTTTTGCAGCAGGATGGCATTCAACAGCGGTGAAGGAGACTGGCGCACCAGCCGCTGTAGCGCCGCATAACTGGCTTCAAACGGGCGCTGTGCCCAGGCAAAACCGGCCAGGAACGTCCAGTCATCGTCGTTGAGCTGCTGGCTGGCATCGCTTGCCAGCGTTAGAGGCAGTTCGATGATATCTCGCAGCCACGGCCAATCCCGCGCCAGGCGCTGCGCTGCCTGCTGTTGTAGAACTTCACCTGCCGCAGATGTTGCCAGCATCGCCATCGCGGCATAGCAGCCGCTGCTGGCTTCGCGCTGCGAGCCAATACGCACCAGCGTAAAACCGCAGGCGCGCCAGAAGTGCCACAAGGATTCGGTGTAGCCGAAACTCACGGAGAGATAATCACAGCCCTGCGCCTGCTGACGTGCGGTGGCCACCAATGCTTTGCCAATCCCACGCTGACGTTGTGACGCCTGCACCGCGATTCGGCTAATGCGCTGTGAGCGCAGCGTCGCCGCCTGCGCGAAACCGGCATGGGCCGCCAGCGATTGCGCCACCAGATTGCCGCGCGGCCGGCGATAACCGGCCCACACCGCATCGACCAATGGCTGATCTAATCCGCCCTCTTCCACCAACCACAGCGCGCCAGTTACCTGATCGGCTTCACCTGCCAACCATAAGCGCATGCCGGGCGCATCCAGCATGCGCCGCAAATCCAGTGGCGAAGTGCGATAGTGCGCGCTGGCAAGCAGGCGATATCCCGCCTCAAGCGCCTGGAGATTGTGTTCTGGTGTGGCTGGATAAATCGCGATCTCACCGCTTATATTGCTCTCCTGCGCATCTTCAAACAGCAATGCCTGGCTGAGCCACTGCTCCAGCGGATCGTTTGGCGACCAGCGCAACGGCTCGTCGAGCTGGAAGAGGCGCACATCCGGCAAGGTGGCGCAGAAGCGCAGCATAAAGCCGCGTCCGGTGCCTTCGTAACCTTCCACGGTGGTAATAAGCAGCACGCGCGGGAAACGTTGCACCAGTTGCTGCAGGATCGGCGCGGGAATGGCGGCAGCTTCATCGACAATCAGCCACTGCGCCTGAGGCGGATTTTCCTGCGCGAGGATGGCATCAGGCGCCATGAAACTGAAATACTCACCGGCAAACTCTGCCAGCACCGCCGTGGAGACTTTGGCTGGCGCCGTGACTAAACAGTGTTGATTGCGCTGCGCCAGCATGCCGGCCAACGCGGATTTTCCTCGACCGCGCGCGGCGGTGATCACCGCAACGCCATGCGGCATCGCTTCAAGCTGTTCGAGGATTTGCGCCTGCTGCTGCGGCGCCCGGCAGCGCCAGTCGGGCAGATGCGTTTCCACGGGATAACGCACCGCTTGATGCTGACGTTGCAACATCACCTGCGCATCTTGCAGCATCAGAGATTGCAGATGGTGGATAAAGTGCGGCGTGGCGATCGGCTCCGCGACATCCGCCCAGCGCAGGCTGTCGGCATCGGTTTGGTTGGGCCAGCTTTCCCAGGCAGGCGTTAACAGCAACAACCAGCTGCCCGCGCGCAGGGTTCCGGCCAGCGCGGCAAAAGCTTCGGCGTGAAAACCGCTGCGCGCATCGAATATTGCGTGCTGGAATTCACGGCCCAGTAAGGTACGTAAAGCTCCAGGCGCGACGGCCTGCGGGAAATCAGCGCTGTCGCTCACCGTCAGCCAGTCGCCGGACAGCGCGGCGCGCCGATTAATGGCTTGCTGCTGCGCCCACTCCGCATCACCCGCTATAACGCAAAGGCGGCGAATGCCCGCACGCTGCATCGCCGCCGTTTGTTCAATCAAGGGGATCACTTGCTAGCGAAGGTGTTGCACTGGCCAGGATCGCCGCTATCGAAACCGCGTTTCAGCCAGGTGTAACGCTGCTGAGAGGTGCCGTGCGTGAAGCTGTCCGGTACCACGCGGCCCTGACCTTTCTGCTGCAGACGATCGTCACCAATCGCTTCAGCGGCGTTGAGCGCTTCCTGCAGATCGCCCACTTCGAGAATGTCTTGCTGCTGCATGTAATGGCCCCAAACACCCGCAAAGCAGTCCGCCTGCAGCTCCATTTTCACCGACAGCTGATTCGCCTGCGCCTGGCTCGCGCCCTGCTGCATCTGACGCACTTTCGGCTCAATGCCCAGCAGTTTTTGTACGTGATGGCCGACTTCATGCGCAATCACATAGCCTTGCGCAAAGTCGCCACCGGCACCGAGTTTGTTTTTCATATCATCGTAGAATGACAAATCGATATAAACAGTTTGGTCGGCAGGACAATAAAACGGCCCCATCGCCGATTGGCCGGTACCGCAGTTGGTGCGCGTCGCCCCGCGATACATCACCAGCTTCGGCGGCACGTACTGTTTGTTCATCTGCTGGAACAGCTTGCTCCAGGTATCTTCGGTGGTCGCCAGAATCACCGAGGTGAATTTAGCATCTTCGTTACTCTGCGCGCTATTCACCTGTCGCTGCTGCGACGTGGGCGCGACGCTGCCGCCGCCTTCCAGCAGCGCGGTGAGGTCGTAGCCGTAATAGCCGGCAACGGCGACCACCACCAGCAAGATAAGGCCGCCTTTGCCGCGTGGAATGCGAATTTGTCGTCCACCGCCGCCGCCAAGGCCAGGTGAATCATTGCGTCGATCTTCTACGTTGTCGCTCTCACGACGCCCTTGCCAGCGCATGGTCTAACTCCTTTAAACATGTTTGGCATGATTTTAGTTGGCGGCAGCAGGAAGCACCAGTGTTGTCGTTGCAGAACACCGTAGGGTCGGCATTCATGCCGACCTGAACACGCTATATTGCGGGCATAAAAAAGGTCGTCATAAATGACGACCTTACGGGAGAGGTGGACGAACTTAGTCCAGCTTGACACCTAAACGGTGTGCAACTTCTTCGTACGCTTCAACCAGGCCGCCGAGGCTCTGACGGAAACGGTCTTTGTCCATTTTGTCCATGGTGTTTTTGTCCCACAGACGTGCGCCATCTGGCGAGAACTCATCGCCCAGCACCACTTCGCCGTTGAACAAACCAAACTCCAGCTTGAAGTCGACCAGGATCAAACCTGCGTCATCAAACAGTTTGCTCAGCACTTCGTTAGCTTTGAAGGTCAGCTCTTGCATGCGTGCCAGATTCGCTTTGCTCACCCAGCCGAAGGTTTCGCAGTAGGATTCGTTGACCATCGGGTCGTGTTTGGCGTCATCTTTCAGGAAGAGATCAAACAGCGGTGGATTGAGCACAATGCCCTCTTCCACGCCCAGACGTTTTACCAGCGATCCTGCCGCACGGTTGCGTACCACGCACTCTACCGGCACCATCTCCAGCTTTTTCACCAGCGCTTCGTTATCCGACAGCAGCGCTTCCATCTGGGTCGGAATGCCCGCTTCCTGCAATTTGGTCATGATGAAATGGTTAAACTTATTGTTTACCATGCCTTTGCGATCAAACTGCTCGATTCGTGCACCGTCTCCTGCTGACGTATCGTTGCGGAATTCAAGTACCAGCAGATCCGGATTATCGGTGCTGTATACGGTTTTCGCTTTACCGCGATACAACTCAGCTCGCTTTTGCATCTTGTTAACTCCAAACATGAAAGAACCCGTGTTCAGCGGTGTTTCACCGCGCGCCGATTGCGTGACGCAATCGTTTACTTCGCCGGGCGCTATTATGCCAAATCCAAAACAAAAAGGCCGGAGAATCTCCGGCCCTTTGGCAATTTATTTCAGCGCGCCTTGAATCACCTGCACCAGCGCGTCGTTCTGCGCCTGGGTTAGCACGTGACCTTTCGGATCGATGAACTGCAGACTGCTGCGGTTATCCAGATCGCCAACCTGCAATTTGTAATCGCCGTTTGGTAGCTCTGGATCTTTGGCGCCAATCTGATCCCACACGCCGCTGCCCGGCTGTTTGTAGGTCACTTTCAGGCTGCCCTGCGAACGGTTGTCATCGGTGATTTCCATGCCCACGCGTTTCAGCGCCGCTGGCAAACGCTGCCAGGTGACGTTAAACGGTGCGCGCAGAATCAACAGCGGTAAACCGGTATCATCCGCGCCGCTCTGCACATCAATCTGTCCGGTCGCACGATTTGCCGCCGCATCCTGGCTGGCAGAATCCACTTTATCCAGACCGGTGCTGATGTCGTTCAACATCTGGCCGGTATAGCGTTGAATCTGTGCCGGAGACGTCACCGCCTGACCAGACTGCTGCAGTTCCAGCAGACGAACGGTCAGCACTTGCTGATAGCTCTGATTCTGTACGCTGATCTGATAGCGACCGCGATACTGGTTATCTTCATCAGCACGGTTCCACTGCACCCAATCGGTAGTCAGCTGTTGGCCAGCATCATCACGTTGCGCGATCGGGAACTTGTACGACTGAACCACACCAACCACTTGCGACCAGATCGAACCACGGCTGCTTTCAACTGCCAGCACGCCGGTATTACCGGTGAACTGTGCACGTGTGCCGTTCAACAGCGCCAGCGGCTGAGCGGGCGGACGAATATCCAGCTCTTTGCCAACCGCGCCTTTCGCCACGCTGTGCGGAACATCGTAATCACCATTCTGCAACGGCAGAATCATGCCCGCGGGGGCTTTTAAATCGTGCAGCTCAGGCGCCTGCAGGTAAGATTCATCACCGCTGACCTGGCGCTTATAACGCTGATCGTTGGAACACGCTGTTAGCAGCATCAGGGTGGAAAGGCCCACTACCGTTGCCAGCGTCGAGCGCTTAACTGAATAACTCATTGATTCTCCCTAAATTATCGCAGACCCGCTTTAATCAGCGCTTGCGCCGTTTTCGTCTGACCGGCTTCGGTCAGTGGCGTCATTGGCAAGCGCAGCGTGTCATCCGCGATTAATCCTAGCTGTTTTGCTGCCCATTTCACCGGGATTGGATTGGGTTCACAGAAAAGCGTCTGGTGCAGGTGCATCAGACGCTGATTCAGGCGACGCGCTTCGGCAAATTTGCCCTGTTGCGCCAAGGCACAGAGTTCAACCATTTCACGCGCTGCAATGTTAGCCGTGACCGAAATTACGCCTTTGCCGCCCAGTTGCATGGAGTCCAGCGCCGTCGCGTCATCGCCGCTGACGATGATGAACTCATCATTAACCAGCTCTTGGATCTGTGAGATGCGTGATAAGTTCCCGGTGGCTTCTTTGATTCCGATAATATTTTTAATTTCGGCTAAGCGCGCAACGGTTTCCGGCAGCATGTCGCAACCGGTACGCGAAGGAACGTTATACAGCATCTGCGGCAGATCGGTACTTTCCGCAATGGCTTTAAAGTGCTGGAACAGGCCTTCCTGCGTCGGACGGTTGTAATAAGGCGTGACCGTCAAACAGCCTACAACACCGCTGCCGGTAAAGCGTTTGGTCAGAGAGATGCCTTCAGCAGTGGCATTTGCGCCGGTGCCAGCGATAACCGGAATACGGCCATCCGCCAGTTCCAGCGTTTGCATAACCACATCACCGTGCTCGTCATGGCTGAGCGTGGCAGATTCGCCGGTGGTGCCAACAGAAACAATCGCCGCGGTGCCGCTGGCAACATGATAATCAATCAGTTTTTTCAAACTTTCGCGGCAGACATTACCTTTTTCATTCATTGGCGTAATGAGCGCAACAATACTTCCGGTGAACATGGGCTATCCCCTCGACAAACAAGTGCCTCATGTTACGTTTTACATTGAAAGAAAAGCAAGCGAGCCACGCCATTCCCGCGCTTGTCAGCAGTTTTTTTTATGTTTACCTTATAGTTATTAGCGAACGTACAGGAAATGCCATTTTGTCGCAGTCACAGCCTCACCATCTGGTGATCACCGCACTGGGCGTTGATCGTCCGGGTATCGTCAATACCATCACCCGCCACGTCAGCAGCTGCGGCTGTAATATCGAAGACAGCCGTTTGGCGATGCTGGGCGATGAGTTCACCTTTATCATGCTGCTCTCCGGTAGCTGGAATGCGATTACCCTGATTGAGTCGACGCTGCCGATGAAAGGGGCCGAGCTGGAACTGCTGATTGTGATGAAGCGCACCAATGCACGCGTCACGCCTCCGATGCCCGCCACCGTATGGGTGCAGGTTGAAGTGCCGGATTCACCGCACATCATTGAACGCTTTACTGATTTGTTCGATAAACATCAAATGAACATCGCCGAACTGGTCTCGCGGATTCAACCCGCTCAGGACGACGTTGCGCCCACGCTCTATATTCAAATGACGGCACACAGCCCGGCCAATCAGTTCAGTGCGCCCATCGAGCAGGCTTTCAATCAGCTGTGCGAAGAACTGCATGCACAAGGCTCAATTCGTCTTTATAGTGTCACCGACGATGCTGACAGCACCGTTTAATCAGGCTCCGGGTTATTTCGCCACACACTCTGCCGCTGCGGCAAACCGTGTTGTGAAATAACCCTGACGGTAAACACCACCTGGCACTTTTGCTCTTGATGGTGTATTACCCACAGCATGTAGAAAAAATGGAGAGTTGTGATGAATCCACTGAAAGCCGGTGATACTGCACCGAAATTTAGCTTGCCCGATCAGGACGGCGAACAAGTAAATTTGGCCGACTTCCAGGGACAGCGCGTTCTGGTCTATTTCTATCCAAAAGCCATGACGCCGGGTTGCACCGTGCAGGCTTGCGGACTGCGCGACAACATGGATGAGTTGAAAAAGATTAGCGTTGAGATTTTGGGTATCAGCACCGATAAGCCCGAGAAACTGTCGCGCTTTGCCGATAAAGAGCTGCTGAACTTCACGCTGTTATCGGATGAAGATCATCAGGTGTGCGAGCAGTTTGGCGTTTGGGGTGAAAAAACCTTTATGGGCAAAACCTATGACGGCATTCACCGCATCAGCTTCCTGATTGATGCCAACGGCAAAGTTGAGAAAGTGTTCGACGATTTCAAAACCTCCAACCATCACGACATTGTGCTGGATTATCTGAAATCAGCCTGATGTAAACGGGTGCGCAGGTCGCACCCGTTTTCTTTTATTCGGTGCGCGGCTCCTCGAGCGCCGGGGTTTCTGGCCATGCACGCACCACCGCTTTCACCAGCGTCGCCAGCGGAATTGCAAAGAACACGCCCCAGAATCCCCACATCCCGCCGAAAATCACCACCGACAGAATGATCACCAACGGATGGAGGTTGACCGCTTCCGAGAACAGAATCGGTACCAGCACGTTGCCATCCAGCGCCTGAATCACCAGATAAATGGCGATCATGGTCCAGAAATCGCTGCCCAATCCCCACTGGAACAGGCCAACGCCAATCACCGGAATGGTCACCACCATTGCGCCGATATAAGGAATCAGCACCGAAATACCCACCAACACCGCCAGCAGCAACGAATAGTTGAGGCCCAGCAGCAGGAACGCCAGCCAGGTGACAAAGCCCACCGCCACCATCTCCAGCACTTTGCCGCGAATGTAATTGGTGATCTGCTGATTCATCTCTTGCCACACCACGCCCGCCAAACCGCGATTGCGCGGCAGCACGCGACGTACCGCATTCAGCATCTGCTCTTTATCTTTCAGCAGGAAGAACACCATCAGCGGCACCAGCACCAGATAGATCATCAGCGTCATCAAACCCACCAGCGACGCCAGCGAATATTTCACCAGCGATTCGCCCAGGCCGGTAAGACGGCTACGTAAGTTTTCGACGATGATATCGATGATGCCGGCATCGACCAGCGCCGGATAACGCTTCGGCAGCCCAGCAGCAAACACATAGAGCTTATTCAGCATGTTGGGCAGGTCGCGCGTCAGGTTGATGCCCTGTTGCCACGCCACCGGCGCGACAATCAGCACCATCACCAGCAAGATACCGGCAAACACCACCAGCACCGCGCTGGTCGCCCAGGTTCGGCTGCAGCCGACGCGCTGCAAGCGCACCGTTGGCCACTCCAGCAGATAAGCCAGCACTAACGCCACTAACAGCGGAGCCAGCAAACCGCTGAGGAAGAACAGAATGCAAAACGCCGCCAGCAGAATCACCAGCAGCCCGATGGCCTGCGGATCGCTGAAGCGGCGTTTGTACCATTGATAAAGCAGAACGAGCATTTTTACTTCCAGTTGAACGTAGGGTCGCCATTCATGGCGACCGATTGATAATTTGATTGAGGGGATTAATGCGTAATGCTACTGACCAACGCATCCTGGCCGGAGATCATCACGCAGTTGCGCCCGGCATTTTTCGCCTGATAGAGCGCGGCATCGGCCTGTTTAAGACTCTGCTCCTGCGAACCACTTTCCGGCTGCCAGTCGGCAATGCCCACCGACAGCGTGACATTGCCGACCTGATCGATCCAGTTTTCCGCGATGCTGATGCGCACACGCTCGGCCAGAATACGCGCATCTTCGACCGAGGTCGCAGGCAGCAGCATCAGGAACTCTTCCCCGCCGCTACGGCACACCACATCGGTTTGACGTGCGCTGCCGCGTAAGGTTCGCGCCACATGTTTAATGACGTCATCACCCACGTCATGACCAAAGGTATCGTTGACCCGTTTGAAGTGATCGATATCCAGCGCCAGCACCGAGAACGGTTGGCGCATAGTGGTGAAGTAGTCAAGCACCGCGCTCAGGCCACGGCGGTTAAGCAGATTGGTCATGGGATCGCTCTGCACTTCCGATTTCAGGCGACCAATTTTGTCCTGCACTAAACCAATGCCGGTAAGCAGCGCGCGTTTGACCTGCGCCGCTTCGAAATACCAGGCACGAATGCCGCCAATCTCGCTCGACACACCTTGTGAATCCATCTGGCTGGCTTTACGCGCCAGCTGCCACAGCGGCAGCGCAATCAGTCGCGCCAGAATCACCGCCACCAGCAAGGTCAGCAGCGCAAACGGCACCGAGTTTTTCAACACTTTCAGCAGTAAGCCGGTGAGCGGCGCCAGTGTGACATCAGTCGGTTTTAACGCCACCACCATCCAGCCGGTGGTGGGCACGATGGCGTAACCGGCCAGCTTAGGTACGTTCTCTTCTGTCAGTTGCACTTCACCGTTGGTTTTCTCTTCGCGCTGGCGATCGCTGACGATGCCCGGCACGCTTTTGCCAATGAGCTGGCTGTTCTGGTGATAGAGCACCTGATTATTGCGATCCAGCACGTAAACATGCGTGCCATCGCGATAGAACTGCTCGCCGAGCAGCGCGTTGAGGATGCTTTTCTTCTTCAGGTAGATGGTGCCGCCGACGTAGCCAAGGTAGCGTCCGTCTTTGCTCCAGATTGGCCAGGAGACAAACACAATCAGGTTATTGGCGGCGGAGATGCTGGGTCTGCTGACCATCGGCTGACGCTGCGCCAGTGCTTCACGCGAAGCCTGGCTGGTCAGCTGCATGCCTTTTAGCATCAGCGATTCGGGTGAAATGGCTTTCACGATGCCGTTGCTGTCCACAACGGCCACCGAGTTAAAGCTGTTGGTTTGCTCACGCAGGCGATTCACCTCCTGCTGCGACAGATCGGCATTATCAAAATCATTACCCAACTGTGTCGCGCTGTAGTGCAGCTGCGACTGAGCCAGCTGAAAGAAGACCTCGGTGGTCGCCGCCAGTTTGGTGGCGTAGGCGCGATTGGCTTCGAGTGTACTTTCGATCAGGACCATACGTTGCACGCGCCAGGTGGCGTACAGGGTGTTGGCGAGCGTGATGACGATGCTGGTGATCGCCAATAGCGCGATCAGCGTTCGCAGGTCAGTTTTTGGCCGCAGGCGCATTAGCATGGCGCGCCGGCCTTAGTGGATAGATTCATCAATATGTGTGCCTGACAGTCTTGTTATTGTTGGATGCACTTGCCCTGGTGAGCTAACGGGCGATTGTACACCCACAACGCAAATTGAGCACGAAGCATCCTGTCAGCCATACCGATTTCTTTCTCTGCGCTGGCGCTAATCGATCAAACCATTGGCATCGTAAAACGGCCACGGACCAGGGTAATTGCCGATAGCACACAAATGGGTGCTCATGCCCTGCTGCGGATGCCAGCGATGCAGCAAGAAGCCCGGCGGCTCCAGCACAAAATTGGCTGGGCCATTTTCGGCGAGATCAAACGCCACCTGATGCGATACGCCCGGCGCCACACAGGCCAGGGTACCGGCAAAACGTGCCTGCACTGAGCGATGCAGATGGCCGCTGAGCACGCGTTCCACCTGCGGATGACGCTGGATAATCGCCGCCAGCGCCGCCGGATTGCGCAGCGGTTGGTTATCCATATGTTCTATGCCGCAGAGAAACGGTGGATGATGCAGCATCACCAGCGTCGGCAAATGCGGCTGGCGCTGCAACTGCTCATCAAGCCAGTGCAACTGCGCTTCATCCACATAGCCCCACGGCTGCTGCGGCACGCTGGAATCAAGCGCCAGCAGTTGCACCCCTTTCACTTGCATCTGCCAGTTCAGGGTTTCACCGCGCTGCAGATAGTGATGATCTGGAAACGCCGCACGCAGCGCCTGGCGATCGTCGTGATTGCCTGGCATCAGCAGAAACGGCAGTTGCAGCTGGCGCAGCGCCTGCTTCAACGTTTGATACTCTTCTGCCGTGCCGAAATCGACCAGGTCGCCGGTGATCACCACTATGTCGGGGCGCGGTGCCAGCCGGTTTAGCGTCTCGATAACCCGCAGCAGCGCGGCTTGGGTGTCGACTTTTTTGTAGGACAAACGGCCGTTGGCCTTGATGTGTAAATCGCTGATTTGTGCGATTAGCGTCATTGCTTCAGACACGAATTTTTTCCTTTGGATATTAAACGCAGGTCGGTCGCCATTAATGGCGACCCTACGACGGTACATAGATTTATGGCGACCGGACCGATTATGAAAACTGCAGCGCAGCGTCCTGCGCCAGCGTCCAGCTCACCGCTTGTCCGGCATGCCAGGCTTCACGCGCGTGGCGATCCACCTGAATCGGTGTGGCCAGCCCGATATCGATCATCAGCCGCTGCGACGCGCCCAAAAAGGTGCTGGCGACAATAAAGCCCTGGCGCTGATAGCGATCATCGCTGGCCAGCAGCACATCTTCCGGACGGCAGAAACGCTGCGGATTGCCGCGTGTATCGACATCCACGCAGTTAATCGCGCCAACAAAATCGGCGACAAATTTTGATGCCGGATGCTGATAGATGTTCTGCGGCGTATCGATTTGCACCAAACGTCCCTGCTCCATCACCGCAATACGGTCGCCGAGCGCCATCGCTTCCTGTTGATCGTGCGTCACGTAGACTGCGGTGATCGCCAGCTTCTTCAGCAGCGCGCCGATCTCCAGACGCAGACGATCGCGCAGGCGCGCATCCAATGCCGCCAGCGGCTCATCAAACAGCAGCACTTTAGGCCGCGCAGCTAATGCGCGCGCCAGCGCCACGCGCTGCTTCTGCCCGCCGGAGAGTTTGTCGATGCTGCGCTGTGCCAGCGCGGTGAGATCCACCAGCGCCAGCATCTCCTGCACGCGCGCTTCGCGTTCGGCACGCGCCACGCCCTGCACTTTCAGACCGTACGCTACGTTCTCGGCCACATTGAGATTCGGGAACAGCGCGTAGTTCTGGAACACCATGCCGACGTTGCGTTTTTCAATCGGCAACGCGGTAACGTTGCGATCGTCAAACCACACTTCGCCGCCGACGTCGCAGCTCTCCAGCCCACTGATAATGCGCAGCGTGGTGGTTTTGCCACAGCCAGACGGCCCCAGCAGCACCAGCGTTTCGCCGGCATGAACGGTGAGATCGAGCGGTTGCAGCGCCTGATGATGATTAAAGTGACGTGCGCAGCCGCGCAGCGTCACGGTAACGGCCGCAGGATTCATGCTGCCTCCTTGTGTTGGCGCGAAACCGCGCGGTTAAGCCAGTGATTCACGGCATTAAGCATCAGCAGCAGCGGCAGAATCATCAGAATGAAAATCAGCGTGTAGGCGGAACCCACTTCCAGCCGCATCGATGCGTAGCTGTCGGCCAGGCCAACCGGCAAGGTTTTAGTCAGCGGCGTGTGCAGCATCCAGGTGATGTTGAATTCGCCCACCGACAGCGTGATCACCATAAAAGCACCGGCCAGAATGCCGTTGCGGCAGTTCGGCACCACCACGGTAAAGAAGCGCTGCCACAAGCTAGCACCAAGGCTGGCCGAGGCTTCTTCGAGGCGCGGCATATCCACCGCCTGCATCACCGCCAGCACCGGCCGCATCATAAACGGCAGGGTAAACAGCACGTGACCAATCAGGATAAACAGCCAGCTATCGCGCAGGCCGGAAAACTGGCCGTAGAGCAGAATGATACCGAGCGCGGTCGCCAGACCGGGCAACGCCACCGGCAGCATCAAGCACTCTTCAATACGCGCCGCCCAGCGGCCCGGCGCTTTCAGCAATCCCCACGCGGCAGGCACGCCAATCAACAAAGTGACTAAAAGGCAGAACAGCGCGATCAGCAGCGACAGCCAGAAGGTATCGGCGTACATCTGCCACACTTGCTCCACCCACTTCAGCGTGAAGCCGCTGCGCAGGCCGATAAAATAGTTATTGGTGACGCCCGCCAGCATCGACAGCACCACCGGCACGATCATAAACAGCGCGGTGATGGCGGTGATCAACAGTTGCAGGCTAAACAGTCCACGACGCTTCATGATTGCGCCTCCCTAGCCTGCGCCAGACGGCGCGCCAGCATCAGCGCCAGCCAGGCGAATCCGCCCATCAACACCGACAGCGCAGCGGCGGTGGCAAAGTTGGCGTAGTTGGTGAACTCGCCGTAAATGGTCAGCGGCAGCACCGCCAAATCGGTGCCGAGCGTAAAGGCGGTGCCAAAGGCGCCCATGCTGGTGGCGAAACAGAGCGCACCGGTAGAGAGCAGCGCCGGTTGCAGGCCGGGCACAATCACATCCCAGGTGATGCGCCACTGGCTGGCACCAAGCGAACGCGCCGCTTCTTCCAGCGAGCGATCGAGTTTTTCACTCGCCGCCACCAGCGTGACGATGGCGCGCGGTAGCGAGAAATAGAGGTAACCAATAAACAGCCCCGCCAGCGAATAGGCCAGCGTCCAGCGCTCATGCACCAGGCTCATGCTGATTTGCGCCAGCAATCCCTGACGCCCGTCCAGCATCACCACCAGAAAACCCACCACCACACCGGGAAACGCCAGCGGAAAGGTCAGCAGCGCCAGCAAGGTGCCGCGCCCGGTAAAGCGCTGACGCGCCAGAAAACAGCCGACGATAGCGGCAATCAGCAAGGTCACCAGCGTCACCGCCAGCGACAGTAGCACGGTGTTCAGCAGGCTCAGCAGATAGTGCGGCTGGGTGATCACCGTCCAGTAACCGCTGTGCTGGGTGCTGCGGTCGTCCTGCATGCCGATTTGCAACAGGCGGGCAAACGGCAGCAGCCAGAAAGCGCAGAAGAACAGCAGCGCGGGCAGCGTCAGCCACAGCCAGCGGCTGCCCGGTTGTGTAGGTATCTGGCGGCGCGAGGCCGCCAGGGTGTCAGCCATCGACATTAACGGATCTCGCTCAGGTATTTCGCCGAGAAGGCTTTCTGCGCATCGGCCATCTGCTGATAGTTCACGGTTTGCGCGCGCGCATAATCACTGTCTGGCAGGAAGAATTTCTTCGCCTCTGCGGACATTGCCGAGGTACGTACCGGACGCAGGAAGGCATTGGCCCAAATCGCCTGCCCTTTATCCGACAACACGTAGTCGATCACTTTCCTGCCGTTGTCTGCGTGCGGCGCGTTCTTCACCAGGCTGATAACGTACGGCACCGTGACCGTGCCCTCTTTCGGAATCACAAAGGCGACATTGGCGTGATCTTTATATTTGGCGCGATAGGCGTTGAAGTCGTAGTCGAGCAGGATGGGAATCTCACCGGAGATCAGGCGCGCGTAGGCGGTTTGCTTCGGTACGATTGGCTGGTTTGCCTGTAATTTTTTGAACCACGTCAGCGCGGGCGTGAAGTCATTCATATTGCCGCCCTTCGCCTGGTTGACCGCTACGGCCGCCACGTAACCGACAAAGGCGCTAGCCGGATCGAGGTAGCCGATCATCCCTTTGTATTCTGGCTTCAGCAGATCGTCCCAGGATTGCGGCACCGGCGCGCCACCCAGCGCATCGACGTTAACCATAAAGCCCATGGTGCCGGAGTGCAGCGCCACCCATTTGCCGTCGGGATCTTTCATTCCGGCTGGGATCTCGTCCCAATGCGCGGGCTTATAGCCGCTGATGACACCGGCGCTGTCCGCCTGGATGCCAAAACTGACGCCGTAATAAACCACATCTGCCACCGGATTACCCTTCTCCGCCACCAGCTGCGCCAGCGCCTGACCGGAGTTTTTGTTGTCCTGCGGCACCTGAATCCCGGTATCTTTGGCAATGGCGTTAAGCTGGGTTCCCCAATCCGCCCACTCGGGAGGACAGTTGTAGCAAATTGCCGTCTCAGCGGCCTGGGTGAAACTACTGAACAGCGAACCGGCGGTCAGTGCGAGCGCCCCGGCAATGATGGTGACTTTTTTCATGATGGTTCCCTGATATTGGCAATGGAAGAAAAAGCGGTTGCTGGCGCGGCGATACTGGCGCCGAGCCTTAATCGATGTGGCAGCACGCGCGTGCCGCGGCTGGCTTGTTGTAACAGCATGTCGATCGCCCCGGCGCCGAGCATGTCGGCGGGTTGCGTCACGCTTGCCAGCGACGGCGCGATGTGCTCGCCGATATCGATGCCATCAAAACCCATCACCGACAGCTGCTGCGGAATGCGCACACCGGCGCGCGCGGCGTCACCAATCAGGCTGATGGCGAGCAGATCGTTAGTACAAATCACCGCGCTCAGCGGCGTGTCGCCACTCAGCTGCGGCTGCAGCAGCGCGAAATCAGATTGGGTATGGCTGGGCATTTCGATCACCGGCAGCGCGTCGAGTCCGGCTTGTTGCATCGCATCGCAATAGCCCTGATAGCGCAGACGTACGCGATCCGATTGCAGCATCGGCCCGGCCACCATGCCGATGTGGCGATGGCCGAGCTGCAGCAGATGTTCAGTGGCTTCTTGCATCGCCTGGCGGTTATCGACGCAAATGGCGGGCCATTGGGTTTCCTGCGGCACGTTGTGCGTCAGGACAAACGGCATGCTGGCTTGATGCAGCGTATGCAGGATGGCGCTGTTATCGGCGTCAGCAACGGTGAGAACCAAACCGGCCACGCGCTGATTCAGCATATGTTCCACAATCGCCGCTTCGCGTTCTGGTTGATAATCGCTGGTTGCCACCAGCAGACCGTAACCGGCGGCACGCGCCTGCCGCTCCATCGCTTGCAATTGGCGGGCGAAGATTGGATTGAGCAGCGACGGCAGCAGCACGCCGAAGGTAGTTGAACTCTGGGTACGCAGTTGGCGGGCAATGTGATTCGGGCGAAAGCCGAGCTGCTCGGATGCGCTCAACACTTTTTCCAGCGTGTCAGCACGTAGCAGATGCGGATCAGAGAAAGCGCGTGCAGCGGTAGCGCGAGAAACGCCAGCCAGTTTGGCCACGCTGATTAAATCGGACATGTTCGCCTCGTAAAGTGCCAATGAGATCGATCTCATTGGCGCTTAAACTAGCGGCGAACTGTGACAGCAACATCGCGGATAAATGACAGCGAGATGACAGCAGCGCGAACTGCTGTCAGGCAGGAATTACAACATCAGGAAGGCATAACCTTCGTTTTGCAGCGACGCCACGGTGGTGCCGCTCGACAGCGTGTGGGTGACGCGCGTATCAATCCAGTCACGTTCCAGCTGATGGAAAGCCACCGACTGATCGCAAATGGTCACCTTCACGCCGGCTTTTCTCAGCTCATCAATCAGCTTGAGATTCGGGTTATCGGTGCCGTACGCTTTGCGGAACTGATCGTTGTTCAGCGCCGCAGGAACCGCATCGCTGTTGATCGACACCACAAACTTCAGCTGATCGAGCGGTACACCCGCCGCGTAATAAAGGTTGGTTACGCGCGCCACACGCTCCAGCCCGAGGTTGGCCTGGTGAATATCCCCTTCATTACGGTTGATCTGGAAGACGATTTTATTGCTCAATCCCGGCGTGGTGGCCGGATTGTAGTCCGGCACACTCACATAATGGATTTTGCCGTAGCCGTCGATCGCCGGCGTGCTCCAGAAGTCAGCCGGTTCGGTTTTCTTGTCGGCAAATTTATCGCTGACCTTGTCGACCAAATCGGGCAGTTGTAATACATTGCCGCCGACAAAACCTGCCAGGGCCGCAATAACGATATAGGATGCTGGACGCATTTCACTTCTCCTGTGCCTGAGATTTACATCTGTAAGAGTGCATAACCCTGATTTTCCAGCGTCGACACGGTGGTCGGGCTGGAGAGTGCATGAATCACCGATGGGTCAATCCACTCTTTCGGGAAGTGATGGAACGCCACCGACTGATCGCACACTGAAACTTTCACGCCCAACTTATTCAGCGCGCCAATCAGCGCCAGATTGGGGTTGTCTGCTTTGTAGAACTGCTGGAAATGCGCGTTATCCAGCATCGCAGGCGTGGCATCACCCGTAACCGACACCACAAAGTGCAGGTCGTCGGCCGGTACGCCCGAAGCGATATAGAGATTGACCACGCGCGCGACACGTTCAAGACCAAGATTTGGCCGCGTCATCTCTCCTTCACTTTTGGTGATTTGAAACACCACTTTGTTGCTTAAACCCACCACCGGTTTAAAGGCGGCATCCGGCTCATAATGGATTTTGCCGTAGCCGTCGACGGCCGGCGTGCTCCAGAAGCCGTCGGGATCGGTAGGTTCGGCAGAAAAATGGCTGACAACACGCTGATATAAGTCATCACCTTTGCTCACGGTGGCGCCAACAAAGCCACCGACAATCGCAATAAGGGCGTATGAGACTACAGAACGCATAAAAACTCTCCGGCATGCACTGCGCGTCAATTCACAGTCCGTTTGAATAAAGTGCTTTATCTATACCACAGCGTGAGCATGGCAAAAGTCCTGTAGTGACGGGCTGTCCGGCTGAATGGTTGCGTGCAAAATAATTAGCAGGGTTAATTGAAAAAGGCTTTCGATTGACGCTTTGGCAGGCGTTGAGAAAAGAGTGGCCGTGAAATTGTGGCCATAATTCAGAAGGGATACGTTTACGTGCGTTTAAAATCTGTCCGATGATTACTGTGCAAATTGCCTTTCACACCACAATCACGATTAAAATCACTGATGGATAAAACGGGCCAACCGCGCTGATATGCCGCTTCTTTTCAGAGTAAACCTGGAAAAGTTCATGCCAGGCTCAATAATTTTGAGCAACTTTACGTAACTTTAACTTTTGTGGGTGAAGAAGCCTGTTTAAATCGCGGCGTGCTGTTCAATTTTTTGCTGCAACTTCGTCATGCTGTAACCCTTTTTTCATTTAAAGCTTATGAATCTTCATCGTTTGCTTGTCGCCGCAGTCTGGTTAAGATAGAGCGCGTTCAGTGAATGGGAAAATAGTGCAGAACATCTGAACCACTTACCTGTCTAATTTTGGGTGACTTTTACAGGATCAAGGCATGTTTAACCGGTTGAAAAAATCACTGCTGGCGGCCCTTATTCCTACGCTGCTGCTGACGCCTGCGCTGAGTGCGCGCGCTGACGTCAGTGATACGCTGCCCGACATGGGCACCACAGCAGGTTCGACGCTCTCGATTAATCAGGAACTGCAGATGGGCGACTTCTACGTGCGCCAGCTGCGCGCCAGTGCGCCTCTGATTAACGATCCGCTGTTGAATCAATACATTAATGAGCTCGGTCAGCGTCTGGTGGCGCATGCCAACTCGGTACGCACGCCGTTCCACTTCTTTTTGATTCAGAACGATGAACTCAACGCCTTTGCCTTCTTTGGCGGCAACGTGGTGCTGCATTCGTCGCTGTTCCGTTACACCGATAACGAAAGCCAGCTGGCATCGGTGATGGCGCATGAAATCTCGCACGTCACCCAGCGCCATCTGGCGCGCGCCATGGAAGAGCAGCGACGCAATGCGCCGCTGACCTGGGTCGGCGCATTGGGATCGATTCTGCTGGCGATGGCCAGTCCGCAAGCGGGCATGGCGGCGCTGACCGGTACGCTGGCGGGCGCGCAGCAAGGCATTATCAGCTTTACTCAGGGCAACGAACAGGAAGCTGACCGCATCGGTATTCAGGTGCTGCAACGTGCCGGTTTCGATCCGCAAGCGATGCCGACTTTCCTGCAGAAGCTGGCGGATCAGAGCCGCTTCTCCTCCAAACCGCCGGAAATTTTGCTGACGCACCCGTTACCCGACAGTCGACTGGCCGATGCGCGTAACCGCGCCAATCAGATGCGTCCGGTGGTGGTGCAATCGTCGCAGGATTTCTACATGGCGAAAGTGCGTTCGCTCGGCATGTACGCCACGGGCCGCAATCAGCTAACCGATGACCTGCTGAATGAATACGCCAAAGGCAATGTGCGCGAGCAGCAGGCGGCGCAGTACGGTAAAGCGGTGCAGTTCCTGCAGGCCAAAAGCTTTGACAGCGCCAAACGGGTGATTGCGCCGCTGCTGGCGAAACAGCCGGATAACGTCTGGTTCCTCGATATCATGACCGACATCGACATCGGCCTGAATCAGCCGCAGCAGGCGATCGCCATGCTGAGCAGCGCCAAAGGCAGCAGCACCAATCCAGTGCTGCAACTGAACCTGGCTAACGCCTATGTCGAAGCGAAACAGCCAGCCAACGCCAGCCGTATCCTCAATCGCTACACCTTTGCACATCCAGACGACGTTAACGCCTTTGATCTGTTGGCGCAGGCTTCGGCGGCGCAGGGTTTACGGGATGAAGAACTTTCAGCGCGCGCTGAGGGGTTGGCGCTCAACGGCCAGCTTGATCAGGCGATCTCCACCTTAAGCAGCGCCAGCGCCCAAGTACCGCTCGGCAGTTTGAAACAAGCGCGCTATGACGCCCGCATCGATCAGTTCCGTGAACTGCAGAAGCGTTTTAAGGTTTATCAGAAAGGATAGATTTTGTAGGGTCGCCATTCATGAACTGCACCCCAAATGTTGGACCATAATCTGACATTGAAGGTGCAGCTCTATGACAACAAAATATCCCATCGAATTTAAACTCTCGGCCATTCACTATTTTCTTAGCGGCCATGCCGGTATTGATGGAACGGCTAAGCACTTCAGCATTGCCCCTACTAACCTCCGCCGCTGGGTTGCGCGCTATCAGCATCACGGTGAGCAGGCTTTGCTTCCCCGCGGGCACCGGCGTTATTCTTCTGACTTCAGGGTCCAGGTGGCGCATTATGCTCTGGCTCATACCGGTGAGTCATACGCTGCGGTTGCGGCGCGTTTTAATATCAGCTCACACAAAACGGTTGAATCCTGGGTCCGCCAGTACAGCCTTAAAGGTCACTATGCTTTCCCGCCCGAAAACAGCACGCGGAGAACACCAATGTCAGGCAAAGAAAAATCACCAAAACCAGTCGGGTCAATGACGCCGGAAGAGCTGCTTAAGGAGCTCGAATACCTGCGTGCCGAAAACGACTATCTGAAGGTCATGCAGGAGATTATCCTGGAAAAAAAGCGCCGGGAGCGGGAGAAAAAGCCGCAGCCGTGACGCTGCTGCGCACGCGGCATCGCCTGCCGGTGCTGCTGAGCGTATCGCGGCTGCCAAAAAGCACTTTTTTTTATCAGCTTGCCCGCCAGCAGGCAGCGGATAAGTACGCAGAGGTGAAGGCGCTTATCGTCAGGCTGTCAGAGGAGCATCGCAGTGTTTATGGCTACCGGCGCATGGGCTGCCTGCTCAGGCAGCACGGCTGGGCGCTGAGCGGGAAAACCGTGCTGAAGCTGATGTCGGCGCTGGGTCTGCAGTCGCCGGTAAGAAAGAAGAGATACCGGTCCTGTCGCGGGCCCGAGGGGCGGACAGCCGGCAACGTGCTGCAGCGCAACTTCCGGGCACAGGCACCGAACGAGAAGTGGGTAACGGACGTAACGGAGTTCAGCGTTGCGGGTGAAAAATGCTACCTGTCCCCGGTTCTGGACCTGTATAACGGCGAAATCGTGGGCTGGGAAACGGCGCGTAAGCCGCTGATGCCGATGATAAACGGTATGCTGAGCAGAGCCTTACAGCATCTGACGGGCGAGCAGCGTCCGCTTCTTCACAGCGATCAGGGCTGGCAGTATCAGATGCCGGAGTATCAGCGGCGCCTGGCGGAAAACGGGATAAAACAGAGCATGTCGCGCAGAGGAAACTGCCTGGACAACGCGGTGATGGAAAACTTCTTCGGTCATCTGAAGTCGGAAATGTTTTACCTGAAGAAATACCGTGACGTAGAGGAGCTGGAGAAGGACATCGGAGACTATATCCACTTCTGGAATACTAAGCGGATAAAAATGGGGCTGGGTGGGCTGAGTCCGGTAGCGTACAGGACTCAGCATTACGCAGCGCTTTAACTAAACGGTCCAGGTTATGGGGTTCAGTTCATTCATGGCGACCGCCGGTTTCAACATATCAAAGGAATGCCCAAACTATGGTCAGCATTTATCACAACCCGCGATGCAGCAAAAGCCGCGAGACGCTGGCGCTGTTGCAGGAAAAAGGTATCGAGCCTGAAGTGGTGCTCTATCTTGAGACGCCGCCCGATGTGCCAACGCTACAGCGCCTGCTGCAACAGCTCGGCATGCACAGCGCACGCGAACTAATGCGCCGCAAAGAGGATCTGTATAAAGAGCTGGCTTTAGCGAATAGCGCGTTAAGCGAGGATCAGCTGCTGCAGGCGATGGTGGATCATCCGAAACTGATCGAACGCCCAATCGTGATCAATGGAGAACAGGCGCGCATTGGCCGTCCGCCTGAAGCGGTGCTGGAGATTCTCTAAAGCTCCAGCGCTTCTTTAACAAAGGGAATGGTGAGTTTGCGCTGGGCGCTGATGGAGGCGCGATCGAGGCGATCCAGCGTATCAAACAGCGTGCGCATCTCACGGTCAAGGCGTTTCAGCAGGAAGCGCCCGACATCTTCCGGCAACTCAAAACCACGCAGTCCAGCACGCAGCTGCATCGCCTGTAATTTGTCGTCATCCGAGAGCGGCTGCAAACGGTAAATCTGCCCCCAATCGAGGCGTGACGCCAGATCCGGTAAGCCGAGATTCAGCTGGCGCGGCGGTCGATCGCCGGTAATCAGCAAACGCGTTTTACCGATTTCCAGAATGCGGTTGTAGAGATCAAAGATCGCCATTTCCCACTCCGGATCGCCTGCAATGCACTCGATATTATCGATGCACACCAGCGCCAGATTCTCCATACCTTCCAGTACTTCCGGCACAAACCAGGTGCGCTTATCCAGCGGCACATAGCCCACCGCTTCACCGCGCGCCGAGAGTTCCGCACAGGCTGCGTGCAGCAGATGACTGCGGCCACCGCCTTCGCGCGACCAGAAATAGAGATAGCTACCGTGTTGCTGAGAAAGTGCGCCTTGCAGCGCCGCCAGCAGAGACGTGTTTTCCCCCGGCCAGAAACTGGCGAAGGTTTCATCATCGGGTAAATAGAGTGGCAATGAGAGCTGTGCCGGCGTGTTCAGAAGTACCTCAACGGATGAGCGGGCAGAAAACCGCGCAAGTTTATCACGATCTTTGCCGGAGATGAACCGGGCTTCCCTGCCCGGCTTGCAGCCTTAACTTTCGCGCTTCTCTTCAGCGTCCAGCACCACTTCTTCCGGGCGTAATACGCTGATTAAACGGAAGATCAAAGCCAGGCCAACGCCAACGATGGTTGCCAGCGCCATGCCTTTCAGCTCGGCCGCGCCGATATGCACTTTGGCACCGCTCACGCCGATGATCAGGATCACCGAGGTCAGGATCAGGTTCTGCGCTTTGTTGTAATCCACTTTTGATTCGATCAGCACACGAATACCGGATGCACCGATCACGCCGTACAGCAGCAGCGAGACGCCGCCCATCACCGGCACGGGAACCGCCTGAATCGCCGCCGCCAGTTTGCCGACGCAGGAGAGCAGAATGGCAAAAATCGCCGCGCCGCCAATTACCCAGGTGCTATAAACGCGGGTAATCGCCATTACGCCAATGTTCTCGCCGTAAGTGGTGTTCGGCGTGGAGCCGAAGAAGCCGGAAATCATGGTGGATAATCCGTTGGCGAACATCGAGCGATGCAGGCCCGGATCGCGGATCAGATCTTTCTTCACGATGTTGGCGGTAACCACTAAGTGACCCACGTGCTCGGCAATCACCACCAGCGCGGCTGGCAGAATGGTCAGCATCGCCACCCACTCAAAACGCGGCGTGTAGAAGGTTGGCAGCGCAAACCACGGCGCATTTTCCACTGCGGTCCAGTCGACAATCCCCATCATGTAAGAGAGCGCATAGCCGACCAATACACCGACCAAAATCGGGATGATGGCGAGGAAACCACGGAACAGCACCGAACCAAACACGGTCACCGCCAGCGTGACCATTGAGATGATCACGGTTTTGCTGTCTGGTGATGTGCCGTCAGCGGGCAGCAAACCGGCCATATTCGCCGCCACGCCCGCCAGTTCCAGACCGATAACCGCGACAATCGCGCCCATCGCCGCCGGTGGAAACATCACATCAAGCCAGCCGGTACCGGCTTTCTTGACGATCAGCGCCACAAGGCAGAACAGCAAACCGCAGAGAATAAAACCGCCCAGCGCCACTTCGTAACCCAGCGGCAACAGCAGCAGCACCGGCGAAATAAAGGCAAAACTCGAACCGAGATAAGCCGGGATTTTGCCCTTACAGATAAACAGATAGAGCAGTGTTCCAACGCCGTTAAACAGCAACACCGTGGCCGGGTTGATGTGGAACAGAATCGGCACCAGCACAGTTGCGCCAAACATGGCGAACAGATGCTGCAAGCTGAGTGGAATGGTTTGTAAAAGCGGTGGGCGTTCATTAACGCCGATTGCACGACGGGTCATATTTTTCGCTATCCCCATTGAATATTTTTAGACAAAAAAAAGCCGACTCTCTGGCCGGCTGGTTTCTTTTATTTGGTTCCGAAAATCTTGTCCCCGGCATCGCCGAGTCCAGGAATGATGTAGCCCTTCTCGTTCAATCCCTGATCGATAGATGCGGTGTAGAGCTCCACATCCGGATGCGCTTTCTCCAGCGCGGCAATACCTTCAGGCGCAGCTACCAGCACCAGCACTTTAATGCTGGTACAACCGGCTTTCTTCAGCAGATCGATGGTAGCGATCATTGAACCACCGGTTGCCAGCATCGGGTCGACCACCAGCGCCAGGCGCTCTTCAATGTTCGACACCAGCTTCTGGAAATACGGCACCGGCTCCAGCGTCTCTTCATCACGATACACGCCAACCACGCTGATGCGCGCGCTTGGCACGTGCTCGAGCACGCCTTCCATCATGCCGAGGCCAGCACGCAGAATCGGAACTACAGTGATTTTTTTACCTTTGATCTGATCGATTTCTACTGGACCGTTCCAGCCTTCGATCGTCACACGTTCGGTTTCCAAATCGGCGGTGGCTTCATAGGTCAGCAAGCTGCCCACTTCCGAGGCCAGCTCGCGGAAACGCTTGGTGCTGATATCATGCTCACGCATCAGGCCCAGTTTATGTTTGACCAGCGGGTGTTTGACTTCCACGATCTTCATGATTGTTCTCCCGGAATTGAGTTGAGCTAAAAAAAAATCGCCGGATTATACCGCCTTTTCGCCGCTGCGCCATATGTCATCGGTCAATAGCCTGCGTCATCTAAGGATTGGCGAAAATCTGAGGCGATGCAAAGGCAGCATGAGATGGGACTCGCAAACGTTTGCCTGCGCTGTTAGAATTGCCGCGCTTAATTTTTGCCACCAACCGCAACTCGCGTGGGGATTCCGCAGTGACCGACAAAACCTCTCTCAGCTACAAAGACGCCGGTGTTGATATCGATGCTGGTAACGATCTGGTTGACCGTATTAAAGGCGTAGTGAAAAAAACCCGCCGCCCGGAAGTCATGGGTGGATTGGGCGGCTTCGGCGCGCTCTGTGCGCTGCCGCAGAAGTACCGCGAGCCTGTGCTGGTCTCCGGAACCGATGGCGTCGGCACCAAGCTGCGTCTGGCTATGGATCTCAAACGTCATGACAGCATCGGCATCGATCTGGTCGCGATGTGTGTTAACGACCTGATTGTTCAGGGTGCTGAGCCGCTGTTCTTCCTCGATTATTACGCGACCGGCAAGCTGGATGTGGATACCGCTTCATCGGTCATCACCGGCATCGCCGAAGGTTGCTTGCAGTCGGGTTGTGCGCTGGTCGGCGGTGAAACCGCTGAAATGCCAGGCATGTACCACGGCGAAGATTACGACGTGGCGGGTTTCTGCGTCGGCGTGGTGGAAAAATCAGAAATCATTGACGGTTCGAAAGTGCAGGACGGCGACGTGCTGATCGCGCTGGGTTCCAGCGGCCCGCACTCGAACGGTTATTCTCTGGTGCGCAAGATTCTTGAAGTCAGCCAGACCGATCCGGCCACTAAACAGCTGGATGGCAAGTCACTGGCCGATCACCTGCTGGCGCCAACCCGTATCTATGTGAAAAACATCCTTCGCCTGATCGAACAGGTTGATGTGCATGCGATTTCGCATCTGACCGGCGGCGGCTTCTGGGAAAACATCCCGCGCGTGCTACCAGACAACACCCAGGCGGTGCTGGAAGAGAGCAGCTGGCAGTGGCCAGCCGTGTTCAGCTGGTTGCAGCAAGCAGGCAACGTCAGCCGTCACGAAATGTACCGCACCTTTAACTGCGGCGTGGGCATGGTGATTGCGCTGAGCCCGGCAGAAGCCGATAAAGCGGTACAGCTGATGACCGACGCGGGCGAAAAAGCGTGGAAAATCGGTGTGATTAAAGCGTCTGATTCTGCAGAGCGTGTGGTTATCAATCCATGAAGAAACTGGTTGTACTGATCTCCGGCAACGGAAGCAATCTTCAGTCCATCCTCGACGCCTGCGCAAGCGGGCGTATCAACGGCAGCGTCGCTGCCGTTTTCAGTAATAAAGCCAGCGCCTATGGCTTAACGCGCGCGCAGGAAGCCAATGTCCCGCCGCATGCTTTAGCTGCCAGTGATTTTGCCGACCGCGAAGCCTTTGATCGCCAACTGATGCAGGAGATTGATGCTTACGCGCCGGATCTGGTGGTGCTGGCCGGTTATATGCGCATCCTCAGCAGCGCTTTTGTCGCGCACTATCACGATCGTCTGGTGAATATTCATCCGTCGTTATTGCCGAAATATCCGGGCTTGCACACGCATCGTCAGGCGCTGGAAAACGGCGACGAAGAGCATGGCACTTCAGTGCACTTTGTCACTGACGAGCTGGATGGCGGACCGGTTATTTTGCAGGCGCGCGTGCCGGTGTTTGCTGGCGACAGCGAAGACGAGATCAGCGCGCGCGTGCAGCATCAGGAACACGCGATCTATCCGCTGGTGATCAGCTGGTTTGTTGATGGGCGTTTGCAGATGCGTGAAGGTAAAGCGTGGCTGGATGATAAACCATTGCCGCCACAGGGATATGCACACGACTAACGTAGGGTCGCCATTCATGGCGACCTTCATCACGTCCGCACCATCACCCAAACCGTCCCGTAATGTAATCTTCGGTACGCCGCGCTTTTGGCGAGGTGAAGATGCGATCGGTTTCGTCAAACTCCACTAATTGTCCGTTATGCATAAACGCGGTGTAATCCGACACGCGTGCCGCCTGCTGCATATTGTGCGTCACTAACACCAGCGTGAAATGCTGCTTCAGCGTAGTCATCAACTCCTCGATCACCAGCGTTGAGATCGGATCAAGTGCCGAGGTGGGCTCATCCAGCAGCAACACTTCCGGCTCAATGGCGATGGCGCGCGCAATCACCAGGCGCTGCTGCTGGCCGTTAGAGAGCGTTAAGGCGTTCTGCCCCAGCTGATCTTTCACTTCGCCCCACAATGCCGCTGCACGCAGCGCACGTTCACAGGCTTCATTCAACACGCGACGATCGCGTACGCCCTGCAAGCGCAGGCCGTAAACCACGTTTTCGTAGATCGATTTAGGAAACGGATTCGGCCGCTGGAATACCATGCCAATGCGGCGACGCAGTGCGGGAAGATCCTGATTCGCCTGCATCACCGCGTAATCATCCAGCAGAATCTCGCCTTCGATGCGGCAGCGATCGATCACATCATTCATGCGATTAAAGCAGCGCAGCAGCGTCGATTTGCCGCAGCCGGAAGGACCAATCAACGCCGTGATGCGGTTTTTCGGGATCTGCAGATCAATGTTATTCAGCGCCTGGCGTTCGCCATACCACAGCGACAGCTGATTAACGCGAAGGGCAATGTCGTAGTCGGGCGTCATCAGAAACCTTTTTAGTGCGTCATAAGCCGGTAACGCTCACGCAGCCGATGGCGCAGCGCCATCGCCAGCAGATTGAGCGACAGGATGATCACCACCAGCAGCAAAGCGGTGGCGTAAACCAGCGGTCGATCAGCATCGATATTGGGGCTCTGGAACGCCAAATCGTAGATCTGAAAACCGAGGTGCATGAATTTACGATCGAGGTGCAAATAAGGGAATACCGCATCAACCGGCAGCTCTGGCACCATCTTCACCACGCCCACCAGCATCAGCGGCGCGGTTTCTCCAGCCGCACGCGCCACCGCCAGAATCAGGCCGGTGAGCATGGCGGGTACCGCCAACGGCAGCACCACGCGCCACAACGTTTCCGCCTGCGTTGCGCCCAGCGCCAGCGATCCCTGACGCAGATTATCCGGAATGCGCGACAATCCCTCTTCGGTGGCAACGATCACTACCGGCAGCGTCAGCAGCGCCAGCGTCAGCGCGGCCCACAGCAAGCCCGGCGTACCAAAAGTGGGATTGGGTAAGGCGCTGGAGAAGAACAGCTGGTCGATGGTGCCACCAATCAGCCAGACAAAGAAACCGAGGCCAAACACGCCGTAGACAATCGATGGCACGCCGGCGAGATTCACCACCGCGATGCGCACCAGCCGCGTCAGCGCATTGCGTCCAGCGTATTCGTGCAACCAAACCGCAGCGATGACGCCAAGCGGCATGACGATGATCGACATCAACAGCACCATCAGCACGGTACCAAAAATTGCCGGAAACGCCCCGCTCTCGCCGCCACCGGAAGTCGGTGAATCGCTGACGAATTGCCAAATCTGGCTGAAGAAGTGCAGCGTTTTGTTGGTTAAGGTCATGGCATTCGGATACCACGCATCCACCACCTGCGCCAGCGGGATGGTGTGATCCACGCCGTTCACATCGCGCAGCACCAGCGTATCGCGCTGACTTTCATGCTGCAGATGGGTTAACTGCTGCGCCAGCACGTTGAAGCGGCGTTGTAACGCCGTGCGATTGGCATCAAACTCGGACTGCACTTCCAGGCTGAAGCTGCCGTTACGCTGCTGCTCATCGGCCTGCTGCTGCAGGCTTTCCAGTTGTGCATTCAGGCGCGCCATCTCAATACGGCGGATGTTACTCGCCTGGCGCAGCTGCTCATGTACCTGCTGCAAACGCTGATGCAGCAAGGCATCGCGGCTTTGCGCGGTCATCACTTCATTATCCTGGCGCAGCTCCACCAGCCAGCCATAGGCATTGCCGCCGTTGCGGCGCTGTAGCACCAACACATCGACTGGACGACGGGTTTTCGCCTCACCCTGGCTGTAAAGCACGCGGAAATCCGGCGCGGCAAAGTCACGGTTACCGGTTTTCACCACATAGCGCCACTGTTCGCCCTGCTGCTGCTTTTGCAAAGTTTCGCCCAGCACCATCACCGCGCTGCCTTCCGGTGGCTGGAACTGATATTGATCGACCGGCTGCGGCCAGAAAGCGCGCACGCCTTGCCAGCCGAGCAAACCAATCAACAAGGTAAACGCCAGCAGGCAAACCGCGACAGCCCCGGCGGTGAGCCAGCGCCAGCGATCGTTCTGTTTCATCGCCGTCATCCGTGGCCCTCATGCTGGCTGTAGCGTTGACGCAGGCGCTGACGAATCAACTCAGCGATGGTGTTGATCACCAACGTGAAGATCAACAGTATCAACGCGCTAAGGAACAGAATGCGGTAATGCGCGCTGCCCGCTGCGGCTTCGGGCATCTCAATGGCAATGTTGGCGGAGAGCGCACGCAGACCAGCAAATAAGCCGCCTTCGCTGACCGGCGTATTGCCAGTGGCCATCAGCACAATCATCGTCTCGCCGACGGCGCGGCCAAAGCCAATCATTAATGCAGCGAAGATGCCCGCCGAGGCGCCCGGCAGCACCACACGCGTCAGGGTTTGCCACGGCGTGGCACCCAGCGCCAGCGAGCCCTGCCCGAGCGCGCCCGGCACGCTGAACAGCGCATCTTCCGATAAGGTGAAAATCAGCGGTACCAGTGCAAAACCCATCGCCAGCGCAGCGACTAAGAGGTTGCGCTGTTCGTAATGCGCTAAACGCTCGCCAATGTCCGGCCAGAACAGCGTTGGTAGCCACAGCGTTAACAGCGTAACCACCAGCAACACCGGCAGCAGCAAAATCACTTCAAAGCCGGGACGTCGCCAGCTGGCAGGCAACCGCGGACTGAGCACACCGCACAACAGTAAGGTGGCCGCCAGCACCAGCGGCAGCAGCAACACGCCGACCAGCGCGGTACTGATGTGCGGCGCCAGCCACACGCCAGCGATCAAACCAATCACCACGCTTGGCAGCGCGCCCATCATTTCGATCGCCGGTTTCACCCAGCGTCGTAAACCCGGCGACATAAACCACGCGGTATACATCGCGGCAGCCAGCGCCAGCGGCGTGGCGAACAACAGCGCCAGACTGGCAGCTTTTAGCGTGCCCAGCACCAGCGGCATCAGGCTGAACTTGGCTTGATAGCTGTCGCCCGCCGCAGTGGATTGCCATACCCAATCGGCCTGCGGATAGTTTTCGTACCAGATTTTCTGCCACAGGTTGCGCCAGGTGAAATCCGGCCACGGATTATCTAAAGCAAACTGCTGCCATTCCCCGGCGCGTTCGATGATCAAGGCATCACCGCGCGGCGCGAAGGCCAGCGCCTGAATGCCCGGTGCCAACTGGCGGGTTAAGATCGCGCCCTGCTGCTTGCTGGCGAACAGCTGAACCTTGCCCTGCGCATCGTAAGTGGCAAACACGCGGCGCTGCGGTTCCGGCGTGATGCCGCGCACCTGCTGGCTGCCGTTGTAAGTATGAATCTGTTGCAGACGCGGCCCTTTATCACTGGCGATAGCGAACCATTGCTGCACGCCTTGCGCATCCTGAATCAGCAAGGTGCGTCCACCGGCCAGCATATGCAGACTTTGCGGTGGCAGATTGAGAGTTTGGGTTTCGCGTAGCTGCGCGCCATCCGGCGTGATTTGCCACACGCGCAGTAAGCGCCCGCTGCTGGCGTAGAGTAAGGTGCCGTCCGGCGACAGCAGCAGATGATCGGCCTGCTGCTGCGGCAACAGGATCTGATTTACCTTTTGCTGATTTTCTAGCGTCAGCAGGCTGATGCCGGCTGCGGTTTGCGCGGCAATCAACCATTGATGATCGTTGAGAGACGTCAGCGCCATATTACTGACCGGGCCTTGCGGTAAGCGCAGCGGACGATCGCCGAGCGGGAAACCCCATTCGCCGCTGCCGTTGCGGATAACCGGTTGCATTAACAGCAGTTCGCCCTGCATATTGAGCAGCACGCTGCGGTTATCTGGGCTTGCGATCGCCGCATCAGGCTTGCCATTCAGCGCCAGTGCAGGTGCCGCAGGTTGACCATCGAGCGGGATAAAGCGCGCTTCGTTGCGGCTGATGCGCCAGCCCAAATGCCCGTCGCTGCCCATCGCCAGCATTGGGGCTTTGTCCCACAGCTGAATATTGGTGGTGGCATGCATTCCGGGCGCGCTAAACAGCGGCAGCACCACCCAGATCAGCCAGAAGAACAGCAGTAACATCAGCAGCAAAATTCCCACGCCGCAAGCTGTGACAACGCGGCGCACTACATTATCAGTGGCGCGTCGACGACGGTCGCTAAAGTGGACGGGAATACGATTTATGCTCATGCAGGCCAGGTTACCGGTGGAAACAAGTCGCTATGTTGCCCGTAGCTGATTGATAAGACAACCTTTGACGTTGGACAAGCCTGCCATACTCTCGCCATAATGGTGACGGACACTGAGCGGTAACGCATTTTTGTGCATTTTCCGCCGGACATTCCGTCCAGCATCAGCATCTCGGAGTCAGAATGGGTCAGGATAAGCTGTATATAGAAAAAGAATTAAGCTGGTTAAGCTTCAATGAACGTGTGTTACAGGAAGCCTCGGATAAAAGTAATCCGCTGATTGAGCGCATGCGCTTTCTGGGAATTTATTCCAATAACCTCGAAGAGTTCTATAAAGTCCGCTTTGCCGATCTCAAGCGGCGGATTCTGATCAGCGAAGAGCAAGGCAAACCGACCTCTTTGCGACATCTGTTAAAGAAAATTCAGCTACGGGTACAGAAGTCGGATCAAGAGTTCGACGCGCTGTATAACGATCTGCTGCTGGAAATGGCGCGTAATCAGATTTTCCTGATTAACGAACGTCAGCTGTCACCGAATCAGCAAGAGTGGCTGCGCTACTACTTCAAACATCAATTACGCCAGCACGTCACGCCGATTCTGATTAACCATGACACCGATCTGATCGAATTCCTGAAAGACGATTACACCTATCTGGCGGTGGAGATCATTCGCGGCGACGATATTCGTTATGCGCTGCTGGAGATTCCGTCGGATAAAGTGCCGCGCTTTATTAACCTGCCGGCTGAGTCACCCCGTCGCCGCAAACCGATGATTCTGCTGGATAACATCCTGCGCTACTGCCTTGATGAAATTTTCAAAGGCTTCTTCGATTACGATACGCTGAATGCCTATTCGATGAAGATGACGCGCGATGCCGAGTACGATCTGGTAACGGAGATGGAATCGAGCCTGCTGGAGCTGATGTCGTCGAGTCTGAAGCAGCGCCTCAATGCCGAGCCGGTACGCTTCGTTTATCAGCGCGATATGCCGGATGCGATGGTGGAAATGCTGCGCCATAAGCTGTCGATTTCGAACTACGATTCGATTGTGCCCGGCGGCCGCTATCATAACTTCAAAGATTTCATCGGCTTCCCGAACGTTGGCAAAAGCAATCTGGAAAACCGTCCGCTGCCGCAGATTCGTCACATCGGCTTCGACGGCTTCCGCAACGGTTTCGACGCCATCCGCAATCGCGATGTGCTGCTCTACTATCCGTATCACACCTTTGAGCATGTGCTGGAGTTGCTGCGTCAGGCCTCGTTCGACCCGAACGTGCTGGCGATTAAGATCAACATTTACCGCGTGGCGAAAAACTCGCGCATCATGGATGCGATGATTCACGCTGCTTATAACGGCAAGAAAGTCACGGTGGTGGTGGAACTGCAGGCGCGCTTCGATGAAGAGGCCAACATCCGCTGGGCGAAACGCCTGACCGAAGCGGGCGTACATGTGATCTTCTCCGCGCCGGGTCTGAAAATTCACGCCAAGCTGTTCCTGATTTCGCGCCGTGAAGGTGAGGAAATAGTGCGTTATGCGCATATCGGTACCGGGAACTTCAACGAAAAAACCGCGCGCATTTATACTGACTATTCATTGCTGACCGCCGATGCGCGTATCACCAATGAAGTGCGCCGCGTGTTCAACTTTATTGAGAATCCGTATCGCCCGGTGACCTTCGAGCATCTGCTGGTGTCGCCGCAGAACTCACGCGACATGCTGTATAAGTTCATTGATGCCGAGATTGCCAACGCGCAGCAAGGCAATCCTGCCGGCATTACCTTGAAGATCAACAACCTGGTGGATAATGGTTTAGTTGATCGGCTGTATGCCGCCTCGTCGGCAGGCGTGAAAGTGAATTTGCTGGTACGCGGCATGTGTTCGCTGATCCCCGATTTACCAGGCATCAGTGAAAATATTCGTATTACCAGCATCGTTGACCGCTATCTCGAGCACGACCGCGTCTATATTTTTGAGAACGGCGGCGAGAAAAAAGTGTTCCTCTCTTCCGCGGACTGGATGACGCGTAACATTGATCACCGCATTGAAGTTGCCGTGGCGATTCTTGATCCACGCGTGAAGCAACGCATTCTGGACATTATCGCCATTCTGTTTAGTGATACGGTGAAAGCCCGCATCGTCGATAAAGAGCTGAGTAATCGTTATGTGCCGCGCGGCAACCGTAAAAAGGTGCGTTCGCAGCTGGCCATTTACGACTACATCAAGAAACTGGAACAACCCGAATAACGCCTATGCCAATCTCACATAAAAGTACGCCGAAACCTCAAGAATTCGCGGCAATCGACCTCGGCTCGAACAGCTTCCATATGGTCATTGCCCGCGTGGTGGATGGCGCTTTGCAAGTGCTGGGACGCCTGAAACAGCGCGTGCATCTGGCCGATGGGCTGGATGCGCACAATCGCCTGAGCGAAGAAGCGATTGAGCGCGGGCTGAGCTGTCTGGCGTTGTTCGCCGAACGTTTGCAGGGCTTTAGTGCCGCCAACGTGACGATCGTCGGTACGCATACGCTGCGTATCGCCAGCAACGCCGAAGAGTTCTTGCAGCGCGCGGCTGAAGTGATTCCCTATCCAATCGAAGTGATTTCCGGCAACGAAGAGGCGCGTTTGATCTTCATGGGCGTGGAACACACGCAGCCGGAAAAAGGCCGCAAGCTGGTAATTGATATCGGCGGCGGCTCAACTGAACTGGTGATTGGTGAAGACTTTGAGCCACAGCTGGTAGAAAGCCGCCGCATGGGCTGCGTCAGCTTCGCCAATCTGTTCTTCCCGAAAGGAGAAATCACGCCCGAAAACTTCCGCCGTGCGCGCCTCTCCGCTGCGCAAAAGCTGGAAACCATGGCGTGGCAATATCGTCTGCACGGCTGGCAATATGCGCTGGGCGCTTCGGGCTCCATCAAAGCCGCCTGCGAAGTGCTGCTGGCGATGGGCGAAAAAGAGAAACTGATTACGCCCGAAACGCTGGAGTTGCTGACCACCGAAGTGCTGAAGCATAAGTCGTTCAACGCGCTGAGCCTGCCGGGCTTGTCGGAAGAGCGTAAAGCGGTGTTTGTGCCGGGCTTAGCGATTTTGTGTGGCGTGTTTGATGCGTTAGCGATTCGCGAACTGCGTCTTTCTGACGGCGCTCTGCGGGAAGGCGTGTTGTATGAGATGGAAGGCCGTTTCCGCCATCAGGATATTCGCAGCCGCACCGCGCAAAGTCTGGCCAATCACTACGCGATTGATAGCGATCAGGCGCGCCGCGTGCTGGAAACCACCGAAAAGCTCTATTTGCAGTGGCAGGAGCAGAATCCAAAGCAAGCCAATCCACAACTGTCGGCGCTGCTAAAGTGGGCCGCGCTGCTGCATGAAGTGGGATTGACCATCAATCACAGCGGCATGCAGCGCCATTCGGCCTACATCCTGCAAAACTCCAACATGCCGGGCTTTAATCAGGATCAACAGATGCTGTTGGCGACGCTGGTACGTTATCACCGCAAAGCGGTGAAGCAGGATGAGATGCCACGTTTCACCTTGTTTAAAAAGAAACAGTTTCTGCCGATGGTTTTCCTGCTGCGTCTTGGCACGCTGCTGAATAATCAGCGCCAGGCGACCACTAAACCAGATTCGCTCAAGCTCAGCACCGACGACGGCCACTGGACGCTGACCTTCCCTGCCGGCTTCCTGAGCCAGAATACGCTGGTGCAGCTGGATCTGGAGCGCGAGCAAGCTTACTGGAATGATGTCACCGGCTGGAAACTGATGCTGGAAGAAGAGGAGTAAAGCGGGCAGTTGGCCCGCAATCTGGTTATGACTACACGCCCCGATAACTATTACGCTGAAAAATACGGTCTCACGCCGACCCATTCTGAAGTGCTGGCGGCCCTGCCTCATCTTGAGGTGGGGAAAGCGCTGGATTTGGGCTGCGGCCAGGGCCGCAATAGCCTGTTTCTCAATCAGCATGGCTTTGAGGTGACGGCCTGGGACAGCAATCCCGCCAGTCTGGAACGCCTGAACAGCATCATCGCGGAAGAGAATCTGCAGAACATTCACACCGAGCTGTGCGATCTCAATAGCGTGCGGTTCAACGGCGCCTATCAGTTTGTGTTGTCGACCGTGGTGATGATGTTCCTGCAGCCGGCAACCATTCCGCAGTTGATTGCCGATATGCAGGCCAGCACGCGTAAATATGGCTACAACCTGATTGTGGCGGCGATGGATACCGATGATTATCCCAATACGCAAAACTTCCCGTTTGCGTTTAAATCCGGTGAGCTCAGCCACTATTACCGCAACTGGCACATCGTGAAGTACAACGAAGATGTCGGTGAACTGCATCGTCGTGATGAAAACGGTAACCGTATTAAATGCCGTTTCGCCACGCTGCTGGCGCAGAAAGCCAGCTACTGAGATAACGGCCGCCTTGTGCGGCCGTTACTTTGTCTGATGTTGATCAATGTGCTGAACCTTTTTTGCTCATTTTTCACACAGCGATTGCTTTAGCGATCTAAGTGTGACTAAATATTGCCTCCGCCCAACCGGGCAATTACAGGAACCACCCCGCGTGAACAGCGCTATCTCTGCACGAAGACGTCCCAAAACCGGTACCATGACCCGCGTGGTATTACTGGTCAGCTTCTTAATTTTGTTTGGCCGCCTGATTTTCATCATTCCCGGTGCCATCGAGCATCATCAGCAAAAGAAAGCCATCCCTGAACCGGTCACGCTGAGCACCAGTGATTCGCGCTAAAAAATTGCGGGTCGCCTGTCGCTGCTAAACATTGTCCTTTGAGACAATACTGCTTTTTACGTCCTGTTACCCGCAACGCGCTACACTGTGAGCTGACTTTACAGACACAAGGAACGCGTTATGTCTGCTTCGCATTCACAAAAATTAGCTGAAACCCGCCATCACATCCTCAACCTACTGCTCAACGAGCATGATCTGGTTGATGTTCTGCTGGATAAATCCGTCGATCTTAATGCCGCCGAACTGCGTGACATCACCGACTGGCGTCATGGATTAGAGCGTGAGCTACAACAATTACACGCCGCGGATTTAGCCGACATCCTCGAAGCCTTGCCGGAAGAAGAGCGTCAGGCGCTGTGGCGTTTAGTGCCAACGGCGCAGCGCGGTCACGTGCTGGTTGAGGCTTCAGAAACCGTTTGGGCCAGCCTGACGGAAGAAATGTCTGATCGCGATATTCTGCATGCCATCGAGCCGCTGGATATCGACGATCAGGTATATCTGGCGCGCTACTTGCCGCGTGATTTAACCGGACGTCTGCTCACCACTCTTGAGCCAAGCCTGCGCGCACGGTTGATGAGTGTGATCGAACTGGATCGCGACCGCGTCGGGCAGATCATGGATTTCAACATCCTGACGGTACGCTCTGACGTAACCTTAGCCACGGTGCAGCGCTATCTGCGTAAAGGCAAAAAAATGCCTGACGGCACCGATAAGATCTTTATCACCGATGAACAGAACCAACTGCAGGGCGAACTCACGCTCACGGATATTCTGCTCAACAAACCGAAGATGCTGGTCGCCGAAGTGATGAATCCGCATCCCACTACGTTTCAACTCAACGACAAAGCGGAAGACGCCGCCAGTGCGTTCGAACGTTATAACCTGATCTCCGCTGCGGTAACCGATGCACAAGGTAAGCTGATTGGCCGTATCACCATTGAAGACGTGGTCGATTTGGTGAACGAAGAGAATGAAAGCAACATCCGTAAAATGGGTGGTATCAGCCAGGGCGAAGACGTGTTTGCGCCGGTGCGTAAAGCGGTGGGCAAACGCTGGGCCTGGCTGGCGGTTAACCTGTGTACCGCGTTTGTCGCTTCGCGCGTGATTGGCCTGTTTGAAGCCACCATATCGCAACTGGTTGCGCTGGCGGCGCTAATGCCTATCGTTGCGGGCATCGGTGGCAATACCGGCAATCAAACCATCACCATGATTGTGCGCGCATTGGCGCTGCATCAGGTTGAACCAGGTAACTTCTCGTTCCTGATCATGCGTGAACTCGGCGTGGCATTAATAAACGGCCTGTTCTGGGGCGGTATTATGGGCGGCGTCACCTGGCTGATGTACGACAATCTGCAACTCGGCGGCGTAATGATGCTGGCGATGGTGCTGAACCTGCTACTGGCCGCGCTGATGGGCGTGCTGATTCCGTTAATCATGACTAAGATGAAACGCGATCCTGCCGTTGGCTCCAGCGTGCTGATCACCGCCATCACCGATACCGGCGGATTCTTTATCTTCCTCGGGCTGGCGACGATCTTTTTGCTGCATCATTAAGGCTTTAAACAGTGTGCGTAACGTTGCAGCATCTGCTGTAAATTGAGTTGCAACGTTGCGCGCGCCAGTTCACTCAATGCTGGATTGACCCGCGTTGAACCACGCTGATTTAACCATTCCAGCACATCAATTAAATGCCATAACGCTGTTTTTCCATCATGAATTGGGCGTGGAAACTGCGGGCTGTGGCTCAGCATTAGCTTACGCATGTTCTGCCGCGAAACACCTATCAACTCTGCAATATCGGTCAGCCCGACTAAATCCGGCGCGGCCTCGATCAGTTCAGCATCTGGCAATGCCTGAAAAACATCATCTAACGCGCTGCGCACCGCATCCTGTGCAGTGCTGGCTTCCCGGCTGAACGTCATGCTTAATTTTCCCGCCACACCCGCGCCAATTAACGCATCATCGCAACCTTGCGAGCCGAGACGCTCAAGCGCTTCATCAGTGTCGATTTCATCGTTAAGCTGAAAACGCAGCGTAAACTCAAATTCCATGTTTCACTCCTCGTCACTTAATCCGCTTAGGAATTTCACTGCAGTTATCCACCACCCGCCGTAACAGTTTGGCATGCGTTTCAGGATTTTTTGGCGTGCTCCAGATGCAGGTAATACAGTAATCCCCACATCGACACTCTGCCGAGTTATCTGGGCAGTACATCTTGCCCCACGCATGGTGGCCGCCGATTGCAATTTTCCAACCTCTCGCTTCCGCATACCGCAACGCTTCTTCTACCGCTTTATGCGGATGCCGCTTCCTGTCTGACATCGCTGGTTACCTTATGCTCACCGCACCAAGTTGTCAACTGACAACAATAGAATAATTCGATACTATTTCAGCGGTGAATGCTGCGGTAAATAACCAGAACGGTCTCAACGAGCTGTGCTTGTGTTTTGTGCTGGAAGACAGCGCACAAAATCAAGCGCACAGCCCATGAAGTGCATATAGACTCTGTTGTTAACACTGACCTGATGGAGAAGAAGCATGTTTAACGTGGATGATTTTGTGCAGTCTAAGACCGGTGGCCCAAAGATGCAGGTGCTGCGCGTGGAAGGCGATATGCTGTGGTGCGCTCGTGTTGACGATCACATCAAGCGCGAAATTGAAGTCAGAGCCGATACCGTAAATCCGTATCACGAAGACGGCGATTTTGGCGTCTGCTAAAAAAACGGCCCCAAATCGGGGCCATTTTTAGGGATTGTCGCGCTGTACATTGTCCTGCCCGATGCCGCCAATAAACGGCAGACGCAGCCTGAACGGTGTGAAATCCAGGCCCATGTTTAATCCCAGTAAGTTCACTTCCAGCCCCTCTTCCGCGCCAACTGTCACACCCAACACACCCAGTAGCGAAAGCTGCACGCCGCGACCTGACGGCGGTAAACCCACCGGATTAAGCAGCGAGCGATAATCTTTGCCGAGCGCGTTAGCCGGTAGATCCAGCTTCAACGCCGGTACCTCGCGGCCAATATGCGCCATAAAAGTATTGCTGTTGGGTCCAGGCCAGGCGTGATAGGTCGTCGGCCACGGATAGGATTTTATCGCCGCTTCGATCTGCGGAATCATCGCTTCTGCACTACTGCCGCGATGATCAACCAGCAGACGCGGCTTCGCGCCGTACCAGTAGCCATCCGGGAGATTACTGTTGCGCCGCACCTTATCGCCGCTGCCCCAGCTAATCACTTCATAGCGGTTGTAGCGGGTTTCACCGGCGCGTTTGAAGATAATCCACGGATGCACCGCCACGGCGCCCTTCCAGCCATAGGTCGGTGCCGCATAAACCTGCACGATAGCTTCTGCCGCATAACGCTGAGGATCCGGTGCGATGCCGGCAGAATCACGCCTTGCGGACGCCCAGCCACCGCGTTCAGAGGTGAGCTCACCGCTTCGCGTTGCCTGCGCCAGACTCGCGCCTAATGAAAGCAAGATGATGCAAAGAAAAGAGATCATTACGGCTTTGAAAGGCAACATCGACGGCATCCTGATGAATAAAAATCACTCGCTATCTTGCATCGAAACGAGTGAGTTTGTATTCACTAACTATGCGATTCATTTAGCCGTTTCATTTGCCACCAGAACGTTTGAAATAAAAAGCCCGCAATTAAGCGGGCTTCGTTTTTACGCAGTAATCAAAGCAGACTTTATTCCCACTCGATCGTCGCAGGTGGTTTACCTGAAATATCATAAACCACACGTGAGATGCCGTTCACTTCGTTGATGATGCGGTTAGAGACGCGGCCGAGGAAATCGTACGGCAGGTGCGCCCAGTGCGCGGTCATGAAGTCGATGGTTTCCACCGCACGCAGTGAAACTACCCAATCGTATTTACGCCCATCGCCCATTACGCCAACAGAACGCACTGGCAGGAACACGGTGAACGCCTGGCTGACTTTGTTGTACAGGTCAGCTTTATGCAGCTCTTCAATGAAGATGGCGTCTGCACGACGCAGCAGGTCGCAGTACTCTTTCTTCACTTCGCCCAGCACGCGCACGCCCAAACCTGGACCTGGGAACGGGTGACGATACAGCATGTCGTACGGCAAGCCGAGTTCCAGACCGATTTTACGCACTTCGTCTTTGAACAGCTCTTTCAGCGGCTCAACCAGGCCCATCTTCATCTCTTTTGGCAAACCGCCCACGTTGTGGTGCGATTTGATTACGTGCGCTTTACCGGTGGCAGAAGCCGCCGATTCGATCACGTCAGGATAGATGGTGCCCTGCGCCAGCCACTTCACATCTTCCAGACGCAGTGCCTGCTCATCGAACACTTCAACGAATACGCGGCCAATGATTTTACGTTTGGCTTCTGGATCGTTCTCGCCCGCCAGCGCATCAAGGAAGCGCGCTTCAGCCGCCACGTGCACGATGTTCAGGCCGAAGTGGTCGCCAAACATATCCATTACTTGCTCAGCTTCATTCAGACGCAGCAAACCGTTGTCGACGAACACACAGGTTAGACGCTCGCCGATGGCGCGGTGCAGCAGCATCGCGGTCACAGAAGAGTCCACGCCGCCTGACAGGCCGAGGATCACTTTGTCTTCGCCAACCTGCTGACGAATGCGCTCAACCGCATCTTCGATGATTTTGGCTGGCGTCCACAGCGCTTCGCAGCCGCAGATGTCACGAATGAAACGCTCGAGCATGCGCAGGCCCTGACGCGTGTGCGTCACTTCCGGGTGGAACTGCACGCCGTAGAATTTCTTCTCTTCATTCGCCATGATGGCGAACGGACAGGTTTCGGTGCTGGCAACGGTTTCGAAACCGGCTGGGATGGCGGTGACTTTGTCGCCGTGGCTCATCCACACGTCCAGCAGCGGTTTACCTGCTGCGCTAATCGCATCTTCGATGTCACGCACCAGCGCACTCTGGGTCAGCACTTCAACCTGCGCATAACCAAATTCGCGCTCGTTAGAGCCTTCGACCTTACCGCCCAGCTGCATCGCCATGGTCTGCATGCCGTAGCAGACACCCAACACGGGCACGCCGGCGTTAAACACGTATTCCGGGGCTCGTGGGCTGTTGAGCTCGGTGGTACTTTCCGGGCCGCCTGAAAGAATGATGCCGTTCGGGTTGAACTGGCGAATTTGCTCTTCGGTGACATCCCACGCCCAGAGCTCGCAGTAAACACCCAGTTCGCGCACGCGGCGCGCAACCAGCTGCGTATACTGAGAACCAAAATCGAGGATCAAAATACGATGTTTATGAATATTTTCAGTCGTCATTGAGGCGTTTCCATTGGGATGGACTTAATAATAAAAGCGCCCGGCAAGTGCCGGGCGCTAAATTTTACGGGATTATGAACCCATGCGGTAGTTTGGCGACTCTTTGGTGATGGTCACGTCATGCACGTGGCTTTCGTTGATGCCCGCGCCGCTGATGCGCACGAACTCCGCTTTGGTACGCAGATCGTCGATGGTTGGGCAACCGGTCAGGCCCATGCAAGAGCGCAGGCCGCCCATTTGCTGGTGCACGATCTCTTTCAGGCGGCCTTTATAGGCAACGCGACCTTCGATACCTTCCGGTACCAGTTTGTCAGCGGCGTTATCGCTCTGGAAGTAACGGTCTGAAGAGCCTTTAGACATCGCGCCCAATGAACCCATACCGCGATAAGACTTGAACGAACGGCCCTGATACAGCTCGATTTCGCCCGGAGACTCTTCGGTACCGGCCAGCATCGAGCCAACCATCACGGCCGCTGCGCCTGCTGCAATCGCTTTTGCGATGTCGCCAGAGAAGCGGATACCGCCATCAGCGATAACCGGAATGCCGGTGCCTTCCAGCGCGGCAACTGCATCAGAAACGGCGGTGATCTGTGGAACGCCAACGCCGGTAACGATACGCGTGGTGCAAATTGAGCCAGGGCCGATACCCACTTTCACCGCGCTCACGCCAGCCTGCGCCAGCGCCAGTGCGCCTGCGCCGGTAGCGACGTTGCCGCCAATGATTTCCAGGTTCGGGTATTTTGCACGGGTTTCACGAATGCGCTGCAGCACGCCTTCAGAATGACCGTGTGACGAGTCAATCAGCAGCACGTCAACGCCAGCAGCCACCAGCGCATCGACACGCTCTTCGTTGCCTGCACCAGCACCTACCGCCGCGCCTACGCGCAGGCGGCCTTCCGCATCTTTACAGGCGTTAGGTTTACGTTCGGCTTTCTGGAAATCTTTAACGGTGATCATGCCCAGCAGGTGGAAGCTGTCATCAACAACCAGCGCTTTCTCAACACGCTTCTCGTGCATTTTGTGCAGCACAACTTCGCGGGCTTCACCCTCTTTCACCGTGACCAGACGCTCCTTCGGGGTCATCACCGCAGAAACCGGCAACGTCAGGTCGGTAACAAAACGCACGTCACGGCCAGTGATGATGCCCACCAACTCGTTCTCGGTGTTCACTACCGGATAACCGGCGAAACCGTTACGTTCGGTCAGCTCTTTCACCGCCGCCAGCGCGGTGATTGGCAGCACGGTTTGCGGATCGGTAACTACGCCGCTTTCGTGTTTTTTCACCTTACGAACTTCGTCTGCCTGGCGCTCAATTGACATGTTTTTGTGAATAAAGCCCAACCCCCCTTCCTGCGCCAGTGCAATGGCCAGACCGGCTTCGGTCACGGTGTCCATGGCAGCAGAGAGCATTGGGATGTTAAGACGGATGTTTTTCGTCAGTTGAGTGCTGAGATCAGCGGTGTTTGGTAAAACAGTGGAGTGAGCGGGAACGAGCAGAACGTCGTCAAATGTGAGGGCTTCTTTAGCGATTCTTAACATTGCAATATCTCCACCTGGGGGCGATTAAAACAGATAAAATATTGCCGCGGCATTATACAGGCCGAAACCGATTGCCTCCAGTGTTTTTTCAGAAAAAGTCTTGATCCTCAGGGCAAGCAATGTAGTATCAGTTGATTAACCCTCTGATTTAAAATTTGATCTACATCACATGTCGCTACCGCCAACCGCCAATATTTTTACCGTCAGCCGCCTGAACACCACGGTGCGCCAACTGCTGGAAAATGAGATGGGCCTGGTGTGGCTCAGCGCTGAAATTTCAAATTTCACTCAGCCCTCTTCCGGTCATTGGTACTTCACGTTGAAGGATGATGGCGCACAAGTGCGCTGCGCAATGTTCCGCAACAGCAATCGTCGCGTCACCTTCCGTCCTCAACATGGCCAGCAAGTGTTAGTGCGCGCCAGCATCACGCTGTATGAGCCGCGCGGCGATTATCAGCTGATTATCGAAAGCATGCATCCGGCCGGTGAAGGCTTGCTGCAGCAGCAATTTGAACAGCTGAAAGCGCGTTTAGCCGCGGAAGGCTTATTCGATCAACAGTTTAAACAGCCGCTGCCGGATCCGGCGCGTCAGGTGGGCGTGATTACCTCCGCCACCGGCGCGGCGCTGCACGACGTGCTGCGCGTGCTGCATCGACGCGATCCTTCACTGCCGGTGATTATCTATCCCACCGCGGTGCAAGGCGTGGATGCGCCGGCTGGTATTGTGCGTGCCATTGAGCTGGCTAACCAGCGCGATGAGTGTGACGTGCTGATTGTCGGTCGTGGCGGCGGTTCACTGGAAGATTTGTGGAGCTTCAATGACGAGCGTGTGGCGCGGGCGATTTTTGCCAGCCGCCTGCCGATTGTCAGCGCCGTTGGGCATGAAACCGATGTCACTATCGCTGACTTCGTAGCGGATTTACGTGCGCCGACGCCGTCTGCTGCGGCAGAATTGGTGAGCCGTAATCAGCTTGAACTGTTGCGCCGTTTGCAGTCGCAGCAGCAGCGCATGGAGATGGCGATGGATTTCTATCTGGCTCAGCAGCAGCGTCGTTTCACGCGCATTCAGCACCGCTTGCAGCAGCAGCATCCACAGCTGCGTCTGGCACGCCAGCAAACCGCGCTCTTCCAGCTGCAGCGCCGTCTCGGTGAAGCAATGGACCAGCGCATGCGGGTGGCCAACCGTCAGCAGGATCGCCTGCTGCAACGCCTTAACGCCCAGCAGCCGCAGGGACGTATTCTGCGCGCTCAGCAGCAGCTCCAGCAATGGCACTATCGCTTACAGCAGGGCATGGAGAAGCAGCTCAATCACAATCGTCAGCGCTTTGGCACGCTGGCGGCACAGCTGGAAGGCGTGAGCCCGCTGGCGACGCTGGCGCGTGGCTTCAGCGTAACCACCGACACCCAAGGTCAGGTGGTGAAGAAAACCCAACAGCTGAGCAAAGGCGACTTGCTGCGCACCCGGCTGGACGATGGCTGGGTGGAAAGCCAGGTTACCGCACTCGAACCGCAGAAATCTCGGAGCCGCAAAGCGCGTTCATAGCGGGAAAACTATACTTCTGGCATGTACCTCAATGGCCAGGAGTTTTTTATGTCTTACAGCGTTATTCCTCCCTACATTCTGCGCAATATCATTGATAACTGCTCCGGCGCGCAACAAGACTACGCGCGCCGCACCCTCACCCACGTCCAGCACTTGATGGGCGAACATAACGCTAAACCAGCAAGCACCGCCACCGCTCAGCCAGGCACGGTGCTGCGTGCTATCTATGACGCCGAAGGAACGCAAAATCTGCCCGGCACGTTGGTGCGCGAAGAAGGCCAGCCGGGAAATGGTGATGTTGCAGCCGAAGAAGCCTGGAACTATCTCGGCATTACCCACGATTTCTTCTGGCAAATCTACCAACGCAACTCGCTGGACAATAAAGGCCTCAAGCTCGATGGCACCGTGCATTACGGCAAGGAGTATCAGAACGCCTTCTGGAACGGGCAGCAGATGGTGTTTGGTGACGGTGACGGCGAGATTTTCAATCGCTTCACTATCGCGCTGGATGTGGTGGCGCACGAGCTGACGCACGGCGTGACAGAAACCGAAGCGGGATTGATCTATTTCCAGCAGGCAGGCGCGCTGAATGAATCGATGTCTGACGTGTTTGGTTCGCTGGTGAAGCAATTTCACCTCAAGCAGAGCGCCGATCAGGCCGACTGGATTATCGGCGAAGGGTTACTGGCGCAGGGCATCAACGGGCGCGGATTGCGCTCAATGTCGTCACCGGGAACGGCCTACGATGATCCTGTGCTGGGTAAAGATCCGCAACCGGCCGATATGGCGCACTATATCGAAACGCGTGACGACAACGGCGGCGTGCACCTCAATTCCGGCATTCCCAATTGCGCTTTTTACCTCGCCGCTAAAGCGCTGGGCGGCTTTGCGTGGGAACAGGCCGGTCAAGCCTGGTACGACACGCTGTGCGACGAAACGCTGCCACAGGATGCCGATTTCAGCACCTTTGCGCGCTTTACCGTGCAGCACGCCAATCAACGATTCAACAGCTCAGTGGCGGAAAAGATCCAATCCGCCTGGCAGCAGGTAGGCGTAACATGGACATCCAACTGACCGATGACGCAATCATCGAGCTGGCGCGGGAAGGCGGAATCGCTTTTATCCCTAAACTGCGCGGCGAACGGCGCTTTGCGCTGGCGGAACTGCCGGAACCGCAAAAGCAGCGCGTCTGCGAAGTACTGGAACAAGCAATGCCCTTGGGGGAAACGGAAGATCAGGCGGCAAATGTCGGTCGTGGCGATCAGCGCTACTACCGCATTCAAATCACCTATGCTACCCATCGCGAAGCGGGAAGTTTCGTGATTTTAATTCCCGAACAACTGGCGCCCCCCGAGCTGCAATCGCTGTGGCGAGACGGTGAATAGGTTATCGGAGATCTCTCAAGGCAGAGCGTAACTGATTGACTATACTCATTATGTGGCTAGCTAGTCCACGTCGAAGAAAACACCCTTAGATGAGGTCTCTGCTATGACACAAAAAAAGCAACGAGGTGGTGCCGGGAACTTTGCAGAGGACCCGGAGCGCGCCAGGGAAGCCGGTAGCGCTGGCGGCAAAGTCAGTGGGGGTAATTTCAGAAACGATCCTGAAAGAGCCAGGGAAGCTGGAAGAAAAGGAGGTCAAAAAAGCCGTCGCCCTTCTAAGCAGCAGTAATTAAGGTGCCTTAAAGGAAGAGATGTGCCACGGAGGGTGATAAAAAAAAGGCCGACATCATGATGTCGGCCTTTCTCCTTTTTTAACTTACTTGCTGTCTGGCAGCGCGTAAGCAATCACGTAATCACCACGGTCTGGCGACTGACGTGCACCGCCTGCGGAGATCAGGATGTACTGTTTGCCGGTTTTCGGCGAAACATAGCTGATTGGACCGCCCTGGCTGCCGACTGGCAGACGTGCTTTCCACACTTCTTTACCGGTTGAGCTATCGAAAGCGCGCAGATAGTAATCCTGCGTACCCGCGATGAACACCAGGCCACCCTGCGTTGCCAGCGTGCCGCCTAAGGTCGGCATACCAATTGGCATTTTCGCGCGCATTTTGATACCAAACGGACCGGTATCTTCTACCGTACCCACTGGCACCTGCCACACGATCTGACGGGTTTTCATGTCAATCGCTGACAGCGTACCGAACGGCGGAGCCTGGCACGGAATGCCCAGCGGCGACATGAAGCGGTTTTTGTTCACCGCGTACGGTGTGCCTTTCAGCGGAACCGCACCCATACCGGTGTTGATAGCTTCACCACCGTTGCTGGCCGCCGTTTTGCTGGTGTCTTGTGGAATCATCTGTACCCACAGACCCAGACGCATATCGTTAACGAACATGTACTGGTTGTTCGGGTCAAACGAGATACCGCCCCAGTTCATACCGCCCAGTGAACCTGGGAAGCTGAGGGATTTATCGGTATCCGGCACGGTGAACAGACCATCGTAACGCATGCCTTTAAAGGCAATACGGCACGCCAGCTGATCAAACGGTGTTGCACCCCACATATCCGACTCCGTCATTTTCTGGTTGCCGATATTTGGCATTTCCACAGAGTGCGGCTGAGTTTTGGTGTACTGCTCGTTCGGGATGTGACCCTGCGGCATCGGCAGCTCTTCAACTTTGGTCAAAGGCTTGCCGGTCAGGCGATCCAGCACCCAGATCATGCCGGTTTTCGCGCCGATAACGACGGCTGGCTTGTTGGTGCCATCCTTCATCGGGAAGTCGACCAGGCTCGGCTGCATTGGCAGGTCGAAGTCCCACAGATCGTTATGCACGGTCTGATAAACCCACTTCTGCTTACCGGTGGTGGCATCCAACGCCAGAATTGATGCGCCGTAAGTGTGATCCAGTTTGGTACGGTTCGCACCCCACAGATCCACTGACGAGCTACCCATCGGCAGGAACACGGTGTTCATTGCCGGATCGTAAGACATTGGCGCCCACGAGTTTGGCGTACTGCGGGTGTAATTTTTACCCGGCATCAGCACCGCATTTGGGTCGTCGTTGCCTGGGTCAAACGCCCAACGCATCTGACCGGTGATGACGTCAAAACCACGCAGCACGCCGCCAGGCATGTCGGTCTGTACGTTATCGGCGACACGACCACCCACAACAACAGTGGTACCGGCCATCGCTGGCGGTGACGTCAGCTGATATTGCGGATCTGGCGCACTGCCCAGACCGGTTTTCAGGTCAACCACACCGTGCGTACCGAAGGTGTCGCACAGCTCACCGTTGTCGGCGTTGATAGCAATCAGACGCGCATCAATGGTGTTCATCAGAATACGACGCTGACAGGTATCGCCAGCAGGCAGCACAGCGGCAGTAACCGGCGTTGAACCCGGCTCGGTTGGCTGCTGCAGCGGTTTAGTCGCATCGAAATAGGCTAAGCCACGGCAGCGGTTCCACACTTCTGCCTGCGCGTTGATTTCGCGTTTCCAGATTTCCTTACCGCTGTCTGCGGCAACCGCAATCACATTGTTATGCGGGGTGCACAGGAACAGCGTGTTGCCCACCTGTAATGGGGTTTGCTGATCTTCCGCACCGTTACCGGTTGGGCTGATTGGCGTATCGCCAGTGTGGAAAGTCCAGGCAACCTGCAGATCTTTCACGTTGTCGCGGGTAATCTGATCGATGGCAGCGAAGCGGTCGCCACCCGGCGTACGGCCGTAGCTGCTCCAGTCTTGCTGAGGTTTTGCTTTATCGACCGGAATCAGCGGCAGCTGTTTACCGTCAAATGCCACGGTAGGATGCGGCTGGAACATCTGCACGAAGGTCGCCACCATGCCCACCACGATCACCGCAGACAGCACATAAGAGACTTTCGCCAGGGAGCTTTTGCCTTCGCTTTTACGCAGGGCTGGCCAGGTGAGGAATGCAAACAGCATCAAGCCGGCCGGCACCATCAAGCGCGAGACCAGCGGCCAGAAATGCAGGCCTGCATCAAACAGTGACCAAATCAACGTGCCAGCAAACACCAGAATAAACAGGGTGACGGCGGATGATTTGCGACGGAAGAACTGAATGGCCGACAGCAACATGACGATACCGGCGATGAGGAAGTACCAGCTGCCGCCCAGCGCAACCAGCTTGCCGCCGCCGATAGCGAAGAACAAACCGATAGCCAGCAGGACCAGGCCAAACAGTACGGACCAGATGCTCAGCCCTTTGCCGGGACGAGCGGAATTTTCTGCCATAACAAAAACTCTCCTGAAAAAATAAAGCGCTGGCGCCAGTAAATCTGTGGCAGCCGATAACAAGGCTCCAGCCGCAGCGGGAGACAGGAATAATTCCGTTACGCTTTATTTTATATCTATTGGTACGGGTGCAATGCCCGTGATTCGGCGCTTGTGAGCGAGGACACAACGCAGGTGAGAGTGATTCTCGCTACAAGGCGGCAGGATTGTACCACCTGGTACAATAAAAAGTGAATATCCATAACGCGGCAGTCACTGGTTAATAGCATTTTTGCTACAAATCCAGCCGTAAGCTATTCATAAATATGACGGCTTATCGTGACTTTTATTATTGCGACGTTAAGTCAGGGATGAATTCGACACGTTTTTTGGAAATTAGGCCGTCGCCGTGCTGGCAGAAGTAGTCCACCGCACCGCAGGCTTTCAGCACCTGCAACGGTTGGTGGCAATCCGGGCATGAGGCGATGTGTGCGAAATGACGTTCACAGTTGGGGCAGTCAAAACCGGTTTCATTGTGAGTGAGTCGTTGCTGACAGGCTGGGCAGGAAAAATTCATCAATTGTCCTCTGCGCTTTGGATGGCGGTCGCCATGAATGGCGACCCTACGCGTTACAGGTTCATAAAAAAAGGGCCCTGCTGGGCCCTTATCATCTTAACGCTTGTTCTTCTTCAGATGCGACATCAGACGCTGGCGTTTACGCTGCTGCGTTGGCGTCAAAAGGTTGCGTTTGCCCGCGTACGGGTTATCGCCCTCTTTGAACTGAATGCGAATCGGCGTACCCATCACGTTGAGTGAACGACGGAAGTAGTTCATTAGGTAACGTTTATAGGAATCGGCCAGATCTTTCACCTGGTTACCGTGAATCACCACGATTGGCGGGTTATAACCACCGGCGTGCGCATACTTCAGCTTCACGCGGCGACCACGCACCAATGGCGGCTGGTGATCGTCGGCGGCCATGGTCATGATGCGCGTCAGCATTGCGGTGCCCACACGTTTGGTAGAGCAGTCGTACGCTTCGGTCACCGATTCGAACAGGTTGCCGACGCCGCTGCCGTGCAGGGCGGAAATAAAGTGGATGCGCGCAAAATCGATAAAGCCCAGGCGGAAGTCCAACATCTCTTTGACTTCATCTCTGGCTTCCTGCGTCATGCCATCCCACTTGTTGACCACGATCACCAGTGAGCGCCCACTGTTCAGGATAAAGCCGAGCAGCGAGAGATCCTGATCGGAGATTCCGGCACGCGCATCAATCACCAGCATTACCACGTTAGCATCTTCGATCGCTTGCAACGTTTTGATAACTGAGAATTTTTCGACGGTTTCGGTGATTTTACCGCGCTTACGTACGCCAGCGGTATCAATCAGGACATACTCACGTCCGTCACGTTCCATCGGAATATAGATGCTGTCGCGCGTGGTGCCCGGCATGTCGAAGACCACGACACGGTCTTCGCCAAGAATGCGGTTAGTTAGCGTTGACTTGCCCACGTTGGGGCGGCCAACGATAGCGAGTTTGATTGGCAGTGTGGTTGGGTCGAAATCTTCTTCTTCCTCTTCCTCCAGCGCCTTCTCACTCTCTTCTTCTAAATCGGCCCAATAAGCAGCGTTCTCTTCTTCTTCAGTGAGCTCGACTTCTGGAACGATTTCTTCCATCCACGGCAACAGTGCGGTTTCCAGCAGGCTGTTAACGCCGCGGCCATGCGAAGCTGCAATGGCGTGAATCTCGCCTAAGCCCAGCGCATAGAAATCCAGCACCGCTGCTTCTGGGTCGATACCGTCAGTTTTGTTGGCGACCACAAAGGTGGCTTTCTCACGCGCACGCAGATGATTGGCGATTTGCTGATCCGCCGGCATCACGCCCGCGCGCGCATCCACCATAAACAGCACCACATCGGCTTCTTCAATCGCCAGCAGCGACTGCTCCGCCATGCGGTTTTCAACGCCCTCTTCGGTGCCATCGATACCGCCGGTATCAATAACAATGAATTCGCGCCCTTCCACTTCGGCGCGACCATATTTGCGATCGCGAGTCAGTCCAGGAAAATCCGCCACCAGCGCATCACGTGTGCGTGTTAAACGGTTAAATAGCGTAGATTTTCCCACATTGGGACGCCCAACCAGCGCGACCACAGGTACCATAACACTTGCCTCAGTTTTTAAAATAATTCGCCCGAATGGCGTGATTATAACGACATTTGACGCCAGGCGTCAGGCTGAAGGCGCAAAGAATACCATGCCTGACTAAAAACGAAACGGCCCCTGACGAATCAGGAGCCGTGTAAGCGAGCGGGAAACGGGTTCCCGCAGAGCCAATTCCTTAACGGGTGATGGCGTAAACTTCTCCGCCTTTCGCCTGGATCAGCAGCTTGTCACCGGCGACAACCGGTTCAGTCTGGAAGCCATCGCTGTCCAGTTTCTGCTGCGCTACGAAGCGGCCGTCAAGGGTGTTAATCCAGTGCAGATAACCTTCGCTATCACCGACAACCAGATAACCGTTGAACAGCACCGGCGAGGTCAGATTACGATGCAGCAGATCGCTTTGACGCCAGATGGCTACGCCACCGTCAGCATTCAGGGCAATCACGCGGTCATCCTGATCGACCAGATAGATACGACCCGCATCCACCACCATGTCTTTCACGCCGCCAATCTCACGCTTCCACAGAACCTGACCAGACCGCAGTTCCAGCGCGGTAAGGTTACCGTTATACGCCAGCGCATAAACCACACCGTTTACAACGACTGGCGTAGTATCGACGTCGCTTAGGCGATCGATTTCCGTGGCGCCGCTTGGCTGCGAAATACGCTGCTGCCAAATCAGCTGACCTTGATTGACGATGACTGCGCTCACGCGGCCATTATCGCCACCCACAATTGCGCCACCAAAGGCCACGGTCGGGGCTGATTCACCGCGCAGTGACAGCGCAGGCATATCGAGGTTGACGGTCCATTTGATTACGCCAGTGCTCTGATCAAGACCTTGCAGCATACCGTTGCTGGTGTGGATCAGCACTAAACCGTCGCTCACTACCGGACGCGACAGCGCTTCACCGGCGACCTTGGTCTGCCAGGCAATGCCACCATCGCTGGTATTCAACGCAAATACCTGACCACGTTCGCTACCGATGTAGATGCGATCGCCGCTGGCCGTTACGCCGCCAGAAAGCAGTGCCGAGATGTTTTTCGAGAAGAAGCCGGTTTTCTCAGAGAGATCAACTTTCCACTTCTCTTTACCATTGCTGGCATCAAGCGCTTTAACTACACCAAAACGATCCGCAGCATACACGGTACCGTCCAGCCAGGCTGGATGCAGATTGGAATAGAAATCACCAACGCCGTCGCCGACTGAGGTGCTCCACGCGGTCTGCGGCGTAAACTGGTTTTCCACTTTAGGCAGCGGGGCCATTTTCACTACATCTTCTTCGCCGCTGAACAGCGAGCAACCGCTGAGCAGAGTGACTGAAATCAGCCCTGGCAGCAGGTATTTACGTAATTCCATGTGCGCTCTCTTGACTGGCTTAACTTAAGTTATTCATCTTCATCTGCAGCATTTGCTTCAGCGCAGGAGAGGCCTGCGATTCAGCACCTTTGCTCCAGGCATCACGTGCGCCCTGCTTATCGCCTTTGCTCAGCAGTGCTTCGCCACGAATGTCCGCCACAATGGCTGTCCAGCCATCACCTTTAACATTGTTAAGGGTAGAAAGTGCGGCATCGGCCTGGCTTTGCTGCAACTGAATGCGTGCCAGACGCAGGTTAATCACCGCCTGCAGGTTGGCATCTTTGGTATCTTTCAGCCCACTCTGTAACAGAGTGATAGCTTTATCGAGCTGATTGGTTTCAACATACTGCTTAGCCAGATCCAGCGACGCCAACGCACCGTAGGTGTTGTTGTTTTCGCTGGCGAAAGTGGCGACCGCTTGCAGCGAATCCGGCTTGTCCGCCTGCATCGCGCTGGTCAGCTGTTGATATTCTGCTGATGCCGCTTTATCGGTTCCTTCCTGATGGCTGGACCAGAAACGCCAGCCACCCAACGCAGCGATACCGATGATTACGCCAACGGCCAGGAATTTGCCATTGTTGGCAAAGAACTGACGCAGCGCGTCAACTTGTTCGTTTTCGTTGCTGTAAACTTCCACGCAATCCCTCTCTTTAAAATGGCTGTTGCAGTGCTGCGCTTACTGCAGCAGCGTGCGCAACGTCGCAGCGGCGTCGCTCTGAGCCAGCGTCTGTTGATCGCCAGTACGCAAGTCTTTCACCACAACCTGGCCCGCTTTCACTTCATCTTCGCCCAGCACCAGCGCAATGCGTGCGCCCCACTTGTCTGCACGTCCAAACTGCTTCTTGAAGTTACCGCCACCGAAGTTGGTCATCAGCTTCAATGCCGGATCAGCATCACGCAGTTTTTCCGCCAGTTGCATCGCGGCGGACTGAACGCCCTGCCCCGAAGCGATAACATAGACATCAACAATACGCGTCGGTTCAAATTCTGGATTAACCGCTTGCACCAGCAGCACCAAACGCTCCATGCCCATGGCAAAACCCACCGCTGGCGTGGCACGGCCACCCAACTGTTCAACTAAACCATCGTAACGTCCGCCGCCGCAAACGGTGCCCTGCGAACCGAGGCTGCTGGTTACCCATTCAAACACGGTACGGTTGTAGTAATCGAGGCCGCGCACCAGGCGCTGGTTGATACGATATTTAATGCCCGCGTCGTCCAGCAAGGCGCACAGCCCGCTGAAGTGCTCGCGCGACTCCTCATCAAGGAACTCGCCCAGCGTTGGCGCATCATTTAACAGTTTCTGGATGTCAGGATTTTTGCTGTCGAGCACGCGCAGTGGATTGGTGTACATGCGGCGTTTGCAATCTTCGTCGAGTACGTCCTGATGTTGCTCCAGGAACGCCACCAGCGCGCTGCGATAGTTGGCGCGCGCGTCCAGCGAACCGATTGAGTTCAGCTCCAGCTCAACGTGCTCGGCGATACCTAACGCTTTCCACCAGCGCGCGGTCATCATGATCAGCTCCGCATCTACGTCCGGGCCTTGCAGGCCGAAGACTTCCACACCCATTTGGTGGAACTGGCGATAACGACCTTTCTGTGGGCGCTCGTAGCGGAACATCGGGCCGGTGTACCACAGACGCTGTTCCTGGTTGTACAGCAGACCGTGCTCGATACCGGCGCGCACGCAACCTGCGGTGCCTTCCGGACGCAGCGTCAGGCTTTCGCCGTTGCGGTCTTCAAAGGTGTACATCTCTTTCTCAACCACGTCGGTGACTTCACCGATCGCGCGGCTGAACAACGGGGTGTGCTCAACGATTGGCAGACGGATTTCACTGTAACCATAGCTGGCCAGCACCTGCTTCAGGGTGCCTTCAATACGCTGCCAAATCGCGGTATCCGCCGGCAGGTAATCGTTCATCCCGCGAATCGCTTGAATATTCTTCGCCACGTTAGAATCTCTTTAAGACAAAAAAACCTGAGCGGCATCATACCTTATGAGGATGAAACCGCACAGGTTCAATCACAAACTGGCACGCGACAGGCGCGCACCACGATTATTTTTCCAGCTGCTGCACGTTGATGCGGCGGCTTTCATCCAGCATGCTGGCCTTGGCGCGAATACGCGCTTCCAGCTGGTCGATCATGTCGTTGTTATCGAGACGATCACGTTGGCGCACACCATCTTCATAGAAGCCGCTTTTCTTGGCGCCACCGGTCACGCCAAGAGTAGACACTGTCGCTTCACCCGGACCGTTCACCACGCATCCGATAATGGAAATATCCATCGGCGTGATGATGTCTTCCAGACGCTCTTCCAACGCATTCACCGTGCCGATGACATCAAACTCCTGACGCGAACAGGTCGGGCAGGCGATAAAGTTGATGCCGCGCGAACGAATGCGCAGAGATTTGAGGATGTCGTAGCCGACTTTGACTTCTTCAACCGGATCGGCCGCCAGCGAAATACGCAGCGTATCGCCAATGCCTTCGGCCAGCAGTAAACCTAAACCGATCGCCGATTTCACTGAACCCGCACGCGCGCCGCCCGCTTCGGTGATACCGAGGTGCAGCGGTTGATCGATGGCTTTCGCCAGCAGACGATAGGACTCAACGGCAAGGAACACGTCGGAGGCTTTGACGCTCACTTTGAACTGATCAAAGTTGAGGCGATCGAGATGATCCACATGGCGCATCGCGGATTCGAGTAGCGCCTGCGGCGTGGGCTCGCCGTATTTTTCCTGCAGATCTTTTTCCAGCGAACCGGCATTCACGCCGATGCGGATCGGAATATTGTAATGACGCGCACAATCCACCACCTGGCGGATACGCTCATTGTTGCCGATGTTGCCTGGATTGATACGCAGACAATCCACGCCATATTCAGCGACTTTTAGTGCGATGCGATAGTCAAAGTGAATGTCCGCTACCAGCGGCACGTTGACCTGTTGCTTAATCAGTTTGAAGGCTTCAGCCGCATCCATCGTAGGAACAGAGACGCGCACGATATCAACCCCGACGCGCTCAAGCTGGCGAATCTGGTTAACGGTGGCGTCCACATCAGTGGTGCGGGTGTTGGTCATTGACTGAACGGCGATGGGCGCGCCATCGCCAACTGGCACCTTGCCGACGTAAATCCGTGTTGATTTGCGACGGATAATGGGTGCTTCGTTATGCATATTCTCTCTCCACAATTACCCGGAAAGCGCGCTGCGCGTTATTGCGCACCCAGCGTCAGACGGGCAACCTGGTTATTACGGATAAAACGACTTAAATCAACGGGCTGATTCTGATATTGCACGTCAACCGCACCTGGTGCGCCAATTTTCAGACGATACGGAGCCGTTCCGGACAAACTCAGCTTACCGCCGCTCCGTTGCAGACCGCTGAACAACTTCTTGCCGGTAGCATCGCTGACTTCCAGCCAGCAATCGGCTTTGAAGTTCATCACGATGGCATTCGGATCGCCTGCCGGTTGGCTGACAGCCGCATTTCCGGTAGGCATCTGGCCGGCAGGAACGCTGTTCGCTGGCGCCGGAGACGTCGCCGCTGGCGGCGCCGTATCAATTGGTGCCTGGCTCGGCGAAACCACGGCGTTGTCGCTGCCGTTGGTTTGCGCTGGAGTGCTAGTGCTCGCCGCAGGTGCGGCGGTGTTACTTTCCGGCGTGGCGACAGCGCCAGCACCGTTATCAATTGGCGTACCGGCTGCGTTGGTATCTGCATCGGCATTGCTGTCGGTGCTGTTGTCGCCCAATGGAATCGACTGGCTATTGTCGCCGCTGCCGTTTTGATCGGCCATCGACACCAAATCAGCCTGGGACGCTTTATGGTTCTGCCACCACCACGCACCGGTTAAACCGACTACGACAAAAATCACCAACCAGGTGAAGATCATCAGCCAGCCATCGCGCTTTTTACGACGCTTACCCAATGAGAAGCTCTGCATTGGCTCGATCTTGGCCGCGCGCACCGGAGCCTGTTTTGCCATCATCGGCAGCAGGTCATCTTCCGGCACATGCACCAGACGGGCATAGGAGCGAATGTAACCGCGCAGGAATGTCGAGGCTAAATCAGCAGGTGACTTATCCTCTTCAATATCACGCACGGTAGTAAGTTTCAGGCACAGGCGTTCAGCGACGTTTTGCTGGGTCAGCCCCATCTGCTCACGGGCCAGACGCAGGCGTTCACCTGTGGAATGTACTGCAGAATTCTCTTGAGTGGCTTCAGTATTCATTAGCTAAATAACGCTGGTACTGTATCGATTGTGGAAAACTTCGCGCCAACCGGTCGCCATAACGTGTAACGTCAGCAGCGTTTCCCTGTTGCGCGGCGAAACGTATCTGTAACCACAGGCTCTCTGCCGTTGCCGGCAAACGCTGATGGTAAACTTCTAAAAGCAGCGGAACCGACTGCTGTTCCTGCTGTTCAAGCCGCCTTTCCACTTCCCTTAGCAGTTGACTGCCCTGCTCCGGTGCGGCATCCAGCGCATAACCTAACTGCTCGCGCGCTGCGGCACTCTCATCAGCCTGCAGGTAACAATAGCCCGAAAACAGGAATGCATCCTGACGAGCATCGATTTCCTGCGCCTCAATGGCCAGCTTAAACTGTTGATGCGCTTCGTCATACTGCCTTAAACCGCAGAGAAACGCACCGTAATTGTTAGCCACATAACCATTCAGCGGCGCTAACTGCTGCGCCCGCTGATAGTGCCAGCGGGTTTGTGCGCTGTTCTGCTGCGCCTGTGCCACCCGAGCAAGGGCCAACGGGACGCGATAATCTTTCGGCGCTGCCTGCTGAGCACGCAATAAATTGCGCTGTGCAGCGGCATAATCCTTCACCGCCAGATAGTGCAATCCGAGCTGCAAACGAATATCCGCTGCGCTTTGCCTTGCGGGATGATTGACACAACCGGTTACAAGAAAGCTAGCCAGAATCGCTACGGGTAATCCTTTACGCATTTCAGTCTCTCCATAAAAATATGCGGAGAGACTGACATGAGTTACGCCCGGTGAATATCAGCAGGCGCTGGCTTTCAGAGCGCCTTCACAGAGATGGCTTCACCCGCCATTTTCTTACGCAGCGTACGCTTGGTACGGTCGATCACATCGCCCGCCAGCTGACCACAAGCAGCGTCGATATCGTCACCACGGGTTTTACGCACGATGGTGGTGAAACCGTAATCCATCAGGACTTTGGAGAAGCGATCGATACGGCTGTTGGAGCTACGGCCATACGGCGCGCCGGGGAACGGGTTCCATGGAATCAGGTTGATTTTGCACGGCGTCTCTTTCAGCAGTGCCGCCAGTTCATGCGCGTTGTCGGTGCTGTCATTGACGTGATCCAACATCACGTACTCAATGGTGACACGGCCCTGATTGGCGTTGGACTTGCCGATGTAGCGTTTTACCGCCGCAAGGAAAGTCTCGATGTTGTACTTTTTGTTGATCGGCACGATCTCGTCACGAATGGCATCGTTCGGCGCGTGCAGCGAAATTGCCAGCGCTACGTCGATCATGTCGCCCAGCTTATCCAGCGCCGGCACTACACCCGAAGTGGAGAGCGTAACGCGACGTTTTGACAGGCCGAAACCGAAGTCATCCAGCATGATGTCCATTGCTGGAACCACATTGTTCAGGTTCAGCAGCGGCTCACCCATGCCCATCATCACCACGTTGGTGATCGGACGCTGACCGGTAATTTTTGCGGCACCGATAATTTTCGCGGCGCGCCATACCTGGCCGATAATTTCTGATACGCGCAGGTTGCGGTTAAAGCCCTGCTGCGCCGTCGAACAGAATTTGCACTCCAGCGCACAGCCTACCTGCGAAGAGACGCACAAGGTTGCGCGATCCGCTTCAGGGATATAGACGGTTTCAACCAGCTGGTCGCCCACGCGAATCGCCCATTTAATGGTGCCATCGGTGGAACGCATCTCTTCCGCCACTTCCGGCGCACGGATTTCAGCGCGCTGCATCAGCTTACCGCGCAGCACTTTGTTGATGTCGGTCATCTGCTCGAAATCATCGCAGCAGTAGTGGTACATCCACTTCATGACCTGATCGGCACGGAACGGCTTTTCGCCCATCTCAAGAAAGAATTCGCGCATCTGCTGACGGTTAAGATCCAGCAGGTTAATTTTTTCGTTTTTTGGGGAAACAACCACGGGGGAAGCGGACGACGGCGTCACAATCTGTTCGGACATAATGTTCTCTGGCCTCGTTGTTACACGTTACGGCTCTGGTTAATAGTAGGAAAAAAACAGCGCCCTCGCTGAGACTGGCTCAACAAGGGCGCATAATTGTACTACATCTGCTGCATGATGCCAGGGGAACCTTTTCACAGATGTTGAACAGCTGTAAAGACGCGTGTCCGCCTGGGCGATCAATGCATTTAGCGAGTGCGTGGGCAGACTTCGTTTTCTGCGAAGAAGTACGCGATTTCGCGTGCTGCAGATTCAGCAGAGTCAGAACCGTGGGTTGCGTTCTCGGTGAAGCTGTCCGCGTAATCGGCACGCAGAGTACCTGCCAGCGCGTTGTCTGGGTTAGTTGCACCCATCAGATCGCGGTGACGCTGAACGGCGTTTTCGCCTTCCAGTACAGAAACCACAACTGGACCAGAAGTCATGAATTCAACCAGACCATCAAAGAATGGACGGCCTTTATGCTCAGCGTAGAAGCCTTCAGCCTGCTCTTTGGTCAGGTGCAGCATTTTTGCGCCAACGATTTTGAAGCCCGCGCTTTCAAAACGGTTATAGATTGCACCAATCACGTTCTTAGCGACGGCGTTTGGTTTCACGATTGAGAAAGTACGTTCGATTGCCATGTTGACCTCTAGTTAGCATCCTGAAGAATCCGGGAGCTCCTCCCGGTAAGAAAACGCGCCGATTATAGGGATATCATGGCGCGTTGCCTATTAGCGATTAGCGGAATTATTGAAAATAATTGATTTTTGTCGGGGCGCGCAGGCAAAAAGTATGCCATATCCATGCACTCAACCGCGGGTAAAGGCCACCGATGAGAGCTGCCCCGCTTCATCCATCACCACCAGTTGATAACTGCCCGGCTCATCCAGCACCAGCGCCGCACCCTTATTATTCGCGTCCCGCTCCAGCGGCTGCCCGTTTAAAAACCACCAGCGCTGCTCACCTTGTCCGCCCTGCACCGCTACCGGCATCACCAGCACCACTTTGCCCGGCAGCGGCTGTACGCGCTGGCCGTTGATCACACCGGTAATCACCATCGGTGGCGCATTGCCCTGATTGAGTGGCGGACAAGCGGGATCGATCGGCGGCAAGCGCTGCGCACGGCGTTCAGCAACCGGCAGCCAGGGTTCAAGCGGCAGCGGCCACATCAGGCGCTCGCGACTTTGTGCATCCGGGCAGTCTGCTGCTACGCGCAATCCCCGGCTATTCTGCCAGTAACGCTGGCGCAAACCATTAACGCCTTCCTGCCCCGGCGCCAGCAGCGTTGGCGGCACGGTTTGATTCAATACCCAACTCTGACGACGTTGACGACAGTTCTCGTCGCCGAGGGGCAACGGCTGACCGCCAGGCCAGCAAATGTTCATGGCGCTGACCGCTTGCGGACGCGGATCGCGCGACGCACCGTTCACCGGCATATGTCCTGCCAGCAAATTATTGACCTGATTCATCACCGGCACCGCCGAGGCAAAACCAAATTGCCCGGCGACCGGCGTCGCATCGGGTCGCCCAACCCACACGCCAATCAGATAGCGCGGGGTAATGCCAATCGTCCATGCATCGCGATAGCCGTAGCTGGTCCCGGTTTTCCACGCCAAAGGCGCAATCTCCGGCACCGCGCCGCTGGCCGGCGGTTGCGCCGCGCCAGCCAGAATGCGCCGCACAATCCATGCTGCGCCCGGCGACAACAGCGGCCTCTCCTGCAGCGGCTGTGTCGTCAGCCAGCGCAACTGCGCCGCGTTGCCGTGACGGGCAAAGGCGCTGTAGGCCGCCACAATCTCATCCATGCGTGCGCCGGTGCCGCCCAGCACCAGCGACAGATTGGGTTCTGCACCGGCAGGAAAGCGCAGATTCAATCCGACGTTACGCAAGCGCGCGGCGACGGTTTTTGGCCCCAGCGCATCCAGCAACTGCACCGCCGGGAGATTGAGCGATCGCTCCAGCGCATCGCTGGCGCTCACCGGTCCGTGAAAGCCCGAGTCAAAGTTGCCGGGACGATAGTCACCGAAGCGGCGCGGCACATCCTGCAGCAGCGATTCGCCATGAATTAGTCCATCGTCCAGCGCCATGCCATAGACAAAGGGCTTCAGCACCGATCCTGGCGATCGCACGCTGGCGATCATATCGACGTGACCAAAACGGCTGTCGTCATTGAAATCCACCGAGCCGACATAGCCGCGCACTTTCATATTTTGGTGATCCACCACCAGCAGCGCTAGCGAAGTGCGCGGCGGCAAGTTGCTTTTCAGCGACGCTGCCAGATTCTCGAGTTCGCGCTGCAGCGACACATCAAGGGTTGAGGTGATTTTGTTGTCGGGTGACAGCGACAATAAGCGTCGGGCCAGCAGCGGCGCACGTTGCGGCATTTGGCGCGGCGGCAGCCACACCGCTTCTTGTTTGATATCGGCGACATCCTGCACTGACCAGACGTGATATTGCGCAAGGCGATCCAACACTTTATTGCGTGCGGCTTCGGCGCGCTGTGGCCAGCGGTCCGGACGCAGGCGGCTTGGTGCCTGTGGCAGCACCGCCAGCAGCGCCGCTTCACCTTTGGTGAGCTGGGACGGCGGTTTGCCCAGCCACATCCAGCTTGCCGCGCCAACGCCCTCAACCGTGCCACCAAAAGGGGCACGATTGAGATACAGCGTGAGGATATCGCGTTTGGAGAGATGATATTCAAGCTGCAGCGCGCACCACGCCTGCACCACTTTACCGCGCAGCGTGCGCGGTTGCGGATCGATAAGCCGCGCCACCTGCATGGTGAGCGTGCTGCCGCCGGAGACCACGCCGTGATGCAGTACGTTCTGCCCGACGGCACGCACAATCGCCATCGGATTGATGCCGGGATGCTGCCAGAACCAGCGGTCTTCGTAGGTCAGCAGCGCCTCGATATAAGCGGGCGAGACATCCTGCAGCGTCACCGGATAGCGCCACACGCCTTGCTGGTCAGCAAAGCGCCACAGTGGCGTACCGTCTTCGGCTACTACCACGCGCGCCGGCTGCAAATCACGCAGCGGCAATGGCGTAAGTCGATCCAGCAGCCACAGCGCGGCCAGTAAAATCAGTAAAAAAAGTGGCAGCCAGCGCCACCGCTTTAGTCGCTTACTTCCAGACATTAAGGGTTAACGCACATTGAGTTTTTCCGGCGTGCTGCCAATCGCGCGCCATTCCGGCACATACATCGATTCCACCTGTGGCGGCGGCAGGCGATAGCTGCCCGGCGTCACCGCGCGCGCCAGATACAACAACGTGCCCGGCGTGTAGCCATCCAGCGCCAGCGCGGCGACAAAACGGTCGTCACGGAATTCGATATGCTTAATGTTGGCTTGCTGCATATCCATCATGCTCTCTTTCAGCGCATCGGCGCTGTCGCCTAAACTGGCGCTGCTGTCGCTCAGGTTCTGGTTTTCCAGCTCAAGTCCAGCAGGCAGCAGATCCACCACCAGCGCATCACTGACGCGCTCGCTAGCCGCGACTTTGAGCCGCACCACCAGCAGTTCGCCACTTTTCAGGTTGGTGAGATCCGCTGGCTTACCATCCAGCGTGAAGTACTCACGACTGATCTGCAGCACGTTGCTCATCGGCGACGGTGCGGTGCGCGGATAGCCCACCACATTTAGCGTGCCGTAAAGCGGCGACGCGTTGTCGCTTTTCACCGACACGCCCTGACGCAGCTGATCTTCCGTCATACCAATATTGAGCGGCTGATTGCTGCTGAGCGGTTCCGCTTTGCCTTGTAGTGTCGCCTGCCAGCTTTCGCCTTTATGCTGCTGCAAGGTGCGGGCGGCGAGGAACAACGCGTTGTTTTCCTGCGTCGAGAACCAGCGCTGTCCGTGCACCGCTTTCGCCAGATCGATCAGCAACGGACCTTGCATCTCCGGCAGCAGCTGGTTTTCCGTCAGCAGCGACAGAATCAGCGCGCGATCGCGCACCGGGCTGCCGTAATCGCCGAGCCAGTTGTTCGGCTTACGTTCCAGGCCAATGCCCTGCGCCAGCGCCAGTTGTGCACGCTGTTGATCGCCCATCAGCTTCAACGCCACGCCAAGCTGCACCATCGCCAGACCCGATTTCGCCTGATCGCGTTTTTCATACAGCGCACGCAACGCACCGAGCGGTGCCTGCTGCTGACGTGCCAGCACCAATCCGGCATAGGCCTGCACGCTGAAACGCAAACCATCGGCATCGCTGCTCCAGCTGGTTTCGATCTGCGTGGGATCCTGCAGATAGCGCAGCAGACGCTCGTCGGCACGGGTAATCACGCCATCCGGCACGCTGTAGCCGGCTTCGCTGGCGCGCAGCAGGAAATCAGTGACGTAAGCCGTCAGCCAAAACTCTTCCTGACTCTCTTTGCTCCACAAACCAAAGCTGCCGTTGCCGCGCTGCATGCCGGCAAGGCGCGCGATGCCAGTATCAATCGAGGCACGACGCGCTTCATCATTGCTGGTTTTGATGCCCATCGCCGTCAACTGCGCATGGTTGGTGAACACCGACGGCCAAATGCCGCTGGCGGTCTGTTCAAGGCAGCCATAAGGATAGGCATACAGCGAGCTGATATAGCTGGCGATATTCAGCGGTGGACGGTTGCTGAGCGACAGCTGTCCGCTCAACGTATCCTGCTGCAAGCCGTTGAAGGCGCTCGCCATCACCTGCCAGCTTTGGCCGGTTTGCATCACGTTATCGAAGCTTAGCGTTTGTGCCGGATAAGCCGGACGCACGCCAATTTTCCATTTGCGCTCGCTGGCTGCCAGCGTTTCGCCCGGCAAACTTATGCCGGACACCTTGACCTGCACATCGCCCTCACCAAAGCCGCCCTGCGCTTTGACCGGAATTTGCAAAGTGGTGCGCGCGCCTTTCGCCAGCTGCACGCTGGCGGGGATCTGGCCGTTGAGCGCGATCTGGCCACTGGCCGTGACGTTGATTTTCAGCGTCTGCGGTTGATCGGTGAGGTTGGTGAGATCCAGCGCCAGCGTGGATTGATCGCCGCTGGCAAGGAAACGCGGTGTCGCCAGTTCACTGATCAACGGCGCAGCGACCACCAGCTTGCGATCGGCCGAGCCGAAGCTGTCGGCGCTCCACACCTGCGCCATCAAACGCAATTCGCCATTAAACGCCGGAATTGGCAGTTCCAGCGTACCTTCGCCGTTGGCATCCAGCGTTACAGGCTGCAACTGCTGCGCCACAATCTGCACCTCGGTGACCGGTTTTTTACCGCCGCGCGACAGCGCATCCGCATCGTCGCCGTCACCGCCAAAGCGCAGCGCGGCCAGCTTGCCACCGCCTTCAATCAGCTGACCAAACACATCGTACTGATCGGCGTTGTAGCGCTTGCGGCCAAAAAACGCGTCCCACGGATTCGGGGTTTTGTAGTCGGTAATGTTGAGCACGCCGCGGTCCACCGCCGAGAGCAATACCTGAACCTGCTGCGGCAACGCGCCACCTTCACGGCTGGCTTTGACCTTCACTTTTAGCGTCTGCTCAGGACGGATTTTATCTGGCGCGTCGAGCGCTACGCTGAGGCGACGCGCTTCGGTCGCCATCGGCAGATGCAGCAAGCCCACCGCACGTTTCGGCGTGACGCCGCTGGCTTTGTCGCCGTCACGCACCACGATGGCGCTGAGATAGAGATCGTGTCGCTTCCAGCTGTCGCTAATCGGTACATCAATGGTTGCGCCGCCGGCCGGAACCTCCAGCGGTTGCCACCACAGCGTGCCGCTGCTGGATTCCACCATCAGATAGCCTTTACCGGCAGCAGGCGATTCCACCTGCACATGCGCGGTATCGCCCGCCTGATAGGCAGTTTTATCGATTTTCAGTTTGACCTGATCCGGACGCAGCGCGCCGGTGCCGTTGGTGTTGTCCTGCCACCCATATCCGGCCTGGAAACGCACGCTGCTAATGATGTTGTCGCCGGCATGCACTTCCAGGCGATAGGTGCCCCACTCCACCGGGAAGCTCACTTTCTGGCTGCCGCCCGCCGCAATGGTGATGCGCTGCTGCTCCTCCTGCAAATCCTTTTGATCGAAGCGCGACTGCCAGCCTTCGCTGTCGGAGAAGCTCCAGTAATAGTCGCGGCGTTCGTGGATCAGGCGCACATCAAGATCTGACGCCGCCAGTTTTTCGCCCTGCGGATTGGCGTAGACCACGTCGAACTCCGCAAGGCTGTTTTCCGCCACGGTCGGCTCATCGTGATAACGGTCGCTACGATAGTCATACACCGATTCGCTGTTAAACAGCGGACGAATGCCGGGCAGCGCCGGAGCCGGCCAAATCGCCTGAGTCGCGCGGCGCGTCACCGGACGGCCGCCGGTCTCCAGCAGGCTGGCTTGCAGAATCAGATTGAGCGGCGAATGGCTCTCTTTCCAGCTGCTCTCAACGTTGAGTTGCAACTTGCCGCGCTCATCCAGCTTCTCGTCCACATCATCGAGCGAACGTTTCAGCTCTTCAGTGATGTCGCCAAATTGATAGCCTGGCAGCGCGGCAACCGCTTCACGTGCCGGGCGCAGGAACAGCTGCCCCTGCAACTCGTTACCTGCGGCAGGCGCACCGTACAAATAGCGGCCTTCGACCGCAAAAGTAATGTCGTCATCCGGCGCCACCGGCTGCGCGCGGTTGGTTAGATCCAGTGCCATGCGCTCCGGCAGGAAGTCTTCTACATGGAACGGCCAGCTGCGCGGCTGGTTGTCGCCGCTGTTGATGCGCAGCGTCCATTCGCCAGTCATTGCGGAAGCGGGCAAGGCGAAGCGATGTTGATAGATGCCGTTATCTGGCTGCCAGACAAAGGTCTGCGACACTTCGCCATTCGGCTGCACCACGTCGGCTTTCACCGGCTGCGGCGGCAACGGTTTGCCATCAGCATCACGCAGCAGCGCGTTAACGATCACCGTTTCACCCGGACGATAGAGATCGCGCGGACCAAATACGAAGAACTGTTTGTCATAGCCTTGCGGGCCATCAATCGGAAATTCAGCCAGATCCAGCGCCGGACGATTGAGATCGATCAGCGAGGTTTGGCCCTTTTGCGTTGCCAACAGCAGTTTGCCTTTGGCATTCGCCGGCAAGCGCAGATGACCGTTGCTGTCGCTGGTGCCGCTGGCGAGTTGTTTGCCTTTTTCATCCAGCAATTGCACGCTAACGTCAGCCAGCGGCGCGCCGTTGAACAGGCTTTGGGCGAACAGTTCCAGCTGTTCGGGGAATTGGTGCAGCGACAAACCGATGTCGCTCAATGTGAAGAGTGTCGCTGGCTGCGTGTAGTTGTAGGTTCCGGCCTGTTTCATTACCGCCAGATAGACGCCCGGCTGTTTCAGCGCATCGACATCGCCCAGCGGCAGCTGCATTTTCTCGCGCGTGTTGCGTGCCGGATTGAGATCGAAGCGTGCGCCGTAAACCAGATCGGCATTTTTCAGCAACTCACGCGATTCCCAGTACGATATGTTGTTGCCGTAATCCCACTGGGCGAGAAAATCGGCCAGCGAGGCACTTTTCACGCGGAAGAAATCGACGTCGACGTTATTCACATTTAATGCCAGCACCGGCAAACCCTGCGTCAGACGCAGCGGCAGCAGCGATCCGCGACTGGCAAAACCCACCATCGGCTGGATATCGCGCGTGGTGAGTGTTTGATTAAATGGCGTGGATAAGGTGCTGCCATCGGCCGCTTTGAGACCGGCATCGACGTTAACCGTCAACTTGCGCGACGGTTCAGGATGGCGAAAACGCAGCGCTTTACCGTTTTGCGCCAGCTCCCAGCCGCCGTCGACCTTGCCGCTTTTATCATCGGTAATGTGCACGTGCGCGGCAAAATCCTGTTTGCTATCAAGCGGCGCGTTGAAGGTCAACACCAGCGCCGCAGCGCCGTCGAGTTGCAGTTCGGAGAGATCGATAACGGACAGCGATTGCGGCGTTGTTGCTGCAGTTGCCGTTTCCTGCGCGTGAATCGTCGAGGTTAAGCCGCCCAGTAATAGACCACCGATCAGCGCGCTGAGGAGCAGCCGGTTAAAACGTTTTGCCATGGTAATTCCCTCACCAGTCCCAGAAGTTAAGAAAACGCAATTTCGCGCAATTTCACATCAACCCGCCAACTTTAGCAATCACACCCTTGAGATAGCGTTCACATTCCCGGACACTGGTCGTTTCCCGTTTGCTGAGAAGAGGTTGCTATGACAGCCATATTTGTGTCCGCTGATTGGTTGAAAGAACATTACACCGAGGAAACATTGCAGGTGCTTGATGCCCGCATGTTGCCGCCTGGCCAGGAAGCCGTACGCGATCTGCAGGCTGAATATCTGGCTGGCCATCTGCCGAATGCCCCGTTCTTTGATATCGAAGCGTTGTCCGATCACACCTCGCCTTATCCGCACATGATGCCGCGCGCCGAATCCTTTGCGGTGGCGATGCGTGAATTGGGCGTCAGCCAGGATAAACATCTGGTGGTGTATGACGAAGGCAATCTGTTCTCGGCACCGCGCGCATGGTGGATGCTGCGCGCCTTTGGCTGCGAAAATGTGTCGATTCTGGCCGGAGGATTGCAGGGCTGGAAAGCGGCTGGTTTCGATGTCGCCACCGGACCGGTTAGTTTGCCGGAGGGTGAATTCGAGGCGACTTATGATGGCACACAGGTGAAACGCCTGACCGACGTGCTGCTGATCAGCCACGAAGGCGGCGCGCAAATCGTCGATGCACGCGCGGCCAACCGTTTTAACGCCGAAGTGGATGAACCGCGTCCGGGATTGCTGCGCGGGCATATTCCTCACAGCCTGAACGTGCCGTGGAACAGTTTGGTGGTAAATGGTGAACTGAAACCGGCAGCGGAACTGCGCGATCTGTTTGCTCAGGCGGGCGTAAAACTGGATCAGCCGGTGATTGCCAGCTGCGGTTCGGGTGTTACGGCGGTGGTGGTGATTCTGGCGCTGACGTCGCTGGGTGTGCGGGATGTGACGCTGTACGACGGTTCGTGGGGCGAATGGGGCAGCCGCGACGATTTACCGATCGAAAAGTGATCGCAGGTCGCCATAAATGGCGACCCTACATGTAAGGTGCGGATTATATAATCCGCTGACTGCCCTTAAAATCGCGCAGGAAACTGCCCCAGCGACGTTCATAGAACGGCGTAATGTGGGCAGTAAAGAAGTGGCTCACGCCGCGATCTTCACTAACCACTTCACAGATATCAATCGGTGCATCATCGGCCAGCGTGTCCGTTGCTACGCCGCCCGCCGCCTGAATAATCTCGTCAATATCGCTATCGGCTTCGATACCAATCAGCAGGTTGGGTTCTTCGGTGGCGCTTTCACGAATGCTGGCGATGTAAGCACGGCGCACCTGCTTGTACTTGGCAAACAGCTGCGTTAGTGAATCAATCATCTGCGCTGGCGGCTCGGCCACTTCAGATAACAGCAGCGCCTGACCGCCTTCCAGCACGGTTTGCTGGCTCAGCGCACTGCCCTCTTCGCCAATCAAATGGGCGATTTCACCCGGCGAAAACTCTTTGCCCGCAGGCAGCTTCGGGTTGAGGAACAGCGTTTCGCCTTGCGTAATCTCAAACAGCGTACGCACCGGCATGCGCAGATAAGGCTGCTCATCTTTGATTGCCTCGCCCATCGCTTCTTCGGAGGTGAAGAACGGGATCACGCTGCCACCACCCTCTTTTTCCCAATGCTGTAATTCGACCGGCGAAGTCGCATCAAACTGCTCAGCGGGACTTTCGCCTGGCACCCAAACATCGGCTTCCAGCAGCAGTTGGAAAAATTCCGGACGGTGCGCAGGCTCAGTGGCCGCCAGCTTCAGCACCTCTTCAAGACGGTTACTCATTTATCGTATTCCAAAAAAGACGGCAAGCTTACGCCTGCCGTGATGAGGACTATTTCAGTAACAGATTGGCGACGGTGCGCACACCCAAACCGGTCGCACCAGCGGACCACTGATCCACCGCGCCTTTGCGATACGTCGCGGAGCAGTCAATGTGCAGCCAGCCTTGCTGATATTTGCTGACGAAATGCGACAGGAACGCCGCCGCGCTGCTGGCACCTGCCGCATGTGACGGGCTGGCAATGTTATTCAGATCGGCAAAGTTCGAAGGCAGATGGCTGCGATGGAACTCGGCCAGCGGCAAGCGCCAGAAGGCTTCGTTTTCGCCGGTCGCGCTGCCAAGCAGCGATTCCGCCAGCACATCGTCAAAGGTAAACAGCGCGTGGTAATCGTTGCCCAGTGCGGTTTTTGCCGCGCCGGTCAGCGTTGCCGCATCGATTAGCAGTTCCGGATTCTGCTCGCTGGCATCAATCAGGCCATCAGCCAATACCAGACGACCTTCCGCATCGGTGTTCATCACTTCCACGGTTTTACCGTTGCGATAGCGAATGATGTCGCCCAGACGGAACGCGTTGCCGCTGACCATGTTGTCGGCGCAGCACAGATACAGTTTCACGCGCTTATTCAGACCGCGTGAAATCGCCAGCGCCAGTGCGCCGGTCAAGGTTGCCGCGCCGCCCATGTCGGACTTCATCGAGTCCATAAAAGCGCTCTGCTTCAGGCTGTAACCGCCGGTATCGAAGGTGATACCTTTACCGACCAGACACGCGTAAACCGGCGCACTTTCATCGCCGCTTGGGTTGTAATCGAGCGCGAGTAATACCGGCGAGCGGGTAGAACCGCGACCCACGGTGTGAAGTCCGGCATAACCCTGCTCGCGCAGATCGTCGCCTTTGGTGATGCGATAGCTCACCGCTTTGCCGCCCACTTCATTGATCAGATCAACCGCGTTGTGTGCCAGCTGCTCTGGGCTGAGATCTTCCGCTGGCAGGTTGATGGTGTCGCGCACCCAATCGACAATCTTCAGACGGCGCGCAAATTCAGCCTGATCGGCCTCATTGAATTCCGGCCACTCGACCTGACGTTTGCCTTTCGGGCTGCGATAGCCTTGCCAGAATGCCCAGCACTTCTCCAAATCCCAGCTTTCGCCCTGCAGGGCGACGTGACGAATGCCCTGACCGTCCAGCTTGCGACCCGCGCGCTGGATGCTCATCAGCGCATCTGCGCCAGTCAGGTGAATGGTCATGCCACTTTCGTTGCTGCTCAGCAGCGCTTTATCACCCCAGCGCGCGTCGGCGGCCTGGGAGCTGAGCGTAATTATCATCGGTTGTGTTGTCATCGCGTGGCTCCGTTTGCGTTAGGTGTCACCTTGCGCCAGAACCGGCGCAAGGGGTGCATGAATTAGCGGGCGTTTGTTGCAGGCGAGAGCGCCCGCAGACGGGTTACCGCTTTGTTGACCAGCTCGATAGCGTACTCAATTTCCTCTGCGCTGGTGAAGCGTCCGAGCGAAAAACGCAGCGAGCTGTGTGCCAGCTCCTGTTCGACGCCCATCGCGCGCAGCACGTAGGAAGGTTCGAGACTGGCCGAGGTGCAGGCGGAACCGGATGACAGCGCCAGATCTTTCAGCGCCATAATCAGCGATTCGCCATCGACGTGGGCAAAACTGATATTGAGGATGTTTGGAGCGCCCTGATCCAACGAACCGTTGAGGTTCACGTTACCCAGTTGACGAATGCCACTCCACAGACGCTGGCGCAACCCGGACAGACGCGCCATTTCGCTGCTCATCTCTTCACGTGCAATGCGGTAGGCTTCGCCCATGCCGACAATTTGATGCACCGGCAATGTGCCCGAACGCATGCCGCGCTCGTGGCCGCCACCGTGCATTTGCGCATCTATTTGCAGACGCGGTTTACGGCGCACCCACAGCGCGCCGATGCCTTTCGGTCCATACAACTTGTGCGCCGAGAAGGACATCAAATCCACTGGCAGTTCAGTGACGTCTATCGGCAGTTTGCCAACGCTTTGCGTGGCATCAACGTGGAACAGGATGTCACGCGCACGGCACAGCGCGCCGAGGGCGGCGATATCCTGAATCACACCGGTTTCATTATTAACGTGCATCAGCGACACCAGCACCGTGTCGTCGCGCAGTGCAGATTCGAGCATCTGCGGCGTGACGATACCGTCGCTGCCCGGCTGTAAGAAAGTGACATCAAAGCCTTCGTGCGCCAGTTGCTGGCAACTGTCGAGCACCGCTTTGTGTTCGGTTTGGCTGGTAATAATGTGCTTGCCGCGCGCCTGATGGCATTGCGCTGCACCTTTAATCGCAAGGTTGTCCGCTTCGGTCGCGCCGGAGGTAAAGACGATTTCACGCGGATCGGCGTTGACCAGCTCCGCAATCTGATTGCGAGCTACATCAACAGCTTCTTCGGCCTGCCAGCCAAAACGGTGGGAACGGGACGCGGGGTTACCGAAAGTGCCATCCATCGTGAGGAACTGCATCATTTTGGTGGCGACACGCGGATCCGCAGGCGTAGTGGCTGCGTAATCCAGGTAAATCGGTAATTTCATTGCGCTAAAACTCCGTATAAAAAATCATACGTCTTTATAGCACGAATCGGCCTTTCCAGTATGAACCCGTCATGCTTCAAGTTATAGGTGCGTTGGCTGCACTCACTCACCCCAGTCACATACTTATGTATGCTCCTGGGGATGCGCTCGCTTGCCGCCTTCCTCTAACTCGAATCATTTAGGGTTGGGAAAACCACGCTAAGCTATATTACGCGCGCAGATTAACGTTGATGGTTTCTTGCACACGATGCTGCTGGAAGCGGCGATTATCGACCGTGTTCTGGCGATCGGCCACTTCGAGGATTTCCTGATTATTCACCAGTTCCGCCAGCGTGATGTTGTTGAGGAAATCGCTAATGCGCTCACTCAGGTCACGCCACAAAACGTGTGTCAGGCAACGCTCGCCGCCCTGGCAGCCTTCTTTGCCCTGGCATTTGGTGGCGTCGACAGATTCGTCAACGGCGGTAATTACCGCGCCCACAGCAATCGCGCTTGAATCTTTACCTAACAGATAACCGCCACCTGGACCACGAACGCTGGCCACCAAGCCGTGCTTACGCAGACGCGAGAATAACTGCTCCAGATAGGACAACGAGATGCCCTGACGCTCAGAAATGTCAGCTAGCGGCACCGGGCCCTCATTGGAGTGCAGTGCAACGTCCAGCATAGCGGTTACGGCATAACGTCCTTTGGATGTCAGTCTCATAGCATACAACCTCGTAAGCGTCCGTCCGGTTATCGGCGGGTTATCTGATGAATTGGATGCAGTCTGACATTCCTGAGTAAAACGGTCAACTATTTAACCGAGTAATTTACTCAACTATTTAACCAAGTGTTTTACTCAACTATTATCCACATTCCCTTTGCGCTTTTCGAACGATGCCATCATACCGCGCAGGATGTTCAGTTCATCGCGTTCCGGACGCGCACGCGTATATAAACGACGCAGCTTGCTCATCACCTGGCTTGGCGTACCTTCACGGATAAAGCCGCTGTTCAGCATCATCTGCTCGATGTGCTGATAGAAGCGCTCGAGATCGTCAACCAGAGGATACGGTGACTCGACAGCTTGCTCCGTCGGCGCGGCTTTTTCCTGCGCGTCCAGCCAGGCCATGCGCACTTCGTAAGCGATGATCTGCACCGCCATCGCCAGGTTCAGTGAGCTGTATTCCGGATTGGCCTGAATCGCGACGTGATAGTGACACTTCTGCAACTCTTCGTTGGTCAGGCCGACGCGCTCGCGGCCAAACACCAACGCAACCGGTGCCTGCTGGCCCTCTTCCACGCTCTTAATGCCGCACTCACGTGAATCCAACATTGGCCACGGCAGTGAACGTGAACGTGCGCTGGTGCCAACCACCAAACTACAGCCGGCAATGGCTTCATCCATGGTATCGACAATGCGCGCATTACCAATGACATCGCTGGCACCGGCGGCGAGGGAAATGGCCTGTGAATCCGGTTTCACCAGCGGATTGACCAGATAAAGGTTGGTTAAGCCCATGGTTTTCATCGCGCGTGCGACCGAGCCCATGTTGCCCGTGTGCGAGGTTTCTACCAGTACGATTCGGATATTCTGCAGCATAATTAGAAGCGGTCAGGGAAATGATGGCGCGCATCCTAACATAAAAAGAGGACATTTGCTGAACACACTGATATACTCCGCGCCGTTTTCCCCGTTCTTTAACATCCAGCGAGAGATACCGATGCATCCGATGCTCAACATCGCCGTGCGCGCAGCGCGCAAGGCCGGAAATTTAATTGCCAAGAATTATGAAACCCCGGACGCAGTTGAAGCTAGCCAGAAAGGCAGCAACGACTTCGTTACCAATGTTGACCGTGACGCAGAACGTCTGATTATCGAAGTAATTCGTAAATCGTACCCGAAACACACCATCATCACCGAAGAAAGCGGTGAACTGGCGGGCGAAGATCAGGACATTCAATGGGTAATCGATCCGCTGGATGGCACCACCAACTTCATCAAGCGTCTTCCACACTTCTCAGTATCTATCGCTGTGCGCATTAAAGGCCGCACCGAAGTCGCTGTGGTTTACGATCCAATGCGTAACGAACTCTTCACCGCCGTACGCGGTCAGGGCGCCCAGCTGAACGGCTATCGCCTGCGCGGCAGCACGGCTCGCGATCTGGATGGCACCATTCTGGCTACCGGCTTCCCGTTCAAGTTGAAGCAGCACGCAACGCCTTACATCAACATCGTTGGCAAACTGTTTACTCAGTGTGCCGATTTCCGTCGCACCGGTTCAGCGGCGCTGGATCTGGCTTACACCGCTGCGGGTCGCGTTGATGGTTTCTTCGAAATTGGCCTGAAGCCGTGGGATTTTGCCGCGGGCGAACTGCTGGTGCGTGAAGCGGGCGGCCTGGTGACTGACTTTACCGGCAACCACGGTTACGTGATGTCAGGTAACATCGTTGCGGGTAACCCACGCGTAGTGAAAGCGATGCTGGCATCGATGCGTGAAGAATTGAGTGAAGCGCTGAAGCGCTAAGTGAGAAAAGGCGGCTGAATCAGCCGCCTTTTTTTTATTACCGACGTTCGTGACTTAATACCTGACGCGGTTGCGTCTTGCGTCCTACGCGTCCCATCAAGGCCGCCAGTACCGCTTCAATCACCAGCATGAAGAAGGTGAACCAGCTTGCTTTCGCCGTCGCGGCAGCCGCTTGCTCAGCCACTTCACGCGCTTTCTGCTCCGCTTGCTGTTTCAATTGCTGATATTGCTGTACGGCTTTTTTGTAGCTCTCTTCAGTCTGCGTCACAATCTGCTCAACTTCCTGATCGCTTTTACCGGTACGCGCTTTAATAATATTTTTCAGCGCATCACGATCGGCAGCCTGCAATGTATCTGAATGACGATTCATAACGCCTTTCAACCAATTAGCCAGATCATTATCAGCATTCTGTGGATTTTGTGCGGTTTGTTCCGCTTGATTTTGCGCATTATTGGCTTCGTTATTTACATCCTTTTGCAGATTCTCAGGTTGTAATTCTGACTTACCCGTTTGACGCAGCGTGGTTTGTAATTCGTTTTTTAAATCATCTAAATTGATATTACTTTCCTGCAGCTTCTCTTTTGCCATATTGGTCAGTGATGGCGCAGCTGCGGAAATTCCATTGCCCACGGCATTTACGCCAGCACCTAAAATATTAAAGGCACCGCCAATAACGCCAGTCGCAAGGGTAATGGCAAGCCATAATGTCAAAATGGTGCTGACGCCAAACATTAATAATCCGTGCATCGCCCCTTCGCGCTGTGCCAAACGTCCCGCCACATAGCTACCGACGGCCATGGCAATCAGCATACTCACGCCCGTCCATATTAATGCACCAGTTCCCAGATGCTGCAGCGGATTTTGTTCCTGTTGTGGATCGATGGATGTTGCACCGATCGCGGTACCTAATATCCCCAATAAAAGATGAATGATTAGCGCAGCGATAACGCCGGCAAATACTGCGCTCCAGGAAATACGCTTTAATGGTAGGCCGCCATGCACTTCGTGCACCGTATCCACGCTGCCATTATTAATCCGAGTTTCAGGCATCGTTTTCTCCTCGCAGAATGTTTTTCTGAAATATTATAATTTCTCAATTCACCAGAGCATTGACTGGTGTAATTTATCTTAGACAGAGAAATCTATTTTCACCAGCACACCAGGAGGAGATATTTAATTAACTATTGAAGGGGGAACACTTGCAGAAGTGGGTTATTTACACTACCCAAACATCCTAATTTCAAAAAGGACGAATTCCGCCGCCAATGCCCGGTGAAGCACTTTGCCATAATGCAACGCCCGCAACGATTAACAGCACGCTGCCCAATAAGGCGAGCAGCGGAACCAGCAGCCTGGCCGCAGGATGGCTGCCGCCAGCCTGTCCTAAACGTTGCGCCAGCACACGGGAACGCTGCACTAACAAGCCGAGCGCCGAAACCGTCAACGCCGTACCCACCGCCATCGCCACGGCAGAGGCAACGCCCCACGCATAAACGCCGATCACTTTGGCAAACAGCAGCATCATGATGGCACCGGAACAGGGCCGCAGCCCCATGGAAAACACCACCAACGCCTGCGTTTTAGCGCTAACCGCCTGATCCATTTGCGCGGCGCTGGGCAGATGCGCATGACCGCAGCCGCAGTGTTCATCATGCTGATGTGTAGGACGAATAGCGTGGATCTGCAGCTTTGGCTGAGGGCGCAGTTGCTGGCGCAGCGATCGTAGTGCACGCCAACCGACCCAAACACCCAGCGCGACGACTAACAGATAACTGCCTTTCTCCAGCCAGTAACTGCCGAGATGCATCTGACGCGACGAAGTTTGCAGCACCACCAGCATTAGCGTCACCAAACCAATCGCCACGCCGCCTTGCAGCAATGCCGCCAATAGCGTCAGTTTCATGCTGGTTTTCAACTTTGCCGGATGAGTGGCGAGGAAGGTGGTGATCACCACTTTGCCGTGTCCCGGCCCCAGCGCATGCAACACGCCATACACAAGGCTGAACAGCATCAGCGTCACACCCGCCTGCTGCGGTTGTTCAGCGACCTGCTGCAACAGCTGCGTCATCTCGCGATTCAGGACTTTTTGCCACAGCACGCTTTGCAGCAAAATCTGCGACCAGTGCTGCCACAGCAGCACGCCCGCTAGCAGTAATAACGCCGTCATCAGCCACAGCGGCCATAAACGACGTGAGCGGGAAGGCAGCGAAATCAGTGACATGTCAGCGTTACCGTTTGGGCGAATTGCTGGCCAAGGTCCATATCCTCCGGCGGCGCATCGGCTTTATCCAGCGACAGCGCATATTGCTTCAGCGAGTCATCCGGTTTCGGCGTGTGCAGTTCGATTTGGCAGTGCGATTTAACGGTGTCGTCCATGGTTAATGCCTGTGGATTATCGTAATACATATCAACGAAATAGCTGGGATCAAAGGTCTGAATACGATACTGCTTCGCACTTAATAACTGTGGCTCGCCAAACGGCACGATGAACTCCAGCACCGCTTTGTTGCCGTTACGCGATAAGTTGTACTCTTTCGGCAGGTTGAGGAATTTAACCCGATTCTTATCCTGCCACACTTCAGTGAAATAGTGCTGACCGAGCACATTGGCCATCACCTGCGCCGCCAGCTTTTTCCATACCACATCGCCAGGTTTGGCCTTACCTGCGTCGTACAGCAGATCGGCGGAGGTAATCTCATCCATGGTCCACACCATTTTCATGCCGCTGAGATGTTGGTTGTCACTGATGAACTCGGTTTTCATGTCAATAAAGCTGTGCGGATGTGACCAGGCTGCGGTGCTGAACAACAGCGTAAACGTAATGAGTGCAATTTTCATGTGTTATAAAGTAACAATTTTAAAGTGAAGTGTAGAGTGGTCCAGAAAAATTGTGACCCGCCCTAAAGCTCTGAACAAAAGTCACGACAAAGTGCAAGGTTACCGCGTGGAGTTAGCTATTCTTAGCTCAAAAGTGACCTGCGGATAAACCATTGATGAGTTCTGCACCTTCCTCTGCACCACTCTTCAGCCGCTCCCAGCGTCGTTGTCATCTGTTACTGCTGCTATTTCTGCCCGCTCCCGCGTTGACGCTTGAAAAGCTCTGCCAGTTAAATGGCGTGGCGCCTGTTGTCGCCCGACAGGATATCGCGGATGTGGGAGAGGAGATACAGCGTTACCATCAACTGGAGCTACACCAGATGGTCGATGGCAGCTTCCGCATTCATGGGACGGAACTGGACAGGCGGCTGTGCCTGATCCACTGGCTGCGACGCGCGCTGCGTTTGTCGCAGGATTTTGTCTGCGAGCATTTTGCCCCGGTGCTGCGTCAGCGCCTGAAAGTACTGAAAATCGAGAAAGCGCTGTGGGATGAAACCAACCTGCAGGCGCTAATCCAACACTGCAGCCTGCGTCTGGCGCGCGACTTCAGCGCACGCGACCGCCTGTTTCTGCAAATCTTCATGAAGTATTCGCTGTGTCAGCGACAAAACGCGCTGTTCAATGACGGGCAACGCGCATGGCTGGCGGAAAAAGCCGAACGTGCTGCCGCCGACGACGTGATTCATCACTGGCAGAAACGCTGCCACATAGCGCCGGATGTGAGCGAAACCGACTTCTGGACGTTGTTGTTTAGCTTGATTCACGCGCCAACCGCTACGCAACTGGAACATCCACAAGCGGTAAAGCTGATGCAGTCAGTGGAAGCGCTGATTACGCGCTTTGAGCAACTGGCACAAACCACCTTCAAAAATCGATCCGAACTTACTCAGCAACTCTTTACGCATCTGGCGCAGGCGCTGGATCGCAGTCATTTCGCCATCGGCATTGATAACAGCGTGGCGTTGGATGTCGCACGACTTTATCCGCGCCTGCTGCGCACCACGGAACGCGCACTTGAGCATTTCAGCCGTAATTTTGCCACGCGCTTTAGTGCTGAAGAGGTGAGTCTGGTGGCGGTGCTATTTGGTGCCTGGCTGATGCAGGAGAGCGCATTGCAGGAAAAGCAGGTGCTGCTGCTGACGGGCGCGGATGCGGCGCTGGAGCAGTTGCTGGAGCAGCAGCTGCGGGAAATGACGCTGCTACCGATTAACATCAGTTATCAGGACGTCGTGCACTTTCAGCGTGAAGGCGCGCCGCGCGATATCGCGCTGGTGATTACGCCGTACGCCATTTCGTTACCGCTGTTTTCACCGCCGCTGATCCAGGCGGAGCTGCCGCTGAGTAGTCATCAGCAGCAGCGCATTCGCCAGTTGCTGGAGAGCTAAGCGGCGCGCGGACGCAGGAACAGCGCCGGCAGCGCCACTAACGCCATCACCCAGAACAGATGTCCTTGCAGATGCGTAAACAGCACGCCGCAAATCATGGTCATCACCGCAATACCGCCACCCATGGCCAGCGCCGAATAGAGCGATTGCAGACGAATCACTTCCGCGCCTTGGCGCGCGGCAATAAACCGCATCGCCGCTAAATGGCAGACGGTAAAGCTGCCACAGTGCAGAATCTGCGCCACGATCAGCAACGGCAAGGCGGTGCTGGAGCCCAGCATTGTCCAGCGGATAATAGCGCACACGCCCGATAACAACAGCAGATCGCGCGCACTCCAGCGGCGGAACAGTCGGCTGCTAAGGGCAAAAATTATGATTTCAGCCACCACGCCCAGCGACCATAAATAGCCGATAATCGATGCGGCATAACCGCTCTCCTGCCACCAAATCGCGCTGAAGCTGTAGTAAGCCGCATGTGCGCCCTGCAACAATGTCACGCATAACATAAAGCGCCACACCGCATTTTCGCGCAGCAAATCACGCCATGCCTGCCAGCCACCATCGGTGGATGTCTGACGTTCACTGCCCTGCGGCTTCGTCGCAGGCGTTAACATCATCCCACCCAACATGCTGATCGCGCCCAGTGACAGCAGCACCAGAATCGCCTGAGACGAGAACGCAGTAACTAGCATACCGGTTAAGGCAGAACTGATGACAAACGCCAGCGACCCCCACAAACGAACCGGACCATAAGTCAGACCGATTTGCTGCGTCCAGGTGGCGGCCAGCGCATCACTTAACGGCACCAGTGGTGAGAAAAACAGATTAAAGCCGATCATCACGAACAGCAGCCACATCCACTGTTGCCCCAGCCAATAACCGATGGCGAACAGGCAGGTCATTAGCGCCAGCAGGCGCAGCGCGGTGATCAGCTGTGAGGGATTTTTTACCTGCGAGGCAATCAGCAAACTGCCGACAAAACGCGCCACCATGCCACAACCCAGCAGCAGGCCGATTTTTTCCGCATCGAGTCCGGTGCCTTTTAGCCAGACGCTCCAGAAAGGTAGGTAAATGCCGTAACAGAAGAAGTAAGTGAAGTAGCCCAAACCGAGCCATTTGGCGGAGCCGATTGCCATATTCCCTCCAGCAAAAATGCTGCTGAGCAGCACGAGTGGCCGCTACTTTGTCAGAGCGCTGCCGCGACGGCAATAAAAAAAGGATGGCTTGCGCCATCCTTTTTGGAACTGCATCGACCAGCGTAAAGCTTACGCGTACACCGGCAGACGGCTGCAGATTTCCAGCACTTTCTGTTTGGTACGTTCGATGGTCGCTTCGTCGTTGATGTTGTCCAGCACGTCAGCGATCCAGCCAGCCAGCTCGCGAACGTCAGCTTCTTTGAAGCCACGACGCGTCACCGCTGGGGTACCGATACGCACGCCAGAGGTCACAAACGGGCTTTTCGGATCGTTAGGTACGCTGTTTTTGTTCACGGTAATGTTGGCACGGCCCAGAGCGGCATCGGCTTCTTTACCGGTCAGGTTTTTGCTGACCAGATCGATCAGGAACAAGTGGTTGTGTGTGCCACCGGAAACGATGTTGTAACCGCGCTCCAGCAGAACTTCCACCATCGCTTTCGCATTCTTAGCCACCTGCTGCTGGTAAGTCTTGAACTCTGGCTCCATCGCTTCTTTGAACGCCACTGCTTTACCAGCGATCACGTGCATCAGAGGACCGCCCTGACCGCCCGGGAACACTGCGGAGTTCAGTTTTTTATACAGATCTTCGTCACCGTTTTTCGCCAGGATCAGGCCGCCACGCGGACCCGCCAGGGTTTTATGGGTGGTAGAGGTCACGATATGTGCATGAGGAACCGGGTTCGGGTAAACGTCTGCGGCGATCAGGCCCGCAACGTGTGCCATATCAACGAACAGGTACGCGCCGACGCTGTCTGCGATTTCACGCATTTTGGCCCAGTCGCACACGCCAGAATAAGCAGAGAAGCCGCCGACGATCATTTTTGGCTTGTGGGTTTGCGCCAGTTCAGCCAGCTCTTCGTAGTTGATTTTGCCGGTTTCATCGATGCCGTAAGGGATAACGTTGTACAGCTTACCAGACAGGTTCACCGGAGAACCGTGCGTCAGGTGACCACCGTGCGCCAGGTTCATACCCAGAATGGTGTCGCCCGGCTGTAGCAGCGCGGTGTAAACCGCGAAGTTGGCCTGAGAACCTGAGTGCGGCTGCACGTTAGCGAAATCTGCGCCGAACAGCTCTTTAGCGCGATCGATCGCCAGCTGCTCAACGATATCGACGTATTCACATCCGCCGTAATAACGTTTGCCCGGATAGCCTTCGGCATATTTGTTGGTGAGCTGTGAACCTTGGGCCTGCATTACGCGTGGGCTGGTGTAGTTTTCAGAAGCAATCAGTTCAATGTGCTCTTCCTGACGCACTTTCTCTTGCTCCATAGCCTGCCACAACGCGGCATCATAATCGGCAATGTTCATATCACGCTTTAACATCCGGACTCTCCTGACTCAGCTAACTTTTTAACGGCAGTTTAGGCCCCGGCTAGGGGGCGAAGGCGAACAGTGTAAACGGTTTTGACAGGTGACGGTAGCGTCAATCCCCTCTTTTTGCGCAAACGATTGGCATGGCGCTGGAACGGGTTTTTTACGCTTTTTTGCAAACCGGAAAATCACGAAATTTGCTCACTTTCATCGCGAAAGAATTTCAGCTTTGCGGGCCAGCTCGCACCTCTTTTGCTTAATCCTTAATCACAACAGGGGATTTACAGGCGCTGCGATTACTCATAAGATGCATTTAAAATACATGTTTAAATTCACCTTGAGGATTTCACCATGCTCGACGCGCAAACCATCGCCACCATCAAATCGACCTTGCCCGCCATTGCCCAGATCGGTCCGCAACTTACCGGCCATTTCTACCAGCGTTTACTGACGCAACATCCTGAACTGAAAAACGTGTTCAACATGAACAATCAGCGCAGCGGCAATCAGCGGGAAGCATTGTTCAACGCCATTGTGGCGTATGGCAGCAATCTGGAAAATTTGGCCGTGCTGTTGCCGGCAGTGGAGAAAATTGCGCAGAAGCATGCCAGCCTGAACATTCAGCCTGAGCAGTACGCGATTGTCGGTGAAAATCTGCTGGCGACGATTGATGAGCTGCTGCATCCGGGTGAAGAGGTGTTGACCGCGTGGGGCAAAGCGTATGGTGTGCTGGCCGATGTGTTTATCCAGCGTGAAGAAGCCATCTATTCGGCCTCCGAAGAGAAAACCGGCGGCTGGCGCGGTGCGCGTGATTTCCGTATTCGCGCCATCAATCAGGAAAGTGCGGTGATCAAGAGTTTTGAACTGGTGCCAAACGACGGTCAGCCAGTAGCAACCTTCCTGCCCGGTCAATATCTGGCGATCAGCTTACAACCGGCAGGTTTTGAAAATATCCAGCATCGCCAGTATTCGCTGACGCACCAGCCCAATGGGCAGTTTTATCGCATCGCGGTTAAACGCGAAGCGCTGGGCAGCGTGTCGGGCTGGCTGCACGATAACGCGCAGGTGGGCGATATCGTGCAGTGCGCTGCGCCAGCCGGTGATTTCTTCCTGCAGGCTGAAGCCGCTACGCCGATTACGCTGATCTCGGCTGGCGTCGGTCAAACCCCCATGCTGGCGATGCTGGCTAACCTGGCGCAGCAGCAACATCCGGCGGCGGTTAACTGGCTGCACGCCGCAGAAGCCGGTTCGCAGCATGCATTTGCCGAAGAGGTGAAATCCCTTGGCGCACGCCTGCCAATCTTCACCAGCCACGTTTGGTATCGTCAGCCGGAAGGTGCAGACGCCGGACGTTACGACGCGCAAGGCTTGGTGGATTTAGCAAGCGTATCCGCCGCGCTCAACCAGGCCGATCGTCAGTTCTGGATCTGTGGTCCACTGCCGTTTATGCAGTTTGTCGCGCGTCAACTGGTTGACGCCGGCATTAATGCCGATCGCATCCACTACGAAGTGTTCGGCCCGCACAAGGTGCTGTAAAACAAAAACCTGCACAAGGCAGGTTTTTCAGGCAATGCGCGAAGGGGCTTAGATCGCCTCTTCGTCCTCTTCACCGGTACGGATACGCACCACGCGCGCCACGTCAAAGACAAAGATTTTGCCGTCACCGATTTTGCCGGTCTGCGCGGTTTTCATAATGGTTTCTACGCAGGTATCGACGATATCGTCACCCACCACCATTTCGATTTTCACTTTTGGCAGAAAATCAACCATGTACTCAGCGCCGCGATACAGCTCAGTGTGACCTTTCTGACGACCAAAGCCTTTCACTTCACTGACCGTCATCCCGGTGATGCCCACTTCAGCTAACGCTTCACGTACATCATCGAGTTTGAATGGTTTGATAATTGCATCGATCTTTTTCATGACAGATCCTTTTTAACTCCCTCCATGATGGACGGATAAATATAGTATACGTGTTCCTGCCGCCGCCGCAGCAAGCTACTCTTTAAATTCGCTGGCGTCCAATTCATGGCGCGACAGCAGCTTATAGAATTCAGTGCGGTTACGTCCAGCCAGACGCGCAGCGTTGGTGACATTTCCTTTGGTCATCTGTAGCAATTTACGCAAATAGTTGAGCTCAAACTGATTACGCGCTTCGACGAAAGTGGGCAACGCGGTATTTTCGCCCGCCAGCGCCTGTTCAACCAAAGCATCACCGATCACCGGCGCGGTACTCAAGGCGACGCACTGCTCAATCACGTTGACCAGTTGGCGCACATTGCCCGGCCATGCGGCGCTGACCAGCCGCTTCATCGCATCCACCGAGAAGCTGCGCACAAAAGGTTTATGGCGATCGGCCGACTGGCGCAGCAGATGATTTGCCAGCAGCGGGATATCTTCAGCACGCTCGTGCAGCGCCGGGATCTTTAGATTCACCACGTTTAGACGATAGTAGAGATCTTCGCGGAAACTCTTCTTCTCCATTGCTTTGGGCAAGTCGCGGTGCGTCGCGGAAATAATCCGCACGTTGATATCCAAATCGCGGTTGCTGCCTAACGGACGCACTTTGCGCTCCTGCAGCACACGCAGCAGTTTCACCTGCAGCGCCTGCGGCATGTCGCCAATCTCATCAAGAAACAGCGTGCCGCCCTCGGCCGCCTGGAACAGACCTTCACGTGCGCTAACCGCGCCGGTAAAGGCGCCTTTAGCGTGGCCAAACAGCTCGGACTCTAAAAGCTGTTCCGGCAGCGCACCGCAGTTGATGGCGATGAACGGCTTAGTGGCGCGCGGGCTGGCGGCATGAATTGCCTGCGCCAGTACCTCTTTACCGGTGCCACTTTGCCCATTGATCAACACGCTGACGTCAGATTGCGCCACCATGTGCGACTGGTCCAGCAAACGCAGCATCTGCGGATTGCGCGTCACAATCGTTTCACGCCAGCCGTCATCGCTGATCGGCGCGCGCTGGGCCAGCGCTTCATCTATCGCTTTGTACAAGGCGTCACGATCAACCGGTTTGGTCAGAAAACTGAACACGCCTTGTTGCGTGGCGGATACCGCTTCCGGGATCGATCCGTGCGCGGTGAGAATGATCACCGGCAAGCCCGCATGACGTTTCTGCACTTCGCCGAACAGCGCCAGACCATCCATTTCGTCCATGCGCAGGTCGCTGATCACCAGATCGACCTTCTCTTTTTGCAGATGGCGCAGGGCTTCTGGCCCGCTGGCGGCCGTCGCGACCTGATAGCCTTCACTGCTTAGGCGCATGCCAAGCAGTTTCAATAAGCCCGGATCGTCATCCACCAGCAATAAACGTGCGGCTTGTTTCATGGTTACTGATCCTCACTTTGCACATCGCTGCCGCCGTGCGATGTGTCGCTGCTGTCGGGCGCTTTGCGCGACGACAGCTGGCGTTCGATATCGGTTAAACGCTCTAACTTGCGTTGGGTATCGGCCAGCGACTGACGCATTTTGGTTTGCTGCTGGCGCAGGTTATCCATCTCGGCGTCATTACTCTGCTGCAAAGCGGCGTAGCGTCCACGCGCTTCACTCAGCTCCAGTTGAGCCGCCTGATTGCTACGCCACAGCTGGAGCAGCGGACGCACCGACGCCGGATACGCCGCGCTGTAACCGTCTAAAGTGGTGACAAAATCACGGCGCTCAACCGGCGTGACATTACCGTTAGCGAGTAAGATGCCCTGCTTGAAGGCGCGCGCCCAGCCTTGCACCGGCCAACGACGTGCTTCAGCCCGCGCTTCGGCTGGCGATAAGCGCTCGGCGCAATCCATGGCGCGCTGCCAATAGAGCGGATTGCCTGAAGCGGTTGGCGTTTCGATTTGCCAGACGTTTTGGCAATCGGTCGCCAGATAATCCGGCAAGCGCACGTCCGGTTCTGGCACGCTGACGCCATTATGCTGCGTACGATCTTGTGACGGTGCCTGGCAGGCGCTGAGGCCCAAAACCAGCACGGCACTGGCCACAAGTTTGAATAGGGTTAATTTCATTAATCAGGCATTCCCGGCGCTGGTCGTCAGAATGATACGAAAACAGACATCCGCATCCTTGCGTGTTACCAACTGCAGATCGCCGTGCATCCTGCGCAGACAATCTTTGGCGATGCTCAAACCCAGCCCGCTGCCTTTAACCGGCCCTTTGCGCTGTTGGCTGCCCTGATAAAAGGGCTCAAAAATCATCGCCTGCTCTTCAGCCGGAATCGGTGTGCCGGTGTTTGCTACCTCAATCCACACCTGGTTGCCCTTCTGCTGGCTCTGCAGCCAGATGTTACCGGATTCGCTGCCGTAGTTCACGGCGTTCGAATAGAGGTTATCAATCACTCGCTGCAGCAGCGTCGCTTCCGCCAGACAGTGATGCACTTGCAGATCAACATGTGTGGTCATTTCACGCGCATTGGCGGGCAACGAGTGCACTTTTACCACCGAATCAATGATTTCATTTAGCGCCACGGGCTTCAGCGCCATTGGGCCATCGGCCAGTTTGCGGTTGTAATCGAGTAACTGCTCGATTAGCCGCTGTAAATGGCGGCTGCTGGTATCGAGGATTGCCACCACTTCCTGCTGCTCGGCATTCAGGGGACCAGCGACCTGATCGGCCAGCAGTTCAGTGCCTTCACGCAGGCTGGCGAGCGGCGTTTTCAGCTCGTGCGACAGATGACGCAAAAATTCGTGGCGCTGCTCTTCCAGCCAGCTTAAACGCTCACTCAGCCAGACGATGCGCTGCCCCAGCGAACGGATCTCACGCGGCCCCCGGAAGCTACCGCTATCGCCCAGCGCTTTACCTTCGCCCAGGCGATTGATCATACGTTCGACCCGTTTCACCGGACCGATGATCATTCCCGTAAACAGCAAGACCAACACCAGGCTTATCAGGAACAATATCAGCGCCTGCCAGCCAAAAAACTGACCGCGATCGGCGATTTCACGCTGCAGCTGTAAACCGCGCGAAAACACCACTTCGCGCGTTGCCTGCACCATTTGCGTATTGTTATCTGAAAAGCGCTCCAACGCGCTGGCGGCTTGTGCCTCAGGATTGCCGTTGTCGCATTGCAACTGCTGCAGCTGCGGCAAGGTGGTTTGCAGCACTTCAAAAGAGGGCAGATCGGGTAAACTGGCGGCGTGGCTGCTGAGCATTTGGCCGTAGCGCGTCCATTGCGTTTGATACAGCTTCGCCAGCGACACATCGCCGAGCACGCAATATTGACGATAGCTGCGCTCCAGCTCCAGCGCGGTTCGCGCCATCGCTTCACTGCGACGCACATCGGTAAAGGTGTTGCGGTTGGTATCCGCCGCCTGGTTGCTTAACGCCGAAAGACTTTCCCACGCTTGCCACGCCAGCACCAGCAACGGTAGCAGAACCAGCAGGAAAGCCATTAACACCAACTGCCGCAGGGATCGGGGAAACAGACGCCATTTCATCACAACCGCGCTTCCTTAAATGTGAGCTGCAGGCATGCTAGCGAAGTATCAAAAGGGAAGAAAGGCCAGATATGAAAACGGCAGGCCTTTTGGCCTGCCGTGGGAGCGACGCCGCAGCATCGCTTGCAAATTAGGTGGAGCCTAACTCAACGTTGCGTCCGATGTTTGATAACGTTGCAAAGCAAACGATTATCGGTGAGGTGGACGACAGGCTCCGTTTGGTGCGTCATTCGGTTTTTATGAGCTCAGCCGCTAAAGCGGGGCAATCATAAACAGGTGAATGAGCCACGCAAGGAGTATAGCAAGTATCGTGCCAATAAATAAATAGCATTTATTATCAGAGAAATACCAGACAGGAAGCGGGTTCCGGGCGAAAAGCGGACCGGACGGTCAGTGAAAAGTGTCGCTAATTAGCAACGGGTTTAGTACGCCAATTTACTCGCTATATAAATCAATAAGTTAAGTGTCACCTTTTGGCGACAACATAAAGGCGGGATTGTCGTTGTTTTCCGACAGTCTCAGAATCATGCGGATTTCAGCAAGGTCGCCATGAATGGCGACCCTACAAAACGCGCAGTTCAATAAAAAAGGCCGCTGTTTAGCGGCCTTTGTTTTGCTTATCCCAACTGCTTACGCGCGTTGCGGAAGATACGCATCCACGGGCTGTCTTCGCCCCACTCTGCCGGATGCCAGGAGTTGCTCACGGTACGGAACACACGCTCTGGGTGCGGCATCATAATAGTGACGCGACCGCTTTCGTTGGTTACCGCAGTGATGCCGTTTGGTGAGCCGTTCGGGTTGGCCGGATAGCTTTCTGTCACTTTGCCGAAGTTATCGACGAAGCGCAGCGCCACTAAACCTTTGCTCTCCAGCTGTGCCAGATGCGCGCCGTCACGCACTTCGACAAAACCTTCACCGTGCGATACCGCGATTGGCATATGCGATCCGACCATGCCATCCAGCAGCAGCGATGGACTCGCCGCCACTTCAACCAGGCTGAAACGCGCTTCAAAACGCTCGGACTGGTTGCGCACAAAGCGTGGCCACAGCTCGCTGCCTGGAATCAGTTCACGCAGGTTCGACATCATCTGGCAACCGTTACACACGCCGAGTGCCAGCGTTTGTGGACGATGGAAGAAGTTCTCGAACTCATCACGCACGCGGCCATTGAACAGAATGGATTTCGCCCAGCCTTCGCCCGCGCCCAGCACATCACCGTACGAGAAGCCGCCGCAGGCGACCAGCGCCTGGAACTCTTCCAGACCGCGACGACCAGCCAGCAGATCGCTCATGTGCACATCAACCGCAGTAAAGCCTGCACGATGGAAGGCGGCAGCCATTTCCACGTGTGAGTTAACGCCCTGCTCACGCAGCACTGCCACACGCGGACGTGCGCCCGTCGCAATCATCGGTGCCGCAACATCTTCTTCTGGCTTGAAGGTCAGATGAACGTTCAGACCTGGGTCGTTATCGTCTTTTTTCGCTGCATGCTCCTGATCGGCACAGGCTGGGTTATCACGCAGACGCTGCATCTGCCAGGTGGTTTCTGCCCACCAGGTACGCAACGTGGTACGGCTTTCGCTGTACACCGCGCTGTCGCCAGAACGGATCACGAAGCGATCGCCCGGCAACGCTTTACCAATCACATGCAGGTTAGCGCTCAGGCCGTGGTCAGCAAACACCTTCTCGACTGCTGCACGATCCGCTGCATTGATCTGCAACACTGCGCCGAGCTCTTCGGTGAACAAGGCGGCTAACGCATCGCTGCCCAGCGCGGCGATATCGGCTTCGATACCGCAGTGGCCGGTGAAGGCCATCTCCGCCAGCGTAACCAGCAGGCCGCCGTCAGAACGGTCGTGGTAAGCCAGCAGTTTCTGCTCAGCCACCAGCGCCTGAATGGCGTTGAAGAAGCCCGCCAGCTGCGTGGCGTCACGCACGTCGGCAGGCTTGTCACCCAGCTGACGATAAACCTGCGACAGCGCGGTCGCGCCAAGCGTGTTCGCGCCGTTGCCGAGATCCACCAGCAATAGCAGGTTGTCTTGATCCGCTTGCAGCTGTGGCGTCACGGTGCGACGCACATCTTCAACGCGAGCAAAAGCGGTGATCACCAGCGACAGCGGCGAGGTCATTTCGCGCTGCTCGGCACCATTCTGCCAGCGGGTTTTCATCGACATCGAGTCTTTGCCCACCGGAATGGTGATGCCCAGCGCGGGACACAGCTCTTCGCCAACTGCTTTCACCGCAGCGTACAAGCCGGCATCTTCGCCCGGATGACCGGCGGCGGCCATCCAGTTCGCGGACAGCTTAACGCGTTGCAGCGAACCAATTGAGGTTGCTGCGATGTTAGTCAGCGCTTCACCGACGGCCAGACGACCTGAAGCGGCGAAGTCGAGCAACGCCACTGGCGCGCGCTCGCCGAGGGAGAAGGCTTCACCGTGATAGCTATCGAGGCTGGCGGTGGTGACGGCGCAGTTCGCAACCGGAATCTGCCACGGACCTACCATCTGATCGCGCGCGACCATGCCGGTTACGCTGCGGTCACCAATGGTGATCAGGAAGGTTTTTTCTGCCACGGTCGGCAAGTGCAGCACGCGATTTACCGCATCCGCCACGCTAATGCCGTCACGCTGCAGCGCATCACCTTTAGCCTGCTGGCTGGCAACATCACGCGTCATCTTCGGCGTTTTGCCCAGCAGCACGTCAAGCGGCATGTCGATTGGCTTGTTGTCGAAATGGCTGTCGGCGAGGTTCAGATGCAGCTCTTCGGTGGCTTCACCGATAACGGCATAAGGTGCGCGTTCACGCTTACACAGCTCGTCAAACAGCGCCAGTTGTGCAGGGGCAACCGCCAGCACATAACGTTCCTGCGACTCGTTACACCACACTTCCAGCGGGCTCATGCCTGGCTCATCGCTGAGGATGTCGCGCAGGTTGAAGTTACCGCCACGATTACCGTCGCTCACCAGTTCTGGCATCGCATTCGAAAGTCCGCCCGCGCCGACGTCGTGGATAAACAGAATCGGGTTGGCTTCGCCCAGCTGCCAGCAGCGGTCGATCACTTCCTGGCAGCGACGTTCCATTTCTGGGTTGTCGCGCTGTACTGACGCAAAGTCGAGATCGGCATCCGATTGGCCAGATGCCATCGAAGATGCCGCGCCGCCGCCCAAACCGATGTTCATCGCCGGTCCACCCAGCACGATCAGTTTGGCGCCCACCACGATTTCGCCTTTCTGCACGTGATCGGCACGGATGTTACCGATGCCGCCCGCCAGCATGATTGGCTTATGGTAGCCGCGCAGCTCCACGCCATTGTGGCTGTTGACGCGCTCTTCATAGGTACGGAAGTAGCCGTTCAGGGCAGGACGACCAAATTCGTTGTTGAACGCCGCGCCGCCCAATGGGCCTTCGGTCATGATATCCAGCGCGGTGACAATGCGATCCGGCTTACCGAAATCCTCTTCCCACGGCTGTTCAAAGCCTGGAATACGCAGGTTCGATACCGAGAAACCGACCAGACCGGCTTTTGGCTTGGCGCCACGTCCGGTTGCGCCTTCGTCACGAATCTCGCCACCGGAACCGGTCGCGGCACCCGGCCACGGTGAAATGGCGGTTGGGTGGTTATGGGTTTCAACCTTCATCAGGATATGCGCGTCTTCCTGATGGAATTCGTATTCGCCCTTCTGCGCATCGGCGTAGAAGCGGCCAACCTCGGAACCTTCCATTACCGCAGCGTTGTCTTTATAGGCAGACAGCACGTGCTCAGGATTATGTTCGAAGGTGTTTTTGATCATTTTAAACAGCGACTTCGGCTGCTTTTCGCCGTCGATAATCCAGTCGGCGTTGAAAATCTTGTGACGACAGTGCTCAGAGTTTGCCTGCGCAAACATGTAGAGCTCGATGTCGTTCGGATTGCGGCCCAGCTTAGTAAAGGCATCAAGCAGGTAATCGATCTCATCATCGGCCAGCGCCAGGCCCAGCGTGGTGTTGGCCTGCTCCAGCGCGCTGCGACCGGCGCCCAACACGTCAACGCTCTTCAGCGGCTGCGGCTGATGGTGAGCAAACAGCTGCTGCGCATCGTTGAGGTCAGCGAACACCGTTTCCATCATGCGGTCATGCAGCAGGCTAGCCAGTTGCTGCCACTGTGCTTCCGTCAGCTCAGGCGCCTGCACATAGAAGGCCATACCGCGCTCGAGACGCAATACCTGTGGCAAATCGCAGTTGTGAGCGATGTCAGTGGCTTTCGATGACCATGGCGAGATAGTGCCGGGACGCGGCGTTACCAGCAACAGACGCCCTTGTGGCGCGTGTTCGGCGAGAGAAGGACCGTATTTCAGCAGGCGTTGCAGGCGGGCTTGCTCATCCGCGCTGAGCGCTGCACTAACATCGGCAAAATGGACGTACTCGGCGTAAATATCACTCACCGGAAGGTGAGCGTCCTGAAAGCGGGTCAGCAGTTTGTTTACACGAAATGCCGACAGAGCGGGCGAACCACGCAGAATTTCCATCATTAAAGATCTCTCGTCTTTGAAGTGCCGGGCGACGCTTCATTGGGCGCAACAGGGGAAAACGGGCGGTATTATAGAGAAACAGCACGGGTTACGAAACCGTTTGCGCATAAATTCTGGCACCTGGCGTTTGGCTGAATTTTGCACAATTCTTGCTATAAAAGTTGCCCTGCCCCTTTTTGTTGCGCAAAATGCCCCTCGCTCTGGGAGTTAAAACAACATAAATACTGCCTTTAAAAGACAGAGGCCTGTGAGCCATTACGAGACAACTATTTGAAACGCCTAAAAATAAACTATCTGTTTATCGGTCTGATCACCGTGCTGCTTGCGCTAGCATTGTGGCCTTCCATCCCGTGGTACGGGGGCGGAACAGACGCGCTATCACAGATCAAATCACGCGGAGTGCTGCGCATCAGTACCGTTAACTCTCCGCTGACTTACTACACCATTAACAATGCACCAGCCGGTATGGACTACGAGCTGGCGAAGCGCTTCGCCGATTACCTGGGCGTGAAACTGGAAGTTGAGGTGCGTCCTAACCTCGGCGATCTGTTTGACGACCTCGATGACGGAAAAGCGGATTTGCTGGCTGCCGGCTTGATCTACAACAGCGAGCGCCTCGCACACTACCAAAGTGGCCCGAGCTACTATTCGGTGTCGCAGCAGCTGGTGTACCGCATTGATAAGCCCCGGCCGAAGAATCTGGGCGATCTCAAAGGCCGCCTGATTGTGCAGTCCGGTTCGGCATATCTGTCAACTTTACGTTCCGCCAAAGCTGACAGCTATCCCGATCTCGACTGGGCTATCTCCACCGATCAGGGCCAGAAAGCGCTGCTTGAAGCGGTTGCCGACGGCAAACTCGATTATACGGTGGGCGATTCGGTCACCATCGGCCTGCTACAGCGCATTCATCCGCAGCTGGCGGTGGCGTTTGATGTGACCGATGAAGAGCCGGTAACCTGGTATTTGCCGCGTAACGATGACGACAGCCTGAGCGCGGCGATGCTCGACTTCTACAGCCAGATGGGCGAGGAAGGCACCATGGCGCGGCTGGAAGAGAAGTATCTCGGCCACGTTGGCACCTTTGACTACGTTGATACCCGCACCTTCCTGCGCGCCATTGATCACACGCTGCCGGATATCAAACCGCTGTTTGAGAAATATTCTGCCAGCATGGATTGGCGTTTACTGGCGGCGATCTCTTATCAGGAATCGCACTGGAATCCGCAGGCTACGTCGCCAACCGGCGTGCGCGGCATGATGATGTTGACGCGCAATACCGCCGATAGCCTCGACGTTGACGATCGCCTCGATCCCGAACAGAGCATTCGCGGCGGCAGCGAATATCTCAAGCGCATGATGGAGAAAGTGCCGGAGACCATTCCGGAAGAGGAACGTATCTGGTTCGCGCTGGCGGCATATAACATGGGCTACGCGCACATGCTGGACGTGCGCAAGCTGACGGCAAAACAGGGCGGCAATCCGGACAGCTGGGCCGATGTGAAGCTGCGTCTGCCAATGCTCAGTCAGAAGCGCTACTACACGCAAACCACTTACGGCTATGCGCGCGGCCACGAAGCCTATAACTACGTTGAGAACATCCGTAAGTATCAGATCAGTTTGGTGGGATATTTGCAGGAGCAGGAGAAGCGTTTAGCGCAGCAGTCTGCGCTGGAAGCGGAATTAGGCGCCGGTTACCCGGCGGTCGAACCGAAAATTGCGATGAATTAACCGGTGCGCTGCGCCTGACGCAGCGCCTTCTTCTGCTCGCGACGCATGCGGAAGAAGTCACTCAGCATCCCGGCACACTCTTCCGCCAGCACGCCGCAATCAATCTGAATTTGATGATTCATGCCGGGATGACCAATCACATCCAGCAGTGAACCGGCCGCGCCGGTTTTCTCATCTTTAGCGCCATACACCAGCCTCGTGATGCGGCTGTGCACCATCGCACCGGCGCACATCACGCAGGGTTCCAGCGTGACGTACAGCGTGGTATCCAGCAGACGATAGTTTTCCAGTACTTTGCCGCCCTGGCGCAGCGCCATGATCTCGGCATGTGCGGTAGGATCGTGCTGACCAATCGGCCGATTCCAGCCTTCGCCAATCACCTTGTCACCCTGCACCAGCACCGCACCAACCGGCACTTCGCCCTGCTCCCACGCGCGCTTCGCCAGTTCCAGCGCATAACGCATCCAATATTCATCAGTTTGTGGGTTCACCGGGCAGCTCCTGCGGACATTTAAGGCGGCGCATTATAACGATGCTGCTGCCGGAATCGAAGCGTTATTCCAGCTGTTGCAGCTCACCGCTTGGCGTGACGCGCCAGCGGTGCTGACAGAAGAACAGCAGCGGGTTGTCATGTTTGCTGTCGCTGTAGCCGCTATACAGTTGCAGCGGCGTGCCGATTTTCTCCTCCAGCTGCGCCACCTTTTCATGGCCGAGGCAGCGCATTGACAGCAAACGTCCGCCACGGCCCGGTTTCATCTGGCTGGCAATCAACTGCACGCGCGGTAAGAAGGCCGAATCGAAATAGACTTGCTCCACCAGCGACTGCGGCGAACCGGTAATCAGCCAGACATCGGCATCGTTACTGCTGAGGTAGTCGGTAAGCCGCTGCTGCACCACCGGAAATGCGGTAACACGCTGGCGGAACCACTCGGCGAATTCAGCCTCACGCTGGCGCAGACGTGTTTCGCTGTGGCCGAAAGTGATCGCCCACAGTAATAAACTCATCGGCCAGCGTGCGGCGCGGCCTTTGAACAGCATGCCGAGACCGATCACCGGCAACAGCGGCACCACCAGCAGCAGATTGATCGGCTGACGTCGCAGCAGATAGCGCATAAAGGTGCCAAACATGTCTTGCTGATGTAGCGTGCCATCGAGATCGAAAAACACCACGCGTCGTTGTGTACCCTTTGTCAAACAGCACTCCTTCTCTATCCTTCGCGGTTTCTGCACTACAGTGTAGCCAGCTTCGGCGTTCGAGGCGAAAGCTGCTATTTTTAATTCCAATGACTACAATGCCATTTGAATAGTTTATTCTTCGCGTTTACGCGCTGTTTGCGGATAAAGGAATTAAGGATCGAACCATGAGTTCATTGCTGCGCATTCGTCAGCTCTACCCGCGACTGGCGCTAAATGAGCGTCGGCTGGCGGATTTTTTGCTGTCGCAGCCGGATCGTGCACGGCATCTCAGTTCACAAAAACTCGCCGAGGAATCGGGCGTCAGCCAATCCAGCGTGGTGAAGTTCGCCCAAAAGCTCGGCTATAAAGGCTTTCCGGCGCTAAAGCTGGCGCTGAGCGAGTCGATGGCCGATCGCGATGCGATTACCGTGCATAACCATATTCTCAGCGACGATCCGCTGAAAGTGGTTGGCGAAAAGTTGCTGACCGAGAAGATCTCGGCGATCCGCGCCACGCTGGATATCAACAGCGAAGAGAAGCTGCTGCTAACCTTGCAGCTGCTGAAAAACGCTAATCGTATTTTGCTGGTCGGCATCGGTGCGTCCGGTTTAGTGGCGAAAGATTTTTCGTGGAAGCTGATGAAGATCGGCATTAATGCGGTGGCGGAACAGGATATGCACGCCTTGCTCGCCAGCGTGCAAGCAATGGCGCCAGGCGATGTGCTGCTGGCGATCTCCTATACGGGCGAACGCCGCGAAATCAATCTGGCGGCGCAGGAAGCCGCGCAGGTCGGTGCCGATGTGTTGGCCTTCACCGGTTTTACGCCGAATGCCCTGCAGCAATGCGCCACGGTTTGCCTCTACACCGTGGCGGAAGAGCAAAGCACGCGTAGCGCGGCGATCTCGTCGACCAGCGCGCAGCTGGCGCTGACCGATTTGCTGTTTATGGCGCTGGTACAAAACGATCCCGAACGCGCCTCCAGCCACATTCGCCACAGCGAAGAGTTGGTGAAAAAGCTGGTCTGATGAGATCAGGCGCGTATAATACCCGCGCCTTTTCTGCTGTTATTGGACTTCCGCTATGGCCCTGCTCATCACCACTAAATGCATCAATTGCGATATGTGCGAACCTGAATGCCCAAACCAGGCAATCAGCTTAGGCGATGCGATCTATGAGATTGACGTCGACCGCTGCACCGAGTGCGTGGGCCATTATGATGTGCCGACCTGCCAAAGCGTCTGCCCGATTGATAACACCATTATTCTCGATCCACAGCACCCGGAAAGCCGCGAGGCGCTGTGGGAGAAGTTCGTGGTGTTGCACCCTTAGTTCTCGATAATCACCGTTGCGCAGGCGTAATGGCGTTCATCCGCTAACGTCACATGCACGTGCTTCACGCCGAGCTGGCTGGCAATCACTTTGGCCTGCTCAAAGAAACGTAATCCCGGCTTGCCCAGCGCATCGTTGTAGACTTCGAACTGATTGAACGCCAGCCCACCGCGAATGCCGGTGCCGAAGGCTTTTGCTGCCGCCTCTTTCACCGCAAACCGTTTGGCCAGAAAGCGCACCGGTTGCTGGTGCACCTGATATTGTTGCCACTCGGCTTCGCTTAATACGCGGCGCGCCAGACGGTCGCCGGAGCGCTCAATGACGCCCGCAATGCGCTCGATCTCTACGATATCGCTGCCGAGTCCGAGAATGGCCATTAGCGACGCGCTTCCCGCATCAGCTGCTTCATTTCGCTGACCGCATCTGCCAGACCGCTGAACAGCGCACGACCAATAATCGCATGGCCGATATTCAGCTCGTGCATTTCCGGCAGTTCAGCAATCGGCTGCACGTTGTGGTAGGTCAAACCGTGGCCGGCATTCACTTTCAGGCCAAGGCTGGCGGCGAAAGTCGCGGCTTTACGAATGCGTGACAGCTCTGCCTGGCGCGCGAGACCTTCGGGCGCTTCGGCATAGGCGCCGGTATGAATTTCGATGTAAGGCGCGCCGCTGGCAACCGCTGCTTCAATCTGGCGGTGATCGGCATCAATAAATAACGAAACCAGAATGCCGGCATCGCTCAACAGGCGCACCGCAGCATTGATTTTATCCTGCTGGCCCGCCACATCCAGCCCGCCTTCGGTCGTCACTTCCTGACGCTTTTCCGGCACCAGACAAACAAAGTGCGGCTTGATTTCGCAGGCAATGTCGATCATCTCGTCAGTGACCGCCATCTCCAGATTCATGCGCGTCTGGATGGTGTCACGCAGAATGCGCACATCGCGATCGGTGATGTGGCGGCGATCTTCACGCAGATGCACGGTAATGCCGTCGGCGCCGGCCTGCTCAGCTACAAACGCGGCCTGCACCGGATCGGGATAGTTTGTGCCACGTGCATTACGTACGGTGGCAATGTGGTCAATGTTGACGCCTAATAGCAACTCAGCCATGACAATCCTTAAATGTGTTCAGTGTGTTTGCAGTGTACCGCGCTGAATATATCAGGCGGTACGACCAGCGCTAGTCGTTTGCCACATCGGGTTTCTTTTTTGGCACAAACTGGCGAAACAGTTCCTGGCTCTTCAGCGGTTTGCCGCCAAGATAGGGCTTCAGCGCCATACGCGTAAAGCGTTTGGCGGCGCGTAGAGTATCGGCATCGGGGAATTCGCGTTCCCACAACGCCCGCAGCTGGCGGCCGGTAAAGCTGCGCTGATTGACCACCAAACTGGCGATGAAGCCCTTCTCTTCGCGGTAGCTGTAGGTCATGCCATCGGCTACCTCTTCGCCACTGCCTGCACAATGCAGAAAATCCACGCCGTAGCCGAGATGCCCAAGCAGCGCCAGCTCAAAGCGACGTAGTGCCGGTTCAGGCGAGCCGTTGCCTGCCGCCAGCGTTTGGATGCAATTCAGGTAATCGAAGAACATGTCAGAGAAGGGAATTTGCTGCTCCAGCACGCGCGATAGCAGCTCGTTGACGTAGAGTCCGCAATAGAGCGTGATGCCGCTGAGCGGCAATGCCAGCGAAACGGCTTCGGCATTGCGCAGCGTTTTGACGTCACCGCGTCCGCCCCAGCGCACCAGCAGTGGCGTAAAAGGTTGCAGTGCACCTTTCAATTGAGAGCGGCGCGAGCGGGCGCCTTTGGCAAGGACGCGGACGCGCCCTTCACTTTCGCTGAACAGATCGAGGAGCAGGCTGGTTTCGCTGTAGGGGCGACTGTGCAGCACAAAGGCGCGTTGCCAGCCTTCCATCAATTAACCTTCGTCAGAGTAACCTAAGCTGCGCAGCGCACGTTCATCGTCCGCCCAGCCAGATTTCACTTTAACCCACAGTTCGAGATGCACTTTCGCTTCAAACATCTCTTCCATGTCTTTACGCGATTCAATGCCGATGGTTTTGATCTTGGCGCCTTTATTGCCGATGACCATCTTCTTCTGGCCTTCGCGCTCAACGAGGATCAGGCCATTGATGTCGTAACCGCCGCGATCGTTAGACACAAACTGCTCAATTTCTACAGTAACGGAGTAAGGCAGCTCAGCACCAAGGAAGCGCATCAATTTTTCACGGATGATCTCAGACGCCATAAAGCGCTGTGAGCGGTCAGTGACATAATCTTCCGGGAAATGGTGCTCAGATTTTGGCAGGCATTTGCGCGCAATTGCTGCAATAGCATCAACGTTTTTGCCGCTTTCCGCTGAGATCGGAACGATTTCGAGGAAGTTCATCTGCTGGCTGAGGAACTGAAGATGCGGCAACAGAATGCTCTTGTCCTGAATGTTGTCGACTTTATTGATCGCCAATACCACAGGAACTTTGTTATCACGCAGCTTGTTGAGCACCATCTCGTCGTCTGGTGTCCAGCGCGTGCCTTCAACTACAAAAATCACCAGCTCAACGTCACCGATGGAGCTACTGGCGGCACGGTTCATCAGGCGGTTGATCGCCCGCTTCTCTTCCATGTGCAGCCCTGGCGTATCTACGTAGATCGCCTGATAAGCGCCTTCGGTGTGGATGCCCATGATGCGGTGACGCGTGGTTTGCGGCTTGCGTGAAGTGATCGACACTTTCTGCCCCAGCAACTGGTTCAGCAAAGTGGATTTACCGACGTTTGGTCGGCCTACAATCGCGATAAAGCCGCTATATGTTTCGAGTTCGCTCATTCGAGTCCTGACTTGGGCAGCGTCGCTGTCGACGCTGCGATGTGACTATTTATTCGAGGCCAAGCTTAATTAACGCCTGTTCGGCGGCTGCTTGCTCGGCTTTACGGCGGCTGGAGCCAATGCCCACCACCGGTTCTGCCATGCCACTCACCTGACAGTGAATGGTGAATTCCTGATCGTGGGCTTCGCCACGCACCTGCACCACCAAATACGATGGCAGTGGCAGATGACGTCCCTGCAAATACTCCTGCAGGCGCGTTTTCGGATCTTTTTGTTTATCGCCCGGACTGATCTGTTCCAGTCGCGAGTGATACCAGTCGAGAATTAACTTTTCGACGGTTTGAATGCTGCTGTCGAGGAAAATGCCGCCGATCAAGGCTTCAACGGTATCCGCGAGGATCGATTCGCGACGGAAACCGCCGCTTTTCAGCTCGCCCGGACCGAGGCGTAAACATTCGCCAAGGTCGAACTCGCGCGCCATCTCCGCCAGCGTATTGCCGCGCACCAAGGTGGCACGCATGCGGCTCATGTCGCCTTCGTCCACGCGCGGGAAGCGGTGATAGAGCGCATTGGCGATCACGTAGCTGAGAATAGAATCGCCAAGAAATTCAAGACGTTCATTGTGTTTGCTGCTGGCGCTACGGTGCGTCAGTGCCTGCTGCAATAAATCCGGATGAGTAAAAGTGTAGCCCAGTTTGCGCTGCAGCTTGTTAATGACGATGGGGTTCATGCTATTCCAGTTGTTCTGTGCGTCTATCACTGCATACGAAACAGGGCTGAGGTTCCAACCTGTTCTGTTTGGTGTGCACTGGCCTCCCGAAAGAGAGGCCAACCTTTTTTGAAGATAATTAGTGAATCCCACCAATGCGGCTAAAGCGCACGCCGGTCGGCCACTGTCCTTCTTGTTTTTCGAAGCTCATCCAGATAGCCACCGCTTTGCCGACCAGATTCTTCTCGGGCACAAAGCCCCAGTAGCGGCTGTCGGCGCTGTTATCGCGGTTATCGCCCATCATGAAATACTGCCCTTGCGGCACAATCCAGGTCGATTGCGGCTGGCCCGGCTGCTGATAATACATGCTTGCCTGACTTTGCGCTTCGTTTACCAGCAAGATATCGTGCGTTACGTTGCCCAATGTCTCTTTACGGGTGCCGAGACGCAGGCCGCCCTTCATGGTTTCGCCCTGCGGCGCCTGGAAGAAGCCGTTGCCGGTTTCATTGCCATCAAAGCCGCTGAAGGTCTGAATGAAGTTGCTTGGCTCAACGTTAGTGTAAGTCACCGGCAGCGCCGTGTCGCAATTGCCGCTGCTGCAACCCGGATTGATGGTCAGGGTTTTGCTGTAAGGATCAAACACCACTTTGTCGCCTGGCAAGCCAATCACGCGCTTGATGTAATCCACGCTTGGATCTTTCGGGTATTTGAATACCGCGACATCACCGCGCTGCGGATGGCCGGTTGGGATCAGCGTGGTTTGAGTAATCGGATCTTTAATGCCGTAAGCAAACTTCTCCACCAGGATGAAGTCGCCAATCAGCAGCGTTGGCATCATTGAGCCCGATGGAATCTGGAACGGCTCAAAAATAAACGAACGTACGATCAAAACCACCGCCAACACTGGGAACACCGATGCGGTGGTTTCTACCCAACCCGGCTGCGCGGCTACTTTCGCCAGCGTTTTACTGTCGAGTGCGTTGCCAGCCTGCGCTTGCGCAGCAGCCTGCTTCGCACGACGCGCCGGTGCCCATTTAAAGCGATCGATACACCAGATAACGCCAGTGATCAGTGTGGCGATCACTAAAACCAGGGCGAACATGTTAGCCATTAAAAATCCTTATTTGCTGTCTTTACCGACATGCAGAATGGCAAGGAATGCTTCCTGCGGCAGCTCAACGTTGCCGACCTGCTTCATTCGCTTCTTACCGTCTTTCTGCTTCTGCAACAGTTTCTTCTTACGGCTCACGTCACCGCCATAGCATTTCGCCAGGACGTTTTTACGCAGCTGTTTTACCGTTGAGCGAGCGATAATGTGGTTGCCGATTGCCGCCTGAATCGCAATATCAAACTGCTGACGTGGGATCAGATCTTTCATCTTCTCCACCAGATCGCGGCCACGATATTGTGAGTTATCACGGTGAGTAATCAGCGCCAGCGCATCAACACGTTCTGAGTTAATCATCACGTCGACACGCACCATGTCAGAGGTCTGGAAACGTTTGAAGTTATAATCCAGCGAGGCATAGCCGCGCGAGGTTGATTTCAGACGGTCAAAGAAGTCGAGAACCACTTCTGCCATCGGAATCTCATACGTCAGCGCAACCTGCTTGCCGTGGTAAACCATGTTGGTTTGCACGCCACGTTTTTCGATACACAGCGTAATGACGTTGCCGAGGAACTCCTGCGGCAGCAGCATGTGACACTCCGCAATCGGCTCACGCAGCTCAGCAATATTGTTCAGCGGTGGCAGCTTCGACGGGCTATCAACGTAGATAGTTTCGCCGTCGGTGGTTTCCACTTCATACACGACGGTTGGCGCGGTGGTGATCAGATCCAGATCGTATTCACGCTCAAGACGCTCCTGAATGATCTCCATGTGCAGCAGACCGAGGAAGCCGATGCGGAAACCGAAGCCCAGCGCCGTTGAGCTCTCTGGCTCATAGAACAGGGACGCATCGTTCAGGCTCAATTTGCCCAGCGCATCACGGAACGCTTCATAGTCGTCAGAGCTGATCGGGAACAGACCGGCGTAAACCTGTGGCTTCACTTTCTTGAAGCCAGGCAACACGTTCTCTGCCGGATTGCGCTGCAAGGTCAGAGTATCGCCCACAGGTGCGCCGAGAATGTCTTTAATCGCACACACCAGCCAGCCTACTTCACCGCAGTTCAGTTCATTGCGATCAACACGCTTCGGCGTGAAAATGCCGAGACGGTCAGCGTTGTAGCTTTGACCGGAGCTCATGACTTTAACTTTGTCGCCTTTGCGCAGCGTGCCGTTCTTAATACGAATCAGCGAGACCACACCAAGGTAGTTATCGAACCAGGAATCGATGATCAGCGCCTGCAGCGGACCTTCCGGATCACCTTCTGGCGGCGGGATGTCACGCACCAGACGTTCCAGCACGTCGGGTACGCCAACGCCGGTTTTCGCCGAGCAACGCACCGCATCGGTCGCATCAATGCCGACGATATCTTCAATCTCTTCCGCTACGCGCTCTGGATCGGCGGCAGGCAGGTCGATTTTGTTCAGTACCGGTACCACTTCCAGATCCATTTCCATTGCGGTGTAGCAGTTTGCCAGCGTCTGCGCTTCAACGCCCTGCCCTGCATCGACCACCAGCAATGCTCCTTCACACGCCGCCAGCGAGCGGGAAACTTCATAGGAGAAGTCAACGTGACCGGGAGTATCGATAAAATTGAGCTGGTAAGTTTCACCGTTCAGCGCTTTGTAATCGAGCGTCACGCTCTGCGCTTTAATGGTAATGCCGCGCTCACGTTCCAGATCCATGGAGTCCAGAACCTGCGCCGCCATCTCACGATCGCTCAGGCCACCACAAATTTGAATCAAACGGTCAGAGAGCGTTGATTTGCCGTGGTCAATGTGAGCGATGATGGAGAAATTTCGTATATGCTTCATTTATATGAATATCTTCACGTAGAAAACCAGTGGGAAACTTGAGCACGGACACATTCAGGAAAGTGAGCTTTACCCGGAACCCTGTCGGCCTCATTAATGACGACGCATATTACACTGTTAACGCCGCGCGTTAAAGAATGGAACTGTGGGGAATCGCAACAGATTTCAGCGGTTAAGCCGATTGAGAAAGGCCGCATCAAATGCGGCCTGGACGGGGATCACGCTTCGCTTTCCACGCGCAACGCATCAGGCGGTAACGCAACGCTAAGAATCACCGGCTGGAAAGCCTCGCGATCGCCGAAGAGTTTGGATACACCTTTAGCAACGATAAAGCCGCCAATGCCGCCTAAGAGCGCGCCACAGGCCGCAGCCAGATCGCTGGCAAACAGCATCTGAAAGATGCCCGCCACTAAAAACAGGCCAAACAGCGGCGTCATGTAAACCAGCAAAGCGGAACCCAACAAGCTGCTTTCGCGGATGCCTAACTCGATGCGCTGGCCGGGTTGCAACGGCTCCGCACTGGCGATAGTCATCACGTGGGCATTTTTCGGCCCCAGCTGATTAAGCGCGTGGCTGCCGCAGCCTTTACGCGCTGAGCAGCTGTTACAAGACGTTTTCGCTTCCGTGTGCAGGGTGGCAATGCCTTCTTTCCACGCCACCACGGTGGCCCATTCTCTCATCATTTTGGTGAACCCGAATCTATGCTGTCCGCAATACGTTTAGCAGTGGCTGGCGGTAACTCGCCCACCACCGTGATTTCGTTATTATTGCGTACTTCTGTCTGCACCGTACGACGCCCAGTGCGCAATGCCTGCACGCTGCTGCTTTTATCGGCTGGCGTAACGTTGATGGCGAAGCTAAACAGGCCATCGCTGTACAGGCGCGATTCGACCGTTTTGTTCATCGACGGGATATCACGGCGACTTTGTGAGATCAGTTTCATGCCCGCCGGGAGCCAGCCTGGCTGCCAGCTGAGTTCAACTTTATCACCCGCAGGTAAAGACAGCGATGGCGGCAAGTTGGCCTTCTCCAGCCCTTGCATCAAGTTGCGCACGCCTTCATCGACGGCAAAGCTGATGACGCGGAACTGCTCCAGCGTTTCACCATCACGATCGAGCAGATCGATGCGCAGCGGCAATTTGGTATCCACATCCAGCCACACAACGTAGCTGTAGCGCGTGCCATCACGTGACACGATGCGCACCACTTCGCACATTTGATCGGCCATGCGCGAGCGGCCAACCGGAATGAAATCGTAGGCTTCACCCAAACGGGAGAAGTCGGCGAACATCAAACCAGGTAACGCATCGATGATGTGATTGCCCGGCAGCGAGAAGGGATCTAATCCCGGCTCGAAATAGCTGATGTCGTTTCCACGCTGGATCACTTCACGGCGCGGTCCGTCCATCTGCAGCAGTTGGGCAAAGATACGATTGTCGATAACCGCGTGGCGATAACGCAGGGATTCAATGCCGAGACGCGAGACATTGATGTAGGCAAATTCGTAGTTGAGGTTCTGGCTTGCCTGCTCCATCTGTTGTAACAACGCACCGGACGCAGAGGTCTGCGCCGAGGCGATAGATGAGCAAAACAGGCTGCCTGCCAGCAGGCTAACGGCACACCAAAGCTGCTTCATTACTGCTGCTGAGTTCCTAACGACTGATTTCCGGGAACATTAGCCTGAGCCTGTTGCGGATCGTTTTTCTCAAACTGAACCTGATCGGCATGCAGACGACGTTGCAGTTCATAATCCTGTAGCATGGCATTGACGCGACGACGCTGCTCCTGCACCTGCTGATTAGAGCTGTTGGTGTCAAAGGCTTCAGAAGGCACGCCTAAGCTAACCGGAGAAGCTTTACCCATCATCGGCAAGGTATTGAATGCCGGTGAATCGGACGCTTCAGTCGCGCTGCCGGTGGGTGAACTGTTGTAGTGCTGAACACCGACAATCACCGCCAGTGAAACACAAGCAGCAACACCGACTTGCGTCAGCTGTGCCGCCCAACTGCCACCGCGACGCCAGAACGGCATCTTCTCGTAACGTGACGGCTCAGGCTGCGCTTCAGGGATCAGCGGAGTGACTTTGCGTGCCGGCTCGTTTTCGATGGCCGCAGCCACACGTGCGGAGATATCAAAATGCAGCACTTCTCCGATATCACCTCGTAAGGTGTCGCGGATGAGATGGTAGCTTTCCCAGCTTTGCTGAAGATCCGCATCCTTAGATAACGACGCCAACAGCTCGTTATCTAATGTTTCACCATCCATTAAAGCGGAAAGTTTTTCTTTCTGCATGCCTTGGTACCCTTCCAGTAGCCGTTATCACTGACGTTGGATAAGCGGTTGAACTTTATTATCAATAGCCTCTCGTGCACGGAAGATACGCGAACGTACGGTACCGACCGGACAATCCATGATGACGGCAATCTCTTCGTAACTCAGGCCATCCAATTCCCTGAGGGTAATGGCCATACGAAGATCTTCGGGAAGCGCCTCAATGGTACGAAAGACGATTTGTTTCAGTTCCTCAGACAACATTAAGTTCTCAGGGTTCGAAATTTCTTTCAGTGCACCTGCACTTTCGAAATTTTCCGCATCAATCGCATCCACATCACTGGATGGCGGACGTCGCCCCTGAGCAACCAGATAATTTTTTGCTGTATTGACCGCGATGCGGTACAGCCATGTATAAAAGGCGCTGTCGCCACGGAACGATTCCAGTGCGCGATACGCTTTAATAAAAGATTCCTGAACCACATCAGGCACATCGCCTGACGGAACATAGCGTGAAACCAGGCTCGCCACTTTATGCTGGTATCGAATCACCAGTAAATTAAAGGACTTTTGATCTCCCTTCTGAACCCGCTCAACGAGAACCTGATCCGTTAACTGCTCGCTCATCCGAGGTAATATCTCCCCAAAACTTTTTTATGCGTAAGTGAACTGCCAGCACATCTCATTGTTCAGAGCAAGCATGCGCTTAGAGTGACCAAATGGTCTGAAGTTCACTACGACCTGAATTTTTCCGTATCGGAACCACGACATCATTGTTGTTGATTGTCTTTCAGTGTAGCGACTTGCCACGCTGGTGGTGTCTTTTGCGGCACCGATAATCGCTGGCAGAGTACCTTATGACGCCGTCATTTTCACCTTTATTACCTGAATTTTCAGAGTGTTTGATATAAAAAACACGTTGTGCGCAATTTCAGAGTTAACTTACTGAATTCACGTTATTATCTTCCTTTGCTGAATAATTTTTCCGCGCAATTTGTTCAAAATACTTCACAGCATCCCCATCCGGGCTTATGCTCAAGCCACCTTTTGTTTAGTAAATTAAACACCATGACTTCTCTCCCGGAATATCAGTGTGATGTCCTCATCGTCGGCAGCGGTGCGGCAGGTTTATCGTTAGCGCTGCGCTTAGCGCCGCATTATCAGGTTACCGTGCTGAGTAAAGCGCAGGTGAATGAGGGCTCAACGCTGTATGCGCAGGGCGGGATTGCGGCGGTGTTTGACGAAACAGACAGCATCGAATCACACGTTGAAGACACGCTGGTTGCCGGCGCAGGTTTGTGCGACCGCGATACGGTGAGCTTTATCGCCAGCAACGCGCGTCACTGCGTACAGTGGCTGATTGATAACGGCGTCGCCTTCGACAAAGAGCCGCAGGCTGATGGCGAAGCGCGTTATCACCTTACGCGCGAAGGTGGACACAGTCATCGCCGCATTCTGCACAGCGCCGATGCCACCGGCCGCGCGGTAGAAACCACGTTGGTAAGCCAGGCGTTGAGCCATCCCAACATCCGCATTATCGAACGCACCAATGCGGTGGATTTGATTCTCTCCGATAAGCTTGGCCTGCCCGGCAAGCGTCGCGTGGTTGGCGCGTGGATTTGGAACCGTAAGCGTGAGCAGGTGGAAACCTGTCGCGCGCGCGCCGTGGTGCTAGCCACTGGCGGCGCAGCAAAAGTCTATCAGTACACCACTAATCCGGACGTAGCGTCTGGCGATGGCATTGCCATGGCATGGCGCGCCGGTTGCCGCGTGGCGAACCTCGAATTCAATCAATTCCATCCCACCTGTTTATTCCATCCGCAGGCGCAAAACTTTCTGCTGACGGAAGCACTGCGCGGAGAAGGCGCCTGGCTGTTGCGTCCTGACGGCACGCGCTTTATGCCTGACTTTGATGAGCGTGCCGAGCTGGCGCCGCGCGATATTGTGGCGCGCGCCATCGATCATGAGATGAAACGGTTAGGCGTCGATTGTATGTATCTTGACATCAGCCACCAGCCGGAAAGCTTTGTGCGCGCGCACTTCCCGATGATTTACGAAAAGTTGCTGACCTTTGGCCTCGATCTCACCAAACAGCCGATTCCAATTGTGCCAGCAGCGCATTACACCTGCGGCGGCGTGATGGTCGATCGGCAAGGCCGCACTGACGTGGATGGGCTGTACGCGATAGGTGAAGTGAGCTATACCGGCTTGCATGGCGCAAACCGTATGGCATCCAACTCTTTGCTGGAGTGCCTGGTCTATGGTTGGTCAGCGGCTGAAGATATGATCGCACGCTTGCCGGACGTCGCGGCGGTCGAGCATCTGCCCGCGTGGGACGAAAGCCGCGTTGATGATGCCGATGAACGCGTAGTGATCCAACATAACTGGCATGAACTGCGGCTATTCATGTGGGATTACGTGGGCATTGTGCGCACCACTAAGCGTCTGGAGCGCGCACTGCGGCGCATTAATTTGCTGCAACAGGAGATTGATGAGTACTACGCGCACTTCCGTCTCTCTAACAATTTGCTCGAGCTGCGCAATCTTGTGCAGGTCGCCGAACTGATGGTGCGCTGTGCGCTGGAGCGGAAGGAGAGCCGAGGGCTGCACTTTACCCTCGACAATCCCGATTTGCTGGATGAAGCGTTACCAACCATCCTGCAGCCCGAAGTTAGCGGAATAGGTAGAAGTCCTTCACCAGGCTGAGCCAGTCGGCTGAATAGCTTTTATCTTCATCACGAATGGCGAGACGTTCCAGCAACGTTTCACCGGCGGAGGGCGAAAAGCCCAACACCACGCGATTCGGCGGGCGCTGCGCATAGGCGGCGACATCGTAGCGATAACGCAGATGCCAGCCATCCGCCAGCGCCAGTGAAATCAATGCTTCGCCTGCTTCAGCCGGCAGCACCACGCAAAATAGCCCTTCCTCTTCAATCAACTGGGCGGCACAGCGCAGCAGCGTGAGATGGTCGAGTGTGGCGGTGCTGCGTGCGGTATCACGCGCGACACTGCCTGTTGCCATGCCGGGCGCAAAAAACGGCGGGTTGCTGACGATGAGCGAAAAGCGTTTTTCACACTGCTCGCTCCAGCTGACAATATCCTGATGGTGCACATGAATGCGATTTGCCCACGGCGAGGCCTGCATATTTTCCTGCGCCTGTTGCGCCGCACTGGCTTCCAGTTCGACCGCATCAATCTCTACCGAATCGGGCGTGCGTTGCGCCAGCATCAGCGCTATCAACCCGCTGCCGCAGCCAATATCGAGGATACGACGCGTACCTGCCACTGGCGCCCAGGCCCCGATTAACACGCCATCGGTGCCGACTTTCATCGCACAGCGATCGTGCGCCACGAAAAATTGCTTAAAGGTAAAACCATCTTTTCTTAACGTCGGCCGCACCTGCGGCTGGTCCTGAGACATACTTCACTACCATTGAATTTTTTACTGCCGGAAGTGTAACGTGGTGGCGATGGGAATTCACCTGCGCCTGTAATACCTACACAAACAGATGAAGATTATATTCGTTCTGTCTATAATCAGCGCCCCAAACTGAGGTAGACCATGACCGTAACCACATTCTCCGAACTCGAACTCGACGAAAGCCTGCTACAAGCTTTGCAGGAAAAAGGCTTTACTCGCCCTACTGTTATTCAGGCCGAGACCATTCCTGCGGCGCTGGAAGGCCGTGACGTTCTGGGTTCGGCTCCAACCGGGACGGGGAAAACTGCAGCGTTTTTGCTGCCCGCTTTACAGCACTTGCTCGATTTCCCGCGCAAGAAATCAGGCCCACCACGCATTCTAATCATCACCCCAACGCGCGAACTAGCGATGCAGGTTGCCGATCACGCGCGCGAACTGGCTAAACACACGCATCTGGATATCGCCACCATCACCGGTGGTGTGGCGTATATGAACCATGCCGAAGTGTTCAGCGAAAACCAGGACATCGTTGTCGCGACTACCGGCCGTTTGCTGCAGTACATCAAAGAAGAGAACTTTGACTGCCGCGCAGTAGAAACGCTGATTCTTGATGAAGCTGACCGCATGCTCGATATGGGCTTTGCGCAGGACATCGAGACCATCGCCGCAGAAACCCGCTGGCGCAAACAGACGCTGCTGTTCTCGGCGACGCTGGAAGGCGATCACATTAAAGACTTCGCCGAGCGTTTGCTCAACGAGCCAGTCTTTATTGAGGCCGACCCAAGCAAAAGCGAACGTAAAAAGATTCAGCAATGGTATTACCGCGCCGACGATCTGCAGCATAAAAACAAGCTGCTGATTCACCTGTTGAAACAGCCAGACGCCACCCGCGTCATCGTATTTGTGCGTAAACGTGAACGTCTACATGAGCTGGTCACCTGGCTTCATGAAGCCGGTATTCGCACCAGCTATCTCGAAGGCGAAATGGTGCAGGTTAACCGTAACGAAGCGATCAAACGTATGAATGATGGCCGCGTTAAGGTGATGATTGCCACCGACGTTGCTGCGCGCGGTATCGACATTGACGATATCTCGCACGTGATTAACTACGATTTGCCGCGCACCGCCGATACCTATCTGCACCGCATCGGCCGTACCGCGCGTGCAGGCCGTAAAGGTACCGCCATCTCGCTGGTTGAAGCGCACGATCACGTGCTGCTGGGCAAAATCACCCGTTACATCAACGAGCCGTTGAAAGCGCGTGTGATTGATGAGCTGCGTCCGGAAAGCCGTGCGCCAAGTGCTAAAGTGACGGGAAAACCGTCGAAAAAAGCCCTTGCGAAGCGTCAAGAGCGTAAAGAGAAAGAACAAGAGAAACCGCGCGTCAAACAACGCCATCGCGACACCAAAAATGTGGGTAAACGCCGCAAGCCAAGCGGTAGCGATGCACCAGAGTCTGGTGCGGAATAAAACAGCACTCGCTGTAATTAATCGCCTCTTTTGAGGCGATTTTTTTGTTTTAAGCGTAGCGAAAAAGCACTTTCGCTATCAAACGCCCTCAAGCAGCCTTCTTTTAAACTCGGCCTATAAAAAAGCCGCGCCAATCAACATTGGCGCGGCTTGTATTGCTGTGTGTCTTTTCGTCAGCGCTGCAATTACAGGCTTTCGGTGAATGTACGTGTAATCACGTCACGCTGCTGCTCTGGCGTCAGCGCGTTAAAGCGCACGGCATAGCCCGATACGCGAATGGTCAACTGCGGATATTTTTCCGGATGATTGACGGCATCTTCCAGCGTTTCGCGACGCAGCACGTTGACGTTGAGATGCTGACCACCTTCGATGCGCACCTGCGGCTTCTGCTCAAGTGGAATTTCACGGTAAGCGATTTCGCCGAGGTCGCTGATAGCAACAACCTGATCTTCTGAGAAATCGCCTTTGGCGCACAGGCAGCGCGCTTCGGCTTTATCATCGTCCAGCAGCCAGAATGAGTTCAACAGCTGTGGATTATTTGCCTGAGTAATTTGAATACCGGTAATCATAGTAGGTCTCCAGGGCTTTACGCTGTCGCAACCGGACAGCGAGGTTCATAAGGTTTTGGAATGCTGTGGTATATCACTGCAAGAAACCCGCCGTTTTGACCTGTATCAATTTCGCCCAGTCACTATTGCAAGCTGAAAACCTAACAACTTGATTCATAACAACTTCACTCGATAACTTTTTACGTAAATATTCAAATTATTTTTACCCTTCTGCTGTTGAGTCCGACACGTTAAGCTAGGCGCACTATTTTGCAGGGAGTCAATGATGGCTGAGAAGCTGACCTGGCACGACGTGCTGGCTGAAGAGAAAGAGAAACCTTACTTCGTGGAAACGCTGAAAGCGGTGGCCAATGAACGCGCTGCCGGCGTAACGGTGTATCCGCCGCAGAAGGATGTGTTTAATGCCTTTCGGCTGACCGAACTGGGCGATATCAAAGTGGTGATTTTGGGTCAGGATCCTTATCACGGCCCGAATCAGGCGCATGGTCTGGCCTTTTCTGTGCTGCCCGGCGTGGCGATTCCACCGTCATTACTGAATATGTACAAAGAGCTGGAGCAGGATATGCCCGGCTTTGTGCGCCCCACGCACGGTTTTCTTGAAAGCTGGGCAACGCAAGGCGTGATGCTGTTGAACACCGTGTTAACGGTGGAAGCCAATAAGGCGCATTCGCACGCGCGCTTTGGCTGGGAAACTTTCACTGATAACGTTATCAGCGCCATCAATCAGCATCGCGAAGGGGTGATTTTCTTGCTGTGGGGATCGCACGCGCAGAAGAAAGGCAGCATCATTGATACGCAACGCCATCATGTATTGAAAGCCCCGCACCCCTCCCCGCTCTCTGCGCATCGCGGCTTTTTTGGCAGCAAACACTTCTCGCAGGCGAATGCGTTGCTGAGCCAATCAGGCCAGTCACCGATTGACTGGATGCCGGTGCTGCCTTAAAAAACAAACGGCCGCATTAAGCGGCCGTTGTTATGATAGCGACGGATTAGCCTTTGGCTTTGGTCACTGCCACCATCGCCGGACGCAGCAGGCGACCGTTGAGGGTGTAACCGCGCTGCATCACCATCAGCACGTGATTTGGCGCCATCTCTTCTGATTCCATCATCGACATCGCCTGATGAATCTCTGGGTTGAATGGCACATTGGTTTCGCCAACCACTTCCACGCCAAACTTACGCACCGCGCCCAGCAGCGACTTCAGCGTCAGCTCGATACCTTCAATCATCGAAGCCAGTTCAGCGTTATCTTTGTTTGCGACTTCCAACGCGCGCTCCAGGCTATCGATCACTGGCAGCAGCTCGTTGGCAAATTTTTCCAGCGCAAATTTATGCGCCTTTTCCACATCCATTTCAGTACGACGACGGATATTCTCGATTTCCGCCTGCGCACGCAGCTGAGCATCACGCACGCCGGTTTGCGACACGGCTAACTCGGCTTCCAGTTGCGCGATACGCTCATCACGCGGATCCACCTCAGCGGTTGTCTCTGCGTCCACGTGCTGCTGATCCTGTTGAATTTCGTCTGAGACTTGCTCGTTTGGGGTGTTCTGTTCTTTACTACTCATGAATTTCTCCGCGTTTTGCACATTCATCTCGCTGGTTGGCTTATTATGGGGATCAGTTTGACGGTTTCAAGTAAACCCATCACATTGCCTGGCCGTTTTGGCTTATAAGGAACTCGCGCTAAATGAACAAACACTTTAACTGCATCGGGATTGTCGGCCATCCGCGCCATCCTACTGCGTTAACCACCCATGAAATGCTCTGGCGCTGGCTAACGGCAAAGGGTTATGAGGTGATTGTCGAGCAGCAGATTGCGCGCGAACTGGATTTGAAAAATGCCGAAACCGGCAGCCTTGCGGATATTGGTCAACGCGCTGATTTAGCGGTTGTAGTAGGTGGCGATGGCAACATGCTGGGTGCTGCCCGCGTGCTGGCGCGCTATGACATCAAAGTCATTGGCATTAACCGTGGCAATCTCGGTTTTCTGACCGATCTCGATCCGGACAACGCGCAGCAGCAGCTGGACGATGTGCTGCAGGGCGATTACTTCGTCGAAAGTCGCTTCTTGCTCGAGGCGCAGGTGTGCAAAGAAGATTGCTCGCCGCGTATTGGTAGCGCCATCAATGAAGTGGTGCTGCATCCCGGTAAAGTCGCGCACATGATTGAATTCGAAGTCTATATTGATGAGGTGTTTGCCTTTTCACAGCGCTCCGATGGTTTAATTATCTCCACGCCAACCGGTTCAACCGCCTACTCGCTCTCGGCGGGCGGTCCCATTCTGACGCCGTCACTGGATGCCATTACGCTGGTCCCGATGTTCCCGCATACGCTCTCAGCGCGTCCGCTGGTGATCAATAGCAGCAGCACCATCCGCCTGCGTTTTTCTTCCCTGCGCAGCGATCTGGAGATCAGCTGTGACAGCCAGATTGCCTTGCCGATTCAGGAAGGTGAAGACGTTCTGATTCGCCGCAGCGCTAATCACCTCAATCTAATCCATCCAAAAAATTACAACTATTTTAATACCTTAAGTTCAAAGTTGGGTTGGTCTAAAAAATTGTTCTGAAAATCAGCACTGACTACTTTACTGTATAAAAAACCAGGATATACTGTATGTAAAACCATATCTGTTTTTACATACAGGTGATTCTATGCTGGCACAACTGACCATCAGTAACTTTGCTATCGTTCGTGAACTGGAGATCGACTTTCATCGTGGTATGACCGCGATCACGGGTGAAACCGGCGCAGGTAAATCTATCGCCATCGATGCGCTAGGCCTGTGTTTAGGCGGACGCGCTGAAGCAGATATGGTGCGTCAGGGTGCCAGTCGCGCGGATATCTGCGCCCGCTTCCAACTCAAAGCTTCGCCTTCCGCACAGCGCTGGCTGGTGGAGAATCAGCTGGATGAAGGCAATGAGTGTCTTCTGCGTCGTGTTATTAGCGCGGATGGTCGTTCGCGTGGCTTTATCAACGGCACGTCGGTGCCGCTGTCGCAGCTGCGTGAACTCGGTCAATTATTGATTCAGATTCACGGCCAGCATGCCCATCAGCTGTTGCTCAAATCCGATCACCAAAAACATCTGCTGGATGCTTATGCAGCCCACGATCATTTGCTGTCTGACATGCGCCAGCACTATCAGCGCTGGCATCAGAGTTGTCGCGCGCTGGCGCAGCATCAGCAGCTCTCGCAAGAGCGTGAATCACGTCGCGAGCTGCTGCAATATCAGTTGAAAGAACTCAATGAATTTGCCCCGCAGCTGGGCGAATTTGAACAGATTGATGAAGAGTACAAACGTTTGGCGAACAGCGGCCAGTTGCTGTCCACCAGCCAGCAAGCATTGCAAATTCTCGCCGATGGTGATGACACCAACCTGCAGAGCCTGCTGTATAGCGCCCGTCACATGCTGGGTGAACTGGTGACGTTGGATAATAAAGTCAGCGGCGTGTTCAATCTGCTGGAAGAAGCCGCAATTCAGCTCAGCGAAGCCAGCGATGAATTGCGTCACTACTGTGAACGTCTGGATCTCGATCCCAATCGCCTGCATGAGCTGGAGCAACGTCTGTCACGGCAGATCGCGCTGGCGCGTAAGCATCATGTCTCACCTGAAACCTTGCCGGTGCTTTATCAGCAGCTGCTGGATGAAGCAGAACTGCTTTCGCAGCAAGAGAGCGATCAGGAAACCCTGCAATCTGAAGTCGTCGCGCACCATAAAGCCGCGCTAGCAAGTGCTGAAAATCTGCATCAATTGCGTGAACACTCTGCTCAAGAGTTGAGCCAGCTGATTACGCAAAGCATGCGCACGCTGGCGATGCCGCACGGCCAGTTTGCAATTGTGCTGGAGTTCAATGCCGATCAACTTACCGCAGATGGCGCAACGCGTATTGATTTCCGTGTCACGACTAACCCAGGCCAACCGCTCCAGCCGCTGGGTAAAGTAGCATCCGGCGGTGAGCTGTCGCGTATTGCGCTGGCGATTCAGGTGATCACTGCACAGAAAATGGAAACGCCAGCGATGATCTTCGATGAAGTGGATGTCGGTATCAGCGGCCCAACCGCCGCAGTGGTAGGCCAAATGCTGCGTCAACTGGGCGAGTCAACCCAGGTGATGTGTGTGACACACCTTCCGCAGGTTGCTGGCTGCGGTCATCAGCACTTCTACGTCAGCAAAGAGACGGATGGCGCGATGACAGAAACCCATATGCAGCCGCTGGATAAACGCGCGCGTCTGCAAGAGTTGGCGCGTTTACTGGGCGGCAGCGAGGTGACGCGCAACACGCTGGCCAACGCTAAAGAACTTTTAGCCGCCTGATACCGCACTTTTTTCCTGGCTGGTGGTCATATGCTTGCTCTGTAGAGGTTTCAAATAGCGAAAAGGTTTATTATCATCGGCAGTTATGTCGTCTGAGTAATAAAGCCTGCCGCAGGCAGAGTTCAGAATTTGATGGCAAAAAAATAGCCTGCTGAAAGGCGTTTGGCCCCAGAAAAGGAATGTATAGATGCGCTGTAAAACGCTGACTGCCGCGGCAGTAGTAATGTTGATGATGACCGCTGGATGTTCCACCCTTGAGCGCGTTGTGTATCGTCCGGATATCAATCAGGGGGAATTACCTGGTCGCCAACGATGTGTCGAAGATTCATAACGGCATGACGCAGCAGCAGGTTGCCTACACGCTCGGTACGCCGATGATGCGCGATCCATTTGGCAGCAACGTTTGGTATTACGTGTTCCGCCAGGAACCAGGTCATGAAAGTGTGAAACAGCAAACCCTGACGCTGACCTTTGACAGCAATGGAACGTTGACCAACATCGACAACAAGCCGAAGCTCACTGGCAAAGAAGGCTAAGTGAACGGCAATAAAAAAGGCGCTTAAGCGCCTTTTTTTGTTTTTACTTTCTGACTATTTCTTTTCAGCTGAACGCTCTGCGCGTTGACGCCGCAACTCTTTCGGATCGGCTATCAGCGGACGATAAATCTCAATGCGATCACCATCCTGCACGACATCAGCCAATTTTACCGGGCGGCTATAAATCCCGACCTTATTCGAGTTCAGGTCAATATCTTTACGCAGTGACAGCAAACCCGACGCCTTGATCGCTTGCTCAACTGTTGCGCCTTCCTGAAGCATGACGGCACGCAAATACTGCTTATCGGGCAGTGCGTAAACCACTTCCACGCTGATATCAGGCACGATAAACCTCTTTCGCGCGCTGGCTGAATGCCTGCACCATGCTGTTCGCCAGCTCTTTAAAGATGCGGCCGAACGCCATTTCTACCAGCATATTGGTGAACTCAAAATCGAGGTTCAACTCAACTTTGCAGGCATCATCACCCAATGAGGTGAAATGCCAGCCGCCTGTCAATTTACGAAACGGGCCATCAACCAACTGCATCAATATGCTTTGGTTGCTGATCAGCGTATTGCGCGTGGTGAAAGTTTTACTGATGCCGGCTTTCGAGACATCAACGGCCGCGGTCATTTGATCTCCGCTGTTATCCAGCACGCGACTGCCGGTGCAGCCCGGCAGAAACTGAGGATAAGCATCCACGTCATTCACAAGACGGTACATCTGCTCAGCGCTATAGGGGACCAGCGCTGAACGACTAATCTGGGCCATAATGGTTCCTGTTCATCACAAAACCATTGAATAATACCATTTTCGGTCACCAAACAAAAATTCACGGCTTTGCTTGCTGTGCTAAAATGGAGTGTTTTTTACCGCCCTGCAGGACAGGGGATGCGCCCATAAACTGAGTGATGTAGACTACGCCGCACTATGACAAAGAAAAAAGTTAACAAACCCGGTTCAGCCACTATTGCCCTCAATAAACGCGCACGTCATGAATACTTCATTGAAGAAGAGTTCGAGGCGGGTATGTCGTTACAAGGATGGGAAGTCAAATCACTGCGTGCCGGTAAGGCAAACATCAGCGATAGCTACATTCTGCTGCGTGATGGTGAAGCTTACCTGTTCGGCTCCACTTTCCAGCCGCTAGCGGTGGCTTCAACGCATGTGGTGTGTGACCCCACCCGAAGCCGCAAGCTGCTGCTAAAACAACGCGAACTCGATTCGCTGTATGGCCGCGTTAACCGTGAAGGCTTTACCGTGGTTGCACTGTCGATGTACTGGAAAAATGCCTGGGCCAAACTGAAAATCGGGGTGGCACGCGGTAAGAAAGAGCACGACAAGCGTGACGACGTTAAAGAGCGCGAATGGAAGATGGATAAAGCGCGTATTATGAAGAATTCAAAGCGTTAAGCGCTGGATCTTGACGCCACTTATCTGTAGTATTGAAATTTCTTGGGGCTGATTCTGGACTCGACGGGATTGTGAAGCCTTAGGAGCATGCCGAGGGGCGGTTTGCCTCGTAAAAAGCCGCAAAAAAATAGTCGCAAACGACGAAAACTACGCTTTAGCAGCTTAATAACCTGCTTTGAAGCCCTCTCTCCCTAGCTTCCGCTCTTAAGACGGGGATCAAGAGAGGTCAAACCCAAAAGAGATCGTGTGGATGCCTTGCCTGGGGTTGAAGCACTAAATCTAATCAGGCTAGTTTGTCAGTGGCGTGTCTGTCCGCAGCTGGCCGGCGAATGTAAAGACTGACTAAGCATGTAGTGCCGACGGTGTAGTAATTTCGGACGCGGGTTCAACTCCCGCCAGCTCCACCAAAATCCTTCGAAGATGATTCCAGAGTCATCCGTAGAAGTCCTGAAAGCCCGCACGGCACAAGCCCTGCGGGCTTTTTTGTGTCTGTAACCTTCCGAGACGATCCGCCTGAATCCAGAGATAATTGGTACACGAATTGGTACACGTTATAATGTGTACCAAAAACGTGTACCAATTATGGACGGAAACCAGTCATGGCGCGGATGACACGCCCACTCACCAATAACGAAATCCTCAAAGCTAAGCCTCAAGAGAAAGACTTCACACTGCACGATGGCGACGGACTTTTCCTACTCGTCAAAACTTCAGGTAAGAAGCTGTGGCGTTTTCGCTACCAGCGACCAAATAGCAGCAGTCGCACAAATCTCAGCCTTGGCTCTTACCCTGCCCTGACGCTAGCTGTCGCACGCCAAATGCGTGACCAATATCTTTCGATGCTTGCGCAAGGGATTGACCCGCAGAAGCAGCAAGAGGAAGTTTCTGAGCAACGGCAAATAGAGCTGGATAGTATTTTTTCAGTTGTAGCAGGAAGGTGGTTCCAGCTTAAGAGCAAAAGCGTTACCGAGGATTATGCGAAGGATATTTGGCGATCGCTGGAGAAGGACATCTTCCCTACTATCGGAGAGATTCCTGTTCAGGCGCTAAAGGCCAGAACGATCGTTGAAGCACTGGAGCCGATTAAAGCTCGCGGGGCGCTTGAGACAGTTCGCCGGTTGGTGCAGCGCATTAATGAGATCATGATTTATGCAGTCAACACGGGGTTGATTGATGCGAATCCGGCTTCGGGTGTCGGAATGGCTTTTGAAAGGCCAAAAAAACAAAATATGCCAACTTTACGGCCGGAAGAACTGCCAAAGCTAATGCGCTCATTAGTAATGTCCAATCTCTCAATCACCACCCGATGTTTAATTGAGTGGCAACTTCTTACTCTTGTACGGCCGTCAGAAGCCTCTGGAACACAATGGGCAGAGATCGACTTTGATTTAAACCTTTGGGTTATTCCAGCGGAGCGTATGAAGGCTAAGCGCGAACATGTCGTTCCTTTATCGAAACAAGCTCTCGATATTCTTGAGGTTATGCGGTCTCTAAGCGCCAACCGACAATATGTTTTTCCAAGCCGAAACGATCCGAAAGAGCCAATGAATAGCCAGACTGCGAATGCCGCATTAAAGCGCATAGGCTATGGAGGCAAACTAGTGGCTCATGGATTGAGATCAATAGCTAGCACAGCATTGAATGAGGCAAATTTTAATCCTGATGTTATTGAAGCGGCACTGGCACATTCTGACAAAAATGAAGTAAGAAAAGCATACAACCGCAGCACTTATCTAAAGCAACGGGTTGAATTAATGGACTGGTGGGGGGCTAAAGTTAAAGAATTATGACGTAAAACATTCACTACCAATATGTGACTATAGTTACAAAAAATCAAACACCACTATAAACCATTGATTTTAAATGTTTTAATTTTGTTTATTTTTATAACTCAAAGTTATAATGTAAGAATAATCTTAAAAAACATCAAAGGATTCTTATGCACAGTATCTCGCCAATGGACAAAAAACTTGAGAATAAAAAAAGGACTGTAAAGGATTTAGCAGATTATATTAGAACTAGATCTGGTAACGCTCCGAATTATTGTTTATTCCTCGGGGCAGGTGCTTCTGTCACATCTGGTATTAGAACAGCAGTTGAACTTGTTGATGAATGGAGAAAGGAAATATTTCTTCGTTTAAGTAATGAGAGTTTTGATTCTGATGAACAATCAAAAAAGTGGTTAGAAAGTCATCATGGCGATTGGTACAACCCACTTAATGAGTACTCTTCATTATTTGAAAAGAAGTTTGACCTCCCATCTCAGCGCCGCAGGTTTGTTGAGTTGCAAGTTGATAAAAAATTGCCTTCAATCGGTTATGCCTATCTGGTTGAACTTTTTGAAGCGCAGTGCTTTGATACTATATTTACTACCAACTTTGACGATCTCATCAATGAGGCTTTTTATCAGTTTTCAGCTGAACGGCCTCTCTTGTGCGCACATGATTCGTCTATTAAAGGAATATCAATAACATCATCGAGACCTAAGATAATAAAATTACACGGTGATTATTTATATGACAGCATTCGAAGCTCCCTGAATGAAACTGAATCCTTAGAGATAAACACCAAAGAAAAACTGATTGAGTTCACCAAAGAGTACGGCCTTATATTTATAGGATATGCTGGCAATGATAATTCCATAATGGAAGTTATTAAATCTCTTTTGAAGCAAGATGAATATTTGAAAAATGGAATTTATTGGTGTAAAAGAAAGTCAGACCCCTTGACCGCAGAATTAATCCGATTCATAAACAATGAACGCGTATACTTAGTTGAAATTGATGGATTCGATGAATTAATGGCTGAATTATGCCATGAGATGGGGCAGAAATTATCTTTAGGTGGTCTACAGAAATCAACAAAACGAGAAAGAATAATTTCAAAATTTTTGGAAGATGAATTTCATTTAAATAATAACGAATTCATAAATGATGATTTAGTTACTCTTAAAAAACACACTTACACGCAAGATATATCGTCCTTAATAAACGAACTATCTGATGAAGAAAGTACTGACCATCGAATTCCAGAAACTGACTTTAGAAATCTATTGCTCCTAGATGAATTATTAAGAAATAAATCATATGATCAAGTAGAGTCAGAAATTGAGAAACTCCTATTATTGAACCCAAGTGATAACATGAGGGCTAAATACTTACAGCGTCTAATCGTAGCATCTGAGGATAAAGGCAATCTTAAAAAAGCTCTTGAATATAATGAAAAACTAATAAGCTTAGATGAGTATAATATTTCCCACAACTTATCAAGATCAGATTTCTTCCCAAGCACTTTGGAAAAAGTTGTTTATTTAAAAACTTTACTTACTAAATTTCCATATAGCATTAACCTTAAAAATGAATTAGCAAGATTCTCAATAAAGTTAATGAATGAGTCGACTATTCAAGATGTAGTTACTTATACAGATATAGACAAATGGCTTGAATGCAGCATCAAACATGATTGTGGGCTAGATAACCGAGCATGGAGTATTAAATATGATAGTATTAATTCCGAATACTCAAATACGATCGATAAGAAAGACAGAAATGAGAAGATCGAAAACCTTTTAAAGACCATGAGAGATATCAACCCCTCAAATGGAAATTATTTAAATCTAGAAGCATCATCCGCTTGCGAAAGTTCGGATTTCAAAAAAATAACAAATTGCATATCTACACATAATGACGTATACGAAAAATCACCTCGAAGCAAAAGAAAATACATACTTAAAAACCTATGCAAGCTTAATTTAGGTCTATTTGAAACCGATAAGATATTAGAATCAAAGCAGATTATGGATGATTTCATTAATCGCTATGATAATGGTAAAGATGAAGTTAACATTGCACCCTTCTTAATATTTAAGGCTAGGTATGCGATAGGACACAATCGAGATATTTCGTCTGCAATAAATTTAGCTAAACAGAGCCTAGATAAACCTTTGCGAAATTTTGAGATCGATAAAATCTGTGATATTTTACTTCTCGATAAAGAAAACATTAAATTTACTCTAGAATTTCTTGATGCGTTACCAAATGATGAGCACAAAATCACAATTGAGAAAATAAAATCAGACATACACCTTTCTCAAGGTAACTTTTCAGAGGCTTTACAACATTTAGATAATGCTCTAAAGAAAAATTGGCCATTTACTGAATACTTGATGTCCAAAGTATATTTATTCCTGAAAGAGGGGAAATATTCTGAGGTAATCCATTTAGTTGACAATAACCTTGATAAGGTCAAAGACGTTAGAGACAGAGACGTGTTAATAATTAATCGTGAAGTTGCAAAAAAGAACAAAGGCATCGATTTGAAAGAAAGCGACATTCGCAGTGTAATTGCTCATCAACAATCAAAAGGGCAGATAGCAATGTGTGCATTCTTTCTATTGAATGAAGATCACAATGCAAAAAGACAGCTTAAAAACATCATCGATAAAGATTATATGAATTACTTCAGAATGAGAAGTTGGCCTGCTTTACCGCATGGCGCTCTTTCAAGCTATGAATTAACTATTATCGCAGCTTGAGATCACTAGTTTTAGGTAGAGTAGCCAGCGCTTCGATTAAGTTATTGAGGGGTGCCAGCGCGCAATGCTATCCCCCCCTCGCCTGCCCGCTTTATGCACCGCTTTTCATGCAGGTGCATAAAGCCACTTACGCCACGCCATGTATGGCTTCAACACATCCCGCTGACGCATAACTTTGCATGCAAATCCATGCACCTTATGTATGCACGGCTATTTACAAACCGGCTTGCCAGAAAAAACGCTTTCGAATGGCGAATAGCGGATACAATAAAGCCGCTGTTTGATTAGCGGCTTTGAGAGTTAGTGAGCAATTCGAAATGCTGAGCCGTATCGGCCTAGCGTCTGCCGTTCTTTAACCGGCATTGGCGCAACTTCCTCAACAGTTTCCTGCGGTGGCGGCGAGGTTATGACTTTCGTTATGCTTTCATTCGTCTTAAACGTGCAGGAGCAGTCCAGATTCGTGCACTGGTGATAACGCTCTTTTACCTGCTCGGACATATAGCGACTGGATTTCGCGTGCGCCGGGCTTTTGCAGTAAGGGCAGTGCATCATTTCTAATCTCCTCCCTGCAGTTCAGAACGCTGATCACGGATTGACTCGGCCAATTTGCTACGACGCATAGTAGAGTTGTAGAGTTCCATATCGACGCCCGTCAGTGCAGGTCGGTAAAGACCAATATTTTCCAGAAGTGGGGCATCATGCATTACATTATCGGGCAATGCCGCAGCAGCATGCGTCAGAGCCTCGCCGACAAGCCAAGCTATGTCGCGCATCGTATTGTGATCATCTCCAACAAATGTCGGTGCGATTGTTTCACGCTGGATGCGCAACTTGATCGCCCATAGCAATGATGGACTTACGTTACGCATTGCCGACTGCCAGTGTAGATCTGCAAATTCCGTAAAGGCTGCACTGTGTGACTCGACTAACTCTTTACCAGTAGTACAGCAGCGCAGCATGGCGTATTGCTTATCCAGCTCAAGTTCCTTTAACAGTCCCGCGAACTCATCTGCCAGCTCGCGGTTGGCAATGCGCTGAGTATGCTCGGCACGAAGCTCCTCCGTGAGATTACCCCGCAATTTTCGAAAATTAGTGCGCCAGTTATTCTCAGCTTCCTTACCCGCCTCGATAGCGGCCTGACGCTCTTTTTCACAACGTGTAATGTTAGCGACAACGCCATTAAATTCCGTCATCTGCGCAGTGTGTTCTGCGCGCGCTTTTTCAAATCGAATCAGTGAGGCTGGTTTGTTTTCCGTAGTGCTCATCGTGGTCTCGCATCGTCTGTAAAGGATGAAGACATTCTGTCGTGCACCAACGGACAAATCATTTCATTGCTTTCTGTCTGTCGCTCAGCAAACAAACCCAAAATTGCGGCGGGAACATACTTCTAAGGCTTTTAATTCTTATAAAGCTATTCACCACTATTCATTAAAGGAAAAAAGATAGTAAATACAGTAATTAAAGTAGTGAACAGTTAGACATTAAGTCTTCACTCAGTGTTCACTAGTCTTCACCGTCTTTCAAATAGCAGCCTTTTTCTGGCTAGCTATTTATAGAATTTATTCCTATTAATTTGGTAATTTCAATTACCGTTAGCTATTAAAGGGCAAGCTTTGGCATCTCCTGGCAAACAGGGTGTAACATGATAGAACAGAGCTGAATTTTGCTCATTTATTAGCAAACAGGGGGTTGTTTACATTAGATAAAATATTCTCAAAATAGCGAGTTACCTAAAGACACACCCGGAACCGGGCAGCACCGGCCGGACTTATTATGAGGTAACACCATGCACGCTGTTTCATCCGCTTCATCCCCAACAACGCCTATTACTTGTGATGTTTCCTATCCCCGTGATCGCTTTATGCGCCTGCCGGAAGTGATCAACACTTGCGGCCTGTCCCGCTCAACTATTTATGACTTAATCAGTCGTGAGCTGTTTCCTACGCAAATTTCCCTTGGCGGTAAAAACGTTGCCTGGCTGGCATCAGAGATCGACGGCTGGATGCAATCGCGTATCGCTCATCGTGCTGGAGGTACAGCATGATTACACTCAATTTCGATACTCGCTCATTTCCGTTAACTAAAGATGAGGCAACCTTCATAGCTGAGAGCCTCACTAACGCGCTTAGTCATAAGCCACCTACTTCACCTTCCTTTAACAGCGGGATGCACGGTCATATTTCGGTTATGAGCAAAAAAGCGCAGTCAAGAAATCACATAACGGGCAAAGCTGACAGCAAACGCCGATCAAATCCGCAGCAGTCCGATCAAGTCCTGACCGATTGCTAGGGAAAACGCACCAATGAACGAAAAAAGCCTTTTCTCTGGCGAGCGGCCGTTATACAGTTTTCGCGCTGCCGCAAAATCGGTAGCCGGGATTTGCAGCCCGTGTAACTCAATGGCGACACAACACGCGCCACGCGTGTTTTTTTGTGTCATTGCTCAGGCATACCTATTTTTCGGGCTGTGGTTCTTTATCCGCAGTCTCTGTCAAATAATGGTGGCTCGGGCGGGGCAGCCTTCGGGCTGGCCGGTATCCATTGAGGCCGGTACTGCAAACCCCGTTCGGGTCACCACCCATGAGATTTGCAGCTCCGGTGGTGGCGTTAACCGCTACTCATTGGAGATTGTCATCATGGCAACGGTTCTAACTATTACTCGCCCCAAATTCACTTATATTTTCGCTGCCGTGCGCCGCACCGATCACGAAGCCCGTCCCTGCATGCTGCGCTATGCGGCAGAAGACGAGCGCACAGCTCGTGCCAATTTCGTTCGTGATTATGTTCTGTGCTTTGCTGGCCGCGTGCCGGTACAGGCGGTGGCTGCATGAATACTCTTGCCGCTCGCACCAACAGCAACAGCACCTATTCAATTCCACACGCCGATTATCTGCGCCTGCTGCATGCTCATTCCGTAGGCGTAACAGTGCTTGATATGTTCGATTCCGTTCATTGCCTCAGCGCTCAAAACTTCGTGCCTGACAGCGCCGCTCTGGCTTCTGTCGTTGCCCTTCTCACCGATCAGCTCGGTAAAGTCGTTGAAACCTGTGATTCCCTGATTCTTGCCACGGAGGCTCGCCATGATGACCGCTAATAATTCCTGCTTACCTGTTGAAGTCCGTACTGCAGTTTACCGTCGTGCGCTGGCGCAGGGGTATCTCAACGCCTGCAAAACACTGGGGATCACCGTTTCGGCAACGCTCGACGAGCTGCAGATGACCATCGCGCTTGAGCTGGAAGGATTTTACGTGCGTCGCCACGGCGCAGAAGCCGGAATGGAAATGGCCTGCACCATGCTGGGCGATATGGTTGAGCCTGACCTGCTGACCGCGACGCCGCGCCTGACGCGTCTTGGCGCAACCATGATGGATGAGCTGTTCTGTAGCCAGCTTGCCGCAACCCGTCGCGCCACGTTGCACTGAGGGAGGTCGAGCAGATGAAACATATTGTCTCTGACACGGTAAAAGCGGCCGCCGGATTCTGGCCGCAACTGCTGCCCGCGCTCGGCATCAGCATTCTCGCCAGCGGCAGACACGGCGCATGCCCGGTTTGCGGCGGCAAAGATCGTTTTCGCTTTGATAATCAGGACGGTCGCGGGACGTGGCACTGCAACCATTGCGGAGCCGGTGACGGCCTGAATCTGGTCGAAAAGGCGCTCGACGTCAGCGCCAAAGAGGCGGCAATCAAAATTGCCGATATGCTTGGCGCGCTGCCACCGGTATCAAAAGCACCGGTGAACACAGTTGATAAAGCAGCCGCACAATCAGAGGCCGCCGCGCGGGCGCAGACGCTGATCGCCGCCGCCGTCAGCCGCACGGATAACGCCTACCTTTTATCGAAAGGGCTGCATAGCACTCAGGCATTAACGCTCGCTGCCGGTCTGCGCTGTGGCGGTATCAGTTTTGTGGCTGGCGATCTGGTTGTGCCGTTAACCAACGAAAGCGGCAACGCCGTTAACATCCAACTAATCAGCGCCGCTGGTGACAAGCGCACCCTGCCCGGCGGACAGGTGAAAGGCGCTTATCACCTTGCAGGCGAGCCGGACAGCAAAACGCTGTGGCTCACCGAAGGCTATGCAACTGGCCTCACAGTGCAGCGCCTGATGGGGCAACCGGTTTATGTGGCACTCAGCGCCAATAACCTGCCGGCGCTTGCCGCGCAGCTACGCAAAATCAATCCTGATGCGCTGATGCTGATTGCCGCCGATCGCGACGACAACGGCACAGGCCAGCTTAAGGCAGATGAAGCCGCGAAAGCCTGCAAAGGTAAAGCCGCTTTACCGCCAGAAACCGGCGACTGGAACGACGTCTGGCAGGCACAGGGCGACATTGCGACGCAGGCGCTACTTACCGCTTTCACTCAACTCCACAAGCCAAGCCCGTTTGAGTCGGTGAGCGAGGCCGATCTCAAAGCCATGAGCGCCAGTGAAAAGGCGGAGCTACTGGTCGATCATTACGGGCAGGCGCTGGCCGTGCCGCCCGTTGGAGAGGAAATCTGCCGCTACGAGAACGGCGCGTGGCAGGTGATGCCGGTACAGACGCTGCGCCGTGAGATTGCCGCGCTGTTTCAGAAGGTGCGCGCACCGTTTTCAGCCGCCGGGATTAGCAGCGTGCTCGATACGCTCAAGCTGATGGTGCCCCAAATGGGTGAACCGGCGCGCCGTCTTATTGGTTTTCGTAACGGCGTTTTTGATACGACCAACGGCACATTCAGCCCGCACCGCCGCGAGAACTGGCTGCGCACGGTAAACAGCGTTGATTACTCTGCGCCGCGCCCCGGTGAAAATCTCGCAGACCACGCGCCTAACTTTTACCGCTGGTTAAAGCGGGCGGCCGGAAACAATGACGACAAGCAGAAGCGCATCCTCGCGGCGTTATTTATGGTGCTGGCAAACCGCTACGACTGGCAGATGTTCCTGGAGGTAACTGGTCCAGGTGGAAGCGGGAAAAGCGTATTAGCTTCGATCGCCACGCTGCTGGCTGGCCGCGATAACACCACGTCTGCCACCATCGACACGCTGGAATCATCGCGCGAACGCGCCAGCGTGGTAGGATTCTCGCTGATAATTCTGCCCGATCAGGAGAAATGGAGCGGCGACGGCGCAGGCATTAAGGCAATTACCGGCGGTGATGCGGTAGCCATCGATCCCAAGTATCGCGATCCGTACTCAACCCACATCCCGGCAGTAATTCTGGCAGTAAACAACAACCCGATGCGTTTCAGCGATCGCAGCGGTGGCGTATCACGTCGCCGGGTAATCCTGACGTTCCCGGAAGTGATACCGGCGAAAGAGCGCGACCCACAGCTGCTCGAAAAAATCAGCGCCGAGCTGGCCGTCATTGTTCGTTACCTGATGCAGCGCTTCGCGTCACCGAATGAAGCGCGCGAGCTGTTACAGGCGCAGCAAACATCCGGCGAAGCGCTGGAGATAAAACGACAGGCCGATCCGCTGGTCGATTTCTGCGGCTACCTGATGCCGCTGAGTACGCCGAACGGGCTATTTATCGGCAATGCGAATATTCGCCCGATAAATCCGAAGCGTTACCTCTACCATGCGTATTTATCATTTATGGAATCGCGTGGACATCTGCACCCGCTCAGCCTGACAGCTTTCGGCCAGGCTGTGCCGCAGATGCTTAAAGAGTACGAGCGTGTGCTTCTCAAGCGGCGAACGAATAACGGCATACAAACTAATCTGACGCTGCATGAGGACAGCGAGGCTGACTGGCTGCCCGCTTGTAGCAAGTGAGTACCATATGCTAACCGGCTAAGGCCGGTTTTTTATTTTAAGGAGGAAATCGTACATATTGGAACATTTAATAGCCTGGCAATCACAATGAGTAAATTGTGTAAGCATAGTTCTGTGTTGACAACGATAATTGACAAGTAACAAAATACTGGCTTGATAAAAATCACAAATGAAAATATTATCGAAGCATCAATATGCTTAACATCCTTTCCAAATGAATTTAGATTTAATAATTACCCGCTGACTATAAATTCAAAAAATAGAGCCATTTCACTATAAACAAAAATCTAAGGAAGAGTTTAAATGAATGTAACATTAATATCTAGCATCATCAGTGGCGTTTTTGCAATAGTTTCCGTTGCCATTTCCGTTGGAATTACTACGTACTACCAGAGTAGAGTCAATAGAATAAACAATGCAATAGAAAACAATAGGAAGCACCAATATTACCTTGAACCATTAATTCGTTCCGCGGCCGATCTGCAAAGCAGAATTTATAACATCTTAGAACTTAGATTTATTGAAACATACTACCATAATGGCACCGATAGAAATAAAGATTATGTCATATATAATACTATTTTTCTTTTAGCACAATTTTTTGCATGGACTGAAGCAGCTCGCAGTGACGTTCAGTTCCTTAATCTTGAAAATGATTCAAAGACCAGTAATCTGTCAAAATTGCAGAGTGATATATACTCATTAATGCAGACCGATAAGTATGGGAGTAATTTTATGTTTTTTGCAGGAGAACAACGAGCTATAGGTGAACAAATGTTAATTAAAATGGAGCGTGGATATAATTGCATTGGGTATGGTGAATTCATAAAAAAAGATGCATTCAGTAACGAGCTTCTATTCAATGAAATAAAAAAAGAAGTCATTAAAATGACTATAGACATTCAATTTTATCGCAAGCGATTACAGGAATTGCAGCATGCATTGATTGATCTTCTTGATTATCTTGACCCGAAACACATTAGAATCCCAAGTAAAGAACGCACTAAAATATAAAAAAAATTTAAAATTGATAATCAAGTCATAACGACGACTAACATTTAAAGGAGTATTTAAATTGGTTAATTTTTAAATACTCCTTTGCTAATTCCATGTTGCTCAAGCGCAGAACTAACCATAAAAGCCAAACAAGACTAACCAAGACCGGCCGTTTTCAAGCATTCATCACTGGGCTACGTGATCCAACATTAAGCCAGTTCAGGTCGGTCTATATGGACGCATATTAAGTGATAACTATAAGTGCATACTAGTGTACATCCCGCTTCAAACCCCTCACTACCTAAAGATATGATTTTTATAGACAAAAATCAAAAGTGAACAGTGTGAATACTTTTCCCTAAAATCATTTTTATTTGGATTTTAGGTTAGCCGTTGGTTATCCTAGCAACGCCGTTCCGGGGTATGAGATCCATTAATTGGTACACGTTTAGGTACACGGAACAAAGTTGAATTAACGAAAAACACTTAATTTCATTAACTTACAAAAATTATTCAGATTCCGCCAGCCCACCAAAATTCTCCATCGATGATTACCAGAGTCATTCGATGAAGTCCTAAGAGCCCGTATGGCGCAAGCCTTACGGGCTTTTTTGTATCTGGACTCTTTCAAGGCGACTCGCATGAAAATCCCAAACCGACTCCAGCCTCTCGTCGATGATGGCCTGGTAGATGAAGTACTACAGAGACTAAGAAGCGGCAAAGAAGCTGACGTTTATACCGTGTTAACGGGCGGCAAAATCCAATGTGCCAAAGTGTACAAGGACGCCACGCAACGAAGTTTTAAGCAGGCCGTGCATTATCAGGAAGGACGTAAAGTCCGTAACAGCCGCAATTCACGTGCGATGCAAAAAGGGTCGAAATTCGGGCGTAAGCAGCAAGAAGAAACCTGGCAAAGTGCCGAAGTGGATGCGTTATTCCGCCTAGCGAATGCCGGCGTACGCGTCCCACAGCCCTACATTTGCATCGACGGCGTATTGTTGATGGAGCTGGTCACAGACGCAGAAGGCCTGGTTGCGCCACGCCTGAGTGATGTGTTCCTCTCCAAAGAGAATGCCATGAAGGATTTCGATACCATGATCCGCAATATCGTGCGTATGCTGTGCGCCGGCATTGTTCATGGCGATCTGTCGGAATTCAACGTGCTGCAGGACGCCAACGGACCGGTCATTATCGACTTGCCACAAGCTGTCGATGCCGCCGCAAATAATCACGCAGAATCGATGTTTGAGCGCGATGTGAATAACATCACCGCCTATTACGGGCAATACGCTCCTCAAATTTTGCAAACGCGCTATGCGAAAGAGATCTGGCAGTTATATGAAGACGGAAAGCTAACGCCAGAAACGCCGCTTACCGGTCTCTTCGTAGAAGAGTTGCATGAAGTGGATATGAATTCGCTGATGGATGAGATCATCGCCGCCGAGGATGAGTTCTACGATCGTCAGCGCGCGGCTAAAGAACGCGACGAGGAATAAATGCGGCTCCACAGCTCGGGCAGGCTGGCAATAAACGCCTCGGCTATCGCATGTTTATTGCCCCCGGGATTCCATAACGTTACCAGCGTAACATTCAATCCCTGATTGCCGACTTCGGTGGGCAATAGCTGCACATTGCGCCACTGCTGAGCCTGAAAATGCATCGGCAGGAATCCCCAACCCGCACCACTTTCCAGCAAATGCTGCAGGATGGCGCGATCGTTAACGAATAGGCACTTGCCAGAAATTTGCAGGCGTCGGCTAATCTGTTCATCGTGGTGGGGATGCATTACCAACTGCGGAATTAGTGACAGATCGAGCAGCGTCACCGGCCGCTGCTGTTCGCGAAACAGCGTGTGGGCGGCGAAAAAATTAAGTTCGATGGTGCCCAGCGCCTGCCATTCCATCTCATTTCCCAACGTACGATGCTGCGCCTGGCAGATAGCAACATGCGCCGTCCCATTTTTGAGCGCCGCTTCAGCCTCATCACGCGTACAACTCCATGCGTTAAAACGGATGTTCTTCTCAGCCATATATTCAATCACAGCGTGAAGAAAAGCGTGCGGAACGAAAGGATCGTAAACCAGCACCAGTTCCTGCTCGACGGCAGCAGGCAATGCACGCGCATAGGATTCAAATGCCTGCGCCTGACGCAGGAAAAGATGCGCCTGACGATGCAGCTGTTGGCCTTTCTCCGTTAGCAGTAACCTGCGCCCTTCCCGTAAGAACAGCGTGTAACCCAACGCATCTTCAAGATAATCCAGCAAGTCACGTAACGTGGTGCGATCCTTCCCAAGCAACAGGGCAGCTTTCGAAATGCTGCCGGTTTCAGCAATCGTGGCAAAGGCTTCAATCTGCGAAAAAGAGTAGCGCAACGCGGTCATAGCAGACTCCAGAATTGAGAGGGTTTTTCCCCCATTGAGTGATTTTATCAGGGGATTAACCGTTCATATACTACTGCGTATTCACTCCTCAAGCGCAGAGAAAAAAATGCATAAACGTCTTTTACAACCCATCCTGATGGCCGCATCGCTGAGCGCGATCGCCCTTTCCTTCGCCTCGCCCTCCTTCGCAGCGGAAACACAGAATTGCGGTGGCGTAATGCTGCAATCTTGTCCGCAGCCTTTTGATAAAAAGCTGCCGGATCCGCATCAGATGCTGAGCTGGAGCCAGGCCGATCGCGTGGTGGGATTCCGCAATGATTACCGCAACTATGCGGGCGATGTGTTTCATCATGGCGATTCAACGGCTTTGAAAGCCGCCAGTAAGCCGCTGACCGACGCCTCTTACACCTTCAACGGCAAACGCTATTCGTTGTCCGACTACCTGAAAAGGGAAAATGTCAGCGGCATGCTGGTGCTGAAGAACGGGAAAATTGCCTATAAGTATCTCGGCGCAGGCAATACCGACCAGACATTATGGACGTCTCGTTCAGTGGGTAAATCGGTGGTTTCCACGCTGGTAGGTATCGCCATCAAGCAAGGTAAAATCCATTCGCTTGACGATCGGGTAACGGATTACGAGCCGGATCTCAAAGGCACCGCCTGGGATGGCGTCACGCTGAAGCAATTGATCCAGCACACTTCCGGTGTCGCCTGGAATGAGGATTACACCAATCCCAACTCTGACTTTGCGCATCTGACGCAGTGCGAAGCTCGCCCTGGCACCTACGATTGCGTGCGCAATATCATCAAGCAACTGCATCGCGCACATCCGGCGGGAGAATCCTGGTCGTACTCATCCGGCGGTGCGTGGTTGCTTGGCGATGTACTGGAGAAAGCCACCGGCATGTCAATCGCCTCCTGGCTGGAGCAATCCATTTGGAAGCCTTACGGCATGGCCAGCGATGGCGTATGGCATGCTTATGCCAAAGGCCAGCACGACGTTGGCGCACATGGCTTTAACGCCACGCTGGAAGATTGGGGCCGCTTCGGCTTGTTCATCATGAATGAGGGTCGTTTGCCAAATGGTCAGCAGATGTTGCCCGATCACTGGCTGGATGATGCATCCAACTGGACGCAGGCGCGCAACTCGCTATCCGCCGCTCATCCTGAAGGCACTTATGGCTATCAATGGTGGAACAACGCGGTTGCCGCCAATGCGCAACATGTCGCTCCCACCGCCGATAAATCGTTGAAAAATTCACTGTGGGCGCTGGGTATTTATGGTCAGGTGATTATGGTGAACCGTGCTGAAAACCTGGTGATCGTGCAATGGTCAACCTGGCCTGAAGCTGAACCAAAGATGAATGCTCAGCCACTTGAAGCCGCGCTTATGTTCAGCGCAATTGCGCAGCAGCTGGCAGATTAACGCTGCGGGGCCACCGTTAAGGTGGCTCCCTTCACTCTCTGTAACAACCTAAAATGCTATCTGGTGTCGATTTAACCAACGAAACTAGACCTTTTTCATTCCTGGTTTATTCTTAAATCTTTCCATCCCGGCCTATGCCAGGATGAATACCTGAGACGACATATTTCATGAAAGAGGGAATTATGAAAAAGACCATTATTGCACTGTCAGCCATTCTGATGGCTTCTTCGGCTTTTGCCGCGACCACACATGCAACTGATGAGACTGTCGCTAACGCGCAGGCCGGTGCTAACACCGCTAAAGAAAAACTGCATCAGGCGCAGAACGAAGGTAAAGAGCAGCAGCTCAAAGCCAAGCATGCCGCTGAAGGCAAAAGCGACAGCATGACCAGCAAAGCCAGCGAAGGGACGCAGAAAGCCTGGAACAAAACCAAAGAAGGTTCTGAGAAAGGTTGGGATGCCACCAAAGAAGGCACGCAGAAAGGCTGGAATAAAACCAAAGAAGGTGCCAGCGATCTGAAAAAGAAAGTGACTGAATAACTCTCTTTGCTGAACCAAGAGGCCGCGTTTGCGGCCTTTTTTAATGCCAGTATTTCCTCAACTTTGCATCTTCCGCGCTATCCCCTTAGACTTTACGCAACACTCCATTAACCAATAATTCTTATGTCTGACACCTTTACCCGCCAGCCGCTGCCTTTACCCAACGGTCACAACAAAGTGCTGCTGCACTCCTGCTGTGCGCCCTGTTCGGGCGAAGTGATGGAAGCGATGCTGGCTTCCGGCATCGATTACACCATCTTCTTCTACAACCCAAATATTCACCCGCTGAAAGAGTACGAGCTGCGTAAAGAGGAGAATATCCGCTTTGCCGAGCAGTTTGGTGTGCCCTTTGTTGATGCCGATTACGATAAAGACAATTGGTTTGAGCGGGCGCGCGGCATGGAGTGGGAACCGGAACGTGGCGTGCGCTGCACCATGTGTTTCGACATGCGCTTTGAACGCACCGCGCTGTATGCACATGAAAACGGCTTCCCGGTGATCACCAGTTCACTCGGTATTTCGCGCTGGAAGAATATGCAGCAGATCAACGACTGCGGCGTGCGTGCGGCGGCGCACTATCCGGATATGCTTTATTGGGAATTTAACTGGCGTAAAGGTGGCGGCTCGTCACGCATGATTGAGATCAGCAAGCGCGAACGCTTCTATCAGCAAGAGTATTGCGGCTGCATATATTCGCTGCGCGACAGCAATCGCCATCGCGTAGCCAGCGGCCGCGAGCGCATTGAAATCGGCGTGCAGTATTACCAGCCAGACGAAGAGTAAAGAAAAGGGCAGGAAATCCTGCCCTTTTTCGTTAACGAAACACCAGCGTTAACACCACGATGACGATCATCATCAGTATCAGGTGAAACACCACCTTATTGAGATTGCGGTTACGCATTTCGCCTCCATGTGTTTAAAACCACTGACCAAAACGCTTGATGTAGAGCATTTTCATGCCCTGCGCGACCACGCAATAACCGAGCAGCGTTGCGACCAGCCATGGGAAGTAAGACCACGGCAGCGGTACCAATCCCACCATCGCGCCCAGCGGTGAGAACGGCAGCAGAATACCGGCGATCATCACACACGCAGTGGTCAGCAGCACCGGCAGCGCTGCACGGCTCTGGATAAACGGAATCTTTTGCGTGCGCAGCATGTGCACCACCAGCGTCTGCGACAGCAGGCCTTCAATAAACCAGCCGGACTGGAACAGCGACTGCATTTCTGGCGTATTCGCCGCGAACACGTACCACATCAGCGCGAAGGTGGTGATATCGAAAATCGACGACGTTGGCCCAATCCACAGCATAAAGCGTTTGATATTACGCGCGTCCCATTTACGCGGTTTGCGCAGGAACTCGCGGTCCATTTTGTCCCACGGCAGCGCCAGCTGGGACAGATCGTACATCAGGTTCTGAATCAGCAGATGAATCGCCAGCATCGGCAGGAACGGAATAAAGGCGCTCGCCACCAATACCGAGAACACGTTGCCGAAGTTGGAGCTGGCGGTCATGTTCAGGTACTTGATGATATTGCCGAAGGTTTCGCGTCCCTTCATGACGCCCTCTTCCAGCACCATCAAATCTTTTTCCAGCAGGATGATATCGGAGGACTCTTTGGCGATATCCGCCGCGCTATCCACGGAAATCCCAACATCGGCATCGCGCAGCGCCGGGGCATCATTAATCCCGTCGCCGAGGAAGCCCACGGTATGCCCTTGCTGTTGCAGCGCGCGCAGAATGCGTGATTTTTGCAGCGGCGTGAGTTTAGCGAATACCGAACTCTGCGCGGCGGCATCGGTCAGCTGCTCGTCGCTCATCAGGGCAATCTGGTCGCCGGTGATGATGGCGCCGCTGTCGATGCCAACCTGCTGGCAAATGCGCGCGGTGACCACCGGATTATCGCCGGTCAGCACTTTGACGCTGACGCCATTGTCGCGCAGCGCGCTGATGGCTTTGGCGGCGCTCTCTTTCGGTGGATCGAGGAAAGTCAGCAGCCCTTCAACCGTTAACCCTTGCTCATCCGCCACGCTCAGCGGCTGTTGTAAACCCGGCTCCGCCAGCACGCGACTCGCCACCAGCAGCACGCGGAAACCCTGCTCATTATATTGATGTGCCAGCGCCAGCAGTTCTGCGCGACGCGTTTCGTTCAGCGGCTGCACCAGTTTGCCTTCACGCTCGGCAGTCGCGATGCTCAGCATCTCTTCCACCGCGCCTTTGCAGATCAACATCTGTTGATTGAGACGACGATCGCGCACCACCACCGAAACGCGACGGCGAATAAAATCAAACGGCAGTTCATCCACTTTAATATAGGTGTCGCCCACCGCCTCGCTGACGCGGTTTTTGCCGTACTGCAAAATGGCGCGATCCATCAGATTCAACGTGCCACTTTGATAGTGGCTGTTGAGCCAGCTCAACATCAGCACGCGAGAATTCTCCACGCCAGCACAATCCAGATGATGCTCCAGAATGATGTTGTCCTGCGTCAGCGTGCCGGTTTTATCGGTGCAGAGAATATCCATCGCGCCGAGGTTTTGAATCGCGTTCAGGCGTTTGACGATCACTTTACGCCGCGACATGGCGATGGCGCCTTTCGCCAGATTCGAGCTGACGATCATCGGCAACATTTCAGGCGTCAAACCTACCGCCACCGCCAGCGCAAACAGCGAAGCATCCAGCCAGTCGCCTTTGGTCAAACCATTAATCAGCAACACCACCGGCACCATCACCAGCATGAAGCGGATTAACAGCCAGCTCACGCTGTTGACGCCGCGGTCAAAGGCGGTTTGTGAGCGGTTACCCACAATCGATTTCGCCAGGCTACCGAAGTAGGTTTCACTGCCGGTTGCCACCACCACCGCTTTGGCGCTACCGCTGGACACGTTAGTGCCCATCAGGCAGACGCTGCCGAGTTCCAGCAGCGATGTGCCCTGCTCGCTGGCCCCGCTGCTTTTACTGGTGACGTGGCCGGTGACGTCATATTTCTCAACCGGTAACGATTCGCCGGTCAAAATCGCCTGGCTGATAAACAGATCGCGTGAATCCAGCAGCCGCACATCGGCAGGCACCAAATCTCCCGCGGACAGATAAATGATGTCACCCGGCACCAGCGTGGCGATATCCACTTCCTGTTTGAGCGGCGCTTGCTGCGCTGACTCACGACGCAGCACCGTTGCGGTGGTGCGCACCATTGATTTCAGCGCCTGCGCCGCTTTGTTGGTGCGGAACTCCTGCCAGAAGCGCAGCAAACCGCTGAGCGTTACCATCGTCACAATGATGATGACACCGGTCAGATCGGTCTCCTCGCCGTTGCGCAGCGGCAGCCAGAAATCAGTGAAAAAGCTCACCAACGCCAGCGCCATCAGGACATAGATAAACGGATTGTTGAACGCCTGCAGCAACTGCAATAACGCCGGTGGCGCTTTGTCGTGTTCAACCTGATTGCGGCCATACACGTCTAAACGTGCCTCGGCTTCACGTTCACTCAGGCCAAGCGCATCGCTGCGCAGACGCACCAGCGTTTCGTCGGCAGTGAAGCCGGCTTCATCTTCAATCAGGTAACGCGGTGTTTTTTGACGCGGCTGGCGCGTGGTATTCCAGGCTTTTTTTTCCTGGTTGAGTTTCATGTCAGTCATGGTGACATTCCTCTTTATTACGGCAATAAAAATCCCTGCGTGCGTGGCACACAAATTAAATTAACGGCAATGCTTTTTTAAATTAAAAATAACCTGTCGGGAATTTCCATATCACCTCCCGGAAATTAAAGACGAAAAGAGTCGCTCGAAAAATAACGAGTAATAAATAAAGACGAAGGTAAACACCACGCAATCGAACAGCGAAAAGCTGTCTAATGCGCAGCGCAAATCAGCACGCTGAGGTTCAGCGCGCGTATCGAGGCGGAGGGAAAAGTGTGTTAAAAATCATGTGCATGATGATCTTCCCACGGGTTTTGGCCCGTTACAGTGTCGTTTTAAGGGAACAATCATCAGAAAAGGGAGGATTGCTGCCCGCCAGGATGGCAAGCAGCGACAAAAAAGTTCGCGCGTCAGCTTGCCTTGTGATGCCAACTAAAAGGGTGACTGTCCAACTGAACTCTCCTGCTTTGAAATTGCGGCCATTATATTCTCGGAAGGAACGAAGTAAAGTTAATTATCGGTTAATCACAGAACATTTATATTTCGTTGCAGTTGAGTTGATATATCCCATTTCGGTCGCCATAAATGGCGACCCTACGACGGCCATGCAGCCTACCTTCCTTATAACTGAACCACCCGACTTAGATCATTAATGCATATGCATAGCCTGAAATTGACTATTCTTCACTGCTGCGCTCTCGTAAACTCGCGTTACTTTTTTTAGGCAAGGAAACAACATGAAAAAAATTATTCCCTCACTGCTAGCGTTATCGCTGGTAGCCGCCTTCTCTGTTCAGGCAGCGACGCCGAAAGATACGCTGGTTATTGCCCAGTCCACCGACGATGCCGACAGCTTCGATCCCGCGCAGGGCTTTGAGCTCACAACAGTGCAAGCATTCACTAACATTTATCAGCGCCTGGTTCAGTCCGATCCCACCAATCCAACCGATTTAAAACCAACGCTGGCGACCTCCTGGCAAGCGGGCAGCGATAATCGCAGCCTGACCTTTGAACTGCGCAAAGGCGCTCAGTTCGCCAGCGGCAATCCGTTGCGTCCGGAAGATGTGATCTTCTCGCTGGGCCGCGTGGTGAAACTCAACCTCGATCCCTCCTTTATTCTTACCCAACTTGGCTGGAATAAAGACAACGTCGATACCTTCCTGAAGAAGGTTGATGACAACCACGTACAGATCAGCTGGAGCGCCAACGTCAGCCCGGCGTATGTCCTCAGCCTGCTCTCCGCGCCGGTCTCTTCGATTGTTGATGAGAAAACCGCGCAGGCCAACGCGAAGAACGGTGACTTCGGCCACGCGTGGCTCGGCACCCACTCTGCCGGTAGCGGCCCGTATCAGATTCGTAAAGTGGTGCTGCATGAAGCGATTCTGCTGAGCGCCAACCCAACCTCTCCGGCGGGCGCACCGAAGCTGAAAAACATCCTGATCAAAAACGTGCCGGAACCGGCTGCGCGTCGTCTGCTGCTGGAACAGGGCGATGTGGATATCGCGCGTAACCTCGGCGCGGATCAGATTGCCTCGCTGAAAGGCAAAGCGGGCGTGAAGACCGAAGCGATCCCGATGGCATCGCTCTATTACATCCAGTTCAACATTGGTGAGAATCCGGTACTGAAGAACCCGGCGCTGTGGGAAGCGGCTCGTTACCTGTTCGACTATAAAGGTATCGCTAATGACCTGCTGAAAGGCCAGTTCGACGTGCATCAGACTTTCCTGCCGAAAGGTTTCCTCGGCGCAATCAACGACACGCCATACACTTACGATCCTGAGAAAGCCAAAGCGATTTTGAAGAAAGCCGGTCTGACCAACGTCAGCTTCAAGCTCTCCACCAGCAATCAGCCGCCTTACCTCGACATCGCGCAGGCGCTGCAGGGCAGCTTTGCTAAAGGCGGCGTGAAGGTTGAAGTGCAGCCTGGCTTGAGCTCTGAAGTCTCTACCCGCGTGAAGGCGCACAAATACGAAGCCACCCTGAACGCCTGGGGCGCAGACTATTTCGATCCAAACACCAACGCCGCGTCCTTCGCTTACAACCCGGAAGATGGCAGCAAAACCGTGGCTTACCGTTCTGACTGGCATATCCCAGAGCTGAACAAGCAAACGCTGGCCGCCACCGCCGAGAGCGATAACAACAAGCGCGTTGAACTTTATCAGGCGATGCAGCGTGAAGTGCTGAAAAACTCGCCGTACGTGATTGGCTTGCAGGCGAAAAACCTGATTGCGCTGCGCGACAATCTGCAAGGATATGTGCAGGGCATCAACCCAGACATGGTCTATTACTCGCAGGTTTCTAAGTAATGGCAGTGTCAGCTTCACAGGCCGGGTTCGCCCGGCCACTCTGGCAACGCGTTAGCCACCTCGTTACCAGCCTGCTTTCGCTGCTGGTGACGTTGGTCGGTTTGTTAGCGTTCACTTTTATGCTGTCGCACCTGTCGCCTGTCGATCCGGTGCAGCAGATCGCCGGCGATCACGCCAGTGAAGCCACTTACGCGCAGGTGCGCCACGATCTCGGCCTCGATCAGCCGGTGCTGGTGCAGTTCTGGCGCTATATCAGCCATCTGGCGCGCGGCGATCTCGGCTTATCGCACCTGACCAATCAACCGGTCAGCGCCGACCTGATGCGTACCTTCCCCGCTACCATTGAGCTGGCCACCTGCGCGATGATTTTTGCCGCAGTGTTTGGCATTGCCCTGGCGCTGCTGGCGGCGTGGAAACCGGGCAGCATTATCGATAACGTGGCGCGTTTTGTGTCGCTGCTTGGCTACTCGGTGCCGGTGTTCTGGCTCGGCCTGCTGGGTTTGCTGCTGTTTTACGCCGTGCTGCACTGGTCTGCCGGACCGGGCCAGCTCGATGACATCTGGATCTACACGCTGGAGCCGAAAACCGGCTTTGTGCTGATTGATAGCTGGATGTCCGGCGATCCCGAGATGTTCCGCAATGCGATTGCCCATTTGTGGCTGCCGGTGGTGATTCTCGGCCTGCTGGCGATGGCGGGTATTACGCGCCTGCTGCGCGCGGCGCTGCTGGAAGAGAGCAGCAAAGAGTACGTGGTGCTGGCGCGCGCCAAAGGTGCCAGCCGTGGCCGCATTTTGCTGCGGCATATTTTCCCCAACGTGCTGGGCACGCTGATTACCGTTATCGCCCTCTCCTACGCCACGCTGCTGGAAGGTTCGGTCTTGACCGAAACGGTTTTTGCCTGGCCTGGCGTCGGTCGCTACATGACCAACGCGCTGTTTTCCTCTGATGTACCGGCGATTCTCGGCTCGACCTTGCTGATTGGCAGCTGCTTTATTCTGCTCAACGCGCTGGCCGATGCCCTGACCTGGTTAACCGATCCGAGAACCCGATGACTCAACAACTCTCTGAACTGGAAACGCTGCGTCCACGCCGCCGACGCGCGCGCGTGACCTCACTCACCATCGGCCTGACGCTGGTGCTGATTGTGGTGGCGATGGCGTTGTTCGCGCCGTTGCTGGCGCCTTTCGATCCCAATGCGCAGATCATCTCCCAGCGTTTGCAGGCGCCGTCGGCGCTGCACTGGTTTGGCACCGATGGCTTTGGCCGCGATCTGCTGTCACGCGTGATTTACGGCGCGCGCCCAACGCTGCTGCTGGTGTCACTGATTCTGGTGCTGACCATTCCGGTTGGCCTGCTGGTCGGCATCACCGCCGGTTACGTGGGCGGCTGGACCGAGCGCGTGTTGATGCGCATTACCGATATCTTCCTGTCGCTGCCAAATCTGGTGATCGCGCTGGCGCTGGTCGCCATGCTCGGCCCCGGTTTGATGAATGGCGCGCTGGCGCTGGCGCTCACCAGCTGGCCGCCGTTTGCCCGTCAGGCGCGTGCGGAAACGCTGGCGCTGCGCCGCAGTGATTACCTCGCCGCCGCGCGCATGCAGGGCATCACCGGCTTGCGCCTGATGTTTGGCCACATTCTGCCGCTCTGTATGCCAACGGCGGTGGTGCGTGCAGCGCTGAGCCTCGGCGGCATTATTCTCTCGGCCGCTGGCCTCGGCTTCCTTGGCATGGGCGTACAACCGCCTACCGCCGAATGGGGTTCGATGGTGGCGGAAGGCAGTAAAGTGATCTTCGACCAATGGTGGGTAGCCGCCGCACCCGGCGGCGCGATTCTGTTCGCCAGCCTGGCGTTTAACCTGACAGGCGATGGCCTGCGTGACCGACTGGATACTCGCCATGCCAAATGATCTGTTAATTGATGTACAAGGCCTGACGATTCGCAGCGATGATGCGCTACTGGTCGATAACATCGGCTTTCAAATTGGCCGCGAGCGCGTGGCGTTGGTAGGGGAATCCGGTTCCGGTAAATCACTCACCGCGCGCACGCTGATGGGCTTGCTGTCGCCTTCGCTGCATTTGCAGGCCGAGCGTTTGCAGATTGTCGGCACCGATGCGCTGAGCCTGCGCGAACGCGACTGGATCCAGCTGCGCGGTAGCAAGGTGGCGATGGTGATGCAGGATCCGAAATATGCGCTCAATCCCACGCGCACTATTGGCTGGCAGGTGGAAGAACCGCTGGTGCTGCACCACAAACTGAGCCGCGCCGAGCGTAAAGAGAAAGTGTGCGAGATGCTGGATGCGGTGGGTCTGCCCGATCCGCATCAGTTGATGAAACGCTATCCGCATCAACTCTCTGGCGGCATGGGCCAACGCGTGATGCTGGCGATCGCCCTGATCACCGATCCTGAACTGCTGATCGCCGATGAACCCACGTCGGCACTCGATCACGCAATGCGCGATCAGGTACTGGCGCTGATTCGTCGTCTGGTTGAGCAGCGCAACATGGGTTTGCTGCTGATCAGCCACGATCTGCAACAGGTTTCCGAGCACTGCGAACGTGTGATGGTGATGTATCAGGGCCGCGTGCTGGATACCTTGCCGGCGTCCGAACTCTCCAACGCCAGCCATCCTTACACCAGCACCTTGTGGGCCTGTCGTCCGAGTAAAGCCACACACGGCGAGCGCTTGCCGGTGCTGGATCGTGCAGCACTGGAGAAGAGTGATGATTGAGTTATCGAACCTCAGCGTTTCGCACAAGCAAGGTTACGAGCTGCGCACCGTAGTGCACGATGTGTCGCTGCAGGTCGCGGCCGGTGAGTGTTTTGGTCTGGTTGGCCCGTCCGGCTGCGGCAAGTCGTCGCTGCTGTGGGTGCTGGCGGGATTGAATCCGCACTGGAGCGGCAGCATGTCGCTGGCGGGCACCGCCGTGCAGCCCGGCAAAGCGTTTACCGGCCAGCTGCGCCGCGATGTGCAGATGGTGTTTCAGGATCCCTACGCTTCGCTGCATCCGCGTCATCGCCTGCGTCGCACGCTGGCGGAACCGCTGAAAATGCTTAAGCGTGATAACATCGACGACCGCATTAATGCCGGGTTCCGCCATGTCGGGCTCGATCCGGCGCTGGCGGATCGCTATCCGCATCAGCTTTCAGGCGGTCAGCGTCAGCGCGTGGCAATCGTGCGCGCCCTGCTGCTGGAACCGAAGATCCTGCTGCTGGATGAGCCGACCTCGGCGCTGGACATGTCGGTGCAGGCCGAGATCCTCAACCTGCTCAACGATCTGAAGCAGAAAGATGGGTTAACCATGGTGCTGGTCAGCCACGATCCGGATGTGATCGATCACATGTGCGATCGCGCAGCGCGCATGGCGCAAGGCCGCATCGTGGAACAACATTCAACAACAAGGAACACCGTATGACGGTTAAGTTACGTCCGCTGGAGCGGGAAGATTTACGCTTTGTGCATCAACTCGATAACAACGCCAGCGTGATGCGTTACTGGTTTGAGGAGCCGTACGAAGCCTTCGTCGAGCTTTCTGATCTGTATGACAAACACATCCACGATCAAACCGAGCGTCGCTTTGTGGTGGAGCATGATGGACACAAAGCCGGTTTGGTGGAGTTGGTCGAGATTAATCACGTGCATCGCCGCGCTGAGTTTCAGATCATTATCGATCCTTCACATCAGGGCAAAGGCTTAGCCACGAAAGCGGCAAAGTTAGCGATGGATTACGGCTTTTCGGTGCTGAATCTCTACAAACTCTATCTGATTGTCGATGAAGAGAATAAGAAGGCGGTGCATATCTACACCAAGTTGGGTTTTGAGGTGGAAGGCGTACTAAAGCACGAATTTTTCATCAACGGCGAATACCGCAACACCATTCGCATGTGCATTTTCCAGCAGCAGCATCTGGCGCAGCATAAAAGCGCCAATGCGATGGTGAAGCCAACCGCGCAGTAATCATTGTCTATGCATTCATGCGCACCAGGTCGCCATGAATGGCGACCCTACGGGGTTTGTGGCGATGGTGAGTCAGAAAAACGCATTGTCGCTGCAGCGACGGTGTTGAGGCGACATCCCAAACCGCTGAGCGAATGAGGGATTCCAGGGCGAGCCGCATGGATGCGGCGAGAGGTGGCGCTGAGCAGGAGCGAATCGCCACCGGTCCGTCAGGAATCGTGAATGAGTGAAGGTACCGCGAAGCGGCGGATTGGGCTGGCGCAAGGCCCGGGAGTGCAGAGGGCGCGGCCAGGCGCTCTCTGCTCGGTCGCCGCACCAGGGTACTGCAACTGCCTCAGTACATGGCGAACGAAAGTCGCTCTACGCTTAACTGAGCGGCATTACGCCATAAATGGCGGCGTAATTAACCGCGTGCGCCGACGACGTTCAGCTTCGGCTGGGGATGTTCAGGTTTGAGATCGTACATGCCGCCATAGAAGGGATCGACCAGCAGCCAGCCGGGGAAGCCCAATAGCGGAATATTGCCCAGCACATACCACAGATTGGCACTGGCCTCGATCGGCAAGGTTAGCGGCACGTAGCCCGGACTCTCCAGCATCACCTGATAGTGCTTCTTACCAAAGTAATTCCCGGTCGATTTCGCCAGCTCGACGGTTTGCGGCGTATAGCCCTGAGCCACCGCGCGGCCGGTCTCATCCTGCACGGTGAAACGCGCGCCTTGCGGCAGGGAGTCGATTTTTACCGGTTGCGTTTCAGTGCCAACAATGGTGGCGCAGCCGCTCAGCAGCAGCGCACAGGCAGGAAAAAGAGGTCGCAGGTTCATAGCAGGTCCGCTTTAGCATCAGATAGGACAGTGTAAACTGCCCTTCTGTGCTTAATCGCGCTATCACTGATGATTTTCTGCGCTTTATTGCGGTTGACAACAGGCAGCAATCGCCGCGATATCCTGCGGCGTGGTGCGGCAGCAGCCGCCAATCAGACGTGCGCCCGCCTGCTGCCATTCGGCGAACTTGTCATGCAGCGTGCAACCCGATGGCGCGGAGTGCCAGGTTTTGCTGCTGGCATCGTACTGCTCGCCGGAGTTCGGATAGACCAGCAGCGGTTTGTCACACAGCGCCTGTAAGCTGCGCAGAGCGGGCGTCACGCTCTCCAGCGCCACGCAGTTGATGCCAATCGCCACCACTTGCGGTGCCGCATTCACCAGCTGCGCCACTTTGCTCAGCGGCGTGCCGTCGCTGAGGTGTTCGGCATCGCGCAGGGTAAAGGAGAACCACGCGCTGCTGTCAGGGAATTCGGCCAGTAAACTCACCAGCGCCTGCGCCTCAGCGAAGGACGGCAGCGTTTCGCAGGCCAGCAGATCGACACCCGCTTCCAGCAACGCCTTCACGCGCGGACGGTGGAACGCTTTCATCTCCTCTTCCGGCAGCGCGTAATCACCCCGATACTCCGCGCCATTGGCCAGAAACGCGCCATACGGCCCGACGGATCCGCCCACCAGCAATGGCGCGGTGCTGGCCGAAGATGCGCGATAGTCGTCACGCGCGCGCTGCGCCAGCTGTACGCTCTGGGTAATCAGTGCCAGCGCCTGCGCTTCATCTAATCCGCGCGCAGCAAAACCCTGCGGTGTGGCCTGATAGCTGGCGGTGATCGCCACATGCGCGCCAGCGGCAAAGTAATCGTGATGCACCTGATAAATCAGCTCAGGATTTTCTACCAGCACTTTGGCCGACCACAGCGCATCGGCCAGATTGCAGCCGCGCGCCTCCAGCTCGGTCGCCAGCGCGCCATCCAGAATCAGCGTGTCAGTTTGGGTTAGTGCCTGCGCGATGGGATTACGCGACATCGTTGGCCTCCTCAGCCTTAAGGGATGACTTACGTCGTTGCGTGACATGGTATGCGGCATAGCAGAACAGCACAAACGGAATGCCGCACCACAACGCAATACGCTGCGACGGATCGAACGCCAGTCCGACGCACGCCAGCAGGCAAAGCAGGAAGCCGAGAATCGGCGTCAGCGGATAGAGCGGCGCGCGATACGCCAGCTGTAGTAAGCTGCCACCCGCTTGCAGATGGCGACGACGGAACACATAGTGCGAGGCGCAGATGCTGAGCCACACCGCTACCACGGCAAAACCGGAAATCGCCGACAGCGCCACAAACACCGTGTCCGGCGCAATTACGCTGGAGAACAGCGCCAGCAGGCCGCCAATCATGCTCACGGTCAGCGCCAGCACCGGAATGCCGCGGCGATTAACGCGCGCAAAACAGCGCGGCAGCGTGTTCTCATTGGCCAGCGACCACAACATGCGGCCAGAAGCATACAGGCCGGAGTTAGCGGCGGAGAGGATGGCGGTCAGGATCACGAAGTTGAAGATATCCGCTGCGTACGGGATGCCGATCTTTTCAAACACCAGCACAAACGGGCTTTTGACGATCCCCGCCTGATCCATTGGGATCAGCGCCGCCAGCACGAATACCGTGCCGATAAAGAAGATGATCAACCGTGCCACGGTGGTGCGGATCGCCAGCGGCAGCGCTTTTTGTGGCTGCTCGGTTTCACCGGCGGCGATACCGATCAATTCCGTGCCCGAGAAAGCGAAGTTGACCGCCACCATGGTCATCAGAATTGGCAACGTGCCGTGCGGCAGCCAGCCGGAAGCGGTGAGATTGTGTAATCCCGGCGCAGCACTGCCGTCTTTCATCGGGATAAAACCAAAGATCGCACCCGCACCGAGAATGATAAAGGCGATGATGGTGATCACTTTAATGATGGAGAACCAGAATTCACCTTCGGCAAAGAAGCGCGTTGAGACGATATTCAGCAGATAAATAGCGATGCAGAACACCAGACACCACGTCCACACCGGCACGCTCGGGAACCAGTACTGCATGCAGAACCCGGCGGCGGTCAGGCTGGAACCCAGCGCCACCGTCCAGGTGAGCCAGTAAAGCCAGGCGACGGTATAACCGGTGGCCGGGCTGAGGTAGCGCGCGGCATAGACGTGGAACGCGCCGGTTTCCGGCATCGCCACGGCCAGTTCGCCAAGACAGACCATCACCAGCCACACCACCAGCGCACCAATCAGATAGGCCAGCAAAGTGCCGGCTGCACCGGTGGTTGAGATGATGTAGCCGGTATTGAAGAACAGCCCGGTTCCGATCACACCGCCCAGCGACAGCATCACCAGATGCCGTACTTTCATGGTGCGCTTAAAGTTTTCCTGAGGAGGCGTATCCTGAGTTTGCATGATATTTATCCGTATGGACGTCTGAACATCTATATGGACACAAGGTTATACGCGTCAGCGTGCGGATTTGCAACGGGGCAGAAGGAGAGGATTCAGTGAGGGTTTGCGGCCCCGCGTTGACGGGGCGCAAGATCAGGCGCCGAATACGCCTTGCAGATAACGCTCAAGCGCAACGCGCGAGCTGAAGCCGTGCGGAATACCGTAATGCTCCTGCGAATCGCCCATTAAATAGAGTGGGAATTGCGTGTAGTGATCGCAGGTTTTCATCTCTGAGGCCGGTTCAGCAAAGCTCTGGCTTTTCTCTTTCAGCGTCGGGTGAATGATTAAGGCGGTCCGTCCCATTCGCGCTTCGCGATTAACATACACATAGTTTTCGCCGCGACGATAACCGTAAATTTTTGGCGTTTGGGTATCCATTTCGAAGCCTACTTTCTCAAGTACGCGCGCTACCTCATCTGGTCGTAAATACATGCTTGCTCCTCTCTTCTCACAGCCCCGCAACCTTACAGCAGCAGGATGGCATGGGCATTCGGAATTTTCCCTAAAGCCTGGCACATCCCTGCGTTTAATCACGCTTCGTCTACACTGAGTATTACGTTTTAAATCAAAGGGAGCCAAAAAATGTTTAATCGAAGCGCAAAAAACGATGACATTGATATTAATCAGGATGTAAACGAACTGGCCGATTCGCTAGAGGCGTTACTTAAATCTTATGGCAGTGAAGCTAAAGATGAGGTTGATAATGCACGCAGCCAGGCGCAGGCGCTGCTGAAGCAGACGCGTGCCAAACTCAGCGGCGGACAGAGTCGCGTATCGCAAGCGGCGCGTGACGCCGGTACGCAGGTTGATGCCTACGTCCACGACAAGCCGTGGCACGGCGTGGGCGTCGGTGCGGCAATAGGCCTGGTGCTTGGCGCGCTGCTGGTGTCTTCACGCCGATAAGCCTGAAAGTAGACTCAATAAGCCTCGCTGATGCGGGGCTTTTTTGTGGGCGCGAGATAGTGCGCACTCTCCCTCACCCTAGCCCTTTCCCGCAGGCGGGAGAGGGAATAGTTAGCGCGATCGGCTCCTTCTCCCGCTTGCGGGAGAAGGCTGGGATGAGGGCCAAATCGCACAAAATCTAACCATCTCTCCCACCTCGTTCCCTTTACAAAAAATTTTTACGGCCTGGAAGGCGCATGATCTCTGGCCTTAGCGAATATCCGAAGATCAAAATCACAAAACCCTATATCTGGTGGGCTTGATCCTTTTAATCACTACATCTAGTATTCAACCCATCAACCAGCACCTAAATATCGTCAAGGACGAAGTTCGATGCAAACAGGAATTTGCTTCGTATCTCGCAATCTGACCGCAATCAAAGGGAAATACGAATCATGCGCATTATTATTTACACCAAAGACAACTGTGTCCAGTGCAATGCGACAAAAAATGCCATGGACCGCAAAGGTATCGACTATCAGCTGATCAACCTTGATACCCAACCCGAAGCCATCGACAACCTCAAATCTCTCGGCTACCGTCAGGTGCCGGTGGTGATGACGCAAGACGATCACTGGAGTGGCTTCCGTCCCGACAAAATTGCCAGCCTGCGCCAGCTCGCGGCCGTCGGGGGATAAGCCATGTTTCCACTGGTCTATTTCTCTAGCCAGTCGGAAAACACGCACCGATTCATCACGCGTCTTGGGCTGCCTGCCCGCCGTATTCCGGTTGATGGCAAGCAGCGCCTGCATATCGAACAGCCCTACATTTTAGTGGTGCCGAGCTACGGCGGCGGCAGTTCGCGCGGTGCGGTGCCGAGACAAGTGATCCAATTCCTCAATGATGATGCCAACCGACGCGGGATTCGCGGGGTGATTGCTGCCGGTAACCGCAACTTCGGTGCAGGCTATTGCCTGGCGGGCGACATCATTGCGCAGAAATGTCAGGTTCCCTATCTCTACCGCTTTGAGCTGATGGGAACCCCCGACGATATCACTAATGTAAAAGCGGGAGTGACCCAATTTTGGCAACGACAGACACCCTAAACAGCTCGCTGACTGATTACCACGCGCTTAACGCGATGCTGAACCTGTATGACGCCGATGGCCGCATCCAGTTCAGCAAAGATCATGAAGCGACGCGCCAGTTCTTCCTGCAGCATGTGCAACCCCATACCGTGCAGTTTGCCTCTGCGGGTGAACGCCTGCGCTATCTGGTGGCCGAAGGCTACTACGAAGCCGAAGTGCTGAATCAGTACGATTTCGCTTTCCTGTGCCAGCTGCACGATGAAGCCGATGCGGCGGGTTTCGCTTTTCACACCTTCCTCGGTGCGTGGAAGTTTTACACCAGCTACACGCTGAAAACCTTCGACGGCAAACGCTATCTGGAAACTTTCGAACAGCGCGCCTGCATGGTGGCGCTGACGCTGGCACGCGGCAATGAAACCTTAGCGCGCGAGCTGCTGGCGGAAATGCTGAGCGGTCGCTTCCAGCCCGCTACGCCAACCTTCCTTAACTGCGGTAAGCAGCAGCGCGGCGAGCTGGTTTCCTGTTTCCTGCTGCGCATCGAAGACAATATGGAATCGATTGGTCGCGCGGTGAATTCGGCGTTGCAGCTGTCGAAACGCGGCGGCGGCGTGGCGTTCCTGCTCTCCAACCTGCGTGAATCGGGTGCGCCGATTAAGCGCATTGAGAACCAGTCGTCGGGCGTGATTCCAGTAATGAAGATGTTGGAAGATGCGTTTTCCTACGCCAACCAGCTCGGTGCGCGTCAGGGCGCGGGCGCAGTGTGGCTGAATGCGCATCACCCGGATATTTTCCGTTTCCTCGATACCAAACGCGAAAACGCCGACGAGAAGATCCGCATTAAAACGCTGTCGCTCGGCGTGGTGATCCCGGATATCACCTTCCAGCTGGCGAAAGAGAATCGCGATATGGCGCTGTTTTCGCCGTACGATGTTGAACGCATCTACGGCAAAGCCTTTGGTGATATCAGCATCAGCGAGCATTACGACGCGATGCTGGCGGACGATCGCATCACCAAAACCTACATCAAGCCGCGCGATTTCTTCCAAACGCTGGCGGAGATTCAGTTTGAATCGGGCTATCCGTACATCATGTTCGAAGACAGCGTGAACCGCAGTAACCCGATTGCCGGTCGCATTAACATGAGTAATCTCTGCTCCGAGATTTTGCAGGTTAATAGCGCCAGCGAGTTCTATGACGATCTCAGCTATCGTCGCATCGGCAAAGATATCTCCTGCAACCTCGGCTCGCTCAACATTGCCCATGCCATGGATTCGCGCAATCTGGCGCAAACCGTGGAAACCGCCGTGCGTGCGCTGACCGCCGTTTCCGAAATGAGTGAGATCAATTCGGTGCCGTCGGTGGCGGAAGGCAATCGCCGCTCGCACGCGATTGGTTTGGGTCAGATGAACCTGCACGGTTATCTGGCGCGCGAAGGCATGGCGTACGGTTCAGAAGAAGCGCTGGATTTCACCAATCTTTACTTCTATTGCGTCACCTATCACGCCGTGCGCACCTCGAATCTGCTGGCGCAGGAGCATCAGAAGAGTTTTGACGGTTTCGCCGACTCGAAATATGCCAGCGGGCAATATTTCGATAAGTACATCGAACAAGCGTGGCAACCGCGCACCGCGCGTGTGGCAAAACTGTTCGCTGATGCCGGACTGGCTCTGCCGACGCAGGCCGACTGGCAAGCGCTACGTGCAGCGGTGATGCAGCATGGACTGTACAACCAGAACCTGCAGGCGATTCCGCCCACCGGTTCGATCTCGTACATCAACCATGCGACCTCCAGCATTCACCCGATTGTGTCGCGCATTGAGATCCGTAAAGAGGGCAAAACTGGCCGCGTCTATTATCCGGCACCGTTTATGACCAACGACAATCTCGACCTCTATCAGGATGCGTACTCGATTGGGCCGGAAGCGATTATTGATACCTACGCCGAAGCCACGCAGCACGTCGATCAAGGCCTGTCGCTGACGCTGTTCTTCCGCGATGACGTCACCACGCGCGATATCAACAAAGCGCAGATCTACGCGTGGAAGAAAGGCATCAAAACGCTCTATTACATTCGTCTGCGCCAGATGGCGCTTCAAGGCACCGAGGTGCAGGGCTGCGTCTCCTGCTCACTGTGATGAAAACTATGCAACTAAAACAGATTCAAGCGATTAACTGGAACCGCATTCAGGACGAGAAAGACCTCGAAGTGTGGAACCGACTGACCAGCAACTTCTGGCTGCCGGAAAAAGTGCCGCTCTCCAACGATCTGCCGGCGTGGCAGTCGCTGGACCACCAGCAACAGCAGCTGACCATTCGGGTGTTTACCGGTTTGACGCTGCTCGACACCATCCAGAACGTGATCGGTGCGCCGGGCCTGATGGAGGATGCGATTACACCGCATGAAGAAGCCGTGCTGTCGAACGTCTCCTTTATGGAAGCGGTGCATGCGCGTTCATACAGTTCGATTTTCTCCACGCTGTGTAACACCGCAGATGTCGATGCGGCGTATCGCTGGAGTGAAGAGAATGACGCGCTGCAGATCAAGGCGAAGATTGTGCTGGAGCACTATCGCGCCGAGGATCCGCTGAAGAAGAAAATCGCCAGCGTGTTCCTTGAATCGTTCCTGTTCTACTCCGGTTTCTGGTTGCCGATGTATTGGTCAAGCCGTGGCAAGCTGACCAACACCGCTGACCTGATTCGTCTGATCATTCGTGACGAAGCGGTTCACGGTTACTACATCGGCTATAAGTACCAAAAAGCGCTGGAAAATGTTGATGCTGGTCGCCGTGAAGAGTTGCAACAGTTCGCGATTGATTTGCTGCTGGCACTGTACGAAAACGAAGTGGTGTATACCGAAGCGTTGTACGGCGAAGTCGGCTGGGCGGAAGAGGTGAAAACCTTCCTGCACTACAACGCCAACAAGGCGCTGATGAACCTCGGCTACGAAGCGCTGTTCCCGGCGGAATTGACCGCAGTGAACCCGGCGATCTTGTCTGCGCTGTCGCCCAACGCCGATGAAAATCACGATTTCTTCTCCGGCTCGGGCTCTTCTTATGTCATGGGTAAAGCAGTAGAGACCGAAGACGAAGACTGGAATTTTTAACATTAATACCCGGTGCGCATTAATGCGCACCCTACGTCGTAGGGTCGCCATTTATGGCGACCTGGATTCCACATTTATTCCCCTCGCCTCGTCATAATTGACATTTAAATATCCCTCAATCGCCCCTTTCTATTTCCACTCACAACATCTTTTTTCACGCCATTGACACCATTTCCGCCGTGAAATAGTGATAAATCACACTATCCTTCATAAAAATTTAATCCACGCGCATCCCTTGTGAGCACTGGCGATTTTAGCCATTGACCGCTGCGCGTGCCGCCGAATATCGCCATTCAGGGTTGTCAGATAATTTCACTATGCTAGGGTATAGGGCGCTTAAATTTAATCAGGACCACAACAAGAAATAGTTAAACATTTAACCGGGAAATTAATTACTGCATGGCAATTAAACTCGAAGTAAAGAATTTATATAAGGTATTTGGGGATAATCCCGAAAAGGCATTTAAGCTGATCGATAAAGGCGAAAGCAAAGAGAGTATTCTGGCGAAAACCGGTCTCTCTGTTGGCGTCAAAAATGCCAGTCTGGCCATTGAAGAAGGCGAGATCTTCGTCATCATGGGGCTTTCAGGTTCAGGTAAGTCCACCATGGTTCGCCTTCTCAATCGTCTGATCGAGCCCACGCGTGGCCAGGTAATCATAGACGGTGTCGATATTGCCAAAATATCGGAATCGGAACTGCGTGAAGTACGCAGAAATAAGATCAGTATGGTATTCCAATCCTTCGCATTAATGCCGCACATGACGGTGCTAAATAACGCGGCTTTTGGCATGGAATTAGCCGGCGTCGCTTTGGCCGAACGTCAGGAAAAAGCGCTGGAAGCATTGCGTCAGGTTGGCCTGGATAATTACGCTCACTCTTATCCCGATGAACTTTCTGGCGGCATGCGTCAACGCGTTGGATTAGCCCGCGCATTGGCGATTAATCCAGATATTTTATTAATGGATGAAGCCTTCTCAGCACTTGATCCGCTGATTCGTACCGAAATGCAGGATGAACTGGTAAAACTGCAGGCCAAACATCAGCGTACCATCGTATTTATTTCTCACGACCTCGATGAAGCGATGCGCATTGGCGACCGCATTGCCATTATGCAGGGCGGCGAAGTGGTGCAGGTCGGCACGCCGGATGAAATCCTCAATAATCCTGCCAACGATTATGTGCGCACCTTCTTCCGTGGCGTCGATATCAGTCACGTGTTTAGCGCCAAAGATATTGCGCGTCGCAGTGCGGGTTCACTGATCCGCAAAGCCGCCGGTTTTGGTCCGCGATCCGCCATCAAGCTGCTGCAGGATGAAGATCGCGAATATGGCTATGTGCTGGAGAAACAGAAGTTTGTTGGCGTGGTGTCCACCGATTCATTGAAAGCCGCGCTGGCGGCCGGTGAAGGGCTGGATAGCGCGCTGCTCGACACGCCGTTAGCGGTTCCTGCCGATACCTCCCTGAACGATCTGCTGTCGCATGTGGCACAAGCGCCCTGCGCCGTGCCGGTGGTCAGCGAGGAGAATCAGTACGTCGGTATCATTTCGAAAAGCATGTTGTTGCGTGCTTTAGACCGTGAAGGAGCCTAATCATGAGTGAACAAACAGCGAATCCGTGGGAAAGCGCCAGCCAAACCACCCAGCAACCTGCCACAACCGATACCAGCGCCGCTGCCAGCAGCAGCGATCCCTGGGCGAGCGGCGGTGCCGCGCCTGCGGATAATAATAGCGCCGATGCATGGGGCGATCCCTCCGCCGCCAGCAGCGGTGGCCACGATGCCGCCAGCAATGCTGCCAGCAGCAGCAGCGACTGGCTGAGCAGCGCGCCCGCTCCCGCGCCTGAGCATTTCAACATCATGGACCCGTTCCATAAAACCTGGATTCCCCTTGATAGCTGGGTAACCGAAGGCATCGATTGGGTGGTCAGCCATTTCCGTCCGGTGTTTCAGGGGATTCGCGTGCCGGTGGATTACATCCTCAGCGCGTTCCAGCAGTTACTGCTCGGCATGCCCGCGCCGGTGGCGATTGTGGTGTTTGCGCTGATCGCCTGGCAAATAGCCAGCCCGGCGATGGGCATTGCCACGCTGGTCTCGCTGATTGCCATCGGCGCAATTGGCGCCTGGTCGCAGGCGATGGTGACGCTGGCGCTGGTGCTGACCGCCCTGCTGTTCTGCATCATTATCGGCTTGCCGCTCGGCATCTGGCTGGCGCGCAGCGAACGTGCCGCGCGCATTATCCGCCCGCTACTGGATGCGATGCAGACCACGCCCGCCTTCGTCTATCTGGTGCCGATCGTGATGCTGTTTGGTATCGGCAACGTGCCGGGCGTGGTGGTGACCATCATCTTTGCGCTGCCGCCGATTGTGCGCCTCACCATTCTGGGCATTAAGCAGGTGCCAGCCGATCTGATTGAAGCGAGTGAATCCTTCGGTGCCAGCCCGCGCCAGATGCTGTTCAAAGTCCAGTTGCCACTGGCGATGCCGACCATCATGGCTGGCGTCAACCAGACGCTGATGCTGGCGCTGTCGATGGTAGTCATCGCCTCGATGATCGCGGTTGGCGGTCTTGGCCAGATGGTGCTGCGCGGCATTGGTCGCCTGGATATGGGCCTCGCCACCGTCGGCGGCGTGGGCATCGTGATTCTCGCCATTATTCTCGATCGTTTGACCCAGTCGATGGGCCGCGACAGTCGCAGCCGTGGCAGCCGCCACTGGTACAGCACTGGCCCGCTGGGTCTGCTGATGCGCCCTTTCAGTAAAAAAGCCTGATTTCAATGGGCGGTCCGCTGCGGCCGCCCGTCTCCGACGTAACACGTAAAATAAGGAATGACTATGCGCAAGACAGCTCTCATCGCTGCCGTCCTGACGACGTTCGCCGCGACGCACGTGTCCGCCGCCGACCTGCCCGGTAAAGGCATCACCGTTAAACCGACTCAGAGCACCATCTCAGAAGAAACCTTCCAGACGCTGCTGGTGAGCCGCGCGCTGGAGAAACTCGGCTATACCGTTGAGAAGCCAAGCGAGATTGATTACAACGTGGCGTACACCACTATCGCAGCCGGTGATGCCACCTTTATTGCCACCAACTGGAAACCGCTGCACGACGATATGTATAAAGCAGCGGGCGGCGATGCGAAGTTTTACCGTCAAGGCACTTACGTCGGTGGCGCTGCGCAGGGTTACCTGATCGATAAGAAAACCGCCGAGCAGTATCACATCACCAATATCGAGCAGCTGAAAGATCCAAAAATCGCCAAGCTGTTTGATACCAATGGCGATGGCAAAGCGGATTTGACCGGCTGTACGCCAGGCTGGGGCTGTGAAGCGGTGATTAATCACCAGATTGAAGCCTACAAGCTGAGCAATACCGTTGAGCACAATCAGGGCAACTACTCGGCGATGATCGCCGATACCATCACGCGCTTTAAGCAGGGCAAACCGGTGTTCTATTACACCTGGACGCCGTATTGGGTCAGCGACGTGCTGAAGCCGGGTAAAGATGTGGTATGGCTGCAGGTGCCGTTCTCTTCACTGCCAGGCGAGCAGAGCAAAGTCGATACCAAGCTGGCGAACGGTGCTAACTACGGTTTCCCGGTGAACACCATGCACATTGTCGCCAACAAAGCCTGGACCGAGAAAAATCCGGCAGCGGCAAAACTGTTTGCTGAGATGAAGCTGCCAATTGGCGACATCAACGCCGAGAATGCAGCGATGCATGAGGGCCATGCGTCTGAAGCCGATATCAATGGCCACGTTGATGGCTGGATCAAAGGTCACCAGGCGGAATTCGATAAGTGGATTCAGGACGCGCTGGCGGCAGCGAAGTAACGCGATTTACATTAGCGTTGGTATTGTGGCGGCGCGATTTATCGCGCCGTTTTTCTTGCGATAAATGCACTACAACCACTCTGCACAATGAATTGCGCCGCTATGGCAAGTTTCTTTCTTACCCTCTCTCATCCCCCCGATAAGCGAAGCGTACGCTATAGCGCACTGGTACGTCCTGTTAATTAACACACCATTGAAATAATTTTTTCGGTTACTATTACCCACAAATGATTATCTCTCTTCTCCTCGCGCAATGACTGCTTCCCGCTTAGCGATCGAATTCCATCATTTTTGCTGGTATCGCATCCGCGCGGGCGTTGTTAAGAGCATGTTAATCAACGCCTTGATTTTAGTGGACAAGCTGCGTGCTAAAAGTGTTTAGAAATCGTAAAGATGAGACCAAACCGCTGAGCGATACTGTTCATTGATGATTGGCTTTGTTATGGTTAGCAGCGCAGTTATTCACCAGAGTTATTTTTTCTCGCGAAATTATTTATCAGTAAAAAGATTTCCCGGGATTAATTGATGACATCGGCTGCCTGCATGATCAGGCGGGATGTCAGGGCGAAATGCCCTGGGTTAAGGAACAACCTGGAATGTCAGATGTTGACAATGTGATCGTACTAACAATCACCTGCGGAAATTGTGACTACGCTTAATCTGTCACCATCATTACTATACCAGTTGCAACTAAGAGGTTTTTTTAAAATGGAAAGTTCGTTTACTCCCATTGAACAGATGCTAAACATCCGTGCTAACCGCCATAAAGATTTTCCGCTGCAGGAGATCATTCTGACCCGCTTGTGCATGCATATGCAGGGAAAACTGCTGGATAATCGCAACAAAATGTTGAAGGCGCAGGGAATTAACGAGACCTTATTCATGGCGCTGATTACCCTTGATGCGCAGGAAAATCAGAGCATTCAGCCTTCAGAACTGAGTTCTGCTCTCGGCTCTTCACGCACCAATGCCACGCGTATCGCCGATGAGCTGGAGAAGCGCGGCTGGATCGAACGCCGTGAAAGCGAGAACGATCGTCGCTGCCTGCATCTGCATTTGACCGAAAAAGGTAATGAGTTCCTGCGTCAGCTGCTGCCACCGCAGCATCAGAGCCTGCAATACTTGTGGTCTTCGCTCTCCACTAACGAGCAGGATCAGTTGGAATCGATTACCCGTAAGTTACTTAACCGTCTCGATAAAATGGACGAAGATCAGGTTATCGCTTCCCTGTCGCGCTAATAGCAAGAAGTGCGACACAATCACCTTCCGAAATCGCTATTTTAATCCCCTTTTGTCCGGCCAGCGCTCAAGCGCTGGCTTTTTCGACTCGGGCAACCGTGTTGAAGGATCAGCACATCCCGACTAAATGGAAAACGTGGAGAACGACATGAGTGCGACAGCGGAAGCTCAAAGCCCGCAACAGCCAGCGAATAAAAAGAAGAAGCGCAAAGGTGTGCTGATCCTGCTGGCTATCGTGTTTGTAATTATTGGTGTTTCGTATCTGGCTTACTGGTATTTGGTGCTGCGTCACTTCCAGGAAACCGATGATGCGTACGTGGCGGGCAACCAGGTGCAGGTGATGGCGCAGGTTTCCGGCAGCGTAAACAAAGTGTGGTTCGACAACACCGACATCGTGAAGAAAGGCGATGTGTTGGTGTCACTGGATAAAACCGATGCAGAGCAGGCGTTTGAGAAAGCGCAGACCGCGTTGGCCACCAGCGTGCGTCAAACCCACCAGCTGATGATCAACGGCAAGCAGTATCAAGCCACCATCAAGTTGCAGCAAACCGCGTTAGAACAGGCCGAAGCTGACCTGAAACGCCGCGAGCCGCTGGGCGCGTCTAATCTGATTGGTCGCGAAGAGCTGCAACACTCGCGTGATGCCGTGGCAACTGCCAAAGCACAGCTGGATGTGGCAGTACAGCAATACAACGCTAACCAGGCGATGATTCTGAATACCTCGCTGGAAAACCAGCCGGCGGTACAGCAAAGTGCGGCTGAATTGCGCGATGCCTGGCTGGCGCTACAGCGTACCGAGATTCGTAGTCCGATTGATGGCTTCATTTCCCGTCGTAGCGTGCAGGTGGGTTCGCAAATCTCCACCACCACGCCGCTGCTGGCGGTGGTGCCGTCCACTAACCTGTGGATCGATGCGAACTTCAAAGAGACGCAGCTTGCGGGTGTGCGTATCGGTCAATCGGCCACGGTGATCAGCGATATCTACGGCGATGACGTGGAGTATCACGGCAAAGTGGTGGGCCTGGATATGGGTACCGGCAGCGCCTTCTCGCTGCTGCCTGCGCAGAATGCCACCGGTAACTGGATCAAAGTGGTTCAGCGTCTGCCGGTGCGTATTGAGCTGGATCCGAAACAAGTGGCGGAACATCCGCTGCGTATCGGCCTCTCCACGCTGGTGAAAGTCGACACGCAGAACAAAGATGGCGCCACGCTGGCCAGCGCCGTGCGTTCGCAAGCCGCGTATGAAAGTAATGCGTTGGCAATCGACCTCGCGCCGGTTAACCAGCTGATTACTGACATCGTTCGTGCCAACGCTGACTAACGCCGCGGGAGGCTGTTATGGCACAAAAACCGCTTGAAGGTGCGCCGTTAGTCCTGATGACCATCGCCCTGTCGCTGGCGACGTTTATGCAGGTACTCGACTCCACCATCGCTAACGTGGCGATTCCGACCATCGCCGGTAACCTCGGTGCCTCGAACTCGCAGGGCACCTGGGTGATTACCTCTTTCGGGGTGGCAAACGCCATCTCGATTCCGATTACCGGTTGGCTGGCCAAGCGCATCGGTGAAGTGAAGCTGTTTACCTGGTCGACCATCCTGTTTGTGCTGGCGTCCTGGGCTTGCGGCATGTCCGAAAGCCTGGAGATGCTGATCTTCTTCCGCGTCATTCAGGGCGTGGTTGCCGGTCCGCTGATTCCGCTGTCGCAGAGTTTGCTGCTGAACAACTATCCGCCGGCGAAACGCAGCGTGGCGCTTTCGCTGTGGGCGATGACGGTGATTGTGGCACCGATCTGCGGTCCGATTCTCGGCGGCTGGATCAGCGATAACTATCACTGGGGCTGGATCTTCTTCATCAACGTGCCGATTGGTTTGGTGGTGGTGTTACTGACGCTGCAAACGCTGCGTGGACGTGAAACCAAAACCGAAATCCGCCGGATCGATATGGTGGGGTTGGTACTGCTGGTGGTGGGCATTGGCTCGCTGCAGGTGATGCTGGATCGCGGAAAAGAGCTCGACTGGTTTAGCTCAACCGAGATCATTGTGCTGATGGTGGTCGCCGTGGTGGCGCTGCTGGTGTTGCTGGTGTGGGAGCTCACCGACGACCATCCGATAGTCGATTTGTCGTTGTTCAAGATGCGCAACTTCACCATCGGCTGTTTGTCGATTAGCCTGGCCTATATGCTTTACTTCGGCTCGATAGTGTTGCTGCCGCAGCTGTTACAGGAGGTATATGGCTACACCGCCACCTGGGCCGGATTAGCGTCGGCACCGGTGGGGATTCTGCCGGTGATCCTGTCGCCGATCATTGGCCGCTTCGCCCACAAGCTGGATATGCGTAAGCTGGTGACCTTCAGCTTCATCATGTATGCCGTCTGTTTCTACTGGCGCGCCTACACGTTTGAGCCGGGGATGGATTTTGGTGCATCGGCGTGGCCGCAGTTTATTCAGGGCTTTGCGGTGGCGTGCTTCTTTATGCCGCTCACCACCATTACGCTGTCAGGCTTACCGCCAGAACGTATGGCGGCGGCATCAAGCCTGTCGAACTTCGTGCGTACGCTGGCGGGTTCCATCGGTACCTCGATTACTACCACCATGTGGAGTAACCGTGAATCGATGCATCATAGTTATTTGTCGGAGTCGGTGAATCCGTACAACGTCAATTCACAGCAGATGTACGACCAGCTGCAAAGCATGGGCATGACCCAGCAACAGGCCTCGGCGTATATCGCGCAGCAAATTACCAATCAGGGTCTGATTATTTCGGCGAATGAGATCTTCTGGGCATCGGCGGGCGTGTTCTTGATCTTGCTGGTGCTGGTGTGGTTTGCGCGTCCACCATTCGGTGCGGGCAGTGGCGGCGGCGGCGCTCACTAAGCGATACAAATAAAAACGGGCCTTGCGGCCCGTTTTTTTATGCGTTCTGACGCCACCATTCGGCGAGCAGAATACCGGTCGCCACGGACACGTTGAGGCTTTCAACGTTGCCGGTGCCGCCAATCGACAGGCTGAGATCGCCCTGCTGGAAAGCGCTGTCTGACAGACCTTCGCTCTCCTGACCCAACACCAACACCATTTTGGCAGGCAGCTCGGCTTTCGCCAGCGGTGTGCCTTCATGGCTTGAGGTGGTAACGATGGTGTAACCCGCTTTACGGAACGCTTCCAGACCATCGGCAAAGCTTTCGCCGCTGATTGCCTGGACGTGCTCAGCGCCACCTTCGGCGGTACGGACTGCCGCACCCGATTCCAGCAGCGAAGCATCATTCACCAGCAAACCTTTCACACCGAAGTGCGCGCAGCTACGCATAATGCCGCCAAGGTTGTGCGGGTTGCTGACATCTTCCAGCGCCAGCACGCAATCTTTGGTCGGTGCCTTTGTCAGCCACTCGGTAACCGGCATGCCCATGCGTTTTTTGATGATGAAGCACACGCCGCCGTGGTGTTCAGTACCTGAGGCTTTGGTCAGCTCAGCATCTTCTACCACATGATAGGCTTTGCGGTTGGCCGCCAGCCAGCGCAGGGTTTCGCGGAAACGCGGCGTTACGCTTTGAATAAACCAGGCACGCACGATGCTTTCCGGGCGGCTCAGGAACAGCGCCTGACAGGCATTTTCACCGTAGACGCGCGTCTCTTCCTGACGCTGACGGCGAATCTGCTCTGGATCGATCACCGGCTTGTTCGCGGCCTCATCCAGCTGGCTGTCATCGGCAACCGGTGGACGAGAAACGGTGCGCCACGGCGAATCACCGAAGCTGCGGTTGTCGTCACCACGATCGTCACGACGTCCAAAGCTGCGGCCACGTTCGGTATTGCTCGCACCGCGCGGTGCCGAGCTGCGTGCGCCGCTACGGCCACCTTCTTCATTATTACGTGCACTGCTGCGAGGACCAGAACGACGATTATCTTCCTGGCGCGCAGCAGGACGGCCGCCTTTGCCGGTACGGGGATTCGGCTTTTGACCACCCTCCTCATCACGTACGTACATCACTTTTACCTTGCCGCTTTTGCCTTTAAATTCGTCGTTCATCTGTTCCTCCAGCATTGAGAGCGCGAAGATTACCTGATGTGTCGGTGCTTAGCTATCAACTATTGAACCTATTGGGCAATCCAGATTGAGCATAGCACTCAACCTTTTCATAATGTCCGGCAATCATCAGATTTACAGGTCCGGGTTGAGGTAAATATGAATACAGTTTGTGCCTCCTGTCAGGCAACCAACCGCGTGCCCGAGTCGCGCATTGCCGATGGAGCAAAATGCGGTCGCTGCGGCGGCGAGCTGTTCAACGGTGAAATCGCCAACGCGACGGCCGCCACGCTGGATAAGTATCTGCAAGACGATCTGCCCGTGGTGATCGACTTCTGGGCACCGTGGTGCGGTCCGTGCGTTAACTTCGCACCGGTGTTTAAAGATGTCGCAGACGAGCGTCGCGGGAAAGTGCGCTTCGTGAAAGTGAATACCGAAGCTGAACCTGCGCTCAGCTCGCGTTTCCGCATTCGTAGCATTCCTACGATTATGCTGTTCAAGAACGGCGAGATGGTCGACATGCTGAATGGCGCAATGCCAAAAGCGCCCTTTAACGAGTGGCTCGACGAATCGCTGTAAACCGCTGATGGCCAGCCGCATGCTGGCCTTCCTTATTACCTTTCCCGGCTAATTCCATTACACTGGCGTTTTTTATCCTGCCTGCGAACCTATGTTTGAAAATGCCGTTCTGCGCTTACGTGCGCAACGTTTAGCGCGCGCCACGCGCCCGTTTCTTGCGCGCGGTAATCGTGTCATCCGTTGCCAACGCTGCCTGCTGCCGCAGAAAAACTGTCTGTGCGCCACCATCCAGCCTCAGCAAGCGCGCAGTCGCTTTTGTCTGGTGATGTTCGATACCGAGCCGATGAAGCCGAGCAATACCGGAAGATTAATCGCCGATGTGCTGCCGGACACCGAGGCGTTTGGCTGGTCACGCACCGAGCCAGATCCCGCGCTGCTGGCGACGGTGAAGAATGAGCTTTATCAGCCGCTGGTGGTTTTCCCTGCGTCTTATGCTGATGCCGGTCGTGAAGTGCTCACCAGCCCGCCGCTTACCGGCAAACCGCCGCTGTTTATTATGCTCGACGGTACCTGGACTGAAGCGCGCAAGATGTTCCGCAAAAGCCCGTGGCTGGATGCGTTGCCGGTGATGTCGTTAAACGTTTCTGCGCCGTCGCGCTACACGCTGCGCGAAGCCCACGGCGAAGGCCAGCACTGCACCGCCGAAGTGGCTGCCGCGCTGCTGGAACAGGCGGGCGATCTCGCCGCCGCCGCCGAGTTACAGCACTATTTCGCCCGCTTCCGTCATGCTTATCTGGCGGGGAAACCGCATCATCCGATTCATGCTCTGGAAGAAGCATTGAGTAGCGGAATCTGAAGCTGGTTCTCAGCCTGCGATCGGCGAATCGGCAAGCGCGGTAAAAAGCGTTTACAATCATGCCAATCTTGATAGCAGGAGCGGATGATGAGCCAACGCGGACTGGAAGCGCTGTTACGACCTAAATCAATCGCGGTAATCGGTGCATCAATCACACCGGGCCGCGCCGGCTACTTTATGATGCGTAACTTGCTGGCCGGTGGATTTAGTGGTCCGGTATTGCCGGTAACGCCTAAGTATAAGGCGGTGAGCGGCGTGCTAGCGTGGCCCGATATCGCCAGCCTGCCCTTCGCACCCGATCTCGCCATCATCTGTACCCACGCCAAACGTAATCTCGAGCTGCTGCAACAACTGGGTGAAAAAGGCTGTAAGGCCTGCATTATTCTCTCGGCGCCGTCCAGCCAGTTGGAAGAACTGAAAGCCTGTGCGAGCCAATGGCAAATTCGCCTGCTTGGGCCCAACAGCTTAGGTTTGCTGGCACCGTGGCAAGGGTTGAATGCCAGCTTCTCGCCGGTGCCGATTGCTAAAGGTCGCATTGCTTTTATTTCGCAATCCGCTGCGGTCTCTAACACTATTCTCGATTGGGCGCAGCAGCGTAACCTCGGTTTTTCCTGGTTTATCGCCTTAGGGGATAGCCTGGATATCGACGTGGATGATCTGCTGGATTTCCTCGCGCGCGACGGCAAAACCAGCGCCATTCTGCTCTACCTCGAACACCTCAGCGATGCGCGTCGCTTTGTTTCCGCTTCGCGCAGCGCCTCACGCAACAAACCGATTCTGGTGATAAAAAGTGGTCGCAGCCATCAGGCGCAGGCGATGCTCGGCACTCACAGCGGACTGGATGCTGCCTGGGATGCGGCGATTCAGCGCGCCGGTTTGCTGCGCGTGCAGGATACGCATGAGCTATTTACGGCGGTTGAGTCGCTGAGCCATATGCGTCCACTGCGCGGCGATCGCCTGATGATCATCAGTAACGGCGCGGCCCCGGCAGCGCTGGCACTGGATGAACTGTATGCACGTAACGGTAAGCTGGCGACGCTGAGTGATGAAACGTTGCAGGCGCTGGCCGCACTGCTGCCGGAAGGCGTTGGGCGCGGCAATCCGCTGGATTTGAAAGATGACGCGACACCCGCGCGCTATGTCGCCTGCATTGAACGGCTGCTGGATAGCCATGAACTCGATGCACTGATGATCATTCATGCGCCAAGCGCCGTATCACCCTCCAGCGAAACCGCCGAGCAGATTATCGCGGCGGTTGCCAAACATCCGCGCGGCAAGCAGGTCACGCTGCTGACGAACTGGTGCGGCGAATACTCCTCGCAGTCCGCGCGGCGTGCTTTTACTCAGGCCGGCATTCCCACCTGGCGCACGCCGGAAGGCACCGTCACCGCCTTCATGCATCAGGTGGAATATCGCCGCAACCAGAAGCAACTGCGTGAAACGCCCGCGCTGCCGATCGGTCTGACGCAGAACAGCGCGCAGGCACATCAGCTGATTCAACAAGCGCTGGATAAAGGCATCACCACGCTGGATACCCATGAAGTTCAGCCGGTGTTGCAGGCTTACGGCCTGGCGACGCTGCCCACCTGGATTGCCAGCGACAGCGTCGCTGCTGCCAGCATTGCCGATCAGATTGGTTATCCGGTGGCGCTCAAGCTGCGTTCGCCGGACATTCCACATAAGTCCGAGGTACAAGGCGTAATGCTCTATCTGCGTAGCGCCGCAGAAGTTGAACAAGCGGCTGAAGCCATTTTCGATCGTGTGCGTGAAACCCATCCGCAGGCGCATATCGATGGCCTGCTGGTGCAGAGTATGGCGAACCGCGCCGGAGCCCAGGAGCTGCGCGTGGTGGTCGAACAGGATCCGCTGTTTGGCCCTATTATCCTGCTGGGTGAAGGCGGCGTGGAGTGGCAGCCCGACAAGCAAGCCGCCGTGGCTTTGCCGCCGCTGAATATGACGCTGGCGCGTTATCTGGTGATTCAAGCGATGAAAAGCGGCAAAGTCCGCAGCCGCAGCGCGTTGCGACCGCTTAATATTACCGGGCTTAGCCAGCTGTTAGTGCAGGTTTCCAACCTGGTGGTCGATTGTCCCGAAATTCAGCGCCTGGATATTCATCCGCTGCTGGCATCGGCCGATGAATTCACGCTGCTGGATGTCACGCTGCAGCTGGCACCTTTCAACGGTGATAACGAAACTCGCCTGGCGATTCGCCCCTATCCGCACCATCTTGAAGAGCAGGTGCAGCTAAAAGATGGGCAATATTGCCTGTTCCGCCCCATCCTGCCGGAAGATGAACCGCAGCTGCGCGCGTTTATTGCTCAGGTAACTAAAGAAGATCTCTACTATCGTTACTTCAGTGAAATCAATGAGTTTACCCATGAAGATTTGGCAAATATGACGCAAATCGATTATGACCGCGAAATGGCGATTGTCGCTGTGCGCCAGCACAATGGCGTCGACGAGATCATTGGCGTAACGCGCGCGATCTCTGATGCCGACAATATCGATGCTGAATTCTCGGTGCTGGTGCGTTCCGACCTGAAAGGCTTGGGCATGGGCAGGCGTTTGTTGGAGAAGATGATTCGCTATACGCGCGATCATGGCCTGCAACAATTGAACGGTATCACCATGCCAAACAATAGCGGCATGATTACGCTGGCGCGAAAACTCAATTTTCGCGTGAATATTCAACTGGATGATGGCATTGTCAGCCTGAATTTGCCGCTCGGTGATGTCATCAGCTAACCTGTACAGAAAGGTAAAAGTCCTCCTCTACAGGCCGGTTGATGGTATTATTTACCGTTAGGATCATGATTTGATGGCAAAAGGCCATGCAATGAACAGAGAAGAAGTGCACTGTGATGTTGTCTAAATTCAAACGTAATAAACACCAACAACACCTCGCACAGCTGCCTAAACTGTCACAATCCGTGTCGGATCTGACGACGCTTTACTCGCCTGCCGAGTTTCGCGAAACCCTGCTGACGAAAATTGCCGCAGCAGAAAAGCGTATCTGCATCACCGCGCTGTATCTGGAGAATGATGACGGCGGACGGGGAATCATGCAGGCGCTGTACGCAGCGCGTCAGGCACGTCCGGAGTTGGATGTCTGTATTCTGGTTGACTGGCATCGTGCGCAGCGTGGTCGCATTGGTGCCGCCCGTGGCGTGACCAATGCTGACTGGTATTGCGAAATGGCGGCTCAGCATCCGGATATCGCTATTCCGGTTTACGGCATTCCGGTTAACACCCGTGAAGCGCTCGGCGTGCTGCATCTTAAAGGGTTTATCATTGATGATACGTTGCTCTATAGCGGCGCGAGCCTGAACGATGTCTATCTGCATCAGCATGATAAATACCGTTATGACCGCTATCAGCTGATCCGCAATCCACAGCTTACCGATACTATGTATGCGTGGATCTGCGAAAATCTCAAGGAATCCGATGCGGTTAATCGGCTCGATAAAACTGAGCGTCCTTCCAGTCCGGAAATTAAGAACGAAACGCGTCAGTTCCGTCAGGAACTGCGCAGCTTTAACTATCAGTTTACCGGCAATGCAGATAATGAATCCCTTGCCGTCACGCCGCTGGTTGGCCTGGGTAAACGCAGCCTGCTGAACAAGACCATTTTCCATTTGATGCCCTGCGCCGAGCGCAAGCTGACGTTGTGCACGCCCTATTTCAACCTGCCCGCTATTCTGGTACGTAACCTGATTCATTTACTGCGTCAGGGCAAAGAGGTTGAGATCATCATTGGCGACAAAACGGCCAATGACTTCTACATCCCGCCAGAACAGCCGTTTAAGATTATCGGCGCGCTGCCTTATCTTTATGAGATCAACCTGCGTCGCTTCCTTAGCCGTTTGCAGTATTACGTCAATAATGGTCAGCTGACGGTACGCTTGTGGAAAGATAGCGAGAACAGTTATCACCTGAAAGGCATTTGGGTGGATGACGAATGGATGATGATCACCGGTAACAACCTCAATCCACGCGCGTGGCGACTGGATCTTGAGAATGCGGTGCTGATTCACGATCCGCTGAATCAATTGGCCGAACAGCGTGAAAAAGAGCTGGCGCTGATTCGTGAGCATACTTCCGTGGTGCAGCATTTCCGCGAGCTGGAAAGTATCTCCGATTATCCAGCGAAGGTGCGCAAGCTGATTCGTCGCCTGCGCCGTATCCGCATCGATCGTTTGATTAGCCGTCTGCTCTAGCCGATGCGTGCGCTCATCCTCTGCGTGGTTTTGCTGTGTAGTGGATGTGCGCATGTCGCCCAGGATAAATGGACCGGCAAAGATAAAGCACAACACTACTTCTCTTCCGCTGTGCTGGCTGCCGCTGGTAGCGAAATTTCTCAGCATCAAAATCACAGCCGCGGGCAGAATTTGCGTTTAGGCTTTCTGTTTTCGTTGAGTTTTGGTGTGGGAAAAGAGTTATATGACAGCCGCTCAGCAGGGAGCGGCTGGAGTTGGAAAGATCTTAGCTGGGATGTCGCCGGTGCCGCCAGCGGTATCGCACTGTGGAATCTCAGTCAGTAACTACAGCGCAATCCCCTTCCCTTTGCGATGCAGCATCAGCGATACCAGGAATGCTAAAGCGCCCATAGCCGAAACATACCAGAAGAAGCTGGTTTCAATGCCTTCCCTTTTCAGTAGTAAGGCTACATATTCTGCCGAACCACCAAAAATAGCATTCGCCACCGCATAGGATAGACCAACGCCCAACGCACGAACTTCTGGCGGGAACATCTCTGCTTTCAGGATGCCACTGATCGCGGTGTAGAAACTGGTGATGATAAGCGCCAACATGATCAGTGCGAATGCCAGCCAACTGCTCTGCACATTTTGCAGCAGCATCAGAATTGGTACCGTGCAGATTGCTGCTCCAGCCCCGAAAATCATCATTGAGGCACGACGACCGATTTTATCTGACAGTGCGCCTACAATTGGCTGAATCAACATGAACACCAATAAGCAACCGGTCATTAATCCACTGGCACTGCGCGCATCCATCCCGGCGGTGTTCACCAGATATTTTTGCATGTAGGTAGTGAAAGTATAGAAGCTTAGCGAACCGCCTGCGGTAAAGCCCAGCACCATTAGAAACGCGCGGGTGTGATTGCGCAGTAATCCAGTAATACTGCCGGCATCTCGGTGTTCGCGATGCTTTTTTTCTGAGGTTTCATTGAGCGAACGACGCAACCACAATGCCACGACAGCCAGCGCCGCCCCGAGGAAGAACGGGATACGCCAGCCCCAACTACGGAGTTCTTCATCGCTGAGGATTTGCTGCAAGATGACGACGGTCAGCACCGCTAACAGTTGGCCACCGATGAGCGTCACATACTGGAAAGAGGCATAAAATCCTTTTCGTCCTTCCAGTGCTACTTCGCTCATATAAGTGGCGCTGGTGCCGTATTCCCCACCAACCGATAATCCCTGAAACATACGTGCTAGTAGAAGAATGACAGGCGCGGCCAGGCCAATTTCTCCGTAGCCCGGTAGACAGGCGATCACTAATGATCCCAGACACATCATGCACACTGAGATTAGCATTGAGGCTTTGCGGCCATGACGATCGGCGATGTAACCAAATAGCCATCCACCGATCGGACGCATGAGAAAACCAGCGGCAAAAACGCCAGCAGTTTGCAGCAATTGAGTGGTGGTATCACCGCTTGGGAAGAAAACGTGGGCAAAATAGAGTGAGAAGAAGGAGTAGACGTAGAAATCGAACCATTCGACCAGATTGCCGGAAGAAGCGCCAACAATCGCCCAGATGCGCTTTTTACTGTCGGCTACCGTTTCAGATCGTGCCACTTTTTGTTGTTGTGAGTCAGTCATGCTTACCTCTTTTCCTTGCGAAGAATTAACGCCAAAGGATTCAGTAAAGCATCTATTAACTGGTTGCGGTAATTGTCTATACTCCTGGATTACAAAATGTGACTGACAGGGAGTTTTCAGTGCAATTTTTTGCTTTTTTCAAGCAAATTCAGTTAACTACTGGCTTTAATCCGCTATGTACAGACGTAAAAAAGCCCCGAACTTTCGTTCGGGGCTTCTTCACTTAATTGATGCCTGGCAGTTCCCTACTCTCGCATGGGGAGACCCCACACTACCATCGGCGCTACGGCGTTTCACTTCTGAGTTCGGCATGGGGTCAGGTGGGACCACCGCGCTAAAGCCGCCAGGCAAATTCTTTGCGCAAAAACGAATAACATCCGCTTCCGCTAAATCTTTAATCCGTAAAACAAGCTGAAAATACCGGTCTCTCAGACCAAAACGCCTCTGGCGTTGTAAGGTTAAGCCTCACGGGTCATTAGTACCGGTTAGCTCAACGCATCGCTGCGCTTACACATCCGGCCTATCAACGTCGTAGTCTTCAACGTCCCTTCAGGACTCTCAAGGAGTCAGGGAGAACTCATCTCGGGGCAAGTTTCGTGCTTAGATGCTTTCAGCACTTATCTTTTCCGCACTTAGCTACCGGGCAGTGCCATTGGCATGACAACCCGAACACCAGTGGTGCGTTCACTCCGGTCCTCTCGTACTAGGAGCAACCCCCCTCAATTCTCCAGCGCCCACGGCAGATAGGGACCGAACTGTCTCACGACGTTCTAAACCCAGCTCGCGTACCACTTTAAACGGCGAACAGCCGTACCCTTGGGACCTACTTCAGCCCCAGGATGTGATGAGCCGACATCGAGGTGCCAAACACCGCCGTCGATATGAACTCTTGGGCGGTATCAGCCTGTTATCCCCGGAGTACCTTTTATCCGTTGAGCGATGGCCCTTCCATTCAGAACCACCGGATCACTATGACCTGCTTTCGCACCTGCTCGAGCCGTCACTCTCGCAGTCAAGCTGGCTTATGCCATTGCACTAACCTCCTGATGTCCGACCAGGATTAGCCAACCTTCGTGCTCCTCCGTTACTCTTTGGGAGGAGACCGCCCCAGTCAAACTACCCACCAGACACTGTCCGCAGCCCGGATTACGGGCCTACGTTAGAACATCAAACATTAAAGGGTGGTATTTCAAGGTTGGCTCCACGCAGACTGGCGTCCACGCTTCAAAGCCTCCCACCTATCCTACACATCAAGGCTCAATGTTCAGTGTCAAGCTATAGTAAAGGTTCACGGGGTCTTTCCGTCTTGCCGCGGGTACACTGCATCTTCACAGCGATTTCAATTTCACTGAGTCTCGGGTGGAGACAGCCTGGCCATCATTACGCCATTCGTGCAGGTCGGAACTTACCCGACAAGGAATTTCGCTACCTTAGGACCGTTATAGTTACGGCCGCCGTTTACCGGGGCTTCGATCAAGAGCTTCTCCTTGCGGATAACCCCATCAATTAACCTTCCGGCACCGGGCAGGCGTCACACCGTATACGTCCACTTTCGTGTTTGCACAGTGCTGTGTTTTTAATAAACAGTTGCAGCCAGCTGGTATCTTCGACTGGCTTCAGCTCCGGGAGCAAGTCCCTTCACCTACGCGCCAGCGTGCCTTCTCCCGAAGTTACGGCACCATTTTGCCTAGTTCCTTCACCCGAGTTCTCTCAAGCGCCTTGGTATTCTCTACCTGACCACCTGTGTCGGTTTGGGGTACGATTTCGTGTTACCTGGAGCTTAGAGGCTTTTCCTGGAAGCAGGGCATCAGTTACTTCACCACCGTAGTGGCTCGTCGTCACGCCTCAGCCTTAAGATATCCCGGATTTACCAAAGATATCAGCCTACACGCTTAAACCGGGACAACCGTCGCCCGGATAACCTAGCCTTCTCCGTCCCCCCTTCGCAGTAACACCAAGTGCAGGAATATTAACCTGCTTCCCATCGACTACGCTTTTCAGCCTCGCCTTAGGGGTCGACTCACCCTGCTCCGATTAACGTTGAACAGGAACCCTTGGTCTTCCGGCGAGCGGGCTTTTCACCCGCTTTATCGTTACTTATGTCAGCATTCGCACTTCTGATACCTCCAGCAACCCTCACAGGCCACCTTCAACGGCTTACAGAACGCTCCCCTACCCAACAACACATAGTGTCGCTGCCGCAGCTTCGGTGCATGGTTTAGCCCCGTTACATCTTCCGCGCAGGCCGACTCGACCAGTGAGCTATTACGCTTTCTTTAAATGATGGCTGCTTCTAAGCCAACATCCTGGCTGTCTGTGCCTTCCCACATCGTTTCCCACTTAACCATGACTTTGGGACCTTAGCTGGCGGTCTGGGTTGTTTCCCTCTTCACGACGGACGTTAGCACCCGCCGTGTGTCTCCCGTGATAACATTCTTCGGTATTCGCAGTTTGCATCGGGTTGGTAAGCCGGGATGGCCCCCTAGCCGAAACAGTGCTCTACCCCCGAAGATGAGTTCACGAGGCGCTACCTAAATAGCTTTCGGGGAGAACCAGCTATCTCCCGGTTTGATTGGCCTTTCACCCCCAGCCACAAGTCATCCGCTAATTTTTCAACATTAGTCGGTTCGGTCCTCCAGTTAGTGTTACCCAACCTTCAACCTGCCCATGGCTAGATCACCGGGTTTCGGGTCTATACCCTGCAACTTAACGCCCAGTTAAGACTCGGTTTCCCTGCGGCTCCCCTATACGGTTAACCTTGCTACAGAATATAAGTCGCTGACCCATTATACAAAAGGTACGCAGTCACCCCATTAAAGAGGCTCCCACTGCTTGTACGTACACGGTTTCAGGTTCTGTTTCACTCCCCTCGCCGGGGTTCTTTTCGCCTTTCCCTCACGGTACTGGTTCACTATCGGTCAGTCAGGAGTATTTAGCCTTGGAGGATGGTCCCCCCATATTCAGACAGGATACCACGTGTCCCGCCCTACTCTTCGAACTCACAGTATGTGCACTTTCGTGTACGGGGCTATCACCCGGTATCGCGCGACTTTCCAGACGCTTCCACTAACGCACAAACTGATTCAGGTTCTGGGCTGTTCCCCGTTCGCTCGCCGCTACTGGGGGAATCTCGGTTGATTTCTTTTCCTCTGGGTACTTAGATGTTTCAGTTCCCCAGGTTCGCCTCGCAACACTATGTATTCATGTTGCGATGATGCACTGAGTGCACCGGGTTTCCCCATTCGGACATCGTCGGCTGTAGCGGTTCATATCACCTTACCGACGCTTTACGCAGATTAGCACGTCCTTCATCGCCTCTGACTGCCAGGGCATCCACCGTGTACGCTTAGTCGCTTAACCTCACAACCCACAGGCGTTTTGCAACGCTGCGGACTGCAGGCATTGAGAGACTCGAACATGTTGTTATTCATTTCTTATTACGGAGAAATGAACCAACACGTCGTTTCAATTTTCAGCTTGTTCCGGATTGTTAAAGAGCAATAACTTCGCAATGTACCCGAGGATACATTCTGAAGTTAGTTATCAACGTGGGGTCGTTGATGGTGGAGCTAAGCGGGATCGAACCGCTGACCTCCTGCGTGCAAGGCAGGCGCTCTCCCAGCTGAGCTATAGCCCCATAGAGTTTTGCAAAACGCGTGCTTACCAGGAGAATTCTTTCAGGTTCAAGGCGTGTCGATACGAAGCATACTCAAGTATGCGAGCTATCGGCACAACGCGGAAACTGTAAGAATTTGGTAGGCCTGAGTGGACTTGAACCACCGACCTCACCCTTATCAGGGGTGCGCTCTAACCACCTGAGCTACAAGCCTGCAGGCGTTTTACGCTCTTCTTTAATTTCATCAGACAATCTGTGTGAGCACTGCGCGGGAAGGTATCTTCAGGTAAGGAGGTGATCCAACCGCAGGTTCCCCTACGGTTACCTTGTTACGACTTCACCCCAGTCATGAATCACAAAGTGGTAAGCGCCCTCCCGAAGGTTAAGCTACCTACTTCTTTTGCAACCCACTCCCATGGTGTGACGGGCGGTGTGTACAAGGCCCGGGAACGTATTCACCGTAGCATTCTGATCTACGATTACTAGCGATTCCGACTTCACGGAGTCGAGTTGCAGACTCCGATCCGGACTACGACGCACTTTATGAGGTCCGCTTGCTCTCGCGAGGTCGCTTCTCTTTGTATGCGCCATTGTAGCACGTGTGTAGCCCTACTCGTAAGGGCCATGATGACTTGACGTCATCCCCACCTTCCTCCAGTTTATCACTGGCAGTCTCCTTTGAGTTCCCGGCCGGACCGCTGGCAACAAAGGATAAGGGTTGCGCTCGTTGCGGGACTTAACCCAACATTTCACAACACGAGCTGACGACAGCCATGCAGCACCTGTCTCAGAGTTCCCGAAGGCACCAAAGCATCTCTGCTAAGTTCTCTGGATGTCAAGAGTAGGTAAGGTTCTTCGCGTTGCATCGAATTAAACCACATGCTCCACCGCTTGTGCGGGCCCCCGTCAATTCATTTGAGTTTTAACCTTGCGGCCGTACTCCCCAGGCGGTCGACTTAACGCGTTAGCTCCGGAAGCCACTCCTCAAGGGAACAACCTCCAAGTCGACATCGTTTACGGCGTGGACTACCAGGGTATCTAATCCTGTTTGCTCCCCACGCTTTCGCACCTGAGCGTCAGTCTTTGTCCAGGGGGCCGCCTTCGCCACCGGTATTCCTCCAGATCTCTACGCATTTCACCGCTACACCTGGAATTCTACCCCCCTCTACAAGACTCTAGCCTGCCAGTTTCGAATGCAGTTCCCAGGTTAAGCCCGGGGATTTCACATCCGACTTGACAGACCGCCTGCGTGCGCTTTACGCCCAGTAATTCCGATTAACGCTTGCACCCTCCGTATTACCGCGGCTGCTGGCACGGAGTTAGCCGGTGCTTCTTCTGCGGGTAACGTCAATCGGTGAAGCTATTAACTTCACCGCCTTCCTCCCCGCTGAAAGTACTTTACAACCCGAAGGCCTTCTTCATACACGCGGCATGGCTGCATCAGGCTTGCGCCCATTGTGCAATATTCCCCACTGCTGCCTCCCGTAGGAGTCTGGACCGTGTCTCAGTTCCAGTGTGGCTGGTCATCCTCTCAGACCAGCTAGGGATCGTCGCCTAGGTGAGCCATTACCCCACCTACTAGCTAATCCCATCTGGGCACATCCGATGGTGTGAGGCCCGAAGGTCCCCCACTTTGGTCTTGCGACGTTATGCGGTATTAGCTACCGTTTCCAGTAGTTATCCCCCTCCATCGGGCAGTTTCCCAGACATTACTCACCCGTCCGCCACTCGTCACCCGAGAGCAAGCTCTCTGTGCTACCGTTCGACTTGCATGTGTTAGGCCTGCCGCCAGCGTTCAATCTGAGCCATGATCAAACTCTTCAATTTAAGTTTGATTTGCTGAAACAAGTTCAGCGGTGCTCATCTGTAAAACGTCATAATGAATTTCATTATGTGTTCACTCGTGAGGCTTTGATATTTTGTTGCGTCCGGAGACGCTGATATCAATCCTGCGAGTGCCCACACAGATTGTCTGATAAATTGTTAAAGAGCGTTGCGAGCAGCGGCTGAACCGTCTGTCGCGAGGTGGCGTATACTACGCTACTCTCCTTCGGAGTCAAACACTTTTTTCAGCGTTTTCATCCGGCGGGATGAATTTCTTCACTCCCTGCTGAGCCGTCTGCGTTGCCGCTTTGCCGTCTCAGTGGTGGCGCATTATAGGGGGTTATTCGGAGCTGACAAGAGCTAATTTGAAGTTTTCGCGCAACCGCTCACTTTCCAGGCTATGCGTTGCAAAAAGCAGCTAATTCTTGTGATAAGGCAAAAAAAACGGGCCCGCAGGCCCGTTTTAATCGAACGTGATTACTGGTGAGCAACAATCACATCGTCTTTTACATCCATTTCGATGGTTTTTCCCGGAACCAAAGCACCAGAAAGAATCTGCTGCGCCAGCGGATTTTCAATCTGCTGCTGGATAGCACGTTTTAATGGACGCGCACCATAAACCGGGTCATAGCCATTCTCGCCAAGCAGTTTGAGCGCCTCATCGGAGATATGCAGCTGATAGCCGCGCTCCTCAAGACGTTTATACAAACGTTGCAGCTGAATCTGCGCAATGGAAGCAATGTGTTTTTCGCCCAACGGATGGAATACCACCATGTCATCGATACGGTTGATAAACTCTGGGCGGAAATGCTGACCCACAACCGCCATCACCACCTCTTTCATCTCTGCATAATCCAGAGAACCGAAACGTTCCTGAATAAGATCGGAGCCAAGGTTCGAGGTCATGATCACCACGGTATTGCGGAAATCGACTGTACGCCCCTGTCCATCGGTTAAGCGACCATCATCCAGCACCTGCAACAGGATATTGAAGACATCAGGATGCGCCTTCTCCACCTCATCCAGCAAAATTACCGAATAAGGACGACGACGCACCGCTTCAGTCAGATAACCGCCCTCTTCATAGCCGACATATCCCGGAGGCGCACCCACCAGCCGCGATACCGAGTGTTTTTCCATAAACTCGGACATATCAATACGCACCATCGCGTCATCGCTGTCGAACAGGAAGTTAGCCAGTGCTTTACACAATTCGGTTTTACCGACTCCCGTTGGTCCAAGGAACAGGAAGGAACCAATTGGACGATTCGGATCCGACAAGCCGGCGCGGCTACGACGAATCGCATTCGAAACCGCTTCTACCGCTTCGTTCTGACCGATAACCCGTGAGTGCAGCTCTTGTTCCATACGCAGCAACTTATCGCGCTCCCCTTCCATCATGCGTGCGACAGGTATTCCGGTCCAACGCGCCAGTACATCGGCAATCTCCACATCCGTTACGCGATTGCGTAACAGCTTCATGGTTTTGCCTTCAGACTGCGTAGCGATGGCTAACTGTTTCTCCAGCTCCGGTATTTTACCGTACTGCAGTTCAGACATCTGACCCAGGTCACCCACGCGACGCGCTTGCTCCATCGTCAAGCGCGCTTGCTCCAGCTCGGCTTTAATGTTCTGCGTGCCAGTTAAAGAGGCTTTTTCCGCTTTCCATTCCTCTTCCAGTTCAGCGTATTCACGCTCTTTCTGGTTAAGTTCGCTTTCCAGCATTTCCAGACGCTTCACGCTGGCATCATCAGACTCTTTCTTCAGCGCCTGCTGCTCCAGTTTTAACTGGATGATGCGGCGCTCAAGGCGATCGAGTGATTCTGGTTTCGAATCCATCTGTAAACGAATACTTGAAGCCGCTTCGTCAATCAGATCGATGGCCTTATCCGGCAGCTGGCGATCAGAGATATAACGGTGCGACAGCGTCGCCGCGGCCACAATCGCCGGATCGGTGATCTGCACATGGTGGTGCAGCTCATAGCGTTCTTTCAGTCCACGCAGAATCGCAATGGTATCTTCCACACTCGGCTCAGCGACAAAGACTTTCTGGAAACGACGTTCCAGCGCCGCATCTTTCTCGATGAACTGGCGATACTCATTCAGCGTGGTTGCGCCGACACAGTGCAACTCACCGCGAGCCAATGCGGGTTTCAGCATGTTGCCCGCATCCATTGCGCCATCGGCTTTACCGGCGCCAACCATGGTATGCAGTTCGTCGATAAACAGAATGACGTTACCTTCCTGCTTCGCCAGGTCGCTAAGCACACCTTTGAGGCGCTCTTCAAATTCACCACGATATTTGGCGCCCGCCACCAGCGAACCCATATCCAGAGCCAGCACGCGACGACCTTTCAGTCCTTCCGGCACTTCGCCATTGATGATGCGCTGCGCTAAACCTTCGGCGATAGCCGTTTTACCGACGCCGGGTTCACCAATCAGCACCGGGTTATTTTTGGTGCGACGCTGCAACACTTGAATGGTGCGGCGGATCTCTTCATCACGACCAATTACCGGATCCAGCTTGCCGAGTTCGGCACGCTCTGTAAGGTCGATGGTGTATTTTTTTAATGCCTGACGCTGATCTTCAGCCCCTTGATCGTTCACGCTGTCTCCTCCCCGTATTTGTTCGATGGCCTTAGAGAGTTTTTCCGACGTCGCGCCAGCTGATTTCAATAGATCAGCCAGCGAGCCACGTGAATCGAGGGCCGCCAATACAAATAATTCAGATGATATAAAGTTGTCGCCGCGCTTTTGCGCCAGCTTGTCGCACAGGTTAAGTACCCGAATCAAATCGGCAGATGGCTGTACATCGCCGTCGGTCCCTTCAACCTGCGGTAGTCGATTAATTGCTTGTTCAATGCTGGTACGCAGGCCAGCCACGTCGGCACCCGCTGCGCTGAGCAACGGACGCACCGATCCGCCTTCCTGATTGAGCAAAGCGCTCATCAAATGAAGGGGTTCAATGAATTGATTGTCATGTCCCAGAGCAAGGGACTGTGCATCGGCAAGTGCCAGTTGAAATTTATTAGTAAGACGATCCAGACGCATAATTCCTCCCATTACAGGTCAAAATGCTACTGGAGATTAAATGAGGTCATCCCTCAAATTTTTCAAGGTTAATGACCTGAGTTGTGAGCAAAAAATACGCTAACTGGACCGTCTTGTGGCGTAAGGTTATCTCAGCCAAATCAAAGTTGCCATACGCCCGGTGATTCCGTCGCGTCGGTAGGAGAAAAAATCATCGCGCTCATGGAAGGTACAACGCGTTGAACCACTGATGGAATGTACGCCGGCAGCTTGTAACCGCTGACGAGCCAGCAGCCAAATATCGGCGAAGTATTTGTCACCAGCCGGGCGGAAAGCTTCTTCCGCTTTTGAATCATGCGCCATAAATGCCGTTCTGACTTCCGGACCAACTTCAAATGCCTGCGGCCCAATTGCCGGACCAAGCCATGCATGAATGTCATGTGGCGCGGAGTTGAACTGTGACAATGTCTGTTCCAGCACGCCATTACAGAGACCACGCCAACCCGCATGCGCTGCTGCGACTTCACTGCCATCCTTACTACAAAGCAACACCGGCAAACAATCCGCCGTCATAACTGCGCAAACAACCCCACTTTCACGGGTGATGGCGGCATCAGCGCGCGGTAGCGGATCGCTGGCAGGTAAACGCGCAACCACTTGGCCATGGATCTGATCCAGCCATTGCGGCATTGCTGGCAGCGTCAGTTGTTCAACCAAGCGTTGACGATTCTGAGCAACATGCGCCTCAGCGTCGCCAACGTGCCCACCAAGATTCAACGAATCCCAGGGGGCAGCGCTGACGCCGCCGTATCGGGTGGTGGAACATGCCCGAACATGCTGCGGCGCAGGCCAATCCGGGATGATCCATTCACTCATAGCCAATCCATCTGATCGCGGAATTCAAGGGTATCGGCTTTCAGCGCATCAATTAAATCGACCATATCCTGCGGCAACGGTGCGTGCCATTCCATCTCGATACCGGTAATGGGGTGATAGAGACGTAACATCGTGGCATGCAGCGCCTGGCGATCAAAACCACGTAGCGTAGTGATGAAAGCTTCAGATGCACCTTTTGGCGGACGCGGACGACCACCGTACAGCGGATCGCCCACCAGCGGATGGTTGATATGCGCCATATGCACACGAATCTGATGGGTACGACCGGTTTCAAGGCGTAAACGCAAACGCGTATGGGCACGGAAGTGCTCCATGATGCGATAGTGCGTGGTAGCCGGTTTACCCATCGGATGCACCGCCATGTGTGTGCGTTTGGTAGAGTGGCGCGCCATGGGTTGATCCACAGTACCGCCTGCGGTCATGGTGCCGATCGCTACCGCTTCATATTCACGCGTGATTTCGCGCAGCTGCAGCGTTTCAACCAGGTGAGTTTGCGCAGGAACGGTTTTCGCTACCACCATCAAACCGGTGGTATCTTTATCCAGACGATGAACAATCCCTGCGCGAGGCACATCAGCGATAGGTGGATAGTGATAAAGCAGTGCGTTAAGCACCGTGCCATCAGGATTACCGGCGCCGGGATGTACCACCAAACCGCGAGGTTTGTTGATGACCAGAATGTCGTCATCTTCATAGACGATGTTCAGTGGGATGTTTTGCGCTTCCCAGCGTTGTGCTTCTTCGATCTCAGCATCAATCGAGACATGCTCACCGCCAAAAACTTTTTCTTTTGGTTTATCGATGATAGTGCCGTTGACGCTGACTCGGCGCTCAAGAATCCATTCTTTTATGCGAGAACGTGAATAATCAGGGAACAATTCTGCCAAAGTCTGATCTAAGCGTTGTCCAAGTTGTGCTTCGGACACCGTTGCGGTGAGTTGAACTTGTTGTGCCATATACAGCTTCTTCGTTAACGTTGGGTTTTCACGGCGATGCCGTTTAATATAATGTGCTATCGTACCTGGTCATAACTGGGAGCTATACGGACAGCTTCTGCTACAACACTTTGAGGATAATCATTTCGTCATGACGCGTATGAAACATCTGGTGGCTGCTGCCACACTGAGCCTGAGCCTGGCGCTTGTGGGTTGTTCTGGCTCATCAGATCCAGTCCCGGACAGCCCGCCGTCTGAAATTTACGCCACGGCCCAGCAAAAGCTGCAGGACGGTAACTTTAAAGCGGCGATTAAGCAACTGGAAGCACTGGATAACCGCTATCCATTTGGTCCTTACTCGCAGCAAGTACAACTGGATTTGATCTACGCGTATTACAAAAATGCCGATCTGCCACTGGCGCAAGCCGCTATATCTCGCTTTATGCGTCTCAATCCAACCCATCCGAATATCGACTATGTCATCTATATGAAAGGTCTGACGGATATGGCGCTGGATGATTCTGCACTGCAGGGCTTCTTCGGTATCGATCGTTCCGATCGTGATCCGACGCACGCTCGTGATGCTTTCCGTGACTTCTCGCAATTACTGCGCGGTTATCCAAACAGCCAATATGCTGCGGATGCGCAGAAACGTTTGGCATTCCTGAAAGAGCGCCTGGCGAAGTATGAACTCTCGGTGGCGCAATTCTATACCAAGCGCGGTGCCTATGTCGCTGTTGTTAACCGCGTGGAAACCATGATGAAGGATTATCCGGATACTGAGGCGACGCATGAAGCGCTGCCGTTGATGGAAAATGCTTACCGCCAGCTGCAGTTGACGGCTGAAGCCGACAAAGTAGCAAAAATCATTGCGGCAAATAATCAGTCCTGATTATGACACCCACAAAAAAGCAGCCCATGAGGCTGCTTTTTTTATGTCATTTAGAAGATAACTCAACAATTTTAGAGATTTATCGCTGCGGTTATCCATTCAATCATGCGCCCTTCCGCACTCGTCTTCAAGCATTTCCGGCTACTTTCCCGGCCTTTCTCACAATTAAGCGGCATTGACAAAAAGTGACATTTCAATGTGATCTAGATCACACATTTTCTTGATATCCGCGGTATGCTGGTCCTACCCCGACGGAAATGACAGAGAGGTTTAACTATGATTCTGAACATTACCAGCAAACAAATGGAAATCACCGAGGCCATCCGTAACCACGTTGAAGAGCGTCTCGCCAAGCTGGAAAAATGGCAAACACATCTGATAAACCCTCACATTGTGTTATCGAAAGAGCCGAAGGAGTTTGTGGCTGACGCCACCATCAATACCCCTAGCGGAACGCTGGTTGCCAGTGCGAAACATGATGATATGTACACGGCCATCAATGACTTGATTGCCAAGCTGGAGCGACAACTTAATAAAGCGCAACACAAACCCGAAGCACGTCGCGCCAACAGCAGTGTGAAAGATTTTCTTCCGACAGAATAAACAAACATCTCTAGTAACGCGCCTCCGGGCGCGTTTTTTATTGACAGCTTTAAATCACTGCGGTTACTCTCAAGCCACTTCATTTATGGAAACAACCATGAAACATCTGCCGTTCTTCTTCGCATTCTTTTTTACCTTCCCCTGATTGGGAGGCGATTCGTCATGTGAAAATGAATGCGAAGACGAACAACAAAGCCTCCCAAATGGGAGGCTTTTTTATTGGACATTTTACAGGTGAGCCCTATGAATCCCGAAAATCCGCTGCTGGCATTACGCGATAAAATCAGCGCCGTTGATGAAAAACTCTTAGCGCTTTTGTCGGAGCGTCGCACACTGGCTGTTGAAGTTGCCCAAGCTAAGCTGGCAACGCATCGCCCTATCCGAGACGTAGAACGTGAACGCGCACTGCTGGAAAACCTGATTTCTCTGGGTAAAAAGCATCAGCTTGATGCGCATTACATTACCCGCCTGTTCCAGCTGGTAATTGAAGATTCTGTTCTTACCCAGCAAGCGTTGTTGCAAAAGAATCTCAACCATCCACACGCTCACGCGCCGCGCATTGCATTCCTTGGCCCGAAAGGTTCTTACTCGCATCTAGCGGCGCGTAAATATGCCACCCGACATTTCGATTCGATGGTGGAGATTGGCTGCCTGAAATTCCATGACATTATTCATCAGGTAGAGAGTGGCCAGGCGGATTACGCCGTAATGCCGATTGAAAACACCAGCTCTGGCTCGATTAACGACGTTTACGACCTGCTTCAGCAAACTACGCTATCGATTGTGGGTGAACTGACCATTCCAATTGAGCACTGTGTGCTGGTCAACGGCAGCACCGATCTACAGCAGATCGAAACGGTGTACAGCCATCCACAGCCATTCCAGCAGTGCAGCCAATTCATCAATCGCTTCCCGCAATGGAAAATCGAATACACCGAAAGCACCGCTGCAGCGATGGAGAAAGTGGCCGCGATGAATTCCCCGAAGGTTGCCGCATTGGGTAGTGAAGCGGGCGGTGAGCTGTATGGATTGCAGGTACTGGAGCGTAATCTGGCCAATCAGCAGCAGAACCATACGCGCTTCATCGTGCTGGCACGTAAAGCAATTGAGGTTTCCGGTCAGGTTCCAGCGAAAACAACGCTGATCATGGCGACTGGCCAACAAGCGGGCGCATTGGTTGAAGCGCTGATGGTATTGCGTAACCACGGCCTGATCATGAGCAAACTGGAAAACCGTCCAATCAACGGCAATCCATGGGAAGAGATGTTTTATATTGATGTGCAAGGCAATCTGCAATCAGAGAATATGCAGTTGGCGTTAACGGAGTTAAGCGGCTTAACCCGTTCATTAAAAGTTCTCGGCTGCTATCCAGGCGAGAATGTGGTGCCGGTTGAACCGCGCCTCTAAGCAAAAAGGCATCCTCGCGGATGCCTTTTGTTTTTACTGCCGGCTGTCGTTCGCCGATCGCAGCATGCTTCTGCTTTCGACAAGGAAGCGTTTCGCGTAATCACCAAACCAGTGTTCAACCCGCTCGAAGCTATCGATGAAGGCTTGCTTATCGCCCTGCTCGAGCAGTTTGATCGCATCGCCAAATCGTTGGTAATAACGTTTGATCAGCGCCAGATTACTCTCCGAGGACATAATGATGTCCGCGTAAAGCTGTGGATCCTGCGCAAACAGACGTCCAACCATCGCTAGTTCAAGGCGGTAGATCGGCGAAGATAACGCTAACAGCTGATCCAGATTAACGTTCTCTTCCGCCAGATGCAGACCATAAGCGAAAGTCGCAAAGTGACGCAGTGCCTGAATAAACGCCATATTCTGATCGTGCTCAACGGCACTGATACGATGCAGGCGCGCGCCCCAAACCTGAATCTGCTCAAGGAACCACTGATAAGCTTCCGGCTGACGGCCATCGCACCACACCACAACCTGCTTCGCCAGGCTGCCGCTGTCCGGGCCAAACATCGGATGCAAGCCCAGAACCGGTCCGGTGTGCGCGGCTAGCATCGCTTGCAGCGGGCGATTCTTCACCGAGGCCAGATCGACAAGAATGCAGTCTTCTGGCAATTTCGGCAGCTCACCGATAATTTGCTCTGTCAGATGGATTGGCACACTGATGATCACCATGCCCGCATCTTTCAGCAGCTCGTCCGAACGATCCCAATCGCCTTTATCCAGAATGCGGACCTGATAGCCAGAAAGTGTCAGCATCTTTTCAAACAGACGCCCCATCTGGCCGCGGCCACCCACTATTACCACCGGACGCAGCGTAGGACACAGTGTTTTGAAGCCTTTGTCATTTTCATGCGCATAAGATTCACGCATCAAGCGACGCAATACATCTTCAATCAAATCCGGCGAGACACCGAGCGCTTCAGCTTCCTGACGGCGTGAAGCCAACATGCTGGCCTCACGCTCAGGAACATAGATCGGCAAACCGTAGCGGCTTTTAACTTCCCCTACTTCGGCTACCAGCTCCAGTCGTTTTGCCAGTAACCCAAGCAGTGCTTTATCTACTTCATCTATTTGATCGCGTAGCGCGGTCAGTTCAGCCACCATGACTCATTACACCTCGTGTGACAGACGCGCCGACAGCACTCCCTGCAGATCCTGATGGATTTCACGCAGCAACGTTTCAGTGGTTTCCCAGTCGATGCAAGCATCAGTGACGGATACACCGTATTTCATTTCGCTACGTGGCTGTTCAGAAGACTGATTGCCTTCATGAATGTTGCTTTCCAACATCAGTCCAATGATGGAACGGTTTCCATCTTTAATCTGCGCGATAGCCGATTCGGCTACGCCAGGCTGGCGGCGATAGTCTTTGTTAGAATTACCATGGCTGCAATCTATCATTAAGGCCGGACGCAGTCCCGCTTTCAGCATCTCTTTTTCACACTGAGCGACATCTTCTGGGCCGTAGTTTGGTGCTTTGCCGCCGCGCAGAATCACATGTCCATCTGGGTTGCCCTGGGTTTGCAGCAAGCAAACCTGACCAGCCTGATTGATACCAACAAAACGGTGCGGCATCGCAGCCGCGCGCATGGCGTTAATCGCGGTACCAAGGCTGCCATCCGTACCATTTTTAAAACCAACCGGCATGGAGAGACCTGAAGCCATTTCACGGTGGGTTTGTGATTCGGTGGTACGCGCACCGATCGCTGACCAGCTAAACAGATCGCCAAGGTATTGTGGGCTGTTGGGATCCAGCGCTTCGGTCGCCAGCGGTAATCCCATCTCGACGAGATTAACCAGCAGCTGACGTGCGATATGCAGGCCGGCTTCCATATCAAACGAGTTGTTCATGTAAGGATCATTGATCAACCCTTTCCAGCCGACGGTGGTTCGAGGTTTTTCAAAATAAACGCGCATAACGATGTACAGCTGATCCTTCAACTGTGCAGAGAGAGATTGCAACTGACGGGCATAGGCAAGTGCGGCTTCGGTATCGTGAATTGAACAAGGACCACAAACCACCAACAGGCGCGGATCGCGGCCCGCAATAATGTCGGCAATGGTCTGGCGAGAAGACGCAATTTGCGCTTCCTGCGCCGCAGTGAGCGGGAATTTGGCTTTCAGCTCTTGCGGGGTAATCAAAATTTGTTCGTCGGCGATATGCACATTGTTCAGCGCGTCTTTTTGCATGATTGCGATCCTTTTTACTCGTTTATGCGGTTTGGGATCCTCACTGAGGATGGCGCTTACTTTATCACATCATGTACATCATGCAATCCACACATGTACACTTTTATTACCATCAAAATAAAAAACCACTTAAAAACACATAAAAACCTTAAATTACAATAATTTAATTTAGCGCACCAAAACACCAGCCTGTAAACATATAATTACATCATAATGAGTCCCGTTAGTGATTTTTGCCATCAGCCAAGCTAACATTCTGTTATTCATTATTTTTCAGGGATCGTGCGATGTCCATTTCGCTTATCACACTGCGTCCTTTCACGTTGCAGGATATCAATGCTTTTACTCAGGCCGTCAACGAATCGCTGAGTACGTTAAAACCCTGGATGGCCTGGGCCCACGACGATTATCATCCTGATGAAGCGGCCAGCTGGATCGATTTCACGCGCATTCAACGCAGTAAAGGCGAAGCGGAAGAGTTCGCGATTGTGGATGGCAACGATCGGTTGCTAGGAAGCGCCGGTATTCGTTTCGCAAAGAATCCGGACGAAAGGAGTGCATTAGGATATTGGGTGCGCAGTGATGCTCAGCGGCAAGGCGTTGCGACGCGTGCGGTGGCGCAGTTGGTCGAATTTGGCTTCCAGCATCCACATATCAATCAGCTAGAGATTCTTGCAGCAGAAGAGAATCACGCCAGTCGCGCGGTTGCCTTACGCTGCGGCTTCACTTTAGTTAATTATTGCTTTGGGCTAATCATTCTGGAGAGCGGAGCGGTGAACGCCGCGATTTATCATTTACAGCGCCCATAAAAAAAGGGGCCGGCCAAATGGCCAACCCCTTGTTTGCTATTAACTTTGAGAAGTCGCTTACGCGCCAAGACGCTCTTTGATACGAGCTGACTTACCGGTACGCTCACGCAGGTAATACAGTTTGGCTTTACGCACAGCACCACGACGTTTAACAGCAATGCTGTCAATTACTGGAGAGTGAGTCTGGAAGACACGCTCAACACCTTCGCCGTTAGAAATCTTACGAACAGTGAATGCAGAATGCAGACCGCGGTTACGAATAGCGATAACCACGCCCTCGAATGCCTGCAGACGCTTCTTAGAACCTTCTACGACCCATACTTTCACTTCCACGGAATCACCCGGACGGAATGAAGGTACGTCCTGCTTCATCTGCTCTTGTTCAAGTTGCTTGATAATGTTGCTCATAATTAAATCTCTTATCCTGGGTAAACTGATAGTGAGGGAAGATTACTCTCCCGCCTCATCGTTTTGTTGCTGCTGATGTTCACGCTGGAACTCATTTAGCAACCGTGCTTGCTCTTCAGTCAGAGCCAGGTTTTCCAGAAGTTCAGGTCTTCTTAGCCAGGTACGGCCTAACGACTGTTTCAGGCGCCAGCGGCGAATATCGGCATGGTTGCCCGACAGTAAAACTGGCGGAACTTCCATCCCTTCTAACACTTCAGGTCGGGTGTAGTGCGGGCAATCCAGCAAACCATCCGAGAACGAATCCTCATCGGCTGACGCCTGTTTCCCCAGTACGCCGGGAATAAACCGGGCGACCGAATCAATTAACGTCATGGCTGGTAGCTCACCGCCACTGAGAACGTAATCACCGATTGACCATTCTTCATCAATCTCTGTGTGAATCACGCGCTCATCTATCCCTTCGTAGCGACCACATACCAGAATCAACTTCTGATTGGTCGCCAGTTCGCAAACGCCCTGTTGGTCCAGTTTGCGTCCCTGAGGTGAAAGATAAATCACCTTAGCGCCTTCTCCCGCCGCCGCTTTCGCTGCGGAGATGGCGTCCCGTAAGGGTTGCACCATCATCAACATTCCCGGTCCGCCGCCGTAAGGACGATCGTCCACGGTACGGTGCCGGTCATGCGTGAAGTCACGAGGACTCCAGCTTTGAATGTCGAGCAGGCCATTTTTTACTGCCCGGCCAGTTACCCCGTACTCGGTAATAGCGCGAAACATCTCTGGAAACAGGCTAATAACACCAATCCACATCGCGTTCGCCGTTACGTTACCGGATTGTCCGGAGATCAAAAACCAGGATCCCAATCTACTTCAATAAGGCCAGTAGAGAGATCGACTTTCTTGATAACCTGTTCATCAAGAAACGGAATTAACCGCTCTTGCGCACCGAATGCATCCTTCAGGTTTGCCTTAACGACGAGAACGTCGTTCGATCCGGTTTCCATCAAATCAATGACTTTGCCCATCTCGTAGCCTTCGAGGTTCACTACTTTCATACCCATAAGGTCTTTCCAGTAGTAATCACCTGCTTCCAGCGCTGGCAGCTGCGTGGAGTCAACCGTAATTTCGCAATTGGTCAACTGTGCTGCAGCGTCCCGATCGTCAATGCCTTTGACTTTGATGATCAGGTCCTGATTGTGGTGCTTCCAGCCCTCGAGTTCGACCTGCTGCCATTTACCGGCGCGCTGGATGAACCAAGGTTGGTAGTCGAAGATGCTTTCAGCGTCTTCAGTGGAGGAAAACACTTTGAGCCAACCCCGAATTCCGTAAGCCGCGCCCATTTTTCCCAATACAATCGGGTTAACGGGAGGCTGCCCGGCAGGTTTAATGCTCATGCTCACCACCGTGACAGATTAAGCTGCTTTCTTTGCTTCTTTGATCAGCGCGTTAACGCGATCAGAAAGCGTTGCGCCCTGGCCAACCCAGTGCTCAATACGGTCCAGATCCAGACGCAGACCTTCAGCCTGACCAGAAGCGATCGGGTTGAAGAAACCTACGCGCTCGATGAAACGACCGTTACGAGCATTGCGGCTGTCAGTGACGACGACCTGATAGAACGGACGCTTTTTAGCGCCGTGACGTGCCAAACGAATTGTTACCATAACATCCTCATTAGTTAATAAAGCGCTCGGGCCCCATCGAGGAACGGGGCCCGAGCGCGATATAAAAAGCCCGAAAATTTTACTCATTTTGGCGCAAAAAGCAACCTGAGTGTGTCAAATAACCGGCTTTCTATGCGGCCGCCTTAGCGACCAGGGAATCCAGGCGGCATCATACCTTTCATGCCACGCATCATTTTGGCCATGCCGCCTTTCTTCATTTTCTTCATCATGCGCTGCATATCATCGAACTGTTTCAGCAGTCGGTTGACGTCCTGCACCTGCATGCCTGAGCCCAGCGCAATACGACGTTTGCGCGAACCCTTAATAATTTCTGGCTTCTCACGCTCTTTACGCGTCATCGAATTGATGATGGCTTCCATGCGAACCAGCACTTTGTCATCCATCTGCGATTTCACGTTGTCAGGCAGTTGTCCCATGCCCGGCAGTTTGCCCATCAGGCTCGCCATGCCGCCCATGTTGCGCATCTGCTTCAACTGCTCAAGGAAGTCGTTGAGATCAAAACCGTCGCCGGTTTTCAGTTTCTTCGCCAGTTTCTCCGCCTGATCGCGGTCAACTTTGCTCTCGATATCTTCGATCAGCGACAGAACATCGCCCATGCCGAGAATGCGCGACGCGATACGCTCTGGATAGAAAGCTTCCAGCGCTTCGGTCTTCTCGCCCATCCCCATAAATTTGATTGGCTTGCCGGTGATGTGACGAATCGACAGCGCCGCACCACCGCGCGCATCACCATCGACTTTCGTCAGGATCACACCGGTCAACGGCAGCGCTTCGTTGAAAGCTTTGGCGGTGTTGGCGGCATCCTGACCGGTCATGGCATCGACCACAAACAGCGTTTCCACCGGATTGATCGCGGCGTGTACCTGTTTGATTTCGTCCATCATCGCTTCGTCGACGTGTAAACGACCGGCGGTATCCACCAGCAGCACATCGTAGAATTGCACTTTGGCTTGTTTCAGCGCGTTCTGAACAATGTCGACCGGCTTTTGGCTCAGATCGGACGGACAGAAATCAACGCCGACCTGCTCAGCCAGGGTTTCCAACTGTTTGATCGCCGCAGGGCGATAAACGTCAGCAGAAACCACCAACACTTTCTTCTTGTGCTTCTCGCGCAAGAATTTACCCAGTTTTGCCACGCTGGTAGTTTTACCGGCACCTTGCAAACCGGCCATCAGCACCACGGCTGGCGGCTGAGCATTCAGATTGAGCGCATTATTTTCAGCGCCCATCGCCGCAACCAATTCGTTGCGCACGATTTTGATGAACTCCTGGCCTGGCGTCAGGCTTTTGTTCACATCGTGGCCAACGGCGGCCTCTTTCACGCGATTAATAAATTCACGCACCACCGGCAGCGCAACGTCAGCTTCCAGCAGCGCCATGCGAACTTCACGCAGCGTGTCTTTGATGTTGTCTTCGGTCAGCCTTCCGCGGCCGCTGATATTGCGCAGGGTTTGCGACAAACGATCGGTTAAATTATCAAACATGCTCTCTCACTTAGAACCGTAGCGAGGCCGCCATAGGCGACACAATGCGCCGGATTATAACACGAAGACGAAGCGATCTCTGCAATTGACCGTCAGATCGTTTGGAGCCTGCTGCTGCTGGCGCTATACTGCTTTTTTCCTTATCTGACCGATACCTGAAAGGATCTATGTTCGTTTTCGCGATCGTGGCGCTGTTCGCCTACTCCCTCAGTCTTGCATTGATCATTCCCAGCCTGCTTAAACGCAACGGTGGCTGGCGTCGTTTTGCTGTGCTTTCCGCCTGCGTGGCGCTGATTGCGCACGCCGTTGCCCTGCAGCAGCGCATTTTTGCTGTTGATAACGGGCAAAACCTCAGCCTGCTTAATATCGGCTCGCTGGTTAGCCTGCTGATCTGCGCCATCATGACAATTGTCGCCTCGCGCAATCGTGGCTGGCTGCTGCTACCGATTGTTTACAGCTTTGCATTGATTAATCTGGCCTTTGCCACCTTTGTGCCCAATGCCTTTATTACGCATCTGGAAACCACGCCGGGCATGATGGTTCACATCGGTCTGTCGTTGTTTGCCTATGCCACGCTGATCATCGCGGCACTGTATGCGCTGCAGCTGGCGTGGATCGATTACCAGTTAAAAAATAAGAAATTGGCTTTCACTCAGGATATGCCGCCGCTGCTCAGCATTGAGCGCAAAATGTTCCACATCACGCAGATTGGTGTCGTGCTGTTGACGCTGGTGCTCTGCACCGGTTTGCTCTTCATGCATAACCTGTTTAGCGCGGAGAATGTGGATAAAGCGGTTCTCTCCATCATTGCCTGGTTTGTCTACATCGTTCTGCTTTGGGGACACTATCGTGAAGGCTGGCGCGGACGCCGCGTCGTGTGGTTTAACTGTGGCGGCGCATTGCTGCTAACCATGGCCTACTTCGGCAGTCGCGTGCTTCAGCACCTGCTCACTTCTCACTAAGGATTTTGTGTTGGAACACGTTTCAACCACCACGCTGATCATTACGCTGGTCATCATGGTGCTGGTCTCTGCGTATTTCTCCGGTTCAGAGACCGGCATGATGACGCTCAATCGTTACAAACTGCGCCATAAAGCCAAAAGCGGTAATCGCGGCGCGCGTCGGGTGGAAAAACTTCTGCGTCGTCCCGATCGCCTGATCAGCCTGGTTTTAATCGGCAACAACCTCGTTAATATCCTCGCCTCCGCTCTTGGCACCATTGTTGGTATGCGCCTGTATGGCGATGCCGGCGTGGCGATTGCTACCGGTATTCTGACTTTTGTGGTGCTGGTATTTGCTGAAGTGCTGCCGAAAACGGTCGCGGCGCTCTATCCAGAAAAAGTCGCCTATCCCAGCAGCGTGTTACTGGCTCCGCTGCAGTACGTGATGTTGCCGCTGGTGTGGCTGCTGAATACCATCACCCGCATTTTGATGCGCATGGTGGGCATTAAAACCGACGGTTCAATCAACTCGGCGTTGAGCAAAGAAGAGTTGCGCACCATCGTGCATGAGTCACGTTCGCTGATGTCGCGCCGTAATCAGGACATGCTGCTGTCAGTACTCGATCTGGAGAAAGTCAGCGTGGATGACATCATGGTGCCGCGCAATGAGATCGTCGGCATCAACGTCAATGATGACTGGAAATCCATTGAGCGCCAGCTGAGTCATTCGCCGCATGGACGCATCGTCCTGTTCCGCGATTCGCTGGACGATTGCGTTGGTATGCTGCGCGTGCGTGAAGCCTGGCGCATGATGACCGAGAAGAAAGAGTTCAACAAAGATCGCCTGCTGCGTGCTGCTGATGAAATTTACTATGTGCCGGAAGGCACGCCGCTTAACGTGCAGCTGGTTAAATTTCAGCGTAATAAAAAGAAAGTCGGCATGGTGGTTGATGAATATGGTGATGTTAAAGGCTTAGTGACAATCGAAGATATTCTGGAAGAGATCGTTGGCGATTTCACCACCTCAATGTCGCCATCGCTGGCCGAAGAAGTGATGCCGCAAAACGATGGTTCGGTATTGATTGAAGGCAGCGCCAATGTGCGTGAAATCAACAAAGCCTTCAACTGGACGCTGCCGGAAGAGGATGCGCGCACCATTAACGGCATGCTGCTGGAAGCACTGGAAGAAATTCCGCTGGTTGATACCCGCGTTACCCTTGGAGCCTACGATATCGATATCCTCGATGTGCAGGACAACATGGTGAAACAGGTGCGCATCACGCCGCACCACGCACTGAAATCCTCCATCGGCTCCTGAAGCCTGCAAACAAAAACGCCGCGATAATCGCGGCGTTTTTCATTGTGTCTCAACTAGATGTGCAGCTCTTTCAGCTTTTCAGCTGGCAGCTTCAAATCTTCGTTGCGGTTCACGCCGATGTCGTGAGCCAGCACATTGCGCGCGATCTGCTGCGCTTCATCCAGTGAGTGCAGTTTGTAGCTGCCGCACTGATATTCGTTCAGCTCTGGAATCTGGCCCTGCTCTTTGACTTTCAGAACATCTTCCATCGCGCCTTTCCAGGCTTTCGCTACACGCTGCTCGTCAGGCGTACCAATCAAACTCATGTAGAAGCCAGTACGGCAACCCATTGGAGAGATGTCGACGATTTCAACGCCATCACCATTCAGGTGATTACGCATGAAGCCAGCAAACAGGTGCTCCAGCGTATGAATGCCACGCTCAGTCAGAATTTCAATATTCGGACGGCAAAAACGCAGGTCGAAAACGGTGATGGTATCGCCATGCGGAGTTTTCATGGTTTTTGCTACGCGTACTGCAGGTGCGCCCATGATGGTGTGATCAACAGTAAAACTATCCAGTAGTGGCATACGTCACCTCCTGTTTTGAGATTTTTTTTAAAACGATGAAACTTTTCTGTTCGTCCAGCGTCTGAATATATGAAAGACGCGCATTTGTTATCATCATCCCTGACAACAGAGATGTTTATTTTGGCCACATTGATGTGGCCATTTTCTTTTCTAGCCTTCGCGGCCCGCAAGGTAACTTTCGAAATCCAGCGTATCGCTCTGTTCCAGCTTCTCTTGTGCCTGCATCGACTCCAACGCCTGACGACTAAAGTCCTCTTCAGTCAGAATCTCTAACGACTCTTCACACAGCAGATGACGGTATTGCTCCGCCAAGGCCACGCCAGCGCCGGTCAAACCGTTTTCTTTGATCGCATGCAGAATACGCGCGGAATAGGTTAGCTCAGGATCGTCGAAAGATGCCACCAGTTGATCGCAAACCTGTTGATATTGCGTGTTGCCGTGATTGCTGTCGAGCACTTCCGCCACGCGACGCAGATCGGCAAACAGCGCTTTGCCCACTTCAACCAGCGTATGTTCAGTTTCGCTACAACCCACAGCAATGACCTGGCCGGGTTTGCGCCCTTCCATCACCACGCGGTTCCAGTTTTTACGCGTACACAGCAACTCATCCGCGCTCATTTCCGGCGCATCAGCCAGCGTACACCAAATCAGGAACAGATCGAGGAAGCGCGCCTGATCGGCATCTACACCAATCGCGGAGAATGGGTTGATGTCCAGCGAACGCACTTCAATGTATTCAATCCCGCCGCGCAGCAGCGCATCAGATGGCGCTTCACCTGAACGCGTAACGCGTTTTGGACGAATCGGTGCATACAGCTCGTTTTCAATCTGCAGCACGTTGGTGTTCAGCTGCAGCCAGTTGCCATCGGCATCTTTTGTGCCCATGGCGGCATACTCTTCCGACGGCGTTTTGATCGCCGCTTTCAGTGCCGCAACATAACCTTCCAGCGAGTTAAAGGTGATGCCCAATCCGCTCTGAGATTTATTGGTGTAACCGAGATCGCTCAGGCGCAGCGAGGTGGCATGAGGTAGCCACAACGTGCCTTTGCCATCAGTTTCAAACGGCAGATTGCTCTCACGCCCTTGCAGGAATGAGGAGCAGATCGCTGGCGATGCACCGAACAGATACGGAATGACCCAGCCAAAACGATAGTAGTTGCGAATCAAACGCAGATAGCCGGCAGAGATGGTCTCTTTGCCGCTTTCGGCATCTTTCACATCCGCCCACTCCTGCCAAAACGACAGCGGCAGCGAGAAGTTGTAGTGCACGCCAGAAATAATCTGCATCAACGCGCTATAGCGGTTCTTCAGGCCCTGACGATACAGCGTTTTCATTTTGCCGATATTCGAGCTGCCATATTGCGCCAGCTCGATGCTATTAACATCATCAATGAAGCCAGGCATGCTGAAAGGCCACAAACGCTCATCGCCCAACTCACGCGCCACATGGCGGTGAATATCGCGCAGGAATGCCAGTGAACGATCGATGCTCTGATCAACCGGCGTGATGAACTCCATCAGCGTCTCAGCAAAATCGGTGGTGATCCAGTCGTGCTTAAGCGCTGAACCGAGTGACTCAGGATGTCCTGTGGTTGCCAGGTGACCATCGGGTTTTACGCGTAACGACTCGCGCTCAATACCACGGCCGATACCCTTTAACGCGTCAGGATGCGCTTCCAGCCAGGAAAGTGCCTTAGATACGTCCGGGATCACATTAACCTCCCGCTGTGTGAATAATTTATTTTTGTTCAGCATAATGTTAACCGTAGCCTCGAATCTGTGCGAATCAATGCCACCATTGCATTGTTTGTAATGTGGCGGTCGCGATAACGATATAACGCAGCGTTTTACCGATGGCGAGGAACAGTACCGAAGGCAGCCAGGCAAAGCGCAACCAGCCTGCGAGCACGCAGAGTAAGTCGCCCACTACCGGCAGCCAGCTGAAAATCAGTGCTGCAGGTCCCAATCGGTGTAACCACGTCATTGCTGTGTCGTGCCATCGCCCTTGCCCTTTTGGCGGCATCAGGCGACCAAGAAGAATGTTGGTCAGGCCGCCCAGTGTGTTTCCCACTGATGCAGCCAATAACAATCCATAAACCGAACCTTTTTGGGCGATCAGCAGTGCAACCAGCACCGCTTCCGAGCTCCCCGGTAACAGAGTCGCACTCAGGAAGCTGCTGCCGAATAACGATCCATAGGTCAGAAATTCATTCACAGTAAACGGACATCAACCACGTCCATGCCTGCTGCTTTGGCGGCTTGTACACCGAAGTCAGCATCCTCAAACACCACACAGCGCTCGGGCGCGATGCCCATTAATTCAGCGCAGCGTAAAAAGGTATCCGGCTGCGGTTTATGACGCTGTACGTCATCCGCTCCGACAACCGCATCAAACAGGTGGTAAACGCCTAGCTCTTCGAGCAGGGCTTTTGCCAGGCTGTGTTCACTGCCGGTGCCCACCGCCATCGGGCGGCGACCATGATAGGCTTTGACCACGTCCATCAACGGCAGCGGACGCACGTCATCTAGCAACATCGCTTTCAGTGCAGCGGTTTTTTCCGCCGCCAGCAGATGCGGATCGTGCGTTGCATTGTTCTGCTCAAGAATGAACTGCGCCAGTTGCCAGGTTGGAGCGCCATTAAAACTCACCATTTTTTCTTCATCCATGGTGAAACCATAGCGGCCAAGCACCTGTTGCCAGGCTTTTCGATGTGTCGGCTCAGTATCCAGAATTGTGCCGTCCATATCGAAAATCAGGGCATCATATTGGTCGTACATTGTCACTCCATCGAGCACCACAAAATGAGCCATTACTTTAGCGTAATGCGCTCAGGTTGTCGCCAGGCGCGCTTAACCGCAAATGCTTTGAAAGCATTAGTTTTTTTCGTTTTCGGAAAAAGGTCAGAGTGCAATGCCGGGCATAAACGCCGGTTAATTCAGTAATTTTTTTACCAGTGGATTTGATTGGCGCAGGATTCAGAAACTGAGAGTCGAAACAGAAAGGTAATGAAGAAGAGATGGTGCATCCAGGAGGATTCGAACCTCCGACCGCTCGGTTCGTAGCCGAGTACTCTATCCAGCTGAGCTATGGATGCATCGAGTTACTGCTGAAGTCAATGTTGAGAAGTGTGAAGAGGAATGGTGCATCCAGGAGGATTCGAACCTCCGACCGCTCGGTTCGTAGCCGAGTACTCTATCCAGCTGAGCTATGGATGCATTGAGGTTTTCTTACGATGGACTAACTGAAACAACCTGAGGATGATACGAAGAATGGTGCATCCAGGAGGATTCGAACCTCCGACCGCTCGGTTCGTAGCCGAGTACTCTATCCAGCTGAGCTATGGATGCATCGAGTTAATTCTTGTACAACGCAGGGTGCTAACAACTCACCATGAAAGGAACTGCTCGTTCACTCTTACTTCACCATTCCGAATGGTGCATCCAGGAGGATTCGAACCTCCGACCGCTCGGTTCGTAGCCGAGTACTCTATCCAGCTGAGCTATGGATGCATCGGAAATGGCGGTGAGGCGGGGATTCGAACCCCGGATGCAGCTTTTGACCGCATACTCCCTTAGCAGGGGAGCGCCTTCAGCCTCTCGGCCACCTCACCTTACGCGTTCTTCCGAACCGTGCTTCTGAACTTGTTTCTGCTCATCGGCACTGCGTGGCGCACATATTACTTTCCCGGACTTATAAGTCAAACATTTATTTCCAGCCTTTTGTTTGATTGCACAAATGACGCTCAATTCGCATGCTTTAACGACAAAAAGAGTGATTTATCAACAAAGAATGGCTGCTGGAGAACACAAATGAGGATTAAAAGACTGGGGGAATTGAGAAAGAAAAACGGGAGATGTGCGGGACTAGAGGGGAAAAACCGGTAGCGCCTCGCTCAGGAGCGAGGCGCTGAATCCGTTAGTAACTCGAGGCTTGAGTTTTTTCGGCTTGAATACGCTGATAGATCTCTTCGCGATGAACCGAAACTTCTTTAGGCGCGTTAACACCAATGCGGACCTGGTTACCTTTTACACCCAGCACCGTTACAGTCACCTCATCGCCAATCATGAGGGTTTCACCAACTCGACGAGTTAGAATAAGCATTCTTTGCTCCTTGAAAGATTAAAAGAGTCGGGCTTGTTCGGTCTCCCGGCCGTATCCATCATATAACGCTGAACAATGCCTATGACAAATACACCATTGTGCTTCGCCATGCCAATACATTCTGCTGATAGTTAGTTTAGCCGAAATACACTACATCAACCGGACTTTGTCATTACCTGGTGTGCACCGCGTTAAAAAAGCGCCAGAAAACGGGCTTCTGGCGCTTATCACAATGCGAAGTTTTATACGTTACAGTCGGTTACTGACCCAATCCTGCACGCCAGCTAGCGCGCCAGCCAGCGCCTGCGGATTTGTACCGCCGGCCTGAGCCATATCTGGGCGACCACCGCCTTTACCGCCAACCTGAGAGGCAAGTTCGCCAATCAGCTCGCCAGCTTTTACGCGGTCAGTAAGATCTTTGGTCACACCAGCAATCAGTGAAACTTTGCCATCATCAACCGTTGCCAGCACGATGATGGCAGACGTTAATTGGTTTTTCAGGTCGTCGACCATGGTACGCAACATTTTCGGCTCAACGTTGCTCAGTTCACTGACCAGTAACTTCGTGCCTTTAACGTCAACAGCCTTACTGCTCAGTGAAGCGCTTTCCTGCGCAGCTTGCTGATCGCGCAGTTGTTGCAACTCTTTTTCCAGCGCGCGGACGTGATCAACCAGGCCGCGCACCTTCTCATTCAAATTACTGCTATTGGCTTTCACCAATTGCGCCACATCCAGTAGCTGTTGGCTCTGCGCATTTACTTGTGCCAAAGCACCTTCGCCGGTTACGGCTTCAATACGGCGTACACCTGCAGCAGTACCCGATTCAGACTGAATGCGGAACAGGCCAATATCACCGGTACGCAGTGCGTGGATACCACCACACAGCTCAGTAGAAAAATCGCCCATGGTCAGCACACGTACGCGCTGATCGTATTTCTCGCCAAACAGCGCCATTGCGCCCTTCTGTTTTGCGTCATCGAGATCCATGATTTCGGTCTCAACGGCAAGGTTGCGGCGAATTTGTGCGTTAACAATATCCTCAACCTGACGGATTTCCTGCGGCTTCATGGCTTCAAAATGAGAGAAGTCGAAACGCAGATACTTATCGTTAACCAGCGAGCCTTTCTGTCCTACGTGATCACCTAATACCTGACGCAGTGCGGCATGCAGCAAGTGCGTGGCGGAGTGATTCAGACGGATGCGCGCGCGGCGGGTTTCATCAACCTGGGCATGCAAACGGTCACCAACGCGTAACTGACCGCTGCTCAGCTTACCGATATGACCAATCGCTTTACCATACTTCTGCGTGTCCTGAACGCTAAATTCAGCATTCTGCCCAGCCAACACGCCGGTATCGCCAACCTGTCCACCTGACTCGCCATAGAACGGCGTTTCGTCAAGCACGACCACCGCGTCCTGACCTGCGCTGATCTGCTCGACTTGCTGACCGTCGACGAACAGCGCTTCGACTGTCGCGTTCAGTTCCAGATGGTCATAGCCTTTGAAGTCGGTTGCGGCATCGATGCGAATGACATTGTTATAGTCGGCACCAAAACCGCTGGCTTCACGCGCACGCTGACGTTGCTGCTCCATCGCGGCTTCAAAACCGGCTTCATCAATCTTCAGATTGCGCTCACGGCATACATCAGCAGTCAAATCCGCCGGGAAACCAAAGGTATCGTACAGACGGAACACCGTTTCGCCATCAAGGGTATCGCCCTGCAGCTTCGCCAGCTCTTCATCCAGCAGCGCAAGTCCACGCTCCAGCGTTTTAGCAAACTGCTCTTCTTCGTTCTTCAGCGCGTTTTCAACATGCTTCTGCTGACGCTTCAGATCTTCACCTGCGGCACCCATCACCTCGATCAGTGGCGCAACCAGCTTGTAGAAGAAGGCTTCTTTCGCACCCAGCATATTACCGTGACGCACTGCGCGACGAATGATACGACGCAATACATAGCCGCGGTTTTCGTTCGATGGGATTACGCCATCGGCGATCAGGAAGGCACAAGAGCGGATATGGTCCGCGATTACGCGCAACGACTTGTTATCCAGATCGGTTGCGCCAGTTACCTGTGCAACAGACTTGATCAATTTGGCGAACAGATCGATTTCATAGTTGGAGTTAACGTGCTGCAGCACGGCAGCAATACGCTCCAGACCCATGCCGGTATCCACTGACGGTTTCGGCAGCGGATCCATGGTGCCATCGGCCTGACGGTTGAACTGCATGAAGACGATGTTCCAGATTTCGATGTAACGATCGCCATCTTCTTCCGGGCTGCCCGGCGGGCCACCCCAGATATGATCGCCGTGATCGAAGAAAATTTCGGTGCATGGACCGCAAGGACCGGTGTCGCCCATCTGCCAGAAGTTATCTGATGCGTAAGCGCTGCCTTTGTTGTCACCAATACGGATAATGCGCTCGCGCGGCACACCAATATCGTTAGCCCAGATTTCGAAGGCTTCATCGTCTGTTTCATAGACGGTCACCCACAGGCGCTCTTTAGGCAGCTTAAACCACTGCTCACCCGTCAGCAGTTCCCATGCATAAGCGATCGCTTCTTTCTTGAAGTAATCACCAAAGCTGAAGTTGCCCAACATTTCAAAGAAGGTGTGATGACGTGCCGTGTAGCCCACGTTTTCGAGGTCGTTATGCTTGCCGCCGGCACGCACACAACGCTGAGACGTCGTTGCGCGCGCATAGTCGCGCTTATCCTGACCGAGGAAAACGTCTTTAAACTGGACCATCCCGGCATTGGTAAACAGCAAAGTCGGGTCGTTGTTCGGTACGAGGGAGCTACTGGCTACAACCTGATGTCCCTTGCTATGAAAAAAGTCGAGAAACGCTTGACGGATCTCAGCAGTGCTCTTGCTCATAAAATTCCTGGAATCACGCTAACGAACGTTCCCTTTCGCTGGCAAACCTTATCCATCCGGCCTGCCGCTGACTGAGGAACAAAAAGTGGGAATAAGATAAATTTTCTTCAGTGGGAAGTAAAATCACATCGCCTTTCAGTCGTCACTATTTCTGAAAACAGCCTGAATATCTTCCATCATAAAGCCTTTCGACATCAAAAAACGCTGAACCTTGCTTTTCTCGGTCCAGGTTTGCGGTAAGGGTTCGCCAAATTTGCGTTTGGCAAGGTCGGCTGCGCACTGGCTCCAGTCCACCTCGGTATCGAACAGCGCCTGATTGATCTCATCGCGGCCAATGCCCTTTTGCTGCAACTCCATACGCACACGCTGTGGACCATATCCCTTACGTGCACGGCTTTGAATAAAGCGTTCGGTAAAGCGCTCATCGTTGAGCCAACCGCTCTCCTGACACCAGTCGAGCACTTTTTCCAGTAACTCATCGGGAATCGGCGTGTTTTCCTGCTGCTGCAGATAGGCCGCACGTTGGGAAGAGAGCTGCAACTTACGCTTCAGCTCTTCGCGACTGTGATCGCGCTGCGAGAGGATACGCATAGCACGGTCCAGCAAACGGGAATATGTTGGCACAGGTGCCGCAGATGGTGACGATGACATAGGATCAACCTTGTTCTAACAGTCGTGCAGGGACGCAGGGTAAAGCAAGAAGGCAGAGAGGAAAAGCACTGGCGGGGAAAAGCAAAACGGGAGCATCTCTGCTCCCATTAATATTTTAGAAATCTTCGTTGGTTTCGCTGGCTTCTTCGCGATCATCAGCGGAGATTTTCGCGGTGTCTGCGGCGGCGACCTCACCACTTAGCAGCAAGTCACGCAGCTTCTTGTCGATCTCATTCGCAATCGCTGGGTTCTCTTTAAGGAAGTTGGTGGAGTTAGCTTTACCCTGACCAATCTTCTCACCGTTGTAGCTGTACCACGCACCGGCTTTCTCAACCAGCTTGTGCTTCACGCCAAGATCCACCAGCTCGCCGAAGGTGTTGATACCTTCGCCATACATGATTTGGAATTCAGCTTGCTTAAACGGTGCCGCAATTTTGTTCTTCACGACTTTCACGCGGGTTTCGCTACCTACCACTTCGTCGCCCTCTTTAATCGCACCGATACGGCGGATATCCAGACGAACAGAAGCGTAAAATTTCAGCGCGTTACCGCCGGTTGTGGTTTCCGGGTTACCGAACATCACACCAATCTTCATACGAATCTGGTTGATGAAGATCAGCAGCGTGTTGGACTGCTTCAGGTTACCCGCCAGCTTACGCATTGCCTGGCTCATCATACGGGCGGCCAGACCCATGTGTGAATCGCCGATCTCGCCTTCGATTTCCGCTTTCGGCGTCAGCGCCGCCACGGAGTCGACGATGATGACGTCAACTGCGCCTGAACGCGCCAGTGCATCACAAATTTCCAGCGCTTGCTCACCGGTATCCGGCTGTGAACACAGCAGGTTATCGATATCCACGCCCAGTTTTTTTGCGTATACCGGATCCAGTGCGTGCTCGGCATCGATAAAGGCACAGGTTTTGCCTTTGCGCTGTGCAGAAGCAATAACCTGCAGCGTTAGCGTGGTTTTACCCGAAGACTCCGGTCCGTAAATCTCAACGATACGTCCCATCGGCAAGCCACCCGCGCCCAGCGCGATATCCAGTGACAGTGAGCCGGTAGAGATGGTTTCGACATCCATTGAGCGGTCTTCACCCAAGCGCATGATGGAGCCTTTACCAAATTGCTTCTCAATCTGGCCCAGTGCGGCAGCTAAAGCCTTCTGTTTGTTCTCGTCGATCGCCATTTCCACTCCTAATCATGCTGGGTGAGTCGACATCAAGTATGTCGCTCGTTCTGTTGCCGCTAATTATACTGTATGGTCATACAGTATCAAGTTTAATTTATCAGAAATTCATCAAGCAGCGTTTGCAGCGCCCAGACCACTGATTGACGGCGCACCGCATCACGGTCGCCAGCAAAGATCTGGCGCTGCGCTAATACGCGCCCCTCTGGTCCCGCAATCGCAAACCAGACGGTGCCCACCGGTTTATCGGGCGTGCCACCATCTGGACCGGCAATACCGCTTACCGCGATGGCATATTCTGCCGCCGCTGCTTTAGCCGCACCGGTCGCCATCTCACGCACCGTCTGTTCACTCACGGCGCCATGCTGCTGCAGCGTTGTGTCCTGTACGCCCACCATCTGCTGCTTGGCTTCATTGCTGTAAGTGACGAAACCGCGCTCAAACCAGGCGGAGCTGCCGTTGATATCGGTAAAGACTTTCGCAATCCAGCCACCGGTGCAGGATTCCGCTGCGGTCACCGTTGCCTGACGTTTCTTCAACTGCTCGCCAATACGGCGACTTAGCTGCTGTAACTGTTCATCGTTCATCGCCTTCTCCCGTTGTGGCGCTTCACGTTAGCAGTAAATAGTGCGCTGAAAAGCCCTTTTCAACCTTCAGCCATCATTTCTGCGTACTGGCTTCCAGATACCTCAGCTTATTTTCACTGCAACCATAAACAGACGCGGGAAGGCCAACAAAACCTGGCCGTTGCTGCGTACGGGGTAAGCCGGAATGAGTGCCTGGTGATAATCATGGAGAAATGCTGCCTGCTGGGTATCATCAAGCCCCGCAAGGAAAGGACGCAGCCCGGTGGCACGCAACCAGGTAATGATGCCCTGCGCATCTGCCATCGGGTGATAATAAGTGGTGCGCCAGATATCAACGTTGCAACCCGCGTCGGTCAATAAATCGTAATAATGATCGGTAGTTAGCAGACGTTTGCGATCCGCCGCCTGAGGTGAAATCAGCGTCTGCCACTTTTCATTCGCCGCCACTTCACGCATCAAGCGGTGCGACGGTTCTTCAAGGTTATCGGGCATTTGAATCGCTAACGCGCCACCGATGGCCAATTGATCAACCAGATGTGGCAGCAAGGTGTGATGCTCGGTCAACCACTGCAGCGAGGCATTGGCATAGATGACCTGCTGCGGCTGTTCGGCCTGCCAGCGACGAATATCGGCCAGTTGAAAGTGGCAGGCGGGAAGACGTTCACGTGCCTGTTCTAACATTGCGGCAGAGCTATCAATGCCGGTTATCTGCGCCTTCGGCCAGGCTTGTGCCAGTAGCTCGGTGCTGTTGCCGGGTCCGCAACCAAGATCAGTGGCAAAGCGCACATCACTGAGCGGAATGCGCTCCAATAGCTCACGCGCCGGGCGGGTTCGCTCTGATTCGAATTGGCGATACAGCTGTGGATTCCAGTCTTGCATGGCAATGCTCCTGTCTTGGCTGAGGGGCTAAACACTACCTGCTTTTCTCGCCTTAATAGAAAGAGAAAAGTGCGATATCTCACCTTTTTATCCTCGCTAACTGGTTAGCCTGCGCAGATAGCATTAAGTTAAAACGATGTTTCATTTTTTAACCAAGGAGCTTGTTATGTCTGCACAACCCGCATTGCCCGGCGTATGGTGTCCGTCAGTAACGCCCTTCGACAGCAACAATAATCTGGATATTGATGCGCTTAGCCGCCATTTTTCGCGCCTGAATCAATCAGGCATTGATACCTTGCTGTTGATGGGCAGCATTGGCGAGTTTGCCTCGCTCTCTCAGCAGGAGCGCCTGTTGCTGATCCGCGAGGCGCGCCAACTCTCGCCACTGAGCATGGTGGCAAACGTCTCCAGCACCTGTATTGCGGATATGCTGCAACTGGCGGATGCAGCCTGGCAGAACGGATTTGATGCTGTGATGGTGCTGCCTCCTTACTATTACGGGCAGACACATAAACAGCTGCTGAGCTATTTCAAAGCGCTGGACACACAGCTGGGCGGCAAATGGTTCGCCTACAATTTCCCCGCGCGCACCGGCTGCGATTTAACGCCTGCGCTGGTCGCAGAACTGGCGTCGGAGTTACCCAACTTTATTGGCATCAAAGACACCATGGATTGTTTGTCGCACAACCGCGCAATGATTGAAGAAACGAAGAAAGTGCGTAGCGATTTCACCGTACTTTCCGGCTATGACGAATATCTGCTACCCAATCTGCTGGCTGGCGGTTCAGGTGTGATTTCCGGCTTGAACAATATTGTACCGGAGCTGTTTGCCCGTGCGATGCAGGCCTGGCGGGCGGGCGATTTAGCGCAGCTCAGTGAGATTCAGCAACGCATTGGTAAACTGATGGCGATTTACACCATTGGCGATGATTTTGTTACCACCATAAAAACGGCCGTTGCACGCCGATTTGATTCAATGCGCAGCTACTCGCGCAATTATGGTGGCGAGCTAACAGCGGAACAGTGCGAGGAGGTGGATCGGTTGCTGAATTGAAACAAGCAGGACGGCGCCGAGCCGTCCTGTGATTAGTTCTTTTTGACGAACTCAGATTTGAGTTTCATCTGACCAAAGCCATCAATCTTGCAATCAATGTTGTGATCGCCTTCCACCAGGCGAATACTTTTGACTTTGGTACCAATTTTCAGCGTAGAAGAGCTGCCTTTAACCTTGAGATCTTTAACCACAGTTACGCTGTCGCCATCCGCTAGCAGGTTGCCGTTGGCATCGCGCACCACCAAGCCGTCAACTGCATCATCGGCGTTTGCCGTCCAGATGTGGCCGCAAGATGGGCAATTCAGGTTCTCGCCATCTTGCCAGGTGTAATCGGCCTGGCATACAGGACAGGCAGGTAAGGTACTCATAAGCGCTCCTCAGAAGTCGGATGCGGTGAAGATGGCACCGCAAAAGGGGCGCCATCTTAAACCCTCACACTTTATATGGACAGCATTAAAACATGCCGCCCTGACGTGCTTTAGCCACGGCTTCACCCAACTGCCACACCGCCATTGCATAGTGGGTGCTGTGGTTGTAGCGCGTAATGGCGTAGAAGTTGGGCAGGCCGTACCAATATTGATAACTGGTGCCGAGATCCAAACGCAGCAAGCTTACCTGAGAGTTACCATCCAGCGATCCCTGTGGCGTTAAACCACTCGCGGCTAAGGTGCTTACCGGGTACTTGGTTTTAAAGCCATTCTCCAACGCTGGAGCCTGACCGCTGGCTGGCACCGCAACGTTTTCACCCGCACGCCAGCCGTGTTCTTTAAAGTAGTTGGCTACGCTGCCAATCGCATCAACCGGATCCCAAAGGTTGATATGACCATCGCCATTAAAATCGACCGCATATTGCTTATATGAGGATGGCATGAACTGTCCATACCCCATCGCACCGGCAAAGGAGCCGCGCAGATCCAGCGGATCGTCTTGCTCTGTGCGCGCCATCAGCAGGAAGGTCTCCAGCTCACCACTGAAGTAAGCTGCACGACGCGGGTAGCTAAATGACAAGGTTGCCAGTGCATCCAGCAAGCGCGTTTTGCCCATTACCCTGCCCCAGCGCGTTTCAACGCCGATAATGCCAACAATGATTTCCGGCGGCACACCGTAAACCTGCTGCGCACGCTGTAGCGCATCCTGATACTGATTCCAGAATGCCACGCCATTCTGCACGTTATCCGGCGTAATAAACTTATTGCGATAACGAATCCATGCACCGTTTGGTCCGGTTGGCGGCGTATAGCTCGGCGCTTGCTGGTCCATCAGGCGCAGTACGTAATCCAGACGCTTCGCCTGGCCAATCACCGCGTGCAGCTGCTCACGGTTAAAACCGTGTTTTGCCACCATTTGATCAATAAATTGTTCAGCGGCAGGGTTACCCGCAAAATCGCCAAACATCGGTTGAACCGCGTGCGAAGGTTCCAGCAAAAAACCGCCTTTAGGTGCAGGCACAACGGCGGGCTGCTGATGGGATGCAGGCTTACTGCTGCAGGCAGCAAGCAAAGTAATAAGCGGAAGAAGAGCAACCTTAAAACGCATTGGATATCCATAAGCCAGGTGAAACCGTAAGCACTCATGGTAATCGTTCATCGGAGTGACATACAGAGCAATATCTTAAAATTTAACCGTTTCCCGCCTGTTTCAGCCGGTTACAACGTGAATTTGCGAAACGGCTCCACACTTTACCTTTTTCATTAAATTTTGCTGTTTACCGTTTGCAGCAATTTGTTATGGTCGGCAGCCATAAAGCCCTGCTGGCGGATGAAGGTCCGGTGGCAAAAATGGTAATATCCCGCTTTCGTTATCCGTCCACACGATAACGACACTTCCGGGCTGCATTGACCCAGCCTCAGGTAATTAAAAGAATGAACGTTGAGTGAGAATGAGATGAAAGGAGCAGAGCAAATGGACTTTAGTGGCCATACGCCGATGATGCAGCAATACCTGCGCCTGAAGGCCGATCATCCTGACATCCTGCTGTTTTACCGCATGGGCGATTTCTACGAGCTGTTTTACGATGATGCGAAACGCGCTTCACAGCTATTAGAGATCTCCCTGACCAAACGCGGCGCTTCTGCCGGTGAACCGATCCCGATGGCGGGCGTGCCTTACCATGCGGTTGAAGGCTATCTGGCGAAACTGGTCCAGCTCGGCGAATCGGTGGCGATCTGTGAACAGATTGGCGATCCGGCCTTGAGCAAAGGCCCGGTTGAGCGAAAAGTGGTGCGTATCGTTACACCCGGCACCATCAGCGATGAAGCCCTGCTGCAAGAGCGCCAGGATAACTTGCTCGCCGCTATCTTCCAGAGCCAACGTGGTTTTGGTTATGCAACGCTGGACATCAGTTCTGGCCGCTTCCGCCTGAGTGAACCCGGCGATGTGGAGACGATGGCAGCAGAACTGCAGCGCACCAATCCGGCTGAACTACTCTATCCCGAAGATTTCCAGGCCATGACATTGATCGATCAACGCCGTGGCCTGCGTCGCCGTCCGCTGTGGGAATATGAAATCGATACGGCGCGCCAGCAGCTGAACCTGCAATTTGGCACCCGCGACTTAAGTGGTTTTGGCGTTGAGCAGGCGCATCTGGCGCTACGCGCTGCAGGATGCCTGCTGCAATATGTCAAAGACACGCAACGTACTTCGCTGCCGCATATTCGCTCGCTGAGCATGGAGCGCCAGCAGGATAGCGTGATCATGGATGCTGCTACGCGCCGCAACCTGGAAATTACGCAGAATCTGGCTGGCGGCATTGAAAACACGCTGGCGGCGATCCTGGATAAAACCGTTACGCCAATGGGCAGCCGTATGCTGAAACGCTGGCTGCATATGCCGCTGCGTGATGTCACGACCATCGCGCGTCGTCAGGAGTCTATTGCCGAACTGCAATCGCTCAGTCAGGAACTGCAGCCGATACTGCGTCAGGTGGGCGATCTTGAGCGTATTCTGGCGCGACTGGCACTGCGCACCGCGCGCCCACGCGATTTGGCACGTATGCGACATGCCTTCCAGCAGTTGCCAGAGTTGAACCAGCAACTGGAAGGCGTTGAAGCTACCCAATTAATTCATCTGCGCTCTCAGATGGGTGAATTTAACGAACTGCGTGAGTTGCTGGAACAGGCAATAATTGAATCGCCGCCGGTGCTGGTACGTGACGGTGGCGTGATCGCTCCGGGATACAACGCTGAGCTCGACGAATGGCGTGCGCTGGCCGATGGCGCCACCGATTATCTTGATCGTCTGGAAATCCGTGAACGCGAGAAACTGGGTCTGGATACGCTGAAAGTTGGCTTTAACGCGATTCATGGCTACTACATTCAGGTCAGCCGTGGTCAAAGCCATCTGGTGCCGATTCACTATGTTCGTCGCCAGACGCTGAAGAATGCTGAACGCTATATCATTCCTGAACTGAAAGAGTATGAAGACAAGGTTCTGACGTCGAAAGGTAAAGCGCTGGCGCTGGAAAAAGGCCTTTACGATGAACTCTTTGACCGCCTGCTACCGCATCTTGAAGCCCTGCAAACCAGTGCGGCTGCACTCTCTGAACTGGACGTGTTAGCGAACCTGGCCGAACGCGCCTGGACACTGAACTATTGCCGTCCGGTGCTGCAAGAAAAAGCGGGCATCCGTATTACTGCGGGCCGCCATCCGGTGGTCGAACAAGTATTGAAAGAGCCGTTTATCGCTAACCCGCTGTCACTCTCACCGCAGCGTCGCATGCTAATCATCACCGGCCCCAATATGGGCGGTAAAAGTACCTACATGCGTCAGACGGCGTTGATCGCACTAATGGCGTGGATTGGCAGCTATGTGCCAGCAGAAGAGACGGTCATCGGCCCGATTGATCGCATCTTTACGCGCGTTGGTGCCGCTGATGATCTGGCTTCAGGACGCTCAACCTTTATGGTGGAGATGACGGAAACTGCCAACATCCTGCATAACGCCACCGAAAACAGTCTGGTACTGATGGATGAGATCGGGCGTGGCACCTCAACTTATGATGGTTTGTCGCTGGCATGGGCCTGCGCTGAAAGTCTGGCGAACCGCATTAAAGCCATGACGCTGTTCGCCACCCACTATTTCGAACTGACCACGCTGCCAGAAAAAATGGAAGGCGTCGTGAATGTGCATTTGGATGCGGTCGAACACGGCGACACCATCGCCTTTATGCACAGCGTGCAGGATGGCGCTGCGAGCAAAAGTTATGGTCTCGCGGTGGCGGCGCTGGCGGGCGTGCCGAAGGAAGTGATTAAGCGCGCACGTAACAAACTGAAGGAGCTGGAAGCGTTATCTGGCAGCTCTGCCGCATCCACGGTGGAAGGTTCGCAAATGCAGTTGCTGGTGGCGGAAACCTCACCGGCGGTTGATGCTCTTGAGGCGCTGGACCCAGACAGCTTAACGCCGAAGCAAGCGCTGGAATGGATCTATCGCTTGAAAACGCTGGTGTAGTTATTCGCCCGCCCAGAAGCAACGTTCTGTGCGGGCTATTTTTTCTGTCAGACAATTCCCTGGTGTTAAGCAATATCAGCAGGCTCATCCCAATCAACTCGCCCCGCTTTAAATCACGCTATATCCCCCATCAATCACTAAATTCTCACCATTGACCATGGCCGCTTCATTGCTGCTGAGATACAGCACTGTGCTCGCGACTTCGTCTGGCGTGGCAAAACGTCGCGAAGGAATTTTTGATTTCATCTGCTCGGCTCGCTCCCCATGCCAGTAACGCTTACCTAATTCCGTCTCAACTACCGTAGGTGAAATGGCATTGGCGGTAATGCCAAACGGCCCCAACTCTGCTGCCAACACGCGCGTAAAAGAAACCATGCCTGATTTGCTGGTGCAGTATGCCGCGTGCTCATTGAGCGCAATGACGCTGGCCTGTGAGGCGATATTAATAAAGCGGCCAAAACCTTGTGCCTTCATATAGCGGGCACAATGCTGAGCGAGGAAGAATGGCGCGGTCATGTTAATCAACATCGTGGTATTCCAGCTGGCGAGTTGCACTTCGCCGACGGCTTCCAGCATGCCAATACCGGCGTTATTGACCAGAATATCGATACGGCCAAAATCCTGATGGATTTGCTCTACCAGCTCGCCAAGCGCCTCGACGTTAGCCAGATCGAAAACGTAACCTCGCGCAGGATTGTCCATCTCGTTGGCAACCGATTTGACCTCTTCTGCGCGATCAACCATCGCGACTTGCGCGCCCGCAGAACTTAAACAGCGAGCAATAGCGTAGCCAATTCCCGATGCGGCGCCGGTGACAATGGCGACTTTATTTTGCAGTGAAAATAGTGTTGTCATGTTGCTATCCTTTTCATTGAGGGTATTTATTCGGATTCGGTAGCTGTTGTCTTCAATGGTACGTTACGCTCTAACTTTGGTTGGGGATTACGAATAAAGAATGTCATCACGCCGCCGGCAAAATAGAGCAGAGAGAAAGTAATAATCACGTGCTTGATTTCAAATGACAGACCGAACATCAGTGCAGCAACCGCCGGGCCAATCAGATTGCCGAAACCACCGCCCAGATTTTGTACCGAGACAGCCGCGCCTTTATGTTGCGGCGCCAGCATCGGGAATATCGCTCCCATCGGCACAAAGGAAGTGAGTGTTAAAGCTAATAACAGCGCGCAGACGATGGCCAACGCCAGATTGCCAGGGAAAAGCGAGGGTAAATAATAGAAAGCGGCAGTGGTAATCGTGCATCCGAAGAAGCCAAACCAGCGCATTTGAAAAATCCAGCCAATGCGATCGCCAATAATGCCCCAAAGTACATTGGTTAAAGGTTGCACGAGGAAAAACACGCCCCAGATAGTCGCCCACTCTTTAGTAGAAAAACCTAATTCACGGGTAAAATAAATCGGCATAAACACCGGCAAACCAAATAATGCCACATTACATAAGATGCGCGTTATCAGTGCAAAGAACATACTGCGATCTTCAAAGATTAAGGTTATTCCACGTGATATTTCACGTAATTTTTCTTTGCGGCTAACGCCTTCACTATTTAGATTTTCTTCACTCTGATTTTTAACCGTAAGGAATATAATCATGCCACCCACCGCAGCAAACAGCAGTGAAAGCCAAAGCGTATTAATGAAGCCAATTTCAGGTACCAGAAGGCCAGAAAGGAAGGAAGCCGTGATGCCATAACCAATGGTAAACATCGACCATATCCAGCCGGTAGCAGAGGCAAGGCGATGCTCAGGCGTACGCTGCACCACTAATACGTAGAAGCCATAAAAGAACAACGGATAAGCGAAGCCACGCAACGTGTAACTGACCAGCATCCAGATAAAGTTATTTTCACTCACGCCAAAGTAAACAAATACGGCATGTAGCACCATCCACCAAATAGCGCCGGTGAGCATGATTTTCTTAGGACCATAAATTTCACTGACCGCGCCAGAAAGCCAACTTGAGACCGCAGCAGTTAATGCATAAACGGTGAAAACTAATGAAACTTGTTTTTCTCCATAGCCGAGATCGTAGAGATATCGTGAAAGATGAGCCAACTCAATGCCATCACCGGTCATGAAGATGGCCATCGCAATATATCCCCAAAGTAGAGATATTGGCATTCCGAAAACCACTCTGGAGTAGGGTGACTTTGTACTGCTGCTTTGCACACTCATTGTTCTTCTCACTCCCTTTTAACTATTCATTACCTGAATATCCTGGTGATACAGCGAGCAAGAAAATGGCATAGCATCGAGCTAAAAACTTTTATGGGAGTGACACAAATAAAGAAATAATGGCAATATCGCAAAGAAAGTCGTGCGCAGCATTACAATTTATTAAATGAGAGCAAGATAAAAAACGCATTTATTAGATGTATAATTAACAACTACTGGTTTTAATTTACGCTTATTTAGGTGAGGATTTAAGTGATAACGTTACAAGCTTTTATTTCGATTAAGTAAAGAAGCCCTGTTTTTATATTTTATACCAATAAAAAAAGCGGTGGTTTTCACCACCGCTTCTTGTGTTACCCACGTATTCTGTTATTCACGAAACAGTGCTTCGATGTTCAAACCTTGTGTCTGCAGAATCTCACGCAGACGACGCAATCCTTCCACCTGAATCTGACGTACGCGTTCACGGGTCAACCCGATTTCACGACCTACATCTTCCAGCGTTGCCGCTTCATAGCCTAACAGGCCGAAACGACGTGCCAGCACTTCACGCTGCTTGGCATTCAGTTCAAACAACCACTTGACGATGCTCTGTTTCATATCATCGTCTTGCGTGGTGTCTTCCGGACCGTTGTCTTTCTCATCGGCCAGGATATCCAGCAGCGCTTTTTCGGAATCGCCACCCAAAGGTGTGTCGACCGAGGTAATGCGCTCATTGAGACGCAGCATACGGCTCACGTCATCAACAGGCTTGTCTAGCTGTTCGGCAATCTCTTCAGCACTTGGCTCATGATCAAGCTTGTGCGAAAGTTCACGCGCGGTACGCAGGTAAACATTCAACTCTTTAACGATGTGGATGGGCAGACGGATGGTACGGGTTTGATTCATAATCGCCCGTTCAATTGTCTGACGAATCCACCACGTGGCGTAAGTTGAGAAACGGAACCCACGTTCTGGGTCAAACTTCTCTACGGCGCGAATCAAGCCGAGATTACCCTCTTCAATCAGATCCAGCAGCGCCAGACCACGATTGCTGTAACGACGGGCAATCTTTACTACCAAGCGTAAGTTACTTTCAATCATGCGGCGACGAGAAGGAATGTCACCCCGCAGTGCACGGCGCGCAAAGAAGACTTCTTCTTCTGCCGTCAGCAGCGGTGAATAACCAATCTCGCCGAGGTAAAGCTGCGTCGCATCCAAAACGCGTTGCGTCGCACCCTGTGACAACAGCTCTTCTTCCGCTACGTCGTTGTTATCACCAGGTTCGTTCTCAACGAGAGCCTTCTCATCAAAAACCTCAGCTCCGTTGTTTTCCTCGAATTCCGCATCTTCATGTAAATCGTTAACTTTCAGCGTATTCTGGTTCATTAGCGGCTCCTACCCGTGATCCAAGGGCAGAACCAAGGTTCTGCCGGATTATCGCTGCGGTAAATAACGCAACGGGTTTACGGATTTCCCCTTGTAACGAATTTCAAAGTGCAATCGTACTGAACTGGTACCGGTGCTACCCATAGTAGCGATTTTTTGCCCCGCCTTAACTTCCTGTTGTTCCCGGACCAGCATAGAGTCGTTGTGGGCGTAGGCGCTCAGGTAGTCATCATTGTGTTTGATGATGATTAAATTACCGTACCCACGGAGCGCGTTGCCTGCGTACACCACTCTTCCCGAAGCTGTGGCGACAACAGGTTGTCCACGCGAACCGGCGATATCGATACCTTTATTTCCGCCTTCCGCAGCGGAGAAGTTATCGATGATCTTCCCATCAGTCGGCCAACGCCAGCTTCCCACTGGAGTTGTGCTATTAGTCGTGCTGCTGACTGTAGGTGGTGCGACAACCGGAGCTGTGGTCGTTGCCACATTATTTGCTCCTTTCGACGGCAGCAATTTGCTACCCGACGAATTACCCGAATCATCAGAATACGTAATAACAGGTTGCTGTGCAACAGGGGTGGATTTAATTTGCGTCTGGCTCGGGGTAACTGGCACGCCGCCCTGAGTTGCATCAGCTACGGTGATAGCGTTTCCACCGGTGATGGTTTGGCCGTTGCCGTTGCCCACCTGCAGCGTTTGCCCGGCATTCAAGCCATACGGGGCTGCGATGTTGTTACGCTGTGCCAAATCGCGGAAATCGTTGCCGGTAATCCAGGCAATATAGAACAAGGTATCGCCACGCTTTACGGTATAGGTTTCACCGCCGTAACTACCTTTAGGAATATTCCCATAATTGCGATTGTACACAATGCGACCATTTTCTGTGGCCACATTGTTATTGTCACTTACCATTCCACCTGACGGTTGCGCCGATGGTGTGCCGCCACTTAACATTCCGCCACGCGGCATCGCAGGCACAGCGCTGTTTTGCGAAGAGATCATGCCGCCACTTGGGGCTGAAGCTATACCGCTATCGCCGCTGTTACCACCAATCTGGCTAATGGGTGCCTGTGTATTATCGCCAGAACTACAGCCCGCCAGCCAAAAACCTACCAAAGAAAGTGCCGCCAAACGGCGTAATTGAAATGCTGTGCTTCCCATGCTCACTGATCCCCCGTGATGGCAACCCTGAATATAAATGTGTAACGGCGTTAACCGCATTATCCACTGCGCGTAACGTTAAAAACGGTTTTTAGCATTGATAAACAAGGATAGTAACAATATCAACTGCGCCGTGCCATGTAACAGTTGTGAAGAATTGCGTAAGGATGGCTCAGGCCAGATCGCCCTGAACCAACGGCACAAAGCGTACGGGCTCGATGATTTCTTCAATTAATTCATCGCCCTGACGACGCAAACGCTTTAACACCTGCTGATCCTCACCAACCGGCAGCACCATTTTGCCGCCGTCACCTAATTGCGCTATCAGCAAAGTCGGAATTTCAGGCGGCGCGGCGGTCACGATAATGGCATCAAACGGGCCACGCGTCGCCCAGCCCTGCCAGCCATCACCATGTCGGGTAGAGATATTGTGCAGATCGAGTTGCTTGAGGCGGCGCTTAGCCTGCCACTGCAAGCCCTTGATGCGTTCGACGGAATAAACATGATTAACCAGATGCGCCAGAATAGCGGTCTGATAGCCAGAACCGGTGCCGATTTCCAGCACGCGCGATTCCGGCGTGAGCTCTAACAAGGCGGTCATGCGCGCCACCATGTAAGGCTGAGAGATAGTCTGGCCGTTGCCAATGGGCAGCGCGACGTTTTCCCAGGCTTTATGTTCAAACGCCTCATCGATAAAACGCTCACGCGGCACATCGGCAATGGCTTTCAGCAGGTGTTCATCATGAATGCCCTGCGCGCGCAGTTGCTCCAAAAGCGTTTCGATGCGGCGATTCACCATGCGAGTTTTACCTCTGCCTGGATCAGCCAGTCACTTAAAACCTCTTGTGCTGCATGCGCGGTCAAATCCACATGCAACGCGGTCAGCGAAACATAGCCCGCATCCACCGCAGCGAAATCGGTATCCGGACCAGCATCCAGTTTTTGCCCCGGCGGGCCAATCCAGTAAAGCGGTTGGCCGCGCGGATCTTCGGTGCAGATAACCTGATCGGCGGGATGACGACTGCCGCAGCGGGTAACGCGGAAACCTTTGATCTCCGCTAACGGCAAATCCGGCACGTTGATATTGAGAATGCGGCCAGTACGCAGCGGAGCTCGCGATAGCGCGCGTAACAGCGTACAGGTGATGGATGCGGCGGTGTCGTAATGCTGATGTCCGTTGAGCGAGACGGCGAGTGCAGGCAAGCCCAGATGGCGCCCTTCCATCGCCGCAGCGACGGTACCGGAGTAAATCACATCGTCGCCAAGATTTGGACCGGCATTGATGCCGGACACCACGATGTCGGGACGCGGCGGCATCAGCTTGTTGACGCCGAGGAACACGCAGTCAGTCGGCGTGCCCATCTGCACCGCGATATCACCATTTTCGTGCGTAAAAGTACGCAGCGGCGTTTCCAGCGTTAACGAATTTGATGCGCCGCTACGATTGCGATCGGGCGCGACAACCTGCACCTCGGCAAACTCACGTAAAGCACGCGCCAGCGTCTGAATACCCGGCGCATGAATTCCATCATCGTTACTCAGCAATATCCGCATCGTTACCTTCTTGTTGGAGAAGCTCACGCACCACGCTGGTGGCAAAACTGCCGGCGGGCAGCCAGAATTGCATCTCCAGCGTCATATCGTCCCACCATTCCCAGCGCAGATCCTTTGGCACCACCAGCATTGCACGACGCGCGGCATCAACGCGCTCGCGCTCAAGCAGTGTAATCAATTCTTCTGCGCCTGCCAGGCTCTGTTGCTCAAAAAGCAGCGCGTCACCTTGTGGACCCGGATCGCCACGCCCCGGCAGCGGCGCAGTGATACGCAGTTGGTGATTATCAACGCGCTGCTGTACGTCAGGCAACTCTTCCGCCTGCGCCACAAACCAGCTGCCGCGTCCGGCCAGCTGCACCGCATCGCCCACCTGCACCACGTCCAGAGCGCCATCACGCTGCAAACGCGCGCTGGTCACCTGATTAAACAGATGGCTGCGGGTCGCTGACAACAGCAAACCTTTCATATTGCGATCGCGCGGACGGAATGTCTCCTTCGCCCACTGTTTCGCCTGCGTCAGGTTGTTGCCGCCGCGACCAAAGCGCTGCTCACCAAAGTAGTTCGGCACGCCGCGCTGTTGAATCTGCTGCAAACGTGCGTCGACTTCACGGCGATCGGAAATCTGACGCACCACTAAGCGGAACGCATTGCCCGCCAGCGCGCCGGTACGCAGTTTACGCTTGTGGCGAATTACCTGCAGGATCTCAACGCCTTCCAGCTGGAATCCCGCCAGATTCGGCATGCCATTGCCGGGCACACGGAAACAGAGCGTTTGCTCGGTGATCGCATGACGATCTTTCATGCCGGCATAGCTGAGATCGCGCACCGGTACGCCAAGAAATTTGGCAATGGCCTCGGCGACAAAGCGCGTATTGCAGCCAATTTTACGGATGCGCACCAGCAGCTGCTCGCCTTCGCCATCGTAGGGATAGCCGAGATCTTCAATCACCACAAAATCTTCGGGATTGGCTTTGATAACGCCGGTGGCTGCGGGCACGCCGTGCAGGTAATGCAGCTCACTCATGCCTGATCGGCCTTTATCAGTAGCGCCACCGCTTCACAGGCAATGCCTTCGCCACGGCCGGTAAAGCCCAGCTTTTCGGTGGTGGTGGCTTTAACGTTGACGTCGTCCATATGGCAACCGAGATCTTCGGCGATATTGACGCGCATCTGCGGCACATGCGGCAACATTTTCGGTGCCTGCGCAATGATGGTCACATCGACGTTACCGATGCGATAGCCTTTCAGCTGAATACGACGCCAGGCTTCACGCAGTAAACCGCGGCTGTCAGCGCCTTTAAACGCCGGATCGGTATCCGGGAATAACTTGCCGATATCGCCCATCGCTACCGCGCCGAGTAAAGCATCCGTCAACGCATGCAGCGCCACGTCACCATCAGAATGGGCAATAAAACCGTGTTCGAAGGGAATACGCACCCCGCCAATCACTAACGGACCTTCGCCGCCAAAAGCGTGAACGTCAAAACCGTGACCGATACGCATCATGCGCTCTCCTGTAACTGAATCTGGGTAAGGTAGAAGGCCGCCAGCGCCAGATCTTCTGGCCGCGTCACCTTAATATTGTCGCTACGTCCGCTCACCAACGCCGGGTGATAACCGCAATACTCCAGCGCCGACGCTTCATCGGTAATGGTAGCGCCTTCATGGAGTGCGCGCGTCAGGCAAGCGGTGAGCAGCTGATGCGGGAAAAATTGCGGCGTTAACGCGTGCCATAAATCCTCGCGTTCAACGGTGTGGGCAATGGCGGTTTTGCCGGGTTCGGCGCGCTTCATGGTGTCGCGCACCGGCGCGGCCAGAATCCCGCCAACCTTGCTGTATTCACGTACCGCTAACAGGCGCGCTAAATCGTCCGGATGCAGGCAAGGACGCGCGGCGTCATGCACCAGCACCCATTCGCTGTGTTGAATGGCGTTTAAACCCGCCAGCACTGATTCGGCGCGCGTGTCGCCACCGGTCACTCTGAGAATGCGGGAATCCTGCGCCAGTGGCAGTGAATCGAACCAGCCATCATCATTACTGACCGGCACAATTACCTGTTTTACCGCAGGATGTGCCAGCAGACGTGCGACGCTGTGTTCAAGAAGGGTGAATTGACCAATGGTCAGATACTGTTTTGGGCAGGCAGCCTGCATACGGCTGCCCACACCTGCGGCGGGCACCACGGCAATCACATCCGCAAGGATCGGGCGCTTGTTCATGGCTTATCGTTGTTGATTTTGCGCAGCTTGTTGCGCGTTACGTTTGTTCTGGTCTGGCACCAGACGATAGAAAGTCTCACCGGGCTTAATCATGCCCAGTTCATTACGTGCGCGTTCTTCGATCGCTTCCGAGCCGCCATTGAGATCGTCAATTTCGGCGAATAGCTGATCGTTACGCGCTTTAAGCTTGGCGTTATTCGCCTGTTGTGACGCGACGTCTTCGTTGACGCGCGTATAGTCATGAATACCGTTCTTACCCAGCCACAGGGAATATTGAAGCCATCCCAGCAGCACGAGTAGCAGTAACGTCAGTTTTCCCATCCCCGCCCCCTGAAAAACGGCCCAATCATCCCATAACTTGACGCTGGACTCCACAGCGGCGGCGAAAATGCCGCGCACGGGCGTTTAGCCGGACAAATAATGCCAGAGTAGGAGGCGAGACGGCAGGTAAAGTTTTGTAACCTGCCGATGCGTTTGCACATCAGCTGGGCGTTACCAACCGGAGAGAAATGAGAACAGCAGCCAGAACAGGCATATCACCACCATCGCCGTGGCGATACCGCTCCAGAACAAGTGGGTGCGGATCATCAGGCTGAGCACGATGCCAATCAGCACCGAAACCGGCAGCAGCGCGAGGAAAAATGGCCAGGTGTAGAGGAAGAAGAACAGCGTGTTGGAGCCGTAGAGCATGAACGGAATCGCCAGCGCGCACCAGTACGAGAGAAAGCCAAACACGCCGCCCGGCAGTGACGAGCGAGGCTCATCCGGGGTGCGTTCATCTTTACGGGCTAGCATGGGCGTTACGTTCTGCATAGAGATCCTGTTGACGCTAAGCGCGGCAAACCCAGAGGGATTTGCCGCTGTCGGTTCAGGATCTGATGATATCGCGGTGACGCAGCAGGTCTAACAATTGGCCGGCGAGTTTTGTAACCAATTGTTCGCCATCAAGGTGGATTTCCGGGGCGTCTGGCGCCTCGTAAACGCTATCGATACCGGTGAAATTACGCAGCTCACCGGCACGGGCTTTTTTGTATAAACCTTTGGGATCGCGCGCTTCGCACACCGCCAACGGCGTATCGACAAACACTTCGATGAACTGCCCTTCAGCCAGCAGATCGCGCACCATATTGCGTTCCGCGCGATGCGGCGAGATAAAGGCGGTCAACACCACTAAACCGGCATCGACCATCAGCTTCGCCACTTCGCCGACGCGGCGAATGTTCTCTTTACGATCGTCATCGCTGAAGCCGAGGTCTCGGCACAGGCCGTGACGCACGTTGTCGCCATCCAGCAGATAGGTATTCACCCCCGCCCGATGCAGCGCCTGCTCCAGCGCGCCGGCCACGGTAGATTTCCCCGAGCCGGACAGCCCGGTGAACCACAGCACCACGCCTTGATGGCCGTGCTGCTGTTCGCGCTCCTCGCGCGTTACCGGATGATCGTGCCACACCACGTTTTCATCGTGCTGCGCCATTACTTGCCACCCAGCAGATCGCGTGCGTTCCAGTGTGGGAAGTGACGACGTACCAGCGCGTTCAGTTCCAGCTCGAAATCGCTGAACTGGCCCGCTTGCGCACGCACATCGGTCAGCGGCTGATTGATCATGCCCGCGCCAACCGTCACGTTGCTCAGACGATCGATAAAGATCATGCCGCCGGTCACCGGATTCTGGCGATAAGCATCCAGCACCATCGGTTCGTCAAAGGTCAGTTCCACCAGGCCAATGCCGTTAAGCGGCAGGCTGTCCACCGTGCGCTTCTCCAGCGAGTTGATCTCCACTTGATGGATCACTTTCTCCACGCGCGCGCGGGTTTTCTTACCGGCGATCTTCACTTCGTAACTTTGGCCCGGCTGCAGTGGCTGTTCCGCCATCCACACCACGTCGACGTTGGCGGATTGCACCGCCTGCAGTTCAGCTTCCGCATCCACCAGCAGATCGCCACGGCTGATGTCGATCTCATCTTTCAGCACCAGCGTAATTGCTTCACCGGCACCCGCTTCAGGCAGGTCGCCATCAAAGGTGACGATGCGCGAAACGGTGGACTCCACGCCTGAAGGCAGCACTTTCACGCGTTGACCGACTTTCACCACGCCTGAAGCCAGCGTACCGGCATAACCACGGAAATCGAGATTCGGACGGTTGACATACTGCACCGGGAAACGCATCGGCTGATGATCCACCACGCGGTTCAGTTCAACGGTTTCTAATACGTCGAGCAGCGTTGGGCCGCTGTACCACGGCATGGTGACACTTGGCGTTGCCACGTTATCGCCTTCCAGCGCCGACATCGGCACAAAGCGAATATCGAGATCTTCCGGCAGCTGCGCGGCGAAATCGAGGTAATCCTGTTTGATCTGCTCAAAGGTCTCTTGCTTGTACTCGACCAGATCCATCTTGTTGATGGCGACCACCAGATGCTTGATGCCTAACAGCGTGGAGATAAAGCTGTGACGACGCGTCTGATCCAGCACGCCTTTACGCGCATCGATCAGCAGGATCGCCAAATCGCAGGTCGATGCACCGGTCGCCATGTTGCGGGTGTACTGCTCGTGTCCCGGTGTGTCGGCAATAATGAATTTGCGCTTTTCGGTCGAGAAGTAGCGATACGACACATCGATAGTGATGCCCTGCTCACGTTCGGCCTGCAAGCCATCAACCAGCAACGCCAGATCCAGCTTCTCGCCTTGGGTGCCGTGACGTTTGCTGTCGTTGTGCAGCGAGGAGAGCTGATCTTCATAAATTTGACGCGTGTCGTGCAGCAGGCGACCAATCAAGGTACTTTTGCCGTCGTCGACGCTACCGCAAGTCAGGAAACGCAGCAGGCTTTTGTGTTGTTGCGCGGTCAGCCAGGCTTCTACGCCGCCCTGATCGGCAATCTGTTGTGCAATAACGGTATTCATCTGCGTCTCCTTAGAAATAACCCTGACGTTTCTTCATTTCCATCGAACCGGCCTGGTCGCGGTCAATCACGCGGCCCTGGCGTTCACTGGTGGTGGAGACCAGCATCTCTTCAATAATTTCCGGCAGCGTCTGCGCCTCTGATTCCACCGCGCCGGTCAGCGGCCAGCAGCCAAGGGTACGGAAACGCACCATGCGCTGTTTGATCACTTCGCCTGGCTGCAGATCGATACGGTCGTCATCGATCATCATCAGCATGCCATCACGCTCCAGCACCGGACGCGGCGCGGCGAGATACAGCGGCACGATCTCGATATTCTCGAGGAAGATGTACTGCCAGATATCCAGTTCGGTCCAGTTGGAGAGCGGGAACACGCGGATGCTTTCGCCTTTGTTAATCTGGCCGTTGTAGTTGTGCCACAGCTCAGGACGCTGATTTTTCGGGTCCCAGCGGTGGAAGCGATCGCGGAAGGAGTAGATACGCTCTTTCGCGCGCGACTTCTCTTCATCACGACGCGCGCCGCCAAAGGCCGCATCAAAGCCGTATTTGTTCAGCGCCTGCTTCAGGCCTTCGGTTTTCATGATGTCGGTGTGTTTGGCGCTGCCGTGGACAAACGGGTTGATGCCCATCGCCACGCCTTCAGGGTTGCGATGCACCAGCAGCTCCGCGCCCATCGCTTTCACGGTGCGATCGCGGAACTCGTACATTTCACGGAATTTCCAGCCGGTATCAACATGCAGCAGCGGAAACGGCAGCGTGCCCGGATAGAAGGCTTTGCGCGCCAGATGCAGCATGACCGAGGAGTCTTTGCCGATGGAGTACATCATCACCGGATTGCTGAACTCGGCCGCCACCTCGCGGATGATATGGATACTCTCTGCCTCCAGCTGGCGCAGATGAGTAAGTCGATTTTGGTCCATAATTTTTCCTCAAGCCAAATTGACAACGGCGGACTCGCGAGCCCCCTGCTGTGCCGAATGTTGGAACCAGGCCAATTGCCCGTGCAAATTTACGACTTCGCCAATCACTAACAGTGCTGGCGTGGGCGCGGCGGCTGCCAGCGCTTCCAGTTGTTCTAAGGTTCCGGTCAGCACCTGCTGATCCTGACGCGTACCGCGCCCAATCACCGCCACCGGTGTGGAGGCCGCGCGGCCATGTTCGATAAGCCCGGCAGCGATTTCCGCCGCTTTCACCGTGCCCATGTAAATCGCTAAGGTTTGACGTGCGCGCGCCAGCGACGGCCAATCAATGCCGTCACCATCAGCGCGGCAGTGACCGGTAATAAACAGCACGCTCTGCGCGTGGTCGCGATGGGTCAGCGGAATACCGGCATAGGCGGTTGCGCCTGCCGCAGCGGTGATGCCCGGCACCACCTGGAACGGAATACCCGCCGCCTGCGCCGCCTGCAACTCTTCACCACCGCGGCCAAAGATAAACGGATCGCCGCCTTTTAGCCGCACCACGCGTTTGCCCTGTTTAGCCAGCGTCACCAGCATCTGATTAGTCTCTTCCTGCGGCACCGAATGCGCACCGGCGCGTTTACCGACGCAGATGCGGTCGGCATCGCGGCGAACTAATTCAAGCACTTCGTCGCTGACCAGATGGTCATACAGCACCACATCGGCCAGCTGCATCACCTGCAAGCCACGCAGCGTCAGCAAGCCGCTGTCGCCCGGACCCGCGCCCACCAGCGTGATTTCACCCTGATTGTCGTTATCGTTTTCCAGCTCGTGATCCAGCGTACGGCGCGCTTCATTGACGTTGCCCGCCGCCATTTGGCTGGCGAACCGACCATTAAAAGCGCGTTCCCAGAAACGACGCCGTTCAGACATGCGGTGATAGCGCTGTTTAACCTTGTCGCGCCACTGCCCAGCCACTTCCGCCATCTGTCCGAGATTGGCCGGCAGCAAGGCTTCAATTTTTTCACGCAGCAGACGCGCTAACACCGGCGCGGTGCCACTGGAGGAGATCGCCACCACCAGCGGAGAGCGATCGACAATCGACGGGAAGATAAAGCTGCATTTCGGCTGATCGTCCACCACGTTCACCAGCTTGTGGCGCGCGTTGGCAGCATCGAACACCTGCGCGTTGAGCGCGTTGTCATCGGTAGCGGCAATCACAAGGAACACGCCATCCAGCTGAGCCGGATCGAAGCTGTGGGCGATCCATTCAATCGCCTCAATTTCCAGCAGCGCCTGCAGCTCATGACCGAGTTCGCGCGCGGCGACCAGCACGCGCGCGCCGGCACGCCGCAGCAGTTCTATTTTGCGCGCAGCGATTTCGCCACCGCCGACAACCAGCACCGGACGGCTTTTGAGATCGGCAAAGAGAGGCAGATAATCCACGTTAACCTTGCTAGTTTTACAATAAGTTAACGCGACTATACGTCCCGCCCTTTGGACAGATGAAATTACGAATTGGAATGAGTAGTTACCGAATGGAATAACGACCCAGGATTGCTGATAACATTTTGTGCTTAACAAATGATATTGCTGGTGTTTCGGAGCAAATCAAATTGTGCAAGCGTCGTCACAGTTTCATACTATCCCGGAATTTTTTTAGCATCACTGGATGTCAGAAAAGGACTATCACTATGTTTGCCACTCTCCGCCGCTGCGTGCTGGCAGCACTGCTTGCGGGCGGTTTGCCTTTCTTGGCTCAGGCTGCGAGCACTTCCACCGCGCCGGGGCATTTTGCCGAACAGCAGTTACGCCATATCGCCACCTATTTCCCCGGCCGCATGAGCGGCAGTCCAGCCGAGTTGCTGACTGCCGATTATCTGCAGCAGCAGTTCAGCCAGCTGGGATATCAGAGTAATACCCGCCAGTTCAAAACCAGCTATAACTGGCTGGAGAAAAAGGGCGAGAGCCGCACGCACAAAGTCACGGCCACCTCGGTGATTGCCGCGCGTGCCGGTGAAGTGCCGCAGGAGATTCTGATCGTTACGCATCTGGATACCTGGACACCGCTCAGCCGCCATGAAGCCGATAACAATCTCGGCGGCCTGCGTTTGCAGGGCGTGGACGACAATGCCTCCGGGCTGGGCGTGATGCTGGAGTTGGCACAGGCGCTCAGCAAGACGCCGCTGCACTACGGCGTGCGCTTCGTGGCGCTGAGCGCCGGTGAAGCCGGTTTGCACGGCATGGATGATTATCTGGCGCGCATGAGCGTGCAGGAAAAGAAGAACACGCTGTTGGTGATCGATCTGAATAGCCTGATCGTTGGCGATCATCTCTATTTTAATAGCGGTATCAATACGCCATCGGCGGTACGCAAGCAGACCAGCGTGCGCGCCGTGCAGCTGGCGCAGCGTTACGGCATCTCCGCCGCCAGCCACGCGATGACCGCACGCGATTATCCCGGCGTCAATCCGTTCGATAAAGCTGGCATGCCATTGCTGGATGTCACCGCCGCCAACTGGGCGCTGGGCAACAAAGATGGGCAGCAACAGCGCGCGCGCTCCAGCCACTTCCCGGCAGGCAACGTGCGCCATCAAACCGAGCGCGATAACCTCAACTATCTCGATCACTGGCTGCCAGGCCGCATCACGCAACGCACGCGTGACAGCGTGAAGATTCTGCTGCCGCTGCTAACCGAGCTCGCTAATCCGACAACCTGAGGATTCACTATGTACGTGGTATATCTGAACTATTTTCGTCCGGTAGAAGAAGTGGAAGCGTTACTCGACCCACATGTTGCGTGGCTTAACCGCTACTTTGACAGCGGCGTATTTATTGCGGCGGGACGTAAAGATCCGCGCACCAGCGGCGTGCTGCTGGTGAAGGATATTGATCGTGCGCGGCTGGACACCATTCTGGCGGAAGATCCGTTTGTGGCAGTGGCGCATTACGAAGTGACGAAAGTGAATGTGACGCGTGCGGCGGAAGAGTTTGCGGTGTTAAAAGGGATTTGATTGTGCTGGTAGTCCCCCATCCCGGCCTTCCCCCGTAAACGGGGGAAGGAGATGTTGCCACATGCACCTTCAGAACTCACATATTGCAGCATCTTCCTCCCCCATTTATGGGGGAGGACCGAGGAGGGGGACAGCAAGCACAAATTAAGGATGGGGTACAGCCAGCACTTACCACTTAACCCTCATGCAACCCGCATTCGCGCTTCAGGCCGAAGAAGCGCGTCTCTTCTTCGGCCATGCCAGGTTCCCACTTTTTGGTGGTATGCGTATCGCCCACTGACAGATAACCTTCATCCCACAGCGGATGGTATTTCAATCCGTGTTGGGTCAGATATTGATGCACCTGACGGTTATCCCAGTCAATGATCGGCAGAATCTTGAACACCCCGCGCTGTACCGCCAGCACCGGCAAACTGGCGCGACTGCCAGATTGATCGCGGCGCAGGCCAGCAAACCAGGTTTGCGCGCCCAGCGTTTCCAGCGCGCGATTCATCGGTTCTACTTTGTTGATCTGGTTGTACTGCTCAATCCCTTCAACGCCCTGCTCCCACAGTTTGCCGTAACGTGCTTCCTGCCATGCCGCTGAGGTATCAGCACGGAAAATCTGCAGGTTAAGATTGAGCTTGTCGGTCAGCTCATCAATGAAGCGATAGGTTTCCGGAAACAGATAACCGGTATCGGTCAGGATCACCGGAATGTCCGGCTTCTGCTGCGTCACCATATGCAGCAAAACCGCCGCCTGAATACCAAAGCTGGATGACAGCACAAATGCGCCTGGCAGCTGTTCTAATGCCCAGCCCACACGTTGTTCAGCAGAGAGTTTCTCCAGCTGCACATTGCTTTCCGCCAGCGCCATAATGCGGTCAACTTTTGATGAACCATTCAGTGCTGCGAGATCGAGTACCGTCATACTGCCTCCGAGTCCCAGAAATCACGGGCGGGATCAACCACGGCTTTAATGATGCCGGTGCGAATCACGAAGTCGCCGAAGCCTTCATCGGCCTGACGCTCGGTTGCCCAGCGCGCCACCAGTTCATCAATGCTGGCAAGGATTTCGCCTTCGTTGATGTTCTCGCGGTACATGCGTGGGATGCGCGTACCTTCGCGGTTGCCGCCAATATGTAAGTTGTAACGGCCCGGCGCTTTGCCCACCAGACCCAACTCCGCCAGCAAAGCACGGCCACAACCATTTGGGCAACCGGTAACGCGTAACACTATGTGCTCTTCGCCGACGCCGTGCTTATGCATGATCTCTTCCACTTTGGTGACGAACGACGGCAGGAAGCGCTCAGCTTCGGCCATCGCCAGCGGACAGGTCGGGAACGCCACACACGCCATCGAGTTCTCACGCTGCGGCGTGACCGCTTCCATCAAACCGTGTTCACGGGCGATGGCTTCGATCTGCGCTTTTTGCTTCTCCGGCACGCCAGCCACAATCAGGTTCTGGTTGGCGGTCAGGCGGAAATCGCCCTGATGCACTTTCGCGATTTCAGCAATGCCGCGTTTCAGCGGACGGCCAGGATAATCCAGCAAACGGCCGTTCTCGATGAACAGCGTCAGGTGCCATTTCTCATCGATGCCTTTCACCCAGCCAATACGGTCGCCGCGCGAAGTAAACGCATACGGACGAATCGGTTCGAAGGTCAGACCGGCACGCTTTTCCACTTCCGCTTTGAAAGTCTCTACACCGACGCGTTCCAGCGTGTACTTGGTCTTGGCATTTTTACGATCGGTACGGTTACCCCAATCGCGCTGCGTGGTGACCACCGCAGCCGCCACGTCGAGGATCTTCTCAACCGGCAGGAAGCCGAACTCGCTCGCGGTGCGCGCGTAGGTCGCTTTGTTACCGTGATCAATCGACAAACCACCGCCAACCAGCAGGTTAAAGCCAATCAGCTTGCCCTTCTCGGCGATGGCGATGAAGTTCAGGTCATTTGCGTGCAGATCGACATCGTTATGCGGCGGCACCACAACCGTGGTTTTGAATTTACGCGGCAGATAGGTTTCGCCAAGAATCGGCTCTTTATCGGTGGTCGCGACCTTCTCTTTGTCCCACCAGATTTCAGCGTAAGCGCGGGTTTGCGGCAGCAGATGTTCTGACAGCTTTTTCGCCCACTCATATGCTTCCTGATGCAGCTCTGATTCCACCGGATTCGAGGTACACAGCACGTTACGGTTCACGTCGTTGGCGGTCGCCAGCGCATCCAGCCCGACTTCGTGCAGCATCTGGTGTGTCGGCTTCACGTTCTTCTTCAGAATGCCGTGAAACTGGAAAGTCTGACGGTTAGTCAAACGGATGCTGCCGTAAATGGTTTTATCGGTGGCGAACTTATCAATCGCCAGCCACTGCGTTGGCGTGATGATGCCGCCCGGCAGACGGCAGCGCAGCATCATGGCGTGACGCGGTTCGAGTTTCTGCGCAGCGCGCTCGACACGAATATCGCGGTCATCCTGCTGGTACATGCCGTGGAAACGGATCAGCAGGAAGTTGTCGCCGGTGAAGCCGCCGGTCAGACCATCGTCGAGATCGTCGAGGATGGTGCCGCGCAGGTAGTTGCTCTGTTTTTTCAGACGCTCAGCGTCGACCAGCTTGCCTTCAACGACCAGCGGTCCAGGATGTTTTTCGCTCATTAGTAAACGTCTCGCTGATAACGGCGCTCAATGCGCAGCTCACTTAAAAATTCGTCAGCCGTTTCACGATCCATGCCGCCGTGTTCGACCACCACATCCAGTAATGCCTGCTCAACGTCTTTCGCCATACGATTGGCGTCGCCGCAGACGTAAAGGTGCGCGCCTTCCTGTAGCCAGCTCCACACCTCCGCACCTTTGGCGCGGATTTTATCTTGTACGTAAACTTTCTCGGCCTGATCGCGTGACCATGCCAGATCGATATGGGTCAGCAAGCCATCTTTGACGTACTTCTGCCACTCCACCTGATAGAGGAAATCATCAGTGAAGTGCGGGTTGCCGAAGAACAGCCAGTTTTTACCGCCTGCGCCATCGTTGTCACGCTGCTGCATAAAGGAGCGGAACGGCGCGATGCCGGTGCCCGGACCAATCATGATCACTGGCGTTTCCGGATTAGCCGGTAAGCGGAAGTTATCGTTGTGCTCGATGAAGACGCGGATTTCGCCATCCTCTTCGATACGATCCGCTAACCAGGTTGAGGCGCCGCCGCCGCGCTGGCGACCGTCAATTTCAAAGCGCACCGCACCCACGGTGATGTGCACTTCGGTTTCGTTCTCCGCCTGTGATGAGGCGATGGAATACAGGCGCGGCGTCAGCGGACGCAGCAGGCCCGTTAATTGTTCGCTATTCAATTCGGTGGGTGCCTGACGCACCATATCGACAATCGGGAAGCTCTGCGCATAGCTCTGCAGCTTCGGCTTGTCACCGGCCAGCGCCAACAGCGCATCATTGCGGGATAGCGCCGCATACTGCTCAACGATTTGTGGCGTGTTGACCGTCAGCTCGAAATGCGTTTTCAGCGCTTCGGCCAGCGGCAGATTTTTGCCCTGCACCTCTACCGGCTCATCACCTTTTAACCACACCAGCTGCAGCAGTTCCTGCACCAACGCGTCATCATTCTCAAACCATACGCCCAGCGCATCGCCCGGCTGGTAGCGCAGGCCTGAATCGCCGAGGTCGATCTCGATGTGGCGTACATCTTTATCCGAATCGCGCCCGGTGATCTTCTGGTTAGCCGCAAAGCTGGCCACCAGCGGCTCTTCTTTGGTATACGGACTGCTGTCGACCAGATTAACGCTGCCCGCCGCCGTAACGGCGGCCTGCGCTGGCGATTGGCTCGGCACACGCGCTTTCAGAATCTCAGTGATCTGCTGACGCCACGCGTTCGCCTGATCTTTGTATTCAACATCGGCATCCACACGATCCAGCAGACGTTCTGCCCCCAGCTCAGCCAAACGCTCATCAAAGTCTTTACCGGCTTTGCTGAAAAACTCATAAGAGGTATCGCCAAGGCCGAACACCGCAAACGCGGTGCCTTCAAACTTCGGCGCTTTCTTCGACAGCAGGAACTTGTGCAGCGCCACAGCTTCTTCCGGTGGCTCGCCCTCGCCTTGCGTGGAGGTCACCACCACCAGCAGCTTTTCCTGACCGATCTGCTTGAATTTGTAATCGCCGGCGTTAACCAGATTGACGCTCAGCTTGGCGGCCAGCAGGTCATCACGCAGCTGTTCAGCCAGGCGACGCGCGTTACCGGTCTGCGAGGCGGAGATCAGCGTAATGGTCGGGGTTTCTGCCTGAACCGGCGCTGGCGCGGCAACCGCACCCGGCGTCTGATTGACCATGCCCCAGAAGTAGCCGGAGAGCCAGGCCATCTGAGTGGTGTTGAAATCCGTGGTCGCCGCCTGTAAGCGCGCGAGTTGCTCCGGTGATAACGGAAGCAGTGAACCTGGTGCCTGAGTCGTCATTGCGTTAAAAATTCCAGTGTCAGAAGTCCGGATCAATATGTTGCGAAAGAATGCGTAGGTTACCGGGCTGTATATTAACGATTAAATACGCCTTCGACATATTAAATAACCAAAATGACTAAGTGGTTTTTCGGGTAAAGTTAACCAGCAAAAGTGGTAAATGAAGGCGATATGATTCAAAGAGTTAATTAGACGTTTGGCGTTGAGAAGGCGCAAAATGCCCTTTTCGTTGCCAGCGGGTGCGAAAAATCTGCAATTCAGGTAGACTTCAGCGGTTTTTAAGTCTGAGAGCCATTATGTCTACCACGTTATTTAAAGAGTTCCAGTTCGAATCTGCCCACCGCTTACCTCACGTGCCGGAAGGCCACAAATGTGGGCGTTTGCACGGCCATTCGTTCCTGGTGCGATTAGAAATTACCGGCGAAGTGGATGCGCATACCGGTTGGGTAATGGATTTTGCCGAACTGAAGGCGAAGTTTAAGCCACTGTATGAACGCCTCGATCATCACTATCTGAATGACATCCCGGGTTTAGAAAACCCGACCAGTGAAGTGCTGGCGAAATGGATTTGGGATCAGATGAAGCCGATTCTGCCAGAATTGAGCGCGGTGATGATTAAAGAGACCTGCACCGCCGGCTGCGTTTACAAAGGTTAATTGTGTTTTCGGGCTGCGCCAGTGCAGCCTGACTTTCCTGCTGTACGCTTCTTTACTTACCTTTCATCCCACTGTCATCTGCCGCCTCTAAGTTGTTGTCTCCTTCATTAAAGATCAAGAGAATCAACAATGAATCTGGTAAAACGCCTTTCCCTGATTGCAGTTTTTGTTTCCGCCTCTGCCGCCGTTCAGGCGCAAAATATTCTCGATTTTCCGCAACCGGATAAAGTGCCGGATGAGTTCTTTGCCGTAACCGAAATTCCAGCGGGCGGCATGATCAAATATGAAACCGACGCCAAAACCGGCTTTATTTTTGCCGACCGTTTCCAGTCAATGCCGGTTGCCTATCCTGCAAACTATGGCTCGCTGACGCAGTCGCTGGCGGGAGATGGCGATCCGCTGGATGTGATTTTCTATACCCGCGCGCCGCTACAACCAGGCACACTGATCAAACTCCGTCCGATTGGCGTGCTGAAAATGATTGATGGCGGCGAAAAGGACGACAAAATCGTCGCCGTGCCAACCAGCAAAATCGACCCGACCTATGACGAAATTAAAGAGATGAGCGACCTGCCGAAGATCGAGCAAGAGCGTTTGCAGTCATTCTTCCGCGTGTATAAGCAATTGCCGGATGGTCGGAAGAAAGTTGAGCTAAATGGTTTTGAAGATGCGGCGAAAGCCAAAACTGAAATCAAACAGGCGTTTGATGCGTACAAAGCGAAATAGTAAGTTTGCGGTCGCCATGAATGGCGACCCTACAATTTAGGCGATATTCAAATATTTGTGCGTCTGCATCGAAAGCCGCCAGTTGCGGGCGATACAGGTTTCAATACAGAGCTTGGTGGCCGCATCGCCGCGACTGATCGGTTGCAGCGCCACAATGCGCTTTTTCTCGTCGTGCAATCCCGCCAGCAATTCATCTAACGCTTCCACATCACGCTCACGCGCCACCGGATGCTTGATTTCATCTGCGCGCTGCAATGCCTGCGGCAATACGTCGTAGCCACCGCGCATGTTCACCTTGGGTGAAACTGTCACCCAGGTCGCGTCAGAACACTGCACGTCATGCGTGCCGCTGGTTTCGATCTGGCAGGCAAATCCCGCCGCTTCTAGTTGTTCCGTCAAAGGGCGCAGATCAAAAATCGCAGGTTCGCCGCCGGTAATCACCACATGACGTGCGGTCCAACCCTGACGTTGAATGGTGTCGATCAGCATCGCCGCATCGGCGCTGCCCCACGCATCGCTTTCCACGGTTTTAACCAGAATATCGCCGAGCGAGGTCTCCCGATCCGCCCGCTTTTCCCAGGTATGTTTGGTATCACACCAGCTACAGCCCACCGGACATCCTTGTAAGCGGATGAACAGCGCCGGAACACCGGTGTAAAAACCTTCGCCCTGCAGCGTCTGGAACATTTCGTTAATCGGGTAGAACATTTTTCACTCACGTCTAAAATTTGAGGCGCAGATTATGGCAGATCTTGCGCGCTGAGTAACAGCTGCTTCGTGCCAAATAAAAGCAAAAGCCCCGCACAAGGCGGGGCTCTATTCAGACGATGCCGCCCGCAGGCAGCATACTCAGGCGATTACGCCTGGCCTTTAACTTCTTTCAGACCGTTGAACGGTGCTTTGCTGCCCAGCGCTTCTTCGATACGAATCAGCTGGTTGTACTTAGCAACACGGTCAGAACGGCTCATAGAACCGGTTTTGATCTGGCCAGCTGCAGTACCTACCGCCAGGTCAGCGATGGTTGCATCTTCGGTTTCACCTGAACGGTGTGAAATCACCGCAGTGTAACCCGCATCTTTCGCCATCTTGATTGCAGCCAGAGTTTCGGTCAGTGAACCGATCTGGTTGAATTTGATCAGGATGGAGTTAGCGATGCCTTTATCGATACCTTCTTTCAGGATCTTGGTGTTGGTTACGAACAGGTCGTCACCTACCAGCTGGAGTTTGTCGCCCAGCACTTTGGTCTGGTAGGCGAAACCAGTCCAGTCAGATTCGTCCAGACCATCTTCGATAGAAACGATTGGATACTGATTAGCCAGATCTTCCAGGAAGTGCGTGAACTCTTCTGAAGTGAAGGCTTTGTTGCCTTCGCCAGCCAGCACATATTTGCCGTCTTTGTAGAATTCAGATGCTGCGCAGTCCATCGCCAGGGTGATGTCTTTGCCCAGCTCGTAGCCTGCTGCTTTTACCGCTTCAGCGATAACAGCCAGCGCTTCGGCGTTAGAACCCAGGTTTGGCGCGTAGCCACCTTCGTCGCCAACAGCGGTGCTCATGCCTTTCGACTTCAGCACTTTCGCCAGGTGATGGAAGACTTCAGAACCCATGCGAATCGCTTCTTTCAGGGTTGGCGCGCCAACTGGCTGAATCATGAATTCCTGGATATCGACGTTGTTGTCGGCGTGCTCACCACCGTTGATGATGTTCATCATTGGCAGTGGCATAGAGTATTTGCCTGGGGTGCCGTTCAGTTCAGCGATGTGAGCGTACAGCGGCAGGCCTTTAGAGGCAGCAGCAGCTTTCGCAGCAGCCAGTGAAACCGCCAGAATGGCGTTAGCACCGAAGTTAGATTTGTTCTCAGTACCGTCCAGCTCGATCATGATCTTATCGATGTTCGCCTGGTCTTTGGCATCTTTACCGGTTACCGCGTTAGCGATTGGACCGTTAACAGCCGCAACCGCTTTGGTTACGCCTTTGCCCAGGAAACGAGATTTGTCACCGTCACGCAGCTCCAGTGCTTCGCGAGAACCGGTTGATGCACCTGATGGCGCAGCAGCCAGACCAACGAAACCGCCTTCCAGATGCACTTCTGCTTCTACAGTTGGGTTGCCACGGGAGTCGATGATTTCGCGACCGATGACTTTTACGATTTTGGACATTCGATTTTCCTCAGTACAAGTTAGTCAATCCTAAGACAAACAACGCGCGAAAAGTTCGCGCGTTGTTCGTGAAACTTACTTCGCTAAACGCTTCTGGTGTTCCTGCGCGGCTTTCACAAAGCCAGCGAACAGCGGATGACCATCGCGTGGGGTCGACGTGAATTCCGGGTGGAACTGACAGGCAACAAACCACGGGTGGTTCGGGATCTCAATGATCTCAACCAGCTGATCGTCGCCAGAACGACCGGCAATATGCAGACCCGCCGCTTCAATCGGCTTCAGCAACATATTGTTTACTTCGTAACGATGACGGTGGCGCTCGGTAATGATTTCAGAACCGTACAACTGACGCACTTTGCTTTCCGGCGTCAACTGGCACTGCTGGCTGCCCAGACGCATGGTGCCGCCCAGATCGCTCTGCTCAGTACGCTGCTCAACGTTGCCCTCTTCGTCACGCCATTCGGTGATAAGCGCAACCACCGGATACTTACAGTCTGGCACAAATTCCGTAGAGTTCGCGCCTTCCATACCGGCAACGTTGCGGGCAAATTCCATCAGCGCAACCTGCATGCCAAGGCAAATCCCCAGGTAAGGCACGTTGTTCTCACGGGCGTATTGCGCCGTCATCATTTTGCCTTCCACACCGCGGTAGCCGAAGCCGCCAGGGATCAGAATAGCATCCAGATCTTTCAGTAATTCGACACCGCGCGTTTCAACATCCTGCGAGTCGATCAGTTTGATGTTCACGGTAACGCGATTTTTCAGGCCGCCGTGTTTCAACGCTTCAATCACTGATTTGTACGCATCCGGCAGTTCGACATATTTGCCGACCATACCGATGGTCACTTCGCCGCCCGGATTGGCTTCTTCGTAAATCACCTGCTCCCATTCGGCCAGGTTCGCTTCCGGCGCGTTCAGATTGAAACGCTTGCAGATGTAATCATCCAGACCTTGCGATTTCAGCATGCCTGGAATCTTATAAATGGAATCCACATCTTTCAGGGAAATAACCGCTTTTTCTGGCACGTTACAGAACAGCGCGATTTTAGCGCGCTCGTTCGCCGGCACAGCGCGGTCAGAACGGCAGATCAGCACGTCTGGCTGAATCCCGATCGACAGCAGCTCTTTCACTGAATGCTGGGTTGGCTTGGTTTTCACTTCGCCTGCGGCCGCCATATACGGCACCAGCGTCAGGTGCATATACATGGTGTGTTCACGACCGACATCGACCGCCATCTGGCGAATCGCTTCGAGGAACGGCAGAGATTCGATATCACCCACGGTACCGCCGATCTCAACCAGAACGACGTCATGACCTTCGCCGCCTTCAATGATGCGTTCTTTGATGGCGTTGGTGATGTGCGGGATAACCTGAATCGTAGCGCCCAGATAGTCACCGCGACGCTCTTTGCGCAGCACTTCTGAGTAGATACGACCGGTAGTAAAGTTGTTGCGGCGCGACATTTTAGTGCGGATGAAGCGCTCGTAGTGACCTAAATCCAGATCGGTTTCGGCCCCATCATCGGTAACAAATACTTCACCGTGCTGCGTTGGGCTCATGGTACCCGGATCGACGTTGATGTACGGATCGAGTTTCATGATGGTCACATTCAGACCACGTGCTTCAAGGATAGCTGCGAGGGAGGCTGCGGCAATGCCTTTGCCCAGAGAGGAAACGACCCCGCCGGTCACAAAAATATAATTCGTTGTCATGCTGAACCTGAGAGTTTAGGTTTAAAGACGGTGGAATAACCAAGACGGGAAAATAGTATACTTGAAGTCGTCTTAAGCCACAATTGATGAATCACACCATCGTCCTCCACAGGTAAGCCGGTAACATAGCGGATAGCAGGGTGCGAAATGTTGATGTACGTCACAAAGTCACCGCAAGGCTGAATCGAGTAAGCTCAAGCGGCGAATTTATGCGCAGTGCTGGAATAATCGCCAGATTCGCTTACTGCTTGTTCTCCAACACTTTCACCTGCTGCCAGGCGGCTTCCATTTGATCCAGGGTGGCATCGCTCATCGCTAAACCTTGTGAAGCGATAATAGTTTCAACCTGACGGAAGCGGCGCTCAAACTTATCGTTGGCTTTCTGCAACGCGACTTCCGCTTTGCTGCCTAAATGGCGCGATAAATTGACGGTCGCGAACAGTAAATCACCGATCTCCTCTTCCAGCTTGTCGTTATCCACCACCGCTTGCTGCGCTTCGTGCATCACTTCGTCGATCTCTTCATGCACTTTATCCAGCACCGGACCGAGATTATTCCAGTCGAAGCCCACCGTGCTGCAACGCTTCTGAATTTTGTGCGCGCGCATCAATGCCGGCAGCGCTTTAGGGATGTCATCTAACGCAGAGTGCTGCGATTTTTCCGCGCGCTCGCTGTGTTTGATCGCTTCCCAGTTTTGCAGCACTTCTTCGCTGGTTTCGGCCTGAACATCGCCAAAAATGTGCGGATGACGGCGCTCAAGTTTGTCGCTGATGGCGTTGCAGACGTCGTCAAAATTGAAGCGCTGCTGCTCATCGGCCATCTGTGCGTAAAACACCACCTGAAACAGCAGATCGCCAAGTTCACCGCGCAGATCGGCAAAATCTTCGCGCTGAATGGCATCGATCACTTCGTAGGTTTCTTCCAGCGTATAAGGCGCGATCGAGGCGAAGGTTTGCTGACGATCCCACGGGCAGCCGCGCTCCGGGTCGCGCAAGGTTTGCATGATGGTAAGCAGGCGGTTTAAGGGCGTCATGAGAGGATCCTTTGGGAAAATTTAGGGAGAGAATGCGCCGATGTCGCATATGGCAGCGTCTCCTTCCCCCGTGAACGGGGGAAGGCCGGGATGGGGGAACAGCCAGCACTTACTAATGCAAACGGCGCGCGTCGATAATGTCCGGCACCTGATTAAGGCGTGCCAGCACGCGGCCAAGCACTTGCTGGTTATAGATCTCAATATCCATATCAATGGTCGCCAGCTGTTTTTTGGTGTCGCTACGGCTGGAGACGCCGAGCACGTTGACCTTTTCGTTAGCCAGAATGGTGGTGATATCGCGCAGCAAACCGCTACGGTCGTTGGCAGTGACGCGCACCACCAGCGAGTAACCGCTGGAGTAATCTTCGCCCCACACCGCATCAACGATGCGTTCCGGTGCGTGCGAAATCAGCTCGGTTAACTGGTCGCAGTCGGCACGGTGAATTGAGATGCCACGTCCCTGGGTGATAAAGCCCACGATATCGTCGCCAGGAATCGGCTGGCAGCAACGGGCGATGTGGTGCAGCAGATTGCCCACGCCTTCCACCACCACGCGACCGCTCTCTTTGCGCGCCGACGGCGCATGTGACTTCTGCGTCAGCAGGCGCAGCGCCTCGCGATCTTCCTCTTCGGCGCTCGGCTTGTTGAGCTTGCCTTGCAGGAAATTCACCATCTGATTGAGGCGAATATCGCCGCCGCCAATCATCGCCAGCAACTCATCCTGCGAACTGACGTTATAGCGCGGCAGCAGCAGTTTCTCCGCTTCGCGCATGCTGATATCCATCTGATTCAGCTCGTTTTCGAGGATCTGACGGCCAGCGATAATATTTTTGTCGCGATCCTGCTTACGGAACCAGGCGTGAATTTTCGAACGTCCGCGGCTGGTGGTGATATAGCCGAGGTTCGGGTTCAGCCAGTCGCGGCTTGGATTCGGCTGCTTCTGGGTGATCACCTCAATCTGATCGCCCATCTGCAACTGATAGGTAAACGGCACGATGCGCCCGCTGATTTTAGCGCCAATGCAGCGGTGACCGATATCGCTGTGAATGTGATAGGCAAAGTCGAGCGGCGTTGATCCCGCCGGCAGATCGACCACGTCACCTTTCGGGGTAAACACATACACGCGATCGTCGAATACCTGGCTGCGCACCTCTTCCAGCATCTCGCCGGAATCAGCCATCTCTTCCTGCCAGCTAATCAGCTTACGCAGCCAGGCGATGCGCCCTTCATGTCCCGCCGCGCCGCGCGCGTTGCTGGAGGTTGGACCTTCTTTGTACTTCCAGTGTGCGGCGACGCCCAGCTCGGCATCTTCATGCATCTGGCGCGTACGGATCTGGATTTCCACCGTTTTGCCCTGCGGCCCAAGCACCACGGTATGAATCGATTGATAGCCGTTGGGCTTGGGATTGGCAACGTAGTCGTCAAACTCACTCGGCAGATGGCGAAACAGCGTATGCACCGTACCGAGTGCGCCGTAGCAATCTTGCAAGCGTTCCGCCACGATGCGCACCGCACGCACGTCAAACAGCTCATCGAACGCTAACGACTTCTTCTGCATCTTGCGCCAGATGCTGTAGATGTGTTTTGGACGACCATAAACTTCGGCACGCACGCCCTCTTTCTGCATCTCGGCGCGCAGGTTGGCGACGAAGCTTTCGATGTAGCCTTCGCGATCGATACGGCGTTCGTGCAGCAGCTTAGCAATACGTTTGTATTCATCGGGATGCAGATAGCGGAAGCAGTAATCTTCCAGCTCCCATTTGAGCTGGCCGATACCCAGGCGGTTGGCCAGCGGCGCGTAGATATTGGTGCTCTCTTTCGCCGCAAGCACGCGCTCATCTTCTGGCGCGTCTTTCATTTCACGCAGATGGGCGATACGTTCCGCCAGCTTGATGACCACGCAGCGGAAATCTTCCACCATCGCCAGCAGCATGCGGCGCACGTTATCCACCTGCTCGGAGGCCATCGAATCGTTGTGAATCGCTTTCAGCTGACGAATAGCATCCATGTCGCGCACGCCGTGCACCAACATCACAATCTCTTTGCCAAAGGCTTTTTCGAGATCCTCTTCGCTCACCACATCGGCGTTAGCGAGCGGGAACAGCAGCGCCGCGCGTAGGCTGTCGATATCCATGCTGAGCATGGTGAGAATTTCCACCATCTCAATACCGCGCCACAGCAGCAGAGCTTGATCAGGATGGTTGTGCGTTTCGGCTTCACAGTAGCGCCACGCATCCGCCAGTCGTTGACAGGATTGCGGGTTGTTAATACTTAAACTGGCGATCCACTGGTCGAGGGCAAATTCGCCCGCCGTATTTAAATGCGCACTTCTAACCGCAACCATATCCTCTCCTGCCACAGCGATGTGGACATCGCTTATGCTTTGCTAAACAGCACCATGGATTCGAGATGACTGGTATGTGGGAACATATCCAGCATCGCGACCCTTTCCAAATGGTAGCCCGCTGACAGCAATGTCTGACTGTCACGCGCCAGCGTTGTAGGGTTACAGGAAACATAGACCACACGTTCTGGCGCAAGTTTAACCACATGCGTCATCACGCCCGCGGCCCCAGCACGCGCTGGATCCAGTAACACCTTGTTAAATCCCTGCGTCGCCCACGGCTGACGCGATACATCTTCCTCCAGGTTATGCTGGAAGAAGCGAACATTCTCAAGATTATTCTGGACTGCATTATACGCTGCCTGCTGCACTAATGCTGCAACGCCCTCCACACCTACAGCATTTTGTACGAACTTTCCGAGAGGCAAAGTAAAGTTTCCCATGCCACAGAACAAATCCAGCACACGATCTTCTGGCTGCAAATCCAGCCATTCGATGGCTTTGGCCACCATCTGCTGATTCACGCCATCATTGACCTGAATAAAATTCTGCGGGCTAAAGGTTAGCGGCAAATTCAACGAGTGATAAAAAGGTTCACGCGCATTCAGCGCCTGCAAACTTTCACTGCCATCAGCCAGATAGAGCGACAGTTGCTGCTCATGCGAAAAACGTTCCAGTTTTGCGCGATCCCCTGCAGAGAGTGCATCAAGATGGCGCAGCACCATCAGCGGGCCATTGTCCGCCAGCACCAACTCAACGTGGCCCAAGCGTTTGACCGCTTGTAAATCACTGAGACACTGGTGCAACGGTTGCAGTAACGCTTCAAGTTCGTGCACCAAAACCGGGCATTGCTTCAGCTCAACCAGATCGTTGCTGGCGGCCTGGCGGAAACCCATTTGCAGGCGCTGCTGTTTTGGCTGCCACTGCAAGCCTAAACGCGCACGACGACGATAGCCCCACGCGTTGCCGCTGATGATCTCATCGACCTTTACTGGCAGCGGCGCTTCGCGGCTTAACATGCGGCTCAAGGCGCGCGCTTTGCTCTCCTGCTGCAAAGCCACCGACGCATGCTGCTGCTGGCAGCCGCCGCATACGCCGAAATGGACGCAGCGCGGTTTTTCCCGCTGTGGGCTGGGATTGATGATCTTGTTGGCTTTGGCGCGCGCGTATTTGCTTTTATCCTCGAACACCGTCACTTCCGCCTGTTCACCAGGCAGCGCGCCGCTGACAAACATCGCCTTGCCTTTATGGCGCGCAACACCTTGTCCGAAAGGATCGAGGTCTTCGATGGTGACGGATATGCGCGCCTTAGTCGTCACACGCTGTTTTGCAGAGTAAAATTGCGCCATAGTATTGTGAAATCTCTACTTTAATTGGGTGTGCAGCCGTTCAATGCGCTCGCACAGGGAAAAAATGCCAGGAATCGCCAGGCCACAATTATGACCAAATACAGCCTGCGGGCGCGAATGATGATTTTGATACTGGCACCAACGCTGATGATTGGCCTGCTGCTCAGTACCTTCTTTGTGGTGCACCGCTACAACGAATTACAGCATCAGGTGCACGACGCGGGGGCGAACATCATCGAACCGCTGGCGGTCTCCAGTGAATACGGCATGACGTGGCACAACCGCGATGCGATTCGCGAATTAGTCAGCCTGCTGCATCGCCGCCACTCCAATATTGTCCGTGCCATCACCATTTTCGACAACAACAATCACGTCTACGTCACCTCGAATAACAACCAAAACCTCTCGTTATTACAGAAAGAGGACATCTCCACGCTGGAAGATGGCGTCTCGGTGGAGCGGCAAGGCAATGTGATGATTCTGCGCACGCCGATCATCTCTGAACGCTATTCGGTGGATGAATTGCCGGGCGAAGATGCCAAGCCAGCCGGGAATCCGCTGGGTTATGTGGCGATAGAATTGGATCTGCAATCGGTGCGGCTCGAGCAGTACAAAGAGGTGTTTGTCGCCACGCTGCTGCTGCTGTTCTGCCTGTGCATTGCCATGCTGTTTGCCTATCGCCTGATGCGCGACGTCACCGGCCCGATTCGCAACATGGTCACCACCGTGGACCGCATTCGTCGCGGCCAGCTGGACAGTCGCGTGGATGGCTACATGCTGGGCGAGCTGAGCATTCTGAAAAACGGTATCAACGCCATGGCGATGTCGCTCACCGCCTATCACGAAGAGATGCAGCAGAACATTGATCAGGCGACTTACGATCTACGTGAAACGCTGGAGCAGCTGGAGATTCAGAACGTGGAGCTGGATCTGGCGAAGAAGCGCGCGCAGGAAGCGGCGCGTATCAAATCAGAGTTCCTCGCCAATATGTCGCATGAGCTGCGTACGCCGCTGAATGGCGTGATTGGCTTTACCCGCCAGATGCTGAAAACCGGGCTGAGCACCAACCAGCGCGACTACATGAGCACCATCGAGCGCTCGGCGAATAACCTGCTGAGCATCATTAACGACGTGCTCGATTTCTCGAAACTGGAAGCCGGCAAACTGGTGCTGGAGTCGATCCCGTTCCCGCTGCGCGCCACGCTGGATGAAACGCTGGTGCTGCTGGCGCCGTCAGCCCACGACAAAGGGCTGGAAATTACCGTGTGCCTGGAAAAACAGGTGCCGGACAACGTGATTGGCGATCCGCTGCGCCTGCAGCAGATCATGATCAACCTGATCGGCAACGCGATTAAATTCACCGAGCACGGACATATCGATCTGCGCGTTGAGCTGCGCAGCATCAGCAACACGCGCGTCGAGCTGGAGATTCAGGTGCATGACACCGGCATCGGTATCTCCGAACAGCAGCAGTCGCAGCTGTTCCAGGCGTTTCGCCAGGCCGATGCCAGTATTTCACGTCGTCATGGCGGCACCGGTTTAGGGTTGGTGATCACACAGAAACTGGTGAGCGAGATGGGCGGCGAAATTGCCTTCCACAGCCGTCCGAATCAGGGTTCCACCTTCTGGGTGCATATTCATCTTGATCTCAATCCGAACGCACCGGCCATTCCGCGCATGCTGGATGATTTGCGCGCCACGCCGCTGGCCTATATCGAACCCCACCCGGCGGTGGCGAAAGCGGTGCAGGAGATGCTGAGCATCACGCCGTTGCAGGTGCAGCACTTCTCCAGTCTGGAAGAGATGCCCGATACGCACTTCCCGCTGCTGCTGATGGGCTTGCCGGTCACCGAACCGCATCCTGCGACGCTATCGGATGCGTTGATTACGCGTCTGCATGCGCGTGCCGATTCGGTGCTGCTGGCGCTGCCGAGTGAAATGATGCTGTTTGCCGACGACTTGCGCGCGCGCGGCATTGCCGGTTGTATCGCCAAGCCGGTTTCGTTAACACGCTTGCTGCCAATGCTGCTCGACTTACATGACTGGCAAAGCGATGCGCTGCCGCGTGGCGCACGTCAGCCGTTGACGGTAATGGCGGTGGATGACAATCCCGCCAACCTGAAACTGATTGGCGCGCTGCTGGAGGAGCAGGTGCAGCACATCATTCTGTGTGATAACGCCGAGCAGGCGATTCGCCAGGCGCGCCTGCACAAGCTGGACGTGATTCTGATGGACATTCAGATGCCAGATATCGATGGCATCCGCGCCAGCGAAATCATCCGCAGCCTGCCGCTGCACGCCACCACACCGATTGTCGCCGTTACTGCGCATGCGCTGGATGGTGAACGTGCGCAGCTGATCAATGCTGGCATGAATGACTATCTGGCGAAGCCGATTGACGAGGACAAACTGAGCCAGCTGCTGCAACGCTACGCGCCGAACCGAATCGCGCCGCAACCACAACCGCCTGAAGTGGCGCCGTCCCTGGATTGGACGTTAGCGCTGCGTCAGGCCGCCAATAAACCTGATTTAGCCCGCGATCTGCTGCAAATGCTGCTCGATTTCCTGCCAGAAGTGGAAGAGCACGTTGAGAGTGCGATGGCGAGTAACGATGTGGTGGGCTTGCGCGAGATTATTCACAAACTGCACGGCAGCGCCAGCTACAGCGGCGTGCCGCGCCTGAAGCAGCTGTGTCAGCAGTTGGAGAAGAGTTTGCATCAGGAGAGCGATATCGACGCGCTTGAACCGGAGCTGCTGGAGTTGAGCGATGAGATGGCGAACGTGGCGCGAGAGGCGAGAAAATTGTTGGCGTTGGGTTAGTGCGGTGCGGTTTTCCCCTCACCCCAGCCCTCTCCCGCAAGCGGGCGAGGGAGCAAAATGTGCACCGAACAATTCCCTCTCCCTCTGGGAGAGGGTGAGGGTGAGGGAAAACTATCTCCCTCTACCCACCTTAATCACCGCCGCCACATTGCGCGCCGTCAAACGCACGTTCTGCGCCGCATTGGCCAGCGCGTCTTCCAGCGAACAAATGCTAAACAGCACGCTAAATACCGCATCCAGCCCATGTTGATGCACCACGCCGACATCCGCCGTCAAACTCCCGGCAATGCCAATCACCGGCTTATTAAACTGCTTCGCGACTTTTGCCACACCAATCGGCACCTTGCCGTTGATGCTCTGGCTATCAATGCGCCCTTCGCCGGTAATCACCAGATCGGCATCTTTCACCTGCTCGGCCAGGCCCAGGGCTTCGGTGACAATCTCGATACCGCTGCGCAACTCGGCCTGGCAAAACGCATGCAGCGCCGCGCCCATGCCACCGGCCGCGCCGCCGCCATCAATGTGTAAAACATCAATATCCAGATCGCGATGAATCAAGGTGGCGTAATGTTCCAGCGCTTTGTCCAGCTGTTGCACCAGCTCCGGCGTTGCGCCCTTTTGCGGACCGAAGATCGCCGACGCCCCCTTTTCACCGGTAAGCGGATTACTGACATCGCAGGCCACTTCAAAGCGGCACTCTTTAATACGCGCATCCAGCTGTGCGATGTCAATGCGCGCCAGCTGCGGCAATGCACCACCGCCATAGGCAATTTCCTTGCCGTGCTCATCCAGCAGCTGCGCGCCCAGCGCTTGCATCATGCCGGAACCGCCATCGTTGGTGGCGCTGCCGCCAATGCCGATGATGATGTGATCGACACCGCGATCAAGCGCATCTTTGATCAGCTCGCCGGTGCCAAACGAGGTGGTAATCAGCGGATCGCGCTGTGCGGCGGGCACTAACTCCAGCCCACTGGCCGCCGCCATTTCGATAAACGCGGTACGCTCATCGCCTGACAAACCGTAGAACGCTTCCACTGGCTTGCCGAGCGGTCCAGTAACCGTCAGCCGGACAATGTTTCCCTGCGTTGCCGCCACCATCGCTTCAACCGTGCCTTCGCCACCGTCGGCAACCGGTATTTTCACGTAGTCAGCTTCAGGAAAGATATCGCGGAATCCCGCTTCAATCGCCGAAGCCACTTCCAGGGCGGATAAACTCTCTTTATATGAATCCGGTGCGATGACAATTTTCATAGGCAATCCAGCGCGGTTGATGACGGACATCCGTCCTGCGAAGGCAGCGAGCCGCCCGGCATCCGCAGACGCCGGACGATTGCACTACCGAGTGATCTCAACTTTCGCTAATTTTTCATAATAGCAGGCCAGCGCGCTATGGTCGGAAGTGCCCTGTCCGTCCACCTTGAGCGCCTGCATCATCTCCATGACCGCAGCGGTGAGCGGCAGATGCGCGCCAATCTCGTGTGAGGTATCCAGCGCATTGGCCAGATCTTTGATGTGCAGATCGATACGGAAGCCCGGTTTAAAGTTACGATCCAGCACCATCGGCGCTTTGGCATCCAGCACGGTGCTGCCCGCCAGGCCACCACGAATCGCCTGATAAACCAGCTCAGGATTAACGCCCGCTTTGGTCGCCAGTGACAACGCTTCCGACATCGCCGCGATGTTGAGCGCCACGATCACCTGATTCGCCAGCTTGGTAACATTACCCGCACCAATGTCGCCGGTGTGGACCACCGAACCCGCCATCGCTTTCATGATGTCGAAGCACTGATCGAACACCGCTTTATCACCGCCGACCATCACCGACAGCGTGCCTTCAATCGCTTTCGGCTCGCCGCCGCTCACCGGCGCATCGAGCATTTTGATGCCTTTCGCCGCCAGCGCATCATGCACTTCGCGGCTGGCCAATGGCGCAATGGAACTCATGTCGATCACGATCAGGCCAGGCTTCGCGCCTTCGATGATGCCGTTAGCGCCGAGGCACACCTCTTTAACCTGCGGCGAGTTCGGAACCATGGTGATCAACACATCCACCTGCTCAGCTACCTCTTTTGGCGTCTTCGCCACGGTGGCGCCCAGCTCCACCAGCTCTGCTTCGTTGCCGACATTATGGTCGCGCACCACCAGCGAATAACCGGCTTTCACCAGGTTTTTACTCATCGGTTTGCCCATGATGCCGAGGCCGATAAATCCAATTTTCATTGCCTTTCCTCTCAGTCAGTTATTTTTTAAATTTGTCGCACAGCGCCTGCGTGGCGTGACGGAACACGCCCAGATCGCTGCCTACCGCCACAAAGCTGGCGCCCCACTCCAGATAACGGCGCGCATCGGCTTCCACCGGCGCCAGAATCCCGCTCGGTTTCCCCGCCGCTTTGGCGCGTTCGAATACGTGTTTAATCACTTTCAATACTTCGGGATGCGCAGGCTGGCCGAGATAGCCGAGCGCTGCCGAGAGATCGCCCGGCCCCACGAAGATGCCATCGACACCATCGACTGCGGCAATAGCATCGATATTGTCCACCGCCTGTTGCGTTTCGATCTGCACCAGCACCGTGATGTTATCGTTGATGGTGCTGTTGTAGTCCGGCAGCGTGCCGTACATGTTGCTGCGGTGCGAAACCGAGACACCGCGAATACCAGCCGGTGGATAGCGAGTAGACGCCACCGCGCGAATCGCCTCTTCCTCTGTTTCCACAAACGGCACCAGGAAGTTGTAGAAGCCGATATCCAGCAAGCGCTTGATGATGATCGGTTCATTGCACGGCGGACGCACCACCGGCGCGCTGTGGCTGCCCTTCAGCGCCATCAGCTGCGGCACAAAGGTGGTGATGTCATTTGGCGCGTGTTCGCCATCCAGTACCAGCCAGTCAAAGCCCGCCAGGCCCAGCACTTCGGTGGTTAATGGATTAGCCAGCGCGCACCAGCTGCCAATCAGGGTTTCTCCTGCCAGCAAACGGCGACGAAAAGGGTTCGGCCAGGCATTGCTCATTGTCTTCACTCCTGTCGGTTACAGCAGGCTCCCGCGCGGGGAGCCGGAAAAGTTAGCGCACCAGGCACGGACGCTTGTTATCAAAGGTCCAGTTCGGTACGAGAAACTGCATGGCTTGCGCATCATCGCGCGCGCCCAAACCGTGTTTCTGATACAGCGCGTTGGCCTGCATCACCTGATCCATATCCAGCTCGACGCCGAGGCCCGGTTTTTGCGGCACCTGCACCATGCCGCCTTTAATCTGGAACGGCTCTTTGGTCAGGCGCTGATTGCCTTCCTGCCAAATCCAGTGGGTATCGATGGCGGTAATCGCGCCCGGTGCGGCAGCGGCAACGTGGGTGAACATCGCCAGTGAGATGTCGAAGTGGTTGTTGGAGTGCGAGCCCCACGTCAGGCCGAAGTCGTGGCACATCTGCGCCACGCGCACCGAACCCTGCATCGTCCAGAAGTGCGGATCGGCCAGCGGGATATCGACCGATTGCAATGACAGCGTGTGGCCCATTTGACGCCAGTCGGTAGCGATCATGTTGGTGGCGGTCGGCATGCCGGTGGCGCGGCGGAACTCCGCCATCACTTCACGCCCGGAATAGCCTTGCTCGGCACCGCACGGATCTTCCGCATAGGCCAGCACGCCTTTCAGCTGCTTACCGAGCAGAATCGCCTCGTTCAGCGACCATGCGCCGTTAGGATCGAGCGTCACGCGCGCCTGCGGGAAGCGCTTCGCCAGTGCCGTTACCGCTTCGGCCTCTTCGCCGCCGCGCAGCACGCCGCCTTTCAGTTTGAAATCGTTGAAACCATATTTTTCATACGCCGCTTCCGCCAGGCGCACCACCGTATCCGGCGTCAGCGCTTCTTCGTGGCGCAGGCGATACCAATCGCATTTGTCGTTTTCCTGGCTCTGATACGGCAGCGAGGTTTTCTTGCGGTCACCGACATAGAACAGGTAGCCGAGCATTTCCACGCGGTCACGCTGCTGACCATCGCCGAGTAGCGAGGCAACGTTCACGCCCAGGTGCTGCCCCAGCAGATCGAGCAGTGCCGCTTCGATGCCGGTCACCACGTGAATGGTGGTACGCAAATCGAAGGTTTGGTTGCCGCGCCCGCTGGCATCGCGGTCGGCAAAGGTGCTACGCACCAGATTGAGGATATTTTTGTATTCACCAACGGTTTTCTGCACCACCAGCGCCGCCGCATCCTCCAGCGTCTGACGAATCTTTTCGCCGCCCGGAATCTCACCCACCCCGGTATGTCCGGCATTGTCTTTAATGATGACGATATTGCGGGTGAAAAACGGTGAATGCGCGCCGCTCAGGTTGAGCAACATGCTGTCGTAACCGGCCACCGGAATGACCTGCAGCGATGTAATTTTCGGTGTCTGACTCATTTCCTGCTCCTTAGACTTAGCCGCGACCCAATGCTGGGCGCTTGCGGTCGAATGACCAATTGGGAACCAGATACTGCATAGCGGTGGCGTCATTACGTGCGCCCGCCGGCAGCGATTTGTACAAAGCGTTGGCCTGATGCAGACGATCCCAATCCAGCTCGACGCCAAGGCCCGGCTTATCCGGCACGGCGATCTTGCCGTTGCGGATCTGCAGCGGCTCTTTGGTCAGGCGCTGATCGCCCTCCTGCCAAATCCAGTGCGTATCAATGGCGGTGGGTTTGCCCGGCGCAGCCGCGCCAACGTGGGTGAACATCGCCAGCGAAATATCGAAGTGGTTATTGGAGTGACAGCCCCAGGTTAATCCCCAGTCGTCGCACAGCTGCGCCACGCGCACCGCGCCGCTCAGCGTCCAGAAGTGCGGATCGGCCAGCGGGATATCGACGGAATTGAGCATTACCGCGTGGTTCATCTCGCGCCAGTTGGTGGCGATCATGTTGGTGGCGACCGGCAAGCCTGTCGCACGGCGGAATTCAGCCATCACTTCGCGACCGGAATAACCCTGCTCGGCACCGCACGGATCTTCGGCGTAGGTCAGCACATCGCCCATGCCTTTACACAAGCGAATGGCTTCGTCGAGCGTCCAGGCACCGTTGGGATCAACGGTGATGCGCGCATCGGGAAAGCGTTTTTTCAGCGCTGCCGCCGATTCAATCTCCTGCTCGCCAGGCAGCACGCCGCCTTTGAGTTTGAAATCTTTGAAGCCGTATTTGTCCTGCACCGCTTCCGCCAGCCGCACCACGGATTCCGGCGTCAGCGCCTCCTGATGGCGCAAGTGATACCAATCGTGGCTGGCATTTTCGCCGGTCAGATAGGGCAAATCGGTTTTACGACGATCGCCGAGATAAAACAGATAACCGAGCACCGTGACTTCATCGCGTTGCTGGCCCGGTCCGAGCAGTTCCGCCACCGGCACGCCGAGGCATTGGCCGAGCAGATCGAGCAGCGCAGCTTCCAGTGCGGCCACCGCATTGACGCGCAGCTCGAAGGTCCACGCGCCTTTGCCGAAGGTATCGAAATCCGCCGACTGATTGCCTTTGTGCACCTGCTGCACCAGACGATTCATGCGCGCAACCTGCTGACCTTTTACCTGCGGAATCGCCTCAACCAGCGTTTGGTAGATGGTTTCACCGCCCGGTGCTTCACCGACGCCGGTATGTCCGGCGCTGTCAGTCAGCACCACAATATTGCGGGTGAAGCAGGCGCTGTGCGCGCCACCGATGTTGAGCAGCATGCTGTCGTAACCGGCAACCGGAATCACCTGCATGTCGGTGATGACCGGCGTGCTTTGCGTAGTCATAGTCCGTCCTTATGGCCTGGTTTTCAGCTCGACGCGTTTGATATCGCCAGCAATCACCAGGAAGCTAAATGCGGCGACAAAGGCATGGATACCGACATAAATCAGCGCGCCTTCGAAGGAACCGCTGGTGGCGATGATGTAACCGATAGCGATTGGCGTGACGATGCCGGAGAAGTTACCGAACATATTGAACAGACCGCCGCTCAAACCGCTGATCTCTTTCGGTGCAGTATCTGCCATCACCGCCCAACCCAGCGCGCCAATGCCTTTGCCGAAGAACGCCAGCGCCATGAAGAACACCACCACCCATTCGGTGTCGGTGTAGTTACACATCACCATTGAAATGGAGAGCAGCATGCCGAGCACAATCGGCGTTTTACGCGCGATATTCAGCGAACCGGTTTTGCGCATCAGGTAATCAGAAATCACCCCGCCCAAGACGCCGCCAAGGAAGCCGCATACCGCCGGAATCGAGGCAATAAAGCCCGCCTTTAGAATCGACATGCCGCGCGCCTGCACCAGATACACCGGGAACCAGGTAATAAAGAAGTAAGTTAAGGCGTTGACGCAGTATTGGCCGAGATAGATGCCCAGCATCATGCGGGAAGTCAGCAACTGTTTGATCTGGAACCACTTTTCGCTCCAGCTCACTTTGCGATCGTCCTTTTTGACATCCATGTTAATCAGCGCGCCGCCCTGCTCCATGTACTCCAGCTCGGCTTTGTTAACGCCCGGATGATCGGTGGGATCGTGGATCACTTTCAGCCAGATGAAGCTGAGGATGATGCCCAATCCGCCCATGAACCAGAACACGTGCGCCCAGCCCACTTCGGATACCAGCCAACCCATGATCGGCGCGAAGATCACCGTGGCGAAGTATTGCGCCGAGTTGAAGATCGCTACTGCGGTGCCGCGCTCCTGCGCCGGGAACCAGGCCGCAACGATGCGGCTGTTACCGGGAAAGGATGGCGCTTCCGCCAGGCCGACCAGGAAGCGCAACAGGAACAGCGAAATGATAATGCCAAAGCCGCTGAACAAATCGACGAAGCCCTGCAGCAAGGTGAACAGCGACCAGAGGAAGATGCTCCAGAAGTAGACGCGTTTTGAGCCGAAGCGGTCGAGCAGCCAGCCGCCCGGAATCTGACCAATAACGTACGCCCACGAGAAGGCGGAGAAGATGTAACCCAGGCCGACCGAATCAAGGCCGATATCTTTGGACATCGCCGAACCGGCAATCGAAATGGTTGCGCGGTCACCGTAGTTGAACGAGGTGACGATAAATAACATCACCACAATCCAGTAACGGGCATTGGTGCGCTTTTGCACCGCTTCCGCTGTCTGGCTGAAACTATTCATGATGCACTCCTGAAATATAGCGAACGCTACATCCACTCTGACTGCATACACATCGCGTTGGGTATCAGAATGATGTTGGGTTAAACACGGCGATTTTTATATTTGGCAATACGATGATGCGTCGTGACGAATAACCTAACGTTGAAGAACGAGAATCAGTATAGGAACAGCCTGGAGGTGAAACACTGGAAGAACGCATGAGGATGAAGGGCGAATGAGAATGATTTTATGGCATCTGCACATAACGCTGCGGCGTGGCTCACGGAACGCTTTTTTTCACCGCGATTTTGCCTGGTAAACGTACAGGCCAAGAGCAGTTTGTGAGTCCCTTCACTTGCGTTTGGATAAACGAACCAAAATCCTCTGATAAATCTCCTTAAAGCCAGTCAGTTGCACAATGCATCCGGCAAATACCCCTGCATATACTGAGGCTGGCAAAAAACGATGACGTGATGGACGTATTTTAAACCGCGCTGCTAAGTACAGTGCGACGAACTGGAAGGTGAGCAATGAACCGTCCTCTGACAGAAAAACCGCTCTATATCAAAGTGCACGATGCCGATAACGTGGCGATCGTGGTCAACAATCAGGGATTGCCGTCCGGCACCCGTTTCAACGATGGGCTGCAACTGACGGAGCATGTGCCGCAGGGACATAAAGTCGCGCTGAATGACATCCCGCAAGCGGGCGCGATCCTGCGCTACGGTGAAGTGATTGGCTACGCACTGCGTCCGATCCCACAAGGTAGCTGGATTGAAGAATCATTGGTGGCGCTGCCCGAAGCGCCACCGCTCAACAGTTTGCCACTGGCAAACAATGTGCCGCCCGCGCTGCCGCCGCTGGAAGGTTATACCTTCGAAGGCTATCGCAACGCGGATGGCAGCGTGGGCACGCGTAACCTGCTCGGTATCACCACCAGCGTTCACTGCGTAGCGGGCGTGGTGGATTATGTGGTGCAGATCATCGAGCGTGATTTGCTGCCGCGCTATCCCAATGTCGATGGCGTGGTGGCACTGAATCATCTGTATGGCTGCGGCGTGGCAATCAATGCGCCGGCCGCGGTGGTGCCGATTCGCACCATTCACAACCTGGCACTTAATCCCAATTTCGGTGGCGAAGTGATGATCGTCAGCCTCGGCTGCGAGAAATTACAGCCGGAACGTCTGCTGACCGGTACACCGGACGTGCAGGCAATTTCGCTAGATGATAACGACATTGTGCGTTTGCAGGATGAGCGGTTGGTGGGCTTTGGTGCGATGGTGGATGAAATCCTGCAGGTCGCCGAACGTCATCTGAAGAAGCTGAATCAACGCCAGCGCGAAACCTGTCCGGCATCAGAGCTGGTGATTGGCACGCAATGCGGCGGCAGCGATGCTTTCTCGGGCGTAACGGCGAACCCCGCCGTGGGATTTGCCTCCGACTTGCTGGTGCGCTGCGGCGCAACGGTAATGTTCTCAGAAGTGACCGAGGTGCGTGATGCCATTCATCTGCTGACGCCGCGCGTGGTGGATGAAGCGGTCGGTAAACGACTGCTGGAAGAGATGGCGTGGTATGACGATTATCTCAGCCAGGGCCAAACCGATCGCAGCGCCAATCCCTCGCCGGGCAACAAAAAAGGCGGGCTGGCGAATGTGGTGGAGAAAGCGCTGGGCTCGATTGCGAAGTCAGGTCGCAGCCCAATTGTTGAAGTGTTATCGCCAGGTCAGCGCCCTACCAAACGCGGGCTGATTTATGCGGCCACGCCAGCCAGCGATTTCGTCTGTGGCACGCAGCAGATGGCATCGGGCATTACCTTGCAGGTGTTCACCACCGGGCGCGGCACGCCTTACGGCTTGGCCGCTATTCCGGTGATTAAGATGGCAACGCGCAATGCGCTGGCAGAACGCTGGCATGATTTGATGGATATTAATGCCGGAACCATTGCGACGGGCGAAGAGAGTATTGAACAGGTCGGTTGGCGACTGTTTGAGTTGATTCTGGAGATTGCCAGCGGGCGCAAACAGACGTGGTCGGATCGTTGGGGGATTCGTAATCAGCTGGCGGTATTTAATCCGGCGCCGGTGACGTGATGGTTGTTGCCCTCACCCTAGCCCTCTCCCACTTCGCGGGAGAGGGAACAAACCGTGCGGGCTGCACCCTCTAAATATTCCCTCTCCCGCTGGCGGGAGAGGGTTAGGGTGAGGGAAAAGTCATTACAGCAACTTACCCCAGCTCTCCACCCAAGGTGACGTCACTGATTCTGGCTCAGGATCTTCTGTCGCATCCACCAGCAATACCTCGCCGATACGCTGTGCGCTCTGCTCCTGCAAAGTGGCATCGAAGGTTTTACCGGCACCGCAGAAATTGTCATAGCTGCTATCGCCCAAGCCAATCACGCCGTAACGCAATTCAGGTTGATAACCCAGCTCATCGCGCACCTTAACATACAGGCGGGCAATGTTATCCGGGAAGTCGCCCTGGCCAGTGGTTGAGGTGACAATCAGCACCACCTCTTTGCTGTATGCCTGCCAATCCGCCATCGACGGATCTTCAAACACCTTCACCTCGTGGCCCTGCTCTTTCAGCACCGTCTGTGCTTCTTCAGCCACCAGCAGCGCATTGCCGTAAACCGTACCTGTAAAAATGCCAATCTTTGCCATCTTGCCGCTCCTTTATTTTGTTGGCTTATCCTGGACTGCATCAATGGCAAACTCAACCCTGGGAACATCAGGGATCTGATCCTGCCAGCCAAATTGATCAAGCATCTGCTGCCAGACGCGATCCAACCCGGCGCGAATCACTAAGGGCGCGCCGGTGACGGGATGGGTAAAGCTAAGTGCGCTGGCGTGCAGCATCAGGCGATTAAGGCCAAAGTGTGCCGCCGCACCACGATTCTGGCGCAGATCGCCGTGCGCGCTGTCGCCAATAATCGGATGACGCAGATGCACCATGTGGCGGCGCAGCTGATGTTTACGGCCGGTGTGCGGCGCCATCTCCACCAGCGTATAGCGCGCGGTGTCATAACGGCTGATAGCGACCGGCATCTCAACGTGTGCCAGCGCCTGGTAATCCGTTACCGCCGGTTGGGCAACAGGTTCCTGAGTGGCGAATTTGTCGGCAATCTTATCCAGCTCTTCCACCAGCGGATAATCCAGCGTCGCGCCGCCTTCCAGCCAGCCGCGCAGCACCGCATGATAGGTTTTCTGCATCTGATGCTGTTCAAACTGCTGCGCCAGTAGATGGGCGACTTCGCTCGATAACGCCATCAGCAACACGCCAGACGTTGGGCGATCGAGGCGGTGCACGGTGAAGACATGCTGACCAATCTGGTCGCGCACCGTTTGCATCACTACCACTTTTTCATTGCGATCGAGCCAGCTGCGATGCACCAGCCAACCGGCTGGCTTATTCACCGCGACCAGCCACTCATCTTGATAAAGGATTTCGAGCATCAGGCGGAAGGTTCCTGGAACAGCGCATCAAATTTGTTGAGCGTCAGCAATAACGCCGCATAGCCTGCGGTGTCGTCTGGCAATGCGACTTCATAATAAGGTGCGATAGCGAAATTCTGCGGTAACGGCGCGCCACTTTCGAGCAGCGCATAAAAGCGCGGCATCAATACCCATTGCAGCCACTGCAGTGGCTCCATGGTATCGAGACAGAAAGGTTCGGTACTGGCGAAGGCGTTCGCCTCGGGGGATTGTGACTGCCAATGGCCGTGTTCGCGCATCACCGCTTCGACCTGCTGCAGGCGCTGAAAAATCATTTGCGACGACATGCGCCACCTCCAGAGAAAAATTGGGCGGCAAGCATACCATCAGTCACGCCCGGCGCAAAAATGGCATAAAAAAAGGGAGCACTGTGATTACAGTGCTCCCGGTTTTCGTTTGCAGCATTCCAGCTACTGCTGTGCTCCCTGCTCATCCATGACAACTTTTCCTGCGCTTTCCGTCGCTTGTCATCATGACATTGGTCCTTAGCATCCTGGCCCGCCACATTCCGCGTGGCTCTCATTCTCCGTCCTGGAGGTGTCCCTGACTCAATCCTGAGTGTCCTGCTTCGTCCTGAAGCCTTCCTTGTGCCGTAAACTCCGTTACGTTCCTGCCTCATGGCTGACATTCTCCTGAACGTCTCTTAATCCCCAGCATCCTGCCAGTGGTGACTATTCTCCCAGAAACCATCGCAATAACAAGCCAGTAAGAAGCGTTAATGGATTAAGCCCTGTCTTAATTTTCAGATTGATGCCATAAGTTCATGATTCACAATATTTTTACATTTACGGCTTCCAGAAGTCTGCACGATGATCTAGCGATCTCTCACACGCGGCGTGAGAGATCTCTCACAAAGCGAAGCCTGAAAATCTGCAAATCACTGAGTAACCGGTTGTAATGCATTAAGAAATGTCTTAACGGATGGCGCCAGCACTTCGCGCTTTTTAGTGCCAGGCTCCTCCAGAATGACCTCACCGGTAAGATTGCACAGCGCAATCACATCATTCTCTGAATCGGTGGTGGCGATAAACAAGGTCGGTGCTTGTCTTAAGCGGCGCTTCATGACCAGATGGCCAATCAGGTTCTCCTGCAGGCGGGTGAAATCCGCTTCGCTCCATACCTGCAGCAGGGTAATCGGCCGCTGCTTTAAGGTTGCCGTCATATCGCCTGCAAATTGCGTGGTGTAAAACGCACTGATTTCCGGTTGCAGCTGCAGATCCAGTGCGCGCTCCACCGCTTCAAGCGTGGCCGGTAAGGTAAACGGCTGCGGCTGCCACAACACGCGGTCATCCAGCGTGCTGATAATACAATCTGAAGGAACGCCAAGCAGATCGGCGCTGGCGGGAAAATGTCCGGTTTGTTGCTGCCAATGTTCAACGTAGCGGGCGGTAAACTCACGCAGAGCATCTACGGTTTGCTGCATCATTCATATTCTCGCAGGTGTTAGGTTACACTTAACCACTTTGATGAAATTTAGTGGTAACCGTTATGTCTTCTGAAAACCGGGATCAGGCATTAAGCGGCCTGACCTTAGGTAAGCCCACGGCTTATGTTGATCGTTACGATAACACGCTGCTGCAATCCGTACCGCGCAGCCTGAACCGTGAGCCGCTTGGGCTGTATCCCGATACACTGCCATTTACTGGTGCAGATATCTGGACGCTATACGAACTCTCCTGGCTCAACAGCAAAGGCGTTCCGCAAGTCGCGGTGGGCGAAGTGGTGCTGCGCGCCGATAGCCAAAACCTGATCGAGTCGAAGAGTTTCAAGCTCTATCTTAACAGTTTTAATCAGACAGTTTTCGCTGACTGGGGCGAAGTGCGCCAGACGCTGGAGCGCGATCTCAGCGCCTGCGCAAAGGGTCAGGTCAGCGTGGCCCTGTTTCGTCTTAGCGAAGTGGAAGGCCAGCCAATCGGCCACTTCAATGGCGAAGTGATTGATGAGCAAGATATCGAAATCCACGATTACGCCTTCAACGCAGATTATCTGGCGCAGGCTGCTGGCCGCGAGGTGGTTGAAGAAACGCTGGTTAGCCATCTGCTGAAATCAAACTGCTTAATCACCAATCAGCCCGATTGGGGCTCGGTAATGATCCGCTACAAAGGCCCGCGTATCGATCGTGAAGCGCTGCTGCGTTATCTGATCTCATTCCGTCAGCACAATGAGTTTCATGAGCAGTGCGTTGAACGCATTTTCAACGACGTTCAGCGCTTTTGTCAGCCAGAAGCGTTAACCGTTTATGCACGTTACACGCGGCGCGGCGGTCTGGATATCAATCCGTGGCGCAGCAACGTGCCCTTCTCTCCCGGTTTTTCCCGCCTGGTTCGCCAGTAACAGATTGCGAGACGCCTCGCAGGGCGCTGCACGGATGCGCGGTTCCTCTTGAGCATTCACGGCGGACAACGTTACTCTGTTGAAGGCGCGATTGAAGCATGCGCGACCAGGGATTTTCGTCGCTGCGTTAATAAGTTAAGCGCAGCGTCATCAGCCACGCATTTGCGTGTAAAGGAGTTCTCTTGATTACACATATCAGCCCGCTTGGCTCGATGGATCTGCTCTCCCAGCTTGAAGTCGACATGCTGAAGCGCACCGCCAGCAGCGACCTTTATCAGCTGTTTCGTAACTGTTCTCTTGCGGTACTCAATTCCGGCAGCCAAACCGACAGCAGCCAGGAATTGCTTTCGCGTTTCGAAAACTTTGATATCAACGTGTTGCGCCGTGAACGCGGCGTGAAACTTGAACTCATCAACCCGCCGGAAGAGGCGTTTGTTGATGGCCGTATTATTCGTTCGCTGCAGGCGAACCTGTTTGCCGTGCTGCGCGACATCCTGTTTGTGAACGGACAACTGGCGGCCACCGAACGCTGCCAGAGTGATGAACCGGAAGACTCTGCGCATATCACCAATCAGGTGTTTTCGATTCTGCGTAACGCGCGTGCGCTTCATATTGGTGAGTACCCGAATACCGTGGTGTGCTGGGGCGGTCACTCCATCAATGCGGTGGAATACCAATATTGCCGCAATGTCGGCACGCAAATGGGCCTGCGCGAACTCAACATCTGTACCGGTTGCGGGCCGGGCGTGATGGAAGCCCCGATGAAAGGTGCCGCCGTTGGCCATGCGCAGCAGCGCTATCATGACAGCCGTTTTATCGGCCTGACCGAACCGTCAATCATTGCCGCAGAGCCACCGAATCCGCTGGTCAATGAGCTGATCATCATGCCGGATATCGAAAAACGCCTCGAAGCCTTTGTGCGTATCGCCCACGGCATCGTGATTTTCCCTGGCGGCGTAGGCACGGCTGAAGAGCTGCTCTATCTGTTGGGTATTCTGATGAATCCGCATAACAGCGATCAGGTACTTCCGCTGATTCTGACCGGACCCAAAGAGAGCGCCGACTACTTCCGCGTGCTGGATGATTTCATCGTTAACACGCTGGGTGAAGGCGCACGCAAGCACTACAAAATCATCATTGATGATGCCGCTGAAGTAGCGCGTCTGATGAAGAAAGCCATGCCGCAGGTGAAAGAGTATCGTCGCGAAACCGGCGATGCCTACAGCTTTAACTGGTCGATTCGTATCGCACCCGAATTGCAGGTGCCCTTCCTGCCGACGCACGAGAATATGGCAAACCTGAAGCTGTTCCCGGATCAGCCTGCCGAGCTGTTGGCAGCGGATCTGCGTCGCGCTTTCTCCGGCATTGTCGCGGGTAACGTTAAAGAGATCGGGATTCGTGAAATTCGCGAGAAAGGTCCATATAAGCTGCACGGCGATGCCAATCTCATGCACCGCATGGATGAGCTGTTGCAAGGCTTTGTCGCACAGCAGCGCATGAAGCTGCCGGGCAGCGCCTACATCCCTTGCTACGAAATCATCAAATAACCCATCAGGAAGGCAGCCTGCGGGCTGCCACTATCGCTATGTCGTTTCATCTTCTTATCATTGATGCACTCAATCTGATTCGCCGTCTGCACGCCGTTCAGGGATCGCCGTGCCGCGACAGCTGTGTTGCCGCCTTGCATCAGTTATTAGGACATACCCAGCCCACGCACGTAGTGGCGGTGTTTGATAGCAATGAGCGTCAGCCTGGCTGGCGCCATCAACTCTTGCCGGATTACAAAGCGGGTCGTCCGCCGATGCCGGAAGATTTGCATCTGGAGATGCCCGCGCTGCAGGACGCCTTCCGCGCCGCTGGCGTCAGCTGTTGGGTGGCAGATTTAGATGAAGCAGACGATCTCGCCGCCACGCTGGCGGTGAAAATGGCTGACGCCGGTCACCAGGCAACGATTGTTTCTACCGACAAAGGTTATTGTCAGCTGCTGGCACCCAATATTCGTATTCGCGATTATTTCCAGAAGCGCTGGCTGGATGTGCCTTTTATCGAGCAAGAGTTTGGCGTTTCGCCCACGCAGTTGCCCGATTACTGGGGATTGTGCGGTATCAGCAGCAGTAAAATTCCCGGCGTACCCGGCATTGGCCCGAAAAGCGCCCGTGAGCTGTTAATGCAGTTTGGTTCGCTGGATGCGATTTATCAGCAATGGGATCAGGTGCCGAGCAAGTGGCAGGGGAAATTGCAGGAACAGCGGGAGATGGCAGAAATCTGCCGCAAGGTCTCGACGTTAAAACGGGATTTGGTTTTACAGGGCAATCTCAATACATTGAGATATCATACAAAATAGCGGTCACCATAAATGGCGACCCTACAAAACACATCATATCCTGCGAAATAATTTGTGCTACAGCAAGGCGGCAAGTGCGCGAGTCCCCGGGAGCATACATCAGTATGTGACCGGGGCGAGCAAACGCAGCCAACGCCGCTGTAGTGCAAAGTATGAAGCAGGACCGCTGTAGTGCAAAGTATGAAGCAGGACTAGCGCTCGTCGCGACGGCCGCCAACTGCCGCCCACAACCGGCGTACGTGAACGGTGACCTCTTCGCGGTCGTGATAGAGCTGACGTGCCTGAATCTGGGCATTTATGCCCTGCGCTTTCAGCGCGTCATCAATCATCGCCAGGTTCTGCGTCACTTCTTCGTAGCGCTTTTTCATGGGCAGCTTAAGGTTGAAGATCGCTTCACGGCACCAGCCATTCACCAGCCATTCGGTCATCAGGCTCGCTACGCGCACCGGTTTTTCCACCATGTCGCACACCAGCCAGCTGATATTGGTACGCGGCGGACGGAATTTAAAACCATCTTCGCGGCAGTGCGTGACTTGTCCGGTATCCATCAGGCTTGGCGCCATCGGACCGTTATCCACCGCAAATACCCACATGCTGCGTTTCACCAGCTGATAGGTCCAGCCGCCGGGGCAAGCGCCAAGATCGACGGCGTACATGCCGCTGGCTAAACGCTCATCCCACTCATCCGCCGGCACAAACACGTGGAAGGCCTCTTCCAGCTTGAGCGTGGAACGGCTCGGCGCATCGGACGGGAACTTCAGGCGCGGGATGCCCATGTAGAATGGTGAGTTGTTTTCCGGCAGCGAATAGCCAACGTAGCAGGTGCCCGGCGCAATAAAGAACACATGCACCACCGGACGCTTCGGCGTTTCGTAATTAAGCAGGATTTTGCTTTCACGCAGGCTGGCACGCAGCGGCACAGTTAATTTACGGCAGAACTTGGTGAGCTCTTTCGCTTCATTGGTATCCGGCACTTCAACGCGCAGTTCACCGCCCTTCTCCACCACACCGGTCAGCATGCCGACAATCGGCGTGATGCGATCTTCTGGCGGCAGATCGCGCAGCAGCTCTCCCACCACCAGCATCTGACGCGCAAAGATCAGCTCGGCAAACGGCAGCGTTTGGATCAGCTTTTCAGCGTCTTCCTGCTGATAGCACTCATACAGCACGTAACCCGAGTCATCTTTGACGCGCGGGAAGCCGTAAATTTCGCGTTCAGCCGCTTTCGCGCTGATTTCTGCCGCGCACTCTTTCTCAAATCCCGGACGGCAATAGAGTAAAACTTTATTCATGGCGATCTGCCTTTCGTTTCAGACGCAGTGCGCCAATCAACATCAAGAACCAGCCAATAAGGAAGCACAAGCCGCCCACTGGCGTAACAAAAACCCAAAACTTCATGTGCGACAGCGCCAGACAATAGAGGCTGCCACTGAACAACACGGTACCCAGCGCCATCGCGGCGCTACTCCAGTAAAACCAGATATTGGCGCGGCGCAGCATGGCGGCACCCAAGCCGATCACCGCCAACGTGTGATACGCCTGATATTCGAGGCCGGTATGTATCCACGCCATTTCGGCCGGGCCAAGCGATTTGCTCAGCACATGCGCCCCGAAAGCACCAAACGCCACCAGCAGAAATCCACTGATAGCGGCAAAAACAAACATGGCACGACTGGACATCAAAGAATCCTCAAGGTAATGCGCACATCACTGTGCAGCCATCGATGCATTAGTGATCGTAGCGAAAACGGAATTTTTCTTGTTCATTGGCCGCTTTTTCCAGGATCCACTGACGAAAGGCGGCTATTTTACCCAGTTCTGCCTGGCTGTCATGACAAACCAGATAAAAAGCATTTTTACTGACTAATACGTCATTAAAAGGACACACCAGGCGACCGGCTTCAATTTCACTCTGCGCCATCACATTATTTGCCAGCGCCACGCCCTGACCATGTATCGCCGCCTGCAGCACCATGGCGCTGTGGCTGAAGATCGGGCCCTGTTGCACATTAATGTGCTGCAATCCCAGCTGGCGCGTATAAGATTGCCAGTCGCGGCGCGATGCATCATGCAGCAGCGTGCAGTGCGCCAAATCAGCCGGTGATTTGAGCGGATTGTCGCCGGTCAGCAACATTGGTGAGCAGACCGGCAGCAAATATTCGGCATACAATTTCTCAACCCGCAGGCCTGGCCAATTGCCGCGACCGTAGAAAATCGCCACGTCGACATCGTCCGCCAATTTCTCCTCATCACGGTCCACCGCCTGGATACGCACGTCGATGCCCGGATAAGCCATATTAAAGCTGGAAAGGCGAGGCACCAGCCACTGAATGGCGAAACTCGGCAGCAAACTGACGGTAAGTGCACCTTTGGCGCTGCGCGCCTGCAACTTACGTGTAGCATCGTTTAGGGCGGAGAAAATCTCCTTGATGTCTAAATAGTAGCTTTGACCTTCTTCTGTCAGTAAAAGCGAACGATTCCTCCGGCGAAACAGCTTTAAACCTAAGAAATCTTCCAGAGATTTGATCTGATGGCTGACAGCAGCCTGGGTAACAAACAGCTCTTCAGCGGCTTTGGTGAAGCTTAAATGACGGGCAGCAGCATCGAAGACGCGTAAAGCATTGAGCGGCGGAAGGCGTTTAGACATGGTTTTCCGTATCCGGATTGACAAGGTAATACTTCAACTTATACAAAGTCGCTACGTATTAGTTTTTTTAATCCGAGACATTATAATTTGTCCGTTGAGGAAGCTCCAGCAAATACCTATAGTTGCCCCACTTCCTGAGCCGGAACGAAAAGATTTCTGGAAACGTGCGAGAGATCGCAGACTTTTGGAGAGCTTTTGGCTTGTGGTCGTGATGTTGTGTTTGCATTTTGATCTGCCGCTTGCAGATCAAGCTTTTAATTCCTGTAGATTTACCCTGTCTGTCCATAGTGATTTTAAATAGCACCGCAAATTGCGGTGCTTTTTTTTGCCTAATTACTGCCCCATCTCTACCATCTCTTTAACGTCAGAGCGGTTAATCTGCTGCTTGTTGCCATTGGCATCCTGATAGCTGATCATACCGGTTTCATCATCAACTTTAGGTTTGCCGTCGGCGACGATGGTGCGACCATCATTAGTGTGCATCACGTAATTGCTGGAACATGCGGACAGGGTAAAGGCCAGAGTACATACGGCCAACACTGCGGTGAGTTTATTCATCTTATTTCTCCTTGCAGATTGATTGCATTAAACCACCCGCATGCGCTCACCAAAGGTAGCGCCAGTGAAATCGACTGTGAATAGCGACGCGTTATGCGGGTTTCGGTTCAAACCTTGCAATAATTAGCATAACGCGCTTTTCCAGCTTTGCCAGGCAACGGGCCAGCTTTCAGCCTGGTCCTAATATGATTAACAGTGGGCTGAGTATGACCATTTTTTCCCCAGGCGCCTTCCGCCAGCAGTTCCCCGCAATGAGCGATGCCGGTATCTACCTCGATAGTGCCGCCACTGCGCTCAAGCCGCAGGCAGTGATCGACGCAACCGCACAGTTCTACAGCTTAAGCGCGGGCACCGTGCATCGCAGTCAGTTCGCTGCCGCCCGCGCGCTGACGGAAAAGTACGAACAGGCGCGCGGTTTAGTGGCGCGCTGGCTCAATGCTGCGGACGATCGGCAGATTGTCTGGACGCGCGGCACCACCGAAGCGATCAATCTGGTGGCGAACAGCTGGTTGGCACCGCGACTGCAAGCTGGCGATGAAATCGTGGTTAGCGAAGCCGAGCACCACGCCAATCTGGTGCCGTGGCTAATGGTGGCACAAGCGGCGGGCGCGAAAGTGGTGAAATGGCCGCTGGGCGCCGATCGCTTGCCGGATATCGCGCAGCTGCCGGCGTTGCTCAATTCACGCACCCGATTGCTAGCCGTTGGCCAGATGTCGAACGTCACCGGCGGCTGTCCGGATCTGGCGCAGGCGATCCGTTTAGCCCATGACGTCGGCGCCAAAGTGATGGTTGATGGTGCACAAGGCGTGGTGCATTGTCCGCCGGATGTGCAGGCGCTGGATATTGATTTCTATGCTTTTTCCGGCCATAAACTTTACGGCCCGATGGGCATTGGCGTGTTGTATGGCAAGGCGGAATTGCTGGAAGCGATGGATCCATGGCAAGGCGGCGGCAAAATGCTGACGCAGGTCGACTTTAACGGTTTCACGCCGCAGCCGGTGCCGTGGCGTTTTGAGGCTGGAACGCCTAACGTTGCGGGCGTGGTGGGTTTGAGTGCCGCGCTGGAGTGGCTGGCGCAACATGATGGCAAAAAAGCCGAAATGTGGAGCCAGCAGCTGGCCAGCCTCGCTGAAGAGCAGCTGAGCGAGATCGCCGGTTTTCGCAGCTTCCGCTGTGGCAATGCAAGCCTGCTGGCGTTTGATATTGCCGGCATTCATCACAGCGACATCGTCACGCTGCTCGCCGAGCACGGCATCGCGTTACGCGCCGGACAGCACTGCGCGCAGCCGCTGATGGCGGCGCTTGGCGTAACCGGCACGCTGCGCGTCTCGTTCGCCCCCTATAATAATTTGCAGGACGTGGATGCGCTGGTGCGCGCCATGCGCCATGCCGTCGATTTACTGAGTGAATAAGCCCATGAAATCAACTCTGCTCGCCCCGCATCCGTTCGGCGATCTGATCACCGCAGCCAGCCTGACGGAAAAGTTCACCCATTTTCATCAGTGGGAAGATCGCTATCGTCAGTTGATCCAGCTCAGCCGCCAGCTGCCTGCGTTAGCCGAAGAGCTAAAGACGGCGGATATCGAGCTTACAGGCTGTGAAAATCGCGTGTGGCTCAGCTGCCAGCTGTTGAACGACGGCACGCTGCACTTTTATGGCGACAGTGAAGGACGCATCGTGCGTGGATTGCTGGCGGTGTTACTGACGGCGGTGGAAGGCAAAACGCCAGCCGACTTGCTGCAGCAAGATCCGCTGGCGTTGTTTGATACGTTAGGGCTGCGTGCGCAGCTGAGTGCGTCGCGCAGCAGCGGCTTACAGGCGCTGGCGGATGCGGTGCAACGCGCTGCACGTCAGCACACTCAGGCCGTTTGACGCGCCGCTTTCGCCAGAAACTTCTTCAACGCGTGAGAAACCGCCACAAACCCGAAAGTGGCGGTCACCATGGTCGCCGCGCCGAATCCGGCGGCACAATCCATCCGTTTCGGCCCTTCGGCGGTGGAGCGTGAAGTGCACACGCTGCCGTCCGGCTGCGGATACATCAGTGCTTCCGTTGAGAACACGCAGTCGATGCCGAGCTTGCCTTTGCTGTTCTTCACCACGCCGAAATCCCCTTTCAATCTCTCACGCAGCTTAGCCGCCAGCGGATCCTGAATGGTTTTCGCCAGATCGCTAACCTGGATCTGTGTGGGATCGATCTGGCCGCCCGCGCCGCCGGTGGTAATCAGCGGGATCTTGTTGCGACGACACCAGGCAATCAACGCAGCTTTGGGCCGCACGCTATCAATCGCATCAATCACGAAGTCGAACCCCGCCGATAACAGTTCGGCGGTATTCTCCGGCGTGATGAAGTCATCGATACAGATCACTTCGCATTCCGGATTGATGGCGCGCATACGTTCCGCCATCACTTCGGTTTTCGCCTGGCCCACTTTGCCCTGCAGCGCATGGATCTGGCGGTTGGTATTGGTGATACAGACATCGTCCATATCAATCAGGGTGATTTTACCGATGCCGGTGCGCGCTAACGCTTCCGCCGCCCATGAACCTACGCCACCAATACCAATCACGCAAAAATGCGCGTCGGCAAAACGCTGTAGCGCGTCCTGCCCATAGAGACGCGCCGTGCCGCCAAAACGTTGTCGCCAGGCGTCGCTTACTACTGTCATAACCAAACCTTTCCGCTAAAACGGGACATTAATTAGAACCTAACAGCAGCGAACCGTTGTTGCCATTTTGTGGGTTGCTGAACACCGGCTGACCGGTGCCCGGCGCGGCTTTCAATACCCAGACGCGGCCATAGTGGTTGTAGAAACCGGCCAGATGCGCCGCATCGGGGCCAACGCCCTGATAGATATCGAAGTGCTGGCCTTTAATCGCGCCGCCCACGTCCAACGCCACCATCAGGCGCATCTCATATTTGCCATTGAACTTGCCCTTCTCGTTCAGCTGCGGCACTTCCGCTAACAGCACGGTTCCGGCTGGAATCAGTGAACGATCGGAGGCAACAGAGGCTTTGGCAATTAGCGGTACCGCGCTGGCACCGCGCACCGGCACATACTCTTCCGGTTTAAAGAAGACGAAGGATTGGTTGGTTTCCAGCACCGAACGCACTTCCTGTGGCGAATGCTCTTGCGCCCACTGGCGAATCGCCTGCATCGACATATCTTCGCGCTTCACTTCACCGCGATCGATCAGCTCTTTACCAATGCTGTGGTAAGCCCAGCCATTTTTGCCGCCGTAGCCAAAGAAGCGCAGCGGACGGCCATCGCCAAAATCAACATAGCCGCTGCCCTGCACATCCATCATGAAGTTATCGATCAGCGAGTTGCTGTAAGCAATGATGTAGCGATCGTCGAGCCCGCCGCTATATATAGAAGCGCGACTCGGCAGCTTCTGTCCGCGCGGACGCGGCGGCATACGATAAATCGGATACTGGAACTCGCCCTGACGGGTATAACGCGCTTCCACGACCGGCGTGTAGTAGCCGGTAAATTGCACGTTACCGTAATTGTCGGTGCCTTCCATCTGGTAGGCATTCAAACCAAACTGATTAAGCTGACGCGTATCGGCGCCGGACAGCAGCCAGTTTTGCACTGCGCTGTAGGTGCCGTTGTTGCGCCCAAACAGGCCAGAAGAGGCGTTTTGAATCTGCACCACCTGATCGCCAAAGTCTTTACCGTTCACCGGACGCCCTTTGGCATTCGGCTGATTGACCAACCCGAGCGGTTGCTCCAGCTTGCCATCAATATATTGTTGACCGCGGTCGGTCGGTTTGGAACTACAGCCCGCTAACAGCGCGATAAATGCGCCAGTAAGTGCATACTTCGCCCAATGTCCTTTCATAACCTTCTCTTTTTATCGATTGTTTGCCCGGCGAAGATAGCAAAGGGACAGAGAGATTGAAATCTGCCCTAAGCGGTCACGCTCACATCTGTACAATAATTCACCCGATGGCGAGTTTATTCATCAACTGACTGTAAATTTGGCGTTTTGTCTCAAAAAGGGGTTGCATCGCCGCGCGTCCAGAGTATAGTGCGCATCCACGGACGCGGGGTGGAGCAGCCTGGTAGCTCGTCGGGCTCATAACCCGAAGGTCGTCGGTTCAAATCCGGCCCCCGCAACCAATTCTTCTTAAATGAAGAGACAATGTGAAGTGTCGTGTAACGCGTCAGTCGGACGCGGGGTGGAGCAGCCTGGTAGCTCGTCGGGCTCATAACCCGAAGGTCGTCGGTTCAAATCCGGCCCCCGCAACCAATTGTCTTAAGAAGAATACAATGTGAAAAGTCGCTTAATGCGACAGACGGACGCGGGGTGGAGCAGCCTGGTAGCTCGTCGGGCTCATAACCCGAAGGTCGTCGGTTCGAATCCGGCCCCCGCAACCAATCATTTAAACACCTTAACGGGTGTTTTTTTGTTTCTGGCGTTCAAAAAAAGCGGCATTGCTGCCGCCCTCCTCAGCGATGTGCCAGCGCCGCACCTTTATCAAAATACGCTTTAATCCCATGCAGAATCGCCTCGGCCACCTGATGCTGATAGCGCGACGTGCGCAGCTTGCGCTCCTCTTCGACATTACTGATAAACGCGGTTTCCACCAGAATCGAGGGAATATCCGGCGCTTTCAGTACGGCAAATCCGGCTTGATCGACCGTGCGCTTGTGCAGGTGGTTGATATGTCCCATGCGCGAAAGTACCTCTTTGCCAAACTTCAGGCTGTCGCTGATGGTTTGCCGCTGCACCATGTCAAACATGGTGTGGTCGAGATAGCGATCGCCGCTCATGCTGACGCCGCCAATCAAATCGGCCTCATTCTGCGTTTGGGCGAGGAAGCGCGCTGCCGCTGAAGTTGCGCCGCTGGTTGAGAGCGCAAACACCGATGAACCGCGCGCGGCGCGACTGGTGAAGGCATCAGCGTGGATCGAGATAAACAGATCCGCACGCTGCTTACGCGCTTTCGCCACGCGAACGCGCAGCGGGATGAACACATCCTCATTGCGCGTCATGTAGGCTTTCATGTTGCGCTCTTTGTCGATCAGCGCCTTCAGATAGCGACCAATCTTCAGCACGATATCTTTCTCACGCGTTTTGTATTTGCCATGCGCGCCAGGATCTTCACCGCCATGTCCGGGATCGATCATGATAATAATCGGGCGATCGCGCCCCGCTTTCCCCGGCAGCGCCGCCTGCACCGGCTGATCGCGCTCAAGATCGCCCTGATTGTAATCCTGCAGTAATGCCAGTAGCGGATCCTCTTCCCGTGATTGCTGATTAGGATAGAGATCGACCACTAAGCGATGCTTGATGCCCGCCACCGGCGCCAGGGTGAAGGTCTTAGGTGCCGTGCTGCGCTTCAGTTCCAGTACAAGGCGTACCGTGTTGGCGTCAAACTGACCCACGCGTGCCGTTTTGATGAAGGGATCGTCCACGCGCACCAACTTATCGACCCCTTTCAGGACCGGATTGATGTGCATATTTTCAACATCAATAACCAGACGATCGGGATGACTCAGCGTGAACTGCTTGTACTTAAGGGGAACGTTCGATTCCAGTGTAACGCGGGAGTAAGTCGATGATGGCCAGATGCGCACCGCCACAATGTGCTGACTGGCAGCCAGCCCGGTGCGCGTGACGCTCAGCATGAATAGTGCGCCTGCGCCCTGTAATAATCGTCGTCGTGTGAAAGCTTCGGACATGCCGCTCCAACTACTGTGTTATGTCTAAAAAATCGTCACTTGATGGCAAGAAAGTGAAAACTTTGTTCGATGAGAATTGTCTTGTCTTGCCGGAAAACCCAGATAATGCAGGCTGTTAGCGCGTGTTGCATCAGGAAAATCGTAAAGTAACGTCAGGCCCGGCGCTTGCAATAAGGGGCAAAAGAGCATAAAAATACGAAAATTACGAATAAACATGCACAGAGGGCTTTGCCGTGAAGGAACGCAGTACAGAACTGGTTCAGGGTTTTCGCCATACCGTTCCCTATATAAATACCCATCGTGACAAGACCTTTGTCATCATGTTGGGTGGCGAGGCCATCGAGCATGAGAACTTCTCAAGCATCGTTAATGACATCGGTTTGCTGCATAGCCTCGGCATTCGCCTGGTGGTGGTTTATGGTGCGCGTCCGCAGATTGACGCCAGCATGGCCCAGCAACAGCTGGAACCGATTTACCACAAACACACCCGCGTGACCGATGCGCAGTCCCTTGAGCTGGTAAAGCAAGCCGCAGGTCGTTTACAGCTGGATATCACCGCGCGTCTGTCGATGAGCCTAAACAACACGCCGCTGCAAGGTGCGCATATTAATGTGGTGAGCGGCAACTTCATCATCGCGCAGCCGCTGGGCGTGGACGATGGCGTTGATTACTGCCACAGCGGCCGTATTCGTCGTATTGATGAGGAAGCGATTCATCGTCAGCTGGACAACGACGCGATTGTACTGCTCGGTCCGGTGGCGGTTTCTGTGACCGGTGAGAGTTTTAACCTGACGTCAGAAGAAGTGGCGACGCAGCTGGCGATCAAATTGAAAGCCGAGAAGATGATTGGTTTCTGCTCTGAACAGGGCGTGACCAATCGCGAAGGCACGATTATTTCTGAACTGTTCCCGAACGAAGCCCAGGCGCGCATTGACGAGATGGAAAGCGACGGCGATTTCCTTTCTGGCACCGTGCGTTTCTTGCGTGGTGCGGTAAAAGCCTGCCGCAGCGGCGTGCGTCGCAGCCACCTGATTAGCTATCAGGAAGATGGTGCGTTGCTGCAAGAGCTGTTCTCGCGCGACGGTATCGGTACCCAGATTGTGATGGAGTCGGCCGAGCAGATTCGTCGCGCCAACATCAACGATATCGGCGGTATTCTTGAACTGATTCGCCCGCTGGAGCAGCAAGGGATTCTGGTGCGTCGTTCCCGCGAGCAGCTGGAGATGGAGATTGATAAGTTCACCATTATTCAGCGCGATAACCTGACCATCGCCTGCGCCGCGCTCTATCCGTTCCCGGATGAGCAGATTGGCGAGATGGCTTGTGTGGCAGTGCATCCGGATTACCGTAGTTCGTCGCGTGGCGAACTGTTGCTGGATCGCGTGGCGTTACAGGCGCGTCAGATGGGGCTGAAGAAGCTGTTTGTGTTAACCACGCGCAGCATTCACTGGTTCCAGGAGCGTGGCTTTACGCCGGTGGATATTGAGTCGCTGCCTGAGAGCAAGAAGCAGATGTATAACTATCAGCGCCGTTCAAAAGTGCTGATGGCGGATTTGGGTTAAGTGCGGTTGGTGTGATTGGTCGCCATGAATGGCGACCCTACTAAAACCGTTCATATCGGCCATACGAAACCATTCCCGTAGGGTCGGCATTAATGCCGACCTTGTCCATCACCGCACCAGCTTTACTCACCGCTCAACCGCTCCAGCAAACCGCTGCGTCGCTGGGTACGCAACTGCACAGCACGGCGGAACACGCAGTCATCGCTATACAACGTCAGCTGCTTACGTGCGCGGGTAATCGCGGTGTAAATCAGTTCGCGCGTTAACACTGGCAGAAACTGCGCCGGCATCACCAGCGCCGTATGATCAAACTCCGAACCCTGCGATTTATGTACCGTCATCGCCCACGCGGTATCGTGCGTCGGCAATCGGCTCGGCTGCACCGCTTTAATGCTGCCATCCGGCAACGGGAAGAACACTTTCAGCAGACCTTCCTCATCAAACAGCGTAATGCCGATATCGCCGTTAAACAGGCCCAGCGCGCTGTCGTTGCGTGTCACCATCACCGGACGTCCCTGATACCAGCGACTGCCGCCGGTTGGACGACGAATCAGCTGCAGCTGCATCAGCTTCTGCTCAATACGCTGGTTCAATCCCTGCACGCCAAACGGCCCTTCACGCAGCGCGCACAGCAGCTGATATCGGCCAAATGCCGCGATAATCTCTGCAGGATCAGCGCGTTGGCTAATAAGTTTCAGGAATGGCTGATAACCGGCAGCAATCTCCGTCAGCATCGCCTGATACGCATCCGCATCCTGCAAAGGTTGACGGGTGATATCGCTGAACCCGGCCTGGAACACAGCTTCAACCGCCTTTACATCACCGGCGTTAACCGCTGCGGCCAGTTGGCCAATGCCGGAGTTGGCATCAAAGCGGTAGCTTTTACGCAGCAGGCAAATCGCGTCGCGTACGGCGGGTGCGCGGATGTCATCAATGCCCGCCACCTGGCTGCCGGTGAGTTCGCTCAGCTGCGCAGCACGTATCGGGCTGTAACCGGCTTCAGCACAGCGACAGATATCACCGAGCACCGCGCCCGCTTCCACCGACGCCAGCTGATCGCGATCGCCAAGAAATATCACGCGCGCCTGCGCTGGCAATGCCGCAATCAGGTTCGCCATCATGCCGAGATCGACCATTGAGGCCTCATCCACCACCAGCACATCCAGATGCAGCGGATTCCCGGCGTGATAGCGCAGGCGCTGCGTTTCCGGCTGCGCGCCTAACAAGCGGTGCAGCGTGGTGGCATCAGCGGGAAAGCGCTGCCGTTCCGCCTCGCTCACCGGCAGCTTTTGCAGCGCCTTGCCCAGCGATTCGGTGAGGCGCGCCGCCGCTTTGCCGGTCGGTGCAGCCAACTGAATACGTAACGCGCCTTCGCTAAGACGGATCAGCGCCGCCAGCAGTTTCGCTACCGTGGTGGTTTTGCCGGTGCCGGGACCGCCCGAGATCACCGCAGTTTTCTGCGTCAGCGCCACCGCAGCCGCAATTTTCTGCCAGTTATCCGGCTCGCTGCCAAACAGCTGATCCAGTACTTGCCGGACCTGTTCAGGCGCAAAAGGCTGTGCTGTTGACTGTGACTGAAAGAAGCGTGCCACCTGCCCTTCGTTGTGCCAAAGGCGATGCAGATAGAGACGATCTTCGCTCAGCACGATGGGTGCCGCTTGCTCGCTGCGACTCAGCGCCGACCAGCCGGCTAAAATTGCCGGCCAACCCTGCGGTTCGCCTGCCGCTTGCCAGATAGCCTGCGCCAGCTCCGCATGACGCCCTTTAAACAGGTTGTCGCGGCTCAGCTGTGATAACGGCAAACAGACATGCCCATCTCCCGCTTCCGCGCTCAGGCAGGCCGCCAGCAGCAGACGCGCCGGTTGCTCGTCATCAGCCAGCAGTTGGGCGAACTGGACATCCAGCGAGCGCAGCAAACGCAGCTCAGCCGCTTGTGCTAAAAGCGCGGTCATACCGCTCATGCTGTCGCTCCCGGCCCGCGAAACAGGCTATCCAGTTGTGAAACAAAATCGAACGTCGGACGGGTGTGGAACACGCCGTTGTCTGGCGAGCTGCCGTCCATGCCACGCAGGAAGAGATAAAACACGCCGCCGAAATGCTGCTCATAATCGTAATCCGGCACGCGATGTTGTAAATAGCGGTGCAGCGCCAGCGTGTAGAGCTGGTACTGCAAATCGTAGCGGTGGTCGATCATCGCCTGCGCCATTGCCTGCGGCGTGTAAGCTTCATGGCTGTCGCCGAGCCAGTTGGATTTATAATCCAGCAGGTAATATTTGCCCTGCCAGCGGAATACCAGATCGATAAAGCCTTTCAGCATGCCCTGAACCTGACGGAAATCGAGCGGTGGAGCCTGCGCCGATAAGGCATCCTGAGCAATCAACGCGCTCAGTTCACGCGCGGTCAGCACGTTGTCAATTGGCAGATAGAACGCCATCTCCACCAACCGATCGCTGCTCTGCACCTGCGCCAGATGAATGCCCTGCGCGTTAAGCGGCGTGCTCAATACGCGCGTAATCCACGCGCTGAGCATCGGCTGCCAGTGCAGCGAATAGCCGTTTTGCTGCAGATGTTGCGCCAGCTTCTCCTCGGAAGGCGGCTGCGGGAAATCCAGTGATTCGAACAGTTCATGCAAAAACGTTCCCGGCGCAGCACCGCGCGGGAAGTGATGTGGCGTAAGCGCCGCTTCCCCTTCCTCTTCACGATCCTCTTCGCCAGCTGCTTCCACATCGAAATTCGGCATCACCTCAAGCAGACGATGAGAACTGTGCTGCTGCAAACCAGAGTAACTCGTCACGCGCCACGGATCGGCCAGCACGCGCGTTACGGATCGCGCACCCAATTCGCTATCGGCGACTGCCTCAACCTGCCAGCGCTCGGCTTGCATATCTTCTGCCAGCACCACATCGGTGCCCGCCGCGTCCATGTCATGCAGTAATGCACCGAGCTGTTCGGCCGTCGCCGCTTCGCCGCGTTGCAACAGAAAACCGAGCGCGCTTTTATGCAAATCGCTCTCGCCCTCTTTCTTGCGCGTGCCGCGAAACAATGGCGCCACGCCGACGCTGCAGTGATAGATCGAACGGGTCAACGCCACGTAGAGCAGGCGCAAATCCTCTGCCAGACGCTCCTGTTCGGCCAGCGCCAGGCTCTCCTCATCGGCTTGCAGATCCAGTACCGCGTCAAAGTTCTCACGATCGTGATAGAGCGCGGTATCCGCCTCGCGGAAACCGGCGGCGAACGGCAGCCACACTAGCGGATACTGCAGCCCTTTAGATTTGTGGATGGTGACAATCTGCACCAGATGGCGATCGCTCTCCAGACGCAGCTGCTGGCTGGCAGACTGGCTGTCCGGACGCGCGATCTGCTGTGCCAGATGGCGCACCAGCGCATGCGGGCTATCCAGTTGTGCAGCCGCTTCCTGCAGCAGTTCGCCCAGATGCAGTAAATCTGTCAGACGACGCTCGCCGTTCTCTGATGCCAGCAGATTTTCCGCCAGCTGGCGCTCCAGCATCATTTCGCGCAGCATCGGCAAAACGCCACGCTGCTGCCACACCAGCTGCCAGCGGGCAAAGGTATCCACCAGTTCATCCCAACCGCGCGCATCCTGATCCAGCGCATCCAGCTGCGAGGCATCAAAAGCAAACAGCGAGGTTGCCAGCGCGGTGCGCAGCATACGCTCCTGCTCCGGCGCCAGTACTGCCTGCAACAGCCATAACAGCTCACGCGCTTCCGGCGTGGTGTAAACGCTGTCGCGATTCGAGAGGTAAACCGATGGAATGCCCAGCAGATTGAGTGCTTCGCGAATCAGGTTGGCTTCGTTACGGCTGCGCACCAGCACGGTGATGTCAGAGGCTTGTACCGGCCGCAAAGTGGGCGCTTTGCCCAGCATCGCGCGCTGCTGCTGCCCGGCCTGCAACCAGCGACTAATATCGGCTGCACACTGCTGCGCCATACGTTGCTGATAATCGCCAACGCTGCAGCCTTCGCCTGGTTGTAGCCAGAAGCGTAACGCCGCTTGCTCAACCTGATCGATGCTAAGAGACAACGGCTGGTTTGGTGGTGCGAACTGCACCGGCTGGAACGGGATCTCCGCAAACAGGAAGGGCGCGTCGAGGCGTGCAAACAGTTGATTAACGCTATTGACCATCGCTGGCGACGAGCGCCAGTTGGTGTCCAGCGTGTAGTGCGCACTGACTTCGCTGCGCGCGCGGATATAGGTAAAAATATCCGCGCCACGAAACGCGTAAATCGCCTGTTTGGGATCGCCAATCAGCAGCAGCGCATGCGCTGGCTGATTGATGTAAAGCGTGCGGAAGATGCGGTATTGCAGCGGATCGGTGTCCTGAAACTCATCTATCAGTGCCACCGGGAAACGCTGGCGAATCGCCTGCGCCAGCTGCTCACCGCTCGGCTGTTGCAGGGCTTCGTCGAGGCGGCTCAGCAAATCATCAAAGCCTAACAGCGCCTGCTGACGTTTCTCTTTGCGCACCGCAGCGCGCACCTCGACCAGCGCGCGCGCAATCACCAGATCGCGCAGCGACAGCGGCTGGGCAAGGAAACTGTCGATGGCGTCAAACAGGGTGTGATGCGGCGGATTGCCCTTTTTGGTCTTCTCTTCAAGCATGCGCTGACCGAAGCGCGCCAGTTCGGCAGGCACCTGATAATCACGCGTTTCACTCTGCGCCCAGGAGCTAACTTTGTTGACCCAGACCGGCAAATTTTTGCTGCTGTAGCTGCGCTTATCCACATCAGATTGCCCCACCAGCGTCAGCACCTCTTCACCCACCGCCAGCCATTGCGCTTTCATGGCGGCGATACGCGCCAGGTTTTCGCTGTGGCGTGAAGCCAGAGTTTCACTGTCAGCAGGCGGCAGAAGCAGGCTGGGCGATTCGCCCTGCAACCACGGACGCAAAGTGGAAAGCAACTGCTCTGGGCCGCTCCATTCACTGACAATTACCCGCGCAACATCCAGCGTCAGCGGATAGCAGTGACGACGCCAGAAATCGGCGGTCGCCTGGCGCAGCAGCAGCTGTTCATCCTCAATCAGCTGTTGTTCAAACAGCATGCCGGACTCAAAGGCGTTGAGATTCAGCATGCGCTGGCAGAAGCCGTGGATGGTGAAAATGGCGGCTTCATCCATCTGACGTTCGGCGGCCAGCAGCAGCGAGGCGGCATCGGCGGGTTTCGGGATCTCTTGCAGCAGCTGCATCAGCATCGGATTGCTGCTAATGCCGCGCAGGCAGGCTAACCGCAGCTCGTGGATGTTGGCGCGAATACGCCCGCGCAGTTCAGCGGTAGCGGCCTCGGTAAAGGTCACCACCAGAATCTCTTCGACCGACAGCGGACGCGAATAAGCATGTTGTCCGCCCAATCCCAGCAGCAGCCGCAGATAGAGCAGCCCGATGGTAAAGGTTTTACCGGTCCCTGCGGAGGCCTCAATCAGACGCTCACCGCGCAGCGGCAGCGTCAGAGGATTGAGCGATTCAGGTAGCAGACTCATTGCGCGTCACTCTTCACGGGCAACGATTGCTGCAGTTTCTGGACCTCATCCCATGTGGTCCAGCCCGGCAGCTGTGCGTAGTCATCTTTGGTCGCGCCATCATGGCTGCCGCCAATCTGAGAAATCATCGCCATGCCTGTTTGTGCTAATACCGCCTGATGGAAGAAGTCGGCCAGACCAGCTGGTGTTAGCTGCTGGATTTGCTCAATCGCCTTTTCACGCGTATCGAAAGCAAAGTTCTGACGTTTAAAGTCACGGTTAAAGCGGTTCGCCTCTTCATCCAGCGTTTGCGGGCGCTGCTTCATATCGTTAATTAGCGCCTGCTGATACTGGGCAAAATCTTCCGCTTTCATGCTGCGCAGACGCTGTTCCGCCTGCGGATAAAACGCCTGGAAGCGTTGCAGTAAAAACGCCGGCTGCTTGCTGTTACTTTGCAGCAGGAAACCGATGCCCCATTGCCGACCAATCGGCATCTGATACGCAAACACCGCGTAGCCGAGCTGCTCTTCGGTACGCAACTGGTTGTAGAACCAGGGTTGGACGATCTGGCTCAGCATGGTGCTGTTGGCCATGCTTTGATATTCGCTGAAGCCCAACGGCACATACAGTGCGGCCAGCGCCGAATCGGTGCTACTGCCGGCTTTTTGCAGGTTGGCCTTCATCGCTTTATCCACCGACACATAATCACTGTGCCAGTAGCCGTGACCATCGCTCTGCAACTGCTGCTGCAGCTCATCGCCGAGCTGTTTCACGCGATCGGCAGAGAGATTGCCCACCACCATCATTTCCGGCGTTGCATGATGAATCAGCGCATCGCGGTAATCGGTGACCTCTTTCAGCGTGATGTCCTTCACCAGTTTGCGGCGCGTTTCACGCTGGGTGTAAGGCAGCTGCGACAACATCTGCATCGGCTGAATCGCCTGCTCAAACGCTTTGCCCTTCTCTGCTGCCTCCAGTCGATCCAGATACCAGGATTTGGCCTGCTCCAGCTGCTGCTGATCCGGCGTAAAGGTGGCGTAACCTTCCACCAGCTTCTTCAGCAATTCCGGAAGACGTTGGGTAAAACCGCTGGCGCTAAACACGATGCCATCATCTTCCCCGGTGGAGAAACTGATGCCGCCAACCGAGGCCTGCGAATTCAGTTCATCCAGCGCCAGGCTAGAGAGATAGTCATTCAAGCCAAACAGCACCTGCTGGCGCGCATCGCTAATCGCGGATTTGTTACGCAGCGCCAGGGTGATAGCGGCTTTCGGTTCGCTGGCAAACAGCTGACTTGGCATCCAGTAAATACGCATGCTGTCGCCATTGGTCAGTGCGACCGGATGATCGTAGGTTTTGCCATCGGCAGGAATGATGGAGAAATCCGACGGAATGTAGGGATTCAGCGTGGGCATCGACAGCTGGAGCTGTGCGGCGCGTTGCTGCCAGTCGCTGAATTGGGCCTCGCTGATTTTGTCCACCTGATAGGGCGCATTCACAAAGTAGGCCTCTTTGTTATGCGGCTCCTGCGGGCTGATGTACCAGATACGCGCGTTCTGCGGCGTCATCTCATCGAGACGCGTTTTGATTGCGGCGGGATCGAACTGATCTGCCAGATACGGCGCATCCAGCGTGTGTTCAACCGGCACCCGCAGCATGGTATCCACCAGCCACTCAATGTAATCCATATCGCGGGTAATCGATGGATAACGGAAATCCAGCGCCAGCACGTGGGAGACTTCATCGAAGTACGCTTTACTGATGCCTTTGCTGCGCAGCATATCGAGGTAGCTAAACACCGCAGCGACCACTTCATCGCGCTGCGCCAGACCTTTGTCGGTTAACGAGACGCTGATAGCGAAGACGCCGCTGTTGCGCTCGGTCATTGGGTCAGCACCTGCACTGACGCCATCCGCCAGCCCCTGCTTTTGCAGCCAGTCGTTGAGGGTGTTTTTGCTGCGATTGCCGAGAATGTAGCTGATCAGCGTATCGGTTTTACTGCGGAACTGGCCGCTGTTGTTCGGGATACGGAACTCAATTTTTAACTGCTTGCGCGGCTGCGCGGGCACGTAATGGATAATGATGCCCTTCTGCGCGTCGGTCACCACCGGCACGTCAATCTCTGGCACGGTGGTCTGATGATTAGCCACACGACCAAAGGTTTTTGCCGCAATGTCGGCCATCTCGGGTAGCGGTTTGTTGCTGTAGATCACCGCCTTCATCAGATTGGCGGAATAATGGCTGTGACAAAAATCGGTCAGCGCCTGATGTAATTTGCTGTCCGGCTTGTCACTTAACGTATCGAGGTTGCCGCCGGAATAGCGCGAACCCGGATGCGCAGGGTTAAGGGTTTCTGCGCCCACCTGCGCCATGCGCAAGCCATCGCGAGAGCGAGCCATGGTCAGTTCTGCGTTGACCGCATGACGCTCACGATCGGCATTAACCGGATCGAGCAGCGGTTCAGCAATCGCATCGGCCAGACGATCTACCGCTGGCTGCAGCGCACTGTTTTCCACTTCCAGATAGAACGCCGTGCGATACGACGCGGTGCTGGCATTGTGGCTGCCGCCATTCTTTTTCAGGAATTCGGCGAGATTATCAGGCTGCGGATAACGCTTTGATCCCATCAACACCATGTGTTCGAGATAGTGCGCCAAACCCAGTTGCTGATTAGGATCGTCCAGCGAACCAATCGGTAAGGTCAGCGCCGCCAGTGATTTAGGCGCTTCGGCATCCGAGACCAGCAACACGGTCATGCCGTTGTTTAATGTAATCGCCTGGTAACTGCGTGGATCGTGATCGCTTTTACGAATGGTGTCATTGATGGGTTGCCAGCCGCGATCGGTATCGGCAAAGGCATTCAGCGCTAACGTGCTCAGCAGCAGCGCTCCAATCCAGCGTGCGTAAATCCGCATTTAAACCCCTTACGTTACCCTTTTCCGCTGGCTGTGTGCCCAGCGGTGAAATAGACAAACTTTCTTATCGTGTCAGGAACAACCTCAAATGAGGCCGTATTCCCTTGCTATTCATCATTTTGATGCGCCAGGCGCACCGGCAAATACCATTGGCGTGCGGCGGCAGTTATCGCCTGCACGGCATCATCATCCAATGAGCGACTCAGGCGCTGCAGATAGGGATCGCTGCCCTCGCCTTCCACCTGGAAACCACCCTGCCAGGCTTGCAGCAATTTGTTAAGTGCCTTTTTCTGCGTTGCTTCGTCTTCCAGCAACTGCTGCGACTTACTGTCAAAGCTGGCTTCCAGCCAGGCGCCGCCGGATTTATTCAGTAGCATCAGCGGCTGGACTAATCCGGCCTGATAACCCACAACATACTCATTCAGCAGCGACAGCGCCTGTTCAGCAGGCAGCGCCGCGAAGCGCCAGTGACTCTGTTTACGACCGTACATGCGGCTTTCACCGCTGCCGCCCAATGCGCAATACACCAGATGTTCCAGCCATAGCAGCAGACCATCATTCATGTTCAGCACGCCCGGACGCCAGCGCAGCAGGCCATCAGCTTGCACCTGCGTTAGCCAGCCGGTCAATTGCACTGCGCCGAGCGCCAGATTGATTTCCCAACTTTCGGCGGGCTGGCGTTGACCACTCACCTCGACTGCCACTTCCAGCATCTCTTCGGTCTGGCTCTGCCAGAAAAGTTCCCCGAACGCGCCGTAAGGCAGATTGCCTGCCGCGCGATGGCGCGCATACAGTTGCGCCGGATCGTCACCGTTGACCAGCGTATTCAGTAATTGGGCGTTGATTTGGTAGCGTTCGAGGCTATCAGGCGCGAACGGTTCGCTGTTGGGCAGTTCGCTCTCTTCCATCCAGAAGGCCACACCCAAGCGCTGCTGGAACCAGGCGCGCACCGGATGACGCCAGAAGCGCAGCAGTTGCTCCAGCGACAAGGTTTCTAACGGTGCAGGCGGCAAAGGCTGTACAAAATCCGGCTGTGCCACGCCGCTGCCGCTGGCCGCTGGCAACCAATCCGCAGCAAAGCTTTGCCCGGGTGCGCCCGGTTGGAAGTTCTCTGCGGCAAACGGCATGCGGCTGTGCAGCTTTTGCAGATGGTCGCGCACGCGTTGCTCACTGATATCGGGTTCAAGTGCTTCATCCCCCGGCAGACGGAAGCTTTGTCCCAGATAATCCACCAGCTCGCTCACTAATACCGATGGATAGCGCTCCGTGTTGTCCTGAATCGCCCGGCCAATGTAGCTGATATAGAGCTGCTGCTGCGCCGAGATCAGCGCTTCGAGGAACAGATAGCGGTCATCGTCGCGGCGGCTACGGTCGCCTTTGCGCATCTGTTGCTGCATCAGGTCGAAACCAAGCGGCGCTAAGGTGCGCGGATAGACGCCATCGTTCATGCCCAGCAAACACACGACTTTGAAGGGAATGGAACGCATCGGCATCAGCGTACAGAAGTTGATGGGTCCAGCGAGAAAACGTTGGCTGATGCGCTGTTGATCGAGGCGTGAACGCAGCTCATCACGCAGCAGCGTAACCGGAATTGGCTGTTGATACGCCGCCTGCATGCCTTGTTCAATAATCTGTTTCCACTGCGTTTCCACCAGCAGTAGCGCGGCTTCACTTTCGGCGTCTCCGCTAAAGAAGCACTCAATCAGCTCACGGCACAGCGGCTGCCACTCTGCCAGCGTGCGTTCTTCTGCCAGACGCGCACGCCACTCTTCCAGTCGCGATAGCAATTCAGCCAGATGACCCGCCAGTTCAGCGATCAAACCACTGGATTCGTCATAAGGCAGAATCCCTTGCCAGTCACCGTTGCGGCTCTCCAGCGCATAGCCGAGCAGCATGCGCTGCAGGCCAAAGCGCCAGGTGTGTTGTCCGGTTACCGGCAGCGCCAGCGCTTCTACGCTGGCATCATCCAATCCCCAGCGAATGCCGGACTCCATCACCCAACGGCGCAGCAGTCGCAGCCCGCTTTCATCTACCGAGAAGCGCTGTGCCAGCGCGGGAACCTCAAGCAGCGCCAGCACATCTTCGGAGGCAAAGCGACTTTCAGGCAGCGACAGCAAGCTGAGCAGCGCCAGAATCGCCGGATGCGCCTGACTGGCGCGGCGGTCGGAAATGGCGAACGGCAAATAGCGTTCGCTCGGCGCGCTGGCAAAAGCTGCCTGAATAAAAGGGGCGTAACTGTCGATATCCGCCACCATCACGATGATGTCGCGCGGCTTGAGTTCGGGATTGGCTTCCATCAGCGTGAGCAGATGATCTTGCAGCACTTCAACTTCACGCTGGGCGCTGTGGCACACCTGCAGCGTGATCGAGCGATCTTCCGGATCAAGCAGGCGTTTCTCGGCGCTGTTCGCCAGTTCTCCCGCATTAAGGCCAATGACCGCTCTATCGTCCAGATTGAGCAGATCCGCTTGCAAGCTGTGCAGCAGATTGTCTTGTGGCATCTCAACGAAGGCATCAATGTCGTTGGCAGCGGATTCCATCTGGCTCAGCAGAAACAGATTATCGCGCCCCAGTTTGCCCCATGATGCCAGCAGCGGATTGGTTAGCTGCTGCTCGCCGATGTCGTTAAACAATGCCGGCGCGCTGGCTGGATCGCGGAACAGCGGCTGCAGCTCGTCCGATTGTATGCGGCGACGCTGGCGGCTTTGCAGCTTCGCCAGAAAAGCATAATCCTGAATGTCGCCCCAATAGTGACGGCAGGGGTTGGTGAACAGCAGATGGATATCAATGTGCCGACCCAGCGCTTCCAGTGCCTGCAGATAGACCGGAGGCAGCGCGGAAATACCGCAAATAAACACGCGTTGCGGCAAGCCTGCCGGCGGCGTTTGCGCCTGTTCCAGCTTTTGGATGAAGCGCGCATAGAGATTGGCGCGATGCCACATCGGCTGACCCAGGCTTTCGGTGAAGTTGACCAGATCGCACCACAGCGGCGCCTGCCACTGCTGCGATTCGCCCAAGCCATCAATCAGTTCACCGCGCTCCCAGCTGTTGAGCCAGTCCGAGCGATACACCAGATATTGGTCAAACAGGTCAGCAACACGGGCGCTGAGCTGATACAGCTTGCGCTTATCGTCATCATCATTGAGGTAGTGACGCAGCGGCTGGAATGCGTCCTGCTCCAGCAAAGTTGGCAAGCGATGCATCAGCTTCCAGCTCATGCTGGCTTTGGTAAAGGCGCTCTCTTCAGGAATATCGGGCAGCACCTTGACGAACATGTTCCAGATGAAGCTGGCAGGCAGCGGGAAATCGATGTTGGCGGCAATGCCGAAACTGTTAGCCAGCTCCATTTGCAGCCACTGCGCCATGCCTGGGCTTTGTACCAGCACCTGCTCAGCCGCCAGCGGGTCGGCCAGCGGTTGATTTTCAATCAGAATTCCTGCCAGATTCTTCAACAGATCAAGCTGATTTGAGTGATAGACCCGGAACATATTTCTCCTAAACACAAGACAACAACGCAGCCGAGCCACTCTACCGTTTATCACCTGCGATGCCTACCGCTAGTGGCAATTGAGCTGCGCCAGTGAGGCGGAACGCTGCTGTGGACCCGTAACCGTCACGCGCTCCAGCGTACAGCCGCCCGCCAGGCTCTGCTGCTGGCGCTGATTCTGCCATCCCTCAACCTCACGTCCAAGCAACGCCTGACCGGCAACACGCCACGCCTGTCGCTGCTGCCACTGCTGGCTAAAACCCAGCGCCAGCGCGCGATGATATTGCAGCAAGGTGCTGATGGTCATCGCCAACATCAGCATCGCCACCAGTGTTTCTGCGAGGCTAAAGCCCTGCTGCTTCTGGCTGGCACAGCGCCGGCTGCGACAGCGGACAGTAATCGATCCAGCCATGCGCTTGCCGCTGTGGTTGCGTGTTGGGGATTGATACCCAACGATAGAGCCACAGCGCGCGCCCTTCTCCATGTCCCGATAACAACGCATTGTCATCCTCCATCCGTAGCAGGCAGCTTTGCCACTGCTCTGCTGTCCATTGCTGACATTGCCAGCCGGTGGCCTGCGGCCAGTTTTGCACGCTGCCCCACTCTAACGCCGCCTGCGCCTGCCAGAAATCCTGGCCGTGCAGTTGCTCGTCAGCCACTAATACCATGCTTTGCGAAAGCTGCGTTCGCGTGGCGTGTAGCGTCAATCCGCCCATCAGTAACATCATCAGCACCATGCCCAGCGTGCTATTGCCGCGCTGCTTCACAGATTGATTCCTTCAATCCAGTTTTCCAGTTCTACGCTTTGGCTGTCAGCGTGTCCCGCCAGTTGCAGCACCAGACGCGTTCCCTGCCGCTCAAGCTTGAAGGTATCGATGGTGAGAAACGCCGGATCGGAGAGTTTCTCCCAACCGCTGCTGTTGCACTCATCCACGCCACGCTGCATTTCAAGCTGTCCGCTGCGCAGCCGATAGCCGTAATAGTCACTTTCGCTGTGGCCCACACCTTCCCAGCGCCCGTTGCTATTCTCATCCCAGCGCAGTAAAACGCAACTGCCGCTGGCGGCAATCGTTAGCGCCGAACCGCTGCACTGGCCGTGACAATAGCCAGCTCGGCGCAGCGCTTTTTGCAGCGTATTGACGATCTGCTGCAGCTCCTGCTGTAACTGCACGCGCTGTTGCAGGCGCAGATTCTGCTCCAGCAGCAGCGGTAAAAATCGCCCGACGCTGATCATCAGTACCGCGCCTATCGCCATGGCAATCAGCATCTCCAGCAGGCTGAATCCACGTTGCGCTATTCGCATCCTTTTTCTCCCGGCTGGCAGGCGCGGATGCGCGCTCTGGCGGAGATGATTAAGCGCCAGCGCCCCGCCGCACTGGCGAGATCGATGCTGCCAGGACGCGCAACATCACGCCGTCCGTAAAAACCGACGTCGCCGGTGATGGCGACAAGGCGCACGCTGTCGTGCGGCGGTTTAAATAACCAGCGCGAGGGCAATGCGCAGCCTTCTGCCGGTTTGGCTCCCGCGCCAAGACAACCGTTTTCACCGCTTTGTAGCCACAGCGTGAGATCGCGATTGTGCCAGTTAGCATGGGCGCGCAGGCGCAGCAGAAATCCCTGCAGTTGCAGTACGCTGTCGCGCAGCTGTTGATATTGCTGCCATCGCTGCCAACCTTGCAGCGCGCCAGCGCTAAGTATGCCGGCGATCACCATCACCAATAGCAGTTCGGGCAAAGTGAAGCCGTGGTTATCGTTTCTGTTCATGGCGGGTAATGTGCCCAGCAGCATGAGGCTGAACAAGCGAGGGAAATCAGTGTTGGGAAACGTTGCGCAGGGAATCGGGTGAGGTGTGCAGTGGGATACAGCGTTTTGTGAGGCGGATTCAGGATTCAGGTGCGGGTGAGTAGAGGTCGCCATGAATGGCGACCCTACGAGAGTGGTGTTAAATTGCGACGGGCGCTTTAATCGCGGGATGCGGATCGTAGCCTTCAATCTCGAAATCATCGAACTGATAATCAAAGATAGAGGCCGGTTTACGCTTGATCACCAGCTTCGGCAACGGACGCGGTTCGCGCGTTAACTGCAGGCGTGCTTGCTCTAAATGGTTGCTGTACAGATGGGTATCGCCACCGGTCCAGACAAAATCGCCCACTTCGAGATCGCACTGCTGCGCCACCATATGCACCAGCAGCGCGTAGCTGGCGATGTTGAATGGCAGACCAAGGAAGATATCGCACGAACGCTGATAGAGCTGGCAAGAGAGCTTGCCGTTCGCCACGTAGAACTGGAAGAAGGCGTGGCAAGGTGCCAGCGCCATTTGATCCAGCTCGCCCACGTTCCACGCCGAGACGATGATGCGGCGCGAATCCGGGTCACGCTTCAACTGCTCAATCACTTTACTGATTTGATCAATCTCTTCGCCCGACGCGCTGCCCCAGCTGCGCCACTGCTTGCCATACACCGGACCAAGATCGCCATTATCATCTGCCCATTCGTCCCAGATGGTGACCTTGTTCTCTTTCAGGTAACCGATGTTGGTCTCACCTTTCAGGAACCACAGCAGCTCATGAATGATCGAGCGCAGGTGCACTTTCTTGGTGGTAACCAGCGGAAAACCGTCCTGCAAATTGAAACGCATCTGGTGGCCAAAGATCGAGAGCGTGCCGGTGCCGGTACGGTCGGCCTTTTCAGCGCCTTCATTCAGCACATGTTGCATTAGGTCCAGATACTGTTTCATTTTACCTCACGAGTTTGTTGCTGCGGGCGACGACGATACGCCCAGATCATCATAATCACACCGGCCAGAATCATTGGGATCGACAAAATCTGTCCCATGCTGACGCCGCCTTCAAACAGGCCAAGCTGCGCATCCGGCTGACGGAAGAACTCCACGATAATGCGGAATGCGCCGTAGCCAATCAGGAACAGGCCCGAGACGCTGCCCATTGGGCGCGGCTTGCGGATAAACAGGTTGAGAATGATGAACAGCACGATACCTTCGAGGCACAGCTCATACAGCTGTGACGCATGACGCGGTAGTACGCCGTAGGTGTTCAGCAACTCCTGGTACTGCGGATTGTTGGCCGCCAGCGCGATATCTTCGCTGCGTGAACCCGGGAACAACATCGCGTATTTGAAATCGGGCGCCACGCGGCCCCACAGTTCGCCATTGATGAAGTTACCGAGACGACCGGCACCCAAACCAAACGGGATCAGCGGTGCAATGAAATCCGCCACCTGGAAGAAAGTACGCTTGGTGCGGCGTGCGAAGATCAGCATCACCACAATCACACCAATCAGGCCGCCGTGGAACGACATGCCGCCATCCCAGACCTTAAACAGATACAGCGGATTTTCCAGGAACAGCGGCAGGTTGTAGAACAACACATAGCCGATACGTCCACCGAGGAATACGCCGAGGAAGCCCGCATACAGCAGGTTTTCCACTTCCTCTTTTTTCCAGCCGCTGCCAGGTTTGTTGGCGCGTCGCGTCGCCAGCCACATGGCAAATACAAAGCCCACCAGATACATCAAGCCGTACCAGTGAAGCGAAACCGGTCCGATAGAGAAAATTACCGGATCGAATTGGGGAAACGAAATGTAGCCGTCAGTCATCTTTCACCACTGTTTTTTTCTGCCCTGAAACGGGTCTGGCTAAGGGTTCACATAATAAAAGGCCGCGCATAATAGCACAGCCACGTTTAACACAGGTCGCGAAGATGTAACCGTTAACGCCCGCCGCGAATTAAACCGCCTAAACCACGGCGCTCCATAAAGGTAGAGACCAGATGGCGCACTTCCGAGGCGGTATGCGCAGCCAGCCCATGCTCGCTAAGCTTCTGCGCCTCTTCAAAGTCGAGATGACGCAGCAGATATTTCACACGCGGTACATTCTTGCCGTTCATGCTGAGATGGTGATATCCCATGCCCACTAACAGCGCGACACACATGGGATCGCCAGCCATTTCACCACACAAGCAGAGCTCCAGTTTGGCCTGGCGGGCTTCGCTGGCGATGGTGTGCAGCGCCCGCAGCATCGCCGGATGCAGCGAATCATACAGGTTCGCCACGCGCGTGTTGTTACGATCGACCGCCAGCAAATATTGCGTCAAATCGTTGGTACCGACGGAGACAAAATCCACGCGATCCGCCAGATGCGGGATCATAAACAGCATCGACGGCACTTCAATCATGATGCCAATGCGCGGCTTAGGAATCACATAGCCGAGCATCTCTTCCACTTCGCGGCCAGCGCGATCGATCAGGCGACGCGCATCATCGATCTCATCGATATGGCTGATCATCGGCAGCAAAATGCTTAAGTTGCCAGACGCCACGTTGGCACGCAGCATGGCGCGCACCTGTACCAGGAAGATTTCAGGCTGATCGAGCGTTAAGCGAATGCCACGCCAGCCAAGGCACGGATTCTCCTCGCTGATTGGCATATACGGCAGCTGTTTATCCGCGCCGACATCCAGCGTACGCAGCGTCACCGGCTTGTCGTAGAACAGCTGCAGCATGCCCTGATACTGCGCCACCTGCTCCTCTTCGGACGGGAAGCCGTTGTGCAGCATGAACGGAATTTCGGTGCGGTACAGACCGATGCCATCTACCCAGTTATCCAGTGCCTGCTCGTGTTCCGCGCTGAGACCGGCATTCAGCATCACCTGAATGCGCTCACCGCTTTTCAGCTCGCCGGGCTGCTCGACCACGCCTTCGGCCATTTTGCTCAGCGCGTTCTCTTCGCTGATCAAACGCTGATACTCCTGCACCAGCACCGGTTCCGGATCGATCAGCACTTCGCCGCGATAGCCATCAACAATCAGCAAGCGTTTGTTGAGCTGCGCCGGCAGGATATCCGCGCCCATTACGGTGGGGATGCCCATCGCGCGCGTCAAAATCGCCGCATGCGAGTTGGCCGCGCCGTCGCGCACCACCACGCCCGCCAGACGCTCCTGCGGCAATTCCGCCAGCGTGGTGGCGGTGAGTTCATCGGCGACTAACACGAAGCGTTCCGGCCAGGCATTGGTGCCGACCAGTGAATCATCGAGGTGGAACAGCAGACGTTGACCGAGCACGCGCAGATCGCCGGCGCGCTCGCGTAAATATTGATCCTGCAAGTTGGCGAACTGCTCGGCGAACTTCTCGATCACCGTTTTCACTGCCCACTCGGCTACCGATCCGCGCTCGATCTCATCAAACAGATCTTTTTTCAAGCGCGCATCGGTAAGCAGGTGCGAATAGAGATCGAAGATCGCCGCGCTCTCTTTCTGCACGCTGGCAGCAAAGCGTTTACTGAAGCGGCGGAATTCGTTGCCGGCTTCGCCCATCGCCAGCACCAGACGCTCGCGTTCACGCTGCACGTCGAGCGTGGAGGCAGCAGAAACCTGGTCGAGCAGCGGTTGAGTTTCATCCACCCAACCGGGCGCAACCGCCACGCCAGGCGCCGCAGCAATGGCTTTTACCCGCGTCTGACGGAATTGGCCGAACAGTTGACCGAGCTGCGACTGCGACAGCAAGCCCGCCATTTGCGTGGCGAGCGTGACGAGGAAAGACTCTTCGCTTTCATCAAACTGACGGTGTTCGCGCTGCTGGATAACCAGCACGCCAAGCAGCTGGCGACGGCTGATGATCGGGACGCCGAGGAAGGAGCGATAGCGCTCCTCTTTAACAGAAGGAATGTATTTGAAGCTGGGATGGCTTTGCGCGTCGGCGAGGTTGATCGGCTCAGCTAAGCGTCCAACAAGGCCAACAATGCCTTCATCAAACGCCAGCGTGACCGTACGACCACGCGGCTTTTTTAGCCCGCGTGTCGCCATCAGGTAATAGCAACGACGATCGTGATCGGCGAGATAAACCGAGCAAACCTCGGTTTCCATCGCAAGGCAAATTTCGTTTACCAGAATGTCGAGTGCTTCATTCAGACGTGGAGCACTCGCCACTTTCTCTACAATTTCGCGTAACTGAGTGAGCATAAAGGGCGTGGCCTATCCTCTTTTACGTCGTTGGGCGGCGTTATTCCGCTGCCCCGCACTCTCCTGCATAGACATCACTACGCCCGCGAATTCTTTCATTACGCGGCGATAAACATCGCGCTTGAAAGAGACCACCTGACGTACCGGATACCAGAAGCTAACCCAGCGCCAACCATCAAACTCCGGCGTGCTGCTGTGCTGCACATTGATTTCCGCGTCACTACACATCAACTGCAGAAGAAACCACTTTTGTTTCTGGCCGATACACACCGGCTTTGTGTCCCAACGCACCAAACGTTTTGGCAACTTGTAGCGTAACCAGTTTCGGGTTGAAGCAAGTATTCGAACATCTTTGCGGTGTAAACCCACTTCTTCGAACAGTTCGCGATACATCGCCTGTTCAGCAGTTTCACCCGGATTGATGCCTCCCTGAGGAAATTGCCAGGAGTGCTGTCCAAAGCGCCTGGCCCACAACACTTGTCCTTGCCTGTTACAGATTACGATACCAACATTCGGGCGGTAGCCATCATCATCGATCACTGGACTACCTCAAAGCTAAATTTGAATAGCCTGATTGTTTCACACTCCTTACAGGCGGTAAACCACTGGATAGCGGGCCGCAGGCGGAATAAAAACAGGATAACTCACAGAGATTAGCCAAGTTATAAACAGATGCCCCCATTTATCGGCGATCTTATTCACGTTTTCTGTGGATAGCTTTGTGCAGAACACGGGAATGAGTTGAATAACCACTTCGGATAAATCTCATCACCCAGCATGATAACGACGATAAATACGATATATTTCATCTACATAAAACTTATTAACCGTTAAATTACGATCAGGATCAACGGTTATCCTCCGCTCGGTTTTTTCGATCGGTTAAAGATCCATCACCGACGTTTTTATCCACAGAGAATGCCCTAAACCTGGTCAAAGAAAGGAAAAAAAGCGTTCAAAACACGAAAGTCAAGGCTGTAAATGGAAACAGGGGTAGGAGCAAAGGGCTGTTACCCCACTTTTCTGTGGATAACTAGGTTCAACACCTGTTCATTGTCGATAACAAGCTGGGATAACCTGGCCATATCATCGGATGTCCTCATTCCATTGGAATAAAAAAGCATGCTGAATCATGCTATTATCACAGTTATTTTACTAACTGCCATGTGGACAAACCCGGCCCGCGTTTACTGTTCACTCTTCAACCAATATGGGTTTTAGCATGCACTCCTCACCGTCATTACCATCGCCACCTGAAAACGAAGCGGAGTTACTGCAACGCGCACAACAGCTGGCGGGACAGACCTTTGCCGCGCTGGCGGCGCAGATTAACCTGCCGATCCCGGCGGATTTGAAACGCGACAAAGGCTGGGTTGGCATGCTGTTAGAGCTGCATTTGGGCGCCAGCGCCGGCAGCAAAGCCGAGCAGGATTTCGCCCATCTCGGCATTGAGCTGAAAACCATTCCGGTGGATGCCCAGGGCAAACCGCTGGAAACCACCTTCGTGTGCGTCGCGCCATTAACTGGCAATAGCGGCGTGACCTGGCAAACCAGCCATGTGCGACACAAACTGGCGCGAGTGTTGTGGATCCCGATCGAAGGCGATCGTACCTTGCCTTTGGCCGAGCGCCGTGTCGGTTCGCCGCTGCTGTGGCATCCGAGTGAAGAAGAGGAGCAACAGCTGCGCGAAGACTGGGAAGAGTTGATGGATATGATTGTGCTCGGCCAGGTGGAGCGCATCACCGCACGTCACGGTGCCTGGCTGCAAATCCGTCCTAAAGCCGCCAATAGCAAAGCGTTGACCGAAGCTATCGGCGAACACGGTGAGCCAATCATGACGCTGCCGCGCGGCTTTTATCTGAAGAAAAGCTTCACCGGTCCGCTTTTGGCGCGACATTTTTTACTGTAAATGCATATTGCTGCCGATAATTTTAGGAATGATGCGATTACTCCTAACGACGAAAGCATTTATTACTACACTTTTGCTGTTGAAGTCGCGAGAAGGAGATAAGAATGAAAGGGTTGGTGAGTGCAGTAGGTTTAGCGTTGGTTGCCGTGTTACTGAGCGGTTGTAGCAGTGATTACGTCATGGCGACCAAAGATGGCCGCATGATCATGACAGATGGCAAACCTGCCATCGATAAAGAGACCGGATTGGTACAGTACACCGATGAGAAAGGCCATCAGATGCAGATCAATGGTGATGAGGTTTCAACCATCATTGAGCGTTAAGTGCCAAATTGCCCTGCCTGCACGCGTTTTCCCTTTGTGCAGGCGATTTCCCGAACTTTCCCCTCTTCCTTCCGCGCCGCTTCACACGCTATAGTCCCCAAGGACACAACATTCCCTTTCATAATGAAAAAAGGATGCCGGCACATGCACTATCACCGTATTCCCCATAGCACGCTGGAAGTGAGTCAGCTGGGGCTTGGAACCATGACGTTTGGTGAGCAGAACAGCGAAGCCGACGCCCACGCACAGCTTGATTACGCGGTTAGCAGTGGTATTAACCTGATTGATACCGCGGAAATGTATCCGGTGCCGCCGCGCCCGGAAACCCAGGGATTAACCGAACAATACATTGGTAGCTGGCTGAAGAAGCGCGGCAGCCGTGACAAAATCATCCTCGCCAGCAAAGTGGCCGGTCCGGTACGCGGCGCGGATGCGTCGATTCGCCCGAACCAGGCGCTGGATCGCAAAAACATCCGCGAAGCGCTGGATGCCAGCCTGAAACGCCTGAACACCGATTATCTCGATCTCTATCAGCTGCACTGGCCGCAGCGTCAGACCAACTATTTCGGCAAGCTGGGTTATCAATACACCGATTCCAGCGTGCCGGTGACGCTGCTGGAAACGCTGGAAGCGCTGACCGAACAGGTGCGCGCCGGTAAGATTCGCTACATTGGCGTGTCGAACGAAACCGCGTGGGGCGTGATGCGTTACCTGCAGCTGGCTGAAAAACATGAGCTGCCGCGTATCGTCACCATCCAGAACCCGTACAGCCTGCTGAACCGCAGCTTCGAGGTCGGTTTAGCGGAGATCAGCCAGCATGAAGGCGTCGAACTGCTGGCGTATTCCAGCCTGGCGTTTGGTACCTTGAGCGGTAAATACCTGAACGGTGCAAAACCCGCCGGTGCGCGCAATACGCTGTTTAGCCGCTTCACCCGTTACAGCGGCGATCAGTCCAATCAGGCGATTGCTGCCTATGTTGCGCTGGCGCAGAAGCACAATATGGATCCGTCGCAGATGGCGCTGGCCTATGTGCGTCAACAGCCGTTTGTCGCCAGCACCTTGCTGGGCGCCACCACGCTGGAGCAGCTGAAGATTAACGTAGAGAGTTTCAATCTGACGCTGAATGCCGAGGTGTTAGAGGAACTGGAAGCGATTCATCGCCAGTTTACCTATCCGGCCCCGTAAAACCGTAGGGTCGCCATTCATGGCGACCTTTTCAATTACCGCACAATCCACCGCCCAATCTACCGCCGCCCTTTCCACCACAACACCGCAATCGCCACGGCGAAAATCGCGCCGAATCCGACGCCGGTTGCCACCGCAGGCGCGCCCAACTTAATCGCCACGGTATACAATCCCAGCATCAGCAGCATCGCGGTATTTTCACCGAGATTCTGCACCGCAATCGCGTTGCCCGAACCCACGGATACCTTGCCACGCTCCTGCAGCAGCGCATTGAGCGGCACCACGAAGAAACCACCCAGCGCACCAATCAGCATCAGCACCAGATAGGCATTGAGCAAGCTGGTTTGCAACGCGAACACCACCACCATCACGCCAATCAGTACACCGGCGGGCATGCAGCGACGCACGGTTTGCAGCGTCACCAGCTTCGCCGCTGCTGCCGCGCCCATCACGATGCCAATCGCCACCATCGCATTCAGCGTGGTCGGGGTTTTGTTGTCGCTGATGCCAAGCGCCACCGGTACCCACAGCACCAGCAGGAAACGCAGCGTCACGCCCGCGCCCCAAAACAAACTGGTACCGAGCAGCGAGAAACGCGTTTCGCCGTTACGCCACAGCAGCTTCGTGGCCGTGACGAAACTGCGCAGCATGGCAGCAAAATGCCAGCTCTGGCCCGGACGCGCCGCCGTCAGGCGCGGAATAAAGATGTTCGCCACCACCGCCATCGCGTAGGTCATGGCACACACCACCAGCGCGGCAACCAGGTTCCAGTCTGCCAGCATCCCGCCCGCCACCGAACCCAGCAGAATCGCTGCAATGGTCGAACCTTCCATCAAGCCGTTGGCTTTGACCAGACGTTCACCGCTGGTGATTTCGGTCAGAATGCCGTACTTGGCCGGCGAATAGGATGCCGCGCCAATCCCCACCAGCGTGTAGCCAAGGAACGGATTGAAGCCGAAGCAGATGGTCAGCGCGCCCAGCAGCTTGAGGCTGTTGGCGAACATCATCACCCGACCTTTGGCGAAGCTATCCGCCATCTGCCCAACGAACGGCGCGAGCAGAATGTAAGTGGCGACAAACAGCATTTGCAGGATGGGCTGGCTCCAGTCCGGATAGAACTGGTTTTTCAGCACCGCCAGCGTTACGAACAACAGCGCGTTGTCGCCAAATGCTGAGAAGAACTGCGCCACAATCACCGCCAGCATGTTGCGTGACATTAGCGGTGCATCGTTATTTAACGCCTGGCTCATGCCTGCTCCTGTTCCGCCAGCTGCTTGAGGCTGACATAGTCCGGTTTGCCGCTGCCCAGCATCGGCAGCTGTTTCATCACGCGAATATCGCGCGGCACCGCCAGTTCTGGTGCGCCAATTTCACGCGCCGCTTTCAGCAAGGTATCGCGCCCCAGTTCGCTGTCGGTAGTAAACAGCACCAAAGCTTCACCCCGATTACCGTCCGGACGCAGCGATGCCGCATGCTGTTTCTCGTTGGAGGCTTTCAGCGCAATCTGCTCCACAATTTCCAGCGACACCATCTCACCGGCAATTTTGGCAAAGCGTTTCGCACGCCCCTGAATCTGGCAGAAACCGCCTTCATCAAAGCTGACGATATCGCCGGTATCGTACCAGCCCGCTTCCATCTCGCCTTCGCCGTTATCGGCAACCGGTACTTCCAGCACGCCCGGATTCTCCATGCGCAGATAACCGTTCATCACGTTCGGACCGCGCAGCTGCAGGCGACCGCCCTGCTCAATGCCCGGCACCGAAATCAGACGCGAATCCATGCCCGGCAGAATGCGGCCGACAGTGTGATTTTTCGCCGCCATCGGCACGTTGATCGCCACCACCGGCGCACACTCCGTCACGCCGTAGCCTTCGAGAATACGGATGCCGTATTTCTCCATGTAGATCTGACGTGTCGCTTCCTGCAGTTTCTCCGCGCCTGCCACCACATAGCGCAGACGCGCAAAATCGTAAGGGCTGGCGAAACGCGCGTAGTTACCGAGGAAGGTTGAAGTACCAAACAGCACGGTGCAGTTACGGTCATAAACCAGCTCCGGCACGATGCGGTAATGCAGCGGACTCGGATAGAGAAACACCTGCGCGCCGGTCAGCAACGGGGTAAACAGGCCAACGGTTAAACCAAAAGCATGGAACAGCGGCAGCGCCGACATAAAGCGGTCGCGCGGGGTGAAATCCGCCACGGTACGAATCTGCTCAACGTTCGCCAGCAGACTTTTATGCGAGTGCACCACACCTTTGGGATGGCCTTCCGAACCGGAGGTAAACAGCACCATCGCCGCATCTTCCGGCTGCTGCGCCACCAGCGCACGGCGCGGCATCAGCAGATGCGCCACAATCCACAACTTGTCCTGCAGCGTAACGGTATCTTTCAGATCTTCCAGATAGATCCACTGCACTTCGGTCAGTCCCTGCGGCAAGTGCCACAGGTTGCCTTTTTCGAGGAACTGCCGCGAGGTAAAGACAGTTTTCACCTGCGATGCGGTCAACGCCGCACGCATGCCATTCACACCTGCGGTGTAGTTGAGCATCGCCGGAATGCGGCCGCGCAGCGAAGCACCGAGAATCGCCGCCGCCGTCACCGTGGCGTTCGGCAGCAGCAGACCGACGTATTCACCTTGCTGGCTGTAGCGCTCCAGAATGCGGCCCACGCCCAGCGCTTTCTTCAGCAAACCGGTGTAGCTATCCGGTTTGAAGTTGACGTCTTCGATACACGGCTTCATCGCGCCATAACGCTGACGCGCATTGAGGAAAGCCTCGAACAGCGTTTCACGCGGACGCACCGCCATGCGGGCTTCCATCATCACATGGTGCAAGTGCTCGCCCGCCAGCGTGCGGCGATCGCGCGCGCGCTTAGCCTCAGGCATCGGGATTACCGTTGGCGGCAGCACCGTTAAGGTGATGCGTGGGAACAGGCGGCGTTTAAACACGCCCGCCAGACGACCAAACGGTGTATATTCCGCGCCTTCGATACGCATCGGCACCACGGTGGCACCGGATTTCGCCGCCACAAAGCCCGCGCCGCTGTAGATCTTCATCAGCGATCCGGTCACGGTGATGCGTCCTTCCGGGAAGATCACCACCGGACGGCCCTGATTGATCATGCGCACCAGATGTTTGATCGACATCGGCTTGGTGGGATCGAGCGGAACGAAGTCGATGATCGGCTTCAGCAGACGCATAAACCATTGATCGCTGATCGACGAATAGACCGCGAACACCGGTTTGATCGGCAGAAACAGCGCCACCAATACGCCATCGAGAAATGACATATGGTTGGGGGTGATCAGCACTTTCTCTTTATGCAGTGCCGCGAGGTCGCCGCGCAGTTCCACACGCCACAGCAGGCGGAACAGGAAACGGAAAAAAGTCAGTAGCATGCCAGCTCCTTAGCAGTCGTAAAAAATGGCTCTTACGATGCAGGATCTGGGGATTTTCGACAAGTGGCGCGGTGATTTAAACGCAATTGCGGTTGTAGAGCCGCCATTCATGGCGTTAAGCACAGAGCGACTTTCGTTCGCCTCGTGCTGATGCAGTTGCAGCACCTTCGTGCGGCGACCGAGCAGAGGACGCCTGGCCGCGCCCTCTGCACTCCCGGGCCTTGCGCCAGCCCAACCCGCCGCTTCGCGGTGCCTTCACTTATTCACGATTCCTGACGGACCGGTGGCGATTCGCTCCTGCTCAACGCCACCTCTCACCGCATCCATGCGGCTCGCCCTGGAATCCCTCATTCGCTCAGCGGTTTGGATGTCGCCTCAACACCCGCGCTGCAGCATCAATGTATTATTTTGACTCACAGTCGCTGCAAATCCCGTAGGGTCCGCCATTCATGGCGACCTGGTTTCACCGCGCATCCACCTGCCAGCCGCCGCCCAGCGCCGCGATCAGACCAACGCTGCTCACACATTGCGTGCTCTGCAGCGACAACAAACTCTGCTGTGCACTCAGGCTGCTGTTTTCGGTGGTGGCGACGTCGAGATAGTCGATCATCCCGGCATCATACTGATTGCGCGTCACGCGTGCCGATTCCTGCGCTGCGTCGGTGGCCGCCTGCTGCGAGGCGATTTCGCCCTGCAAGGTGTTCAGCTGCACCAGATAATCTTCTACTTCCCCCATGCCCGTCAGCACCGACTGGCGATAACTGGCGACGCTGGCATCATAGGCGGCGCGCGCCTGTTCGACTTTCGCTGAGGTGGCGCCGAAATCTAACAGCGTACCGCTCAGCTCCGGCCCCAAAGACCAGACGCGATTGGGCAGCGAGAACAAACTGTTGATCGCCGATGAACTCACGCCGCCGCTGGCGCTCAGCGTCAGGTCAGGATAGTAACCGGCAATCGCCACGCCAACCGCCGCATTTGCCGCCGCCACGTTGCGCTCGGCATAGGCGATATCGGGACGGCGCTGCAACAGCTGCGACGGTACGCTGTTCGGTATCGCGGGCATTGCCGCCTCCAGCTTCGCTACCGGCAAGGAGAAATCCGCCGGTGCGCGGCCCAGCAGCAGCGCAATCGCGTGCTCCATCTGTGCACGCTGCCACTGATAATCCTGCGCTGAGGCGCGGGCGCTCTCCAGCTGCATCTGCGCCTGCGCTAAGGTGGCGCGCGATTCGCTGCCCGCCGCGTATTTATTTTGAATCACGGTTAAATAGCGCTGATAAGCATCGATACTGCGCTGAAAGAGCGCGATTTTCTCGTCGATGATGCGCAGTTGGAAATAGTCCTGCGCCAGTTCGGACTGCGCGCTCAAGGTGATATTTGCCAGCTCGGCTTTGCTGGCTTCGGCGCTGGCGTTGTTCTCCTCCAGCGTGCGCCGCAGTTTGCCCCACAAATCCAGCTCCCAGCTGGCGCTGAGTTCGGCGGCATGGCTGTTGCTAACGCTGCGTTGTCCGGTAGCGCTGGCGCGGCTGCCGCTGCGCGTGCTACTGGCATCGTAGCCCACCGACGGCAACAACGCCGCGCGTGATTGCCCGGCCAGCGCCTGCGCTTCGCGGTACTGCGCGGCATAAGTGGCGACGTTCTGATTGGAGATGCTCACCTGCTTCAGCAGGCTATCCAGCGTGGCATCGTGATACACCTGCCACCAATCCCCTTTGCTGGTTGCATCCTGCGGCGTCGCCTGCGTCCAGCCTTTGGCTTCTTTGAAATGGGTCGGCATCGCCATCGTCGGGCGCTGATAATTGGGGCCAACCGCGCAGCCCGCCAGCAGCATCACGGTGAGCAACGGCGTTATTTTCAGGGACATTTTCATCTATCGGGATTCCACATGACGCAACCGCAGCCACTGACGTTGCGTGGCGCGGCTCAAACGATCAAGCCAGAGATAAACCACCGGCGTAGTAAACAGCGTCAGCAGCTGGCTCAGCGCCAAACCACCGGCAATCGCCAGCCCGAGCGGGCTACGTAAGTCGGCATCGCCGCCGCTGCCCAACGCCAGCGGCAGCGCGCCGAAGAACGCCGCCAGCGTGGTCATCATGATCGGCCGGAAACGCATCAAACAAGCTTGGGTAATCGCCTGCTGCGGCGTCATGCCTTGACTGCGCTCGGCGTGAATCGCAAAGTCGATCATCATGATGGCGTTCTTTTTCACGATACCGATCAGCAGGATGATGCCGATCAGCGCGATCACCGTCAGCTGCGTGTTGGTGAGCAGCAACAGCAGCAGCGCGCCCACGCCCGCCGACGGCAGCGTCGAAAGAATAGTGATCGGATGGATGTAACTCTCATACAGCACGCCGAGCACGATATACACCGCCGCCAGCGCCGCGATAATCAGCCACGGCATGGTGGCGGTAAGCTGGGCGAACGCGGCGGCGGTGCCGGCAAAACCGGCCTGAAGGGTGGAGGGTAAACCGAGCTGCGCCATCGCCTGCTTAATCAGCGCCTGCGCCTGCTCCAGCGACACGCCATCATTCAGGTTGAAGGCGATGGTGCTGGTGGCGGATTGGCCCTGATGCGCCACCGACAGCGGTGCGTTGCCGCCGGTGAAGCTGGCGAACGCCGCGAGCGGCACGCGATCGCCGCTGTCGTTAATCACGTACAGCTGCTGGAGAATCGCCGGATCGCGCGTGTAGCTATCCTGCAGCGACATCACCACATGATACTGATTAAGCGTGTGATAGAGCGTGGCGACCTGACGCTGGCTGAAGGCGTTATTCAGCATTGTGTCGAGCATCTGCACGTTCACGCCAAACCGTTTGGCGCGGTCGCGATCGATGTTGATCACCACTTCCTGACCGCCGGTTTGCGCATCAGAATCGACGCTATTCAATTGCGGGATCGCCGCCAGCGCAGCCTGCACTTTTGGCGTCCATGTGCGCAGCAGATCGAGATCGTCGGCCTGCAAACTGTATTGATAGGTAGCATTGGCGCTGCGCCCGCCGATATGCAGATCCTGCGCCGCCATCAGGAACATCTGCGCACCAGCGATATCGCGGGTTTTCATACTCAGGCGATTGGCCACTTCGGTAGCTGTAGCATCGCGCTTGTCAAAATCTTTGAGCCGCACAAAGAAGTTGGCGCTGTTACGCGAACCGAACATGCCGCTGCCCATCGACGACATCACGCTCTCCACCGCCGGATCGGACTGGATGATTTTGGTGAACTGCAGCATTTTCGGCTTCATCGCCTGGAAGGAGATGTTCTGGTCAGCGCGCAGCGCGCCCATCAGCAAGCCGGTATCCTGATTGGGGAAAAAGCCTTTCTGCACCACGGAAAACAGGAACAGATTGAGCAACACGGTCAGCACCAGACTGAACATCGTCAGCTTTTGGTGCGCCATCACCCAAGCCAACCCGCGCGAGTAAGCCGCCAGCAACGCGTTAAGTTGGTTTTCGATAAACTGATACAGCGGATGCGGGCGTTGAGTGACTTTGGGCTTTGGCTTTAACAGGCGCGCGCACAGCATCGGCGTCAGGCTCAGCGAGACAAACATCGAGATCAGTAGCGATACCGTCAGCGTGACGGCAAATTCGCGGAACAAGCGTCCGACGATGCTGCCCATCAGCAGAATCGGGATAAACACCGCAATCAGCGACATAGTCATCGACAGCACGGTAAAACTCACTTCCTGCGCGCCACGCAGCGCCGCGCGCAGCGGACTGAGCCCTTCTTCAATATGGCGCGTGATGTTTTCCAGCACCACAATCGCGTCATCGACGACAAAACCGGTGGCGATAATCAGCGCCATCAGCGACAGGTTATCGAGGCTGTAACCCAGCAGATACATCACCGCGCAGGTGCCAATCAGCGAGACCGGCAGCGCCAGCGCCGGGATAATCACCGCCTGCACGTTGCGCAGAAACACAAACACCACGCCGATCACCAGCAGCATCGCCACCAGCAGCGTCTCTTCGGTGTCGTACAGCGAGGCGCGCACCGTCGGCGAGCGATCCACCACCACTTTGAGTTGCGTATCGGCGGGCAGATCTTTTTCCAGCGCCGGTAGCTGTGCTTTGATGGCATCAATGGTGTCGAGCATATTGGCACCGGCCTGGCGCTTGATGCCCACCATCACCGACGGCATAGCGTTGAGGAAACCGGCCTGATACTGATCTTCCACCGAATCATAAACGGTCGCCACATCATGCAGCCGCACCGCTTTGCCCGCTTTATAGGTGACGATCAGATCCTGATACTGCGCGGCTTTATCCAGCTGGCCGTTGCTGTCCACCACCCACGACTGGCTGCTGCCCTGCAAAATGCCTTTCGGCTTATTGGTGGTGCTGTTGGCGATGGCGCTGCGCACCGTATCCAGCGAAATGCCGTACTGCGTCAGCTTCATCGGCTGCAGATCGATACGCACCGCCGGTAAGGCGCTGCCCATCAGCGACACTTCCCCCACGCCTTTCACCTGGCCCATCGCCTGCTCGATTTTGCTTTCAGCCAGATCGTAGAGTTCGCCCGGCGTGCGCGTGGCGGAAGTCAGCGCCAGCATCACAATCGGCGCATCGGATGGATTGGCTTTGCGATAGGTCGGCAGCGACTCCATCGCGCTCGGCAGCAAACTGCGCGCGGCGTTGATCGCCGCCTGCACGTCACGCGCCGCGCCGTTGATGTCGCGATCGAGATCAAACTGCAAAATCACGCTGGTCGATCCCTGCGAACTGCTTGAGGTCATCTCGGTGACACCGGCGATTTGCCCCAGCGAACGCTCCAGCGGCGTGGCGACGGTGGCCGCCATGGTTTCCGGGCTGGCACCGGCCAGGCTGGCGCTTACCATAATGGTGGGGAAATCCACCTGCGGCAGCGGCGCCACCGGCAGCAGCCGATAGCCCAACGCGCCCAGCAGCAGGATCGCCAGCGTCAGCAATAACGTGGCAACCGGGCGGAAGATAAACAGCCGGGTGAGGTTCATCGCTCGCCTCGCGCCTGCTGCTGCTTGCGCTGCATGTAGCGCTTGCCGCGCTGCGCGATGCCATCAAACCACAGGTAAATTACCGGCGTGGAGAACAGCGTTAGCACCTGGCTGACAATCAAACCGCCGACAATCACCAAACCCAGCGGCTGGCGCAGCTCAGCACCGGAACCGGACGCCAGCATCAGCGGCAGCGCACCCAGCAGCGCCGCCATGGTGGTCATCAGAATCGGGCGGAAGCGCAGTAAACAAGCCTGATGAATCGCGTCGCGCGCGCTCATGTGCTGCTTGTTTTCCGCCTCCAGCGCGAAGTCGATCATCATGATCGCGTTCTTCTTGACGATACCGATCAGCAGAATCACGCCAATCAGCGCAATCAGGCTGAACTCGCTGCCCGCCAGCAGCAGCGTCAACAGCGCGCCGACCGCCGCCGACGGCAGCGTCGAGAGAATGGTCACCGGATGAATAAAGCTCTCGTACAGAATGCCGAGCACCACGTACATAGTGATTAATGCCGCCAGAATCAGCCACAACGTATTGCCGGTGGCGCTCTGGAACGCCGAGGTTTCGCCCTGATAACGCAAGGTGATGCTCGATGGCAGATTGAGCTGCTGCGTCACCTCGGCGATCGCCTTCTGCCCATCCTCCAGCGAATAGCCGCTGTTGAGATTGAACGACACCATCACCGCCGGGAACTGATTAAGGCGCATGTGCATTAGCGAACCGGTGCGCTGGTGAATGGTGGCGATGGAAGTAAGCTTCACCATGCCGGTGGTGGTTGTGGTGTCATCAGTTGAAGATGTGGTACTGCTGGTCACCGGCAAATAGACATCATCAAACGAAGCTGGCGATTGCTGATACTGAGGCGCCACTTCCAGCACCACGCGATACTGATTGGCCTGGGTAAAGATGGTCGAGACCAGACGCTGACCGAAGCTGTTATACAGCGCGGTATCGACGTCGGCGGCGGTAATGCCGTAGCGCGCCGCTTTATCGCGGTTGAGTTCGACGTAGGCGACGCGCCCTTGATCCTGCAGGTTGCTCACTACGCCGTTAAACTCCGGACGCTGCTGCAAGGCGGCGACCATCTTCGGCGTCCAGCTCACCAGGTTTTCGCTGTCGGCATCATCCAGCGTGAATTGATACTGGCTCGGCGACACCTGATCGTTGACGGTTAAATCCTGCGCCGGTTGCAGATAGAGCTGAATGCCCACCACCTGCTGCGCCGCCTGTTGCAGCTGTTTGATCACCACGTCGGCTTTGTCATCGCGATCGCCAAATGGCTTGAGGTTGATCTGGATGCGCCCGCTATTCAGGCTGGTGTTGCTGCCATCAATGCCGATGGTTGAGGACAAACTCTCCACCGACGGATTTTGCAGAATCACCTTCGCCAGCGCCTGCTGCCGCTTCGACATCTCGCTAAACGACACATCCTGCGACGCCACGGTGACGCCCTGAATCAGCCCGGTATCCTGGGTCGGGAAGAAGCCTTTTGGGATGGCGATATACAGCAGCGCGGTGAGCGCAAAGGTCGCCAGCGCCACCAGCAGCGTCAGCTTCTGATGGTTCAGCACCACCGTCAGCATGCGGTCGTAGCCGCGAACCAGCTTGTCGAACAGTTCGCCGCCTTTACGCGAGAAGCGCGACTGTTTTTCTGGCGGAATGTGCTGCAACAGATAGGCGCACAGCATCGGCGTCAGCGTTAGTGACACCCCCATCGACACCAGAATCGACACCGCCAGCGTGATGGCAAATTCGCGGAACAGCCGCCCAACCACATCGCCCATAAACAGCAGCGGGATCAGCACCGCAATCAGCGAAAAGGTCAGCGAGATAATGGTAAAGCCAATCTGCTGCGAGCCTTTCAGCGCCGCCTGCATCGGCGTTTCGCCCTCTTCCAGCCGCCGTGAAATGTTCTCCACCACCACAATCGCGTCATCAATAACGAAGCCGGTGGCGATAGTCAGCGCCATCAGCGACAGGTTATTCAGGCTGAAGTCGGCCAGATACATCACGCCGAAGGTGCCAATCAGCGACAGCGGCACCGCCACGCTGGGAATCAAGGTCGCCGCCACGTTGCGCAGGAACAGGAAGGTCACCATTACCACCAGCGCCACCGACAACATCAGCTCAAACTGCACGTCGCTGATCGAGGCGCGAATGGTTTGCGTACGATCCGACAGGATGCTCATCTTCACGCCGTCCGGCAGCGCCGCCTGCAATTTCGGCAGCTGCGCTTTGATGCTGTCCACCACCTGAATCACGTTGGCACCGGGCTGGCGCTGCACGCTGATCACAATCGCCGGGCTGTTGTTAGCCCACGCCGACTGGTAACTGTTTTCTGGCCCCTGCTCGATATGCGCGATATCTTTCAGCCGCAGCGCCGCGCCGTTTTGATAAGTGATGATCAGATTGCCGTACTCATCGGCGGTGCGCAGCTGATCGTTGGCGTCGATGGTGACCGAGTGATATTTGCCGTCGAAGCCGCCTTTCGAGCCGTTCACGTTGCTGTTGCTGATCAGCGTGTTGACGTCTTCCAGCGACAGCTTGTGCGCTGCCAGCGCTTTCGGGTCCATCTGCACGCGAATCGCCGGTTGATGGCCGCCCGCCAGCGTCACCATGCCGACGCCGTTAATCTGCGACAGCTTGAGCGCCACGCGCGTGTTCACCAGATCCTGCACCTGGGTCAGCGGCAGCGTGTCGGAACTCACCGCCAGCGTAATCACCGCCGTATCAGCCGGATTGACCTTTTTGTAGGTTGGCGGATTGGGCAGATCGCTCGGCAGCAAATTATTGGCAGCGTTGATCGCCGCCTGCACTTCCTGCTCGGCGACATCCAGCGACAGATCGAGGCTGAACTTCAGCGTGACGATCGACGATCCGCTTGAACTGGTCGACGTCATCTGGCTCAAACCGGCCATTTGACCGAGCTGGCGCTCCAGCGGCGAGGTGACGGACGACGCCATCACATCCGGGCTGGCACCGGGATAGAGCGTGGTGACCTGGATGGTCGGGTAATCCACCTGCGGCAGCGCCGAAGTAGAAAGAAAGCGATAGGAGAAGATCCCGGCGATCAGCACGCCGACCATCAGCAAAATGGTGGCGACCGGACGCTGGATAAACAGGCGAGACGGATTCATTTGGCCTCGACGGTCGCGGTGGTTTTGCGCTCATCCGCCAGCTGCACTTTGCTGCCGTTGGTCAGGCGATCGATGCCTTCGGTCACCAGACGATCGCCCGGCGCCACGCCTTTGAGGATCGCCTGCTGATCTTCACCAAACGTTGGTCCGGTGGTGACCGCTTTGCGCGTCACGGTGTTGTCTTTATTGATGACAAACACGAAGCTGCCGTCGCTGCTCAGCTGCAGCGCCTGCGCCGGGATCACCGTGGCGTTTTTCAGGATGTTGGTTTGCAGTCGCAAATTAACGAACTGATTGGCAAACAGCGACTCGTCTTCATTCGGGAAGGTGGCTTTCAGCTCAATGGTGCCGGTGGCGGTATCGATCTGGTTGCTGATGAACTTCACCTCGCCCTGCGCCAGCGCGCTGCTGTTGTCCTGATCGTAGGCGGTGGCGGGCAGGCTTTGTCCGCCGTGCAGCGCTTTGGTCAACTGCGGAATGTTGCCCTGCGGCACGCTAAAGGTCACGGCGGCGGGCTGCATCTGCGTCACCACCACGATGCCGGTGGTATCGGTGGTTTGCACCATGTTGCCGGGATCGACCAGACGCAAACCGACGCGTCCGGTGATCGGCGAGATGATGCGCGCGTAATCGATATCCAGTTTAGCGCTGGCGATCTGCGCTTCATCGGCGGCGACCGCGCCTTTGTATTGGCCGACGGTGGCAGTTTGCGTATCGAGATCCTGGCGCGACAGCGAGTCCTGCGCCGCCAGTTTCTGATAGCGCACCAGCGTTAACTGCGCGCTTTTCAGCAACGCCTGATTCTGATTGAGATCGCCCTGATACTGCGCCAGCGTGGCTTGATAGCTGCGCGGATCGATTTGCGCCAGCAGCTGTCCGGTGCTGACTTTCTGTCCTTCGGTGAAGAACACCTTTTCCAGCTGACCGGCGACGCGGCTGGTGACGGTGACGCTGGCATTGGGGATCACCGTGCCAAGCGCGTTGAGATATTGCGGTACATCGGCAGTCGTGGCGACGCCGCTGTGCACCAGCGTTGCGCCGCCCATCATCATCGCCATGCCCGGCGGGCCGCCCGCGCCACCGCGATGACCGCCGCGTCCGCCCTTCTCGCCGCCCGGCGGCATCCCGCCATGTCCGCCGACCACGCGCCAGATCACGCCCGCCACAATCAACAGCACAACCAACAGGAGCAGCCATTTCAGCCAGCGAGAGAACGTGGAGCGGGAAGCGTTAGGAGTCATCAGGATCTTCAAGTCAGCAAGAAAAAGGAAAGTCCCCGGTAAAACAGGGGATTATTTCAAAGGGAAACCATCACTGCGCGCATTATCGGTTGAATGCCCGCGCGAATTCCATACGCGAACCGTAAGGGTTTCGTTAAGGCAATTAAGATTTCCAGCCGCCGCCTAACGCCTTGTAGAGGGTGATTTTCTGGCTCAGCTGGCCCAGATGCGCGCTGATCAGCGACTGCTGCGAACTGTAAAGCGATCGCTGGGCCACTAACACATTGAGATAATTGTCTACGCCTTGCTTGAAGCGCAATGCGGAGTAGTCGTAGTCGCGCTGATTGGCGCCAACCTCCTGTTGCAGCGCTGTCAGCTGATCCTGCCAGGTGTCCTGCCCGGCCAGCGCATCTTTCACCTCTTTAAACGCGGTTTGAATCGCTTTCTCGTAATCCGCAATGTCGATGCGTTTTTCGATATGCGCGATATTCAGGTTTGCCTCGTTTTTACCGCCGTCAAAAATCGGCAGGTTAATCGATGGCATGAATGACCATGCGCCGGTGCCGCCGCCCAACAGGCTGCCAAGCGAACTGCTGGTAGAGCCGCCGGACGCGGTCAGCGTGATGCTTGGGAAGAAGGCGGCACGCGCCGCGCCGATATTGGCATTCGCCGCCTTCAGCGTGTGCTCCGCTGCCATGATGTCCGGGCGACGCGTCAGCAGATCCGACGGCAAGCCAGCCGGCGTGGCTGGGAACTGCCAGTTGGCGTCCAGCGTGGCGTGCGACAGCAGCGTGGCGGGCAGATCGGTGCCGACCAGCAAGCGCAGCGCATCGACATCCTGCCGCACCTGCCGCGTATAACTCGCCACGTCGGCCTGCGCCGCGCGCACCGTGCTTTCAGCCTGCGCCAGATCCTGATCGCTGCTGGCACCGCCGTCGTAGCTGAGTTTGGTCAGGTGATACGACTCCTGCTGGCTTTGCGCAGTACGTTGCGCCAGATGCAGCAGATCGTTATCCGAACTCAGCGTTAGCCACGCCGTCGCCACTTCCGCAATCAGCGAGATACGCGTGGCGCGCTCGGTGGCGGCGCTCGACAGATAGGTTTCCTGCGCCTGATCGCTCAGGCTTTGCAGGCGGCCAAAGAAATCCAGCTCCCACGAGGTCACACTCAAACCACTGTTCAGCTCGTGATAGGTCACCGCGCCGCTGGTTTTGGTGTTGTAGAGATTGGCCGGTTCATGCGCCGAGGTCTGGCTGGCCGTGGCGTTGATCGACGGCATCAACGCCGCGCGCTGCACCGTGACGCCCTGCTGCGCCTCTTGCACATTCAGCGCCGCCACGCGCAGGTCGCGGTTGTTGTCGAGCGACAGCTGAATCAGGTTGCGCAGCGTGGGATCAGTGAAGAAATTCTGCCACGGCAAATCCGCGACGTTACCGACCGACGTCGCCTGATCGTATTTCGCATCCACCGGCAGCGCCGGGCGCTGATAGTGCGGTGCCAGCGTACAACCGGCCAATGCCAGCGCCAGCGGCAACAGCGCCAGACGGAAATTATTAATGTTCATTTTTAACCCCCTCTGCGGATGTTTGTTTCTTACGCGCAAAGAACTGCGAAACCACCACGTAGAACATCGGCACAAAGAAAATGGCGAGGAAAGTGGCGGTGATCATCCCGCCCGCCACCGCCGTACCGATCGAGTGCTGGCTGCCTGCGCCCGCGCCGTTGGAGATGGTCAGCGGCAGTACGCCGAGGATAAACGCCATCGAAGTCATGATGATTGGACGGATACGTAGCCGCGCCGCTTCCACCGCCGCTTCCACCAACGTTTTGCCCTCGCGCTCATGCAGCTCTTTGGCGAACTCGACGATAAGAATCGCGTTCTTGGCCGCCAGCCCAACCGTGGTGAGCAAGCCAACCTGGAAGAACACATCGTTCTGCAGGCCGCGCAGTAGCACCGCGCTGATGGTGCCGAGAATGCCGAGCGGCACCACCATGATCACCGAGAACGGAATCGACCAGCTCTCGTACAGCGCCGCCAGACACAGGAACACCACCAGAATCGAGATCAGATAAAGCTGCGTGGTTTGGCTGCCGGAGGCTTGCTCCTCATACGAAATGCCGTACCACTGCACGCGGAACCCGTGCGGTAGCTGCTTCGCCAGCTGCTCCACCGCCTTCATCGCTTCACCGGTACTTTGGCCCGGCGCGGGCGATCCGAGGATCTCTTCGGCGGTTAAGCCGTTAAAGCGTTCAAAGTGCGGCGAGCCATACACCCATTTACCCGAAGCAAAAGCGGAGAATGGCACCATGGTGCCGCTGCTGTTGCGGAAGTACCATTTGTCGAGATCGGACGGCGTGACGCGTGAGTCCGCTTTGCCCATCAGATAGACCTCTTTCACGCGGCCGTTATACATGAACTGATCGATGTAGCTGGAGCCCCACGCCACCGACAAGGTGTTGTTGATGTCGGTCATGCTCAGGCCAAGCGCGCTGGCCTTCTCATCATTGATCTCCAGCTGATACTGCGGCTCATCTTCCAGCCCGTTAAGACGCACCTGCGCCAGATGCGGATCTTTGTTCGCCAGCGAAATAAGCTGGTGCGCGGCATCCATCATCTGCTGATGGCTGTGCGCGCCGGTATCCTGCAGATAGAGGTCGAAGCCGGTTGCGTTGCCCAGCTCCATCACCGCTGGCGGCACCATGGCGAAGATTTTGGCGTTCTGATAGTTGGCGAAGTGCGCCATCACGCGGTTCGCCAAATCCTGTACGCTTTGCCCGCTGTGCGTGCGGTCGCCCCAATCTTTCAGGCGCACAAAGGCCATGGCGTTGCTCTGACCGCGACCGGCAAAGTTAAAGCCCGCCACGCCAAAGGTGGTGGTCACCACCGACGCTTCGTTCTGTTGCAGATAGGCGTTGAGATCGTTGATGACCTGCTGAGTACGCTGCGACGACGAGTTCACCGGCAGTGTGATTTGCACCATCATCAAGCCCTGATCTTCGCCCGGCAGGAAGGTGGTCGGTACGCGGGTGAACAAAAAGCCCGTCACGCCGACAATCACCAGATAGATCACCAGGAACAGGCCGCGACGGGAAATCACTTTGCTGACGCCGTTGGTGTAATGCATCGCCCCGCTGTCGAATTTGCGGTTAAACCAACCGGCGAATCCGGTGGTTTTATGCTCCGCCGCCGCCGGTTTCAGCAAGGTGGCGCACAGCGCAGGCGTGAAGATCAGCGCCATAATCACCGACAGCGCCATCGCCGAAACGATGGTGACCGAGAACTGGCGATAAATCACACCGGTCGATCCGGAGAAGAACGCCATCGGCAGTAGCACCGCCGACAACACCAGCGCAATGCCAAACAGCGCGCCCTGAATCTGCTGCATCGACTTGATGGTGGCGGCTTTGGGATCGAGATGCTCTTCGTGCATCACTCGCTCGACGTTCTCCACCACCACAATGGCGTCATCCACCAGCAACCCGATGGCGAGCACCATACCGAACATGGTGAGAGTGTTAATGCTGTAACCAAACGCCGACAGAATGCCGAAGGTGCCCAGCAGCACCACCGGTACCACCAGCGTGGTGATCAGCGTAGCGCGCAGGTTTTGCAGGAAGATCAGCATCACGAAGAACACCAGCACTACCGCTTCGATCAGCGTTTTCACCACTTCTTCAATCGAGGCGCTGACCACCGGCGAGGTGTCGTACGGGTACTGAATTTCGACGTTATCCGGCAGCGAATCTTTCAGGTCGGCGATGGTTTGGCGCACCGCCTTGGCGGTATCCAGTTCATTGGCACCGGTTGCCAGACGCAACGCGATACCGGCGGCCGGTTTGCCGTTCATGGTGGCATCGATGCCGTAGCTTTGCGGCCCGAGCGCGACGCTGGCCACATCTTTCAGCCGCACCTGCGAGCCGTCGCTATTCACCTTCAGCAGCACATTCTCAAACTGCTGCACGGTGGTGAAACGGGTTTTGCCGAGGATCGTCGCCTGGGTTTTTGCGCTCTGAATGGTCGGCAAACCGCCGAGTGAACCGGACGACACCTGCACGTTCTGGTTATCAATCGCCGTGGTGACATCGCTCGGCATCAGGTTGTATTTGTACAATTTGGCCGGATCGAGCCAGATGCGCATCGCGTATTCGGATCCCAGCACCATGAAGTCGCCGACGCCCGGCGTACGCGAGATCGGATCTTCCAGTTTCGACACCAGCATGTCGGCCAGATCGCCGTTAGTCAGCTTGCCGTCTTTGGCGATCAGCCCGATGACCATCATGAAGTTTTTCTGATACTTACGGATGCGGATGCCTTGCTGCGTGACATCGGTGGGCAACTGCGACTCCGCCAGCGACACGCGGTCCTGCACCTGAACCTGGGCGATATCGGGATTGATGCCCTGATTAAAGGTGGCGATGATCTGCGCGCTACCGTCCGAGGCGCTGCTCGACTCCAGATAGCGCAAACCATCCAGGCCGTTCAGCTGCTGCTCAATCACCTGCACCACGGTGTTTTGCGTGGTTTCGGCGCTGGCGCCCGGATAGGTCACCGAGATGGAGACCGCCGGCGCGGAGATGTTAGGATATTGATTGACCGGCAAACTGATAGCGGCAATCGCGCCCACCAGCATCACGATAATCGCGATAACCCAGGCAAAAATTGGACGTTCAATAAAAAACTTCGACATGCCGCCTCCTATTGCGCTGCTGCGTCAGTCATCGAAAGACTCACCGCATTGGCGGATGGCGTGTCATTGGTGTTGGCAGCGGTAGTGGTGACTTTCACCCCGCTGCGCACGCTTTGCAGGTTGTTCACCACCACGTTTTCCCCTTGCTGCAGGCCCGACGTTACCAACCATTCGCCTTTGATCATCTCGCCGGTGTGGATGCTGCGCTGCTCAATGGTGTTGTCGCTTTTCACCACATAGACATACGGCTGGCCTTTGGTGTCATGCATGATCGACTCTTGCGGCAGCAAAATGCCCTGCTGCTGAATGCCCTGCGGGAAGCTGGCGTGCACGTACATGCCAGGCAGCAGTTCGTTGTGTGGATTCGGGAACACCGCGCGCAGCACCACGGTGCCGGTGGCGGTATCAACGTTCACTTCCGAGAACGCCAGCTTGCCCTGCTCGGCGTACTGGCTGTTATCTTCCAGCGACAAACCCACTGCGGCGGTGTTGTCGGCCACTTTGGCGATTTTGCCGTCGGCCAGCGCGCGGCGCAGACGCAGCAGATCGGTGGAGGATTCGCTGACATCGACATAGATCGGATCAAGCTGAGTGACGGTGGCGAGATAATCGGTTTGCCCGTTGGTGACCAGCGCACCGGCGGTATACAGCGAGCGGCTGATGTGGCCGGAAATCGGCGCTTTCACCAGCGTGTAATCGAGATTCACCTTGGCGGTTTCCACATCGGCCTGCGCTTCACGCGCGGCGGCAACCGCATCGTCGTAGGTTTGCTGGCTGATGGCGTGCGCGTTGGCCAGCGGCTGATAGCGTTTCACCACCATTGCATCGTTCTGCCAGGTCGCCATCGCTTTGTCGTAGGCGGCTTTATAGGTGGCCGAATCGATTTGATACAGCGGCTGGCCGGCTTTCACTTCACCGCCCTCAGTAAACAGGATTTTTTCAATCACGCCGCTCACCTGCGGACGCACCTGCGCGGTTCTCACCGCCGTGGTCCGGCCTGGCAATTGGCTAACGAGCGTAACGGGTTGCGCTTTCAGGTTGACCACGCCCACTTGCGGGGTGGCGGATGCGGCGGGCTTTGCTCCGCCCTGATCACAGGCTGCCAGTAAAAACACCACGCTGGCAGAAAGAAGTTTCAGGCGCATAGTTGTTCTCTAAAAGATAGGAAGGGAATAGTCACGAAGGTAATGACTCAAAAAGTCATTGTAGGGAGGCGGGTTAAGCGAGGTTGTTAAGGTTGCGTAAAATATATTTTCCAAAGGAAAATGGTAAACCTTTCGTGCCATAAATCGTTGGTGTTTTTGGCTTTTTGCGGTTTTTTGATGGCAATTCCGTCCGTGCATATCGCACCCGTAGGGTCGCCATTTAGGGTGACCGTTCCGGAGGCCGCACAGTACGGTCATTGGCAAGGTCGTCATGAATGACGACCCTACGGTTAACCTTTGGGTTCGATGCCGCGGCGGCGCAGCTCGCAGCGTGCCAGCTCTTTTAACCAGCACGACAGCGTGACGTTGTCGTCGTCGGTCACACTGCGCAGCTGTTCATGCAGCTCCGGATGAATACGTAACTGAAACGCCGAGGATCGGCCCTCGCCTTTTGGCGTGCGGTCTTTGGTTTTTGGCATTGCGGGTGGCCTCAACGAATCGCAATAAAAAATCGCCCCCTAAAGCGCTACCAACACTGTAAGAGGCTAGCGAACCGCCATAGAATGCGACATCGCGGTGCGTTACATATAGGTTACACAACCCGATATTTTTATGTTGCCGGGGAAGTGTTAAGACTCAGACAAGAGGTGTGAGCGAGTTCGCGCGGCAGTAAATAACAGGCAAAAAAAACCCACGCATCTGCGTGGGTCGGTGTAATAACAGGGTACTGCCAAAGCAGCTTGTTTCACACCCATCAATACCTCTGGGATGTCCATATTGGCACCGTTGAGCCGGTGAAAGACAGGTGCAAAAAGCAACGGTGTTTGGGGAAGTGAAACGAGGTGTGAATATTCTCCACACCTCACTTACACTTTTGATTTAACTAAGATTTGTCTGAAGAAGGTTTACTGTAGATCGCGTCAGGTGCCACGTTCATGTGCTTGAGTACCGGGCCCATGATGTTGCCGAAGATCGGTGCCGCCACCGAGCCACCAAAGTGATCGCCAGCGGTGGGATGGTTGATCATCACCACCAGCGCCACTTCCGGATGGCTGGCAGGCGCGATACCTGCGGTGTAGTTGATATAACCGCCATCGTACTTGCCGCTGGTGCCCATCTTCTCTGCGGTACCGGTTTTGGTCGCCAGACGATAACCCGGCACCGCCGCTCTGACACCGGTGCCGCCCGGCAGCACGTCGCTCTCCAGCATATGCACCACGGTTTGTACCACCTGCGGATTCGCCACCTGCTTGCCTAACACCGGCGGCGTTACTTTGGTGATCGACAGCGGACGATAGACGCCGTACGAACCGAGCGTGGCGTATTCACGCGCAATCTGCAGCGGCGTAACGCGCAAGCCGTAGCCAAAGGCGAAGGTGGCACGTTCGATATCAGCCCAGCGCTCGCGGTGCAGCGGGAAGTAACCCACGCTCTCGCCGGTCAATCCCAGCCCGGTAGGTTTACCCAGACCAAATGCCTGATAGGTGTTAACCAGCGCTTCAGCGGGCATCGCCAGCGCAATGTGCGAGACGCCGATGTCACTCGATTTCTGCAGGATGCCGGTCATGGTGAGGCGCGGCCAGTGACCGACGTCGCGGATCAGGTGGCCGTTAACACTGTACGGCGTGGTATCGATCACCGAATCGGCGCGCACCAGATGGCGCTCCAGCCCTTCCATCACCACCAGCGGTTTCACCGTGGAGCCAGGTTCGTAGCTGTCGTTGATCGCCGAGTTACGCATCTGCGCCGGCGTGGCGTTTTCATAATTGTTCGGGTTGAACGACGGATAAGAAGCCATCGCCAGAATTTCGCCGGTATCGATTTTCACCAATACCGCCGCGCCCGAATCCGCCTTGTTGAGCAGCACGCCGTCGCGCAGTTTGCTGTAGAGCGTGAATTGGTCGAACTTGTCGATACTGAGCTGCACGGTTGGCGGCTGCTGTGGCGGCTGGTAATCGATCATCGCAATGATGTTGCCTTCGCCATCCTGACGATAAACCTCTTTGCCCGGATCGCCCTGCAGCACATGGTCGAAGCCCTTCTCGATGCCGTTCAGGCCGTTGCTGTCGGCTCCCACGATACCAATCAACGGCGCAGCCGCTTCACTCATCGGATAGAAGCGGCTGTCGTTGTATACCGAACTGATGCCTTTCAGTTTCAGCTCGGCGATATCCTTGGCGATGCCGAGTTCGATTTTACGGCCCAGATAGAGGAAACGTTTTTTCGGGTTGGCGGTAATGGCCGCGCGCAGATCTTCCGGACGCTGATTGAGCGCCGCCGCCAGATACGCCCATTTGGCGCTGGTGAAATCGGGATTCGCCTCCAGCACGCGCATTGGGTCGGCGATGATGTCACGCGCCGGAACGCTCAGCGCTAACGCCTGGCCGTCGCGGTCCAGCAAGGTGCCGCGGTTGGTCGGCAGCGTCACGGTACGCAGCGAGCGCTGATCGGCTTCGTGCTCCAGCATCGGATGCTTGATCAGCTGCAGGTCACCCACGCAAATCAGCAACAGCACCAGACAGCAGAAAACGCCGAGGCAAATCAGGCGAAAACGAAACGGGTTAAAGGGCGCTTTTATCTGGTCTTTTCCCAGAAATTTTTTAATTGGAGGCATAGCAATCCGCTGCGATGAAAATCAGGCTTAATGCCAGCAGTTATAAAGAAACGTAAACCGAGTTGACAGGAAAACTGTGTTTCAGTTCGTTAAGCAAAAAAAAACCTGCGCATCTGCGCAGGTCGGTGTAATCAAGAAAACTTTTTGATGTTCACCCATCAATACCTCTGGGATCCTGACTGTAGCAAGGTGGCACGCTGGGAAACCATCTCCTAAACGCAACAGTTACCGGCAAAATGTAACCAGCGATGAGATTATTCGTTGCCCATTCACATCAGATGTTTTTTGATTTCCACCAGGCAACTCATGGCGTTAGGGCCCTGAGTTAACGACGAGGTACCGATGTCTAATGTCAGTACATTCGGGTTGCCGGCGCGATCCCACGGTTGCCAGGCACGACCAAATCCGGGGTCGAACCAGGCTCCGGTGGCGATGATCACTACGCCCGGCGTTAAACCGTCGGTCAGGCGTACGCCCGCCAACATGCGACCACGCGCGTTGCTCACCTCAATCTCATCGCCATCCTGAATATCACGCGTTGCCGCATCCTGCGGATGCATATACAGCGTCTCATGTCCGGCAGTTTTGTTGCCTTGCACCGTGGCGGTGGCATCCATCTGGCTGTGCAGACGATCGGATGGCTGAATCGAGATCATATGCAGCGGAAACTCGGCGCTGAGCGGCGCACCTAGCCACTCCTGCGGCTCACGCCACTCAGGATGTCCGGCGAAATCATCCAGCTGATAATCGGCGATGGTCTGGCAGAACAGCTCAATCTTGCCGCTGGCGGTTTGAATTGGATGCGTTTCTGGGTTAGCGCGGAAATCATCCATAAACACGAACGGCTTGCCGCCTTCGGGAATCTCGACAAAACCGCGCTCCCAGAATTCCCCGAACTCCGGGAAGGGAATATCACGGCGCGCATGCGCTACCGCGCACTGTTGATACAGATGCTCAATCCACTGCATCTCATTGCGCCCTTCGGTGAACACCTCACGGTAGCCCAGACGATCGGCGATATCGGCGAAGATATCGAAATCGTTACGCGCCTGATGCTGCGGCTTAATCGCCTGATGCATCGCCAGCACGAAGCGATCGCGTGACGATCCGCCGATGTCGTTGCGCTCCAGCGTGGTGGTGGCGGGCAGCACGATATCCGCCATCTGCGCCGCTGGCGTCCAGACGATATCCTGCACAATCACGGTATCCGGGCGCTGCCAGCCTTCCACCAGACGATTGAGCTGCTGATGATGATGGAACGGATTGCCGCCCGCCCAGTGCACCAAATGGATATCCGGATAGTGCTGGGTTTCACCCTGGAATGCGTACGGCTGGCCGGGATTGAGCAGCATGTCGCTGATGCGCGCCACCGGAATCGACAAATTGCCCGGATTCGGGCCGGTGCTCATCATCGGTGCCGGACCGTCCTGACGCGGATTGCCGACGCTGTTCATCGAGCCGTGACCAAAGGAGAACCCGCCGCCCGGCAAGCCCGGCTGACCGAGCATTGACGACAGCGCAATCATCATCCAGTACGGCTGCTCGCCGCGATGGGCGCGCTGTACCGAATAGGAGCAGGTAATAAAGCTGCGTTTGCCAATCAGCTGCTGCGCCAGCAAAGCAATGCGCGCCGCCGGAATGCCGGTAATGCTGCTGGCCCACTCAGGCGTTTTGGCGATGCCATCGCTTTCACCGAGCAGATAGCCGCGCAGCTGCGGCCAGCCGGTACAGTGGCTGGCGAGGAAGCTTTCATCCAGCGCGTTATGCCTGGTGATTTCAAAACCCAGCGCCAGCATCAGCGCCACGTCGGTGTTCGGGCGAATCGGAATCCACTCGGCATTGACGAACGCCGGACAGTCATCGCGCATCGGGCTAATGTTAATGATTGGCGTGCCTTTGGCGCTAAGCTGCTCCAGCGCCGGTTTCAGGCTGTGCTGCCCCGCGCCGCCGGACGCCACCTGCGCGTTTTTCAGCGCCAGGCCGCCGAAGGCGATAAAGATGTCGGCGTGCTGCACCACTTCCGGCCAGTCGGTCACGCGGCCAGTGAGCGGCATGTAGGTGCCAATCACGTACGGCAGGAAGAACTGCGCCGCGCCCCAGCTGTAGTTGCCTTGCTGATCGACCCCGCCGCCGCCCTGAAAATAGAAGCGGCGAATCAGCGTGCGCGCGTGGTTGACGCGCCCGGCGGATGACCAGCCGTATGAGCCGTTGAAAATGCCCGCTGCGCCGTAGCGATCGCGCACGCGGCGATTCTCTTCCGCCACCAAATCGAGCGCGGTATCCCAATCCACCGCCACGAAATCTTCCCGACCGCGTAAGGTGCGATCGCTGTTCTCGCGCGACTTCAGCCATGAACGGCGCACCATCGGCTGGCGAATACGCTTATCCGAATAGACCAGTTCAGGAATGGTGTTGAGCATCGGCGACGGATCGGCATCGGCGAAGAAGGGTTCACAGCCAATCAGGCGATCGTTTTCAGTGACGGCAGTGAATGCACCCCAGTGCGCCAGGTGTGGCACGCGAGTTTTCATGGTTTTTGGGTCCGGCAGGCAGGTGTGATTGTGTCTGGCAGCATAACATGAGCCTGTAACCGAGCTAAAGCGCGGCTGTGAGCGCCTGATTTTCCGTGCTTTTGCGACAGCGCTGGCATTCTGCCGGGTTGCTACAGGGTGGGTTTTCCGTAACACTGGTGGCATGTGTAAACGTTTTCCCGGATGTCGATAATCGCATGGCTACCATTAAGGATGTTGCCCGTATGGCTGGGGTGTCGGTTGCGACCGTCTCCCGCGTCATCAATAATTCGCCCAAAGCCAGCGAGAGTTCTCGCCTCGCCGTTACGGCGGCAATGGAGCAGTTGCAGTATCACCCGAACGCCAACGCACGCGCCCTGGCGCAGCAATCCACCGAAACCCTGGGTTTAGTGGTGGGCGATGTTTCCGACCCGTTTTTTGGCGCGATGGTCAAAGCGGTGGATGAAGTTGCGGGCCAGACCGGCAACTTTTTGCTGATTGGTAACGGTTACCACAATGAGCAAAAAGAGCGTCAGGCGATTGAGCAACTGATGCGTCATCGCTGCGCCGCCTTAGTGGTGCACGCCAAGAAAATCCCCGATGACGATTTAGAGATGCTGATGAAGCAGGTGCCGGGCATGGTGCTGCTGAATCGTCTGCTGAAAGGCTTTGAACATCGCTGCATCGCGCTGGATGACCGCTACGGCGCGTGGCTGGCTACGCGCCATCTGATTCAGCAAGGCCATACGCAAATCGCCTTTATCTGCTCTACTCACACCATTTCCGATGCTGAAGATCGTCTGCAAGGCTATTACGACGCGCTGAAAGAGCACGGTTTGCCGTGCAACGATCGTTTAGTGGCGTGGGGCGAACCGGACGAAGTGGGCGGCGAGCAGGCGATGACCGAGCTGATGGGACGCGGCAAGCAGTTCACGGCGGTGGCCTGTTATAACGATTCGATGGCCGCCGGCGCGCTGGCGGTGCTGAGTGATAACGGCATTCGCGTGCCGGAAGAGATGTCGCTGATTGGCTTTGATGATGTGCTGGTGTCGCGCTATGTGCGCCCGCGTTTAACCACGGTGCGCTACCCGATTGTCACCATGGCGCAACAGGCGGCGCAACTGGCGCTGGCGTTAGCCAATGGCAGCGAGATGCCGGAAGTGACCAATATGTTTAGCCCGACGCTGGTAAGACGGCATTCGGTGAGTGGGCCGGGTTAATTTGGGTTTGTGCGTGGTTTCCCTCACCCTGGCCCTCTCCCAAAGGGAGAGGGGACTGACCGAGTGCGTTTTTCACCTAATCATCCCCTCGCCCGCTTGCGGGAGAGGGTTAGGGTGAGGGACAACGCGCACCCATCACAACTCCCGCGAGTACACCTTCACCCGCACATCCGGGAACTCCAGCGCGTCACACTGATACTGCCAGCCAAAACGTTCGTAATAACCGCCAAAGGTTGACCATAACCACAGCTTGTCATGACCACGCTGCTGCGCGAAATCGATCACATGCTGCTGCAGCGCTTCGCTCAACCCTTTGCCGCGCGCGGACTCCTCGACAAACAGCGCCGCCACCCATGGTGTGAGATCCTGACGGCTGATCAAATCGCAGCGCCAGAATCCCACCGTGCCGAGCGGTATATCGCCATCAAGCGCCACAAAGGTCACCGGAAAATCGGCGCCGTTGAGGCTGCTGCGCACGATACTGTCGTAAAACTCACGCGACGTACCGTCGCCAAATGCCTGCCACAGCCAATCGGTGATCTGCGAGGCGTGATGCGGCACCTCGCTGAGCGCGACAATCTTCATCAGATCAGCTCCAGCGCCAGCAGCTCCTGAATGGTCTGCGCACGACGAATTTCACGCGGTGCGCCATTCTCAAACAGCACTTCCGGAATCAGCGGGCGGCTGTTGTAGTTCGACGACATCGATGCGCCGTACGCGCCGGTATCGTGGAACACCAGATAATCGCCGACCTGCGCCGCAGGCAGCGCGCGGGTTTCCACTTTGCCGCCTTCCAGCTGCGTGAACACGTCGCCCGATTCACACAGCGGACCGGCCACCACGCTCTCGACAGTGGCGTCGCCCAGCGCGCGGCCATCGACCGGCAGCAGAGAAATGTGGTGATAGCTGCCGTACATCGACGGACGCATCAAATCGCTGAAACCGGCATCGACCAGCACAAAGTGACGGCTGCCCATCTCTTTCACTGCACGCACCTGCGACACCAGCACGCCCGATTCGGCCACCAGGAAGCGACCTGGCTCGATCTCCAGTTTCACTGGATGACCGAGATGCGCGGCGATACGCTCACGCGCGCCGTTCCACAAGCCGTAATAGTGCTGGGTATCAATGGCTTCTTCGCCAAAACGATAAGGAATCGACAAACCGCCACCGGCAGAAATCGCCTCGAGATCCTGGCCAAACGCCACCACCTGATCGACCATCGCGTCACACACCTGCTGCAGATGGCCGTAATCCACGCCGGAACCGATGTGCATATGCAAGCCGACCAGACGCAGGCCGTGCTGCTGAATCGCCGCCAGCGCCAGCGGCAGATCGCTGTGCCAGATGCCGTGTTTGCTGTTCTCACCGCCGGTGTTGGTTTTCTGGCTGTGACCGTGACCAAAACCAGGATTGATGCGCAGCCACACCGCGTGGCCCGGCGACAGTTCGCCCAGTTGATGCAGCATATCCACCGAACCAGCATTGACCGGCACTTTTAGCTCGGCGATGCGCGTCAGCGTTGGCTGATCGAACACATCGGCGGTGAAGACGATATCTTCGCCGCCCGGCTGATAACCGGCGGCAATAGCACGCTCGATTTCGCCCAGCGACACCGAATCGACTTTGACGCCCGCCGCGCGCATCAGACGCAAAATGTGGATGTTGGAGCAGGCTTTCTGTGCAAAACGCACCACGTCAAAGGCGCCGAGTTGCGCAATACGCTGCTGAATGATCGCCGCATCGTACGCCCAGAATGGGCCAGAATAACGCTGCGCCAGCGGCAGTAAGTTGGCGGCAGTTAACGCGGTTTCGCTGTTGTTGAGTGGGCGTGGCATGTCAATTCTCCTGTGTCATTGAGGCCATTTAGCCACAGCGCATCAATTCAGAAAAATATCTGTTTTAGCGACATCTATACAAATATGATATGGATTCAGCGGAGGAGACGATGGCAAAAATTAACTGGCGACATATCGAAATTTTTCACGCGGTGATGACCAGCGGCAACCTGACGCAGGCGGCCACGCTGCTGCACACTTCGCAGCCGACGGTAAGCCGCGAACTGGCGCGCCTGGAGCAGCAGCTTGGCCTGCAACTGTTCGAACGCGTGCGTGGCCGCTTGCAACCAACGGTGCAAGGCTTGCGGCTGTACGAAGAGGTACAGCGCTCGTGGTACGGACTGGATCGCATTATGGATGCCGCCGAAGGATTGCGTCAGTTTCGTCAGGGCGAATTGTCGATCGCCTGCTTGCCGGTGTTTTCGCAGTCGCTGTTGCCGCCGCTGCTACAACCGTTTTTGCAGCGCTATCCGCAGGTCAGCCTGAATATTATTCCGCAGGAGTCGCCGCTACTGGAAGAGTGGCTGTCGGCGCAGCGTTACGATCTCGGTCTGACCGAAACCCAACACCCGCCAGCGGGTACCGAACGTGTGCCGCTGCTGACCTGTGATGAAGTGTGCGTGCTGCCGCCACAGCATCCGCTGTGTCAGCGCGAGGTGCTGACGCCACAGGATTTCCACGGTGAAAACTACGTCAGCCTGTCGCGCAGCGATAGCTATCGTCAGCTGCTGGATTCGCTGTTTCATGAGCAGGATGTGGAGCGTCGTCTGGTGCTGGAGACGCACAGCGCGGCGTCGGTGTGCGCGATGGTGCGCGCGGGCGTGGGGATTTCGATTGTGAATCCGCTGACGGCGCTGGATTACGCCGACAGCGGTGTGGTGATGCGTCGCTTCAGTATTGCCGTGCCCTTCACCGTCAGTCTGGTGCGGCCGCAGCATCGACCGGCTTCGGCGCTGGTCGATCACTTCTGCGACCACCTGCAACAGCACGTGGCCGCGTTTCCACAACGTATTGCCGAGCGGCTGGCTTAAGCGTTGACCGCTTCGCCCTGCCCGCCCGATTTGCGGAAGGTAATCAGGCAGATCACCAAACCAACTGCCGCGAGTGCAGCAGCGGCAACCGGCACCGACGTCAGGCCATAACCTTTCTCGATCACCGCGCCACCGACCCACGCGCCGAGCGCATTGCCGACGTTGAAGGCGGAGATATTCAGCGTCGAGACCAGATTTGGCGCATCTTTGCCGTGGCGCACCACGTTAATCTGCAAGCCCGGCACGGTGGCGAAGGTCGCCATCGCCCACAGGAACAGCGTGATTTCCGCCAGCCACAGCGCATGGCTGGTCCAGCTGAACAGCAGCGAGAACAGCGCAATCAGCATAAAGCTGAGGATCAGGCTAAACGACACTTTCCAGTCGGCCAGCTTGCCGCCGAGGATGTTGCCGACGGTCAGGCCCGCACCAATCAGGAACAGCGTCCAGCTGACACCGCGATCTGAGATGCCGGTCACCTGCAGCAGCAGCGGCGCAATGTAGCTAAACAGCGCAAACATCGCCGCCGCAAAGAACACCGTCATCAGCAGCGACAGCCACAGTTTGCCGTTGGCCAGCGCGCTGATTTCACTCGCCAGATGCACCGGCTTCTCTTCTTTGTTGGTCGGCAGGCTCACAATCAGCGCGATAAAGGCGAAGATGCCGATGATCGCCACGCCCCAGAAGGTGGCGCGCCAGCCAAACATCTGACCAAACCAGGTGCCGAGCGGCACGCCGAGCACGTTCGCCAGCGTCAGGCCGGTGAACATCAGCGCCACAGCAGAAGCCTGTTTACCCGGTGCCACCAGACTCGCCGCGACCACCGCACCGATGCCGAAGAACGCACCGTGACACAGCGCCGTCACCACACGCGCCAGCATCAGCAGGTTGTAGGTGTAGGCCAAAGCACAGAGCACGTTACCGATGATGAAGATGATCATCAGCAGAATCAGAGTACGTTTACGCGGCAGTTTGGCGGTCAGCAACGCCATGATCGGCGCGCCGATGGCAACGCCCAGCGCGTAACCGCTGATTAGCCATCCCGCAGAAGGAATCGTCACTTGCAGATCGCCCGCCACTTCGGGCAGCAATCCCATAATGACGAATTCCGTGGTGCCGATGGCGAACGCACTCAGCGCCAGCGCCAGTAATGCAACAGGCATAACACACTCTCCCAATAATTTTTTTGCAGGCGGACCGCACTGCGAGCGCAGTACGGTTACAACAGACGCTTATTAAAATTTGAACTGCGTCACACTGTTATTAAAGCATAGCCCTCTCATGCCAACTACCCCGCGCGCCGCAAGGCTTATTTGCGCCCGCAGCAATAATCCCTGCGCGGGAAAATGTCACAGACTAACCATTGAGACAGATTGATGTTTCCGCGCTACGCTTGAAAAGGATGTGATCGTTATCACAGTGAGTCAGCTTTTGACGCAAAATCAAACAGTAAAGGATGGACGTGCACTGCCGATACCTCAATGGATTGCCCGGTTATGGGGTGTCAAAAATCGAGGGGAAAGCGTATGCGATGGCTCATCGCGCTAACGGTTGGCTGCCTGAGTGGCTGCTCTGTTGGGCATTACGAATACAGCAAAGAAGCAGCAAAACGCGTCGATATGACCGTCACCGGCATTCCAACGGTGCTGGGCATTGGTGCGCTTGGCACCACCATTCCTCTCACGCCCGAATACAGCCTGACGGCGGCCCACGTGGCCAGGTATTCGCTCTATCGGGTGAAAGCCTGGCATCCCGAATGCGATATCGCCGTGGTGTACCACAAAAACAGCGAAGCCAATCTGCCACCGCCGTTCCGCAATAGCCACATTGGCGATGACGTGAATCTGTATGGCTACAGCTTTATTTCGGCGATGCCGGTGGCGTCGAGCGGCAAGAATCTGATTAACACCACGCTGGCAAATGACTGGAACAAAGCCAGCTGCGTGGTGGTGGCGGCCAATGCCGGCGTGGTGAAAGGCATGTCCGGCGGCGCGGTGTATAACGCCAGCGATGATACGCTGGCGGGCGTGATTGTCGGTTACAGCAGCCAGATTGATGACAATAAAAGCGGTAAGACGCTGTTTAAGAATGTGGCGCTGTATGTGCCGTATGCACGGTTTCAGGCGTGGCTGGATGGGGTGGTGAAGTCTTAGAGCGTGCGCGCTGTCCCCCATCCCGGCCGGTGCTGGCTGTCCCCCTCCTCGGTCCTCCCCCATAAATGGGGGAGGAAGATGTTGCAATATGATAGTTGGGGAGCTGCATGTGGCAGCGTCTCCTTCCCCCGCGAGCGGGGGAAGGTCGGGATGGGGGACAGCGTGCACAGTCACGCCGGAACCCACGCCCCCTTCAACTGCACCTGCGGGAATCCGCTGGTCAAAATACGCAGTTCGGCATCGCGCGGGGTGTTGTCGCCCTGCCCCTGAATGCTGACGATATCCTGCGGACAGGCGGAAAACGCCACAAAACAATCCATCTCGGCGCGCAGCACAATATAGTCGCCCGGCTTCGTGACCACTGGCAGCGTCTTCAGCGTGATGCCATCCGGCTGCACCTGAATATTCATAAAGATATTAAACGAGGCCAGATTGCCGTGCGGCAGCGTCACGCCCAGCTCGCTCATGCCTTCAAACAGGTTGTCATGACAGTTGCGATGCGGTTCGGTGCAGCCGAGCAGCTCATAACGACGTGCGTCGCAGGCCGCCATAAAGGTGTCGTGCACGCCTGGCGAGGTATCTGCCACCAGCGTCAAAATCGGGTGGCGCTGGCTGGTGATAAAGCTGTCGCCCACTTTGGGATTGAGACGCTGATTCCACACGCGCGTCGCCTCCATACACATATATTCACTCACGTCTTCGGCGTTATACGCCCAGCAATCCACCACCTGCGTGCCGTGCAGATTAATCACCTGCACCGCTTCACCTTTCTGCAGACGCACCGCTTTGCCGTAGCGCGCCGGGATGGTCATCGCTTCACGATGCTGAAATTCAGCCGACATGTTGTTCTCCTGATTAATGCTGCATGGCACGACGGTAGCGCGTCATGCGAGATTCAAGGCAGCGCGCCAGCCAGTCGATAACGCTGTTGAGCAGCCAGTAACAGAGCGCCACCGTGAGATAGATCTCCAGCGGCGCGTAGGTATCCGAAATCGCCTGTTTGGCGGCGTACATAAACTCCTGCACCGAGACAATCGACAGCAGCGCGGAGTCTTTAATCAAACCAATCATCAGCCCAACCAGCGGCGACAGCATCTGCGGCAATGTTTGCGGCAGCACCACGTCGCGCAGTTGTTCACTGCGGCTCAGGCCCAGCACGCGACACGCTTCCCACTGCCCTTGCGGCAGCGCATCAATCGCCGAGCGGATCACCTGCGCAATATAGGGCGCGTAGTAGAGCGTTAGCGCCAGCACGCCCACCACCGGCGACGACAGCGTGATGTCATATTCCGGCAGCACAAAGTAGAGCAGATAGATCACCACCAGCAGCGGCAAGGCGAGCGTTAAACCACTATAAAGATTGAGCAAACGCAGCCAGAACGGCGAGGCGCGCATTAGCAGCACGGCCAATAGCGCGCCCCACAGCAGCGAGCAGAGCGCCGCCACCAAACAGAGCTGCAAGGTGGCGAGCAAGCCGTCACCCAGCGACGGCAAAGAGGTGATAATTGCCTGCCAATCCATTATGCCAACCTCCGTTTCGCTTCCAGACGACGCGCCGCCGCAATCAACGGCATGGCGATCAGCAGATAACCGGCCGCCACTAGCAGCAACACCTGCGTGGCTTCGTAGGTGCGGGCGATGACGATCTGTCCGGCGTAGGTCAGTTCGGTGAGCGCCACCACCGACGCCAGCGGCGTGGTTTTCAGCAGAATGGTGAACTCATTGACCAGCATTGGCAGACTGGCGCGCATCACTTGTGGGTTGATGACGTACCACCACGTCAACAAGCGGCTCAGGCCCAAGGTGCGCGACACTTCAAGCTGTCCGCGCGTCACCAGACTGCGATTGACGCGCAGGATTTCCGCCACGTAAGCGCCGCTGTTAAGACCAATGGCAATCACCGCCGCCAGCATTGGCTGACCGCCCAATCCCAGCCGTGGCAAGGTAAAAAACACCACAAACAGCTGCACAATCGCCGGCGTTCCGCGCATCACGCTGACATAGAAACGCCCGATGGCGCGCCAGATCCAGGCACGACGCAGTTGCAGGAAGCAGCCGAGCTGCCCCATTACTACGCTGACTAACGACGCCAGCACGGTCAGCACCAGCGTCATCAGCAGGCCGTGTCCGAGTTCCGGCAGCGCGGCCACTACCTGTTGATCCAGCCCCATGCGTTACTCCGCGTTAAAGTCGTGCAGGTTTTCCGCCACCGACAGCAGCAGCGGCGCGGGACGATCGTTGCCCTCAATGCCGGTGTTGCAGGCGGAGACGATGAACTGCGTGTCCATCACCACGCGACAGGTAATGCTGTCACCGGCTTTGGTCAGGTTGGTTTCCGGCAGAATATCGCCTTCCCGCGTCAGCTTGACGTGCATAAACAGGTTGATGGGATCCGGCAGCTTCGGTACCACCATGCCCAGACGCGCCAGCTCGCCACGCAGCGCATCGAGGCAACCTTCGCCCTGATGGCCGCGTTCAATGAGAAACGCCGTGGTGGAAGCCGGCAGCAGCAGGTCGTGACGTTTCACGCTGTCTTTACCCAGCACCATCATCGGACGGCGACGGTTATTCACCAGACGCATACCGGAACCGAGCAGGTAGCTGTTGCTGAACACCCGCGTGTGATGCACCGACAGCCACACGGCGGGATCGGCCAGGCTAAAGCCAAACAGCGAAGCCACCGCACCGTCGCCCTGTGCGGTGATGCGCAGTAACTGGCCACGCAGCACGCGAATCGAACCGATGCTGCCCGGCGCAACCTGCACCGGTTCAGCCAACGTGCGCACAGCGGTTTCTTCAAAACTTTCACGCATTAACAGCATGATTCATCTCCTGAGCGTGAAAATGGTCGCTGACCACGATGTCGATGGGCGTCACCTGCAGGCCGTTGCCGGGAATGATGTCCTGCGGGCAAGATGACACCGAGCAGATGAGATCGCACAGTGCTTCAAAGGTGATGCTGTCGCCCGCTTTGCTGTTGGGATCGGTGACTTCCATGCGGCCATCGGCGGTGACCGGGCCGTTCTGGAACAGGTTGAACGGCTCTGGCAGCGAGAAGTAGGTGACGCCAAACTCTTTCATCCCTTCCAGCAGGTTATCCACGCAGTTGCGATGCCCTTCTACGCCGAAATCGATGCTGAAACGGGTGCGATCGCAGGCGGGCACGTTGGCGTCGTGGATGCCGATGCTGTCGGCAAGGATGCGCAGCATCGGACGGTTTTCACTCGACCACAGCGCGTCGCCCGGCTTGAAGAACAGCGAGCGCAACTGTTGACGCGTGTGCACCGGCGACAGCTTCTCGTTCAGGTCATCGGCATTCACCGCGACGAAATCGGCCGCCTGCTGCCCTTCACTGTCAATCACGGTAATAAACTGGCCCTTGCGCACGCGGAAGGTTTTGCCAAAGCCGGCAGGCACCGTCAGGTTGGACTGGCACATAATTACTCCTGCGGAATGAAGTCGCTGGCGGGCACGGTAAAGGTGGTGCCGAGATACTGCTGCTGCAGCTTGGTCAGTTCGCCCTCTTTCTGCATCGCAAGGATGTGGTCGCTAATGGCTTTGTTCAGGCTGCCATCTTCTTTACGCGTCGCCCAACCCATCCACTGCGACGGGCCCACTTCGCCCACCTGCGCCACTTTACCGGCGTATTTTTTGGCTACCGGCGCTAACACCGAGATGTCGTCATAAACGAAGTCGGCGCGTTTAGTCATCAAGGTGCTGACGGTTTGATCCAGTGAATCGACGTTAATGATGGTGATCGGTTTTTTACCCTCTTTCTTCAACTGCTCGTTGAAGCCCTTCAGCAGTTGCTCTGGCACGCTGGCGGTTTTCACCGCGCCGCGCAGACCCGACAAGCTTTCCGGACTCAGGGTTTTGCCGCTGAAGGTTTTCGCCTCGGCTTCACGCACCAGCACGCCATTAACGGTTTTGCTGTACGGCACGGTGAACAGCACTTTTTTCGCGCGTTCCGCCGTGACGTTAAGGGATGAACCTTCGGCATTGAAAGAGCCGGAAATCAGGCCCGGCAGAATGCCGCTGAAGGCGGTTTTCTGAAACTCAAGTTTCACACCGAGCTCGTTGGCGAAGGATTGCATAATCGCCACGCTGTAACCGGTGATCTCACCTTTGTCATCGGTGTATTCGTAGGGAGGAAAGGTTGGATCGATACCGACGGTGATTTTGCCGCTGCTTTTGATGTCGGCCAGCGTGTCGGCTTGCGCCTGCGCTAAGGTGCCTACGGAGAGAAGAGCGGCAATCAGCAGTGCTGTTTTTTTCATTATGGTGTTTCCCTGGTGTTGGTGAAATGTCTTTTTCTACTGAGCATATTTTGTGCCAGTTTTTTCACCACTACGCAGGGAAACCCACAACAACTCATTCTTTAGGTAATAAAATCAACTGGAAACATTTGTTTCTTGTTTTTTATTTTTAATTTCTACTATTTCACATGATGCAGAATGGGGATGGATGGATTGGCGGAGGGTGGACAGAATTGCACCGTTTTGGTGATTTTTCTGGCGCACCCTGCGCCAGCACGGCGCATTATTCGAGTTCGTCGAGGGATTGGTGCAGCGCTTCGATTTGCGCGAGATGATCGTTGCTGGCTTTACCCATTTGTCGGGCCACCAGTGAACAGAGCAGATTACACACGCCGGAGAGCGCGGCGGTGCTGTCGAAGATAAGGCTGCTGTCGGTGTGACAGCGGATTACCCACTGCGCATGGCGCGCCGGTTTGCCAGAAAGTACATCGGCGATATACAGCATCGGCACGTTGCGCTCGGCTAGCGCGTTCATCGCCGCTTCCAGCGCGGGCATGCGTCGACGCAGACCGACGCAGATCACCACATCTTCAGCGGTCAGAGCCGCCATATGTTCCGCCAGCGAATCACCGGGACGCGGCAGCAGACGCACGTCGGAGTGAATATGGATCAGATCACGATAGATCAGATGCGCGATGGTTTGGCTGTGGCGCCAACCCATCACCACCACGCGACGCGCCTGGCTGATGGCGATGACCGCCTGCTGCAGCTGTTCGCTGTCCAGCGTGCGATAGCTGTTGACCAGGTTGGCAATCTCTTTTTCCAGATGCTGCTGCATGATGCTGGCCAGCGGCGACGCGCTGGGTGCCGGTTGCAGGTAGAGCGGTGATCCGCTGCTCTGCATTTCACGCGCCTGGCGACGTGCGGCTTCATAGTTTTCGTAACCAAGATGGCGGAAGAAGCGCGTGGTGGTGGCTTTGGACACGCCCGCGCTGTGCGCGAGCTCGGTGGCGGTGTTCATGGCTAACTGGCCCGGTGCGGCGAGTAGCACATCGGCAAGTCGCTGCTCGTGGCTGGAGAGTTGATCCCAGTGCTGACGAATCCGGCCCTCTAACGTTGCCGCTTTTGCACTCATGGTGATTCCCTGAAAATGAAAAAAACCATCCTGCACAGAGCGTGCCGGGTTGTCATCAGGAATTTTGTTTTGGGGGGAAGTGTGCTTGCTGTCCCCCATCCCGGCCTTCCCCCGCAAGCGGGGGAAGGAGACGCTGCCATATGCAGCTTAAGAACTAACATTTTGCAGCATCTTCCTCCCCCATTTATGGGGGAGGACCGAGGAGGGGGACAGCCAGCACAGATCGAAGTCGTTGACAGCGACTCCGTATTACTTACCGGTCGGGCGCAGTGCCGGGAACAGAATGACGTCTCGGATGGTGTGGCTGTTGGTGAACAGCATCACCATACGGTCGATACCAATGCCCAAACCAGCGGTTGGTGGCAGGCCATGTTCCAGCGCGGTGACGTAGTCTTCGTCGTAGAACATCGCTTCGTCATCGCCAGACTCTTTCGCATTCACCTGCTGCAGGAAACGCTCAGCCTGATCTTCTGCATCGTTCAGCTCTGAGAAGCCGTTTCCGATTTCACGGCCGCCGATGAAGAACTCAAAGCGGTCGGTGATTTCCGGGTTCTCGTCGTTACGACGCGCCAGCGGTGACACTTCAGCCGGGTATTCGGTGATGAAGGTTGGCTGAATCAGGTGCGCTTCGGCGGTCTCTTCAAAGATCTCCGTTACTACGCGGCCCAGGCCCCAACTCTTCTCGACTTTGATGTGCAGCGATTGAGCAATCGCTACCGCTTTATCGAAGTCTTCCAGATCGCTCAGGTCAGTTTCCGGACGGTATTTCTTGATCGCTTCACGCATGGTGAGCTTCTCGAACGGCTTACCGAAATCGAAGCTGTGATCGCCATACGGCACTTCGGTGGTGCCCAGCACATCCTGCGCCAGGGTACGGAACAGACTTTCAGTCAGCTCGATCAGATCTTTGTAATCCGCATACGCCATATAGAGTTCCATCATGGTGAACTCTGGATTATGGCGCGGCGAAATACCTTCGTTACGGAAGTTACGGTTGATCTCGAACACGCGATCAAATCCGCCCACCACCAGGCGCTTCAGATAAAGCTCTGGCGCAATACGCAGGTACATATCGATGTCGAGCGCATTGTGATGGGTGATAAACGGACGCGCAGACGCGCCGCCAGGAATCACCTGCATCATCGGAGTTTCTACTTCCATAAACTCGCGGTTAACCATGAACTGACGAATGCCGGCCATGATTTGTGAGCGAATTTTGAAGGTTTTGCGCGAATCGTCGTTGGAGATCAGATCGAGATAACGCTGACGATAACGGGTTTCCTGATCGGCCAGGCCGTGGAATTTGTCCGGCAGCGGACGCAGCGCTTTGGTCAGCAGACGCAGCTCAGTGATGTGGATCGACAGCTCACCGGTTTTGGTTTTGAACAGCTTACCGCGCGCACCGAGGATATCGCCGAGATCCCACTTTTTGAACTGCTCGTTGTAGACGCCTTCTGGCAGATCGTCACGTGAGACGTAGATCTGAATCTGGCCGCCGACATCCTGTAGGGTAGCAAATGACGCTTTACCCATGATGCGGCGCGTCATCATACGACCGGCCACGCTCACTTCTACGCCCAGCGCTTCCAGCTCTTCGTTCTCTTTAGCGTCATAGCTGGCATGCAGCACATCAGACGTGGTGTCGCGGCGGAAATCGTTAGGAAACGCCACGCCTTTTTCACGCAGCGCGCTGAGTTTTTCGCGACGCGCTTTCAGTTCGTTGTTTAACTCAAGGGCGGCATCAGCGCTCTGCGGTTGTTGTTCAGACATGTCGGTTCCTTATAGCCCTGCTTTTAAACTTGCTTCAATAAAACGATCGATATCGCCATCCAGCACCGCTTGGGTGTTGCGGGTTTCTACGCTGGTGCGCAGATCCTTGATGCGTGAATCGTCGAGAACATAAGAACGGATCTGGCTGCCCCAGCCAATATCAGATTTGTTATCTTCCGCTGCCTGCTTGTCCGCGTTTTTCTTCTGCATCTCATATTCGTACAGCTTGGCGCGTAACTGCTTGAAGGCCTGATCTTTGTTCTTGTGCTGTGAACGGTCGTTCTGGCACTGCACCACAATGTTGGTCGGCAAGTGGGTAATACGCACCGCAGACTCGGTTTTGTTAACGTGCTGGCCGCCCGCACCGGAGGCGCGGTAAACGTCGATACGCAAATCGGCGGGATTGATATCGATATCGATGTTGTCATCCACTTCCGGGTAGATAAACACCGAACTGAATGAGGTATGACGGCGGCCGCCGGAATCGAACGGGCTCTTACGCACCAGGCGATGAACGCCGGTTTCGGTGCGCAGCCAGCCAAACGCGTAGTCGCCGATGATTTTAATGGTGGCGGATTTGGTTCCGGCCACTTCACCGTCTGACTCTTCGATAATTTCGGTTTTATAGCCTTTGGCTTCCGCCCAGCGCAGATACATGCGCAGCAGCATGCTGGCCCAATCCTGCGCTTCGGTGCCGCCGGAACCGGCCTGAATATCCATGTAGCAGTCGGCGCTGTCATATTCGCCTGAGAACATACGACGGAATTCCAGTTCGCCCAGCTTCACTTCCAGTGCATCAAGCTCGGCAACCGCTTCGTTGAAAGTTTCTTCGTCGTCGGCTTCCACCGCCAGATCCAGCAAGCCTTGCACATCTTCCAGGCCCTGACGCATGTGATCTAAGGTTTCCACCACCGCTTCCAGTGAAGCGCGTTCTTTACCCAGCGCTTGCGCGCGCTCAGGTTCGTTCCAGACGTCAGGCTGTTCCAGCTCGGCGTTTACTTCTTCGAGGCGTTCTTTCTTGGCATCGTAGTCAAAGATACCCCCGAAGAACGTCGCTGCGCTCACTGAGGTCCTGGATACGATTTTTGACCGGATTAATTTCAAACATGGCTTTTCAGTCTTTTTTGACGATTCGGTGAAAGGAGATAAAAACTAACGCGCTAGTTTACCCGAAAGTGTGCGTACTTTGTAGCATTGCACGCAGTGTGAGTGAGTACGCACGCGCCGCGAGAAAAAAAGTTCTCAACCTTCTGGAAAGCCGCATTCGTTATGTTTTCCAAAACACCCCAGCAAACACCTCTCCCTCAGAACCTTCTTAGGAATTTTCCTGCAAATTTTAGGCGATTAGCGCTGAAAGACGTCATTAAAGATCATGATTTATAACGATAAATCATTAAGAATTGCCTTGTGAGAAATTTCCTGCAAGAAAGCAGACACGTCTCAAACAACGCCATTAAGCAGCTGATATTCAGCCTATCGATTTGTTAGCGCCCTTTTATCATTTTGCTCAATGACTATCCCCCCGATGGACATCACTAACGTCCAGACCGTTTGTCACCACGACCGCCAGGAATGCGCAGCTTTGACAGGGAATGACACAGTAATCAGCGCCCGTAAACGTGAGCGGGCACAACATGTCCTGAGAGACATGAAGGAGTATCGATGTTTATTCCCGGTTTGCGCACTTCTCCGCGCCTGCTTGCCTTGTTGATGCCTTTGTTACTCGCCGCCTGCGGTGGCGGAGGTGGAGGTGGAGGCGGCGGTAGCGCGACAACCTCGCCCACCACCGGCACGCCTGAGACACCCACGCCAGCTCAGCCCGGCGCGTCAGGCAATGCCAGCAAAGTGGGCATTATTGATTCGGGGTTATCGCCCGATCGCAGTGAAGTTAATTACGCCAATGTGCAGTTCACCAGCTACGTTGGCGGCGGTAGCAGTTTGAATGATAACCAGGGCATTAACGGTCACGGCACCGTGGTGGCGCTGACGTTATTGGGCCTGTCGCCGGGTAGCGCACTGTATGTGGCGCAGGCATCTCAAAACAATATTTTTCAATACGACGATACCGCGCGAGCGGTGAGCGGCCTGCTGAGCCAGGGCGTGCGGATTTTCAATATGTCGTACGCCTCCAGCGAACGTTTAACCACCGCGCAGGCGTTAACCGATGCGCAGCCGCACTATCAGGTACTGGTGCAAAGCATGCGTGAGATTGCGGCGGCTAACGGCCTGGCGGTGGTGATCACCGGCAATGGCGGCACCGCCACACCTTCTCCTAACGCCCAACTGCCGCTGATTTATCAGGACAGCGCGCTGCAAAAGAACATGCTGGCGGTCACCGGCGTGATGGACAGCACCTCATACGACACGGCGAACCGCGCGGCCTTAACCGGGCCGTTTGATGCCTGCGGCAACGCTGCCGCATGGTGCCTGAGCGCACCGGGTTACAGCGATTATCGTTTTCAGAATAGCGACGGCACCTGGGTGAATGCGCGTAGCTACGGCACCTCATTTGCCGCACCGCGCGCTGCAGCGGCGGCTTCGCAAGTGTTGCAGCGCTTTCCGTGGATGAGCGGCTACAACCTGCAGCAAACGCTGTTGACCACCGCCACTTATCATAGCGATGCGTATGCAGGCGCTGCGGATAGCGCCAACGGGAGGCCTTACAACGATACCTTCGGCTGGGGCGATCTCAACCAGGCGAAAGCGCTGAACGGTCCGGCGATGTTTTGGGCCAATGATTTTCACGCCAGCCTGGATGCGGGCAGCTATGTTTTCTCGAATGCCATCAGCGGCGATCGCGGTCTGATCCTTGACGGCGCGAATAATGGCGGCGTGCTGCAGTTAACCGGCAACAACAGTTACCTCGGCCAGACCAGTGTCTCGGCCAATACATTGCTCATCGATGGTGCGATTGCTGGCAGTGCCAACGTCAGCGGCAGCGGCATCCTGGGTGGCAGCGGCGTGATTGGCGGCAGCTTACTCAATCAGGGCTCGGTCAACGGCGGCTTGCAGGTGCACGGCGATTACCAGCAACGCAGCAACGGCGTGCTGAATATTGCGCTGAACAGTCCGCTGCGCGTAGCGGGCCATTCGACGCTGGACGGCATGCTAAACCTCGCGCCACCGTCATCGACCTATGTGGTGAAACAGCAGGAAACGCTGCTGACCAGCGATGCGGGCGTCAGCGGCCAGTTCAGTCAGGTCAACACCGGCGTGTTTCTTGAGGGTTCGGTCAGCTACAACGCCAACAGCGTCACCGGCCAACTGACGCGTAAAAATACTGCGGCAGCAGCGGCAGCGATGGGCATCAACGGCGCCAGCACCCAGCAAACGGCCGTGAATCTGGAGCAGGCATTTAGCGTGGCGGATAGCTGGCAGCAACAGGGATCGCTCAGCAGTGCGCAGCAGTCGGCGCTGGTCGCGGCCGGCGCGTTCCAGACGCTGGCGGATGCCAGCAATGCTCAGGCTGCCATCAATTCCCTTTCCGGTCAGGCGCACGCCTCCAGCAATGCGGTGCTGTTTAACGCGCTGGATTATCAAAGCCGCCTGTTAAGCAACCGTATCGCCGACGCCAGCGCCGACAATCGTTACGGTTTCTGGATCGAAAGCGGTCAACTGCGCGGTTCACTGGATCAGGCGGGCTACCTCGGTACCGATTATCGCAACACGCTTACTGCGTTGGGCGTAGATAGCGATTTGGGCGTTTCTGGTCTGCGCGTGGGCGTGGCGTGGACGCAGAACCAGATCGATTCCACCTACGACCAAACCGGCGGCACCAGCCGTAATCGCCTGCAAGGCGCGATGCTGTATGGTCGCTACGATCTAACGCCAGAATGGTATCTGCAGGGCAATCTAAGCTATCAACATGGTCGCGATGAGTTAAAACGCCTGATATTACTGGATGAAGCTTCGCCGGTGTCATCGACCACCAGCAGCAACAGCTGGCAGGCGGCACTGCAAAGCGGCTATCGCTGGACAATTGAGGATAACTATCGCCTCGAACCGTATCTCGGCTGGCGTGAGACCGGGCTGGATACCGGTGCATTTGAGGATAAAGGCAGCGCGTTTGGTCTGAGTGGTGACGGCGACAGCTATCGACGCAGCGTCGGTTATAGCGGTTTGAGTATCAGCGCACGGCAGGATTGGTCGGCTGGATTGTGGAGCATGCTGAGTCTGTATGGCGAATATCAGTACGCGTTCAACAATCCGTCGATGGATGTCAGCGCACGCTGGGGTGGCTTTGGCGATGACCAGAACCGTTTCACGATTCCCGGTATGCAGCTCGATCGCCGGTCGCAGTGGTTAGGTGTGCGGTTGGATGTGGCGCAGACGTCTCGTGCGCGCCTGTTCCTGCGCGCCGACCAGCACTTCGCCGATCATGGTGACGAGAAAGTGCTGCGCGGCGGTGTGGATGTGAGTTTCTGAGTGCTGCGCACCCAACGGTGTAGGGTCGCCATTCATGGCGACCTCACGCACCTTACATCGGCCAGATATGATCGATGATCAACTGCACCGAACGGTTACCACGATACTCGTTAATATCCAGCTTGTAGGCCAGTTGCACCTGACGCACGCTGCTGTCTGGCCACAGCGTGGTATCCACGTTGAAGGCAATCCCATCTAACAGCGGGCCGCCGCCGAGCGGCTCGACCATCACTTTTAAATGGCGCTCGCCCACTAACCGCTGTTGTAGCAGCTTGAACTTGCCATCGAACACCGGCTCCGGGAACGCCTGGCCCCACGGACCGGCTTCTCGCAGCATTTCGGCGGTGTGCAGCGTAAACTCCTGCGCATGCAGTTCGCCGTCCGACCAAATCACGCCCTGCAGCGCTTCGCCATCCAGCCACTCATCAATCAACGCGGCAAAACGCGCACGGAACTCCTCGTACTTCGCGGTTTCCAGTGACAATCCGGCGGCCATGGCGTGACCACCAAATTTGATCATCAAACCCGGGAACAGCGTGTCGAGACGCTCCAGTGCATCGCGCAGATGCAAACCGGCAATCGAGCGGCCAGAACCTTTCAGCGTGCCGTCTCCGGCAGGCGCGAAAGCGATCACCGGACGATGAAAGCGCTCTTTTAATCGCGACGCCAGAATTCCGACCACGCCCTGATGCCACTCTGGATGGTAGAACGCCAGACCCAGCGGCAGATCGGTGTGCTGGCGCTCCAGCTCATCGCACAGCGCCAGCGCTTCACTCTTCATGCCCTGCTCAATCTCTTTGCGCGTCTGATTCAGCGCATCGAGCTCATTGGCCAGCATGCGCGCCTCGGAGATATCTTCGGTGAGCAGCAACGCCACGCCAACCGACATATCGTCCAGACGACCGGCGGCATTAAGACGCGGACCGACAGCAAAACCGAGATCGCTGGCAGCAAGTTGACGCGCATCGCGATTGGCAATCTCCAACAGCGCGCGAATCCCGGCGCGGCATTTTCCGGCGCGGATACGACTCAAACCTTGCCACACCAGAATGCGGTTGTTGGCATCTAGCGGCACCACATCGGCTACGGTGCCCAGCGCCACCAGATCGAGCAGTTCCGCCAGGTTTGGCTCGGCGCGGCTATCGCTAAACCAGTTTTGCTGACGCAGATGCGCACGCAGCGCCAGCATCAGATAGAAGGCCACGCCAACACCCGCCAGCGAACGTGAAGGGAATTCGCTGTCGTTGAGGTTGGGGTTCACAATCGCTTCGGCGGCGGGCAAGGTTTCGCCCGGCAAGTGGTGATCGGTAACCAGCACCGGAATGCCGTGCTGATGCGCGGTATCGACTCCAGCATGTGATGAGATGCCGTTGTCGACGGTGAGAATCATCTCCGCACCGCGCGCTTTGGCCTGCTCGACCACTTCCGGACTTAAGCCGTAACCATCTTCGAAACGGTTTGGCACCAGATAATCAACGTTGCCACCAAGGCTGCGCAGCGCCAGCACGGTTAACGCGGTGCTGGTGGCGCCATCGGCATCGAAATCGCCTACCACCACGATGCGCTTGCCTGCCAACAGCATCTGATGCAGCAGCGTCACGGCGGCTTCGATGCCACCCAGCGTTTGCCATGGCAGCAGATGTTTAGCGCCGCGCTCCAGTTCCAGCGCCTGTTTCACGCCGCGTTGCAGATACAAGCGGCGCAGCAAAGGGGGCAAATCAGCGGGTAGGCTGGCTTCGGTCTCGGCTTCGCGCCGACGCAATTCAACAGAATGCATCACTGTGCGTTAACCGCCACGCTTCTGGCCGTCAAGCACCTGCTTCAGCTCTTGCGGTCCCTGATAGCCAGGAATCATCATGCCGCTATCCGTGAGAATGGCTGGCGTGCCCTGAATGCCAAACAGGATGCCGAGTTTGTACTGCTGCTCGATATTGATTTTGCAGGTCGCTGGCGCATCCATCTGCGGCGCATCGCCTTTCATCGCTGCATCGAAAGCTTTGTTACGATCGGCGCTGCACCAGATGGCGCGCATGGCTTTTTCAACCTGGCCGTTGAGACCTTCACGCGGGAAGGCCAGATAGCGCACGGTGATGCCGAGCGCGTTGTAGTCGGCCATCTGCTCATGCAGCTTGCGGCAGTAGCCGCAGGTGATATCGGTGAACACGGTGATCACGTGCTGCTCTTTTGGCGCTTTGTAGACAATCATGTCTGGCGCCAGCGCCGTGACTTTTTTGTCCAGCAACTGGTTAGTGACGTTGACCGGTTGGCTGCCGCTGACATCATACAGCGGCCCCTGAATCATGTGTTTGCCGTCTTCGGAGACGTAGAGCACGCCGCTTTCGGTCAGCACCGTTTTGATGCCCGGCAGCGGTGACGGCTGGATTTCAGCCTGCTGCAATCCCAGTTTTTTCAGCGTTTGCTGAATGGCGTTGTCATCGGCATGCGCCAATCCAGTGAATGCACTGACCAGCAGAGCCAGCATCGTTAGCTGCTTTTTCATCTTAAATCCTTGTTACCGCATCTCAAGCGCGCGGATGATGCTGTTGATGTAACAGACGCAGGCGCTCAGTGGCGACGTGCGTATAAATTTGGGTGGTCGAGAGGTCGCTGTGCCCCAGCAACATCTGTACGACGCGCAAATCGGCGCCATGGTTCAGTAAATGTGTGGCAAATGCGTGGCGCAGCACGTGCGGCGACAGCTTTTCGCTATCAATACCGGCAAGGGTCGCATAGTGTTTGATGCGATGCCAGAAGGTCTGCCGCGTCATTTGCTGTGCGCGCTGGCTGGGAAACATCACGTCCAGCGTTTGCCCGTTGAGCAGCCACGGCCGACCATGTTCCATATAGTATTCAATCCAGTACACCGCTTCTTCACCTAACGGCACAAGGCGCTCTTTGTTGCCTTTACCGATCACGCGCACCACACCCTGACGCAGGCTGATATCGCTGATGGTTAAGCCCACCAGCTCCGTCACGCGTAAACCGGTGGCGTACAGCAATTCCAGCATCGCCTTGTCACGCAGTTCAAGCGGCACATCAATGCTCGGCGCCTGCAACAAGCGTTCGACCTGGTTTTCACTGAGATCTTTCGGCAGACGCTGCGGCAGTTTCGGTGCCGACAGCAGCGCGCTGGGATCGTCACTGCGCAATTTTTCCCGATAGAGATATTGGCACAAGCGGCGAATGGCGCTGAGGGTGCGCGCCGAGCTGGTGGCTTTGTAACCTCCCTCAACGCGTTCGGCGAGAAACTGCTGCAAATCAAGCGCTTCCAGCGTTAAGAGCGTGCGATCGTGGTGATGCAGCCAACCGGTGAGCGTTTGCAGATCCTGCCGATAAGAGGCGAGCGTATTTTGCGCCAGATTACGCTCAATCCAAAGCGCATCCAGAAACTGTTCGATCAGATCGCTGTCCTGCACTGTACTCTCCGCCCGTGTGAAATCGTGCTCATTATGCCTGAAAGTAGCCTGCTTCTGGTACAATTGCCCCCGAGTCAGTTTCAGACAGAGCATTAATTGCATGAATATCGGTTTGTTTTATGGTTCGAGCACCTGCTACACCGAGATGACGGCGGAGAAGATCCGCGACTTTATCGGTGAAGAATTAGTCACGCTGCACAATTTGAAAGATGACGATCCGTCGCTGATGGAGCAGTACGATTTGCTGATCCTCGGTATTCCGACGTGGGACTTCGGTGAATTGCAGGAAGATTGGGAAGCGATTTGGCCGCAGATTCCGGCGCTGAACTTGCGCGGGAAAATCGTGGCGCTGTACGGCATGGGCGATCAGGGCGAATACGCCGAATGGTTCCTGGATGCGCTCGGCATGCTGCACGAACTGTTGCAGCCGATGGGCGTGCAGTTTGTGGGTTACTGGCCGCTGGAAGGCTATGAGTTTACCAGCAAAAAACCGCTGACCGCAGATGGCTCGCAGTTTGTCGGCCTGGCGCTTGACGATGTTAACCAGTTCGAACAGAGCGATGAGCGCGTCGAACAGTGGTGTGAACAGATTCTGACGGAAACCGCAGCGCTGCTTTAAGGCAGCGTTTGCCCCTCGCGCAGAAAACAGCAGGCGCGTAACGTGCGCCATTCACCGGGCGGCAGGTTGTCGTGCATCAACCACAGCCGCCAGCGCTTCCCCTGCTGGTTACGCAACACCAGCAAAACGCCATACGGTAACCAATCTGCCCTGCGTTCTGCTCGCCAGCGCACGCCGCGCCACAGCCAATTGCCCTTCATGTCTAGCGCCAGACGACCTACGCGCTGCACCAAACGGCGCTCGTTGCGCCAGCATTCTGCCAGCAGCAGCACTAACACCGGCGCTTTGCTCCACGCCCACGCCTCAGGCCACTCAAGCGCCAGCAGCAAACCGGCGCACAGTAGCGAGAGCGTCACATTCAGTGCGCGCGCACTGCGTGACGCCCGCAGATTACATTGCCACCGGACCGCGTTCACGGTTGCGCTGCTGAATCAGTTTCACCATGCGTTTGAACTCGGGATCGACCGGTTCACCGTGATTCATTAACCAGTTGAACAGATCGGGATCGTCACTCTTTAACAGCGCGATAAACACCTGCTTATCGGTGTCGTCCAGCGAATCATATTCGAATTTGAAAAACGGCATGATAGCGATATCCAGCTCCAGCATGCCGCGACGGCATGCCCATTGGACGCGGGCTTTGTCGTTAATTTCCATGTCTCAGGTTCCATGACTAAAAACAGTGGCGCTCAGTGTACCTGCTTTTTTTTCTCGCTGCAGGCGCTGTGCTTATCCCTGTGCAATGCCTCGGCGTTACATCCCCCAATTTGCAATGGGTATCACGCGATTTGTGCGCCATATTCAGTAAACAGGTTGCAAAGCCGCACTGCTCTTTTACCATTGCAACCTATTACCTCATTAATCAGGAAAGAGACATGTCGATTTTTACCCTTCCACCTCGCCAGCCTGCTGCATCGTCACGCCTGCCTTTGACCCTGATTTCGCTCGACGAATGGGCGCTGGTAAAGGTGCAGGGCAATGACAGCACGTCTTATCTGCAAGGTCAGCTAACGCTGGATGTCGCGGCGATGGGCGAGACGCAACATCGTCCCGCCGCGCACTGCGATGCCAAAGGCAAAATGTGGAGCAACATTCGTCTGTTCCATCGCACCGAAGGTTACGCGTACGTGGTGCGCCGCAACTTGCGTGAGCAGCAGCTTACCGAGCTGAAGAAATATGCGGTGTTCGCCAAAGTCACCCTCGTTGCGGATGATGAAGCGGTGCTGCTGGGCGTTGCTGGTTTCCAGGCGCGCGCCGCGCTGGCGGGCGTGTTCAGCACGCTGCCGGATGCCGAAACGCCAGTGGTGCAGCAAGGTGACAGCACGCTGCTGTGGTTTGCCCAGCCAGCCGAACGTTTCCTGCTGGTGACCACGTCAGAACAGGCGAATGCGCTGAAAGAAAAACTGGCGGGCGAAGCGCAGTTCAACGACAGCTTGCAATGGCTGGCACTGGATATCGAAGCGGGCATTCCGGTGATTGAAAGCGCCACCAGCGCGCAGCTGATCCCACAAGCCACCAACCTGCAGGCGCTGGATGCCATCAGCTTCAAAAAAGGCTGCTACACCGGCCAGGAGATGGTGGCGCGGGCCAAATTCCGCGGCGCTAACAAACGCGCACTCTATTGGCTGGCGGGCAAAGCCAGCAAAGTGCCGGACGTTGGCGGTTCGATGGAGCTGCAGATGGGCGATAAATGGCGCCGCACCGGCACGGTATTGAGCGGTGTGCAGCTGGATGACGGCAGCGTTTGGGTGCAGGTGGTGATGAACAACGATTTGGAGCCGGAAAGCGTACTGCGCGTGGAAGGCGATGAAAGTGGCAAGTTGACCATTCAACCACTGCCGTATTCATTGGCAGAATAATTGCGCACCAAGCCCGCAGGGTCGCCATTCATGGCGACCTGAATCGAACTTACATCACATAAAAATAAATTGCGCAGAAGTGCAGCACGCTGCCGCCGAGCACAAAACCATGCCAGATGGCGTGACTGTAAGGAATGCGGCGTGAGACGTAGAAAATCACCCCCAGCGAATAAACAATCCCACCGGCAGCCAGCAGCCAAATCCCGCCCGGCGACAGTTTGATCGCCAGCTGATAAATCACCACCAGCGACAGCCAACCCATACCAAGATAAGTCACCAGCGACAGCGCTTCAAAGCGATGAGCAAAGGCGATTTTGAACAGGATACCGGCCAGCGCCAGACTCCAAATCACCACCATCAAACCTTGTGCCAGCGGCGAATTGAGCCCCACCAACAAGAACGGCGTATAAGTGCCGGCAATCAACAGATAGATGGCGCAGTGGTCAAATTTCTTTAGCCAGTATTTGGCTTTTTGATGGGGAATGGCGTGATACAGCGTTGAGGCGAGATAGAGCAAAATGATGCTGCTGCCGTACAGGCTGTAACTGGTGATCGCGGTGATGTTAGCTTGGGATTCAACGGCTTGTGTCAGCATTAACACCAGCCCGATAATACCGAAAATGCAGCCGATTCCGTGGCTGATACTATTGGCAATCTCTTCTGCCAACGAGTAGCCCTGGGCAATAACTGGGGTTTGTACCATGAAGTGATTCCTGAACAACGGAAAAAGCAAGTGTGCTATTTCTGAGCAACCAGAGTAACCGGGATAATTTTCAGAGTACACATGTACGCTAAATTAAATCTGTGAGTGGGTGTGACAGGTGAGAGATTGATTAAGTCGGTCGCCATGAATGGCGACCCTACGGGGATTTGGAGGGTTTTATACGTAAAGGATCATCGTTTTTGGGTTTTGTAGGGTCGGTATTTATGCCGGCCTGGTTAATTATCGCCCGCCAGCCGCATCAATAAAGGTGCCCGTCACATACGACGCGGCATCGCTCGCCAGCCAGACAATCGCTGCAGCAATCTCTTCGGCCCGACCGCCGCGTCCCATTGGCAACATGCTTGCCAGCCGATCGACTCGGCCCGGCTCGCCGCCGTCGGCGTGCATTTCAGTATAAATAAGGCCAGGACGCACGCTGTTGACGCGAATGCCCTGCGCCGCCACTTCCAGCGATAAACCTGTGGTCAGCGTATCCATCGCTCCTTTTGAGGCGGCATAATCCACATATTCACCCGGTGCACCGAGACGTGACGCAGCGGATGACACATTGACGATAGCACCCCCTTTGCCGCCATGATGCGTCCCCATGCGTTTCACCGCTTCACGACAGCAAATGAATGTACCGGTGACGTTGGTAGCGAACACGCGTTGAATACGTTCGGCATCCAGATCTTCCACCCGGCATTGGGTAAACAAAATACCGGCATTATTCACCAGCACACGCAGTTCGCCCTCTTGCTGATCCAACTCGGCAAACATACGCATAACCTGTGTTTCATCGGCGATATCGGCCTGCAGCGCAATCGCACCGCCGCCCTGCGCTTCAATCTCTGCCACCACGCTTGCCGCTTCGGCTTGACGCTGGCGATAGTTGATCGCCACGCGATAACCCGCCTGCGCCAACAATAACGCGGTTGCGCGGCCAATCCCACGACTACCACCGGTAATCAAAGCCAGATCCATTTTTGCCTCCAAAAAAAAGGGCCGAACAGTCGGCCCTTTCATAAATACTTCCCGTAACTTTAGCCTAAATATATTCGCTCATTGGTACACACGAACAGAAGACATTGCGGTCGCCAAATACATCATCCAGACGTTTCACCGTCGGCCAGTATTTGTTAGCGCTGCCAGCCGGGAACACCGCCAGTTCGCGGGTGTACGGATGCGCCCAGTCGCCAACGATTTCTGTCTGCGTGTGCGGCGCGTTCACCAGCGGGTTATCTTCCAGCGGCCATTCGCCATCGGCAACGCGATCGATTTCCATGCGGATGGCCAGCATCGCATCGATAAAGCGATCCAGCTCGATTTTGCTTTCTGATTCCGTTGGTTCAACCATCAGCGTTCCCGCCACCGGGAATGACATGGTTGGTGCGTGGAAACCGTAATCGATCAGACGTTTAGCAATATCCAGCTCGCTGATGCCGGTCTGCTCTTTCAGCGGACGAATGTCGAGAATACATTCGTGCGCCACGCGGCCATCGCGGCCCGCATACAGAATCGGATAGGCAGACTGCAGACGGCTGGCGATGTAGTTGGCGTTCAGAATCGCCACCGAACTGGCTTGTTTCAGACCTTCTGCGCCCATCATGCGGATATACATCCAGCTGATTGGCAGAATCGATGCACTGCCAAACGGTGCGGCAGAAACCGCGCCCTGCTGCGTCAGCACGCCATCAATTTGCACCACGCTGTGACCCGGCACGAACGGTGCCAGATGCGCTTTCACGCCAATCGGGCCCATACCTGGACCGCCACCGCCGTGCGGGATGCAGAAGGTTTTGTGCAGGTTCAGGTGCGATACGTCCGCGCCAATGTAACCTGGCGTGGTGATACCGACCTGCGCGTTCATGTTGGCGCCGTCGAGATACACCTGTCCGCCGTGCTGATGCACGATCTGGCACACTTCGCGGATGGTTTCTTCATAAACGCCGTGCGTTGACGGATAGGTCACCATGATGCACGACAGCTGCTCACCGACCTGTGCGGCTTTCTCACGCAGATCGCCAAGGTCGATGTTACCTTGTTTATCGCAAGCCACCACCACCACCGACATGCCCGCCATTTGTGCAGATGCGGGATTGGTGCCGTGCGCCGAGCTTGGGATCAGGCAGACATTACGTCCACCTTCGTTGCGGCTTTCGTGGTAACGACGAATCGCCAGCAGACCCGCGTATTCACCCTGTGCGCCCGAGTTGGGCTGCATGCACAGCGCATCGTAGCCGGTCAGTTGCACCAGCCATTGCGACAGCTGGCCAATCATCTGCAGATAACCCGACGCCTGCTCAGCCGGGCAGAACGGATGCAGTTCGGCGAATTCCGGCCAGGTGATCGGAATCATCTCCGCCGCAGCGTTGAGTTTCATGGTGCACGAACCAAGTGGAATCATCGCCTGGTTCAGCGCCAGATCCTTTTTCTCCAGGCTGTGCATGTAACGCATCATCTCAGTTTCGCTGTGATGACGGTTGAACACCGGATGGGTGAGGAAGGCGCTCTCACGCACCTGACCGGCCGGAATCGCGCTGTTTTCCGCAGCAACAGCGGCATCCAGCGCATCAATGTCCTGGCCGTGCGCATCGCCCAGCAGAATCGCGAATAGCGCCAGCACATCTTCACGTGCGGTGGTTTCATCCAGCGTAATGCCGACGGCATTGTGGATATCGCTGCGCAGGTTGACGCCAAAGCTCTGCGCACGGTTCAGCACCGCCGCTTTATCAGCCACTTCAACCGTCAGCGTATCGAACCAGCTGTTGTGACGCAGCTTCAAACCACCGTTTTGCAGGCCTGCAGCCAGAATGCTGGTCAGACGGTGAATACGGGATGCAATGCGTTTCAGGCCAACCGGACCGTGATACACCGCGTAGAGACCGGCGATATTCGCCAGCAGCACCTGCGATGTACAGATGTTGGAATTGGCTTTCTCACGACGAATATGCTGCTCGCGGGTTTGCATCGCCATGCGCAGCGCGGTGTTACCGGCGGCATCGCGCGATACACCAATGATACGGCCAGGCATCGAGCGTTTATGCTCGTCGCGGCTGGCGAAGAACGCGGCGTGTGGTCCGCCGTAACCCATCGGCACGCCGAAACGCTGGGCAGAACCGAAGACGATATCTGCGCCCTGCTTGCCTGGCGCTTCTAACTGCACCAGCGCCATGAAATCTGCGGCTACGCTCACCACCACTTTGCGGCTTTTCAGCTCGGCAATCAGTGCGCGGTAATCGTGCACTTCACCGTGCGTGCCAACCTGTTGCAGCAACACGCCGAACAGATCGTCGTGATCTAATACCTTATCAGCACTATCAATAATCAGTTCAAAACCAAAGGTTTCTGCGCGGGTGCGCACCACATCCAGCGTCTGTGGATGAATGTCATTGGCGATGAAGAATTTGCTGGCGGTTTTCAGTTTGCTGACGCGCTTGGCCATCGCCATCGCTTCGGCTGCAGCGGTCGCTTCATCCAGCAGTGACGCGGAAGCGATATCCAGACCGGTCAGATCCAGCGTCAGGGTTTGGAAGTTCAGCAGCGCCTCAAGACGGCCCTGTGACACTTCTGGCTGATACGGCGTATATGCGGTGTACCAGCCTGGGTTTTCCAACATGTTACGCAGGATAACCGGCGGTGTAATCACCGCGCTGTAGCCCATGCCGATCCAGGATTTGTAGCGTTGGTTCTGACTGGCAATGGCTTTCAGCTCTGCCAGCGCTTGCTGCTCGGTCGCGGCGTCGCCCACTGCCGGCGGGCCAGGCAGTTGGATATCGGCAGGCACGATAGAACTGATCAATGAGGAGAGCGAACTGGCACCGATCGCTTTCAGCATTAAGTCCTGTTGTTCCTGCGTAGGACCGATGTGGCGCTCAATGAAAGCACCGTTGTGTTCAAGCTGGCTGAGAGTCTGGGTCATTTGCAGTAAATCCTGAATCGGGCTGGGTTACAAAAATGGCGTTAAATCAGGCAGATAAAAAAGAAGGTGGCGCAGCGCGTCACCTTCTAAAACTACCGGTTACTCGTCGATCGCGGCTTTGTAGGCATCAGCATCCAGCATGGCGTCGAGCTCTGACGCGTCGCTGGCTTTGATGCGGAACAGCCAACCATCGGCGTACGGCGCGCTATTCACCAGCTCTGGCGAATCGCCCAGTTGGTCATTCACCGCAACAATTTCACCGCTCAGTGGCGCATAGATGTCTGAAGCCGCTTTCACCGACTCCGCAACGGCGCAGTCATCACCGGCCGCGAAGGTAGCACCAACGTCTGGCAGATCGACAAACACCATATCGCCCAGCAATTCCTGTGCATGTTCGGTGATACCAACAGTAAAGGTGCCGTCGGCTTCTTTACGGACCCACTCGTGGCTATCGCGGTATTTCAATTCACTTGGCACATTGCTCATTGGCCATTTCTCCTGAAAAAAATTACTGGGCGACCGGCTTACCGGCGCGAACAAAAATCGGTTTGGTGACGTTTACTGGCATTTCACGGTTGCGGATTTCCACAATCGCCTGCTCACCAATTCCGGCTGGCACACGCGCCAGCGCGATGCTGTAACCCAGGGTTGGTGAGAAGGAACCACTGGTAATAATACCTTGCTGCGGCTGACCTTGTTGATCGGTGAAACGCACCGTTAAGCCGTTACGCAGCACGCCTTTTTCGGTCATCACCAGGCCAACCAGCTTCTCGGTGCCGTGCTCGCGCTGCGCCTGCAGGGCATCACGACCAATGAAATCGCGATCGGCAGGTTCCCAGCTGATGGTCCAGCCCATATTGGCGGCGAGCGGCGAAACGCCTTCATCCATCTCCTGACCGTACAGGTTCATGCCCGCTTCCAGACGCAGCGTGTCACGCGCACCAAGTCCTGCCGGTTTAACGCCTGCGGCCAACAGCTGCTGCCAGAAAGCGGCGGCCTCATTCGCAGGCATGGCAATCTCATAACCCGCTTCGCCGGTATAACCGGTAGTGGCGATAAACAGGTTTTCTGCCTGCACGCCAAAGAAGGGTTTCATGCCGTCAACGGCATCACGCTGAGCAGCGCTAAATAGCGTTTGTGCTTTCTGCTGCGCATTTGGGCCTTGCACCGCAATCAGCGCCAGATCGTCACGCTCGGTCAGCTCCACGCCAAACGGCTGCGCATGCTGTTTAATCCACGCCAAATCTTTCTCACGCGTGGCGGAGTTCACCACCAGACGGAAGAAATCTTCGCTCATAAAGTAAACAATCAAATCATCAATGACGCCAGCGGAGGCATTCAACATGCCGGTATACAGGGCTTTGCCCGGTTGGGTCAGCTTGGCGACATCGTTCGCCAGCAGATAACGCAGGAATTCGCGGGTACGTGCGCCGCGCAGATCGACAATGGTCATGTGGGAAACATCAAACATGCCGGCATCGTTACGCACCGCGTGATGCTCATCCATTTGCGAGCCGTAATGCAGCGGCATCATCCAACCGTGGAAGTCCACCATGCGCGCACCGCTTGCCTGATGCTGTTCGAATAGAGGCGTTTGCTGAGTCATAACCATCCTGTGAATACAAGTGAGTGTGACGCGCCTGCGTCGCCTTCGCAGGCTGACGCAAACGTTCTCTTTATGCTGAAGTTATCACCTAATGCGGCAATTAACCATGAGGAAAACGAGGGCGAAACACTACCACCTTTCGATGAGCCACCGAACAGCCACCAGCATAAATCACTGCATTATTGTGATTAGCCTCGCACAAAATACGACTAAATTACTTTCACGCAGCAAATTGAGGGAATAGACGCCGCAGGTTTAAGAAATGGTCCGGCATGTGAAAAGTTATTGCATGAATTAATCTAATGCGAATTAAGGGGTAAAATTAGAATAAATCAAATGAGGCGCGATTGCGGTGCAGCGCTGCATCATTGCGGTGCAGCAAAGAAAACGGCGCCTATTTAGGCGCCGTTGGCAGAGATGATTAGCGTATCCAGCTGGGTAGATCGTTAAGCCCCATCGCCTGTTTTAGCATCAGCGGTTTGACGCCCGGCAAAGTATCGGCGAGCTTGAGGCCAACATCACGCAGCAGCTTTTTCGCCGGATGGGTACCGGCAAACAATTCGCGGAAGCCTTGCATCCCCGCGAGCATCATCGCCGCGCTGTGCTTGCGGCTGCGCTCATAGCGACGCAGATAGAGATGCTGACCAATGTCTTTGCCTTCCTGATGCAGGCGGCGAATTTCACCAATTAATTCGGCTGCATCCATAAAACCAAGATTCACGCCCTGCCCGGCCAGCGGATGGATAGTGTGGGCGGCATCGCCGACCAGCGCTAAACGGTGCGCGGCAAAGTTACGCGCATAACGTGCCGTCAGCGGGAAAGTTTTACGTTCGCTCTCGACCTGACACAAGCCAAGACGCATATCAAACGCCACCGACAGTTGCTGATTAAATAGCGCTTCCGGCATCGATTGCACGCGCGCCGCTTCCTGCGGCGAGAGCGACCAGACGATTGAGCATAAGTGCGGATCCTGCATCGGCAGAAACGCCAGAATACCGTCGCCATGGAACACCTGACGCGCAATGGCGTCATGCGGCATATCGGTGCGGATATTTGCCACCAGCGCGTGATGCTCGTAATCCCAGAAGGTCAGCGGAATATCCGCTTTGTCACGCAGCCACGAATTCGCGCCGTCGGCAGCAACCAGCAAACGGGCGCTCATCATGCTGCCATCTTGCAGCGTAATAAAGGCTTCGTTGTCGCCAAATGCCACTTGCTGCAACTGCGCCGGGGCAAACAGCGTGATATCGCTGCTCTGACTGGCACGCTGCCACAACGCACTATGAATCACTTCATTTTCAATGATATGACCGAGATGCGATAAACCTTGCTGCTCATCATCAAAGCTGATCGAACCGAAGCTGTCCTGATCCCACACTTCCATGCCGTGATAGGCACTGGCACGCAGCGCCAAAATGCTCGACCAGACATCGAGCTTTTGCAGCAGACGTTCGCTGGCAGCGTTGATGGCGGAGACGCGAATCGACGCCTTGGCCGCCGGATCAAACTGTGGCTCGGGTGCTTTTTCCAGCACGGCAATGCGTAAGCCGCTACCTTGTAGTCCGCAGGCGACGGCCAAACCCACCATGCCGCCTCCGGCAATTGCCACATCAAAAGTTTGCATTGCTGCCCCTTAATTCGTGCTTAACGCTTAACCCAGCCGAGCGTGCGCGCGGCAAGCGGATTTCGTAGCCAAGGCAGATGGTCCATTGCCACCAGCCCAAGATTTCGTCCTGCTACCAACGGCGCATAGCGGTTAGCAAACAGTCGGACTAAACCGTCAGTGACGCCAATAGTGGCGGCACGATCGGGCTGACGTCGCGCGGCAAAATGCTGCAATATCGCGAAACTGCCGGGATCTTGCTGCTGACGATGTGCGCCCGCCAGCGTTTCTGCCAGTGACATCACATCGCGCAAACCCAGATTGAAGCCTTGTCCGGCAATCGGATGCAGCGTTTGTGCCGCGTTGCCCACCAGCGCCAGACGATGCGTCACCTGACGTTCAGCAGTTTGCAGCGCCAGCGGATAATGTTCGCGTTGACCGGTGTGCGTGAAACGCCCCAACCGCCAGCCAAATGCGCGCTGCAGTTCTTGCAGGAAGGTGGCATCGTCCCACTGCTTAACCGTTGCTTGCGCCTCAAGCGGATGGCACCACACCAGCGACATGCGGTTGCCGGACATCGGCAACAGCGCCAGCGGGCCGTGTTCGGTAAAGCGCTCAAAGGCGCGGCCCTGATGCGGTAACTGCGTCGACACGTTGGCAATCACCGCCAGCTGCTGATAATCGTCGCGCTGCCAGGTGATGCCGCAGGACGCGCCTAAAGGTGAACGCGCACCGTCGGCGGCCACCAGTAATGCGCCTTCCAGTTGTTCGCCGCTGTTCAGCGTGACCTGCACGTTATCTGCGGTGCGTGATACCGAAGTTACGCGATCCGGGCAGCGCAGCGTGACGCCAGGCGCTTTCTGCAGGCGTTGAAACAGTCGCTGGCCGACATCAAACAGTTCGACCACCTGGCCGAGCGCCGGAACCTGATGATCTTGCGCTTTAAGCGAAACAAAACCGGTATGACCGCGATCGGAAACGTGAATATCGGTAATTGGCGTGGCGCAATCGGCCAGCGAGCGCCACAGATCGATATCCGCTAACTGCTGACAGGTGCCTGCCGCCAGCGCAATCGCACGTCCGTCGAAGCCGGGATGTGCGCGGCTGTCGGGCTGGCTGCGTTCAATCAGCGTAACCGGCAGTTGGCCTTGCGTCAGATGTGAAATCGCCAGCGCAAGGGTCGCGCCGGTCATGCCGCCGCCGGCAATCAAAATGCTCATGCGTGACGTGCCGCCGCCATCAGAGCTTCAATCGCGTCGGCGTCTTTCACTACGCTGTCGGTGAGATTTTCGTTGCCGTCAGCGGTGATGACGATGTCATCTTCGATGCGAATGCCAATACCGCGATATTGTGCCAGCACTTTGGCATCTGGCGCGATATACAAGCCTGGCTCAACGGTCAGCACCATGCCCGGCTCAAGTAAGCGGTCGCGGCTTGGCGTGCCGTAATGGCCGACATCGTGCACATCCAGCCCCAGCCAGTGGCCCAAACCGTGCATGAAGAACGGACGATGCGCCTGCTCTTCAAACAGCGTATCGATGTTGCCATCCAGAATGCCGAGATCGACCAGCCCGGTGATCATGATGCGCACCACTTCGTCATTGACGTCATGGATGCTGATGCCCGGACGGAACATCGACAGCGCTTTGTAGAGCGAGGCCAGCACGATGTCGTAGATGGCGCGCTGCGGTTCACTGAAGGTGCCGTTGACCGGGAAGGTGCGGGTGATATCGCCCGCGTAGCCGTGGAATTCACAGCCTGCGTCGATCAGCACTAAGTCGCCATCACGCATTTCACATTCGTTTTCGGTATAGTGCAGAATGCAGCCGTTTTCGCCAGAACCAACAATGGTGTTGTACGAGGGGAAACGCGCGCCGTGGCGATTGAATTCGTGATGAATTTCGCCTTCCAGCTGATATTCAAACATGCCTGGACGACAGGCTTGCATCGCTCGCGTATGCGCCAGCGCGCTGATTTTGCCGGCGCGGCGCAGAATCTCAATCTCTTCTGCGCTTTTGAACAGGCGCATTTCATGCACCCACGGACGCCAGTCGGTAAGCGTATCCGGCGCGCTGAGGTTTTGACGGAAGCCGCGACGTAGTTTTTCCAGCGCGCTGAACACCAACTGATCGGCTTCTGCGTATTCGCCCTGCGCGTGGTAAACCACATCCAGCCCGTTAAGCAGTTGATGCAGCTGCTCGCCAATGTCATCCCACGGCAAAGCGCGATCGACACCCAGTTTCGCCGGTGCGGCATCCTGGCCTAGGCGGCGACCAAACCAGATTTCGGCCGTCAGGTCACGCACGCGATTGAACAGCACGCTGTGATTATGCTTATCATCGCTTTTGATCAATACCAGCAGCGCCTGCGGTTCGTTAAAACCGGTGAAGTACCAGAAGTCACTATTTTGCCGAAAGTTGTATTCGGTGTCGTTGCTGCGCGTCACTTCAGGTGCAGCAAAAATCAATGCCGCGCTGCCTGGCGCCATGCGGGCAATCAGCGCCTGACGACGTTGTTGAAACGTATCCAAGGTAATCATGTTTGCACTCCCTGTTGAAGACGGGCCACAACGCACCCGCATTGACGCGCTTAGTGTAACGTAGGCTTCTGTACTTCTGGTGCGGTTGGCTGATGCTGACGCGTGAAGGTGTCATGGCACAGCAGAGCGGCAACGCGCACGTATTCAATCACCTCTTCAAGCGACTGCTCCAGCTCTTCCTGATCTTCATCTTCGTCATAGCCAAGCTGTGCAATAGTACGCAGATCGTCAATCGCTTCGCCGGTTTCACCGGTCACTTTCTCCAGCTTAGGCTGAGTGACGCCCAAACCGAGCAGGAAGTGGTTTACCCAACCGGCCAGTGCATCCGCGCGATCGAATACCGTGATGTCATCATCTTCCGGCAACATCAGCTGGAACATAAAGCCTTCATCTTCCAGCGTGGTCGCCAGGCTTTCATGCAGCGCTTGCAACGGCTGAGACAGGCTCTGCGAAAACGCCATGCCTTCGTTGGTGAGATCGTGAACCATGGTTTTCCAGCTGGTATCCTGATTGCCGCCGCACAGAATCCCGGAAAGAAGACCATGCATTTCGGCTGGCGTCATGCCCACGCCCTGCTGTGAAAGGGCCGCGGCCAGCGCGTTGTAACTCGGCGTTGCGTTCTGTAAAGACATAAGCTTTGGTCGTCGTTGGCGGAATAAGTTCGTGTTATGCTACCACCAGGTGCCTCTGGGTTTCCAGAAAAGGGGTTGTAACTTATAACTCGGGTATATATAGTTTCGCACCTCCCAACCCATTGACCGGTAAGGGAGATGCGATCGAAGTAATCAGTTAGGATGGTGGCATGTCTGCACAACCAGTAGATATTCAAATTTTTGGTCGTTCGTTAAGAGTGAATTGCCCGCCTGAACAGCAAGATGCGCTGAATCTGGCCGCAGAGGATCTCAATCAACGGTTGCAAGATTTAAAAGTTCGCACTAGAGTCACCAATACAGAGCAGCTGGTGTTCATCGCCGCGTTAAACATCTGCCACGAGTTGGCACAAGAGAAAGGTAAGACGCGCGACTATGCAGCAAACATGGAACAACGTATCCGCATGCTGCAACAGACCATTGAACAAGCGTTAGTAGAGCAAGGTCGCATAACTGACCGCCAGGGCCCTAATTTTGAATAACACTTCATGGTCCTCATGCTAGAGTGACGGTGAAGTAAATTTTCTCTGAGATGTTTGCAAGCGGGCCAGTCCCCTGAGCCGATATTTCATACCAACAGAATGTGACGCTCCACAATTTGTGCGCATGCTCGGTCCGTCCGAGAAGCCTAATAGTTGTGACGGCATGTTCACCTTGAACCAAGGGTTCAAGGGTTACAGCCTGCGGCGGCATCTCGGAGATCTCCATTTAGTAGCAAGTCTGATTCCCCGGTTCGCATGATATAATCGCTTTTAAGAAGCGATTATTCCGGGGATTTAGATATCATGTCAGCGCCCTCACTTCTCGACCGTCAAGACATCCGACAGCATGTGCGCCATTTGCGCCGTAATCTCACATCTGAACAGCAAGAACAGGCCGCCGATCAGTTGGCTGAACACGCCATCAACATTGCGCCGATCGCTAATGCTCAACGCATTGCGCTGTTTTTGTCTGTCGATGGTGAGATCAATACCCGCCCGCTGATCGCCAAACTGTGGCAGCAGAAAAAGCAGGTCTATCTACCGGTGCTCCATCCCTTCTCGCCTGGCAATCTGTTGTTTATCCGTTACACGCCAGAAACTTCACTCACGCCAAATAAGCTACGCATTCCGGAACCGCCGTTAGACATCACGCAGTTGGCAACGCTGGATCAACTCGATGTGATGCTGGTGCCGCTGGTGGCGTTTGATCATGCGGGTCAACGTTTGGGGATGGGTGGCGGATTTTACGATCGCACGCTGCAACACTGGCAGCAGCATGGTTTTCTTCCGGTGGGGATCGCACATGATTGTCAACGCGTAGAAGCGCTGCCAGTCGCTGCATGGGATGTGCCGCTACCCGCGATACTGACGCCATCGAAACTGTGGCAATGGGAATCGTAAACAGGAAAAACAAAGGGCGCCGATGGCGCCCTAATTAATCAGTACAGCAGACGGGCGCGGATGGTGCCCGGAATCGCCTTCATCGCCTGCAGCGCTTTATCCGCTACATCTTTTTCCGCATCGATATCAATCACCACATAACCCATCACCGGCGTAGTTTGCAGATACTGAGCCGCGATGTTGATACCCTGCTCGGCAAAGATCAGGTTAATGGCCGTCAATACGCCTGGACGGTTTTCGTGGATGTGCAACAAACGGCTCGCGCTCGCCGCATGCATTGGCAGCGAAACTTCCGGGAAGTTAACCGCAGACAGCGTAGAACCGTTATCCGAATACTTCGCCAGCTTGCCAGCCACTTCGATACCGATGTTTTCCTGCGCTTCCTGTGTTGAACCACCAATGTGCGGCGTCAGAATCACGTTGTCGAACTCGCACAACGGAGAGTTGAATGGATCGCTGTTGGTGGCAGGCTCAACCGGGAACACGTCGATGGCGGCACCTGACAGATGTTTGTTCGCCAGGGCATCACACAGTGCCGGAATATCAATAACGGTACCGCGCGCGGCGTTGATCAGCAGCGCGCCTGGCTTCATCAGCGCCAACTCTTCGGCACCAATCATGTTCTGGGTCGACTGGGTTTCAGGAACGTGCAGGCTCACCACGTCGCTCATGTTAAGCAGATCGGAGAGATGACGCACCTGCGTCGCGTTACCCAGCGGCAGTTTGCTTTCGATATCGTAAAAGAACACGTGCATACCGAGGCTTTCTGCCAGCACACCCAGTTGCATGCCGATGTGGCCGTAGCCGATGATACCCAGTTTTTTGCCGCGTGCTTCGAACGAACCGTTGGCGACTTTATTCCAGATGCCACGGTGCGCTTTGGCGTTAGCTTCCGGAATGCCACGCAGCATCAGCAACATTTCGCCAATCACCAGCTCAGCCACTGAACGGGTGTTGGAGAACGGTGCGTTGAACACCGGCACGCCGCGTTTCGCCGCAGCACCGAGATCAACCTGGTTGGTACCGATACAGAAACAGCCGACTGCCACCAGCTTTTCTGCGGCAGCGAAGATCTCTTCGGTCAGTTGGGTACGGGAACGGATACCAATGAAGTGCGCATCGCGGATGGAGGATTTCAGCGACTCCGCATCCAGCGCCCCTTTGTGAAACTCGATGTTGGTGTAGCCTGCTGCACGCAGGTTTTCCAGCGCACTCTGGTGAACGCCTTCCACCAGCAGGAACTTAATCTTGTCTTTTTCCAGTGATACCTTTGCCATTTCCCGACCCTATTCAGAATTCAATGAGGACTACCATAAGGTAGCCTTCTGTCAAAATATCAAAAATTTCGTGCGCAGCAATACAAACGATTGCCTGGGAGCCAGCACGCGCCCACGCGGAGACAGCACAATGCCGTACAAAATCGTGACATCCTGAGTGGACGAAGTACGAACTCACTGCTGATGAATATTTTGTGACATAAGTCACCAAATTTCAGCCTGGCGAGAAAAGATGTTTTGCGGATGGAAATAACCGGCGCATGACGCGCGCCGGACAGATCATTTTACGATGGTTTTCACGCCGTCGGCGGTGCCAATCAGCGCGACATCGGCGCCACGTCCTGCAAACAGGCCAACGGTCACCACGCCAGGCAGCGCGTTGATGGTTTTTTCCAGTTCGATGGGGTCGAGAATTCGCAGATTATGCACGTCGAGAATAATGTTGCCGTTGTCGGTAATGACGTTCTGGCGATACTCCGGCAAGCCGCCGAGTTTAACCAGTTCACGCGCCACATAAGAACGCGCCATCGGAATCACTTCAACCGGCAGCGGGAAATTGCCCAGCACATCGACTTCTTTCGATGCATCGGCAATGCAGATGAATTTCTTCGCCACCGCCGCAACGATTTTCTCTCGCGTCAGCGCTGCGCCACCGCCTTTGATCATCTGCATCTGCGGATTGATTTCATCGGCACCATCGACGTAAACCGACAGCTCATCAATTTCGTTGAGATCGAAGACGTGAATGCCTAACGCTTTCAGTTTCTCTGTCGAGGCTTCCGAGCTGGAAACCGCACCTTCAATCTGATTCTTCATGGTGCCGAGTGCATCAATGAAATGCGCTGCCGTTGATCCGGTGCCTACGCCGACAATGGTGCCGGGCTCTACGTACTGCAGGGCTGCCCAACCTACCGCTTTTTTCAGTTCATCCTGGGTCATGGTATGTTTAAAACCTGTGCGACATCGAAGTGCGCGTAGTATAAAACAAGGCGCTGCAAAAAAGCGCGACTGTTAGACAGCCGATTTAACGCTTTGGAAGCCAGCCCGCAAAAATGCGCCGCAGCACAATTTGACAGTTTTATGGCATAGTAACGTCCACCCTGAACGAGAGAGAACAACAATGAAACGCCCGGATTATCGAACGCTTCAGGCGCTGGATGCTGTGATTCGCGAGCGCGGCTTTGAGCGTGCGGCACAAAAACTCTGCATTACCCAATCTGCGGTTTCGCAGCGTATTAAACAGCTGGAAAATTTATTTGGTCAGCCGCTGCTGGTGCGCACCGTGCCGCCGCGTCCGACCGAGCAGGGACAAAAATTACTGGCGTTGTTACATCAGGTTGAACTGCTGGAAGAGGAGTGGCTAGGTGATGACAACGGTGGAACCACGCCGCTGTTGCTGTCGCTGGCGGTCAACGCCGACAGTCTGGCAACCTGGCTGCTGCCCGCGCTGAAAGATGTACTGGCCGATTCGCCGGTGCGCCTGAATTTGCAGGTAGAAGATGAAACCCGCACGCAGGAACGTCTGCGTCGTGGTGAGGTGGTCGGCGCGGTGAGTATTCAGCCACAGCCGCTGCCCAGCTGCTTAGTGGATCAATTGGGCGCGCTCGATTATCTGTTCTGCGCCTCGCCTGATTTTGCTGCACGTTACTTCCCAAATGGCGTGACGCGCTCTGCGCTACTGAAAGCGCCGGCGGTGGCGTTTGATCATCTGGATGATATGCATCAGGCGTTTTTACAGCAGAATTTTGACCTGTCGCCGGGCAGCGTGCCCTGCCATATCGTTAACTCGTCAGAAGCCTTTGTGCAGCTGGCGCGTCAGGGTTCGGTGTGCTGTATGATTCCGCATCTGCAGATTGAGCGCGAGCTGGCGCAAGGTGAGCTGGTGGATTTGACGCCAGGCCTGTATCAGCGTCGTATGCTGTACTGGCACCGGTTTGCGCCGGAAAGCCGCTTGATGCGCAGCGTCACCGATGCGCTGATTGCGCACGGACATCGCGTGCTGCGTCAGGATGTGTTGCCGGCGTAAAGATCAGGTCGCCATTAATGGCGACCTGATATACAAACTTACGGTGTATTCGGTTTGATTTCGAACACCACATCCACCTGATCGTCAAAGTGAATGCTCTGCTGCTCGTAAGTTTGCTGCGCGGTGGTATCAGCGGGTGCAGCGGCGGCTTTGTACATGCGCGCCATCGGCATCGGCTGGTAGTTCGCAACGTGATAGCGGATGCTGTAAACCGAACCTAACTTAGCATTGAACCCTTCTGCCAGCGCATTGGCCTGCTGCGTAGCATTAGCGATTGCCACTTTACGTGCCTTCTCTTTATAGCTGTCAGGATTCGCCACACCCAACTCGACGGAACGGATTTCATTCAGGCCAGATTTTAACGCGCCATCCAGCAGCTCGTTCAGCTTGTCCAGCTGACGCAACGTCACCTGCACCTGACGCTCGGCACGATAGCCTTTCAGTACCGACTTACCTTCTTTGGTGTAATCATACTCTGGCTGAGTACTGAGGTTTGCAGCATCAATATCTTTTTTCTCGATGCCGTTCTTTTGCAGGAAATCGAAATATTGCGCCACGCGGTCATCAGCTTGTTTCTTCGCTTCTGCCGCGTCTTTCGACGAAACATTCACCACAATAGCGAGCGTCGCGAGATCTGGCGTGGCATCAACGCTTGCCTGTCCAGACGTCACCACATGCGGTCCATTCGGCAATTCGCCTGCCTGAACTAAACCGGACAGTGCGCCGGTGCTCATTACGGCGGCCAGCGCCAGTGCTTTCAGTTTCACGAAAGTCCTCCTTGAGGGATTCAATTTGCAGGTTGCCATTATGGCTAAACCCAAAACACATTAACATGTGTGCTTATCTGATTAGTAAACAGCTCAAAAGTTCGAGCAATCTCCTTTTTAACGTAGCCGCGATCGCAAATTCAGCTGTACGGATTCGCCTATTAAGCACTTATTCGTTTCTATTAAAGAAACACTTCTGGGTTCGGGAGAGTTGCCAATGACAGAACAGCCGCTTAGCCAAACAGCCGTCAGCGTTCGCGCTGGACGCACGCGCTTTCTGATGCTCGCTCTGGTGTTTATTAATATAATTATCAATTACATGGATCGTACTAACCTGTCGGTTGCCGCTACCGCAATGGCGGGTGAACTGCGCTTCACGCCGATGGAGATGGGATTGATCTTCTCTGCTTTCGGCTGGATCTACGCTGCACTGCAGATCCCCGGCGGCTTCCTCATCGACCGCCTTGGCGCGCGCGTGGTCTATGGCGTCGGTTTATTTGCCTGGTCATTGATTACCGCGCTGCATGCGCTTGCCAACAGCTTTGGCGCACTGTTTGGTCTGCGGCTCGGCGTGGGAGCGTTTGAAGCGCCGGTGATGCCCTCCAATAATCGGGTAATTTCCAGCTGGTTCCCGGAGCAAGAGCGCGCCAGTGCGATCGGTATTTACTCCTCAGCGCAGTTTGTCGGCCTCGCCTGTATGACGCCGCTGCTGTTTCATCTGCAGGATGCATTTGGCTGGCGCGGGCTGTTTTTGATTACCGGAGTCGCGGGGATGATTTGGGCGCTGGTGTGGTATTGGCTCTACCGCGAGCCAAATCAGCATCAAGGCGTGTCCGAAGCTGAGCTCAACTATTTGCGCGACAACGGTGCGCTGCTGGAGAGTCGGCAGAATACGCAGCAACCCAAAGCGCGCTGGAGTGATTTGGCGCAGATGTTCCGCAGCCGAAAATTGGTCGGCATCTATATCGGCCAGTTCACCATTTCTGCCACCTTCTGGTTCTTCCTCACCTGGTTCCCGACCTATCTGGTTGAGTATCGCCACATGGGCTTCATCAAAAGCGGATATGTGGCTTCGGTGCCCTATTTCGCCGCCTTCTGCGGCGTGCTGCTGGCCGGATTTGCCTCGGATCGCATGATACGCCGCGGCATTTCTGCCAGCGTGGCGCGCAAGCTGCCGGTAATCCTGGGTCTATTCCTGACGCTGTTTATTCTTGGTGCCAACTACACCGATGATTCCACGCTGATCATCCTGTTTATGTCGCTGGCATTTTTCGGCAACGGACTGGCAACCATTACGTGGGTGTTTGTCACGGCGCTGGCACCGTGCCATTTGATTGGTCTGGCGGGCGGCGTATTTAACTTTACCGGCGCGCTCTCCTCCATCGTGGTGCCGATTGCTATTGGTGCGTTAATCGACGGCGATAACTTCGCGCCAGCACTGGCGTTTATCGCCGTGCTGGCCGCGATTGGCATCTGCAGTTATCTGTTTATTGTCGGGAAAATCGATCATGTTAGCGCGGGGTGATGACGGTTTGCGCCAGCGATTGCAGCTGTTGCAGCCGCTGCGCGAGATGCGCCTCATCGTCCTGCCAGATTTTGGCAAACGCCAGTGCAGCGCGATTGTTATCGATCGGCTGCGCCATGCTGATTTCGCCGTCATCACGGTGCCAGATCAGGTAACTCTCAGCACGCTTACGCGCCAGCAGCGGCGCAATTTGCAACCACTGTTCGTCGTTAAAACGCGGGCGCAGCGCCTCATCGCTCTCCGCCGCCAGCAACGACACGCCAATCACCGATTTCCATGCGGGCAGCATGCGGAAACCGGCCAGCGCCTGGCTGGCGTTGATGCGTTCACCGGGTTCCGAGTGCCAGATGTAGATCACCTGATCTTCCCACAGCACGCCCAGCGCCACCACGATATCACGCGGCGCGTGCCGTTCCAGCTGCGGCAACGCCTGCGCAAACAGCGAAGATCCGCGAATCGCCTGTGCCGCCAGCGCGTGAATACCGGGGCCGGGCAAATAGCGTCGATGCTCATCCTGCGTGGTCAGTCCAATCGAGGCCATGGTCATCAGCAGGCGATTCACGCGCGTGCTGTTCATCCCCATCTGGCGCGCCAGTTCACGGCAACCCACGGCTTTATCACTGGACACCAGATATTGCAGGCAGCGAATACCGTCAATCAAGCTTTGGTTGGGTTGAGAAGACATAGATCACCTGCGGCGGGAAAAATCCAATCTTAGCCTTAGAGTCAGAGGAATGAAATGATGCAGACTTTCTCTACGCAAAATGTGCGCGACTTTCCGCAACAACGGCTACAAGCGGAGTTGCTGATCGTCGGCGGTGGACTGGCGGGCGTATGTGCCGCACTCGCCGCCGCACGCGATGGCCTTGATGTGGTGCTGATTCAGGATCGTCCGGTACTGGGCGGCAACGCCTCCAGCGAAGTGCGCTTGTGGGCCAACGGCGCCACTTCGCACATGGGCAATAACAATCGCTGGGCGCGCGAAGGCGGCATCATGGGCGAGATCATGGAGGAGAACCTGTGGCGTAACAAAGAGGGCAATCCGGTACTGTTCGATATGGTGCTGCTGGACATGGTGCAGGCACAGCCCGGCCTGACTTTGCTGCTCAATACGGTTGTTACTGAGATCGAAAAGTCGGGCCGCCGCTTGCAGTCAGTGCAGGCATTCAATGCCATCAATCAAACGCGTTATCAGGTTTCGGCGTCACAATTTATCGATGCCAGCGGCGATGGCGTGTTGGGCTATCTGGCCGGTGCGGCGCATCGTGTAGGTGCCGAATCCGTGGAGGAGTTCGGCGAGAAAATGGCGCCGGGCGAGAATTTTGGCCACAAGCTCGGGCATTCCATATACTTCTACACCAAGCGCGCAGCGCAATCAGTACGCTTCGTTGCGCCCACTTTCGCCTTGAAAGAGATTACCGCCATCCCGCGCTATAAACGCCTGAGTTCAGAACTGAACGGCTGCGATTTATGGTGGCTGGAATGGGGCGGACGGCTTGATACCGTGCACGAGAGCGAAACCATCAAGTGGGAGCTGTGGAAAATTGTCTGGGGAGTGTGGGATTACATCAAAAACTCCGGCGAATTCCCCGATGCCGATAACCTCACCATCGAATGGGTTGGCCTGATTCCCGGCAAGCGCGAGAGTCGGCGTTTTCTCGGCGATACCCTGCTTTGCCAGCAGGACATCATCGAACAGCGCGACCACTACGACGCGGTGGCGTATGGCGGCTGGTCGATTGATCTGCATCCGGCCGACGGCGTCTACAGCGAACACGATGGCTGTCGTCAGTTCCACAGCAAAGGCACTTACACCATCCCCTTCCGCGCGCTCTACAGCCAGTCGCTGGACAATCTGTTGTTAACTGGCCGACTAATCTCCGCAACGCACGTCGCCTTTGGCAGCGCTCGCGTTATGTGCACCTGCGGCGTGCTGGGCGAAGTGGTGGGTCGCGCGGCAGCGCTGTGCCAGCAAATGCAGAACACGCCCGCCGAACTGGCGCAGCCAGACCGCGTTGGTCAGCTGCAGCAGCATCTGCTGCGTCAGGGCGCGTTTTTTCCACGACATCCGTTGGCAAACCCCGCGCGTGATGCGCATGTCACGGTGAGCAGTACCTTACAGCTGCGCGCCCTGCCCGCTGATGCCGGTTGGCAGCCGCTAAAATCCCGCTGTGCATTACTGCTGCCACTTAAAGCGGGTGAACGCTTGCCGACGATTAGCGTGCAGTTACGCGCCGCATATGCGCAGAAATTACAGGTATCGCTGCTCTCCAGCGCTAATCCGGCCAATATCTGCGGCGATTGCCATCTGGCCACGCAAAGCATCACGGTTACTGAGCAAGGCACGTATCGACTGAGCTTTGATTATCGTGCCGATTGCGATCGCTATGTGTTTATCACCTTTGAGGAGAACGCCGCGATTGAAGTTGCGCTGACCAGCCAGCGTTTGCCGGGCGTGATGATGGTCTTCAATAGTTTGAATCCGCGCGTGGCGAAGCGCACCCGGCAGATTAACGATGGCGATTACGGCGTTGATGAGTTTGATTTCTGGCTGCCGCGCCGTGCCCCGCAGCAAATCCTGCTGGCCTTTGCGCTGGACATGCCGCTGCAACTCTGGCACCGCGACTACCTGCTCAACGGCAAGCTACGCCCGGAACAGCACACCAATTGCTGGGTGCCCGCGCAGGATGATGCGCATCCCTACGCGTGCTGGCTCTGGAACGAACCGCAACGGGCAAAACAGATTACCTTGCTGTTCGACAACGACTTCGATCATGCGATGGAAACGGTGCAAATGGGGCACGCACAGGCGGTGACGCCGCACTGCACCACGCATTATCGGGTATGGCTGGATGAGATGCTCTTGGCGGAGGTGACGGAAAATCATCACTCGCTGTGTCATCACGCGGTGCCAAAAGGCGTGAGTTTTAGCCAGATTCGGCTGGAGTTGCTCGCCAGCGCGGGCGCGCTACCCGCACTGTACGGATTACATCTGCATTAGAGAGCGGCAATGCCCTGACGCGCCAGCTGAATGGCGATAAACCACATCACGCCGCCGACCAGCAGATTGATAATGCGCTGCGCCCGCACGGTGCGCAGCCGCGGCGACAGCCACGCTGCCAGTAGCGCCAGGCCGAAGAACCAGATGATTGAGGCGCTCACGGTGCCAAATGCAAACCAGCGACGCGCATCTTCAGAGGGAAGCTGGCTACCGAGGCTGCCGAGCACCACAAAGGTGTCGAGATAGACATGCGGATTGAGCCAGGTGACTGCCAGGATGGTGGCGATAATGCGCCAGCGCCCTTGTTTCAGCTCTGCGTCAGAAGCCAATGAAACATCGCCCTTCCACGCACTGCGCAGCGCGCCCCAGCCGTACCACAGCAGAAACGCCACGCCCGCCCAGGTGATCAGCATCAATAAGATCGGCGATTGATTCAACAACGCGCTGCCGCCAAAAATCCCACCGCAGATCAGCGCAATGTCGCTAATGGTACACAGCGATGCGGTCATCAGATGGTAGTGGCGTTTGATGCCCTGATTCATCACGAAAGCATTTTGCGGCCCTAGCGGCAGAATCAGCGCAGCACCAAGAGCAAGCCCTTGTAAATAAACAGATAACACGGAAACAATCCTAAAAAATGGGGAGATGCGATGCAGTATAGTGACGCGAGGATATTAGAGGAAATTGAAATATTTAATCGGCCATTAGAATAAGTAATAAAAAAGGCACCCGCAGGTGCCTTTCTTATTTACTCAGTGCGCGCAGGTTGCTGTTGCTCGCTCTTCACCTGATGCAGATGCACATCCATCTGCGGATAAGGGATTCCGATGCCGTTCGCGTCCAGCGTACGTTTGAAGTTCTTCATCAGATCCCAATAGACGTTTTGCAGGTCGCTGCTTTTGCTCCAGCAACGCACCACAAAGTTGAGCGATGACGCAGCCAGTTCATTCAGGCCGATTTGGATACCCAAGTCTTTCAGTACACGCTCATCCGCTTCAACCACTTCACGGAAAAGTGCAATTACCTGATCAACATCCGCATCGTAAGCGACGCCAATAATGAATTCGTTGCGACGGATCGGTTCGCGCGAATAGTTAATGATATTACCCGCGATGATTTTACCGTTTGGTACCACGACAATTTTGCCATCAGCCGTTTTCAAGGTGGTGGAGAAGATCTGCACGTTTTGTACCGTGCCCATCACGCCACCGAGATCAACAAACTCACCGGTTTTGAACGGGCGGAAGGTCACCAGCAATACGCCTGCAGCCAGGTTGGATAGCGAGCCTTGCAGCGCCAAACCCACCGCCAAACCGGCAGCACCCAGCACGGCAATCACGGAAGCGGTTTGCACCCCAACGCGTCCCAGTGCAGCGATGACGGTGAAAGCGATAATTCCGTAGCGCACCATTGCAGAGAGGAAATCTGCCACTGTCGCATCAATGTGACGCGCCAGCAGAACGCGATTAATTGCATTGGAGACGATGCGGGCAATGAACATACCAATGATGATGGTAACAATCGCCGCCACAATATTGACCGCATAGCTCAGGATCAGCGCCTGATTACGTACCAGCCATCCACCCGCACTATTAATGCCGTCGACGACGTTTAAGTCTTCCATTTGTTAGCCCTGTTGTTGAGTTTCCCGCAGGAAATTGCCAAAAACTGCCAGATTGACTCCGGCATTCCGATTACAAGGGTAAACAAAAATAGGGCGAAGCGCCAAAAATGGCCTGAATTCGTGGGATTTTCCGGACGAGACGCATAAAAAAAGGCCCTTGCGGGCCTTTTTGCTACTGTAAGGAAAAATTACAGTACGTCGACAGCGTTAAGCTCTTTGAAAGCCTGCTCGAGGCGAACAACCATTGAAGCCTGAGCAGAACGCAGCCACACGCGTGGGTCGTAGTATTTCTTATTCGGGCTATCCACGCCAGTCGGGTTACCCAACTGCGCTTGCAGATAGTCTTCGTTCTTTTTGTAGTACTGCAGAATACCGTCCCATGTTGCCCATTGGGTGTCGGTATCGATGTTCATCTTGATCACGCCGTAGCCGATAGACTCTTCGATTTCTGCAGCAGAAGAACCTGAACCACCGTGGAACACGAAGTCTAGCGCGTTGTGCGGCAGATTGTGTTTCTTGGCCACGTATTCCTGAGAATCACGCAGGATGGTTGGAGTCAGTTTCACGTTGCCTGGCTTGTACACGCCGTGCACGTTACCGAATGAAGCCGCGATGGTGAAACGTGGGCTGATTTTGCTCAGCTCGGTGTAAGCGTAATCAACGTCTTCTGGCTGAGTGTACAGAGCAGAAGCGTCCATGTGGCTGTTGTCCACGCCGTCTTCTTCGCCACCGGTGCAACCCAGTTCGATTTCCAACGTCATATCCAGCTTGGCCATGCGCGCCAGATACTTAGCAGAGATCTCGATGTTCTCTTCCAGTGACTCTTCAGACAGGTCGATCATGTGAGAAGAGAACAGCGGCTTACCGGTTTTCTTGAAGTGCTCTTCGCCCGCGTCCAACAGACCGTCGATCCACGGCAGCAGTTTCTTGGCGCAGTGATCGGTGTGCAGGATAACTGGCACGCCGTACTGTTCAGCCATCAGATGCACATGGTATGCACCCGCGATAGCGCCGAAGATTGCCGCGCCCTGAGGTTTGTCGGTTTTGAAACCTTTACCGGCGATGAAGGCAGCACCACCATTGGAGAACTGAACGATGACCGGCGCTTTCACTTTGGCCGCAGCTTCCAATACCGCGTTGATAGAGTCCGTGCCGACGCAGTTAACTGCTGGCAGAGCGAATTTGTTCTCTTTCGCTACCTGGAAAATTTTCTGAACGTCGTCACCAGTGACAACGCCGGGTTTTACGAAATCAAAAATTTTAGACATGTTTGTGTCCCGTTTCGTTACCGTTCATCCCCGAAGGGATTGCGATTTGATTGCCCCATACAGGGCTAGCCTTCAGGCGACGCCAAAGCGCCGCCCCCAAAGAGTTACTGCTTGGCGCGCTCTTCCAGCATAGCAACTGCTGGCAGTTTTTTGCCTTCCACGAACTCGAGGAATGCGCCGCCGCCGGTAGAGATATAAGAGATCTTATCTTCGATACCGAACAGGTCGATTGCAGCCAGCGTATCGCCGCCACCTGCCACTGAGAACGCATCGCTATCGGCGATAGCATTCGCCACGATTTCGGTGCCTTTACGGAAGTTCGGAAACTCGAACACGCCAACCGGGCCGTTCCACAGAATGGTTTTCGCGCCTTTCAGAATCGCGGCCATTGCCTGAGCGGTTTCGTCACCGAAGTCCATAATCTCTTCGTTATCCGCTACTTCGGAAACCTTTTTCACGGTAGCCGGCGCAGTTTCAGAGAATTCCGTGCCTACGCGAGAATCGGTAGGAACCGGGATGCCATGCTCGTCACGCAGCTTTTTCGCTGCTTCAACGAAGTCTGGCTCAAAAAGTGATTTGCCGACGTTGTTGTCGATAGCCACGAAGGTATTCGCGATACCGCCGCCCACAATCACGGTGTCAGCAATTTTCACCAGCGACTGCAGCACATCAAACTTGGTCGACACTTTAGAACCACCAACCACAGCAACTAATGGACGCTCTGGGTTGCTCATCACTTTGCCCAGCGCTTCCAGCTCAGCTGACAGCAGCGGACCGGCACACGCGATTGGTGCGAACTTGCCTACGCCGTGGGTAGAAGCCTGTGCGCGGTGCGCAGTACCAAACGCATCCATCACAAACACGTCGCACAGCGCGGCATATTTCTTCGACAGGCCTTCTTCGTCTTTTTTCTCGCCTTTGTTAAAGCGCACGTTTTCCAGCACAACCAATTCGCCCGCGCCGACTTCAACGCCGTCGAGGTAATCTTTTGCCAGGGTAACGTTGGTGCCGTTCAGTTTGTCTTTCAGGTAGTTAACAACCGGCAGCAGGGAGAACTCTTCGTTGTATTCACCTTCGGTCGGACGACCCAGGTGAGAGGTAACCATCACTTTCGCGCCCTGTTTCAACGCCGCTTCGATGGTAGGCAGAGAAGCACGAATACGTGCATCTGACGTCACTTTCCCTTCTTTCACTGGCACGTTGAGATCGGCACGGATCAGAACGCGTTTACCAGCAAGATCCAGATCGGTCATCTTAATTACAGACATGGTGAACCCTCTCGTTGATTCTCATAAGTTTTGCCAGACGCAGTCCGCGTCTTACCTGAAACCGCTTGCGGTCATTGCTAACGTGGTGTCGATCATGCGGTTAGCAAAGCCCCATTCGTTGTCACACCAAACCAGCGTTTTGATAAGGTGATGACCACTGACCCGCGTTTGCGTGCCATCGACTATGGCACTGTGCGGATCATGGTTAAAATCTACTGAGACTAACGGTAATTCCGTATAGTCAACTATACCACGAAACGCCCCTTCTGACGCATTTCGCAACAAGGCATTAACCTCGCAGGCCTTCACCGCTTCGCGCACCGAGACGCTCAAATCAATGGCTGTCACGTTGATGGTGGGCACGCGCACCGCAATCGCCTCAAAGCGATCGTTAAATTTCGGAAAAATACGGGTAATGCCAGCAGCAAGACGCGTATCTACCGGAATGATCGATTGGCTGGCGGCGCGGGTACGACGCAGATCGCTGTGGTAGGCGTCAATCACCTGCTGATCGTGCATCGCCGAGTGAATGGTAGTCACGGTGCCCGACTCAATGCCAAAGGCGTCATCCAGCAACTTGATCACCGGAATAATGCAGTTGGTGGTACAGGATGCGTTGGAGACAATGTGGTCAGTTTGTTTAAGAGCTTGTTCGTTAACACCGAATACGACAGTAGCATCGAGATCGTTACCGCCCGGATGCGAGAACAACACTTTCTTCGCACCTGCTGCCAGATGGGCTTCGCCATCAGCGCGGCTGCCGTACACGCCGGTGCAATCCAGCACGATATCCACATTCAGTTCGCGCCACGGCAACACATCGATTTCCGCCTGATGCAGGATGCGAATGGTGTCGTCGCCAACAAACAGCTGATCGCGCTCCTGGCGCACATCAAAGGCAAAACGGCCGTGGCTGGTGTCGTACTTCAGCAGATGCGCCATCCCGGCGGCATCGGCCAGCTCGTTAATGGCGACCACGGTGATCTCAGCCCGGCGACCGGTTTCATACAGAGCGCGCAACACGTTACGCCCGATACGACCAAAACCATTTATTGCTACGCGAACGGTCATTTCTACCTTCAACAACACCCGAAAAAACGTGCCGATTAGCCTGAGCGTTTCACACCGTTTTGTACAGGGAATTATTGCCTGCTCTCACCGGCAAGATGCACGTTTTCGCTGGAGACTGAAACGGTTCAGCTAGAGTAATGCAAGAGAGGAATAACGGGAATGATTGCGATCAAGTGAGTGGCGGAATATTGGATCTACGTCACAATTTTTGCACTGCGGAATTATTACTACAGGAATAATTGAACCGTTTCAGGTTGGAGGTGGTGAATCAATAAGGGCGCCCCAGCTGGGACGCCCTTTATACCCGCTGTGTACGGTCGCCATTGATGGCGACCTCAAATCACAGAATCGATTTCGCCGTTTTAACCACGTTCTCAACGGTGAAACCAAACTCTTTGAACAGCTGATCCGCAGGCGCTGACTCACCGAAGGTGGTCATGCCGACGATCGCCCCGTTCAGGCCGGTGTATTTGAACCAGTAATCCGCGATCCCCGCTTCAATCGCCACGCGTGCGGCAACCGCTTTTGGCAGCACGGATTCACGGTACGCCGCGTCCTGCTTGTCGAAGGCGTCAGTGGATGGCATAGACACCACGCGCACTTTGCGTCCTTCCGCCGTCAGCTGCTCATAAGCAGCCACCGCCAGCTCCACTTCTGAACCGGTAGCGATCAGGATCAGCTCTGGTGTGCCTTCACTGTCCTTCAGCACGTAACCACCACGCGCCACGTTCGCCAGCTGCTCAGCGCTGCGATCCTGCTGCGCCAGGTTCTGACGCGAGAAGATCAGCGCCGACGGGCCGTCAACACGTTCAATGGCATATTTCCACGCCACCGCTGACTCAACCTGGTCGCACGGGCGCCACAGGCTCATGTTTGGCGTCACGCGCAGGCTGGCCATCTGCTCAACCGGCTGGTGCGTCGGGCCATCTTCGCCCAGACCAATCGAGTCGTGGGTGTAGACCATGATCTGACGGATTTTCATCAGCGCGGCCATACGTGCGGCGTTGCGCGCGTACTCGACGAACATCAGGAAGGTCGCAGTGTACGGCAGGAAGCCGCCGTGCAGCGCGAGGCCGTTGGCGATGGCGGTCATACCGAACTCGCGCACGCCGTAATGGATGTAGTTGCCCGCCGCGTCTTCATTGATTGGCTTAGAACCGGACCACATGGTGAGGTTGCTTGGCGCCAGGTCAGCGGAGCCGCCCAGATATTCCGGCAGGATTTTACCGAAGGCTTCGATGGCGTTCTGCGAGGCTTTACGACTGGCGATTTTCGCCGGATTGGCCTGCAGCTGCTCGATGAACTTCTGCGACTCAGTGGCCCAGTTAGCTGGCAGCTCGTTGTTTACGCGACGTTTGAACTCTGCAGCCAGCTCCGGATGTGCAGCGGCATAGGCAGCAAACTTCTGGTCCCACGCGGACTCTTTCGCCTGGCCGGCTTCTTTGGCATCCCACTGCGCGTAGATGTCGGAAGGGATTTCAAACGGACCGTGGTTCCAGCCCAGCTGCTTGCGGGTCAGCGCGATTTCGTCGGCACCCAGCGGCGCGCCGTGCGAGTCGTGCGTACCGGCTTTGTTCGGCGAACCGAAGCCAATCACGGTTTTGCACATCAGCAGCGAAGGCTTGTCGGAAACCGCTTTGGCCTCTTCAACCGCTTTCTTAATCGCGTCGGCATCGTGACCGTCCACGCCGCGCACCACGTGCCAGCCGTAGGCTTCAAAGCGTTTAGCGGTGTCGTCGGTGAACCAGCCGTCAACGTGACCGTCGATGGAGATGCCGTTGTCATCATAGAAGGCAACCAGTTTGCCCAGCTTCAGGGTGCCGGCGATAGAGCAGACTTCGTGTGAGATGCCTTCCATCATGCAGCCGTCGCCCATAAACACGTAGGTGTTATGGTCTACGATGTCATGACCCGGGCGGTTGAACTGCGCCGCCAGCGTGCGCTCGGCAATGGCAAAACCCACTGCGTTCGCAATGCCCTGACCCAGCGGGCCGGTAGTGGTTTCAACGCCTGCGGTGTAACCGTATTCCGGGTGGCCTGGAGTTTTAGAGTGCAGCTGACGGAAGTTCTGCAGCTCGCTCATTGGCAGATTGTAGCCAGTGAGGTGCAGCAGGCTGTAAATCAGCATTGAGCCGTGACCGTTCGACAGCACAAAGCGGTCGCGATCTGCCCACAGCGGGTTAGTAGGGTTATGGTTCAGGAAGTCACGCCACAGTACTTCGGCGATGTCCGCCATGCCCATCGGGGCACCCGGATGTCCCGAATTGGCTTTTTGTACTGCATCCATACTTAACGCGCGAATGGCGTTGGCAAGCTCTTTACGAGAGGGCATCTTCTACTCCAGGTCGGATTAATGCTCCGCCACGCTTAACTTATTGTAATTAATCAGTTATAAGGCGAAGCGAGAAAAAAGTCGCACATCAATGTACATGAAAATCAGGACAAAAGTACATGCATCTGGATGCTAAATCACGGGTAACCGTTTGCATTTCCGGCCTTGTCTGCTAGCCATTGCACAACATGCGAGCTATAACCAAATCGTTTAAACACCTGTGACGGTTTCAGGTGTTTGTTTTATTTACCTTGTTACCCAAAGGATGCCGATATGAAAATGAGAGCTACCATTGTTGCTCTGGGAATGGCTTCGTTGCTGAGCGGCTGCGAAGGATTTGATAACAACGCGCTGCTGCAATCTGGTGCGCAGGCTTATCAGGCCTACGCGCTGAATGATGCGCAAGTGAAAGAGTTAAGCGATCAATCTTGTGCGCAGATGGATAAAGACAATCAGGTTGCACCCGCCAACAGTGAATATCAGCAGCGCCTGAACAAAATCGCTGCGGCGTTGGGGGATAACATCAACGGCGTGCCTGCCAACTACAAGGTTTACCAGACCAAAGACGTCAACGCCTGGGCGATGGCCAACGGTTGTATCCGCGTCTACAGCGGGTTGATGGATATGATGACCGACAACGAAGTTGAAGGTGTGCTTGGTCATGAGATGGGCCACGTCGCACTGGGCCATACGCGTAAAGCGATGCAGGTAGCGCTGACGACCACTGCAACGCGCACCGCTGCGGCTTCCGTCGGCGGCGTGATTGGCTCGCTGTCACAATCGCAGCTGGGTGAGATGGGCGAGAAACTAGTGAATGCGCAGTTCTCACAAACCCAGGAAACACAAGCCGATGATTACTCGTTTGACCTGATGAAAAAGCGCAGTATTGATCCGATGGGATTAGCGACCAGCTTTGAGAAGCTGGCGAAGCTGGAACAGGGGCGCCAGAGTTCGATGTTTGATTCGCACCCGGATTCGGAAGCGCGCGCCCAGCATATTCGTGAGCGCATTGCCGCTGGGAAGTGAATTGTGCTGGCTGTCCCCCTCCTCGATCCTCCCCCATCAATGGGGGAGGAAGATGTTGCAATATGTACGCTCAGAGGCTGCATATAGCAACATCTCCTTCCCCCGTTAACGGGGGAAGGCCGGGATGGGGGACAGCAAGCAAAGACCAAGCAAGCAAAGATCAAGCAAGCAATAATCAACGCTTAAACAATCCATCCACCATCGCACCCAAATCCTGGGTATTCGACGTCTTAATGTGGCCCTGCGGCGATAGCTTATCAATCACCTGCGGCAATAAGGCAGCCAGCGTACCGGACGCACCATGTACATCGGTGCCGAGCTTATCCGCCAGCGACTGCAGCTGATCCTGGCCAAGCGCATTTTGAATCTCGCCGCCATCAACCGACTGATTACTGCCGCTGCCAAGCCAGCTATTCAGCACCTGCCCAAGTCCGCCCTGCTGAAATTTCTGCAGCAGCACTTCGACGCCACCCTGCTCCTGCACCCAGTTCCAGATAGCCATCAGCTGTTGCAGCTGATTACTCTGCCCGCTTCCGTTGCTGTTTCCCAGCGATCCCACTAAATCGTCCAGTAAACCCATAGTCGCCTCCGCAGATTAATTAACCGCCAGTAAGTGTAGCCGCAAGCAAAAGGATTAACCTTTATTTGCCGCCTGCACGTGCAGCATATCCAGCGCCAGTGTGGCTGCTGCCAGCGAGGTTAGATCGGCGTGATCGTAGCCCGGCGCCACTTCCACCAGATCCATGCCAACGATGTTCATGCCCTGTAAACCGCGAATCAGCTTAGTGGCTTTATCACTGCTCAGACCGCCAATCACTGGCGTACCGGTGCCCGGTGCATGAGCGGGATCGAGGCAGTCGATATCGAAGGTCAGATACACCGGCAGATCGCCAACGGTGCGCTTCACTTCCGCCAGAATGTCATCAACGCTGCGGTCATTGACCTGCGCGGCATCCAGCACGTTGAAGCCGAGGCTCTTATCGAACTCAGTACGAATACCGATCTGCACAGAGTGTTGCGGATCGATCAACCCCTCTTTCGGCGCGGTGAAGAACATGGTGCCGTGATCGAAGGTTGGGCCATTGGAATAGGTATCGGTATGCGCGTCGAAATGCACCAGCGCCATTTTGCCGAAGTGCTTAGCGTGCGCGCGCAGCAGCGGCAACGTAACGTAGTGGTCACCGCCAAAAGTCAGCATACGCTTACCGTTTGCCAGCAGTTTCTCGGCATGCGCCTGCAGTTTGTCAGAGAGATCCTGTGAATCGCCGAAGGCATAAACTAAATCGCCGCAGTCCACCACGTTCAGACGTTGACGCAGATCGAAGTCCCACGGCCAGCGGCAGCCTTCCCACGCCAGGTTGGTTGAGATCTGACGAATCGCGCCCGGCCCTAAACGACTGCCCGGACGGCCTGAGGTTGCGGCATCGAAAGGAACACCGGTGATCACCCACTCAGCGTCGCTGTCGTATGGCTGGAAGTTCAGCGGGAAGCGCATGAAACCGAAGGCGTTAGAAACCAGGGAGTTATCGTACTGATTGCCCAGGGTGTTATACATAATTCGTCCTCATTAAGGCGGTAATCGTTTCACCAGTTTAGGAGATAAATAAAAAATCCCCTCCGCGTCGTTAGGCCCGACGAGGAAGGGATTGATTGGCGCGATTATCGCGGAGATTTTAGCGCCCTGCAATCGGACAGCATCAATCACCGCTCCCGCATCGCCTCCTTCCCCTTATTAAACGGCTTGATCAGATAATCCATCACCGTCTTCTCACCGGTCTTAATATCCACGGTAGAAACCATGCCGGGACTGATGGAGAAGCGCTTACCGGCTTTATTCTGCACATAGTCGTTATCGGTGCGGATAAACACGCGGTAGTAGTAAATTTCCGGCTTCACCTCATCCTGAATGGTATCCGGCGAGATGCTCTCCACCACGCCGTTCAGGCCGCCATAAATGGCGTAGTCATAAGCTGAGATCTTCACTACCGCCCGCTGGCCGGGATGAATAAAGGCGATATCGCGCGGTGACAGGCGTGCCTCAATCAGCAGCCGATCGTTCATTGGCACGATGTTCATCAGCTCGCCATTCGGTGGCACCACGCCGCCCACGGTCGAGACTTTGATGTTTTTCACGATGCCGCGCATCGGCGAACGGATGGTTAATCGCGTCACCGTGTCTTCGCGTCCTCTCACTACTTGCGCCATGCTGTCTGCCTCGGCATTGGCTTTCGCCAGCTCCTCGCGCGCCTGCACGTAATATTGCGAACGCATATCGGTGAGTTTCAGCTCCAGATCCGACTTATCGCGCTGCAAACGCAGCACTTCCACGCTACTGGCGGCGCCGGTTTTCGCCAGGCGCTGCGTGATGGCCAGCTCGCGGTTGGCCAGCGCCAGCGACTCTTTGAACTGCGCGGTGGCATCAGTCAGCTGCGCGCGGCGGGTTTTGTACAGCCGCGTTTCTGAGGCGATCAGATCGGGAAACTTATTCAGCTCCGCCGGGAAACTCAGCGGCTGATCGTTCACTTCAGCATTAAGGCGCGAGGCGGCAGCCAATGCCGCACGATAGCGCGCCGCACTTTCGCCCACATTGGATTCCGATCGCGTGGCATCCAGACGCGCCACCACTTGTCCGGCCTGTACCTGATCGCCTTCATGCACATACAGCTCGGTGAGAATGCCGCCTTCCAGCGATTGCAGCACCTGATCGCGCGAACTGGGGATCACTTTGCCGGTACCGGTTGAGACTTCATCCAGCACGCCAAACCATGCCCAAATCACCGTAACGAGGATCAGTGCGGTACTGATGACGATCAGTCGCACCGCGCCGGTGTAATGGGTTTCGGATCGCAGTTCACCCAGCAGATCGTCGGAGGAATCCACTTCTGCCGCCGTGACTAAACGCAGTCTTGCCGGTAATTGTTTGATCATGATTGCGTCTCCGGCGGAATGCCGTTCGCACGCGGTGCCGGCAAGGCGTTCTCTTTCGGGCTATCCATCACCAGTTGTCCCTCTTTCAACACCAGCACACGATCCACCAACGCGAGGATCGCCGCACGGTGCGTCGCCACGATCAAGGTGCGGCCGTTGAGCCACTGTCCGAGCCGTTCGATAAACTCTTTCTCGGTATGATCGTCAAGCGCCGCCGTCGGCTCATCCAGCAGGATAATGTTGGGATCGCGCAGCAGCATGCGCGCCAATAGCAGCGACTGACGCTGACCACCAGAAAGCCCAACGCCGCCTTCCATGATCGGATGATCAAGGCCGAGCGGCAGACGACGAATGAAATCCGCGCCGCCGCTGACGGTGAGTGCGCCGAAGATGGCATCATCAGTGGCGTGCGCCGCGCCCATGGTGAGATTTTCTCGTAACGTGCCGTGGAACAAGCGCGCGTTTTGCGTCAGCAGGCCCACGTTGCGCCGCACATCTGCTACATCTATGTGCGGCAGGCTGAGGTTATCCAGCCGCAGTTCACCGCCGACCAAATCGATGCCGCCGATCATCGCCTGCAGCAAGGTTGATTTGCCCGATCCGTTACGTCCCAGCACCGCAATGCGCTCGCCCGGTTTGATGGTCAGGCTTTTAATGCGCAGCGCGATGTTCAGCGAATCGGTGTAGTAACGGAACATCGCATCGGTGAATTGGTAGTGACCAAACAGCACCGGCGTGTGAATGCGCGTTTCATCTTTGCTGTTTTCCACCGGCAAATTCATCAGCGCATCAAGACTGCCTTTCGCCGCTTTCACCTGTTGCCAGCGCGCCAGCACGCCGCACAGCGTGGCCATCGGCGCAATCATGCGGGAAGAAAGCAGCGACGCCGCCACAATCGCACCGGTGGTGATGTCGCCGTTGATCACCATCGGCGCACCGATCACAATCACGCTGGCATACACCAAGCCCTGCACGGTGACGCCCCAGGTAATCAACGAGTGCATCACTTTGCGCATCTCCACGCCGGATTGCGCGGTAATGCGAATGTAGCTGTTCCACTGTTGCAGGAAGCGATCTTCCGCCTGCATCAGCTTGATATCCTCCAACCCTTGCACGCTCTCCACCAGCACCGCATTACGCAGCGTCGACTCTTTCAGGTTTTGCTGCGCCAGCTTCGAAAGCTTTTTCTGGCTCAGCACGCCCGGCAAGATCATCAGCAGCACCGCCACCGGCGCAATCCACGCCAGCTGCGGCGCGATAATCGCCATCACCAGCATGAACAGCAGGAAGAACGGCATATCAACAATCGCGGTCACTGTGGTTGAGGTGACCATTTCGCGGATCGCTTCCAGCTCACGCAGCTGCGAGATAAAGGTGCCGGTCGAACGCGGCACCGCGCTGTTTCGCAGCCGCAGTGCGTGCCCAAATACCCGATCGGAGACGCGCATATCGGCGCGCTTGCCCAGCAGATCGGTCACGTGATCGCGCCCGACGCGCAGGATGTAAGTGAACACCACCGAGATGATCACGCCAATATACAGCACGTAGAGCGTGGGATAGGACTGCGCCGGAATCACCCGATCGTATACCTGCATTGAGAAGATAATGCCGACCAGCGCCAGCAGGTTGATCAGGAAGGATCCGAGCATCACGTAGCCGTACGGCCGCAGATCGTGCAGCACCAGACGGCGCAGCCAATCCGGTTTCACCGTGGCGAGATAGCGATCGACGCGGCTGTCTTTGGCCGCAGTAACCGGACGCAGCGCGGCGGCAAAACGGATTTCCGGCAGCAAGGTTTCCAGCGCAATCGGCGCGGGCTGTTCATCACCGGCGAAATGCACCCGCACTTCATCATCGCCATCAAACTGGGTGATCACGCCCACCTGACCGTCGGCCAGTTCGATCGCCAGCGGCAAGCGCCAGCTGGTGATCTCCCACTTGTTCTCTTCATACAGCTGCAACGATAAACCGGCCTGGCGCGCCAGATGGCGCAATGCTTTATCGCGCGACTGTTTGCCCTGCCATTCGGCAGCAGCCATGATCATACCCGGCGAACAGGGCAAGCGATAATGGGTGGCAATCAGGATGATCGCGGTGGCCCATCCGTGTAAGGGCACGTTTCCCCCGGACGCGCTGTCGGGCGCGTCGGGGATCTGTAATTGCGTCATGGCTGGATCTCCACGGACTGGATCCGCTGATTATTCAAGGCAAACGCCGACCGCATATGCCCGGTGCTGTAGAGGCAATCGAGCTGCAGTGAGCGCAACTGGCTGATGGTTTGCTGGAGTGTAAAACGGGTCTGGAACACTTCCTGCTCGGCGTTGAGTACATCCAGCAGCGGACGCGTGCCGAGTTGCAGATACTGATCCTGATAGAGCGACTGGGTTTTCTCACCCAGCGCCTGTTGCCGTCCCATGATCGCCAGGCTGAGCGACAGGCTTTGCGATTCGTTTTGCGACTCGCTCAGCTGCTGACGCGCTTTAAGCCGCGCCGAGTTAACCGCGGCATTGGCCGCCTGCAGCGCATTGGCGGCTGCGTCACGGCTGGCGGTGATGCCGCCGCCCTGATAAAGCGGCATTTCCACTTTCACAAATGCCGAATATTGCGTGCGATCCAGCGTTTCGCTGCCGGAGTAGTGATTGTTGAGATAATGCGTCACCTGCGGTTCCAGCGAGATGGTCGGCATGTTTTGCGCGTTAGCATTATCGAGTTTGGCCTGTGCCTGATTAGCCTGCGCCCAGGCGGCCAGCACCGACGGATTGAGCTTGTCATCGGCTTTCGCCACCTGACAGGATTGGGTGAGTTTGGTGGGGAAATCGTCGCTGACTTTTTTCACCAGCGGCCAGCCAAGATAGGTCGCCAGCGTGGCGCGCCAGCGGTCGAGGTTGGCTTGATACTGCGTTAAGGTGGTGCGTGCGCCTTCGATACGCGCATCGGTTTGCGTGGCATCCGAAAGCGATGCCGCGCCCTCTTCATTACGCTGGCGCGCCAGATCGCCAATCTTGCTCAACGCCGTGAGCTGCTGTTGCGCAATGATCACCAGTTGCTGATAACCCTGCACTTCCACCAGCGCTGCGGCGGTATCGTGCGCCACGGTATCAATGCTCACCAGCACGTTGGCCTGCTCCTGCGCCACGCCCGCTTCGGCGGATCGCACTGAACTGCTGACCTTGCCAAAGTCATACAGCATCTGTGAAACCGACAGCACAAACGACGGGCTGAAACCCTTTTCGCTGTAAGCGTTGCTGTAGCCGTTGTTCATGCCCGCGCTGATTTGCGGATAATATTTGGCTTTCGCCACATCAACCTGATTGGCCTGCTCCAGCATTTTCCCTACCGCCTGCGCGATATCGGGATGCCACTGAATGGCGCGCTGCACCGCCTGGTTGATGGTCAGAAAATCGGGGACATTAGCGAGGGCGGGTTCCGCCACCTCACCGGTTAATGAAGGCAGTTCTTGCTGTTGCGCTAAACCTGCTGAGGTGATTTGCCCCGCGCGGGTTAACGCCTCACTGGCCGCTAAAAGTTGAGAACTGTAAAGTAAAGCCATGCCCGCACAGAGAACGCCGAGCTTAAACGAACGGCGAAAAGTTGCGCCTGAGTGCATCAGTTCCATCGATAGTCCACCAGTCAATAAAGAGAAAGGGGCACATCCCTGTGCCCTCACTGCATCCCTGCATCACATAGCCATTAGGCCGTGTGGTTTTGGTGCGGCTGTTGCAGCAGTTCCTCCAGTGAAACGTTCACGCCTTCCAGCGTAATCAGTTGAGTACTGCTGTAACCCGTACCGGTACCATCACGATCGATCGAGAGCACCGTATTGCCATCTGAAGTATGGTCCACTTTCACGAAATCATTAATATTACTTGTGGAATCATTCCAGCCGATAAGCAAGTTACTGACGTCAATTTTGTCGCCTTGCGCAACATTGAAGTCGGTCCAGGTATCGTGACCGTTACCGCCAGTCGCATCCGCGCTCGCCAGCAAGTGATAAACCAGGGTATCTGCGCCGGCACCGCTGGTGATGGTGTCGTCGTAGGCACCGCCGGTCAGCGTGTCAGCCCCCGTGGTTCCTGTGATGGTTGGATGCAGCTCGATGGTGAACGACTGCGTGGTGATGGTGCCATCGCTCGCTGCCAGGGTGTAACTGAACACCTCTTTATGGGTAATGGATTGTCCATCCACGCCCGCATTCAGTGAGTAGGTGTAGCTACCGTTGGCCGCAATACTCAGCACACCAAAGTCTCCCGCAACCGACGTATTACCCACGCTGTGAACCGTGGTGATATCACCGTGTTCATTAGTGATACTCAAGGTTCCGGTATGCGTGCCGGTTGACGAGCCATAGATGCTGCCGCTGGCGTCGTGGTCGCTGGTGTTTTCCGCCACCAGGCTGTTAGTCGCCAGCAGCGTGCTGGTTGACGCACCGTTGTGCAGGTTCACCGTCAGGCTGGCCGAGGTCACCGCGCCGCTGGCATCACGCACCGAATAGGTGAAGGTGTCAGCGGCTGGCAGGGTATCGATGTTCAGGCCCGCCTTGAGGGCATAGGTATAATTGCCATGAGAATCAATGGTCAGCGTACCGTAGCTGCTATTGATTACCGTGTTACCCGTTGCACTCACCACATTGTCAGAGACCGTTGTCACCGCCGTTCCGGAAGGTATGGTGCCCGCCAGCGAACTGGTGTCGTTCGTCAGCAGGTTGCCCGTGACGGTCGCCGCCACGGTTACCGCCAGGGTGGTGATATCCGACACCGTTGAAATGGTGGAGGTCGGTAGCAGGCTAACGTTAACCGTTGAACCAACTATCACCGCATAGGTGCCGGTACCCAGGTTGTTATAGGTCACGTTGGCCCCTTTCAGGGTGCCAAGCGATAGCACGGCTCCAAGGTAGTTGGAGGTGATATTCACCAACAACCACGTGCCGTTGCTTTGCTGCTCGTAAAGGTTCAATGAGTAGTTGGTCAGCAAGCCAACACTGCTTATTGAGCCGTTCAACGTTACCGTACGCGTATCGTCAGGACCGACGTTGAAAATATAGGCATTGCCACTGGACAATACGCTCGCCTGCAGCACGTTACCGAGCCCCACAGTAAGTAGCGCGGTGTGTGAGACACTGGTGGTGCCATTGTTAAGGGTGCCAATTTGGGTGGTGTAATCCACTTCATTGACATCATTGGCCGCCACGATACGAATCGCACCGGTCAGTGACGAGCTGGTCGATACGTTGCCCGCGCGGTCGGTCTGAATCACCGACAGCGACGCTCCGGTGGTTTGCGCCGTGCTCAGGCTCACCGACCACGTACCGCCACTGCTAACCGTCGCCGTACCCAGCGCGTTACCGCCCGCATCACGTACCGTTACCGTTGCCCCCACTTCACCGCTACCGGTGACCGTGGTACCGGCATCGTTGATCGCCAGGCCGCTGACAGCCGCCGGTGGCACGGTATCAACGTTCACCGTCACCGCCGTGTTACCGGTACTGACGTTACCCGCCGTATCGGTAACCGTTACGCTCAACGGATGCGCGCCGTTCGCCAGTGCGGTTGTGGTGTAAGTCCAGCTGCCACCCGCACCAACGGTTACCGAGCCAAGCGCGGTGGTGCCATCATAGATAGTGACAATTGCCCCCACTTCCGCCGTGCCGTTCAATACCGGCGTGGTATCACGGGTGTACGCGCCATTGGTCAGCGTCACCGGCGTGCTGCCAGCGTCGTCGGTAATGGTGAGCGTACTGGCCGCTGGCGCAATGGTGTCGATGGTCAGCGTGGTTGAGGCATTCGGGCTCACGTTGCCTGCCGCATCGGTCGCCGTCACGTTCAGCGTGTGCGTGCCGTTGCTCAGGGTAGTCGAGACGAAGCTCCAGGTGCCGCCGCTGCCCACGGTGGTGGTGCCGAGCAATGTGGTGCCGTCGTACACGCTGATCCTTGCGCCGACTTCGCCGTTACCGGTCAACAACGGCGTGCTGTCGTTGGTGATGCCATTGTTCGGGATGGTCACCGCCGTGCTGCCGTTGTTATTGGCGGCAACAAGGTTGGTCACCGCCGCTGGCGGCGTGGTATCGATAATCACCGAGGCCGACGTCGTGCCGCTGACGTTACCGGCAGCATCTGTCACCGTCACGCTCAGTGGATGCGTGCCGGTGGCCAATACGCCAGTGGTGAAGGTCCATGCGCCGGTGCCATTGGCAATCGCCGTACCCAGCAGCGTGCTGCCATCGTAGATGGAGACACGGCTGCCTGCTTCCGCCACGCCACTCAAGGTTGGCGTGGTGTCATTGGTGGAACCGCCGCTCGGCACCGTGGTGTTGGTGACGTCGTTGGTGATCACCAGCGTTGACGCCGCTGGTGCCACGGTATCCACGGTAATGGAAACCGTCGCCGACGCGCTGCTGATGTTACCCGCCGCATCGGTCACGGTGACGCTCAGTGGATGCGTACCGTTGCTCAGCGTGGCGGTCGTGAAGCTCCATGCACCCGAACCATTGGCGGTGGTGGATCCAATAACGGTCGACCCGTCGTAGATAGTGACAATCGCGTTCGCTTCCGCCGTGCCGCTCAGGGTTGGCCTGGCGTCATCGGTGACTGCACCGTTCGCCAGCGCCCCCTGAATCGAGCCGACATCATCGGTGATCACCAGATTGGTTACCGGATTTGGCGCCACGGTATCAATCGTCAAGGTGGTTGAGGCGTTCGGGCTCACGTTGCCCGCCGCATCGGTTGCCGTGACGTTCAGGGTGTGCGCACCGTTGCTCAGCGCGGTTGAGATAAAGCTCCATGTGCCGTTGCTGCTCACCGTGGTGGTGCCCAGCAGCGTGGTGCCGTCGTAGACGCTGATGCGTGCACCAATCTCGCCAGAACCGGTCAACAGCGGCGTATTGTCGTTGGTCACGCCGTTGTTCGGAATGGTCACCGCCGTACTGCCGTTGTTGTTGGCGGCAACCAGGTTAGTGACAGCCGCTGGCGGCGTGGTATCAATGATTACCGAGGCCGAGGTGCTGCCGCTGACGTTTCCGGCAACGTCTGTCACCGTCACGCTCAATGGGTGCGTGCCGGTGGAGAGCACGCCGGTAGTGAAGGTCCACGCGCCCGTACCACTGGCAATCGCCGTTCCCAGCAAGGTGCTGCCATCGTAGATAGAGACACGACTGCCGGCTTCGGCCACACCGCTCAGGGTTGGCGTGTTGTCATTGGTGGAACCCCCGCTCGGCACCGTGGTGCCGGTGATGTCGTTGGTAATCACCAGCGTTGACGCCGTTGGTGCCACAGTATCCACGGTGACGGAAACCGTCGCCGATGCGCTGCTGGTGTTACCGGCCGCATCTTTGACCGTCACGCTCAGCGGATGCACGCCGTTGCTCAGCGTCGCGGTGGTGAAGGTCCATGCGCCGCCCGTTCCGGCTACCACTGAACCCAACACGGTAGTGCCATCGTAGATGGTGACAATCGCATTGGCTTCCGCCGAACCGCTCAAGGTTGGCGTGGCATCATCGGTCACCGCACCGTTCGCCAGCGGCCCCTGACTTAATCCCACATCATCGTTGATCAACAGGTTAATAACGGGCGCCGGTGCCACGGTATCCACCGTCAGCGTCAGCGTTGCATTCGGGCTAACGTTGCCCGCAGCATCTCTCGCCGTGACGTTGAAGGTGTGCGCACCCTCCCCCAGCGTTGGCGTGGTGAAGCTCCATGCACCGTTACTGCCGGCGGTGACAGAACCGATAATCGAGGTGCCATCGCGGATGATCACCAGGCTGCCCGCTTCTGCCGTACCGCTCAGCGCTGGCGTGTTGTCATTGGTGCTGCCGTTATTGGCAATCGCTACCGGCGTGCTGCCGTTGTTGTTGGCCGCAGCCAGACCGGTTACGGCCACCGGCGCGACGGTATCAATAATCACCGTCGCCGAGGTGCTGCCGCTGACATTACCGGCGGCATCTGTGACCGTGACGCTCAGTGGATGCGAACCTTGCGCCAGCTCTGCGGTGGTGAAGGTCCATGCGCCGGTGCCACTGGCAATCGCCGTGCCGAGCAGCGTGCTGCCATCGTAGATCGACACGCGACTACCGGCTTCCGCCGTACCGCTCAGCGTTGGCGTGCTGTCGTTGGTTGAACCGCCATTCGGCACCGTGGTGCTGGTGACGTCGTTGGTGATCAACAAGGTTGAGTTGGCTGGTGCCACCGTATCGACATTGACCGTAAAGTTGGTCGCCGCGCTGGTGTTGCCTGCCGCATCGCGCACCGTCACGCTCAACGGATGCGATCCGTCGCTCAGCGCAGCGGTGGTGAAGCTCCACGCACCGCCCGTTCCGACCACCACAGAACCCAACACCGTGGTGCCTTCCGAGATAATCACGATGTTGCCGGCGGTTGCGGTACCGGTCAGCGTAGGCGTGTTGTCATCGGTAGAGGCACCGCTGGTGAGCGGCCCTTGTGTCACGCCCACGTTGTCAGAAACCACCAGATTGGTGACCGGCGTTGGCGCAGTTGTGGTTACGGTGAAACTGATGGACGCATTCGGACTGACGTTACCGGCGAGGTCGGTAGCCGTCACGTTCAGAGTATGCAAACCATCCGCCAGCGTTGGTGAGGTGAAGCTCCACGCGCCGTTGCTGCCAGCGGTGACAGAGCCGATAACATCTGTGCCATCGCGGATCACCACTACGCTGCCCGCTTCCGCCGTGCCGCTCAGCGCTGGCGTGTTGTCGTTGGTGTTGCCTCCTGCAGCAATCGCCACTGGCGAACTGCCGTTGTTGTTGGCTGCCGCCAAACCGCTCACAGCCGTTGGCGCGACGGTATCCACGATCACCGTGGCAGTGCTGGAAGCCACGCTGGTGTTACCCGCGACATCGGTCACGCGAACGGTAAGTGGATGGCTGCCTTCGCCCAGCACCGGTGAAATAAAGCTCCATGCGCCGCCTGTTCCGGTAGCAACCGAACCGAGCAAAGTGGTGCCGTCATAAACGGTAATCACGCTGCCCACTTCCGCCGTGCCGCTCAGAGTTGGCGTATTGTCGTTGGTCGAACCGCCATTCGGCACAATCGTGCTGGTGACGTCGTTGGTGACCACCAGCGTCGAGGCGTTTGGCGCCACGGTATCGACCGTGAGATTCACTGCCGCTGAACGTGGTCCAATGTTCCCCGCCGCATCCGTCACGGTCACGCTCAGCGCATGTCCGCCCTGGCTCAGGGTTGGCGACGTGAAGCTCCATGCGCCGAGGCCATTGGCGGTGGTCGAGCCGATGACGGTATTGCCATCATAAACAGTGACAATGCCGTTGGCTTCGGTGGTACCGGTAAGCTGCGGTGTGCTGTCGTTCGTCGAGCCATTATTGGCAATCGGCACTGGCGAACCACCGTTGTTATTGGCGGCGGCCAGGTCAATGACAGCGACAGGGGCAACGGTATCGATGGTGATCGTAATTGGATCCGATGGCACCCCATTGTTACCGGCGGAGTCAGTGACAAGAACCGAAAGCGCATGAGAACCGTCAGGTAATGCCGCTGGCGTATAGCTCCATTGCCCGCCGGCACCGGCGGTGACACTTCCCAGTTCGGTTGCCCCATCGAAGATTCTGACAATGTTGCCCGCCGTCGTCAGCCCGCTCAACACTGGCGTGCTGTCTTTGGTATTTGCACCATCGCCCAGAGCCACCAAGGTGCTACCGCTGTTATCAGTGATCTGCAATGTGGTGGTTGCAGGCGGCAGGCCCGCTTCAACAGTGATTGTAAAGTCTGCGGAAGCAGGTCCCACGTTTCCGGCTAGATCTTTGACGGTAACCGTAAAGGTATGATCGCCATTACTGAGCGCAGTAGGCGTAAATGTCCAGGTACCATTAGTGGCAGTAACCGTGCCCAGTAACGTAGTGCCATCGTAAACAGACACCACGCTGCCAGTGGCGGCTGAACCACTTAATGTCGGTGTGTTGTCATCAGTGATTGCGCCATTAGTTAATTCGCCAGTGCTACCACCCACGTTGTCGTTAACCACCAAATCGGTGACCGCAGCCGGTGGCACGGTATCGATATTGATCGTAATCGGCGTGGCTTCTGGCCCGGTGGTACCGGCGGCGTTAGTGACCGACACGGTGTAGCTGTGTTGACCATCCGCGCGCACGCTGGTTTCGAAACGCCATACGCCGTTATCACCTACCGTGGTGGTGCCGAGTAAGGTGGTGCCTTCGTAGATGTTAATGGTGGTGCCCGCGACGCCGGTACCGCGCAACACTGGCGTGTTGTCGTTGGAGTAACCGTTATTCGCCACCTGCGAGGCGGTGGTATTGGCGTTGTTGTAGACGCCAAAGGTCAGCACCGCCGCTGGGGTAGAGGTATCCACCGTCAGGGATACCGAGGCATTGGCGCTAATATTGCCCGCCGCATCGGTCACAGTGACATTCAGTGTGTGAGTCGCATCAGTCAGCGTGCTGGTGGTGACGCTCCATGCGCCGTTGCTGCCTGCCACGGTTGAGCCAACTAAGGTGGTGCCGTCGTAAACCCGCACGATGGCATTGGCTTCCGCCGTGCCGCTGATGGCTGGCGTGTTGTCATTGGTGATACCGCCATCCGCAATGGTTATTGGTGAGCCACCATTGTTGTTTTGCAACAGCAGGTCGTCAGCAGGCTGTGGGGCGGTGGCATCCACCACCACGGTAAAGCTGGAGGATGGCGCACTGATGTTGCCGACCGCATCGGTCACGGTGGCAGTCAGCGTATGCGAACCGTCGGTTAGGACTGGAGAACTAAAGCTCCAGGTTCCGCCTGCCGTGGCCGTGGTGGTTCCGATTACCGTAGTGCCATCGTAGACAGTGACCAGACTGCCCGCTTCCGCATTCCCGCTCAGCAACGGCGTGTTGTCGCTGGTGGTTGCGCCATTCGGTACCAGAACAAGCGAGCCGCCATTGTCATTGTTAACCACCAATGTAGCGCCCGCCGGAACCGTGGTATCCACGGTGAAGCCAATTGCCGTTGATGCCGGGCTGGCATTTCCTGCCGCATCCACCACGGTGGTGGTCAGACTGTGCACACCATCGCCCAGCGTTGGCGAATTGAAGCTCCACTGGCCGTTGTTGCCCACCGAAGCACTTCCGATGATGTTGGTGCCATCACGAATAATCACCGTGCTGCCCGCTTCGGCAGTACCGGTGAGGAATGGCGTGTTGTCATTAGTGAAACCGCCGTTGGTAATCGCCACCGGTGACGTGCCTTCATCATTGCTGGCAACCACGTTCAACGCTGCAGCCGGTGGTGTGGCATCAATCACCACTCCGATGGTGCTCGGCGCACTGACGTTACCCGCCGCATCGCTGGCCGTGACGCTAAAGGTATGGGTGCCATCCGCCAGCGCAGTCGCCGGCGTGAAGGTCCAGGTTCCGCCCGCGCCAACGGTAGTCGATCCCAGCACGCCGTTCTGATCGGACACGGTGATGATGCTGCCCACCTGGCCAGAACCGCTCAGCACTGGCGTGCTGTCGTTGGTGAGACCGCCGTTTGGAATGTTCACTGGCGTGCCGATATCGTTGGTCAGCGTCAGCCCGGTTGCTGCTGGCGGTGCCACGGTATCAACGGTAACGGTGATGGTGCTGCTGGCCGGTCCGGTGTTGCCCGCCGCGTCACGTACGGTCACGCTCAGGTTGTGGGTGCCATCGGTCAGGTTCGGTGAGAAGCTCCAGGCGCCCTGCGCGTTGGCAACAGCGCTGCCGAGCACGGTGGTGCCGTCAGACACAATCACGATGCTGTTCGCTTCCGCCGTACCACTCAGCACTGGCGTGTTGTCGTTGGTGGTGCCGTTATTGGCAATCGGCACCGGCGAACCGCCATTATCGTTGTTCAGCGCCAGACCGGTCGCTGCAACCGGCGCTACGGTATCGACGGTAAAGGCAATCGCCGGAGATGCAGGACCCACGTTACCCGCAGCATCTGTGACAGTCGCCGTCAGGCTGTGTTCACCTTCACCCAGTGTTGGCGAAGTGAAACTCCACTGGCCGTTACCGCCGACAATCGCGGTGCCCAGCACGGTGCTGCCATCCAACACGGTGACTGTGCTGCCCACTTCGGCAGTGCCGCCCATCACAGGTGTCGCATCGTTTGTGGTACTGCCAGCGGCAATCGCCACCGGCGAGCTGCCGTTGTTATTGTTGAGCGTAATCGCGGCGGGTGCCACTGGCGGGGTGGTATCGATATTGAAGTTCAGGGCTGCGGACGGAGAACTGATGTTACCCGCAGCATCGGTCACGGTAGTGGTCAGGCTGTGCGCGCCCTCGCCCAGAACTGGCGAAGTAAAGCTCCAGGTGCCGCCGCTGCCGACTACCAGCGAACCCAGCACATTGCTGCCATCAGAGACAATCACGATGCTGCCCACTTCAGCGCTGCCGCTCAACACCGGCGTGGTGTCGTTGGTGGCACCGCCTGCAACAATCGGCACCGGCGTTTGGCCGGAATCATTGCTCAGTTGTAGACCGGTCGCCGCATTCGGTGCCTGCGTGTCGACGGTAAAGGTGATCGCCGCAGAGGGATCGCTGATATTGCCAGCCGCATCGGTAACGGTCGTCGTCAGGCTGTGTTCGCCCTGGCTCAGCGCTGGAGTGGTGAAACTCCATTCCCCGCTGCTGCCCACGATCACCGATCCCAGTACGGTGGTGCCATCACGCACGATAACAATACTGTTCGCTTCGGCAATACCACTCAGCACTGGCGTGGTGTCGTTGGTGGCGCCGCCCGTAGTAATCGGTGTTGGTGTACTGCCCTGATCGTTATTGAGGACCACCGCCGTTGCCGCTGGTGGTGGCGTAGTGTCGATAATCACAGCGATCGCCGTTGATGCCGGACCCACGTTACCCGCCGTATCGGTGACGGTCGCGGTCAGGCTGTGTGTGCCCGGATCCAGTGGCGTGCCAGGCGTGAAGCTCCATTTTCCATCGGTGCCCACGGTGGTGCTGCCCAACACCTCGGCACCATCACGCACGGTGACGACGCTGCCCACTTCGGCGCTACCGCTCAGCACTGGCGTGGTGTCGTTGGTGAGTCCTCCGGTATCAATCGGTACGGCAGTTCCACTGTTGTTGTTACTGAGCTGCAGATCGGTCGCGGCCGCTGGCGGTGTGGTATCCACGGTAAAGGTGAGAGGGGTAGACGCACCGCTGCTGTTGCCTGCCGGATCGGTGACGGTAGTGGTCAGGCTATGCGCGCCGTCGCCCAGCGCGGCGGCTGGCGTGAAGCTCCAGCTACCGTCGCTGCCCGCCGTGGCGGTGCCCAGCACCGTGGTGCCGTCGCGCACCGTGACGGTGCTGCCCGCTTCCGCCGTGCCACGCAATATCGGCGTGCTGTCATTGGTGATGCCGCCCGTGGCAATGAGGGTGCCGCCATCGTTGCTCAACTGCAGGCCGGTTGAGGTGGCTGGAGCCTGGGTATCAACGGTGAAGTTGATTGACGTAGACGGATCGCTGACGTTACCCGCTGCGCTGGTGACGGTGGTGGTCAGGCTATGTGCGCCTTCGCTCAACGCTGGCGTGCTGAAGCTCCAGCTGCCACCACTACCGACGACCACGGTGCCCAGCACGGTGCTGCCATCCAGCACCGTTACCGTGCTGCCCGCCGCCGCCGTACCGCTGATCACCGGCGTGGTGTCGTTGGTGGCGCCGTTATTCGCGATAGGCACTGGCGTGCTGCCATTATCGTTATTCAGCACCACGCTGCCTGCCACTGGCGGCTGTGTAGTGTCGATGTTGACAGTGATTGGCGTCGAGGTTGGACCGACGTTACCGGCTGGATCGGTGACGGTGGTGGTCAGCGTATGCTCACCCGCCGTTAACGGTGTGGTTGGCGTCACGCTCCACGATCCATCGCTGCCAACGGTCGCGCTGCCAATCACGGTGGTGCCATCACGTACCGTGACGATGCTGCCCGCTTCTGCGATGCCGCTCAGCGCTGGCGTGGTGTCGTTGGTGGTGCCGCCTGCGGCAATCGGTATCGGCGTCGTGCCTTCGTTGTTGCTGAGCTGCAGACCCGTCGCCGCTGCAGGTGGCGTGATATCCACGGTGACCACAATTGGCGTAGATGGCGCACCGGTGTTGCCCGCTGGGCTGGTAACGGTGGCGGTCAGGCTGTGACTGCCCTCGTTGAGTGCTGGCGTGGTGAAGCTCCATGTTCCGCCATTGCCAACGGTCACGGTGCCGAGCACGGTACCGCCATCAGAAACGGTAATGGTGCTGCCCGCCGCTGCGGTGCCGCTCAATACTGGCGTTGCATCGTTGGTGGCCGCGCCAGAGGTAATCGGAACTGGCGTACCGCTGGTGTCGTTACTCAGCTGCACACCGCCCGGTGCTGGCGGTGCCGTCGTGTCGATGGTGAAGGTTAACGGCGTGCTCGCCGCGCCGGTATTGCCCGCCGCATCGGTCACGGTGGTGGTCAGGCTGTGCGAGCCATCGCCGAGCGTTGGAGAGGTAAAGCTCCAGTTGCCATCGTTGCCGACGGTAACCGAACCCAACGGCGTGCCGCCATCGGAAACCGTCACAATGCTGCCCGGCTCCGCGCGACCACTCAATACTGGCGTCACATCGTTGGTGGTGCCGCCATCCGCAACCGGCACCAGCGTGCCGCTGCCATCATTGCTGAGTTGCAGGTCGGTGGCCGCCGCGGGTGGTGTGGTATCAACAATCACAATCACCACTGACGAGGACGGGCCGACGTTACCGGCCGTATCAGTGACGGTGGTGGTGAGATTGTGCTGTCCTTCAGCCAGCGGATCGGTTGGCGTAAAGCTCCAGTTGCCGTCGGTGCCGGTGGTTGTGGTGCCCAGCACGGTGGTGCCATCGCTCACCGTAACGGTACTGCCCGGTTCGGCGGTGCCGTTCAGGGTTGGCGTGGTGTCGTTGGTGGTGCTACCTGAGGCCAGCGGCGTTCCGTCATCATTGGTGAACTGCACATTGCCCGCCGCCGCAGGCGGTTGGGTATCAATGGTCACGGTCACCGGCGTTGAAGCCGGACCGGTATTGCCCGCAGGATCGGTAACGGTTGAAGTCAGGCTATGACCGCCATCGCTCAGCGGTGGCGTGGTGTAACTCCAGGTGCCGTCTGTACCCACTGTGGTAGTGCCGAGCACGGTGGTGCCATCCAAAATGGTCACAATGCTGCCAATTTCACCGCTGCCGGTGATCGTTGGTGTGTTGGTATTGGTGCTGCTGCCATCCGGGATCGGCTCGCCAGCACCATCTTCCAGACCCACGCCGGTTGGTGCGGTTGGCACCACGGTATCGATGGTGATGTTGATGGTTGGCGAATCGGTCTCCACGCCGGTGGTGGCATTGGTAGCGACAGCGTGGAAAGCGTAGTTGCCATCGGCCAGCGCGGCTGGCGTGAAGTTCCACTGCCCATCGCTGCCCGCGACGGTGCTGCCAATAACAGTGGTGCCGTTATACAGCGTGATGAGATCCCCCGCGCCCGCCAGTCCGCTGAGAATTGGCGTGGTGTCGTGGGTGCTGGCGTTGTTGGGCAGTTCAACCAGCGTGCTGCCGCTGTCGTCGGTGACCACCAGTAAGCTGCTGGTCGCCGGAACGCCGGCATCGACATTCAGGGTGAATACCGGCGACGACGGGCTCACGTTGCCTGCCGCATCGGTAACCGTGGTGGTCAGGCTGTGTTGGCCGTTCGTCAGCGCGTTATCTGGCGTAAAGCTCCAGCTGCCGTCGCTGCCTGCTGTCGCCGAGCCCAGCAATGTGGTGCCGTCATACACACGCACTACCGATCCCGCTTCGGCGGTGCCGGTCAGGGTTGGTGTGCTGTCGTCGGTGATAGTGCCAGAGGTCAACGGGCCGGTACTGCCGCCAACGTTATCGTTGACCACCAGTCCACTGACCGGCGCTGGCGCGAGGGTATCGACACTGAAAGCGATCGGTGTGGTCGCCGGGCTGACGTTACCCGCCGCATCGGTGACGGTGGTGGTCAGGCTGTGATTGCCCTCCGCCAGCGTCGGCGTGGTAAAGCTCCAGTTACCGTCGCTGCCCACAGTAACGGTGCCGAGCACGGTGTTGCCATCCAGAATGGTGACTTTGCTGCCTGCTTCCGCCGTGCCGCTCAGCACTGGCGTCGCATCATTGCTGGCCCCTCCCGCAACAATCGGCTGCGTAATGCTGCCCGCGTCGTTGGTGAGTTCCACACCGGATGCCGCATCCGGCGCGATGGTGTCCACGATGATGTTGATGGTTGCAGTATCAGTAACGTTGCCGTTGGCATCGGTGATGGTGCCATGCAGCGCGTGCGGACCATCCGTCAGACCGCTGAGGTAGAAGATCCATTGGCCGTTACTGCCCGCCGTGGTGCTGCCCAGCACGGTGGTGCCGTCATACAGTGTGATGATGTTACCGGCGCCCGCCACCCCGCTTAATACCGGGCTGTCGTTGTTGGTGCTGGCACCGTCAGTCAGTTGCGCCACGGTGTTGCCGTTTTCGTCCGTCACTTCCAGCGACGAGGTGGCAGGAGGAATCTCTGCATCGACGGTGATAACAATCGGCGGGCTGGCTGGGCCGACGTTACCGGCCGTATCGGTTGCCGTGACGGTAAAGGTGTGATCGCCGTTGCTCAGCGCTGGCGTGGTAAAACTCCATGTGCCATCTGTGTCCACGGTGGTGTTGCCCAGCAGCGTTGTGCCATCGTAAATGCTGATGGTGGCATTCGGCTCGCCGGTGCCGCTCAGGGTTGGTGCACGGTCATCGGTGGTGTCGCCGGAGGTTAACGGCCCTTGTACCGCACCCACGCTGTCTTCGATCACCAAATTGCCCACCACGGCTGGCGGCGTGGTATCTACCGTCACGGTGACCGGTGACGATGCCGGACCGGTATTGCCAGCGGGATCGGTGACGGTGGTGGTCAGGCTGTGATTACCCTCCGCCAGCGTTGGCGTAGTGAAACTCCAGTTGCCATCGCTGCCAACGGTTGCCGTGCCGAGCACGGTGGTGCCATCCAGCACCGTCACGGTGCTGCCCGGTTCGGCGGTGCCGCTGAAGGTTGGCGTATTGTCATTGGTGGTGCTGCCAGCGGCAATCGGCACCACGGTACTGCCATTGTTGTCGCTCAGTTGCAGATCGGCTGCCGCCGCAGGTGCAACGTTATCAATGGTGATAGTGAGCGTGCCGGAGTCGGTCACATTACCGGTGGTATCTGTCGCCGTGGCGTGGAAGGCGTAAGTCCCGTCTGGCAGCGCGCCAGGCGTGAAGCTCCATTGCCCATCGGCACCTGCCACGGTGCTGCCCAGCAGCGTGGTGCCGTTATACAACTCAATCACCGCGCCCGCTGACGCCAGGCCGCTGAGAATTGGCGTGGTGTCAGGCGTGCTGGAGCCGTCTGGCAGGATTCTCAGCGTACTGCCGCTGTCATCGGTGATTTGCAGCGTACTGGTGGTCGGCGCAACGCCCGCATCAACCGTGAAGTTCACCCCGGTTGTCGCCGGACTGACGTTGCCCGCCGCATCGGTCAGCGTCACGCTCAGCGTATGCTGGCCATTGTTCAGCGCTGGTGTTGTGAAACTCCAGGTGCCATCACTGCCGACGGTGACGCTGCCGAGCAGCGTGCTGCCGTCGTAAATTTTAACGATGGCATTAACTTCGCCGTTGCCGCTCAGCGTCGGCGTGTTGTCATCGGTCGTCGAACCCGCAGTGATTGGGCCAGTGGCTCCGCCGACGTTATCGCTGATCACCACATTGCTGGCCTCTGCTGGAGCCTGGGTATCCACGGTGAAGGTGATCGGGCTGGAAGTTGGACCGACGTTCCCTGCCGCATCGGTGACGGTGGCAGTAATGCTGTGGCCGCCCTCCGTCAGCGTTGGTGAAGTGAAGCTCCATGTGCCGTTGCTGCCCACGGTTGCGGTGCCGAGCACGGTATCGCCATCACGCACGGTGACGGTGCTGCCCGGTTCTGCGGTGCCGCTCAGTACTGGCGTGGTGCTATTGGTCGCACCACCGGAGGCGATCGGTTGCAGCGTGCTGCCATCGTTATCACTCAGCGTGACGCCACTTGCGGCAGCAGGTGGCACGGTATCCACGGTGATGGGGATAACCGGCGTTTGCGTCACGTTGCCAGAGGTATCCGTTACCGAGGCGTGGAACGCGTAACTGCCATCTGCTAATGCGGCTGGCGTAAAGGTCCACTGTCCATCGCTGCCCGCGACCACGCTGCCCAACACGGTGCTGCCGTTATACAGCGTGATCAGTGCGCCAGCGGTTGCCAGACCACTCAACGTTGGGGTGTTGTCGTGCGTGCTGCCGCCGTTGCTGAGCTGCACCAGCGTATTACCGGAATCGTCGGTGATTTCGAGCGAGGTGGTTGCTGGGGGAATACCGGCCTGCACGTTGATATCATAAGGTGCTGAAGGCGCACTGACGTTGCCCGCCGCGTCGGTTAAGGTCACGCTCAGGCTGTGGCTACCGTTGCTCAAGGCGGTGGTGGTGTAACTCCAGGTTCCATCGCTACCCACAACCGCCGTACCCAGCAAGGTTTGCCCATCGTAAATGCTGACAATCGCGCCCACTTCACCGCTGCCGGTAAGCGTTGGCGTGTTGTCTTCGGTAATGCCGCCATTGGTTACCGTACCGGAACTGCCGCCCGAGTTATCGTTGACCAACAGGTCAGTTACTGCTGTCGGAGCTTGCGTGTCCACAGTGAAGGTGATGGTGGTGGCTGGGCTGGTATTTCCTGCTGCATCGGTTGCAGTGATGCTTAATGTGTGACTGCCCTGACTAAGTTCCGGGCTGGTGAAGCTCCATGTACCGTTGCTGCCGACAGTGACACTGCCGAGCACCGTATCGCCATCGCGGATGGTGATAATCGAGCCCACTTCAGCGGTTCCGCTCAGCACTGGCGTGGTGTCTTTGGTCGCGCCGCCGTTGGTGATTGGCTGCGCAGTGGTACCGCTGTTGTTAACTACGCTCAAGCCGCCAACGGCGGTTGGCGCGACGGTGTCCACGGTGAAATCTACCGGATTGGTTGACGGGCTGGTGTTACCCGCCGCATCGGTGACGGTGGCGGTCAGGCTGTGCTGACCCTCCGCCAGCGCAGGCGTGGTAAAGCTCCAGCGGCCATCCGCGCCAACGGTCACCGTGCCGAGCAGCGTCGTACCATCGTAAATGCTGACAATAGCGCCCGCTTCAGCGGTGCCGCTTAAGGTTGGCGTGTTGTCATCGGTAATCGCGCCCGCACCAATCGCGCCCTGATACGGCCCAACCGTGTCGTTAATCACCAAATCCGTGATGGCGGTAGGCGGCGTAGTGTCATCGCCACCACCGGGATTGGTTGGGTTGGTAGGATTTGTAGGATTGGTCGGGTTGGTGGGATTGCCGCCGTTGTTACCGTCATCGGGATTGGTCGGCGAGGCATTACCGCCACCACCACCGCCCGAACCGGCAAACATCGCGCCCAAACCGGCCAGCGCCGCACCACCGATACCGAAGGCGGCGATGGTGCCGTCATTGGTGGTGTTTTCCGCTAACAGCCCTTCGGTGCTGTCGATTGAAACGTACTGGAAACCTTCTGTACCGGGATCTTCAACCCACCACATGGCGCCGCGATCGTCCTGCAGAACCAGATCGCTGTCACCATTCGGGCTATAAAAATTATGAATAACAACCACTTCACCAGATTTTGTGGTGACGACTAAATCATTACCATTGCGTGTGAAAGACTTAATATCAGACTGATTAAGATGCAGCTTCACCAAACTCGGAGCGGTCAAATTAACTTGATTTCCACTCAGCTCAGAAGCAACGGTCCCACCTTTTGGGGTTACTGAGATATTATTCATGTTATCGAGATCCCGCAGTTTCCATAATCACGCCCGGCATCAGCAGACACCGGCTTTTACAGCGAATAATCGCGACGATTATTCACTTCTTCTCTTGATCGATTTCATACAGGCTGAGAATGAAATCGCGTTGAGTTTTGTTTAGCCGCCATCCTGATAACTGATTGGTTTTATTTCTTAAAATCACCACGGGAAAAATATATTTATTCTCAAGCGGCCGGGCACAAATGACGTGAAACGCATAAAGCCCAGGCTTTGACATTTTTTTACTTCCCCGAGGGATGAAACCAACTCAATAATTTCAGGATTAAGCTAATAAATCATCGAGATAGACGCTCTGCCACAAATAGCCCTGCATGCCATAAATTGCTTTATGCGCCAGCAGGTCGACCTGTTGTTGATTTTCAACACCCTCAACGATGACGCCGTTGCATAATTCGTTGAGATGGTTGAGCAGAATGTCAAAGGTGCGACCGTTGCCAAATTGCCAAAAAAATTCTTTGTCAATCTTGACGATTTCAAATATTCCGCTATCAAACATGGAAAGGTTGGAATAACCCGGACCAAAGTCATCGAGCCATAAAGGGGCCGGCGTCACTTTCGCGACACCTTTTAAAATCAACAGATCGGCGCTATTAAATCGCGCAGTAAAGAATGCTGATATTTCCAGACGCAACAGCGTCAGTTGAGCCAGTTTTTCTTGCATTTCAGCATCTTTAAAAATGCTGGCTACGATATCTCTATCAACATTGACACTGACAATCTGGTCAAACCCTTTCTGGTATAGCTGAATAAGTTTTTCGATCTGGTGGAGGAATAACTGCCATTTAACGTCAGCAGAAAGCTGACTGAAGAACCCAACATCCCTTTCAGGGTTACGCTTATTATTGATATCTGCGTCGTCTGCAAGACGCGTTAACAATTCCCTGGCAATCACCTGGCCGGACAAATCGTAAACCGGCTCCAACAAGAACACTGTCTTCGGTTGATTGCTCATTTCATATCCTTACTGCAACTGCCTGACAGCCTTAAACTGTCAGGATTTCTCATGTAAGAAGTAAGGTAAACATTGATAAAACTTAATGTCTTAACTGAAGGTTAACGTACTACTTACACTTTGAGAAATAGATTTCAGTAAACACTTCAGGCAACTTCAATCGTTTAAATCAATCAATAACGTAAGTAAATTTCTCTAAAATTCACAAAAGCTCAGAAAATTCTTAATCTAATTTAACTTATCGTTTACTTTAATAGATCTGTAAAAACCTTATCGAATTGAAAAATAATGATAAAAAAAGATTCTGCACGATTTGATAGCTCTCCTTAACTCAAATTGCAAAATGTTTTATCTGGCATCTATGCTTCCAAAAAGCGCCAATAACCGCTAATTTCCATGGTGACTATTAAAACCTTAATGTTTAAATTTTTATTATGCATTGCAAAGAATACATAACAGAATAACTGCTTAATCCATGATGAATCAGTAAGTAAGTTAAGGATATTAAGAAAATAATCAGCGTTGCCGACTCGCTTTATTAGAGAAAAGAAGGAGATAGCATTTGGGGAGGTAAATGTGGGATTTACGTGGCGGGTTACAAATAAGCCAAAGGTGATCGTCTTCACAAATCAAATTAAATTATTGTTGCCAGGCGCGGATATAGCAGGAAAAGCGAAAACCGAGCCCTTGCGAGCTCGGTTTAAGAACAATTAATTACTCATCTTCTAAATAGGTATAACCGTACAAGCCACTCTCGAATTCAGACAAGAATTGCGCGCGCAGCTCTTCATCTATATCCGTTTGTTGCGTTACCTGATCGCGGAACAGCGTCATCAAATCGTTAGGATTCAGCTGCACGTACTCAAGCATATCCGCTACGGTATCGCCCTCATCCGACAGCTGCACTTCCACGCTGCCATCCGGGAACGCAAACACATCAACCGCTTCGGTATCACCGAACAGGTTATGCATGTTGCCGAGAATTTCCTGATACGCGCCCACCATAAAGAAGCCGAGCATCGGCGGATTGTCGATGTCGTATTCCGGCATCGGCATGGTGGTGGCAATGCCATCGCCATCGACGTAGTGATCGATGGTGCCATCGGAGTCACAGGTGATGTCGAGCAATACCGCGCGACGCTTCGGCATCTTATTCAGCCCTTCCAGCGGCAGCACCGGGAACAGCTGATCGATGCCCCACGCATCCGGCATTGACTGGAACAGCGAGAAGTTGACGTAAATCTTATCCGCCATACGCTCCTGTAGCTCATCAATGATCGGGCGATGCGCGCGGTTGCTTGGGTCGAGATGCTGCTGAATATAGTGGCAGATGCTCAGATAAAGCTGCTCTGCCCAGGCGCGCTGACCGAGATCGTAGGTGCCAGAAGAATAACCGGTATGGATGTCGAACAGATCCATTTGGCTATCGTGCAGCCATTCGCGCAGCGAACGGCGCACGTCAGGTTCGTGCATCTCTTGCCACGTATCCCACAAACTCTGAATAGGACGCGGTGAATCGGCATCCGGTGCCACCGGCGTGCTGAACTCATTACGCTCAACACCAATGATGTTGGACACCAACACGGTGTGGTGCGCCGTCACCGCACGACCTGACTCGGTGATCACGGTTGGATGCTCCAGACCGTTCTCTTCACAGGCATCGCCGATGGCCCAAATCACGTTGTTGGCGTATTCATTCAGACCGTAGTTGACCGAGCAATCTGACTGCGAGCGTGTTCCTTCATAGTCCACGCCCAAACCGCCGCCCACATCGAAACATTTGATGTTGACACCCAGCTTCGCCAGTTCAACGTAGAAACGCGCCGACTCACGCACGCCGGTGGCGATATCGCGGATGTTGGACATCTGCGAACCAAGATGGAAGTGCAGCAGCTGCAGGCTATCGAGACGACCCGCTTTGCGCATAATGTCGACCAGCTGCAACACCTGCGATGCCGCCAGACCAAACTTCGATTTCTCACCGCCGCTCGACTGCCACTTGCCCGAGCCCTGCGACGCCAGACGCGCGCGGATACCAAGACGCGGAATCACGTTCAGGCGCTCGGCCTCTTCCAGCACCAGACGTACCTCGGTCATCTTCTCGATCACCAGATAGACTTTGTGACCGAGCTTTTCGCCGATCAGCGCCAGACGAATGTATTCGCGGTCTTTATAGCCGTTACAAACAATCACCGAACGGGTTTTACCGGCGTGGGCCAGCACCGCCATCAGCTCGGCTTTCGAACCGGCCTCTAAGCCCAGCGGTTCGCCAGAGTTGACCAGCGACTCAATCACGCGCTTATGCTGATTCACCTTGATCGGGTAAACCAGGAAGTAGTCACCTTTATAGCCGTAAGATTCACGTGCGCGTTTGAAGGCGGCGTTAATCGAACGCAGACGATGCTGGAGAATCTGCGGGAAGCAGAACAGCGCTGGCAGACGTTGGCCGTCGGCTTCGCGCTCTTTCACCAGTTTCGCTAAATCAACGCGCACTTCCGGCTGATCCGGATCGGGACACACGCTGATGTGCCCCAGCTCGTTGACGTCGTAATAATTGTTTCCCCACCAGGCAATATTGTAGGTACGCAGCATTCTGCTCGCTTCCTGATCGTTCATTGCCACCTCCTGCATGGAGCGGAGTACACCTTGTTCGCCAGCTGACGAACCTTTGATATTCTTCATGTCGTCAGACATCGCGAACCTCAATTTTCCGTTTAAATATGAATGTGTTACCGAGTTTTGTCATGGTGGCGCCAGGTAAAAATTGCCTCATCCTGCTTGCTGCCTCTGTAAGGTTGCAATGTACAAAGCTGACTTTAAGTGTAAAACACCGCACCGAAGTCGGGGCAAATAGCCTGAGACTTCCACGGTCTGTAGACAGCGAAATGCAGTAATAGATGCAGAAAAATGTTAACCGGCGCGCGTGTCGGGAGAATGAACACAACGTCGATAGGAGAAAAGAACGGGTTTGCAGTGTGAAAGGAGTGCCAGCGCGCCGCAACAGCGCAGTGAACCAAAGCGAGAGAAAGAGTGGTTCATTACTTTAATCACCTCCATCGCCTGCTTAAAGCATGCGAGAAACGGCTTGGGTGAAGGTCAGATTAAATGGCATCTGACGGCGCGACGCACGGCGGCGTCATCCTTTGCGGCTGTGGTCGACAGCAGCGGCGTTTTATACAGCCACGCGGGGTAAATTGCAAAATCTTTGTCAGTAACTGCGCGCGGTGTCAGGAAATGATTCCACTTATGATGTTGCGGAAAATGCGGGATCGGAAAAAGCACTGGAAAAGTGCTCACTGAGTAACCTAGAATAGCCGTCCAGATGGTTTTCCATCTAAACTGATTAACATCCAGGCGGTGTGAGTTAATGCTCTCGCTGCCACTGCTTGCGGCTTTGCCTGAAGGGGCGTCGAGTTGGTCTGATCCCGCTTACGCTATGCAGTCGTATTCAAACCATTTTTAAGGTAAAGAACAGAATGGCTAAACACCTTTTTACATCTGAGTCCGTATCAGAAGGACATCCTGATAAAATCGCTGACCAAATTTCCGATGCCGTGCTGGATGCGATCCTCGAGCAGGATCCTAAAGCGCGCGTGGCCTGCGAAACTTACGTGAAGACCGGTATGGTGCTGGTTGGCGGTGAAATCACCACCAGCGCTTGGGTGGATATCGAAGAGATCACCCGTAATACCGTACGTGAAATCGGCTATGTCCATTCCGATATGGGCTTTGATGCGAACTCTTGCGCAGTGCTGAGCGCGATTGGTAAGCAATCTCCAGACATCAATCAGGGCGTTGACCGTACCGATCCGCTGGAACAAGGCGCGGGCGATCAGGGCCTGATGTTCGGCTACGCCAGCAACGAAACCGATGTGCTGATGCCAGCGCCGGTCACCTACGCGCACCGTCTGGTGCAGCGTCAGGCTGAAGTGCGTAAAAGTGGTTCACTGCCGTGGCTGCGTCCGGATGCAAAAAGCCAGATCACCTTCCAGTACGATGACGGCAAAATTGTCGGTATCGATGCGGTTGTGCTGTCAACTCAGCATGCTGAAGATGTGACCACCGCCGATCTGCGTGAAGCGGTGATGGAAGAGATCATCAAGCCGGTTCTGCCGACTGAGTGGATCACCGCCAGCACCAAATACCACATCAACCCAACAGGCCGTTTTGTCATCGGTGGTCCAATGGGCGACTGCGGTTTGACCGGTCGTAAAATTATCGTTGATACCTACGGCGGCATGGCGCGTCACGGTGGCGGCGCGTTCTCAGGTAAGGATCCGTCAAAAGTTGACCGCTCTGCCGCTTACGCCGCACGTTATGTGGCGAAGAACATCGTCGCGGCTGGCCTGGCTGACCGCTGTGAAATCCAGGTTTCTTACGCCATCGGCGTGGCTGAGCCAACCTCCATCATGGTTGAAACCTTCGGTACCGAGAAAGTTTCTACCGAGCAGCTGACGCTGCTGGTACGCGAGTTCTTCGACCTGCGTCCATACGGCCTGATTCAGATGATGGATCTGCTGAAACCGATCTATAAAGAGACCGCTGCATACGGTCACTTTGGTCGTGAGCACTTCCCGTGGGAGCAGACTGATAAAGCGGCGCAGCTGCGCGAAGCGGCGGGTTTGAAGTAACAGACTCCTCTGCGGGCTGATGCCCTCACCCCGGCCCTCTCCCACGGGAGAGGGAGACGCTGCAATATGTCAGATTGATTTTAAAAGCTCGCTTTAGGCGGGCTTTTTTTATGGCTTTGCATCGGCAGGCACATTTTTCTCCACTGTCTACACTTCTTTCACCTCGCTTACAACTTGGTGATAACGATTACATTTTGAAATCCATTAACAATCGGCAATTTAGAGATTTTTCAGCGTAGTTATTAACGTGAAAATGCGTTATTTTCAGCGTCCTCTGATTGCCGGTATTTAGTGCGATGTCAGAAACTTAAAGGGTGCTATACCTTACTGGTTACGTAACTATTTCGGGCGGAAAATGCTGGATTGCAGGGTTTCAGCGTGTGTAACCGATTACACTGATGTGATCTTACTCACTTTTTTCCGCCGACAGGTTTCATAACATTGATAACAACAACGATGGATAAACTTTGGAGGCTTCATGCCTGGTAATACTAATAAGAGCAGAACTTCAAATAAGGTCATGACCTTGTTTGTCTGCTTTTTAGCGGCGCTGGCCGGCTTGCTGTTTGGATTGGATATCGGTGTGATCGCCGGTGCGCTGCCTTTCATCGCGAAAGACTTCAACGTCACCGCACATCAGCAAGAGTGGATCGTCAGCTCAATGATGTTTGGTGCTGCTGTTGGTGCTGTGGGAAGCGGCTGGATGTCATCGCGTCTCGGTCGTAAAAAAAGCCTGATGGCCGGTGCGATTCTGTTCGTTATCGGTTCGCTGTGGTCTGCCGGCGCAACCAGCCCGGAAATGCTGATCGCCGCACGTGTGGTGCTTGGCCTGGCCGTTGGTGTCGCCTCTTACACCGCGCCGCTGTATCTCTCTGAAATCGCGCCAGAGAAGATTCGCGGCAGCATGATTTCGCTGTACCAGCTGATGATCACCATCGGTATTCTGGCGGCGTATCTCTCCGATACCGCGTTCAGTGATGCTGGCGCATGGCGCTGGATGCTGGGCATCATCACCATTCCAGCGGTGCTGCTGCTCATCGGGGTATTCTTCTTGCCGAACAGCCCACGCTGGCTGGCGGCTAAAGGTGATTTCCGCAGTGCTGAGCGCGTGTTATCGCGTCTGCGTGATACCAGCGAGCAAGCAAAACGCGAGCTGGATGAAATCCGTGAAAGCCTGAAAATCAAACAGTCAGGCTGGCAGCTGTTCCAGAGCAACAGCAACTTCCGCCGCGCGGTGTTCCTTGGCGTGCTGTTGCAGGTAATGCAGCAGTTCACCGGTATGAACGTCATCATGTATTACGCGCCGAAGATCTTCGAAATCGCTGGCTTCGCCAACACCACGCAGCAAATGTGGGGCACGGTAATTGTCGGTCTGGTGAACGTTCTGGCCACCTTTATTGCTATCGGTCTGGTGGATCGCTGGGGCCGTAAACCAACGCTGGTGCTGGGCTTCATGGTGATGGCGATTGGTATGGGCATCCTTGGCACCATGCTGCACATTGGCATTCACTCGCCAGAAGCGCAGTACTTCGCGGTGGCGATGCTGCTGATGTTTATCGTTGGTTTTGCGATGTCTGCCGGTCCGCTGATTTGGGTCCTGTGTTCCGAGATTCAGCCGCTGAAAGGCCGCGACTTCGGTATCACGGTTTCCACCGCGACCAACTGGATTGCCAACATGATCGTTGGTGCCACCTTCCTGACCATGCTGAATACGCTGGGCAACGCGCCAACCTTCTGGGTTTACGCCGGTCTGAACGTGTTCTTCATTCTGCTGACGCTGGCGCTGATTCCAGAGACCAAAAACGTCTCGCTGGAGCACATCGAGCGCAACCTGATGCAGGGCAAAAAACTGCGCGATATCGGTCAAAAGTAATCCCGATAAGCGAATGCAAGGGCTGCCAACTGGCAGCCCTTTTTTACAGGTTCGCCATTTAGGGTGACCGCTGCACACTCAGTTGATTCAACCGCTGCAACCTTTTATGCTGCCCCACATGAAAACACCACGCCTTCCCATCGCCTTACAGCAAGCCGTCATGCGTTCACTACGCCATTATTTGCAGCTGGCTAACGAAAAGCTGGAACGCCGATTTGATGAGCCCTCTTTGATCTATCAGCAGCGCGGTACCGCTGCGGGCACCGCATGGCTGGAGAGGTGGGAAATCCGCATCAATCCGGTGCTGCTGCTGGAGAATCAGCAGGCATTTGTTGATGAAGTAGTGCCGCACGAACTGGCGCATCTGCTGGTGTGGAAAACCTTTGGCCGCGTGCCGCCGCACGGCAAAGAGTGGAAATGGATGATGGAGAGCGTGCTGGGTGTGCCTGCACGTCGCACCCACAAGTTTGAAATCGACTCGGTGCGCAGCAACACCTTTCCCTATCGCTGCAGCTGCCAGCAGCATCAGCTTACGGTACGTCGCCATAACCGCGTGCTGCGCGGTGAAAGCGAATATCGCTGCGTACACTGCAAATCGCTGCTGCAACCCGGTGAGTTTTTATCGAAATAGTTTAGCAATATAGTTTGTAATATAGTTCAGCAACATAGCCTAATCTCATATCCCGTACGTCATCATTCTGTTACCCTGCCGCCCTTTTTCAGGACCAGGTTAATTTTTGGAATATGTCTCGCAAAACGCTGCTGTTACTTACCTTATTAGTTGCCCCGCTTAGCGCTTATAGCCTCAGTTTTACTCACTATCATCAAAACAATTTTAGTCAGGCCAAAACTTATGCCGCGCAGATCAACGCTGATGCGCCCGCCGACTTTTACTGCGGCTGCAAAATCAGCTGGCACGGCAAAAAGGGCGTGCCCGATTTAAACAGCTGCGGTTACAGCGTGCGTAAGAATGCCAATCGCGCCGAACGTATTGAGTGGGAACATGTGATGCCCGCATGGGAGTTCGGCCATCAGCGTCAATGCTGGCAGAACGGCGGACGCAAAAGCTGCAGCAAGGATGCCGATTACCGTCGCATCGAAAGCGATCTGCACAACCTGCAGCCCGCGATTGGTGAGGTAAACGGCGACCGCAATAACTTCCAGTACAGCCAGTGGAACGGCGGCGAACAGCAGTACGGTCAATGCAGCATGAAGGTTGATTTTAAGCAGAAACTGGCGCAGCCGCCGGAGCGTGCGCGTGGCGCCATTGCCCGCACTTACTTCTATATGCGCGACCAATATCATCTGCGCCTGTCGCGCCAGCAAACCCAGCTGTTTACCGCGTGGGATAAGCAATATCCGGTGACGACGTGGGAGTGCGAGCGCGACAATCGCATCGCCAAAGTGCAGGGAAATCACAATTCCTACGTACAGCAGGCTTGCCAGCGCTAAAAGCGCTACCCTACACTAACTTTTTTCGATTGCGCCGTGTCTGCTGACACGGCATAACGCTGGCAGGAACCGCATGCGTATACCTCGCATTTATCATCCCGAATCTCTCGAAGTTAACAGTGACGTCTTCCTCGATGAGGATGCCGCTAACCATGTTGGACGCGTGCTGCGCATGACGGCCGGTCAGCAAATTGAGCTGTTTGATGGCAGTAATCTGACTTTTAGCGCCGAAATCACCCAGGCTGATAAAAAGCGTGTAAAAGTAAGGGTCCTTGCCAGTCAGGCTGATGACCGTGAATCCCCGCTGCATTTACACCTCGGCCAGGTAATGTCGCGCGGTGAAAAAATGGAATTCACTATCCAGAAATCGATCGAACTTGGCGTGAATGTGATTACGCCCTTGTTTTCTGAACGCTGCGGCGTAAAGCTGGATGCCGAGCGACTGGCGAAAAAGATTCAGCAATGGCAGAAAATCGCGATTGCCGCCTGTGAACAGTGCGGCCGTAATCGTGTGCCGGAAATTCGCGAACCGATGACGTTACAAGCCTGGTGCGCGGAAGCCGAAGACGGTTTGAAGCTCAATTTGCATCCTCGCGCCAGCCACAGCATCAACACATTGCCGCAGCCGGTTGAGCGTCTGCGCTTGCTGATTGGCCCGGAAGGTGGCTTAACCGCCGAAGAAATTGCCATGACTGCGCAGCAGGGTTTTACCGATATTCTGCTTGGACCACGCGTGTTGCGCACCGAAACCACCGCACTCACCGCCATTACGGCACTTCAGGTGAGGTTTGGTGACCTCGGTTAAGCGATACTTTCGGGTTCGAACGTAACTTCACAGCACAACGCTTTCGGGGTAGTTGCTTCCCCATTTAGGAGAGAATAATGATTAAGCTTGGCATCGTTATGGACCCCATTTCGTCCATCAACATTAAAAAAGACACCAGCTTCGCCATGTTGCTGGAAGCACAGCGCCGTGGTTACGAAATTCATTACATGGAGATGAGCGATCTCTCCCTGCGCGGTGGCGTGAGCTATGCGCGCACCCGTCTGCTGAGCGTTGAGCAGAACTACGACAACTGGTACACGTTTGGCAGCGAGCAGAATATCCCGCTGGCCGATCTTAACGTGGTGCTGATGCGTAAAGATCCGCCGTTCGACACCGAATTTATCTACGCTACTTACCTGCTGGAACGTGCAGAAGAGCAAGGCACGCTGATCGTTAACAAACCGCAGAGCCTGCGCGACTGCAACGAGAAGCTCTATACCGCGTGGTTCGCCGACCTGACGCCTGATACGCTGGTCACACGCAATAAAGAGCAGCTGCGCGCCTTCTGGCAGGAACATGGCGACGTGATCCTGAAGCCGCTGGACGGCATGGGCGGCGCATCGATCTTCCGCGTGAAGCAGGACGATCCCAACTTCGGCGTGATCACTGAAACTCTGACCAATCACGGCCAGAACTTCTGCATGGCGCAGAACTATCTGCCGGCGATTAAAGATGGCGACAAACGTGTATTGGTGGTGGATGGCGAACCTGTGCCGTACTGCCTGGCGCGTATTCCGCAAGGCGGCGAAACGCGCGGCAACCTGGCGGCCGGTGGCCGTGGTGAAGCGCGTCCGCTAAGTGACAGCGACTGGGAAATTGCGCGTCGCGTCGGCCCAACGCTGAAAGCTAAAGGGCTGATTTTTGTCGGCCTGGATATCATCGGTGATAAACTGACTGAAGTTAACGTGACCAGCCCAACCTGCGTACGTGAAATCGAGGCCGCGTTCCCGATATCGATCACTGGCATGCTGATGGATGCCATTGAGAAACGCCTGGGCTGATGCCGTCGGAGTCTCCACTCCGTGAACACCCAAAACCGGCGCTGCCGCGGCTGCGCCGGTTATTTTTGGTATACGAGTGATAATGAATTTACAGCATCATTTTTTAATTGCGATGCCGTCGCTGCAGGACCCACTGTTCAAACGCTCGGTAGTTTATATCTGCGAGCACAATGAAGATGGCGCCATGGGTTTGATCGTCAATAAGCCGATGGATAACCTGACGGTCGAAGGCATTCTGAAAAAGCTAAAAATTAGCGCATCCGAACGCGATCCTGCCATTAAACTGGACAAGCCGGTGTTTGCCGGTGGTCCGCTGGCGGAAGATCGTGGTTTCATCCTGCACTCGGCGCAGCACATTTACTCCTCGAGCATTCGTATCTCAGACACCACGGTGATCACCACCTCGCGTGATGTGCTGGAAGCGATTGGTACCACTTCACAGCCCGATAACGTGCTGGTGGCGCTGGGATATTGCGCCTGGGAAAAAGGTCAGCTTGAGGATGAGCTGCTGGAGAATGCCTGGCTCACCTCGCCGGCTAACATCAATATTCTGTTCCAGACGCCCATCGCTGAGCGCTGGCGTGAAGCGGCACGCGGTTTAGGTGTCGATATTCACAACATTGCCACAGATGCAGGACACGCCTGATGGCCAGTGAAACCTTACTGGGCTTCGATTTCGGCACCAAAAGCATCGGTGTTGCGGTCGGTCAGCAGCTAACGGGCACTGCCGGCGCGCTGACGGCGCTAAAAGCGCAGGATGGCACGCCGGACTGGAAGCTGATCGAAAAGCTGCTGAAAGAGTGGCAGCCCGATTATGTGGTGGTGGGTTTGCCGCTGAATATGGATGGCACCGAACAGGAGCTCACCGCGCGCGCACGTAAGTTCGCCAATCGCCTGCATGGCCGCTTTGGCGTTCGCGTCGAGCTACAGGACGAGCGTCTGAGCACCGTCGAAGCGCGTGCCGACCTATTTGAACGCGGCGGCTTTCGAGCGTTGCAGAAAGGCCAGGTCGATTCCCAATCTGCAGTGATCATCCTCGAAGATTGGTTTGATACGCATTAAAGCCCGCATTTTCGTAGGGTCGCCATTCATGGCGACCGATATAACAACATGTTAAATCATCCCCGCCAACTGCCGCGCCTGCTCGCTCTGGGCAAAGGTCTGCATGCCCGCCTGCGCACCGGTTTGCAACACGCCAGGCAACTGATGCATCTTGCCTTCACGAATCAAATTCGCCACCGCCGGCGTCGCCACCAATACTTCAAACAAACCCACACGCCCGCCCGCTTTCGCCGGCACTAAACGTTGCGCCAGCACCGCTTTCAGGCTGCCCGCTAATTGGGTTCGCACCAGGTTTTTCTCCTCGGCGGGAAACACATCCACCAGCCGATCGACCGCCTGGGTTGCGCCGCGCGTATGGAGCGTAGCCAGCACCAGATGCCCGGTTTCTGCCGCAGTGAGCGCCAAACGGATCGTTTCACTGTCGCGCAATTCACCGAGCAGAATCACATCAGGATCTTCACGCAGCGCCGCTTTCAGCCCGTATTGAAACGACGCGCAGTGCGCGCCGACCTCGCGCTGCTGAATCAGCGAGCGCTGGCTGTGATGCACGAACTCAATCGGATCTTCCAGCGTCAGGATATGCCGCGCCTGCTGGCGGTTCAGGCAATCCACCATCGCCGCCAGGGTGGTGGATTTACCGCTGCCGGTGGCGCCAGTAATTAAAATTAGCCCCTCTTCCAGCTGTAACAGCTGGTTCACCACCTCCGGCAAATGCAGGCTGCTGAGATCGGGCGCCTGGCTGGCAATCAGCCGCAGCGCCAGCGATAAACCGTGACGCTGCATAAAGAGGTTGGCGCGTAGCCTTACGCTGCTGGCAAGGGTGATGGCAAAGTCAACGTGGCCATTCTCCTCCAGCTCGGCCTGTTGCGGTGGCGTGAGCCACTGCTGCATAAAGGCTTCCAGCCAGCCGCCATCCAGCGCGCTCTGCTGCGGAATCGGCTCCAGCACGCCTTGTCGCCGCCAGTGCGGCAAATGTCCGCTGCAAAGGTGCAGATCGGCGGCGTTATGCTTTACACTAAGGGCCACAATTTCATCCAACTCCATTTAACTTCTCCTGACTATGACTTCCATTGAGCACAACTTACAGCAAGTGCGTGAGCGTATCGCCGCTGCCGCCGCACGTTGCGACCGCGCGCCAGAAGAAATTACGCTGCTTGCAGTGAGCAAAACCAAACCTGCGAGCGCGGTCGCAGAAGCCATTGCCGCTGGACAACAAGCGTTCGGTGAAAATTACGTGCAGGAAGGGGTTGAAAAAGTGGCTGAGCTGGCCGCACATCCTGATTTGCAATGGCACTTTATCGGCCCGCTGCAATCCAATAAAAGCCGTCTGGTGGCGGAAAACTTCGCCTGGTGCCACACCGTTGACCGCCAGCGCATCGCGCAGCGCCTGAACGATCAGCGCCCGGCGTCGTTGCCGCCGCTCAACGTGTTAATTCAGGTAAATATCAGTGACGAGAACAGCAAATCTGGCATCATGCTGGAGGCGTTGCCGGAGCTGGCGCAGCAGATCGCCGCACTGCCGAATTTGCGCTTGCGTGGGCTGATGGCGATTCCGGCGCCAGAGTCAGACTACGCGCGGCAACTGGCGGTGTGTCAGCAGATGGCCGCCGCGTTTCAAACCTTAAAACAGGACTATCCTGACGTCGATACGCTTTCTCTGGGAATGAGCGACGATATGGACGCGGCTATCGCCGCGGGCAGCACGATGGTGCGTATTGGCACCGCCGTTTTTGGCGCGCGGGATTATGCGCGACCTTCACAACAATAATTGAGGAACCTCATGTTAACACTGACGTTTTTAGTCAAAACGCTGATCGATTTGTACGTGATGGTGCTGCTGCTGCGCATCTGGATGCAGTGGTCGCGCTGTGACTTCTACAATCCGCTGGCGCAGTTTGTCGTGAAGATCACCCAACCGATTATCAAGCCGCTGCGCCGCGTGATTCCGGCAATTGGGCCGATTGATACCGCATCGCTGCTGCTGGCCTTTGTGCTGACGACGCTGAAATATCCGATCCTGCTGCTGATTCAGGTTGGCGTGTTCTCGGTTGATCCCACCAACCTGCTGGTTGGCCTGTTGTCGCTGGTGAAATCCGCCGGTTATCTGGTGTTCTGGGTGATCATCATTCGTTCGCTGATGAGCTGGATCAGCCAGGGTCGCGGCCCGGTGGATCAGGTTTTGATGCAGCTGACTGAACCGCTGATGTCGCCAATTCGCCGTATTCTGCCGGCGATGGGCGGTATCGATTTCTCTGCCATGATTGTGATTCTGGTGCTGTACGCGCTGAATTTCCTCGGCATGGACCTGTTCCCAGGTCTTTGGTATTTGCTGTAATTCGTCTATCTGGAACTGTTATGCAAAAAGTTGTTCTCGCGACCGGTAATCCGGGCAAAGTTCGTGAACTGGCCGATCTGTTAGCGGCCTTCGGGCTTGATATCGTGGCGCAAACCGAACTCGGCGTTGAGTCGGCGGAAGAAACCGGCCTGACCTTTATCGAAAACGCCATTCTGAAAGCGCGCCATGCGGCGGAGATCACCGGCTTACCGGCGATTGCCGACGATTCCGGTCTGGCGGTCGATGCGCTGGGCGGCGCGCCGGGAATTTACTCCGCGCGCTATGCGGGCGTTGATGCCAGCGATCAGCAAAATCTGGATAAGCTGCTGCTAGCATTGGAAAAGGTGCCGGATGGCGAACGTCAGGCGCAATTCCACTGCGTGCTGGTTTACGTGCGTCACGCCGCCGATCCAACGCCGCTGGTGTTCCACGGTAGCTGGGCCGGCGAAATTACCCGTGCGGCAGCGGGCGCTGGCGGTTTCGGTTACGATCCCATCTTCTATGTCCCTGAATCAGGTAAAACGGCGGCAGAGCTGAGTAAAGACGAAAAGCGCGCCGTCTCTCACCGTGGTAAAGCATTGACGCTGCTACTGGAAGCAATGCGCAATGCCTGAGTTACCTCCTTTAAGCCTGTACATCCACATTCCGTGGTGTGTGCAGAAGTGTCCGTATTGTGATTTCAACTCTCACGCGTTAAAAGGCGAGGTGCCGCACATTGAGTATGTGCAGCACCTGCTTAACGATCTCGAACAGGATTTGCCGCTGACCGGCGGGCGTGAAGTGCGCACTATTTTCATCGGCGGCGGTACGCCAAGCCTGCTGAGCAGCGATGCAATGCAGATGCTGATGGACGGCGTGCGTGCGCGTTTGCCGCTGGCGGCCGAGGCGGAAATCACCATGGAAGCCAATCCAGGCACCGTGGAAGCCGATCGCTTTAGCGGCTACCAGAAAGCCGGTATTAATCGTATTTCGATTGGCGTGCAGAGTTTCAGTCCGCAGAAGCTGGAGCGCCTTGGCCGTATTCACGGGCCGGAAGAAGCGGTGCGCGCGGCACAGCTGGCGGAAGGTTTAGGCCTGCGCAGCTTTAACCTCGACTTGATGCACGGCTTGCCGGATCAGTCACTGGAAGAAGCGCTGGATGATTTACGCCAGGCGATTGCGCTCAATCCACCACATCTGTCGTGGTATCAGCTGACGATTGAGCCGAATACCTTATTCGGTTCGCGTCCGCCCAAACTGCCGGATGACGATGCGCTGTGGGATATCTTTGAGCAAGGCCATCAACTACTGAGCGCTGCGGGTTATCAGCAGTATGAAACCTCGGCGTATGCCAAACCGGGTTATCGCTGCGAGCACAATCTCAACTATTGGCGTTTCGGTGATTACCTCGGCATTGGCTGTGGCGCGCACGGCAAGCTGACGCAGGCCGATGGTCGCATTGTGCGTACGGTGAAAACCCGTCATCCGCGCGGCTTTATGAAAGGCACCTATCTCGATAAGCAGCACGACGTCGCCGAGAACGACAAACCGTTCGAATTCTTTATGAACCGTTTCCGCCTGCTGGAAGCGGCACCGCGCGCCGATTTCCGTCGCTATACCGGCATGGATGAGCAGGTGATTCGCCCGCAAATTGATGCGGCGATAAGTGCGGGATACGTGGTGGAAACCACTGAGAACTGGCAAATTACAGAGAAAGGGAAACTGTTCCTGAACTCGCTGCTGGAGCTGTTCTTAAGCGAAGATGAGTGAGTAAAAAAGGCCGGGAAACCGGCCTTTTAGTTTTTTAACCTTTAACGCCCTGCATCAAGCCTTTACGCTGATCTTCCAGCACGGTAACGCGGTTACACACTTCGTGGCCGAAGTTCTGGAAATCCTGTTCCTGCTTATTCCATTCCGCCTGCACCGACTGCTGTAGGCCGCCAAGGTTTCCCATGATCGCCTGCAGTGGATTGCTGCCATTTGCCGCCTGGCTGCTGCCCATTTCGTTGAGGCTATCCTGCATGATGCCGCCGAGCGTGCTCTGCACCAGCTTCTCGCCTTCCGCGCGCACCTGATCGATGGCCTGATGATGGAAGGTCAAACCGTCTGGACGATGCTCGATAATGCGGTTCATTTGTTGCTTAAGCTGACCATCCAGCTTGGTGAGGCGATTACGTACGTTGCTGTTCTCGCCGAGCTTCTCGACAATCACTTTATCCAGCGCCACGCGGCTGCGCTCCAGACGCGAGGTCGCGCCGCTATCGATCCACGGCAAATCGCGACGCAGCGCGTTTTGATAATCGATGGCTTTCTGGCGCGCGGCGTTATCCACGTTGATCTTCTGACCATTGAACTGCACATCGCCCTGCGGAGTGATTTCGAGGTTGCCGTTGGTTCCCACCACCTGCACGCTCTGCGGTTTAATGATCACATCATCCTGTGGCTTGACGCTGCACTCGTATGCAGCCTGAGCCTGAGTTGCCGCCAGCAGCAGCGCGGCGATAAGTGCCTTACGAACCATGAAATCTCCCATAAACGAAAAACCGCCGATGCCTTGCCTTTCGTACAGGTCAGGCGTCGGCGGCGCAGCGATTTTGGTGGCGGGAAGCCGCAAGCATCCGGAGCGTACATTAGTACGTGAGGAATGCGCGCACTGCCCGGTGCCAAAATAGCAAGTGAGCTAGCCTGAAGCGATTACTCAGAAGAGCAGTATATTAGTCCCACCAAACGTCGAAGAGTTCAGTCACCTGCACATCGGTCAGGTTGTGGGCTTCCAGCCACTTACGCACCAGCTCGCGGTGCTCATCAGTGCATTTGCCGGTTTCCTGCAAGCACACCAAACCTTCCCACACCAGATAACCGCTGCCGTCATACGCCAGACCATTCGGCGCGATCACTTCATTAATGAACTGATCAACAGTGGCGTCGATTTGCTCCTCGGTGGTGCCTTCGGCAAAACGCCAGGCGACGGAGAAACCTAATTCCTGAAACTCATCAATATGCAGTTTTTTACGCAAACGACGGCTACGCTGTACGGCCATTATTTCACCCTCTCAAACATCAGATCCCACACGCCATGGCCCAGTCGCTGCCCGCGCTGCTCAAACTTGGTTAACGGACGCGTTTCTGGACGCGGCACGTAATTGTTACTTTCCGACTGATTTTTATATCCGTCGATGCTGCTCATCACTTCCAACATATGTTCGGCGTAGGCTTCCCAATCGGTCGCCATATGGAACACGCCGCCCAGCTTCAATTTGCGCATCACCAGCTCAGCAAACGGCACCTGTACGATGCGGCGTTTGTTATGGCGCGCTTTGTGCCACGGATCCGGGAAGAACAGCTGCACCATACGCAGCGAGTTATCCGGAATCATCTTCTGCAGCACTTCCACCGCGTCGTGACACATCACGCGCAGGTTTTCCACGCCCGCTTCCTTCGCCGATGCCAGGCAAGCACCCACGCCCGGCGCATGCACTTCCAGGCCGAGGAAGTTCTGATGCGGATTATTCTGCGCCATGGTCACCAGCGAGGCGCCCATGCCGAAACCGATCTCCAGCACCACCGGCGCGTCTCGGCCAAACAGCGTCACCAGATCCAGCGGCTCCTGCTGGAACTCCACGCCCATCTCCGGCCATAAATTATCGAGCGCGAGCTGCTGTCCTTTCGTTAAGCGCCCCTGACGGCGCACAAAACTGCGGATACGGCGTAATGGCCGCCCGTTCTCATCAAATTCTGGGGTGATGACGTCATTAATCATGTTGAAGCCTGCTGGTTAGCCTGTTCTGGGAAACGGGCATTATGCAAAGTTAGGAAGCAGAAGCAAGCCTTTGCAATGTTCCGGTTTACACCCTGAGGTCTCTGTGCTGGAATTCCTGCCTGATTGTAGAGTAAACACGGAAAATTTCCTTCTTATGATGCAAGCGCCGACGTTCGCGCAACAAGTGCTGGATTGGTATCAGCGCTTTGGTCGCAAAACCCTGCCGTGGCAGCAGGAGAAAACGCCGTACAAGGTATGGCTCTCTGAAGTGATGCTGCAGCAAACCCAGGTTGCTACCGTCATTCCCTATTTTGAACGCTTTATGGCGCGCTTCCCAACGGTGGCCGATCTGGCGGCTGCGCCGCTGGATGAAGTGCTGCATCTGTGGACCGGTCTCGGCTATTACGCGCGTGCGCGTAATCTGCACAAAGCCGCGAAACAGGTGGTGGAGATGCACGGCGGCGAGTTCCCGCGTAACTTTGACGATGTTGCGGCGCTGCCGGGCATTGGTCGTTCGACTGCGGGCGCGGTGTTGTCGCTGTCGCTGGGTCTGCACTTCCCGATTCTGGATGGCAACGTAAAACGCGTGCTGGCGCGCTGCTACGCGGTGGGCGGCTGGCCGGGTAAAAAGGACGTTGAAAAACGGCTGTGGCAGATCAGCGAAGAGGTCACGCCAGCGGCAGGCGTCAGCCAGTTCAATCAGGCGATGATGGACCTTGGCGCGTTAGTATGTACTCGCTCACGCCCTAAATGCGAAATCTGCCCGCTCAATAGCGGATGCGTTGCTTATGCCAACAGCAGCTGGGCTGAATATCCCGGCAAGAAACCTAAGCAGACTTTGCCAGAACGCAGTGGCTGGATGTTGATGATGCAGGATGGTGATGATGTGTGGTTAGAGCAGCGTCCGCCGGTTGGCCTGTGGGGCGGATTGTTCTGCTTTCCGCAGTTTACAACTGAGCAAGCGCTAACTGACTGGCTAACCGAGCGCGGCATTCATGCCAAACCGCAGCAGCTCACCGCATTCCGCCACACCTTCAGCCATTTCCACTTAGACATTGTGCCTATGTGGCTCGCATGGCCTTCCGCTGGGTCGCTGATGGATGAAGCGGGCGGTCTCTGGTATAACTTAGCGCAACCACCGTCAGTGGGTTTGGCGGCGCCGGTTGAGCGCTTGCTGCATGAAATGCGCCATCCCCAGCAGCTTACGCGTCGAGCAGACGCGACCGAAGAGGAAGAGTAATGAGCCGCACCATTTTTTGTACTTATCTGCAACGCGACGCTGAGGGTCAGGACTTTCAGCTCTATCCTGGCGAGCTGGGTAAGCGCATCTTTAATGAGATCTCCAAAGAAGCCTGGCAGCAGTGGATGTCCAAGCAAACCATGCTGATCAATGAGAAGAAATTGAGCATGATGAACCCGGAAGATCGCAAAGTGCTGGAGAAGGAGATGATCAATTTCCTGTTCGAAGGCAAAGATGTGCACATTGAAGGTTACACCCCGCCAGAAAAATAACCGTTCAGGGCTTCCCTTTGAGGCCCTCTTTTTCGATTCAGGCACGCATTAACAATGAATAAAAAACTGATAGCGCTCTTGGTGATTGCACCACTTTTGGTCTCCTGCTCCGGACAAAAAAAATCGCAGTACCATGAAGAGTGGGTCAAGGACACCAACGGTTTTGATATTTTGATGGGTCAGTTTGCCCACAATATTGAAAACATTTGGGGAATCAATGAAGTTCTGATCGCCGGACCGAAAGATTACGTCAAATATAGCGACGGCTATTACACCCGCAGTCACATCAATTTTGACAGCGGTAGCATCACCATTGAGACCATTTCCGGCACCGATCCGATGGCCAGCCTGCGTCAGGCGATCATCACCACGCTGTTGATTGGCGAAGATCCGGGCAATGTCGATCTCTACTCCGATGCCAACGATATTCAAATCAGTAAAGAGCCGCTGCTGTACGGCCAGGTGCTGGATAATACCGGCCAGCCGATTCGCTGGCAGGGCCGCGCCGGTAGCTTTGCTGATTACCTGATTCAAAACAAACTGCAGAAACGCACCTCCGGATTGCACGTCATCTGGTCGGTTACCATTCCGATGGTGCCCAACCACCTCGACAAGCGTGCGCACAAATATCTGCCGATGGTGCGTAAAGCCGCTGAGCAATATGGCGTCGATGCGTCACTGATTCTGGCTATTATGCAGATTGAATCGAGCTTCAACCCGTATGCGGTGAGCCATGCTGATGCGCTGGGACTGATGCAGGTGGTGCAGCATACCGCCGGTGTCGATGTGTTCCGCATGAAGGGCAAAGGCGGCAAACCAAGCCGCAGCTATCTGCTTGATCCTGAGAATAATATTGATGCGGGCACCGCGTATTTATCGCTGCTGCAGAGAAGTTATTTAGGTGGGATACAGGATCCGACATCACGGCGTTATGCGGTGATTACGGCCTACAACGGCGGTGCGGGCAGCGTGCTGCGCGTGTTCTCCAGCGATAAGGATCGCGCGTTCTCGTCAATAAATAGTATGTCGCCGACGGAAGTTTACCAGACGCTGACCACCAACCATCCATCGGCGGAATCGCGTCGTTATCTGTATAAAGTGAGCCAGGCGCAGCGCAGTTATCGCCGGTTTTAAGCTGGTGCGGTTTGCCCGTCATCCCAACCTTCTCCCGCCTGCGGGAGAAGGAGCTAAAAATTCCCTCTCCCGCTAGCGGGAGAGGGTTAGGGTGAGGGCAATCAGCTCACCATCATATTCGCCACTAGACACAAACGCCCGCTCTCATCTTCTTCGGTGTAAACCCCTTGCAGCTCAGGCGAGAAGCCCGGCAGCAGGTTGATGCCCTCTTCCAGCGCAAGGAAATAGCGCTGCACCGCGCCGCCCCACACTTCGCCAGGTACTACGCACAACACGCCCGGCGGATACGGTAACGCACCTTCGGCCGCAATGCGCCCTTCGGCTTTGGCAATCGGCACCAGCTCCACTTCGCCACGAATGTAGGCCTGATGCGCATCCTGCGGATTCACTTTCACCGGCGGGAAGCAGGCTGAACGGAACATCGCTTTCTGCAGATCCTTAACGTCGAAACTGACGTAGAGATCGTGCATCTCCTGACACAAGCGGCGCAGCGTGTAACCTTTGTAGCGCTCGATATTCTTGCGATACACGCTCGGCAGCACTTCCGCCAGCAGCGCATCCTCGCGTACGTGCTGCTCAAACTGCACCAGCATCGCCACCAAATGCGCCATCTTCTCCGGCGTTTCCGCTGGCGTCAGCAGGAACAGAATCGAGTTGAGGTCGCACTTCTCCGGCACGATGCCGTTCTCGCGCAGATAGTTGGCCAGAATAGTCGCGGGAATCCCGAAGCTGGTGTACTCACCGCTGGCGGCATCGATGCCCGGCGTGGTAAGCAGCAGCTTGCACGGATCAACCAGATACTGTTGTTGCGCGTAACCTTCAAAGCCGTGCCACTTCGCGCCCGGTTCCAGGCTGAAGTAAGCGGGATCGGCGGCGATGGCTTCCGTTTCCGCCGCTTGCCACAGTTTGCCGTGGACCTTCTCCGGCAGGAACGGCTGGATCATCTCACAACGTTCCAGAATCGCTTTGCGCGCATCAATGCCGATAGTGACGCACTCGTGCCACATGCTGCGTCCCGCTTCGCCTTTGTGCATGCGGGCGTTGATATCCAGCGCAGCAAACAGCGGATAGAACGGGCTGGTTGAGGCGTGCAGCATAAACGCATTGTTGAGGCGCTTGTGCGGACAGAAACGCTTCTGCCCACGGATGTGATTGTCTTTCTTGTGGATTTGCGACGTCTGCGAGAAACCGGCCAGCTGCTTGTGCACCGACTGCGTGACAAAGATGCCCGGATCGTTCTCGTTCAACTCCAGCGTCAGCGGCGAACAGCCGGCCATCAGCGGAATAAACTGCTCGTAGCCGACCCACGCCGAATCGAACAGGATGTAATCGCACAGATGGCCGATGCGATCGACCACCTGACGCGCGTTGTACACCGTGCCGTCGTAGGTGCCGAGCTGAATAATCGCCAGGCGGAATGGACGCTGTTCGTTAGCACGATCGGGTGCCACTTTGGCGATTTCTTCACGCAGATAAGCATCGTCAAAACAGTGCGCATCAATGCCGCCGATAAAGCCAAACGGATTGCGCGCCGCTTCCAGATAGACCGGCGTCGCGCCCGCCTGAATCAGCGCGCCGTGATGGTTGGATTTGTGGTTGTTGCGGTCAAACAGCACCAGATCGCCGCGCGTCAGCAGCGCGTTGGTCACCACTTTGTTGGCGCTGGAGGTGCCGTTAAGCACGAAGTAGGTTTTATCGGCGTTAAACACTTTCGCCGCGAACTTCTGCGCGTCTTTGGCTGAGCCTTCGTGAATCAGCAGATCGCCGAGCTTAACGTCGGCGTTGCACATATCAGAACGGAACACGTTCTCGCCGTAGAACTCATAGAACTGACGTCCCGCCGGATGCTTGCGGAAGAAAGCGCCGCCCTGATGTCCCGGACAGGCAAACGTGCTGTTCTGCATATCGACGTAGCGCGTGAGCGTGTCGAAAAATGGCGGCAACAACTCGGCTTCATAGGCCTGCGCGGCGTCTTCCAGCGCGTCCCACTCTTCTGGCGCACCGTTAATTTCACCGGTGACGCCGGGCAGCTTCAGCACTTCTTCATCGAACGCATTGGCGACAAACACCGGCAGATTAAAGCCGATTTTGCGTAACAGCGTCAGCACGCCACTGCGCGTGTCCGACAAGGTGATCACGACCGCAGCGACATCGGTAAAGTCGGTATTGTCCAGCGTCACCACGTCGCGCGCAGTGTTCAGACTAAGGGTTGGCGCTACAGCAACGCTGGCAGCAATTTTCAATGGGTTCATAACACAAATCCCTGAGAGAGGATGAGTGGGTGCCGATGGCACAGCAATGAGGAGGTTTCCTCGGCGAAGTAAATCTGGGAGTTGATCACTAACTGGGGCGCAATCATGTCATCTTTTTTTTGCGGGAACAACCGCTGCGCGGCCCCTCACCCCAGCCCTCTCCCGTAAGCGGGCGAGGGAGCCGATTGAGCCGTTCTTAACATTCCCTCTCCCACTCGTGGGAGAGGGTTAGGGTGAGGGCAAAAAAGGAGTACTATTACCCCACTTTCCTCAACCAGCCGGAGGCTGCATGTTCAAGGCATTGGTCATTGAAAATGATGAACAGGGATACCGCACATCCCTGAAAGATCTGTCAGAAAAACAACTGCCCGATCAGGATGTCACCCTCGAAGTAAGCTACTCCACGCTCAACTACAAAGACGCACTCGCCATCTGCAACAAAGGCCCGATTGTGCGGCAATTCCCGATGGTGCCGGGCATCGATTTTGTTGGCCGGGTGATCAGCAGCCGCCATGCCGAATGGCAGCAAGACGATGTGGCGCTGCTCACCGGCTGGGGCGTAGGCGAAAAACACTGGGGCGGACTGGCGCAGAAAGCCAGCGTTTCGGGCGACTGGCTGGTGAAAGTGCCGGCCGCACTTAGCCCGCTACAAACCATGGCGATTGGCACCGCTGGTTTAACCGCCATGCTGTGCGTACTGGCGCTGGAAAAACAGGGCATCACGCCGCAGCACGGCCCGGTTTTAGTCACCGGCGCGAGTGGCGGCGTGGGCAGTTTCAGCGTCAGCTTACTGGCGCGTCTCGGCTATGAGGTTATTGCGTCCAGCGGTCGCGCCAGCGATAGCGATTACCTGATCAACACGCTTGGCGCTACATCGATCATCGATCGCGCAGAGCTGAGCGAGCCGGGCAAACCGCTGGCGAAAGAGCGCTGGGCGGCGGCGATTGATAGCGTTGGCAGCCACACGCTGGCCAATGTGTTAGCGGGCATCAAGCGCGATGGCGTGGTGGCGGCATGCGGCATGGCGCAAGGTTTGGATCTGCCGACCAGCGTCGCGCCGTTCATTCTGCGCGGCGTGGTGCTGGCGGGCGTGGATAGCGTGATGTGCGCCAAACCGCTGCGTCAGCAGGCGTGGCAGCGCCTGGCGGAACTGGTGGATGGCGACCTGCTACAGCAGTTAACCAAAGTGATTCCGCTGAGCGAAGCGCGTGAAGGTGCCGAGCAGCTGCTGGCCGGTAAAGTACGCGGCAGATTGATCGTCGATTGCCGCTGATGTTTTCGTAGGGTCGCCATTCATGGCGACCTTATACACATCAATCACGGCCTGGTGGGCATAAATGCCCACCCTACGAAAACCCTACGTGCATAAATGCCCACCCTACGAAACATTATGCACGTAACTGAATCTGCGGCCTGCCCTTCTCATCCTGCAGCATCACATCCAGCTCCGCCTGATACCAGCGCGTCAGCGTGCTTTCGGTCATCACTTCATGCGGCGCGCCTTCTGCCACCAGCTTGCCCTGATGCAGCAACAGCACGCGATCCGACCACAATGACGCCAGATTCAGATCGTGCAGCACGGTACAGACGCTGAAGCGTCCGTTGCGCGTCAGGCGATGCAGCAAGCGCAAACTGTGCTGCTGCCAGAACAGATCCAGCGCGGAAGTGGGTTCATCGAGAAACAGCCAGCCGCGCGGGCCATCGTCATGCCACAACTGCGCCAACACGCGCGCCAGCTGCACGCGTTGCTGTTCACCACCGGAAAGCGATCGGTAATCACGCGTTGCCAGCTCAAGGCTGCCGGTAATCTGCATCACCTCGTCAATCACCGCTTTGGATTGAGCGCGCGGCCAGGGCGCGCGGCCCATCGCCACCACATCGGCGGCGGGCAGCGGAAAACTCACGCTATTTTGCTGACGCATCACCGCGCGGCGCTGCGCCAGCGGTTCGCGCGGCCAACTGTTTAGCGGACGATCGCCGAGCCAGCACTCGCCCGCTTGCGGCGTGAGAAAGCCGGTCAGCAAGCGCAGCAGCGTGGATTTCCCCGCGCCGTTGGGACCAATCAGCGCAATCATTTCGCCAGGCTGTAAAGTCAGGGAAACGTCGTCGATCAAGGCGCGTGAGCCGTGGCTAAAACGCAGTCCGCGCGCCTGCATGCAGTCACTCATTCATCCCCCTTGGGCTCACGCAGAATCAGCCAGAGAAACCACGGGCCGCCCAGCAGACTGGTTAACAGGCCAACCGGCATTTCCGCTGGCACCACCACGGTGCGCGCCAGCGTATCGGCCAGCAGCAGCAAAATCGCGCCCGCCAGCGCCGAACCGGGCAGCATCCAGCGATGATCGCTGCCGAGACAGAAACGCATCAGGTGCGGCACCACTAAACCGACAAAGCCGATAATGCCACTCACCGCCACGGCGGTGCCCACCAGCAACGCGCTCAGCACCAGCAGCTGGCGCTGCGTGCGCTTCACGTCGATGCCCATGTAATGCGCGTCTTCTTCGCCGAGTTGCAGCAAATTGAGACGACGCGCGCGCAGCTGAATCGCTATCAGCGCCGGCAGAATCAGCACCGCGCACACCAGCAAACTCGGCCACTGCGCCGCGCTCAAACTGCCCATGCCCCACAGCGCCAGCTGACGCAGCTGCTGATCGTTACTCAGCCACGACAGCACCCCGACCGCTGCGCCACACAAGGCGTTGATGGCGATGCCGACCAGCAGCAAGCGCGATAAATTTCCCAACGCCAGACGGCTAAAACTGAAGATCAGCAGCGTCACCACCAAACTGCCCATAAAGGCAGCGAGAGTTGGCAGCCACAGCGCCAGCAGCGGCGGCAAGCCGAGCGGGATAACGATCGATATCGCCACCGCCAAACCGGCTCCGCTGCTGATGCCGAGCAAACCGGGATCGGCCAGCGGATTGCGAAACAATCCCTGCATCACCGCGCCGGAAACCGCCAACGCCATGCCGAGCAGCACCGCCAGCAGCACGCGCGGCAGGCGGATGTTGATCCAGATTTGCCACGCCATATCGCTGAGCGGCGCACGCAGCAAGGTGCGCATTGAAAGCGGCATCGCGCCGAAGTTGGCGGCCAGCAGCATACACATCACCATGCTGATGCCCATCACACACAGCCAGCGAAGCATGGAGGTATTAGTCATGTTTTACTGCTTCAGCGGCACGACGCAACTTCACAATCGCGCCCGGCGTATCAAGACCAAAGCTCAGCAGCGCCATCTCATCAACCACCAGTAAAGCGCGATGCTGACCGGCTGGCGTCAATGCCAAACCGGGCAGCGCCCACACTTTCTCTTCGCCGCCCAGCGTACGCAGGCCATCTTCACCCACCACGATCAAATCCGGTGCGGCGGCGACCACGCCTTCCTGCGACAGCTGCTGATAGTGCGGCACCGCCGCCATCGCGTTGATCAGACCGGCGCTGTGAATCGCGCCGTCCGCGCCGGTTTGCGCGCCCGCCGCTTGGGTGCGCATGCCGCCGTGCGCCATGATAAACAGCACTTTAACGGGCAACGGTTGTTGCGGGATCTGCGCGCGCTGTTTGTTGACCTTTTCGATCAACGCGTTGGCTTCATCTTCACGATGCAGCGCCTTGCCGATGGTGGCGATTTTTTCCGGGATGGCGTCGAGGCTGTTTTTGCCGGTGACATCCACCACCTTCACACCCGCCTGCTCCACCTGCTGCAACACCAGCGACGGTTTTGCCAGCTCGCTGCTCAGCACCAGCGTCGGTTTCAGCGCCAGAATCCCTTCGGCATTCAGCTGACGCATATAACCGACATCCGGCAGCTTGTTGGCCTGCGCCGGATGCTGGCTGGTGCTGTCGCGCGCCACCAGATCCTGTTGCGCATCCAGGGCGTAGATGATTTGCGTGACGTCACCGCCAATCGAGATTACCCGCTCGGCCGCTACAGCGGGCAGCGCCAGCGCCGTCAGCAGCAACAGAAGTTTTTTCATGCTAACGCCTCCAGCGACATTACCTGCTCGCGCCAGCGCGCCTGCTCCGGCGTGCCTTCGCTGCGCTGGCCGTACAGCTGCGCGATCTGCGTGCCGTCGGCAGCAAACAGTTCCAGGCTGGTGACGAAGCCGTCGCCGCTCGGTTTGCGCGTCACCCAGCTTTCGCTGATGTGATCCGCCATCAAATGCAGCGTGAAGGTCGGATTGAAGATGTTGATCCAGTTATCCATCGGCATCAGCTTCTCTACCGCGCCGGTGAAGATCTGCGTGCAGCCACGGTTACCGATGAAAATCATGATTTCGTTGCCATCCTGCTGCGCCAGATCCAGCAACTGCGCCAGCGAGTCATTGCTCACCTGACGTGCCAGATCGTCCGCCACCGCGCGGAACGCTTGCGGGCGCGAGATGTTGTGACGCTTCAGCAGACCAAAGAACTGATGCACATCGGTGATGGCGCGCCATTCGGCTTCAACTTTGCTGGCATCAATCGCACTGCTGTATTGCGGCGCGCTGGCGGGCTGCGGATCTAACGCCGCCGCATTCTCCAGCACAAATTCCGCAATCAGCGCATCCCATGCGGCCACATCAGTGTTGTCGGTGGTGTAGATTTTCAGCACCGCATCAGCGTGGCGATCAAAAATCTGGATACTTTGACGTTCTCCGTGAGCGCTCTGCTCGCGCAGGAAGAACGCGCTGTGCCACTGACTCGGGAACAGGCGCTGATCGAGCGCACGCGGGTTGAGGATCAGCCCGGCGTGTTCGCCGAGGTGCAGGTTTTCATATTTGCCCACCTGCTCATGGACCGCATATTCATTGCGGGTGATGCTTTTTGTTTCACCTACCGCCGCCAGTGCCGCCAGCAGCGCTGGGAAATCGGCTTTTAACGCCTTTGCATCATGGCCGACACGCGCTTCACACAGCTGCGCTTCGCCAATGCCCATCAATGCTGCGAGATCGCGCGCGTACTTTTTCGGATGCTCGCCTTTCAGCGCCAGATAGTGATCGTAACGTGGGTTCATTGCCTTGCTCCATGAAAATGCCCTGCGCTGCCGCAGGGCGAAAAGGGATTAGAAATCGACGTTCACACCCAGCTGGAAGGTGCGGCCTGGCATTACCGCCAGGTTGATGTCGTTGCGTTCCTGGGCATTGCTGCTGGTCAGCGTGCGGCTGCTGGTGTAATCCCAGTATTTGCGATCGGTAATGTTGTAGATGCCGCCGCTCAGCTTGACGTTTTTCGTCGCCTGCCAGTAAGCCGTCGCATCTACCATGCCGTAACCCGGTACGCGCATATATTCCGAGGTGGAGTCGGTGATCGCCGTGCCGGTATTGGTGTAGCTTTCGCGGTTGGTCGCCGTGGCCTGCTTACCTTTCACGAAGGTGGCGGTCAGCGCTGCGCCGTAGCCGCGCGCTTTGTCATCCCACGCCAGGCCGACAATCGCTTTCAATGGCGCGACGCTATCGAGATCGATGTACTTGTCACCGGCGTAGCTGGACTTGGATTTACCTTCGTTGTAGCCCAGCGCAAAGGTGCTGCTCAGGCCATCCACTTGCGGGAACCAGGTGCCGTAATTCACTTTGGTGGCGATCTCAGCACCATAAATGTAGGCCTTATCGCGGTTTTCGGCCTGATAGCTGGTGTAGATGTTGCTCGGGACGTTGAGGAACATCTCCGGATTTGCCGAGCGACGATAGCGGGTGTAAGCGATGAAGTTTTTGTACTGGTTGTAGAACACCGAGGTGTTGACCGTTACGCCTTCAGTCGCCTGGCCTTTCAGGCCCCACTCGAAGTTGTTGCTGGTTTCGGTTTTCAGATCGGTGTTACCAATCAACGCATACTGCGCGCTCCCCGCATAGCTGGAGCCAAGATTCCATGAACCATACAGTTGGCTGGTGGTAGGGAACTGCACGCCGCGTTTATATTGCAGATAGGTGGTCAGCGCTGGCGTTAAGTCGTACTGGAAGGTCAGCGATGGCAGCACCTGCGTATCGGAGTTGGTTTTGCCGTACAGCGCATCAACCTGCTCTTCGGTTAGTACTGTGCTGCCGTTAGTCAGATCGCCCAGATCCTTGGGTTTGGTGCTTTGATACATCATGCGTACGCCGGGAATAACCGCGAAGTTGTGGCTATCAACATCGAAATTGATCTTATCTTGCAGGTAACCCGCCACCGCGAAGGTGCGGCTGTCAGATTGTGGCTGCGTGATGGCGCTGAAGGTGCTCGGCGTTGGCTCCTGACGGAATGGACGCTCGCTGTTATCCAGGCGCGCGTTGACACCGGCACTCAGCTCGTGACGGCCCAGCGTTTTGGTGCCGCGTGTGTCGAAGCCATAGGTATCGACGTTGAAATCGGAATAGACAAAGCCGTATTGGCTGGCGCTGGTTGGCAAATAGGTATTGTCGTGCGCCTGCGTTTGCTGCCAGTAAAGGCGCGTGGTCAGCGTATCGATAACGTCGTTGTACGGCGTCCACTCATCCGCCAGATTGATACCCCAGCGGCGCGTATCACTCTGCTGCTGCGCGGTACCCCAAACCGTGTTGCCGCTGGTGTCCCAGGTATCGTAATGGCTGTGATTGGTTTTGTGATAGTAATCGAAAGTAGCGCTCAGCTTGTGCTGATCGTTCGGCTGCCAGATGCCGGAGGTCATAAAGGCGTCAGAGTGCCAGTTGGCCGGATAAGCATCGATCACGCCGCTGTTGTTCTCGGTTTCCTGACCGTCGCGACGGCTGTAAACAAACAGGCCGCGTAGCTCATCATCGCCGGCGGCGGCGGTGATGCCGTTGTGCCAGCTACGATTCGATGAGTCGTAACCGCTCTGATAACCGAAGTAGGTTTTTTTGTCACTGCTAAGGTAATCGTCGGCGCTTTTGTTATGGAATGAGACGTTACCGCCAATCGAGGTATTCGGTTGATCCACCGCCGTGGCGCCCTTCTCGATATCAACGCTGCCGAACATGTAGGGATCGATGTAATCACGGCCAATTCCAAAGGTGTTGTTGCCGGTTCGGCTGACGTAAGGACGGCCGGTGGCATCTGGAATCGGAATGCCGTCGATATCCATGCCGACGCGGTTACTCTCCAGACCACGAATGTTGTAACCGGTATAGCCCGCGCGGTCGAAACCGCTTTTGCCGGCCGAGGATCCGCCGCTGGATCCGGTGGCGCTGATCAGCGGCTCATAACGCATGATCGAACCGAAATCATTCGCACCGCGTTTTTGCAGCTCTTGTGCCGTGATGGTGGTTTTATTGCCGGCCTGCTGTTTTGGCGCGGTGACGGTGAGAACCGGTTCATTGCTGGTACTGTCGCTGGCGGCAAAACTGCAAGCGGCATGAATGGCTGAAGATAAGATGGCAACTTTGAAAAGACGTTGCTGGGCCGTTCCCTGAAAGAGTGAAGACATGCGCGAAATACCTGGTTAATTGTTAGTATTCGCTCACTTGCTTGCTGCCTGAAAGTACGGGCTTGGGTTAAAAGACCGTAAAAAAATATGGACTTATTTTATGTAATAAATGATGTCGACAGGAATGTAATGCAAGTGGTAATCATTATCAACTAGCAGTAAGCTAAGATGTATCTTGGACCGCACATTTTGTTAACTTATATATCTAAAAGAGACAGGTTATGTCACAGAAACCAGCGATTACCATTCATTACTGCACACAATGTAACTGGCTGCTGCGTTCCGCCTGGATGGCGCAGGAGTTGCTGCATACGTTTGCCGAGGATTTAAGTGCGGTAACGCTACAACCGGGAACCGGCGGCGTATTTGAGATCACCATTGATGGTCAGGTGATTTGGGAGCGTAAGCAGGAAGGCGGATTTCCGGATGCGGCCGCGCTGAAGCAGCGCGTACGCGATGTTTGCTGGCCGGATCGCGCGTTGGGGCATGTGGATAAGAAGAAGAGTTGATTTTGGTTGGTGCGATTTTCTGGACGGTCGCCATGAATGGCGACCCTACGTTCGTAATGCTAACTTTTGGCGATTTTTTCCGCCGCTTCGTGCAGCGCGCTAATGACTATCTCCAGCGCCTCATCCGAAATATCTTCCTGCGCCAGACGATGATTCAAGGTGTGTTTGATCAGGTGAATCGCCTGCTCAACCTGCGGAATGCTGCGGTTATTCACCAGAATCGCCAGTGAGGTTAAGCGCTCGATAATCGCATCCACATTGTCACGATTCTCTGCCAGCAGCGCCACGCCGCTCTCATTCAGTGCATAGGCTTTGCGTGATGCCTGCGCATCGACCACGCGAATCGCATCCATCTCTTCGAGCAGCGTCAGGTTGGGATAAATAATGCCGGGACTCGGGGAATATTCCCCTTTGGAGAGCTCTTCAACCGATTTGATCAGCTCATAACCGTGCGCAGAACTGTTGGCCAGAAAGTGCAGCATTAACAGGCGGATATCGCTGGCATCCAGCATCCGCTCCCGACGCTTCTTACGTGCGCCTGCACAGACGGTACGCTGTGCGTGATCGGATTGCCATGGAAAATCCCGCTGCTGTTTCATTGCCTTCCTGAGCGCTAATTAAGGGAGGTTGATAGTAGTCTGCCACCTGGCAAAATTCAACACAGGCGGCAGCGCGCGCAGCATTACCGTTATTTCTGATGCCAATAAGCTACGGCGCGCACGAAATCGGTATTTGCACCGCGTCCCTGGGTGAAGTAATCGCTCAGCAATTTCACCGCTTCGCCCTCGCCGGTCAGCCAGATGAAATATTCAGTGGCGGGCAGCGCAATCTGATCCAGCTGTGCCGTAATCGGTGCCAGGTTATCGGCCTGCATGTTGCCGCTTCCCAACCAGCTCACCTGCACATTTGGCAAATCACCGAGATAATCGCGGCCGGTGGCTTCATCGGCATAGGCCAGCAGGTGGATTTCCTGCGCCTGGATTTCGCTGTAACGACGTTTAAAGGCCGGCAAACCGGTCTCATCGCAGACGTAAATCTGGCAGGCATAATCCGTTGGTATCACCAACGAACCGCGCGGGCCGCCCATCGCGATTTGATCGCCCACTTTGGCTTGGTTTGCCCAGCTGCTGGCAACGCCGCCATCGTGGATGTAGAAATCGATGGTCAGGGAATCGACGCCGTTAAATTCCAGCGGCGTGTAATCACGCGCGGCAGGACGTACGCCATTCGGCCAAACGATGCCTTCGTCGGTGATCTGCGGCAGCGCCAGCTCAGCGCCGGCATGTTCCGGGAAGAATACTTTGATGTGATCGTCAAACGATGGGGAGTTGAAGCCGGCCAGATCGCTGCCGTTGAAAACAATGCGCCAGAATTCACCGGCAATCAGCGTTTTGCTGACCACGGTGATATGGCGGAAGCGCAGTTCATTGCGCACGCGGCGTGGCACGCGTTCGGAAGGGGTAGTTTGCACGTGGTGTCTCCCTAAAAGATAGTGAAAGTCATTCTCATCTGATGGGAAGAGAATAGTTATGATATATCTTCGATGCAATGCCGAAAAATGCTATCTGTGTGTTTGGTCGCCAGAATGGTACGCGCCATCGCAAAGGTCGCCATGAATGGCGACCCTACGGAAGGCATGTGCGAATGTAGGGGGGTCATTTATGACGACCTTCATAAAGGATGTAGCAGATTGGAATTTTGTGGCGGGACGAGATTACGCCTGGTGATTGCCGCAGGTTACGAAACTGCCATCATCCTGGCTGTGTTTCGGCAGCACATTGTCGCCCAGAATTTCATGCTGCGCGCAATGGGGTTGATGCGGATGCAGACCGCCCGGCGGTGAAAAAGGCTCGGCCATTTGTGCACTTGCCAGCGAAGAAAACGCTACAAGCGCTGTCATGAGGAACAACGGTAGAAGTCGCATAATTTTTTTGTCTGTTCACTATAGCGGCCCGGAATGGACCAGAAATGCAGGTGATTATCCAGCCTGATGTGTGGCGGCTGGTGATTTACGCGGCCAATCAGGTTTCGATGGAGAATTTTACGCCAATTACCGCCTTGAGTTTATAAAATCGTGCGGTTTGTCACGGTTTACCGCACGAATTATGCATTACATATCCGCCACCGGAATATAGAAGGTGCCCTGCAACAGATCAGGCGTACTGTATTTCAGATCCAGCTTGAGCAAATCTTTGCCCGCACGGCGTGCTACGCCCAGCGCTGGCAAGTGGTTGTAGTAAATCTCCGCGGTGAACGCGTTGATCTCTTCCGGCGCGCCATGCCAGTCAATCTCCGCATACAAACCACTTTCTCCGGTCCAGTTCTGCACATTGCGCGGCAGCACATCGGCGTACTGACTTTCCAGCGCCTGGAACAGGCTGATGTGCTGCTGATCGGCGGAATGTAGGCCCGGACTGAACTGGAAGCCCAGCCAGCCGCGATTCACGTGCTGACCCGCAAAAGCGATGAAATCACGCGTGTGCTGCGCCACCACATGGTTATGGTGATCGATGTATTCGCCGAAGCGGCATTCCCACTCAATCACTTCACCACACAGCTGAATTTCCGGCTTCTGCGCCAGACGCGCATTGACCCACTCGCGCTGCGTGGAGATGCGGCTGTGGAAATCCTTCATCAGCATCTCTGGAATGCGGCGATAGGCACCCGGCGTCATCGAGAAGTGACTTTTAAACACGCGGGTAAAATTCTGCTGATTATCAAAGCCAAAGCGCACCGCAATGTCGATCAGCGGCATGCTGGTCAAACGCAGCGCCATCGCCGCCATGGTCAGACGACGTTTGCGCGTGTAGGACGCCAGCGTTTGCCCGGTCATCTCTTTGAACATGCGCTGCATGTGCCATTTGGAGTAACCGGATTTCAGGGTAATCAGATCGATGTTGAGTTCGTCGGTCAGGTTCGCTTCTATCCAGTCCACCAGATCGTTGATGTACTGTTTTTTTACATTCAGGCTGAGCATGATTTTGAGAGTCGAATGAGGTGGTTAACGTCATGAATTTGCGTTATTCGTCACATAAATATAACAAAAACGTATTACTAACGTAAGGAAGAGTAAACGTACCGAAGCGGGAAAAGCATTAATTGCTTAGGTTACTAACGTTTTTTTGATCGCAGAAAAGAAAAAGGTCGCCATGAATGGCGACCCTACGGTGATATCAATGGGTTCTGTTAATGCGGGGACTCAATGCGAACGCATGCCCGCTGCCGTCATCATCATACGAAACAGTGATGCCACCACACCGAGTGCCAGCACGCTTGCGCCGTAAATGACTACCAGCCACATCACCTGCTTCCACCACGGAATCTTCGTTTCAGAGTGAGTTTTCATGTTGCTGACCTCGGTTTTCATCTCAATGGTATCCTTCGTCGGCTTTGATTTTTCCGCGGAACACGTAGTAACTCCAGAAGGTGTAACCCAGAATGACCGGAATAATCAGCAAGCCGCCCACCAGCATAAACGCCTGGCTGCTCGCTGGAGACGCCGCCTGCCAGATGGTGATGGACGGTGGAATGATGTTCGGCCAGATGCTGATGCCAAGGCCCGAGAAGCCAAGGAAAATCAGCGCCAGTGTCAGGATGAACGGCGAGTAATGCGCTTCACGCTTGATGGCGCGCACAATCCCCCACGAACAGAGCACCACCAGCACCGGAACCGGCAGGAACCAGAACAGGTTCGGACGCGAGAACCAGCGCTGCGCGATATCCGCATGCGTCAGCGGCGTCCAGATACTGATAATGCCCACCACCAGCAGCAGCGTCAGCGTCAGCGGTGTCGCCAGCGCAGACATCTTACGGTGCAGGTCGTGTTCGGTTTTCATGATCAGCCAGGTACAACCCAGTAGCGCATAAGCGATCACCAGACCAACGCCGCAGAACAGCGGGAACGGCGCTAACCAGCTCATCGCTGAACCCGCATATTCACGGCCAATCACCGGGAAACCATTCAGGATGGCGCCCACGGCCACGCCCTGACTGAAGGTGGCCAGCAGTGAACCGGCAATGAATGACTTATCCCAGAACGCACGGTGTTCTAGCGTGGCTTTAAAGCGGAACTCAAAGGCTACACCACGGAAGATCAGGCCAATCAGCATCGCCGTCAAAGGAATCGACAGCGCATCCAGCAGCACCGAATACGCCAGCGGGAACGCGCCATACAGCGCCGCGCCGCCCAGCACCAGCCAGGTTTCGTTGCCATCCCAAACCGGGGCAACGGTATTAACCATCATGTCGCGTTCGATGGGATCTTTATTAAACGGCAACAGCAAGCCAATGCCGAGATCGAAACCATCCATCACGATGTACATCAAGGTGCCAAACACGATGATGGCAAACCAGATAATTGAAAAGTCGATCATCTTAGTGCTCCCCACTCTTTTCGCTATGGGTTTTGGCCGCCGACAACGGACGCGCTGGCGTGTGATGCTGACCCGGACCACCGTGATCAACCTCTTTACCTTCGCCGGTCACCGGACCCTCTTTGATCAGACGCATCATGTAGAGGTAACCGACACCAAACACCGACGAGTAAACCAGAATGAACGCCAGCAGGCTGATGCTCATGTGCATATCGCCATGCGCCGAGACCGCATCAATGGTGCGCTGCACGCCATATACCACCCACGGCTGACGCCCAATCTCGGTGGTAAACCAACCGGCCAGAATGGCGATCAAACCCGATGGACCCATCAGCAGCGTGAACCACAGGAACGGACGCGAGTGATACAAACGGCCTTTGAAACGCAGCCACAAAGACACCACGCCGAGCGTAATCATCAGCAGGCCCAGCGCCACCATCACGCGGAATGACCAGAAGATGATGGTGGAGTTTGGACGGTCCTCTTTCGGGAAGCTCTTCAGCGCAGGAATTTGCTTCTCCAGGCTGTGCGTCAGAATCAGGCTGCCGAGGTACGGGATTTCCAGTGCGTACTTGGTGCGCTCCTGCTCCATATCCGGCACACCGAACAGAATCAGCGGCGTGGCTTCACCCGGCTTGTTTTCCCAGTGTCCTTCAATTGCCGCGATTTTCGCAGGCTGATGCTCAAGGGTGTTCAGGCCGTGCGCATCACCGATCATCGCCTGAATCGGTGCCACGATCAGCGCCATCCACAGCGCCATCGAGAACATCTTACGAATCGCTGGATTGTCGTTACCGCGCAGTAAATGCCATGCGCCCGACGCGCCGACAAAGAAGGCGCTGGCGAGGAAGGCACCCACCGACATGTGGAACAAGCGATAAGGGAACGAAGGGTTGAAGATGATTTTCAACCAATCTTCCGGCACTACGATGCCGTTCTGGATGATGTAGCCCTGCGGCGTATGCATCCAGCTGTTCGACGCCAGAATCCAGAAGGTGGAGAAGATGGTACCGAGCGCGACCATGCAGGTTGCAAAGAAGTGCAAGCCTGGACCGACGCGGTTCCAGCCAAACAGCATCACGCCAAGGAAGCCCGCTTCAAGGAAGAACGCAGTTAACACTTCATAGGTGAGCAGCGGGCCGGTAATACTGCCAGCAAACTGTGAGAAACCACTCCAGTTAGTACCGAACTGGTACGCCATCACCAATCCGGATACCACACCCATGCCGAAGTTAACGGCAAAAGCTTTCGACCAGAAATGGTAGAGATCGCGATAGGTCTCGTTACGGGTTTTCAGCCACATCCCTTCAAGCACCGCCAGGAAACTGGCGAGACCGATGGTGATGGCTGGAAAGATAATATGGAAGGAAACAGTAAATGCGAACTGAATCCTGGCCAGATGAAAGGCGTCTAATCCAAACATTGCTTACCTCATTGCCACAAATTACACCGAATTTTTACTTATAATTAACAAGCAGAGCGCAGCGGTTATTCGCCGTGCTTAAAGAAATGTCGCGCCAATGTAAAAGGAAGTGGTGCGAACAAAAAGATACAGGGGAGTTCGGTAAAACTATAACAGTGTTTTTTGATTTCGATCATTGTTTTCAGCAGAAACTAATACTTTAAAATCACCACGTTAAGGTTAAGCACCCTCACTCATTGTGACAATATTGTTATTGTTTTTCGCTTATTCTCGCTGTGCTCAGCTGGTAACCACTTCATTTATTTATTTTTTAGTGCAAAGCGAAAAGATGATATTTATGGCGCTTGACTAAAACATGTAAATATTTCCGGACAGCGCGAGGGGATCATAATTGTTAATTAAAAGATAATATTTTTATAATAAAAAGATATATTCCTGCTGATTAATTATGCCGTGATGTAAACGTGGTGACGTTAACCTGCTGCGGCATGGCATTTGCCAGCGGCGACAAGCTGTGCTTTTTTAGAGCAGTAATCAACCAGTTAAACAGCGAAGGAGAGGTTATGGCCCGTCTTACTGCACAGGATTTCCCTCAGGAACTGCTCGAGCTTTACGATTACTACGCCCATGGCAAAATCAGCAAACGCGAATTTATCTCGATGGCGGCGAAATTCACCGTTGCGGGTATGGCGGGCGCAACATTATTGAGCGCCATGAGCCCCAATTATGCGCTGGCGCAGCAGGTGGAATTTACCGATCCGGCGATCAAACCGGAGTACATTCACTATCCGTCACCGCAAGGTCACGGCGAGGTGCGCGGCTATCTGGTACGACCGGCCAATGCATCCGGCAAAGTGCCTGCGGTGGTGGTGGTGCACGAGAATCGTGGCCTCAATCCCTACATCGAAGACGTGGCACGACGGGTAGCGAAAGCCGGTTATATCGCGCTGGCACCGGATGGTTTGAGTTCGCTGGGCGGTTATCCGGGCAATGATGACGAAGGCAAAACGATGCAAGCCAAAGTCGATCCAACCAAGTTGATGAATGACTTTTTCGCCGCGATTGATTTCCTGATGCATCACGAGGAAGGCACCGGCAAAGTGGGCATCACCGGCTTCTGCTACGGCGGTGGCGTAGCGAATGCGGCAGCGGTCGCGTTTCCCGATTTGGCCTGTGCGGTGCCGTTTTATGGCCGTCAGCCTAAAGCCGAAGATGTGCCGCGCATCAAAGCGCCGCTGTTGTTGCACTATGCCGCGCTGGATAAAGGTATCAACGAAGGTTGGCCAGCCTATGAAGAGGCGTTAAAGGCCAATCATAAAGTCTACGAAGGCTACGTTTATCCCGGCGTAAACCATGGCTTCCATAATGATTCGACGCCGCGTTACGACAAAGCCGCCGCCGAATTAGCCTGGAGCCGCACGCTGGGCTGGTTTGAGAAGTATTTGCACGCGTAATGCCGCTGTGGTCGCCATTCATGGCGACCTTCTCAATCCGCCTTCAATATCCGATGTACATTGCTTTCCAGCCAATCTGCCAGCCCGGTCACCTGCCCTTCCACCTCGCGGCCTAACGACGTCAAACGATACTCGACGTGCGGCGGCACCACTTCATAGGCGATGCGCTCAACAAAACCATCCTCTTCCATATAGCGCAGCGTCTGCGCCAGCATGCGTTCGCTAACACCGCCAATCTTGCGACGCAGCTCGCTAAAGCGCAGTGTTTCTTCGCGCAGCGCCAGCAAAATCAGTACGCTCCAGCGGCTGGTAATGCGTTTTAGCACTTCGCGCGACGGGCAGTTTACGTTAAGCAACTCACCGCGCGTAAATTTTTCACTCATCTTTTCAGACATTTAACTCATTCACCTCAAACTAACAAATCTGTAAGTACTTACTAAAAGTTAGTTTATCGCTTAGGCTGTTTTCATACCAGTTCAAAAGGAGAACAAGATGATTGCGATTACAGGTGCCACCGGTCAACTGGGCCGTTTGGTGATTGACGCGTTACTGAAAAAAGTGCCGGCTAGCGAAATCATTGCAGCGGTGCGTTCGCCGGAGAAAGCAGCCGATCTGCAAGCATTGGGCGTGACGCTGCGTGCGGCGGATTACGGCAAACCGGAAACGCTGCACAGCGCGTTTGCTGGCGTTGATAAACTGCTGCTGATCTCCTCCAGTGAAGTCGGCCAGCGTGAAGCGCAGCACAAGGCGGTGATCGAGGCGGCAAAAGCCGCCGGCGTCGGCTTTATCGCTTACACCAGCTTGCTGCATGCCGATACATCGCCGTTGGGATTAGGCGTTGAGCATCGTGCGACTGAAGCGCAGCTGAAAGCTTCCGGCATTCCGTTCGCGCTGCTGCGTAACGGCTGGTACACCGAAAACTACGCGGCGAGTATTGCGCCAGCGCTGGCGCATCATGCCTTTATTGGTGCGGTCGGTGAAGGTCGTATTGCTTCGGCGGCGCGCGCTGACTATGCGGCGGCGGCAGCCGAAGTGATCAGCCGTGACGATCAGGCTGGCAAAGTGTATGAACTGGCTGGCGATGACAGCTACACGCTGGCGCAGTTCAGCGCCGAGATTGCCAAACAGTCTGGCGAGCAAGTGGATTACATCAACCTGCCGCAGGCCGAATTTGCCGCAGCGCTGAAAGGTGCCGGTTTGCCGGATGGCTTGTCCGAGATGCTGGCAGATTCAGATGCCGGTGCTGAAAAAGGTGGATTGTTTGATGATAGCCATACGCTGAGCAAACTGATTGGTCGCCCAACCACGCCGTATGCGGAAGTGATTAAGGCGGCGTTGCAGAAGTAAGGTGCGGCCTGATGCCCTCACCCCGGCCCTCTCCCACGGGAGAGGGAGACGCTGCCACATGTTAGCTCGATCGGTTCCCTCTCCCGCCTGCGGGAGAGGGTTAGGGTGAGGGAAATACAGCTCAGTTCCCGCTGCGTATGCCATCAATTGATCAAACCATCCCGCGCTTTTTCGCGCAAATTTTAGCGATTTTCTTAAATACAGATAATTCTGCGTACCTATTTAAACATCTATCTTAAACGCCGCTTTCATTTCCTGAAATATAGTCCGTTGTAATCGCTGAAAAATCGTAAAAACACCGGATCCATCGACATGATTTATTACGTTCATAGATAAATCGCATTGTTGTTTCGCCCGTTCAGAGCTCTATAATTTGTTCTTTACGCATTCAAGAATTTACCAGGAGGCTGCTATTAATACTAACCAACAGCAATATAACGCTTTCGAGGATCGACGCGCTGATGCTGAACTGGAGTATCAATATAATCCTCATGAGTTCGTTCGCGAAGGTATGCAGGATTCGGAGCCGGAACCTGAGCTGATTGAAGGTCTGCCCGCGCCGGATGCGCTGACGCCTGCCGATCGCTACATGGAACTGTTTGAGCAGGTGCAAACATCGCACATATTTGCCGACAGCAAAACGTTCCCGGATTGCGCACCAAAATTCGATCCGCTGGATATTTTAATTCGTTTTCGTCGTCGTAAACGCGCAGCTGATTTTGATCTGGAAGCATTCGTGCATGAACATTTTTATTCACCCCAGGTGAATGAGAGTTTTTATGTTTCCAATCCGGATAAAACCTTAACCGAACATATTGACGATCTGTGGCCGGTGTTAACCAAAATGCCGCAGCAACATTTAGCGCATTCATCGCTGCTGCCGTTGCCGAAACCGTATGTGGTGCCTGGCGGTCGATTCGGAGAAACCTATTACTGGGACTCCTACTTCAGCATGCTCGGTCTCGCCGATGCAGGCCGCGACGATTTGCTGCGTCACATGGCGGATAACTTTGCCTGGCTGATTGATAACTACGGTCACGTGCCGAACGGCAACCGGACTTACTACCTCAGCCGCTCGCAGCCGCCGGTATTTGCGCTGATGGTCGAACTGTTTGAAGAGGATGGCATTCGCGGTGCGAAACGCTATCTCGATCAGTTGATGAAAGAGTACCAGTTCTGGATGGATGGCGCGGGCGAGTTGATGCCGCATCAGGCCTATCGCCACGTGGTGCGCATGCCTGATGGTTCGCTGCTCAACCGTTACTGGGACGATCGCGACACGCCGCGCGATGAGTCGTGGCTGGAAGATATTGAAACCGCGAAGAAATCGGGTCGTCCGGCGAATGAGGTTTACCGCGATCTGCGTGCCGGTGCCGCATCCGGTTGGGATTACTCTTCCCGCTGGCTGCGCGATCCGCAGCGTCTGGCGAGTATCCGCACCACACAATTTATTCCGATCGATCTTAACGCTTTCCTCTACAAGCTGGAGCTGATGATTTCGACGTTGTCCCATGCCAAAGGCGAAGAATTGACGGCGCTGGCGTGGCAGAAAAAAGCCGATGCGCGTAAGCAGGCGATTCACCGCTATCTGTGGGATAACACCGCCGGTGTTTACCGCGATTACGACTGGCGCCGCGAGCGCTTTGGGGCCTTTACCGCCGCAGCAGTGGTTCCGCTGTTCCTTGGTCTCGCCTCACCCGAGCAGGCGCACTTGCAGGCCGTTGCGCTACGTCATCTGCTGTTGACGCAAGGCGGTTTGCTGACCTCGATGGTGGAAAGCGGTGAACAGTGGGATAAACCCAATGCCTGGGCGCCGCTACAATGGATGGCGGTTGTCGGTTTGAATCACTACGGTGAAGAGACGCTGGCGACAGAAATTGCCGTTAACTGGCTGAATACGGTGAACAATTTCTACTCACTGCATCATAAGTTGGTGGAGAAGTATGACATCAGCGGCGATCGCGCCCGTCCGGGTGGCGGTGGTGAATATCCGCTGCAGGACGGCTTCGGCTGGACCAACGGCGTGACGCGCAGATTGATGACCATGTATGGGCATTTGCTGGCGGATTAAGGATGGTGCGGTTTGATGCCCTCACCCTGGCCCTCTCCCACAGGGAGAGGGAAACGCTGCCACATGTAAGCTCGATCTATTCCCTCTCCCGCCTGCGGGAGAGGGTTAGGGTGAGGGCAAAGCTACCCCGCCAACCCGAATCCCTGCTTACCGTTCTTCTTGATCTGATACATCGCCTCATCCGCCCGCATCAGCGCTTCATCGAAGCTGTCGCGTTCCTGCACCTGAGCAATGCCCATCGATGCGCCAATCTGTGCGTGACCGTTATCAATATCAAACGGTGTTAGCGCGGCATCCAGCACCGCCTGCAGCAGAATGCGTACTTTCGGGTAGTCGATCAGGAACGGCATCAGCAGTACAAACTCATCGCCGCCCAAACGACCAATCACCACGTTTGGCGGCAGCACATCGGTGATGCGCTGACTCAGCTGAATCAATACCTCATCCCCGCTGCGATGTCCCAGCGTGTCGTTGACGTGTTTGAAGTTATCGAGATCGATAAACGCCACGCATAGCGGCCCCAGCGCTTTCATCTTGCTGTACTGCGTGTGCAGCGCATGGCGGTTGGTCAGTCCGGTAAGCGGATCGTGATGCGCCAGCGATGAGAGCTGCGCTTCATACTGCTTCTCTTTGGTCATGTCGATGTGCGTGCCAGTGACTTTGATCGGATTGCCCGCTTCGTCCCATTCGGTGACGCGTCCGCGATCCAACACCCATTTGATGCTGTCGTCCTTGCCCAGCATACGGTGCAGCGCTTCGTAGTAAGGCGCGCGCCCTTCGATGTGATCGTAAAAGGCTTTCAGCACTTCGTCTGCGTCATCCGGATGCAAGCGATCGCGCCATACATCGAACTGGGCTTTGGTCTCTTTCGGCTGGAAACCCAGCATCGCGCCCCAGCGACGGTTAAAAATCACCAGTTTGCCGCTGGGAATATGCAATTGCCACAAACATAAACCGGTTCCATCCAGCGCTGCACTCAGCTTATTACGCGCGTCATGCGCTATACGCTTTAATCGCGCATTATGCTTTTTCAGGTTCTGAATCTGCTGACGCAGCGCTTCTTCTGACATGGTCGGCTGAAGGAGAGGAAATAAGCGCTATTTTGCCTGCCGGGAAATTTCTGTAAATAAAACAAATGAAAAGCCGATTAGCAGCGGTAAATTGGAGAAATTTCAGGAGTTACGTCGAAAGTTTCCAGTGAAAACAGCTGACTAAACTTACTTAAGTGCCAGCCTTAACTAAGCCCCCGCCTACAGACGTAAGAATTTTCCTAAATACCATTTAATAACTGTTTAGTTTCGTGCCGCTGTGAGGAGTCAACTGGCGCATCAAAGCACCGCCAGAAGGCCGCACCGCCGCACGGCAGTGCCTGACTGCAACAATGAAAACTGAGAATCAACTCGTGGGCAAACGCATTCTAAGCATGATGTTTCTGTTGGGGTTTTGCCTGTCGGCATGGAGTGCCACCACTCTAAAATTCACGCCGCGTTATGGACTGGTTTCCCCCGAAGTGACTTTGGATGTTGAAAGCCATCGCTGGCTACAACGCCATCCAGTGCTGCGCGTTGGCGTGTGGAGCCACACGTTACCCCCCTACTCGGTTGAATTCGAAGAAAATACCTTTGAAGGTTTATCCGCCGATTATCTGGCTATCATCGCGAAAACGCTGAATCGCCCCGTGGAAGTAAAGCGTTATAAGACCCGTATTGAACTGGTTAACGCGCTCAGTAACAAACAAGTAGATTTAATCCCTTACTATCCGCAGGCCGCCAATCACGAGAGCAAACTGGCGCTGAGTACGCCCTATTCGCTGGCGCAGAGCGTGTTAATCAGCCGTCGCCAGGCAAAATTTGATCGTCAGTTAAACGACCGTCACTATCGCCTGATGTACTACGGTGACGACGAACTCAAGGCGTTGCTGCATAAACGCTATCCCAAAGCGATCCTGGAGCCTGCCTCACCGCCGCTTTGGGCGTATACGGATACCGCATTTAACGAAAACACCGTGTTCTGGAGTAACTCCGCCACACAACGCTATCTGTCACAGCGCGGCTTGCAGAACATCATTGAAGGGCATAGTACGCCTTACATTAATGATGTCGATGCACGCTTTGCCACCCGCGCCGATAACTCATCGCTCATTGATGCCATCAATGAAATCCTCAAAAACATTCCTCTGCGCAACGCCGTACAGATCGCCGAAGCGTGGGGGCTGGATTATCAGTCGGTGGTGAAAAACCATCCGCTGGATCTTACTGAAGCGGAAGCCAACTGGTTGGAGCAGCACCGCGATATCACGGTGCATTACGATCCTACACATCTGCCTTTCACTTTTCTGGATGGCAAACAGCGCGTCGCCGGATTAAGCGTTGATCTACTAAATCTTATCTCGCAGCGCACCGGGATCCGCTTTCATTACAATGAGATACACAGATTAAGTGCCATGCGTGATGCGCTGGTGAGTCAACGTAATTCTCTGATTGTCGTGAGTGACGGCGCGTCAAAACAGAATCCTCAGATTCAATACACGCGTTCATACCTCTATTCGCCGTGGGTGGTGATGACGCGCAGCGACAGTAACTGGCGCAGTTTCGATGAGATGGCGGGCAAGCGTATTGGCATCTACGAGCGCTCATACTATCGCTTCGATTTACGCCGTCGCTGGCCTGAAATCGATTTTAATGAAAATGCCGTTTCTATTGATTCACTCGGACAGCTGCAGGATAAGCAGGTTGATGGCTTTATCGTGCCCTATGAATCCGCGCAGTATTTGCTGAATAACCACTTCAACGATCGCTTCAAAGTGGCTTTTGTCGCGCCGTTGCCGATGTTTCGCATGGCGATAGCAACCAACGTTGCTGATGAACATCTGAACGCGATCCTGAATAAAGCGTTATCCGATATTCCCCAGCCCACCATGCAGTCGCTGATGGAACGCTGGATCAAGTACACGCCGCCCGCCACCAGCACGTCCTGGCAGAGCTATCGCAGTTACGTGCTACGTATTATCGGCGTGGCTGGCATATGCCTGTTGTTCTTCTTATGGCGTAATCATTTACTGAAGTCGTCACTATCGAAGCAGCGTCAGCATGAGCGCGAAATAAGCAGCCAGCTGCATTACATCGAAACGCTACTGGAGGATGTGCGTAAAGCCAAGCGCGCGGCGCTGCGCTCAAGCGAGGCCAAAAGTACTTTCCTTTCACATATGAGCCACGAAATTCGCACGCCGCTGGCGGCGCTGATTGGCCTGCTGGAAATCGAACACCTGGGTCAAAGCGACGAACCGCAGCGCCAGAAGAATATCGATTTGGCGTGGGAATCCTCACGCTCGTTACTCTCGCTGGTAGGCGATATTCTCGACCTGGCAAAAATCGAATCCGGTCATTTCAGCATTCGTCATGTACCGATGTCGCTGAGTGACGTGGTGCACGATACCGAAGCACTGTTCCGTCAGGTAGCACATAACAAAGGGCTATCGCTCAATGTGATGCTGGAAATTGATCAGGACTGCGTGCTGTTTGATCCGGTGGCGTTAAAGCAAATTCTCGCCAATTTAGTGAGTAACGCCATCAAGTTCACCGCTCAGGGTGAAGTCGAGGTGGCGTTGTATCAGGCCGATCCCAGTAAGCCCGAATACGTATTGGAAGTGTGTGACAGCGGCATTGGCCTGACGCCTGAACAGCAGAAAGCCATTTTCGACCCCTTTATTCAGGTTGAACAAAGTACTAATCGCGTTAGCGGCACCGGGCTAGGTCTCAATATTTGTCGCCGTTTGGCGGTGATGTTGGGAACCGAACTGCACGTTGAGAGCGAGCCCGATGCCGGCAGCGTATTTATGCTGCGCTTCACTGCCCAACCTGCCGCTGTGCTGGAGACCGAAAGCCAGCATCAGCCGCTGGAGGAGCTGGCACAGATTTCGTTACGCATGCTCATTGTTGACGATAACGCCACCAATCGTCTGTTGCTTGCACAGCAATTGCGCTATGCCGGACACCACGTTCTGGTGGCTGATGGTGGTGAAACGGCGCTGACGCTGTGGCGAGAACACGAGATTGATCGTGTCATTACCGATTGCAATATGCCCGGCATGGATGGCTTCGAATTTACCCGCCAGCTTCGCATCGAAGAGAAATTACTCAATCGCCGCGCAGTACCGATTTATGGCCTGACGGCGATGGCGGAAGAGCGTGTCGCGCAGCTTGCCACACAAGCAGGTATGGATGGTTGTCTGTTTAAACCGCTGGAGCGCACGCAGCTGCTTAAAGTGTTAACCGGAGCGCCAACCAACCAGATACGTTCTGACACGTTACTCACGCTGGAAAACCTGGCCGCCAACGATCCGCAAGCCTGGTGCGATCTGGTGGCAACAGCCCGACAGCAAAATGCACGCGATCTGGCTCAGTTGCAGCAGGCTGTAGCGGAGACGAATTTCGCCAGCGCGCGCCATGCGGCACATCAACTGCTGGGCAGCGCAAAATTGCTGCGCGCCGAGGCATTACAACGCAGTTGCCTTGCGGCGGAGCAAGCTGCAGAGCAACAAGATGGTGCATGCTTAGCGCAACAATTGCCAGGCGTGATCGCTGCTGTCGCTGAATTGGAAAAACTGTTCCAGAACGCACTCGAAAATACCCCCATTAATGAGGTGAACCCATGAAAGATAGCGCCATTTGGCAAGTTGCCGTATTAGATGATCACCCGCTGATTGGTAAAGCGATTCAGTATCGATTAGCGCAAGAGCCCGAGTTGGCGTTGGTCGGCGCTTTCGCGCAGCGCCAACAGTTGATGACTTTCCTGCAGCGCAATGCTGTGGATGTGTTAGTGCTGGATTACATCCTCGGCGATGATGAACTGGATGGCTTACAGATGGTGAAACAGCTGCGAATGCGCTATCCGCAACTTAAAATCCTCATCTCTTCCGCTGTCGAAAAACCGGCGATTGTGCAGCTGTTGTTGAAAGCCGGTGTGCAGGGTTTTGTTGGTAAAAGCGAAGATCAGGAAGTGTTGATCAAAGCGCTACATCAGGTGTGCCGCAACAAACTTTTCCTCACGGCAGACATGCTGCTGGAGATGGACAAATTCAAGGAAAGCGACAAAGAGATGCACGATTATCTGCTGCCACGAGAGATGGGCGATGACATTACGCTGTTACTGCGCGAATTGAGCCCTCGCGAGATCGAAGTGATTCGCTGCTATCTGGATGGATTAAGCATCACGCAAATCGCCGGCAAATATGCACGCAGTCGTAAAACCATCAGCGGGCAAAAACAGACAGCCTTGCGCAAATTGGGTCTGCGATCCGATCTTGAATTATTTAAATACAAAGAGCATTTCAGCGGAATTGTGCTGAACCATAATGCTTAAATTGTGTTCTGTGACGCGGATCAAGGCTTATTCGCCGCATCACACTGTCATGATGTTTACTAGAATGGTAGTTTACCAGTCATCACAGATACGATAACGGTGGATGACAGTATGCAACTGACAATGCGTTGGTTTGGTCCGAAAGAAGATAAGGTTTCGCTGGAATATATTCGTCAGGTGCCGGGCGTGCGCGGCGTAGTGGGCGCGCTGTATGACGTGCCAGTGGGCGAAACCTGGCCGAAAGAGAAGATTAACGCGCTGGTTGAGCAGGTGCATGCCGCCGGGCTAACCGTGGAAGTGATCGAAAGCGTCAATATTCACGACGACATCAAAATCGGTTTGCCGAGCCGCGATCGATATATCGAAAATTATAAGCAGAGCATCCGCAACCTGGCCGAGGTTGGCGTGAAGGTGATTTGCTACAACTTCATGCCGGTATTCGACTGGATGAAGACCGACATGAACTACGTGCTGCCGGATGGCTCGCTCACCATGGCGTTCGAGAAGAAAGGCATCGATAAGAGCCTCGACGAGGTGGTGCAGGAAGTGCTCGGCAACTCCAATGGTTTCGCCCTGCCGGGCTGGGAACCGGAACGTCTGGCAAAAGTGCAGGATCTGTTTGCCCAGTATAAAGATGTGGATGACGCGAAACTACGCGAAAACCTCGCTTACTTTCTGAAAGCGGTGATCCCGGTATGTGAAGAAGTGGGCGTGAAGATGGCGATCCACCCGGACGATCCACCGTATTCGATCTTCGGCCTGCCGCGCGTGGTGAAGAACCGCGACGATCTCGACTGGATCTGTAACGTGGTCGATTCTGAGGCCAACGGCATCACGCTGTGTACCGGATCGATTGCCGAAGATCCGGGTAATGATGTGTACGCCATTCTGGCTGAATTCTCGCGCCGCAAACGCATTCCGTTTGCCCATGTACGTAATATCAAGATTATTCAGGACAAAGATTTCTACGAGTGCGCGCACCCAACGGAATACGGTTCGCTGGATATGTATAAAGTGCTGCAGTCGATGCATGACAACGGCTTCGATGGTTACATCCGCTCGGATCACGGTCGCTTTATCTGGGGTGAAACCGGTCGTCCGGGCTACGGTTTGTACGACCGCGCGCTGGGCACCACCTATCTGCTGGGATTGTGGGAAGCGCTGAGTAAGCGCTGAGTTGAGTGCGCTTTGTCCCTCACCCTAGCCCTCTCCCGCAAGCGGGAGAGGGGATTTTTTGCTCCCTCTCCCCGTGGGAGAGGGCCGGGGTGAGGGCATCAACGCGCAGCAGCCTTCACCGCACAAGCTATCAAACTCCCCCTTCCCACTTGCCGTTAAATATATACAGTTAAACTGTACATATTCAGCGGGGACTCACCATGTCAGAACATAACAAAGCCGTTGTGCGTCGATTCAATCAGCAGGTGATTGCCGAAGGCGATCGCCAGGCTTTCGATCAACTCGTCGGCGAAAACTTCATTAACCGCTCAGCGCCAGCCGGCGCGCCCAGCGATCGCGAAAGTCTTTGGTACACCTTCGATCAGATCCTGCGCCCTGCTTTCTCCCATCTTCAGGTGCACATTGAAGATCAAATCGCCGAGCGCGATTGGGTCACCACGCGCAAAACAATAACCGGCGTTCACAGCGGATCGCTGATGGGCATCGCGCCCACCGGTTTACCTGTAACGATCGCGGTGATCGATATGGTGCGAATTGAAGAGGGAAAATACGCGGAACATTGGGGCATGAACACGCTGGCGGCGGTGATGACGCAGTTAAAGCAGTTTGCGTAACGCAGCCAGCCCTTTTTGCAGATCGTCGCGATCCTGCTGGTCGAGTGTTTGATTGATGCGCGCCGCAAGCCAGTCGGCACGCTGTTGACGTGCGGCCGCCAACGCAGCGCGCGCCTGATCGCTCAGCACAATCACCTGCGCCCGCGCGTCCTGCGCGCTTTTTTGTCTCAGCACCAAATCTTGCGCCTCGAGTTCGTTAATCACTAATCGCATGCTTTGATGCTTCACGCCGCGCAGCCTCGCGAGATCGGCGATAGAAAGCGCGTCATGGCTGTCGAGCAGATCTAAGGTTTCATATTGCGAGGTGCGCACGGTCGCGGTGCTGACGCGGACGTTACGTACCAAATGACTGACCATCTTACGGAGCTCTTCCGCCAGCTGCTGGGTTTCATTTTCAGTGCTCAAAGGGGCGATTCCTGCGCGCTATCGTCGGTCCATTATAGGAAACCTATTGCCAGGCTTTAAACAACAAACTGGCATTCACGCCGCCAAAGCCAAAACCGTTGGAAAGCGCATAGGTCATCGCCGTCGGCTGTGGTTTCAGCGCCACCAAATTCAGGCCAGCAGCCGCTTCATCCGGATGCTGCAGATTGAGCGTCGGCGGTGCAACCTGATTGCGCAGCGCCAGAATCGAGAAGATCGCTTCCACGCCGCCCGCCGCACCAAGCAAATGTCCGGTGGCCGATTTGGTGGAGGTAATCGCCACCTTGCTGCCAGCGAACAGCGCGCTAATTGCGGCCAACTCGCCCTTGTCGCCAACCGGCGTCGACGTGGCATGCGCATTGATATGCTGCACCTCGCGCGCGGTAATACCCGCCTGCGCCAGCGCGGTTTCCATCGCCCGACGCGCGCCCTCACCATTTTCCGGACCGGCGGTGAGATGGTAAGCATCCGCGCTGGTGCCGTAGCCCACCAGCTCCGCCAGCGGTGTCGCGCCGCGCGCCTGCGCATGTTCCAGCGATTCAATCACCAGCAATCCCGCGCCCTCGCCCATTACAAAGCCGTCGCGGTCGCGATCGAACGGACGCGAAGCCTGCTCGGGACGATCGTTAAAGCCGCCCGACATTGCTTTCGCCGCCGCAAATCCGGCCAGGCTCACGCGATGGATCGCCGCTTCAGTGCCGCCGCACAGCGCGATATCCGCTTCGCCGCTGCGAATCATTCGTGCCGCATCACCAATCGCCTGCGCACCCGCCGCGCAAGCCGTCACCGGCGCGCCAATCGGCCCACGAAAACCGTGCGCAATCGAAACGTGTCCGGCCGCCAGATTGGCGAGGAACGAAGGAATGGTAAACGGCGACAGACGGCGCGGCCCACGCACGGCGGTGGTTTCTACCGCGTTAGCGATCTCGTTAAACCCGCCGATGCCGGTGGCGATTACCGTGGCGGTGCGCTGCTGTTGCACGTTGTCCTGTGGGAACCAGTTAGCTTGCGTCAGCGCTTCATGCGCGGCCACCAGCGCGAACTCAATAAAGCGATCCATCTTCTTACGATCTTTGGCGGCAATAATGCCGTCGGGATTGAAACCGTGCAGCGCATCCTGCTCCAGCGTCGGCACCTGTCCCGCCACTTTGCAGGCGATGTCTTGCACCATTTCCGCTGGCAAGGCGCTGATGCCCGATTTTCCCGCCAGCAGCGCCTGCCAAACCGCTTCCGTGCCGCATCCCAGCGGCGATACCAGCCCCATGCCGGTAATGACAATTCGTTTCATCTTTAACTCCTTAATCTGCAGGTGCTCGTTGCACGTCAGCGTGATGATTGCAGCGCCGGCGGCGCAAATTTTTGGGTGCTATCTCCAGCGCGTTTTTTCTGCAGATAATCATGGCGATAGTGCATCATCGGCTCCGCTGCCGGGCCGGGCACCATCTGATATTTATCCAGCGTCAGCGGCTGTCCGTTTTCGCTATCAACCAGTTGCATCTTCACCGGACGCTGCGTGGCGGTTTCCACCAGCTGCATCTGACGACCTTCCGGCGAGAAATGGGTGCTGCCCCATTCGGCGAGCGCCAGAATCACGCCGCGAAAATCGCGGCCTACAGCCGTCAGGTGATATTCAAAGCGTGCCGGGCTGGTGCTGTAACACACCTTCTCCAGCAAACCATCGTCCACCAGCGCTTTCAGCCGCCGCGACAAGATGTTGGGCGCCACGCCGCTGCTTTTCTGGAATTCATCAAAGCGGGTAAAACCGGCCAGCGCGTCGCGCATGATCAGCATGCTCCAGCCATCGCCAATGCGCCCAAGGCTGCGCGCGATGGGACAAGGCATGTTGTTGAGCGGTTGGTTTTTCATGACTGGGTATCCGACATCGGTATGATGGCGGATACTGTTGCAGAGTGACTTTCATTTTGCAAGTGACTTGCAGAATGAAAGTTTATAGCGAGCATAAAAAAAGGTGCGCATGAATGCGCACCTTACAGGGTTTCGTAGGGTCGCCATTCATGGCGACCTGGCTTTACGTCCGCACCCGCATCCTCGCCTCGATTTTGTCGGCGATCTTGGTCACCACATAGGCAATCACCATGTAAAACACCACCGCCACCAGGAAGGCTTCGAGGTAATAGAAATTCAGCGCCGCCGTCAGCTGCGCCTGGGCAAAGATATCCACCACTTCAATGGCAAACGCCAGCGACAACGCTTTCATGATCACCATAAAGGCGTTGGCCAGATCGGGAATCGCCGCCACGATAATCTGCGGGAACATCACGCGGCGGAACAGCTGACCGCCGCTGTAACCCAGCGACAGCGCCGCATCCGATTGTCCGCTATCAAACGAGTTAAGTGCGCCCTTCCACACTTCCGCCTGAAACGCCGCGACGCAGGCACTCAAGGCGACGATGATGATCACCCAATTCGGCAGTGAGTGCGCATTCACTTTCACGCCAATTAGTGTGGCGACGAAGTCCAGCGCCGGCGGCAAACCGTAATAGGCGAGGAAAATCACCACCACCATCGGCACGCCTTTGAAGGCAATCTTGTACGCGATCACCAACTGGCGCAGCACTGGAATGCGGCGATGTTCAATAAAGGCAAACAGCCCGCCGAGCAGCGTCGAGCAGATAAACACCGTCACCGCCATCAGCAGCGTCACCGGCACCGCATCGAGAATGCTCCAGAAGTCCGGCAGCAAAACCTCAAGATCAAACATGGTTTCTCTCCCTTATCAGACGCTGGTGAATTTGACGCGTGCAGCGGTTTTCGAGCTGTACTTCGCGTGACGTTGTTCGAAGAAACGGATAATCAACCAGGCCACGCCGCACAGCAGCGAATAGAGCACCGCCAGCACCAGATAAGTGCCGAACTGATATTGGTTGTAGTCGCGTTCCATGATCAGATGCGCCGTCGCCATCACATCTGCCGCACCGATGTACATCACCAGCGCCACGTTATGAATCAGATAGATAATCGCATTGCCGTAGCCCGGCAGCGCATAGTGGACCGCTTGCGGACCGACAATGCGCAGCATTTTCTGGCGGAAGCTGTAGCCCATGCTGTCGGCGGCGTCATGCTGGCCGTTCTCCACGGCGAGAAACGCCGGGCGCATCACTTCCGACAGATAACCGCCGTGATACAGGCTCAGGCCAATCATCGCCGCGATATTGGCGGTGACAAAATCGCTGAAGCCAAACTGCTCGGCCACCAGCGGCAAGCCATAAAAAGCGACAAACAGCTGTAGCACCACCGGCACGCTGCGCGCGTACGAGACGTACAAATCGACACACTGGCTGATGACCGGGATGCGGCGCACGCGGAATACGGTGGCGATTAGCGCCAGGAAGAACCCGACGATCATCGCGACAAACATTATGCCAAGCGTCAACGGCAGTGCCGAGAGCAGCTCGGGAATCATCGAAGTCAGATTCACGGTGAAACACTCCTGCTAACAATGAAGCTGCGCCCGGCTCAGCGCCGGGCGCAGCTTTAATGAATCCTTATTTCATGTACTTCGTGACGTCTTCGCCAAACCACTTCTGCGCCAGCTTATCCAGCGTGCCGTCGGCTTTCAGCTGCTGCAGCGTTTTGTTGATGTCATCATTCAGCGCCTGGTTCTCGGCGGAACGATGAATCAGCACGTAAGTGTTGTTGATGGCCACCGGCTCGCTGGCTTTGATCGCCAGTTTCTGGTTGTCGATCACCGTTTGCTCGCCGAGGTTCGAAGGCAGAATCAGCGCATCATATTTGCCACGCTGCACCTCTTTCAGACGATCCGGATAAGGCACGCCAGCGCTCGAGGCTTTGATCTCAACCTTGTCGTTCGGGTTTTCCTGCTGCCACTGGGTCACGAATTTGTACACGCCGCCGCCAGCGGTGACCGGTACGATGTTCTTGCCGACCAGATCTTTCATGCTGTTGATGGTGCTATCGCTGCGGCTGTAGATCTTCATCAGGCTGGCACCGATTGGCGCATCCGGGATCAGGAACTGTTTGCTGCGCGTTGGCGCTTTGTAGTAACCGCCGGTCGCCATGTCATATTTGCCGGTGGCAAGGCCGGTTTCCTGGGCGATATCCGCCGCACCTTCCATCACAAATTTGTACTGCGGCAGTTTGGCGTTGATGGCTTTCAGCACGTCCGGCTCGTAGCCCTGCGGCTCGTGACCAATCGCGCCCCACGACAGCGGTTTAGATTCCGCTGCGGTGGCAATTTTGATGGTGCGCACCGCGTCGGCGAAGCTGTTACCGCTGATCAGTGCCAGCGCGATGATGCCAGGCGCGGCCAGGCGACGTAAGGTGGTTTTGATTGCAGGCATGTCGTTGATTCCTTTAATTATTAGAATACACGTTCTGAATTGAGGAACTGAGCAAGTCGCGGCAGGGTTGGATTATCGAACATCTCGGTCGGGCTGCCCTGCGCGGCCACCACGCCCTGATCCATAAAGACGATGCGGTTCGAGATGCTTTTGGCAAATTGCATTTCGTGCGTCACCAGCAGCGAGGTAATGCCGGAGGACGCCACATCTTTAATCACTTTCAGCACCTCGCCCACCAGCTCTGGATCGAGCGATGAGGTCGGTTCATCAAACAGCATCACATCAGGTCGCACCGCCAGCGCACGGGCGATGCCGGTACGCTGCAGCTGGCCGCCGGAAAGCTGCGACGGATAGTGATCCAGCTTGGCACCCAATCCCACGCGATCCAGCTCCTGCACGGCGATATCGCGCGCTTGCTGCTTGCTTTTGCGTTGAATGACGATCAGCGGATCCATCACGTTTTCCAGCACCGTCATGTTTTTGAACACGTTGAACTGCTGGAACACCATCGCGGTGCGCAGGCGGATCGCCTGGATCGCCGCTTTATCCGGTGACTGATAATCCATGCGGATCTGATCGAGCTGAATGGTGCCCGAAGCCGGTTTCGCCAGATAGTTAATGCAGCGCAGCAGCGTGGTTTTACCGGTGCCGCTTGGCCCGATGATCGACACCACATCGCCGCGTTTCACCGACAGATCGACACCTTTCAGGATCGGCGTGCTGCCGTAAGCGAGCGTAATATCGTTGAGTTCTAACATGCAGCAGCCCTTATTTGTTCAGGTCAGCATGGCCAAGCACATGCATCAGACGGTTGGCCCAGCCAAAAATGGCGATGGCGTGGATCAGATCGACAATCTCCTGATCGTTCATGCCGACCGCGCGCAGTGCCGCCATATCCTCGGCGCTGGCTGCGGACGGCGTCACCGACAGGCGACGGGCAAAACGGTAGATCGCCGCATCACGCTCGCCGAGCACATCCGCACGATCAAAGTAGATGGCGCTCACCACCGCATCACTCTCGGCCAGCTGCGCATGGCGACGCGCGTGTACCACCGCGCAATATTTGCAGCCGTTGACGATCGACGCGCCCAGCGCGCCGAGTTCACGATCCGCACGATCCAGCCCGCCACCGACATACATAATGGCGTTGAACAGCACGGTACGCGCTACGTAGCTGTCGGGATCGTGCGCTAACGTGCGCACATATTCGGAGATATTCTTGTTGGATGGCGTCACTTTCATCGCATCGAGCTGCGCGGGCGTGGCATCTGCCACCTCAACCGGCGCGATATACGGGTGCCAATGCAGTGGCTTGAGATTAACCGACGGAATCATGCAGACCTCAACAAACGTAATCCGGCCGCGACGCGCGTCTGGAAGTTAACAAAAGCGATCAGTTCGGAGAGCGCCACAATCTGCGGATTGCTCAGTCCGGCCTGCTCCAGCAAGCGAATGTGCTGCTCGGTGGCGTTCATCGGCTGCTGGGTAACGAGATCGGCGTGGCGCGCAATCGTCGCCAGCGGTTCTGGCAGATCGCTTGCGCCTGCCGCCAGCGCCAGCAAATTATCCGAAGGCTGCAACGTCGCCAGCTGCGCCTGATAGTCCTGTTGCAGCGCGGCATCATGATTGAGCTGTGCCATACGCTGCGCCAGCGCCAAACGCACATCCGGCGCTAAGCCCTGATCGTCGTTTGGTGCCAGCACCGATATGCGGCACTGTTCCGCGCCGTCAACAAATTCCGGGCGCAGGCGGCGCGTGCCATACAGCGCATCTTCAGCGTTTAAGCCAACTGCGCGATCAATTGCGTCACTCACTGCGCGTTCTCCTGGTTGAGTAAGGGCGTGGAATCCACCCATTCATCACCCTGCAATTCAGGGGTATCAAAAGCCTGTAAGTTGGCGTAATGCTGCTCGACGTCTTCGGCAAACAGCGAAGCGGTGATGCCGCGCACCAGACGATCGGCACCGGCGCTCACCGCCGGAATATCGCCGGAGACTTTGCCGTGCGTCAGCATCGCCGCATCGTTGAAGCAGTGAATGTGCGCCAACAGCGGACATGCGCCTGGCGTCAGTTCGCGGAATTCAAAAGCGGGGCCGAGATCCGGCGCTTCCAGCAAACCGGGACGCGGCGCGCCCATTTCTGGTTGATAGCGTCCATCACGCCAACTGCGGATATGCGGTGCGATGGCGGCAAACTCCGGGCGGCCGTGGAAATCGTTGCTAAAGCCGGTCGCAGCAATCAGGTAGTCGTAGCGCAGCGAGCCTTGTGTGGTTTCGATCAGCAGGCCATCGGCTTCTTCTTTCACCGCTTTGATGCCGCAATCAAGCAAGAAGCGCGCATTGGCATGACGCGACACGCGCAGCGTTGAGGAGCGCGGCGGCGGCGTTTGCGTGGTGGCGGTGTAATCGACAAACTTCCACTTCCACGCGTCCGGCAGCTGATGCATGCCGTGCACCACGCCCTGACTGCCGATGCCGGTCATTTTGTTGATGCGCGGCATCTGCTTACGACGAATCAGCAGATCCACCGCGCCCGCACCGTGTTCCAGCGCGGTGGCGGCGTTATCCATCGATGATGCGCCCGCGCCAATCACCGCAATGCGTTTGCCTTTTAGGGCTGAGAAATCAATGTCTTCGGCGGAGTGCGCCCAGAACTGGCGGCTAACACCTTGCAGGAAATCCGGCACGGCGAAACCGCCAAGGCCAGAACGTCCGGTAGCCAGCACCAAACGGCGGGTGTAAATGCGGCCGGTTTCGGCACCGCTGAGATCGAGAGCAATCAGATCATCGGCAAAGGCAATGTTGTTGACGCGCACATTGTTGCGCACCGGCAGATTCAGCACCTTGCGATACCAAATCAGGTAATCCATCCACTGCGCTTTAGGAATTTTATCCAGCGCTTGCCAGGCTGCTTTGCCCCATTGCGCGGTGAACCACGCGCGAAACGTCAGTTGCGCCATACCAAGCGCCGGGCCGTGCAGGGATTTCGGTGAACGCAGCGTTTCCATGCGCGCAAAGGTCACCCACGGACCTTCCAGCCCGGCGGGTGCGGCGTCATACGCCACCACATTGCTGATGCCGGTGAACTGCAATTTCGCCACTGCCGCCAGCCCGCACATGCCCGCGCCGATCACCACCACGTCACGCACCGGCGCGCCGTCCTGCGTGCGCTCGGGCACCCAGGATTTCGCGGGCAGTTCAAGATATTCCAGATCCTGCTGAAGCTGAGCTTCCAGCACGGCAAGGCCATCGGCGGCATAAGTCATACACGTTTTCCCAGAAATAAGCGGCAGCCAGAGTGCGGACGAAACCACTAAAGCATGTTAGTGATTGTGCATTTTCATTATCCTAATAACACATAGTTAATGGGTAATAATCACCAAAACACATAGTAAGAACTAAGGCTTTGCATAATCCTCTTGCCCCAAAACAGAGTCAATAATCTCGCTCAGCTTTTGACCAATGGATTTCTTATATCTTATGCCGAAAATGTTATAAGCGGATTTGATGGTCATACGTAGGGTCGCCATTCATGGCGACCTTGCTGATGACCGCACAAACTTTAATCCTGATTAATCAGTCGCATAATACGCGGATGCTCGCTGGCGGGCAGACGCTCAAAACCCGGCAACAGAGTGGCGGCAGCATCTGCCAAAGCCTCAACCAGTGCCTGCGCAGCAGCAGAAATCTGGCGCCCCTGCGGCGTAATCACGCCAAAATAATAAGGAATATCCTCCTCCAGCGGACGAATCGCCACACCGGCCAGCGGCATGCCCCATGCGGTGACCGGTTCGAGGATCGCCACGCCCAGCCCGGCGCGCACACAGCCGAGAATATTGGCGGAGGAGTTGGTTTCGATGGTTTCGTGCAGCGGCGTTTTGACCTTTCTCAGCGCTTTTTCGTAGCGTCCGCGCAGCCGCTGCGGGCTCCACGGCGCAATCAATCGCCGTCCCGCCAGGCTGCTCAACGACAGTTGAGATTGCGCCGCCAGCTCATCGTTCTCCGGCAGCGCCACCACGCACTGCGATTGCCCAATCCAGTGCAGCTCCACCGCGTGATGCTCCAGCGGCAAACTGCATAAACCGAGATCGGCTTCGGCAGTGATCACCGCATGCGCCGTCTGCACTGCGGATTCACTGATGATCTGCACTTTGTTCTGCAAATTGAGCGCGGCCAGCGCCTGCGGCAGCAAACCCGCCGCCAGTGCAGGCGTGGCGGCAATGCTCAGCGGACGATGTTGTTGATGGGCGATCTCCTGCGCACGCAGGCGAATCTGCTGCAATGAGAGCAGCGCTTTCTGCACGTATTGATGCAGCTGCAGCGCCTCTTCCGAGGGATGAATACGCGGCCCGTTGCGGATAAACAGCGGATAACCCAGCGATTGCTCCAGCTCCTGAATCAAACGCGACACCGCCGGCTGCGAGCGATTGAGCGCCTTCGCCGCCGCGGTGACGCTACCGGCAGAGATCACCGCCGAGAAGGCTTCCAGCTGCCGCAAATCCAGGTCGTTTAAAATGGTCATCGCGCGATTTTTCCCTAACTCATTGATCAGTCCCGACATTGGTGCGGGAAAGTTTTCATCATAGAGAGAGTCGTGGGAATTAGCCACAGGGGGAAAGTGCGCGTTGTCCCTCACCCTAGCCCTCTCCCGCAGGCGGGAGAGGGAACAATTAGGTGGGAGAATATGCCACCCCGCAGCAGACAGTTCCCTCTCCCATTTATGGGAGAGGGTTAGGGTGAGGGCCAGCGATCACAACTTCGCCGTCAGCTCACGCTGATGCTCATGCAGCAAACGCAGCATATCCAGTAGAAAACGATCTTCGTTGCCCTTCTGCCAGGCAATGCTCAGCGGCAAACCTTTAATCTTTTCCGGCAGATCCAGCGCAATATAACTGACGCTGTCGCTGTTCATGGTGCGATAGGAAGCGGGCACCACCGCCAATCCCAGCCCGGCAGAAACCAGGCTCAGAATGGTTTGCTTCTCTTCAGCAAACTGCGCGATGTGCGGCGTGAATCCCGCCAGTTTAAACAGGCTCATGGTGAGATCGTGACTGTGCGGGCGTGTGCGGCGATCGGGAATGATCATCGCTTCATGCTGAAAATCGGCCACCGCCACGCGTTCGCGCTGCGCCAGCGCATGCTGGATTGGCACCGCCAGCACGCAGCTTTCGCGGGTAATAAAGCGCACTGCTAATGTCGCATCAATACTTTGCGGCTCGCGAATAAAAATCATATCCAGCCAGCCCGACTTTAATTTCGGCATTAAATTAATGGTCTTGTCTTCAATAATATGAATATCGCTGTGCGGATGCAGCGGAACAAATAAATTAAGTAACGCCGGAACTAATCCACGCGCGGCACTATCAATTGCGCCAATACGTAATGTGCGACGTTCATCTTTTAATCCCACTTTAAAACGTTTAGCCAGCGCATCAAATTGATCGATTAATTTGCTGGCGTCGTCAAAAAAGAGTGCGCCTTCGGCGGTTAATGAAACATTACGCGTCGAACGATTTAACAGACGCACGCCAAGGTCCTCTTCAAGTAAACGAATGAAGCGAGAAAGTGACGCAGGCATCATTTCCATCTTTTGTGCGGCGCGGCCAAAATGCAGTTCTTTACCCACCGCAACAAAGCAACGCAATTGATTTATATCCACATTCCCCTCACCCGTTGATTATGCAAATAGTTTATATAATCCACATCTGATGATAAGCCAAAGCAAAACTGCATACTGAACTCGATTACAAAAAAATAACACCACCCTACACAATCTGGAGCACTTTAATATGAACTCTCACCTCGAAAAAAGGGTGATGCGTAAAGTGACGTTACGCATTGTGCCCTTCATCATGCTGCTCTACTTCATCGCTTTTCTCGATCGCGTCAATATTGGTTTTGCTGCATTAACCATGAATCAGGATTTAGGTTTCTCGCCCACGGTATTTGGCTTTGGCGCCGGAATATTTTTCCTCGGTTATTTTCTGTTTGAAGTGCCGTCGAATTTAATTCTGCATAAAGTCGGCGCCCGCATCTGGATTGCGCGCGTGATGATCAGCTGGGGATTGGTTTCCGGCTGCATGGCTTTTGTGCAGGGCACCACCAGCTTTTACGTGTTGCGCTTTCTGCTGGGCGTGGCGGAAGCCGGATTCTTCCCCGGCATCATCCTTTATCTCAGCTACTGGTTCCCGGCGGCGAAACGGGCGCAGGTTACCGCCATCTTTATGGCTGCCGCGCCGCTTTCCACCGCGCTGGGATCGCCCCTCTCCGCCGCCCTGCTGCAGATGCACGGCCTGCTGGGCTACGCCGGTTGGCAATGGATGTTTGTGCTGGAGGCGGTTCCGGCGCTGCTGTTCGGCTTCGTGGTGCTGTTTTACCTCACCGACCGCCCGGCAAAAGCCAAATGGCTGACCGATGAGGAGCGTGCGTGGCTGGAAACCACCATGCAGGCCGAAGAGCAGGCGCGCGCCGTCAAAAATAGCCACAGCAGCGCATGGCGCGGATTGATGGATAAACGGGTGTTAGCGCTGGCGCTGGTTTACTTCGGTACGTCAGCGGGTTTGTACACGCTCGGCATCTGGTCGCCGCAGATCATCCGCAGCTTCGGCGCATCCTCGATGGAGATCGGTTTCCTTAATGCCTTCCCGGCGGTGATCGGCGTGATCGCCATGATCCTGTGGGCGCGCCACTCCGACCGCACCAAAGAGCGTAGCTGGCATGTGATTGGTGCCTGTTTGCTGGCGGCGGCTGGCCTGATTTATGCCGGTAACGTCAGCACGCTGTTCACCGTGATTATCGCCCTGACGCTGGTCACCGTCGGCATCAGCGCCTCAAAACCGCCGCTGTGGAGCATGCCGACCTTGTTCCTGAGCGGTCCGGCGGCGGCGGCGGGCATCGCCACTATCAACTCCATCGGCAACCTTGGCGGCTTTGTCGGCCCGATGATGATTGGCGTGATCCGCCAGCAAACCGGCAGCTATACGTGGGGCCTCTATTTCGTGGCGGGACTGCTGGCGCTGTCGGCCATTGTGGTTCTGCTGCTCGCCACCAGCGGTAACCGACCGCAAACGGCGAAAATCCCCTATCCTCATACTCATTGATCTGGAGAAACAACATGCGTAACTATTCGATTGCCGCGATTCCTGCGGATGGTATTGGCCCGGAAGTGATCTCTGCTGGCGTGGAAGTGCTGCACGCGTTGACGCGTCACGATCCGCAGCTCAAGTTCAACGTGCAGACGTTTGACTGGGGCTCGGATTACTACAAGCAACACGGCATGATGATGCCGGAAGATGGCCTGCAAACGCTGAAGACGTTTGATGCGATTTACTTTGGCGCGGTCGGTGCGCCCGACGTGCCGGATCACATCACCTTGTGGGGTTTGCGTTTGCCGATTTGTCAGGGCTTTGACCAGTACGCCAACGTGCGTCCCACCAAAATTCTGCCGGGCGTCACCTCACCGCTGCGCAATCGCGGCCCCGGCGATCTCGATTGGGTGATTGTGCGAGAAAATTCAGAAGGCGAATATTCCGGTAACGGCGGCCGCGCGCATCGTGGTTTGCCGGAGGAAGTTGGCACCGAAGTGGCGATTTTCACCCGCGTTGGCGTGACGCGCATTATGCGTTATGCCTTCAAACTGGCGCAGTCGCGTCCGCGCAAGCTGCTGACGGTGGTGACCAAATCCAACGCCCAGCGTCACGGTATGGTGATGTGGGATGAGATTGCCGCCGAAGTTGCGCATGAGTTCCCGGACGTGCAGTGGGACAAAATGCTGGTAGATGCGATGACGCATCGCATGACGCTGCATCCGCAGAGCCTTGATACCATCGTCGCCACCAACCTGCACGCCGATATTCTGTCAGATCTGGCCGGTGCGCTGGCGGGCAGTTTAGGCGTTGCGCCTACCGCTAATATTGATCCTGAACGTCGCTTCCCGTCGATGTTTGAACCGATTCACGGCTCGGCGTTCGATATCACCGGCAAAGGCATCGCCAATCCCATCGCCACGTTCTGGACAGCGGTGCAGATGCTGGAGCACCTCGGCGAGCGCGACGCGGCGGCGCTGATTATGCAAGGGATTGAATATGTCTGCGCGCAGGGCATTCTGACACCGGATGTTGGCGGCACGGCGAATACCGCAGAAGTGACGAAAGCGGTGGTGGCGTTTATTGAGGCCAAAGCTAGCGTGGCTGAGGCCGTCTGATTTAACCACGTGCGTATGGTTGTGGTCGCCATGAATGGCGGCCCTACGACGGCATCAACATTTTGCTAAACAATTCGGTTTGCACCTGCCGCGCTTTTCATTAAAAGTCTTTGCATCCTTCTGTTTTCGCAGGTCCACGCATGATCGACTCAGGCAGAGAAGCCAAACCGAATTCCTATCGCACCCTGCTGTTAGCATTATTGGTCGCAGTAACCTTCTTTATGGAAAACCTTGATGCCACGGTGATCACCACCGCGCTTCCGCAGATGGCGCGCGATTTCGCCTCCAGCCCGGTGGCGCTGAACATTGGCGTCAGCGCCTATTTACTGGCGGTGGCAGTATTTATTCCGATGAGCGGCTGGCTGGCGGAGCGCTTTGGCGCGCGAACCGTGTTTGCCAGCGCCATCCTGATTTTCACCCTCGCCTCAATTTTGTGTGGCTTCAGCGAAACGCTGGCGATGTTCACGCTGAGCCGTATTTTGCAAGGTATTGGCGGCGCGATGATGGTGCCGGTCGGTCGCATGGTGGTGCTGCGCGTCACCGAAAAAAAGGAGATGGTGAAAACCATCGCCTTTATTACCTGGCCGGGTTTGATTGCGCCGGTGCTCGGCCCGCCGCTGGGCGGTTTGATTGTCACATACGGCCATTGGCCGTGGATTTTCTGGCTCAATATTCCGCTCGGCATCCTTGCCATCATCGCCACTGCTTATCTGGTGCCCCAGTTCAAAGCCGAACAGCGGCGGCCGTTTGACGTGCGCGGCTTTGCGCTGACCGCCACCGCCTGCACCTCTTTGATTATTGCGCTGGAAGCGCTCGGGCAGATGCATCTCAATTTTGGTATTCCGTTGTTGCTGCTGGGCGTGTGGTGCAGCTGGCTGGCGTATCGCCACAGCTTCCAACATCCGCAGCCGCTGCTGCCGTTTAGCGCGATGAAAATTGCCACTTTCCGCAATGCGGTCATTGGCGGCTCCTTCTTCCGCGCTTCGATCAATGCCGTGCCCTATTTGCTGCCGTTGCTGTTTCAGCTGGGCTTTGGCTGGAGCGCGGCGCAGGCCGGTGCGATGGTGTTGTGGGTATTTGCCGGTAATCTGGCGATGAAACCGGCGACAACCTGGCTGATGAAACGCTGGGGCTTCCGTCGCGTGTTGATGATCAATGGCGTAATCAGTTTGGTGGCGATGCTCGGCTGCTTGCTGCTCAAGCCGTCGCTGGGTTACTTCGCCATCGCCGCGATTCTGTTTATCGGCGGGCTGTCGCGCTCGCTGCAGTTCAGCTGCTACAACAGCCTGGGCTTTGCCGATGTACCGCAAAACAAAATGAGCGATGCCTCAGTGGTGTTCAGCATCTTCTTCCAGTTCAGCATGAGCGCGGGCATTGCGCTGGCGGCGCTGTTCTTGCGCGCATCGATGTTGTGGCAGGAACATAGCGAAATCGCGCAGAGCGATATTCATATCGCCTTCGCCGGTGTGGCGTTGTTGGTGCTACTGTCACTCTTTGACGTGTTGAGGCTGGAAAAAAATGCCGGTGCGCAAGTGCTGGTAAAATAATATTCGCGCATAGATTAACGTTAAAAACATTAATCTATGCGCTTCGCTAAAAATAATCACCCTTATATAAGGATTTATATTTTTTATATCCATTTTGAGATAATGGCTAATGATGAGAATGTTAATCAAACCTTAAGTAAAAAAAACAAAAATCAGGAATATTGATTCATTTCATCACATTGAAGAGTAAATATTTTAAATTCGAAGCGTAAATTTATTTTCAATAAATAATGGTCACGAAAAAATAATTATCACCCTCTTAATTTACCCTCCTTGCCGAAGAAAAATACCTGAACAATATCAACACAGATAAGATAAATCCTAATAACCCTTGATGCGCGTTAGGCTTTAACGACTAACCTTAAAGGGTAAGTGAAATATGCGTTATCCCCATTATCTGAGGTATTCATGATGACAACACCAAGAGGCGGTTCTGGCAATTTTGCCATGGACCCGGAAAGAGCCCGCGAAGCGGGAAAAAAAGGCGGCCAATTAAGTGGCGGCAATTTTCGCAATAATCCAGAACGTGCAATTGAAGCCGGGCGAAAAGGCGGGAAGAAAAGCCGTCGCGTCGTCGATAAATCTCCCGAATAACGTTATTGCGGCGGGCCGTTAATTTGGCTTACCGCCGCATTCTCGCACTCTTAAACAGGACCACATATTATGAGTAATAATAGCGAAGCACACTTTCTGGATTGGGTGAGAGATGCCCACGCCATGGAAAAACAAGCCGAGAAAATGCTGGAAAAAATGGCCTCGCGCCTCGAACACTATCCCGACCTGAAGCTGCGCATCGAGCAGCATATTGTTGAGACCCGTGAACATCAGACGTTGGTGCAAAGCGTGATCGATCGCTACTCCACTTCTCAGTCGGTATTGAAAGATATTGCCGGCAAAATCTCTGCCTTTGGTCAGTCGATTGGCGGCGTGATGGTGGAAGATGAAGTGGTGAAAGGCGCGATCAGCGGCAATGTTTTCGAACACCTTGAGATCGCCAGCTACACCTCATTGATCGCGGCGGCACAGCACCTAAACGACCATGAAAGTGCCGATATCTTCTCACGCATTCGCGAGCAGGAAATCGCCATGGCCGACTGGACCTTGACGCATTTGCCTGACGTGACCGAACAGTATTTGATTCGCTCCGCTACGCCTGGCGTTGAAGCCAAAAAGTAGTCCGCCTCTGATTCTTCCATTTTTCGCAACAATGACTTCGCTAACCCAGCTATTCTGCCGCTAAATTGTCTGTGCGAACCTTATGGCAAGGCTCGGGATCATCCCGAGCAACACCTAAGGAACCGCAATATGAAACTCTATCACTTCCCGCTTTCTGGCCATGCTCACCGCGCACGTCTGTTCCTGTCGCTGCTGGATTTGCCGCATGAGGTTATCGATGTCGATCTCAAAACTGGCGAAAACAAAACGTCGGAATTTCTCGCCATGAATCCGTTTGGTCAGGTGCCGGTGCTGGAAGATGACGGCGTGTTTATTGCCGACTCCAACGCCATTCTGGTCTATCTGGCGAAGAAAAGCGGTCGCAGCGAATGGCTGCCGGAAGATGCGCTGGGCGCGGCGGCGGTACAGCGCTGGCTCACCGTGGCAGCCGGTGATATCGCCTTTGGTCCGGCTGCGGCGCGTTTGATTACCGTATTTGGCCGCCCGTTCAATCCAGAAGAGGTGATTGCCCGCGCGCATCTGGTGCTGTCACGCATTGAGCAGCATCTCGAAGGCCGTGAATGGCTGGTCGGCGATGGCCCGACAATCGCCGACATTGCGCAGTACAGTTATATCGTCGGTGCGCCAGAAGGCAATGTCGATCTCTCCGGCTATCCGGCGGTGAACGCGCTGTTGCGTCGTATCGAAGCGCTGCCGGGCTTTATGCCCTTCCCGCAAACTGCGGCTGGCCTGCGCAGCATCGCCTGAGTCCACCATCATGAGCAAGAAACTATCGGTTTGGCATCAGGGTGAAATCGCGCTGCAGCAGCAGGCGGGCGTGGCGGAACGCATGGCGGACGTCGGCCAGCGCGTAATCCGCGATCACATGCCCGATCAACATCGAGACTTCTACGCACAGCTGCCGTTTATTGTGGCGGGCAGCGTTGATGCGCACGGCGATGCGTGGGCCACGCTACTGGAAGGCCAACCCGGTTTTATCTTCTCGCCGAATGCCAGCACGCTGGATATTGAGGCGCGTCCGCATCAAGGCGATCCGGCGGCGGCGGGCATGCAGGATGGCGCGCCGGTTGGGCTGCTCGGCATCGAGCTGCACACGCGGCGTCGTAATCGCATGAACGGCGTGCTGCAGACGATTGGCGGTGGCTTTCGCGTGCAGGTGGAGCAGAGTTTTGGCAACTGCCCGCGCTATATCCAGCTACGTGATTTTCACTATGCACGCGATCCCGCCGAGCCTTATCGCGGAGAGGTGGAAACCCTGAGCGCGCTGGATGATGCCGCCCACGCCACCATCGCTGCAGCCGATACCTTCTACGTCGCCACCTATGCCGAACGTCAGGTTGATGCCTCGCATCGCGGCGGTAAAGCGGGCTTCGTGCGCGTCAGCGAAGATGGCCTGCTGACCATTCCCGACTTCAACGGCAATCTGTTCTTCAACACGCTCGGCAACATTCACCAGAATGGCAAAGCGGGATTGCTGTTTGTCGATTACGCCAGCGGCGACACGCTGCAACTGAGCGGCGATGCCGAAGTGATTCTCGACTCGCCAGAGATCGCCGCCTTTCAGGGTGCCGAACGGCTGTGGACGTTTCGCCCGCGCCGCATCGTGCGTCGTCGCGCTGCCCTCGCCTTGCGCTGGTTCACGCCGCCGGATGGTATCGCACCCAGTTCGCTGATGACCGGCGACTGGCAAGCTGCCGACCAGCGCCTGCGTGCGGTGGAGCTGGCAGCGCGCTGGCGCCCGTTCAAGGTGATGAAGGTGGTGGATGAGAGCGCCACCATCCGCTCGTTTCATTTACTGCCGGATGATGGCGCGGGTTTATTGCCGCATCTGGCCGGTCAACATCTGCCGATTCGCGTGCAGCTGCCTGGAAGCGAAAAGCCGCTGATGCGCGCCTATACACTTTCGGTCGCGCCGTCGGATGGGTTTTACCGCATCAGCGTCAAGCGTGATGGCGCGGTTTCGCGCTACCTGCACGCTCATCTTCACATTGGGGCTACGCTGGAAGCGCGTGCGCCGGCGGGTGATTTTACTATCGATGCCAGCGAACCGCGTCCGGCGGTGCTGCTGGCGGCTGGCGTGGGCATCACGCCGATGATGGCGATGCTGCGACATCTGGTATACGAAGGACAGCGCAAACAGCGCCTGCGCCCCACGTTCCTGTTCCAGTCGGCGCGCAGCAAAGCCGAACGCCCTTTCGTGCGCGAACTCGACCAGTTGCTGGCGGCGGCGCAGGGCGCGGTGAAACTGGTACGCGTGCTGAGCCAGACGGCGGATGCAGAAGCGGATGTTGATTACGATTTTGCAGGCCGCATTGATATGGCGCTGCTCTCGCAGGTGCTGCCGTTTAACGATTACGACTTCTATCTGTGTGGTCCACCGCAGTTTACCCAAGCGCTGTACGACGGGCTGCGCGCCTTCAATATCGCTGATGATCGCATTCACGCCGAGGCTTTTGGCCCGTCGTCGCTGCAGCGTTCCCGCGATGTGGTGGCCGAAGAAAACCCGCTATTGCCGGTAGCAACGCAATCGGTGCCGGTGAAGTTTATGGATTCGCTGAAAGAGGCACGCTGGACGCCAGATGCCGGTTCGCTGCTGGAACTGGCGGAAGCGCGAGGCCTGAGTCCGGCATACAGCTGTCGCGCCGGACATTGCGGCAGCTGTAAAACCAAACTGCTGCAAGGCGCGGTGACTTACCCAACGCCTCCGAGCGCGCAAGTGGCGGATGATGAAGTGCTGATCTGCTGCGCTAGACCGGCGCAGCAGGAAGGTGAAGTGCAGGTGATTCAGCTGGCGCTGTGAGTGACGAGGTTTACCGCACTTTGCCTTTATAGATGGTAATACTAATTTTCATTAAAAACTCATGGCAAGCCCCACGCCATATCCCTGCGTATTATTTCCAAACATATAACGTGCCACTATTCGTGTACGACTGATAAAAACCGGATATTTACTACTATCAAGCTCGAGCCCAACACCTAATGAATTTAAACTATCGAATCCTAATTGGCCACGCTGCTCACCCAAATATTCAGTGCGTGCAGCTTCAAGCACATAGCGCAAAGGACTTCCTAGTAACGTCCAATCTGAAATTGGGGCGCGCCGACGTAAATAGAGCCCGAGATTTTGCGCAGTAGCACTTCCGCTTACCGCCTCCGAACTATTACCAAAACTATTGAGCTCTTGATAGGAATATCGCAACTCAACATCAATATCCTGCTCTTTGCTAAATAATTCATAATCCAGCATTAGCGATCCCCCCAAGCCATACGCATTGAGTCGGCCACCATCCAAAAATTTGTAGTCTGCATCATTAAATTTTTTTTGCAGAACAAAAGCGCCAATACGCAGATCACTGGCCATTGTACCTAAGGTGAAATTTGCGATGGGTCGCAGCACCCAATTGCCGCCGAGCTTATCCGTATGAAGTTTTATATCCCAGCCAATACCGCCAGTTGCAGTTAAGCTATTCCATTTAACCGGAATTTTGCGGCTTTCATTGCCATTAGAAACAACAAATTGAGGATCATAACGGCTGTAACCGAGTGTACCTTCGAGATAGAGAGGAAATTCTTCACTAAGCGTTGCACCGCCGCCAAACTGCGTAATTGAAAGCGAGTTTTTTTCTTTGGTGTCAGCACCGATATTGAGGTCACTTGCGGTGACATCCGGTACCACCGTGTAGCTCATCAGAGAAAGAACGGCATTCGCGCGACTTTTTAGAGGGGTATCATCTGCAGCAAAACTGGTATAACTCGTTAAAAGCATTACGCTAATTTGAATAATTGTTATACGAGACAAGAAAAGAGCCATGTTTTACCCCAGATGTCACACCTCATGAGTGATGTTTTCTTATTGCATTGCAGCACCGCATATTTACTAATCAATCATTTACTTTATTTTAGACCGACCTTTCTAATCGAAGGTTATTTTCATCATTATTTTTCCATAAAGTGACAATAATAATAATAAGTATTCACTTATTGATAAGCGTTTGATCGAATGTCGCTCTCAGAATCGGAGATGATGACTTTAGTGATTTTTATTTGCTATGTAAGGTAATTATTGAAACCTGGAGAATTTAGAAGTTTTTTCACTAGCGATGACTAAGGAACGAAATTAGGTCACAACGTTAGATGCCTTCCCGTAATGAACTCTAACAAATATTGGCACTGAACCCTGCCAGGCAAGCCTTCAATGATGTTCCGAGGATAAATTGAGGTTGTTACCAATGGCTCAAACACATGCCCGCTGGGTAGTTAAATGCGCATTCTTCCTTCTGGTATCGCTTGTCGTGGGGAGGTCACTCGGTGGCGAAGAAACCTACATTTCTCACGATTTCGCCCGGAAGGTGGCTGTATTGATAACCGGTGAATCCAATATCGAACCCCTCTATGACGCCTATTTCTACATGGATTTTGCCATCGTGTTGTTGGAGCAGATGTTTGAGAATCTGTCTTTGCCCTGACTGTCATCAATGATTTCAGCCGATACGCCACTGAACCCGGTTGGCGACAATCTGGCACTACAGGGTATTAAGCCGAAAGAGCGCGGTGTATTGATGGATCTCCGTGATCGTGTTGGGCATACGTTAGGGGTTGGCGAAACGCTGCTGAAAGAGTTGCTGATCACGTAAGATATTCGACACGGCAGATTCACATCCTTTTAAGAAAGAATATTATTTTTTCCAGAATAGCCTCAACCTAATGCAACGAACGTGAATGACAGCTCACAGCGAATAGCGGACCTTTTCTCTGGATGAGAAGCAGATTTAGAATCATGTATTAAGTCGCAGTCATCCATTTATATATTCGTTTCAGAGCCCTTCCTCTATAAGCATCAGGATCATGAATCCCGCAAAAAACATAGCGGTTCCAAGTGGCGTATCACGATCACCTTTGTGAGCTTCCACCAATAGTTCTTCTGTCACCAGATAGAGCAAAGCCACGAGACCAAATGAGAGAAAATAGGTCAGCCAGAACTCGCCCAATTGTGCCACCGGCGTGCCTAACATGGAACCGATTGGTAGTAGGAGCGCGATACCGGCTACGGCAACCAGCACTCTCATTTTGCTGCCCAGCAAAGCTTTCAAATTGCCAACGACCGAAAGCCCAAGAAAAAGGATTTCAAGCGTCAGTGCCAGCGTAAGCATAATGCCGGTCTTCGCGCCTGCAGCGAAACTGATGCCCAATACTAAACCGTCAATAAAGATGTCTATGCCGATGGCTATCAGCATGCCTGATTTACTGGCCACCTTCTCTCCGTAGTGTTGAATAAGCATCATCAGAACGACACCTGTCACACCTCCGGCAATGACTGCCATCATTGAATGCTGTTTTAGCCCTGGTAGCACTTCGGTAGCTGCTGCTGAGAAGATCACTCCAGCGGTAAAGTGATGTATCAGACTCATGGTTTTTTCGCCGGGCTGGCGGAAAAGCGCAGCACCGGCACCCGCTACAGCAGCGCTGACAGGAAAGAGGGTGTAAAGTAGCGTCATGAGCATGCGAAGGTCCTTTGGATGATAGTCAAGTTCCAGCGAGGAAGGGATATCACGATGTCAGGCTATTATTTACCAAAAGAAAGGCACGAATCATCGCGCCTGACATCGCTACTTGCTGAGTCAAATAGCGTTAAGAAAGAGAGGGAGTTCTTTAGTTAAGCAAACCCAGATGTTCAACGAGGATCGAGCTGCCAATACCGATAAGCACCAGGCCGCCGAGAATTTCCGCCCATTTACCAATTTTTGCGCCAAGAAATCTACCCAGCAACATGCCGCTTGCCGCCATCAGTGTTGTCGCTGCACCGATCGCCAGTGCCGTTACCACGATGTTTACCTGCAGAAATGCCAGCCCTACGCCAACAGCCATGGCATCAAGGCTGGTGGCAATGGCTGTCGTGACAAGAAGCCAGAAACCATGACGATGTTGAACCACTTCTGGTTCGTTTGGATCTTTTCGGATGCCTTCCACGATCATGCGTGAACCCAGCACAAAGAGGAGTATGAACGCCACCCAGTGATCCCAGTTCATAATGAACTGGCTGGCCGCAAGCCCAATACCCCAGCCAATTACCGGCGTAATCGCTTCAATTATCCCGAAGATAAGTCCTGTGCGTAGCACTTCTTTAAAAGGTGGACGATGAAGTGCGGCACCTTTGCCAATGGCGGCGGCAAAAGCGTCCATCGACATACCAAAAGCCAGAATGATCACAGCATAAAAGCTCATAACTGATTCCAGGGACAGCTCTCGAAATGGAAAAAGAGAGCGTTAGATTTTAATAGGTCGCTATCCTGCCATAAATTAACAAATAAAAAAACCTTAAAATTCATCATCTTATAGACACGGCTAAGTTTAATAGCCCGTGCTATAGATGCCTGCAAATCAATCAGATTGGGAACTTTTTACTGGGCCATGAATGGCAATTGCCATTTAGCCCTTAATCTTGAGATAAGAATTGGCTGATATAGTGAGATAACTTTTCAGGTAGGAACCAATCAATGCTGAACAAATATGCTCGCCCACAAATCTATTTTCACTGGCTAACGGTACTACTACTCATCATTGCTTACGCCACAATTGAGTTACGCTGATTGGCAGATAAAGGTACCTGGCAGCGTAATGCTGTCATCATCACACATTTCTCCGCCGGTTTTTGCGTGCTGATTTGTATGGTTGCTCGTCTGTATATGCGCAGCCGCTACATTACCCCTGCCATAACGCCGCCGGTGTCGCGCTGGCAGACCGGGCTATCGCATCTCGTACATTCGCTGCTTTATGTGCTTTTCATTGTTTTACCTGTGCTGGGCCTGACGTCACGCTATCTGCGCGGCAAAGAGTGGTCACTGTTTGGACTGAATATGCCGGTCGCAACAATTCCCGATCCCGCCACAGCGTCAACACTCATTAGCTGGCATGAAACGTTAGCGCCATTGGGCTACTGGCTGATCGGTCTTCATGCGCTGGCGGCCATCTTCCACCACTACTTTCTGCGGGATAACACTTTGCGCCGGATGATGCCCTAAATAGACGGCTTTACTGATAGCGAATGTGAAGGATCGCATTATTTTAAAGCCGGTAATGAAGAATGGTCGGTTCTCTTCTCAAATCTATTAAAAAGAAATACGGCACGTGAGCGTTAATGAAGCCTGGTAACAGGATGGGCATTGTAATTGGCGTAAATAATACGCTCAGGTTGCAGGCCCAATTCTTCCACGAATCTGCCGAAGCGGTGCCCATCGCTGGAGCCGCGATGGGCAAAATAGAAAAAATCTGCCAACGCCCTATGCAATTAACGCCGGGTCTGCAGTCGAGAAGCGGAAGTTTGAAGTGGCTCTCACCTCTGATGAAGGTATGACTTAAAATTGCGGTGTTAATCAATGTGGCGCAAGTCATATAACTGGGATGCTTCGCGGTGTCGCGCTAGCACGTTTTATCGCCGTCAGCCCAGCGCTTGATATCAATTATCTTTGGCGACCGAATTCCCGTGCTCAAGACGTTCTTGGTTGTATACAGGGAGACCTGTGCGTTGTCACCATGCCGGCTTTCGATCTCAATTAGCGTGTTATTTATCAACAATCCCTGTGAAAGGAACTTTTGATTAATCTCCCCTGCTTTGCGCTCACCATCAAATTCGCTCAGTACGATGACCGGATTTCCTGAATATGCCTCATATTCGAGGCACTGTCTTGCCATGTACCTTAGGGTTCGATAAGTATCAGATGAGCCTGCCTTGTTCACGAAACTGCCGTCAAAAGAGGATTGGCTGCTTTTTAGTTCACTGACCGTAATAGCGCACCCGCTGAGTGAGAGCGAAATTAACAGGCTTGCAAGAACAACGTATTTCACGTTTAACTCCATCATTCAGGTAAAGGCCCTCCGCCTGGGCGGATCAACGTTGTCTTTGCTTTCAGGCGGACTTGTGATTTGGGAAATCAACCGAAACCATCAGCCCACCTTCTGCCGACGTACTGAGGCTTACGCTGATGTTGTGTTGCTGCGCAACGGCTTTAACGATGGCAAGCCCCAGCCCACTCCCGCTTTGCATCTGGTTAGGATCCCGAAAAAATCTGTCAAACACGCGCTCCCTCAATTCAACGGGAATGCCAGGCCCTGCATCTGAAACACGTAACTGCGTGGATTGATTTAAGGATCGTAATTCCACCTCAATGCTCCCGCCCCAGGGGCTATACTTCACGGCATTTTCAACTACGTTATCGATAAGCGACATCAACCGTTCCCTGACGCCAGTCACCCAGATTTCCTCTTCGGCGTAAAATTCAAGTTCAATCCTGCGTTCCGCCGCGAGCGGTACCAGCCCGGCCATGCGTTCTTGTATCAGTGTTGTCAGCGGCAAAGGCTCCATAACCATGTCAATGCGCGCTTCACTGTGCATCAACAGCAGCAACTGATTGACCAGACGAGCCGCACGGCTGTTGCTGCGAACAATGCCCGCAAGCAACTCTTTATGGCTGTCACTGCTCACATAAGACTCCAGCGCCTCAACATTGATTCGCATCGCCGCCAGAGGGGTACGTAACTCGTGAGCAGCATCGGCAATGAAAACGCGCTCCCGTTCAGTGCTTTCCCGCACCCTGGCAAGAAATCCATTAACCGCGTCAACCATCTGACGAAGCTCCCTGTGCTTTGGCACTGCTTTTAAGGGCGAGAGATCGTCAGGCGTGCGCAAGGACACTTCATTTACCACCTTATTCCATGGGCGCATTGCAATGCGGATCGACAGCCACGCGGGGAACAAGAGAAAAGGAATGCATACCAGCAGCGGCATCACGTAGTAGCCACGCGAGTTCAAGTAGATAAAGAAATTCCAGCCTCCAGCAGGGGTGATAAGCGTGACCTCTGTGTCGGCGTTCCCGGACTTTAAGGTACGGCTGTTCCAGGCGCGACCATCACTCTCCACTCGCTCAATTTTTCCATAACGGCTATTTATCACTCCGACTGGCGCACCATCAGAGGCATAAATTATCTCTTTATTCTCGCGTACGATAAGGCTGATTGAGAGTGCTGGATCTTCACCGCCGCCATAATTTTCCCGTACTGCCTTACTTAATGCAGCCAGCACATACGTTCGCTCCTGCGGGCGATCGTCCATACTCTTAACCACCGTAAAAATGGTTTCGTACGTCTTACTGCCCGTTAATATCGGCGGACTTCGTAAGTCCTCCCACAAAACGTAAGTCAGAAAAAGACACCAGAGCAGAGTGAGCAATAGCATCTGCGCTACCATAATTCGCCGTACGAACGTTGGGGTTCTCAGATGGCGCCAGACATTTCGCATCAACCTGCTCCCTTCTGAATGGCTACGGTATCAATGACATACCCAACGCCCCTCACCGTTCGCACATAGCCTTCGCCGATTTTGCGACGCAAATTCCCCATATGCACATCAAGCGCATTACTCATATTTTCTTTTGCGCCGAAGATCCTTTCTTCCAGAAAACTACGAGTCAGCACGCGGTCAGTGCGTAACATCAACGTTTCAAGCAGCGCGTATTCACTTGCCGTCAACTCAACATGCCGTGCATTCACGGTCACGCGTCGTGTGGGCACAAACAGTGATAATCCGCGAAGTTCTATCGCCTCGTTCTGAAAACCATAACTGCGGCGCGCAAGCGCTCTCACCCTCGCCAGCAACTCGGCGAGAACAAACGGTTTGACGAGATAGTCGTCTGCACCCGCGTCCAGCCCGGAAAGGCGATCGTGCAGTGTGCCTCGCGCCGTCAGGATGATGACGGGAATGCTCTTAAGCTGCTGACGCAAGCACCCCATCAGGCTCATGCCATCGCCATCGGGTAATCCGAGGTCGAGCAACACAAGTTCAGGCACACAGACATCAAGCTGATGCTGCGCATCCTCTTTGCGGCGAACCCATATAACATCAAACCCTTGATCTGCAAGGGCAATACGTATGCCGTTACCGAGATCCAGGTCGTCTTCAATTAGGAGTATTTTCACAATGGTTACGGTATCAGCAGTGAATGAAGAACGTCTGAAGAAAAAAACGGTATCAGGAAATCTATCAGCTTTGCAGCATCTGTGGTTGCTTCACCCTTTCTTCATTTTTGGCTCATGAGAACTTTAGCGGGCGCATCCAAAATGAACGTTCTGGCGGTTACAACCCGCTTGCATCGTAATCATTTGAATGCATAAGGACTTCTTTAATGAGAAATAGCACACTGCGTCATAAGTTCCCCCTTTCACTCACGGGGTGCAGCCTGAAAAAAATGTTGTCGGGCGCAGTCCTGGCGTTACTGGCCACCCCGATACTGGCGGCAGCACAGAATCAGGGCAACGCGTTGACGGTGGGAGGCGGCGCGAACGTGACGCCACGCTATTCTGGTTCGGACAAAAGCCGCGTCACGACTTCCCTGGTGCTTGATTACACCATGGAAAATGGTTTCTTCGTCAGCTCCACGCGGGGCATCGGTTATGGCAATAACATCGGCAAATTTGATTACAACGCGGCGGTGAGCTATCGCGCAGGCCGTAAGGATCGCGACGTGGACAGTGACTCCCTCAGCGATGGCAGCGACTATTTGCGTGGTATGGGCGATGTCAAAGGCTCGGCTCTCGGTGTGCTTGGCCTGGGATACGGGGTGACCGACTGGCTCAATTTGCAATTGCAGGCTGAAGTGCCATTTTCTGAACAAAACAATGGCACGGCACTGCATTTTGGCATTCATAGCCCGCTTTATACTTCACCGAATAATACGGTAACGCTGGCGCTGACCGGCAGTTGGGGGACGGACAAATACATGCAGACTTACTACGGAGTCAGTGCATCTCAATCGGCCGCATCAAGGTTTATCCGATATGATGCCGGATCGGGAATTTATGCCTGGTCGATGAATCTTGACTGGACACACAAGTTCAATGAAGACTGGAGCGTGATTGCCGCAGCAGGCGTTACGCAGTTAACGGGAGATGCGCGCAATAGCCCGTTTGTGCAACGAGAAACATCACCCACCGGAAGCCTGCTGGTAACATACCGCTTCTGATCGTTATTCAATGTGTGTTTCCCGCCAGCTTAGGGCACTAAGCGGACACGCAGACATCGTAGCGGCGATTTTAAAGGATGTCGGTCATCCATTCAGTAAAGGCACGCACCGTGGGAGAAAGGAAGCGTTGATGCGGGTATAGCAAAGTGACCGGGACTGAAGGCGGCTGCCAGTCGGCCAACACTTCGACCAGCGCCCCCTTCTGCAGATGTTCAGAGACAATATTCTCAGCAAGCTGCGCCAGTCCGAAGCCTTCAAGACACATTTTTATATAAAGACCCGTTTCATTCACAGCGGCGTTTCCATTTACTGCTACAGACCGTGTTTCATTGCCACGAACAAAATGCAGTTCATTTACGCGCCGGGTCGAGGCGGAAAAATAATGGATCGCACGATGCTTTAGCAACTCTTCAGGTGTCTCGGGAATCCCGTATTCATTGAGATAGTCTGGAGAGGCACAGGTTATCCATCGAAACCGGCCAAGCGGTCGGGCAACCAGCGAGGAGTCATTGAGCTCACTGGTTCTAATCACACAATCCACGCCCTCCTGAACCAGATCGACTTGTCGGTCACTTACACCGATCATCAGATAAATATCCGGATAATGTCGGTAAAAATCCTTGAGCTTCGGCATAACAATGAACTGAGCGATCCCACCGGGCATGTCAACTCGTAGACGCCCCTGAGGACGTTTGACAGACGCTGCAAGGCTGGATTCCGAGTGTTCTATTAATGACAGGATCTCCCGGCACTGTGCAAGATACTGTAGGCCTTCAGGGGTGAGGCTGACGCGCCTTGTCGTCCGGTTAAGCAGACGCACCTTCAGGTATTTCTCCAGGTTTTTAATCGTACTGGTGACGGTGGAAGAAGGCAGTGACAGTGTTTCTGCAGCGCGTACAAAACTCCCGGCTTCAGCAACCCGTGTGAAAACCTGCATAGCCTGAATCCGATCCATCGTGTTTCTCCCGGATGAAGTTAGTCTGATTGTTCGGGAATTATGAATTATGAAAACGTTTTACGCATCTTTTTAAGGTCAATGGCGTGGCGTATCGTTTCCCCATTAATCAGAAAAGAGGCCGGTTTAATGACCGATTACATCAGAAATATTATTCATAATCAGAATGTCACTTCACAGGCCACGTTGATTCGTGGCGCTACCCTACTGAGCATGGACGAGAACGTCGGTAACATTGAACGCGGTGATATTCTTATTAACGGCTCAATGATTACCGCAGTGTGCCAGCACCTTGAAGCCCCGGGTGCGCAGGTCATTGATGCCACCAACATGATCGCCATGCCGGGAATGGTCGATTCTCATCGTCACGCATGGGAAGGACAGCTGCGCCGAATTAACCCAAACGCTACCTGCCTGGACGACTACAGCAACGCCACGCACTTCTCCTTCGCTAAATATTACCGTCCTGCCGATATCTATGTTGGCAATCTGCTGACGGCGCTGGGCGCGATTGACGCGGGCATTACCACGATGATCGATAACTCACACAACAGCCGAACCGCAGCGCATTCCGATGCCGCCGTCGAAGCCTTGCTTGATGCCGGCATTCGTGCCATTCATGCTTCCGGCGCACCGGTTGCTGGCGAATGGGATAAAGCGCACTGGCCGGGAAACTGGCAGCGTCTGCAGGATAAGTATTTCAGCGACAACCCTGAAAGCCTGGTCTCTCTCGCCGTCATGGCTCAGCTGGAGCCGGAGTTATGGGCCGAGGCCCGCAGGCTGGGACTGTCGATTGTCACTGAGTTCTTTGGCGCTGAGATGGGGTCTGAACTTGAGTCGCTGCATCAGCAGGGGCTGCTGGGTCCGGATAATATTTTCAATCACTGCACGGCGCTGCCCGACCGGGGATGGAAAATTCTCCAGGAGGCCGGTGTCCGGGTTAATGTCTGCCCGCGCTCAGATTCGCACTATGGCATCGAAAGTGGGATGTTCGCCATTGAGGCCGCGCAGCGTCATGGCATCAATCCTGGCCTGAGCGTAGACAATGAAACCTCGTACAGCACCGATATGTTTATGGAGATGCGCGTCGCCTTTTACCTGCAGCGCGTGATGGGCATGCATCAGCAGCAGTGCTGCGATTCTGAACATGCGCTGAAAACGCTTCCGGCGGCGCAACTTCTTAAAGCTGCGACTCTTGATGGCGCTGCCTGTGCAGGGCTGCAGGACAAAGTGGGCAGCCTGACGCCGGGCAAACAAGCCGACCTGGTGCTGATTAGCGTCAGTGATCTCAATCTTTACCCGTCCGGCAATGCCTTTGGCACGGTGGTTCATGCCGCCGAGCGCAGCAACATCGATACTGTCATGATTGGGGGACGCATCGTTAAACAGAACGGTAAGGTGCTGGGCGTAGACAGCGCGCGACTACGAGCGGCGATTGATGAGTCGCGTGAGCACCTTTTTGCAGCCTCTGGCTACCAGCCTGACATTTTTGCTGACACCTTCCTACCGCTGGTGCAGGCCGACTGACCAGGATGAAAAGTATGGGTATGATCTATTACGTAATCGCGTTTGCCGCAGGTCTGGGGATCACCCTGCAGACGCCCCTGAACAGCCAGCTGGCAAAGGGGTTGGGCGGCGGCCCGGTCACTGCGGCGTCCGGTTTCGTTACTCAGGCTGGGGGGTATGGTTGTCATGCTGTTCGGACTTGCCGTCATGCTTTTCGGCGATCGGCTCTCTGCACGTTTTCTGCAGTAACAGCGTTATCCACTTTTGCCATCGTGCAGGACCTTTCATATCTGAAGGATTATCATGTTTTCAATTGCAGCTGAGGTCAGGAATACGCTCGGAGAGTGCCCGCTGTGGTGTGAAAGAACTCACCGGCTCCTTTGCACTAACTTAACGAGGCTGGCTTTCTATAATCTCAACAGCAGGTTAATTAGTCCAATAGCCGCCTCTCCGGGAGACACCGGCACCAAACTCACTCACCTTTAAAGCCAGAACATGCGGGAAGGACGTTTTTGTCATGCTGTTACAACGTATCCATTAATTCTCCAAGGGAAAACATTTTGTCCAGTTGTAATTGACCTTAGCCAATATAAGTTCTTCGGCAACATCGCCGAAATTCATAGCCTGACGTTCAATGAAAAATTGACGCACGGTTGCAGGTAAAAAAGCAGCGCGGTAGCGCAGAATTGTGCTGTGCCAGAAGGGGGCGGGTAAAGGGCCACCGGTGTGCCGCGTCAGCAACTCATTATTCCACTGTGAATCCAGAACTTTTTCACAAAACGACCGGCGCATATCTATCGCAGAACAATCAGGAATCCCAGCAAGCAATAACTGACTGGGCAACGCGACTAACCGGAGTTGCCGGATAATAATTTTTTTCGCGTGATATTCGGTCCAAATATTCGTTAATTGATCCACTTTCTCTGGCAATGGTTCGTTCACTTTATACAGGGGAAGGGTCAGGGGTAAGAAAGTAAAATGAAAACCCTGAGTTGGCAGCGTGTCGGCGAGAGAATCATCCTTTGTGAGACCATTCAGTTCATCAATTAGCTGTGAGACACAATCTGGCACAGTAGGCTTAATGCCCGCTGCAAGAGCGAGTTTTAGCGGATCGTAATAGTGATCTTTTTTGCTATCCCCAATCCCACGATTTTTCATCCAGCTAGCGATAGTGTTCTGGTTTGTAGAAAGATACATCTTTTGCAGGCTTTCTGATTGCATAACAGACCTTATGATAGAAGTGTGAAAACAGGTAGCAGATGGCCAATCATATTTCTTTCAGCCATAGCTGTCGTTGTGTATGAATCGTAAATATATAATTTAGACCGCACTTAATTTTAATTTTCCCTGAAAATCTCCCGGCACTTATCGTGAAGAAATAAAACCAGGATATAAGATAGTTAGATGATAATTTTCCAAGCCCAGCAGGTAATCTCATGATCTTAAGTGCCAATCACGTCGGTTTTTCAGTTAAAAATGTTGAAGAATCATTATTCTTCTGGACTCATATTCTTGGAGGTAAAGTATTACGCGAAGGAAAAATGTCTGGACCGATTATTGATGAAGTAACAGGCGCAAGAGGTGCTGATGTACGAATGGCTTTGCTTGAACTGGCTGGGATGAAAATCGAATTACTGCAATACAATAACATTGAACAGCCAGAAGAGCCCTCAGCACCCTACATTCCTGGCTACGCTCACCTTGCGTTTATAGTCGAGGATCTTGATACGCTTTTGAGCAAAGTTTCGGACTATGGCTGGAAGACGCCAGGGAAACCTCAGACAGTCCTGGCAGGGCCCCTGCAGGGGACCAGAGTAATATATTTACAAAGCCCCGATGGTCAAACGCTTGAATTGATGGAATGCAGTCAATGAAGTCCACATGTTATGACCCGTTAACTTCTTATTAGAAAGTGATACTTGCAATGTCCGTTTCTGGCACTTAGCGGACATTTTGGGGCTTCTTATCGAATTAGAGTATTGAACTCAAATGGCCGTTGAAATGATGTTCGCAGATATGGGGACAATAGATTAAAAGTATTAGCCAGGGATAAATAAATTGGTATCGATCAATGCTGAATAATCAACGTGTAGGGAAGGAAAGGAGGCAGTGGTTGAGATTAGCAAACGCAGAAAAGCAAAAACCCAGCCATAAGCTGGGTTTTCAGAATGTTGGTGCCCGGACGCGGAATCGAACCACGGACACGGGGATTTTCAATCCCCTGCTCTACCGACTGAGCTATCCGGGCAACGGGGCGCATTAAACCCTACTCGCGCGGCACCGTCAAACGCTTTTCGGCAAAAATCAGCTGACTGATGCCTTTTACAGCAACCTCCAGACCAACAGGTAAAAATTTATTCACCTATCGCTGCTATAGGTGAATTTTTAATCTCTTGTGCCGATAACCGTGCTGACATCCTATACCAATAATAAGGTTCGCCCCATGTTCAGCACAATTGCATCAGGAATCTTGTCACGCCTTGCGTGGCAAAAACGCGGTCACAGCAAGGCAACGCTCAGTTCATTACAAGATGCCATCGCCATGGTCGAATTCACCCCAGAAGGGAAGATCCTTACCGCCAACGAGCTGTTTCTCGAGCGCATGGGTTACACGCTCAAAGAGATTGTTGGTCAGCATCACAGCATGTTCTGCACCGCAGATTTGCTCAACTCGCCGCAATACCGCGACTTCTGGCGACGCCTGAATCGCGGTGAAGGCTTCAGCGATAAGTTCCTGCGCGTGGCAAAACACAGCCGCCCTATTTGGCTGGAAGCGAATTACGTGCCGGTGCAGGATCGCAGCGGTCGGGTGATTAAAATCGTCAAACTGGCGAGCGATATCACCGCGCGCATCATGGATGCACAAGAGCAGCGCGCCATGACCACCGCGATTGAGCGTTCGATGGCGGTGATTGCCTTCAATCTCAAGGGCGAAGTGTTGATGACTAACGACAACTTCCTGAAAACCATGGGATACAGCGCGTCAGAAGTAATCGGCGTACATCACAGCCACTTCTGTCCGCCAGAAATGCGCAACAGCGACGAGTACCGCCGTTTCTGGCACAAGCTGAATCAGGGCGAATTTATCTCCGGCCAGTTCCAGCGCGTGAATAAACGCGGCCAAACGGTGTGGCTGCGCGCCACATACAACCCGGTGTTTAACGAAACCGGCGAGCTGTACAAAGTGGTGAAGTTCGCCACCGATGTCACCGCGCAGGTGGAGAAGAATCAGCAAGAGCGCGAAGCCGCGCAGCAGGCGTATAAAACTGCGCTGCAAACCAGCGAAAGTACGCGCATCGGTGCCACGGTGATTGAGAACAGCGTGCAGACCATGAATGATTTGGCGGGCGAGCTGCACGGTATTTCCGGCGACATCAACGACCTGAGCGAGTCTTCAGACCGCATCGGCGCGATTGTCGAGAGCATCCGTCGTATTGCCGATCAAACCAACCTGCTGGCGCTGAACGCGGCGGTGGAAGCGGCGCGCGCCGGTCAACATGGTCGCAGTTTTGCCGTGGTCGCCAATGAAGTCCGCACGCTGGCGGCCAACATCAACCGCGCCACCACCGAGATTGAGAACAGGGTGCAGCAGAACCATACGCTGGCGGAGAAAGCGCTGAAAGGTATTGCATCGAACCTGAAACGTGCCGATCAAGGCGTGGTGCTGGCGAAAGAGGCTGGCGGCATGATGGCGGATATTCGCGGCAGCTCCAGTGAAGTGGTGCGTGCAATTGGGCACGTTACGGCGGCGTTGAAGGAAGAGTGATTTGTAGCCAGGTCGCCATGAATGGCGACCAACAGATCATAAAAGTGTCACAGGGGCGCAGTAACCTAAGATAATTCCTAATCAACGTCAGATTCTTCTATGCAGCTGCCTGATTTACGCGCAGGCCTTGCCTCCTTGTCGAGTCGTTCTCGTGCGCGTTCGCTGTGCATTGCCGTGCCGTTTGTCAGTCCCGCGATGGACAACACTGCAGTGATGGCGTTGTTTACCGAGCACAAAGATCTGATTGGTTTGCCGGTGATCGAAAACGGTACGCCGTTTGGCATGATCAACCGCCATATCTTCCTGTCGCAAATGTCGCGCCCGTTTTTCCGCGAACTCTACGATCGCAAAAGCTGCATCGCCTTTATGGATAAAGAGCCGCTGGTGATCGATGCCGACACCGAGCTCGATCAGGTAGCGCAGCAAGTGGTGGCGACCGGCGATAAGTCGGTCACCGACGGCTTTATCCTCACCGAGCAAGGCCGCTACATCGGTATCGGGCTGGGTATCGATCTGATCCGCACCGTGTCGGATTTGCAGCATCAACAGCATCAGCAAATTTTGCAAAGCATCGATTACGCGCGCGTGATTCAGGACGCGATGCTCGATCGGTCCAGGCAGCAGATGGCGCAGCAGCTCAGCGATTGGTGCCTGCACTGGCAGCCGCGCGATGGCGTCGGCGGCGACTATTACGCTTTTCATCAGGATCAACACGGTTGGCTGGCGCTGATTGCCGACTGCACCGGCCACGGCATTCCCGGCGCGTTTATGACGGTGATCCTGCAATCGGCGCTGGAAAATGCGCTGCAGCAGAATCGACGCGCGCCGTCCGACGTGCTGCAATCGCTCAATCGCCATATCAAGCAAACCCTTGGCCAGCTCAACGCTTCACAGCAAACCTCGCTGTCGAACGACGGTTGCGATGCCATCGCGCTGCGTCTGGATAGCGAAAATCATCAGCTTTCATGGTCGAGCGCGCGCATGCACGCGCTGCTGCATAGCGCTGGCGGCGAGGCGGAATCGCTGAAGGCCGACCGCGTTGGCGTTGGCTATACCGATACGCCGCAGGATTACGTCTGGCCGCAGCAGCAACGCACGCTCAATCCCGGCGACATGCTGCTGGTGATGACCGATGGCGTCACCGATCAGCCCGGCGGTGAACGTCACATTATGTTTGGCAAAAAGCGCATCCAGACGCTGCTGAATCATTATCAAACGCTGCCGATGCCGGCGCTTTCCACGGCATTCGAGCAGGAATTTCTTCGTTGGCAAGGCAACCAGCCGCGACGCGATGACGTCACCTGGTTTGGCTTCCGCTATTAGAGTCACGTTATGACACCAGCTTCGAACCTCAGCCGCGTCCCACCCGACAGCGTGGCGCTGCACTACACCGGCCTCTTTTCGCCGCAGAACATCACTGCGATGGGCGAAGTGATCAAAGTGTTTCTTGAGAATCAGCAGGCGCCGGTCAAAGTTCGGCGTCGCTTGTTCTCCAGCTTTGTCGAGATCGTGCAAAACATCCTGCGCTATTCACAAGACAGCCGCAGCACCAGTCACGCCGAGCAGGATTTCCGCTTCGGCACGGTGACGCTGCACGTTGAAGGCGACAACTACGTGCTGGAGAGCAGCAATCAGGTGGATGAAGTCGCCTGCCAGCAGCTGCGCTACTGGCTCGATTTGCTGCGCACCATGAGCAACGAAGAGATCAAACAGGCGTATCGCGTGGGATTGCGTGCCGAGAGCCCCGCCACCAGCAAAGGGGCCAACATTGGATTATTAACGCTGGCGCGCGACGTCAGCGAACCGCTGGAGTATGAACTGCGTCCGTTGGCCGCCAACGGTTACGCCACGTTTTGGCTGAAAGCCACCATTCACCAGGATTGATCGATTGATGCAAAACCTTGTTATTGCTGCCACAGAGAGCACGCCCGAAGTGAGTTTTGATTTTGCCGCCGGTCAGTTTGCCCTGCGCGGTGAATCCTGGCCGGAGAACGCGGCGGCGTTTTACCGTCCGCTGCTGGACGCCTTAGAGAACTGGCAGCCGCAGCCGGGCGGCGACGTTGAAGTGAATATCGCGCTGCGCTACTTCAATAGCTCGAGCACTAAAATGCTGTTCAGCCTGTTTGATCTGTTCAACCAGCGTGCGCAGAGCGGGCAAACCGTGGCGCTCAACTGGTTCTTCGACGCCGAAGATGATGTCTCAGAAGAGTTTGGTCAGGAGCTGGCGCTGGACTTCACCGATCTGCAGGTGAATCTGCAGGCGGAAATGGCATCGTGATGGACCTCAACGAGCTGTTCCGCGAAGAGAGCGATGTGCTTAATCGCTCGCAGGATGTGGCGGCTCAAACCACGCTCAGCGCTGAGGATTATCGCGATGCGCTGCTGATGGTGAATCGTCATTATCAGCGCCTGATGCGTGAAACCTATCGCATGATCTCGCGCAGCGACCGCGCCGAGCGTGAGCTTAATCGCGTCAACGAACAGCTGCATCAGCTGGCGCAGGAGCTGGAGTACAAGGCCAGCCACGATCCGTTAACGGCGGTGTGGAATCGTGGGGCGATTATTCAGCGCATTACGCAAACATTGAGTAACGGCGCAGCGGCGCTGATCATTCTGGATATCGACCACTTCAAACGCATTAACGATGAGTTCGGTCATCCGATGGGCGATAAGGTAATTTGCGCGCTGGTGTCGCGCATTCAGGCGCACTGCCCGGAAGAAGCCAGCATTGGTCGCATTGGCGGTGAAGAGTTTACCGTGCTGCTGCCGCACTATCGCCTATCCGATGCGGTGATTGTGGCGGGCGCGATTCACGCCTCGCTGAATGCTTCACCGTTGGCAGTGTTGCCCGGCCAGCTAGTAACCGCCAGCCTTGGCGTCAGCTACGGCAAGCCGGGTTCCGATTTCGAGACGTTGTATAACAACGCCGATGTGGCGCTGTACGACGCGAAAAATCACGGCCGCAATCGGGTGTTCTTCCGCTGATTATTTTGCCACTGTCGCCACCGGCGGCGGCGTGGCTTCCGGCACAAAGATGTGGTCGAGAATATTGCGCATCAGCGGCGCCGCCGTGACGCCTTCGTTGCCGCCATTTTCCAGAATCAACGCCACCGCCACTTTGGGATCGTTAAACGGCGCAAACGCGGTGTAGAAGATATGGTCACGCAGGCGCATTGGCGTCATTTTGGCGTTATAGATCTGGTTCTTTTTCAGGCTGAATACCTGCGAAGTACCCGATTTCGCCGCAATGCCGTACGGCGCGGTGTGGAAGTATTTGTAGCCGGTGCCGTTTGGCGCATTCGCCATGCCGAACATGGCATGGCGCACCAGCGACCAGTACGGCGATTTGGCATCGCCAATCTGCGGCTGCGGCAATTTTGCCTGATACGGCTGCACCACCGTGCCGCGCTGCGATTTCTCCAGCAGATGCGGATTGATGACGCGGCCATTATTCAACAGCGCTACCAGCGCTTTCACCATCTGAATCGGCGTCGCCACCCAATAACCTTGCCCAATCCCAACCGACACGGTATCGCCCTGATACCACATCTTTTTGTGCACTTTTTGCTTCCATTCACGGCTTGGCAATAATCCAGCGTACTCTTCGTTGAGATCGATGCCGGTGGATTTGCCGTAACCAAACTGGCTCAACATGGTGTGGATGCGATCGATGCCCATCATGAACGCCACCTGATAGAAGAAGCTATCGGCCGACTCTTCGATGGCTTTCGTCACGTCCAGCATGCCGTGACCGGTTTTTTTCCAGTCGCGATATTTACGATCGGTGCCCGGCAGCGTCCAGGTGGGCGCGCCAAAGATCGTAAAGCTCGGCGTGATGACTTTGGTCAGCAGCGCCGACATTGCCATATAAGGTTTTACCGTGGACGCCGGCGGATACAAGCCTTGGGTGACGCGGTTGATCAGCGGCAGGTCTTTATTCTGCAGCAGGGTTTTATAGGCTTTGTAGCTGATGCCTTTGACGAACGGGTTGGGATCGTAGCTCGGCGCGGACACCATCGCCAGCACGCTGCCGTCGTGCGGATCTTCAATCAGCGCCGCCGCACGTTGCCCGGCCAGTTGGCTCTCGACGTATTGTTGCAGATGCAAATCGAGCGTCAGCGTGATGTTCTGACCGGCCACCGGCGGCACCTCTTTCAGCACGCGCACGATGCGCCCGTGGTTATCCACTTCCACTTCCTGATAGCCGGTTTTGCCGTGCAGCAGCGATTCGTAATAGCCTTCAATGCCCTGCTTACCGATGTTGTGGTCCGCCGCGTAGTTCTCGCCAACGCCTTCTGCATTCAGGCGTTTGTAGTCGTTATCGTTGATTTTCGAAACGTAGCCGAGTACGTGCGCCAGGTCGGCGCCGTAAGGATATTCGCGGTCCTGATAGGTATCGACGGTAACGCCGGTAAAACGGAATTGATTGACGGCGAAGCGCGCCACTTCTTCGTCAGTCAGTTCCGCTTTCAGTTCAACCGGCTTGTAGCGGCTGTTCTGTTTGAGCTCGTGCTCGAAGGTTTCAATCTCTTCCGGCGTGAGATCGACAATCGGCGTCAGCTCCTTCAGCGTTTCCTGCATGTTGTCAATTTTGTACGGCGTGATGTGAATGTCATACCAGCTGACGTTGCGCACCAGCGGAATGCCGTTGCGATCAAAGATCAGCCCGCGCGTGGGCGCGATGGGGATCATTTTGATGTCGTTCTCGTTGGAACGCGTCTGGTAATAGCTGTGCTGATCGACCTGCAGGCGATACAGGTTGATGCCTAAAATGGTAAAGCAGATGACAACCAGGGCAAAAGCGACAATCGCACGGCGGGCAAACAGCTTTTCTTCTGCTTCGAAATTACGGAAATTCATCAGGTGGGCTTAGTCTCTTTGTTATCACGCTAATGATAAGCAGAGATTGCTTTAGAGCCAGCACGAAGATGCACAAGCCTGGGTAAAAGTGTGTCAGATGTTTACGGGATGGTGCGGTCTGGTGCCCTCACCCCGGCCCCCTCCCACGGGGAGAGGGAGAAAAACGCTCCGATCTGTCCCCTCTCCCGCTTGCGGGAGAGGGTTAGGGTGAGGGAAAAAGGAATCAATCGCCCAGCAGCACGGACTCCAGCGCGATTTTAATCATATCGTTGAAGGTGGTCTGACGCTCAGCCGCGGTGGTCTGCTCGTGGGTGCGGATGTGATCCGACACGGTACAGATGGTCAGCGCTTTGGCACCAAACTCTGCTGCCACGCCGTAAATACCCGCCGCTTCCATCTCCACGCCCAAAATGCCGTACTTCTCCATCACGTCGAACATCTGCGGATCTGGCGTATAGAACAGATCGGCGGAGAAGATGTTACCCACGCGCGCATCAACGCCCAGCGCTTTCGCGGCATCAACCGCATTACGCACCATGTCGAAGTCCGCAATCGCGGCGAAGTCGTGATCCTTGAAGCGCATGCGGTTCACTTTGGAATCGGTGCAGGCACCCATACCAATCACCACGTCGCGCAGTTTCACGTCTGCACGCACTGCGCCGCAAGAACCCACACGGATGATCTTCTTCACGCCGAAATCGGTGATCAGCTCTTTGGTATAGATCGAGCAGGATGGAATGCCCATGCCGTGACCCATCACCGAAATTTTGCGGCCTTTATAAGTCCCGGTGTAACCCAGCATGCCGCGCACGTTGTTCACTTCCACCACATCTTCAAGGAAGGTTTCAGCGATGTGCTTAGCACGCAGCGGATCGCCCGGCATCAGTACGACGTCCGCGAAATCACCCATTTCTGCATTAATATGAGGCGTTGCCATGGTTATTTTCCTTATTAAATTTGGGGCGCTGTTTTACAGCATGCTCTTGCCGTAGTCCATGCTGGACAGGCCGAAATATTTTGCGATGGTCTGGCCGATATCAGCGAAGGTATCGCGGTATCCCAGCGATCCCGGCTTCACATTCGGGCCGTAGATCAGAATCGGGATGTGCTCACGCGTGTGCTCGGTGCCTTTCCAGCTGGGATCGCAGCCGTGATCGGCGGTGAGGATAAGAATGTCACCCTCTTTCACCAACTCCATCAGCTCTGGCAAGCGACGATCAAAGAATTCCAAACCGCCTGCATAACCGGCGATATCGCGACGATGTCCCCACGTTGAATCAAAATCAACGAAGTTCGTGAACACAATCGAGTTATCAGGCGCTTTCTTCATCTGCTCGATGGTGGCGTTGAACAGCGCGTCTAAGCCGGTGGCTTTGACTTTCTGCGTGATGCCCTGCTCGGCGTAGATGTCGGCGATTTTACCCACCGAAATCACTTCACCGCCCTTCTCATCGACCAGCTTTTTCAGCATGGTCGGCGCTGGCGGTTCCACAGCCAGATCATGACGGTTGCCGGTACGCTCGAAGTTGCCCGCTTTGTCGCCGACGAACGGACGCGCAATCACGCGACCGATGTTATAGCCGCCATTGGTCAGCTCTTCACGGGCGATTTCGCACAGTTCGTAGAGGCGATCGAGGCCAAACGTCTCTTCGTGGCAGGCAATCTGGAACACCGAATCCGCCGAAGTATAGAAAATCGGCTTGCCGGATTTCATGTGCTCTTCGCCGAGCTGGTCGAGAATCACCGTGCCCGATGAGTGGCAATTACCGAGATATCCCGGCAGATCGGCACGTTTCACCAGAATATCCAGCAACTCCTGCGGGAAGCTGTTCTCTTTGTCGCTGAAGTAGCCCCAATCAAACAGCACCGGCACGCCGGCGATTTCCCAGTGGCCCGACGGCGTATCTTTACCGGACGACAATTCGCTGGCGTAAGCGTACGCACCGATGATTTCCGCGTTGGGATCGAGGCCTGGCGGGAAACGACCGGTGGAGAGCTCAGCCGCTTTGCCGAGGCCCAGTTTAGTCAGGTTAGGTAAGTGCAGCGGGCCTTCGCGGCCTTCATTGGCGCGGCCTTCGAAACAGGCTTCGGCGATATGGCCGAGCGTGTCCGATCCTTCATCACCGAATTTATCGGCGTCTTTACTGGAGCCGATCCCAAAGGAGTCGAGAACCATAATAAAAGCACGTTTCATGCAAGTCTCCTGCGCAATGCGCGATGACAAGTCAAAAAAAAGCGATCAGATCAGTATACCCGAACGGCCGCTGCCTGGCACGAAGAAGCGCCAGTTATTCGCTGACGCGGCGATAAACCACCGGCGTGATCGCTGGCGCAGTATCGCTGAGCGTAATGGCCGCTTTAACGGCGGCGGCGGCCTGTTGCCACTGCGCTTCCGACGCGGCATGGATAATCGCCAGCGGGCGCTGCGCATCTACTTGCGTGCCGAGCGTGATCATGTCGCTCAGACCCACGCTGTAATCAATGCTGTCGCTGGCGCGCTGGCGTCCACCGCCGAGCGCAACCACCGCCATGCCAAGCGCACGCGTATCCATCGCGCTGACAATACCCGCACCATCGGCGTACACCGCTTTGCTCAGCGTTGGCGCTGGCAAATAGCTGTCCATGCGCTCGATGAAATCGACCGGACCATTTTGCGCCGCCACCATGCGGGCAAACACGTCAGCGGCTTTGCCGTTATCCAGCACCTGCTGCAGTTTTTTACGTGCATCGGCGTCGTTTTCAGCCAGTTTGCCGGAGATCAGCATTTCCGAGCACAGCGCCATCGTCACGTCCAGTAAGCGTGGATTGCGCGCTTCGCCGGTCAGGAACTGCACCGCTTCACGCACTTCCAGCGCGTTACCCGCAGTGGAAGCCAGCACCTGATTCATGTCAGTGAGCAGTGCGGTGGTTTTGCAACCTGCGCCGTTCGCCACGCCCACAATCGCCTGCGCCAGATTTTCTGAGGCTTCAAAGGTCGGCATAAAGGCGCCGGAGCCCACTTTGACGTCCATCACCAGCGCATCCAATCCTTCCGCCAGCTTTTTGGCGAGGATCGACGCGGTGATTAGCGGAATGGAATCCACGGTGGCGGTGATATCGCGCGTGGCGTAGAAACGTTTGTCGGCCGGTGCCAGTGAGTTGGTCTGGCCAATAATCGCGATGCCGACGTCTTTAATAATCTGGCGGAAACGATCGTCGCTCGGGAAGATATCGAAGCCCGGAATCGCTTCCAGTTTATCCAGCGTGCCGCCGGTGTGGCCGAGGCCGCGCCCGGAGATCATCGGCACATAACCGCCGCACGCCGCCACCATCGGGCCGAGCATCAGCGACGTGACATCGCCGACGCCACCGGTGGAGTGCTTATCAACAATCGGACCGTTAAGATTCAGCGATTTCCAGTTCAGCACCGTGCCGGAGTCACGCATCGCCATGGTCAAGGCCACGCGCTCGTCGAGCGTCATATCATGGAAATAGATGGTCATCGCCAGCGCGGCAATTTGACCTTCCGAAACGCTGTTGTCGCGCACGCCGTTGATAAAGAAGCGGATCTCCGCTTCACTCAGCGCCTGACCGTCGCGTTTTTTACGAATAATTTCTTGTGGCAGGAACACAATGGCCTCCCCGGAATAGAGAGGTCGCCATAAATGGCGACCCTACGAACATCGATATGAACTTAATAACCGGCTTTGCTGGTCGCGGTTTCGTGGCCCAGCGTATTCAGCAGGCTTGCCAGCAGGCTGGAGGCACCGAAGCGGAAATGACGCGCATCCGCCCAGCCTTCACCCAGAATGTCGTCTGCCAGCTGCAGATAAAGCGCCGCGTCTTCTGCAGTGCGCACGCCGCCCGCCGGTTTGAAACCAACCTGCTGCTTCACGCCTTTGTCGCGGAGCACTTGCATCATGATCGCCGCCACTTCTGGCGTCGCGTTGACCGGCACTTTACCGGTGGAGGTTTTGATGAAATCGGCACCCGCATCGATAGCGATTTCCGAAGCGGCACGAATCAGCGCTTCGTCTTTCAGCTCGCCACTTTCGATGATCACTTTCAGCAGCACGTTCGCCGCCGCGCAGGCTTCTTTACAGGCTTTCACCAGCTCGAAACCGATATCGCGGTTGCCGGCAATCAGCGCACGATACGGGAACACCACATCCACTTCGTCAGCGCCGTAGGCGATGGCCGCGCGGGTTTCAGCCAGCGCGATCTCAACATCATCGTTGCCGTGCGGGAAGTTGGTGACGGTGGCGATGCGGATTTCCGGCGTACCCTGCTCGCGCAGCGCTTTACGTGCCGCTGGGATGAAACGCGGATAGATGCAGATGGCAGCGGTGTTACCGGCTGGCGATTTCGCCTGACGGCACAGCGCGATCACTTTCTCGTCGGTGTCATCTTCGTTCAGGGTGGTTAAATCCATCAGTTGCAATGCGCGCTGTGCTGCTGCTTTCAGGTCGGTCATGATGCTCTCCAAAATTCAGATCGGCGGGCACAACCCACCGGGTAATGTGATAATTCTAACAACTACCGTGACAACGAATTGCGCTTCATGTCACACGAAAAAGAAAACCTGTTATTTAAATACAGTTATTTAGTGATTCTAATCACAAATAATCACCAGTCAGGCCGAAATGCGCCGCGATGGCTGTTGTTATTATTATCACAAAAATGGGCGAGAAAGTGTACTCTCAGCTTTATCAATGTAGCTAATCAGGCGTAAGGCAGCGTAAATGCAGAATCTGTCGGGGGGAGAATCAGGCAGGCAAGGCGAACAGTTGCTGGCTGTTATGCCACAGCGCGTCGGCAATCACTTCGGGGGATTCACTGCGTAACTGGCACAACACGTCAAACACATTGCGCGCCCGCTCCGGACGATTGGGCTGGCCCTGAAAACCGTGCAACGGCATATCGGGCGCGTCGGTTTCCAGTAATAACGCACTGAGCGGCAGGCTGGCGATGGTGTTGCGGGTTTTACTGGCGCGTTCATAAGTGATGGTGCCGCCCACGCCAATCGCGTAGCCGAGCTGAATAAAGCGCTCCGCCTGCTGCTGGCTGCCAGCAAAGCCGTGTACCACGCCACGTCGCGGCAGATCGTGACGACGCAAATGCAGCGCCAGCTGATCGTGGGTGCGGCGCGAGTGCAGGATCACCGGCAGATCGTACTGCTTCGCCAACCTGAGCTGCTTATCGAGCAGCCGCGTCTGTTTGGCGAATTGCGCATCGTCCATATAGAGATCGAGACCTATCTCGCCGATCGCCACCCGCTTGCTATCTGGCTTTTTCAACCAGCGCTCTAACTCATCAAGGTGTGCATCTTCCTGATGCTCAGCAATGTTGATTGGATGCAGGCCCAGCGCGGCATACAGCGACGGATGCTGCTGCGCCAGTTGCGTCACAAGCGCGAAACGGCTGGCATCCACGCTCGGTACAATGATGCGTTCCACGCCGGCCTGCGCAGCGCGTGCAATGCTGGCGTGCGCATCATCAACGAACGGCGGGAAATCGAAGTGGCAATGCGTGTCGATAAACTTCATGCCAGCGAACCTTTATCAAAATCGGCATCGTTTTCCGCCAGCGCGGGCGTAATCAGTGGGCGATTGTCGGGCGCATTCGCCACCGCTGCCGGCGGCGTAACCGTGGTTGAACGCACCAGCGGCTCAGCATCACTCAACCATTGACCAAGCGTGGCGAGGAAATAGCGCCCGCTGCGTCGGCCTAAATGGTAATCCTGATTCAGCGATGACAAGCGGCTGCCAAGCGCCATGCTCGCCAGCGGTTTTGGCGGACAGATTTCGATGATGCGCAGATTATCCGGCGGCTGCTCGATGAACTGCTGAATCTCGCGATAGCTCTCTTCATGCTGATGCAGGATGTTGATCATCGGCTGCAATGCGCTGTCGGACAAAAAGCGTTCCATGCGTTTAAACCACTTCGGCGTGTAGGACACCTGCGACGGCACGGTGCGGATCACGACAATGGTATCCGCGCCGCGGCGTGCAGCTTCGCGTACCGGAATTGCATCACTGATGCCGCCATCCAGATAACTCACGCCATCCATTTGCACGCCGCTGCGGTAAAAGCCGGGAATCGCGCTGGACGCTTTTAGGATGTCGTGCCAGTTGGTGCTGATCGGGTTGAAGTACTCGGCGCGGTAATCGTCGCTGCGGCAGGCACACATATAGAATTCGCTGCCTTTGGCAAACAGCCCTTCGGCGGTGTTGAGCGCCAGCGGGAATTCCTGTTTGGTGATATCGATTAGCCAGTCGAGATCGATAAGATGCCCGCCGCGCACGAATCGTAGCGGATCAAAGAACAGTTTGCTGGTGGTGTAACGGGAGATCACGCGTCGCGCGTAGCCAGGCTGGCCACAGACAAACGCCGACAGATTTTGTGCCCCGGCCGAGGTGCCGAGTAACAGTTGAAAGGGGTTGAAGCCTGCGCGTTGAAACTCATCCAGTACGCCTGCGGTAAAGATGCCGCGCTGGCCGCCGCCTTCGCACACCAGGGCGATTTTACTGGATTTGAAAGGGATTAAAGCTAGCGGTTCAATTGAACCTAACGTCAACGGAATACGTGTTCCCAATGGATGTCCCTCAGTGTTGCTTGCTCTGAGGGAGTCGCCGAAGCAGCATCCCGGAGAACCAGTCATTGTCGTTCCCTGACCAATTGCTTCTGCAATCGTTGCGGCTTCATAGTATGCCGCAAAAGACCGGTCTCCGCTTTAGGTGACTCGCGGGTTAGCGTCTATTGAGACGCAAGTAGTCAGGGTCGTTTGCGCCCGGTAAACAGGCTCACGAGGAACAGAATAATACCGACAATGAAGACAATTTTAGCTGCCCATGCTGCCGTACCCGCCAGACCGCCGAAACCTAATGCTGCAGCGATCAGAGCGATGACCAGAAAGATAATACCCCAACGAAACATAAGCCTCTCCTTTACCATTGTGAAAATCGAACTGCTTATTTACACCTTTGTTTTTATTACGAAACGGCACCAGCGGGTGCCGAGTCGCTCGCGTTAAGATTTCACCTTCAGGTCATTCTTCACGCTTTTCACGCCTTCAATGGCTTTGGCGATTTTCTCAGCACGATCGGACTGTGCCTGGTTCGCCACTTCCCCTGATAACTGCACCACGCCGTCGGTGGTTTCCACCTTAACGTTGCGTGATGGCACGATGTCATCTGCTAACAGCTTAGCTTTAATTTCGCTGGTGGTTGCTGTATCGCCCGCATAACCTTTGAGAGAAGCATTTTTGCTGTCTTTAACGTGTAGTTTGTCGCTGACGGATTTCACACCTTCGACTTTCTGCACCAGCGCGACGGCTTTTTCAGCCTGATCCTGAGAAGCCACAAAGCCGCTCAGTGTCACCACGCCATCATGCGTCTTGACGGAGATATCCGTACTTTTGATCGCGTCATCATCCACCAGCGCCGCTTTGGCTTTCGCAGTGATGCCGCTGTCATCCATATAACCATCGACTTTTTTCATAGAGCTATCGATCTTCGCACCCGCGCTGTCGGAGGTTTGCTGTGCTTTCTGCGACAGTGATTCATCTGCGAACGCCGCGCCGCTCAGCAGAGCAGAACCGGCCAGGGCAGCAATCAGGGTTTTGGCAATCTTAGTCTTATTCATCGATATCATCCTTCTATCAGTTAACTCATCCGTTATCGCGGATGCGCCAGCAACGAACGGCGTTGCTGAGTTACTGGACGTAATGAAACCCGAAAGGTCTCTTTTCTCGTCCGACAGAATAATAGTAGTAGGGATTACAGCTTTTGCTGGCTCTTGTGGTTGATATATCGCCAAAAAGGGAAAAAAGCAGCGGAATTAGGAGGAGTCTGTAACCAATAAAACAGGGCCAGTAAAAATCACAGGCCCTGCTTCCAATGCCGATTAGTGCTCGCGCGTTTTGCGGAATCGCACGTCAGGATAGCGTTCCTGAGTGATGTTGAGGTTCACCATGGTCGGCGCGATATACGTGAGGTTATCACCGCCATCAAGCGCCAGGTTCACTTCATTTTTACGTTGGAAATCGTCGAATTTCTTCGCGTCATCACACTCAACCCAGCGAGCAGTTGAGACGTTGATGGCTTCGTAAATCGCCTCAACGTTGTATTCGCTTTTCAGGCGCGCCACCACCACTTCGAACTGCAGCACACCGACCGCGCCCACGATCAGATCGTTGTTATGCACCGGACGAAACACCTGCACCGCGCCCTCTTCCGACAGCTGAACCAGCCCTTTCAGCAGCTGTTTCTGCTTCAGCGGATCGCGCAGACGGATACGACGGAACAGCTCTGGCGCGAAGTTCGGAATGCCGGTGAACTTCATGTTTTCACCCTGGGTAAAGGTGTCGCCGATCTGAATGGTGCCGTGGTTGTGCAGACCAATGATGTCGCCCGGATAGGCTTCTTCCACGTGCGAACGGTCACCGGCCATAAAGGTCAGTGCATCGGAGATCACCACGTCTTTACCGGTGCGCACCTGACGCAGCTTCATGCCTTTTTCGTACTTGCCGGATACCACACGCATAAAGGCGACGCGGTCGCGGTGTTTCGGGTCCATGTTTGCCTGGATCTTAAACACGAAGCCGCTGAATTTCTCTTCTTTCGCTTCCACCAGACGCGTGTCGGTGTTGCGTGGCATCGGACGTGGCGCCCACGAAACCAGGCCATCCAGCATATGATCAACGCCGAAGTTACCCAGCGCGGTACCGAAGAATACCGGCGTGATTTCGCCGCTCAGGAACAATTCCTGATCGAACTCGTGCGACGCGCCCTGCACCAGCTCCAGCTCATCGCGCAGCTGCTGTGCCAGATCTTCGCCTACTGCCGCATCCAGTTCTGGATTTGCCAGACCTTTAACAATGCGCACTTCCTGAATGGTGTGGCCTTTACCGGTTTGATACAGGTAGGTTTCGTCGTTGTAGAGGTGATAAACCCCTTTGAACAACTTGCCACAGCCAATTGGCCAGGTAATGGGCGCGCAGGCGATCTTCAGCTCGCTCTCCACTTCATCCAGCAGCTCCATTGGATCGCGGATGTCACGGTCAAGTTTGTTCATAAAGGTGATGATTGGCGTGTCACGCAGGCGCGTCACTTCCATCAGCTTACGGGTACGATCTTCAACCCCTTTCGCGGCGTCGATCACCATCAAACAGCAGTCCACCGCCGTCAGCGTACGGTAAGTATCTTCGGAGAAGTCTTCGTGTCCTGGGGTATCCAGCAGGTTCACGAGGCTGTCGCGATACGGGAACTGCATCACCGAGGTGGTGATGGAGATACCACGTTGTTTCTCCATCTCCATCCAGTCCGATTTCGCGTGCTGGTTGGAGCCGCGGCCTTTGACGGTACCGGCGGTTTGAATCGCCTGTCCGAACAGCAGCACTTTTTCGGTAATTGTGGTTTTACCGGCATCCGGATGCGAGATGATCGCAAAAGTACGGCGGCGCGCCACTTCTTCTAAAAAGGGAGCATTAGACATTGAGTGAATTCTTCTTCAAGGGCAACACGCGGGCGGCGCGCTGCGAATAAATCGTTTCGGGGTCATTGCGCAGGATAACGCGGCCAATGGCGACGCAGTGGCGTCAGTTCACAGCAAGAGGTGTGCGATCTACATTGGCGGCAGTTCCGATTATCCCGGCAGCATTGAGGCGGCATAGCATACAATATTTCGCAGAAAGGGGGAATCGGTGCCCTTAATGGCCCTCACCTTAACCCTCTCCCAAAGGGAGAGGGAATAAATAGGCAAACCCGCATGGACAGTTCCCTCTCCCTCTGGGAGAGGGCTAGGGTGAGGGAAACCCTCTAATCACCCCAACACCCGCACCACCGCCGCTTTAAAGATCTTCACGCCAATCTCCAGCGAGCTCAGCTCAAAGCGCATCTCGGGATGATGCAGGCCCGGCACCAGATTGGTTCCCAGTCCCCAGAAACCGGCTTTCACCTGCGGATTTTTCACCGGGTAATAGAAGAAATCTTCGCTGCCCGGCGTGGTTTTGGTATCCAGCAAACCGTCTTCACCCAGCACATCGACAATCGCCGCACGAATCACCGCCGTGGCTTCTTCATGAATTTCTGCTGCCGGCATCTCCTTCAGCACCGCCACGTCCGCCGTGGCACCCAACGCCGCCACGCTGTGCTGAATCGCCAGCGTGACTTTCTCTTTCAGCACCTCCATTGGCGCGTTTTCCTGCGAACGCAAATCCCACACCACGCGCGCCTCATCCGGCACCGAGTTGGTCACGCCCGCATCGCACAGAAAACGCGTGGCTTTCACGCTCCAGGTCAAACCCGGCGGCAGATGGATGGCGTTGACGGCCTGCACCGCTTGCACCGCCGCATCCAGCGCGTTAACGCCCAAATGCGGACGCGCTGCATGCGCCGGCGCGCCTTTGATGGTGGCTTCCAGCGTGCTGCAGGCGGAGTAAATCACCGCTGGCGTCGCTTGCCCCACATGGCACTCTTCCAGCGGACGCACATGGAAGCCGAGAATCATCTCCACATCCTCCAGCGCGCCGCCCTCAATCATCGCCAGCGCACCGGCACCGAGTTCTTCCGCTGGCTGGAACAGCAGCTTCAGCCGCCCTTTCTTGATCGCGCCCTCTTTCAACAGCTCTTGCGCCGCCGTCAGCACCACCGACGAATGGCCGTCGTGGCCGCAGGTGTGACGCGCACACGCCACGCCGTCAATGATATGACCGAGCGCATCCATATCCGCACGCAGGGCCAGCACCGGACCGGGCACGCCGCTGTCGATTTCCGCCACCATGCCAGTGGTGTTATTGATGCCGCGCGTCACCTTAATTCCGGCGCTTTCCAGCTGATCGGCAATATAAGCAGAGGTTTTGAATTCCTGAAAACCCAGCTCGGGGATTTCATGCAGAAAATGGTAATGCTCTAAGACGTTCGACACCACTAAGCTCCTGACAAGTAAAGGCAAGCCTCAGCATCGCCCGATGCGCAGCTATAATCAATCCAGCGTGAATGAAAATTAGTCAAAAGTGAGAACTCTTCGCATTCAACATGTGGAATAATTCCATTTACAATCAATAAGATAAATTCAAATTTTTTAAGGAAAGTCCTTCACAAAAAAGTATAGATTGATGCATAATTCGCCGTACTTCACCTGACAAATTAAAAAGGACTCAGCCATGTTAACTGCTGAAATGACCTCGCGTTTGAACGACCAACTGAATCTCGAATTCTTCTCTGCCAACCTCTATCTGCAGATGAGCGCCTGGTGCAGCGATAAAGGCTATGAAGGCGCCTCTTCATTCCTGAAAATGCACTCTCGCGAAGAGATGCAGCACATGCAGAAGCTGTTTGATTATGTCAGCGATGCCGGTGCTCTGCCGGTGCTGGGCAGCATTGCGGCTCCGGCCATTAGCTGGACGTCACTGAACGACGTGCTGGAAGAAGCGTTGAAGCATGAGCAGTTGATCACCAAAAAAATCAACGAGCTGGTGCACACCGCATTAACCACGCAGGATTACTCGACCTTTAACTTCCTGCAGTGGTACGTTGCCGAGCAGCATGAAGAAGAGAAGCTGTTTAAAACCGTGCTGGATAAACTGGCGATGGTGGGTAATAAAGGCGAAGGCCTGTTCCTGGTGGACAAAGATCTCGGCCACATGTCTGTCGACGGCCACAGCGCATAATAATAAAGATGACACACAGCAAAACAGAGAACGCCCGACATGTCGGGCGTTTTTTTATGCCTATTCCAACTCTTTCAACCGCAATTCCGATGGCTGCGGACGGCCAAAGAAATACCCCTGGAACAGCGTACAACCCTCTTCACGCAGTTTGGCGTACTGCTCGCCGCTCTCCACGCCTTCGGCGGTGATCTGAATATCGAGACTGCGGCTCATGCCAGTAATGGCGCGGATGATCGCCAGCGCCTCGCGGCTGTCGCCCATATCGTTGATGAACGACTTGTCGATTTTGATCTTGTCGAACGGGAACGATCGCAGATAGCTCAGCGATGAGTAGCCGGTGCCGAAATCATCCAGCGCAATCTGCACGCCAAGCGTTTTCAAACTCTGCAGCGTACGGATATTACCGAGCGTATCGTCCAGCAGCACCGATTCGGTGATCTCCACTTCCAGCCGATGCGGTGCCAGTCCTGATTCACGCAGCGCGCCCTCCACCACGGACACCAGCGAGCTGTTCTTAAATTGCAGTGGCGACAGGTTTACCGACACCGATTGTTCGGTATTCCAGCTTTGCGCTTCGCGGCAGGCTTCATACAACGCGTAAGCACCCAGCATATGAATCAAGCCGGTCTCTTCGGCGATCGGGATGAAATCGTTTGGCATAATCAGCCCTTTAATCGGGTGATGCCAGCGCATCAGCGCTTCATAGCCGATGATGCCCTTCTCGTCGGTGATCGGTTGATAATAGAGTTTGAGCTGACGGCCGGAGATCGCCTCGCGCAGATCGTTCTCAATCACGCGACGACTACGCGCCTGATCGTCCATTTCTATGGTGAAGTGTTCGAAGCGATTGCGGCCATTACGTTTTGCTTCGTACAGCGCCATATCGGCGCAGCGCAACATATGTTCCGGCGTGTTGGTGGCTTGCGAGGTGAGCGCGATGCCGACGCTCAAACCCACCGACAGGTTATGTCCTTCAACGTTAATGGGCGGACGGATTCCCTCGATCAGCCGCTGCGCCACCACCGCCGCTTCATCAGCAGAACGGACATTGGGCAGCACGATGGCAAACTCGTCGCCGCCAATACGCGCCAGCGTATCGTGATCGCGCAGCGCGCTGCGCAGGCGTTTCGCCACCACGCGCAACAGGTCATCACCAATCTGGTGGCCGAGCGCATCGTTAACGTTTTTGAAGTTATCGAGATCGAGACACAGCGTGGCACTAACCTGATTATTTTGATTATCCACGCGCAGCGCTTCACTCAGTTTCTGGCGGAACAGCACGCGGTTCGGCAGGCTAGTGAGATTATCGTGATGCGCCATATGACGGATGCGCGCATCGGCTTCGCGCTGGTCGGTCACGTCTTCGACAATCAGCATCACGTAGTTCTGACGCATATCTTTGCCGCTGATGGTGGTGGCACGCGTATGCAGAATACGCTCGCCGCCCGCCGTCAGCAGCAGCTGTTCGCGCGAGTGAATGCCCTCGCTGCGCAGCGCCACATCCGCCAGGCTATTAAAGTAATCGCCCAGCTCCGCCGACATACATTCGTGCGGGCGTTTATGCATGATCAGCGCTTTGTTGACGCCAAACAGCTGCTCGGCTTTGTCGTTCACCATCAGGATTTCACGGCTGATGGCATCTTCCACAATCACGCACGAAGGGATATTGCTGATGATGGTGTCGAGGAAGCCCGACAGCTCCGACATTTTGGCACTCTGCGACTGCGCCAGATCCCGCGCGCGCAGCAGCTGCTGCTCGTTTTCACGGCGTTCGGTGATATCGCGGGTAATTTTGGCGAAACCGATCAGTTTGCCGGTATCATCCCGGATTGCCTCAATGACAACGTGCGCCCAAAACGCCGATCCATCTTTACGGTAGCGCCAGCCTTCATCTTCGAAACGGCCGGTTTTCAAGGCGATGCCAAGGTTGGCTTCCGGCGTGTTGGCATTACGTTCCGCTGAACTGTAAAACACCGAAAAGTGCTGACCGACAATTTCGTCAGCCAGATAACCTTTGGCGCGCTGCGCCCCATTGTTCCAGTTCACTACGCGGCCCTGCACATCCAGCATATAGATGGCGTAATCGCGCACGCCTTCCACCAGCAGGCGGAAATTCTTCTCCTGCTCGTGCTGTTTACGCAGCAGCGCCTGCTGTTCGGTGCAGTCACGGGTAATTTTGGCGTAACCGATCAGTTTGCCCGCATCATCGCGGATCGCGTCAATGATGACATGCGCCCAAAACGCGCTGCCATCCTTGCGGTAACGGTAGCCTTCGTCTTCGAAACGACCGGTTTTAAAGGCGGTGGTGAGGTTTTTTTCCGGGATATGGTTGAGTCGATCCTGCGCGCTGTAGAAGCGTGAAAAGTGCTGTCCAACGATCTCTTCGGCCACGTAGCCCTTCGCGCGCTGTGCGCCCACATTCCAATTTTCAACGTTGCCGTCCAGATCGAGCATGTAGATAGCGTAATCGCTGACGCCTTCCACCAGCATGCGGAAACGCTGTTCCTGCTCACGCTGTTTACGCTGCTGCTCCTGCTGCTCGGTGCAGTCGCGGGTGATTTTCGCAAAACCCAGCAGCTCACCAAACTCATCGCGGATAGCGTCGATCACCACATGCGCCCAAAACGCGCTGCCATCTTTACGATAGCGCCAACCTTCGGTTTCGAAGCGTCCGGTGGCCGTCGCTGTCGCCAGCCCGCGCTGCGGCGCGCCGTTTTTACGATCCTCTTCGCTGTAAAACAGCGCAAAATTCTTCCCCACGATTTCATCGGGGGTATAGCCTTTGGCACGCTGCGCGCCGGCGTTCCAGTTCGCCACGGTGCCATCGGGTTTGAGCATGTAAATGGCGTAATCCACCACGCTCTGTACCAAAAGTCGGTACATGACGTCAGAGTTATTATTCATTGTTATTCGCCTATTGCTGGCCTGGTATCGTCAAGTTGATTAAGAAAATTCTTAATTATCATGCAGACTTAAGCGCAAATACGCAGCGCTGACAAGCGCTATTCATCCGCAGACAAATGTTGGTAGGTCAGTTATCGGCAGTGGCGAGAAAATGTTCAGCGGGATACTTTATAAATCATGATGCGTTGACGGCAGGCTGGCGTTACGTTTGCCACGGCAAAGTGCCGTGCGGCAGGCGCCGGGTCAGACATGTGGCCAACGCCATTAATAAACACACCACCACAATCATCAGGCAACCGACCGCCGCCGCCAGCGAAGCGGAACCGCCTTCATCGAGAAACACAATGGTCGGCCCGATGGTTTGCGTTTGCGAGGTGACCAGCAGCACCGAAACCTGGATTTCATTCAGCGCGGTGAGAAACACCAGCACGCTGCCTGCCAGCGCGGAGGGTGCCGCCAGCGGCAACAAGATGTCGCGCATGCGGCGCAGAAAACCGGCGCCGCACAAGCGTGCGGCTTCATCCAGTGCCGGTTCCAGCTGGGCAAATCCGGCCAGCGTGGGGCGCAACACCAGCGCGAGGAAGTTCGCCAGATAGGCGGCGAGAATGATCCACACCGTGCCATACAGCGAAATATTGACGATCGGCAGCGGGCGCAGGAAGAACAACATCGCCGCCACGCCGGTGACAATGCCTGGCAGCGCATAGGTCAGTTCACTCGCCAGCCACAAACCGCGCACCAGTTTGGTACGCCGCCAGTTGAGGAAATAGGCAAGAAACAGCGCGCAAACCGTCAAAATCAGCGCCGTCAGCGTGGTTAATCCGAGGCTGGTGAGAAACGCGTGCCGCACCGCCGGATAGCCCCACAACGCGGCGTGGAAGTTCTCCAGCGTCAGCGTTTGCCAGCTGAGCGCCTGACCAAAACCGCTGGTGAGCGCGGTGATTAGCAGCGCGCTGAGCGGTAACAGCAAGGTCAGCGCCATCCACAGCCAGGCAACGCCTTCAATCGCCACTCGCCCGCGCCCCAGCGATTGCTGCCATAAACGTGGCGCACCGTTGACGCGCACATCATGGCGTCCGCCCAGCCAGGCGCTGGCCGCCATGCCCGCTAACGTGATCACCGCAATCAATAACGCATACACCGCCGTGTTCGGCAGCGCGCCTGGGCCAATACCATTCAGCTGCTGATACACCAGCGTGATCAGCGTGGGCACGCGCGCCGGGATCCCCAGCATCGCCTGAATGCCGAAGTTGCCCGCCGCCGCGACAAAGGTCAGCGCGGCTCCGGCAAAAATCGCCGGGCGCGCCAGCGGCAGCACAATGGTGAACAGGATGCGCGCGCGAGACGCCCCGCTGGCCTGCGCCGCTTCCACCAAATCAGCAGGCAAACGGCGCAAACCGGCGCGCACGGTGAGAAACACTAAAGGCGCATTGTGCGTGCCGAGCAGCAGCACAATGCCGGTTAAGGAGTAAAGCGGCTGCTCGCCGGGGGCAAACCATGGCAATCCAAGCGTGGCGAACAGCAGCGCCAGCGGACTGCCTGGTGCCAGCGCCTGCAGCCAGGCCAGCGCAGTCACCTGCGGCGGAATCATCAGCGGCAGGATAAACGCAAACACCCAGGCGGTTTTAGCACGCAGATCGCTGAGCGCCACCAGCCATGCGGCGGCGGTGCCGAGCACCACGGAAATCAGGGTAGAACTGAGCGCGATGAGCAAGGTATTGCCGCTGGCGATCAACACGCGATCGCTCGCCAGCAGGCGCGTTAAGCGCGCGATATCCGGTACGCCGTTGGGCGCGATGGCGGTCCACACCAGCCGCATCAGCGGAGCGACCGACAGCAAACCAATCAGCAGCACCATCAGCGCCAGAATCAACCGCTCGCTGTTAACGCGCGGCGCTTTGCGCGCCGCACTGCGCCATTCGTTGCTCAACACGCTCATGCTTAGCCACCGAACAGTGCGGTGAACTGATCGCGCACTGCCGCATCTTCTTTAATCGCTTTCGCCACGTCCGGCGACAGCAGCTTAATTTTGTTGATCGGCGTGAAACCTTCCGGTGCTGAGACACGATCGTCCACCGGACGGTTGCCCTGCTCGACCACCAGCTTCTGGCCTTGCTCTGACAGCATAAAGTTGACGAAGGCTTTGGCGGCCGGCAAGTTGTGCGCGGTTTTCATAATGGCAACCGGCTCGGTGACGTAGGAAACGCCCTCTTTCGGATAGACCAGATCCACCGGCGAACCCTTTTTCTTCGCCAGAATCACGTCAGCGTCGGTGATGATGCCGTACTTATCCAACCCGCTGGCGACCGCTTTTAGCGCCGGGCCGTTGCCGCCCTGCGGCGCTACGCCGATGGCCGCCAGCTTCTTATAGAAGCTCCAGCCAATCGACGGCGTATTGATATCGGTGTGCAGCTTGTAGAGCGCCGCGCCGGAGTAGAGCGGGCTTGGCACCGCAATCTGCCCTTTATTGGCATCAACCGCCAGCGCGTTCCAGCTATCAATCGGCTGCGCGTGCTGGGTGTTGTAAGCAATCACCGTGGCGATGATTTTGGTGCCGAAGAAGGTTTTGTCTTTTTCGTAGAACGACGGATTGATGTGGCTGAGCGGCGCATCACTGTAGCTATAAAGATGGTTTTCGTTTTTCAGCGCGCCAAGGTTGATGGCATCGGCAATCAGTAACACATCCGGCTTGGCTTCACCGCTCATCATTTCGGTGCGCAGCACGTTCATTAACTGCGTGGTGCCGTTGCGCGTCCATTCGACCTGCACATTGGGATAGGCGGCTTTAAAGGCATCCATGGTTTGCTGGGCAATTTCCGGTGCCTGCGAGGTATAAACCACCAATTTTCCGGCCGGTGCCTCGTCGGCAAGGCTGGCGGCAGACATCACTAAACCACTGACTAACATCAACACGTTGAACGACGTACGCATAGCATTTCCCTGAAGGTTTAAGAAGTTAAGAAGGAAGAATCCAGCCGTCGCGCAGTGCCACACCGACAGTGGCATCGACAGCGGGTAAAGGTTGATCGGCCAGCAGCAGCGTGATGCTGCACTCGGGCGCATCCAGCGGTGTGACATTCAGTTGATGGTGGCCGCCGCGATAAATCACCCGCTGCACGCGCGCGGCAAACTGCGGTTCGCCCGGCGCGGCTAACTGGAAATCGACGGCATGAAAACTGGCTTGCGCCTGTGGCTGCGGGCGCTGATCCCGCGCGCAGCGTAACGGCACGCGCAGGCCGCAAAGCGTGGCAAAGGCGCGGCCCTCGCCGAGTGGTTCGATATCGCTGATCGGCAGTACTTTGCCGTCATCAATAAAGCGCGCGACCATGGCATTCGCCGGTTCGCGCCACAGCGTTTGCGGCGTGGCGAACTGCATCACGCGGCCAGCATCCATCACCACGATGCGATCGGCCAGCGCCATCGCTTCATGCTGATCGTGGGTGATGTAGAGTAAGGTGGCGCGGCTGTGATGATGGAAGCGGCGGAACTCCTCTTCCATGGTGGCGCGCAGGTGGACATCAAGGTTGGCGAGCGGTTCATCGAGCAAAACCAGCGTTGGCTGCGCCACTAAACAACGCGCCAGTGCCACACGCTGACGCTGGCCGCCAGAGAGATCGGCAGGACGACGTGCGGCGAACGCCTCTAATCCCACCAGCTCCAGCGCCTGCTGCGTGCGGCGCTCGCGTTCGGCACGCGCTACGCCGTTAACTTTCAGGCTGTAGGCGACATTCTCCGTCACCGTCATATGCGGCCACAGCGCGTAGCTCTGGAACACCACGCCAAGCTGACGATCTTCCGGCGGCAGATGCACGCCCGGCGCGGCGAAGCAGCGATCGCCAACGTGAATTTCTCCGCCATCGGCGGTTTCAAATCCGGCCAGCAGGCGCAGCAAAGTGGTTTTGCCGCAGCCCGACGGACCCAATACGGCGATGAATTCTCCCTGCGCAATCTGCAGCGAGATGTCTTGCAATACCGGCTGCGCCGCAAAGGATTTGCGCAGCCCGCGCAGTGTGATTGATGCCATGTTTCTGGCCTTTCGCTAACAGTCCGGCTAAGACCCTACGACACTGTGATGACGATTCCATGACATTGGGCCAGGTCGCCATAAATGGCGACCCTACAAATGCTCGGGTGCCGTCGTAGGGTCGCCATTTATGGCGACCAATTCACAGGTGCATGCCGATATACCGCTCATAACGCGCAGGCTTCACCCGCGTCAGATCCACCAGCACCAAACCATCGATACAATTATTGAAATCTGGATCGCTGCCGAAATCGATAAACTGCACGCCGCCCGGCTCGCACACCTCGGAATATTGCTTGTACAGCGTCGGAATCGCGGTGCCGAGATTCGCCAGCAGATGCTTCAAGCGGCGTAAATCTTCGCTGTAGTTATCGCCGGTGAACTGCGCCAGCACTTCCGGCAGCGAGGCCGGATAAGGGCGGCGTGAGGTTGCCAGCGGCAGTTCGGTGGGGAAATACAGGCGATAGAACGCCACCAGCAGATCGCGCGCCGCCAATGGCATGCCGCCCGAGATCGATACCGGGCCAAACAGATAGCGGGTGTCCGGATACCTGGCGATGTAGGCACCAATGCCCATCCACAAATAATCGAGGCCGCGTTTACCCCAATAGGCGGGCTGAATAAAACTGCGGCCCAGCTCCAGACCCTGATTGATGATCGGCAACATGCGCTCGTCGTAGTGGAACAGGCTATCGCTGTAGATGCCTTCCAGCCCGCGGCGCTCCAGCTGCTCAGCGCCGGGAATAAAGCGATAAGCACCGACGATCTCCAGCGCATCGTCATCCCACAGAATCAGGTGATAGTAATCGTCATCGTATTTGTCGAGATCGCGACGTCGCCCGCTGCCCTCGCCCACTGCGCGGAACGCCACTTCGCGTAAACGTCCAAGCTCACGCAGCAACGGCACCCAGCTGGCGCCGTTGCGTCGCCACAGGTAGATCTGCTTGCCATCCGGCAGCGTGCCGAGTCGCTCGCTTTCCATCAGCGCTTTTTTCAGCTCGGCGCGATCTTCCGGACGCGCAATCGCCGCTTCGGTCTGAAATAGGCCGCGCCGCCCTTGTCCAATGCGATACAGATGTTTGCGCAGCCGCTTCGCCAGCTCTTTGCCCGGCGTGTGGCCATCATGCCAGTTGGCAAAGGGGATCTGCTCGCCGATGTGCAGTTTGATGCGCGTACCGCGCTGGCGAAACATTTCGCGTACCAGCATTAATAACGCCAGCGGCGAGGCTATTTTAGCGGCGGCGTAGAACGCCAGGCTGTTGCGCCCCACCACATGCACCGGCACGATCGGCGCGCGAGCGCGGGCGGCGAGGCGTAAGAAGCTGTGGTGCCAGTGACGATCGCGTACGCCACGGCTGGAAAGGCGCGACACTTCGCCCGCCGGGAAGATGATCAGCACGCCCTGATTATCGAGATGCTGCTGCATATGTGTCAGCTGTTCGCGGCTGGTGCGGTTGCCCATGTTATCCACCGGCAGCATCATGTTGCTGATCGGCTCCAGCATCATCAACATCCGGTTAGCGACAATTTTCACATCGCGCCGCACCTGCGAAACCGCCGCCAGCAGCGCCAGGCCATCCAGCGCACCAAGCGGATGATTAGCAACAATCACTGCCGGCCCGCGCGTTGGGATCTGCTCCAAATCGCGTTCGCTCAGTTCACAACGCACATCCAGGTGCTCCAGCACTTGCTCCACCATATCCACGCCTTTGAGATGGCGATAGCGGGCGGCAAATGCCTGGAACTCATGTTCACGGACTGCCCATTTCAGGGCGCTTTTCTGCCAGTTCGCTGGTTGATGGCCAGGCCAGTAAGTATCGAGAAGCTGATCAACTGAAAACATCATTCACCTTTTTATGCGCAGCGGTTTATCGCCTCGACGTTAAAACGGCTTGTTTTCAGATTTATGACTGCTCTACAGCCAGAGCGTAAAAAGTAGCAGCCTGCTTTGTTCTAACGCATAAAAAACAGCAACTCCCCTTAAAATCCTAAATTCAAGACATGGCTTAAAGCTTATTCTTAAGCAGCGTGAATTAATCTGGTCACACCACTATTTAGTGTTTAGTCATTGGTGTTTTAACTTTGCATTTATTTTTTATTTTCTCCTTTGGACTACACATATGATTCACTCAGTTTTTATTGTGGACGATCACCCATTAATCTGTACGGGTATCCAGGCGCTGTTACAGTCATTTAACTACTCCATTGTCGGAATAGCCGAAAAAGGCGATCTTTTGATTACTCAGCTTCATCAGTCACGCCCGGATGTCCTTTTACTCGATCTCACCATGCCAGGCCGCGCAGGAATTCCGCTAATTGCAGATATTAAGCGCGCCATGCCAGAGCAAAAAATCATTGTCTTTTCTGCTTCAGAAAGCCTTTTTTATCAACGCTGTTGCCTGCAACTGGGTGTGGAAGGATATGTTTACAAGCGCGGAGAGTTAGAGATGCTTCTTAGCGCAATTAAAGAGGTTGAGCGCGGAAACCGCTTTTATCCTGTCACGCATACGGCTGCAGACATGAATGAGTTCATTGAAAGTGAAAAATTGATGAGCCTCACACGCCGGGAATTGATGGTATTAGTTAAGCTCGCATCAGGAATGAGTAATAAAGAGATTGCCTCCCAATTGCAGCTGAGCAGTAAAACTGTGAGTACTTATAAAATAAAAATCTTGCACAAGCTTGGATTGAAAGGGATAAGCGGGATTAATATGACAGCGAAGATCAACGAACTGGTGTAATCGATCGGTGCTCTTTTGAACCCTGCCACTTAAGTTTTTTCACAGCGTGTCGCCTATGCTTTTCATGCCACTCAGGAGACACGAAATGATTATTTACACCTATTGGGTTGACCTGCCAGGGAAAACCAAACCGGCCTATCTTAATTTATGTATGAAGAGTTGGAAAAACAACATCCCCAACCTGGAAATAAAAATCATTAATCATAAAAATATCTATGATTTCATACCTAAAAAGATACTGCCGCCGGTTTTCTTCCAGTTCTCTTTAGCAATGCAATCAGACATGGTTTCAGCATGGGTATTAACCATGTTAGGCGGTGTTTTTATTGATGCCGACACCATAATCACAAAAAACATCAGTGATATGAATTTTCTCAAAGGGGATAAACTGTATACTTTTGGCTATCCAGCATCGCGAGGCATTCATCTTGCCGTGTTATCTGCTAATAAAAGAAACAAACTGACTGCCGCGTGGTTCATGGGGATCATCGCGCGTCTTAATAACATTAGCGGCGAAATTTCATGGAACTATGTCGGCAACGGCATTTTAGATCCCCTGATCAAAAGTGGTGAGTATGATGATTACCTTCATATTCTGGATGCCGTTGAAGAGGGAAATATTTTAGAGGCCAGGCAACCTGAGAAAGAGCCATGGGAACGCTATTTTTCATACTATTTCATGCCAAAATCGCAGAAGGATTTTTCCAGCGAACTGGCAAAGTGTAAATGTGGCATTATTTCACTGCATAATTCATGGACACCAGAAGTCTTTAAAGATTTCTCTGAAGAGAAAATTACAAGCATGAAAAATGATTACTTGCTTCCTTATATTCTGATGGAAGCGAATAGCTAGATATAACGTAATAATATCCAGCTTCGCTTTCATAACGCCCAGCTTATAGCTTCAACGGCGGCAGTTGCGAAAAAACGCTCAGCAGCCCTTTACTCCACAGCTGACGAATTTGTGAAAAATAGGGATGGTGCTCGGTGATGTGATATTGCTCGCTGTCGCTGAAACTGTCAGTACGGTAGACCATCACATCCAGCGGTAAACCCACTGAAATATTACTCGCCAGCGTCGAATCCATCGAAATCAGCGCACACTGCATCGCCTGACTCAGCGGCGTTTCATAGCGCAGCACGCGGTCAATAATCGGTTTACCGTACTTACTCTCACCAATCTGAAAATAAGGCGTATCGACGCTGGCTTCGATGAAGTTGCCCTGCGGATAGATCTGGAATAGACGCGGCTCCTCACCACGAATCTGCCCGCCCAACAGCAGCGTGCCGCCAAACTCCTCGCCATCGCGCTTGATCACCTCGCGCAGCGTTTCGCCCACCATCAGCGCGATGTCATACAGCGATCGCCCATTGAGCAAATTCGGTTGATCGCTATCGTCGTTGTTGCGTCGCAGCAGGCTCAGCACGCTCTGCGTGGTGGCCAGATTGCCGGCGCTTTGCAGCACCAGCGTGCGTTCATCATCGACCTGAAATACATGCAATTTACGGAACGAGGAAATATGATCGACGCCCGCATTGGTGCGTGAATCGGATACAAAAATCATCCCTGACGATAAACGCATTGCCACACAATAAGTCATAGTCACGCCTGTTCTGATTACTGCTGCGCATGCACCTGAAGCACCGCAGCCACCGCCAGCATATCTTCACCGCCGCCGCCCAGCCGCATACCGCGCACCGGACACGCATCGAGATAATCCACACCGACCGCCAGACGTAAATGCTGGCGCGTGCTGCGAGTATTATTGGTGATATCAAAGCTGTGCCAACTGCCATCCAGCCAGGCTTCAACCCAGGCGTGAGTGGCGACGTGCTCAACGTTTTCAGTATAGAGATAGCCGCTCACATAGCGCGCCGGAATCCCCAGACTACGACAGCAGGCGAGAAACACGTGACTGTGATCCTGGCAAACGCCGCTGCCGGCGGCAAATACTTTCGTGGCGGCATCAGTAACCAACGTGCTGCCCGGACGATACGGCATCTTCAGCAGCAGTTCATCCATGAGTTTTTCCAGGCTGGCCAGCGGTTTTTCCGGTCGCCAGTAGCGCTTGGCGAACTCACGGATCTCACCGTCCGGCTGCGTCAGCGGCGATGAGCGCAGAAACACCAACGGCGACAATAATGATTCCGGATCGGGCGCCCATTCGCCATCATCAAGGATCTCCACCACGCCACGCGCGGCGATATCCAGCTGCTGATGCGGCGTATCCAGCGTCAGCACATGCATCACATTGCCGTACGCATCCTGCGTGCAGGTGGCTTCACACGGCAGCTCGAGCTCCCACGAGATTATCTGCTGATGCACCGAATTTTGCGGCGTCAGGCGCAGATATTGGGTGCTGAGTGTCACCTGATGCTCGTAGGCGTAACGGGTTTTATGCTCGATGTTTAGTCTCATTTCGCCTCCAGATAGGTGTGATTGATGCTGTCGGCCAGCGCATTCAGGCGCGTCAGGAATGCATTGAGCCAGTGATACAAGCCTTCCTGAGTCAGGCTTTCCCAGGTACTGAAGCGCATTTCGGCCAGCAGCACGGTGATCAAATAGCGCGGGCGATCTTCGCCGCTGCTGCCGATGTTCTCTAACTGTGTGGCGATCTCATCAATACAGGAGTGCAGCGATCGCGGACTTTCACTGCGCAGGATCAGCATCTCATTGACCAGATCGGGCAACAGCTGCTGCTTGAAGATGGCGTTGTAAGCTTCACGCGCTGAAACCGCGCGCAGCAAGGTGTCGAGGCAATAATATTCGCGTACCGAATCCGACTGCTGCTCCAGCAATTGCTGATTCACACTCAGCAAACGCGCAGTGCCGTCGCTGCGCTCCATCAGCGTGCCAATGCGGATAAAACTCATCGCATCGCCGCGCAGCAAGGTGCCGAACATCGCGCCACGAAACAGGTGCGAACGCTCTTTCACCCAATCGAAAAAGGTGTCGGCGTTAGCGCTGGTAATACCGCGTCGCCGCGTGTTACGCATCTCAATCCACGTCGAGTTGATGCTCTCCCACACTTCCGACGACAAGCTGCCGCGCACCGCATGCGCGTTGTTCCACGCCTCCTGCCAGCAGCTGAAGATGCTGCACGGATTGCGGTCATCGAGGGCGAAGAAGTTGAACAACTGCGGCATGGTGCAGCGGCCATTCAGGGTTTCAAACAGTTCACGTGTGCCGGTGAGATTGAGCGGCAGCAGCAGCTCATCGCCCTGGCTGCCGCGCACCGGCATTAATGACAAACGGTTGGTCACGTCCAACACGCGTGCGAGTTGTTCTGCGCGTTCGAGATAGCGCGCCATCCAATAAAGGCCACTGGCCGTGCGGCTTAGCATGATGCGTCATCCTCCAGAACCCACGTGTCCTTGGTGCCGCCGCCCTGCGACGAATTCACCACCAGCGAACCTTCGTTCAGCGCCACGCGGGTTAAGCCGCCGGGCACCAGACGAATATCCGCGCCGCACAGCGCAAACGGACGCAGATCGATATGGCGTGGCGCGAGGCCGTTGTCGATAAAGGTCGGGCACGTCGAGAGCGACAGCGTGTCCTGCGCGATGTAGTTTTCCGGCCGCGCTTTGAGGCGATCGCGGAAATCACTCAGCTCCTGCTGGCTCGCCACCGGTCCAATCAACATGCCGTAACCGCCCGCGCCGTGTACCTCTTTCACCACCATTTTCGCCAGATTAGCCAGCACATAGGTAAGATCCTGCGGTTTGCGGCATTGCCAGGTTGGGACGTTATTGAGGATCGGATCTTCATCGAGGTAGAAGCGGATCATGTCCGGCACATACGGGTAGATCGATTTGTCATCGGCGACGCCGGTGCCGATCGCGTTCGCCAGCACCACGTTGCCAGATCGATATACCGATAATAAGCCCGGCACGCCGAGCATCGAATCCGGGCGGAATGCCAGTGGATCGAGGAAGGCATCATCCACGCGACGATAGATCACATCGACTTTGCACGGCCCGGCGGTGGTACGCATCATTACTGCGCCATCTTTCACAAACAGATCGGCGCTCTCCACCAGCTCAACGCCCATCTGCTGCGCAAGGAAGCTATGTTCAAAATAGGCGCTGTTAAAGCGGCCCGGCGTCAGCACCACCACCACCGGATCGTTGACCGGCGAGCTTTCCCGCAGGGTTTGCAGCAGATGCGAGGGATAGCGCTCAACCGGCGCGATGTGCTGCCCGGCGAACAACTCCGGATAGAGGCGCATCATCATCTTGCGGTTCTCCAGCATGTAGGAGACGCCAGACGGGGTGCGCAGATTGTCCTCCAGCACGTAATATTCGCCATCGTTATTGCGCACCATATCCACGCCGACAATATGCGCGTAGATATTGCGATGCAGATCGACGCCTTGCATACAGGGCTGATATTGATCGTTCACCAGCACCTGTTCGGCAGGCACGATGCCCGCTTTGAGGATCAGTTGCTGATGATAGATATCGTGCAGGAAGGCGTTGAGGGCTTGCACGCGCTGGCGAATGCCGCGATCGAGCATCGCCCACTCGCTGGCAGGAATGATGCGCGGCACGCTGTCGAAAGGAATTAAACGTTCCGCGCCGCCATCATCACCGTAAACGTTGAAGGTGATGCCGACGCGATGAAACAGCAGTTCCGCCTCTTCACGCTTGCGCGCTACGGCATCGACGTCCGCCTGTTGTAACCATTCCCAGTATTGCTGGTAGTGAGCGCGGTGTTGGCCATCGCTCAACAACATCTCATCATAGAAGTGCGATGCTATCTGGTAGCTTTCTTTCATGATTTACCCGGCGCTTGTCTAGAGATATTTCTCTCCTGCACAAACTGTGCCAGAGGCTTGCCCCCGGCATGTCACACGCGCCGCGTCTACGGAAATGGCTGTTATGCACTTTACTGGTGCATCAGCTGCTGCGCGATTGGCAGCCAGATCTCCGTCATCGCGCCTTCGCCACCGGTAAAGGGATCGCGGTGCGGCAGGGGAACATGCTGGATCGTCTCCTTCGACGCACGTAAACGCGACGGCTCATCACGCACGGTTTCCGGGGACATGCCTTCAGGATAGGCGCCAACGGTGAAAAAATCCTCTGAGGCAAAGACCTGTTTGTGGCCAACGCCTGCGGGGATCAACACCGCGTCGCCTTCGCGCAACGTCACCATGCGACCGCTGTCGCCGCCGAACAGTACTTCCGCCCAACCGGCAGCGACGCCCAGCACTTCATGGGTGTTCGGATGGTAATGCGTATACGGGAAAATCGGCGCACGCCACGCGGCAGGCCAACCGTTGCGGGTAAAGGTGGTTTCAAACCAGACGGCGCTGTCTTCGGTGGGATTTTCAGCGTCATACGGCACGATGCCAGGCCAGATGATCAACGGTAACGGGCTGTTGGGCACGCCGCCGGAGGGCAGCGACAGCATCAAATGTTGCGGATTGCTGGAGGATCCAGCAGAAAAGGTGCCGGCGGCGAAAGACATCAGTAACAGCAGGCTGGAGTGGTTGGCAGTCATACTCTTTCTCCGGTTAATCACGATGCTTAATTGTGGCTTACCAAAGCGGCATTGCAATGTGCGCCCGGCGACAAAATTCACAAAAAAGAATGATTTAGCTAACTAAAGCCAAATTTATTGGTAACATTTTTAACATCGCGTGCGGGAAATGAGTGGTCGCCATGAATGGCGACCCTACGATGCATTATCACGATTTTGTAGGGTCGCCATTTATGGTGACCCGGCGGCAAAGTGCAGGAATTTTAGGCGAAAAAAAACCGGTGGATTTCGCCACCGGCCGAATCAAAAAAACGATTCAAAGGCACTGACAGGTTATCGCAGGCGCTCAGCGATGGGCTTCACAACGTTCTCCCCTTCGCGGCCATAAAATTGGAATAAGGTTTCAGCAGCGGCATCGGTTAACACCAGAATTTCGATGCGACGATTGCGCGCACTCATCGGATCGTCTCGATCGCGTGGCATACGTGATGCCATGGCATTAACCTGCAATACACGCGCACTCTCTAATCCGCCACGCTCCAGCGCACGGCGCGCCGCCAGCGCGCGATCGCCAGACAGGTTCCAGTTGTTGTAGGAGGCTTGGCCGCTATATTTCGCAGCATCGGTATGACCGCTGATCATGATTTTGTTGTCGATACGGTTAAACACCGGACCGAGTTCGGTCAGCAATTTCTGGAAGAACGGGGTTAACACCGCGCTCCCACGTGGGAACATCATGCGATCCTGATCGTCCTGAATCAGAATGCGCAGCCCCTGTGGCAAGGTTTCCAGCATCAGATAATTTTGCGCGTTATAGCTGTTGATCATTCGTTGCAGCTGGCTATGTAACAGCGCCAGTTCCGCATCCGAACGCGACAGCACACTGTCTAAATCTTCCTGCGGTTGGTTGCCCGCGTTCAGGCTGATGTCATCCTGAGATGAACTGACGGTCGCAGCTTGCGTCGGCGGAGAAACCGCCATGGTTTCGCCAATGATCGCCGATGAGCCCGCGCTCTCAACATCAAAGGGATTGAAGTTGGTCCCAGTAAAAACGGAAGTGCCGTTCAATTGCGCGACGATCTCTTTACGTTCCTCTTCGCTCACCGCGCCCATAATCCACAGCACCATAAACAACGCCATCATCGCCAACGTAAAGTCGGCAAACGCCACTTTCCACGCGCCGCCATGATGCGCATGGTGCGCCTTTTTGCCGCCGCGTTTGATGATCAACTTTGTGGTGGTCACCAAAGGTGCCGAGCGTATTTCCGAAGTCTCGGCACGTTTTACCCTCGATGCCTTGCCGGGCAAGCAGATGGCGATCGATGCCGATCTGAATGCCGGTTTAATCAATCAGGAACAGGCCGGTCTGCGCCGTAAAGACGTTGCCAACGAAGCCGACTTCTACGGCGCGATGGACGGAGCCTCTAAGTTCGTGCGCGGTGATGCTATCGCCGGGATCATGATCCTGATGATCAGCGTGATCGGCGGGATTCTGATCGGCGTGTTCAAGCACGGTTTACCGGCGGGACAAGCATTTGAACAGTATGTCCTGCTGACCATCGGTGATGGTTTGGTGGCGCAGATTCCATCACTGCTGCTCTCAACCGCCGCGGCCATCATCGTGACGCGCATCAGTGATGGCGCGGACATGGGCGATGACATCAAGACGCAGCTGCTGGCACGACCGGGTACGCTGTACACCGCTGCCGCCGTAATGTTTGTGCTGGCGATTGTGCCGGGCATGCCGCATCTGGTGTTCCTGATTTTTACCGCCATGCTGCTGTTTGCCGCCTGGCGTCAAAGCCGTGGCGTGAAAGCACCGACGCAAGATCACCACGATATGGCAGCGATCAATCAGGCGCTGATGCAGCCGGAAGAGCAGCCCGCCATCGGTTGGGACAATATCCCGATGGTTGAGCCCATCGGCCTGAATCTCGGCTACAAGCTGGTGACGCTGGTGGATAAAGGCAAAGGCGCGCCGCTGACGCTGCGTATGCGCGGCGTGCGCCAGGTGGTATCGGAAACCAGCGGCGTGCTGCTGCCGGAAATTGCGCTGCGTGAGGATTTCCACCTCAAACCGGCGCAGTATGCGATCAAGATCAACGGTGTGCGCACCGCCGTCGGCGAAGTGCATGCCGATCGTTTAATGGCGATCCCGACGCCGGAACAGTACGGTGAGATCGATGGCGTATTGGATACCGATCCCGCCTACGGCATGGCGGTGACGTGGATCCTGCCCGAGCAGAAAGCCAAAGCGCTGAACCTCGGTTATCAGGTGGTGGATTGCGCCAGCGTGGTCGCCACCCATGTGAATAAAGTGGTGCGTGAGAATCTGCCCGAGCTGTTTAACTACGATGACATTACCCAGCTGCATCAGCGTCTGGCGAACGTGGCACCTAAACTCTCTGAAGATGTGAATGCGGCGGTGAACTACAGCTTGCAGCTGAAAGTGTATCGTCTGCTGCTGAACGATCAGGTCTCGCTGAAGGACATCACCACCATCGCAACGACTTTGCTGGAGAGCGTGGCGATCACCAAAGATCCGATCCTGCTGACGTCCGATGTGCGCTATGCATTGCGCCGTGCGATGGTGGCAGCGATTGCGCCGGATAATAAACCGCTGTCGGCGTATACGCTGGAGAACAGTCTGGAGAACCTGCTGCTGGCGGCGCTAAATCAGGCGCAGCAAGCCGGTAAAGTGGCGCTGGATAGCTTCCCGGTGGATCCGAATATCCTGACGCAGTTGCAAAGCACGCTGCCGGTGATGATGGAGCAGCTGAAAGCGCAGAACCTGACGCAGGTGCTGCTGGTGACGCCGCAGCTGCGTCCGCTGATTGCGCGCTACGCGCGTCTGTTTGCCAATGGGTTGAATGTGCTGTCGTATAACGAAGTGCCCGATGAGGCGAATTTGCAGATTGTGGGGCAGGTGAGTTAGAGCGTACTGGCTGTCTTGGAACGTGCTCGCTGTCCCCCATCCCGGCCTTCCCCCGCTAGCGGGGGAAGGAGACGCTGCCACATGCAGCTTCAGAACTAACATATGGCAGCATCCTCCTCCCCCATTCATGGGGGAGGACCGAGGAGGGGGACACCGAGCACCGACCCAATTCTAACAGCCAGCACTATCCCATCAACGCCGCCATAATCACTGCAAAAACCGTGTCCGGCTGCAGCATCACCTCATGATTCCAAAACCTCAGCACACGCCAGCCCTGTCTGTTTAACCGTTGCGTACGTTCATCGTCATATCTGACAGTTTCGCCATGGTGCGATCCATCGAGTTCAATCGCTAGCCGCTTCTCCAGGCAGGCAAAATCCAGGATATACGGGCCATAAGGATACTGGCGGCGAAATCGCAAGCCACCACATTGTCTGGCGCGCAGCAGAATCCAGAGCTTTCGCTCTGCTGGCGTCATGTTATTTCTCAGTTCCTTAGCGCGCAGCACATGATGTCGCATCAATATTCATCCTGAAAAAGCGCATCGTGTTCCCGCTGGTGCCCAATCACAACGCATGGAGTGCCATCTTGAGCAGTAGATTCCAACTGTTATAAAAAAACACACCGAATCTGTCTCTAATTCGCTTCACTGTTATGTGCTTTACTGGCAGGCAGTGATAATTAGAGGTGAACAATGGACGCGATCAAACAAATCCTGCTCGACGAAATCGCCACGCTGAACCGTGAAGGACAGCGTGATAATTTGCCGCGCTTTAGCTTTTCCTTCCTTAAAACCCATCCGGGACTCTGGGCCATCATGTACTTATGCTACGCGCTGTGTGTGGCGTTGATCTTCTCAACCGAGATGCTCGGCTGGCCCGCGTTCTGGTTTGCCACGGTGTTTGTGGTGGTGATGAGCGTGCTGATGCTGATGGATATCAACCCGAAATACCGCTTCGAAGATATCGATACGCTGGATCTGCGCGTGTGCTACAACGGCGAGTGGTATTACGTGCAGCCGGTTTCGCAGCAGGCGCTGGACAAAATTCTTGATAATCCGCACACGCCGGATCGCGTGCGCAGCGGCATTGATCGTCTGATGAAGCAGAAAGGGGAAGTGGATTTCTACGACGTCTACTATCTCACCTGGGGCCACCAGCAGGCAGCCCACGTTTAATGGTTTAATCCGGCAATCAGTTTTCCCAACATCTCCACCGCCGCTTCAGCGCGTGCATCCCACGGCCAGGCGGTGTTAAAGCGGAAACAGTGGCTAAAGCCTTCGCTGCTGGAAAACAGCTGGCCGGGCGCGATGCTGATCCCCTGGTCTAAGGCCAGGTGGTAGAGCTCAGTGGTGTTGATCTGCGCTGGCAGCGTGATCCACAAAAAATAGCCGCCCGGCGTATCGCTGATGCTGGCATCCGCGGGCAATAGGCGGCGCAGCGCCTGTTGCGCCAGCTGTTTACGTTTTGCCAGCGTCTGACGCAGCTTCTTCAGATGCGTATCATAGCTGCGCGTGCTGAGGAAATCCGCCAGCGCCAGCTGCATCGGCGCGCTGGTCGACAGCGTGCTCATCAGCTGAATGCGCTGCACGCGCTGGGCGTGACGTCCCGCCGCCACCCAACCGACGCGAAATCCCGCCACCAGATTCTTCGAAAAACTGCCGCAGTGCAGCACGTTGCCGTCACGATCAAAGGCTTTGGCCGGCAGCGGTTTGTCATGGCCTTCATACAGATCGCCGTACACGTCGTCTTCAATCATCGCCACATTGTAGCGCGCCAGCAGTGCCACCAGCTGCTGCTTACGCTCGGCGCTCAGGGTAAAGCCGAGCGGATTTTGTCGGTTGGTCATTAGCCAGCAGGCTTTCACCGGCCAACGCTGCAGCGCCTGCTCCAGCTCATCCAAATCCATGCCGTGTTCCACATCGCTGGCGATGGCAATCGCGTTCAGCTTAAGGCGTTCGATAGCCTGCAATGCGCCATAAAACGACGGATTTTCAAGGATCACCCAATCGCCGGGTTCGGTAACGGCTTGCAGGCTGAGATTGAGCGCTTCCATCGCGCCGTTAGTGATGACGATGTCATCCGGCGACAGCGTGATGCCCTGTTGCGCATAGCGCTGGGCGAGAATTTTACGCAGCGCTTCATTGCCTGGCGGCAGGTTGTTGAGCGCATCGGTGGGTTTCAGGTTGTGTGAGACTTTCACCAGCGAGCGCATTAGCTGGCGCTGCGGGAAGAGTTCGGGATCGGGAAACGCCGAACCAAACGGCATGATGGCGGGATTGCGCGTGGCTTGCAGCACATCAAACACGAAGCTGTTGGTATCGGCCTGGTCGGTTTTGGCGATCTCCTGGGTGGGCAAGCGCGGACGGCTCTCGGCGGCGCGCGGCGCCACGTAATAGCCCGATTGCGGCTTTGAGACAATCCAGCCCTGGCTCTCCAGCACTTCATAGGCGTGCATCACCGTCATCAGGCTTAATCCACTCTGTTCCGCCTGCTGCCGCAGAGAAGGCAATTTCTCACCCGGCGGCCAGATGCGCGCTTCCATTTGCGTGCGCAGCCTGTCTACCAACTGCTGATATTTCGCCACCCGAACTCCGATGTAGAGGATTTGGCGGCTATTTTAGCGCAAATCGCTGGCGCCTGAACGCCTGTGGTTTGTCAGCGACCGTTTGTCCGCTCTAAGAGTTTTCCTACTTCGAGACATTTCTGCTAAGTCAACGTTAGCAACCTCACTAACATCACGGGTTTTCAGGCCTACCCAACATCAGATAGACAAGGATATTTATCATGCAAGAAACAGTGCAAAAATGGACCACGAATCCTAAACCCTCTCTCAGCACAACCATTCCTGAGGAGAAAGGCGGGATTATGGAAATCGTGCTGAATGGCACCATTTACAAGGCGGATATTGACAAGGTGACGGGCACATGGAGCTGGACACCGGATGCCGCACTCGCCGATGGGCCCTATAACATCACCTTCCGGGTGATTGACGACGCGGGCAATTATGGTGATCCCACGCAGTTAATTCTTCACGTTGATACCACGGCGCCTTCTAAACCTGAAATTCTGCGCGTATTGGATGATGAAGGTTCAGAGCAAAGCTGGCTGATGCCGGGTGCCAAAACCGATGATAAAACGCCGGTCCTGAGCGGCTACGCTGAACCCGGTTCGATTGTGCGCCTGTACGACGGCAGCAATGAAATTGGCAGTGCTAAGGCTGCTCAAAACGGCCGCTGGGAAATTACTCCAGCAACCGAACTGCCAGAGGGGGCGCACAGTTTCACGGTAACCAGCACCGATCGTACGGGCCACACCAGCAAGGCGTCTGATGCCTTTAGTCTAACGATTGAGCCTGACAGCGTGCCACCGATTGGCAACCAGGCAACCATTACCCATGCCAGTGATGATGTGGGGGCCATAACGGAGATGCTGCGTGATGGTGCCATCACCGATGACACCACTCCTACCCTGAACGGCACTGCTATGCCTGGTAGTTATGTGCGCATACAATATCGTACTGAAAACGGCAGCTGGACTGAGGGCGGCCTGGCAACACTGAACGGCAGTGACTGGACGTGGACACCCAACCCGGCGCTGACCGAAGGTAAATACGAATTCCGTGCTAATGACGGTAGCGGCTGGAGCGACTCTTTCTCACTGGACATTGATCTAACACCCGCCGACCGTTACGAGATTACGCACGCCTACGATGATTTCGGTACTTATACTGGTGAACTCGGCAACGGCGCGATCACCGACGACCGTACGCCAACGCTGCACGGTCGCGGCGAAGCAAACAGCGTGGTCTATATTCACTGTCTCAATCTGCAAGGCGCATGGGTACTGCTGGAGAGCGTCACCGTCGGGGCGGATGGTCAGTGGCGCTATGACCCGGATTTGCTGGATGCGGGCAATTATGAATTCAGCGCAGAGAGCAGTGCCGTTCATGATACTACTGCGAAAAACTTTGGCCTGAAAATTGTGCCTGAAGGCAGCTTTGCCCCAAAAATTATTGGAGCCTTAGATGATGCAGGTTCAATAACCGGATATATAAAGAATAATGCAAAAACGGATGATACCACGCCCACATTGATAGGCACGGCTGAAGCTAACAGCCTGGTGGTGATTTCATGCAAATCGGATACAAGTACTTATGAACACTACATTATGGCTGATTCCCGTGGCAAGTGGACCTTTACACCCGAAGAATTATCGCCTGGCATGTGGGAATTCAACGTTAAACACCCTGAAGGTGATTTTTTATCAGACGCTTTCAATTTATCTATTGTGCTGGATGAAAGAGAGGCTTACTCGTATAGTTTTGAAGACAAGAATACTGAAGTTTTAATTAAAGACACTCCCTACTCTCTGACTGAGGATATTTCACTAAGAATAATTGAAGGATTTGGAAGCTTTAGCAGTGTTTCAAAAGATCCAAACATTAAAAACTTTGCATTGCTTACTTCTGGTAGTGAAAATTCTACAATTGAATTTGATTTAACTGATATCAGAACTTTTTCGTTTGACATCGGTCACGGTAACGGAGGCTCCGTTTTCATTAATATTTACGACCTGTCCAACAACTTATTATTAAATAGGCCATACGGATTAACTGACACTCCGAAATTTGGATACAATTACCACGACCATTTTTCTTTTAACTTCGACGACCAGCCAATTGGCAAGGTATTAATAACCATCGATGACCCATATGGAATTTACCTTGACAATCTGTCATGGGAACCCTTATCAGATCCAAATTATCTTTCAGAAGAAAATAATATTAATAATGGATTGTTCATTATTGACGACACTAACCCGTTATCACTGAACATTTCCGACGTTCTGACATCCGGCCAAAAAGATCTTTATATTGATGACGGTAAAACCCAGTTAATGGTCAACGGTAAAGCGGATGACATCCTGCAGCTGGATGATATTCTGCCAGCGGGCAATGAAACCAGCGGCTGGACGGCGCTGGCGGGTACCGTCACCATCGCCGGCTGCGAATATCAGGTTTACAGCAATGGCGATGCCGAATTACTGGTGCAGGAGGGTGTGAAAACCGAACTGGTGTAATTGCTGACATCACCACCCTGAAGGCCGGATTAACAACCGGCCTTTTTTTTATAAACCGCACTGTCTTGCCCCTGCCGCAGCAACGGCCATTTCTCATCCTGCGTCCTCATTCGTGCTTCCTTTTGCCTGTGCAGCCTGGCCACCCACTGCTGATTTTTCAGCGGCCGCTTGTCCGCTCTAAGAGTTTTCCTACTTCAAGACATTTCTGCTAAGCCAACGTTAGCAACCTCACTAATATCACGGGTTTTCAGGCCTACCCAACATCAGATAGACAAGGATATTTATCATGCAAGAAACAGTGCAAAAATGGACCACGAATCCTAAACCCTCTCTCAGCACGACCATTCCTGAGGAGAAAGGCGGGATTATGGAAATCGTGCTGAATGGCACCATTTACAAGGCGGATATTGACAAGGTGACGGGCACATGGAGCTGGACACCGGATGCCGCACTCGCCGATGGGCCCTATAACATCACCTTCCGGGTGATTGACGACGCGGGCAATTATGGTGATCCCACGCAGTTAATTCTTCACGTTGATACCACGGCGCCTTCCAAACCTGAAATTCTGCGCGTTGTGGATGATGAAGGTTTACATCAAAGCTGGCTGATGCCGGGTGCCAAAACCGATGATAAAACACCGGTCCTGAGTGGCAGCGCTGAAGCCGGTTCGATTGTGCGCCTGTACGACGGCAGCGTTGAAATTGGCAGCGCCAAGGCCGATCAAAACGGCCGCTGGGAAATTACTCCAGCAACCGAACTGCCAGAGGGGACGCACAGTTTCACGGTAACCAGCACCGATCGTACGGGCCACACCAGCAAGGCGTCTGATGCATTTAGCCTAATGATTTATCCTGACAGCCCGCCACCGATTGCTGGCGAGGCAACCTTCACCTACGCCATGGATAATGCGGGTAGCATAACGGGCATGCTGCTTGATGGTGCCATCACGGATGACACCACTCCTACCCTGCACGGCACTGCCTTAGCTGGTAGCGCTGTACGCATACAATATCGTGCAGAAGACGGCAACTGGATTGATGGCGGCCTGGCAACATTAAACTGTACGGAGTGGACCTGGACACCAAGCCCAGCGCTGCCTGAAGGAAAATACACATTTCGCGCCAATAGCGGAAAAGGATGGAGTTGGGAGTTCAGACTGGACATTGATCTGACACCTGGCGATCGTTACGAGATTACGCACGCTTACGACAATTCCTACAGGTATCTTGGAGAACTCGGTGACGGCGCGATCACCGATGACCGCACGCCAACGTTGCACGGTCGTGGCGAAGCGAACACCATAGTTTATATTCACTGGCTTAATCTGCAGGGCGCATGGGTATTGCTGGAGAGCGTCACCGTTGGGGCGGATGGTAAGTGGCACTATGAACCTGAAATGCTGGAGATGGGAAATTATGAATTTAGCGCGGAGGGAAGTGCTATTCATGATGCCAATGCGAAAAGCTTTGGCTTGAAAATTGTGCCTTATACCAGCTTTAACCCAACCATTGAAGGATTCATTGATGATGCAGGGCAGATACAAGGATTTATAAAAAAGGATGGTGCAATAACGGATGATACGACACCCACGTTGACAGGCATAGCTGAAGCCAACAGCGAGGTCATTATCAGATACAAATCGGGCACTAGTAATTTTGAACAATACGTTGTTGCTGATTCCAGTGGTAGGTGGACCTTCACACCCGAAGATTTAACGCTTGGCATGTGGGAATTCAAAGTCAAACGCGTGTATGGTCACTCAGAAGAAATAATAAATTTATCTGTCGTGCAGGATGACAGTGAAGCTTACTATTATGGTTTTAATGGGAAAATAGCTGGTGAAAAATTAGTTACAGATACACCCTGTCATCTTACCGGGGACATTTCATTAACATTATTAGAGGGAAACGCAGAGTTTCATTTCCCCGTTCTTACTCCGATCCCTGATAAATCCATGCTATTATGGGCACAAAATAATAGTCAACTTGAGTTTAATTTAACCGATACCAGAACATTTTCCTTTGACGTCGGCCTTGGTAATGGTGGCAACCTTAATATATCGGTATTCGACACATCCAATAACCTTATATCAAGCGTAAGTCACCAATTAACTGATAACTATGCAACTGGATACCTTTTAGAAAATATTTCGCTTAATGTCGATAACCAACCAATTGGCAAGGTAGTTATAGATGTTGATGACCTGGGTGGAGTTTTCATCGATAACCTGACATGGTTACCGTTAATAAACCCCAATCAAATTTTAAAAGATAATACCAGTGACAGTGCATTATTCATTATTGACGACGCTAACCCGTTATCACTGAACATTTCCGACGTGCTGGCATCCGGCCAAAAAGATCTTTATATCGATGACGGTAAAACCCAGCTAATGGTCAACGGTAAAGCGGATGACATCCTGCAACTGGACGATATTCTGCCAGCAGGCAATGAAACCAGCGGCTGGACGGCGCTGGCGGGCACCGTCACCATCGCCGGCTGCGAATATCAGGTTTACAGCAATGGCGAAGCCGAATTGCTGGTACAGGAAGGTGTGAAAACCGAACTGGTGTAATTGCTGACATCACCACCTTGAAGGCCGGGTTAACAACCGGCCTTTTTTTATTAACCGCACTGGTGCCGCAGAATTAAGGCATCTGCTCCACTTCCCGTTCGTCCTCTTCCACCGCCGCAAAAAAATTCGGCAGCTCCTCAATACGTTCCGGCGGCACCGGTTTTCCCAACAAGTAACCCTGCAACGTATCGCAACCTAAACCGGTAAGAAACGCCTGCTGATCCTGCGTTTCTACCCCTTCAGCCACCACTTTCAGGTGCAGCGACTGCGCCAGCGCAACAATCGCGGAAACGATGGTGGCATCTTCGGAGTGCGCCTGTAACTCGTTAACAAAGGCGCGATCAATTTTCAGCTCGCTGGCCGGTAAACGCTTGAGATATAACAAGCTGGAGTAGCCGGTGCCGAAATCGTCAATCGAGGCTTTTACGCCCATGTTGGTGAGTTCGGTGAGGATACGCACACTCTCTTCCGGATCGCGCATCGCCGTGGTCTCGGTGACTTCCAGCGTGAGCAGCTCAGCCGGAATCTGGTGCTGCGCCAGCGCCTCGGTAACGGTTTCCACCAGATTGCTTTGCTCAAACTGTACCGCCGACAAATTGACCGCCACCGACCAGTGCGGATGGCCCTGCAGATGCCAGGAACGCAGTTGGCGACAAGCTTCGTTAATCACCCAGTTGCCGATGTTAATGATCATGCCGGTCTTTTCCGCCATCGGCAGGAAGGCATCCGGCGCCAGTAAACCGCGTGAAGGATGCTGCCAGCGCAGCAGCGCTTCAAAGCCCAGGATCGGGCCGCTCGGCGCGCAGTATTTTGGCTGGTAGAACAGGCGTAACTCTTCGTTATCCAGCGCTTGCCACAGATCGTTATTCAGCTGCAATTGTGACTGCGCCAGCGTGTTCATCGACGGCTGAAAGAAGGTATAGCCGTTGCGACCGTTGTTTTTAGTGTGATACATGGCGGCATCGGCGTTGAACATCAGCTCGCGATCATCTTTGCCATCGCCAGGGTAGACCGCAATACCAATACTCAGCGACACCACCAGCTCATAGCGCGAGATATCGAACGGACGATCCACCGCTTTCACCAGCGTATCGGCGACCGCTGCGGCATCGTTGGGTTCATCGATTTCCAGCAGTAGTACAAATTCGTCGCCGCCCATGCGTGCCAGCGTATAGTGCCCTTTCATCTGTTCGGTCATGCGCTCGGTCACACCAATCAGCAAATTGTCGCCCACGTGATGACCAAAGGCATCGTTGACCGCTTTGAAGCCGTCAAGATCCATAAACATCAGCGCAAACTGCGACTTCTCACGATTGGCTTTATTGAGGGCTTGTTCGAGGCGATCTTCCAGCAAAATACGGTTGGGTAAGCGCGTCAGGTTATCGTGCAGCGCCAGCTGCGCCAGTTCGCGGTTGGCCTCCGCCAGCGAATGCGCAAGGATCGAGGTGCGTGCCTGCAAACGCGCATCCAGCATCGAGACCAGCAAGGTAATGCCGAGGATCGCCAGCGTCACCACCGTCACCACAATCGCCAGCCAGTTGCTGTTAACGCCCATTTGCGTCGCGTGGCTGTGCATCGGGAAGTCGGCCGCCGCCATGCCGGTGTAGTGCATGCCCGCAATCGCGCAGCCCATTACCACTGATGCACCTAAACGCAACACGGTGACACGGCCGTGGCCTTCGCGCAGGTTAAACGCCAGCCACAGCGCGGCACCCGACGCCACCAACGCAATCGCCACCGATGCCGCCACCCAACCCCAATTCCACGTAATGCCAGGCGCAAACATCAGCGCCGCCATGCCGGTGTAGTGCATCGCCACCACGCCGGACCCCAGCACCAATGCACCGCCACACAGTCGCGGCCACGGTAACGTCGGCGTTGAACACACCAGCCACAGCGCAAATACCGAGGCTAATACCGCCACCACCATGGAGGTGACGGTGAGCATGGGATCGTAGCTCATCACCATATCAAGGCTCATCGACAGCATGCCGATGAAGTGCATCGCCCAAATGCCGACGCCCATAGCGAATCCACCGCCAAATAACCAAACCAGCGCCACCTTGCCAGTTGAGGAAGCCACGCGCCCTGCCATATCAAGTGCAGTAAACGAGGCCAGCATCGCCACCAGAATCGAGACGATGACGGTAAACGAGTCGTACGAAGTCACTAACATAGTGATTTACCAAGTAAAAGCCGGTTTGAATCAGCTGTGGTGTTGTGATTAAAAGTGAGATCTATGGGTTTTATTGTAGGAATTATCGGCAGCATCACTGCCGATCTGAGTTTTTGAACGATGAAACCTTCCGATGGGGAAGAAACTAAAAATTGTTTATTGCGCGCCTGCCAGCGGCACCAGGTTATCGCTATACGCCAGCGGCACGTTAAGCGCAGCGGTAAATTCACCGATGCGGTCGGCGGGCGTGGGCTTGCCGAGCAGATAACCTTGCAGCGTGTCGAAGCCTAAACCGGTGAGCAAACGCTGCTGCTCCTCGGTTTCGACGCCTTCCGCCACCATGCGCAGGTTGAGCGTTTGCGCCAGCGTCAACATCGCGGTGACCACCGTGGCGTCTTCGCTACCGGCGCGCAAACTGTTTATAAAGGCGCGGTCGATTTTTAGCTCGCTGGCTTCGAGGTGTTTCAAATGCAGCAAGTTGGCGTAGCCGATGCCGAAGTTATCAATCGCCACTTTTACGCCAAGACGATGCAGCTCGGCAATGCGCTGCTGGCTGAACTGCGGATCGCGCATCGCGATGTTCTCAGTAATTTCCAGCATCAACGCCCCTTCCGGGATCTGATGGTGCTGCAACGCCTGGCGCACGCTCTCAATCAAATCGCGCTGCTGGAACTGTAGAGCCGAGAGATTGACAGAGACGGTCCAGTCACCGTTGCCTTCATCGTGCCACTGCTTAAGCTGGCGGCAGGCTTCATTGATCACCCAGTTACCCAGCGCGACAATTTGCCCGGTTTTCTCGGCGCGCGCCAGAAACATATCCGGCATCAGCAGTCCGCGACGCGGATGCTGCCAGCGCAACAGCGCCTCAAAACCGATTAATACCGTGCCGCCCGCGCGGAATTTTGGCTGGTAGAACAGGCGCATCTCCTGATATTCCAGCGCGTTCCACAAATCGTTGGCCAGCGCCAGCTGATGCTGCGCCACCGCGCTCATCGCCGGTTCAAACAGACACCAGCCGTTACGGCCGCTGTGTTTGGTGTGATACATGGCGGAGTCGGCGTTAAACATCAGCTCCTGCTGGCTGCGGCCGTGCAGCGGGAAGATCACAATGCCAACGCTCAGGGAGACGCGCAGCGAATAGCGATCGAGATTGAAAGGCGCATCAATGACCTGCACCAGCCGCTGCGCCAGTTTGGTGGCCTGATGCAGATGGAATTGCGGACACAGCAGTACGAATTCATCGCCGCCCAGACGCGCCAGCAGAATCTCTTCAGCGAGTTCACTTCGTAAACGCTCAGCCACCGCAATCAGCAAGCGATCGCCGACGTGATGGCCCCATGTGTCATTAATGGCTTTGAAACCATCGAGATCCATGAACATCAGCGCAAAGTTCTCATCCTGCATCGTCGCCTGTTTGATCTCCGTGGTGAGTTGCTGCTCCAGCATCACGCGATTTGGCAGCGCGGTGAGGTTGTCATGCATCGCCAGCTGGCGCAGCTCGCTGTTGGCGCGCTTGAGTTTAGCGGCGAGGCGCGCGGCACGGATCTGCGCATCCAGCATCGAGATCAGCAACATGAATCCCAGAATACTCAGCGTGATAATGGTGACCCACACCGCCAGTCCCTCTTCGCTGGCACCGTGATGTTGCATGCTTACCGGCATAACGAACTCTGCTGCCGCCATGCCGGTGTAATGCATGCCGGCAATCGCAATCCCCATCACTAACGCTGCGCAGGCGCGCAGTAATAACAGGCTTTCGCCCTGGCGCAGATGAAACGCCAGCCACAACGCCGCGCCTGATGCCGCATAGGCAATCAGCACCGAGAGCGCCACCAGCGGCAGATTCCAGTCAATTGGGCTTTCAATCATCAGCGCGTTCATGCCGAGGTAATGCATGACAATGATGCCGCTGCCCATGATCAGGGTGCCGCGAATTAAGCGTCGCCGGGTGAGATGGCTGCCCTGCACGCCCTGCGCAAAGGCAAAGATGGCGGTGACAATCGCCACCAGTAATGAGATGGCGGTGAGCTCGACGTCGTAGCGCATGGTCATTGGCATCATCATCGCCAGCATGCCAATAAAGTGCATCGCCCACACGCCGATGCCCATCGCGGTGCCTCCGCCGATTAACCACAGTTTTGCCAGACAGCCGCGTGAAACGGCTACGCGCCCGGCGGTATCTAAGGCGGTAAACGCGGCAATGAAGGCCACGATCAGTGAAACGGTAACCAGAACGCTATCCCAGGTAACCAGCAGCATGTGCGCTCCTAAACTTCACCCGCTACGGAGCAGGTGCGGTGTCGTCAAATTAGAACAAGGATGATAAAGCGCCGATCAAGGGCGATTCATGACCGCCTGCGGCGAAGTTCAACTTAGAACCGATCCGGACAAATCTTGAGTCATGGTGCGGATTTTTTTTATTTTCATCGTCAGTCGTTAAGCGAAAAATTAATAATATCTGATTAATGCACGAACATAACATTGAACCGTAGCGTGCGGTAGAGGGAGAAATCATCGGCTGTTTAGTTTTTCTAACCGCTCGCTACCCCTTGTGTTTACTGAGTTATCGGCGAAAAGTGTGAATTGATTAGGGAAAAATTGAACCCTCGGCGTACAAGTGCCGATTTGCTGATCTATAGTAAAGAAAACTGATATAAATCATTAATCCGTCATCTAGGAATTTTCTTAGATGGCAGGCGCTTACGCTGTCGAGTCCATTGCGGCTCTTGTTTGATTTCGGATGTATTTCCATAAATGTCTGACCAGGTGAAAAAGCACTGACCTTGGATAATCAGTAAGGAATGATTATGAAACTCAAGCTTTTTCTTATGGCTACTAGCCTAAGCGCCGCGCTAGCCCCTACTGCTGTTTTTGCCGCCACCACCACGGGAACCATCAATGCGACGTTGACGCTGACCACCGGTTGTTTGGTAAACGGCCAGTCTGCAACGACGGGGGTTAACTTCGGTACCCTGAACTTTGGTAGCAGCGCCGCCACCTTTGATACGCTCAATGCCACGCTGGTCGGCGCGTCCGGTAACGGTATCTATGTCCGCTGCACCACTGGACAAACCTTCAACGTGCAGGTCACCAGCAGTAATGCCGCTCCGGCGACCATTTACGGCACGGTGAGCGGCCAGCCACGCTATCTGATCCTCGGCTCCAACAATACGCAGGGTATTGCCTATACGTTGTATAGCGATGCCGCTTTTACCACTGCTATCGCCAACAACACCAATATCGCCGCCAGTGGCACCACGGATCCAACGTTGGGTACCAACTACGCCATTTATGGTCGCGTGGTCGGCGGCGGTTTTAACCCGTTGATTCCCGCAGGGACTTACACCGACACCATTAACGTGGCGGTGAATTACTGAGGGAAAGGATAATCAGGGTGGCCGTGGTGCAGCGGTTGATGCACAGTGCAGGCGGCCTTGCCCTGCTGATAGGGAGCGTCTCCGCCTGGGGGTTGCCCACGGCAACGTTTCAGGTTTCAGCATCAGTAGTGGCAGGCTGTGTTGTTTCCGGTACCAATACCGGGGTCTTTGGCACGCTTAACTTTGGTACCCAATCTGGCGTGGCAGCGAGCAGCGTCAGCGCCAGCTATGTGCAAAGCACCACTATCACTCTCGCCTGCACGCCAGGCACCGCCGTCAGCATGAGCATTAACGGCGGTAGCAATTACACCTCCACGCGCAACCTCAAACATACCAGCAACACCAATACCGTGGCCTACAGCCTGTATACCAATGCGGCACATACCACGGCGATTCCAGTGAACAGCCCGATGGCGTTGAGTTACAGCAATGCCAATAACATCACGTTGCCGATTTACGGCTTATTAACGCTGCCCGGCCCCACGCGCGCCGGGACGTATACCGACACCTTAACCGTCACGCTGAGTTGGTGACGGCGCCAATAAGAAGGATGAATGATGATGAACCTGCGCGCCCTGATTCTGTTGTTATGTGTGGCACTAACACCTGCGGTGCATGCCGCCAATTCACTGATGGTGTGGCCAATCGATCCGGCAATCGATCCACAAGATAAAGCCAGCGAGCTGTGGCTGGAGAATCGCGGCAATGCCACCACCATGATGCAGGTGCGCATCTTCAGCTGGCAGCAGGTCAACGGTCAGGAGCAGTATCAAACCCAGCAGCAAGTGGTAGCGAGCCCGCCGATGGTACGCCTTGAGCCAGGGCAAAAGCAGCTGGTGCGTTTAATCAAGCAAACGCCGCCTGAAGCCGGACGTGAGATGTCCTATCGCGTGGTGCTGGATGAAATCCCCACGCCGCGCACGCCGGGCGAGAATCAGGCCGGGCTGACGTTCCAGATGCGCTATTCGGTGCCGCTGTTTGTTTACGGCAACGGCGTAACACGCGACACGGCGAAACCGCAGCTGAGCTGGCAGGAAGTGAACAGCGGCGGCAAGCGCTGGCTGGAGCTGACCAATCACGGTAACGGCCACGCGCGTTTAAGTAATGTGACCATTGGCGGGCGCAAAATGGGCAACGGCTTGTTTGGCTACGTGCTGGCCAACAGCAGCCATCGCTGGCCGTTAACCCGCAGCGTAAGCGGTGAACTGTCGGCCGAAATGAACAAAGGCAACTGGAGCAGCGCTGCCGCGCGTTGATGAAGTTAACGCCGCATCCCTGCGCGCTGGCCGTTGCCAGCGTGCTTTGTATTAGCCCGATGAGTAGCAGCGCGGAGACTTTCTCCGAACTGCCGCCGCCGCCTGCGCTGGAGAATAACGCCAGCGGTCAGCAATACATGCTGGAACTGGTGGTGAATCAGGGCGAACGCGGCGACATCGTACCGGTTGAGCGCAAGAACGGTGATTTCTGGCTGCGACGCGGCGATCTGCAACGCGCCGGTATTCCGGCCGAGAAGTTGCAAGGGCAGCAGATCGATGTCAATCAACTGAGCGGAGCGAAAGTGGAGTATGATGAACGACGCCAACGCCTGTTATTGACGGTGCCGCCCGCCTGGCTGCCGGGCCAAACCATTGGCCAACTGCAGAATGCGCCGCGCTTTCCCGGCCGCGCCAGCAATGGCGCCCTGCTCAACTATGACTTCTACGCCACGCGCACCGATAACGCCGGTTCGCGCCTCTCCAGCTGGAATGAATTGCGCCTCTTTGGCCCGGTTGGGCAGTTTTCGACCAACGGTGTTTATGTGCAGCAACTGGAAGGTGGCGTTGCCGGTCAGCAGGAAGGCTATATCCGCTACGATACCTGGCTCAGTAATGAAAACGAGAACGCAGCGATCAGCTGGCGCGCCGGGGATTTGGTAACTGATGCGTTGAGCTGGAGCAACAGCGTGCGGCTGGGTGGCGTGCAGATTGGCCGCGACTTCAGCGTGCGTCCGGATCTGGTGACCTATCCGCTGCCGGCGTTTTCCGGTCAGGCGGCGGTGCCCTCGTCGGTCGATCTGTTTATTAATGGTTATCGCAGCACCCAGGCCGATGTGCAGCCGGGTCCGTGGTCGCTCACTAACGTACCTTTCGTTAACGGCGCAGGCGATGCGGTGATCACCACCACCGATGCAGTGGGCAGACAAGTCACCACCACGCTGCCGTTTTACGTCTCCAGCAGTTTGCTGAAAACCGGGCTATCCGATTACTCCTTTTCCGCCGGTGCCATTCGCGAAAACTACGGCATCAACAATTTTGATTATGGCGCGGCGGCGGCCAGCGGTTCGTATCGCTACGGTATCAACGATTGGCTAACGCTGGAGAGTCACGCAGAAGGCAGCGACAGCGTGGCGATGGGCGGCGCAGGTGGCCTGGTGAAGCTCGGCAGTTTTGGCGTGGTGAATGGTGCGCTGGCACAAAGCCAGATGGACGGCAATCCGGGTACGCAATACAGCTGGGGCTATCAGTACAACAACAGCTGGTTCAGCCTCGGAACTCAGCACATCATTCGCAGCGCCGATTTCGGCAACCTCGCGCTGGTTGGCAGTCGCGGCGACAGCGCGAACACCAGCTATTCACTGGCTCGGCGCAGCGCGCAGTACACCGCCAGCGTATCGCTGAATGATTACGGCAGCCTGGGATTGGCCTATTTTGATATCTCCGGCGGCAACGGTGACCGTACACGGTTACTCAATCTGTCGTGGAGTAAAAATCTGTGGGGTAACAGCAGTTTGTACATCTCCGCCAGCCGCGATCAGGAACAGGGCAACTGGAGCGGCGCGATTTCGCTGGTCATCCCGTTTGGCGAGCAGAGCAGCGCCTCGGTCAGCACCGAACGCGATCAGCAAGGCAATAACAGCCAGCGACTATATGTGTCGCGCGCCATGCCAACTGACGGTGGCTTCTCATACGATGCCGCGTGGGCCAATCAGGCCAGCGACAGCGGCGATTATCGCCAGGCCAGCCTGCGTTATCGCAACAATAAAATCGATACCTCAGCCGGTTTCTACGGCGATAACGACAACACCACGCAATGGGCTGATTTCACCGGTTCGGTGGTGTTGATGGATAACCGCGTGTTCGCTGCCAACGATATCAACGATGCCTTTGTGGTGGTGAAAACCGATTATCCCAACGTAACGGTGCGTTATGAGAACCAGACCATGGGTCGCACTGATAAACAAGGCTATCTGCTGGTGCCCTCAATCAGCAGCTATTACGGCGCGAAGTACGATATCGATACGCTGGATCTGCCCGCCGATCGCACCGCGCCGAAGGTTGAACAGCGCTTTGCCGTGAAGCGTAAGAGCGGTTATCTGCTCAACTTCCCGGTCGAGCGCCTACGCGCCGCCAGCGTGGTGCTGCATGACAGCAATCATCAGCCGCTGCCGATTTCCAGCCAGGTGTTACGTCCGAATCAGGCCACCGAATATGTCGGCTGGGACGGCATTGTATGGATGGAAGATCTGGCTGCCAGCAACCCGATTCACGTGGTGACGCCAGATGGACGCAGTTGCGATACGCAACTGGAGATCGCCAACGGCCAGCCAAAAGCGCTGGAAACCTACGGACCGCTTACTTGCCCGCTGCCACCGCCGCCGCAAGGTTCTGCGGTGAGCAGCGCGGATAATTCACAGTCAGGGATTTCACCATGAGAAAGCTTCTGCTCCTGCTGGCGCTGTTTTTACTGCCGGGCACCAGCTATGCGCTTTGTAGCTTATCGGCGCCGACTGCGACCTTTGGCTCGGTCACCACATTTTCGGTGGCGTCAACGGTGAATAACACCTCCAGTACCACCAATGTTAACTGTGGCTCAGGTACGCTTTCGCTGCTGGGCTCCGATAACATCACCTATGCCTTTACCACCGCCTCTAACCTCAGCGGCACGCGCGCCGTGTTGAAAACCGCCAGCGGCGGCACCGATAACATTCCGATCCAGCTGTGTATCGATAGCGCCTGCGCCACTGAATTACAGCAGGGCGTCAGCTATCGCTGGAGTTCCGCCTCACTGCTGGCGTTGGGTAACACCCTCAACTTTAATATTCCGCTCTACTTCCGCACCCTTACCGGACAAGTGATCGCCGCCGGCACCTATACCACCACCATTACGCTGACCGTCAGTTATACGGTGTGTGCCGGGTTGAACGTGGCAGGATTGTGCGTGGGAACGGTGCAGAGCAGCACCGGTACGGCGATGCCAATTACTGTGAATCTGCTGGTCACCAATGATTGCACCACCATCACCGCGCCGAACGTCAGTTTTGGCAGTGCGCCTTTAGTAGGCAGTTTCTCAACCGTGCAGCAGACGATTAACGTGGTGTGTTCAAAAGGCAGTACTTACACCGTGGGTTTGAGCAACGGCAGTTACTACAGCGGCACCACGCGACAGATGGCGAGCGGAACCAATCGGTTGGCGTATGACATCTACAAAGGCACCACCACCACCTCACGCTGGGGACCGACCGGCACCGATCGCTGGAGCAGCACCACCTCGACCTCGTTGAATGCGGATACCGTGACGCGCAACTTTACTTATACGGCGCAGATTTTGACGACGCAGAATACGCCCGCGGCGGGGAATTATACTGATAGCGTGGTGGTGGATGTGTCGTTTTAGGTGGGTGCGCGCTGTCCCTCATCCCAGCCTTCTCCCGCAAGCGGGAGAAGGAGCCGATCGAGCGGATACCTAAACATTCCCTCTCCCGCAAGCGGGAGAAGGAGCCGATCGAGCGGTTACCTAAACATTCCCTCTCCCGCAAGCGGGAGAAGGAGCCGATCGAGCGGTTACCTAAACATTCCCTCTCCCGCTTGCGGGAGAGGGTTAGGGTGAGGGGAACGGTGTTGCGCTTGATATTGCTTCACCATACGGCCAATCAGCAGCGTACCAACCAGCCCGCACACTGCCGCAAAAGAGAGCCACACGCCCGGCATCGCTTTGTCGCCGGTGGCATGAATCAGATAGCTCGACACCGCTGGCGTAAAGCCGCCAAACAGCGCGGTTGCCAGGCTGTAAGCGAGCGAAAAGCCCGAAGCACGCACTTCTGCCGGCATGATCTCAGCCAGGTAAACCACCATCGCGCCGTTGTAGCTGGCATAGAGGAACGACAGCCACAGTTCGGCTTCAACCAGACGGGCAAAGGTCGGCGCGCCCACCAGCCAATGCAGCACCGGCCAGGTGGTTAGAATCATCAAGATAGTGCAAACAATCAGCAGCGGACGACGACCAATGCGGTCCGACAACGAACCCATCACTGGCAGCCAGAACAGGTTGGAGATGCCGACAAACAGCGTCACCAGGAAGCTCTCTTTATCGCTCATCATCAGCACCGTTTTACCAAACGTCGGGGTAAACGCGGTGATCATATAGAACATCACGGTGGTGGTAACCACCATCAACATCCCTGCCAGCACCAGCGCCCAATTCTGCCCGACTGAACGCATAATCTGGCTCATGGAAGGATGATGTTTGCGCTGGCTGAAGGCTTCGGTCTCTTCCAGCATGCGACGAATGTAGAACAGGAACGGCACGATCATACATCCCACCACAAACGGAATACGCCAGCCCCATTCGGTAACCGCATCTTTCGCCAGCAGATGATTCAGACCCAAACCGAGCAGCGCGGCGAAGATTACCGCCACCTGCTGGCTGCCCGACTGCCAGCTGACATAAAAGCCTTTGCGTCCTTTCGGCGCCACTTCAGCCAGATAAACCGACACGCCGCCCAGCTCAACGCCCGCCGAGAAGCCCTGCAATAAACGACCAAGCAGAATCAAAATCGGCGCGGTAGCACCCAACGTGGCGTAACCGGGTACCAACGCAATGGTTAAGGTGCCGATCGCCATCAGACCAAGCGTTAACAGCAAGCCTTTACGACGACCATGATGGTCGATGTAAGCGCCGAGAATAATCGCGCCGAGCGGGCGCATCAGGAAGCCTGCGCCGAAGGTCATCAGCGTGAGCATCAGAGAGGCAAAGGGATCATCGCCGGGGAAAAAGGTTTTGGCGATTGCGGTGGCGTAATAGCCAAATACCATGAAATCGTACATCTCAAGGAAGTTACCGCTGGTAACGCTAAAGATGGTTTTGGCACCGCCTTGCGACGACTTTTGTAAAGAGTGACTCGAGCTCATATTGTCCTTCCTGGTTTTTTCTTCCGTTTTAACGTGCCGGGCCAGGAATAAACGTGATCCTCTTCACCATTGCAGTTTACAAAAATAAGACCAATGGTAACAATAAATTAACAAACTGAGTATCAGATATAAAAAAAGGTCGCCATGAATGGCGACCCTACGATTGAGCTGAGAAACGTTACTTTTTGACCGTTTCCATGCCCATCAAGCCAATCTTCAGATAACCAGCTTCACGCAGCTGATCCATCACTTCCATCAAAGTAGCGTAATCAACCGATTTATCCGCCTGGAAGAAGATGGTGGTGTCTTTCTTGCCTTCGGTTTGTGCCGTCAGCGCGTTCACCAGTGTCTCTTTGGTGACCGCATCGTTACCGATGAAGATCTGCTTATCTTCCTTGATGGAGAGATAAACCGGCTTTTCCGGACGCGGCTGCGGCGCGCTGGTCGATGCTGGCAGATTTACGCGCACATCGACGGTGGCTAATGGCGCGGCGACCATAAAGATGATCAGCAGAACTAACATGACGTCGATAAACGGCGTCACGTTGATTTCGTGCATTTCGCCATCGCCGACCGAGTCATCGTTTAAACGCATCGCCATAATACTTATCCTACGCGCAGTTTCTGTGCCGCCGCTGGACGGTTGGCTTCTTTCGCAGTATCGACGTTGCCGAGGTCAAGGTCGCGGCTCTGCAGCAACATCACCTGCGCGGCGACATCGCCCAGCGACGCTTTGTAGCTGGCAATCATACGCGCGAAGACGTTGTAGATAACAACTGCTGGGATTGCTGCAACCAGACCAATCGCGGTGGCCAGCAGCGCTTCGGCGATACCGGGCGCAACAACTGCGAGGTTGGTGGTTTGCGTTTTAGCGATACCGATGAAGCTGTTCATGATGCCCCACACGGTGCCGAACAGACCGATAAACGGCGCAACCGAACCGATGGTGGCGAGGAAACCATTGCCGCGACCGGCATGACGGCTGAATGCGGCCACGCGGCGATCGAGACGGAAGCTGGTGCGCTCTTTAATGCCATCCAGATCTTCGGTGCCGGCAGACAACTCCAGCTCATTCTGCGCATCGTTAAGCAGCACAGCGCTGTGGCTGTTGGCTTTGAAGGTTTCAGCAGCACGGTAAGCATCGTTTAACGAGCGGGCTTCGCCCAGCGCTTGCTGCTCGCGTTTCAGGCGACGTTTCGCCCCGCTCAGCTCAGCAAACTTACCGAAGAAAATTGCCCAGGTGACAACGGAAGCCAGTAACAGGCCAATCATCACTATCTTTACCACGATATCGGCATGCTGATACATGCCCCAAACAGAGAGATCCGTTTGCATCAAATCACTGGCTACCACGCTGCATCTCCAACTTCTGTTGCACAGTTCACGATTGAAGCGCGGATCATAGCAAAAAAAACGCCCGAAGTGATAGTGGTTCTCATTACTATTTACAAAGCAAAGAGACCAGCAATTTCCACAATTTAGCGGATGTTATGCGCAATACTGGCCTCACTCTGATAATCCGCAATCAGGCTCAACCCACTACGCTGATTCGTGGTAACGTGGATGTTTTGTGGGAAATGTCAGGAAAGGCAGTGATGGCAACGAAGAAAATAGACACCACGCTTGTCAGCGCGGGACGCAGTAAACGTTACACTCAAGGCTCAGTTAACAGCGTAATTCAACGCGCTTCATCCCTGGTTTTTGACACGGTCGCCGACAAGAAACGTGCTACCGCCGGTCGCGCTTCAGGCGAGCTGTTTTATGGCCGTCGCGGCACCCTCACCCATTTCTCGCTGCAAGACGCCATGACCGAGCTGGAAGGCGGCGCAGGTTGCGCGCTCTATCCATGCGGCGCGGCGGCGGTCTCCAATGCCATTTTGTCCTTTGTCGAAGCCGGCGACCATATTCTGGTCAGCGGCGCGGTCTATGAACCGACGCAGGATTTCTGCTCGAAAATTCTCAGTAAGCTGAACGTTACCACCACCTATTTCGATCACTGCATCGGCAGCGAAATTGGCGAGCTGGTAAAGCCAAATACGCGCGTGGTGTTCCTGGAATCCCCGGCGTCAATCACCATGGAAGTGCAGGATATTCCGGCGATTGTTGCCGCCGTGCGCGCCAAAGCGCCGGATGCGATCATCATGATCGATAATACCTGGGCGGCGGGCGTGCTGTTTAACGCGCTGGATCATGGCATCGATATTTCGATTCAGGCCGGCACCAAATACATCATTGGTCACAGCGATGCGATGATTGGCACGGCGGTAGCGAATGAACGTTGCTGGCCACAGCTGCGCGAGAACTCCTATCTGATGGGCCAGATGGTCGATGCCGATACCGCCTATATGGCGAGCCGCGGCATTCGTACGCTGGGCACGCGTTTGCGTCAGCACGAAGAGAGCGGATTGCAGGTGGCCGAATGGCTGGCAACGCAGCCGGAAGTGGCGCGCGTGAATCATCCAGCGCTGGCGCAGTGTAAAGGCCATGAATTCTGGCAGCGTGATTTCAGCGGCAGCAGCGGTTTGTTCTCCTTCATCCTGCATGAAAAACTGAGCCGTGAGCAGCTGGCGAATTACCTCGATCACTTCCACCATTTCAGCATGGCGTATTCGTGGGGCGGCTATGAATCCCTGATTCTGGCAAACCAGCCTGAAGAGCTGGCGGCGATTCGTCCGGCGGGCGGCGTGGATTTTGACGGCACTTTGGTGCGTCTGCATATCGGCCTCGAACATGTCGACGACTTGTTGGATGACCTTAAAGCCGGTTTTGCACGTTTAAGAAGTTAAACAGAAGATAAACCACGCTGTGGCGGCGATGAGAGATCAACGTATGTGATGCCACAGAAGGTTAAAATTAGACTCCTTGTGACTCGATGGAATAGCTGATGGGTGTTTTACATGAGATTGTCCAGGCGCTTTGGCATCAGGATTTTGCCGCGCTCGGCAATCCGGATGTCGTTTGGATTGTTTACGGCGTGATGTTTTTAACGCTGTTTCTGGAAAACGGTTTGCTGCCCGCCTCATTCCTGCCGGGCGACAGCCTGCTGTTACTGGCGGGCGCGATGGTCGCCAAAGGTGTGATGGATTTCGTGCCGACGATTGTGATTTTGACCACGGCGGCCAGTCTCGGCTGCTGGCTCAGCTATCTGCAAGGTCGCTGGCTCGGCAACACCAGACTGGTGAAAAGCTGGTTACTGCATCTGCCCGCGCAATATCACCAGCGCGCGTGGAATATGTTTAACCGCCACGGTTTGATGGCGTTGCTGGTTGGCCGCTTCCTCGCTTTTGTGCGCACCTTGCTGCCCACCATGGCCGGCATTTCCGGTTTGAACAATGGCCGCTTCCAGCTGTTTAACTGGCTGAGCGGTTTGTTGTGGGTTGGGATTGTGGTGACGCTGGGCTACGGCATCAGCCATGTGCCCTTTATCAAGCGCCACGAAGATCAGGTGATGGCGATCCTGATGATTCTGCCAATCGCGCTGCTGTTTATCGGCCTGGCCGGCAGCATTGTGGTGATTTGGAAAAAACGCCGCCAGAAAGTTTCCTGATTACGACGCGGCGTCAAACGGTAAGGTTTGACGCACGCGGCTCGCCTCCTCTCCCGGCGTCACGCCGAAATAGCGCTTAAACTCACGCGAAAACTGCGACGGACTTTCATAGCCGACGCGCACCGCCGCCGCGCTGGCTTTCATGCCATCCTGCAGCATCATCAGGCGCGCCTGATGCAGGCGATAGCGCTTGAGGTATTGCAGCGGCGAGGTTTGCGTCACCGCTTTGAAGTTGTGATGAAACGCCGAAACGCTCATGTTCACTTCAGCAGCCAGCATGTCGACGCTCAGACTTTCCGCAAAGTGACTTTCGATGCGACGCAGCGCGCGCGCAATCTGGCTGAACTGCGTCTGGCGATTGACCAGCGACAGCAGCGCGCCGCCAATCGGTCCGGTTAACACGTAATAGATCATCTCGCGCACCAGCTGCGGACCGAGCACGCGGGCGTCACGCGGATTGTTCATCACATCCAGCAAGCGTTCGGCCGCACACAGCATCTCTTCGCTCATAAACGCCGAATGGATGCCGGAGGTTTGCGCTGGCGGCTGGAACTGCTCGTCATCGCCGATATCCATCAGCAGATCCTGCAGGCTGGCGACATCCACGCTCAAACACATGCCGGCCAGCGGCTCCGCCAGCGTGGCTTCGGTTTCGCACTCCACCGGCAGCGGCACGGTGAGCATCAGATATTTGGTAGCGTCGTAGTGGAAAACCGTGCTGCCGAGATAACCGGTTTTACGCCCCTGAAACAGAATCACAATGCCGGGTTGATACATCATCGGCGTACGCGGCAAGGTTTCGCAGGCGTAAATCAGCTTGACGTTTTCTACCGCGCACAGCGGCTTATGCAGGTCACTCATCAGCGCGACTACACGCTGCGCCAGCTGGCGGCAAAGGGCGTCGTTTGGCATGCATCTCTCTCGGGCAGCAAAAAAGTCAGTTTGCCGTAAGGCTGTGCAAAGCTCCACCATCCTGGAGAATCAGGCAAGATTCTTGCAGAAATCCATCAGGCAAAAGTGCCGCCCGCTTGCCACAATGATCCTGAGGTGAGGTTTGTTGACTAGACTTAAGCACATCTTTTCTACGGTAAGTCACTGCAACAGATAAGGAGCAACTATGGCAGAGCAACCCATTATTAAATTGCGCGACGGCAACATGATGCCGCAGCTTGGCCTCGGCGTGTGGCAAGCGAGCATTGAGGATGCACGTAACGCCATCCTGGAAGCGTTGAAAGTCGGCTATCGCTCCATCGATACCGCCGCTATCTACAAAAATGAGGAAGCGGTTGGGCAAGCGCTGCAAGAGACCGACGTGGCGCGTGAAGACATTTTTATCACCACCAAGCTGTGGAACGACGATCAAACCAACTGGCAGCAGGCGATGGAAACCAGCCTGAAGAAGTTGCAGCTGGAGCAGGTGGATTTGTATCTGATGCACTGGCCGTGCCCGGAAAAAGACAACTACGTCGAAGCCTGGAAAGGGTTGATTGAGCTGCAGCAACAGGGCTTAACCAAGAGCATCGGCGTATGTAACTTCCACGAGGCGCACCTGAAGCGTTTGATCGATGAAACCGGTGTGTCGCCGGTAGTGAACCAGATTGAGCTGCATCCGATGCTGCAACAGCGCACGCTGCATGCGTGGAATGCGCTGCACCAGATTCAAACTGAATCCTGGAGCCCGCTGGCGCAAGGCGGGAAAGGCGTGTTCGATCAGGAGATTATCCGCGAGCTGGCGAAAAAGTATGGCAAGACGCCGGCACAAATCGTGATCCGCTGGCATCTGGATAGCGGTTTGGTGGTGATTCCGAAGTCGATTACCCCGGAACGTATTCGTGAGAATTTCCAGGTGTTTGATTTTAGATTGGATAAAACTGAAGTGAGTGAGATCAGTAAGCTGGATAGCGGTAACCGTTTGGGGCCGGATCCGGAAGCGTTTAACGGGTAGGATGGTGCGCTTTTCCCCTCACCCTAGCCCTCTCCCGCAGGCGGGAGAGGGAACAGATTGAGCGCTGATGTAAAGCTGAAATCCACCTAAACGTCCCTTCTCCCACTTGTGGGAGAAGGTTAGGATGAGGGACATCAGGACACCGAGTTAACCAACAACTGCCCCGCCGTACCGCGATCCGCCATCTCTAGCGTCTGGCTGTAATAAACAAACGGGAAGTGATCCGATGAACTCTGCGGGAAGCTCACCAGTAACTCCACGCTGCCATCCACCCACACGGTATCTTTCCAGCCGCGATCTTCACCCATCGGCTGCGCGCCATTGACGTTCTTAATCAGGAACATCACGCCCTGAATATGCAGCGATTGCGGGCGATCGGCGTGGATAATCCAGCGCTCAAAGGTGCCCTGCTGCACAGTGGTATCGATGCGGTTCATGTCCCACAGCACGCCGTTAATGCCCGGCTCGCTGTCGCCAATGCGGAATTCACGCGTGCGAGTCGCTACGCCATCAAGAATCTGATCCGCCAGCAAACGCATCGGCAGATTGTCGGTGACCAGCGGCAACAAACCGGTTGGGCGCAAGCTCAGCACCAGCGTGTTGGTCAGAATTGATGACGGCTCAAACAGCCCGCGCAGGCGATCCATCAAACCCGCCGCCGTACCGGCCGTAATCGACACTTCATCGCCCTGCGACATATCCACCAGCACTTCGCGACGCTCGCCGGGTGCCAGCGTCAGCAGCTGCACCGCCACCGGCGCAGGCAGGAAGCCCTGATCGCTGGCGATCACCGTAAAGGGACGATTATCGGAGAAGCTGAGATCGAAGCGCCGCGCGTTCGATCCGTTCAGCAAACGCAGGCGCACCCAGCCGCGTGACACTTCGACATACGGATTTTGCACGCCGTTCACCAGCAGCACATCGCCGATAAAACCGCCGCTGGATGGCGGGTTATAAACCGGCGTGGCGAAGTTATCGAGGCGCTTGTCTTGAATGATCAGCGGGAAATCATCGACGCCATAATGCTTCGGCAGCGGCAGCGATTTACTGACGTCATCTTCCACCAGCCACATACCGGCGAGTCCGTTGTAAACGTGCGGCGCCATGCGGTTTGGCGTGTTGGCGTGATACCACAATGTGCCCGCGCCCTGACGAATCGGCAGCACCGGTGCCCAGTCGGCCCCCGCCGACATCATGCGCGGCGCACCGCCCATTAATGCGCCCGGCACCTGCAAACCGCTGACGGTCATTGAGACCGGTTCGTTGAGGCGATTGCTGTAGATCAGCTTCACATCGTCGCCGCTGTAAACGCGCACCGTTGGGCCGAGATACATGCCGTTAAAGCCCCACACCGGCACTTTATTGCTGTTGCCGCTGAACGACCAATGGCTGCGCTGCAAGGTGAGAAACAGCGGCTGACCGCGACGGGATTCAATCAGCGGTGGAATAGGAAGTGGCGTATCGCCCAATGGCGCGGCGGCGCGGGCGGCGAAAGGCATAGCGCCGGAAGCCAGTGCGACACCGGCAGAAAGCTGAATAAACTGACGTCTGCTGCAAGACATAAAACTTCAGACCTTTTGAGCGTGGCGTGAGGACGCCGTGTCCATGTTGTTTTAATTAATGATGAGTTGCTGTGTGGCTTGAGAACGGGGCAGATGATCACCTGCCCCATTTTGGCTGGTCAGAGTTTACCGCTTTTTTCGCGCTCGGCGACTTCGGCGTTCAATTCTTCCAGTTTAGTCGACATTAATTCACGGCAGTGCGTGGCGAGCTTGCGCACCGAGGTGGTAGCAAACTGCGAGGTATCAACCGGCGGCAACATCTCAACAATCACCAAGCCGTTGTTCCAGCGGTTCAGCTTGATCTTGTCGTGGGTGTTAGACACTACGATCGGGATGATCGGCACACCAGCCGCGACCGCCGCATGAAACGCACCGGTTTTGAACGGCAGCAGACCACGTCCGCGGCTGCGCGTCCCTTCCGGGAACATCCAGAACGAGATGCGCTTTTTGTTGAACTGATCCACCAGCTCACCGATGGTGCCGTGCGCTTTGGAGCGGTTATCACGGTCAATCAGCAGGTTACCGGTCAGCCAGTAGAGCTGGCCAAAGAACGGAATCCACAGCAGGCTTTTCTTGCCCACGGTCACGGTGGTCGGCTGCACGATTTTGGCTGCCGTGATCATGTCGTAGTTGTTCTGGTGGTTCGCGATATAGATCGCGTTACCGTAATGCGCGGCTTCCGCCGGTTTACGCAGTTCCACCTTGAGACCAAATACCGTCGACAGGCGACCAAGCATATGGCCGAACGTCGCAACATGACGCGGGTTGCGCGGTGAAAACAGACACCAAATACTGCCGAAGATACAAACCAGAATCGAATAAACAATAACAATAATTGCTCGTAAAATTAGTAACATAGATTCCTCAAATTGGGCATTCCGTCGCCTGAATAACAGCGTTACTCTTCACTCGCGTCGGCTTTCGGACGCGCTGGTGCATTCACTTCTACGCTATCGATACGTTGCAGACCACGCGCCACGCTGCCGCGACGACCGCGCTCGGCACGCACTTTCTGCAGATCTTCATCACGCATGATCAGCTTACGTTTACCGACATACACGGTGATCGAGGCGCCTGGCGGCAGAATCAGCAACCATTGTAGTTTGTCGGTGCCCGCAGCGGCTTCCGCTGAAGGGATCGAGATGATCTTGTTGCCTTTGCCTTTCGACATCTGCGGCAGATCGCCAACCGGGAACATCAACATGCGTCCGGCCTGGGTAATCGCCAGCAGCATATCATCGCCCGAATGCACCGCCATTGGCGTCATCACTTTGGCGTTTTCCGGCAGCGTCAGCAGCGCTTTACCGGCACGGTTGCGCGATACCAGATCGGCAAAGGTACAGATAAAGCCATAACCGGCATCAGAGGCCATCAACAGCTTCTGATCATCGGGTTCCATCAGCACCTGCTCAATCACCGCGCCCGGTGGTGGCGTCAGTTTGCCGGTGAGCGGTTCGCCCTGCCCGCGCGCGGACGGCAATGAGGTTGGATCCAGCGTGTAGCTGCGTCCGGTGGAGTCGATAAAGGCGACTGGCTGATTGCTCTTACCGCGTGCGGCGGCCAGATAGCTGTCGCCCGCTTTGTAACTCAGGCCCGCTGGATCGATATCGTGACCTTTGGCGCTGCGTACCCAACCCATTTGCGACAGCACGATGGTCACCGGCTCGGCGCTCACCAGCTCGGTTTCGCTCAGCGCTTTGGCTTCTTCACGCTCGCGCAGCGGCGAACGACGATCGTCGCCGTAGGTTTGGCTGTCGGCCAGTAGCTCTTTCTTCAGCAGATTGCTCATCTTGCGTTCGGACGCCAGAATCGCCTGCAGCTGATCGCGCTCTTTTTCCAGATCCGCTTGCTCACCGCGAATCTTCATCTCTTCCAGTTTGGCGAGATGACGCAATTTGAGTTCGAGAATCGCTTCGGCCTGGGTTTCGCTGATATCAAAGCGCGACATCAGCACCGGCTTCGGCTCATCCTCGGTACGGATGATGTGGATCACTTCATCAATATTGAGGAACGCCACCAGCATACCTTCAAGGATATGCAGGCGGCGTAGCACGCGATCTAAACGATAGTTGAGGCGGCGCGTCACGGTATCGCGACGATACACCAGCCATTCAGACAAGATTTCCAGCAGGTTCTTCACCGCCGGACGGTTATCCAGTCCGATCATGTTCAGGTTAACGCGGTAGCTTTTTTCCAGATCGGTAGTGGCAAACAGGTGATTCATCACCTGCTCGAGATCCACACGATTGGAGCGCGGCACAATCACTAAACGCGTTGGATTTTCGTGATTGGACTCATCACGCAGATCTTCCACCATCGGCAGCTTCTTGTTGCGCATCTGGTTAGCGATCTGCTCCAGCACGCGGGCGCCCGACACCTGATGCGGCAGCGCGGTGATGACCACATCGCCATCTTCTTTCTTCCACACCGCGCGCTGGCGAATCGAACCGCGCCCGCTTTCATAAAGCTTACGGATTTCGTTGCGTGGCGTGATGATTTCCGCTTCGGTCGGGTAATCCGGACCTTGCACAATATCCAGCAGCTCATGCAGCGTGGTGTTCGGGTTGTCGATCAGCTTGACCGCCGCTTCCGCTACTTCGCGCAGGTTATGCGGCGGAATGTCCGTCGCCATACCCACGGCAATGCCGGTGGTGCCGTTCAGCAGAATGTTGGGCAGACGCGCCGGCAACATCTTCGGCTCCTGCATGGTGCCGTCGAAGTTCGGAATGTAATCGGACGTGCCCTGGCCGAGTTCACCCAGCAGGATTTCAGCGTATTTCGACAGGCGCGATTCGGTGTAACGCATCGCGGCGAAGGATTTCGGATCGTCCGGCGCACCCCAGTTTCCCTGACCATCCACCAGCGGATAGCGGTAAGAGAACGGCTGCGCCATCAATACCATTGCTTCATAACAGGCGCTGTCGCCGTGCGGATGGTATTTACCCAATACGTCACCGACGGTACGCGCCGATTTTTTGAATTTGGCATTGGAATTGAGGCCCAATTCCGACATGGCATACACAATACGGCGCTGCACTGGCTTGAGGCCATCGCCGATGTACGGCAGCGCGCGGTCCATGATCACGTACATGGAGTAGTTCAGGTACGCGTTTTCCGTAAACGTGTGCAGGGCAAGACGCTCTGCACCATCCTGCGTCAATTCGCTCATTCAGCTCGCATCCTCACTTCGTGGCCCGCAACGGCGGGACATCCGGCGGTCATTTGGCGAGGATATTACCTTATTCGTGCGGTTTAGTCACAGAGAAGCCCGCTCAGCAAACAGAATCGTCTTGCATTAAATAGCGTGATATTGGTCAGAGAATTAAAACGGAATGGGAGCCCTGTCACAGTGAATATCGCCCATAATCTGTGAGTAACGTCGCAATTAATATCCCGATGCGCCTGGCGTATTAATCGTGTCCGCAAGCCGGGACAACATTTAGTATTGTTGCCTACTGATTACTCTCCTAAGTTCATACTCCACCAGCACCACATTTTTGCGCGTCTGATTTCTGGCATGGGATAAATATAAACATCAATTAGCCATAAACGTTTTGCCAAAATAAGGGTGAACGAATGCAAATACTGACTTCGCGACAACACCGATTAGTAAAATTGCTGCTGCATCATGCCGCGCCGCAGCCAACAAAAGAATTAGCGTTACAGCTTGGCGTGTCGGAGAAAACCATTCAGCGCGATTTACAGTGGCTGGAGAGCTGGCTGAGCGACTGGTCGCTACAGCTGGAAAAAATGCCGGGACGCGGCGTGCGCCTGCGGGTGGACGATCTGCAGCAGTGTCTGCAACTGGAGCAGCAGCTCAACGGCGACGAAAGCCGTTCGGATGCGCTGAGCCACAATAGCCGACGGGTGAAGATTGCTTCGCAGCTGTTGAGTGATGCGCCACGCGCCACCTCAATCAGTAAATTGTCGGAGCGCTACTTCATCAGCCATGCGTCGATCGTGAATGATCTGAAGGTGATTGAAGAGTGGCTACAGCCGTTGGGATTAATGCTACAGCGCGGCCCCGGCGGCACGCATATTGAAGGCAACGAGCAGACGCTACGCCAGGCGATGGTATCGCTGATTAATGATGTGATGCAGCAGAACGTCGCCGGCACGCCGCTGCTACCGCGGCTCGATCCAGGCAGCCAACAGGCGCTGGTGCACTATTTTGGCGATGAGGATGTGACTTTTGTGCAGGCGCTGCTGGAGCAAATGGAGCAGCAGCTGAGTTATCCGCTGGGCGATGCGTGGTACCTCAATCTCTGTACCCATATTCTGATCATGATGCATCGCATGGCGCAAGGTAATGCGCTGGCGCTGGAAACGCTGACCAGCGCGCAGGATCTCGACCAGCGCATTCTGAACATTGCCCAGCAGATGGTGGTGCAGATTGAACAGCGCATGTGCTGCGCATTGCCAGCCGATGAAGTGGGTTTTATTTATCAATATATTGTTTCGTCCGGCATTGTGGTGGAAGAGCGTGGCGATAATGCGCCGCTGCATAATCAATTTTCCACCGCTGAATCGGTGAAAATAACTTGTGAATTAATCGATCGCTTCGCCTCATTTATTCAGCAGGACTTAGCACAGGACCGATTATTATTTGAAGGCTTATTAGTCCATATAAAGCCATTATTAAATCGACTCAAATATCATATTCATATTCGTAATCCGTTGCTGGACGATATTCAGCAGGAGATGAAGGCAATATTTTCCTTAACTCAACAGGCGATGCAATTAACCGCGCGCAGTCAGGGACTTTCATCGGTGGCGGATGACGAAATAGGTTATCTGTGCGTGCATTTCCAGGCGGCGCTGGAGCGACAAATTGCCCACAAACGCATTCTGGTGGTGTGCTCGAGCGGCGTAGGGACTTCGCATCTGTTAAAGAGTCGCATTCTGCGCGCCTTCCCGGATTGGGCGATTGTCGGCGTGGTTTCCGCCAGCAATCACGCGGCGTTTTGCCAGCGAGAAACGGTGGATTTGGTGATCACCACCATTCACCTCAATGCCGGATCGGTTCCGGCGGTGTATGTCAGTGCCTTTTTTAACGATGACGATATTCGGCGGGTGACAGACGCCATGATTGGCAGCCAGCTGCCCGACGGCGCCTCCTGCGCTTTGGCTGAACATTAATTGAATGAGGATTGATCATGGATATTTCGCGCATTCTGACGCCACGCCGCGTTAACCTGGCGCTGACCGCCACCACCAAAGAGCAAGCGATTCATGAGCTGACCGATTTGCTCTACCACGACGGCGCCATCAGCGACCGCGCCGCCTTTATCGAAGACGTCTGGCTGCGGGAAGCCGAGGGTTCCACCGGCTTCGAAAATCATATCGCCATTCCGCACGGTAAATCTGCGGCGGTGAAACAAACCACGCTCGCCATCGGCCGCACCCAACACGACATTCCGTGGGAAACACTCGATGGCAGCCAGGTGCGCTGCATCATTCTGTTCGCGGTGCGACTGGAAGATCAGAACACCACCCATATTCGCCTGTTGTCGCAGGTGGCCAGTGCGCTGGCCGATGATGAGGTGATAGCCCAACTGCTGGTCGAAAATGATGCCAGCAATATCATCCGGCTGTTTAGTCAGTACGCCGAAACCGACCTCTGTTAACACCCTAACTCTTTGAGGTGACACATGAATATCGTCTGTGTAGCGGCCTGCACGGCAGGCATCGCGCATACCTATATTGCGCGCGAAAAACTGATTAAAGGGGCCCACGCGCTGGGCCACACCATCCACGTTGAAACCCAGGGCACCATTGGCACCGAAACGGCGCTGACGCAGGAAGAGATCGCCGCCGCTGACGTGGTGATCCTCGCCGTTGACGTGAAGATCAAAGGCGAGGAGCGCTTTCAGGGCAAACCCATAGTGCGAGTGAAAACCGAAGTGGTGATCAAATCACCGGTGAAATTCCTCGAAAAAGTGGCGGATTCACTGGCGCGCGCCTGAGGAGATCCATCATGAGTGACAACAAACGTCAGTACGGCCAGGAGATCAAAGGGCACTTGCTCACCGGGATCTCGTGGATGATCCCGCTGATCGTCGCCGCCGGGATCTGCATCGCGCTCGGCCAGGTGATTGGCGGCCCGGATGTCGGCAAGCAGACCGGCACTGTCGCCTGGATGCTCAACCAGATCGGCGGCTGGGGCATGGGCTTAATTGTGCCGCTGATCAGCGCGGCGATCGCCTACTCCATTGCCGATCGTCCCGGCTTCGCGCCCGGCCTGATCGTCGGGTTTATCTGCGGGCAGATCGGTACCGGCTTTATCGGCGGCATCTTCGGTGGCTTCCTGGTCGGTTACACGGTGCTGCTGCTGCGCCGCACCATTAAGTTACCGAAATCGATGCAGGGTTTAATGCCGATTATGGTGCTGCCGGTGCTGAGCACCATCATCGCCGGGCTGCTAATGATGACCTTTATCGGCCAGCCGATTGTCTGGCTGCAGAAGGCGCTGATTGCCCTGCTGGAGTCGATGCAGGGTGGCTCGAAGTTTGTGATGGGCGCGATTCTCGGCGCGATGGCCACCTTCGATTTCGGCGGTCCGGTGAATAAAACCATGTCGCTGTTCGCCGACGGCATGCTGGTTGACGGCATTTACGGGCCGGAAGCAGTGAAGTTTGTCGGCTCGATGATTCCGCCGTTCGGCATCACGCTCTCTTATCTGCTGAGCCGTAACAAATACACCAAAGCGGAAAAAGAGGCGCTGAAAGCCGCCTTCCCGATGGGCATCTGCATGATTACCGAAGGGGTGATTCCGATTGCGGCGCGCGACCTGTTCCGCGTGGTCGGCAGCTGCGTGGTGGCCTCCGCTATCGCCGGTGGACTGATTATGGTGTGGGGCGTTGGCGCACCGGTGCCGCACGGCGGCATGTTTGTGGTGCCACTGTTCACCAAACCCTGGCTGTTCTGTTTAGCGCTCGGCATCGGCACCACGGTGTGCGGCGTGATGCTGTCGGTACTGAAAAAGCCGGTTACGCAGGCGGATGAAGAGTTCGATGACGTGGAAGCCCCCGGCGTTCGCGATGAAGAGATCAAATTCACTCTGGAATAAGGAGCCACCATGTTTGCCATGATGAACGACCTGATTCAGGCCGCTGCCCAACAGCGTTATGCGGTGCTGGCGATCAACTGCTTCAACCTGGAAACCGCGCGCGCCGCCATTCAGGCCGCGGAACAGCAGCGCGCCCCACTGATCCTCAACGTGTATCAGGGACATAGCGCGCACTTCCCGCCCACTGTCGCGGTGCCGTTAGTGCGAGCGCTGGCTGATGTCGCCAGCGTGCCGGTGGCGCTGGCACTCGATCACGGCAAAGCCTTTCCGTTGATTGGTCAGGCGTTTCGCGCCGGTTTTACCGGCTTGATGATCGATGCCTCGTCTGAGCCGCTCGCCGAGAACATTCGCCAGACCGCTGCCGTAGTGAAGATGGCACATACCGCTGGCGTATGTGTGGAAGGCGAGCTGGGGCATATCGCCGATGCACCAACCTACGAGCTGGCCGATGCTTCAGTGAAGATGACGCAGGTGGCCGATGTGCTGCCGTTTATCGAACAGACCAACATTGATCTGCTGGCGATCTCGGTCGGTACCGCGCACGGACTTTATCCGGCTGGGGTGACGCCGAAAATCGATTTTCAGCGCCTGCAGGCGCTGCATGCGGTCTCCACGCGACCGTTGGCGCTACATGGCGGATCGGGCACGCCGGCCGAGGATATCCGCCGCGTCAGTGAGTTTGGCGTCGCCAAGATCAATGTCGGTGCGGCGGTGTTTGATGCCGGGAAAATGGCGGTGGAGCAGGCCTTGAAGCAGCATCCGCATGTTGAACTGGCCGACTTGCTTGGGCTGATGGAATCCGCCTGCCGCGAAGTGGTCGTCGAGTATCTAAGCTGGTCGGGATCGGCGGGCAAGGGTTAGCCATCGGGTTAGCTGGCGGTCGCCATGAATGGCGACCCTACATCGTTTTGTAAATTTCACATTCATATCCACTATCGGGCCGGCGCGTGCGTCGGCTCCAGTAAAACTCACGTTGAGGAAATATTAACATGTTGATTTCAATGAAAGAGATGTTGGCACCGACTCGTGAACACCGCTACGCGATTGGCGCATTTAACGTCGCAGACAGCTGCTTTATCCGTGCAGTGGTTGAGGAAGCCGAAGCGACAAACACCCCGGCGATTATCTCCATTCACCCGAGCGAACTGGAATTTGTCACCGATGAGTTCTTTGGCTACGTGCGCGAACGCACCCTGAAAAGCAAAGTGCCGTTCACCATCCACCTCGATCACGGCGCGTCCATTGCTCAGGTGCTGCGCGCCATTCAGTGCGGTTTTACTTCGGTGATGATCGATGGCTCGCTGCTGCCTTATGAAGAGAACGTGGCGCTGACCAAAGAAGTGGTGAAGCTGGCGCACGCGGTGGGCGTTTCGGTGGAGGGGGAACTCGGTACCATCGGCGATACCGGCACTTCAGTAGAAGGCGGTGTGAGTAAAGTGATTTACACCGAACCGGCGCAGGCAGAGGATTTTGTGCAGCGCACCGGCGTAGATACGCTGGCGGTGGCGATTGGCACCGCACACGGCATCTACCCGAAAAATATGAAGCCTGAGCTGCAGATGCATATTCTCAGAGACATTTCACAGCGCACCACGATTCCATTGGTGCTGCACGGCGGTTCAGCTAATCCTGATGCTGAGATCGCGGAAGCGGTGACCCTGGGCGTGGGCAAAATCAATATTTCCAGCGACATGAAGTTCGCCTATTTCGACAAGCTGCGTGAGATTCTGGCGCGCGAAACATGGTGGGATCCGAACGTGATTTATCCGGATGCGATTGCTGCGGCGAAGTCAGTGATTCGTTACAAGATGAATCTGTTTGGTGGGCTGGGTAAGGCGAGTTTGTATCGTTGAGTTCTGTTATCTGGTGCGCACTATTGCGCACCAGTAACACAGGTCGCCATGAATGGCGACCCTACTTCTCGCCTAACCATTTCTGAGTAATCTGGGCGTATTCGCCGGTGGCGGTGCTGAGATGCAGCCACTGATCGACATACAGCTTCCAGCTCATATCATCGCGCGGGATCATGTAGGCCTTCTCGCCGTACTGCATCGGTTTGTCCGGATTGATGGCGCACAGCGTGGGATAATGCTGCTGCTGGAACAGCGCTTCAGACGCATCGGTGATCATCACATCCGCTTTGTTATCGACTAACTGCTGGAAAATCCCCACGTTGTCAGCCAGCTGCAGCGTTGCCTGTGGTAAATGGCTGTGTACGAAGGCTTCGTTGGTGCCGCCCGCTGGTTCTATAACCCTCACGCTTGCCTTGTTGATCTGCTCAACCGTCTGGTATTTCGCTTTGTCATCGCAGCGTACCAGCGGAATTTTGCCATCGACGCCGAGCGGCTGGGCGAACCAGGCAATCTGCTGACGCTTAAGCGTGACCGATACGCCGCCCAGTGCGATATCACACTGCTTCGCGACAAAATCCTCGCTCAGGGTTTTCCAGGTGGTTGGCACCCACTGCACTTTCGCGCCAAGGCTCGCCGCCAGCGATTGCGCCATGCTGATATCCAATCCTTCGTATTGGCCATCGCTGCGCAAATAGCTATAAGGCTTGTAATCGCCGGTGGTACAAACTTTTAAGGTCTTGCTTGCGCGGATGTCATCAAGGTGGGATTGCGCCTGAGCAGCGCCAGTCACCAGAAGTAATGCACTCAGTATCGCGGTTTTCATGGTTTCTTCTTTTATGAGTTGATGTTGGTTTGCATGCGGATTGTTTCATAATCATCCGCATTATTGCTTTCTTAGCAAAAGTGTTGTGATCAATCACGCATTTTTCTCGCTCCTGCGCGCGCGTAGAGTGTGCGGCATCAACCAGAAACGGAGCGGATTAGATGAATTTTTTAATTATCGATGGCGGCAAAACCTTCGCCCATTCGAAAGGCGAGCTGAACCATACTTTGACTGACGTTGCAGCCAGCCAGCTGCGCGACCTTGGTCATCAGGTACAGGTGACTATCGCTGATAACAATTACAACGTGGCAGAAGAAGTGCAGAAGTACCTCGACAGCGATGTGGTGATTTATCAGATGCCGGGTTGGTGGATGGGCGAGCCGTGGACGGTGAAAAAATACATCGATGATGTCTTCACTGAAGGTCACGGTTCACTGTACGCCAGCGATGGCCGCACGCGTAGCGATGCCGGTAAAAAGTACGGTTCTGGCGGCCTGATTCAGGGCAAGAAATACATGTTGTCATTGACCTGGAACGCGCCGCTGGAAGCCTTTAACGATCCTGAGCAGTTCTTCGAAGGCGTGGGCGTGGATGGCTTATATCTGCACTTCCATAAAGCCAACCAATTCCTCGGCATGGAAGGTTTGCCGACCTTTATTTGTAACGATGTAATTAAAATGCCGGACGTGCCGCGCGATATCCAACGTTATCGGACTCATCTCAGCCAGATCTTTGCTTAACTGTAAGCACCCAGGGAAAAGAGGAAGCACTATGTTAACCGTCGTTGCAGAAATTTGTGTCAAACCGGGCCGCCGTCAGGTGGTGCTAGATGCGATTAATCAGCTGATTCCAACCGTGCTGAAAGAAGATGGTTGTCATCAATATGACGCATTAGTGGATCATCAGGCACAAGTGCCGTGGAAACAGAATTCACCCGATTCCATTTTCATGCTGGAACTCTGGGAATCGCTGCGCCATCTGGAACAACATCAGCAGATGCCGCATATGGATGCGCATCGCGCACTGATTAAAGATGACGTGGTGGATGTGAAGATTCTGGTGCTGGAAGCGGCTAAATAAGTCGATTTAGTTTGTCGCTCAGCATCATGCATAAAAAAAGCCCCGATCTCGCGACCGGGGCTTTTGTTTAGCAGCTCATCAGGGATTAGTGCTGTTCTTGAATCAGGTGCTGAGGAACCATTACTTCAGCATCGCCACCGTTGTTCTGGTAAACGTTATATTCAACGCCTGCCACGGTTACGGTGCCATTTGCCTGGCTCCAGTTACTCACTTCTTCACCTTTCGGCAAGATGTCTTCCAGAGCAACTTCTTTACCTGCGTCAGCAATCATCAACTGGGTTTTACCGTTGTCAATGAACAGGGAATCATCGCTCATTCCCAGGATGTCATTCAGAGACATAGTCATCAGAATGTCATTCACTGAATCCGGGAACAGATCGCCCGGATCAACAGCGCCAGGAGGCGTAACGTCAATGACCAGCGTGAACGTTTCGCTACCCGCAGTTTCATTACCGGCTAAATCGCGGTAGCCGAAGGAGAAGTCATAACTGCGTTCTTCAAGCTCAATGGTCTCCAGTTTCCACTCGCCATTAGTCACTACAGCGCTGCCGAGTACTAAAGTGCGCGCAGCATCGCCATAAAGTACAACAGTGGTGCCATCTTCTACACCGCTACCGTTCAGCGTCAGCACCTGGCCATTAACCGGTGTTAAGGTACCGTCTTTTCTGGGTGTTAAATCCAACGGTTTAGTAAATCCATCTTTGTCAACGAAAGTACCGTCCAGGAAGCTACCACCGCCAGGAGGAGTCACATCCACCTCAAAGTTGATACCAGCGTTAATTGGGCCAGGAACGCCTGATGCGCTGACAGGCTGAACACGGATGTTATGCGCGCCTTCAGTCAGATCTTGCAGCTCATAGCTCCACTCGCCATTGGTGACCACGGCAGAACCAATTTCTGTGTTGCCATCCCAGATAATGACTTTAGAACCCTCTTCACCAGTACCGCGCACGGTTGGGGATTTATCGTCGGTGAAACCACCTTCATGAATTACACCGGTTTCGATGCCAACATCATCCCACAGTTCAAAATTGACAATTTCATCTGGTACTTGGGTATCAATGATCAGATCAATGGGGTCTGAACGATCGGATGTGTTACCTGCTGGATCGGTGATATCAACGACTACCTCATATTCACCATCATCAATTGGATCCGTTGGTGTCACTGTCCAGTTGCCACCTGCATCTACGATGCCGGTTCCAATGACTTTCTCATCTCCATTTTCGTCAATGATAACGACTTCAACGGTATCACCCGGGTTAGCGCCACCCCCCTTGAATTCAGGTTTGGTTTCGTCAATTGGCGTTCCTGGCTGCACCGGGCCATTGTCCCCACCGGTATTATCAATAATTTCAGGTACACCCGGTTTATTTGGTGGCGTGAGATCCACCACGATAATCACTGGAGTAGAGAAATCAGACTCTTTTCCGGTTGCAGGATCCTCGATTTTAATCTTCAGCTCATGTGAACTCTCATCCAGCGGATCCAGTTCGATTTCCCATGTGCCGTCAGCTTTAACCACCGTTGAATTAATAACATCATCACCGTCATAAACGTGAACAATCTCACCTTCTTTACCGGTTCCGCGCAGTACAGGCGTGTCATCATTGGTTGCATCTCCGCTAACCAGAGGACGCTCGGTACTCCCGTTGTTAGCAACAATTTCACTGATTTCCGCTGGTGGTGGAGATGAGGTATCAACGATCAGAATAAATTCATCGGATTTAGCAGAAGCACTCCCCCCTTTTGAGACCGAGTCTACACGCAGGGAGTGTGAGCCTTCAGCCAGTTCCTGATCCACCTCATAGCTCCATTGACCGCGACTATTAGCAACAGTGCTACCAATGAGTTGATTACCATCCCAAATACGCACAATGGAACCGGCATCCGCTACGCCAGAGAGCTTAGGCGTGGTGTCATCGGTTTTATCTCCCGAATGCAATATGGCGGTTTTATCAAAATCATCAAAAGCTTCACTAATCTCTGGTGCGCTGGGTGCCGTTGCATCCAGCTTCAGGATGAAGTTGTCAGATTTCGGGCTCATACGACCATAGCTATCCTCGTATGCCGCGCTGAAGACATAAGTATCATCAGTAGTCAGCGTTGGGGTAAAGCTCCAGCGGCCATCATTGCTTGCTGTAACACTGCCAATTGGGGTAGCAGTGGCGCCATAGATGAATACCAGCGATCCCGGTTGAGCAACGCCTGACAAGGTTGGCGTTTTGTCATCGGTATATTGACCTGACGTTAAATGGTCAATTTGGCCTTCATCGTCAATGACGCGCAAAATTTGTGGTGCTTCAGGATTTTCAGCTTCAATGTGGAAAATCATTTGAGTTGGTATAAGACCCCAGTTACCTGCATCATCACGCACTCGATACTGGAAGAAGTAGACGCCATCAGGCAGTGCATCAGAGCTGAATGACCATTTTCCATCTGCACCTGTTTCGATGAGGGTTACGGTATTGTTAATCGTGATCTCAATCGTGTCATAAGGGTCGGCGGTACGAGATATACTGATCACGTTGCTCTTTTGGTGTCTTTCAAACGCGTTTGCGAAAGTGCCGAAATCGTTAGTGGTTGCTGCTGGCTCAATGTGATGCTCAACCTCTGACGCTGAATTTTCGGCCATGACCACGATGCCCGCTTCAATTTTAAGATTAAAAGCTGCAGATGCGGGACTTTCATGTTTACCCGCATCTTTTACGGTAGCGGTCAGGCTGTGGTCGCCATCGGCCAGATCTGGTGTAACGGTCCATGCACCCATGCCATTCACTTTCGCGGAAGCAATTGGAGTTGTGCCGTTATTATCGTAGATATAAACGGTTGAACCCGGTTCTCCTACACCTGAAAGTACTGGTTGAGCCTCATCAGTAATATCGCCTGGATTCAAATTACCTTTATCACTGCCGGTGTTATCTGCTACACGCCAAATTTCGGGGGCTACTGGCGGTTTGGTATCCAGATTAACAATTGATGAAGTTGCCGGTCCACGGTTACCTGCTTCATCAATAATGGTGATTTGAACGGTATGCATGCCTTCAGCCCACTCAGGAGGAGTGAATGACCACTTACCTTCTGCGTCAACTTTCACATAAGTCGTAACGCCGTCGATGATAATTTCAGCTTTTCCATTTTCACCTTTTGGAGCAGTGATATCTTTCCAGCCAAAATCTTTTTTGTTGATGGTCTCTATTTTCTGCACTGCAATTTCATTGATGCTGCTATTAGCCATGATAACATTCCTTTTATGATATTTCGGTTTAAGGTTCCGGTTCCCTCCCGGAACTCAAACATTCTGAGCCAGTTAGTGAAATAGCTAACACAGGACATGTCTCAATTAATTGGGAATAAATAACAATTAATTGAATACAAATGTTTAAAAAATGGTTCGAATCAATAAATTTTAGACCGCGTAATAATTACAGGAAAGAATAAAATTATTTATTCTCTACACTGATTATTACTCGACGCTCGCTTGCATAGCACAAACGCTGCTGTTTTAATGACCCAGAGCACTGTTTAGAAACCTGGCTTTCACCCATACTTTGCGATTGAATATTGTCACTACTTAAACCATTATTGACTAATAATTTCTTAATTGTATCAGCGCGGCGTTGGCCTAATTTTAGGTTACTCTCATTATCACCAATAGGATCGGTAAAACCTGTAACGATAATATGCGGATTCAATTTACCATTGCGTTTCATTTGATGCGCGAATTGCTGAATAGCGTTATGGCCTTGAGCAGAAATATCGTTACCGCTGGCACTGGCGAAATTAAATAACAGATCAGATGAAAACTCGTAATTATCGTAAGATTGAGCAGCGTCCACCTTACATGAGATAACGGACGAGGCACGGGAAAGCAAATGCGCTTGCTGCCGGGCACCCATCAACTGTTGCTGCGCCACAGAGGTTTCTACAACATGTGGGCGGCCAGAGCCATCAAGACTTGCAGTGACATAGTAGGTTTTTCCCGCAGCCAATGAATCCCGCCACTGCTGTTGTTGTTTACCTCGATAGCGTGGCGCATCATCGGTGTAGCTTCCTAATGAATGCATACCTGGCTTAAGACAAAACACCGTGTATCCTCCCGATAAAAGGGCGGTTTGGAATTCACCATCCACATAGATATGTGCAGCTTTTTTATTATTATCAGCAGTGCGATAATACACAACTTTGGTTTGATCGGACGCCGCTGCTGGCATTGATTGCCATGATTTCCCAAAAACAGTTTGCGCTTGAATTCCCGTCGTTACGGACAATGATGCAAGAACAGCGACAATAGCAATACGTTTAATCTTCATTACAACTCCCTGGAAGAAAGTGCCAAATGGCACTTTCTTTTATTCCAAATTAAAATTAGCAGTGTGGTGATTATTCAGATAAGTCACGAAATTCCAGGTGATTATCAACTGAAGAGACATCTAAAGAAACCACTCCATTAAGGGTGGAATGATTGACATTAAAATCAGACATAATGTTATTTAAAGCACTTTCATCAAGATGTTGAGACAGCACATTTCCTTCCTGGGGTTCGCCAAACAGTGTGTCTTGTTGATCTGAAAGTAGATCAGCAATATTAATATGACCTATTGAATCAGGGAAAAGATCACCTGGATCAACAGCTCCTGGCGGTATAGTGTCAATTTTAACTTCAAATGCAGGCGTTTTAGACGTTACAACACCTTCTGCATCCTTGAAAGCAGCCTCAATGCTATATTTATCGTCTGGAAGATCTGGTGTTGCGATGCTCCACTTTCCTTTAGCATCGACTGTGGAAGAAAGATAAAAGTGGTTATCAGCCCCATTTATCCAAATATAAACGATATCTCCGGCAACTCCGGTACCACCAACAAAGATGGTCGAATCATTTACTGCTTCACCGCTCGCAATAGGTGTCTTACCGATATGGAATTTTTGACCACCTTCCAACTTCTCATCGCGATAAACATCACCAATCACACCGGTTACTGGCACATTTGGATCGGGAATAACTTCATCACCGGGTACGGGATCGATGGGTGCATTTGGATCATTGATATCAACGACGACTTTTTCAGAAAGCTGAGATTCATTACCGGCGGGATCAACAACGATGATTTGGAATTCATGTTTACCGTTTTCTAAAGCTTTTTCCGGTGTAAAGGTCCACTCGCCTTTGTCATCAATAACGGTGCTTCCTATAACTTTGCCGTTGTCGATTATTTTGACGATATCACCTTTCTCACCCACACCAGAAAACGTCGGCGTGCTGTCTTCAGTTTCATCACTGTTTTCAATCGGTTTTTCATTGCTATCTTTAATTGCACCAATACCTTTATTTTCAGGCGCAATGGTATCAATCTCAACGATCCAGGCATCTGACGGCAAAGATTTATTACCTACCTGATCAACGACCACAATGCTGAAATCATGTTTTCCGTCGGCTAATTTTGGGCAGGTGAATTTCCAATTACCTTCACTATCCGTTTTCGCGGTGCCCTGCAATTGACCATTTTTCCAGATTTCAACCGTAGAGCCAGCTTCAGCTTTACCTGAAAGACTTGGCGTACTGTCTTTGGTCACGCCATCTTTTGTAATTTCTTTTGGTGGATTCGTACTGTCGTCGAACATGCCACCAATGGTACCTTTTGCTGGTGCAGTCAGATCAATGACAAAACCCCATGCTTCACTTGATTCGCCCACTACGCCTTTTTCATTGCGCTCACGGGTAGTAATGCTGTGGCTACCTGCGCCCAAGGCTTTTCCTGGTGTGAAAGACCAGGTGCCATTTTCACCAACGGTCGTTTCACCAATTTTGATGGTGCCATCCCATACTTCAATCACGTTTCCTTTGGTACCAGTACCATTCAGAGTTGGCGTGGTGTCATCAGTTCGGCTACCTTTAGCGATCAGCCCAGTGATGCTACCTACATCGTCGAATATGCCATTCACCACCGGAACGCTTACATTACCGCCACCGTTGTCACCGCCACCTTTGCCGTCATCGCCACCTTTACCGCCGTCTCCGCCTTTACCACTCTTACCGCTATTGTTGCTGTCCTGATACTGTTCTTTCGCGGCTACGTAACCAAGGCCTGCGGCGGCGGCAATAGCAGCCAAACCACCCAAAGCAATCAGCGCTGGTGACCATTCAAAGCCCGAGGCCAGCGCATAACCAGAATCGGTATCAACAGTGCCTTCGCTCAGAGCTAGCGCGGCGGTTTCGCCATCGACAAGGGCTGCAGCTTCGTGGTCAGCATGTCCATCGGTTGCAACGTATTCATGCATTTCGCCATCTTCTGCTTTCCCTACGAGGGAACCCGATTTGGCGAAGAAGTCTTCGATGATCAAATCCGGGTTATTGCTATCTGAACCTTCCAGCATGACTAACAAGTTTTTTCCTACGCGTTTAACGGTAATGTTTTCTGGCGCAACGCCGTCATTACCCTGCGTAAGAAGATATTTGCCATTGGTAATAGCTTGAATTTTTGCTGATTTTCCATCTTTGCCAGCACGCATGACTTCTGCTTTTGTTATCGTTTTTTTGTCGATAACCGCAACACTTACGGGCGAAACGTTCATGATTAATCCCTTTAAAACATTTGATTTTGATTGCGCATTTGCAAGCAAGAGCAGCAATCTCCCTGGCTTAGCCCAGCAGTGTGGGCTCAAAGTGAGCGACATAATCAGGAAAGAGAGATTTCCGAGACATAAGAAATGTCCCGTTAGGGCATAAAAAACTTCCCAACATTACCAAAAGGTAAGTTAGTTAATTAACCAACTGAAATTGTGAGTTTTTATGGCTGATAATGTGATAAGAGATGGGAAGTAATTGAATTAAAATAGGACTATAACAGATGATTTTCCTGAATTTTTTTGCGTAAAAAATCCAAAAAACAGGTAATGCGTGAGGTAAGGGATTGATTGCGATAATAGACCGCGTGGACAGGTAGACGTTGTTCACGGGTCTCGGTTTCTAAAACCGGGATTAAACGCCCGTTAACACGATCATCCCGACTGACAAAATCGGATAAACGCACGATACCTTGCCCGGCCAACGCCAGTTGACGCAGCGTTTCACCGCTGGAGGCAGATAGCGTGGGTTTAATACGCAGGAACTCCCCCTCACGCTGCCATACCGGCCAGACGTTATGCGCATCGAGCTGACTGAACCCCAGCAGTTGGTGATTCGCCAGCGCTTCCACGCTTTCTGGGGTGCCGAATTTATCGAGATAAGCCGGGCTGGCCAATAAGCGTATGGCGCTGCTTCCAAGAACACGCGCGCGTAGTGTCGAATCACGTAACTCGCCGATGCGAATGGCGATGTCTGTTTGCTGCTCCAGCAGGTCGATAACGATATCGTCAGTGTTCAGTTCCAGTTGAATATGCGGATACTGCTGACGAAACTCTGCCACTAGCGGCACAATAACGTGCAGGGTAAATGGCGTATTGGCATTGACGCGTAGGCGTCCGGAAGGAATATCCCGGCGCTGTGCGATTTGTTCTTCGGCCTGTTCGACTGAAGCGAGAATCTGCCGTGCGTGATCGAGAAAAATCATCCCCTCTTCGGTCAATGCCAGCCGACGCGTTGTGCGATGCATTAAGGTGGTTTGCAGCTTGCTTTCCAGGCGGCTAAGTGCACGGCTCACACCAGAGCTGGTTTGATCGAGTTGCTCTGCAGCTGACGTGATTGATCCCGTATCCACCACCGCAACCCAGGCACGCAACTCTTCCAGTGTGATTTTCAAATTTCCATCCTCAGAGAACAAGACCTGTCTTAGCGCGGTTTCTGACACTTTCGACTTAAATTACGCCACTTTATCAGCGGCAGGATATCACAATGCGCCATAAACCTCGGACCGATAGCGGTTTACGCCAGAAGCAAGCGGTAACCCAGTTACTGCAGCAAGGCCGACAGGAAGAAGCCTGGCGTAAAATCCGCGCGCATCTGACACTTGTCCCTTACGATGGCTGGTTTCTGCATGAAGCCGCGAGGCTTGCACGGCGCAGTGGCGATCTTGATTTGGCGCAGCGCTATTATCAGCGGGCGCTGAAGCTTGCGCCACAAGATGCGGGATTACTCAACGGTCTCGGCCTTACCCATTATGACGCCGGACGCTGGAGCGAGGCCGAAGCCTGTTATCAGGCTGCACTGAAATCACATGAGGGCTACGCCGCCTGTCACAATAATTATGCCATTCTGCTGCATAAACAGCGTCACTACCACCTTGCTTTAGAACAGTATCGATTAGCTTTGCTGAGCCAGGCCGATTATACCGAAGCCCGCTATGGCATGAGTACATTGCTGGCACACATGGGCCAGTTGCAAGAAGCTGAAAGCCAAATGCAACAAGTGTTACATGTTCGTCGCAGCGATCTACGCTGTCGCAATGCGCTCGGCATGGTGCAACTACAGCAAGGCAACTTTTCTGCGGGCTGGTCAAACTATCAGGCGCGTTATGCGCCGGACAATCCTGATCGCTTCTTTACTTTGCCTAAACTGCCAATGCGCTACTGGAAAGGAGAAGATCTGTGCGGTAAAACGCTGTTGGTGCGGACTGAGCAAGGAATGGGCGACGAGATACAATTCAGTCGCTTTCTCCCACGTCTGAAAACTGAAAAGCAGGCAGAAAGCGTGATCATGCTGGGAAGCAAGCCATTGAAACCATTAATGTTCTCGATGCCGCATCTCGATCATTATCTTACGCGTGAAGAAGCACAGCACGCGTTGCCACAGGCAGATTATTGGTGCTCATTACTGGATTTACCGCAGCATTTCCTCAACTCAACACAACCCTTTAGCGCGCATCATCCCTATCTGTTCAGCCCCAAAGAACAGCAGGCAAAGTGGCCGATTCTGGGGAGCGGGAAAAAAATTGGTATCGTTTGGAAAGGATCCACCGGACATAAGAATGATAGTCAGCGATCGCTTGCACATCTATCACAACTCGCGCCTTTGTTTGACCTGCCTGATAACAACTGGATTAGTTTGCAAAAAGGTGCAGGTGAAGAGGACATTACTGATTTCCCGCACGTGCAGCCACTTGGTGCGCTGTTTAGCAGTTATCGGGACACTGCCGCCGTTATCGCCCAATTAGATTTAGTGATAGGCGTCGATACCTCAGTGATTCATCTGGCGGGAGCGATGGGGAAACCTTGCTGGGTAATGTTGCCTGCCTGGGCGCGCGACTGGCGCTGGTTAGCCAATCGCGACGATTCGCCGTGGTATCCGCAAATGAGATTGTTTGCGCGCGGGCAGGATGAAGAGTGGAGCGCGGTAGTTGCGCGGATTAAGCAGTCGCTGCAGCAGCAATAAAAAAGGGACGCCGAGGCGTCCCTTTTTCTACACTTCGAGGTCGGCTAAATCGCCTTTCTCTTGCAGCCAGTTTCGGCGATCTTCCGAACGTTTCTTGGCCAGCAGCATGTCCATTACACGCAGCGTTTGGTCGACATCTTCATCGCTGATCGTCAGCTGAACCAGACGACGGGTATTGGGATCGAGCGTGGTTTCGCGCAGCTGCAGCGGGTTCATTTCACCCAAGCCCTTAAAGCGCTGCACGTTCGGCTTACCTTTCTTACGCTTGAGCTGGTCCAGCACGCCCTCTTTCTCATCTTCATCTAAGGCGTAATAGACTTCTTTGCCGAGATCGATGCGATACAGCGGCGGCATGGCCACATATACATGGCCGTGCTGCACCAGCGAACGGAAATGCTTCACAAACAGCGCACACAGCAGCGTGGCAATGTGCAAACCATCGGAATCCGCATCCGCGAGGATACAGATCTTGCCGTAACGCAGCTGGCTCAGATCTTCGCTGTCGGGATCGATACCGATCGCCACGGAAATATCATGCACTTCCTGCGAGGCCAGCACTTCGTCTGAAGAGACTTCCCAGGTGTTGAGGATCTTGCCTTTCAGCGGCATGATCGCTTGATAATCACGATCGCGCGCCTGCTTGGCGGATCCGCCCGCAGAATCCCCTTCGACGAGGAACAGTTCGGTTCGATTCAAATCCTGCGCGGTGCAGTCAGCCAGTTTGCCCGGCAGCGCCGGTCCGCTGGTGAGTTTTTTACGCACCACTTTCTTGGCGGCACGCATACGGCGCTGTGCGCTGGAGATCGCCAGCTCGGCCAGCATTTCAGCCGCCTGCACGTTCTGGTTCAGCCACAGGCTGAAAGCATCTTTCACCACCGCTGAGACGAACGCCGCACACTGACGTGAAGAGAGGCGCTCTTTAGTCTGACCGGCAAACTGCGGATCCTGCATCTTTACCGACAGCACGTACGCACAGCGATCCCAGATATCTTCCGCCGAGAGCTTCACGCCGCGCGGCAAAATATTGCGGTATTCGCAGAACTCACGCATGGCATCCAGCAATCCCTGACGCAAGCCGTTGACGTGCGTGCCGCCTTGCATGGTTGGGATCAGGTTGACGTAGCTTTCCGTTAGCAGCTCACCGCCTTCCGGCAGCCACAGCAGCGCCCAATCCACCGCTTCCACATCGCCGGCAAAACTGCCCACAAAAGGTTTTTCCGGCAGCGTCGGCAAGCCGTCAACCGCTTCACACAGGTAATCGGTCAGGCCATCCTGATACATCCAGGTTTGTTCGGTATCGTTGACCTTGTCTTTAAAGACAATTTCAACGCCCGGACAGAGCACGGCTTTAGCTTTTAACAGATGTGATAAACGGGAAACGGAGAAACGCGGGCTATCAAAGAAGCTTTCATCTGGCCAGAAATGCACGCTGGTGCCGGTGTTGCGTTTACCGACGGTGCCGGTAACCGTAAGATCCTGCACTTTGTCGCCATTTTCGAAGGCAATCTGGTAGATTTCGCCGTTACGACGCACAGTAACTTCCACGCGCTTCGATAATGCGTTAACCACCGAGATGCCAACGCCGTGCAAGCCGCCTGAGAACTGATAATTTTTATTGGAGAATTTGCCGCCCGCATGCAGGCGACAAAGAATCAGCTCAACCGCAGGCACGCCTTCTTCCGGATGGTTATCCACCGGCATGCCACGACCGTCATCAATAACTTCCAATGACTGATCGGCATGAAGAATCACTTCCACACGTTTGGCGTGACCAGCCAGCGCCTCATCGACGCTGTTATCGATCACTTCCTGGCCCAGATGGTTTGGGCGCGTGGTATCGGTGTACATCCCCGGACGACGACGCACCGGTTCAAGGCCGGTCAGGACCTCAATGGCATCGGCATTATAGCTTGATTGGCTCATCGTAAATGTCTGATTAGCAATAGGAAAATGGCCCCACCTCGCAAAGCTACTGGGCGTTTAATCCCAGAAAATTAACTATCTGTGCGAAATGGCGTTCGAATCCGATATAGGCATGATTGCCGCCCTCTTCAACCGTCTGGCGGCATGCGCTGTAATACTCCAGCGCCTGGCGATAATCGAGTATTTCATCGCCGGTTTGTTGCAGCAGCCAAAGTAAATCAGGCGCTTCAAGAGGGTCAATCTGCATTACTTTCAGATCGTAAATGTGGCGAGACTCTAACACATATTGCTGGCCGGTGTAGGGATTAAGGTTTTCGCCGAGGTAATCCACCAGCAGCTCAAACGGCCGTACGGCGGGATTGACCACCACCGCTGGCAACATAAAACACTGCGACAGCCAGGTAGCAAAATAGCCGCCCAGCGACGATCCCACCAATCCCAGCGGTTCACCGGCGTATTGCATCACCAGCTCTTCCAGCATGCTGGCGGCTTCGGCCGGAAATGTCGGCAGTTGCGGCACCATCACATTGATATGTGGATGCTGCTCGTTGAGCCATTGCTGTAGCTGGGTAGCTTTCGCCGATTGCGGGGAACTGTTGAAGCCATGCAGATAGATCAGCGCCGCCATTGCTTAGTAGCCCTCGGAATCAAGATCGGGGCGGAACATGTCGCTTTGCAGGCGGTTCACTTCGGTTTGCAGCACGCCGTCGGGCTGCAAGGTGAACCAGCGCCAGCCTGGTGCCAGCGTATCTATGGTGAAGTTGGTGCAATGCGGTTTGAACTGGACGCAGGTCGATGGTGAAGCCATCACGCGGCGCCCATGCCAGTCGAGATCGAGTTCCTGATGAATATGGCCGCACACCAGATTGCGCGCACGCGGGAAGTGTTGCAGTACTGCTTCCAGCTGATGTGGATTACGCAAGCTGTGCTGATCTAACCAGGTACAACCGGAAGCCAGAGGATGATGATGCAGCAGCACTAAGGTGTGACGTTCCGGATACTTGCTGAGCGCGGTGTGCAGCCACTCAAGCTGGTATTCGCTCAACATGCCGTGCGGGACACCAAATACCTGACTATCTAACAGCACCAGCTGCCAGTGATCGCCTAGCAGAACATGCTTGTCTGACTTAATACCCGCGTCGGCCAGCGTATCCACCATCGCCGGCTGAAAATCGTGATTTCCCGGCAGCCAGACGCACGGCTTCGGCAGACGATTAATGCCCGCTACAAAATGTTGGTAGGCTTCGACGGTGTGATCCTGAGCGAGATCGCCGGTGGCGATAATCAGATCATAATGCTGCTGTTGTGCCTCAATGGCATCCAGCACCGCATCAAAACTCGACCAGGTATTCACCCCAAGCAGCGATTGATGTTTTCCGGCAAAAAGATGGGTATCCGTGATTTGTAAAATCCTGATATCAGACCCATCTCGTGCAGGAAGAGTTAGCAGGCTATCCAAAGCGTTTCCTTAATCTCCACGCCATCGTTGCGTTTTTTTACGCTATCAGCAAACCGGTACTGCCACAGCGCCATGCGCTAAGCAGTAACGTAACCAATCCGCAAGGAACTGGTTAATCTGATGTTTTTCATCGCGCTGATGCAGTTTTTTATTAGGATAATCATAGCGCGCTTTAAATCGGTAGATCTGTTTAGTGGAACACACTTCAGCGACCATCGCATCATGGTAGAGCCGCACAGACATCGAAGGCAGGCTCCAGTAACTCACCGCGGGTGCCACCTGACGCACTTCAACCAAAGTGGTGTAACGGGTCGATTCCTCGATGGTGAGCTGATAGCTGGCGCCATTCACCTGATAAATCACCGATGCACCTGCCTCGTCATTACGCGGCAGCAGGCGACGCAGTTGTGCGAAATTGGTTTCGCACAGGCGCATCATTTCGGGAAAGTCAGGGGTATAGCGCTGTTTCATTTTAGCTTCCACTCTTCTCGTAGTTTTTCATGGTGCAACGCCAGCCATTGCAAGGCGATGACAGATGCCGCGTTATCAATAATCCCCTCTTCCACCCAGCGATAAGCCTGTTCGCGGCTCACCACATGGACAAGAATATCCTCATTCTCTTCCTCCAGCCCGTGATTTCCCTCTGCCAGGCTGGCATCCACTTCGCCCACCAGCACCGACAAACGTTCAGATGTTCCGCCGGGGCTGGCTAAGTAATTCACTATCGGTTTGACGCGGCCAACCTTGAGGCCAGCTTCTTCTACCGCCTCACGACGTGCGACATCTTCTGGTGTTTCGCCTGGTTCGATGATGCCAGCCACCATTTCCAGCAGCCAGGGCGTTGGGCTGGAATCAAAAGCGGGAATGCGGATCTGCTCGATCAGCACCACTTCATCGCGTAAGGGATCATAGGGTAGCAGCACGGCGGCGTGTCCGCGCTCAAAAACTTCGCGCACCACTTCACTACTCATTTCGCCATTAAAACGACGGTGACGGAAACGGTAGCTGATGATGGAAAAAAAACCATCGTAACGCGTTTCGCGTGCAATAATTTCTACATCGTTTTTTGTGAAAGTCACAGGGGATTTTTTTGCACTCGCCATCGTCTGATTCCTTATGCAGATTGGGATGGAGCAAAGAAAAGCCAAGTCTACCGCTCCGTCCGAGTGGTTCTTTTTGAATTATTTACGTAAATTAGGGGAAGAAGGCACGTTCAGCCAACTTATCTCTGACGCCGCCTCTGTAGAATCGGCGATTATTTTTTTGGCTTACCTGCAGCACTACCCGTGCATTTTGCTGCAACAAAAGGAATGCAAATGAAAAAACTGCTCCCACTTTTTATTGGACTGAGCCTGGGCGGATTCAGCCTTGCCAGCCAGGCAGAAAACCTGTTGCAGGTCTATCAGCAGGCGCGCCTTAGCAACCCCGATCTGCGCTCCTCTGCCGCTAACCGCGACGCAGCATTTGAGAAAATCAATGAAGCGCGTAGTCCTTTATTGCCGCAGTTAGGCTTGGGCGCTGATTACACTTATAACAACGGCTACCGTGACAGCAGCGGACTTCATTCCAACACGACCAGCGCCTCTCTGCAATTAACTCAAACTATTTTCGATATGTCGAAATGGCGTGCGCTGTCGCTGCAGGAAAAACAAGCCGGTATTCAGGACGTCACCTATCAGGTTGCTCAGCAAGATCTGATTCTGAACAGTGCAACTGCCTATTTCAACGTGTTGAAGGCGATCGATACGCTTTCTTACACCGAAGCACAGAAACAGTCGATCTACCGCGAATTGGATCAAACCACTCAGCGCTTCAATGTAGGTTTGGTCGCGATCACTGACGTGCAGAACGCCCGAGCACAGTATGACACCGTGCTGGCCAACGAAGTGACCGCACGTAACAATCTCGATAATGCGGTGGAATCGCTGCGTCAGATTACCGGGATGGATTATCTGTCGCTGGCTTCTCTGAATATCGATCGTTTTAAAACCGCGCGTCCAGATGCCGTTGCCAGCCTGCTGAAAGAAGCAGAAAGCCGCAACCTGACCTTGCTGTCTGCGCGTCTGAGCCAGGATCTGGCACGTGAGCAGATTCGTTCAGCGGAAACCGGCCACATGCCAACGCTGGATTTGACCGCGTCAACGGGTATGTCGAACAGCAAATATGGCGGCAGCCGCGCTAATCAGAGCGCCGGCAGCACCGACTCGATCACCGGTTCTAACCAGGTTGGCCTGAGCTTCACCATGCCACTGTACAGCGGCGGTTCTGTCACTTCTCAGGTTAAACAGGCGCAGTACAACTATGTCGCGGCCAGCGAACAGCTGGAAGGCGCGCATCGTAGCGCAGTTCAGACGGTGCGTTCTTCATTCAATAACGTGAATGCCTCTATTAGCAGCATCGATGCTTACAAGCAGGCTGTGGTCTCTGCACAAAGTTCACTGGATGCGATGGAAGCCGGTTATCAGGTTGGTACGCGTACCATCGTTGATGTGCTGGATGCGACCACCACGCTGTTCAACGCTAAACAGCAGCTGTCTGATGCGCGTTATAGCTATCTGATCAACCAGCTGAATATCAAATATGCGCTGGGTACGCTGAATGAGCAGGATCTGCAGCAGCTGAACAGCACGCTGGGCAAAGAGATCACCACGACACCAGAAGTGGTGGCGCCGGAAAATAACCAGCAGGCCGCGCGTGTGGATAACGGTCCGAAAGCGTCTTCGCCTTCAGCCGCCGCACAAGCCCGTCCAGCTGCCGCACGCAGCAGCGGAAATCCATTCGGTAATTAATTCCCCAAGGGGCCGCATGCGGCCCCTTTCGCATTCAATCGTATAGCTACGTAAAGATGCTTTCCCCATCTGGCTCCGCGCTTCATTTTCCACCGCTCATCCCCTATCCTTTACCGCACCTTTGGGCACAGGATGAAAATAATGAAACGGACGAAAAATATTCGCCATGCCGCTTTTCGTAAAAGCTGGCAGGCACGCCACTTAACGCCAGTCGCCTTTGCCGTTAGCGCAGTGTTTATGCTGGCAGGCTGCGAGCAGAGTGATGAGACGGTGTCGCTCTATCAAAACGCAGATGATTGCGCCAAAGCCAATCCGGGCCAGAGCGCGCAATGTACCACTGCATATAACAACGCACAGAAAGAAGCTGAACGTACCGCGCCAAAATACGCCACACGCGAAGATTGTGTGGCTGAGTTTGGTGAGAATCAGTGCCAGCAAACGCCTGCACAAGCGGGCGTGGGCACGACCGCTAATAATGCTGAAGCACAGCAAAGCGGGAGCTTCTGGATGCCCTTGATGGCTGGTTACATGATGGGACGTATGATGAGCGGCGGCGCAGGCTTTGCCCAGCAGCCACTGTTCTCACCAAAAAATCCGAACAGCCCGGCAAACGGAAAATTTGTCGACGCGTCGGGTAAAAACTACGGCAATGCGACATCAGGCCGTACCATCAACGTGCCGAAAACAGCAATGGCACCGAAACCCGCCACCACTTCCACCATCACGCGTGGCGGCTTTGGTGATAGCGTGGCAAAACAGAACACCATGCAGCGCAGCAGTGCCTCTGGCACCGGCAGCCGCTCGCTGGGAGGCTAAACCGCAGCATGCAACGTATTGCAATCCCTGAACGTCCAGACTGGCGTGAAAAAGCAGCCGAGTATGGTTTCCAGTTTCACACCATGTATGGCGAACCTTACTGGTGTGAAGAGGCTTACTACCAATTCACGTTAGCGCAGGTTGAACAGCTGGAAGATACCACCGCCGAGCTGCACCAGATGTGTTTGCAAGCGGTGGAGAAAGTGGTGAACAGTGACGATCTGCTCACCCGTTTCTGCATTCCTAAGCACACTTGGGATTTTGTGCGTGATTCCTGGACGTTGCGCCAGCCGTCGCTCTATTCTCGCCTCGATCTGGCATGGGACGGCAAAGGTGACGCTAAGCTGCTGGAAAACAATGCTGATACGCCTACCTCGCTATATGAAGCCGCCTTCTTTCAGTGGATTTGGCTGGAAGATCAGATCAGAGCGGGCAACCTGCCGCAGGGCAGCGACCAGTTCAACAGCCTGCAAGAGAAGCTGATCGAGCGCTTCGCCACGCTGCATCAGCATTTCGGTTTCAACTGGATCCACTTCTCCTGCTGTCGTGATACCGAAGAAGACCGCGCCACGGTGCAATATCTGCAGGACTGCGCCACCGAAGCCGGATTGCCGAGCGAGTTTCTCTATATAGATGAGATTGGATTGGGTGAAAGAGGCCAGTTTACCGATGTAAACGATCAGGTCATCAGCAATCTGTTCAAGCTCTATCCGTGGGAATTCATGCTGCGCGAAGTGTTCTCCACCAAGCTGGCAGACGCGGGCGTGCGCTGGCTGGAGCCGGCATGGAAAAGCATCATCTCCAATAAAGCGCTGTTACCGCTGCTATGGGAAATGTTCCCCAATCATCCCAATTTGCTGCCCGCCTATTTTGCCGATGATAAGAACGCGCCGCAGATGGATAAATACGTGGTGAAACCGCTGTTTTCACGTGAAGGTGCCAATATTCGCATCATTGAGAACGGTCAGGAGATCGCGCGTGCGGACGGCCCGTATGGCGAGGAAGGCATGATTATCCAGCAGTTCTATCAGTTGCCGAAATTTGGTGACAGCTACACGTTGATCGGTAGCTGGCTGATTGACGATCAACCTGCCGGTATCGGCATACGTGAAGATCGTGCATTGATCACTCAGGATCTGTCGCGCTTCTATCCTCATACCTTTATTGAGTAAACGCTGTGCCGCCCGCAATCTTCGGGCGGCCACGCGAATTAACCAATCTGCACCGACATCATGCTGATCGCGCCCATCTCCATACCTTCTACGGGAATAGAGATCGCTTCATCAGCAGCACGCGCACCAAGAATATAGAGCAGCGGTAAATAGTGTTCCGGCGTAGGGTTTGCAAGCTGTGCATCCGGATGCTGCATAAAGTTCACCAATGGGTGATCTGCTGCTTCGCCCTGGAAATCCAGATTCTCACGCACGTACTGATCAAAGTTTTCCGCCCACGGATACGCGGTTTCCGCACCCTGCCAGCGCAACATACGCAGATTGTGCACTACGTTACCGCTAGCCACGATCATCACACCTTCATCTCGCAATAACGCCAGCTTTTGCCCCAATGCGTAGTGCCATTCGGCTGGTTTAGTAGCGTCGATACTCAATTGCACAACCGGAATGTCGGCTTCGGGATACATTTTTGCCAGCACGCCCCAGGAACCATGATCAAAACCCCACTCCTGATCGGCATGAACGGCGACCGGTGCAAGTAAATCAATCACTTGCTGGGCCAGCTCTGGCGATCCCGGCGCGGGATAACGCACATCAAACAGCGCCTGCGGGAAGCCGCCGAAATCATGGATGGTGCGCGGATTACTCATTGCCGTCACTGCCGTGCCGCGTGTATACCAGTGCGCCGAAACCGCGAGAATCGCCCGTGGACGCGGCAATGTTGCGCCCAAATGCTGCCATGTTTGGGTATATCGATTTTCTTCCAGTACGTTCATGGGGCTGCCGTGGCCAAGGAACAGCGCAGGCATGCGTGAAGTGTTCATGGTTAATCCTCTGACGAAGTGTCGCTTTGTTAACCGTCACGATACGCGCTTTCGCGGGGGGATTAACGCTGATAAGTATGATGATCTCTGTCAGGGAATTTGAATGATAATTAGTGGGACATGCGAGACAAGATAGGTCTCAATATTGCAAACAATACTTTTAAATATCAGTAATATATTGCGCATATAAGACCGAGCGAGACCAGTCTTGTTACATCCAATGAATCGGCTTCTTACACTCCACTCGTTTTTGGAAATATGAGCATTGGAATGTATGTTAATTCAGGGAGCAATATTGTGCCTGGCGATGAATATCTACCATGAAGCACGTGGCGAACCGATTAAAGGACAAATAGCTGTGGGCACGGTGACCATGAACCGGGCCAATTGGGATGTCAAAGAGATCTGTCCTGTGGTGTACGCACCTAAGCAGTTCTCCTGGACGTCTCTCAAAAAGAATCCTTATCGTTATCCACCTAAGGAAGATAAAAGCTGGCAGCGCGCCAGAGAGTTGGCCAAAAAGATTGTTGAAGGTGAATTACAGGACGTGACCAAAGGTGCAACCTTTTTTCATGCGCACCACGTTAAACCCGCCTGGCGCCATGCCTTTGAACGTACCGTGGTGATTGGTAATCATGTGTTTTATGCCAATCGCTAAAACAAAAAAAGAGGCCGAATAGATCACTATCCGGCCTCTTTCTCGTGTATCAATTCAGTTAGCTGGCGTGACGCGTCTCACGTTGACGGCGATACGCCACCAGATCTTCAATGGTGACAACCGGCATATCGTGTTGCTTAGCAAACACGATCGCTTCAGGCGCATGCGCCATGCTGCCATCATCATTGGTCAATTCGCACAGTACGCCCGCAGGTTTAAATCCTGCCAGCGTCACCAGATCGATAGTCGCTTCGGTATGTCCACCACGAGACAGAACGCCGCCTTCACGCGCGCGCAGCGGGAAGACATGGCCCGGACGGTTAAGGTCTGACGGCTTGGCGCCATCAGCGATTGCAGCGCGAATGGTAGTAATTCGATCGGTAGCAGAAACGCCGGTGGTAACACCGCTTGCGGCTTCAATCGTCACTGTAAAACCGGTGCCATAAGCGCTGGTATTGGTTTCCACCATCATTGGTAGCTCAAGCTGCTGACGGCGTTCTTCGGTGATGCAGAGGCACACAATACCGCTGCCGTGACGGATGGTTAATGCCATCTGTTCAACGGTCATGGTTTCTGCCGGGAAGATCATGTCACCTTCGTTTTCACGATTTTCATCGTCGAGCACCATTACACCGCGGCCGTTGCGCAGCGCATCAATGGCGCGCTCTACACGCTGTTCAGGCGTGCCAAATTCAGAAAGAAGCGTCTGATTCATGGTAAAAAAACCTTATAAAATATGAGTTACCAGAACCAGGGCGTGCTTAGGAGTGCGTACAAAACACATGGCAAAAACGTGACGCGGGCAAAGCCCGGCTGATGTCGTTACCCTCTCCCATCCGGACTCTAACCGTCGGCTCCGGAATTACACCGGATCTGCTGACCTTTCACATTGCTGTGAAAGCGCTCGCGGGCTTTCAGCTATAGCTGATTTACCGCCGGTGGGGAATTTCGCCCCGCCCTGAGAATAAGCGAACAAACTATAACGCCAATCATCTGGACGGGCAATCGACAAAAGTGCAAATGCTTTTGCATTTCCTGCGTTGCGGATTTCAGGTTTAACCTTTTCGTTTCAGGCATTACACTTAATAGCTATTGAGTCCAAACACGCGCAGCTATCGGCCACCGTAACCAGGAAAAAATCATGATCGACACGAAAAAAATTGAACAACTGGCTCGCCAGGTACATGAAGCTATGCCGAAAGGGATTCGCGATTTTGGCGATGATGTCGAAAAGAAAATCCGTCAGGTATTGCAGGCGCAGTTGACGCGCATGGACCTGGTTAACCGTGAAGAGTTTGATGTGCAGACGCAGGTTCTGCTGCGTACGCGTGAGAAATTAGCGGCGCTGGAGCAGCGTTTGGCGAAGTTGGAAAGTGAAAGTCCAGCAGCACTCGCGCCGGCGATCATCACGCCAGATCCTGCTGGGAAAATCGATACTCCGCAGTAAGCTCATCGGCGGGAGCATGACTCCCGCCGATTTACACTTAATGACTGCGAATCGTTTTGATGATATTGCTGGTTGAGATGCCATCTTCGAAGTTAAGCACGCGCACGTCACCGCCGTTCGCCCACACTTCTTTACTTCCCGCGATATCTTCTGGTTTGTAGTCGCCGCCTTTTACTAGCAGATCCGGCAGTACGCCAGCAATCAGACGCTGTGGCGTATCCTCTTCAAACAGTACAACCCAATCCACCGCTTCCAGCGCACCCAAGACAATCATGCGATTTTCTTGCGGATTGACCGGACGTGTTTCGCCTTTCAGACGCTTAGTCGAGGCATCACTGTTAACGGCCACAATCAGGCGATCGCCCAGCTTGCGCGCGTTCGCCAGATAAGAAACATGACCAGCGTGCAGGATGTCAAACACGCCATTGGTCATCACCACTTTCTCACCGCGCTGACGCGCCAGCGCAACAGCGGCTTTCAGCTCCGCTTCGGTCATCACACCAAATCCCGTTTCAGGACGGGCGTGAATGGCATTTTCCAGCTCAACCGTGCTGACAGTAGAAGTACCCAGCTTGCCAACGACGACGCCGGCAGCAGCATTGGCAAGGAAACAGGCTTCTTCCAGGCTGTCACCCGCCGCCAGCACCGCAGCCAGCACGCCAATTACCGTATCGCCTGCGCCGGTTACGTCATACACTTCCTGCGCCTGTGTAGGTAGATGTAGCGGTTCTTTGCCCGGTTGCAGCAGCGTCATACCGTTCTCTGAACGGGTGACCAGCAGCGCGGAGAGCTCATAATCAGCGATTAACTGCATGCCACGGCTGACAATCTCGTCCACGGTTTTGCATTTACCCACCACCGCTTCGAATTCAGACAGATTCGGCGTTAGCAGTGTCGCACCGCGATAACGTTCAAAATCAGTACCTTTGGGATCAATCAGCACCGGCACATTAGCTTCACGCGCCAGTTGAATCATGGTCTGTACGCTGTTCAGCGCGCCTTTAGCGTAATCAGACAGCACCAGCGCACCCGCTTGCGTCAGCGATTGGCGCATACGATCGTGAATCGGCTGCGGATCAATCTGCTCAAAACCCTCTTCGAAATCGAGGCGAATTAGCTGCTGATTGCGCGACAGCACGCGCAACTTAGTGATGGTTGGATGGCTTTGCACTGCCACAAAATCACAGTCGACATTAACCTTCTGCAGGGTTTCACTCAGCACGCGCGCGGCATCATCAGCGCCCGTCAAGCCAATCAGCCGTGATGCTGCACCGAGCGCAGCAATGTTCATAGCGACGTTTGCCGCGCCGCCTGGACGCTCTTCAATAGTATCCACTTTCACCACCGGCACTGGCGCTTCCGGGGAAATACGGCTGGTTGGGCCATACCAATAGCGATCTAACATGACATCGCCGACGACCAGCACAGTGGCCTTGCCAAAAGTGGGCAGTGTTACTTTCATTCAGAGACTCCAACACGGTCAAAATAATGCGCGGGATATTACCACATAAGCCATCAGGCTCACTGTTCCGCGCTATCAGATTCGGTGCCGCTTAACCAACGCTGCCAACTGTTGTTGACCACCGCGCGCTCAGCGACAAAGGCTTCAGTTGCCACATGGCCCGGCAATTCCTGCAGCGCCAGATGGTGCAGCGCATCACGTAACGTGACGTAAGCATGCGTTAAAGCCTGCGCCTCTTCATCCGGCATAATGCCGTGACACGCCATTAACTCGAAAATGCGGACGTTATCCGACCAACGCGTCAACGCTGGCTGATGGGCCGCGTAGCCTAAGACAAGATATTGCGCGATGAATTCAATATCGGTGATACCGCCCTCATCGGTCTTAATTTCCCAGCGACCTTTGTGTTTATTGCTGAGATGCGCACGCATTTTTTCACGCATTTCACGCACTTCTTTTTGCAACGTCTCGACTTCACGCGGTAGGCAAAGAATGCCACGCCGAATCTCATCAAAGCGTTCACATAGCGCAGGTTCGCCAAACACAATACGCGCGCGCACCAGCGCCTGATGCTCCCAGGTCCACGCCTCGCTGCGCTGGTATTCGTTAAAGGCAGCAAAAGTACTGACCAGCATGCCCGCCGCGCCAGAAGGACGCAGCCGCGCATCCACTTCATACAAAATGCCGGACGACGTGCGCGTGCTAAACAGATGCATCACACGCTGCGCGAGGCGTAAATAGAACTGACGGCCATCAATGACGCGCTCGCCATCGGTTTCCGCATCATCCGGACAATCATGCAGGAACACCAAATCAAGATCAGAGCTATAACCCAGCTCCCAACCACCGAGCTTGCCGTAACCAACAACCGCAAAACCGCGTTCGTTGTCGCTGGTGAGATGCGATGGGCGACCATAACGCTGCACCATCATCTGCCAGGCTTGCTGTACCACCGATTCGATAATCGCTTCTGCCAGCCAGGTTAAGTGATCGCTCACTTTCATCACGGGTAGCGTTTCAGCAATATCGGCAGCGGCGATGCGCAGATGCTGCGCCTGTTTAAACTGACGTAATGCTTCCAGCTGCTGCTCTTCGTCATCGGTAGGAATACGCAGCAAATATTGGCGTAGTTCGTCACGATAAGCGTCGGTCGCGGTAGGTTGATACAGCGTTGCGGGATCGAGTAGCTCATCCAGCAGCAGCGGATAGCGCGCCAGCTGGCTGGCAACCATCGGTGATGCGGCGCACAGGCGAATCAGATGACGCAGCGCGCCATGATATTCGGTAAGTAATTCCAGATAAGTGCTGCGCGTCAGCACGCCCAGCAACAGCGGTGTCAGACGGTTCAGCAGCACATCGGCATCTGCGCGCTGACAGACTTCACTGAGCAGACGCGGCATCAACTGATCAAGCGCCAGACGACCGCGCGGACCAATGGTGCGGCGGCTCACATCCTGGCGGAAGTTGTTCAACGCGTTGTAAAGCGCGTGACGCTGCGCATCGTCCAGCTGCGGCACAACCGGGATGAGATCGCTCTCTTCAAGTGCGTCCTGCCACAAACCAGCAAATTCGGCCAACTGCGGCTGATCGTCGACATCCGGCGCATCGTCGCCAATCAGCTCGTCAAAGATGGCGCGCACACCGGCCATTTGCAGCTCCAGCTGCGCCATCAGAACGCTCCAGTCTGCCGCGCCCATCGCCCAGGCTAAGCGCTGGCGGTCGAGTTCGTTCTCTGGCAGCGTTTGCGTCTGCTCATCATTAATACTTTGCAGCAGGTTTTCCAGCCGACGCAGGAACAGATAGGCTTCACGCAGATGCTCGATCTGTTTTTGACTTAACAAAGCCAGCTCGCCAATGGCTTCAAGCGTAGGGAGTAAGGAACGCAGTTGTAGTGAGCGCTCACGTCCACCGCGAATCAGCTGGAAGACCTGCACAATGAATTCTGTTTCACGAATGCCGCCAGCGCCGAGCTTAATGTTGTCTTTCAAGCCACGTCGACGCACTTCGCGCGCGATCATGCCCTTCATGTTACGCAGCGATTGAATCACGCTGAAATCGATATAGCGTCGATAAACGAAAGGACGCAGCATTTGCTGCAATTCCTGGCTCCAGTGACCGTGATCGTCGCCCATCAGGCGGGCTTTGACCATCGCATAGCGTTCCCAGTCGCGGCCCTGCTCCTGATAATAATCCTCCAGTGCCGCAAAGCTCAGCACCAGCGGACCGCTATCACCGAACGGGCGCAGACGCATATCCACGCGATAGACAAATCCATCCACCGTTGGCTGATCGAGCACTTTGATCAGGCGCTGCCCCATGCGCGTGAAGAATTGCGCATTGTCGAGCTCGCGCCGTCCACCTTGCGTAACGCCGTTTTCCGGCCAGGCAAAAATCAGATCGATATCAGATGAGAAGTTGAGTTCGCAGCCGCCGAGTTTACCCATGCCAAGAATCAGCATCGGCTGGGCTTCGCCGGCTTCATTACATGGCGTACCGAAGTCGCGGCTGCAATCCTGCCAAACCCAGTCGCGCGCGGCAGCGATGAGAATTTCCGCCAGCGTACTGAGCTGCTGCAAACTTTGTTCGGTAGTGGCGTGTTGCAGCGCCTGCATCCAGGCGATGCGCACCAGCATGTGACGACGGAACAAACGCAGTTCGCGCATCAGGGAGGTTTCGTTATCAACGGCTTGCAGCGCGTCCTTCAGCCAGCTGGCATAGTGCTGCCACTCATCTGGCGCAGGCGCTTGCTGTTGCAGATGCTGCCACCATTCGGGATGCTGCTGCAGGTTATCGAGGATAAAGTCACTAAAAGTCAGCGCGCCCGCCTGTTCTGGCGTAAACGCTGAAGGTGGCAAATTAAGTCGCTCTGCCACATTAGCCAACTGCGCCTGCATTAGCGCCGGTAACGGTAACAACATCGTCTCTCCCTGATTGGATTTTTCGTTAGCGTTTGATTCCGCTATTAAGCCAGAACGGCGCTGGTTTAATCGCCAGATTCACCAGTTGCATTAAGCCGTGATTCTGTTTGACGCGAATGGCGTGCTGTAACTCCAGCCAGCCTTCCAGCCAAACATTCACTTCTTCCGCCGGATAAGCACCTGCCAGCAGGTTCACCGCCAGCAGCTGGCGATTCAGGCGCGTCGCTTTATCCTGAAACTCATTGAACAGTTGCACGTCGACAAAGGTTTCACGAAGATCGGCTGAGATGCGGCTCAGCATAATATCGCTGAAGCGCTTGAACGATCCCTGCAGCTTGCTTTTGCTCTTGTCGTCGAGCCAGTTTTGCCACTGCGACTCAACCAGCCAGTGAGTAAGCGCTAACTGGGCTTCAACGGAGGTCAACGAGAAACACGTGGCTTCTGCATTATTCTCTTCATCGGCCAGTAACTCTTCCTGACGGGTTAACTTCTGGCGCAGATCGCTGCTGGCCTTACGAGGCACCAACGCGCCAAACAGTGAGAACGCCTGACGCAGCGTTTCCAGCGCATCAATCACCGCCGCTTTGGCCTCTTTATTACCACGCAGCCACACTTCTTCATGGTATTGCCAATGATTCAGTGCCGCCGTCATCGCGTTGATCATGCCCTGCTCAACCGATGCTTTCGCGGCGATTTTCTGCAACGGCAAGGTACGGATTGGACGCGGTAAATTACCCTGCGCCAGCTGGTAACCGCGCGCGGCTTTGCTCAGGCTGCCGAGACGCAAGCCGCCCATCGCAATTAACGCTTCAGCGAATTTCAGCATGTCATCGCGCTGCCCACTTTTGAGCTCAAGCTCAACTTCATAAAGCGGTTCGCTAAATTCACCGGCAGCGACTTCGCCGCGGTCAAACGCCACTTCAATTTCACTGTCGCCAAATTGCACCAGCCAGGCTTCGCGCTGGAAATGGGTGCTGAACAGCGGCTGCAGGCGCGATTGCAGTGCGGCGATATCGGTGTCCTGCGGCCAGATCTCAGCCGGCAGGCGCGCGATATCCAGCTGCGGCTCGGTGAGATCGACATTATATTCAGGACGCTGATGCAAGCCGCCGACGGTTTTACCGGCAGCTTTCAGTGTCATTTCATAGCGTTGGTCAACGCCACGAATGCGCAGGCCCATGTCCCAACGACGCAATTGGTTGTCGTCGGTTTCATAATAGATATTGGTCAGCTCGCGCGCGGCGAAGTGCTGATGTGGCCACGCGGCAAGCTTTTCAGCCAGTTTTTCGGCGGCTTGCGGTGTAGCAATGAACTTTAATTCAATTTCGATGGTCATAATTTTTTATTCAATACGCTGCTGGCACTTACGAGTTTAATCTGGCGAAGAGTAATGCACCGGAAGCCCGCTGTCTCCGCTTTCTTGTGCTTTTACGGCCCTTTTCGCACCGGATTGAGACCAGGATAGTTCTCATTCAGATTTTTGAGAAGCGTCTCCAGACTGTGCCGGTAATTTTACGCCATTAAGAAAAAACGACATCGAATGAAAAAAATCACACTTGCTGCCCTTTCTTTGCTGGCTTTCAGCGCCATCACGCCTGCTCATGCTGCTGACGAAAAGCGTTACATCTCCGATGAATTATCCACTTGGGTGCGCAGCGGTCCGGGCGATCAATATCGCCTGATCGGTAAGCTGAACGCCGGAGAGGAAGTGACCTTGCTGCAGACCAATAGCGATTCTCAATATGGTCAGATTCGTGATGCAGAAGGCAAAACCAACTGGATTCCACTGTCACAGCTGAGCGCCAATCCGAGCCTGCGTACCCGCGTGCCGCAGCTGGAGCAGCAGGTTAAAGACCTGACGGCCAAGCTGGCTAATATCGATAACAGCTGGAATCAGCGCACGTCCGAGATGCAGAACAAAGTCGCCAATAGCGACGGCACCATTGATGGCCTGAAAGCCGAGAATCAGAAGCTGAAAAATGAGCTGATTGTCGCGCAGAAGAAAGTGAGTGCCGCCAACGTGCAGCTGGATGACAAGCAGCGCACTATCATCATGCAGTGGTTTATGTATGGTGGCGGCGTGTTGGGCGTTGGTCTGCTGTTGGGTCTGTTGCTGCCGCACATGGTGCCGCGTCGCAAGAAAAACGATCGCTGGATGAACTAACGCGCCACGCAGATTTGTTCTTTTATTTAAGGGGATCGTAAGATGCCCTTTTTGGCGTGCCCGATATTTAGCCAAAGTATGCAACAATAAAGTAACAAGCGTGCTCAGCACGCAATTTCTGATTTGCCTCTGGAGTGGTTGAGTGAAGACGTTTCTGGTCGGTGGCGCAGTGCGCGATGCCTTACTGCGTTTGCCGGTAAAAGATAGAGATTGGGTGGTGGTTGGCGCGACGCCAGATTCGATGCTGGCGGAAGGTTATCAGCAGGTTGGCCGGGATTTTCCGGTTTTTTTGCATCCGCGCAGCCGTGAAGAGTACGCGCTGGCGCGTACGGAACGCAAAAGCGGCAACGGTTACACCGGTTTTGTGACGCAGTTCGCGCCGGATGTCACGCTCGAGCAAGATCTGCAGCGCCGCGATCTCACCATCAATGCTATCGCCCAAAGTGATAGCGGCGAGCTGATTGATCCTTATGGCGGTCAGCGCGATTTGGCGCAACGCCAGCTGCGCCATGTTTCCGCCGCCTTTAACGAAGATCCGCTGCGTGTACTGCGCGTGGCGCGTTTCGCCGCCCGCTTTGCCCATCTGAATTTCCGTATTGCCGATGAAACCCAGGCGCTGATGCGCGAAATGGCGGTCAGCGGCGAACTGGCGCATCTCACTGCAGAACGCGTGTGGAAAGAGACGGAAAAAGCGTTGCTGACGCGCAATCCACAGGTCTATTTTCAGGTGCTACGTGACTGCGGCGCGCTGCAGGTGCTGTTTCCGGAAATCGATAACCTGTATGGCATTCCGGCACCGATCAAATGGCATCCTGAAATTGATACCGGCATCCATGCGCTGATGACGTTGGCGATGTCCGTCGCGCTCTCGGATCAACTTGATGTGCGTTTCGCTACGCTGTTTCACGATGTCGGTAAGGCGCTGACGCCACCGGAAAAATGGCCGAGCCATCATGGTCATGGCCTCGCGGGCGTGCCGATTGTTGAAGCGCTTTGCCAGCGCCTGCGCGTGCCGAATCAGGTGCGTGATTTGGCGTTAGTGGTGACCGAATTCCATGACGTGGTGCACACCATTGAGCGCCAGTCAGCGGACGCATTAATCGCGCTTTTTGATCGTATCGATGCCTGGCGTAAGCCTGATCGCGTGGAGAAAATGGCGCTGACCAGCGAAGCGGATGCGCGCGGGCGTGCGGGCCTGGAAAGCATGGCTTATCCGCAAGGCGACTATTTGCGTCTGGCGTTTACGCTGGCGCAAGCGGTGCCCACCAAAGATGTGGTGGCAGCAGGTTTTAAAGGGGCGGAAGTGCGGGAAGAGTTAACCCGTCGACGTGTTGCAGTACTGCAGGCGGAATTGATTAACGCGCGGCCAGCGTAACCGGCCGCGCGGGCTGACTTACATAAAGATGGCGTAAACCACGGCCGCCACAATAAAGCGGTAGATAGCGAAAGAGACAAACGAAATACGCTTGATCAGCTCAAGGAACACTTTGATTGCCAGCAGCGCCACGACGAAGGCGGTGACAAAACCGACGGCAAACATCGGGAAATCCTGCATTGTCAGGAAGCCGAGGCTCTTGTAGAGATCCAGTCCGGTTGCACCAATCATCATCGGCACCGCCAGAATGAACGAGAACTCCGACGCCGCATAACGGCTCACGCCCATCAGCATACCGCCAGAAATCGTCGCACCTGAGCGCGAGAAGCCCGGCCACAGCGCCAGACACTGGAAGCAACCAATCATAAACGCTTGCAGGTAAGTGATATCGTCAACGCCAACTGCTTTAGGTTGCTTTGGCTTAAAGTATTCCGCCACCAGTAGCAGCACACCGCCGACCACCAGCGCATACATCACGTTGATCGGGTTAAACAGCGTTTTGATTTGGTCGTGCAGCAGCAAACCAATCACCACCGCCGGCACCATGCCCAACAGAATATGAATCAACGTCAGTCGACCTGTACCAACACCTTCATGTTTGACCTCACCAAAGTGAATGCCGATCAAACCAAACAGGCGGCGCCAGAACATCACGACCACAGCGAGGATGGAACCGAGTTGAATCACAACTTCGAAGGTTTCAGCGGTCTGGCCTTCAAAACCCAACAGATGACCAACAATTATCATGTGGCCCGTGGAAGAGACCGGCAGGAATTCCGTGAGGCCTTCTACAACCCCCAGGATTGCAGCTACCCAAAGCTGGTGAATGTCTGCCATCAAAATATTTCCTCTATCCGTTTTAAACAGTAAAAAGGCGGTCGCAAAGGGCTACCGCCTGAAATTATGCCTACGTCACGCTGAAGGAAACCTTAAGAAATTCGGTAACTTCCTGCTCGTTAGCGCAACGGCCTCAAGTGAGACACACCATAATTTGGTTTGGTTTCATTGTGATGGCAATCACGGAAGTTTTATTTCGGAATAGTCCCGCGCTCAATACGCACGCCAACGCTGGCCGCCTGGGCTACAGCGCCCGGTTTGCCTACCTTTATACGTACTCCGGGGGTTTTGAAACGACTCATCAACAGATCGGCGATTTCTTCTGCCACCCTTTCCACCAGTGCAAAACGCTGACCTTGCAGATGATTGAGGATCACTTCGGTGACATCGGCGTAGCTCAGGCAATCGTTCACATCGTCGCTGGCCGCGGCCTGACGGTTGTCCCACGCCATTTCGACATCGAGCACCAGCTTCTGCTGCATGCCCTGTTCCCAGTCGTAAACGCCAATAGTCGTGAACACGGTAAGCTGCTCGATAAATACGATATCCATGATGTCAGTCTCTGTTTTTGGCTAAGCCGGATACCACTTCCGGCGGATTATGCGTATTATCCACGCTTATCGAGAACAAAACGACCCAAAAGGAACGGTACGACGCTATGAGTGCTATCGCGCTTGGTATGATTATTTTCGCGTATCTTTGCGGCTCGATTTCCAGTGCGATACTGGTCTGTAAACTGGCTGGTTTACCCGATCCGCGCTCGCAAGGCTCAGGCAATCCTGGCGCGACCAACGTTTTGCGCATTGGTGGCAAAGCCGCCGCTGCGGCGGTGCTGATTTTCGATGTGGCAAAAGGCATGCTGCCAGTGTGGATCGCTTATCTGCTGCACGTTGCCCCGCTCTATCTTGGCCTCACGGCGATTGCCGCCTGCATGGGCCACATCTATCCGGTGTTCTTTCGTTTTCGCGGCGGTAAAGGCGTGGCGACCGCCTTTGGTGCGATTGCGCCGATTGGTTGGGATTTGACTGGATTGATGACCGGCACCTGGCTGCTGACGGTGCTACTGAGCGGCTATTCATCACTCGGCGCGATTGTCAGCGCGCTGATTGCACCGTTTTACGTGTGGTGGTTCAAACCGCAATTCACTTTCCCCGTTTCGATGCTTTCGTGCCTGATTCTGTTAAGACACCACGACAACATCCAGCGCCTGTGGCGCGGCCAGGAAAATAAGATCTGGAAGCGGAAGAAGAAGAAATAAAAAAACCGGCGCGAGGCCGGTTTTTTCGTTTTAGATGGCGGGTAATTCTGCCAGCGGCCAACGTGGTCGCACACTCACGCCGAGTCCACCACGGGTGCCGCCTTTGAGACGCACCATGCCAGCGTAAGCAATCATCGCGCCGTTATCAGTGCAAAACTCAGGGCGTGCATAAAACACTTCGCCGCCACGCTTTTGCATCATCTCAGCCATGCGCTCACGCAGCGTGCGGTTCGCGCTGACGCCACCCGCAATCACCAAACGTTTAAAGCCGGTTTGCTCAAGCGCACGTTTGCACTTAATCATTAAGGTATCAACCACCGCGTCTTCAAACGCACGGGCAATATCCGCGCGGGCTTGCTCTTCGCCCTGATGCTCGCGAATGGTGTTCGCTGCAAAGGTTTTCAGGCCGGAGAAGCTAAAATCCAGCCCCGGACGATCGGTCATTGGCCGTGGGAAGCGGAAACGGTTTGGCGTGCCCTGCTGCGCCATACGCGACAGCATCGGTCCGCCCGGATAATCCAGCCCCAGCAGCTTGGCAGTTTTATCAAACGCTTCGCCTGCTGCATCGTCAATCGATTCGCCCAGTAAGGTGTATTCACCAATTCCGGTCACGCTGATCAATTGTGTATGGCCGCCGGAAACCAGCAGCGCAACAAACGGGAATTCCGGCGGATTCTCTTCCAGCATCGGCGCCAGAAGATGGCCTTCCATATGATGCACAGGCACCGCCGGCACATTCCAGGCGAACGCCAGCGCACGACCAATGGTGGCGCCAACCAGCAGCGCGCCGACCAATCCAGGCCCGGCGGTATAGGCAACGCCATCAATCTGTTGTGGCTCAAGGCCTGCTTCTTTCAATGCCGCCTGAATCAGCGGCACGGTTTTACGGACGTGGTCACGCGATGCCAGTTCCGGCACCACTCCGCCGTAATCGGCATGCAGTTTCACCTGGCTATATAGTTGATTTGCCAGCAGACCGGACGCATCGTCATAAATCGCGATGCCGGTTTCATCGCAGGACGTTTCAATACCCAGAACTCGCATAGCTTTTATCACCCTCTTCGTGCGGCGCGCAGTGTAACACAGGCAATTCTCACGCCAGAGACTTTGCCCCTGAAAAAGTGTTTTTCTGTCGCACAAAGAGTGCGCTATACTCCACGGCCTGAAAAAACCGGCAGCCGCGATGGCATATGCCCCTGTTGGTTCTAAATTATACATGGTGCTTTACAAGTCGGCCGCGGCTGGAGTAAAATGCTGCACCATTTTGAAATGTGCTGGCGCCGCAGTCAGCAGCAAAAACCGAATTTTATCGAGGTAAGAGTTACATGCCGGTAATTAAAGTACGTGAAAACGAGCCGTTCGACGTAGCACTGCGTCGCTTCAAGCGTTCATGCGAGAAAGCAGGTGTTTTGGCAGAAGTTCGTAGCCGTGAGTTCTACGAGAAGCCTACCACTGAGCGTAAGCGCGCTAAAGCATCTGCAGTTAAGCGTCATGCCAAGAAACTGGCTCGCGAAAACGCACGCCGCACTCGTCTGTACTAATTTCTTGCGGAAGCTTGCTTCCGCCGCGTGATAAACGCAGACAGAGTCAAGTAAAAGGCCGTGCTTTCCGAAAGGAAGCGCGGCTTGTTGTCGTTTATGAGCTGAAAAATCGGGGCTTATGGCTGGACGAATTCCACGCATATTTATCAACGACTTACTTGCCCGCACGGACATCGTGGATATTATCGATGCCCGCGTTAAGCTGAAAAAGCAGGGTAAGAACTATCACGCGTGCTGTCCTTTCCATAACGAGAAAACCCCCTCTTTCACCGTAAGCGGTGAGAAGCAGTTTTATTACTGCTTCGGCTGTGGCGCCAAAGGCAACGCCATCGACTTCCTGATGAATCACGATCGTCTGGAATTTGTTGAGAGCGTTGAGGAGCTGGCCACGCTTCATGGCTTAGAAGTGCCGTATGAAGCGGGCAATGGTCCTAGCCAGATGGAGCGCCATCAACGTCAAAGTCTTTATCAGTTGCTGGATGGCCTGAACGGCTTCTATCAACAGAGCCTGCGTAATCCACAAGCGCAATCTGCACAGAATTATCTCGCCACGCGTGGTCTTAGTCAGGAAGTGATCGATCACTTCGCTATCGGCTATGCGCCTGCCGGTTGGGATAATGCTCTGAAGCGCTTTGGCCAGCAGAAAGACGATCGCGAATCACTGATGGAAGCGGGCATGCTAGTCAGCAATGACTCAGGCCGCACCTACGATCGCTTCCGCGATCGCGTGATGTTCCCTATTCGCGATAAGCGTGGCCGCGTGATTGGTTTTGGTGGCCGCGTGCTGGGCAACGATACGCCGAAGTATCTGAACTCGCCTGAAACACCGATTTTCCATAAAGGCCGCCAGTTATACGGACTTTATGAAGCGCAGAAAAATCATCCGCAACCCACGCGTTTGCTGGTTGTCGAAGGTTATATGGACGTGGTGGCGCTGGCGCAATTTGGCATCGATTATGCCGTTGCATCGCTGGGCACCTCGACCACTGCTGAACACGTTCAGCTGCTTTACCGCTCAACGGATACCGTGATTTGCTGTTACGACGGCGACCGCGCCGGACGTGAAGCGGCATGGCGTACGCTCGAAACCGCATTGCCTTACATGAATGATGGCCGTCAGCTACGCTTTATGTTTTTGCCCGATGGCGAGGATCCGGACACGCTGGTACGCAAAGAGGGCAAAGAAGCCTTTGAAGCGCGAATGGAGCAGGCTACACCGCTCTCCACGTTTCTTTTCGACAGCCTGATGCCGCAAGTGGATTTGAGTACACGCGATGGCAAAACCAAGCTGGCGACACTGGCGTTACCGCTGATCAGTCAGATTCCCGGTGAAACGCTGCGCATTTATATGCGTCAAACGTTGGGTAATAAACTCGGGATTCTTGACGATAACCAGTTAGACAAGCTGATGCCGAAGCTGGCGGAAAGCGGAGTGCTGCCAACTGCCCCGCCGTTGAAGCGCACCACCATGCGCGTATTGATCGCGTTATTAGTGCAGAATCCGCAATTTGCCTCCATCGTGCCTACACTGGATGGACTGGAGCAGTCAAAAATGGCGGGTTTACCGCTATTTGTGGAGTTAGTCAGTCGTTGTACAGAGAATCCTGGCCTGACCACCGGACAGCTACTAGAGTTATATCGCGGAACAAATTTTAGCCAGCCCCTTGAAACATTGGCCACCTGGAACCACATGATAGTGGATGAAGAGGCGGAAGAAGTGTTCCAGGATTCACTGGCAAGTATTTACGATTCCGCGCTCGAACAGCGCCTTGAAGCGCTTATCGCTCGCGAGCGAACGGAAGGCTTAAGTGCCATTGAACGCCGTGAATTCTGGGCTCTAAGCCAGGCATTAGCAAAAAAATAAGATTTTTACTTGGTTAGAACAGTTAGCGCTCTTTAAGCTCCTTTTCTGACTCATTCTACGGACAAGGCTTGTATATAAGCGAAACCGGAAAAAGGACCGTAGGCGTCGAAGTCAGTTTCTTTACCGCCAGCGCGCAGCAACCGGAGCGTACTGAAGTACGTGAGGATTGCGAGCACTGCCGGGGACGAAAATGACGAGTGAGCCAGGTCCGAACAGAATTCAAGCGGCTTAAGTGCCGATTATAGAAGGGCAAAGGCCCCGGCCGCGATGTAGGCAGCGGCAAAAACACAACGCCTTCACTGTTATTGTTGGCTTTCGCCGCCGACCGACACCAATCTAATTAACAGAAGTGTGGATACCGTCTTATGGAGCAAAACCCGCAGTCACAGCTTAAGCTACTTGTCACCCGTGGTAAGGAGCAAGGCTATTTGACCTATGCTGAGGTCAATGACCATCTGCCGGAAGATATCGTCGACTCCGATCAGATCGAAGACATCATCCAGATGATTAACGACATGGGTATTCAGGTTGTTGAAGAAGCGCCTGATGCTGATGATCTGATACTGAATGAAAACAGCTCCGATACTGACGAAGATGCCGCAGAAGCCGCCGCTCAGGTTTTATCCAGTGTTGAATCTGAAATTGGCCGTACCACCGACCCGGTGCGCATGTACATGCGCGAAATGGGTACCGTTGAACTGCTGACGCGCGAAGGCGAAATTGACATCGCTAAGCGCATCGAAGACGGTATCAACCAGGTCCAATGCTCTGTAGCCGAATATCCGGAAGCGATCACCTATCTGCTCGATCAGTACGATCGCGTAGAAGCGGGCGATGCTCGCCTGTCTGACTTGATCATCGGTTTCATCGATCCGAACGCAGAAGAAGATATCGCGCCGACCGCCACCAACGTCGGTTCTGAGTTATCGCAGGAAGACCGTGATGACGACGAAGAAGAAGATGAGGACGATGACGACAGCTCTGATGACGATAACTCTATCGATCCAGAACTGGCTCGCGAGAAGTTTGGCGACCTGCGCACGCAGTACGAAACCACGCGTACCGTCATCAAAGCCAAAGGCCGCAGCCATGCTGACGCCGTAGCCGAAATCCAAAACCTCTCTGAAGTGTTCAAGCAGTTCCGCCTGGTACCGAAGCAGTTCGATTACCTGGTAAACAATATGCGTGAAATGATGGAGCGCGTGCGTACGCAAGAGCGCCTGATCATGAAGCTGTGTATTGAACTGTGCAAAATGCCGAAGAAAAACTTCATCACGCTATTTACCGGCAACGAAACCAACCCAAGCTGGTTCAAAGCCGCGCTGGCCATGAACAAGCCGTGGTCTGAGAAGTTACTGGAAGTTGAAGACGATGTGAATCGTTCGCTGTACAAACTGCAGCAGATCGAAGAAGAAACCGGCTTGACCATCGAGCAGGTGAAGGACATCAACCGCCGCATGTCTATCGGCGAAGCGAAAGCGCGTCGTGCGAAGAAAGAGATGGTTGAAGCAAACTTACGTCTGGTTATCTCTATCGCGAAGAAATACACCAACCGTGGTCTGCAGTTCCTCGATCTGATTCAGGAAGGCAACATCGGCCTGATGAAAGCCGTTGATAAGTTTGAATACCGTCGTGGTTATAAGTTCTCAACTTACGCCACATGGTGGATCCGTCAGGCTATCACCCGCTCTATCGCTGACCAGGCGCGCACCATCCGTATTCCGGTGCATATGATTGAGACCATCAACAAACTCAACCGTATTTCGCGTCAGATGCTGCAGGAAATGGGTCGCGAACCGACGCCGGAAGAGCTGGCTGAACGTATGCTGATGCCTGAAGATAAGATCCGCAAGGTGCTGAAAATCGCTAAAGAGCCAATCTCTATGGAGACGCCGATTGGTGATGATGAAGATTCGCATCTGGGCGATTTTATCGAAGACACCACGCTGGAGCTGCCGCTGGATTCCGCAACTTCGGAAAGCTTGCGCTCAGCGACTCACGACGTGCTGGCTGGCCTAACCGCGCGTGAAGCGAAAGTTCTGCGTATGCGTTTCGGTATCGATATGAACACCGACCACACGCTGGAAGAGGTTGGCAAACAGTTTGATGTAACGCGTGAGCGTATTCGTCAGATCGAAGCCAAGGCGCTGCGTAAACTGCGTCACCCAAGCCGCTCAGAAGTACTGCGTAGCTTCCTCGACGATTAATTGTTGTCGAGACGAAAAAACCCCGGCTTGCCGGGGTTTTTTATTGCCTGAAGCGTCGCTCTATCGCGCGTTACTTTGCAGCCAATCATGCAGTTGGCGATAGGATGCGGCCATCTCTTCTAGCGTCGCACGATTTAACCCACTCGGATTAGGCAGCACCCACAAACGCGTTTCACCCAGTGTTAGCGGCTGCTCGCCCCACTCAACTTTGCGCTGACGAAATGCTTTCTGGAAGGCATCTTTGCCCAACACCGCCAATGCACGCGGTTGATAGTGCAAAATCTTTTGCTGCAAGCGTGAGCCACCGTCGCGTAATTCATCGCCATCCAACTCGTTAGCCTGCACCGTCGGACGCTCCACCAGCATGGTAATACCACATCCAGTTTCCAGCAGCCGCTGCTCCTGCTCGGGCTTGAGTAACTCGCGCGTAAAGCCGGCCTGATATATCACTTTCCAAAAGCGATTGCCGGGATGCGCGAAGTGAAATCCAGTGTGCGCCGACGACTTGCCCGGATTGATGCCACAAAACAGCACCTGTAAATCAGGCGCAATGATGTCGCGGATATCGTGCTCGCTCATACAATCTCCAGTCCGGCGCGTTGTTTTACCGATCGACGACTGCTCGCCAGCATAGTGCGCGCTTCCTCGTCGTCCGGACAAGCGCGTGCTATTGCCACCGCACCAACCATCTCAGCCAACATGGTGGTCGCCGCGTCATCCGCATGCGGATGATTAAGCTCATGTAGCGTCAATGCCAAACGCTGCCGCATCGCTTCACGCTGCTGTGAAAACAACGTACGCGCCTCGACGGGTAAATGCGCCATCTCACTCACCAGCGCAGGCATCGGACAGCCTTCACCCGGCGTGTTGCAATGCTGCTCGGATAAATAGCTATCAATCAGCTGATTAAGTCGTTCAGCGGGATCGTTAATTGAGGTGATATCCGCAAAGCGGCGCGCCGAATCAGCAAACATCTCAGCGATCACCGCTTGCACCAGATCTTCGCGGGAGGCGAAGTGGGCATAAAAGCCGCCGTGCGTTAAACCGACGCGCTTCATCAGCGCCGCTACGCCGATGCTTTCAGTGCCGTTCTCGCGCATCACCACCGAGGCCTCATCCAGAATGCGCTGTCGTGTACGCGCTTTATGGCTCAGCTTTTCCATCTTCATTGACTCCGACATCGTTGATGGCAATCAGTGTAATTATTACAACCATCATATTCTAGCTTGACGACAAATATTATGATCGTCATATTAAATCTCGTAAATATGACAACCATCATCTTAAGGAACACACATGTCACAACAACTGGCTTTAATCACCGGCGCATCAAGCGGAATTGGCGCGACCTATGCAAAACAGCTGGCAGCACGTGGCACAAACCTGATTCTGGTGGCACGCGATGAAGCCAGGCTCAATCTGTTGGCGCAATCGCTGCGTGAAGCACATAGCGTTGAAGTCAGCGTGCTGGCTGCCGACCTCACCAACCACGATGATTTGCTAAGAGTTGATCGCGAAATCCAGCAAAACAAAGCGATTACGCTGCTGGTAAACAATGCAGGTATGACAGTTGAAGGCGAATTCATTGACGGTGATATCGCGAAAATACAAACGATGCTGACGTTAAATATCCTTGCGCTGACTCAGCTGGCCCACAGTGCTGCACAGGCATTTCTTGCACGTCGCAATGGCACGATTGTGAATATTGCTTCGGTGCTAGCGCTGGTGAGCGAATCGGCCAATGGTGCCTACAACGCCAGTAAAGCGTATGTACTTTCCCTGACCCGTAATCTGCATCGTGAATTAGCCGAAAGCGGTGTGCGTATGCAGGCTGTGTTGCCAGGCTTAACGCGCACTGAAATCTTTGAGCGCGCAGGAAAATCCATTAATGATCTTCCCGCTGAGATGCTAATGGAAGTAGACGATTTAGTCTCGTCAGCGCTGCGTGGACTCGATGCCGGCGAGCTGGTGACAATCCCATCCGTGGAAGATGTGCAGCTTTGGCAGAACTACGAAGAGGCACGCATCGCCATATTACCCTTCATCTCGCTCAACAAGCCTGCAACGCGCTATTTGTAGTATCGACAAACTTTCGAATGAGCCTGGTCTCAAAAAAACGCTGGTGATTGGGCGCTTAATAAACGATAGTGCGTGGGATAGTAGAATTTTCTTTTTGAGATCAAGGAGTCAGCTATTGCTGTAATTTTCACCATCCGAATGGTGAACTCTGGATCACCCTAACAAGATACTCTATAATCCCCGCTCCGCTGGCCCCTTAGCTCAGTGGTTAGAGCAGGCGACTCATAATCGCTTGGTCGCTGGTTCAAACCCAGCAGGGGCCACCAATTTAGCGAATAAATTCATATTATTAAGCCACCTATCTCAAGGTGGCTTTTTTCTTCTTCATTCAAAGTGGCGATTAAATAGCGTCACGTTTGCCAAAAGACTAATCCCGTTCCAACTCACTCACCTGCCATCTTACCGAACTGACGCCTTTCTCCAGACTAATGCGGCTCACCAGGCTTTCAAGCTGGTCGGTTAACGTCGGATTGCCAATCACCTCGGCATTTACTTCCATGCGATGCGGCGGATCCATATCTTCACTGTGCAATGATTGTAGCCGTAGGCCGCTGCCGCCGAGCGTGTGCAGCATCAGGCTGCGGACCTGAACTTCATCCTGCGCGAGGCAGATGATTTGTACTTTATAGTGTTGAATCGCTTCGGCGGCTGAGACGATGGTTTGACGGTTGATCCCCAAAGCCAATTCACGCAGCAGAATATTCGCGCACAGTATCACCATGCAGCCGATCGTCGCCTCCAACAGCAATCCCATGCTGCACAGCACGCCAATAGCGGCGGTGCACCACAAGGTGGCGGCGGTATTCAATCCGCGGATGTTTAAGCCATCACGCATGATCACGCCTCCGCCGAGGAAACCGATACCGGATACCACATAGGCTGCAACACGCGACGCATCGGTGGCGATGCCTGGCACGCTTTGTGTCATCAGAACGAAGAGACATGCGCCGGTGCTGACCAGCGCATTGGTGCGCAATCCGGTCATGCGTTGACGTAACTGGCGCTCACTGCCAATCAGTGCGCCCAAAACCAGCGCGACGGTGACGCGCAGTAAAAAGATTTTCCAATCCATGATAGACCTCACTCCACAACTCTTTATTTGCGGAATAACAGGTTAAAAATGGATTACAGACAGTGCGAATACCGCTGGGAATCAGCTGCATTATGCTTATGAAAAGGGGTGATTCTGGAAGGGAATCCACCGTCTTAACGCGCAGTTAAGACAGCGTGAAAGCTATCTTACCGCGAGGTCCTGCTGTAATCGTGTGGGACAAGTGTCCAATGCCGTTCTCCTCTTGGGTAAAAATTCGCCGCGATTCTAAAGTGGTTTGCGCCGCGTTGCCAACTCAAAAAGCCCGTTCGTTTACGTTGGGTTAAGGACAAGAAACCCGCCGAAGCGGGTTTATGTGCCAGTTTATCGTCCGGTCGTCAACCAACGACTCAACGTGCCCGAGTTAGCATATCCGCTGATAATGGCGGCATAGCTATCAAAACGGTTGCTGACTTCACTGACCTGGTTGTTGTACAGATCGCTTTCTGCGCTCAGTACGTCCAGCAATGAACGGCGGCCTAAGTGATACCACTGATCAAAGAAGTCCTTACGAATACGGTCGGATTCCACAATCAGGTTTTTATACAGCACGGCGCGTTCCGCTGTTGAGTGTGCATTCTGGCTGGCTGCGCGCACACGGTTTTCCAGATCGCGGCGCTGTTCTTGCACCTGCTGACGGCTCGCTTCGGCGCGTTTAATCGCCGCAATTTCCTGTGCATTGGTTGAACCGCCGCGGAATAAGCCCCAGCTCACGTTGAGGCCGGTTTGCCATGCCTGCTGGCGCCCAAGCTGATCTTCACGGGTGTTTTTGCTAACTGTCCAGTTGAGCTTTGGTAGACCAGAAGCTTTGATCGCCTCCGCCTCTTTGAAGGCCGCTCGCTCTTCGGCGCTGGCGCGCAAGATCAGCGGATGGACATCCAGACTCGTCAGCTGGCGATTTAAATCGCCAAAGGAAAGCGCCCACTTATCACTGGCTGGTAAAGTCACGCGGCTGTTGCCCATCAGGCGATTCAGGGTGATTTCTACATCACGTGCGCGTGATTCGGCATTTTCCAGATAGCTTTGCGCTTGCAGCAAGCGCCCTTTCGCCTGCGTCAGTTCACTGCGACGTCCAGTATCTGATTGAACAATGCCGCTGAGCATTTTGGTCAGCTCTGCCATACGCCCCAGATATTGTTTGCTGATGGCAATGACGTGCTGCTGTTTATTCCACTCAATCAATGCATTACTTACCTGCATCGCCAGATCTTCACGCTGTGCCTGCACCGCCTGCAAGGCTGACTTAACGCGCTCTTCGCGGCTTTCAATAGTGCGACTGGTTTGGCCAAAGTCGATAAGGTTGGTCGCTACTGAAACACCTAATGATGGCGTATTCCCCTGGTATTCATAATTCTTCGTGCCACTGCCAAACTCTTTGGTGGCGGATGCGGCGCTGACATCAACCTGCGGCCAGCGCTGGCCTTTTGCTTCATCTACGCTGGCTTCAGCCGCATCGCCCTGAGCGATATAGGACTTCAGTGACGGACTGATACGCCAGGTAATGCGTGCAGCCGAAAGAAACTTTTGCCGAATTTCACTTTCGGCAACCGTTTCATTAGCCCCGCCCCTTAGCGTAACCGGAGAAGTCGTGACTGCAGCATCGGCTGAAGGCGTGCTTACAAAATTGATATTTGCCTGTGGGCTTTCCACTGGAGCATGAGTCGCTGTTTGCGCAGATTGTGGCTGACTCACTTTCCGCGCCGGTTGCAGCGGATTGAACGGCTGTGGCTCAGGACGACGCTGTTCCTCCGTCAGGAAACCGCCGCCCTGAATTTCAGCCGGCTGGCTCGGTTTGGCATTGATCGGTGCTGCACGCTCTATGACCTTAAACTGTTGCGGAGCTTCCGCTATCGCATGCGGTGCAATCGGCGCAACTGACGGCTGAACCGGCTGAGTAATAATAGTCGCAGGTTTCTGCCTTTCAGCGAAGAGCGGCTGCTGCGCTGGCACAGCGATCTCTGGTCGCGCAATGTTTACCGCAGGTGCCGGTGCCACATGAACCGGCAAGGGCTGAGTTCGCACCGCCGCTGGAGCCGGTACCGCTGGACGCTGGCCGCTCATCTCTGCAAACATCATTAACTCACTGGTAGAATCAGCCATTACGTTGACCGCCGGTGCCATCACCACCGCAATACAAACGGCAAGCAGAGAGAGATGACGCGCCTGTACGTAGCGCATCTTGTTATTATTTTTCATGATTATTAACGCTCGCGGAATGCTTCTTTAGCTTTCAGGACCGGCTTCAGCAGGTAATCGAGAATGGTTTTCTCACCCGTGCGCACCTCGACGGTGGCGATCATGCCGGGAATGATTGGCAGATCTTTGTTACCCGCATGCAGCGTGCTTTTGTCCGTCAGGATCAGTACGCGATAGTAGGTATCATCCGGGCGTCCACTGGCCGCTTTCTGATCGTCTTTCAGGGTATCTGGACTGATGTATTCAACGTGCCCATCAAGCCCGCCGTATATGGCAAAGTCGTAGGCCGTGATTTTCACCTTGGCCGGTAAACCAGGACGCAGGAAGGCGACATCAGACGGACGGATTTTCCCTTCCACCAGCAACTGCTCTTCCAGAGGAACGATTTCGAGGATGTGCTCACCTGGCTGAATAACCCCGCCAATCGTGTTTACCCGCACGTTTTTCACCGTACCGCGCACTGGCGCCACTATCGTGGTGCGATCAACGATATCGGCACGACCAATAAGGTTTTCGCTCACCTGGCTCAGTTCTAATTCCAGGCGTCCCAGCTCGGTGTGGGCATCAGATTGATAGCGGTTACGACGCTCAACAATTTGCGCCTGAATGTCATTGGCCTGACGCTGCATGCGCAGTAGTTCGACTTCCGACAAGAGACCTTTGGCCGCTAACGGTTCAGCCAGATGAATCTCACGCATTGAAAGTGCGTAACTGCGTTGCAATGAGTTAATGCTGTCACTTAACGCACGTTTACGCGATTCATATGCTTTCGTTTCCTGCGCCACCACAGCCGGATCGCGCTTCACCTGCTCATCAAACGCCAGTGGCAGTGAATACGCTTCCGCACGCAGGCGCGCAATGCTGCCCTTCAGCCCCACCACTTTGCTCAGGACTTCGCGATAGCTGGACTGCGCACGCGTTGGGTCAATTTTCAACAGCACATCACCGGGATCCACTACCGTACCTTCACGCACATTCATCTCTGCCAGAATGCCGCCTTCCAGGCTTTGGATGACCTGTTCGCGACTGCGTGAGATGACTTTGCCATCGCCTTTGGTGATCTCTTCGACTCGTGCGTAATTGGCCCAGGTTAATCCTATGCCTAATACCGCGATGATAATCCAAATCACCAGCTTGGAACCGGGCGTGGTTTGTGACAGCAGAGATGCCTGCACGTCATTCATAAATTCGGCATCAGCAGCGGACATACCTTTCTCGCTCTTACGCCATGGCATTAACTTGCTCATACTGCAGCCTCCTCTTGTGCTGCTTCTTTCGGCGCAGACACTGCCGAAGCATCGTTAGCGGGCGCTGACGCAGGTACTGCCGGTTCAGCAGCCTTACGCGGCTGTGGACGGGGTTTGTTTTTCCCTTCCAGCGCGGCAAGTACCTGATCTTTAGGACCGTCCGCGACCACTTTTCCTTCTTCCACTACGATGATGCGTTCGACCAGCGCCAGAATGGATGGACGATGCGTTACCACGATCAGCGTGTGTCCTTCACTGGCACGACGTAAGTGCGTGAGGAACTGGTTTTCAGTCATGCTATCCATGGCGCTGGTTGGCTCATCCATCAGCAGCACTTTTGGACGCGTCAGCAGCGTTCTCGCCAGAGAAACCAACTGACGCTGACCACCTGACAGGCCTTCACCGCCCTCGCCGACCGTTAAATTGATCCCGCTTGGATGACGTGCGGCAACGTGATCCAGACCAGTAAGGTTCAGCACGCGCAACAGCTCATTGGCAGTGGCGTCCGGGCGCCCAATCATCACGTTTTCGCGCAGCGTGCCATAAAACAGACGCGCATCCTGCCCGACAAAACCAACGGCTTTGCGCCAGTCCGCTGGATCAATCTGGTTTACGTCCAACCCATCGGCTGAAAGCTGACCTTTAACCGGCTGGTAGAGTCGCGCCATCACACGTAATAAGGTGGATTTACCGCTACCGATGCGACCGAGAATCGCGACGCGTTCTCCGGCTTTGATGCTCAACGAGATATCTTTGAGGATCTCCGGGTTCGGCTTCATTGGCGGTGCTGGATAGGAGAAGTTGACGTTAGTCAGCGTGATCTCACCACTCAACGGTGGATCAGTGAGATAGGTTTTGCTGCTGTCACGATCGACGGGCATCTCCATCAGTTTGTTCAGCGAAGTTAACGCGGCTTTTGCCTGCTGATAACGCACTGCCAAACCAATAACCTGGCCGAGCGGGCCGGTGGCGCGGCTGGCGAGCATCACGGTGGCGATCATCGCACCCATGGTGAACGTGCCTTCGTTGATCAGATAAACACCGGCAACCACCAACATCACGGTCTGGAACTGCTGCAGGAACGTCACCACGCCGGTTGCCAGCGTCGAGTAACGTTTTGATTTCATTGAGTTAGCTGATTGCAGTGCACTGAAGTTTTCCCAGCGGCGCTGCATGTGCGCTTCACCGCCCACCGCTTTCAGCGTTTCCATGCCTTCAACCGACTCGATCAATACGCCTTGCTTGAGCGAGGCGTCACGCAAGTTCTCTTTCATGATGCGTGCCAATGGCCACTGGATCGCGGCACTGACGATGATGATCAAAGGGATCATCATGAGCGGAATGATTGCTAACGGGCCGCTGATAAAGAAGATCACGCCAACAAACATCAGAATGAAGGGCAGATCGGAAATCGCCGCCAGCGTGGCGGAAGCCACGAAGTCACGCACCGATTCGTACTCACGAATTTGGTTCGCAAAGGTTCCTGAGGAAGCCGGTTTATGCTCCATCTGGATGGAAAGCGCCTGGCGGAACAGCATACTGCCAAGCACTAAATCGGCCTTTTTACCGGCCATGTCCAGTAGATGCGCACGTACGAAACGCGTAACGGCTTCAAAAACCATCGCAATGGTGACGCCAATGGCCAATGACCACAGCGTTACGAAGGCCTGATTGGGCACCACACGGTCATAGACGTTCATGGTGAAAAAGATGCTGGAAAGACCGAGGACGTTGATCAATACCGCCGCAATTGCGGCGCTGCGGTAATAGCGGCGATAGCGCCACAGCGTGGTAAACAGCCAATGGCCTTTCACCTCTGGCAACATTTCACTGGCGCGCTCATCAACCACCGCAGCAGGTTTCGCCATCACGGCGAAGCCGGCGTAGATCTCATTGAGTTCTGCCAGGCTCATCTCAACGGCTGAAGCGCTCACTTCTGGCATCACCAGTTGGAAACGCAATTCACGTTGATTCTCTTCGTTGGTGTGAATACGGCGTGACAGCACAATACAGCCGCCGCCCTCTTTGCGCAGCAGTATCATCGGCATTAACTGTTCCGGAAGATCCTGCAGACGTCGTTCGACCATACCGCCGGTAATGCCGGCATTTTCCAGCGCAGTCATGGCTTGTGATGGTGAGAGCAATGTCGCTTTTGGCAAACCCGCCACCAGCGCTTCTTCACTTTTCTCGCGTTTGTAGTGTTTGCAGATCCAAGCCACGCTTTTTAACAACGTGTCATCCACCCTGGTTTCAATACGAGCAACAGAACGCGCATCCTGCTCCACAGCATCCTGCTTCTGGTCGACCATTTCCCGACTCCTGTAAACCTGACAAAAAAACGGTGAGCACATTGCCCACCGTTGCACCTGTTTGAATTGGGAAAATTCTGACAGAATGCAGGTTTTGAGCCGTCCAAGACTTGTCTCAAACGGTTATGAATAATTGTTTAAACTCGTGACTGAGCAGGCTGAGATAGACTGTTTTACAGTGTGTTATGCAGGAAAAAGCAGGGCTATTGATGGCTGTCCTGGGCGTGTTATCTTACTGGCTCGCTTTATCGCAATCGGACAAATAGCAATGGTAAAACAGCGTGTAGGGATCGTGTTTGGCGGCAAATCAGCCGAGCATGAAGTGTCATTACAATCAGCCAAAAACATCCTCGAAGCCATCGACAAGAGTAAGTATGACGTGGTGTTACTGGGGATCGATAAACAGGGTGAATGGCATCTCAATGATGCATCGGGATTCTTGCTCAACGCTGAGAATCCGAAGCTGATTGCCCTTAATCGTTCAGGTGAAAATATCGCGCTGGTACCAGGAAGTTCTTCCCAGCAGGTGATTACCCGTCAGCAGGCGCAGCCGCTATCACAACTGGATGTTATTTTCCCTATCGTGCACGGCACGCTGGGTGAAGATGGTTCGCTGCAGGGCTTATTACGCATGGCGAATCTGCCGTTTGTCGGTTCTGACGTGCTCGGTTCTGCAGTCAGCATGGACAAAGATTTCACCAAGCGCCTGTTACGTGATGCTGGTCTGAGCGTCGCTCCCTGGCTGAGCGTAACGCAGGCACAGCGCGCGAATATTAACGCTGAGGCCGTGATTGCGCGCTTTGGTCTGCCGCTGTTTATCAAACCGGCTAACCAGGGATCATCCGTCGGCGTGAGCAAAGTCGACAGCGTTGAAGCGTTCGATGTCGCACTGGATCTGGCCTTTACGTTCGATCGCAAAGTGTTGATCGAGCAAGGGATCAAAGGACGCGAGATTGAGTGTGCTGTGCTCGGCAATGATACGCCAGAAGCCAGCCCATGCGGCGAAGTGGTCGTCCACGATGCCTTTTACTCCTACGACACCAAATACATCAGCGAAAGCGGCGCTCAAGTGGTGGTGCCAGCAGCGATCAGCGATGAAGCCAGCGAGGCAATACGTCAGGTGGCGATTACCGCGTTTCAGGCGCTGGAGTGTTTTGGTATGGCGCGTGTTGACGTGTTCCTGACGGAAAGCGGCGAGATCATTGTCAATGAAGTGAATACCCTGCCAGGCTTCACCAACATCAGCATGTATCCGAAGTTATGGCAGGCTGCGGGCTTAAGCTACAGCGACCTGATTTCCCGTCTGATCGAGCTGGCACAGCAGCGTCATCAACAGACCAGCCAACTGAAAAGCAGCGTGTAAAAGGCGGACGTGGCTCAGGCCACGTCATTCATCATGCTGCGCGGTTCCATCGCCGGTGAGGTTTGATTTCGTCCATTGCGTTTGGAGAGATAGAGATTCTTATCCGCCGCTGACACTAAACGATTAATTACGCCAGGCCACTCACGTTCGCTCTGCGCACTGCCGCGCGCCAGGCCTAAACTGGCGGTGACCGTTACCGTGTTGCCCTGAATCCAGAACTTCTCTTTGACCATCGCCTGGCGCACTGTTTCAGCCAGTTGATAGAGCTGGCTGTGGCTACAATCGAACACCACCACCACAAACTCTTCACCACCAAATCGACACACCATGCCACGGTTACCAACCACACGCAGAATGCGCCGCGCAATCTCTTCAAGCACGCAATCACCGGCATCGTGACCGAAGTTGTCGTTAATGGCTTTGAAATAGTCGACATCGAGCATCACTACGCCAGCTTCCCGCTGTAACGAAAAAGGTTCATTTCTAAGACTTTCATACAGACCGGAACGCGACAGCAACTGGGTGAGGAAATCAAAATTAGCGCGCAAAGCAAGGCGATGATTCAGCTGGCGGATGGCATCCATGCTCACCGCCACAAGCAATGGACTGAGCGCAACGGTAGCAACGCCAAGGCGTGCCGAAGTGAGATGGCTAATCGGCAGCAGCGCATCGTCACCCTGAATATTCATGACGCCGTGCGACACCAGCACAATCTCGGTGATACCGGTTATCAGGATCACCAAACTGGTCAACGGAATCGGCAAAACGATAGCGCACCAGATCAGGGCAGGAACCGGGAATGTCAGGCTGCCTGCCCCGCCAATTAATGCTCCAACGATCAGCGACAGGATGACCGCCGCCAGTGGCAGCAGTTTGCCGGGATGCAGCAAGGTGCGCGGTGAGACCGTGCGCAGCGGGCGTGCCAGCATTACCGGCAGCAGCATCAGCGAAGTGGAGAACTGTTCGCTGAACCAGTCGCCCCACGCCACGATAAAGCGCGCATTGAAATCGATATCCTGCGCCCATGCGCCCCAGGTCGCACACGCCGCCGCGCCAAGAAAACAGGCGGGAAAAATGCGCATCGCATTAAATACCTGACTGTTAGCGGAAGGACGCTGCAAATGTTTGATCAGCATGCTGACCGCGACGAGGATAAACAGAATATTAGCAAAATTGACGGTAAACGCCGGCAGCGCCCAGCCGGAAAATACCGTGTCGTTAAAAACCATCGCACTAAAACACACCAGATAACTGGAGGTGGTGTGCAAAAACGGATTCCGCACGATCAGTCCCGCCACCAGTGCATTTACCGGCCAAAACAGAGAGAACTCTTCGGGAATGCGTAAATGGCTGCCGATAAAGCAGAAAAACAGCGTAATGAAGAACAGCGTGAGAGCATTCTTTTTAAAATTATTCTCTTCAAACAGCATAACGCGCATACGTCTGAACCCTGTAACCTGGAAAGTGCCGCCATCAGCCATAGGCATCAGCAAGCATTAAACCGGAAATAACCGTGCGATGATTCGGTAATTAAGCAAGTGTTCGTCATCCTACTCTGCGGCTGGGCGGCGCTCAACCTGCCATAAACAGCAGCGTCGGGCCAAATGGCATTGTGGAAACGCCAGAGAAAAAGGATAAAACTTGCGGCAATTATGCCTTGTAAATAAAAAAATCGGCTATCCGAGATATCCGATTTTTCATTTTAAAACCGCTATTCCAGCGCAGACTTATTGCTATTTCACCACAACAGGCCACTGACTCAGACGAATGCCACGTTCACGCGCGTTTTCACCAAAGTCTTTTAGCACCGCCTTAACGTCGGGATCCATATACTCGGCGTTATCGTTATCCACAACGACCACGCTATTTTCCGGAATTTCCGCCAGCAATCCCTGCAGTTTCGGATTGTGCATAAAGGTCAGATTTTGCTTGAGGCGTAAAACGTAGTGACCGTCATGACGCGTGAGCTGCAAGGCGTTGCGATGGCTTTTATAGATGCTGTAGAGAATTTGGGTAGCGATGCCAATTCCAATGCCGGCCAGCATGCCAAACACGATAATCCCGCCGATGGTGGCAAGGAATGGCACATATTGCTGCGGCCCCATGCGTATCTGCTCAATGAACAGGCGCGGTGTAGCCAGCTTATAACCGGTATAGAGCAGCACCGCCGCGAGGCTGGCAAGGGGAATCGCGTTGAGCAGATTACTGAACCACAGGCCGCAAATTAATAGCAGCACACCATGGATTAGAATCGACAGCTTAGTTTGCGCGCCAACGCTCACATTCACCGAGCTGCGCACGATCACCGCAGTAATCGGCATCGCGCCAAGGAAACCAGCCGTCAGGTTACCAATGCCCTGCGCAAACATCTCTTTGTTGGGTGAAGGTGCAGGATTTTGCGGACGCAGTTTCTTCAGCGCTTCCTGGCTGAGCAGCGTTTCAAGGCTCGCGACCAGCGCCAGCGTTATCGCCACCATCCACACAGCAGGGTTTTGCCACGCTTGCCAGTCTGGCGTTTCCAGCTCCGCTAACAGCGCCGACATGCTATCAAACGCAGGTAGCGTGATGCGCGGTAAGCCTTCTGCCAGCGCCGGGAACAGACGATCGCCAAACACTGTGGCGGCACAGCCCACCAGCACCGCCATCAGCGGGCCGGGCATCCAGCTTAGCGCTTTAAACGATTTAATCAGCGGTGTGGTCCATAGCCAGAGAATCAATAATCCCGCGCCAGCAACCAGCATCGCACTGCTCGAAAATTGAAACTCCCCGTTAACCAACGACAGCAGCTCGACATCGCCCGCCGCGCCGAATGCTACCGGAATTTGCTGCATAATCAGCAGAATACCAATCGCCGCCAGCATGCCTTTAATCACGCTGCTCGGCACCAGCGCGATAAAGCGTCCGGCACGCAGTAAGCCAAACAGGCACTGCAACGCACCCGCCAGAATCAGCGCGGTGAGAAAGGCGGAAAAGCTTCCTAGCGTGGCGATCGATGCGACCACAACCGTCACTAAACCCGCCGCTGGACCGCTGACGGCAAAGCGCGACGGGCTGAGCGCAGTAACCAGCAAACCGCCAATCACACCGGTTAGCAGACCAGCAAAGGGTGGCAATCCACTTGCCTGCGCGATGCCAAGACAGAGCGGCAGCGCGACCAGGAACACCACTAATCCAGCCGGAATATCCTGACGAAGCGTGCTTAAATTCATGGCGTTGATTCCTCTGCAGATTGCTGAATTAACCGCGCGCGGCGCTGCATAGCCAGACTGCTATTTATCGCTAATAAGGGTTTCAGGGTCGTCACAATAATCTTCTCTCAACGTTTTGAAATATCGCTTTCAACTAAATAGCGACGTCATTAAACGCGGCTATGGAGAACAATTGAGGATGAAAGCAGAACTTCCTCACAGAAATTGTTTATAGACGCTTAAGCATAGTGTTGCATCAGGAATATTTGTGACGTCGACAAAATGCGTCTTTTTGTAAACAAAACTTCAGTAAACATATTAATTTGGTAAGTTTATGCAAGTGGGCAAACATTGAGCGAAAACGATAAAAATGATTATTAACAGTTAAATAAGAGCATCATTAAATATAATATTCGTGATGCAATTACAAAAAAATACACGTAATAATGCTATGCCTTTCAAGTGGCGATAAGAATTAAGCCTTTTGAGCTGAGAAGATTCCTAATTGTAAAATTTATGATTAGCGTTATTCACTGCCATTTTGCCAGCAAGACAATATAATTCACTGCTCATTCTCATCAAATTAAGTAAGAGATCAGGAAAACCGTGAGGAGAATAATAGTTACGCAGGAGTGTAAATATAACTGGACCTGAAGAGGACATGAATGCGCCTGCCAACGCAGACGCTATTTCACCTGACGAACTATTTACCGTTCCACGCTTTCATACGCGCTTCACGCACCTGCAATTGCTGTTCAGGCGTTAGTTTGTTGTAGTTTTCTGCCATGCCACTTTCCCAGTCGCCATACAGCGGGTTCGGTAACACGATGAATTGGGTGCCAAAACGCTGATGGTTGAGGCTCACGAACTGCTGACGCTGCGCATTTCCCTGATGCCAGGTTGAACCGCCAAAGTCATTCAGGTTGTCGCCCACATACAGCACCACGTTGTAACCCGCGTTTTTCACCGCATCAAAGCGCTCTTGCTTGTTGGAATTGCCGGTGCTCAGGCGCACTGTTTTCTCGCTCACCCCGCTGAAGCCCAGCTTATTCAGGTTCTCCACCGTTGCGGCATAGTCTTTTTGATCGCGGTTGGAGATATAGAACATAGTGCCGCCGTGGCTGTTGACGTAGTTAGCAAACTCCACTGCGCCCGGCACGGCGGTGGCCTGACGCGCCTGCGTCCACGCTGACCAGGTTTTACCGGAGAAGGGCTGGCCATTTTTTGCCTGCCACGCGCTATAGGCGCTGTTATCAATCATGGTTTCATCCAAATCGACGATAACCGCTTTCGGTTTACCCGCCAGCGATGGCGCCTGATCAAAAGCCATGCGCGCGCTGTTAAACGCCTGCCAGCTCAATGCCTGATATTCGCCGGATTGCTGGAACCAGTTCACTGCCAGTACCGATTGCTGACCGAGCTGCTGCTGAGCCTGCTGTTTGGCAGGTTGCGCGCAACCGGTCAACGCCAACGCGATTAAGCCGGACGCCGCCAGCAAAGTGGTTTTCTTCATCATTTCATCCTTAAGTGATTAGGGCAGTTTTTGTAAAGCTTTAAAAATGTAGCAGTTAACGTAAGCTGTGGGCAGCAGAAAGCAGCCGTTTGGTGAGAGGAGACACTTATGGCACAGCACCCGCACAGCGGTCCACGCTCGAGACTATTGGATGCGTTTTCCTGGCTGGAATACGCGTTTCAACCGGCGGGCCAGCCCGTTCCAGTCAATGCCGCTTACGGCCAACAGCGTCACAGCGCCAATGTGCTGCTGGCTAATCAAAACATCCCGCCTAAGCGTTGCGAATCAGATGGTTTGATTGGCGAAGATCATCTGCCGGTCGCGGTATATACCGCCGATTGTCTGCCGGTGTTATTTGCCGACCCGCAACAACAGCAAGTGGCGGCGGTGCACGCCGGATTAAAAGGCACACTCGGTGGCGTGTTGAACAACGCGATTGATCGTCTGCTGGAACGCGGCGCCAGCCGTGCAACGCTGTGTGTGGCCATCGGTCCGGCGATCGGGCCGTGCTGCTATGAGCTGGGTAACGATCTGGTGACACAGATGCAGGATCGTGACGATCTTCCGCCGTTACCCTACTTCACTCAGCAGCCGCATAACGCACAAGCGATCCGTCCGCAGGCGCGGGCTCAGCAAGATGGAATCTGGTTTGATTTGCCTAATCTGGCGCGGCGCTTGTTGTTACAGCGGGGAATAGTGGCGGAACATATTGAGATGCTAAACGTTTGTACTTACTGCATGGCGGAATCGGGTTCCAGCTATCGCTACAACACCCATTTTGACAGCGGCTATCAGTCACGTTTCTCGTGGATCCGCACGCGTGTTTGAGGGCTTCACATCCTTGTGAAGCCTTGTCGATCAGTGAATTATCGCATTGAGCGCCAGTACGCCGGCTAAACCGAGAATCGAGATCAGCGTTTCCATCACCGTCCAGGTTTTCAGGGTTTCCACCACGCTCAGGTTGAAGTAGCCTTTGAACAGCCAGAAGCCGGGATCGTTAACGTGTGAAGCGATCACGCTGCCGGAACCCACCGCCAGCACCATCAAGGCCGGATCGGCGTGCGTGGCCGCGATAATCGGCGTCACAATACCGGCGGTGGTGATGGCGGCCACCGTGGCCGAACCCAGCGCCACGCGCAGCATTGCCGCCACCGTCCAGCACATCAGCAGCGGTGAAAGAGACGATCCCTTCATCATATCGGCGATATAGTTACCCACGCCGCTGTCCACCAGCACTTGTTTGAACGCACCGCCGCCTGCGATGATAAAGATGATCATGGCGATGGCGGCAATCGATTCGCCGCACATATCCATCACTTCTTCCATCTTACGGCCATTGCGCAGCCCCAACGTCAGCACGGCGATTACTACCGCGATAAACAGCGCTACCGCTGGATTGCCGATGAATTCAAAGAACTGACGCAGCGCGTTCTCTTTCGGCGTGGTCAATTCGAAGACGGCGGCAATCGCCATCAGTACCACGGGAATCACTGCGGCAAAGATACTGATACCAAAGCCCGGCATCTCCTCTTCCGTGAAGATTTTTGGGTTATACAGCCCTTCCGGCGGTGACTTCTCAAAGCTTTTGAGGAACTTCGAGAAAACCGGTCCGGCAATAATCACCGTTGGAATGGTGATGATCATACCGTAGAGCAACGTTGTACCGAGATTGGCACCAAAGATGGTGGCAATCGCCGTTGGGCCCGGATGTGGCGGCAGGAAGCAGTGCGTGACCGAGAGCGCGGCGACCATCGGCACGCCGACGTACAGCAGCGGCAGACCGGCAGCTGCCACGATAGTGAACACCAGCGGCAGCAGCAGCACGAAACCGACTTCGTAGAACATCGCCAGCCCGACAATCAATCCGGTCACCACCAGCGCCCATTGCAGCCGCTCTTTACCAAACGCGGCGATCAGCGTAGTGGCAACGCGTTGTGCGGCACCGGTATCGGAAACCAGCCGCCCCAGCATGGCACCGAAGCCGAGGATCATCGCTAATCCGCCTAACGTGGAGCCGATACCTTTCTGGATCGAGGCCATCACATTCAGCGGCGTCATGCCTTCAGCGATACCGACCACCGCCGAGACAAACACCAACGCAATGAAACCATTGACCTTAAATACAATCATCAACACCAGCAGCAGTATCACACCCAGCACAATGATGGTTATTGGCATTTTTTATTATCCTTAGGAATACAGAGGGGTGATTAAGGTTTAGGCGCGGCCCGACGATAACGCCAGCCGCGTCCAGATATCACACGGCGACGCGCATGCCACCGTCAACGAACAGCAGATGCCCGTTAACAAAGTTCGATGCACCGGAAGCGAGGAATACAGCCGCACCAATCAGCTCTTCCGGCTTGCCCCAGCGTGCGGCTGGCGTACGCTTGGTGAGCCAGCCGGTAAAGGCAGGATCGTCTGCCAGCGCCTGGGTCATCTCAGTGACGAAATAGCCCGGCGCAATGGCGTTGACCTGAATATTGTGACGCGCCAGCTCCACGCACATGCCGCGCGTCAGCATAGTCACCGCGCCTTTGGAGGCCGCGTAAGGCGTGATGGTGTCGCGCCCTAATTCGCTCTGCATCGAACCGATATTGATGATTTTGCCCTGCTGACGCTCAACCATTTTTTTCGCCACGGTTTGCGAAACCAGGAATACGGCGGTCTGGTTTACCGCAATGACGTCATTCCAGTCCTGCTCCGGGAATTCCAGGAAAGGTCGGCGGCGCTGAATGCCGGCATTATTTACCAGCACATCAATCGCGCCCCACTCCGCTTCAATCTCATCCACCGCCTGCTTAACCTGCGCCGATTGGGTGACATCAAACGCTTTGGCGTGCGCGCGTAAGCCCAACTCACGCAGATGCGCGGCGCCCTTCTCTGCCCCTTCGAGCGTGGTGGCGTTGACAATCACTTCGGCACCGGCTTCCGCTAAGCCACGCGCCAGCAAAAACCCAATACCACGCGCCGAACCGGTCAGCAGCACACGCTTGCCTTCGAGAGAAAATAACTGGCTCATCACTGCTCCTTAAAAAGTTAACTGAACTTTAGCGGCACGGGTTTTATCGCCGGCAAACTGCAGCGCGGCATCAATATCCTGCAAGGCGAACTCACCACTGAACAGCGGCAACGGATTCACCACGCCAGTAGCTAGCCATTCGACGGCGGTGTTGAATTCATGAGTAAAGCGGAAGGAACCGACCAGATTTATCTCTTTGGCAATCAGCGCCATGATTGGGAAATTGGGGATGGTGCCGCCCATACCAACCTGCACCAGCGTGCCTTTGGCGCACACCACATCAAGGCAGCGCTGCAGCGAAGAAGGATGACCAGAGGCTTCAAACGCCACATCGAAATAGCCTTTGTCGGCGAGGTATGGCGCGAAATCGCCCTCTGCGGCATGAATCACGTCGGTTGCGCCCATTTGCTGCGCCATCTCCAGTGAACGCTCGCTGATATCGCTGCACACAATGGAGGCGGCGCCACGCGCTTTTGCCGCCGCCGCAATCAGGCAGCCAATCGGACCCACGCCCGAAATGAACACGTGCTTGCCAGTGAGATCGCCCGCCTGCTGCGTAGCGTGAATGCAAACCGCCAGCGGCTCAGCAAATACCATGACCGTTTCGTCGGCATCCTGCGGGAACGGCACACATTGCGCGCTATCGACCACTTTATATTGAGTAAAACCGCCATCAACGTGCGGCACATACATGGCGCTGCCGAAGAAACGCATGGTGGTGCACTGATTTTCCTGATCGCGCTGGCAATATTTGCAGGTGCCGCAGGGCTTTGAGGGATTTACCGCGATTTTTTGCTCGGGTTTGAGATTCGGGTCATCGCTCTCAACCACGTAGCCAATCACTTCATGGCCAAGAATCATCGGCATTTTGATCTCAAAACTGCCGACCTTACCTTCCTGATAGTAATGCAGATCGGAGCCACAAATGCCGCCACGCGTGATGCGCACCAACGTACCTTTGCCGTCCCATTTCACCTGCTGCTGTGCAACGCTGACTTGTTTTTTTCCAGTGATCATGCCGGATTGCGTTTCGATATTCATAACGTCCCCATAAGTGCTGTAGCAATGGGCGCCATCAGACCGGGTTACGCAGCTTTAAACTGTGATGAAGATCACCTAAAGACATGTTACGGAAAGGTGTTACCTGGAACGTGAAGTATGCAATGCAGAGGAGGCTACTGGCGGCCGTATGTGGCCGCCTGTGAAGAAAATTAATAGCCTGACATCAGGTCGTGGCTGTATTTGAACAGCTCAGAATCGGAGCGCAAACCGAGTTTTTTCAGCGCCGATTGTTTCTGTCCGCTCACCGTTTTACGGCTGCGCTTAAACTTCACGGCAATTTGCGACACGCTTAAACCATCGAGAAAACAACGCACCACTTCCACTTCGCGCGGGCTGAGGGTTTTCACCTTCTCATACATGTTGCCTTTGCTGCTGAAATCAAGGCTTTCATCCAGTGACTCTTCACTCATGACATAGAGATTTTCCACTTCATAGGCGACTTCTTTTGACAGGAACAAACGTCCTTGTGCCACCTGACGAATAGCGTGTGTGATCTCTTGCATGTTGTGGCTCTTACCAATGAAGCCTTTTACACCCGCGCTCAGCACCATTTTGACGATGGCAGGACTCTCCATTGAAGAAGAGATCAGAATTTTTTGCTGCGGATAGTGATTACGCAGTTGCTTCACCAACGCCAAACCATCCAGTTCACGCTCGCCCAGCAGGAAATCCAGTACCAGCACATCAACCACGGTACTCCTTAGCTGATTAAATAATTCATTACTTGAAGCCCAGGTTCCCACCAAATGAATATCGGACTCATGTTTTAAACACAACTCGAAAACGGTACGGACCATTGGGTGATCATCAAGGACAGCCACACGCACTTGTTTATTATGTGCATATACCATTTATTTATTCCTTTATTACAGCATTAACTTTGTCCAATTCTGACCACCACAACTGCTTCAATAAATAAATGGTATCGATTACAGCAGTCGTGAAAGAGTAGCATTCACAACATCAGAATTTTAAATTGATAGAGTCACTCTAACAGCGGCCATTTTTATATGCCTCTTTAGGTTTATATTTTATCGTGATAAATTTTTACTTGCCTGCTCACGTAAAAGTGGGAAAAGTCTGACTTAACTCCTTAACAAGACCACATAAGAATTGTCTTGAAAGAAAATGAGCAATATAACTAACTGAATTTACTAATTAATTATAGCCATATCGTAACACCACCTTCACAGACACTCTTTCACTAAAAATCAAATATTTGAGAATGGTCGCAAAATATTCTCAGCAAAAGAATAGAGCGAGCGAAAGATAACAATATCCTTATACTCGATAGTCCTGATTGACATTAATGAATATTTTAAGAAGGCTGCGTGCTAATCAACCTTAATACCTTTCGCTTGTTAGCTGTATTTTTTTTGGCTTTATTTTCATGTTCATTAATAGCATCAGAGAAAAAACTGCAATTACTGGCGCGATATGATACTGCTCAACCTGCTTTGCAACTGGCTGAGCCTATTACTTCAGAGTTTCGTAATCACGTACTCAAAGTTGCCGTAGCTGGGAAACCACAACCGCCTTTTTTTATGGATATGGATACGCGGCGATTCGAAGGCGTAAGTGCGGATTATCTCTCTCTAATTCAAAATATGCTGGATACCACGGTAGAAATCCATCATTACGCCAGCCACAGCGCGGCCCTGGAAGCCTTAACCAGCGGAGAAATGCATCTATTAGCGATCTATGTGGATCAACCCTCACTCGCAGAGCCGCAATCATTGATCGCCAGCGAACCCTGGATGCTGGATTACGCAGCGATAGGTTTTAATCCTGAAGAGCGCAATGAACTCAATCATGATGAACCTAATCGTATGGCCTGGTCAGGTTCAGCACTGCTGCGTGCGCATTTGGAAGAGATTTATAAGAGTGATGTTTTGGTTCGCTTTCCCGGTTACTACGATGCTGTCGCGGCGACAGTTTTTGGTCAATCAGAGCGAGTTTGGGGCAGCGCCGCCACACTTATGCACCTCAATCGCTTTATGTTCGCAAATGCGCTGGAAATCACGAAAGATGATCACTCTCTCGCGATTAATGTTAGCTTTGGCATTAGTCCGCGTTATCCACAACTTGCCGATGCGATCAATCTTGCCCTAACACAAATTCCGCTCTCTATTCGAATGCAAATAGCGAAGCGCTGGCAGCTTGATACGTACCATGTGCTGCAACGTAATCCGCTAGCACTCTCGCATGAAGAGGAGAAGTGGCTACAGGAACACCCACTTATCAATACCGCACTACCGCAAACCCTCGCGCCACTCAGCAGTCGCAGCGGGGGTATGCCCTTTCGCGGCATGATCATTGACGTCTTAGATCTTATTGCCAACCTAAGTGGCATCACCTTCAATCCAGAAGTTCAGGAAGAAAGTAGCCGTAATCAAGCCGATAAGCATTCTCCACATCTGTATGCACTAGAGATGCTTACCCATGAAATTCCTCCTCAGTTGGTCACCCGCTCCTGGCTAGTTTCACACTGGGTTATTATTCGCCATAAGCGCCCCCGCAATCTTATGGCTCGGAATACTTTCCCGTTTGGTTCTGCTCTCATGCTCAACAACAGGCAAATGAAAGATTGGATGCTGCTGCATTATCCCCATCTGAATCTCTCCTACGTCGATGACCCTTTACAGGCCTTACGCGCTTTGCAGACGCAAGAAATTGATGCGGTAGTGCTGCCAAAAATCTTTGCGGATAACTTGCTCCACAACCATTATACAGATGACTTTATTGTCGAAACGACTTTGGGTGCCGAGCCGGCACGCTTTGTGATGCGCGTAGAGCCCGGTAATGAAATGCTGGTTAGCATCATTAATAAAGCATTAATCGCAATTCCGCCGGAAACGATGTTCAAATTACTGGCGCAGTGGCGTCAGTCAGATATGCCGTTTTTAAGTGCTTCCTGGCAGAACTACAAACAAATTATCTTGCTGATCGTATCAGTCTCAACCGGTTTGATAGCACTGATTCTGTTGTGGAACCGCCATCTGCGTAAGGTCATTCAACAGCGTATTCAGGCCGAAAACGCGCTCAAAAATCAGCTCAATTTCACCCATACGCTGTTTAATGATTCGCCCGTTGCTATGTATATTCGCGACAAACAAACCCGGCTGGTGGATTGCAACAATGCCTACCTGAATTTTATGAATTTCCGGCGCGAAGAGGTCATCGGAAAACGACTTTCGGACGTTTTGACAGGCAATAACGCCAATATTCATAGTATTGAAGATGGCTATCAGAAAACGTTACTGGATGGCGAAGCCGTCATACGCGACATCCATATGGACTTTGATCAGCTTTCATTCCAGCTTTATCACTGGACGCTGCCGTTTCGCGATCGGCACGGTGATGTCGCAGGCGTTATCGGAGGCTGGCTGGATGTCACTGAACGCAATGCGCTGTTGCAGGAGTTACAGCTCGCCAAAGATGTGGCTGATAAAGCCAACCGCTCCAAAAGTGAATTTCTTGCCAGCATGAGCCATGAGATCCGCACGCCACTACACGCTATGATTGGCTTGTTGGAATTAGAAACTCGCTTACAACCACCGGATTCGCTATCAGAGAATATCCGCGTCGCCTATAACTCAGCACGCGCACTGCTGTCATTGATTGGCGATATTCTCGATCTGTCGAAAATCGAATCCGGCCTTTATCAGCCAACATTAGAAACAATCTATCTTCCTGATGTACTTGATCAAGCAGTCACGCTTTTTCGTAATAAAGCAGAGATTAAGGGCCTTGAATTGCGGATAGAAATGGATATTGCCGCTTACTGGGTGAAAACGGACCCATTAATGCTTAATCAAATCCTTTCTAATCTAATAAGCAACGCCATTAAGTTTTCCGACAACGGCACTGTTACGGTTGTCCTCATGCAGGGCATCGCGCAAGAGGAGGAGGGTTGCGAATTCGTGATTGAAGTTAGCGATCAAGGCTGTGGCATGACGGAAGATCAACAGCACGCCATTTTCGAACCTTTTGTACAGGTCGGCGATCGCCAGCAGCAGCAGATTGGCACCGGATTAGGACTAAGCATCTGTCGTAATCTGGCACATTTACTGGATGGTGAGTTAATTGTAGAAAGTTCGCCGGGTGAGGGCGCGGTATTCTCTTTTTACTTCCGTGCCTTGCCGGGTGAACCTCAGGATCAAACACAACCTCATTTGTCGCAGCCGCTGATGTCAGACAAGCTCTCGGTGATGATCATTGACGATCACGCCCCCAATCGATTGCTGCTCGGCAAACAGCTGGAACTGGCCGGACATCAAGTCATGGTGAGTGAAAGTGCAGCTGAAGCATTGACATTATGGCAACAGGATCCGTTACGCTTCGATCTTATCATTACTGACTGCAATATGCCCGGTATGAACGGTTTTCAGTTCACTGAGGCGCTACGGCAATACGAGCAGGATCATCAATTAACACCGATTATGTTATTCGGCCTGACTGCATCGGCTGAGCAGCATATCATGCAACGCTGCTTACAGGCGGGAATGAACGATTGTCTTTTCAAGCCGCTAAATTTAGAGAGCTTACTGACGCAGGTTGCACGCTGTACCCGTCGCAGTGCCCTACAACCAGAAATGCTAGTGACGTCAATAACTCCATCAGAACCGAGTATTGCCTCTTACCCGCAGCTTTTCACACAATTGGCCGAACAAGACAGAGAAGGTTGCCTGGCATTACTCACCAGCATACGAAGCAGTCACGATGAATTAGTGGCATCACTTCAGCAGACGGATGATGCCAATACATTGTCGCAGCTTGGACATAAACTTAAAGGAGGAGCAGCAATACTTAATGCTACCGTTCTGGTTGAATTGGGCCGCAAGCTGGAAAAGCACCTTGAGGAAGGGCACAATTCACAATCGTTAATTCAGCAAATTATCCAAGAGATGAACCGTGTCGACGAGTCATTGGATGAATTTGAGAAACATCGCTTGAAAAATAAGCAAGATTCCTAGAATCATAATCTTATCGAGACATTTCTCGGTTCGCCCTATTATTCTGCCGGACATAATGGCCGTCAGCGTCATCATTACGGTGCCGTTAAGGGAGATATATGTTTAATGCAAAAATCCTCATCGTTGATGAGCATCGTTTGGTTGCCGCCGGCGTGCAGGCTTTATTATTAATGAACGGTTTTAATTGTGTCACTACTGCGCACACAATTAACGAAGGCATAGATGATATTATTCATCATCACATCGACATACTCATATTGGCCCCGGACTTCAAAGAGAAAAACGGTATTGCTTTTTTGCGTGATATCGTTAAATCCAAGACCTGGATGAAAGTTATCCTAATTGGCCACAGTGGGAACAACCCTGTTTCATTACAGTCACTTAGCCAGGGAGTAAACGGATTCGTATCTACATATGATCCGATTCAAACGCTAATCGCTGCTATTGGCTGTGTATCTAACAATGTAAATTATCTTCCTGGTGACATTCTGGATAAACGTCAGCGTTACGTGAACGAACAAGATATGCTTTCGCGTTTAACAGATCGTGAAAACTTGATTTTACGGCAACTTGCACAGGGAAAGTCGAATAAAACCATAGCTTGTGAATTAGGATTGAATAACAAAACCATCAGCACCTATAAAACAAAAATATTCCAAAAACTTGAGTCAAAAAACCTGGTCGATATTATCGAACTCGCACGTCGTAATGGTGCGTGCTAAAAGAAAAATCAAGACTAGTCTTGCGGATAAACAGTGTAGTGACATGGCATGATGTGCCTTGTCCTTACCCTGGACAGTTTTTAAAAAGATTGAGTTATAAAGGAATTAACAACCACAGAGCTAATTTATTAGCCCCTTCTTCATGCTATTACAGGGCGAGTAGGTTTCTTCCCGTGCCTGGCGAAAGAAGTCCGATACTTTCGTCTGCGACTTACCGCCCTGCTTTTTTTTGATGCTTCTCACAGGCTGAACGCCACACACTTCCTTCCCTGCAAATTCCCGCTAGAGTTCACTCATCCGACCACTTTCTGAGTATGTGATCATGCCTGAACATTATGCCCATCTGTTCGCCCCGCTAGATTTGGGTTTCACCCACCTTAAAAACCGTTTCCTGATGGGGTCGATGCATACCGGATTGGAAGAACATGCTGAAGGTGCCGAACGTCTGGCTGCCTTCTACGCTGAGCGCGCACGCGAAGGTGTGGCGCTGATTGTCACCGGCGGTATTGCGCCCAATCCGCAAGGCGTGGTGGCACATGGCGGAGCGATCCTAAACCAGGATAGTCAGTGCAACTGGCACCGTATCATCACCGATGCGGTGCATGCAGAAGGCGGGAAAATTGCGCTGCAGATTCTGCATGCTGGCCGCTACAGCTATCAACGCGACCTGGTTGCCCCTTCGGCGTTGCAGGCGCCGATAAATCCTTTTACACCGCAGGCGCTCAGCGATGCGGATATTCATCAAACCATTCAGGACTTCGCACACTGCGCCAAACTGGCGCAACAGGCCGGCTATGACGGCGTGGAGATTATGGGTTCGGAAGGTTATCTGATTAACCAGTTTTTGGTGGCACATACCAATCAGCGTGAGGATGACTGGGGCGGCGATGTGGCGCGACGTCAGCGCTTTGCGTTAGCTGTGACGCAAGCGGTGCGCGATGCTGTCGGCAGCGACTTCATCATCATCTTCCGCCTGTCGATGCTTGATTTGGTCAATAACGGCAGTTCGCTCGAGGAAACGCTGTCGCTGGCGCAAGCGCTGGAGCAGAACGGCGTTACGCTGTTTAATAGCGGTATTGGCTGGCATGAAGCGCGCATTCCTACCATCGCCACTTGCGTGCCGCGCGCCGGTTTTGCCTGGGTCACCCAGCATCTGCGCGAGCGCGTGTCGGTGCCGGTCATTGCCACTAACCGCATCAACCATCCCGATGTGGCAGAACAGCTTTTGCGTGATGGCATCGCTGATATGGTATCGATGGCGCGCCCTTTCCTCGCCGATGCGGCTTTCGTTCGTAAAGCAGAAACCGGCCAGCCTGATGCCATCAATACCTGCATTGCCTGTAATCAGGCCTGCCTCGATCAAATCTTTGTCGGCAAAGTCACCTCTTGCCTGGTGAATCCACGCGCCTGCCATGAAACGCTGATGCCGGTGATCGCCACCGAACAGCCAAAGCAGTTAGCGGTGGTGGGCGCGGGACCTGCCGGCATGGCATTCGCGCTGCAGGCGGCCGAGCGCGGCCATCAGGTCACGCTGTACGAAGCCGACACACAAATTGGCGGGCAGTTTAATATCGCCCGACAGATTCCCGGCAAGGCCGAATTCAGCGAAACGCTGCGCTATTTCCGTCATCAGCTTGCTGCTGCGGGCGTGACGATTAAAACAGAACATCGCGTCACCACAGACGAACTGGAAACCGCTGACGAAGTGGTTATCGCCACCGGTATCTTGCCGCGCCAGCTGACGATTCCTGGCATCGATCATCCCAGCGTGCTGAGCTACCTCGATGTGATACGCGATAAAAAACCGGTGGGAAAACGCGTGGCGATTATCGGCGCAGGCGGTATTGGTTTTGATACCGCCGAGTTTCTGCTGCATCAAGCCAGCCATGACGATTTCTACCAAAGCTGGGGCATCGATCGCAGCCTGCAGGCGCGTGGCGGTTTGATTGCGCCACAGCCACAGCCCGCCGATCGGCAAATCTGGCTGCTGCAACGCAAATCCGGCAAGCCGGGCGCAGGCTTAGCGAAAACCACTGGCTGGATCCACCGTGCCAGCTTGCAGGCGCACGGCGTGCAGATGTGGGGCGACGTCGAGTATTTGCAAATTGATGATGCCGGATTACATCTGCGTCATCAGGGCGAAGCGATAACGCTGGCGGTGGATAACGTTGTGATTTGTGCCGGACAGGAACCGCTGCGCCTGCTGGCGGACCAGCTCAGCGCGCGAGGTAAATCCGTTCGGGTGATTGGCGGTGCAGATGTGGCGCAGGAGCTGGATGCTCGCCGCGCCATAGCTCAGGCGACTGAACTGGCGCTGAGTATCTAATTAACGCAGTTTGACCGAACGCAGCACCACGAACTTGGCGTTAGACGCCACCAGTTCGCAGTTACCAAACAGCTTTTTCATTTTGACGTGATAGCCGAGGTGGCGGTTGCCGACGATGCGCAACTCGCCGCCGTACTGCAGGCAACGTTTGGCATCACGCAGCATTTGCCACGCCAAATGATCGGTCACCGCGTGCTGCTGATGGAATGGCGGATTGCACAGCACCGCGTGTAGGCGATCGGACGGGAAGCCACTCAGCACGTTGTTAACGCGGAACTGACAGCGCGCCATATCCTGGGGACGGTTCACTTCCACGTTCAGTTTGCTTGATGCCACCGCCATGTAGGATTCGTCATAAAACAGCACGTCCGCGTTCGGGTTCTGCTCCAGCGCCAGCAAACCAATCACGCCATTACCGCAACCCAGATCGAGAATCTCACCTTCAATGTCAAAAGGCAGATGCTGCATAAAGAAGCGTGCGCCCACATCCAGCGACGCGCGGGAGAACACGTTGGCATGGTTGTGGATTTGGTATTCAGAATCATCCAGCGGCCAAACGGTGGTTGCTGGCTGATCCGCTAATTGAGGCGCGGTATAGCGGCTATAAATCAGACGCGCTTTTTTCCACGCCAGCGAGGTTTTGCTCTCGCCCAAAATGCGCTCGAACAGCTGCAACGTAGAGTTGTGAATATCTTTGGCTTTCGCCGCCGCCAGAATCAGCGTGTCTGGCGTGATCACTTCGCGCAATGCACGCAATTGATGCTCCAGCAGCGCCAGCGCTTTGGGAATTTTGATCATCACCACCGCCGGCGCGGCGGGCAGTGGCGCCAGGCTATCGATAAAGTGCACCTGATCTTCATCCATCTCATTGAGACGCAGGTTCTGTTTTGCCGCCTGTTCGCTCAGCAGCGAATCGCTGACGTGCCACACAGGACGTGCGCCCAGCCCGCAGGTCAGCGCACCAAAACTGTCGTTGAACACCAATACCGGTCCCTCAGGCAGCGCTTGCTGCAGCAGGTATTCATCGGCGGAATCCCACGCCTGTAGCGGGCTTTCCTCACGCATTGGCGGGAAGCGGTGCAGCGTCAGCGTGCGATTGGTCAGTTCAAGTTGGCTCATGGAATCTCCGGCGTGGTACACTTTGCGCGATTTTCGCCCTAAAAAGGGGGCGCAGTATACTGTCTTTCGCCGGGAATCCCAATGTCATTAATCTATCTGCAGGGTTACCCTGAAAACATCCTCGAGCAGGTTCAGACGCTGATCGAACATGAGCGTTTAGGTTCATTTCTCCAGCAACGCTATCCCGATACGCACAATATCGTCAGCGACCGCGCGCTCTATGATTACACCCAGGCGCTGAAAAACCGCTACATGCGCAGCGCGCCGCCGGTGAGCAAAGTGATTTGGGACAATAAGATCAAAGTAATGAAGCACGCGTTGGGGTTACACACGGCGATTTCGCGCGTGCAAGGCGGCAATCTCAAAGCCAAAGCGGAGATTCGCATCTCCACTTTCTTCCGTCTCGCACCGGAAGCGTTTTTGCGCATGATCGTGGTGCACGAACTGGCGCACCTTAAAGAGAAAGAGCACGACAAAGCGTTTTATCAACTCTGCTGCCACATGGAACCGGATTATCATCAGCTCGAGTTTGACGCCCGCTTGTGGATGACCGACCAGGCGATGCGCGGCAACGCGGCTTAAAGAAACTCCTGCGCCTTTTGAATTAAACTGGTTTTGGTCAGTGCGCCCATAAAACGGCGCTCCTGCGGGTTATTCAGCACCGGCAGGCGCTCAAGCGTGACGCGGGCAAAGGCTTCCCAGCCTTCGCGCATGCTTTGATTCTGATAAATGCAGGGAAAGTTATTGTCCATCACGCTACTAACGGGCGAATGCAGCGTGATCTCCTGCGACAATACCTTGCGTGAGATATCGTGAATCGACACCACACCGAGAAATTGCCCTTCGCTATTAATCACATACACATAACGTTCACGCTTGAGTGAGCTCACCGCCAGCGCCTGCCCTACCGACTCTTCCGGCTGCAGCGCGGCGCCGGGAATGATCAGCTGGTCGACGCGCATGTTATCGAAATCATACTTGGCTTCGGAACGACTGAAATGGCTGCTCACCACCGGATAAGTACTGGACGATTGCAGGCGATAGACCACCATCGAGGCCAGCACCGACGCGATCATGATCGGGAACAGCAGGCTGCTATTCAGCGTCATCTCTAACACCATCAGCATCGCCATTAACGGCGCCTGACTGACCGCCGCCAGCACCGCCGCCATGCCGATCGCCGCATACAGCAAGGTATTGCCAACCGGTAAATGCAGCAGCACGCCCATCTGCGCCAGCGCCACGCCAAGCAGTGCGCCGATCAATAATGAAGGGGTAAACAGCCCACCCACCGCGTTGGAGCCCACCGACAGCGTGGTCGCCAGCGTTTTTAACACCAGCAATCCCAGCAAACCCATCAGCAGATATTGGCCATCAATGATTTTGACGATCACTTCATAACCGTTACCGAGAATATCGGTGGAGATCAGCGCCAGAAAGCCCACTGCTAATCCCCCCGCGCCCAGCCGCAGCGGCAGCGAACGCACCCGGCCAAACAGCGCCTTGCTGCGCGCAATCAGTTTGATCAGCAGCCAACCGGCGATACCGGCGACAAAACCAATCAGCAACGTCATCAGCAAGCTGCTGATATCCATCTGGAACAGCGCTTCGGATAACGGATAAAGCGCGCTGCGAAAACCCAGCGACCACATGGTCATTACCGCCACCGCCGACGAAACAATCAGCGGAATCAAGCGTTGCAGCGCCGAGATGCCAAATGCGATTTCCGCCACAAATATCGCTGACGCCAGCGGAGCGTGATACACCGACGACAGCCCGGCGGCAGCGGCCATCGCCACGATATCGCTGTTGCGCAGATTGAGCGATTTGGGCAGCCAGCGCCCGATTAAACTGCCGCTCAGCGCCGATAGCTGCACCATCGGCCCCTCTTTACCAATCGACGCGCCGCTGCCGATACTGGCAATCGATGACAGCGCACGGAACAGCGAGGTTTTGGTCGGCACCGCATCAAGGCGCGCGTTGATAACTTCCAGATAATCGGTCTGTACCGTTTCCTGTTTCTCAATCGCCACCGCATAGCGCAGGAAAAAACCGGCGATAACGCCACCCGCGCCCACCAGCAGCGGCCAGAAGATCCACGGCCAGACATGCATCGCCACGGTGATTTCGTTATCGCTGTTGAACAGCAGGCGGTTAATGACATCGATCACGCCGCGAAAAGCCAGCGTCACCAGCGAGGCCACGCATCCAACGGGGATGGCGATCAGTAATGTGGTCCAGTTCAGAGCATGTTTACTTCCACTCACCCGCGCGTCCCCGCTAAGTCGGTTAAAAAGTTGTGCGGCATCATCATATTGGAATGCGGATCTCAGGATCAAATTTCGCCTGCCTGGCGCTCAGATGAACATGTTACTCTGCCGTTTTACTTTAGCAGGAGAGCAGCACGTGATTCGTTTCGCCATCGTGGGAACCAACTGGATTACCCGCCAGTTTATCGACGCCGCGCATGAAACCGGCAAGATGAAGCTGAGCGGCGTCTATTCGCGTAATCAGCAGCAGGCCGACGCTTTTGTGGTGGATTATCCCTGCAAGCTGACCTTCACCTCACTGGATGAACTTGCCGCCAGCAGTGAGATTGATGCGGTGTATATCGCCAGTCCGAATGCGCTGCACAGTGAGCAGGCGATACTGTTTATGTCGCACGGCAAGCATGTGATTTGCGAGAAGCCGATGGCGTCTAACCTGCGTGAAGCCGAGGCGATGATTGCCTGCTCGCGCCAGCATCAGGTGGTGCTGTTTGAAGCCTTTAAAACCGCCAGCCTGCCGACGTTCCTGCAGCTGCAAAAAACGCTGCCGCAATTGGGCAAACTACGTAAAGCCCTGATCAACTATTGCCAGTACTCCTCGCGTTATCAGCGCTATCTGGATGGCGAGAATCCAAATACCTTTAATCCTCGCTGGTCGAACGGCTCCATCATGGATATCGGCTTTTACTGCCTCGCCGCCGCTGTCAACTTGTGGGGCGCGCCGCAGCAGGTCAAAGCGCAAGCTTCGCTACTGGAAAGTGGCGTTGATGCGCATGGCGTGGCGGTGCTGGGCTACGGCGATTTTGATGTCACGCTGTTGCACTCAAAAGTCAGCGATTCACTGATCCCGAGTGAGATTCAGGGCGAAGCGGGATCGCTGATAATTGAAAAGATCTCCGAATGCCAGCAACTGCGCTTTATCCCGCGCGGCGGCGAGAGCCAAAACCTGACGCAGCCGCAGCACATCAACACCATGCTGTATGAAGCCGAAACCTTCGCCAAATTGGTGGAAGCCGGTGAAGTTGAGCATGCGGGCTTAGAAACCTCGCGCATTACGGCGCAACTGCTCACGGAAATTCGCCGCCAGACCGGCGTGGTATTCCCGGCAGATCAGGCTGAAGTGTAAATATTGCAAAACATTTCTGGCGCCCTCTTGAAAGCGATTATCGAACTCCGTATGTTTAGCGCTGCAAAGGGGAGTAACTTGTAAGCTGATTGATCGTCATTACGATGCGCAACGCAATATGCGAAACGCATCCGGTCGTCAGGCAACCCGGAACCTATTCTGAGTTGTAAGTGAGACCTTGCCGGAAGGCGAGGTTTGCTTGCAGCACGATCAAAGCGGCTGACGTCTTCTGACTTCAGCCGCTTTTTTATTTCTGGAAAAGGATACGACTATGCACTCAGTTGGCACACCGTTACTTTGGGGCAGCTTTGCTGTCGTGGTGCTCATCATGCTGGCGATCGACCTGCTGTTACAGGGCCGACGCGGCGCACAAACCATGTCATTCAAACAAGCAGCGGTCTGGTCGCTGATTTGGGTCTCCGTTTCACTGCTGTTCAGCGGTGCCTTCTGGTGGTATCTCGACGGCACCGCCGGGCGCGAAGTCGCTACCGCGCAAACTCTCGCTTTCCTCACCGGCTATGTTTTAGAAAAAGCGCTGGCGGTGGATAACGTTTTTGTCTGGCTGATGCTGTTTAGCTACTTCGCCGTCCCAGCCAACCTGCAGCGCCGCGTGCTGATTTATGGCGTGTTGGGCGCGATTGTGCTGCGTACCATCATGATCTTCGCTGGCAGCTATTTGGTTACCCAGTTCAGTTGGATTCTTTACGTATTCGGCGCCTTCCTGCTGTTCACCGGCCTGAAAATGGCGCTGGCGAAAGAGGAAGATGACAGCACGGTTGGCGACAAGCCGGTGGTGCGCTGGCTGCGCAAGCATCTGCGGATGACCGATAGCCTGGACGGTGAGAAGTTCTTCACCCGTAAAAACGGCGTGCTGTTTGCTACGCCGCTGCTGCTGGTGCTGATCATGGTTGAACTGAGCGATGTGATTTTCGCCGTGGACAGCATCCCCGCCATCTTCGCGGTAACCACCGATCCGTTCATTGTGCTGACTTCAAACCTGTTCGCGATTCTCGGCCTGCGCGCCATGTACTTCCTGCTGGCTAACGTGGCGGAGCGCTTCTCGATGCTGAAATATGGCCTGGCGATTGTGCTGGTGTTTATCGGTATCAAAATGCTGATCGTCGAGTTCTATCACATTCCCGTCGGCATCTCGCTGACGGTGGTGGGCGTGATTCTCGGCGGTACGCTGCTGATTAACGCCTGGGTAAACCACAGAAACGACCAGAAGAAGATCTCACCATAATCTTCTGCAGGGGCGCTAATCGCCCCTGCTTTGTTTCGCCAGTGGCAACCTTAACCTTTTATATATCTGTCACACTTCCCATCATCAGCAGATCAAAAAACCGATCTGCCGCGCATGCACAGAATTTTCTCTTTCCTCATAAGCTCTTTTCCTTATACTCCGCCGGGCAAACCGTTGTGGGTGGTTGAACCGCGCACAATACTCATGACCGCAAATATAAAAAGACTGTGATATGCAAAACAACTTTATTGGACGTCTGGGCGCGCTGTTCGCAGGAAGCCTGGTAAAACAAATCATGATCGGCCTGGTGGCGGGCGTGGCGCTGGCGTGGTTCTCACGCGATGCCGCACTGGCCGTTGGCTTGCTGGGCGAGCTGTTCGTGCGTGCGCTGAAAGCCGTCGCGCCGCTGCTGGTTTTGGTGCTGGTGATTTCTTCGATCGCTAACCATCAGCAGGGACAGAAAACCAATATCCGCCCGATTATCATGCTGTATCTGCTCAGCACGTTCTTTGCTGCGGTTGTGGCAGTGATCTTCAGCCATCTGTTCCCTCAGACGCTGTCGATGAACGTCGGTGCCACGCAAATTACGCCGCCGTCGGGCATTGCCGAAGTGCTGCACGGTTTGCTGATGAGCATGGTGTCGAATCCGATTGAAGCGCTGATGAACGCCAACTACATCGGCATTCTGGTATGGGCGCTGGGATTGGGCCTGGCGTTTCGTCATGCCAGCCCAAGCAGCAAAGCGTTTCTTAATGACGCGTCAAATGCCGCGACCTGGGTGGTGCGCTGCGTGATCCGCTGTGCGCCGCTGGGGATTTTTGGCCTTGTCGCTTCCATTCTTGCCTCAACCGGTTTTGATGCGCTGTGGGAATACGCCAATCTGCTGGCGCTGCTGCTCGGCTGCATGCTGATTATGGCGCTGGTGATCAACCCAATGCTGGTGTTCCAGAAAATTCGCCGCAACCCTTATCCGCTGGTGTTTACCTGCATGCGTGAGAGTGGCGTTACCGCATTCTTCACCCGCAGTTCCGCAGCCAATATCCCGGTGAATATGGCGCTGGCGAAGCGTCTCAATCTGGATGAAGACACTTACTCCGTATCGATCCCGCTGGGCGCCACCATCAGCATGGCCGGTGCTTCGATCACCATCACTGTGTTGACGTTGGCTGCAGTGCATACGCTGGGTATTTCGGTGGATGTGCCAACCGCGATTCTGTTGAGTCTGGTGGCGTCGCTGTGTGCCTGTGGCGCATCCGGCGTGGCGGGCGGTTCGCTGCTGCTGATCCCGGTAGCCTGCAATATGTTTGGTATTCCGAATGATTTGGCGATGCAGGTCGTGGCGGTGGGCTTCATTATTGGCGTGCTGCAGGATTCCGCCGAGACCGCGTTGAACTCCTCGACGGATATTCTGTTTACCGCCGCCGTATGCCAGGCTGAAGCCGAGCGCGAGCCGCGTCGTACAGTTTCAGAATCTGAGTAATTGCTCCAGGTCGCCATTCATGGCGACCTGGTTCTACAACGTCACTCCGCTTTTAAAGATGGCTAACTCGCGGAAATCATTGGTTTCATTGCGCGCCGGTTGGCCATTGGCAATCGCCACAATCATATCGACGAAGTCCTCCAGCATCTCCGCCATACTCATCCCTTCAATCAAACGTCCGGCATTAAAATCGATCCAGTGCGGCTTCTTCTCGGCGAGCTGCGTATTGGTGGCGATTTTCACCGTCGGCACAAAACCGCCATACGGCGTGCCGCGTCCGGTGGTGAACAGCACCATATGACAGCCCGCACCCGCCAGCGCGCTAGTAGCGACCGCATCGTTGCCAGGCGCACTTAACAGATTGAGTCCCGGCGTATGCAAGCGCTCACCGTACTTCAGCACATCCACCACCTGGCTTTGTCCGGCCTTCTGCGTGCAGCCAAGCGACTTCTCTTCCAGCGTAGTGATGCCGCCGGCTTTGTTACCGGGTGAGGGATTCTCGTAGATCGGCTGCTGGTGATCGATAAAGTAGCGCTTGAAGTCGTTAATCATCGCCACAGTTTTTTCAAAGGTGGCTTCATCGCGGCAGCGACTCATCAGGATACGCTCCGCGCCAAACATCTCTGGCACTTCGGTCAGCACGGTGGTGCCGCCGTTGGCAATCATCTGGTCGGAGAAACAGCCCAGCATGGGATTGGCGGTGATGCCGGAAAAACCATCCGAACCGCCGCACTCCAGACCAAACTTCAGCTCGCTAAGTTTGCCCGGTTGACGCTGATCTTCGCGCATGGCGCGATAGAGTTCGTGCAGGCGTTCCAGCCCCGCTTCCACTTCATCATCCTGCTTCTGACACTCCATGAACTGCACGCGATCGCTATCGAAACCACCAAGCGTTTCACGGAACACATCGACCTGATTGTTCTCGCAGCCGAGGCCAATCACCAGCACCGCGCCGGCATTGGGATGGCGCACCATATTTTGCAGCATGGTGCGGGTGTTTTCATGATCCTGTCCAAGCTGCGAACAGCCAAACGGATGGCTGAACAGATGCACGCCATCAATGCCTTCAGCGTCATTGGTCTCTTTCATAAAGCGCGTCAGGATTTGCCGTGCGATGCCGTTAACACAGCCGACGGTGGGCAGAATCCATAACTCATTACGGATGCCCACTTCACCGCTGGCGCGGCGATAGATCTGCACGTCACGGTCGCCTGCTTGCGGCGGCAATTCGAGAAAATCGGGTTGATAGTCGTACTCATCCACGTCGCTCAAATTGGTGCGCGCATTACTGGAGTGGATGATCTCGCCGGCCGCAATCGGCTGAGTGGCGTGCGCGATCGGCAAACCGTATTTGATCACCAGCGCGTCAGTGATTAAAGGCTGCAGCGCAAATTTATGGCCGCGCCCAACCTCCTGCTGCAAGGTGATCGTCTGTTGATTGATTTCGACCTGGGTATTGGCTGGTAAATCGCGCAACGCCACAGCAACGTTGTCGCGTGAATGTATTCTAATGGCATCTTGCATAGCGTTATCTCAGTTGTGTCAACGCCGTCCGCATCCCGTGGACGATGATGTTTTGCAGGTGCTGGCTGACCGCAGCGACTAATCCGGGCCGCTGCGTGAGATCTTCGCCCCAGTGATTGGCATCGCTGAGTACCGCGCGCACCAACTGTTCTGGAGTCTGTTGATCGTTATTTACCGCTGGCCACAGTTCAGCAAAACGCTGCAGCCAGTGATCGTCGTCCTGCAGCGGCCAGTGACGCTCGCCCTCTGCACCGCGATAAAAGGCCAGCAGTGCGGCAAAGGAGAAAGTCAGGCGCACCGGCCATTGCCCGTTTTGCTGCTGCGACATCAGCAGTTGCGGCAGCAAACGGGTGCGGAATTTGGTCATACCGTTGAGAGCGATGGAGAGCAACGCATGGCGAATAAAGGGATTGCGGAAGCGACGCTGCACCGCGTCGGCAAAGGCGTGCAGCTCATCGCGCGGCAGATCCAGCGTGGGGATCACCTCTTCGCGCAGCAGCGCATCGACAAAACCGGCCATCTGCGCGTCATCCATCGCTTCTCCCACGCTCTCCAGCCCGGCCTGAAACGCCACCGGCACCAGCGCGGTGTGTGCGCCGTTGAGGATCGCTACCTTTTGCGCTTTGTACGGCGTGATGTCGTCCACCAGCTTCACTTCTGGCGCCAGCGCGTGCAGCTGCAGCTCCTGCGCCAGTGCGTCCGGCCCCTGAATCACAAACTGGTAATAGACTTCGCCCGCCACCAGATAACGATCTTCGTAGCCCAATGAAGCTTCGATCGCCGCGCTATCCGCCGGATAACCGGTGACAATACGATCCACCAGCGTGTTGTAGAACGCGCAGTGATCCTGTACCCAGCGGGCAAACGCCGGCGGCAGCTGCCAATGCTGGCTGTAGCGCAGCACCAGCTCACGCAGCGTGGCGCCGTTGTAATCGATCAGTTCACAGGGCACCACCAGCCAGCCTTTATCACTGGCGCCGGCAAAATGGTTGAAGCGCGCCCACAGCAGCTGCGTCAGCTTGCCGGGGAAGGACGAGGCGGGCGTATCGTCCAGCCGATCCTGCTCTGCGAAGGCAATGCCCGCTTCCGTGGTATTGGAGAAGACAAAACGCATTTGTGGCGCGCGTGCCAGCGCAAGAAATTCGTCAACCTGTTGATACGGCTGGATTTCACGATTCACGCTGCGGATCAGGCGGGGTTCACTCACCTGCTCGCCCGCCGTGTTTAGCCCGCGAATCAGCGTGGTGTACAAGCCATCTTGCTGATTGAGTGTCTCTTCCACCACGCGATTGCGCGGCCGCACCACCACCACGCCCGCATCGGTGTCTTGATGTTGATTAAGCCAGTCGAGTTGCCAGTCGATGAAGGCGCGCAGGAAATTGCCTTCACCAAACTGGATAACGCGCTCGCTATAGTGCGCGCCGGGAAAATCGTGACGGTTGAGTCGCTGCATCATCAGGCTCCCAGCTCAATGCCGAAGTAATCGCGCGCATTGGTGAAACTGATGTTCTGTACCATCTGCCCTAACAACGCTTCGTCGGCAGGCGCTTCGCCCCGCTCCACCCAATTGCCGATCATCTGGCACAACAGACGACGGAAATATTCGTGGCGCGTGTAGGAGAGGAAGCTGCGGCTGTCGGTCAGCATGCCGACAAAGCGGCTCAGCAGGCCGATTTGCGCCAGCTGTGTCATCTGGCGCTGCATGCCATCCAATTGATCGTTGAACCACCACGCCGAGCCAAATTGCATCTTGCCCGGTTCGCCTTCACCCTGGAAATTGCCCGCCATAGTTGCCAGCACTTCGTTATCGCGCGGGTTGAGGCAGTAAAGGATGGTTTTTGGCAGCGCGTTGTTGCGGTTCTGCGCATCCAACAGGCGCGCCAGCGGAATCGCCAGCGGCGCATCATTAATCGAATCGAAGCCAACATCCGGGCCGAGGATATCAAACTGGCGACGATTGGCGTTGCGCAGCGCACCAATGTGATATTGCTGCGCCCAGCCACGGCGCGCATATTCGCTGCCGAGCCACACCAGCACGGCGGTTTTGAATTGAGCCGTCTCTTCGGCGGAAGGCGCTGCGCCTTGCAGTCGACGCGCCAGAATGCCGTCGAGCGTGGCGTCATCCGCTTCCGCAAACAGCACCACATCCAACGCGTGATCAGAGATTTTGCAGCCATGCGCAGCGAAGTGATCGAGTCGCTGGCTTAAGGCGCGACGCAGATCGTCAAAGCGCAGCACGCTGACATCCGCCACCTGCTCTAAGCGCTGAATCCATGGCAGGAAGCTCTCCAGCTCAATATTGAAAGCTTTGTCCGGACGCCAGCTCGGCAGTACTTTGACGTCAAAGCTGCTGTCCTGCGCCAGCTTACGGTGATGCTGCAAGTCGTCGAGCGGATCGTCGGTGGTGCCGACCATTTTCACCTTCATCTGCTGCATGATGCCGCGCGCGCTGAAGGCGTCCTGCGCCAGCAGTTCATTGCACTGCTGCCAGATACGTTCCGCGCTCTGTTCGTTCAACAGCACATCGGTAATGCCAAAAGGTCGGCGTAATTCGAGGTGCGTCCAGTGATAGAGCGGATTGCCGATGGTATGCGGCACGGTGCGCGCCCAGGCATTAAATTTCTCACGGTCGCTGGCATCGCCGGTACACAACGCTTCCGGCACGCCGTTAGCGCGCATCGCACGCCATTTGTAGTGATCGCCTTTCAGCCAGATGTCATAGAGGTTGGTGAAGCGGTAATTATCGGCAATCTGATGCGGCGGCAAGTGACAGTGATAGTCGAAAATCGGCTGGTCTTTGGCGTAGTCATGGTACAGACGACGGGCGAACTCGGTGTCGAGTAGAAAATCCTCACTCATAAAACGCGACATACCTGCTTCCTCATTTTGTAGCCAGGTGGCTTTTAACTAAAAGTTATCATACCAATTTAGACGAACGGCAAAATTGTTTGCGATCCGACTCACAATAATGACAGTTTCACTGTGGGTATATGGACGATTCTGTTGCGGACATTGCGCTAAATGGCTGTTTTAACGATCTTTCGTCCTTACACACATGAGCCGCAAGGTTTATGTGATGGCATTCAACTTTTGAAGCTGTATAACAAGTTAACCTCTCGCTCCGTTGCTAACGGGATTAATGGCACAGGCAAGGAACTGCGGGAGTGATCAGCACTGTTCACATCTTCCCGCTCCAGATAACTACAGCGGTAAAACCGCAACGACAGACTGGACGAGGTTAATAATGCGTAAGATCAAAGGGCTACGCTGGTACATGATTGGGCTGGTGACGCTGGGCACGGTGCTCGGCTACCTGACGCGCAACACCATTGCCGTTGCGGCGCCCACGCTGGAAACGCAGTTGGGTATCACCACGCAACAATATTCCTATATCGTCGCCGCCTACTCGGCGTGCTACACCATCATGCAGCCGGTGGCCGGTTATGTGCTGGACATGCTCGGCACCAAAATCGGTTATGCGGTGTTTGCCGTGCTGTGGGCGATCTTCTGTGCCGCAACCGCGATGGCGGGCAGCTGGAGCGGCTTTGCGCTGGCGCGCGGTGCGGTTGGCGCCGCCGAAGCAGCGATGATTCCGGCAGGCCTGAAAGCCAGTAGCGAATGGTTCCCCGCCAAAGAACGTTCGGTGGCGGTGGGCTATTTCAATGTGGGATCGTCGATTGGCGCGATGCTGGCCCCGCCGCTGGTGGTGTGGGCGATTGTGGCGCACAGCTGGCAAATGGCGTTCATTATTACCGGCGTGCTGAGCATGGTGTGGGCCATCTGCTGGCTGGTGTTTTACAAACATCCCAAACAGCAAACCAAGCTGAGTGATGAGGAGCGTCACTACATCATTGCCGGCCAGGAACTGCAGCATCAAACCGGTAATAACAAGAAGATGTCGGCGCGCCAGATCCTGCGCAATCGTCAGTTCTGGGGCATTGCGCTGCCGCGTTTCCTCGCCGAACCGGCGTGGGGAACCTTCAACGCGTGGATTCCGCTATTTATGTTCAAGGTATACGGCTTCAACCTGAAAGAGATCGCCATGTTTGCCTGGATGCCGATGCTGTTCGCCGATCTCGGCTGTATTGTCGGTGGCTACTTGCCGCCGCTGTTCCAGCGCTGGTTTGGCGTCAATCTTATCGTCTCGCGCAAACTGGTGGTCACCATGGGCGCGGTGTTGATGATTGCGCCAGGCACCATCGGTTTGTTCACCAGTCCGTATGTCGCGATTGGGCTGCTGTGCGTCGGCGGGTTTGCCCATCAGGCGCTTTCTGGCGCGCTGATCACACTCTCTTCGGATGTGTTTGGCCGTAACGAAGTGGCTACCGCTAACGGCTTAACCGGCATGGCGGCCTGGACGGCGAGCACCATGTTTGCGTTGGTGGTCGGAGCGCTGGCCGATACGCTGGGCTTCAGCCCGCTGTTCGCGGCGCTGGCGGTGTTTGATCTGTTAGGCGCGGTGGTTATCTGGACGGTCCTGAAAAACCAGCCGGTTTCTGAACTCGACGATCGGTCAGCGGTGCAGTCCGCTGCGGTACGCACCTAAGCTCATCGGGCTGGCATCGGCCAGCCCATTTCCTCTGTGCGGCTGAAGTGGTATAACAACTCAACTTTCTCCCACAGCGGACCGCGCAATGGACCTGACCGAATCACGACGCCTCTATCAACAGCTCGCCAGCGAACTCAAACGCCGCATTGAAGCCGCCGATTACCGGGTTGGCGACAAGCTGCCTGCTGAACGTCTGATTGCGGAGGAGATGCAGGTGAGCCGTACCGTGGTGCGTGAAGCGATCATCATGCTGGAAGTGGAAGGTTACGTGGAGGTGCGCAAAGGTTCCGGCATTCACGTCATCAGCAGCCAGCAGCAGAACCGTGTGGTGACGTCCAGCCAGCTGGAGTTTGCCAATTTCGGCCCCTTCGAGTTATTACAGGCGCGCCAGCTGATTGAAAGCAACGTGGCTGAATTTGCCGCCACGCAGGTAACGCGTCAGGACATCGTGGCATTAATGGCGATTCAGGAGAAAGCGCGTCAGGAAGATCATTCGCGCGATTCTGCGTGGGATATGGAGTTTCACGTGCGCATCGCGCAATCAACGCAGAACAGCGCTTTAGCGGCGATTGTCGAGAAGATGTGGCTACATCGTCTGCACAATCCTTACTGGCTAAAGCTGCACGAACACATTGATGCCAAAAATATCACTAGCTGGTGTGACGATCACGACCAGATCCTCAAAGCTCTAATCCGCAAGGATCCCGCCGCCAGTAAGCTAGCAATGTGGCAACATCTGGAAAACACTAAGCAGATGCTGTTTAACGCCACCACCGACGATTTTGAGTTTAACGTCGACCGTTACATGTTTGCTGAAAATCCGGTCATCCTGCCTGAAGGTAGCGAAAATCCACGCTAATCCTGCTTATTTTTCAGCCGTTTTGTTGCCGAAAAAGTCAGTTAGTCTGCAATAGTGTCAGCTCATGTAAAGCTCCTTTGGACCACCTGCGTCTAAAGGTAAAACTCCTGTGCGGCAGGCACTTTCCCCTGTCTGGATAACGTTATTTTTGTTACAGTTATCGCCCTTTTATTACCCTTTGCGACAGGGCTTTTATAAAGTCGCTGATTTAACAATCAATTCTGGAAGGATCCGGAAACTCCTGCTCAGGCTGCTTATCTAAAATGTATAACCAACGCCAGTCTGCGCCTAAGCCCCTCACGGGCACGTTTAACAATGATGTTCAGGAATGATTGATGGATATTTTGCAAGCATTGCTGCATGCCTTATGGCAGCAGGATTACGAAATGCTCTCCGACCCGACGCTGGTTTGGGCCATTTATGGCGTGCTGTTCATGATTCTGTTTCTGGAAAATGGACTCCTGCCCGCCGCGTTTTTGCCCGGCGATAGTTTACTGATTCTGGTGGGTGTGCTGATTGCTAAAGGCACCATGGGTTTCCCGCTGACACTGCTAATTCTGACCACCGGTGCCAGCCTTGGCTGCTGGGTAAGCTACATTCAGGGCCGCTGGCTGGGTAATACGCCTACCGTGCAAAAATGGTTATCGCACCTGCCTGCGCAATATCATCAACGCGCCCATCGACTGTTCCATCGCCATGGCTTGTCAGCATTGCTGGTGGGTCGCTTTATTGCCTTCGTCCGCACCTTGCTCCCGACCATCGCTGGGCTTTCTGGCCTGAGTAATGCGCGCTTTCAGTTCTTCAACTGGGTAAGTGGCTTCCTGTGGGTGCTGATCCTTACCGTGCTGGGCTTCGCGCTGGGCAAAACTCCGATTTTCCGTCGTTACGAAGATGAACTGATGTTGTGCCTGATGCTGCTGCCGCTGGTGCTGCTGGTGATTGGTCTGGTCGGTTCTTTAGTGGTGATTTGGCGCAAACGTCAGTCGACGCGTAACGGGAATTCACAGTCATGATCAAATTCCGTGGATTCCCAAGGCGTTTCCTGCCTTGGGCGCTGGGTGGCGCGTTGGCGCTGCTGGCGATCTGTTTCGTTCCGACCCTGATGCAGCATGAAACCGTGGTGCAGATTCGTGTCGCCAACAGCGGCACCAATCTGCCCGATGGTTTTTATCTCTATCAGCAACTTTCCGCGCAGGGCGTGCGTATCAAAAGTATTACGCCTTCAGGCGATGCGCTGGTGATTCATTTTGAGAATGAAGAACAGAGCCTGGCGGCGCAGAAAGTGTTGAAGCGCCTGTTGCCACAAGGCTTTGTTGTTGCCGCTGGCCCGCAGGCCTCGCAGCAATATCCTGACGCCAGTCGCCCAACTTTTAGCTAAATTTCACCGCCTGACGTCAAGTCAGGCGGTGAGCTAATCCCCCGCTATCCCCGCGTCTTCTTTGAATTTTTTCGTCTGCTGTCTATCCTTAGAGATAGCGTAAGCCTAAGACATGCTGGGAAGCCTCTCTTGTCTACTCTCAGACAGGTCATCAACAATGGAAGGTCACAACCTGATGAAACATCAATTACTGCTAGGTGCTATTCTTTTTTCACTCTCGGGTTCGCTGCTGGCGGCTGAATCGCTCTGCCAACAAAAAGAGCAGGACATTCAGCGCGAGATCGATATGGCGAAACAGCACGACAACCAGCGCCGCGTTACCGGGCTGGAGCGCGCATTGACCGAAGTCCGCGCAGGCTGCACCGATGAGAAGCTGAAATCCGCACACAGTGAACGTATCGCTGATCAGAAGCACAAAATCGCCGAACGTGAGCGTGAGCTGAAAGAAGAGCGTCAGGATGGCGACAAGGACAAAATTGAGAAGCGCGAACGTAAGCTGGAAGAGGCGCAGAACGAACTGAAAAAGCTTGAAGCTGAACCTTATTAATCGGACTTAACTAAATGCTGTAAAAGGAGATTTCCATGGCTAAAGAAACAACATCTGAACATCTGCGCGCTGAATTGAAAAATCTGGCTGATACTCTGGAAGAAGTGCTGAGCAGCTCAGCAGATAAATCCAAAGGCGAGCTGGATAAGTTGCGTCATAAAGCGCGCGGCGCTATTGAAAGCTCCCGTGAACGTCTCGGCGATTCCGGCGAACGTATTGCACAAACCACGCGTGAAGCGGCGGAAAAAGCCGACGAATACGTACGCGATAATCCGTGGCACGGCGTAGGTATTGGTGCAGCGGTAGGTATTCTCATCGGCATTTTAATTTCACGGCGTTAATGATGAGTGATAGTCAGCAAAGCCACGGCCCCGGCAAAGGGGTCTTTAACATCGGTCAACGGGTCGTTACCACGCTGGTTAGCATGGTCGAGACGCGCGTCCGACTGGCGATTGTGGAACTGGAAGAGGAAAAGGCTAACCTGATTCAGATGCTGATGATGGTGGGCCTTACCATGCTGTTTACCGCTTTCGGTCTGATGAGCCTGATGGTATTGATCATCTGGGCGGTGGATGCACAATATCGCCTAATGGCGATTGCCATTACCACAGCGGTGCTATTTGCTCTGGCGCTGATCTTTGGTTTGTGGACATTGTACAAATCGCGCCAGTCAACGTTGTTGCGCCATACGCGTAAAGAACTGGACACCGATCGCAAACTGCTGGAGGAGCATCGCTCATGAGCCGCCGCGAACGTGAAGCACGCATTCACGAATTGCTCAATCAGGTGCAGCAGCAGCGGCTTGATCTCAGCGCCGACAGCCGCGACTGGCTGATCAGCACCGCGCAATACGATCGCGGCTGGTTAACCATCATTGGCATGCGTCGTTATCTGGCGATTGGCAGCAGTGCATTGGCCATCTGGTCGATTCGCAGCCCCAATCGCCTGCTGCGCTGGGCCAAACGTGGTTTCGGCGTCTGGAGCACCTGGCGCATGATCAAATCAACCCTGAATACTCGCTAATTCCTCTCTCTAAAACCGGATCTAGTCGATTCGGTTTCGCCCTCCTCAAATTTACTGAATAACATTGACAGTTTATCTCGCTTACAACTCTTTCAACCTGCGATTATCATCTCCCTCCATCAGCCCACTGAACTGAAACAACCGGTTCAAGGGGATTCAAAACCCGCAGGCCAACAACCTGCAACAAAAACCTTGTTGGAGTAGATGATGAAAAAATTCGAAGACTCAGGCCTGCTGGTAGCACGCGTATTAATGACCATTCTGTTTATCACCGCAGGCTGGGGCAAAATCACTGGCTACGCCGGTACCGCACAATACATGCAGGCGATGGGCGTCCCAGGCTTCCTGCTGCCGCTGGTTATTCTGCTGGAGTTCGGTGGCGGCCTGGCGATTCTGTTCGGTTTCCTGACGCGCTTTACCGCCCTGTTCACCGCTGGCTTTACTCTGCTGACCGCGTTCCTGTTCCACAGCAACTTCGCGGAAGGTGTTAACCAGCTGATGTTCATGAAAAACCTCTCCATCGCCGGTGGCTTCCTGGTGTTGGGTCTGGTAGGTCCAGGCGCTTACAGCATTGATCGTCTGATTCGTCAGCGCGTTCAGCCAGCGACCGCACGCTAAGCAGCACAAGCGGTAGAGAACACATATACTGAATATCAGGGGCGGGGATTTTCCTCGCCCCTTTTTATTATGGAGGGCTTATGGGACAGCTGATTGATGGTGTCTGGCACGACACCTGGTACGATACGAAGTCAACCGGTGGCCGCTTCAAACGCACAGAAGCCGTCTGGCGCAACTGGGTTACCGCCGATGGCAGCGCCGGTCCAACCGGCAAAGCGGGCTTCGCTGCTGAGCGTGGCCGCTATCATCTTTACGTCTCGCTTGCCTGCCCGTGGGCGCATCGCACACTGTTGATGCTTAAGCTCAAGGGATTAGAAGAGATGATTTCAGTTTCGGTGGTGCATCCGCTGATGCTGGAGAACGGCTGGACCTTTGACGCCAGTTTCCCTGACGCCACCGGCGACGCGCTGTATCAAAAAGAGTTTCTTTATCAGATCTATCTGCACGCCGATGCACACTACTCCGGCCGCGTGACCGTGCCGGTGCTGTGGGATAAAACCCAGCAAACCATCGTCAGCAATGAATCCGCCGACATCATGCGCATGCTTAACAGCGCGTTCGATGCGCAAGGTGCCCGTGCGGGTGACTATTATCCGGCGGCGCTGCGCGACAAAATTGATGAAGTGAACAGCTGGGTGTACGACACGGTCAACAATGGCGTATATAAAAGCGGTTTTGCCACTTCGCAGGCGGCGTACGATGAATCGGTAACGGCGCTGTTCCATTCGTTAGCGCGTCTCGAACAGATTCTCGGCCAACACCGTTATCTCACAGGCGACCAACTGACCGAAGCGGATTTACGCTTGTGGACCACGCTGGTGCGCTTCGATCCGGTCTACGTCACCCACTTCAAGTGCGATCGTCACCGCATCAGTGATTACCGCAATCTGAACGGCTTCCTGCGCGACATCTATCAAATGCCGGGCATCGCCGACACGGTCAATTTGCCGCACATCCGCCATCACTACTATTGCAGCCACAAAACCATCAACCCAAGCGGCGTGATTTCGCTGGGCCCAGCATTTGACTGGGATGAGCCACACGGCCGGGGTTGATGCTCTTACCCTCTCCCAAGTGGAGAGGGAACCTTAGGCGAACTTAATCAGCACCATACCGAGCAACAACAATCCCACGCCCAGCCAGCCAACCCGACTCAACCGCTGACCAAACAGAATCCAGCCCGCCGCCACGGTGGCAACCAATCCCAGCCCACCCCACAATGCGTAGGCTACCGTTAAATCAATGCCTTTCACCGCCTGCGCCAGCGCGCTGAACGCTGCCAGCACCGCCACCAGCGATAACACACCAAACAGCGGACGGCGGAAACCGTTGGAGTATTTCAGGAAGATATTGGCGACAATCTCCAGGCCAATGGCCAGCGCCAGCCACGCGATATGTAGCCCGTTAAACGTTGCCATGGCGCAGCTCCTTACGACTCAACGTGCCTGATTTGATTAGCACAATACCGAGGATCAGCGTCAGCAGGCCAGCGACTTTGACGGCGGATAAGACTTCATCGAACAACAGCACGCTAAACAGCGTAATAAACAGAATGCCAATGCCTTCCCACATGGCATACGCTACGCCAAGGGCAATCCGCTTGATGGCGAAGGATAAACAAATATAAGACAGCGCGATCATCACCAGCATAAAAATATAGCCGGCGTTGCCACCGTTTACGCTGGCCCATTTCATTGAGACGGTGCCAATAATTTCCGCAGCGATCGCCAGCGCCAATAAAATCCAATACAGCATGATTTCTCTCCTGAACGAGAAATAAACGCCACCCACGCGAAAATAAGCGTGTTAGCAAAGTTAAATTAAAAAGTCAGAATAGGAGAGAACGGAACTAAAGCGCGAAGCGCCAGTGCTGATCGCAGATTGAGCAGTTTGATACAGAAAGGAAGGAAGAGAGTGAAGCCTTATTTGGCGCAAACATTTTGTCCATAAAATTACAACTTATCCACGTTGTTGCTTCTCGTCAGTGTGGATTAAATTTGTCCTCAGTAGTTAAACACGAGCTTATTCTGGCATAGCGGCAATAATGTTTTCAGGGATTTTCATTTCTTTACGTGGGAGAGTTTAATTAATTATGTGCGGGTTGATGCCCTCACCCTAGCCCTCTCCCAGAGGGAGAGGGAACAGTCCGCTGCGATTTGGCGTATCGCTCGATCGGTCCCTTCTCCCGCCTGCGGGAGAAGGTTAGGATGAGGGCCAGCGCGCACCTAACCCCAGAAAACACAAAACCCGCCGAAGCGGGTTTTGTGTTTAAAAAAGTCGAAACTGACCGATAAGCCGGGTTCTGTCGTGGACAGTCATTCATCTAGGCCAGCAATCGCTCACTGGCTCAAGCAGCCTACCCGGGTTCAGTACGGGCCGTACCTTGTGAACCCCTATTTGGCCTTGCTCCGGGTGGAGTTTACCGTGCCACGAACTGTTGCCAGCCGCGCGGTGCGCTCTTACCGCACCCTTTCACCCTTACCTGATCCCATTACTGGGCCATCGGCGGTTTGCTCTCTGTTGCACTGGTCGTAGGCTTGCGCCCCCCAGGCGTTACCTGGCACCCTGCCCTATGGAGCCCGGACTTTCCTCCCCTTTGCCCGTCTCCCCCCGAAAGAGGACGACGACAAAGCGGCGACTGTCTAGTCAGCTTCGGCGCGGGATAATAGGCGATCTGTCAGCGTTTGTCACGCCTCTTGCTGCTCCAGCGCGTACTTATAAAGCGCGTTCTTCTTCACACCATGAATTTCCGCCGTCAGCGCAGCGGCTTTCTTCAATGGCAGCTCTTTTTGCAGCAATGCCAACGTACGCAGCGCCTCCGCTGGCAACGCTTCTTCATCGGCTTTATGGCCTTCAACGATCAGCACCATTTCGCCTTTGCGACGGTTTTCATCTTCCAGCACCCACGCCAGCAGTTCGCCGACCGGCGCGCCCTGAATAGATTCCCACGTTTTGGTGATCTCACGCGCCAGCACCACATAGCGCTCGCCGCCCCACACGCTGACCATATCTTGCAGGCTATCGATCAGGCGATGGGTCGATTCATAGAAAATCAGCGTACGCGGCTCTTCACCCAGCGCGCGCAACACATCGCAGCGTCCTTTGCTTTTGGCTGGTAGAAACCCTTCGTAACAGAAACGATCGGACGGTAACCCCGCCGCGCTTAATGCTGTAATCGCCGCGCAAGCGCCTGGCAACGGCACCACGCGCACGCCCGCTTCACGGCAGCGACGCACCAAATGGTAGCCGGGATCGTTGATTAACGGCGTGCCGGCATCGGAGACCAGTGCGATGCTCTGGCCCTCTTGCAGCTTGGCTAGCAGCACCTCAGCTTTCTGCTGTTCGTTGTGGTCGTGAAGTGCGAAGAGTCGCGCATTGATGGCGAAATGTTGTAGCAACAGCCCGGTATGACGTGTATCTTCCGCTGCGACTAGATCGACGCTTGAGAGCACCGTCAACGCTCGTTGAGTGATATCACCCAGGTTACCGATCGGGGTAGGAACGATATAGAGCGTGCTGGCAGAAATCTCTGCCCGATCGAGTTGTTTCATTGTTTCATCCGAATTGCCGATTTAATATTGAGCATCTTGAAAAAAACATCACTGGATACAGTATGCTTCCTTCAAAAGTCGTACGTCATAAAGCAGGACGCTTAGTACCTGTTCTTCTCGCTGGGCTGATTTTAGCCGCCTGTAGTGGTCAGGGACCGCAACAAACCTCTAACGTCAATATTCAGGGTCCTGCGACTGGCCGGTCTGACTATTATCTGCAACAGGTGCAGCAAAGCAGCGATGATAGCAAGACCGACTGGCAATTACTTGCCATCCGTGCCCTGTTGAAGGAAGGAAAGTATCCGCAAGCGGCGAATCAGCTTAATCAGCTGCCGCAGCAGTTAAGCGATGTGCAACAGCAAGAACTGCTGCTGCTGCGCGCGCAGATGCAGATTGGTCAGCAGAATTACAGCGGTGCACAACAACAGCTTGGTCAGGTGAAAGTCGGTGACCTGTCGCAGGATCAGCAGGTGCGCTACTACGCGTTGCAAATCGCAGCGGCGCAGAATCGCCCTTCACTCCCACTGCTGCGTGCCTATATTGCGCAGGAGCCGCTGCTGAAAGGCGCCGATCACCAAAGCAATATCGATGCAACCTGGCAAACGCTGACGCAGATGACGCAGGATCAGATCAACAGTCTGGTGATCAATGCTGACGAAAATACGCTGCAAGGCTGGTTGGATCTGCTGAATACCTGGCGTGCAAACAGCCAGGATCCACAAATGTTGAAAGCGGCGATTCAGGACTGGCAGACGCGCTATCCGCAGAACCCAGGCGCGAAGACGCTGCCAACGCAGCTCAGCCAGGTGCAAAACTTCACTAAAGCGTCGACCAGCACCATCGCGCTGCTGCTGCCGCTTAACGGCCAGGCGCAGGTGTTTGCTAACGCGATTCAAAAAGGTTTCAACGATGCGCGCAATGGCGTGCTCAACGCGCCGGCACCGCAAGCCGCGTCAGCGCCTGCTGCAGCCGATGCCAGCGCACAGCCGCCAGCCGACGCCAATAGCGTTGTCAGCCCCGCCGTTGCCAGTAACACACCACCGCAAACCGAGCAGCCACAGCCAGCCGCACAACCGGCCGCGGCACAGGGCAACAGCAATGCGCAGGTAAAAGTGTATGACACCAGCAGTCAGCCGATTGCGCAGGTGATGCAGCAGGCTCAGCAAGATGGCGCTACGCTGGTGGTCGGCCCGCTCCTAAAAAATGACGTTGAAACCGTCGTTAATAGCAACACTCCGCTGAACGTGCTGGCGCTGAACGAACCCGAACAGATCCAGAACCATCCGAATATTTGTTACTTTGCGCTTTCTCCTGAAGACGAAGCGCGCGATGCCGCGCACCATATCTACGAACAAGGCAAACGCCAGCCGTTGTTGCTGGTGCCGCGCAGCAGCTATGGCGACCGTATTAGCAAAGCGTTCGCGCAAGAGTGGCAAACGCTAGGTGGTTCAACCGTACTGCAGCAGCGTTTTGGCGGCGTTGGCGAACTGAAGCAAGGCATCAACAGCGGTGCCGGCATCGCGTTAAGCGGCACGCCGCTGAACGTTGAGCCTGCGCAATCGCAGAGCGTGGCGATTGCTGGCCTGACGATTCCTGCGCCGCAAACCAGCGCACCGGCACCAGCGGCCGATGCCAGCAGCGGTAACGTGGATGCGGTGTACATTGTCGCTAGCCAGGATGAGCTGCAGCTGATCAAGCCGATGATTGCGATGCGTACCAGCAGCCGCAACAACACCGCGCTGTACGCCAGTTCGCGCAGTGCGCAGGCGGGCGCAGGTCCTGACTTCCGTCTGGAGATGGATGGCCTGCAGTTCAGCGATATCCCGCTGCTGTCCGGCAGCAATCCGGGCCTGATGCAGCAGGCAGCGAAGTCGTTTAACAACGATTATTCGCTGGTTCGCCTCTACGCGATGGGCATTGATGCCTGGACGCTGGCGAATCACTTTAACCAGATGCGTCAGGTGCCAGGCTTTGCCATTGATGGCAACACCGGCAAGCTGAACGCCGACACGGATTGCGTGATCAACAGGAAGTTGGCATGGAACCAGTATCGTCAGGGACAGATCGTTCCGGTGCAGTAAACCGCCAGCGCATTGGCGCTGAGCAGGAACAACTGGCGCGCCGCTATCTGGAGCGCGCCGGGCTGCAGTGGTTCGCCAGCAATGTACGCTGTCGCAGCGGAGAAATTGACCTGATTATGCGCGACGCCGATTGCTGGGTATTTGTTGAAGTGCGCTATCGACGCGATGCGCGCTACGGCGGTGCCGCCGCCAGCGTAACGCGCCAGAAACAACAAAAGCTGCTGCGTGCCGCCGCACTCTGGTTGCTGGCGCGTGGCGGCAGTTTTGATACGGTGAATTGCCGTTTTGACATCATTGCCATTACCGGGCGTGAGCTGGAGTGGCTGCCCGATGCCTTTAATGCCGATGGATAGAACCAGGTGGTCTTGTGCAGGACAGAATTAAAGCGTGTTTTACCGAGAGTATTCAGACCCAAATCGCTGCTGCCGAAGCGCTGCCCGATGCGATTTCCCGCGCCGCGATGACGCTGGTGCAGTCGCTGCTGAACGGTAACAAAATCCTTAGCTGCGGTAACGGTGCGTCGTCGGCGAATGCCCAGCATTTTGCCGCCAGCATGATTAACCGTTTCGAGACGGAGCGCCCTAGCCTGCCTGCGCTGGCGCTGAGCGCAGATAATGTGATGCTGACGGCGATTGGTAATGATCGTCTGCACGATGAAATTTACGCCAAGCAGGTTCGAGCGCTTGGTCAGGCTGGTGATGTGCTGCTGGCCATTTCCACCCGTGGCAACACCCGCGATATCGTCAAAGCGGTTGAAGCTGCGGTTACCCGCGATATGACCATCGTTGCGTTAACCGGCCACGACGGCGGTGAGCTGGCGGGCCTGCTCGGTCCGCATGATGTGGAAATTCGCATTCCATCACATCGCAGTGCGCGCATTCAGGAAATGCACATGTTGACGCTGAACTGCCTGTGCGATTTGATTGATAACACTTTATTCCCACACCAGGAATGACTGAAGGAGCTCAAATGAAAGCATTGAACGCTGTCGCCATTCTCTTAACCGCCATGCTGCTGCAAGGCTGTGTTGCCGTGGTTGCCGGCGGCGCTGCCGTCGCCACCAAAACCGCCACTGACCCGCGCACCGTGGGCACGCAGGTCGATGACGGCACGCTGGAGCTGCGCGTATCGAACGCACTGGCCAAAGATGAACAAATCAAAAACCAGGCGCGCGTGGTTGTCACCGCCTATCAGGGCAAAGTGCTGCTGACCGGCCAGTCGCCAACCCCAGATCTGGCGAGCCGTGCCAAACAGATCGCCATGGGCGTTGACGGTGCCACCGAGGTGTATAACGAAATCCGTAGCGGACAGAAAGTCAGCCTTGGCACCTCGTCATCCGATACCTGGATCACCACCAAAATCCGCTCGCAGCTGCTGGGCAGCGATCAGGTGAAATCCTCGAACGTCAAAGTGACCACCGAAAACGGAGAAGTGTTCCTGTTAGGTCTGGTCACTGCAGAAGAAGCGAAAGCGGCGGCCGATGTTGCCAGCCGTGTGAGCGGTGTGAAGCACGTGACTACCGCCTTCACCATTCTCAAGTAAGCGTTACCGCAACGTATCAGGGCGACTTCGGTCGCCCTTTTTTGTGGGTGAGGGTTAGGCGGGAAGGTCAATCACCAGCGCGCGCAGCGGCGTTCTGGCCTGCAGGCTAATCTGGCTCTCATCGCTGAGGAACGCGCCGTCGCCGCAGCTTAGTGGGTGCTGATTAGCACTGCTGGCCTGCACATCCAAAGAACCATGGATCGATTGCAGATAAGCGCGCGGCCCGTGCAATTTCACCGTGTACTGCTCGCCCGGCGCTAACGTCACCTGATGCACCCAAACCTGCTGGCGCAGTTGCAAGCTACCCTGCGCGCCATCGGGCGAGGCGATCAGCACGCTGGTTTGCTGCGGCAAATCGCGCTTCTGCAACAGCGGATTTTCACGCTCCGGGCAGGCGGCCAGCCACAGCTGCATGCGGGTTAACGGGCGATCTTTGCTGATGTTGATTTCGCTATAATTCACGCCCTGACGCGCAGAGAGCAGCATCGCCTCGCCTTCGCGTGCCACCAGATGATTGCCTTCGCTGTCGCGATACTCGGCTTCACCTTGCAGCACCAGATTCAGCACATCGACCTGCGGATAGCTGCGTGGCTGGAACGCCGCGCCCGGTGCCAGAATTTCCTGGTTGAGCACGCGCAGTGACGCGTAGCCCATTAATTTTGGATCGAAATAGTGGCCAAATGAGAAGCTGTAGCGCGCCTGCAACCAACCGAAATCGGCCTGGCCACATGCGGACGCGCAGCGGGTTGTCATCATGATAATCCTCCGACGCGCTGCGGTGAGATTCGACCGCAGGCTTGATGGGATCATGGTAAAAGTCTGGACGCCGGATTGTAAGCCAGTTAATCTGCCTGGCATGTTCAAATTTACTGACAGAGAATCGGCATGGCAAAAGACCGCGCGTTAACCCTTGAAGCTTTACGTGTGATGGATGCTATTGACCGTCGTGGCAGCTTTGCCGCCGCGGCCGATGAACTGGGTCGCGTCCCTTCCGCGCTGAGTTACACCATGCAGAAGCTGGAAGAGGAGCTGGATGTGGTGCTGTTTGACCGCTCCGGCCACCGCACCAAGTTCACCAACGTGGGCCGCATGCTGCTGGAACGTGGCCGCGTGCTGCTGGAAGCCGCCGATAAACTCACCACCGATGCCGAAGCGCTGGCGCGCGGTTGGGAAACGCATCTCACCATTGTTGCCGAGGCGCTGGTTCCTACCGAGCGTTTGTTCCCGCTGGTTGAGAAACTGTCAGAAAAAGCCAATACGCAGATTTCGCTGATCACGGAAGTGTTAGCCGGCGCCTGGGAGCGGCTGGAACAGGGCCGCGCCGATATCGTGATTGCCCCGGATATGCACTTCCGCGCCTCAACCGAAATCAACACCCGCAAGCTGTACAGCACGATGAGCGTCTACGTTGCCAGCCCGGATCATCCCATTCATCAGGAAGCTGAGCCGCTGTCAGAAGTGACGCGCGTGAAGTATCGCGGTATCGCGGTGGCGGACACCGCGCGCGAGCGCCCGGTGTTGACGGTGCAGTTGCTGGATAAGCAGCAGCGTCTGACGGTAAGCAGCATGGATGATAAACGCCGCGCGCTGCTGGCCGGTTTGGGTGTGGCGACCATGCCGTATCCGATGGTAGAGCAGGATATCGCCGAAGGTCGTTTACGCGTGGTGAGCGCCGAGTATACGCGCGAAGTGGATATTATTATGGCGTGGCGCCGCGACAGCATGGGCGAAGCCAAAGCCTGGTGTTTGCGTGAGATTCCGAGGTTGCTGGCGAAGCGCGGGTAGATTGTGCACACGCAGTCCCCCACCTCGGTCCTCCCCCATAAATGGGGGAGGAAGATGCTGCCACATGTCAGTGATGAAGCTGCATTTGGGAGGAAGATGCTGCCATATGCCAGTGATGGAGCTGCATGTGGCAGCATCTCCTTCCCCCGCAAGCGGGGGAAGGCCGGGATGGGGGACAGCGCGCACAAACCCTACAACCGACTCAAACAATCGATCGCCACCGCTTTAAAACTGACAAAATCCGCGCAATCGCGCAGCCGCGTCATCGCTCTTTCGCGCAGGAAGGTGACGAACAGATCGTAAATCGCCATCGCCTCTTCGTATTCACTCTTGCTGATCGCCAGCAGGAAAATCACCGACGCCGTTTCCTCGCCCCAGCTAACGCCGTGCGGTGCCAGCACCGTGTAGACCACTGTTTTCTGCGCCAGCAAGCCCAGTGAATGTGGCAGCGCGATGCCTTCGCCGAGCAGGGTGCTGACAATTGCTTCACGCTCCTCGACCGACGGATAAAAATCCGCATCGACAAAACCTTCGCTCTCCAACTGATCGCACAGCAGACGGAACAGATCCGACTGCGCCATCGGCTTATCCAGCACCATAAAGTGCTGCGCGTCGAAGTACTTCTCCAGCATGTAAGGGCGCGTGCGATCCACCAGCACCAGCTTGCCGAGCTGCTCCAGCTGGAACTCGGTTGGGAATGGCGACATCACCGCAATCGGCTTGTTCTTCTCACTCAATCGGGCGGTGGAGATGACAAAGTCTTCATCAATATGCTCGCGCAGTTCATAGTCGCGCTGCGACAGTCGCGCCGTGACCACCAGCTGCGGATATTTGCGCAGCAGCAGCGCCTCAATCATGCGCAGCGTGGAGTTGCCGCTGTCGCACACCAGCAGCACCTGCGGATGGCGTTGATAGCCAACGTCGTAATGCCTCTCTAACCCGACGCCGATGTGCAGCACCAGAAAGCCGATCTCGTTCTCACTGATGGTGTAAGGCGTGTATTTACCCCAGCTGGTAACAGCCGCCAGCGTCACATCGTAGGCCATTGGATAGTGCTGCTTAATGTTGCTTAACAGCGGATTGGGGATGTGAATTTGGTAGCGCACCCGCGTGATCATGGTTTTGATATGGGTGAGCAGATCGGCGCGCAGCTGTTCGTCGTGCTGCAGCCGATAGTTGTAATGGGTGTTGATGTAGTTCAGCAGGTAATCGACCAGCGCATCGGCGTCGTCGGCGTTAATGGTGCTGGGTGCCAGCGCCTGAATCTGGCGCGCGGCGATGTTGACCCGCAGCCAGTTCTCTTCCGCCTGTGAAATCGGTTTGCCGACCAGCGGACGCATCAGGTTGATCAGGTCGTGCGCCGCCTCGCGCACTTCATCGCCGACATCTTCCGCACCCGGATCGTTAAGCGGGAAACCTTCACTGATGCGCCGCACCGCCACTGCGCAATAGATTTGCAGATAGCGATCGCCCTCATCGCTGAGGCGAATGGCATGCTGGGCAAAGCACTGTTGCAGCAAAGGTTCAAGCTGGGCCAGAATGCCGCTGTGCAGCGCTTCCACCGTCAGCAGCGGGCTGTCCGGCGTCTCCTGGTCGATCTGCCACAGCAGGTCGGTTAAGCAGGTGCGGATCGCCGCCTCGCTGCCAAACAGCTTCATGCCGTAATGCGGTTTGGTTTCGATATTGAGGTGATAGCGGCCCAGCCATTCGCGAACGATCGCCATATCGCTTTGCAGCGTGGCGCGGCTGACAAACCACTCTTCCGACAGGTCTTCCAGCTTGATCGAATACGCCGCCGTCAGAAAACGCGTCAGCAGATAGCGCACGCGCTCCTGTGAGGTACGCGGCACGCGCAGCGGCGTGGCGCTCTCTTGCTGTAAGCGGCCAAAGCGCGCCGCATCGTCAATTTTGAGTTGATATCCTGCGCCGCGCGCCAGCACAAACTGTGCACCGTGCTGTTCCAGCAGCGCGTTCAGTGCGGTGATATCGGTGCGCACCGTGCGCGTTGAAACGGAAAAGCGGCGTGCCAGCTCATCCTGCGGCAGCGTTTCATTTTGCAGCGCAGCGAAAAGCTGAGTCAGACGCTGATTGGGAAATCTCACGAAGCCTCACCTGTTACTCATTTGTTACAGCAGTTTCTTGCACGTTGCCAGAAGCTGACGCACATCGTCAATGCGCGTGTCGCCGCTTGCACTATCAATAATCGAACTGTAGACGTGCGGGATCACTTTGCTCACGCCTGCGTCGAGCGCAATACGTACAATCTCTTCGAAGTTGTTGAGATCGATGCCGCCGGTGGGTTCCAGCCAGAAGTCGTGACGCGCGCAGGCTTCCACCACCGCACGATACTCATTCACCGCTTTCAGGCCGCCCATCGGGAAGTATTTCACCGAGCTGCCGCCCATGTCCTGCAACATGGCGATGGCGCTGTCGATCGGCACAATCGCTTCGGCGTTCTTTGAGCTGCGCGGTCCGGTGGAGATTTTCACCAGGCCCGGCGTGCCGGTGGGTGAAATCAAACCATTCACCACGGTTTGGTTCTGGCCGAGCAGCGCACGGCTGGTCGCCACGCCGGTGAATACCTGATTGACGTGCTGCGGTTGCAGCACCGCCGAGATCTCACTCACCATCGCCGACTGGTTCGGATCGCCTGCGCCCAAACCCACGGACAGCGCATTGTCGATCAGCGCCGCATACTCGCGCATATCGGCAATGGCGTCTTCATTGCTGGCGTAGTTTTTTGACAGCACGCCCACCAGCACATGGCCTTCAGCCGCCTGCCAGATCTCTTTGGCGTTCTGCTTCGAACCGGCCAGCACGTTAAGGCACAGGCGATCCTGATAGAAGTTCGGGTTCAGACTCATGCGCGTTTTCCTCCGCTGATCAACGCCTGAATAGCGCTAAAGATGATGTGCAGCTGATCGGCGCTGACGCTGCGCACATCGGCTTCGATAATGCCTTCGTTGGCTTTGTAGCCACGGAAATAGATGGCGATGTCGCCGGTTTTCAGCGCCTGCACCAGTTCGCCAGTCGGCCAGCCGGTGACCGCTTCATCAAACTTGATTTCGGCACGCGCAATATCGCGTCCCGCCGCATCCCACACCACGCGCGCGCTGACGCCGTTCAGCGTGTTGAGGTTGTCGATGAAAGGCGTCATGTTGGCCACCATCTCGGCGCCGGTGGTTTTTGGCTGCACCAGATAGTTTTCAATCGCCTGCGTCAGGCCAAGAATGCCCTCTTTACCAACTTTCATCGCGCGGCCAATGCCATTGCTCTGACGTTTCACCCACTCAACGTATTGCGTACGACCGATCACTAAGCCGCTGGTCGGCCCTTCAATCGCCTTGGCACCGCTGTAAATCACCAGATCCGCGCCCATTTGGTAGTAGCACTGTAAATCCTCTTCTGCTGCTGCATCGACGATCAATGGAATGCCGTGTTTGCGCGCCACAACTGCTGCCTGCTCCACGCTGAGATGGCTTTTCTGCACGCAGTGATGCGATTTGATGTACATCAGCGCCGCCGTGGTCGGCGTGATCGCCGCCGCCAGCTGCTCTGGCGAACATTCGTTGCTGTAACCAGCTTCGATCAAACGGCCGCCACCCAGCGCCACCATGCTGCCCACCGGTGCGCCGAAGTTCACGTTATGCCCTTTTGGCACCACGATATCGTGCGGCACGCTGAGCGGCGCGGCGTGCAAATTCTCCAGCAGCCAGTCGTTATCTTTCACAATCACCGCCGCCACGCTCTGCGCAATGCCCGCCGAGGCGCAGGACACTACCACCGCGCTTTCCACGTCCAGCAGTTTGGCAATGTAAGCGCCGGTCTTGTTGACCAGATCTTTCATCTCGAAGTAGTGATTCAGACCGTAGCTGACGGTATCCACCACATCCGCAGACGGCGTAGAAACACCGAGAATGGTCATGCGGCCCGAGGCGTTGATGACCTGCTTCAGGTCATATTTTTCATAAATCGAAGACATGATTCGTTTTCCCTTCATCAGTCAGATGCCAGTGACCGGCGATAACCACGGCCTGCGGCAAAATGTGTTGCTGACCCAAAACCTGTTCGCCTTCAGCATCGACGAACGGGCGGGCTTCCTCTTTGACGGTAAAAATGGTCAGGTCGGCGTCATAACCGGCGGTTAAGCGCCCTTTGCCCGCCAGACGCAGGCCTGCAGCGGCATTAACGGTGACGCACTCGATGATTTGCGGCAGCGTCATGCCAATGCTGAAGAATTTCGACATCACGTGCGCCAGGCTATGTACCGGGCCATTGATGCGGTTACGGCAGTAAATGTCGGAGCTGATGGTGTCGGGCAGAATGCCCTGCGCGATCGCCTGACGCGCCACCTCAAAACTGAAGCTGGCGCCGCCGTGGCCGATATCCAGCTTCACGCCGCGTGCGATGGCATTTTTCACCGCCGCTTTCAGCTCGCCCTGCGGCGACAAGATACGATTCGGCTTGCCGTTAAAGCAGTGCGTAATGATGTCGCCGGAGGTCAGCAGATCGGCGATCTCTTCCAGCACCGGCGGGTTGTTGCCGATGTGCACCATCAGCGGCAAATTGCCGGCTGCCTGCTGAATCGCCTTGGCCCGCACCAGCGGCTGAATGCCGTTCTCGCCCACCACGCTGCTGCTCATGCGCGCTTTCAGGCCGACGATAAAGTCCGGACGGCGCTTCACCGCCTGCACCACCGCATCGCTATCGATCTGCGCCATATCGGCCAGCTCGTTTTGCGTCACAATGCCGGTGCGCGAGATGTTGATCAGCGCGCGCACTTCGGTGGTGGCCGAGCGCGTGAGCTGATAAAAGTCGTCGATGTCATCAGCGCCGGTGCTGCCAGCATCCACCACCGTGGTGACGCCTTGCGCCATGCCAATGGTGTCGGCGTCGTCGTGATAAATTGGGGATTTGGGATAACAGTGCACGTGGCTGTCAATCCAGCCAGCGCTCACGTAGTAACGTCCCGCAAGATCGCGCTCCTGCTGTGCCGGGCCGCTCACCTCGCCGACGGCGGCGATTTTGCCGTGCTGAATGGCAATATCCACCAGCTGTTCGTCGCACAAACGTGCGCAGCGCAAAATCAGATCAAACATGCTTACTCCTTACGTGTAGGGTCGCCATTCATGGCGACCGTCCAACATCAGAGAGAAATTGGGAACATCGCACCCAACACCATCGCGCCTAAAATCGCGCCGCCGGTGATCGGCTTATTCCACAGGTAGAACAGCAGCGCACCCACCAGCGAACCGAGACCAATCGGAATCGACGCAGCCATGGCCGACAAGATAATCAACGGTCCAAGGAAACGGCCCGATGCGTTACCCGCGCCCATCATTACGTCTGCGCCGTAGGTTGAGTCGCTCTGATTGATGGTGAACTTACGCGCCAGGATGATCAGATAACCAATCGCTAAACCCACCACCAAACCGGTGGCCAGTGAAGCGGCGAAGTTGGCGACCGGGAACACGATGCCCGCACCGAGCAGCAGCGCAGGTACGCCAAGGCCAACGCCGGTCTGGATCGCGCCGCCGATATCGAGAATTCCCACCAGCGAACCTTCGATAATGCGCGCGAACAGGAAGCTGGCACCGAATGCCGCCACCGCGCCGTATACGCCGGTTTCCATACCGGAACGCAGCATCGAGACAAACGCCACTTCGTTAAAAGCACCAATGCCGTAGAGGTAATACATGTGCGTACCGGCAAACACGCCGGACGAGAGCAGGCCAACAAAAATCGGGAAAGACCAGTCGGCGTACCAGAACCCTTTGTTTTCGGTTTCGTTCATGCTGATGGCTCCTTATTTGCCGCTGACGCTGTTGTGGATCATATCCAGCCAGCCCGGAATACCCAGCTGGAAGGATTGCAGCAGTTTCATGTCGAAACCGCGGAAGAAGCCGCTCAAAGCAAACAGCAGCACGATGGCGAACATCATCACTTTGGTGACTTTGTTCCAGCCGCTCTCTTCCACACCTTTACCGATCAGGATCCCCAGCACCAAACCCGGTACGGCGTTGCCCATGATCAGCTGCGCCAGGCCGCCGAAGATGGTGGCCCAGAAGCCGGATTTCTTACCGGCATCAATCGCTGCCAGCCAGAAGATCACTGGCATCACGGTGTTCACCAGCAGGTTCGCTGCCGGCACCAGCACTTTCACTGCGGTGACCTGCAAGGCCGCCGGAACGGCAGATGCGGTGCTGTTAAGGAAGGCCACCACAATCATGCCGATGATGCCGCAGGCAATCGCCATGCGTTTCGGATTGTGCAGCGTTTCCGCCACGTTGCGGTTTTTCACCATCAATGCCGCCGCGCCCCAGTTCGGCAAAATGCGGTGATCGACGTCCTGCGTGAAAGAACCCGCTGCAACGGATGATGCCCAGGCGTTAAAGAAGAAGCCGAGACCAAAGGAGAAGTGCGATGCGGGATCGCCTTCGCAGGAATTGAGTTCACCCAAGGTACGGAATGCGCCCATACCTTGCGTGGTCGGTGCGTGGAACATGCGCGCTGCGCCCGCTCCTACCCCGACGCCAACCAATCCACCAATGATTAACGACTTAAACAAAATGATTAAAAACATGTCGTCGTACCCTTGTTGTCGTTTTTATTACGTCGCTATGAAGTCCACCTTGTCGGTGTCGATCACAGTGACGCTGACGGTAATGTCCAGCTCAACGCTGTAATTCCGTCGCTCACGCGCGAGGAAGAAGAACAAGAATTTTTCCTTGCGCACGCTCTCCTGCGCGCGCAGCACCCGCACATCCATGGGTTCAATGCGCAACAGAATCTTTTGGCTGGTGCGCAGCACTTGCTGCTGCACCTTGCTCAGCGCATCGGCAAAGGCTTTTGCTTTACTGTCGCCTTTGCCCTGCACCGTTACCTGCGTCTCGTATTGCTGTTTCATACTTAGCTGCCGTGTTTTTTAGTCCAGGCCTGCACCAGACGCTCACCCAGCTCTTCTTTATCCATAAAGCCGAAGCCCAGCACGGTGGCACCTTCATTGATGGCGGTCACGCCTTCGTCAATCGAACGCATGCCGTGCTTGGCTTTGTAGCCATATTTGTTCTGCGCGGTAATCGCACCGGCGCCGCCGCTGCCGCAGAAGGAGATGCCGAAGTCAGCGTTTTCCGCTTTCATTACATCGCCCAACTTCATGTCGGCTGCCACGCCCGGCACCACCACCGCACGACCACCGGCTTTCTCGATGCCCGCAGCCACTTTCTGACCTTTACCCAGACGATCGCCAATCACTACAGTTACCATGTTGAATTCCTTAAAATTTAAGCTTCGTTTGCACGTGCAACTTCGATATGTACGGATAACAGCCAGGCTTCCTCTTTGGGCAGATTGCCAAACAGATCAACCACCTGCTGCGCCAGCGCCATGGTTTCCGGCGAGATATCTTCAAACAGCTCAGCTTCTACCTCCGGCAGCGCTTCGCCCGTCAGGGAGCGCGATGCCATCGCCCGGACATGCGAAGCCAGCATCTGCTGCTGCACGGCGTTGGCTTCGATGTGATGCGCGGCGTAGATCGCTGCAATTTGGCTTAACACCTTATCCGCCAGCGCCTGGATCGCTTCCGGCGTGCTCTGTTTCAGCGGGACAGCTTCACTCCTCACCTTGTTACTCCTGTTTACAGCGGACAATTACAGATAATTCGCGTTGAAAAGAAATTACGCTTTCCGCTGCAGGCTGTTGAGACGCATCTTTTCCACCTCAAAGTGGAAATCCCACGGGCGAGTGTGCGCCAGATCTCAGGACGCACGAAGTGTGCGAAACCGGTCACAAAATGCGAGAAATGATGGATTTACGTGGAGTAAAGCGGTGAGAAGGCAAGAAGGAATAAGGCCAGCCGCAGGGCTGGCCGGTTTATCAGCGGAATTTCTTATGGTTGGCGTTGCGAATATCTTCCAGTTTCTTCGCTTCAGCCTTGGCTTCGTCCAGCTTGTTGGCTTGCGCCAGCTGATCGACCACATCGATCTGGGCAATCAGCGAATCCAGACCGGCGTGATAATCCTTGATCTGCGCGCTATCGGCCGCCTGGCCTTCCAGTTTTTCCGGCGTGGATTGCTTAGCATCCGTCGCCGCCTGACGCATTTTGCCCAACGCAGTATGCATTTCCTGCGCGTCGGAGGTTTTCTTCACCACGCTCAGACCATCTTTAAGCGCATCCATATCTTTTTCTAAATCGGCCGCAAACACGCTAGCCGAGGAGAACAACAGCGATAACGACAACACTGCAATCACATGCTTATTACGCATTGGTATTTCCTTTTATTATTGTCGGGCCAAAAAAAAAGCAGCCTTGCGGGCTGCTTTCAGAAAGCGATGACTCTTATTGTCCGGCGATTTTCATCTCCGGCAGCAGCACCGAACCGCATTGTATATTGCTGCGGGTTTCAATGTCGTTACCGACGGTTACCATATTGAGCCACATATCCTTGAGGTTGCCAGCGATTGTGATCTCGCTCACAGGATATTGAATCTCACCGTTTTCCACCCAGAAACCGGATGCGCCGCGTGAATAGTCGCCGGTCATACCGTTGATGCTGGAGCCCATCATCTCGGTTACCACTAAACCGGTGCCCATCTGCTTCAGCATGCCGTCAAAGCTTTGGCCCTGACCGGCAATACGCCAGTTGTGGATGCCGCCCGCGTGGCCGGTGCTCTGCAAACCCAACTTGCGCGCCGAATAGCTGGTTAACAGCCAGTTCTGCAGCACGCCATCTTTGATGATGTCACGCGATTGGGTGCGCACGCCTTCGCTGTCGAACGGCGTAGATGCCAATCCTTTCAGCAGGTGCGGATGCTCTTCAATGGTCAGCCATTCCGGAAGAATTTGCTTACCGAGCGAATCGAGCAGGAAGGTCGATTTGCGGTACACGCTGCTGCCGCTGATCATGCCAACCAGATGGCCAAACAAACCGGTTGCCACTTCCGGCGCGAAGATCACCGGCGCTTTCATGGTCGAGAGCTTGCGCGGTGCCAGACGCGACAGCGTGCGGCGGGCGCACTCGGCTCCAACCCATTCCGGGCTTTTCAGATCGTCAAATGAGCGGCCAATGGTGTACGCGTAATCGCGTTCCATGTTGCCATCTTGCTCGGCAATCACACAGCTGGAGAGCGAATGGCGGCTTGAGCAGTAGCTCTGCAACATGCCGTGGCTGTTGCCGAACACTTTGATGCCAACGTGGCTGTTGAAGCTGCCGCCTTCGGTATTGGTGATGCGCTTGTCAGCTTGTAATGAAGCCTGTTCCGCCTGAGCGGCCAGTTCGATAGCGCGATCGGCATCGATCTCCCACGGATGGTAGAGATCGAGATCCGGCGCTTCAAACGCCAGCAGCTCGGGATCGGCCGGTGCGCCGAACGGATCCACCGAGGTGTAGCGCGCGATGTCGATCGCCGCCTGCACGGTGCGTTTGATCGCATCCGGGCTGAGATCGGTGGAGGAGGCGCTGCCTTTACGGTTTTGATGGTAGACGGTAATGCCGAGCGCACCATCGCTGTTGAATTCGACGTTTTCCACTTCGCCATAGCGGGTACTGACGCCGATGCCGGTGGTTTTCGTGACCGCCACTTCAGCACCATCGGTGCTGGCTTTTGCCAGTTCCAACGCCTGCGCGACAGCCTGTTCCAACACTTTACGTTGTTCTGCAACCTGAGTAGATACGTTCATCGACCTGCCGTCTAATCTTAAGTATGAATTGTTTGAGTCTATCAGACTCAGAGAACAATTTCGCAGTCGCCCGATAAACTGGTAGGATTAGCCTCTTTTTTTTGGGAGCCAAGAGATGACAAAGCAGCCCGATGACTGGCTCGACGATGTGCCGGATAATAATGACGAAGAAGACGAAGAGATTATCTGGGTCAGCAAAAGCGAAATTAAACGCGATGCCGAAGAGCTGAAACGCCTTGGCGCCGAGTTAGTTGATCTGGGGAAAAATTCCCTCGACAAGATTCCACTCGACGAACAACTGCGCGACGCGATTGAACTGGCGCAGCGCATCAAGAAAGAAGGCCGCCGCCGTCAGCTGCAGCTGATTGGTAAAATGCTGCGTGCCCGCGATGAAGATCCGATTCGCCAGGCGCTGGATAAGCTGAAGAACCGCCACAACCAGCAGGTTGCGCTGTTCCATAAGCTGGAGATGTTGCGCGATCGTTTGATCGAGCAAGGTGATGACGCGGTCGCAGAGGTGTTTAACCTCTATCCGCACGCCGATCGTCAGCAACTGCGCAGCATGATCCGCAATGCGCAGAAAGAGAAAGCCACCAATAAGCCACCAAAATCTGCCCGCCAGATTTTCCAGTATCTGCGCGAGCTGGCAGAAGCTTAAGACCGCTGCGGTTTTCCCCTCATCCCAACCTTCTCCCGCAAGCGGGAGAAGGGGCCGACTGAGCACCGCCTAAACATTCCCTCTCCCGCATGCGGGAGAGGGCTAGGGTGAGGGGAAAACCGCTAAATCACCGCCCTAACCGATCCAGCAATTTCTGGTGAATACCACCAAACCCGCCGTTACTCATCACCAGAATCGAATCGCCTGGCTGGGCTTTCTTCGCCACCATTTCCACCAGCGTATCGATATCCGCGCTCCACTGCGCCGGCTGGATGCACGCCTCGGCCACATCGGAAACCTGCCACGGAATATGGTGCGGCTGGAACAGGAACACTTCATCGGCGCGACCCAGCGATGGTGCTAACTCGTTCTTGCTCACGCCCATCTTCATGGTATTTGAACGCGGTTCCAGCACCGCCAGAATGCGTGCCGTGCCGCCCACTTTGCTGCGCAGCGCCGCCAGCGTGGCGAGAATCGCCGTCGGATGGTGAGCAAAATCGTCGTACACCTTGATGGCGTTCACTTCACCACGCAGTTCGAGACGACGACGGGCATTAATGAAGCTGCTCAGCGCTTCACCCGCATCCACCGGTTTCACTCCAACATGACGCGCCGCTGCAATCGCCATCAGGCCATTGTGCATGTTGTGCTCGCCCACCAGCGCCCAATTCACTTCGCCGACTTTCTCGCCGTCGAGCCAGATCTCCCAATGTGACGAGTCCGGCGTCAGCTTTTTCGCCTGCCAGTGACCGTTATCGCCGACGGTTTCCTGCTCGCTCCAGCAGCCCATCGCCATCACTTGCTTGATGTTGTTGTCGTGCTCCGGCAGCAGGATCTTGCCCTGGCCCGGCACGATGCGGATCAAGTGATGGAACTGCTTTTGGATAGCGCGCAGATCGTCAAAGATATCCGCGTGATCGAATTCGAGGTTGTTGAGGATCAGCGTGCGCGGGCAGTAATGCACAAACTTGGAACGCTTGTCGAAGAACGCGCTGTCGTACTCATCCGCTTCGATGACGAAGAATGGACTTTTTCCTAATTTTGCCGAAACCTCGAAGTTTCCTGGTACACCACCGATGATAAAGCCCGGTTCCAGGCCGCAGGCCTCGAGAATCCACGCTGCCATGCCGGCTGTGGTGGTTTTGCCGTGGGTTCCCGCCACCGCCAGCACCCAACGATCGCGCAGCACGAAATCGTGCAACCATTGCGGGCCAGAGAGGTAAGGAATGTTGCGTTCCAGTACCGCTTCCACACAAGGATTGCCGCGCGTCATCGCGTTACCAATGATAACCAGATCCGGTTGCGGATCTAGCTGGCTGGCATCGTAACCTTCTGTCAATTCAATGCCTTGCTGCTCCAGCAACGTGCTCATCGGCGGATAGACATTGGCGTCTGAGCCGGTAACGTCATGTCCCAGCGAGCGTGCCAGCATCGCCAGTCCACCCATGAAAGTGCCACAAATCCCGAGGATGTGAATACGCATAAAGAGATCCATTACTCAAAAGTTCGGCGCACAGTGTAACGCCGAGTTGAGAGGGAAGAAACGGATTAGGACTATGGTTTTTAAAGTTCAATCGGCTAAACTGCGCTCATACGTTGGTAGCTTGTTACAGCTGCTGCCACTCCATCGTAGATGCAGGGAATGTGTTATGAAAACGTTAGGCGAATTCATCGTCGAGAAGCAACACGACTTTCCACACGCCACAGGTGAACTGACGGCGCTGATTTCTTCCATTAAGCTTGGCGCTAAAATTATCCACCGCGACATCAACAAAGCGGGTCTGGTGGATATTCTGGGTGCCAGCGGCGTGGAAAACGTGCAGGGTGAGCAGCAGATGAAGCTTGATCTGTTTGCCAACGAAAAGCTGAAAGCCGCCCTGAAAGCACGCGGCGTGGTGGCCGGTATCGCGTCGGAAGAAGAAGACGAGTTCGTCATCTTTGAAGGCTCCGAGAATGGCAAATACGTTGTATTAATGGATCCGCTGGACGGTTCTTCAAACATCGACGTTAACGTTTCCGTCGGCACCATTTTCTCTATCTACCATCGCATCAGCGAGCCGGGCACGCCAATCACCGAAGCCGACTTCATGCAGCCGGGTAACAAGCAGGTTGCGGCGGGCTACGTGGTGTACGGTTCTTCCACCATGATGGTTTACACCACCGGCGTGGGCGTGCATGCGTTTACTTACGATCCGTCGCTCGGCGTATTCTGCCTGAGCCACGAGCGCATGACCTTCCCGGAGAAGGGTTACACCTACTCGATCAACGAAGGTAACTACATTCGCTTCCCGCAGGGCGTGAAGAAATACCTGAAGTTCTGTCAGGAAGAAGATATCGCCACCAAGCGCCCGTATACCTCGCGCTACATTGGTTCACTGGTGGCCGATTTCCACCGTAACCTGCTGAAAGGCGGCATCTACCTTTACCCCAGCACCGCAAGCCATCCGAAAGGTAAGCTGCGTCTGCTGTACGAATGCAACCCAATGGCCTTCCTGGCGGAGCAAGCGGGCGGTAAAGCCAGCGATGGTGCTAATCGCATCCTCGACATCCAGCCAGAAACGCTGCATCAGCGCTGCCCGTTCTTCTGCGGCAACGACGCGATGGTGGGCGACGTTGAACGCTTCATCCGTGAATATCCGGACGACCATTCAGCGTAATTTTTTCCCGCTGTAGCAAGCCCGCCTTAGTGCGGGCTTTTTGTATTCATATTTCTGATTTTTGCCTGGCGATCAATTAACGCGCCATCTTCCGCATAATAACGACTAGGCCAAATTTCTGCGGGCGAAATACCAATCGCATCGGCAATTAATAATTCCCCTTTTGGCCACGGCCGCACTAATGCATTGGCGAGCGTGGTTGAACATAATCCAGATTGCCGCGACACCGCCGCCATTGACGTTCCTTTCTTTCGCAGAGCAGCAATAATATCGGCAGGATGCCAGTCTTGTTTTGCATTATTCACGTAACTCTCCTTAGTCCGCTTATCTGTTCTATTTACGATACTACGTTACTCGTAGTATCTGACAAGCAGTAAATCTACGATTCTCGTAGCCATGAAATCGACCTCCTCTCTCCAGCTAACCTTCCAAAGACGCTTGAAACAAGCGCGTCTGGCTAAAGGTTTGTCGCAAAAAGGATTGGGGATTGCAGCGGGGATCGATGAGTTTGTTGCCAGCACGCGAATTAATCGTTACGAGAATGGAATTCATCAGGTTGATTTGGATACAGCCCAGCGATTGGCGGACGTATTAGAAATACCCGCCGCTTATTTTTACGCGGAAGATGATGCGCTCGCCGAAATCATTCGCACGCATAAAACTAATTAAATTCCAGCTTAATGATTCGCTACGTCTAAATACGTGCGGCGATAAATTAATTATTGGGTCGCTATTTATCGCGACCCAACTTATTTCACGCCTGTTAACTTTATTACGCCGCAGACACGCGGAATTGCGCCATCGAATCCTGCAACTGCTGCGACTGCGCTTCCAGCGATTGGGTTGCGGCGCTGGCTTCTTCGACTAACGCGGCGTTCTGCTGTGCAGCTTCATCCATCTGCGTTACCGCCTGATTCACCTGTTCGATACCGCGACTCTGCTCTTCCGAGGCGATAGAGATCTCTTTCATCAACGTGGTGACACGCATCACTTCGCTGGAGATCTCATCCATGGTTTCACCGGCGCGCGTGGCCATATCGCTGCCCTCTTGCACCCGCGTCTGCGATTCCGCGATCAGCTCGCGGATCTCTTTGGCGGCGGTAGCGCTGCGTCCGGCCAGCGTGCGTACTTCATTAGCGACCACGGCGAAGCCGCGCCCTTGCTCACCGGCACGCGCGGCTTCGACCGCGGCGTTCAGCGCCAGAATGTTGGTCTGGAAAGCAATGCCATCAATCACGCTGAGAATGTCGCCGATGCGATTGGAGCTTTGAGTGATCTCCTGCATCTTCTCCATCACGTAGCCGACCACTTCGGCACCACGATCGGCGCTGTCGGAGACATTGCTGGCAAGCTGATTGGCCTCTTTGGCATTGCTGGCATTGAGACGTACCGTCGCAGTAAGTTGCTCCATGCTGGCGGCGGTTTGCTCCAGCGAGGCGGCTGACTCTTCGGTACGCTGGGAAAGATGCACGGTGCCCGCCGCTAATTCGCGGCTGCCCACATCAATCTGCAAGCTGGCTTCACGCACCTGACTGACCGAGCTGCTGAGCGCCAGCTGCATATTTGCCAGCGCCTGATTGAGACGGCCTAACTCATTCTTCCCGGCGGCCGGCAGCGGCTGTGATAAATCGCCCGCCGCAATTTGCTCCAGATGCAGAATTGCACCATCGAGTGGACGCAGCAGCAGACGACGCAGCAGTTGCCAGGCCAGCACAATCAGCAGCAAGGTCAGCACCATGGAAACGCCAATCAGAATCTTCAGCTGCAGCTCATCATGCGCGGCCTGCGCCAGGCGCGCTGCCGAAACGTCATTGGCGTAGACGCTAAAATCATTCACCGCTTTCGAGTAATTGGCTGCCAGCGCCGACTGTTTGCCTTCCAGCACCTGATAATATTCATCGGTGTACTGCTTTTTCAGGGCATCAATCATCGGTGTGATGCCCTCTTTCTCGTACGCGTTATAGGTCGCGACGACGGCGTCAGCCAGGGTTTTGCCGTGAGCGGTGACCGTGCCGGCCTCCACAAAGGCCTGCAAATACTTATGAGAACTTTCTACTGCCGCTTGGGTTTGTTTGGTGACAACATCGCCGTCATCCAGTAAACCAATTTCAATTTTACGCACCGCCAATGCGGCGCTAGCACGCGCGCGCATCAGTTCGGAACGACTTTGATACAAGGCATTGAGCTCAATCCCCTGTATGCGGTTGAGCGCATCCAGTGATTGATTGCCTGCGTTGATGGCCGAGATGCCCATCGCGCTGACTGCCAGCAGCAGCAGCGTCATAAAAGCCAAAAGCGTGAGTAATGCTGTACGAATTGATAGCTGTTTGAACATGATTATCCCCGTTTGCAAGAAAAGGCAGAAATCCGCTGGCCCTAAAACGGAAAGATTATCGGCCGTTGATCGCAGAAACTTTATCCATTGTTGATGGTCAATTGGCTGACGATCACCCAGACTTCATTTTTACTGAACTCTGCCCCAGCAAAATTTAAGGAATGAAACGATGAAAAAATGGCTCCCGATGGCGTGTTTGTTGGTCAGTGGTTTTGCTGCAGCACAACAAAACCCTATCGATCAGCAGCTCGATCAGTGTCTGAAAGAGGAATCCAGCACCGCCGGTATGTCTCAATGCTACGGCACGGCCAATAAAGCCTGGGATAAAGAGATGAACGCGCAATACACCCAAGCGATGAAAAAATTAACCGGCGCGCCTAAAGACAAATTGCGCAACGCCCAGCGCGCGTGGCTGACTTATCGCGACAGCTGGCTGGATGCCAGCCGCAGCTATTTTGTTAGCAGTCAGGGCACGATGGCCGCGCTGTCGGTTGGTGCGCAGGGCGTGAGTCTGGTGCGCAATCAGGCGCTGATGTTGCAATCAATTAACAAAGGCAGTTGCGCCAACCCCGACGATTGTTGATTAATGTAAGCGTTTAATACGCTTAGCGCTGGCATCGGCCAACGCGCCCATTCATCTGCAGGGAGAAACCATGGCTGCTTATGCCTCCACCATCATTCTTGTTTGCCTCGCCGTCCTCAGCTATTTCGTTCATAACAGCGCCGTTACCATTTCGATTCTGATCCTGCTGGCGATTAAGCTCACTCCGCTGTCGCAATTCTTTCCCTATGTGGAAAAACAGGGCATTCAGATTGGCATCATCATCCTCACCGTTGCGGTGATGGCGCCGCTGGCCAGCGGCACGCTGCCTGCTTCTTCGCTGTTGAAATCGTTCGCCAACTGGCAATCGATTATCGCGATTGTGGTGGGCGTTTTTGTCGCCTGGCTGGGCGGGCGCGGCGTGAACTTTATGAGCGTGCAGCCGTCGGTGATTGGTGGGCTGTTGATTGGTACGGTGATTGGCGTGGCCTTCTTCCGTGGTGTGCCGGTCGGACCACTGATTGCTGCGGGGATCGTCTCGCTGTTTGTCACCGCGAAGTAGCGCCTTGGAGCATTCCGAAACGCCAAAAAGGGGGCATACTTTCAGAGTCAGTTGGCTATAATAGCCGTCACTCAACATATGACTAATGAAGGAAAGCCAGATGAGTTTGAACCAGGTGCCTGCAGGTAAAGAGTTGCCAGAAGATATCTACGTTGTCATTGAGATCCCGGCTAATGCCGATCCGATCAAATATGAAGTCGACAAAGAGTCTGGCGCCCTGTTTGTAGACCGTTTCATGTCTACCGCCATGTTCTATCCGTGCAACTACGGTTACATCAACCACACGCTGTCTCTGGATGGTGATCCGGTTGACGTGCTGGTGCCAACCCCGTATCCGCTGGTGCCGGGCTCAGTGATTCGCTGCCGTCCCGTTGGCGTGCTGAAAATGACCGACGAGTCTGGCGAAGATGCCAAACTGGTTGCGGTTCCGCACACCAAGCTGAGCAAAGAGTACGATCACATCAAAGATGTGAACGACCTGCCAGAACTGCTGAAAGCGCAGATCACCCACTTCTTCGAGCACTACAAAGATCTGGAAAAAGGCAAATGGGTGAAGGTTGACGGCTGGGACAACGCAGAAGCGGCCAAAGCTGAAATCATCGCCTCTTACGAGCGCGCGCAGAAGAAATAAGCCTCTTTCTGCCATGCATAAAAAAACACCGTCCAATGGACGGTGTTTTTATTTATGCCTCTGTTTCGCCATCTCGCCTTAACCAGTCACCGCTCGCGATATGCGTGCGACCCGCGACTGAGCGCTGATAGACATACAGCCAGGCACTGCCGTAAGGCGTCTGAATAAGCTGGCGTTTGTATTCGCCATTTTTGGTGCGCAAGGCATCAAGTTCGCCGAGCGTGCTGGCGTCAATGCGATACACCTCGCAATAGACGCTGCCTTCTCCTTCCACCACGCCCGGATAGTGACCCAGATTGTAGAGATCAAACCCCACAATCTGATGGTCGCCGAGCCACTGCGCATTCGTCATCCAATGACTGTTTCCCTGTTTGCGCCGTAAACTGCCATAGACAATTATTCGCATTGCTAAAACTCAAACTGATAGAGCAGATCCAGTGCCTGATCGAGACCCGACACGGCTTCTAAATAGAGTTTGGGCATCAGGCGATAACGCAAGGTTAAGGTCGCCAGTGAATCAAATATGCCAACACCGTATTTTACTTGTAGACCCGGCAACACGTAACCACTCACCTGCACCTGCTGGCTATCGCCTACGCCAGCGGTATCAACCGCGAGATTACTGACACCGAAGGTCTCGCCGATTTTACCCACAACCTGACCACTTTGCGCAACCCCCAATCCAACAAGCGCGGAAGTTAATGCGTTGCTGTCGCCATCGCTGTTGAGTCCCTGGCCGCGTAACAGGTAAGAAAGCGCTTCCTGCTGCGACATCGCCGGATCGGAGAACACTTCCACTTTCGGCTCATCCGCCAGCCCGGTTACCCGTAATCCGGCGGTGACATCGTCTTCGGTGGCCTCTGGATTACGGATCGCCTCGAGATTGACGTAAGGCTGATCTGGCGGCCCAGCGAACTGCAGCTCACCTTTACGTACCACCAAATCCTGACCATACGCATGGAAGCGGCCGGATGGGATATTGATCTGGCCGTTTAAGCCCAAGCCATTTTTATCCTGCACCAGTTTGAGATCGCCATTCAGCTTGGCTTTCAGGCCAAACGCCGAGAGACGCACATCATTGCCGACGTGGATCACCAGATTGCTGTTGATCGGAATCGCGGCGGTTTTCGGCTTAATCGGTTTGAGATTTTGATCCAGCATCACCTCATCAGAAGAGACGCCGGTGGCGCTTTCCGGCACTTCCTGCACGGTAATGCGTGCCCACGGAATATCCACTCTGCCGTCGAGGCTGAATGCGGCTGGCGTGGCCTCAAACACCAGATCCGGCGAGACATCCATGCGCACCATCGGCGGCACGGTGACGCGGATGCGGCTGCCTTGCGCCGCCACGCGCGCGCGCCAGTTATCCAGCTGGCTCCAGTCGGCGTTACCGCTCAGGTTAAGATTGCCCTGCGCCGTCTGAATCATGCCGTTGAGCGTTGAACTCATGCCGTTGAACACCATGTTGAGATTGGCGGCGGTGAGATCGACCGGCATAAAGCTGCCATCGACATCCACATCGCTCAGCCCCAACTGACCAAACACCTGCGGCTGCTGCAGCGTGCCGCCAAGGCGCAGATTACTGTTCAGATTGCCTTTGATTTTCTCGCCCTGCATCAGCGCCGGATTCAGCATCGCCAGCGAAATATTGCTGATGCCGATGTTGCCCGACAGCTGACGACGGTTCTCCGGATCGGCGATCTGCACATTGCCGCTCAGCTGGCCGTTGTTGACGATATGGATCAGCCAATCAAGCTGGGCGCGACCGTTACGCAGCGCGGCATTCAGGTTCAGCGTATCGAAGGCGATCGGCAAGGTGTTGCCCTGCACGTCCTGCTCAACTTTCACGCCGCTGCCTTTCAGCGCGACGGTGCCGGTTGGCAGCGCGCCGTCGGCGGTCCAGTTGACGCGCGCATCACCGCTGAATACGCCGTTGAGTTTGGTGGCATCGGTGAGGAACGGTTTGATCATCGCCAGATCGAAGCGATTGAGCACCACATGCGCATGTCCGCTGGCACCGGCTTCAATCGGTTCCGGTACGCACAGCTGCGCGTTCGGGTTCTGCCAGCAGTGCGGCCCAATGGTGGCGCTTTGCTTGCTGTTGAGGTAATCAATCGCCATCGCGCGCGTCAGGCGCCATTCGCCCACTGGCGTGTCGAAACGCGTGTTGTTGAGGTTGCCTTGCCAGCGCTCCGTTTTGCGATCAAAGCTGCCGTTCAGCGCCAATTGACCGGAAACCGGTTCGCCCTGCACGTCGAGCTTCAGTTGATGCTGCTTTTCGTTGCCGTCGGCGTTCAGCGTCAGCAGATTCACTTTCAGCGCGTCCTGCTGCAATTGTTCCACACGCAGTTGCAGCTTACCGGCGATCTGATCGCTGGATTTCACATCGCCCTGTAACGCCACGCGACGGATTTGCAGCTGCTGCCAGCGCAAACCGGTAGCGGTGAGATCGGCCAGCAACTGCGGCGCCTGTAAAGTACCGCGCGCTTTGATGGTGCCTTTGGCGACGCCGCCCAGACCCGGCAGCGCGTTATCCAGATTTGGCGCATCAATGTTGGCATCGAGGTTAAGCGTGTCGCCGAGCTCGCCTTTCACATCCAGATGGTTGCGGCCCAGCGCAATGTTCAGGCCGGGCACTTTCCACTGGTTGTAGCTGTTGCCACTCAAGGTACCTTTGGCGCTCACCGCGTTCTGTTTGACGTTCCCTTTCAGCTCCAGCTGCGGCACGCTGAGCTGCCATGTTCCGCCGTACAGGCTGCCGCGCGTGGCAATTTTGCCATCCAGCTTCGCTGGCCAATCCGGGTACTGTTTGGCGGTGTTGATGCCGGACAGCGTCAATTCGCTGCGCCAGCTGATGGCTTTGCTCCAGTCCACCAGCGCCGTCAGATCGATATTGCCCTGCAGCGCCGCCACGCGCAGCTTATCGAGCTTGAACTGCTGCTCGTTGCCTTTGCCGTCCAGCGCAATGGTCGCGGGCGGCACGCCTTCGCCTTTCACTGCGGTGCGCAGCGACATCACGTAATCGGTGGCTTTGCCTTTGAACTGATAATCGAGATTATCCGCCTGATACTGCACCGCGCCGGTGAGCGGCCAGCGCAGCTGCGGGCTGGTGAGTTTCAGCGCCAGCGGCAAACCGGCGACCGCAAGTTGCGTGGTCGCATCCAGCTGCGCACGCACCGGACCGGAAAGATTCAGCCCGAGCTTCAACTCGTCACGCATCGCGCCCGCAAGGTTCATTTTGATCGTCTCGCCCTTGATCGGGTCGAGATTGAGCGTGCCGTTGAGCGCGAAATTCACCGGCCAGTTATCGGCCAACGTCGCTTCACCGCTGGCGTTCAGCTGCCCTTGCGGCGAATCGACATCGAAGGTTCCCAGCTGCAGATGACGATCGGCGGTTTTGGCTTTTAACAACAGACGCGTAATCGATACGTCGGTATCGCCGGTAATACGCAGCTGTTCACCCAGCAGTTCCTGCACGGTGATATCCAGCGGCAGCTGGAAGTCTGGCATGTCTGGTAACAGCGGCTTGGCGAACATCGCCTGCAGCGTTTCACCCAGCGGCTTTTCATCCGGCTGCGGCTGCTGCACTTTTGGCTGCACCACTTGCTCATCAACCACTTTGGCCGCTTTTGGCAGCGCAATCAGCAGGCTTTGGATATGGGTTGGCGTCAGCGTCAGCGCGCGATCCTGCCACTGTAGACCGGTAGTGAAATCGAGCAGAGAAATCGCCGTGTCATCAACTTTAACGTTGATGTTATGCAGGCCGACTTTGCTCAGCGTAATCGGATACGGCGTGCTGAGATTGGTGCTGCCGCTCTGCTCTTCCGGCGGCGGTGCGCTGGCCGGCGCCATTTTTTTGCTATCCACCACCACGCTGACATCCTGCAGCGCGATGTCATTCACACACACCGACGAATGCAGCAGGCAGTTGAGATTCAGCGCCAGATGGAAACGTCCGGCATCCACGCTGACGCCCGGCATTTCATACTTCACGCCGCTGAGCGTCAGGTCGCGCCAGCCACCTTCAACCTGTTTGATCGACAAACCTGGCACCCAACGATCGGCGCCTTTCAGCAGCAGATGCAAACCCGGCGTGGTGCCCACCAGAAACGCGATGCTGCCAAACAGCAGCACCAGAAAAATACCGATGCCAATCAGGACCTTTTTCCACAGCTTCATAGTTCAGGCCCCAATCCTACATAAAATTGCAATCCATGCTCCTTGTCGTCACCAATTGGCCGCGCGATATCAAACTTGATCGGCCCTACCGGAGATGACCAGCGCACGCCGAAGCCGGCGCCGGTTTTCAGGTTACTCTGCTTGATGTCGTTGACCGCCTCACCGGAATCGACGAACACCGCGCCCCACCATTTGCCGGTCACGTTGTATTGATATTCAAGTGAGCCGGTGGCCATTTTTGAGGCGCCGGTCAGCTTGCCATTGTCATCACGTGGCGATACGTCTTTGTATTTGTAACCGCGAATACTGCGGTCGCCACCGGCGAAGAAGCGCAGATCCGGCGGCACTTTGTCGAAGTCGTTGGTTTCAATCCAGCCAACATTGCCGCGCGCCACAAAGCGATGCTTATCGGCGAGCGTGCGAATCCAGACGTTTTGCGCCTGCAGGATGACGAAATCAACGTCCGAACCCCATGTGGTATCCGACACGTCGACCGAGTAACGCTGCGAATCGCCCCACGTCGGCATCAAACCGCCGCGCGAACGGGTGCGGTTGAGGCTGACGCCCGGATAGAGCAGCATGGTGGTGTTGGTGACGCTGGCCTGGGTAAAGTGATCGAGGCTCCAGCGCAGGTTAATTGCTTTCTGCCAGCCGCTGCTGCTGTCCCAGTTACGCGACATCGCCAGCGTGGTGGTATCGGCTTTGGTGTCGTTGAGATCGGTGCGCTTCACGCCGCCAGAGAAGGTGTAATACTGCTCGAGCGGACTTTTCAGCAGCGGAACTTTGTAGCTGAGATCGAGCTGCTGCTCCGGCGCAGAGACGTAGGCGCTGGCGGCCAGGCTGTGGCCACTGCTGTTGATCCACGGTTTTTTCCACGTGCCTTTAATGCGCGGCCCGACATCGGTGGAGTAACCAACGCCGGTTTCAATGGTGTTTTCCACGCGTGGCGATACCACCGCATTCAGCGGCAGCACTTTGGTTTGACGGCCTTTATCAAATTCAGGCGCAACCACCACCGAGTTAAACCAGCCGGTGGCCGATAAACGGCGGTTGAGTTCCGCCAGATCGCGCGAGCTATAGTGATCGCCCTTTTTGAACGGTACCAGATTATGCAGATAGGCTTCGTCAATTTGCGAACCCTGGAAACTCACATCGCCGAAACGGTAACGGGGGCCGCTATCGTAATTGATGTCCCAGAAGGCTTCGCGCCGTTCGACTGATACGCCAAGCTGGCTTTGCTTAAAGTCACCGTCGAAGTAACCATTACGCAATGCCAGGCTGGAGAAGCCATTCTTAAATTTGTCGTAGTCGCCGTGATTGAGCTGCGTACCGACTTTCGGCGTGCCCTGTTTGACCCAGGCTTGATAATCCTTGTCGGTGCGGGCTTCACCTTCAATCACAATGGTGCTGCCGCCGATCTTGACCGGTTCGCCAGGCTTAACGTGCGCGATCAATACCGGACGGCCACCTTGTGGCGGTGCCGGGCGCGATTCGAAATCGATCTCAGGTTCGTAATAACCGAGCGCACGCAGGCCTTCTTTGATCGCCTCTGCAACACGCGCGCGGAAACGGCCGTCGTTCGACACTTCGTCACTGCCGATAGTGGACAAGCGTGCCCTGACGTTCTTCTGTAAATCCCCGCTAAGACCGTCCAGTTGCAAGCGCACTTTGGCTGCCTCAACGGCAGGTGCAGCAAGCAACAGGCTGGCCAAACAATAAATATGAAATCGTGGCACACGTACTCCTGTTAATAATGCCGGCCCCTATTCCGCAGGGGCGTTTATTCTCTGGAAGGGTATCACCACCGCGCGTGTACCCATCAGCATAGCCGCCTTTTTTCTGCCTATCGGCGTAAACCCAGCGACTAAGCCAAATTGTGACCTATTGTCGATAAATGGCATGAACGATACAACAACCAAGCGGCGCTTCTGCTAATAAGAGCCGCTCACTCGGATTAATCCGAGCGCTTATCATGCCCCTATAGCGGCATGATAAGCGCTGCTGCTATAATCAGCGACCAGCAGGCCTCGCCTGCATCTTTTTCTGCCCCGACGTTAACCTTATCTTGTCGATATGGCGCAGACATTTTTGGCACGGATAGCCTGTTTGACTGGCAAGTACCGGATGTACGCCCACTCCCGCGCTGCCCAGGCCAAAAATGACAAGTGATTAACCCAACGGATCTTTTATGCTCGATAGCTTGCTTGTCATTCTTTTACTGATAGTAATCAGTTCATTTTTTTCCCTTTCGGAGATCTCGCTGGCAGCCGCCCGTAAGATCAAGCTGAAGCTGCTGGCTGACGAAGGCAACATCAATGCCCAGCGCGTGCTGAAGATGCAGGAACAACCTGGCATGTTCTTTACCGTGGTGCAGATTGGCCTGAATGCCGTGGCAATCCTCGGCGGTATCGTCGGCGATGCCGCCTTCTCGCCCGCCTTTAATAGCCTATTCAGCCGCTTCATGGCACCCGAATTGGCTGAACAGCTCAGCTTTATCTGCTCCTTCACCATCGTAACCAGCCTGTTCATTTTGTTTGCTGACCTGACACCAAAGCGCGTAGGCATGATTGCCCCGGAAGCGGTGGCGCTGCGCATCATCAACCCGATGCGCTTCTGCTTAGTGGTGCTGCGTCCGCTGGTGTGGCTGTTCAACGGCCTGGCGAACGTCTTCTTCCGCCTGTTCAAACTGCCGATGGTGCGGAAAGACGACATCACCTCCGACGATATTTATGCGGTGGTAGAAGCCGGTGCGCTGGCGGGTGTGCTGCGTAAGCAGGAACATGAGCTGATTGAGAACGTGTTTGAGCTGGAATCGCGTACCGTGCCGTCATCGATGACCTCGCGCGAGAACGTGGTGTGGTTCGATTTACACGAAGATGAAACCACGCTGAAAACCAAAATCGCTCAGCATCCGCACTCCAAATTCATTGTCTGCGATGGCGATATCGACCACATCGTGGGCTATGTCGATTCCAAAGAGCTGCTGCTGCGCGTACTCGGCAACCAAAGCCTGACGCTGAACAGCGGTGTGAATATTCGTTCTGCGCTGATCGTGCCGGATACGCTGACGCTCTCTGAAGCGCTGGAAAGCTTCAAAACCGCCGGTGAAGACTTCGCGGTGATCATGAATGAATACGCGTTGGTGGTCGGCATCATTACCCTAAATGACGTGATGACCACGCTGATGGGCGATTTGGTGGGCCAGGGTCAGGAAGAGCAGATTGTCGCGCGTGATGAGAACTCATGGTTGGTAGAGGGCGGCACGCCAATTGATGACGTGATGCGCGTGCTGGATATCGATGATTTCCCGCAGTCTGGCAATTACGAAACCATCGGCGGCTTCATGATGTACATGCTGCGCAAGATTCCGAAGCGTACCGACTTTGTAAAGTTTTCCGGCTACAAGTTTGAAGTGGTGGATATTGATAGCTACCGCATCGACCAGTTGCTGGTTACGCGTATTGATGAGCGTCCGCCGATGCTGAATGTGACCAAGAATGCGCTGGATGAAGCAGAGTCATCGTAGGGTCGCCATTCATGGCGTTCAAGCCAACAACCGCACAAAAAACTGAGGGCGCCATCGGCGCCCTTTCTTATGCTTACTTAGTTGTACTCGGCTTGCAGCCGCAACACCTGGCGATTGATTTCTGACATCACGCTAAGATGCTGTTTATCTTTGACACGCGGCAACATGACTTTGCCCTTATCAAACTCGAACGCGCCCACATCCTTGATGTACAACCTTCCTCTAAATAGCGTTTTTACATATTTCGCAATTTGCAGCGGATTATAGCGCTGGAAGATCTTCATGCTGTTTAACTCCTGAAAATGTTTAATACGCTCCGTCGTGACCAAATTTGGTACGAACCCATGAAGCGCAAATGAGGCATAACTATAGAGCATCCTTTCTTACCCATGTTCCGAAAAGGTGAATTATTTACTGAATTGACACATCATTACAGAATACTCTGTTATCAGCCTCACGAAACCCAGTATAAACCTTCACTCATTATGGAATTGTGGCATAGGTTGCAAACCTGTTAACTCATTGCGACAGACGCATCATCCATGCCTAATATTGCAGAAACATGAATAACTGGTCGGATCACCAAGGAGTTTGATAAATGCGTTTGAGACACACTGTGATAGCACTGGCGCTGCTGCTGCCTGGCCTGGCTTCGGCACATGCATTCAAACTGGGTGAACGCGTGCCCGCTGTTGGCGTTAACGACAAAGGAGAGCTGGTTTATCAACAAGATGAAGATAAGTTTAGCTACAAATCCTGGAATAGCGCGCAGCTGAGCGGAAAAGTTCGCGTCATCCTGCACATTGCCGGCCGCTCTTCGGCTAAAGAGCAGAACGCTGCGTTGATTGAAGCCATCAAAGCCGCGCATCTGCCGCACGATCGTTATCAAACCACCACTATCGTCAATACCGACGATGCGATTCCTGGTACCGGCATGTTTGTGCGCAGCAGCATTGAGAGCAATAAACAGCAGTATCCGTGGTCGCAGTTTATCGTCGATAGCAACGGCAGCGCGCGTCAGGCCTGGCAGCTGGAGAAAGGGGGATCGGCGATTGTGGTGCTGGATAACACCGCACATGTGCGTTACGTCAAAGATGGTCCGCTGACGCAGGATGAAGTGCAGCAGGCGATGAAGTTAATTCACGAGTTGTTGCAGAAGTGAGTGGAGGTCGCCATAAATGGCGACCCTACAAATCTCAAAACAGTGAGACGCGGAAACCGGGATTGAGGAACGATTCGCGCGGGGCGTAATCGAGGGTTTTGCCCTGCCAATCGTGGACATGCGCGCCGGCGGCAATCGCCACCGCATGGCCTGCGCCGGTATCCCAGATGTTAGTCGGCCCGAAGCGCGGATAAAGTTGCGCGCTGCCTTCGGCCACCAGACAGAACTTCAACGATGAACCAATCGCGGTGGTTTGATGCTCGCCAAGCTGATGCAAATACTCCTGCAACTCCGTATCGCTATCAAAATGCGAACGGCTAACCACCACTAACGGTGGGCGCGCTTCACGCGCATGAATCTGCGTCTTCTTGCCGTTCTCTTCTTTCCATGCTTTACCTTCCGCTGCCGAATACATCACGCCCAGCACCGGCGCGTACACCACGCCCAATACCGGTTTGCCGTTTTCGATTAGCGCGATATTCACCGTGAACTCGCCGTTGCGCTTGATGAACTCTTTGGTGCCATCCAGCGGATCGACCAACCAGTATTTCTGCCAGTGCTGACGCACATCCCAGCTCGGCGGATCTTCTTCAGACAGCACCGGCACCTCCGGCGAAAGCGCCTTCAGGCCTTGCACAATCACGCGATGCGCCGCGAGATCGGCCGCGGTGACTGGAGAATCATCCGACTTGCGGGTCACATCAACCGGCTCTGCGCCGTTGTATACCTGCATAATGGCATCGCCCGCATCTCGCGCCAGCTGACAAATTTTATCTAACATTCTTTACCTCTTTTCCGCTGATTCTGCCTGTCAGACACCAACCGCCTATCTGCTGTTATTTTAGCAGTTGTCATTCAACAGCCTGCGACTGTGCTGTCTGCTGCGGCAATCTATATGAATATCAATACCATAGTTCATCAGCGGCGGCTATGGCGGGATGCTGAATACGCTATCACGGCGGCGTGACGGCAGATATTGGATGAAAGTCCGAGCTCCATCACAAATTGAAATGATAATTCGTCATGGTTTTACATTATTTTGAGAGGCCCATTGGACCGAACAAGGAGCAAGCGATGTTCAAAGCGAGCATGTCGTTATTGGCACTCTGTATTACTGCCGCCACGGTACAGGCTGCTACGGTGGATCTGCGCATTCTGGAAACCACCGATCTGCACAGCAATATGATGGATTTCGATTATTACAAAGATACGCCGACGGAGAAGTTCGGCCTGGTGCGCACCGCCACCTTAATCCAGCAGGCACGCGCCGAAACGAAGAACAGCGTGCTGGTCGATAACGGCGATATTATTCAGGGCAGTCCGCTGGGCGATTACATGGCGGCGAAAGGGCTGAAAACGGGCGAAGTACATCCGGTGTATAAAGCGATGAACACGCTGGATTACGCGGTCGGAAACCTTGGTAATCACGAATTCAACTACGGCTTACCTTATTTGCAAAAAGCGCTGGCCGGCGTGCGCTTTCCTTACGTCAATGCCAACATTATCGACGAGAAAAGTGGAAAACCGCTGTTTACGCCCTACTTAATCAAAGAAACCACGGTAACAGACCGTGACGGCAAGCCGCATACGCTGAAAATTGGTTACATCGGCTTCGTTCCGCCGCAGATTATGGTTTGGGATCGTAACAATCTGCAGGGAAAAGTACGGGTTGATGACATCACTGAAACAGCGAAGCGCTATGTGCCGGAAATGCGCGCAAAAGGTGCTGAAATAATCATCGCTATTCCGCACTCCGGTTTGAGCAGTGAACCCTATCACGCCATGGCAGAAAATTCGGTTTACTACCTCAGCCAGGTTCCAGGCATCAACGCCATCATGTTCGGCCACGCTCATGCGGTGTTCCCGAGTAAAGAGTTCGCGGCGATTAAAGGCGCTGATATCGCTCACGGCACGCTCAACGGTGTTCCGTCGGTGATGCCTGGCATGTGGGGCGATCATCTTGGTGTGGTCGATCTGGTGCTGAATAACGAGGGGGATAAATGGCAAGTCACGCAGGGCAAAGCCGAAGCACGCCCAATTTATGACAGCGCGGCGAAAAAATCGCTGGCCGCTGAAGATGCCGATCTGGTGAAAGTGCTTGAGCAGGATCACCACGCCACACGCGAGTTTGTTGCCAAACCAATCGGTAAATCTGCCGACGTGATGTACAGCTACCTGTCGCTGGTGCAGGACGATCCCACGGTGCAGATCGTTAATAACGCGCAGCGCGCTTACGTTGAGCATTTTATTCAGGGCGATCCTGATCTTGGTCGCTTGCCGGTACTTTCCGCCGCCGCACCGTTTAAAGCCGGTGGCCGTAAAAACGATCCCGCCAGCTATGTCGAAGTGGAAAAAGGTAATCTCACCTTCCGTAACGCCGCCGATCTCTACCTCTACCCCAATACGCTGGTGGTGATGAAAGTCAGCGGTGCGCAGGTGAAAGAGTGGCTGGAGTGCTCAGCGGCGCAGTTTAATCAAATCGATCCGCACAGCAGCAAACCGCAATCGCTGATTAACTGGGATTTCCGCACCTATAACTTCGATGTGATCGATGGCGTGCAGTATCAAATCGATGTCACACAACCGGCGCGCTATGACGCGGAATGTACGCTGATCAACAAAGGGGCTTCGCGCATTAAGGATCTTAGCTGGCAAGGCAAGCCTATCGATCCTGATGCCACTTTCCTGGTTGCCACCAATAACTACCGCGCTTACGGCGGCAAGTTTGCCGGTACCGGCGATAAGTATGTCGCCTTCGCGTCGCCGGACGAGAATCGCTCGGTGGTTGCCGCCTATATCAGCAGCGAAACCAAAGCGCATGGCGAAGTGAAACCGCAGGCCGATCACAACTGGCGTTTAGCACCGATTAATAGCACCACGCCGCTGGATATCCGGTTTGAAACCGCGCCTGGCGAAAAAGCGACGACGTTTATTGAGCAGCATGCCGATTATCCAATGAAAGCGGTGGGCAGCGATGAGATAGGTTTTGCGCTGTGGCAGGTGGATTTGCAGAAGAAGTGACAATTAAGGGCGGCGATGGCCGCCCTACAGCTACTTACAGAATTTCCAGCAGCTCAACTTCGAAGATCAGGGTGCTGAATGGCGGGATAGAGGCGCCCGCACCGCGCTCGCCGTAAGCGAGGTTGTGTGGAATCGCCAGTTCCCACTTGGAACCGACTGGCATCAGCGTCAGCGCTTCGATCCAACCCGCGATCACGCCGCTAACCGGGAATTCCGCCGGCTCGCCACGCGCGACTGAGCTGTCGAATACGGTGCCATCGATCAGTTTGCCGGTGTAATGCACACGCACACGATCCTGACGTGAAGGGATTGGACCCTCGCCCTGGGTGATGACGCTGAACTGCAGACCGGTTTCGGTGCTGCTTACGCCTTCGCGCTGTGCGTTCTGCTCAAGGAAAGTCTGACCTTCTGCCGCCATCGCTTCTACACGCTCACGACGCACGCCTTCTGCGCGCTCGTGCACTTCACGCAGTGCGCGATGTACCACGTCAACCGGGACGGCCGGTGAGTTCCCTTCCAGCGCGTCGCGCAGGCCGGCGAGCAGTGCTTCTGGCTGCAGACCCTGCAGTCCAGACTCTTGCAGCTGCTGGCCTACCTGTAAACCGATACCGTAACTTGCTTGTGATTCGACGCTGTCGAATGAAGGGGTCGTCATCTTGATTCCTTAATCCCGGAGAAAAATAGAACCGGCAGCATACCAGCGCGGGCGGCTGGCGTAAAATCTCACGCGCCGCAGATGACATTTCCCGGCGAAACGGAAACAATACAGCGGTCAAATTTTTCAATGCTGCCAGGCACTTCCTGTCAGCATTGCTCATACTATAGCTGTGGCGAGGTTTTCACCTGCCACCGTCGGACACAAGAGAGAATACATGGGCCAGATCGCCCCACGACGTCGCAGGACGCGCGCACCGCGTACTTTATTACCTTGGTTGCAACGTTGGCTGCCGCGCATTCCGCGCAAAGCCGCCAGCGAGGAGGATTCACGAATGGCTTCCGATCACCCTTCCCGCGTTCCCGCCGCACTGCAGCGCGTCTGGCATTTGCTGGATGATGTGCGCTGGATGGATCCGCTGCCCGCTTTGCATCGTCGCGGCATTGTCATTGCCCTGCTGGTGCTGCTGCTGGCGTTTCTCTGGCCAAGCAGTACGCCGCAGTATCCGGTTGAGCGTCCGGCGGACAATAGCGCAAAAGAAGTGCCGATGCAGGCGGAGATTTACGATAACAATCAGCAGCAGAACACGCCGCCGAAAACCGATTCACAGGGCGAATGGCGCACCTACAATGTGGCATCAGGCCAGACGCTGGCGCAGCTGTTCCGCGACAACAATTTGCCGGTGAATGATGTATTTGCCATGGCGCGTGTCGAAGGTGATGGGCAGCCGCTGAGCGCGTTACAGAATGGTCAGCAGGTGAAGATTCGTCAGAACGCGCAAGGCGTGGTGACCGGTTTAACGGTCGATGGCAGCAACGGTCCGGTGCTGTTTACGCGTCAGCCGGATGGCAGCTTTATCCGCGCTCAGTAAAACGCAGAAACAAAAACGCCGGCGCAAGGCCGGCGTTTTCGCATTACCGAGTGAACTTACTCAGCAACTACATTCACAACCAGTTTAGCGAAGACTTCGCTATGGATCTGGAAGTCAACTTCGTGCTCACCGGTGGTGCGCAGTACGCCTTCTGGAAGACGAACTTCGCTTTTAGCCACTTCAACGCCAGCTGCAGTTACTGCATCAGCGATGTCACGGGTACCGATGGAACCGAACAGTTTACCAGCGTCGCCTGATTTAGACGCGATGGTTACGTTGCCCAGTGCATTGATTTTCTCTGCACGTGCGTTAGCAGCAGCCAGAACGTCAGCCAGTTTGGCTTCCAGTTCAGCGCGACGTGTTTCGAAGAACTCAACGTTTTTCTTGGTAGCAGGAACAGCTTTACCCTGTGGAACCAGGAAGTTACGAGCGTAGCCCGCTTTAACGTTAACCTGATCACCCAGGCTGCCCAGGTTTGCTACTTTATCAAGCAGAATAACTTGCATTACCTTATCCTCTTAAAGTCGTTAATGGACAACTACCGATTACTGATGACGATCAGTGTACGGAAGCAGGGACAGGTAGCGAGCGCGCTTGATGCAACGAGCGAGCTGGCGCTGGTATTTTGCACGAGTACCGGTAATACGGCTCGGGACAATTTTACCGCTTTCGGTAATGTAGTTTTTCAGTGTAGCGATATCTTTGTAATCAATCTCTACAACGCCTTCCGCGGTGAAACGGCAGAACTTGCGACGACGGAAATAACGTGCCATTTGGCTAGTCTCCAGAATCTATCAAATCAATCTGCTCGGCATGTAACACCATTCTGCTCTGACCATTGCGTGCCTGATGGCAGCTAATAAAGCCTTCGAGAGTGAGTTGCGTGCCGACCGTTATATGTTGAGTAATCACCTGATGGGTGCTGCCGCTGATAATCACCGGCATTTGACACCAGGCTTGCCGGTGGAAACCGGCTTCCTCTTGCACAGAACGATGCTCAAGCACGAACTGGCAGTGAGGAATCCCTGACGGACTGACTTTTCGAACCGGCGTCTTGCACACAGTGCCAGACAGGCGCAGTCGATTTGCCGTCATGTCGGATTACTCTTCAGAATCCCCAGCTTCTGAGTCATCAGCCGATTCGTTAGCAAAGTCTTCGCGGCGATCACGACGCTCGTCTTTAGCTTTAACCATCGGAGATGCTTCAGTTACCGCGTGCTTAACGCGCATAACCATGCTGCGGATAACGGCGTCGTTGAAGCGGAAGTTAGTTTCCAGCTCGTCAATCACTTCCTGCGGTGCTTCTACGTTCAGCAGAACATAGTGCGCTTTGTGCAGTTTGTTGATTGGGTAAGCCAGCTGACGGCGGCCCCAGTCTTCCAGACGGTGAATCGTGCCCTGTGCACCGGTGATAGCACCAGTGTAACGCTCGATCATACCTGGAACCTGTTCGCTCTGGTCAGGGTGGACCATAAATACGATTTCGTAATGACGCATCGATAGCTCCTTACGGATTATTCAGCCTCCTGTCAGGGTCAGCTGCGGCCCACGGAAGCAAGGAACGTTATAGGTTGCGAATCATTTAAAAAATGAAACACACCTCTGAATGCAGCTGAAAAATTGACGCGTAATCATACTGGCGTCCTTGTGGAAACTCAAGCGCACAATTCATCAAATGGCGACTATCGTGCCAGCTGATGCGGCTTTTTGTGCTAAGTGAGATGTCTCAGTAAGTTAGCGGGCGTTTGATCAAATTCTCTGAACAAGGCGTTCAATGGGACGATCTGGCGGCAGGTTGGTTAAGAACTACACTATTTACAGGCGCAACGAATAATCCTATTTGCCGCGTCTGAGAGTGCAATCCCTGTGAGTCTGGAGTCGATTATGAAAATGATCATTTTCGCCACTTTACTGGGTCTCTTCCTGTCTCCACCCGCTTTTGCCAGCTCCGCTGACTATGCGCAGCAGATGAGAAGTAACAGCAACGCGGCATCAGGCTATGTCTACGTTAATCGGTTGGATGCGCCTGCAAGCAGTAACCCAGTCAGTGCTAATACCAGCGCCGCCGAACGGTTGTCATCACAACTTTAGTTCGGCAACATAAACGGGCTGGCGCCAATCACGCCAACCCGCATTTTTTATAAATGGTGTTTAAAGAAACTGACCAGCGCCGTCAGGGCCGCAGGTGTGATTTTGTGGCCGATGTTCTTTTCGGAAAGCGCGGTCACCTGTTGATTGAGTCCCGCCTCGCCTAACGCTTTCTGTAGACGCGCCGTTTCGGCAAAGGGCACCACTTCATCCGCTTCGCCGTGCCACAGCAGCAAAGGTCGATTCGCCAGTTTCTCCAGTTGCTCGCTGGGATCGTACGGCGCCAGCGGCGCTAAGCGCGCGGCAAAAGCTTCTTTCTGTTCTGGCGTGCGCGCCACCAGCGGCGGAAACAGCGTATGACTCAGCTGCATGAAGTAGCCGGAACCCATTAAACACGCCACGCTGTGGATTTGCGGATAGCGCGCCATTGCGCCCAGCGCGGTCATGCCGCCCATCGAGGCGCCCGCCACGGCAAAGCGCTCATCGGCAATCCAGTCGTTATCGCGCAGCGCCTTCTCCAGCAACGGCACTTCATCGATGTTCTGTTTGAGGATCTCCCAGAAGTGGGTCATACGTGCATCGGTATCGCCGTTATAACGCGCGCCGTGCATGTCCGCATCGGGCATGATCACGCGGAAACCGGCCTGCGCCAGCGCCACGGCAAAGTAGCTGTAAACCTCTTTTGATGAGGTAAAACCGTGATAGAACAATACCGTCGGCAAGCGCGCCTGGCGCTGACCAGCCGGTGATGCGTGAATACATTCGATGCCTGCCAGATGCTCCGTTGCCAACTCAATCATACCGCCTCCATTGAGAATGATTATCACTGGACTCAGTGTAAGCGCTGCGTGACAAAATGCGAGCCACTTCACATTAAGTTTGAATAATTTCAGCCCTAAACATTTAGCCCGTTTTGCCGTTGATCTTGTACCCCCTTCAATAATCTCAAAAGGTACTTTATGAAGCGTCTTTCTCTCAGCGCCATGGGTCTCGGAATCAAGCTGTCTGTATTGACGTCTTTGAGCGTGGCAATTGTGCTGTTTACGCTGACCTTAACCCTGAGCCATAACGCGGCACGTCAGCTGGAGCAGCTGGCAACCGATGATATGCAGAATCAGGTGCAAGGCATTAATGAAATGGCCACCATGTTCAACGCCACGCTGTCGGAAGAGGTGGCGAATTACACCAAACTGTTCCAAAGCTTCCTGCCAAAACGTTTTAGCCGTGATGACAGCGAACGTGTTCAGGTGGGCGAATTCAGCACGCCAACACTGCGAGCGGGATTGAAAACCCTCAACCTCGATCAAATCGCGGTGGATGATTTTCTCGATCGCACCGGTGCGGTTTCCACCATCTTCGTGCGTGATGGCGAGGATTACATTCGTATCGCCACCTCGCTGAAAAAAGAGGATGGCAGCCGCGCGGTGGGCACCAAACTGGATCGCAGCAGCGCGGCCTGGCGCAGCATCAACCAGGGCACGGTGTATCGCGGCCTGGCGACGCTGTTCGGCCATCGTTACATCACGCAGTATCAGCCGGTGCAGGATAGCAGCGGCACGGTAATCGCGATCCTGTTCGTCGGGGTGCAGATCGATGCGCAGTATGCGCTGATGCGCGACAAAGTGCTGGCGCGCCATCTTGGCGACAGCGGTACTTTTTCAGTCTTGAACGGTGCGCCGGGCAGCAGCCAGGGCCAATATCTGTTTGATCGTCACGCTGAAGGCAAACTGCCGCGCTGGGATAACGCCACGCAGCAGCAACTGCTTAGCCAGCCGAAGGGATTAGTGGCGGTTGAACTGGATGGCGAAACCAAACTGCTGGCGTGGCAGCAGCTGCCGGGCTGGAACTGGGTTATTGCCGGTGAAGTGAGCCGTGCCAGCCTGCTGGCACCAATCACGCACAGCCGTAACCTGTTTATGGCGATTGGGCTGGCGCTGGTGATCGTTTTTGCCATCGGCTTTATGTGGTACAGCCGCCGCGCCATCACGCGTCCACTGCAACAGGTGATTCATCTGGCAGAACAGTACGCCGCCGGTAATCTGCAGGCACATCTCGACTCTTCACGTCGTGATGAGATTGGTCAGTTGGTCAGCGCGATCAATGGCATTGGCGATGGGCTGGAGAAAGTCGTCAGTCAGGTGCGTTCGGCGGCGCGTGAAATCAGCAGCGGCACCGATACCATCGCCGCCAGCAGCTCCAGCATCAGCGAGCAGATTGGACGTCAGGCCAGCAGCGTGGAGGAAACCTCGGCCAGCATGGAGCAGTTTGGCGCGACTGTGGCACAAACTGCGGCCAATGTGCGTCAGGCGATGGCGCTGGTCGGTGAAGCGGCTAACACCGTGAATCACGGCGGCAGCACCGTGGCACGTTCGGTGGAAACCATGTCGGAGATTCGTGTGGCGTCGCAGAGCATCGCCGACATCACTCACGTGATTGAGTCAATTGCCTTCCAGACCAACATTCTGGCGCTCAATGCGGCGGTTGAAGCGGCGCGCGCTGGTGAACACGGTAAAGGCTTTGCGGTGGTGGCGGCGGAAGTGCGCGCGCTGGCACAGCGCAGTGCTACGGCAGCCAAAGAGATTGATGGCTTGATTGCCAGCTCAATCGATAAAGTGGCGGCCGGCCACACGCTATCCGAGCAGACACGCGATGCGATGAGCCATATCGTCAATCACATCGAGCAGGTTAAAACGCTGATGGGCGAGATCAATATTGCTGCGCAGGAACAGGCGGCGGGCATTGGTCAGGTGAATCTGGCGATGAATCACATCAGCCAGGCCACGCATCAAAGCAGCGATATGATTAACCAGTCAGAAACTACCGCCAATCATCTGAGTAAGAAAGGTCATCATCTGACGCAGCTGGTGAGCATTTTTCATCTGAAGGACTAAAAGCCACAGGAAGATGGCTTACACTTGAGCCATCTTCCTGCTTCAGGAGTTGCTATGCGTATTCTCTATTTGGCCTTAACACTGCTGCTCAGCGGCTGCGCCGCGTTCACCACCACGCCACAAGCTCCGCCACCACCTACGCAGCAAGCGCAGGAGATTTCACGCGCGCAAAGTTATGGTCTGCCAAAGCTCGGCAATATCACCGCCACCACACGCGGATCGCCGGATGATGCGCAGCGCGCTATTGCCGCTAAAGCCAATCAGGCAGGTGCGGTTTACTATCAAATTCTGATGCTGGATGAAACCACCATTCCCAGCTTCTGGTACGCCACCGCCATTCTGTATGGTGCGCCGTCAAGCGGCACTGCAGCGCAACAGTAAGCGCGCGCAGAGATCGTCGCTCAATGCACGCGTGCCGCGCAGATCGAGATGCTGCTGACACCAGCCATCGGCCAGCGGCGGCTCTGCCACTTTGAGCAGAATCGCGGCACTCGCCAGCTGCAGTAATTCGCGCGTGATCTCCCGCGCCTGCCCTTCGCGCGGGTTCGCGAGCTGCCAGCTTAACTGCCGCCAGCGGCGATCAAAATGACGATTACTGCCTTTCACCGCATCAAACTCATCGTGCAGCATGGTCATCACTTCGGCGTGACGACCGAGCACGCGCCGGACATCCAGGCACATCACATTGCCGGAGCCTTCCCAGATGCTATTGACCGGCATCTCACGATAAAGACGCGGCAACTCGCTCTCTTCGCAATAGCCCATGCCGCCCAGCACTTCCATTGCTTCTGCCACAAAGGGCATGCCCGCCTGACAGACCACGAATTTGGCGGCCGGTGTGAACAAACGTGCGTACAAGCGTTCATGTTCGCTGGCCGGTGTTGACCAGGCGCGCGCCAGCCGCAACAGCAAGGCGGTTTGCCCTTCCAGCTGCAGCGCCTGTTGCGCCAGCACCGCGCGCATCAGTGGTTGATCGATAAGGTTCTTGCCCATCACCTGACGCTGCTGCGCATGGTGTACGGCAATCGACAGCGCTCGGCGCATCTGTCCGTGGCTGCCTAGCGCGCAGTCGAAGCGCGTCATGCCGCCCATCTTGAGGATCAGCCGCACGCCATCGCCCTCTTCCCCCATCAGCCAACCGATCGCATCCTGAAACTCCACTTCTGCGCTGGCGTTGGAGCGATTGCCGAGCTTGTCTTTCAGTCGTTCAATGCGAATGGCGTTGCGCGAGCCATCCGGCAGCAAGCGGGGCAAGAAGAAGCAACTCAATCCTTGTGACGTTTGCGCCAGAATCAGATGCGCATCACTTTGCGGGACCGAGAAAAACCATTTGTGACCGGTGATGCGATACGCTTCGCCCGGCCCGCGCACGCCAAGCGGTTCGGCGCGAGTGGTGTTGCTCAACACATCGGTGCCGCCCTGTTTTTCCGTCATGCCCATGCCAATCAGCAGGCCGCGCTTCTTATTGCCCGGCAGATGATGCGCATCGTAACGATCGCTGAGCAGCGCTTCGCGCCAGTCAGCATAGGGTTCAGGCAAATGATTTTGCAGCAGCGGAATGGCGGCGTGCGTCATGGTCACCGGACAGAGCGAGCCCGCTTCCACCTGTGCATGCAGGATAAAACGGGCGGCACGCGCCACCATCGCCTGCGGCTGCACGTCGGGCTGCCAGCTGAGATTATTAAGCCGGCTGGCGCACAAGCCCTGCATCAGCAGATGCCAGGCGGGATGAAAACGCACTTCGTCGAGGCGTTCGCCGCGCGCGTTGTAGCGCAACAGTTCCGGCGCTTCGACGTTCGCTAAGCGGCCTAACTCAAGGGATTCGGCGCTGCCGAGTTGCAAGCCGACGGAAGCCAGCCATTCGCGATCCCAGCTGGCACCTTCGCGTGCAACGGCCTCGCACAGGGCGATATCACGCGTAAACAGGTTGCTGTTGCTGAGCGGATGGGGCTGGTTGAATACGGTGTGGGTTTGCCAGTTCATACAACGTCCTCCTCATACTCATTTTTCAAGTATGAAGAGGATGTGCAGTTATGCCTGGCCTGGAAAATTTTTTGCGGTGGGGATCACGCCTGACGCTGACGAACGGCTTCAAACAAGCAGACGCCGGTGGCAACCGACACGTTGAGTGACGAAACGCTGCCGGCCATTGGGATGCTAATCAGCTCATCGCAATGCTCACGCGTCAAACGACGCATACCTTCACCTTCCGCACCCATCACCAGCGCCATTGGGCCAGTCATTTTGCTTTGGTAAACGGTGTGATCGGCTTCGCCTGCGGTGCCAACGACCCAGACGTTGTATTCCTGCAGCAAGCGCAAGGTGCGCGCCAGGTTGGTGACGCGAATCAACGGTACGTTTTCTGCCGCGCCGCTGGCCACTTTCTTGGCGGTGGCATTCAACGGTGCTGCACGGTCTTTTGGCACGATGACCGCATGCACGCCAGCGGCATCCGCGCTACGCAGGCAAGCGCCGAGATTGTGCGGATCGGTAACGCCATCCAGCACCAGCAGGAACGGCTTCTCAAGGCTCTGCAGCAGATCCGGCAAATCACCTTCCTGATACTGCTTGCCTGGCTTCACGCGTGCCACGATGCCCTGATGCACGCCGCCTTCAACCTGACTATCAAGCCATTGACGGTTCGCCACCTGCACCGGGATTCCCTGAGCTTCCAGTGCGAGGATCAGCGGCTGCAGGCGACGATCTTCGCGGCCTTTAAGGATAAAGACTTCCTGAAAACGCTGAGGATCGCGCTCCAGCAGCGCCTGCACGCTATGAATACCAAAAATTATTTCACTCATTACTTTGCTCAAGGTTGGATTTAGATCGTTGAATACGGAGGTTCAGGTGCGCATTGATGCGCACCCTACAACGGTTTCGTCAGGTCGCCCTGCAAGGCGACCTAACTATCAGGCTTCGTCAGACTGCTTCTTCGACGCGCGCTTGGACTTGGTGGCGGCGGCGATTTTACGGGTTTTCTCGGAGACTTTTTTGCCTTTTTTCTCGCTTTTAGCCGGTTTCTCAGCAGCGGCAGGCTTTTTCTTCTCGCCACGGAACGCGGAATCAGGCTCGAAAGTGCCCTTCTTACCGGCATCACGACGACGTTTAGCTGGCGGTTTGCCGCCGCGTTTCTCACGCTCGCGCTCGGTTTTGCCTTCGCCGCGCGGTACACGCTTGCTGGAAATGAGCGCGAAGTCGATTTTACGCTCGTCCATATGTACCGCATCAACGCGCACTTCTACCGCATCGCCCAGACGATAAGTGCGACCGCCGGATTCGCCAATCAAACGCTGGCCTACCGCATCGAAGCGATAATAGTCATTATCCAGCGTCGAGACGTGCACCAAACCATCGATAAACAGATCGTTGAGACGTACGAAGAAACCAAAGCCAGTCACGCTGGAGATTACGCCGTTGAACACGGTGCCAACCTGATCCTGCATGAAGTCGCACTTCAGCCAGTCAGCAACATCGCGCGTGGCTTCATCAGCACGGCGCTCGGTCAGCGAACAGTGCTGGCCCAGCTGCAGCATTTGCTGCATGTCGTAGTGATAACCGCCGGTCGGCGTGGTGATGCCATCCACTTCGCCGCGCTCTTTTGCCAGCAGATATTTGATGGCGCGATGCAGCAGCAAATCCGGATAGCGGCGAATCGGCGAGGTGAAGTGCGCGTACGACGCCAGCGCCAGGCCGAAGTGACCCCGGTTTTCAGGATCGTAAACCGCCTGTTTCATCGAACGCAGCAGCATGGTTTGCAGCATTTCTGCGTCTGGGCGATCGGCCACTTGCTTCAGCAAGGCGGCATAATCGGTCGGGTGTGGCTTAGTGCCACCCGGCAGGCTTAAGCCCAGCTCGTTCAGTACGGTACGGAAGCTTTTGATGCTGTCTTCGCTTGGACGATCGTGATCGCGGAACAGCGCAGGCTCTTCATTTTTCTCAACAAAACGCGCCGAGGCGATGTTGGCGAGAATCATACATTCTTCAATCAGCTTATGCGCATCATTGCGTGAGGTGCGCTCAACGCGCTCAATGCGACGCTCGGCGTTGAAGATGAACTTGGGTTCATCGGTCTCAAACGAAATGCCGCCACGCTGCTCACGCGCGGTTTCCAGCACCTGATACATGTTGTGCAACTCGTGCAGATGAGGAACCTGCGCCGCGTATTGTTCGCGCAGATCGGCATCACCTTGCAGAATGTTCCACACTTTATTGTAGGTCAGTCGCGCATGGGAGTTCATCACCGCTTCATAGTGTTTGAAACCGGTGAGTTTGCCACTTGAGGAGATGGTCATCTCGCACACCATGCACAAACGATCAACCTGCGGATTCAGGGAGCACAAGCCGTTGGAGAGAATCTCCGGCAGCATCGGGATAACCTGCGACGGGAAATAGACCGAGGTGCCGCGCTGATGTGCTTCATCATCCAGCGGCGTGCCCGGACGCACGTAATAGCTGACGTCGGCAATTGCCACCCACAAACGCCAGCCGCCGCCGCGCTTTTTCTCGCAGAAAACAGCATCATCAAAGTCACGCGCATCTTCACCATCAATGGTGACCAGCGGCAACTTACGTAAATCAACACGTCCCAGCTTCGCTTCTTCCGGTACTTCTTCTTTCAGCTTAGCGATCTGCTTCTCAACTTCTTCCGGCCATGTGTGCGGGATTTCATGGGTGCGCACCGCCATATCGACCGCAAGGCTGGTGCCCATATCGTCACCCAGCAGCTCGGTCACTTTGCCGATCGCTTTGGTGCGACGCGTCGCACGTTGGGTGATTTCAACCACCACCACTGAACCCATACGCGCGTTAAGCGTTTCTTCTTGCGGGATCAGGATATCAAAGCTCAGGCGGCTGTCGTCTGGCACCACAAATCCGGTGCCCGCATCGGTGAAGTAGCGACCAACGATCTGGCTGTTACGCGGTTCAAGCACACGTACCACGCGCGCTTCGCGACGACCTTTACGATCGGCGCTGCCCGGCTGCGCCAGAATTACATCGCCGTGCAGGCAGAATTTCATCTGTTCAGCAGAGAGATAGAAATCATCTTTCTGGCCTTCCACGCGCAGGAAGCCGTAGCCATCGCGATGACCAATCACTTTACCGCGCAGGAGATCAAGACGTTCTGGCAGGGCGTAACATTGACGACGCGTAAACACCAGCTGACCATCGCGCTCCATAGCGCGCAGACGACGACGCAGCGCTTCCAGCTGCTCTTCACTGGTGATATTCAATTCCTGCGCGATGTCATCGCGGCTGGTCGGTTTTTCGCGTTTTTCCAGCAGTGCGAGAATAAATTCGCGGCTTGGAATTGGGTTTTCGTATTTTTCAGCTTCTCTATCCTGAAAAGGATCTTTTGACATTACGGTTCCTCCGATGTCATTTAATTTGGATTGCCACCGGCGGTTCGGACAATAAAAGTTGGTACAGCGAATCGTTATCTTTGACCAAATCGGCCAGCGTATACTTGTCCAGTTCCTTGAGGAATAGCTGGACCGCATCGTGCAATGCTTTACGCAAACGACAGGCCGGCGTGATCACACACTCGTCGCAGTTCACGAGCTGCAACGGCTCCATTCTTCGCACCACATCGCCAATGACGATTTTTTCCGGGTCCATGCCTAAACGAATTCCGCCGTTTTTACCGCGTGTTGCGGCGACAAAGCCAGCCCGGCTCAGTTGGTTGATGATTTTAACCATATGGTTACGCGACACCCCGTAGGTATCGGTGACTTCGGTAATGTTGGTCTGCTTACCTGCCGGTAACGTCGCCATGTAAATCAGGGCACGCAGACCATAATCGGTGAAACTTGTTAGCTGCACATATACCTCAGTGAATCATCGAACGTTATGGTTATGCGCCGGTCGGCGTGATGTTTAAATATGATGATAAACCAGAGCGTGGTGGCCGGTGCGTTTTTTCTGGCAAGTATCGATATCTGCAAGAAAAAATAGAGTGAGTGGAGTCAAAGATTAGAAATACAAAGGCCGGACAGAGTCCGGCCTGAGGAGATTATGCGTCGAACGGGTCGCGCAGAATCATGGTCTCACTGCGGTCTGGGCCGGTAGAAATAATATCAATCGGCACACCGGTCACTTCTTCTACACGTTTGATGTAGTCACGTGCAGCTTGCGGCAGACCTTCCAGCGTCTTAACGCCGAATGTGGTCTCGCTCCAGCCTGGCAGGGTTTCGTAAATCGGCTCAATGCCTTCCCAGCCTTCAGCCGCCAGCGGCGTGGTGGTCATTTCGCGGCCATCAGGCATACGATAAGCCACACAGATTTTCACTTCTTTCAGGCCATCCAGCACGTCCAGCTTGGTCATGCAGAAACCTGACAGCGAGTTGATCTGTACAGCACGGCGAACGGCAACTGCATCCAGCCAGCCGGTACGACGACGACGACCAGTGGTCGCGCCGAACTCGTTGCCTTGTGCACATAGGAACTCGCCGGTTTCGTCGAACAGTTCGGTCGGGAATGGACCTGCACCAACGCGCGTTGAGTAGGCTTTCACGATACCCAGCACGTAATCAACATAGCGTGGACCAATACCTGAACCCGTCGCTACGCCACCTGCGGTGGTGTTCGATGAGGTCACGTACGGATAGGTACCGTGATCGATATCCAGCAGCGTACCCTGTGCACCTTCGAACATGATCAGGTCGCCACGCTTACGCGCCCCGTCCAGCAGATCAGAGACGTCAACCACCATGCTGGTAATGATATCGGCAACCGCCAGCGTATCACTCAGCACTTTTTCGTAGTCAACAGCATCAGTTTTGTAATAGTTAACCAGCTGGAAGTTGTAGAAATCGACGATCTCTTTCAGCTTCACCGCAAAGGTTTCTTTGTTGAAGAGATCGCTCACGCGCAGACCGCGACGTGCCACTTTATCTTCATAGGCAGGACCGATACCGCGACCGGTGGTGCCGATAGCTTTGGCGCCACGCGCTTTCTCGCGCGCCACATCCATTGCTACGTGGTATTGCAGAATCAATGGGCAGGCTTCAGAGATCAGCAGACGTTCACGTACCGGCACACCGCGCTCTTCCAGACCTTTCATCTCTTTCATCAGCGCTTCAGGCGACAGTACAACGCCGTTACCAATGATGCTGGTGACGTTTTCACGCAGGATGCCAGATGGAATTAAGTGGAGGACGGTTTTTTCACCGTTGATGACAAGTGTGTGGCCTGCATTATGGCCACCTTGGTAACGCACGACGTAATTCGCGCGCTCTGTCAGAAGGTCTACGATCTTACCTTTACCTTCGTCACCCCATTGGGTGCCCAGTACGACGACGTTCTTACCCATTTTTTCAAAATCACCGATTGCTTAAAAATGGATTCTACCACCTGACTTTTACTCTTTCAGCACTTTTAGCATACGATTGCGCTGTTTTTTGCCTGAGTTTTGCTCAGCTCACAACATGTTGGGGGAACAGCGGCCAACAGACACAATTGAGTCGCGCGGCATCACAAAAAATTTACGCTGATTAACGCGCGTGCATACTGATCATCGCGTAAATCACCACGCCGGCCACCACTAAACCGCCACCAAAACGGTGCAAGAGACGATCGGGTAACTGCGTCATCGCCAGAATCATGCGTCGCCAGGCGCGTGGCATAAACATCGGTCCAAGTCCTTCCAGCACCAAAACCAAAGCCAGCGCCATCCAGATGGTTGAATTCATGATTTTTCCCAAAAAAAAGGCCGACAGCATTGTCGGCCTGGACTTTATATCAGTTCTTAACGCGTGGCGTTAGAGGGCGCTTTCATATAGCGGAAGAAATCGCTATCCGGGCTCAGCACCAACACATCCTGATTGTCTGAGAAGCTGTTCTCATAGGCACGCAGGCTGCGGATAAAGGCATAGAAATCCGGATCCTGGCTGAAGGCATCAGCAAACAGTTTTGCCGCTTCACCATCACCTTCACCACGAGAAATCAGCGCTTCACGCTGTGCTTCTGCCAGCGTACGTGTGACCTGATAATCGGCCTGCGCACGCAGTTTCTCTGCCTCTTCCTGACCTTGTGAACGCTGACTACGCGCTACCGCTTCACGCTCGGCGCGCATACGGTTGTAGATCGCGTCAGAAACTTCAGTCGGCAGGTTGATCTGCTTGATGCGCACGTCGACAACTTCAATACCCAACGCAGCCATACTGTTCGGGTTTGGAGCAGGCTCGCTGCTGTTGGTTTCACGTTCTACACGTGCTGCCGCACTCGCAATTGCGTCATCCGCAGCGGGCGTCTGAACGTCATCATCGTTGCCAGCGCTGCCGGTGTTCAGGGCGTCACGCACGTCGGTGGTTAAACGGCCACGCGAATCAGTCACGATGTCTTTCACATCCAGACGACCCATTTCAGAACGCAGACGGTCACTGAACTTACGTTTCAGCAGCACTTCCGCCTGAGAAACGTCGCCACCACCGGTTGCCAGGTAGTAACGGCTGAAGTCACTGATACGCCATTTGATGTAAGAATCAACGATCAGGTCTTTCTTCTCTTTGGTAACAAAGCGGTCAGCCTGGTTATCCATGGTTTGAATGCGCGCATCCAGTGATTTCATGGTTTCGATAAACGGAATTTTGAAATGCAGACCCGGTGCATACACCAACGGTTTGTTTTCGTCATCACGCAGAACCTTACCAAAGCGCAGCACGATGCCGCGTTGGCCTTCCTGCACCACGAACAGTGACGCGTAAAGCACCACCAGCACTACAATAATTACGGCGATGATTGGCTTACGCATCGATTACTCCCTCCCCTGGCGCTGGGTATCGTTGCGCAGCGCATTGGCGCGACGCTGATCCATGATGCTGTCTGGACTGTAAGATGAAGTATCTCCCCGATTCGCATTGCTATCGGACGAGGAAGGAGACTTCATTAAATTCGTCATTTTCTGACCGCCCTGGCCAGATGCCTGGCCACCGCGCATCAGTTGATCCAGTGGCAGAACTGTCAAATTGTTACCACGATCGCTGATCAACACCTTGCGGGTATGACTCAGCACACGTTCCATGGTTTCAATGTAGAGACGCTCTTTCGTGATTTCTGGTGCAGCTTTATATTCCGGCAGCAAGCGGGCAAAACGTGCCACTTCACCCTGCGCTTCTAACACCGTACGCTCTTTGTAAGCACGACCCTCTTCGAGGATACGTTGCGCCTGACCATTAGCACGCGGCTGAACTTCATTCGAATAAGCTTCAGCTTCACGCACGTACTGTTCACGGTTTTCACGCGCGGCAATCGCATCATCAAACGCGGCTTTAACCTCTTCCGGTGGACGCGCCGCCTGGAAGTTTACGTCCAGCAGGGTAATACCCATGTTGTAAGGACGGATGGTCTCGTCGAGCTCACGCTGAGTTTCGCTACGTACCACGGTACGGCCTTCCGTCAGGATGCGGTCCATGGTTGAGCGGCCAATAACGCCACGCAAGGCGCTGTCGGTGGCCTGACGCAGGCTGTCGTCGGCGCTGGTCACGGCATACAGATAGCGCTCAGGATCGGTCACGCGGTACTGTACGTTCATCTCAACGCGCACCACGTTCTCATCCGACGTCAACATCACGCCAGATGCGGCCAGTTCACGTACGGCTTCTACGTTTACGGCGCGAACCTGATCGACGAAAGTCGGTTTCCAGTTGAGGCCTGGCTCAACCAGATGGCTAAATTTGCCAAAGCGTGTGACGACGCCACGTTCAGCTTCTTTAATGGTGTAGAAACCGCTAGCCGCCCAGATAACGACAGCCGCTACGGCAACGATGCCAACTATTTTGCCACCGCTACCGCCGCTGCGTTGGCCATTGTCATTCTGTTTGCCACCGCCCAGTCCGCCGAGTTTTTTACTCAGCTTTCGGAAGATATCATCCAGATCAGGTGGTCCCTGATCGCGACCTCCTTTATTTCCCCCAGAGTTGCCGCCTTGATTATTGCTGCTTCCCCACGGGTCGCGGTCCTGTCCGTTATTTCCGGGCTGATTCCACGCCATGTTTCTACTCCATTTATTGTATTTACGGCTTACCCTTCATCTTTCAGATTGTAGCGGCGTTGGCTGCTTTCACTCATCCCGGTCACTTACTGATGTAAGCTCCCGGGAATTCGTTCAATTGCCGCCTTGCTACAACCTGAAATCTTTTGGGTAAGATCGGTTAGGCAACGGTCAAACAATATAACTGGCTAGCGACGGCTCTTGTTTACACAGACGACGCCAATCAACGATCGGCATACGCACGTGCAAACTCACACAGCCATCATCTTCATTCCATTCTTTTTCTATAGCATGCAACTGATAAAAACGACTGCGTAAACGGCCCGCTTCCGGCGGCAGACGTAAATCGTACTGCGCAATTTCACCGGCCAAACGCTCAGAAAGCGCCTGCCACAGTAACGGCAGACCCACGCCGCTCTGTGCAGATAACCAAACGCGAATCGGTTGGTTCTCTTCGTTGCGATCGATACGTGGCTCAAAGTCCTCCAGCATATCGATTTTGTTCATGACCATCAGGGCTGGAATTTCATCGGATTCTATTTCTACCAGCACTTCATTCACGGCTTCGATGTTGTCATTGATACGTAAATCAGCCGCATCAACCACATGGAGCAGCAGCGCGGCCTGACGCGTTTCCTGCAGCGTAGCTTTAAACGCAGCCACTAAGTCATGTGGCAAATGACGAATAAATCCAACGGTATCCGCTAAAACCACTTCACCAACATCTGCAACATTCAGGCGACGTAAAGTCGGGTCAAGCGTCGCAAACAGTTGATCTGCCACATAAACATCAGCGGAGGTTATCGCATTAAACAGGGTAGATTTGCCTGCGTTGGTGTAGCCCACCAAAGAAACGGTTGGCACGTCAGCTTTAGCACGTGATTGGCGGCCCTGATCGCGCTGTTTCTCAACACGCTCAAGACGGGAAAGGATCAGGCTAATTCGATTGCGGAGTAAACGACGATCCGTTTCCAACTGGGTTTCACCCGGACCACGTAAACCGATACCGCCTTTTTGGCGTTCAAGATGCGTCCATCCACGCACTAAACGTGTTGCCATATGGCGTAACTGTGCCAGCTCGACCTGTAATTTACCCTCATGGGTACGGGCGCGCTGAGCGAAAATATCAAGAATTAGGCCGGTGCGGTCGACAACACGACATTCACACACACGCTCTAAATTACGTTCCTGAGCAGGCGTTAAGGCATGATCGAATAAAACGACCGATGCTCCACTCGCTTTCACCGCATCGGCAATTTCAACTGCCTTTCCTTCACCGACAAAATATTTGGGATGTGGCGCTTTACGGCTGCCCGTAATGACTTGCAGCGCTTCAACGCCCGCAGAAGAGACAAGAGTTTCAAACTCCTGCAAATCTTCCAGCTCTTTGTCTTGGGAGAACCAGATGTGTACCAGTACGGCCTGCTCACCGGCTTCATAACGGTCAAACAAGCTATAACCTCGCTAAAATAAAATAACCAGGACAGGAAAACGTGCTCGTTCTCCAGCCCTGGCTTTACGGCAGCGCAAAATTATTCTGCGTTATCGCCGTCTTGTTGTGGCTGCGACTGAGCGCCTTGATTGCTTCCGCTGTGATGATAGTTGCTGCTACCACCGCTGCCGCCCGCGTTATTGCTATGGTGCGACACTGGACGAGAAGGAACCACTGTAGAGATGGCGTGCTTATACACCATCTGGCTGACCGTGTTTTTTAACAGAATGACGAACTGATCAAAGGATTCAATTTGCCCTTGCAGCTTAATACCATTCACCAAATAGATCGAAACCGGTACACGTTCACGACGCAATGCGTTCAAAAACGGGTCTTGTAAAGATTGCCCCTTAGCCATTCTATCTTTTCCTTATATGCTTGTTGTTTGTTGCTTTAAGAACCGTGGTTCAGAAAAACTGCGTAAAAATTTGCGCACGATAACCAATCAATTGTACACAATCATCCCTGCTACGCACTAACTACCTTAAGCACCGCATTACGCGCTAACTCTGGCTCATCACTGTTTAACCAGTGTACTTCAGGCCAGCCACGTAACCAGGTCATCTGGCGTTTAGCGAGCTGCCGAGTGGCGCAAATTCCCCGATAAACCATTTCGTCGTAATCGATTTCGCCTGATAAATAAGACCACATCTGGCGATAACCTACACAACGAATGGAAGGCATGTCCGTATGCAAATCACCTCGCCCAAACAGTGCACGAGCCTCCGCTTCAAATCCTGACGCTAGCATCTGGTCGTAACGCAACGCAATGCGTTGATGTATCAGTTCGCGACTCGCAGGGGCGATTGCAAACTGGTACACGTCGTAGGGTAACGCTTCGCCGGAGGTTTTTGTCAGTTCCGTTAAAGTTTTACCCGAAATAAAAAAAACTTCCAGTGCTCGCGAAAGTCTCTGCGGATCATTCGGATGAATACGACTACCGGCGACCGGATCGATTTCGCACAGCTGACGGTGCAGGGCTTCCCACCCTTTCTCCGCCGCCATTTGCTCTATTCGCTGACGCACCTCGGGATCGGCCGAGGGCAACGGCGACAATCCTTCAAGCAACGCCTTGAAGTAGAGCATGGTTCCACCAACAAGCAACGGAATCTTCCCCTTACGGGTGATCTCCGCCATTTCTGCCAACGCATCGCGACGAAATTCAGCGGCGGAATAGGCCTCCGCCGGATCGCGAATGTCCAGCAAACGATGGGGCGCCAGTGCTAACTCTTCTGCCGACGGTTTCGCCGTGCCAATATCCATCCCGCGATAGATTAAGGCAGAGTCAACGCTAATAAGTTCCACCGGAAGTTGCTGACGCAGCGAAATCGCTAATGCCGTCTTACCGGAGGCGGTAGGCCCCATCAAAAAAATTGCCTTTGGCCGGCTAGCCTGGTTTAGTTCACTCATGCTTCAACGCGTTCAGCGCGCTCTCAATCTCAATGGTCTGTAACAGACCTGAAGGCGGCGACTTCAGCAGTTGCGGGCAGAGCCTTTCCAGCTCTGCCAGCAGTGCAATCGCCTGCGAGTGATTCCAGTGAGCGTCTTCTGCATCATCGCGACGCGCCAGCCATTGGGCCAACGTGGATGCAGAAACCTCTTGCTGCCGGGCCAGGTAGCCTAACAGTTCTGGAATCAAGATTTGTAAATTTTGTGTTCGTAACGGTAAAGGCACCGCACGTAGCGTCACGTGCTGCCCTTCTCTTTGTAAATCAATGCCCATCTGGCTTAGCAGCGCGGCGTGCTCGGCGATAGCGGCCAGCTCCGGCGCGGCAATTTTCAGGCGTACCGGGATCAGCAATGGCTGCGGTTTTAAGCCCTCATCGCCTGGTTGCAGCTGGGCCTGTTTTAACCAGCGTGCCGCCACGGCCAGCGATAACAATTGCAGCGCACTCCCCCGTTCCAGCAGCGCATAACGATCCTGTAAAACGCTTAACACGCGGCCAAAACTTTGCGCGTGGGCGGCCAGCGGTGCTTCACGCGTTTCCGCCTGACGCACCGGAGCCGCCGCAGGAACTGGCGCAGCGCACGGCGTTTCTACCACCGGCGTTTTCATCAACTGCTTATACGCATTGCCTTCACGCGCACTGTAAACCGGCTCTTTATTCTGCCAGTTTGCACCCGCCGCCGCAGAAGTGCCGCCGCTGCGTGGCGTGTTGCTGGGCTGGGCAAAGTGGTTCGCACCTGCCGCCTGGCGGTTTTCTGGCTGCCACTTCGGTGCCGGCTCTTCGGCGTGGGCGATGGGCAATTCCGGCGCGCGGCTGGCTTGCAGCGCACTCATCACGCCTTGCCAGATAAAATCATGTACCAGACGCGACTGATGGAAACGCACCTCATGCTTAGCCGGATGGACGTTGACATCTACCTGATGCGGATCGATCTCCAGATAGAGCACGTAAGCCGGTTGCTGATCATCACCCAGCTGCGTTTGATACGCCTGACGAATCGCGTGATTGATCAGTTTGTCGCGCATCATGCGTCCGTTGACGTAGCAATATTGCAGGTCGGTAACCTGGCGCGAGCCGTTAGGATCGGCGACCCAACCGCGCAGCGCTAAATCGTCGTGCTGCCACTCAATGCGTAAAGCGTGCTGCATAAACGTGGTGCCGCAAATGGCACCTAAACGCCGCTCCCGCTGCGTATTTTCACTGACCGCGCGATACTGGCGCATCAACTTACCGTTGTGGCTAAGCGAGATGGCGACGTCAAAGCGTGCCAGCGCAATGCGACGAATCACCTCATCGATGTGGGTAAATTCGGTCTTTTCGGTGCGCATGAATTTGCGGCGTGCGGGCGTGTTGTAGAACAGGTCGAGCACTTCCAGCGATGTACCCACCGGATGCGCAGCCGGTTTCACCGTCACATCCATATCGCGCCCTTCCGCGTAGGCTTGCCAGGCTTCGCTTTGATTGGCGGTGCGTGAAGTCAGCGTTAAACGAGAAACAGAACTGATACTGGCAAGCGCTTCGCCACGAAAACCGAGGCTCATGATCGCCTCAAGGTCATCGAGCGAGGCTATTTTGCTGGTCGCATGCCGCGCCAGCGCCATCGCCAGTTCGTCTTTGGCGATGCCGCAGCCGTTGTCGCGAATGCGGATGAGCTTCGCGCCACCTTTCTCGATATCGACATCAATGCGCGTGGCACCGGCATCCAGGCTGTTTTCCACCAGCTCTTTTACGACCGACGCCGGACGCTCAACCACTTCGCCTGCGGCAATCTGGTTCGCCAGCTGCGGCGGTAAAATCTGTATTGGCATGGTGGTGATCCTTCTGGCTGGTTGGCTCACGAGGAGCCAACAATCAGGATTGCGGAATTTTTAAGTTTTGCCCCAACATCACATTGCTCGACTTCATATTATTCGCCTGCATGATGGCTTTCGAGCTCACGCCATAGCGCGCGGCAATGGCCGTCAGCGAATCGCCGCGCACCACTTTATGCCGGGTTGGACGACTCGCCGCCGCCACGCTAACGCTGGATTTCGCGGGCACCTTCAGGCGCTGTCCTACCCAAACCACATCGCGCTTCAGGCTATTCATCTCACGTAACGTTGCCATGCTCACGCCATATTTTGCCGCGATGCCGGACAGCGTCTCGCCACGCGTCACGGTATGACGCTGCGTCGCGCCGGTATATTGCACCGTGCCGGTCGCCGGGTTGCTGGCGACACTAACCGCTGGTGCGCTGTCCAGCGGCCGGTTTTCCTCCTTTGGGATCGATTGCAGCGGATGCGTAAGGAAATAATTGCGCAGGCCTTTATAAATCGACTGAGCAATCTTCTCCTGATACGCGCTGCTGCCAAGCAGCCGCTCCTCCGCGGCATTACTAATAAAGCCGGTTTCGACCAGTAAAGAAGGAATATCCGGGGAACGTAAAACGCCAAGGCTGGCATGTTCCGGCAGACGTTTATGCAGCGGCGTGATACCGCGCAGTTGCTGCAGGACTTTGACGGCGACGTCATAACCTACACGCTGTGAATGACCAAACTGCAAATCCAGCACCGCCTGGCTGAGATAGGGATCGGCCTGACTGTTCGCCAGCAGATCGCCTGCGCCGCCCAGCAGCTCAGATTGTTTCTCTTTCTGTTCCAGCCAGTTCGCCATTTCGTTATTGGCGCGGCGGTTAGACAGCACCCAAACCGATGCGCCGGTGGCCGAATGATTCGGTGCGGCGTCGGCGTGAATGGATACCAGCAGATTCGCGTTCTCTTTACGCGCCACTTCGGAACGGCCCATCACCGAGATGAAATAGTCGCCGTTACGCGTCAGCACCGGTTTGAACATCGGATCCTGATCCATCAGCGCTTTCAGTTTACGCGCAATCGAGATGGTGACATTTTTCTCGTGCAAACCGTGCTGACCTGATGCACCGGGATCCTGGCCGCCGTGTCCGGCATCAATCGCCACAATCACCACATCGTTGCGGCTGACCGAGTTGCCGGGACGCACGGTAGTATTGCTGCTGGTTACCGCAGTCACCTGATTGGCGTTGAACGGATTGCCCTGGCTGCTGCTTTGCGGCTGGCTTTCACGCGCGGTGGTGACAGGTGCGGCAACGGCCGGACGCTTCGCTGGCTGCGTCCCACGAATGGTGAACACCACGCGATAATTACTGCCATCGCGCTGGGTGCTGGCGCGCGTCTGTGCGGCCTGCGTCAGTTCGAACACTAAACGCAGGCTTTGCTTATCCTTTGGCTGGCTATGGCGAATGCGCTGCACAATATTTTCGCCGCTAAAATTCAGCGGCAAACCTTTAATCGCGCCGCTTTGACGAATATCCAGCACCACACGATTGGGATTATGCAGCGGGAAAAAGCCATACACCGGCTGACCGTTAAAGCTCAGCGTGACGGTGGCCTGGCTATCGCCATTTTCAACTTTGATATCTGATAACGTGGCAGACAACGCCGAGGCAGAAAACAGGCACAGCAAGCCCAGTACAATGATTCTCATCCGTGACATCATGCCGGATCCCTGCCTTGCTGGAATTGGGTTAACAGCGCTTCACCCGTGGCGGAAACCGCGCTAATTTCGGCTTCACGCGCTGCATCAACATAGCGCAACGTCAGCGCTAAATCGGGCTCAGGCAGCACGCCGGTGCCCTGCTGCGGCCACTCCACCAGACAAAGCGCATCGCCGGTGAAATAGTCGCGGATGCCCATGAACTCTAGCTCTTCGGGATCGGCAAGACGATAGAGATCGAAATGGTACAACGTGCGAGAGCCGAGCTCGTAGGGCTCGACCAGCGTATAAGTTGGGCTTTTTACATTGCCTTGATGGCCGAGCGCCTGCAGAAAACCACGGCTAAAGGTGGTCTTACCGGCACCCAAATCGCCATAAAGATAGATCACCAGCGCGCTGTTGCAGACGCGCGCCAATTGCGCACCCAGATTCAGGGTTGCCGCCTCATCGGGCAAAGGGATAACACAGGTCTTCATGCTTTATTGTTGGATCATCTCTGGATTAACAAACTGCCACAGCAGCTCGAACAAATCAGTGGCTAACATGCCGCGTGTACCGCGCTGACGCGCGACGGCATCGGCTGTTGCCCCATGCGCGACACAGCCTGCGCAGGCTGCATCAAGTAAAGTCAGTTTCTGGCCGAGCAGAGCGGCGATAATTCCGCTCAACACATCGCCCATGCCGCCGGATGCCATGCCGGCGTTGCCCACATCAGCAATCGCGATGTCACCTGCCGAGCTGGCAATCACCGTGCCCGCGCCTTTTAATACCACCACGCCGCCGTAGCGTTTCGCCAGGGCGCGCGCAGCGTGTAAGCGGTCACTCTCAATCTCGCTGGTTTTCACCCCCAGCAAGCGCGCAGCTTCGCCGGGATGCGGCGTAATGATGCGATTCTGACGGTTATCCTGCTTGATTGCCAGCAGGTTAAGCGCATCCGCATCCCAAAGCATCGGCTTTTCACTGGCCGCAATCTTTTTCAGTGCCTTCTGCGCCCAATCACGCTGGCCAAGCCCCGGTCCAACGGCGATGACATCCGCCCACTCCAGCGCCTGATTCAGACGTTCATCGCTCAGCGCATCAACCATTAGCTCCGGTCGCGCGGTGAGAATCGGGCCAATATTATCTTCATGCGTCAGCACGCGCACAAGTCCGGCACCGGTTCGCAATGCGGCTTCACCGGTCATGCGAATCGCACCCGCCGTGCCGCTATCGCCACCGACCACCAACAGCCGACCTTGATCGCCTTTGTGTGAGGTCGCACGACGCGGTTTCAGCCAGCGCGTTAAATCCCCGGCGTCATAGCGTGAAATCGGTGCCTGTTCAGCGGCAAGGTACGCCGACAAACCCAACTCATGGTTATGCAGCACGCCAACGTAATCACGTGCTTTGCCGGTCAGTTGGCCGGGTTTCAGCGCAATCATGCTCAGCGTGTGGTCGGCGATGACCGTTTCACCCGGCGCCGTGCCGTTAGCCGCCAGCAAACCGGAGGGAATGTCGATCGCCAGCACTGGTGCGGCATGCGCGTTAATCAGCGTAATCAGGCGATCGTAGGGATCCGCAGGTGCACGATTTAAGCCGGTGCCGAGCAACGCATCGACAATCACATCAACCTGCTCCGGCCAGGGCGCATCTGCCGCGTGAATCACACCGCCCGCCGCCAGCCATGCGTCCTGCGCCTGCTGTGCTTCTTCTGGCAAGGCTTTGCTGCCCGCGCACGCCAGCAGCGTTACGTTCAAACCTGCTGCTTGCGCCAGTCGCGCCACTACAAAACCATCGCCGCCATTGTTGCCGTGCCCGCACAGCACCAACCAATGTTGCGCCTGCGGCCACAGTTGGCGGACTAATTCATAGCTGGCCTGGCCAGCGCGTTGCATCAGCTCAAACAGCGTTAAGCCCAGGCTATCGGCGGCATCGCGTTCCAGTTGTGCCATCGCCTGCGCAGGCCAGACAGAGTGTGGTAAACTGCGCGCGTTTGCTTCAATTGCCTGGTTTCTCATGTCATATCCTCTCGATCTTCAACAGCTCGCTCAACAAATCAAACAGTGGGGACGCGACCTCGGCTTCCAGCAGGTGGGTATTTGCGATACCGATCTAAGCGCCGAAGAGCCCAAACTGCAGGCGTGGCTGGATAAGCAATATCACGGCGAGATGGATTGGATGGCGCGCCACGGCATGATGCGCGCGCGGCCACATGAACTGCTGCCTGGCACGCTGCGCGTGATTAGCGTACGCATGAACTACCTTCCCGCCAAAGCCGCCTTTGCCAGCACCTTGAAAAATCCGCAGTTGGGCTATGTAAGCCGCTATGCGCTGGGCCGCGACTATCACAAAGTATTGCGCAATCGACTGAAAAAGCTCGGAGAAATGATTCAGGCGCACTGTGGCGAACTCAATTTTCGCCCGTTCGTCGATTCCGCGCCGATTCTTGAACGCCCGATTGCCGCTAAAGCCGGTTTAGGCTGGACCGGCAAACATTCGCTAATCCTTAACCGTGAAGCGGGCTCCTGGTTCTTCCTCGGCGAATTGCTGATTGATCTGCCGTTACCGGTTGATCAGCCACAGGAAGAGCAGTGTGGACGCTGTGTCGCCTGCATCACTATCTGCCCCACTTCCGCTATCGTCGAACCTTACGTGGTCGATGCGCGTCGCTGCATCTCCTATCTCACCATCGAGTTGGAAGGCGCAATTCCTGAAGAGTTCCGTCCGCTAATAGGTAATCGAATTTATGGCTGCGACGATTGCCAGCTAATCTGCCCGTGGAATCGTTACGGTCAGTTAACTGATGAAGACGATTTCTCACCGCGCGCGGTGCTGCATGCGCCGCCACTCACCGAACTGTTCAAATGGGATGAAGCCAAATTTCTGCGCATCACTGAAGGTTCAGCGATTCGGCGTATTGGGCATTTGCGCTGGTTGCGAAACATTGCGGTGGCATTGGGCAATGCGCCCTGGACAGAAGAAAATATGGCGGCATTAGCATCGCGCAGCGGCGAACATCCACTGCTTGATGAACATATTGAATGGGCGATTGCACAGCAGTTGCAGAAACGCGCGGCGCAAGCGGTGGAAGTGCAGCCTGCGAAGAAACAGCGGCTGGTGCGCGCGGTCGAAAAGGGCCTGCCACGTGATGCGTGATTGAGCAGTCGCACAGGATAAAACGCTTTTCCACATGCTGTGAATAAAATTATCCAACGGAATAGTGACGGAGATCGTAATTTCGTCTAAAGGATAAGATTACAGTCTGAAATAGGTTTAAACCCTTACAAATCAATTAATTAAGCGATTATTGTAAATATTCACGTCGTGTTTAGCGCGCAGGGGTTTGTCCAGAGCTTGTGGATAACTCTGTTCAAAACAGTTTTAAACAACGGGGAAAACGCCGTCAGAACCTTGCAGGCACATTGTGGATAACCTGTAAGATAACTGCGTCAGACAACAAGCATTATCGATGCTAGCGAGGCGTGCAAAATTTCCAGAAAAAACGATGATGCATGCGATAAAAATATCAGCAGCAGTTTTAATTCTGATTGCGCCTAAGGGCAAATAACATTAGTGAATATAAAAATTTGGAGCGGGAAACGAGACTCGAACTCGCGACCCCGACCTTGGCAAGGTCGTGCTCTACCAACTGAGCTATTCCCGCATAATCTTCGTATTTTAGTCTGCTACTGCGTTGGCTGCCTTCGCTCACCCAGGTCACTTACTGATGTAAGCTCCCAGGGATTCGTTCAGTTGCCGCCTTGTTGCAAACGAAAATACTCGATTCTGCATCTTCGTATTTTTGTCACAACAATCACGCTAACGACTAAATCCGTGATTTGGATGGTTTACTACAAACTCTGGAGCGGGAAACGAGACTCGAACTCGCGACCCCGACCTTGGCAAGGTCGTGCTCTACCAACTGAGCTATTCCCGCATTAGAGGTTTACTACGCAACGAAAGTTTGGAGCGGGAAACGAGACTCGAACTCGCGACCCCGACCTTGGCAAGGTCGTGCTCTACCAACTGAGCTATTCCCGCATAATCTTCGCCTGTTTATTTGCTGCTGCGTTGGCTGCCTTCACTCGCACAGGTCACTTACTGATGTAAGCTCGCTGTGACTCGTTCAGTTGCCGCCTTGCATCAAACAAACATGCTCGATTCTGAACTTCGTTTTACTTCTCCGTTCCGAATTCCGAATTAAATTCTTCACCGGTACGGGGTGCGCATTATACGAGAAATCCTTTCAGTCGCAAGAGTCTAAAAGCAAAATTTTGCGCTTTCCGCGCGTTCGCTGCTTTTATCGACAACCTGATGATTTCCTGCGCACCCACTGGCGATTAAAGCTGCAGGAAGTGTTCGCGATAGTACGCCAGCTCGGCGACGGACTCGCGAATGTCATCCAGTGCCTGATGGCTACCGGACTTTTTGAAGCCTGGCAAAATATCGGGTTTCCAGCGACGCGCCAGCTCTTTCAGCGTGCTGACGTCAAGATAGCGATAGTGGAAATAGGCTTCCAATTCAGGCATGTACTTAAACAGGAAGCGACGATCCTGACCAATACTGTTGCCGCAAATCGGCGAGGTATTCGCCGGCACCCACTGCTTCAGGAACTCGATGGTGGCCAATTCTGCTGCACGGTCGTCATGCTCGCTGGCTTTAACACGCGCCACCAATCCGCTATTGGTGTGCGTGCGCACGTTCCAGTCATCCATCAACGCCAGCTGCTCGTCAGATTGATGCACCGCGAACACCGGACCTTCTGCCAGGATGTTCAGGTTGGCATCGGTCACGATGGTGGCGATCTCAATAATGCGATCGCGCTCCGGATCTAATCCGGTCATTTCGAGGTCGATCCAAATCAGGTTGTTTTCATTTCCAGCTGTCATGCGTTTCCCGCCTGTTGCCAAAGTCGTCATTAAACTCATTTCAGGTGTATCATAGACGTTTTGCCCAGCAGGGCGAAACCTGGCGAAAGCCGTGAGAGGATGCGTGAGTAAAAACAAACTGTCGAAAGGTCAACAACGTCGCGTAAGCGCCAACCATCAGCGTCGTCTGCAGCAACGGAGCGATAAGCCGGAGCCGGATGATAGCCTGTTTGGGGAAGCGGCTGATGGCGTGGTGATCAGCCGTTTCGGCATGCACGCAGATGTGGAAGATAGCGAAGGCGTTGTGCATCGCTGTAACATCCGCCGCACCATTCGCTCGCTGGTCACCGGCGATCGCGTTTTGTGGCGCGTCGCCATTGGCGGCGGTAAAGGGATCGTCGAAGCGGTACACGACCGCAAAACCGTACTAACGCGCCCAGACTTCTATGACGGCGTGAAACCGATTGCCGCCAACATCGATCAGATCATTATCGTTTCGGCGATCCTGCCGGAACTGTCGCTCAACATTATCGATCGCTATCTGGTCGCCAGCGAAACGCTCGGCGTGGAACCGCTACTGGTGCTCAACAAAACCGATCTTTTGGATACCGAAGGCCGCGCGTTTGTTGATGAGCAGATGGAGATCTATCGCAATATTGGTTATCGCGTATTGATGGTTTCCAGCCACGCCAAAGATGGTCTGGTTGAACTGGAAAGTGCTTTAACCGGCCGCGTCAGCATCTTTGCCGGTCAATCGGGCGTAGGCAAATCGAGCCTGTTGAATAACCTGCTTGGCCTGGATGTGGCGGCGGAAATTCTGACTAACGATGTGTCGAACGTCTCCGGTTTGGGTCAGCACACCACCACCGCCTCGCGCCTTTATCACTTTCCGGCGGGCGGCGATGTGATCGATTCACCTGGCGTGCGAGAGTTTGGTTTATGGCATCTTGAGCCGGAACAAGTGACGCGCGGATTTGTCGAATTCCGTGAATTCCTGGGCAGTTGCCGTTTCCGCGACTGTAAGCACGATACCGATCCGGGCTGCGCCATCCGCGAAGCGGTAGAAGAAGGCAAGATCGACATCTCGCGCTTCGATAACTACCACCGAATTCTGGAAAGTATGGCGCAGGTAAAGACGCGTAAAAACTTTTCCTCCGACGCGGATTAAGCAGTACAACGGCACATTCGCCAACGCGCTGGGGCGCTGCTACAATCCGCCCCCTTTTTGTTAACGATACGTAATTAAGCCAGGAGGCAACGGTGTTTGATCGTTTTAAACTCGGCCTGAATCATATTTTGCCCAAAAAAGGGCTCACCGAACTCGCCGGTTGGGGCGCCAGCCGTCGTGGTGGCTGGCTCACTAAAGCGGTCATCGACATATTTGTCTGGTACTACAAAGTGGATATGGCAGAAGCCAGCAAGCCACATACCGGCAGCTACCGCACCTTCAATGATTTCTTCGTGCGTCCGTTAAAAGAGGGCGCGCGTCCTGTCGATCCTGACGCCTCTTTACTGGCGCTGCCCGCCGATGGCGCGATCAGCCAGCTGGGCCGCATTGCCGGCGATCAGATCTTCCAGGCCAAAGGCCACACTTACAGCCTGCAGGCGCTGCTGGCCGGTAACGACGATCTGGCGGATCAGTTCCATGACGGCGAGTTCGTTACCACTTACCTCGCCCCGCGCGATTATCACCGCGTACACATGCCGTGTAATGGTGTCCTGCGCGAAATGATCTATGTGCCTGGCGATCTCTACTCGGTCAATCCGCTGACCGCGCGTAACATCCCAAATCTGTTTGCGCGCAACGAGCGCGTGATCTGCGTATTCGATACCGATCATGGCCCGATGGTGCAGATCCTTGTCGGTGCCACCATTGTCGGCAGCATCGAAACTGTGTGGGCGGGCACCATCACGCCACCGCGCGAAGGTGTAATCAAACGCTGGCGCTATCCGTCTGCCGATCATGACGGTGCGGTGGTGCTGCTGAAAGGCCAGGAAATGGGTCGCTTCAAGTTGGGTTCAACGGTGATCAACCTGTTCGCGCCGAATCGCGTGAAGCTGGCGGAAAGCCTTGAAGCCGAAAGCAAAACCCGTCTCGGTCAGCCGCTGGCCATCGCCCTGCCTCAGCCTGGCGACAGCGTCTCACTTAGCAAATAACCCGGAACCTCTCCCGTGCGTGTTCTCCTCTCCCTGCTGCTGAGCCTTGTGCTCAGCAGTTCTGCATTTGCAGCCACCGTTCCGCAATCCAGCCAGCTTAAGCAGGAACTGGATGCGGCTAAATCCGCAAAAAGCTCCCCCGCGCAAACCGAACAGGTACAGGCGCTGGAAGCGGCGATCAACTTCCTCAACGAGCGCGATGAGTCGCTGGCACGCGCGAAGCAGTATCAGCAGGTGATTGATGATTTCCCGCGCCTGGCGCGTGAATTACGTCAGCAGATCGCCACGCTGACGGACAGCAGCAAGGCGGTGCGCAGTAATATGAGCAGCGCCGAGCTGGATCAGGAGCTGTTGCAGGTTAGCAGCCAGCTGCTGGAGGAAGGCCGTCAGGCACAGCAGGAGCAGGATCGCGCGCGCGAAATCAGCGATTCCCTGTCGCAGCTGCCACAGCAACAAACCGACGCACGCCGGGCGATGACCGAAAGCGATCGCCGCGCGCAGAGTTCCTCGACAGCCACCACGCCGCTGGCGCAGGCACAGATATACGCACGTCAGGCGGAAAATGCTGCCAACAAAGCGCGCATGGACGAGTTAGAGCTGGCACAGCTGTCAGCGAATAACCGTCAGGAACTGGCGCGTATGCGCGCCGAAGTACATCAGCGCAAAGCCACCCAGCTGGATAACTATCTGCAGGCGCTGCGCAATCAACTCAACAACCAGCGCCAACGCGAAGCTGAACTGGCGCTGGAGCGTACCGAGCAGCTGGCCGAAAACAGCGGCGATCTGCCGAGCTCGATCAGCGATCAGTTCCGCGTTAACCGCGAACTCTCCGCTGACCTCAACCAACAAGCGCAGCGCATGGATTTAGTTGCCTCGCAGCAGCGTCTCGCCACCAATCAGACCTTGCAGGTGCGTCAGGCGCTGAGCACGCTGCGTGAGCAGTCGCAATGGCTGGGCGCGTCCAATCTGTTGGGTGAAGCCCTGCGCGCGCAGGTCGCGCGTCTGCCCGAGATGCCGAAATCTCAGCAGATCGACAGCGAAATGGGCCAGCTGCGCGTGCAGCGTCTGCATTATGAAGATCTGCTCGAGCGCCAGCAGGATCTGCGTAAAGCCAAGCAGGATGATGGCACGCCGTTCAGCAGCGATCAGGTGCGCATCCTCGAAGCGCAACTCAAAACCCAGCGCGAACTGCTGAATTCATTGATTTCCGGTTGCGATACGCTGATTCTGGAAATCACCAAGCTCAAAGTTTCCAATACGCAGCTGCAGGATGCCTTAGCCGAAGTTAAAGATGCGACGCATCGCTATCTGTTCTGGACCGCCGACGTCAACACCATCGGCCTGAATTTCCCGGTCGAGATGGCGCAGGACCTTAAGCGTCTGCTGTCGCTGGATACGGCGGGTCAGCTCGGTAAAGCGCTGGCGATGATGTTTACCAATCGCGAAACCGTGTTGCCGATTATTGGTGCGGTACTGCTGGTAGGCTTCAGCATCAGTTCGCGTCGTCATTACAACGCCTTTATGGAGCGCTCCGCCAGCCGCGTCGGCAAAGTCACGCAGGACCGCTTTAGCCTGACGCTGCGCACGGTATTTTGGTCGATTCTGGTGGCGGTGCCGCTGCCGGTGCTGTGGGCCGCGCTCGGTTACGGTTTACAGCATGCCTGGCCTTATCCGTTCGCCGTGGCGATTGGCGATGGCATCACCGCCACGCTGCCGCTGCTGTGGGCCTTTATGATCAGCGCCGCCTTTGCGCGCCCCGATGGCTTGTTTGTGGTGCACTTCCGCTGGCCGCAAGCGCGCGTGGCGCGTGCGATGCGCTATTACTCGCTGTCGGTTGGGCTGATTGTGCCGTTGATCATGCTGCTGATCGCCTTTGCAAACCTCGACGATCCGCAATTCTCCGGCACGCTGGGTCGCGTATGCTTCATCCTGATTTGTGGCGCGCTGAGCATCGTTACCGTTAGCCTGAAACGCGCCGGTATTCCGCTCTATCTGGATAAAGAGGGCAACGGCGATAACTTTGTAAACCGCATTTTGTGGAACCTGATGATCGCCCTGCCGCTGGTTGCTGCCCTCGCCTCCTGCATCGGTTATCTCGCCACCGCGCAGGCGTTGCTGGCGCGTCTGGAAACCTCGGTGGGTATCTGGTTCTTCCTGTTGGTGGTGTATCACATTATCCGCCGCTGGATGCTGATCCAGCGCCGCCGTATCGCCTTTGACCGTGCACGTCAGCGTCGTGCCGATATGCTGGCCAACCGCGCGCGCAGTGAAGAAGAGAAAGAGCAATCGACGCCGGCGAATGCCGACACCATCGAAATCGATGAGCCAAGTATTGATCTCGATGAGATCAGCGCGCAGTCGCTGCGTCTGGTGCGTTCAATCCTGACGCTGATCGCGCTGGTTTCGGTGATAGTGCTGTGGTCAGAAATTCACTCGGCGTTTAGCTTCCTCGATAACATTCCACTGTGGAATGCCAGCACCACCATTCAGGGCGTCGATAGCGTGCAGGCGATTACGCTGGGTGCGGTGCTGATTGCGATTCTGGTGCTGATTATTACCACGCAGCTGGTACGCAATATGCCCGCGCTGCTGGAGCTGGCGCTGTTACAGCATCTCAGCCTGGCGCCGGGCACCGGCTACGCCATTACCACCTTAACCAAATATGCATTGATGCTGATTGGCGGCTTGATTGGCTTCTCAATGATGGGCATTGAGTGGTCGAAGCTGCAGTGGCTGGTTGCTGCGTTAGGTCTGGGTTTGGGCTTCGGGATGCAGGAGATTTTCGCCAACTTTATCTCTGGCCTGATTATCCTGTTTGAGAAGCCGATCCGCATCGGCGATACCGTGACCATTCGCGATCTGACCGGCAGCATCACTCGCATCAACACGCGCGCCACCACCATTACTGATTGGGACCGCAAAGAGATCATCGTGCCGAACAAGGCCTTCATTACGGAGCAATTCGTAAACTGGTCGCTGTCGGATTCGGTGACGCGTGTGGTGCTGACGATTCCGGCGCCAGCCAGAGTCAACAGTGATGAAGTGACCAACATTCTTAAACAGGCGGCCGATCGCTGCACCTACGTGCTGGATATGCCGGCGCCGGATGTGTTCCTTGTCGATTTGCAGCAAGGTATTCAGCTGTTTGAACTGCGCGTGCATGCGGCGGAGATGGGACATCGCATGCCGCTGCGCCATGAACTGCATCAGCTGATTCTGCGCGGCTTTGAGGAGCACGGCATTGAGATGCCATTCCCGCCGTTCCAGGTACGCATGGAGACGCTAGGAAAACAAAATCCTGCCAGCAACGGCGCGCCCGCCAATAAGACCTTCAAATCTGGCGGCTTATAAAAACAAAACGCCCGGCAATTGCCGGGCGTTTTTTATTGCAGCTCAGAGCCGATCACTTCACAAACTCTTCGCCCTGCGCGATATCTTTCTTCAGCGTTTCCAACATGCCGTTCAGCGCCTGCTGTTCAAAGGCACTCAGCGTACCCAGCGGACGGCGCTCAACAATACCGTTTTTGCCCAGCAGCAGCGGCTGCGAGAAGAAGCGGGCATATTCGCCATCGCCTTCCACATATGCGCACTCCACGACGTTGGCTTCACCTTGCATGGCGCGAATCAATGACAGGCCAAAACGGGCCGCCGCTTGTCCCATCGACAGCGTTGCCGATCCGCCACCGGCTTTGGCTTCCACCACTTCGGTGCCCGCGTTCTGAATACGTTTGGTGAGATCCGCCACTTCCTGCTCGCTGAAGCTCACGCCTTTTACCTGCGACAGCAGCGGCAGAATGGTTACGCCTGAATGCCCGCCCACCACCGGCACTTCAATCTCATTAGGCTGCTTGCCTTTCAGCGCCGCGACAAAGGTATTAGCGCGGATGATATCGAGGGTGGAAACACCAAACAGGCGATTCTTGTCATACACGCCAGCTTTCTTCAGCACTTCGGCCGCAATCGCCACCGTGGTGTTGACTGGATTGGTGATCACTCCAATCAGCGCTTTCGGCGCCGTGCTGGCAACCTGTTCAATCAGGTTACGCACGATACCGGCGTTAACGTTAAACAGGTCGGCGCGATCCATGCCCGGCTTACGTGCCACACCTGCAGAGATCAGCACCACATCGGCACCATGCAGCGCAGGCGTCGCATCTTCACCGCTAAACCCTTCCACGGTGACTGCCGTTGGGATGTGACTGAGATCGACCGCCACACCCGGCGTTACCGGGGCGATATCGTAAAGTGAGAGAGTTGAGCCTGCGGGTAATTGCGTTTTGAGCAGCAGTGCGAGCGCCTGGCCAATACCACCAGCGGCACCGAGAACGGCAACTTTCATCCTGAACTCCTTATTAAGGTGGGGCAGAGATATGCCGAAAATCCATCAGGTTACGAGTTTAATCAACTTCTCAGGCGATAGCGACTAAACCTGTCGCGCACTTAACACTACGCCGCAATCGGCTCCCGAGACATCTCCACTTCAGAAGTCGCCTGAATGATTCATTCGCAGCCAGAAGACAATGGACGGCAATGATCATCGATATTGTTGTTACCACCTCAATAATATAACAACTTTGCAACCTTCGCTTTGCGCGCCCACCCGCGATTTTGGTGCGACATCATATTCTGTTATTATGCCCGCCCCGCAGGTCATTACCGCGATTCTCTCATCAGACTTATTGCATAAAAATTCATCTAAATGCATAATAATTTATCTGCCGTGGGCCTGTTGCCCTCTGCAACCCTCTTTTAATTGGTAGCTTATGCGAAACCCATCGAAACAAGACGACTTGATTAAAGCGTTTAAAGCCTTATTGAAGGAAGAGAAATTCAGCTCCCAGGGCGAAATCGTGCAGGCGCTGCAGGAAGACGGCTTCGAGAATATCAATCAGTCCAAAGTTTCTCGCATGCTGACCAAGTTCGGCGCGGTGCGTACGCGTAACGCCAAGATGGAAATGGTTTACTGCCTGCCAGCTGAACTCGGCGTACCCACCACCACCAGCCCGCTGAAGAATCTGGTGCTGGATATCGATTACAACGATGCGTTAGTGGTGATTCACACCAGCCCGGGCGCTGCGCAGCTGATTGCGCGCCTGCTGGATTCGCTGGGTAAAGCGGAAGGGATTCTCGGCACCATCGCCGGTGATGACACCATCTTTATTACCCCTGCGCGCACCTTCTCAGTCAAACAGCTGTACGACGCGATTCTGGTTTTATTCGAACAAGAGCTATAAAACCCTGCTGCATACCGGCAGATCCTCTGCCGGTTATCTTGCCCTTCCCGCTTCATTCGTAACCAATCTGTTACAAACCCCTTGGTAAATAATAAGTTATCCATATGCTTAGCGGTTCTTTTCAGGCTAACAGATTGGTACGACCTTTGCGCCTGCTTAACCTTATGCGCTATTTTACACTGCTTTACACATCGTGCTCAGTGTCATTCCCTTCCCTCTGCGTATCAGCCAGCGAGATCAACCATGATCTTTCGCACTAAAAGATAATTTGATGTAGATCATTGTTTTTACGTCTAAATAACCATCAATGGTTAAGATCCAGGCGTTTTTTATAACTTCAGGTTCTAAAAAAGTGCCATAAGGATAAAGAATTACAACCAAACATTATTAGCTCGGTATTAATTTCCTGGGTGATTAGATCTATACTTGTTTTCGTGATGCAAATCACACGAAAGAAAAAGATAAAAATAGACGACGAGGAAAAATATCATGAACGTTAAAACTACTATCGCGACTTTGAGTATTCTCTCTGCCCTGTCATTTGGTGCTTTTGCAGCAGATTCTATTAACGCCGAACAGGCAGCGAATCTGCAACCCGCAGGCACCATTAGCGTCAGCGGCGTGGGCGGTTCTCCAATGGATATCCGTCAGCAGTTAAACGATAAAGCCGATCAGCAAGGTGCGAAAGCTTACCGCGTGATCGAAGCGAATACCGGTGACAGCTACCACGCAACCGCTGAGCTGTATAAATAAGTTACTGACTTAAGACGCAATGTGAACGGTAACCCGTTTGAGACGCGCTTGCCTCTCAGGTTGCCGACCCAATTTCAGGAGAGTGAATCATGAAAACCAAATTAGCTATCGCAGTACTGGGCCTGGCTTCTGTTCTTTCTTTTGGTGCCAGCGCCGCAAGCCTGGTTTCAAACCAACAAGCTGAACAGCTGCAATCCCTGAACCAAACCATCAGCGTGAGTGGTGTTGACGGTGACCAGACTAACGTTCGTCAGGAACTGTCACAGAAAGCTGATGCGCAGGGTGCCAGCCACTACCGCATCATTGAAAGCAATCGTGGTGATACCTTCCACGTCACTGCTGAACTCTACAAATAATCACTAATTGAACGTCCGGCGCCTTGAAGGCGCCAGGCAATAGATCGACGACCCGCCTCCCCCTTTTCTGCCGCAGGTTGTTGATTAAATGAGGAGAAAATTATGAAAATCAAAACAACCATCGCAACTGCAACCCTGCTGTCCCTGTTCGCCTTTGGTGCTTCTGCAGCGCAGTTGGTGACTGAACAACAGGCGCAGAATCTGCAACCTACCGGCAGCACTATTTCAATCAGCGGAACCGGCGGTTCGCCAATGGATTATCGTGCCGAGCTTTCTCAGAAAGCGGATGAGCAAGGTGCCAGCGCTTACAAAGTGATTGAAGCGAAAACCGGCGACAGCTATCACGTGACAGCTGAGCTGTATAAGTAATTCCTCGTCAATTAAGACGAACCCTTTGGCCCCGCTCGCCGGGGCCCTTTTTACTTTATATTGAAGCGGAGCTGGCCTTCCAGCTCCTCTTCTGCTTCATCAAATAGCAGGATCAATGCGCCATACCGGCGTTTCTGCCCTTTCCCCAGATTTACAAACTCAATCTCCAGCGGCAACGGCAGTTGCTCACCCACAATCGCATCCCAAAGATCGTCAAGATCGTTGATGGCGAGATCGGCTAGCGCAAAACGATCGCTAAACTGTCGATAAAAATGGGCTTGATCGACAATCTCGTCGAAATCGAAACGCTCGGTTCTCATCATGACGCCCTCTTAGTTGTCGCGGCTAGCTGAGTCCGCCGAGGTGCAACGCTTTGACTTCCAGATACTCTTCCATCCCCAATACCGAGCCTTCGCGTCCCAGCCCGGATTCTTTCACGCCGCCAAACGGTGCCAGCTCGGTTGATACCGCGCATTCGTTAATACCGATCATGCCCGCTTCCAGCGCCGCTGAGACGCGGAACACCCGCTGCAAATTCTGCGTGTAGAAGTAAGCTGCCAAGCCATATTCGGTATTATTTGCGCGCTGAATCACCTCGGCTTCATCATCAAAGCGGAAGCAGGCGGCAACCGGACCAAACGTCTCTTCCTGCGCCAGCGTCATCTCTTCATGCGCTTCAGCGATGACCGTCGGTTGCCAGAAGTTGCCGCCAAGAGGGTGACGTTCGCCGCCGACCAGCAATTTGCCGCCTTTGCTTAACGCATCTTTAACGTGCTCTTCCACTTTCTCCAGCGCAGACTGCTCAATCAGCGGGCCAACAATCACGCCTTCTTCCACGCCATTACCGACTTTGAGTTTACCCACCGCATCGGCCAGTTGATTGACGAAGCGATCGTACACCGCGTTATGCACATAGAAGCGGTTAACACTAACGCACACCTGTCCGGCGTTGCGGAATTTGTTGGCAATCGCGCCCTGCACCGCCGCGTCAATATCGGCATCATCAAACACGATGTAAGGCGCGTTGCCGCCTAACTCCATCGAGACTTTTTTCATGGTTTCGGCGGCATTACGCATCAGCGTTTTGCCCACCGCGGTGGAACCGGTAAAGGAGATTTTGCGTACTGCTTTGCTGGCCATGATCGCGTCGCTGATGGCATGCGTATCGCCCGCCACCGCATTGAGCACGCCATCTGGCACACCGGCTTTCTGCGCCAGCGCCAGCAGCGCGAAGGCACTCAGCGGCGTGTTATTCGCGGGTTTAATAATGCCGGTACAGCCCGCAGCCAACGCGGGACCGAGTTTGCGCGTCAGCATCGCCATCGGGAAATTCCACGGCGTGATCGCCGCGACCACACCAATTGGTTCACGCGTCGCCAGAATGCGCGAGCCCGGTTTAGCTGGCGGGATGATTTCACCGTTGGCGCGTTTCGCCTGCTCGCCAAACCACTGAATAAAGCTGGCGGCGTATTCCACTTCACCTTCGGCTTCTTTGAGCGGTTTACCCTGCTCGGCCGTCATCAACTGGCCGAGCCAGCTTTTGTTCTCGATGATCAGCTGATACCAGCGATTGAGGATGTCGGCACGCGCCTTGGCGGTTTTGTCGCGCCAGGCGGGAAATGCACGCTGCGCGGCGGCAATCGCCTGTTCGGTTTCGTGCTGGCCGGCTTTCGCTACGTTGGCGATGACTTCGCCGGTAGCGGGATTGGTCACCTCAAAGGTCGCGCTGGCGTTATGCCACTGACCATCAGCGAAATAGCCGGTTTTGAATAAGTCGTGTTGTTGCAGGGAAGTGGACATCGGTTTTCTCCTGTCAGTTTGCGTCCTGTCAGGAAAGTATAGATGCCAATATCAGAGGTTTTTGTGTCAGCGTGGGATCTAAAAGGCCGCTGCAGGTTGCAGCGGCCAGTTTCAGATTTGTATTAAGGTGTTCTGATACTTATCCAGCATCAGCGCCAAACGTTTCACCGGTTCGGTGACGTTATCAGGTGCCGAATAATGCTGCAGCTTCTCCTGATACACCTCCAGCTCCTGCAACAGCCGCTCGAAGTAATAGCGGCGCTTGTCATCGCTGGTCGCCGAAATAATGCGATCGGCGGTGGAGCGCAGCTGGCGGTGATAAGCCGAGAGATCGGCATTCACCGGCACTTCGGCATTACGCAGGCGTTGATGGCCGATAATCAGCGTCAGCGCGATACGATACTTATCGATATCGCCGGGGAACAGATTAAGCAGCAAGAACAGTTGCTGATACAGCGCCGGCAAGTGGTTCTCACGACGACGCGCCTGATTAGTGGTGAGCGCGGCAACCGCTGCATACATAAAGCGGTTCAGCAGCTTACGTCCGGTACGATCGCGCGATTTATCACGAATCAGCAGAATCACCATCATCGCCACAAAGCAGCCAATCACCTGGCCCAACACGTTATCAAGGAACACGTTGAACTCGAACTTCATCGGGTTATCCAGTACCAGCACGTTGATGGTACCAATCAGCGCGCCCAGCGTACCTAACTGGCGGCGCTGCACGAAGATGCCGCCGATAAAGCCCAGCGCGCCGATGGCGATACACAACAGCAACGCACTTTGCTGGGTCGCGGGTAGAATAAAGATGAAGTAAAGCGCGCCGAGCGGCACCGCAACCGTCATGCCGTAAAGGAAGTCTTTCGCCATCATCAACGGATTCGGCATACGCATCGCCAGCGCGGTAATCACCGCCAGCATCACCATGCAGCCGCTGCCCGATGTCCAGCCGGTATATAACCAGAACAGCGAACCCAGCGCGGTGGCGACAAAGGTACGCACGCCATTGATCATTGCGTGATGGGTTTCAGCGGATCGCGCCTGAACCACCACTTCGCGCTGCAGAATGCTCTCTTCCAGCGTGGTGATGCGGCTGTTGCTTTTGATGCCGTTGATCAGCAGCAGATATTCGGTGGCTGCGCCGACCCAACTCGCCAGCGTCACCGGCACGGTTTTGCTGCTTACGCCAATCAAGCGACGCATCACCTTCATGCGTTTATGCACATCGTTGACGTCGTTGACCTCTTTTTCGATCAGCAAACGATAGTGCGGTGGAATGTATTCCGGGCGCGAGTTTTGAATCAGGAAGGTTTCGGCGGCTTGGGTAATCAGCGTCAGCGATAAGGTGTTAAGCATTTGCAGGCGGCGGCTGGAGTTTTTCCAGCGTGACGATTCCATCATCAGTTGGCCGCGCATGCCGTTGAGCGCCGTGGTGCGACGCACTAACGCGCTCCAGGCTTTATCCACTTCGTCTTTATCTTCATGCGCTACGCACAGCTGTAGCAGTTTGTAGTGCGCCACCAGCAGCGCATCCACTTCCTGCTCAATCACTTTTTTGATTGAACGCGGCGAGAACAGCATGTCGGCGAGAATCGCACACAGAATACCGATGACGATTTCACTGCAGCGCTCAACCGCAAACTGCGGAGCCAGCGTTAAGCCACCGCTGGCATCCGCCGTGACCACGATGATCAGCGCGGTGTAACCGGCAAGGCCGAGCGCATAGGAGTTTTCGACTTTGATCAGCGAAGAGAGCCACACGCACATGCCAGCCCACATACAGCACAGCAGCAGCATCACCACCGGCGCACGCACCGTGGCAATCATGATGGTGAGCGCGGCAATACAGCCAATGAAAGTACCGATGATGCGCAGAATGCCGCGATAGCGCAGTGCGCCAGAATAGGGATCGCCTCCCGCAGCAAAGGCGGTACCACCGGCCACGATGCCGGCGGTCATCACCGCCCAACGCGGCGTTTCCAGATTGAAGTGAAAGCCAATCATCAACGCTGCAACCAGCGCGAAGGTGAGCTTCACCGGGAAACGCAAAAACTCAATCATATCGCCCTCGCTTAACCAAACTCACGCAGGCGATTGAACAACTGCGCCAGCGGCGAGACTTTGGTTTCGCGATCCTGCGCACCGGTAATCACCACCGTTGCGGTGGTACCGGCCGGGAAGCGGTTGCCCGGTTGCTCATCGAGACGAATACGCACCGGCACACGCTGCGCCAGACGTACCCACTCAAGATTCGAGTCGATGGTCGCCATGCCTTTGCTGTCGCTGCTGCTGCTGCTGTTGGTTACGCCTGCCGCGATGCTGTCGACGGTGCCGCGCAGCACTGCGTTGCTTCCCAACGGCGTGATTTGCGCGCGGAAGCCAGGACGCACGCCATCCAGCTTGGTCTCTTCCATATAGGCCAGCACATAGAAGGAGTGCTGCTGCACCAGCGCCACGGCGACTGAACCGCGCGTGATAAATTCGCCCTGATAAACATTAAGGTTGGTGACCCAGCCGTCAGATGGCGCTTTGATGGTGGTGCGATCGAGATCGATCACCGCCAGATCGCGCGTGGCAACAGACTTCGCCAACTGATGCTCGCTGGTTTGCAGATCGTTGTTGGATTGCTCAATCGCTTCACGCGACATAGCGCTGGTACCCAACTGATTGCGACGCGTGGCTTCACGGCGTTTTTCACTCACCAAAGCCTGGTAATATTCGACATCCGCCTGGGCTTCATCCAGCGCTTTTTGGTAGCGCGGACGGTCAACCACAAACAGCGTATCGCCTTTTTTCACCAGTTGGTTATCGTGCACCGGCACGTTAGTGATGATGCCGGTGACGTCAGGCGAGATCGCCACCACATCGGCAGAGAATTTGGCATCACGCGTCCACGGTGATTCGGTGTAGAACACCCACGCGCGGAAGATGATCACGATGGCGATGACAACCAGCAGGAGTGTAATCGCGTATCGCGCGATTTTTCTTATTAGCGCTTTCACTTAAAGAACCTCAGACGAATAAACGGGATACAAGGTAAAACACACAGCAATACAGCGCGGTGTTAAACAGTGCGGGATGCCAAACCAGATCGTAGATCCCGCTGGGCGTCAGCACGCGTTTCACCAGCCAGAACAGCGCCAGTGAAACCAATAGTTCAACGAAGATGGGCGGAAAACTCAGCCCGAATACGACAAATACCGGAAGCACACTCATTTCGGATCCTTAGTTCGACCTTGCCGGATTGCACCGATACCTGCCCACATGCCGAGCGGCACGTTGGGTTTACGATCAGGGGATGACGGATAAACTGATGGCAACATTCAGGCCGCGTTGAGCTAATCATAGCGTATCATCGGGTTAACACAGCCATGTACAGGTGCAGTGAAGAGACCCAGCGACGCGTATAGTAACGCGCTTGACTATACGTTTTCTACATATTGTGAGCTAAATCACTTTTTAGCCAGAGTAAACAATGGATCGACTTAAAAGCATGTCCATTTTCGCCAAAGTGGTTGAATTGGGTTCATTTACCGCCGCAGCGCGCCAGCTACAGCTTAGCGTTTCGTCTATCAGCCAGATTGTTGCCAAACTGGAAGATGAATTACAGGTCAAATTGCTTAATCGCAGCACGCGCAGCATTGGTCTGACCGAAGCAGGAAAGATCTATTTTCAGGGCTGTCGTCGCATGTTAGCGGAGGCATCGCAGGTGCACGAGCAGCTGTATGCCTTTAACAACACGCCGATCGGTATTCTACGCATCGGCTGCTCATCAACGATGGCGCAAAATGTGTTATCGGCGATGACCAGCGAAATGTTACGCGAATATCCGGGTTTGAGCGTCAATCTGGTGACGGGCATTCCTGCACCCGATCTGATCGCCAACGGGTTGGATTTGGTGGTGCGCGTGGGTGCGTTACAGGATTCGAACTTGTTCTCGCGTCGGCTGGGTGCGATGCCGATGGTAGTGTGCGCAGCGAAGAGCTATCTGGCGCAACACGGCACGCCAGAGAAACCCGGCGAGATCGATAATTTTTCCTGGCTGGAATACAGCGTGCGCCCGGATAACACGTTTGAACTGGTTGCGCCGGAAGGATTGGTGACGCGCCTTACGCCGCAGGGCCGTTTCGTCACCAACGATTCGCAGACGCTGATTCGCTGGCTAAAAGCGGGATGCGGTATCGCCTACGTGCCATTGATGTGGGTGATTGATGAGATCAGCGCGGGGGAGATCGATATTCTGTTCCCGCAATATCACTCGGAGCCGCGCCCGGTGTATGCGCTCTATACCGAGAAAGATAAGCTGCCGCTGAAAGTGCAGGTGTGCATTGATTATCTGACCGAGTATTTCAGGCAGGTAGCGCAGCAGTATCAGCAGCATCGGAAAGGTTGAAGCAGGTCGCCATGAATGGCGACCCTATAATTTTAGGCGGTGCCACCTACGGTGATTTTATCCAGCTTCAACGTTGGCTGACCCACGCCAACCGGCACGCTTTGTCCCTCTTTACCGCATACGCCGACGCCTTTATCCAGCGCCAGATCGTTGCCAACCATCGAGATCTGCTGCATCGCTTCAATGCCAGAGCCAATCAGCGTGGCACCTTTGACTGGCGTAGTCACTTTGCCTTTCTCGATTAGGTAAGCTTCTGAGGTGGAGAACACAAACTTGCCGGACGTGATATCAACCTGGCCGCCACCAAAGTTCGGCGCGTAAATGCCGTACTCCACGCTTTCAATGATATCTTGCGGCGTCGATTTACCCGCCAGCATGTAAGTGTTGGTCATACGCGGCATTGGCAGGTGCGCGTAAGATTCACGGCGACCGTTGCCGGTTGGATTGACGCCCATCAGACGCGCATTCAACTTGTCCTGCATGTAGCCTTTCAGCACGCCATTTTCAATCAGCATATTGTACTGGCCCGGCACGCCTTCATCATCGACCGCCAGCGAACCGCGCAGACCTTCAATGGTGCCATCGTCAACCACGGTACACAGCTCTGAAGCCACCAGCTGGCCCATTTTGCCGCTGAATACCGACGTCGCACGACGGTTGAAGTCACCTTCCAGACCATGCCCGACCGCTTCATGCAGCAACACGCCCGGCCAGCCTGCGCCCAGCACCACCGGCAACATGCCAGCGGGCGCCGCCACGGCGGAAAGATTGACCAGCGCCATGCGCACCGCTTCACGCGCCCAGGCATCGGCACGCACATCACCGCTCTCGTCGGCGAGGAAGAATTCATAACCGGTACGCGCACCGCCGCCGCTTGAGCCACGCTCCCGTTTACCCTGATCTTCCACCTGCACGCTGATGGACAGACGCACCAGCGGACGAATATCTGCTGCCAGCGTACCGTCAGTTGCCGCCACCAGCACTTGTTCGTAGACGCCGCTCAGGCTGGCATTCACTTCCTGCACGCGCGGATCGGCAGCACGCGCCACTTTATCGACGCGATGCAGCAGGGCAATTTTGTCTTCACGCGTCAGGCTATCCAGCGGATTGACGGGCGCATACAGCGAACGGTTCAGGACCGCCGACAAGGTGTGCGCTTTGCCGTTGCCTTGCTCACGCACGATGCTACGCGCCGCTTCAGACGACTGACGCAGTGCATTCAGGGAAATCTGGTCAGCGTAGGCGAAACCGGTTTTCTCGCCGCTGACGGCGCGGACGCCCACGCCCTGATCGATATGGTAAGAACCATCTTTGATAATTTTGTCTTCCAGCACCCAGGATTCGTGGAAACTGGACTGGAAATAGAGATCGGCATAATCCAGACGACGTTCTGAAAGCTGCCCTAACAGGGAGTAAAGGTCCTGCTGATTAATGCTGTTCGCAGTTAGCAACTGCTCACTTACCAGATTCAGAGTCATCGTTTCTCACTCATTATGTGCTCGGATAGTCATAGCCTGCGGCAATTACCCGACGGCGTCAAATTCACTTCTTATCGTCTACGCGCGGTTTACGCAGTACTTCATTGATTTCCGGCTTATCCAGCGGTCCGCTGATGTGATAACGCAGTAGCGAAATCTTATTCCACAGCGGCCCCAGCACTTTACTGGCGGCGAACACAGCTGCGCCAACCACCGGATTGATCACAAAGGCGGTGGCGACGCCGACCGAGGCGGAGATTTCCGGGGCGACCACCGCTTCCATATCGATCTGACGCTTCACCAAATCGATGTTACCCTTCATGGCGATATCCGCTTCCAGGCCATCCACCAGCAGGTTATCGGTGCGCATCACGCCGTTTTCAATCCATGCGGTGCCGTTAATCGAATCGAAATAGAAACCATCACTAAAGGTGTCGCTGAAATCGAAGCGCATCTTACGTAGCAAGGCATCGAAGCTAAACAGACGCAGCAACTGTCCCGCGCGACCGGTATTAACATCGGCGATCTGGCCTTTGCCAAAGTGGCTTTTCAGCGTACCGCTCAGCGTCTCTACCGAGGGTTGCCACGGCGCAGAACGCCAATGCAGATCGTAATCGAGTTTGAACGGTGCGTCGCGCAGCGGCGTGTTCATGCCAAACCAGTTGGCGGCGTCATTGATATTGTCACCGCTCAGGCTGCCCTTCAGCGAAGTGCGCTGATCGCCGGGTTTATTCACCCATTCACCCGCCACGTTGAGCTTCGAGCTGCCAGAATCAATCGAACCGTTAGTAAGTGCTAACGTATCGCCTTGCGGCTGCAGCTTCGCCTGCATGTGACCGAATTTCTGTCCGCGCAACCAGCACTCATCACAGTTAAGCTGCAATGCTGGCCAACTACTAAAGTTGATGTTGCTGCTGTTGCCGCCAAACGGCGATGATTTTCCATCGCTTTTCTCAGTCCATTCAGGATTGTAGTAAAGATAGCTCAGGTTGATCTGCCACGGTGACTGCTGCGCCGTCTGCAAACTGCCGCGTGCTTCACGGCTCTCCAGCTGCAAACGCGTGTTGCCGCCTGCGCCCTGCGTGACAGTGGCGTTAACGTCGTGCCACTGCTGACCACCCAGCGTCAGCGCCGGTGTCCGCAGAATAAAATCGCCAGGCAGCAATGCGCCGCCCACTTCAGGCTCGCCCTGCGCACTGCGTGAACTGCCCTCGCCAGCCATCATCCCTATCCAGGCTTCGCCATCCAGCGGCGGGAGATTCAGCTCCATGCCGCGTTTTTCCGGCAGCTTCGGTGTGCTTTTCGCATCGTTAAGCCAGATACCGCGATCAACGCGCAGCTGCGGCTCCAGAATCCAGCGGCTATTGAAACGATGGTGATCGCGTACGCTACCGCTCAAGGTAAAGCCTTTGAGATCGCCCTCCGCATTGATAGTAATCGGCATCGCTTCACCGGCCGCTTTATCCAGCGGTGCAGGTAAGTGACTACTTACTGCTTTGCCCTCGCCTTGCAGTGCAACTTTGTAAGTCGCGCCACCTTTGTGCGGCAACGTGATGTCGACATTGCCCTGCCACGGTAAAGAGCCACCTAACTGACGCGTGATGGCGTCCGGCAGCACCTTGAGTTTACCTGGCTGCCAATCGCCCAACAGCTTGACGTTCACGCCAAAGTCGTTGGGATTCTCTTGCGTACTAAAACTCACCCCGGTTGGCTGCCCGAACCAATTGGCTTGCAACTCTTCACTCTCCAGATTGCCGTTGTTGTAACGGAAGCGGCCGGTGAGATTGTTCAGCGTGGTTTTTAACGGTTTGATATGCAGTGTGTTGTTGTTCAGCACCACATTGCCGCTGGCATGCACCTGCTCGCCATCCAGCGGAATATCGAGATTGAGTTTGCCGCGCACATTGCCGCCAATCTGCAACTCCTGCAACGCCGCGCCGAGTGTTGGTTTCAGTGGCGTTTGCTCGAAATAGTCGGCGATTTTTTTGCCTTCGCCGCTGATATCGCCATCGATAATCAACTTCTCTTTCAGGTAATCCGGGATCACCGCGCTGACGTTGCGCGCATCAACTTCGCCGAGTTTGGTTTGATCGGCTCTCATCCACAAACCGTTGTTGAGGAAGTCGAGATTGATGTCGAGATTTTCCAGTGCAGGCCAGCCGGGCTGGAACTGGAAGGTGGAGTTACGCAGCGGTACCCAAACTTCAAACATGCCGTCATTGTGCTTAAACGGGAATAGCGCGGGATCGCCAGCAAACAGCAGCGTGGCGTTATCCACTTGCCCGCCTTTAATCGCGTCGCTGAGATAGTGCGTAAGATCGTGGCCCATCAGCTGCTGCGGGAAGTAGCGCCACGCATCGCCGGCATTGGTGACACGAATCCCGGCGAGAATATCAAGGCGCGGCGCGGTCCCCAAATTCTGCTGGTAGCGGAAATCGCCGCGTGCCCACAGCGAGCGCGCCTGCACATCCAGCTGATGTCCATCCAGCGTTAAGCCGTTGGCATCACGCAGCCAGTTAAGCTGGCCAGTGATCTGTTTAATCTGCAGCGGAGCCTGAAACATATCGCCGTACGGTACTTCCGCCTGGCCCATCGCCACATCCAGCAAACCGTTGTTTAAGCTGCCGCTGGCGCTACCGCTGAGATTGCTGATACCCGGTAGCAATTCCCACTGTTGCCAGGCGAGATCGCGCCACTTCGCCTGCAAACGCGTTTGCTCCGGCTGCTGCAACGGGATATCCAGCGCCAGCGCATCAATGTGGCCGCGCGGTTGCAGCGAACGCCAGTTATCCAGCAAAGTGGGGGAAAGTGGCTTAAACAGCGGCACGATCGGCGCCAGACGTTCTAAGTCGAGTTGGGTGGCACGCACGCGCACTTCCGCCGCACTGTTGGCGCCGAGCATCTGCTTATCTTCCGGCTTCCACAGCAGAGAAAAATGCCCCGGCGCCCATGCGATGCCGTCGGTGCTCAGTCGCGTTTGCGGTACCGAAAGGCTCCAGCCATTTTGGTAGCGCGACAAGTGCGCGGTTAAGCCATCGACCTGCAATTGATGATCGCCCTGCTCGCCGCGCCAGCGCGCGCCGCCTTTGCTCAGCAGCAAATCACCGGCGTAGAGATCGCCATCACGCAAATTCGCCCACGCAGCCAGACTGAAACGCGCGCTTTCAAGGCTGGTGTTGTCACGCAGCCACGGGCCAATCCACGGCCGCACATCAACATCATCGGCCTGCATCCAGATGCGGCCATCGCTGAGTAAACCGTTGCTGTCGTTCAGATCAAGCCGCACCTGCACCACGCCATGCTGGCCGGTAAAGCTGGAGAGGCTCACTTCGCCTTCCGCGCGATGACGGGTATTTTCGTTCAGCCAGGTAAGGCGTGGAATCGCCAGTTCGGCATGCTGGCCGGACGGCGTCAGAAAACGGATGCTGCTGTCGCGCAGATCGAAGTGATCGAACTGACGCAAAAACAGATCGTTAATTTGCGCCGGTTTGAAGCTGTTCTTCTGTTCATCGCTGGTGAACAGCGGATGGTTGGTTTCGAGATGCAGCTGCCAGAAGGTGAGATCGCGGAATTGCCAGCGCCAGTGCAGCAGCGATTGCCAGACATTGAGCGCCAGATTGACGCGGCCGATGGTGAGTTGACCATCTTCCTGCATCGAGATGTTGAGATCGCGCACCTGCAGCGTCGGGCCGAAATTCTCCCATTTCCCTTGCAGTTCGCTGGCATCGACCGTGACGCCGCTGACGCGTGAGATCGTCTGCAGAATATCGCTGCGATAACTGTTAAGGTGCGGCATCACGAGGCGCAACCCGCTGACCAGCAGCGCCACAATTACGATGATTGCGGCGAGCAGCAGTAACAAAATCCTCGGCAACCGCCTCACACACCTCTCCTTGCAGTCCGTTGGCTTACGGAACTTAACCTCACGATCACATCATGACGACATCAAACTGCTCTTGGGTATAGAGCGGTTCAACATGAACTTTCACCTGCTTACCGACGAAGATTTCCACTTCCGCCAGCGCGTGTGACTCCTCGCCCTTCAGCGCGTCACCCACCGCGGGGGAAACGTACACCAGGAAGCGGTCAGAATCGTAGGCGTGATGCACGCGCACAATTTCACGCATAATTTCATAGCAGACGGTTTCCACCGTTTTCAAGGTGCCGCGCCCTTTGCACACCGGGCAATCGGCGCACAGCACATGTTCAATACTTTCTCGCGTACGCTTGCGCGTCATCTCCACCAAACCCAGCGCAGAGAAACCGTTGATGCCGGTTTTCACCCGATCTTTGCTCAGCGCACTCTCCAGCGAATGCAGCACGCGACGGCGATGTTCGTCGTTACTCATGTCGATGAAATCGATAATGATGATGCCGCCGAGATTACGCAGTCGCAGCTGACGCGCGATAGCTTGCGTCGCTTCAATGTTGGTATTGAAAATGGTTTCGTCAAGATTGCGGTGCCCGACAAACGCGCCGGTATTGATATCCACCGTGGTCATGGCTTCAGTTTGATCGATGATCAGATAGCCGCCGGACTTCAGCTCGACCTTGCGCTCCAGCGAACGCTGGATTTCGTTCTCAACATCGAACAGATCAAAAATCGGCTGCTTACCGCTGTAGAGCTCCAGCTTGCTGGCCATTTCCGGAATGTATTCGCTGGTGAATTCCACCAGCAAATCGCAGGTCAAACGTGAATCCACGCGGATGCGATCCAGCGCAGCACCGGCGAAATCACGCAGTACGCGCTGTGCTAACGCCAGCTCACCGTACAGCAGGCAACGCGTCTGATTACGCTTTTTACGCTCGCTGACTTTGGTCCACAAACGTTTCAGGAAAGCGGCATCCTGCGACAACTCTTCCGAACCAATGCCTTCGGCGGCGGTACGAATAATAAAGCCGCCGAGATCGTCACAGTGCGCCGCAACCACCGTTTTCAGTCGTTCGCGCTCGGCTTCGGTCTCAATACGCTGTGAGACGCCAACGTGTGATGCGCCAGGCATGAACACCAGATAGCGCGAAGGCAAGGTAATGTCGGTGGTAAGGCGCGCGCCTTTGGTGCCAAGCGGATCTTTCACCACCTGCACCATCAAATCCTGGCCGGGACGCACCAGTTCGCCGATGTCGCGCACCACAAAATTTTTCTTCTCATCACCCGCCACGCATTCGGTGTGCGGCATGATGTCGGAGGCGTGCAGAAAGGCGGCTTTTTCCATGCCGATATCGACAAAGGCCGCCTGCATACCCGGCAAGACGCGACTGACGCGTCCTTTATAGATGTTGCCCACGATGCCGCGTCGTGCTTCGCGCTCAATGTGGATTTCCTGCAGAATGCCGCCATCAATGTAGGCAACACGGGTTTCCGAAGGTGTCACATTTACCAGCAGTTCAGCCGTCATCTTGTCCCCTTAACGCTCGCAGTGACTGAAAATGACTCAGCAGCTCACCGGTCTCAACCAGCGGCAATCCCACCACGGCGTGATAGCTTCCATTAATCTTGCGGACAAAATTGCCGCCAAGGCCCTGAATTCCGTACGCGCCGGCTTTATCCATCGGCTCGCCACTGGCGATATAGTGCGAAATTTCCTCCGCCGTCATCTTGCGGAAGGTCACGTCCGTGGTCACCAGGCAATCCAGTTCACGCTGTTTATCAGCCAGCGCTACGGCGGTCATCACCTGATGAGTTTGTCCCGACAGCTTACTCAGCATCGCGGCGGCGTGCGCGGCATCCTGCGGCTTTTCCAGTACTTCACCGTTCAGTACCACAATGGTATCGGCACCCAACACCGGCAGATCCTGCGGTGCGACCGCGACGCCCGCGTGCGCCTTATCTGACGCCAGACGACGCACGTAAACTTCAGCCGCTTCTTCTGGCTGACGCTGCTCTTCTACGTGGGTAATCAGGCGTTCAAATTGCAGACCAAGCTGCGTTAACAGCTCACGTCGACGCGGTGAACCGGATGCGAGGTACAGGCTAATCATAGTATTCCTTACTGAACAGCGAATTGACGGCGAATCTTTCTCATCAATAAGAATAGCCAGGGCCACAGGACGCCGTCGACCACACTACTCCAGAAGATTTCCGGGCGGAATGAGACGTTGATCACCAGGAATTCTGCCCAGAAAACAATCACATCCACCGCAAGGGACAGCACCATAACCATTAATGCCTGCTGCCACAACGCTAAGTTTCGGAATAACTGAAATTTAAAGGCCACCAGATACGCGATGATGCTGAATGCCAGCGCACGCACGCCCAGCGTTGAGCCTGCCACCAGATCCATGATGCCACCGAGGAAAAAACCGGTACCAACATTCACCCGATGCGGCAGCGCCAGCACCCAGTAAATCAGGATCAGCAACAGCCATGAAGGCCGGAACATGAAGATCTGTTCCGGCCACGGCATGATTTGCAGGATAAGGGCAATCAGAAAGGACAGCCAGATAACCCATCGGCCCTGGCTGCGATATCGACTCAAGGCTGGCCTCCGCGTGTGTTCGCAGAATTCCCTTGCGAACGACTGCTATTAGCGGGTTGCGGTGGCCCCATTTGCTGCGATGACTGCAAAGTATCCGGTGCCGGTGGGCCCATTTCGCCTGCTGGCGGCAGAACCTGCGGCATCATCTGCATCAAACGTTCGTTGGCAACGCGATGCACTTCGTCCGGCGCCATCGGTGCTACGCCGTTACGATCCGCGCCCCACAGCAGCAGCAGATAGCGCAAACGCTGCAAGCCAGCCGCTGGACGCGCCTGAATCACCGTGTAAGCACGCTGTGTATCGACTTTCACCGAGGAGACCACGCCAACCGGATAACCTTCCGGGAAGCGACCGCCCAGGCCAGACGTGACCAGCACATCGCCGACGCGAATGTCGGTGTTGCCCGGCAGATGTTCCAGCTGCAGATCTTCGCTGCAGCCATTACCGGCGGCTATCACGCGAATATCGTTACGCAACACCTGAATCGGCAATGCATGCGATGCATCGCAAATCAGCAATACGCGGCTGGTAACCTGACCTACTGCAACCACCTGACCGACAACCCCTTTATCACTGATCACCGGCTGACCTTCGTAAACACCGTTTACGCTGCCCTTGTCGATAACTACCTGATCGGTGTAAGGATCGGTGCCGGTGGAGATCACCTGCGTCACCATCTTGTGCTCATCCTGGCGCAGCGGCGAGCCAAGCAGTTCACGCAGACGCGCGTTTTCCTGCTTATATTGCCCCAGCATCAGCAAGTCACTGTTTTTCAGGAAGAGCTCACGGCGCAGTGCTTTATTTTCCAGCTCCAATTGCTGACGTGACGCCAGCGTTTCGGAAACGCCATCAAGAAGTTGTCTTGGCCCGTTGGCCAAAAAATAAAATGGACTGACCGACGTGTCCAGGTAGTTGCGGATCTGGGAAAAGGAGCTCACGCGGCTATCAGCGATAATAATCGCGATAGCCACAATGACTGCCAGAAAGAGGCGCAACTGCAGGGAAGGTCCCCTGCTAAAAATCGGCTTCATAAATTCTGCGTGTTCCTCGACATCAGGGAAGAAGCGTTAGCCTTATAGCCAACGCCTCCAGGGCTGGACGCATCTCGCCGTCGTGCGTTGCAGCAGCAGCGTCAGCATAGGCGCTATTCCCTGCGCAATTTGACCAGGGCCTTAGCCGTTGAGGAATTACTCCTCGCTGAACAAATCGCCGCCATGCATGTCGATCATTTCCAATGCTTTACCACCGCCGCGTGCTACGCAGGTCAGCGGATCTTCTGCCACGACCACCGGAATACCGGTCTCTTCCATCAGCAGGCGATCGAGGTTACGCAGCAATGCGCCACCACCGGTCAGCACCATACCGCGCTCGGAGATGTCAGAAGCCAGTTCTGGCGGGCACTGTTCCAGTGCGACCATCACCGCGCTCACGATACCGGTCAGCGGTTCCTGCAGCGCTTCAAGAATCTCGTTCGAATTCAGGGTAAAGCCACGTGGCACACCTTCTGCCAGGTTACGGCCGCGCACTTCAATCTCGTGCACTTCATCGCCCGGATAAGCAGAACCGATACCGTGCTTGATGCGCTCCGCAGTCGCTTCACCGATCAGGGAACCGTAGTTGCGACGGACATAATTAATAATAGCTTCATCGAAGCGGTCACCACCAATACGCACAGAAGAGGAGTAAACCACACCGTTCAGCGAGATCACTGCCACTTCAGTGGTACCACCACCGATATCAACCACCATCGAACCGGTCGCTTCAGAAACCGGCAGACCTGCACCAATCGCCGCAGCCATTGGCTCTTCAATCAGGAAGACTTCACGCGCGCCTGCACCTTGTGCAGATTCACGGATGGCACGACGCTCAACCTGGGTCGCACCCACCGGTACGCAGACCAGCACACGCGGGCTTGGACGCATAAAGCTGTTGCTATGCACTTGCTTAATGAAGTGCTGCAGCATTTTTTCGGTGACGAAGAAGTCGGCGATAACGCCATCTTTCATAGGACGGATAGCAGCGATATTGCCCGGCGTACGGCCAAGCATCTGCTTAGCGTCATGACCGACAGCCGCTACGCTCTTTGGGGAGCCGGCACGATCCTGACGAATAGCAACCACAGAAGGCTCGTTCAACACGATGCCTTGTCCTTTCACGTAAATCAGGGTATTCGCGGTACCCAGGTCAATGGACAAGTCATTGGAAAACATGCCACGAAATTTTTTAAACATACTAAGGGATAATCCTGCAAGCTGGGGGCGGAAAATAAAATCCGCCTACTTTACCAACCACGCGAAGCCGCTACAAGGCGCAAAAACGTTCTGCTTCGGTGAAAAAATACGCTGAATACTTTTTTGGCCTGATGGTAGGGTCTTTTGCCGCAGTTAAATGGCGTTAACACGCCGTTTTAACCTAAATTCTCCCGGCGATAGCGGGCAAATTTCGACATAAAATCTAACATTTCCAGCCTCCAGCATCGCGCGCTCCGGCACAAATAAGCGAGAAAAACAGCCATCAGCCTGCATTTCGCGCGCTGAAGGTTTAAATTCGATAACGTTGTGAGTGTTTCTTTACGTTACTGTTGACCGGCAACGAGGGCGCAAAGAAATCGCCCTGCCCGCCAGAAACCCCCAATCCCGACAGCGTTTGCCACTCCGCGCGCGTACGCACGCCGGCGGCGAAAACCTGTGTCGGTGATGACTTACACACTTCCAGCAAACTCTGCACAAACAGCTGGTTTTCAGTACGCCGTTCAATATTGCGTACCAAACCCGGCGCAAGTTTAATCACTTCTATCGGGAATTGCTTAATATAGGCGCTGCTCACCACCGTCAATCCGGCCTGAACCACTGCAATGCGACAGCCAAATGCCGTTAACATATGGAAAACCGGCACTAAACGGCTGATGTGTTGACAAACGTCGGCCTCAGCAAGTTCAAATAAAAAACGTTTTCTTTGCGATTTGCTGCACTGCAGCAGCAGTTTTTGCAGCCAGCGTTGAAAAGGCCGCTGCAACAGCGAGTCAATATTCACGGGTAGTGCCAGGGTTTCATCCGGCCACATTTCAGAGAGCGCCGCAATGCGCGCCACCAGCTGGCGATCCCAGCTGTCGGTCATACCCAGCTGCAGCACCAGCGGCATAAACTCCGCCGATACCACTTCTTTGTCGCCATCGAACACGCGCGTCAGCAATTCGCGATGATGGACTTTTCCATCCAGCAGCACCGCCGGTTTCTGGTACAGACGCGGGCCACCACGATTGAGTGTGTTCTCCAGCAAGGTCCGCCAGCGCACGCTGCCGCGCCCCATGTCCAGCGTATTGCCTTCGCCAACCGACCAACTATTACCGCCCTGCAATGTCGCACGCCGCGTGGCCATCTCCACATTTTCCATCACCTGCGAGACACTTTGTCCGCTGCGCCACGCGCTGATGCCAATGTGGATCAAATCATCGCGATCGACCATGCGCATCGGCGGCAGTGAATCGACGGCATTGATCAGTTGGTCGGCAATGCTGTTGGCTTCTTTTAGAGTGCGATGCGGCAGCAAGACGGCGAAATCACTGCGGAAGTAACGTGCCAGCAATGCGCCCGGATAGCGCAGCACAAAGGTCGACAGCATATTAATCAGGTCAAACAGATACTCTTCCACCAGCGTTGGGCCGAGGGTTTCGTGCAGGGTATCGAGATCCGGCAGGCGCACCATCATCACCACGCCGTGCGTGCCAACATCTTCCTGATCTTCCAACAACGTCGCCAACTGGTTATCGAAGAACAAGCGATTGTTGAGACCGGTACGCGGATCCTGCGCCGCAAAGGTGCGAATTAAGGTATCGATGCGTAAACGCTGCTCGCCCGCTTCCTGCAAATCGCCCAGAAGCGTATCGATGGCGCGACTGGCTTTCGGCGGCCACTCCGCTGCATGCTCGTCAGGCGAGCAGCGCTCCCCGGCCAGAATGCGGTCGGCGCGCGCTTCTAGCTGTTCCATATTGTGCCAGCGCCGATTGAGCCAGCGGTTAGTCATAACCAGCAGCACACACATGATAGCGACGACAGTAAACAGGACCACCAGCGTATAAGTGCCGGTAAAGGAGCGAAACAGGGTTTTGGCGGGATCGAGCACCACCACGCGCAGTTCAAGGCCCGGTGAATGCGTCAGGGGCAAATCGAACTGCACAAAGCGATTCGGCTCATCCTCCAACATCGGATTTTCGTGGCGGGCTAAACTGAACACTAAGGTATCGCCATTCAGCAGCTGCATCTGTTCGGCATTGACCACCGGCATCATGCGCGTTAGCCACTGCGTGATCTCATGCGGCGATTGTGAAGCCAGGGCTTTATCCACTTCAGTCGCCAGCGTTTGCATACGCGTTTCCACACGCTGTTGCGACAGCCAGATAAAACTAAAAGCGCAGCCCACCAGCATCAATATCATCGCCAGTAAGCTTAATAAGGTAATAAACGCAGAAAATTTAGTTGTTAATCGCATCCCTGTGCCTGCATTACTGCGGTTATGAACGGTGTTAATCCGTTGGCGCCACTCCGACCACTGGCGCAAACCTGAGCAAAATAGCACAAATCAAGGTGTGATTCAGTGCCAGACTGGCATCAAAATCGCACATAACACAGCTTGATAAGCGCTACGGCGCGAGTATAGCGTTAAACCGTGATCGCCTGACTTTGCTACGGGCTTTTTCGTCCTATTCTCAAAGAGTACGTTTTGCCAGGAAATTTCACATTTTTCCCCGCAAGTTCGCGCCTGACGCTGAAGTTGAGCATGCTGGTTATAACTTACTATTCACAGGAGAACGTCATGAAGCTGAAGCACTTGCTCACAGAAGCCGACGTCACGCCAGAAAGCGTCTTTAATATGCGCCGCCGTCAGGTGTTAAAAGCGTTGGGATTAGGCGCAGCAGCAGCCAGTTTGCCAGGCACGGCGCAAGCCGATGTGTTGAGCTGGTTTAAAGGCAATAACCGCCCGCCCGCGCCCGCTGGCAGAGATTTAGATTTCACTAAACCGGCCGAATGGCAGGCCGATTTGCCGCTCACGCCGTTTGATAAGGTGTCGGGTTACAACAACTTCTACGAATTTGGTCTGGATAAAGCCGATCCTGCCGCCAATGCCGGCACGCTAAAAACCGATCCGTGGAAGCTGCGCATTGAAGGTGAAGTGGCCAAACCGATCACGCTGGATATGGATGACATCTTCAAGCGTTTCGCCATGGAACAACGCATTTATCGCATGCGCTGCGTCGAAGCCTGGTCGATGGTGATTCCGTGGGTCGGCTTCGAGCTCAACAAGCTACTAAAACTGGCTGAACCCACCAGCAATGCACGCTATGTGGCGTTTGAAACGCTGTATGCACCTGACCAAATGCCCGGTCAGAAAGATCGCTTTATCGGCGGCGGGCTGGATTATCCCTATGTAGAAGGCTTGCGTCTTGATGAAGCGATGCATCCACTGACGCTGCTGAGTACCGGCGTATACGGCAAAGCGCTGCCACCGCAAAATGGCGCGCCGATTCGCCTGACCGTGCCGTGGAAATATGGCTTCAAAGGGATTAAATCGATCGTGAAGATCACGCTGACGCACGATCGTCCACCAACCACCTGGAGCCAGATCGCTGCCAATGAGTACGGTTTCTATGCCAATGTGAACCCGCATGTGAATCATCCGCGCTGGTCGCAGGCTACCGAACGCTTTATTGGCGCGGGCGGCATTCTAAAGGTTGATCGCCAACCTACGCTGCTGTTCAACGGCTACGCGAAAGAAGTGGCTTCACTGTATCGCGGGCTGGATTTACGGGAGAACTATTAAGTGCGCCTCACTTTACGCCACATTACTGCGTTAAAAGTTGTGCTGCATCTGGCGGCTTTTCTGCCGTTTGTTTATCTGTTTATGGCGGCGAGTCAGGGCTGGCTGAGCGCCGATCCGGCGAAAGATATCCAGCATTTTACTGGCAGAATGGCGCTAAAGCTGCTGCTTGCCACGCTGCTGGTCAGCCCATTAACGCGCTACCTGAAACAGCCGCTGCTGATTCGGACCCGCCGCCTGCTCGGCGTGTGGTGTTTTGCCTGGGCCACTTTACATCTCACCAGCTACTACTTGCTGGAACTTGGCTACGATCATCTGCGTTTACTCGGCAGTGAGTTGGTTTCTCGTCCTTATTTGTTACTGGGGATGATCAGCTGGACGATTCTCTTCGCCCTCGCCATCACCTCATTTCAACGCATGCAGCGCAAACTGGGTCGTCGCTGGCAAACGCTGCATAACGGCGTCTATCTGGTCGCGATCCTCGCACCTATCCACTATCTTTGGTCTGTGAAAGTCGTGTCCCCGCAGCCGGTAATCTACGCCGTGCTGGCCATCGCGCTGTTAGCGTGGCGTTACAATAAGTTGCGTAAACTTCTCTCCAGATAATCCCCGCACGGTTGTGTTCCTCCCGCGAGATCTGTTAAAAAGTGTGGCCTTCGGGCCGCATTCGATCAACTTCGCAGATAAGACCAGTATTTTGCTGCGAATGTCGACGAAACGGATATAATGCCCGGCTTTATTGCAAACGAAGTCTTCTTTTTCATCCTCAAGGGTGACAAACGCAAGATGGCGCGGTATTTTACGCGATGCCTTACTGATTGCAGGAGATAGCAGCAAGATGGCGCACAAATTTCACATACTGCTTTTGAACGGTCCCAATCTGAATTTATTGGGAACGCGCGAGCCTGATAAGTATGGTCACACCACGCTGGCGCAAATCGTCGGCGATCTGACGCAACAGGCCGATCAGCACCATGTGAAATTGAGTCATTTGCAATCGAACGCAGAGTTCCAGCTGATTGACCGTATTCACGAAGCCCGCGGCAACGTGGATTACATCATCATCAATCCTGCTGCGTTTACGCATACCAGCGTTGCACTGCGTGATGCCCTGTTGGCGGTTAGCATTCCTTTTATTGAGGTGCATCTCTCGAACGTGCATGCACGCGAACCGTTCAGACATCACTCCTATCTTTCCGATGTATCTGCTGGCGTCATCTGTGGACTTGGCGCTGATGGATACTCGTGGGCTTTACAAACGGCAGTAAAACGCCTGTCACATTCCAATTAAACAGAGTACGGAACCACACTCATGGATATTCGTAAAATTAAGAAACTGATCGAACTGGTTGAAGAGTCTGGCATCTCCGAGCTGGAAATCTCCGAGGGCGAAGAGTCCGTTCGTATCAGCCGTTCACCTGCAAATGCCGGCTACCCAATGATGCAGCAGGCTTATGCTGCGCCAATGATGCAGCAGCAGCAGCCTGCGCTGGCGACCGCTGTGGCACCTGCCGCACCGGCTGCAGCAGAAGCTAAACCAGAAATCAGTGGCCATATCGTGCGTTCTCCGATGGTGGGCACCTTCTATCGCACCCCAAGCCCAGACGCGAAAGCCTTCGTTGAAGTTGGCCAGAAAGTGAATGCCGGCGACACCCTGTGCATCGTTGAAGCGATGAAAATGATGAACCAGATCGAAGCCGACAAATCCGGCGTTGTGAAGGCGATTCTGGTCGAAAGCGGCCAACCGGTTGAATTTGACGAGCCGCTGGTCATCATCGAATAACGAGGCGAAGCATGCTGGATAAAATTGTCATTGCTAACCGTGGTGAGATCGCGCTGCGCATTCTGCGTGCCTGCAAAGAGCTGGGCATTAAGACTGTTGCCGTGCACTCCACCGCGGACCGTGACCTGAAGCACGTGCTGCTGGCAGACGAAACCGTCTGCATCGGCCCACCACCTTCGGTCAAAAGCTACCTGAACATCCCGGCACTGATCTCCGCCGCTGAAATTACCGGCGCGGTCGCTATTCACCCGGGTTACGGCTTCCTCTCTGAGAACGCCGATTTCGCCGAGCAGGTTGAGCGCTCAGGCTTTATCTTCATTGGCCCGAAAGCCGATACCATTCGCCTGATGGGCGACAAAGTGTCTGCGATCACCGCAATGAAGAAAGCCGGCGTACCCACCGTACCAGGTTCTGATGGCTCGCTGACCGACGACATGGAAAAAAACCGTGCCTTCGCTAAGCGCATCGGTTATCCGGTGATCATCAAAGCCTCTGGCGGCGGCGGCGGTCGCGGTATGCGCGTTGTGCGTAGCGACAAGGATCTTGAGCAATCCATCAACATGACGAAAGCGGAAGCCAAAGCGGCTTTCAACAACGACATGGTGTACATGGAGAAGTACCTCGAGAATCCACGCCACATCGAGATTCAGGTGCTGGCCGACGGCCAGGGTAACGCGATCTATCTGGCCGAACGTGACTGCTCAATGCAGCGTCGTCACCAGAAAGTCGTTGAAGAAGCACCAGCGCCAGGCATTACGCCGGAACTGCGTCGCTATATCGGCGAACGCTGCTCTAAAGCCTGTATCGACATCGGCTATCGCGGTGCAGGTACGTTCGAGTTCCTGTACGAAAACGGTGAGTTCTACTTCATTGAGATGAACACCCGTATTCAGGTTGAGCATCCGGTGACAGAAATGATCACCGGTGTCGACCTGATCAAAGAGCAGCTGCGTATTGCTGCTGGTCAGCCGCTGTCGATCAAACAGGAAGACGTGGTGATTCGCGGTCATGCGGTGGAATGCCGTATTAACGCCGAAGATCCGAATACCTTCCTGCCAAGCCCAGGCAAGATCACCCGCTTCCACGCGCCGGGCGGCTTCGGTGTTCGTTGGGAATCGCATATCTATGCCGGTTACAGCGTGCCACCGTACTACGATTCCATGATTGGTAAGCTGATTACCTACGGTGAAAACCGTGACGTGGCAATCTCGCGCATGAAGAATGCGCTGGCGGAACTGATCATCGACGGCATCAAGACCAACATTGAGCTGCAGATGAAAATCATGTCCGACGAAAACTTCCAGCAGGGTGGGACTAACATCCACTATCTGGAGAAAAAACTCGGCCTGCAAGAGAAGTAATCGCAGCGCAGAGCAAGACAGAGGCCGGTTAACTCCGGCCTTTTTCATTTTTGTCGCCTTTGAGGTTACATAATGGATTGGCGTTTTTTACAAGCGAACAAAGAGGCGCGCTGGTCGTTTTATTTGACGCTAGCCTACCTTGCCGTTTGGGGACTTTCTGCCTGGCTGGGCGGCAATGAGATCGGCTTCTTTGGCTTACCAAGATGGTTTGAGCTTTCGTGCCTGTTCGCCCCGCTGCTGTTTATTGTGTTGTGCTGGCTGATGGTGCGCGTGCTGTTCCGCGACATGTCGCTGGAGGATAACGATGGACTCTGAAATCATTCTTCCGCTGTTGGCCTATCTGGTGCTGATCGCTGCGCTGTCGGTGTTTGCGATGCGCAAGCAGCGTCAGGGCAACTTCCTGAGTGAATACTTCCTCGGCAGCCGTTCGATGGGCGGCTTTGTGCTGGCCATGACCATCACTACCACTTACATCAGCGCCAGCTCATTCATTGGCGGCCCCGGCGCTGCCTATAAATATGGTCTTGGTTGGGTGCTGCTGGCAATGATTCAGGTGCCCGCCGTCTGGCTTTCTCTTGGCGTATTAGGCAAGAAATTCGCCATTCTGGCGCGTCGTTACAATGCTGTGACGCTTAACGACATGCTTTATGGCCGCTACGGCAGCACGTTACTGATTTGGCTCTCCAGTATCAGTTTATTGGTGGCGTTTATTGGCGCGATGACCGTGCAGTTCATCGGTGGCGCGCGTCTGCTGGAAACCGCTGCGGGTATTCCTTACGACACCGGCCTGCTCATCTTCGGTGGCACCATCGCGCTCTACACTGCTTTCGGTGGCTTCCGCGCTAGCGTGCTGAACGATGCGATGCAAGGCATGGTGATGCTGATCGGCACCTTCCTGCTCCTCTTCGCGGTAATTCACCAGGCGGGCGGGCTGGAAAGCGCAGTAACCAAACTGCACAACATCGATCCACAACTGACGTCGCCGGAAGGCGTTGGCAATGTCATCAATCCAACCTTCCTCAGCTCGTTTGCGGTACTGGTGTGTTTCGGTGTGATTGGTTTGCCCCACACTGCGGTGCGCTGTATTTCGTATAAAGACAGCAAAGCGATGCATCGTGGCATTGTGCTCGGCACCATTGTGGTAGTGATCCTGATGCTTGGCATGCATCTGGCCGGTGCGCTGGGCCGCGTGATTTTGCCCGATCTCACCATCCCCGATCGCGTGATCCCCACGCTGATGATTACCGTGTTACCGCCGATGGCGGCGGGCGTATTTCTTGCGGCGCCAATGGCGGCCATTATGTCGACCATTAACGCGCAGCTGCTGCAATCCTCCGCTACGCTGATCAAAGATCTCTACCTGCGTATTGCACCGCAGCACAGTGAAAATGAGGCGCGCCTGCGCATGCTGTCAGGCACTATCACTTTCGTGCTTGGCGTGCTGCTGCTGCTGGCGGCGTGGAATCCACCCGATATGATTATCTGGCTGAATCTGCTGGCATTTGGTGGTCTTGAAGCCGTGTTCCTGTGGCCGCTGGTACTGGGCTTGTATTGGGAGCGCGCCAACTCTACCGGTGCGATCAGCGGCATGCTGGTCGGCGCGGGATGCTATACGCTGCTTGCCAGCCTGAACATTGAATGGTGGGGTTTCCACCCAATCGTTCCGTCATTGACCTTAAGCCTGCTGGCCTTCCTGGTGGGTAATCTGTTTGGCCGCACGCCTGCAACGCATGCAGCGGCACTGGAATAAAGAGAAACGCTATGCCTTGGATTCAAATCAAAATTAACAGCACCGGTGAAAACGCCGAAACCCTGAGCGATGCGCTGATGGATGTTGGCGCGGTGTCGGTCACTTTCCAGGATACGCACGACAATCCGGTTTACGAGCCGCTGCCGGGCGAAACGCTGCTGTGGGGCGATACCGATGTCATCGGCCTGTTCGACGCCGAAACCGAGATGAGCGATGTGGTGGCCGAGTTAAGCCAGCATCCGCTGCTGGGATCCGCGTTTCGCCATAAGATCGAGCAGATCGAAGATAAAGACTGGGAACGTGAATGGATGGATAACTTCCACCCAATGCGTTTCGGTGAGCGTCTGTGGATCTGCCCGAGCTGGCGCGATGTGCCGGATCCAGATGCCGTCAACGTGATGCTGGATCCGGGCCTTGCATTTGGTACCGGCACGCATCCCACCACGTCGATGTGTTTGACCTGGCTTGATGGGCTGGATCTGCAAGGCAAAACGGTGATCGACTTTGGCTGTGGCTCCGGCATCCTCGCTATTGCCGCACTAAAATTAGGCGCAGCGCAGGCGATCGGTATTGATATCGATCCGCAGGCGATCCAGGCCAGCCGCGATAATGCCGAACGTAATGGCGTCTCTGAGCGTCTGGCGCTCTATCTGCCCCACCAGCAGCCGGAAAACCTGCAGGCTGACGTGGTGGTCGCCAACATCCTCGCTGGTCCACTGCGCGAATTGGCGCCGCTGATTAGCGTGCTGCCGAAAGCCGGTGGGCATCTTGGATTGTCCGGCGTGCTGGCGAGCCAGGCCGAAAGCGTGTGTGAAGCTTACGCCGATCGTTTTGCACTCGACGCGGTTGCCGAGAAAGAAGAGTGGTGCCGCATCACCGGCGTACGCCGCTAATCAGCCCGCTTGCCAGTCGGGCTAACTGACTGGCAAGCCGTTCTATTTTTCTGAGACCCGTCTCAAAGCGCCAGCCCTTCTCATCTACTGCCGTTTCTTTACATTTCAATCATTACAATCCTGCTTCAGGCGATAGCGCTATCCCTTTTGGCAATGTCTTTTAGGGCATTTCACTTCGATAAATCGCTGAAAGTAATTGATTATGATAAAGGAACTTTGTTTGCTCGCTTTTCTGACAAGCATGGCGTCGTTCACGCACGCCCATAGCTCCAACTGGTCTTATGAAGCACCAGATGAGTGGGGCAACTTGCACGCCGATTATCACACCTGTAAAAGCGGTGTGAACCAGTCGCCTGTCGATATCCGCAAGGTGGTGAATGGACAACTGCCGCCGCTGACGTTGAGCTATCAAGCCAAACAAAAATCCATCATCAATAACGGTCACACCATCCAGATCAACGTCAAGGATGGCGATGCGCTGACGCTGGATGGCGAAGCTTATACGCTGCGTCAGTTCCACTTCCATACGCCGAGCGAAAATCTGATTGATGGCAAACGCTTTCCGCTGGCTGCGCATTTCGTCCATGCTAGCGAAGAGGGCCATCTGGCGGTGGTTGGCGTGATGTTTGAAGCCGGGTCGGAAAACCCTGCGCTGGCAGAGGTACTGCGTGAGTTACCCGCTGAAGTTAACAAAGAGGTGGCCCTGCAACAGCCACTCAATCTCAGCGCTCTGATTCCGGGTCAAAAGAACTACTTTCGCTTTAGTGGTTCGCTTACGACGCCACCTTGCACCGAAGGTGTGCGCTGGTTAGTGATGAAGCAAACTGTTTCGGCATCTGCTGAACAACTCAAAACGTTCACCACCTTGTTGGGTGAACATGGCAACAGTCGTCCTGTGCAGCCGCTGAATGGACGCGTGATTATTGAATAGTGACCTGATAACTGAGGTTACATCCGTCACTCCCTCTGCACGCGCGCTCCAGGGGAGTGACATTCAATCCACTATTGGCGGAAAAGACGTTAAGCTAACGTAACTAAGTAGCTCAATTAATAATCATTATGGCGTCATTTCTTTCGCTAATTACCTGAAGTGGCGGTTTTTATGTTGTGATTTTGGTCATGTTTTGAGAAAAATTTTTGTACACAATTCCATCATATTTTTTTAATCATATGAAATATAATGATTAATACCTTTCCTTGTGGCTGATAAGTTGATTTCCCCTCTCTCTAACGGCGAATTGTTCAAAGTTTGGCCTTTCATCTTCTTTAAAAAATGCGTAATATACGCCGCCTTGCGAACAGTTAGGGTCACTTCTTTTTCATGCGCATTGGACAACATCAGCTACGTAATCGACTCATTGCTGCGCCTATGGCCGGAGTATCCGATAAGCCATTTCGCACCCTGTGTTACGAGAACGGCGCCGGTATGACTGTCTCCGAGATGCTGTCGTCGAACCCGGAAGTTTGGGCCAGTGACAAATCCCGTTTGCGTATGGTGCATAGTGACGAGCCTGGTATTCGCGCCGTGCAAATTGCCGGTTGCGATCCTGATGAGATGGCTGCTGCCGCGCGCATTAATGTGGCGTCTGGCGCGCAGGTTATCGATATCAACATGGGCTGCCCAGCCAAAAAAGTGAATCGTAAGATGGCAGGTTCAGCGCTGCTGCAACATCCGCAACTGGTGGAGTCCATTCTCACCGCGGTCGTCAATGCAGTGGATGTACCGGTTACGCTGAAGATTCGCACCGGCTGGGACAAAGAAAATCGTAATTGTGTAGAGATTGCCCAATTGGCTGAACGCTGTGGCATTCAGGCTCTCACCATTCATGGCCGCACGCGCGCCTGTTTGTTTGAGGGATTTGCTGAATACGACAGCATTCGGACAGTTAAGCAGAGCGTTTCCATTCCGATCATCGCGAATGGCGACATTACTGACCCGCATAAAGCCAGAGCGGTGCTCGACTATACCGGAGCCGATGCTCTTATGGTTGGCCGTGCCGCTCAGGGAAGACCGTGGATCTTCCGGGAAATCCAGCATTATCTGGACACAGGGGAGCTGCTGGCACCGAAGCCGCTGGCTGAAGTGAAGCAAATGCTGATTGGACACATACGGGAGCTGCACGACTTTTACGGTCAGCGCAAAGGATACCGTATTGCCCGAAAACACGTTTCCTGGTATTTGCAGGAAAGTGCTCCTGATGACCAGTTTCGGCGCACATTCAACGCCATAGAGGATGCCAGCGAACAGCTGGAGGCGTTGGAGGCATACTTCGAAAATCTTGCGTAAACGAAATAAAGAGCTGAAAGAACTATGTTCGAACAACGCGTAAATTCTGACGTACTCACCGTTTCTACCGTTAACTCTCAGGATCAGGTGACCCAAAAGCCACTGCGTGATTCGGTTAAACAGTCACTGAAGAACTATTTTGCTCAACTGAACGGTCAGGATGTGAGTGACCTGTATGAGCTGGTATTGGCAGAAGTCGAGCAGCCTCTGTTGGACATGGTGATGCAGTACACCCGTGGCAACCAGACCCGTGCAGCTCTGATGATGGGTATCAACCGCGGTACCCTGCGTAAGAAGCTGAAAAAATACGGCATGAACTAATCTGTTCGTTGCTGCGATAACGCCAGCCTTGCGGCTGGCGTTTTTGTTTCTGCAGCCCGGATAATTTCCTGACGTTAGCAACGCATGAAACAATTGGCGCGATAATGGTAACGATAGTTGCAATTTCCGCAGTGATATCCCCTCCCCCTTAGCAACACCTTTTTCTCCATTTTACTTCGCGCCTATTTATCCTTCATCACGCTTCAGCCCGCTCTCTCTGTGATCATTAACCGCTTCGGCCGTAAGCGTGCAAACTCATACATCCACTCCTGAGCGTTAGCTCACACTGCTTCCATATAGTGAAACTTTTTGCACTATTTGTGATCGTGTCGTCTCGTCATGCTGCCTTTTGGTGCGCCATATTAGTCAGAATCTTCTGAGTGCTTCAGTTTATTAAAAGATCTTTCCAGAGAATTCAGGATTCTGCAAACCTGGCATCAGGTTTGCAGAGTTGTGAATGGCTAACCACCACAGACAGAAAACAGCGCACATTAAAGTGCGCGCAAACATAACAACACACGATATCGCCACACAGGATGCTTTATGAAAAAGATGATGCTTTCCACTTTGGTTGCTGCAGCCTCGCTGTTCGCCGTTGCTCAACAAGCGCACGCTGGCACCACGCTGGATGCCATTAAAAAGAAAGGTTTTGTACAGTGCGGCATCAGTGACGGCCTGCCAGGCTTCTCTTATGCTGACTCTAACGGCAAATTCACCGGTATTGACGTGGATGTATGCCGCGCAGCGGCTGCCGCAGTATTTGGCGACGCAACCAAAGTGAAATACACCCCGTTGACCGCAAAAGAGCGCTTCACCGCGCTGCAGTCCGGTGAAGTGGACATCTTGTCTCGTAACACCACATGGACCTCATCGCGCGATGGCGGCATGGGCTTCCTGTTTGCAGGCGTGAACTATTACGACGGTATCGGCTTCCTGACTCACCAGAAAGCCGGTCTGAAAAGTGCTAAAGAGCTGGATGGTGCCACCGTGTGTATTCAGGCCGGTACTGATACCGAGCTGAACGTGGCTGACTACTTCAAAACCCACAAAATGCAGTACACGCCAGTGACCTTTGACCGCTCTGACGAATCCGCCAAAGCGCTCGACAGCGGCCGTTGCGACACCCTCGCATCCGACCAATCTCAGCTGTATGCGCTGCGTATTAAACTTGGCAAGCCAGACGAGTTCATCGTACTGCCAGAAGTGATCTCCAAAGAGCCGCTGGGTCCCGTTGTGCGTCGCGGTGATGACGATTGGTTCACCATCGTTAAATGGTCGCTGTATGCCATGCTGAACGCGGAAGAGATGGGTATCAGCTCTAAAAATGTCGATGACATGGTAGCCAAGCCAACTACACCGGATATGGCACATCTGCTGGGCGCGGAAGGTGACTTCGGTAAAGACCTGAAGCTCGATAACAAGTGGGCTTACAACATCATCAAACAAGTAGGTAACTATCAGGAAGTGTTCGACCGTAACGTCGGTAAAGACAGCGCACTGAAAATTAAACGCGGCCAGAATGCGCTGTGGAATGCGGGCGGCATCCAGTACGCTCCGCCAGTTCGTTAATTCCGTCCTGCCAGTCGGGCACCGCATCCTGCGGTGCCCACGCGTAATCTTCACTGAGGTTTTAACATGTCGCAACGCCCAACCGTAAAAAGGGATTTTTCGTTCGGTAATCCTACGGTTCGCGCCTGGCTTTACCAGATCGTCGCGATTGTTGCCGTGCTTGCTGTGGTGGGATATCTAATCCACAACACCGTAATCAACCTGGCCAATCGTGGCATCACTTCCGGATTCGGGTTTCTGGATCGCAGTGCCGGCTTCGGCATTGTCCAGCACCTGATCGAATACACCGAAGGCGACACCTACGCGCGCGTGTTTATGGTGGGGTTGACCAATACCCTGCTGGTTTCCGCGCTCTGTATTGTTTTCGCTTCGATCCTTGGCTTTGCCGTTGGCCTGGCTCGCTTGTCTGAGAACTGGCTGCTGCGCAAGCTTTCAACCATTTACATCGAGACCTTCCGTAATATCCCGCCGCTGCTGCAGATCTTTTTCTGGTACTTTGCGGTACTGCGTAACCTGCCCGGCCCGCGTCAGGCACTCAACGCGTTTGATTTAGCATTCGTCAGCAATCGCGGTTTGTATATCCCGTGGCCCGAGTACGCGCCTGGCACCTGGCCATTTCTGATCGCGCTGGCGTTAGCGGTGCTGGGTTGCGTGGCGCTGTTCCGCTACAACCGTAAGCATCAGCTTAAAACCGGTCAACTGCGTCGCACCTGGCTGGCTGCGGTTGGGCTGCTGGTTTTGCTGCCGCTGATTGCTCATACCCTGTTTGGCGCTGCCATGCATTGGGATGTGCCAGAACTGCGTGGATTTAACTTCCGCGGCGGTTTCGTAATGATCCCTGAGCTCGCTGCGTTGACTCTCGCGCTGTCGGTTTATACCTCGTCGTTTATAGCCGAAGTAATTCGCTCTGGTATTCAGTCGGTACCGCATGGTCAAAATGAAGCCGCACGTTCGCTCGGTTTACCTAATCCAGTAACCATGCGTCAGGTGATTATCCCGCAGGCCATGCGTGTGATTATCCCGCCACTGACCAGCCAGTATCTCAATATCGTGAAAAACTCATCGCTGGCGGCCGCTATCGGCTATCCAGACATGGTTTCGCTGTTTGCCGGTACCGTGCTGAACCAAACCGGTCAGGCGATTGAAACTATTGCGATTACCATGGCGGTCTACCTGATTATCAGCCTGATCATTTCACTGCTGATGAACCTCTACAATCGCAAAATTGCGCTGGTTGAGCGTTAAGAGAACGGGATCATTATGTCTGTTACTACACATGAAACACCGCCGATTCCGACCAACCCACTGAGTAAGGCTTGGCTCTGGGCACGCAAAAATCTGTTCTCCAGTTGGCTGAATACGCTGCTGACGCTATTCAGTATCTGGCTTATCTGGAACGTGATTCCTCCGGCACTGAACTGGCTGGTATTTCAGGCTAACTGGATTGGTGAGACGCGCGCAGATTGCACCAAAGAAGGCGCATGTTGGGTGTTTATCCATGCACGCTTTGGCCAGTTTATGTATGGACTCTATCCGCATGAGCTGCGCTGGCGCATCAATCTGTCGCTGGTCATCGGCTTGCTCTCGATCATTCCGATGTTCATCAAATCAATGCCGCGTCGCGGTCGCTATATCGCCTGCTGGGCGGTGGTCTATCCGATTGTGGTTTGGTTCCTGATGTATGGCGGCTATTTCGGTTTAGAGCGCGTAGAGACTCGCCAGTGGGGCGGCCTGACATTGACGCTGATTATCGCGTCAGTGGGGATTGCCGGCGCACTGCCGTTGGGGATTTTACTGGCGCTGGGACGCCGCTCAGAAATGCCGGTGGTGCGTACACTTTCGATCATCTTCATTGAGTTCTGGCGTGGCGTACCGCTGATAACCGTACTGTTTATGTCGTCGGTGATGCTGCCGCTGTTTATGGCGGAAGGCACCACCATCGACAAACTGGTGCGTGCACTGGTTGGCGTGATCTTGTTCCAGTCCGCTTATGTCGCAGAAGTGGTACGCGGCGGTTTGCAGGCGCTACCGAAAGGCCAATATGAAGCTGCGGAATCACTGTCGCTGGGTTACTGGAAAACCCAGATGCTGGTGATTTTACCGCAGGCACTCAAGATGACCATTCCCGGCCTGGTGAATACCATCATTGCCCTGTTTAAAGATACCAGCCTGGTGATCATCATCGGCCTATTCGATCTCTTCAGTAGCGTGCAGCAAGCCACCGTCGACCCAACCTGGTTGGGGATGTCGACAGAAGGCTATGTGTTTGCTGCCATGGTTTACTGGATTTTCTGTTTTAGCATGTCGCGCTATAGCCAGTATCTGGAGAAGCGTTTTCACACCGGGCGTGCATCGCACTGAGGTTTAACATGACACAAACTATGACTAATGCGGCTGATGCCATGATGATTACACTCGAAAACGTTAACAAATGGTACGGCCAGTTCCATGTACTGAAAGACATCAACCTAAAAGTAAAACCACGTGAACGTATCGTACTGTGCGGACCTTCTGGTTCGGGTAAATCGACGACTATTCGTTGCATCAACCACCTCGAAGAACATCAGCAAGGACGTATCGTGGTGGATGGTATCCATCTCAATCACGATGTGCGCAATATCGAACGCGTTCGTACCGAAGTAGGTATGGTTTTCCAGCATTTCAATCTTTTCCCGCATCTTACGGTTCTGCAAAACTGTACGCTGGCGCCGATTTGGGTACGCAAAATGCCGAAGAAAGAAGCGGAAGAGTTGGCCATGCATTACCTCCAGCGTGTGCGCATTGCCGAGCATGCGCATAAGTTTCCCGGCCAGCTTTCGGGTGGTCAGCAGCAGCGCGTGGCTATCGCTCGTTCACTCTGTATGAAGCCGAAAATTATGCTGTTTGATGAGCCAACTTCAGCGCTCGATCCTGAGATGGTCAAAGAGGTGCTCGATACGATGATTGGCCTGGCAGAAGATGGCATGACCATGCTGTGTGTCACCCATGAGATGGGATTTGCGCGTACCGTGGCGGATCGCGTGATCTTTATGGATCGCGGTGAAATCGTGGAAGAAGCTCCACCTCAGGAGTTCTTCGCTAACCCGAAATCAGAACGTACGCGTGCGTTTCTGTCGCAGGTTATTCATTAATATCCAGATAGTGAGATTGAAAAGCGCCTCTGCTGCAAAGCAGAGGCTTTTTTATAACTGCAATTTTAATGGGGTGCTTTTGGCGGGCATAGAAGGTTTTGATGCATACAAAAAAGCCCTGAACTTTCGTTCAGGGCTTTTGTGTTTGATGCCTGGCAGTTCCCTACTCTCGCATGGGGAGACCCCACACTACCATTGGCGCTACGGCGTTTCACTTCTGAGTTCGGCATGGGGTCAGGTGGGACCACCGCGCTAAAGCCGCCAGGCAAATTCTGTAATTTACCGAACTCACGCTTTAAAACTGGTGCTGATACCCAGAGTCGAACTGGGGACCTCACCCTTACCAAGGGTGCGCTCTACCAACTGAGCCATATCAGCACACTTTAATTTGATGCCTGGCAGTTCCCTACTCTCGCATGGGGAGACCCCACACTACCATCGGCGCTACGGCGTTTCACTTCTGAGTTCGGCATGGGGTCAGGTGGGACCACCGCGCTAAAGCCGCCAGGCAAATTCTTTGCGCAAAAACGAATAACATCCGCTTCCGCTAAATCTTTAATCCGTAAAACAAGCTGAAAATACCGGTCTCTCAGACCAAAACGCCTCTGGCGTTGTAAGGTTAAGCCTCACGGGTCATTAGTACCGGTTAGCTCAACGCATCGCTGCGCTTACACATCCGGCCTATCAACGTCGTAGTCTTCAACGTCCCTTCAGGACTCTCAAGGAGTCAGGGAGAACTCATCTCGGGGCAAGTTTCGTGCTTAGATGCTTTCAGCACTTATCTTTTCCGCACTTAGCTACCGGGCAGTGCCATTGGCATGACAACCCGAACACCAGTGGTGCGTTCACTCCGGTCCTCTCGTACTAGGAGCAACCCCCCTCAATTCTCCAGCGCCCACGGCAGATAGGGACCGAACTGTCTCACGACGTTCTAAACCCAGCTCGCGTACCACTTTAAACGGCGAACAGCCGTACCCTTGGGACCTACTTCAGCCCCAGGATGTGATGAGCCGACATCGAGGTGCCAAACACCGCCGTCGATATGAACTCTTGGGCGGTATCAGCCTGTTATCCCCGGAGTACCTTTTATCCGTTGAGCGATGGCCCTTCCATTCAGAACCACCGGATCACTATGACCTGCTTTCGCACCTGCTCGAGCCGTCACTCTCGCAGTCAAGCTGGCTTATGCCATTGCACTAACCTCCTGATGTCCGACCAGGATTAGCCAACCTTCGTGCTCCTCCGTTACTCTTTGGGAGGAGACCGCCCCAGTCAAACTACCCACCAGACACTGTCCGCAGCCCGGATTACGGGCCTACGTTAGAACATCAAACATTAAAGGGTGGTATTTCAAGGTTGGCTCCACGCAGACTGGCGTCCACGCTTCAAAGCCTCCCACCTATCCTACACATCAAGGCTCAATGTTCAGTGTCAAGCTATAGTAAAGGTTCACGGGGTCTTTCCGTCTTGCCGCGGGTACACTGCATCTTCACAGCGATTTCAATTTCACTGAGTCTCGGGTGGAGACAGCCTGGCCATCATTACGCCATTCGTGCAGGTCGGAACTTACCCGACAAGGAATTTCGCTACCTTAGGACCGTTATAGTTACGGCCGCCGTTTACCGGGGCTTCGATCAAGAGCTTCTCCTTGCGGATAACCCCATCAATTAACCTTCCGGCACCGGGCAGGCGTCACACCGTATACGTCCACTTTCGTGTTTGCACAGTGCTGTGTTTTTAATAAACAGTTGCAGCCAGCTGGTATCTTCGACTGGCTTCAGCTCCGGGAGCAAGTCCCTTCACCTACGCGCCAGCGTGCCTTCTCCCGAAGTTACGGCACCATTTTGCCTAGTTCCTTCACCCGAGTTCTCTCAAGCGCCTTGGTATTCTCTACCTGACCACCTGTGTCGGTTTGGGGTACGATTTCGTGTTACCTGGAGCTTAGAGGCTTTTCCTGGAAGCAGGGCATCAGTTACTTCACCACCGTAGTGGCTCGTCGTCACGCCTCAGCCTTAAGATATCCCGGATTTACCAAAGATATCAGCCTACACGCTTAAACCGGGACAACCGTCGCCCGGATAACCTAGCCTTCTCCGTCCCCCCTTCGCAGTAACACCAAGTGCAGGAATATTAACCTGCTTCCCATCGACTACGCTTTTCAGCCTCGCCTTAGGGGTCGACTCACCCTGCTCCGATTAACGTTGAACAGGAACCCTTGGTCTTCCGGCGAGCGGGCTTTTCACCCGCTTTATCGTTACTTATGTCAGCATTCGCACTTCTGATACCTCCAGCAACCCTCACAGGCCACCTTCAACGGCTTACAGAACGCTCCCCTACCCAACAACACATAGTGTCGCTGCCGCAGCTTCGGTGCATGGTTTAGCCCCGTTACATCTTCCGCGCAGGCCGACTCGACCAGTGAGCTATTACGCTTTCTTTAAATGATGGCTGCTTCTAAGCCAACATCCTGGCTGTCTGTGCCTTCCCACATCGTTTCCCACTTAACCATGACTTTGGGACCTTAGCTGGCGGTCTGGGTTGTTTCCCTCTTCACGACGGACGTTAGCACCCGCCGTGTGTCTCCCGTGATAACATTCTTCGGTATTCGCAGTTTGCATCGGGTTGGTAAGCCGGGATGGCCCCCTAGCCGAAACAGTGCTCTACCCCCGAAGATGAGTTCACGAGGCGCTACCTAAATAGCTTTCGGGGAGAACCAGCTATCTCCCGGTTTGATTGGCCTTTCACCCCCAGCCACAAGTCATCCGCTAATTTTTCAACATTAGTCGGTTCGGTCCTCCAGTTAGTGTTACCCAACCTTCAACCTGCCCATGGCTAGATCACCGGGTTTCGGGTCTATACCCTGCAACTTAACGCCCAGTTAAGACTCGGTTTCCCTGCGGCTCCCCTATACGGTTAACCTTGCTACAGAATATAAGTCGCTGACCCATTATACAAAAGGTACGCAGTCACCCCATTAAAGAGGCTCCCACTGCTTGTACGTACACGGTTTCAGGTTCTGTTTCACTCCCCTCGCCGGGGTTCTTTTCGCCTTTCCCTCACGGTACTGGTTCACTATCGGTCAGTCAGGAGTATTTAGCCTTGGAGGATGGTCCCCCCATATTCAGACAGGATACCACGTGTCCCGCCCTACTCTTCGAACTCACAGTATGTGCACTTTCGTGTACGGGGCTATCACCCGGTATCGCGCGACTTTCCAGACGCTTCCACTAACGCACAAACTGATTCAGGTTCTGGGCTGTTCCCCGTTCGCTCGCCGCTACTGGGGGAATCTCGGTTGATTTCTTTTCCTCTGGGTACTTAGATGTTTCAGTTCCCCAGGTTCGCCTCGCAACACTATGTATTCATGTTGCGATGATGCACTGAGTGCACCGGGTTTCCCCATTCGGACATCGTCGGCTGTAGCGGTTCATATCACCTTACCGACGCTTTACGCAGATTAGCACGTCCTTCATCGCCTCTGACTGCCAGGGCATCCACCGTGTACGCTTAGTCGCTTAACCTCACAACCCACAGGCGTTTTGCAACGCTGCGGACTGCAGGCATTGAGAGACTCGAACATGTTGTTATTCATTTCTTATTACGGAGAAATGAACCAACACGTCGTTTCAATTTTCAGCTTGTTCCGGATTGTTAAAGAGCAATAACTTCGCAATGTACCCGAGGATACATTCTGAAGTTAGTTATCAACGTGGGGTCGTTGATGGTGGAGCTAAGCGGGATCGAACCGCTGACCTCCTGCGTGCAAGGCAGGCGCTCTCCCAGCTGAGCTATAGCCCCATAGAGTTTTGCAAAACGCGTGCTTACCAGGAGAATTCTTTCAGGTTCAAGGCGTGTCGATACGAAGCATACTCAAGTATGCGAGCTATCGGCACAACGCGGAAACTGGAAGAATTTGGTAGGCCTGAGTGGACTTGAACCACCGACCTCACCCTTATCAGGGGTGCGCTCTAACCACCTGAGCTACAAGCCTGCAGGCGTTTTACGCTCTTCTTTAATTTCATCAGACAATCTGTGTGAGCACTGCGCGGGAAGGTATCTTCAGGTAAGGAGGTGATCCAACCGCAGGTTCCCCTACGGTTACCTTGTTACGACTTCACCCCAGTCATGAATCACAAAGTGGTAAGCGCCCTCCCGAAGGTTAAGCTACCTACTTCTTTTGCAACCCACTCCCATGGTGTGACGGGCGGTGTGTACAAGGCCCGGGAACGTATTCACCGTAGCATTCTGATCTACGATTACTAGCGATTCCGACTTCACGGAGTCGAGTTGCAGACTCCGATCCGGACTACGACGCACTTTATGAGGTCCGCTTGCTCTCGCGAGGTCGCTTCTCTTTGTATGCGCCATTGTAGCACGTGTGTAGCCCTACTCGTAAGGGCCATGATGACTTGACGTCATCCCCACCTTCCTCCAGTTTATCACTGGCAGTCTCCTTTGAGTTCCCGGCCGGACCGCTGGCAACAAAGGATAAGGGTTGCGCTCGTTGCGGGACTTAACCCAACATTTCACAACACGAGCTGACGACAGCCATGCAGCACCTGTCTCAGAGTTCCCGAAGGCACCAAAGCATCTCTGCTAAGTTCTCTGGATGTCAAGAGTAGGTAAGGTTCTTCGCGTTGCATCGAATTAAACCACATGCTCCACCGCTTGTGCGGGCCCCCGTCAATTCATTTGAGTTTTAACCTTGCGGCCGTACTCCCCAGGCGGTCGACTTAACGCGTTAGCTCCGGAAGCCACTCCTCAAGGGAACAACCTCCAAGTCGACATCGTTTACGGCGTGGACTACCAGGGTATCTAATCCTGTTTGCTCCCCACGCTTTCGCACCTGAGCGTCAGTCTTTGTCCAGGGGGCCGCCTTCGCCACCGGTATTCCTCCAGATCTCTACGCATTTCACCGCTACACCTGGAATTCTACCCCCCTCTACAAGACTCTAGCCTGCCAGTTTCGAATGCAGTTCCCAGGTTAAGCCCGGGGATTTCACATCCGACTTGACAGACCGCCTGCGTGCGCTTTACGCCCAGTAATTCCGATTAACGCTTGCACCCTCCGTATTACCGCGGCTGCTGGCACGGAGTTAGCCGGTGCTTCTTCTGCGGGTAACGTCAATCGGTGAAGCTATTAACTTCACCGCCTTCCTCCCCGCTGAAAGTACTTTACAACCCGAAGGCCTTCTTCATACACGCGGCATGGCTGCATCAGGCTTGCGCCCATTGTGCAATATTCCCCACTGCTGCCTCCCGTAGGAGTCTGGACCGTGTCTCAGTTCCAGTGTGGCTGGTCATCCTCTCAGACCAGCTAGGGATCGTCGCCTAGGTGAGCCATTACCCCACCTACTAGCTAATCCCATCTGGGCACATCCGATGGTGTGAGGCCCGAAGGTCCCCCACTTTGGTCTTGCGACGTTATGCGGTATTAGCTACCGTTTCCAGTAGTTATCCCCCTCCATCGGGCAGTTTCCCAGACATTACTCACCCGTCCGCCACTCGTCACCCGAGAGCAAGCTCTCTGTGCTACCGTTCGACTTGCATGTGTTAGGCCTGCCGCCAGCGTTCAATCTGAGCCATGATCAAACTCTTCAATTTAAGTTTGATTTGCTGAAACACGTTCAGCGGTGCTCATCTGTAAAACGTCATAATGAATTTCATTATGTGTTCACTCGTGAGGCTTTGATATTTTGTTGCGTCCTAAGACGCTGATATCAATCCTGCGAGTGCCCACACAGATTGCCTGATAAATTGTTAAAGAGCGTTGCGAGCAGAGGCTGAACCGTCTGTCGCGAGGTGGCGTATACTACGCTACTCTCCTTCGGAGTCAAACACTTTTTTCAGCGTTTTCATCCGGCGGGATGAATTTCTTCACTCCCTGCTGAGCCGTCTGCGTTGCCGCTTTGCCGTCTCAGTGGTGGCGCATTATAGGGATCCGAATTTTTTGCACAACCCCTTTTTTCGATCTTTTTAATCGACTGCCGAGTTTTCACTCTTTTCGCTGCGATCGCGAGCGATCCGCTCAAAAATCATCTTGTTTATCCAACTTTTAAGCCGCAGGCTTGGTAAAAACGTAAAAGGAGAAGCTCATGTCTACAGCCCTACGACCTTATAAGAACCATTTTCCGCAACAAGGCGACCGCGTGATGATCGACAGCAGCAGCGTGGTGGTGGGTGAAGTACAACTTGCCGATGACGTAAGCATCTGGCCGCTGGTTGCGATTCGCGGTGACGTCAATAAAGTGATGATAGGTAAAAGAAGCAATATTCAGGATGGCAGCGTACTGCATGTCACTCACAAGTCCACCAGCAACCCAGAAGGTTATCCGCTGATTGTCGGCGAAGATGTCACAGTAGGGCATAAGGCGATGCTGCACGGCTGTACTATCGGCAATCGCGTACTGGTTGGTATGGGATCCATTCTACTGGACGGCGTGATCGTTGAAGATGATGTGATGATTGGCGCTGGCAGTTTGGTGCCGCCGGGTAAACGGCTGGAAAGTGGCTACCTGTATTTAGGCAGCCCGGTTAAACAAGTGCGCCCGCTCAGTGAAGCGGAGATTGCTGGGCTGCTTTATTCGTCCAACAACTATGTGGGTTGGAAGAATGAATATCTCGATCAGGAAAGCCAAACTCATCCCTGATAGCCAACCTTATCCCTGCTGCATCGACTGCTTTAGTTTGGCAATCACTGGCGTGATCTCTGGCATCACGCCATGCCATAAATGGAAAGCATGAGCGGCTTGCCCCACTAACATGCCAACACCGTCCGCCAGCTGCTGCGCGCCCTGCTGCTGACACCACACTAAGAATGGCGTCAAACCTTGTTGATAAAACATGTCGTAGCACCGCGTTTGCGCATGAATTAGCGATGTGGCCAACGCCGGAACTTTGCCATCAACACCACTTGAGGTGGCATTAATGATCAGATCAAATTGCTGATCTGCTAATTGCTCAAAGCTGGCCGCTTTAATATCCCCGCTATGCTGGAAAATCTCTGCCAGCTGCTCGGCGCGTTCCACGGTGCGATTCACCACCACCAGCGAACATCCGAATGAAAGCAGCGGCAGGATCACGCCACGCGCAGCACCACCGGCGCCCACCAGCAGAATTTGATCGCCGGGATGGATCATCTGCAATCGTTCCAGATCGCTGAGCAAACCGATGCCATCCGTGTTATCGCCGAAGATCTTGCCCTGCGCATCTTTCTTTAAGGTATTAACCGCACCAGATAATGCCGCGCGCTCACTGAGCTCATCGGCAAATTCCCATGCCTGCTGTTTAAAAGGCAGTGTGACATTGGCACCTTTACCGCCTTGCGCAAAGAAATCCGCAACCGACTGTGGAAATCCCTCAAGTGGCGCGCACTCCTTGCCATATTGATGCTCAATGCCAGTTTGCTCAGCGAACAGGCGGTGAATGAAAGGAGATTTACTATGCGCAATGGGATGACCAAAAACGGCGAAATTTTCCATGAATTAGCCCTGACGAATAAGTTCACCGCTAATAACGTCGCGGATTTCAGAAGGATTCAGTCGCCCACCTGTTTCAGCATGCATGACCGGGAACTGCGGACCAAATTGCTGAGCAACCTCTTGCGCATTACGGCATGGCGCTTGGCCGGAAAGATTGGCGCTGGTCGAAACCAGAGGTTTACCAAAACCACGACACAAAGCCTGTACGTGCGGATGATCGCTAACGCGGATGGCCAGAGAGTCAAAACGCCCGGTTAACCAGCGCGGCGTATGTGGCGAGGCGGGCACCACATAGGTTACCGGGCCAGGCCAACTTTCAAACATACGTTCGCGCTGCAGCACCGAGAGTTCACGATCCGCGATATAAGGTTCCAGCTGCGCGTAATCGGCTGCAATCAAAATGAGTCCCTTCTCGACTGGACGCTGCTTGAGCGCCAAAAGCGCCATTACGGCTTCTTCACTGTCGGGATCGCAGCCCAATCCAAACACGGCTTCGGTTGGATAGGCGATAACTTCCTGTTGCTGTAGTTTCTCAATGCAATAATCGAGACTACCCGCTGAATACTGACTTGGCTTCATGATGATGATTCGTCCTGGACGATAGGCTTACCGCAGCGTTTACTGGCGCAGAAGCGCTTCATGCCTTGTGCGGTTTTCTTCTCTATTAATAATGGGAACTGGCAATGCGGGCAAACGCCTTCAACCGGCGCTGCGTTAAGGGCAAACTGACAATCTGGATAGCGATCGCAGGAGTAGAAGGTTTTGCCATAGCGCGAGCGCCGTTGTACCAGTTTACCGTTCTGACATTGCGGACAGGCGATAGCTGTTTCATCTGGCTTATCGATGGTTTCGGTGTAATCACATTCCGGATAATGACTGCAACCCACGAACATGCCAAATCGTCCCTGACGCAGAACTTTGTCTGCGCCACACTGCGGGCACGCATGGCCTTCCAGTACTTTAACGACATGACCATCTCCCTGACTTTTCAGCGGGCGGATGTAATCGCAGGTGGGATAATTCACACACCCCAGAAAAGGGCCGTGTTTGCCAGAACGTATAACTAATTCTGCCCCGCAAGCGGGGCAGGGATCGTGTTTAGGCACGGAGAATAGTGCTGATTTACTCATATTACCGGTTGCATCAATCGCAGATTATTAATGCAGCATACCTTCATTGACGTCGAATAACAGTTCTTCCATTTGCTGATAGGCGTTTTCACATCCTGGGATGTTAAACAGCACCATCAACACCACCCATTTGAGATCTTCAAGATCGAATTCGAGGGTATCGAGGGCCATTACACGTTCGATGACCATTTCGCGCGTTTCCATATTCAGCACCTGGACCTGTTCCAGGAACAAAATAAAACCGCGACATTCTGCATCTAAGCGCTGGTTTTCCTCTTCGGTGTAGATTCGCATTGAGAGCGGATCGTTTGCCATGAGTACAGGCGCAACCAAGCCTTCCTGATAATCCGCTAACCGTTCAAGCCAATTCAACGCATTGTAGATATCTTCACGATGAAAACCGGCATCGGTTAAATCATCGGTCAATTTATCCTGATCAACGCGCATTTCAGCTTCGTTGTGGATATACGTCTCAAACAAGTACATAAGTACGTCGAACATGGCATGCCCTCCTCAATCGGACATAGCCGCCGGGTACAGCTGCGATCCATCCTGCTAACTCCAGCTCCAGCAGGTGAGCTGCGATAACTGGCACAGGTTGGCCGGCACGTTCAGCGACGACGTCAACAGGTGTAACCTCATCACCTACGTTAGCCAACACAGTTGCAAATGGCAATGGCACATCATCACTGTGTTGTGAATATATTGTTTCTGAACTGCTATCAGGCAACCATTGAAGTGTTGAATGTAAATCTTCAAGGATATTGTTGGGATGCGCCACCAGCAGCGCGCCTTGCTGGATAAGCCAGTGCGTTCCTTCACTGCCGGGATTGCCTAGCGCGCCGGGTAACGCATAAACGTTACGATTTTGTTCCAAAGCGTAGCGTGCCGTCACCAGCGATCCGCTTTTCAAAGTGGCCTCAATCACCAATACGCCAAGGCTTAAACCACTGATGATGCGATTACGTCGGGGAAAATTCACCGCATGCGGTGCTGTATCAAGGGGGAATTCCGAGATCAGTGCGCCACCGCCAGTGATGATCTCGCGTGCCAGCGCTTGATGACTTTTAGGGTAAATATGCTGTAGTCCGCTACCTAACACTGCCACAGTTTTACCTTGCACTTCTAGCGCGGCCCGATGCGCCACGCCATCAATTCCGCGCGCCAGACCGCTGGTGATGGTCAATCCACTCAGCGCCAATTGCTGAGTAAACCAGCTTCCCCATTGCTTACCATAATGCGTGCAATGACGGCTGCCCACGACACCGAGTTGAGGCGTCTGCAAGACATCCAAATGTCCAGCGACATACAGCAATGAGGGACGTCGACTGATTTCCGCTAACGCCAAGGGATAATGCTCATCGATACAGAAAACTAAGTGATGCTGTTCATCCTCAAGCCACAGACGCGTTCGTTCTAACTGGCGTGGACACAGCACTTTAAACTGTTGTCGCTGGGTTTCATTTAATCCCTGATCCTGTAAAAGATCGTCATCAACCTGAGCATTACTCTGCAATGCATGAGCTAACTGTCTGACAACCTGACCGCTTAAGCCTTTCACATTTGCCAGCCTAAGCATCCATTCAATTCTCTCCATGCTGCACTCCCTGTCAGCCGCGCTATCATGCGGTGCAATGCTGTCAATCAGGCATCAAAAAGTCTACAATATGAGGCAGTAATCTTTTCTTTAACGCATACAGATCTGGATATTTATGTCAGTTTTGCAGGTATTACATTTCCCTGATGACCGCCTTCGCAAAATCGCTGCGCCGGTGGCAACCGTAAACGCAGACGTTCAGCGTATTGTCGACGACATGTTTGAAACCATGTACGCCGAAGAAGGTATTGGTTTAGCGGCGACTCAGGTCGATATTCATCAGCGCATCATTGTTATTGATGTTTCAGAAAACCGTGACGAGCGTTTGGTGCTGATCAATCCGGAACTGCTGGAAAAAAGCGGTGAAACCGGTATTGAAGAAGGCTGCCTTTCCATCCCTGAACAACGTGCATTTGTGCCGCGCGCAGAGTGGGTAAAAGTGCGTGCGCAGGATCGCGACGGCAAAAGCTTTGAGCTGGAAACCGACGGTCTGCTGGCGATTTGTATCCAGCATGAAATCGATCATCTCGATGGCAAACTTTTCATCGATTATCTGTCGCCACTGAAACGTCAGCGTATCAAACAGAAGCTGGAAAAATTGGCCCGCCTTAACGCACGCGAAGATTAGAAGATTAAGTGCTAATAGAAGGTTAAACTGTGTCTGCACCGCTCAAAATTATCTTTGCCGGTACACCTGACTTTGCAGCGCGTCATTTAGACGCGCTGCTTGCTTCTGAGCATCAGGTTGTTGGCGTCTTTACCCAGCCCGATCGTCCAGCTGGACGCGGAAACAAGCTTACGCCAAGCCCGGTAAAAGTCCTGGCACAGGCGCACGATATCCCCGTATTTCAGCCGAAATCCCTGAAGCCTGAAGAGAACCAGCATCTGGTTGCCGATCTACAGGCCGATATCATGGTGGTGGTCGCTTATGGCTTGATCCTGCCGAAAGCCGTACTGGTGATGCCGCGCCTGGGTTGTATTAATGTGCATGGTTCGCTGCTGCCACGCTGGCGCGGTGCGGCACCCATCCAGCGCTCTCTCTGGGCCGGCGATAGCGAAACCGGTGTCACCATTATGCAGATGGATGTTGGCCTTGATACCGGCGACATGCTGCATAAACTCTCCTGCCCAATTACGGCGGAAGACACCAGCGCTTCGCTGTATGAGAAGCTGGCGCAACTCGGTCCACAAGGCATGCTGTTAACGCTGGATCTGCTGGCAAGTGGTAATGCTAAGCCAGAAGTTCAGGATGAAGCGCTGGCCTCTTATGCCGAGAAGCTGAGTAAAGAAGAAGCACGACTCGATTGGTCACTTTCAGCAGCGCAGTTGGAACGTTGTATTCGTGCCTTCAATCCATGGCCAATGAGCTATTTCATGATTGAAGAACAACCGGTAAAAGTGTGGCAGGCAACGGTTTTGCCGCATCAGAACAAACAACCCGGTGAAATCGTTCATGCTGATAAACAAGGCATTCAGATTGCAACGGCCGATGGTGTGCTGAATCTGGTATCGCTGCAACCTGCCGGTAAAAAAGCCATGTCCGCTCAGGACCTGCTCAATTCGCGCCGCGAATGGTTCGTACCTGGAATCGTTCTGGCCTGATCCTCCAAGCCCGGTTTGACCGGGTTTTTTGTTTGATGAAATAACATGAAAAAAGCTACCAACTTGCGCAGCCTGGCCGCGCAACTCATTGAACGCGTTGTGGACAAAGGCGAATCGCTGAGTGCCATTTTGCCGAGCGCGCAAAAGAACCTATCCGATAAAGATGGCGCGTTACTGCAAGAGCTCTGTTTTGGCGTGATGCGCACGCTGCCGCAGCTGGAAGCCTTAATCGGCAAACTGATGGAGCGCACCTTAACCGGTAAGCAGCGAGTATTGCATTACCTGTTGATGGTTGGCCTTTATCAGCTGCTTTATACCCGCGTACCAGCCCATGCTGCACTGGCAGAAACCGTAGCAGGTGCTGAAGTGCTGAAGCGTACGGCTTTGAAAGGCCTGTTAAACGGCGTGTTACGCCAGTTCCTGCGCCAGCAAGAAGCGCTGTTAGCCGAAGTCGATCAGGGTTCGCAACGTTACTGGCACCCAAGCTGGTTGCTGAAACGTCTGCAAGCTGCATGGCCAGAACAGTGGCAACAGATTGTTGAAGCCAATAATCAGCGACCGCCGATGTGGCTGCGCGTCAATCGCCAGCATCACAGTCGTGATGCCTGGCTGGCGCTATTGCAGGCAGAAGAGAAAGTGGCTTTTCCTGGCGATGCGCAAGATGCATTGCGTCTGGAATCACCCACTCCAGTTAGCCAGCTTCCGGGTTTCGATCAAGGTTGGGTAACGGTGCAGGATCTTTCAGCACAACGTTGCGCACTGCTGCTTGAGCCAAAAGACGGGGAATCTATTCTCGATCTCTGCGCTGCTCCGGGTGGTAAAACCACTCATATCCTCGAAATCGCGCCGCAGGCCAAAGTATTAGCGGTCGATGTTGACCCGCAACGCCTGCTCCGCGTGCATGAGAACTTGCAGCGCTTAGGCATGCAGGCTGAAGTGCGTCAGGGCGATGGCCGTACACCGGCTGAATGGTGCGGTGATATGCAGTTTGATCGCATCCTGCTCGATGCGCCCTGCTCTGCCACAGGTGTAATTCGTCGTCATCCAGACATCAAGTGGCTGCGTCGCGATCGTGATATTCCTGAGCTCGCGAATCTGCAGCGTGAAATTCTTGAGGCCGTTTGGCCGCGTCTGAAATCTGGCGGCACGATGATTTATGCCACCTGCTCAATATTGCCGGAAGAGAACCACAACCAAATTAGCGCCTTTTTGGCAGCGCACATCGACGCCGTGGCTGAGACGTTGCCTCAGGGCCAAGCCAATGGCTGGCAGGTTTTCCCGACCATCGATGGCGGCGACGGCTTCTTCTACGCTAAGCTGATGAAAAAATAGTGCTGCGCACGCTGACAAGAGCATCTAAGCCATGAAAATTATTATCCTCGGCGCCGGCCAGGTCGGCGGAACCCTGGCAGAAAATCTGGTCGGGGAAAATAACGATATTACCGTGGTCGACAGCGATGCCACGCGTTTGCGCGTGTTGCAGGACAAATTTGATCTGCGCGTAGTGCATGGCCACGGATCCCATCCGCGTATTTTGCGTGAAGCCGGTGCTGAAGATGCGGATATGTTGGTTGCGGTAACCAACTCCGATGAAACCAATATGGTGGCTTGTCAGATTGCGTATTCGCTTTTCAATACGCCCAATCGTATCGCGCGTATTCGCGCCGCTGAATACTTACGTGATGCTGAAAAGCTGTTTGTACCGGAAGCTGTGCCGATTGATCATCTGATCTCTCCTGAGCAGTTGGTGATCGACAATATCTACCGTTTGATTCAGTATCCTGGCGCACTTCAGGTGGTGAATTTTGCCGAAGGCAAAGTGAGCCTCGCGGTGGTAAAAGCCTATTATGGCGGCCCGCTGGTCGGAAATCCTTTGTCGATCATGCGGGAACATATGCCGCATATTGATACGCGAGTCGCGGCGATTTTTCGTCAGGATCGCCCAATCAGGCCGCAGGGTTCTACGATTGTGGAAGCTGGCGATGAAGTGTTCTTCATTGCCGCGAGCCAGCATATTCGCGCGGTGATGAGTGAGATGCAGCGTCTGGAAAAACCATATAAGCGCATCATGCTGGTTGGTGGCGGCAATATCGGCTTTGGATTGGCGCAGCGCCTCGAAAAACAGTACAGCGTGAAATTGATTGAACGTAATCAACAGCGTGCGGCGGAACTGGCCGAACGATTACACGATACCATCGTGTTTTACGGCGATGCTTCGGATCAGGAATTGCTGGCCGAAGAGCATGTCGATCAGGTGGATCTCTTCATTGCGGTCACTAACGATGATGAAGCTAATATTATGTCGGCCATGCTGGCCAAGAAAATGGGCGCTAAGAAAGTGATGGTGCTGATCCAGCGCCGCGCCTATGTCGATCTTGTTCAAGGCAGCGTGATCGACATTGCGATCTCGCCACAACAAGCCACCATTTCAGCGCTGCTTAGCCACGTACGTAAAGCAGATATCGTTGGCGTTTCTTCGTTGCGTCGCGGTATTGCAGAAGCCATTGAAGCTATCGCACATGGCGATGAAACAACTTCTCGCGTGGTTGGACGCCTAATAGAAGATATTAAGCTGCCGCCGGGAACCATTATCGGTGCTGTAGTGCGCGGTGATGAAGTAATTATCGCCAATGATAACGTGCGTGTTGAACAGGGCGATCACGTAATTATGTTCCTGACGGATAAGAAGTTTGTACCCGATGTTGAGCGCCTATTCCAGCCAAGTCCATTCTTCCTATAAAAGCTGCGGGCAAAGGCCCGCCGTGAAAATTTTGCTTAATCCATTGTTCTAATGGCAATTGCACAAAGGTTTGTTAGACTTTAGCCATTGGCCAAGGCAAGGAGATAACAATGAGTTTATTCAAAGAGTTTCGTGATTTTGCAATGCGTGGAAACGTGGTTGACCTGGCAGTCGGTGTCATCATCGGTGCCGCTTTTGGTAAGATTGTTTCTTCACTGGTTGCCAATATCATCATGCCGCCACTTGGCTTGCTGATTGGTGGCGTCGATTTCAAACAGTTCAAGTGGGTACTAAAGCCAGCAGAAGGTGATATTCCTGCCGTAGTGATGGAGTACGGTAACTTTATTCAGACAGTGTTTGATTTCGTTATTGTTGCCTTCGCGATCTTCCTCGCAATTAAAGTAATGAATAAGCTGTATCAGAAAAAAGAAGTTGAGAAAGCGGCGCCTAAGCCAACAAATGAAGAGTTACTGCTTACTGAAATCCGTGACCTGTTAAAACAACAAAATCACGATAAATTATGATGAAAAAGCCGCCCAAATGAGGCGGCTTTTTTGTCTCTAAAGAAGAAGGCCAGTGATAAATTTTTCTGCTTATCACTGGCCTCCCAGTTACGTCCTTTTGCGTGTTTGTTTTTACGTTGATAGCTGCCTTTTCCTTTCTGATTCTTCTCAACGCGCTGCCTAAACAGTGGATCATGTAATAATGCTTCAAGTCCATTGTTGTTGATTTTACCTTTTTGGTGCAGATAGCGAGTCATCTCGTCCTCCGGTTATTAATGGCGCAACTATATTCCTTCCAGCGCAAAATTCAATCCTTGCTACAACACATTTCAGGCTGCGGCTCCTCACCTTTTTCCAGAGCTTCCAAAATTGAACAGCAGGCGCTGCTATGCACGTCGCCGCAGCAGGTGTCAGTCAAACGATGCAATGAACGCTGGATCGTCTGCAGTTCAGCGATCATGCCGTTCACTTCATCCAAACGCTTCGCCACAATAGCTTTGGATTCCTGGCAAGTGTAATGTTCAGGATCGATGCGGATCGACAATAAGCCCCGAATTGATTCTAAGCTGAAGCCGAGCTGGCGACCATAGCGAATAAAACGCAGCCGCTGTAAATCATCTTCACTATAAAGGCGAAAGCCGCCCTCAGTGCGTACCTCGTGATTCATCATCTGCTGTTTTTCATAAAAACGGATGGTATCTGGCGTAACATCCGCCAATTTTGCCAGCTGGCCAATCCGGTACATGCTATTTCTCCCGCTGAAAATGATGATGGATGGTATCGCTGTAATCGCCGCGCAAAAATTCGGTGCTGATTCCGGCTTGCTGGAGTTTTATTTCTAATAGCGCTAAGCGTTTCGATAATTCTCGCGCCTTGCCATCGTCAGGATCAAGTTCCTGTAGCAGATCGTTTAGCGCCAATGCTTCACGACGAATTTCAAGTTCCGGGGGTAAGTAACCAGAGTTTTTCAACAGACGATATGCCGTGCGCAGTTCAACCGGAACTCCGCTGTCATCATCTAGCTGTAAAGGTGCACCTTCGCCGGGCAAATTACTCAGTTCACCCTTTTCCTGGGCTTCACGGATATGTTGCTCTACAAGTTGATCAAGTAGCCACATAAAGGAGTTCCTGATGGGTGTATCAGCCATCAGCATAGCGGGAATTACGGAAAATAAAAAACCCGCCGAAGCGGGTTTTCTACGATACTGCAAATTACTCTGTAGTAGCTTCTGCTTGAGCTTCTGGACGATCAACCAGCTCGATGTAAGCCATCGGAGCGTTGTCACCAGCACGGAAGCCACACTTCAGAATACGAGTGTAACCACCGGCACGGCTCGCGAAACGCGGGCCCAGCTCGTTAAACAGTTTTGCCACGATCTCGTTATCACGAGTGCGGGCGAATGCCAGACGACGATTAGCTACGCTGTCGGTCTTGGCAAGAGTAATCAGCGGCTCAACTACGCGACGCAGTTCTTTGGCTTTCGGCAGAGTCGTTTTGATGATCTCATGACGAACCAGAGAACCAGCCATGTTGCGGAACATAGCCTGACGATGGCTGCTGTTGCGGTTCAGTTGACGACCACTCTTACGATGGCGCATGACCTTATCCTTCTCAGTGAAACCTTAACCTGTGATCTGATTATTCATCAGCAATGCTTGCTGGCGGCCAGTTTTCCAGGCGCATGCCCAGAGACAAACCACGTGAAGCAAGCACATCTTTAATCTCGGTAAGAGATTTTTTACCCAGGTTAGGCGTTTTAAGCAGCTCAACCTCGGTACGCTGTACCAGATCACCGATGTAGTGGATAGCTTCTGCCTTAAGGCAGTTAGCAGAGCGGACAGTCAATTCCAGATCGTCAACAGGGCGCAGCAGGATCGGATCGAATTCTGGTTTCTCTTCTTTCACTTCTGGCTGACGTACATCACGTAAGTCAACGAAAGCTTCCAGTTGTTCTGCCAGGATGGTTGCCGCACGACGAATCGCCTCTTCAGGATCGATTGTGCCGTTGGTTTCCATTTCGATGACCAGCTTGTCCAGGTCGGTACGCTGTTCTACACGCGCTGCTTCAACATTGTAGGCAATACGGTCTACAGGGCTGTAGCAAGCGTCAACCAACAGACGGCCGATTGGGCGCTCATCTTCTTCCGAATGAATTCGGGCAGAAGCCGGCACATAACCACGACCACGCTGAACTTTGATACGCATGCTAATAGATGCGTTTTCGTCGGTCAGGTGGCAGATCACATGCTGCGGCTTGACGATTTCAACATCACCGTCGTGGGTGATGTCGGCTGCAGTCACAGGGCCAATGCCAGATTTATTCAGAGTAAGGATGACTTCATCTTTACCTTGAACTCTTACCGCCAACCCTTTCAGGTTAAGCAGGATTTCCAGGATATCTTCCTGTACGCCCTCTTTGGTGGAGTACTCATGAAGCACACCATCAATCTCAACCTCGGTCACCGCGCAACCCGGCATGGAAGAAAGCAGAATACGGCGCAGTGCGTTACCAAGAGTATGGCCAAAGCCACGCTCTAACGGCTCAAGGGTCACCTTGGCGTGCGTCGAACTCACTTGCTCGATATCTACCAGGCGCGGTTTTAGAAACTCTGTCACAGAACCCTGCATTGTGTCCTCTCTTTGGTACTAAGCTTTACTTAGAGTAAAGCTCGACGATCAGGTGTTCGTTAATGTCCGCAGACAGATCAGTACGTTCAGGAATACGCTTGAACACACCTTCCATCTTAGTAGCATCAACTTCCAGCCAGGTTGGCTTTTCACGCTGCTCAGCCAGCTCCAGAGCGGCCTTCACGCGAGATTGCTGTTTGGCTTTCTCACGGATGCTTACGACATCATTCGGAGATACCTGATAAGAAGCGATGTTAACAACGCGACCGTTCACCAGGATAGATTTATGGCTAACCAGCTGACGTGCTTCTGCACGAGTAGCGCCAAAGCCCATACGGTAAACAACGTTATCCAGACGACCTTCCAGCAGGGCCAGCAGGTTTTCACCTGTGTTGCCTTTCAGACGTGCTGCTTCTTTATAGTAGTTGCGGAACTGACGCTCCAGCACGCCGTACATACGACGAACTTTCTGCTTCTCACGCAACTGGCCGCCGTAGTCAGACAGACGCGGTTTACGCGCACCATGCTGACCAGGTGGTTGTTCAATTTTGCACTTGGTATCGATCGCGCGAACGCCAGACTTAAGGAATAAGTCGGTACCCTCACGACGGCTCAGCTTGAGCTTAGGACCCAAATATCTTGCCATTTTCTTTCTCCAACTAACCTAAAAACGGGCGATTAAACGCGACGTTTTTTCGGCGGACGACAACCGTTGTGAGGGATTGGAGTCACATCAGTAATATTAGTGATGCGGAAACCAGCAGCGTTCAGAGCACGAATTGTTGATTCGCGACCTGGACCTGGACCCTTAACCATAACTTCCAGATTCTTAATACCGTAATCTTTCACTGCTTCTGCACAGCGCTCTGCAGCTACCTGAGCAGCAAACGGAGTAGATTTACGTGAACCGCGGAAACCGGAACCACCGGCGGTTGCCCAACCCAGTGCGTTACCCTGACGATCAGTAATGGTAACGATGGTGTTGTTAAAAGATGCATGGACATGAGCCACGCCATCTGAGACTTGTTTTCTTACACGCTTACGTGCACGAACTGGTGCCTTTGCCATTATTTACTCACCCCGATTATTTCTTGATCGGTTTACGCGGACCCTTGCGGGTACGTGCATTGGTCTTAGTACGCTGACCGCGAACTGGCAGACCACGACGATGGCGTAAACCACGATAGCAACCAAGGTCCATCAGACGCTTGATGCTCAGGGTGATTTCACGGCGCAGATCACCTTCAACAACGAATTTACCAACTGCTTCACGCAGCTGTTCAATTTGTTCTTCAGACAGCTCTCTGATCTTAACATTTTCAGCAATACCCGTTGAAGCGCAGATGGCTTTAGAACGAGTTTTACCGATACCGAAAATCGAAGTTAATGCGATAACGGTATGTTTTTGATCAGGAATGTTAATGCCTGCTATACGGGCCACTATGCACTCCTATAATTAAACAAATGCGTCCCATGCTGAAAAGCCCGTTTTCAGGATACTCAAATGGTAACGCATCGACATACAAAAGATTGGCTGGCTAATCTAGCCAGCTCAACCCGACTTTGCAAGAAAAATATGTGACAATATCAGCCTTGGCGCTGTTTATGCTTTGGCTCGGCGCTGCAGATCACACGTACGACACCGTCGCGGCGAATGATTTTGCAGTTACGACATAATTTCTTGACGGAAGCACGAACTTTCATTTTTACTCTCCGTAACTTCTCAAGCACCCGAATTAACGGCCGTAGCCTTTCAGGTTAGCTTTCTTCAATGCAGACTCATACTGACTTGACATCATCAGAGTTTGCACTTGAGCCATAAAGTCCATGATGACGACCACTACAATGAGCAGCGATGTGCCGCCAAAGTAGAATGGAACTTTCATAGCATCACGCATGAACTCCGGGATCAGGCAGATAAAAGTAATATACAGTGCGCCGATTAAGGTCAGACGTGTCATTACTTTATCGATGTACTTCGCCGTTTGCTCTCCCGGACGAATTCCCGGTACGAATGCACCAGACTTCTTCAGGTTATCTGCTGTTTCACGTGGGTTGAAGACCAACGCCGTGTAGAAGAAACAGAAGAAGATGATTGCAGTCGCATAGAGTAGCACATAAAGCGGCTGTCCTGGTTGCAAATACAGCGAAATTGTTGTCAGCCAGTTCCAACCGGTACCGCCCCCGAACCATGATGCTATAGTCGCCGGGAACAGAATAATGCTGGAAGCAAAAATAGCTGGGATTACGCCCGCCATGTTCACTTTCAACGGTAAATGTGTGCTCTGTGCAGCATATACACGACGACCTTGCTGACGTTTAGCGTAGTTGACCACAATGCGGCGCTGGCCACGCTCAACGAAAATAACAAAGAACGTCACTGCAAATACTAGAACTGCAACCAACAGCAACAGAAGGAAGTGCAGGTCACCTTGCCGCGCTTGCTCGATGGTATGGCCAATGGCCGGCGGGAGGCCCGCAACAATACCTGCGAAGATAATGATCGAGATACCGTTACCGATACCTCGCTCAGTAATCTGTTCGCCCAGCCACATCAGGAACATTGTCCCGGTAACCAGACTTACAACAGCGGTAAAGTAGAATGCAAAGCCTGGATTCATTACCAGCCCCTGCATTCCAGGCATATTCGGTAAACCGGTAGCAATACCGATCGACTGGAATACAGCCAGAACCAGTGTGCCGTAGCGAGTGTACTGGCTAATCTTACGACGACCAGCTTCACCCTCTTTCTTAATCTCAGCTAACGCTGGATGAACCACCGTTAACAGCTGGATAATAATAGAGGCCGAAATATACGGCATAATACCCAGTGCGAAGATTGAGGCACGACTAAGAGCACCACCAGAGAACATGTTGAACATTTCAATGATGGTGCCACGCTGTTGCTCAAGCAGTTTGGCAAGTACAGTGGCATCGATACCGGGGATTGGAATAAAAGAGCCAATTCGGAAGACAATGAGTGCACCGATTACAAACAACAGTCTGCGCTTCAGTTCACCAAAGCCACCTTTGGCACTTTGAAAATCTAATCCCGGTTGCTTTGCCATCTGCTACTTATTCCTCGATTTTACCGCCAGCAGCTTCGATTGCAGCACGAGCACCTTTGGTGACACGCAGACCGCGAACCGTTACCGGTGCAGAAACTTCACCAGAAAGAATCACTTTCGCGAATTCAATCTGAACACCGATAATATTGGCCGCTTTCAGCGTATTCAGGTCAACAATACCGCCTTCAACTTTCGCCAGATCAGACAGACGAACTTCTGTCGTGATCATTGCTTTGCGAGAGGTGAAACCGAATTTCGGCAGACGACGATACAGAGGCATCTGACCACCCTCGAAACCGCGACGTACGCCACCGCCAGAACGAGAGTTCTGACCTTTGTGACCACGACCACCAGTTTTACCGAGGCCAGAACCGATACCACGACCCAGACGCTTAGAAGCGTGTTTAGACCCTTCGGCCGGAGACAGAGTGTTTAAACGCATCTCTTACTCCTCCACTTTCAGCATGTAGGAAATCGCGTTAATCATACCGCGTACAGCAGGCGTATCTTCACGCTCAACGGTGTGATTGATGCGACGCAGACCCAAGCCAACCAGAGTCGCTTTGTGCTTAGGCAGGCGGCCGATTGAACTGCGGGTTTGTGTAATTTTAATTGTCTTAGCCATCGTGATTACCCCAGAATTTCTTCAACGGATTTACCACGCTTGGCAGCGACCATTTCCGGAGAATTCATATTGCCCAGGCCATCGATAGTTGCACGAACCACGTTAATCGGGTTGGTAGAACCATACGCTTTAGCCAGAACGTTATGTACTCCAGCAACTTCTAAAACAGCGCGCATTGCACCGCCGGCGATGATACCGGTACCTTCAGAAGCTGGCTGCATGAACACACGAGAACCTGTGTGAGCACCTTTAACAGGGTGCTGCAGGGTGCCGTGAGTCAGCGCGACGTTAATCATATTGCGACGGGCTTTCTCCATCGCTTTCTGGATCGCTGCTGGAACTTCACGCGCTTTACCGTAACCAAAACCAACGCGGCCGTTACCATCACCCACTACAGTCAGTGCGGTGAAGGAGAAAATACGACCACCTTTTACAGTTTTAGATACACGGTTTACCGCGATCAGTTTTTCCTGCAGTTCGCCAGCTTGTTTCTCGATGTTTGACATCTTAGACCTCTACCTTAGAACTGAAGGCCAGCTTCACGGGCAGCATCTGCCAGTGCCTGGACACGACCATGATATTGGAACCCGGAACGGTCGAAAGAGACATTAGTAATGCCTTTCTCAACAGCGCGCTCAGCCAGAGCTTTACCTACAGCTGCAGCGGCGTCTTTGTTACCGGTATACTTCAGTTGTTCGGCAATAGCTTTTTCTACAGTAGAAGCAGCAACCAGAACTTCGGAACCGTTCGGGGCGATCACCTGTGCGTAAATATGACGCGGGGTACGATGTACCACCAGGCGAGTAGCACCCAGCTCTTTGAGCTTGCGACGTGCACGGGTCGCACGACGGATACGAGCAGATTTCTTATCCATAGTGTTACCTTACTTCTTCTTAGCCTCTTTGGTACGCACGACTTCGTCGGCGTAACGAACACCCTTGCCTTTGTAAGGCTCAGGACGACGGTAGGCGCGCAGATCAGCTGCAACCTGACCAATCAGCTGTTTATCAGCGCCTTTCAGCACGATCTCAGTCTGAGTTGGACATTCAGCAGTGATGCCGGCCGGCAGTGCATGGTCAACAGGGTGAGAGAAGCCCAGGGCCAAGCTCACAGAGTTGCCTTTAACAGCTGCACGATAACCAACACCAACCAGTTGCAGCTTCTTGGTGAAGCCTTCGGTAACACCGATAACCATGCCGTTCAGCAGCGCACGAGCAGTACCTGCTTGTGCCCAACCATCCGCATAACCTTCGCGTGGAGCGAAAGTCAGGGCGTTGTCTGCATGCTTAACTTCTACAGCACTGTTGATAGTACGAGTCAGCTCGCCGTTTTTGCCTTTGATCGAAACTTCCTGACCGCTGAGTTTTACCTCTACGCCCGCAGGAACAACGACAGGTGCTTTTGCAACACGAGACATTTTATTCCTCCGATTACGCTACGTAGCAGATAATTTCGCCACCAAGACCAGCTTGGCGCGCTGCACGATCAGTCATGACACCTTTAGAGGTAGAGATTACAGCGATGCCCAGACCAGCCATTACTTTTGGCAGCTCATCTTTTTTCTTATAGATGCGCAGACCTGGACGACTAACACGCTGAATGCTCTCTACCACAGCCTTGCCCTGGAAATACTTTAAAGTAACTTCCAGCTCAGACTTGATATCGCCTTCGATTTTAAAATCTTCAATATAGCCTTCTTCCTTCAGCACGTTGGCAATTGCCACTTTCAGCTTGGAGGAAGGCATAGAGACCGCAACTTTGTTCGCGGCCTGACCGTTACGGATACGGGTCAGCATATCCGCGATCGGATCTTGCATGCTCATCTGTGTTACTCCCGTGATTCAAATGGTGACAATTACCAGCTAGCCTTTTTAAGGCCCGGGATTTCACCGCGCATTGCGGCTTCACGGACCTTGATACGGCTCAACCCAAACTTCCGCAAGAAACCGTGCGGACGACCTGTCTGACGGCAGCGGTTACGCTGACGGGAAGGGCTGGAATCACGCGGCAGACTCTGCAGCTTGAGAACGGCATCCCAACGATCTTCGTCGGATGCGTTCACATCAGAAATGATCGCTTTCAGTTCTACGCGCTTGGCGAAGAACTTGTCTGCTAATTTTACACGCTTAACTTCGCGTGCTTTCATCGATTGCTTAGCCATTAAGTAACCCTACCTTACTTGCGGAATGGGAATTCAAAGGCAGCCAGCAGAGCACGGCCTTCATCATCAGATTTCGCAGTAGTGGTAATGGTAATATCCAAACCACGAACGCGATCGACTTTGTCATAATCGATTTCTGGGAAGATGATCTGCTCACGAACGCCCATGCTGTAGTTACCACGACCGTCGAACGACTTCGCAGATAAACCGCGGAAGTCACGAATACGTGGTACAGCAATAGTGATCAGACGCTCAAAGAACTCCCACATACGCTCACCGCGCAGAGTTACTTTACAGCCGATCGGATAGCCCTGACGGATTTTGAAGCCTGCAACTGATTTGCGTGCTTTGGTGATCAGCGGTTTTTGACCGGAGATTGCTGCCAGGTCAGCTGCTGCGTTATCCAGCAGTTTCTTGTCAGCGATCGCTTCACCAACACCCATGTTCAGGGTGATCTTCTCGACCCGAGGGACTTGCATGACAGAATTGTAGCCGAACTCTGTCATGAGTTTCTGGACTACTTCGTCTTTGTAGTAATCATGCAGTTTCGCCATCGTACTACTCCAAATTACTTGATAGTTTCGCTATTAGACTTGAAGAAACGGACTTTTTTGCCGTCTTCGAATCTAAAGCCTACACGGTCAGCCTTGCCGGTTGCCGCATTGAAGAGTGCAACGTTGGAAGCTTGAATAGCAGCTTCTTTCTCAACGATGCCACCTGGTTGGTTCAGGGCCGGGACCGGCTTCTGATGTTTCTTAACCAGGTTGATACCTTCAACGATGACTTTACCAGAAGTCAGGACGTTCTTTACTTTACCGCGTTTACCTTTGTCTTTGCCGGTAAGCACGATAACTTCGTCGTTACGACGGATTTTCGCTGCCATTGCTCGCTCCTTAGAGTACTTCTGGTGCCAGAGAGATAATTTTCATGAACTTTTCAGTACGAAGTTCACGAGTTACCGGCCCAAAAATACGCGTACCGATAGGTTGCTCGCTGTTATTGTTTAAAATAACGCATGCATTACCATCGAAGCGAATGACAGAACCGTCCGGGCGACGAACACCCTTCCTGGTGCGCACCACTACCGCTTTCAGGACATCACCTTTTTTCACCTTGCCACGAGGAATTGCTTCCTTGATGGTCACTTTGATGATATCGCCGACGCCTGCGTAGCGACGGTGCGAGCCACCCAGAACCTTGATACACATTACGCGACGTGCACCGGAGTTGTCGGCGACGTTCAGCATAGTCTGTTCTTGGATCATTTTAGTGCTCCGCTAATGTCAACTACTACTTCGGGACCCAAACCTCAGGTCGTTAAAAAGCCCCATAATTGAGGGCGCGGCATTATAACACCGGTTCTCGCACATGGGTAGAAAAAATGAACGGCTCAGACGAGCCGTTCATTTTATTTTTTAGAGGAAGCGGATTCTATTACAGAATCGCTTTCTCTACAACGCGAACCAACGCCCAAGACTTAGTCTTAGACAGTGGACGGGTTTCGCGGATTTCTACCACGTCACCAATACCACATTCGTTGTTCTCGTCATGGATGTGCAGCTTAGTCGTACGCTTGATGAATTTACCGTAGATCGGGTGCTTCACGACACGTTCGATAGCAACAACTGCAGATTTCTGCATTTTGTCACTAATAACACGACCCTGCAGAGTACGGATTTTATCGGTCATTACGCCGCCTTCTCAGTCAGTAAAGTCTTAACACGTGCAACATTACGACGAACTTCTTTCAGCAGATGGGTTTGCTGAAGTTGGCCGGATGCTGCTTGCATGCGCAGGTTAAACTGCTCACGCAGCAGGTTAAGAAGCTCAGTGTTCAGCTCTTCAACGCTTTTTTCACGCAGCTCATTTGCTTTCATTACATCACCGTCTTAGTAACAAAGGTGGTTTTGATAGGCAGTTTTGCTGCTGCCAGCTTGAAGGCTTCACGGGCCAGCTCTTCCGGAACGCCGTCCATTTCATACAGGACTTTACCCGGTTGAATGAGGGCAACCCAATACTCCACGTTACCCTTACCTTTACCCATACGCACTTCCAGCGGCTTCTCGGTAATTGGTTTGTCCGGGAATACACGGATCCAAATTTTACCTTGACGCTTAACTGCACGGGTCATAGCACGACGTGCTGCTTCGATCTGACGAGCAGTCAGACGACCACGGCCAACAGCTTTCAGACCGAAAGTACCGAAGCTGACATCCGTACCTTGCGCCAGACCACGGTTGCGGCCTTTGTGCACTTTACGGAATTTCGTACGCTTTGGTTGTAACATCAGCGACTCTCCTTACTTACGGCCTTTACGCTGCTGCTTTTTAGGTTGAGCAGCCGGTTCCGGTTGTTCAACAGCAGCCATACCACCCAGGATCTCGCCTTTGAAGATCCATACCTTAACGCCGATTACACCATAAGTGGTGTGCGCTTCAGAGGTGTTGTAGTCAATGTCTGCACGCAGTGTGTGCAACGGTACGCGACCTTCACGGTACCATTCGGTACGTGCGATCTCGGCACCGCCCAAACGGCCGCTGACTTCAACTTTAATACCCTTCGCGCCCAGACGCATTGCGTTCTGTACAGCACGCTTCATAGCACGACGGAACATCACACGACGCTCCAGCTGTGAAGTGATGCTATCAGCAACCAATTTAGCGTCCAGTTCCGGCTTACGGACTTCGGCGATGTTGATCTGTGCAGGAACGCCAGCGATTTTCGCGACGACCGTACGCAGTTTTTCTACGTCTTCACCTTTCTTACCGATAACGATACCCGGACGAGCAGTGTGAATAGTCACACGGATGCTCTTAGCCGGACGCTCGATAACGATACGAGATACAGACGCTTTAGACAGTTCCTTGGTCAGGAACTGACGGACTTTAAAATCGCTGTCCAGGTTGTCAGCGAATTCTTTGGTGTTCGCAAACCAGGTAGAGTTCCATGGTTTTACAATACCCAGGCGAATACCATTAGGATGTACTTTCTGACCCATTGCTAGTCTCCAGAGTCTCAGCGATCGGACACAACCACAGTAATGTGGCTGGTGCGCTTCAGGATGCGATCTGCACGACCTTTCGCACGCGGCATAATGCGCTTCATGCTTGGGCCTTCGTCTACGAAGATTTTCGCGACTTTCAGATCGTCGATATCAGCGCCATCGTTGTGTTCGGCGTTCGCAATGGCAGATTCCAGGACTTTCTTAACCAACACAGCAGCTTTCTTGTTGGTGTAGGTCAGAATATCCAGAGCCTGCGACACTTTCTTACCGCGAATCAGGTCTGCCACCAGGCGAACCTTCTGAGCAGAAGAACGAGCATGGCGATGTTGAGCAATAGTTTCCATCTCTTCCTCCTACTTATTTCTTCTTGGCTTTCTTATCTGCAGCATGGCCGCGATAAGTACGTGTCGGTGCAAATTCACCCAGTTTGTGGCCGACCATTTCGTCGGAAACAAAGACAGGAACGTGCTGACGACCATTATGGACAGCGATGGTCAAACCGATCATGTTAGGGAAGATCGTTGAACGACGGGACCAAGTGCGCAGGGGCTTCTTGTCACCGCTTTCCACCGCTTTCTCTACCTTCTTCAGCAAGTGCAGGTCAATAAAAGGACCTTTCTTGAGAGAACGTGGCATGGCTTATCCTCTAAAATTATTTGCTACGGCGACGTACGATAAATTTATCAGTACGCTTGTTGCTACGGGTCTTCTTACCTTTGGTCTGAACGCCCCACGGAGTTACCGGGTGCTTACCAAAGTTACGACCTTCACCACCACCGTGCGGGTGATCGACTGGGTTCATCGCAGTACCGCGAACGGTAGGACGAACACCACGCCAACGGGTTGCACCAGCTTTACCCAGTACGCGCAGCATGTGCTCAGAGTTGCCGACTTCGCCGAGAGTTGCACGACATTCGGATTCAACTTTGCGCATTTCGCCTGAACGCAGACGCAGGGTAACGTAGGAACCTTCACGCGCAACGATCTGCACGTAAGTACCAGCTGAGCGAGCAATCTGACCGCCTTTGCCTGGTTTCATTTCTACGTTATGAACGGTAGAACCCACCGGGATGTTACGCATCGGCAGGGTGTTACCTGCTTTAATCGCAGCATCAACGCCAGATTGAATCTGATCGCCGGCTTTCAGGCCTTTAGGGGCCAGGATGTAACGGCGCTCGCCATCTTTGTACAGAACCAGTGCGATGTTCGCAGAACGGTTCGGATCGTACTCAAGACGCTCAACAACTGCTGGAATACCATCTTTGTTGCGTTTGAAGTCAACAATACGGTAAGCCTGCTTGTGACCACCACCGATATGACGGGTAGTGATACGACCATTGTTGTTACGACCACCGGATTTGCTGTTTTTTTCTACCAGCGGAGCAAATGGTTTGCCCTTGTGCAGCTCTGGGTTCACCACTTTAACTACGTGGCGACGACCCGGAGATGTCGGTTTACATTTAACAACTGCCATTGTCTTTCTCCTCCGACTTACTCAGCGCCGCCGACGAAGTCCAGATTCTGGCCTTCCTTCAGGGTGACGTAAGCTTTTTTCCAGTCACTACGACGACCGATACGCTGTCCGTGACGCTTAACTTTCCCTTTAACTACCAGGGTGTTTACGTCTTTAACTTCCACTTCGAACAGCTTCTCAACAGCAGCAACGATCTCTGCTTTGGTCGCGTCTTTAGCAACTTTGAGAACGATGGTATTGGTTTTTTCCATCGCAGTAGATGCTTTTTCTGATACGTGCGGTGCACGCACTACTTTCAGCAGACGTTCTTCACGGATCATGCCAGCATCTCCTCAACTTGCTTAACTGCTTCCGCAGTCATAACGACTTTGTCGAAGGCGATCAGGCTAACTGGGTCGATGCCCGCTGCATCACGCACGTCAACCTTGTACAGGTTACGCGCAGCCAGGAACAGATTCTCATCCAGTTCACCGGTGATGATCAGCACATCTTGCAGCGCCATGTCTTTCAGTTTCTGTACCAGCAGCTTAGTTTTAGGCGCTTCTACAGAGAACGTCTCGACAACGATCAGACGGTCCTGACGTACCAGCTCGGACAGAATGCTTTTCAGCGCGCCGCGGTACATCTTTTTGTTAACTTTTTGACTGTGGTCCTGTGGACGTGCAGCGAAGGTCACGCCACCTGAACGCCAGATCGGGCTCTTTACAGAACCTGAACGCGCACGGCCGGTACCTTTCTGGCGCCAAGGCTTTTTGCCTGAACCAGTAACTTCAGCACGAGTCTTCTGCGCACGAGTACCCTGACGAGCACCAGCGGCATAAGCAACAACAACCTGGTGAACCAGCGCTTCGTTGAAATCACGACCGAAGGTAGTTTCGGAAACAGTCAGCGCGCTCTGCGCGTCTTTCAGTACTAATTCCATTGCTATCCCCTTACGCCTTCACAGCTGGTTTAACAATCAGATCGCACCCAGTTGCACCCGGGACGCCACCTTTGACCAGCAGCAGGTTGCGCTCAGCGTCAACACGTACTACTTCCAGGCTCTGAACGGTTACGCGCTCATTACCCAGCTGACCAGCCATTTTCTTGCCTTTGAACACTTTGCCCGGAGTCTGGTTCTGACCGATAGAACCCGGAACGCGGTGTGACAAGGAGTTACCGTGTGTAGCGTCCTGGGTACGGAAGTTCCAGCGCTTAACGGTACCTGCGAAACCTTTACCTTTAGAGGTACCGGTAACGTCTACTTTTTTAACGTCAGCGAAAATTTCAACACTGATGCTCTGGCCAACAGAGAAATCTTCACCTTCGGTGCGGAATTCCCACAGACCACGGCCAGCGTCAACGCCAGCTTTAGCAAAATGACCTGCTTCAGGCTTGCTCACACGGCTTGCTTTTTTAGCACCGGTGGTAACCTGGATAGCTTGGTAACCATCGTTGTCCAGGCCTTTGACCTGAGTAACGCGGTTTGCTTCAACTTCGATAACGGTTACTGGGATTGAAACGCCATCTTCAGTGAAGATGCGGGTCATACCCACTTTTTTACCGACTAAACCAATCATTGTATCAACCTCTCAATCGCTCGATGACCTGATTAACCCAGGCTGATCTGCACGTCAACACCGGCAGCCAGGTCCAGACGCATCAGAGCATCAACGGTTTTTTCAGTTGGCTCAACGATGTCTACCAGACGCTTGTGAGTGCGGATTTCGTACTGATCACGCGCGTCTTTGTTAACGTGCGGAGAGATCAGAACGGTAAAACGCTCTTTGCGGGTTGGCAGCGGGATCGGACCACGTACCTGCGCACCAGTGCGCTTGGCAGTCTCAACGATTTCCGCGGTTGATTGATCGATCAGGCGATGATCAAACGCTTTAAGACGGATACGGATTCTTTGGTTCGACATGAGACCAAGGCTCCAAACATTTTATAAACGAAAAGAATTACTACCCACATCCATTACGATTGATGGAGGAGTGTAATCGTTCAGCATATAACTCCCCAATTGGGAGTATTGTTAGGCGATACATAGACAGCTATCCCCTGCGATTCTGCTCGAATCGCGCCGCACCAATATCGGCAGGCCCGCGCATTATACGTAAATCTGTTTAGGAAGCAACCCGTGTTGTGTTTTTAACCACATCTATCTGGCTTTAGCCCAAAAAAACCCGCGGCAATCGTTTTTGACTGGCGCGGGCTTGCATGACATTGCTGATTGGGCATGAGACTAATGTTCGTTTTGATCTTTTAATTGAGACTGAAGATAATTTTGCAGGCCGAGTTTGTTCACCAAATCGAGTTCAGTTTCCAGCCAGTCAATGTGGCCCTCCTCTTCCGTCAGAATTTCAATCATCATATCTCTGCTGACATAGTCATGAACCTTGTCGGCATAGGCTATCGCTTCGCGCAAATCCTTCGCGCCTTCCAGTTCTAATGCCAGGTCAGACTGCAGCATTTCCGGCACGTCTTCACCGATGCGTAATCGACCGAGATCTTGCAGGTTAGGAATCCCTTCAAGAAAAAGAATGCGTTCGATGTACTTATCCGCATGCTTCATCTCATCAATCGACTCATGATACTCAACCTCATTGAGCCGGGTCAGACCCCAATTTTTGAACATACGCGCATGAAGGAAGTACTGATTAATTGCAACCAGTTCATTCCCCAGCAATTTGTTGAGATGATTTATGATTTTACCGTCGCCCTTCATTTTGCTTCCTCCGCTTCCAACTAAATAGAGCGTAGATGCGGATGAAAGGAAGTCAAAAAAACGCGACAGTTATTGTGGGTATTGAGAAGTGCAGAATTAAGCTATCAGGCTATCTCTTTGTAGAGCGGCACGTTTTGCAGTTCATCTTCCATAATTTCCCGTGCAAAGCGCACGCACTTCCCACATTGCTTGCCAATGGGAACCAGTTGACGCAATTGTTGAATCGATTTGGGTTGATAGCGGCGAACCACTTCGCGCAGAGTTTTATCACTCACGGCATTACACAAGCAGACGAACATTTACTGCGGACTCCCGTACAATTTATGATCAAATTGTAAATGAGAATGGTTTTTATTTCAAACGCAGCTTTTATGTGGGATTAATCGAGACGGTAAAGTTCAGACATAAAAAAAAGAGCACCGAAGTGCTCTTTTTCATACTGCGATGACTGCCGAAACAGCCATCAACCTTAACGCAATTAAGCGATAATTTCAGCAACAACACCCGCACCAACAGTACGGCCGCCTTCACGGATTGCGAAACGCAGACCCTGATCCATAGCGATTGGCTTGATCAGAGTTACGGTCATTTTTACGTTGTCGCCTGGCATTACCATCTCAACGCCTTCTGGCAGCTGAACGTCACCGGTCACGTCAGTAGTACGGAAGTAGAACTGAGGACGGTAGCCTTTGAAGAACGGAGTATGACGGCCGCCTTCATCTTTAGACAGAACGTAAACTTCTGAAGTGAACTGGGTGTGTGGCTTGATTGAACCCGGCTTAGCCAGAACCTGGCCACGCTCGATGTCTTCACGCTTGATACCACGCAGCAGAACACCACAGTTCTCGCCTGCCTGACCCTGGTCCAGCAGTTTGCGGAACATTTCAACGCCAGTACAGGTTGATTTCACTGTATCTTTAAGGCCAACAACTTCAACTTCGTCGCCCACTTTAACGATACCGCGCTCAACACGACCGGTAACAACAGTACCACGGCCAGAGATTGAGAATACGTCTTCGATTGGCAGCAGGAACGGCATGTCGATTGCACGAACTGGCTCTGGGATATAAGTATCCAGATGCTCAGCCAGCTCAATGATTTTAGCTTCCCACTCAGCTTCGCCTTCCAGCGCTTTCAGAGCAGAACCACGAACGATTGGGGTGTCGTCGCCTGGGAAGTCATATGCTGACAGCAGGTCACGTACTTCCATCTCAACCAGTTCCAGCAGCTCTTCATCATCAACCATGTCGCACTTGTTCAGGAACACGATGATGTAAGGAACGCCAACCTGACGACCCAGCAGGATGTGCTCACGGGTCTGTGGCATAGGGCCATCAGTCGCAGCAACAACCAGGATCGCGCCGTCCATCTGCGCAGCACCGGTGATCATGTTTTTCACATAGTCGGCGTGGCCTGGGCAGTCAACGTGCGCATAGTGGCGAGTCGGGGTTTCATATTCAACGTGAGAAGTGTTGATGGTGATACCACGTGCTTTCTCTTCTGGCGCTTTATCGATCTCGTCGAATTTGCTTGCCTTACCGCCGTAGGTTTTAGCCAGAACGGTGGTGATTGCTGCAGTCAGAGTGGTTTTACCATGGTCAACGTGACCGATGGTGCCGACGTTTACGTGCAGTTTGTTACGCTGAAATTGCTCTTTCGCCATGGCGATAATTCCTTACGTTGTGCCTTCATGAGTCATGAAGGCATCAGTTCACAATTTTTAAACCGTAGCTTATTTGCTACGAGCTTCAATAACGGCCTGAGCGACGTTGTTCGGCGCATCATCGTACTTCAGGAACTCCATGGAGTAAGAAGCACGGCCTTTGGTCAGAGAACGCAGCTGGGTTGCATATCCGAACATTTCAGACAGCGGAACTTCAGCATGGATCTGAACGCCAGTAGCGTTAGATTCCTGTCCTTTGAGCATACCACGACGACGGCTAAGGTCACCGATAACGTCACCGGTGTTCTCTTCCGGAGTCTCTACTTCAACCTTCATGATTGGCTCAAGCAGCACTGGTTGTGCTTTCTTAAAGCCATCTTTAAAGGCCAAAGATGCAGCCAGTTTAAACGCCAGCTCAGAGGAGTCGACATCATGGTATGAACCGAAGTGCAGACGAACACCCAGATCAACTACCGGATAACCAGCCAGTGGACCTGATTTCAGCTGCTCCTGGAGACCTTTATCAACCGCAGGGATGTATTCAGTTGGAATCACACCGCCCTTGATATCGTTGACAAATTCGTAACCTTTCGGGTTCACACCTGGCTCCAGTGGGTACATGTCGATAACAACATGACCGTACTGACCACGACCACCTGACTGCTTGGCGTGTTTACCTTCGATATCGGTAACTTTCGCGCGAATCGCTTCACGGTAAGCAACCTGAGGTTTACCGACGTTCGCTTCAACGTTGAATTCACGCTTCATGCGGTCAACGATGATGTCGAGGTGCAGCTCACCCATACCAGCGATGATGGTCTGGTTGGTTTCTTCATCAGTCCATACACGGAATGATGGATCTTCCTTCGCCAGACGACCCAGAGCCAGACCCATTTTTTCCTGGTCAGCTTTGGTTTTCGGCTCAACGGCGATAGAGATTACCGGCTCAGGGAATTCCATACGCTCAAGAATGATGACGTTGTCTGGGTCACACAGGGTGTCACCAGTAGTTACGTCTTTCAAACCGATCGCAGCGGCGATATCGCCTGCACGAACTTCCTTGATCTCTTCACGTTTGTTCGCATGCATCTGAACGATACGGCCCAGACGCTCACGGTTTGACTTAACCGGGTTGTACACGGTGTCACCGGTGTTAACAACACCAGAGTAAACGCGGAAGAAGGTCAGGTTACCAACAAACGGGTCGGTAGCGATTTTGAACGCCAGCGCAGCAAACGGCTCTTTGTCATCGGAATGACGCTCAGCCGGCGTGTCTTTACCGTCGTCCAGCATACCGTTAATCGCGGTAACGTCAGTCGGTGCTGGCAGGTATTCAACTACCGCATCCAGCATCGCCTGAACACCTTTGTTCTTAAATGCAGAACCACAGGTAACCAGGATGATTTCGTTTTTCAGTACGCGCTTACGCAGAGAAGTTTTGATCTCTTCTTCTGTCAGTTCTTCACCGCCGAAGAATTTCTCCATCAGCTCATCAGAACCTTCAGCAGCGGCTTCAACCAGCTTCGCACGCCATTCTTCAGCCAGTTCCTGCATATCAGCTGGGATATCTTCGTAAACGAAGGTAACGCCCTGATCGGCATCGTTCCAGTTGATCGCTTTCATTTTCACCAGGTCAACAACACCGGTGAAACCTTCTTCTGCGCCGATAGCCAGTTGAAGTGGAACTGGGTTTGCACCCAAGCGCACTTGCATCTGCTCAACAACTTTCAGGAAGTTAGCACCCATGCGGTCCATTTTGTTAACGAACGCGATGCGTGGAACTTTATATTTGTTAGCCTGGCGCCATACGGTTTCAGACTGTGGCTGAACACCACCAACTGCACAGTAAACCATTACTGCGCCATCAAGCACACGCATAGAACGCTCAACTTCGATGGTGAAGTCAACGTGTCCCGGGGTGTCGATGATGTTTACGTGGTGTGGTTCAAACTGCTTAGCCATACCAGACCAGAAACAGGTAGTCGCAGCGGACGTGATGGTAATACCACGTTCCTGCTCCTGCTCCATCCAGTCCATGGTTGCTGCGCCGTCATGAACTTCACCGATTTTGTGGTTTACACCGGTGTAGAACAGAACACGTTCGGTAGTTGTAGTCTTACCGGCGTCGATGTGCGCACTGATACCAATGTTACGGTAGCGCTCAATGGGTGTTTTACGAGCCATTTGATTCCTCTGATTCTGAGACGTTCTAAGTTAAAAAAGCCCAGCAGGTGAGTCACTGGGACGCCCGCTGGGTTTATAACAACTACGTTGCTGTTACCAGCGGTAGTGTGCGAACGCCTTGTTGGCTTCAGCCATGCGGTGAACGTCTTCACGTTTCTTAACTGCAGTACCTTTGTTCTCTGCAGCATCAGAAAGTTCGTTCGCCAGGCGGAGAGCCATAGATTTATCACCGCGTTTACGAGCAGCTTCTACGATCCAACGCATTGCCAGGGCATTACGACGAACCGGACGGACTTCAACTGGAACCTGGTAGGTAGAACCACCAACGCGACGTGACTTAACTTCGACAGTCGGACGTACGTTTTCGAGAGCAACCTCGAACGCTTCCAGGCCATCTTTACCAGCGCGTTGAGCCAGGGTATCAAGCGCGGTATAGACGATAGATTCAGCAGTAGATTTTTTACCATCTACCATCAGGATATTTACAAATTTAGCCAGCAGCTCTGATCCGAACTTAGGATCCGGCAGAATTTTACGCTGACCAATGACGCGACGACGTGGCATGGAAATACTCCGTTGTTAATTCAGGATTGTCCAAAACTCTACGAGTTTAGTTTGACATTTAAGTTAAAACGTTTGGCCTTACTTAACGGAGAACCATTAAGCCTTTGGCTTCTTCACGCCGTACTTGGAGCGTGACTGCTTACGGTCTTTAACACCTGAGCAGTCCAGCGCGCCACGAACGGTGTGGTAACGCACACCTGGCAAGTCTTTAACACGACCGCCACGGATCAGGATCACGGAGTGCTCCTGCAGGTTATGACCTTCACCGCCGATGTAGGAGGTAACTTCAAAACCGTTAGTCAAACGCACACGGCAAACTTTACGCAGTGCTGAGTTTGGTTTTTTAGGGGTAGTGGTGTACACACGAGTACATACACCACGTTTCTGCGGGCAAGCTTCCAGCGCAGGCACGTTGCTCTTTGCAACTTTGCGTACGCGTGGTTTGCGAACCAGCTGGTTAACTGTTGCCATTAAATAGCTCCTGGGATTTAGCTTTTTGCTTCGTAAACACGTAATAAATCGCCTCGTATTACTACGAGGAGGCAGAATTTTAGGGCTGTGTCAAAAGGGTGTCAAGAAATAACCAGGTTTTCGCTCTTACCAGGCCACTTGTTGTTGGTGCTTCGCTGTTAACGCAACGAAACCAGTATAGTCTAAACGTGCTACCTTGGTCGAAATTTGCTCAATCAGGCCGCGCGCCGCCACATCTTCTTCTAATACCCACAGCGTAGCCGGCGATGCGCTGAGCCTGGTTAACACCTGGCTGCCAGCCAATGCGGCAGTTACGCCATCCTGCAATAAAAGCAGATCGTCGCCTTCCTGCAATAAAAGCAGCAGGCTATCGAGATCGCATTGCCAGGGAGATTGCAGCAACGTGTAAAGCATGATCAGTTCTCAGAATCGAATAACACGATGATAGGTAGCCAGCTTTTCGCGTAGCGATGCAGCATCCAGCACCTCAGCAGCCAGCACGCGTTCAGCCGTCAAATTTTGTCCGCGCGCCAACAGCGAATCGGCGCAGACAAAACACTGATCGATATCGTACAGCGCCAGCACGCCAAAGGTCGCGATGTAGTTGCGCGCCAGAATCTGCTCAGGCTGCTGGTCGCAATTGAGCTGCAGCACGCCATCCCCGATAAAGAACAGACCGATATCTTCGCTTAATGCGCCCGTCGCCAGCACAGCATCCAGCCCTTCCCTGCCCGCACTACTTCCGTGCGGTGCCTGAGTAAACAGAAACGCCACGCGGTTCATCAGAATTGCACCAGACGATCGCAGCTCAGCGCGGCTTCAGCCAGTGCGCCCAAACCGCTGAGTTCAAAACCTGGCTGTAAATTGCTGCCCGCCAGTTGTAAGCGCGCGGCTTCCTGCGCGTCGGTTACGCCACGTCGTAATGCAGCCGCCACGCAGATATTCAGAGCGGCGCCACTTTCAGCACGCAACTGCTGCCATTCACGCACCATATCCACTTCATCGCTGGCCGGCGCGCTCAGTTGGTTGGCGTTCAACACGCCTTCACGATAGAAGAACACGCTTTCCAGCTGATGTCCGGACTTTATCAGCACACGCGCAAACAGCAGCGCGCTGCTGGCATGTTGCGTGCCGTATGCCGGTCCGGTGACCAGCAAGGTGTAGCGCATTAGCGATCCTGCCCCTGAAAATCACCGCTTTTGAACTGGCGAATATAGAGGTAAACGGTGTGCTTGGAGATATTAAGGCGGTCGGCCACCTGATTGATCGCGTCTTTGATGTCGAATATGCCCTTCTCATACATATTGAGCACGATCTGCCGATTCTTAGCATTGTTAGAAACGTTACGGTCAGCGCTCACTTCTTCTATTGCGAACTCCAGCGTCTGCATCACCAGGTCTTCCACCGAGCTGGCAAAATTGACGTTGGAATCCACTTGCTGCATTTCCGGCGGCATAAAAGTCGACATAATTTGTGAGAACGGCACGTCGAGGTTCATGTTGATGCACAGCAAGCCAATGACGCGCTGCTGACGATTACGAATCGCGATAGTGACCGATTTCATCAGCACGCCGCTTTTCGCGCGCGTGAAGTAGGCTCTGGAGACATTGCTGTCTGCGCCGTGCATATCGTGCAGCATACGCAGGGCCAAATCGGTAATCGGCGAACCCACTTTACGCCCGGTATGTTCACCGTTGGCGATACGCACCGCAGAACACTTCAAATCTTCCAGCGAGTGCAACACGATTTCGCAGTGCGAGCCAATTAGCATCGCCAGGCCATCGACAACGGCTTCGTAGGATTTGAGGATATCGTAGTCTGCTTGCTCGAACGGACGTTGCTCCAGTAAATCGAAGTCAGTCAGTTCACCGGGATTGAATGGATTAGACATCGAAGACATTACCCTAAATGGCTGGAGCCTGTCTCGACAGCATTGGGGCAGACTCATATGGTGATAGTTAAGCAGGCGTTAGTCTGGCAAATGTCATGGTCTTTAGCCAGACCTTTACCTCTATCTCCGAAATAAAAACGCCGCCCGTAGGCGGCGTGGTGCAGAAAGTTCAGATTACTGCGCTTTCTGATCGCCAGCGACTGGAGCCTGCGCTTTTTCATCCGCTTTCGGCGCTGGCTTGATGTCGAGCAGTTCGACATCGAACACCAGCGTGGAGTTAGCCGGAATACCCGGAACGCCATTTTTGCCGTAAGCCAGGTTCGGTGGGATCACCAGCTTGATCTTGCCGCCTTTCTTCACGTGCTTCAGACCTTCGGTCCAGCCCGGAATCACACCGTCCAGACGGAACGACAGCGGCTCGCCACGAGTATATGAGTTATCGAACTCAGTACCGTCGATCAGCGTACCTTTGTAGTTCACCACCACAGTGTCGCTGTCTTTTGGTACGTCACCGGTACCTTCTTTCTCTACCTGATACAGCAGGCCAGATTCAGTTTTCTTCACGCCTTTTTCTTTGGCGAATTTGTCAGCGTAAGCAGAGCCCTTATCGGAGTTTTCTTTCGCGTCTTTTTCCATCTTCGCCTGAGCTGCACCTTTCACGCGGCCTTCAAAGGCCTGCAGGGTTTGCTCGATCTCTTGATCAGAGAGTTTGCTCTTGCCGCCAAAGGCGTCCTGAACACCCGCGATCAACTGATCTTTATCCAGTTTGATGCCCAGCTTCTCTTGTTCCTTCAGAGAGTTGTCCATGTAGCGACCAAGGGACGCGCCAAGTGCATAGGCTGATTGCTGATCTTCGTTTTTGAAGGCAGCATTTTTCGGTGCTTGCGGCGCGGCCTGAGCGGCGTCTGCTGGAGCAGCGGCGGTTTCTGCTGCCATTGCCAGCGGTGCATTCAGCGCGAAGGCCATGGTGGTAGCTAACAATGTGACTTTAAACAGTGAATTCATCCTTTCTCCAAAACCGAAGCCTCTAACCTCGGGAATCATTGCGGACTGAGGCCCACACTATAACTTTACGTGGCAGCGGCGAACACTCCCACAATGTAATTACCCGTTTAACCTCCGACCTTTTTTGCTTCAGGAAGTTTCATCAGAGATATAGGCGTTATGCGCCGTTTCAATGCAGCATGACGCGGAAAGGTAAAATATCAGGTGATTCTGAAGCGAAACGCCGTAGAATCACGCCCGAAACAGATTAACGCGCAGCACCGCAAGATGAGGAAAGATCATGCAACCAACAGAATGGGAACAACGCCTTGAGGCGCTGGAGAGCAAGCTGGCTTTTCAGGAATACACCATCGATCAGCTCAATCAAACGGTGGTTCAGCATGAGCTGGAGATGATCAGACTGCGTGAGCAAGTCCGTCTGTTAATCGATAAAGTGAAAGATAGCGCGCCGTCGATGATCGCATCACAGTCAGAAGAAACGCCGCCGCCGCATTACTAAAAGAAAAGGCCACCCGAAGGTGGCCTTGCCAGCATCACACTGATTAGTGGCTGCAGCCGCAACCGCCAGTGCCACAACCGCCCTGGCCGTGATCGTGATCATGGTCGTGGTCATGATCGTGATGATGACCATCCGCGCCATGCACGTGACCGTGCGCCAGCTCTTCTTCGGTCGCTGCGCGAATCGCCACAACTTCCACGTTGAAGTTCAGGTTCTGACCCGCCAGCATGTGGTTACCATCAACCACCACGTGCTCATCTTCAACTTCGGTGATTTCAACTGGTACTGGACCTTGATCGGTTTCTGCCAGGAAGCGCATGCCAACCTGCAGTTCATCAACGCCCATAAACACGTCTTTTGGTACGCGCTGTACGAGGTTGTCATCGTATTGACCGTAAGCGTCGTTCGCCGGGATATGCACGTCAAACTTATCGCCTACATCATGATTTTCCAGCGCTTTTTCCAGACCAGAAATCAGGGAACCATGACCGTGCAGATAGTCCAACGGTGCACTCACCGGTGACTCGTCAACCAACACACCGTCTTCGGTACGAACCTGATACGCCAGGCTCACCACCAGGTCTTTTGCTACTTTCATGATATCTCCTAACCGTTGAGAACTAAGATCCCGTCCCATTGGTCAATTTTGCGTGCAATAAACCAACCAGAAAGGTTCAAGACTGAGGATGCCAATAGTGTTGCGGCATACTGCTCAGCGTTAATGGCGCCGATTGTAGCGGAATTCAATCCCGCTGTAAGTTCAAGCTTAAAAAAAGCTGCGCCATTGCGCTACTCAGGATGAAAAACGCCGATCACTTGCTCGTTAGTGCGAACCTGATCGCGCACCTGCTTGTCAGCCTCACGCATCTGATGACCGCACTGAACACATTCCACCACTTCAACGTTGTTTTCACGCCACAACGCCAAGGTATCTTTTGCCTGGCACTTTGGACAAACCGCACCGGCTATAAAGCGTTTACGCATACTGTTTCCTGCCGTCGTTAATGAACGGATTAAGTAAGTATAGATCTACTCGTCATCCCAGCCGTCGAACTGGCGTTTTTCGTGCTGCATTTCGCGTTGGAAGATATCCTCCAGCTCGCGCCGCGCCTCACGCACACGTGAAACCTGCGCGCTGTCATCATGGCTTGGCACCAGTTCACGCAGCATGCGCATATCCAGACGACGGAAATGTTGCTGTGCGCGCTGCGCCTGATGCGGATGCATGCCCAGCGAGATCAGCGTTTTGCGGCCCAGCTCCAGCGCACTGGAGAACGTCTCACGTGAGAACAGCGTGACGCCCGCCTGCAACAGTTCGTGCGCCTCAACACGTCCACGCGCACGCGCCAGGATTTCCAGCTGCGGGAAGTGCTGCTGACACAGCTGCACGATGGTCATCGAATCTTCCGGATCGTTGCAGGTAATGACGATGGATTGCGCATTCTCCGCGCCCGCCGCACGCAGCAGCTCCAGCTCGGTGGCGTCGCCATAATAAACCTTATAGCCATATTTACGCATCAGGCTCACCGCCGAGATATCGCGCTCCAGCACCGTAATACGTTTATTGTTCGCCATCAGCAAACGGCCAACCACCTGACCAAAACGACCAAAGCCCACCACAATGACCTGCGGCTGATCGTCTTCGACAAAGTGCTTCTCGGCATTTTCATCGGGTTCATTAAAACGATGCGCCAGTAAACGGTCGATGCCGTTCATCAGCAGCGGCGTGGTCATCATTGACAGCGTCACCGTCACCAGCAGCAGCGGCATTTGGTCGCCGCTGAACATTTTGGCCGATGACGCTGCCGAGAACAGCACAAAGGCAAATTCGCCACCCTGGCTTAACACACCGGCAAACTGCTGGCGCTCTGAACTGCGCAGGCCATAAATGCGCCCCAGCACATACAGCACCAGCGTTTTCACCGTCACCAGAATCAGCACGCCCAGCAAAATTTCAATGATGTGGGTATAAAGCACGCCGAGATTCAGCGCCATGCCAACCGAAATAAAGAACAAGCCCAACAGCAAGCCTTTGAACGGTTCGATGGCCACTTCCAGCTCGTGGCGGTATTCACTTTCCGCCAACAGAATACCGGCGATAAAAGTACCCAGCGCCATCGACAGGCCGAGCGCGTCCATAAACAGCGCCGAACCCAGCACCAGCAGCAGCGACGCGGCAGTAAACACTTCGCGTACGCCGGATGCGGCAATAAAGCGCAGAATCGGGCGCAGCAGATAACGGCCACCAATCAGCATCCCGCCGAACGCCAGCACTTTCATCCCGACTTTCAACCAGTCAACGTGACCGCTATCGCCGCCCGCCAGCAGCGGCACCAATGCCAACGCGGGAATCACCGCCAAATCCTGGAACAGCAACACCGAGAAACCGAGCTGCCCCGATTCACTGCGGTTCATGCCTTTATCGCGCATCAGCTGCAGCGCCATCGCTGTGGAAGACATCGCCAGGCCAATACCGCCAATCACCGCCGCCTGCCAGCTAAAGTCGGTCAGCCACAGCAATCCACCGAGAATGGCGGCGGAGATCAGCACCTGAGCGGCGCCCACGCCAAAGATAGAACGGCGCAGCGCCCAAAGTTTCGAGGGGTTCAGTTCCAGCCCGATGATGAACATCAGGAACACCACGCCGAGTTCGGAAAAGTGCAGAATCTCCTCAACGTCGCTGATGAAACCCAACCCCCACGGACCAATCGCAATACCGGCCAGCAAATAGCCCAGCACCGCGCCAATGCCAAGACGCGCCGCAATCGGCACAATCAGCACCGCCGCAACCAGATAAATGACGCCCGCCGTCAGTAACGTTTCGCCTTCCATCACACACCTCCTTGCGGCAGCGGTGAAGCCAGCCAGTCGCCGTACGCTCGGGCAAAATTACGCATCACTTCCGGCGTCTGCCGACGCGCCCAGTGAATCACCATCGGCGTCATCCAGTGCATGCGACACATCTGCGCCGTCAGCTCAAACGGACGCATGATGTCACTCATCGGATAGCGATTCAGGCCGCTAGGGTGATACGCCGCTTCCGGTTCGCCGGTGGTCACCACGCTGCGCCAGTATTTGCCTTCCAGCGCATTGCCATCCGGACCGCTGGCAAAGCCGCGCGACAGTACACGATCCAGCCACTCCTTCAGGAGCGCCGGGCAGCTGTAGGTATAAAGTGGATGTTGGAATACAACGATTTGATGTTCGCGCAGTAGCTGTTGCTCATGGTGAATATCAATAAAGAAATCCGGATAGTGGGCGTATAAATCGTGCACCGTGACGTGGTCCAGTTCCATAGCCGACTGCAGCAAAACCCGATTAGCAATCGAATCCTGTGATTCCGGATGGGCGTAAAGCAGCAATATTTTAGGTGGCTGCGACATCGTTCCCCTCCAAAGCGTCGTCACGGCACAGGAATTCCGCTACCATGCTCGACGCAACAAATTTTCTCGAATTATGTTGCCGGTAAATTAACATATTCTGACGATACGGCGCTTATGATTGTCTTTTCAGCACTACAAATTCGCCGCGGCACCAATGTGCTGCTGGATAACGCAACAGCCACCATAAACCCTGGCCAGAAAGTGGGCTTAGTGGGTAAAAACGGCTGCGGCAAATCGACGCTGCTGTCATTGCTGAAGGGCGAGATCAGCAGCGATGCAGGTAACGCCACCTTCCCAAGCAACTGGGCGCTGGCGTGGGTCAATCAGGAAACCCCGGCGCTGAGCAAACCCGCGCTGGAGTATGTTATCGACGGCGACCGTGAATATCGTCAGCTTGAATCTGAATTAGCCGACGCCAATGGGCGCAACGATGGCAACGCCATCGCCCTGGTGCACGGCAAGCTGGACGCGATTCAGGCGTGGAGCATACCTGCTCGCGCCTCAAGTTTGTTGCACGGTTTGGGCTTTAGCCAGGAACAATTAATGCGGCCGGTGAGCGATTTCTCCGGTGGCTGGCGCATGCGCCTCAACCTCGCGCAGGCGCTGGTGTGCCGTTCCGATCTGCTGCTGCTGGATGAACCGACCAACCACCTCGATCTCGATGCAGTGATCTGGCTAGAACGCTGGCTGAAAAGCTACGAGGGTACGCTGGTGCTGATTTCGCACGACCGCGACTTCCTCGATCCGGTGGTCGATAAGATCATCCACATCGAACAGCAAACGATGTTTGAATACACCGGCAACTACAGCTCCTTCGAACGTCAACGCGTCGCCAAGCTGGCGCAACAGCAAGCGCTGTTCCAGAGCCAGCAGGAAAAAGTGGCGCACCTGCAAAAGTATATCGATCGCTTCCGCGCGCAGGCCACCAAAGCGAAGCAGGCGCAGAGCCGCATCAAAATGCTGGAGCGCATGGAGCTGATTGCGCCAGCACACGTCGATAACCCGTTTAGCTTCAGCTTCCGCGCGCCAGAAAGTTTGCCGAATCCGTTGCTAAAGATGGAACGCGTCACCGCCGGTTATGGCGAGCGCATCATTCTCGACGCCATCAAACTTAACCTTGTGCCGGGTTCGCGTATTGGCCTGCTGGGCCGTAACGGCGCGGGTAAATCGACGCTAATCAAACTGCTCGCCGGTGAGCTCGAGGCGCTGGATGGCAAAGTTGGCCTGGCGAAAGGCATCAAGCTCGGTTACTTCGCCCAGCATCAGCTGGAATATCTGCGCGCCGATGAATCGCCGTTGCAGCATTTGTCACGCATCGCACCGAAAGTGCTTGAGCAGCAGCTGCGCGATTATCTTGGTGGCTTCGGCTTCCAGGGCGATAAAGTCAGCGAAATCACTGAACGCTTCTCCGGCGGCGAAAAAGCGCGTCTGGTGTTGGCATTGATTGTCTGGCAGCGCCCGAACCTGCTGCTGCTCGATGAACCGACTAACCACCTCGATCTTGATATGCGTCAGGCGCTGACCGAAGCGCTGATTGATTTCGAAGGCGCGTTGGTGGTGGTCTCGCACGATCGTCATCTGCTGCGCGCCACCACCGACGATCTCTATCTGGTGCACGACGGCAAGGTCGATGTGTTTGAAGGCGACCTGGAAGATTATCAGCAGTGGCTGAGCGATCTGCAGAAGCAGCAAGCACAACAGGATGCCGCGCCGAAGCAGGATAACGGCAACAGCGCGCAATCGCGTAAAGACCAGAAACGCCGCGACGCCGAGCTGCGTGCACAAACGCAGCCGCTGCGTAAAGAGATCGAGAAACTCGAGAAGCAGATGGCGAAGTGGCAGAGTCAGCTCAGTGATGCGGAAGCGCAACTGGCCGACAGCGCGATTTACGATCAGAGCCGCAAAGCCGATTTGAACGTGGCGCTGCAGCGTCAGGCCGAGAGTAAAGCCGCGCTGGAAGAGGTCGAAATGGCATGGCTGGATGCGCAGGAACAGCTGGAGCAAATGCTGGCGGGTTGATTGTGCACGCTGTCCCCCTCCTCGGTCCTCCCCCATAAATGGGAGAGGAAGATGCTGCCACATGTCAGTGATGAAGCTGCATGTGGCGGCGTCTCCTTCCCCCGTTTACGGGGGAAGGCCGGGATGGGGGACAGCGTGCACCATCCAACTTAAAACGGCTTATCCCCCAACACCGTCGCACGATGCATCACTCTTCGCGCCGGATAATAATCCGCATTGGCATAATGCTGCGTCACGCGGTTATCCCAGATCGCCACATCATTCTCCTGCCAGCGCCAGCGCACCTGGAACTCCGGTTTGGCGCTATGCCAGAACAGGAAGTTAAGCAGCGCATCGCCCTCTTTTTCGCTTAATCCCAGCAAACGTGTGGTAAACCCTTCATTCACAAACAGCGCCTTGCGTCCGCTCACCGGATGCGTACGAATCACCGGATGCTGCACAGGTGGATTTTTGGCCACCGCTTGCTGCCAGCGTTGATGCTCTTCCTCGGTTTTACGGTATTTATACTCCTGGAACGACTTCTTAAAGTCGTGCTCCGCCTGCAGCCCATTCAACAGCGTCTTAAACGGCTCAGAAAGCGCTTCATAGGCCGCAATGCCGGTTGACCACAAGGTATCGCCGCCGCTCTCCGGTAGCAGTTTGGACGCCAGAATTGCAATTGCCGGTGGCGTTTGAATAAAGGTGACATCGGTGTGCCAGTTGTCGTTATCCGGCGGATTATCCTGATGCGTATCCAGCACGATGATCTCTTCCACGCCTTCCGCATGCGGATAGACCGGATGGATATGCAGATCGCCAAAGCGAATCGCCAGCGCGCGCTGCTGTTCCGGGGTAATCACCTGATTGCGCAGGAACAGCACCTGATGGCGCAACAGGCCATGATAAAGCTGTTCAAACTGGGCATCGCTCAGCGGACGGCTGAGATCGACATCGCTAACCTGCGCCCCGATATGCGGGCCCAAAGCGGTAAAAGAAAGTCGTTCGTTCATTGCTGTTCTCCATTCCAGGGCGTCAGTCGGCGCTGCAAAGCGCGCAGACCCAGTTCTAAGCCAAAAGCAATCAGGGCAATCACGGCAATCCCGGCCAGCACCACGTCGGTGGCGAGGAACTCACCGGCCGACTGCACCATAAAGCCGAGTCCACGCGTAGCGGCAATCAGTTCCGCCGCCACCAGCGTTGACCAACCTACGCCGAGACCAATGCGCAAGCCGGTGAGGATTTCCGGCAGCGCGCCGGGCAGAATCACGAAGCGCAGCAGCTGCCAGCGCGATGCGCCCAACGCCTGTGCCGCGCGAATCCGTACCTGCTGGGCATTCTTCACACCGGCCAGCGTCGATAAGGTCACCGGCGCGAAAATCGCCAGATAAATCAGTAAAATCTTCGAGGTTTCGCCGATGCCAAACCAGATCACCATCAGCGGCAGATAAGCCAGCGGCGGCACCGGGCGATAAAGTTCGATCAGCGGATCAAGCAAGCCGCGAATCGCCGGGCTGAGTCCCATGGCGATGCCGACCGGAATGCCAATCAGCGCGGCAAAGAACAGCGCCACCAGCATGCGCGCCAGGCTAGCGCCCAAGTGCTGCCAAAGCGTGGCATCCATAAAGCCTTGCGGGCTGGCAATCAAGATCAGCTTCTGTAGCACCACTTGCGGCGGCGGTAAAAACAGCGGCGCCACTAAGCCGAGCGCGGTTATCGCCCACCACAGCAGCAGCAACAAGCCAACGCTGAGAAGGCTGAGTGAGAACTGGCGCGAGAACGGCCAGCGCAATCCGCGACGACGCGCTTGGGTTTTCTCATCAATCACCGCACTCATATAAACGCCTCACGCTGGGAAAACACCTGGTTCAGTACATATTCGCGACGTTCGATAAACGCCGGATCGGATTTGATGCTGCGGCACGCTTCCCCGGCGGCGAAGCGCTGGCCGAAGTCGAGTTTCAAACGCTCGACCACGCGGCCCGGTCCCGGCGACAGCAGCACCAGTTCGCTGGCGAGGAACACCGCTTCTTCGATGTCGTGAGTGATCAGCAGAATCTGTTTGCCGGTATCACGCCACAGCGTCAGCAGCAGAGTTTGCATCTGTTCGCGGGTAAAGGCGTCCAGTGCACCGAACGGCTCATCTAACAGCAGCAACTGAGGATCAGCCGCCAGCGCACGCGCAATGCCCACGCGCTGACGTTGACCCCCAGAGAGCTGCCAGATAAAACGCTGTTCTGCCCCTTCCAGTCCTACTTTGCGGATCAAACGGCGTGCGATGGTATGACGTTCTGCCTTCGCCATCCCCGCCAGTTGCAAACCGAACGAAACGTTATCGATCACGTTGCGCCACGGCAGCAATCCTTCATTTTGAAACACCACGCCGCGTTCAGCGCCCGGCCCTTCCACCTTTTTGCCATCCAGCGTAATGCTGCCGGATTCCAGCGGCAGAAAGCCGGCGATGAGGTTCAGCAGCGTGGTTTTGCCACAGCCGGAGGGACCTAACACCACCAGCAGATCTCGGCTGCCCAGCTGCAGGTTGATGTCCTGTAGCGCGGGTTGTCCGGCGTAACGCGCATTGAGATGGGTGATGTTAAGCATACGGCCTCCGGTTATTTCACTAAGGGTGCAACGAAGCGCGTGGTGACGAAGCTGCTGTAATCGCTATCCGCTTCTGGCACTTTGCCCTGCTCTTTCAGGAAGCCGGCAGTATCGACAATCGCCTTGTTCACCGGCTTGCCGAGCTGCTCCACCTGCTGCTGCGCGGTGAGGTACGTGTTGCCTTTCACCAGCACCGGCACATCCGCTTCGGGTACACCACTCAGGCGCGCCAGCTTGCTCAGGTTGTCTGACTGCTTCAGCCATTGATCTGGATTGGCAATGTAAGCTTGCTGCGCTTCAACCGCGCTGCGGGCAAAGGCGGTGACGATTTCTGGGTGCTGCTGCGCGAAATCTTTACGCACCACCCACACATCAAGCGTTGGCGCGCCCCACTTGCCAACCTGCGAGGAATCCGTCAGCACCTTGCCATCTTTCTCGAGCTCATTGACGGCCGGAGACCAGACGTAAGCACCGTCGATGTCACCGCGTTTCCAGGCGGCAATAATCGCCGGTGGCTGCAGGTTGACTAAGGTCACTTGCGAAGGCTTGATGCCCCAATGCTTGAGCGCAGCGAGGAAGCTGTAGTGCGTAGTCGAGATGAACGGCACGGCGATGCGCTTGCCAATCAGGTCTTTAGGATCTTTGATGGTCTTCTTCACCACCAGCGCTTCGGAGTTACCGAGCTGTGAGGCCAGCAGGAAAGCTTCAATCGGCAGCTTTTGCGTGGCGGCGACCGCCAGCGGGCTGGAACCGATATTACCAATCTGGACGTCGCCCGATGCCAGAGCACGCAACACGCTGGCTCCGCTATCAAATTTGCGCCAGTCGACGGTAGCACCGCTCTCTTTGGCGAAGGTATTATCCGCCTGCGCCACTTTGGCTGGTTCCGCCGACGTCTGATACGCCACGGTAACGTTGACCGCTTGCGCCTGGAACGCCATCAGGGCCAGAGCCGCTGCGACCGCCGTTATTGTTTTTTTCATCGCCATCATCATTCACCCCAATGTGTTTTTGTCTGCGCAGTTTCTCCAGCAAGAGTAATTTCACAAAGGAATTAAAAATTATCCCTAATGACGATCGGTTCTTAGATCAACATTGGGCAAGGCTATGCAGAAAGTGCAAATGGAAAGAGAAGGGAAATCGGTAAATATGTCACGCGCTCACATGGCAGCTGTGATATTGATAGACATCTCATTTTTCACTTTTTACTTACGGTCTTGAATCCATGTCGATTGAGAAAGTCGCACACCTGGCTGGTGTGTCCAAAGCCACCGTTTCACGGGTTTTGAACCAGAATCCCGGCGTGCGCCCGGATACGCGCGCCAAAGTGCTGGCGGCCATCGACATCTGCGACTATCAACCCAACTTACTGGCGCGCCAGCTGCGCACCTCACAAAGCCATATGCTGTTAGTGCTGATTCCCGACATCACCAATCCGTTCTGCTCACGCGTGGTTCAGGGCATTGAAGCCGAAGCGGAAGCGCAGGGTTACCACATTCTGCTGTGTAACTCAGGATCGCAATTGCGACGCGAAGCGGCTTACATTGCGCTACTGAGTGGCAAAGTGGTGGATGGCGTGATCACCATGGATGCCGCCAGTACCCTGCAAGAGTTGAAAGAATTGATTGGCGATGCGCCTTGGGTTCAGTGTGCCGAATACGATCCGGCGATCGCCGCCTCAAGTGTGGCGATTGATAATGAAGAAGCGGCTTGCGAAACCGTGCGTTATCTGGCGAACAAAGGCCGACGCCGCATTGCGCTGGTGAACTGTGATATGCGTTACCTCTATTCACATAAGCGTGAAGAGGGATATCGTGCGGCGCTGGAGCAGCTGGATCTCAGCTGGTGCGGTGTGGCCTACGCCGAGAATATCACCTGTGAAGCGGGTAGTGCGGCATTGCGCGAACTGCTGACGCAGCCGGAACGGCCGGATGCGGTATTCGCGGTATCAGATGTGTTGGCGGTTGGCGTAATACACGCGGCGTTGGAGGCGGGCTTGCGCGTGCCGGAAGATTTAGCGGTGGTAGGATTTGATGGCATCAACTTTACCAGCAGTTTGAATCCACCGCTGACGACGATTGAGCAACCGATGAATCGCATGGGCGCGCGCAGCGTACAGCTGCTGGTCCAACGCATCCGCCAACCCAACTCGTCGGTGGTTCATGAAGTGTTGCCGTGGAAGCGCGTTGAACGCGCTTCCAGTTAATTCAGCGCCAAATCAGCAATACGCACGCGGCGGTGAGCAAGCCCATCGCCAGATTGAACATTTTCCACGCGCGCGGGCTGCGCAGCAGACGTCCAATCAGCGAGCCAAAGCCCATCCAGATCACCCCAGAAACCACGTTCACCATGAACATGCCGAGGCTAATGGCCAGCACCGAATGCAGATATTCGCTGCCTGCCAGGCTGAAGCTGGCCACTGCGCCGAGGGCCATGAGCCAGGCTTTCGGGTTGATCAGCTGCAGCAAGCCGCCTTGCCAGAACGGCATCTGCTTCACCGTCACATCATCGGTTTCCAGCTTTTCATACTCGGCGCTGGCGATTTTCCACGCCAGCCACAGCAGATAAAGGCTACCGGCAATCTTCAGAATCAGATGCAGCGAGGGATAAAGCAGGATGAGACCGCCGATGCCGAATGCCACCATCAGCAACATGACTTGCATACCAATCATGATACCAATCAGCAGCGGAATGGTGCGCAGGAAGCCAAAATTAGCACCCGAGGCGGTAAGTAACATATTATTGGGCCCGGGCGTGATGGCCGCGACCCAAAGAAAACCTAACATTGATAAAAAAAGACTCAGTTCCATGTATATTCGGGTGCTCCTCACCCAGTAAAGCGAACAACCCATCGAAGCTATCAGCGACTTATGCATCAGACAAGCCTTTACCCAAGCTATTTTGATCGCCCCAGCGGCGAGCGCTTTACCCCCCTGCGCGGATTCAGTAACGCGCATTTGCAAACACTGCTGCCGCGTATTCTGCGCCGCCGCGTCACGTTGCGTCCGCACTGGCAGCGTCTTGACCTGCCGGACGGCGATTTTGTCGATTTAGCGTGGAGCGAAGATCCGGCGCAGGCACGTCACAAGCCGCGCATGGTGATGTTTCACGGCCTGGAAGGCAACTTTCGCAGCCCGTATGCGCATGGCCTGATGCAGGCGTGTCAGGCGCGCGGCTGGCTGGCGGTGGTGATGCACTTTCGCGGCTGCAGCGGCGAGCCTAATCGCTTGAAGCGCATCTATCACTCCGGTGAAACCGAAGATGCCACCTACTTCCTTAACTGGCTGCAGCGTGAATGGGGCAGCGTGCCGACCGCTGCAGTCGGCGTTTCGCTGGGCGGCAACATGCTCGCTTGCCTGCTGGGTCAGCAAGGTCACGATGTGCCGATTGATGCCGGCATCGCCATCTCAGCGCCGCTGGCGCTGGAGCCGTGCAGCGGCAAATTGGATGTTGGCTTTTCTCGCTTCTATCAGCACTATTTGCTGACGCGGCTAAAAAAGAACGCTACGCGCAAACTGCACGCCTGGCCCGGCACGCTGCCGGTCGATCTCAGCCAGTTACGCGCTTTCCGCCGCTTACGCGAATTTGATGATGCCATAACGGCACGTGCGCACGGTTTTATTGACGCCAGCGACTATTATCAACAAGCCAGCGCGATGCCGCTGCTCACCGGCGTGCGTAAACCGCTGCTGATCATTCATGCGCAAGACGATCCCTTTATGACTGATGCCGTGATCCCGCAACCTGACCAGCTGTCAGCCTCCATTCAGTATCAGCTGACGCAGCAAGGTGGCCATGTCGGCTTTGTCGGCGGCACCTTGCTTAAACCGAAAATGTGGCTGGAACAACGCGTGCCCGACTGGCTCTCAACTTATCTGGATGTGTAATAGTGATTATTCCCTGGCAACAACTCGAAGCGGAGACGCTGGAAAATCTGATTGAAACCTTCGTGTTACGCGAAGGCACCGATTACGGCGAGCAGGAACGCAGTTTGCTGCAAAAAGTCGCCGACGTGCGCCGCCAGCTGGAGCGCGGCGACGTGGTGCTGGTGTGGTCGGAACTGCATGAATCGATCAATATTATGCCGAAGGGTGAATTTCGCGGCTGATGCACCCCGCGGCAATTCGTGGTAACAATGCTCATCGCCGGACTTCACAGGGAGCTCTGTTATGTCAGCCAGGCATCCAATTATTGCCGTCACCGGTTCCAGCGGCGCCGGAACCACCACCACCAGCCTCGCCTTCCGTAAGATTTTCCAGCAGCTGAACCTGCATGCGGCGGAACTCGAAGGCGACAGTTTCCATCGCTTCACGCGTCCGGAAATGGACATGGCGATCCGCAAAGCACGCGATCTCGGTCGCCACATCAGCTACTTCGGCCCGGAAGCCAATGATTTCGGCCTACTGGAGCAGACGTTCAAACATTACGGTCAAACCGGCCTCGGCGAATCACGCAAATATCTGCACACCTACGATGAAGCGGTGCCGTGGAATCAGGTGCCGGGCACGTTCACGCCGTGGCAGCCGCTGCCGGAAAACACCGATGTGCTGTTTTATGAAGGCTTGCACGGCGGCGTGGTTACGCAGCAGCAAAATGTGGCGGAGCATGTCGATCTGCTGGTTGGTGTGGTGCCGATTGTTAACCTTGAGTGGATTCAGAAGCTGGTGCGTGACACCGGCGAGCGCGGCCATTCACGCGAAGCAGTAATGGATTCGGTGGTACGTTCGATGGAGGATTACATTAACTTCATCACGCCGCAGTTCTCGCGCACCCACATTAACTTCCAGCGCGTGCCGACCGTTGATACCTCAAACCCGTTTGCCGCCCGCGAAATTCCCTCGCTCGACGAAAGCTTCGTGGTGATTCATTTCCGTGGCCTGGAAGGCATCGCGTTCCCCTATCTGCTGGCGATGATTCAGGGATCGTTTATTTCCCACATCAATACCCTGGTGGTGCCGGGCGGCAAAATGGGATTGGCGATGGAGCTGATTATGCTGCCGCTGGTACAGCGACTGATTGAAGGGAAGCGGATTGAATAGGTTTGGTGCGGGCGGTGAAAAGGGAGGCATGAATGCCTCCCCTTCGACCGATTACAACTCGACAACCTCATAGCTGTGGGTAATTTCCACGCCTTTACCCAGCATGATCGCCACCGAGCAATATTTTTCCGCTGACAGGTCAACCGCGCGCGCAACCGCTTTATCGCTCAACGCTTTGCCGCTGACGATAAAATGCAGGTTGATGGTGGTAAAAATGCGTGGCGCTTCTTCACGGCGTTCTGAGGTGAGTTTCACTTCGCAATCCGCCACATTGCTGCGCCCTTTTTGCAGGATCGACACCACATCAATGGCGCTACAGCCGCCCGCGGCCATCAGCACCATCTCCATTGGACTTGGCGCTTTATCACCGGAATTACCGTCCATTAATACCTGATGGCCAGATGAGGATTCTCCGAGAAAGGTAAGACCTTCCACCCATTTCACTCGTGCCTGCATTATTCTCTCTCCTGAAGCGGCGGTTTTGCCGCCAGAGTACGCTTTCACCTGACAAACAGCAATCCAGAGTAATCCCCCTTGTGCTGAAGCGAGACAACACAAGACAGCTCGCAAAAGCTGTGCTACAAACAGTGCTGAAAATATTTTCGTCATCACAGACGAAGGCCGGAAGAATCAAAAGCGTAGCTTAAGAGTCCACCCGGAATAATTTTTCCTTTACTGGAAACGCTCGACGATTAAACCGCCTGACAGGGAAAAATGCCCCCTGTGTTTTGGGCACGATTACAACAGAGGATAATAGCGAATGGTTCTCGGCAAACCGCAAACAGACCCTACACTCGAATGGTTCCTGTCCCATTGCCATATTCACAAATATCCATCCAAAAGCACGCTCATCCATCAGGGTGAGAAAGCGGAAACGCTGTACTACATCGTAAAAGGTTCCGTAGCGGTACTGATTAAAGATGAAGAAGGCAAAGAGATGATTCTCTCCTACCTCAATCAGGGAGATTTCATCGGCGAACTCGGTCTTTTCGAAGAAGGCCAGGAACGTAGTGCCTGGGTACGTGCGAAGTCTGCCTGCGAAGTGGCTGAAATTTCATACAAAAAATTCCGTCAGCTGATTCAGGTAAACCCGGATATTTTAATGCGACTTTCGTCGCAAATGGCGCGTCGTCTGCAAGTGACATCTGAGAAAGTGGGCAACCTTGCCTTCCTCGATGTCACCGGACGTATCGCGCAAACGCTGCTAAATCTGGCCAAACAGCCAGATGCGATGACTCACCCAGACGGGATGCAAATCAAAATCACCCGTCAGGAGATTGGTCAGATCGTGGGCTGCTCACGCGAAACCGTGGGTCGTATCCTGAAAATGCTGGAAGATCAGAACCTGATCTCTGCACACGGTAAAACCATCGTCGTTTACGGCACCCGCTAATTTCTTCTCACCCACGGCGTGATGGCAACATCGCGCCGTTTCTATTTGCGATGAGCTGATGTGGCGTCGAATCATCTATCATCCCGAAGTTAACTATGCGCTGCGGCAAACGCTGGTGCTGTGCCTGCCTGTGGCTCTCGGCTGGCTGTTTGGCGATCTGCAAAAAGGGCTGCTGTTCTCGTTAGTGCCGGCCTGCTGCAACATGGCGGGTCTGGATACGCCGCACAAACGCTTCTTCAAACGCCTGATTGTGGGGGGTTCGCTGTTTGCCACCGGCAGTTTCCTGATGCAAATCCTCACCGCTTATCAGGTTCCGCTGCCGCTGATTTTGCTGGCGTTGCCGCTGCTGATTGGCGTGACCGGCGAAATCGGCCCGCTGCATGCACGATTGCTGCCCGCGACTTTGATTGCCGCTATTTTCACGCTCAGCCTGGTTGGACGCATGCCGATGTGGGTGCCGCCGCTGCTCTACATTGGCGGCACGCTGTGGTACGGCTTATTCAACTGGTTCTGGTTCTGGCTGTGGAAAGAGCAGCCGATGCGCGAGTCGCTCAGCCTGCTGTTCCGCGAGCTGGCGGATTACTGCGATGCCAAATACACCTTACTGACGCAGCTGACCGATCCGGAAAAAGCGCTGCCACCGTTGCTGGCACGTCAGCAAAAGGCGGTCGATCTCATCACCACCTGCTACCAGCAAATGCATATGCTGTCGGCCAGTCGCGATAACAGCCACAAACGCCTGACGCGCGCTTTCCAGGTGGCGCTGGATTTACAGGAACACATCTCGGTGAGTTTGCATCAGCCGGAAGAGGTGCAGAAGCTGGTTGAAGAGAGCCACGCCGAAGCGGTGATTCGCTGGAACGCCAAAATCATCTCGGCGCGACTGCGCGTGCTGGCGGATGCAATTCTCTACCATCAGCTGCCAGACCGTTTTCATATGGAGAAACAGCTCGGCGCGTTGGAGAAAATTGCGCGCCAGCATCCGGATAACCCGGTCGGCAACTTCTGCCTGTATCACTTCAGCCGCATCGCCCGCGTGTTGCGTACGCAGAAGCCGCTCTACACGCGTGACCTGATGGCCGATCGCCAGCGCCGTTTGCCGCTGTTACCCGCGCTGCGCAGTTATCTGTCATTCAAATCCACCGCGTTACGCACCGCGGCACGCTTTGCCGTGATGCTGATGTTTGGCAGCGCGCTGGCGCTGTTCTTCAACATTCCCAAACCTTACTGGATTCTGATGACCATCATGTTCGTCAGCCAGAACGGTTACAGCGCGACGCGCGTGCGCATCCAGCACCGTGCGCTGGGCACTTTTGCCGGATTGCTGATCGCCGCCGCGTCGCTCCAGCTGGCGGTGCCGGAATCGATCACGCTGCTGTTTATGCTAGGGATCACGCTGGCGAGTTATCTGATCACGCGGAAATATTACGGCTGGTCGATGATTGGCTTCACCGTCACGGCGGTGTATTCGCTGCAGCTGCTGTCGCTCAACGGCGCACAGTTTCTGCTGCCGCGCATGATGGATACCTTGATGGGCTGCCTGATTGCCTTCGCCGGGATGATTTGGCTGTGGCCACAGTGGCAAAGCGGACTGCTGCGCAAGAACGCGCACGATGCGCTGGAAGCCTATCAGGAGGCGCTGCGACTATTGTTAGGACCTGAACAGTCGCCGGAGAAACTGGCTTATCAGCGCATGAAGGTTAATCAGGCGCACAACGCGCTGTTCAACTCATTAAACCAGGCATCGAGCGAGCCGGGCTTTAACCTGCAATACCTGAAAGATATGCGCATGTGGGTTACGCACAGTCAGTTTATCGTCGAGCACATTAACGCCATGACGATTCTGGCGCGTGAGCACACCATGTTGACGGCCAAGCTGGCGGAACGTTATCTGCAATCCTGTGAAATCGCGCTGCAGCGTTGTCAGCAGCGACTGGCGTATGATGGGCCGGGCAACGACAGCAATATTCTGGAAGCACCGGAGAATCTCAATGAAGGGCCGGTGACGATTGTCGAACAGCATGTGAAGCGGATTTTGCAGCACCTCAACGTGATGCACACCATCTCTTCGCTGGCGTGGAGCCAGCGACCGCATCATGGCCGCTGGCTCAAGGTGTTACGTCCAAAAGCGAATTAAGCGGCCAGCACCTTTTCAATCGCGCTGGCGAAACGCGTCATGCCTTCGGCGATATCGGTAGGTTCAATCACCAGCGACGGCACAAAACGGATCACGTCGGTACCGGCGGTGAGAATCATCAGCCCTTCCGCTGCGGACGCGTTGAGGATGTCACGCGCTTTGCTGGCGAACTGCGGCTTCAGCGCGGCACCAATCAGCAGCCCTTTGCCACGAATCTCGCTGAAGATAGCGAATTTGCTGTCGATGGCTTGCAGCGCTTCAACAAACTGCTGACGACGCGCTTCAACGCCTTCCAGTACTTCTGGCGTGTTGATGATATCCAGCGCCGTTTCAGCGATGGCACAGGCCAGCGGATTGCCGCCGTAAGTGGTACCGTGAACGCCCGGCGCCATCACCGAGGCGATTTCGTTAGTGGTCAACATCGCACTGACCGGGAAACCGCCGCCCAGCGCTTTCGCGCTGGTAATAATATCGGGCTTGATACCGTAATGCTCATACGCAAACAGTTTGCCGCTACGTCCCATGCCGCTCTGCACTTCATCCAGCACCAGCAGCGCATTGTGTTCATCGCACAGCGCGCGCAGACCTTGCATAAACTCTGGCGTGGCCGGCATTACGCCGCCTTCGCCCTGAATCGGCTCGACCACGATGGCGCAGGTGTGATCGTCAATCACCGCTTTTACCGCATCGAGATCGTTGAACGGCACATGCACGATATCCGCCGGTTTTGGACCGAAACCATCGGAGTATTTCGGCTGGCCGCCAACCGACACGGTGAACAGCGTGCGGCCGTGGAAGGCGTTATGGAAGGCGATAATTTTGCTTTTGAACGGGCTGTGTTTTTTGCAGGCGTAATAACGCGCCAGCTTGAATGCTGCTTCGTTGGCTTCCGCACCGGAGTTACCGAAAAACACCCGATCGGCAAAGGTCGCGGCAATCAATTTACTCGCCAGACGCAGCGCTGGTTCGTTGGTGAACACGTTGCTGGTGTGCCACAAGGTTTCGCCCTGGGTTTTCAGCGTTTCCACCAGCGCCGGATGACAATGGCCCAATGCAGTCACCGCGATGCCGCCAGAGAAATCGATATACTCTTTGCCCTGCTGATCCCACACTCGGCTGCCTTTACCTTTTACCGGCACAAACTGCGCAGGTGCATAAACAGGCAAAATAACGTTATCGAACGTTTCCCGGGTTACCGCTAGTTTTTCCGCTGCCATTGATGACCTCATCGGGTTATTTGTTGAGCTGATGTGAAAATATAATCACAAAATATGCATAAAAAATCACACGAAGGCAAACATAAGTTACGCGTTGAGGAAATTAGCCAGCAGCTGATGCCCTTGCTCACTGAGGATGCTTTCCGGATGGAACTGCACGCCTTCCAACGACAAAGTGCGATGGCGGAAACCCATGATCTCATCCGGCTGGCCGTCGCGCAGGGTCCACGCGGTGACTTCAAACTCAGCGGGCAGCGTATCGCGCGCCACAATCAATGAGTGATAGCGCGTCACGGTCAGCGGATTATTCAGATCGCGAAACACACCTTGGTTGGTGTGCTGGATCAGGGAGGTTTTGCCATGCATTACCTGGCGCGCGCGCACCACCTGCGCGCCATAGGCTTGTGCAATCGCCTGATGCCCAAGGCAAACGCCGAGGATCGGCACGTGCCCGGCGAAATGGCGAATCGCCGCGAGCGAGATGCCAGACTGATCCGGCGTACACGGACCCGGCGAAATCACCAGATGCGTCAGCGGCAGCGCTTGCATCTCATCCAGCGTAATGGCGTCGTTACGCACCACGCGTACCTCCGCGCCCAGTTCGCAAAAGTACTGGTAGAGATTCCAGGTGAAGGAGTCGTAGTTATCGATTAGCAGCAGCATAGCGCCCTCAGGCCAGTAAAAGCGGCGCTATTCTACCTATTTTAGTTCGCCGGGCTCACCACTTTCGCAAACTGCGCGGTAAGCGGTGCCAGATCGCCGGCGACGCCCGCCGAGATCGCAGCGCGCCACGCATCGCGTTCGAGCGTTTCCCAGGAAAGCTGATAACCGGCATGCAGTGCCAACTGTTCAAAGAAGATGCGCTGCGCGCGGCCATTGCCGGCGCGGAACGGATGCAGCACGAAGATCTCACAGTAATAATGTGCGATACGCGCCACGAACGCTTCCTGCTCAAGGTCAGCCAGGCCGCGCTCTTCCTCGAGCGCCTGCATCAGCGTATTGCCTTCTTTCTCGATATATTCGCAATGACAATACGGCGTTTCATCGCGCCAGATATCGATGGTGCGCAATTCTCCTGCCCAGCTGTAGAGATCCTGAAACAGCGTGCGATGAATATGGCAAAGACGTGGCAAACCGATGCTGCGCTGGCCAAGTTCTAATGTCGCCAGGCGCGCGGCGCTGAACGCCAGTTCCGCTTTACGCAGTTGGGCTTCATCATGAATATCGAGGCGATTCTTCAACACATTGTCGTTGTGCCACAAATAGGGATCGCGTACTGCTAAGCTGTTATCCACCATATTGCCTCCTCAGCGACTCAAGTCGCTCCTCAGCATGTTCGGCATCGATAAGAGCTTCACTATAGGAATATCCGGCCAGTCGACAGCTGGATTGGTAGCTCGCAGCACGGCGCTGCTGCCACAAAGTGGCTTTCTGTTTCTCAGTGAGTTTGCTAGTCATAGCGCCTCCGGCAAGCAGTGAGCCCTAAGTATAAGCAGCAATTTTTTGCTTTGCCGGAGAGCAAATGACGCGCCAGTGAAAAACGGCGCGTTTCAGAATTAAGGCAGGACTTTGGCGGAGAGGATAACAATCGGTTTTGACGGCACATTTTGGTACGGACCGACATCTTTAGTCGGGACCTGCGCAATCTTGTCGATCACATCCTGGCCTTTCACAACTTTACCAAACACCGCATAACCGAAATCACGCTGACCGTGATCGAGGAAGGCGTTGTCGGCTACGTTGAGGAAGAACTGGCTGGTGGCGCTATCTTTATCTGCGGTACGCGCCATCGAAATGGTGCCGCGCAGATTACGCAAGCCGTTGTCAGCTTCGTTCTTGATCGGCGCTACCGTTTGCTTCTGCTGCATATCGGTAGTGAAGCCGCCGCCCTGAATCATAAAACCAGGGATCACGCGGTGGAAAATGGTGTTGTTGTAAAAACCATTGTTGACGTAATCAACGAAGTTTTTCACCGAAACCGGGGCTTTCTGGTTATTCAGCTCGAGTTCAATATTGCCCGCAGAGGTGGTGAGCAGCACATGTGGATCCCCTTTCGCGGCAAGCGCGGCAGAAGATACAGAAGAGAGCGCTAACAGGGCAACCGCCGCTGTCAAAGTACGTTTAAGCATGAAAGATTCCTTACCATGGAGAGCTAGCTCAAAAACGAGATTGATTGTAAAGAGCATGTGATCCAAGAGCCAGCGTTTTACCGATATTTACGCGGATGTTGCTATTGTCATACTTTTGCCGCCACGCAATCATTTGCGTGACGAAAATCACACTCTCAATGAAATATTTCCGCCTTGTTACACTCGTTGTTTATTAAGATCACAGCAACACTTACAATTCATGACACTTTTTGCCAATCTCGGCGCTTAACAGGTTCAGAACATGACAAACCGTAATCGCATTGGCCTTACCTGGATTAGCTATTTCTCCTATGCGCTCACTGGCGCACTGGTGATCGTTACCGGTATGGTGCTGGACAATATCGCGCAGTATTTCCAGCGCCCTATTTCAGAAATGAGCAACACCTTCACATTCCTTAATGCGGGCATTTTGGTGTCGGTGTTCCTGAACGCCTGGCTGATGGTGATTGTGCCGTTGAAGCGTCAGCTGATCTTTGGCTTCGTGCTGATGATTCTCGCCGTTGCGGGTCTGATGACCAGCCACGATCTCACCGTCTTCTCGCTGTGCATGTTCATCCTCGGCGTGGTGAGCGGCATCACCATGTCGATCGGTACTTTCCTGATCACTCATCTGTACGATGGCCGTCAGCGTGGCGCACGTCTGCTGTTTACCGATTCGTTCTTCAGCATGGCGGGCACCATCTTCCCAATCATCGCCGGTATTTTGCTGGCTCGCGCGCTGCCGTGGTATTGGGTGTACGCCTGCATCGGTATCATTTATGTCGCCATCTTTGTGCTGACGCTGTTCATTGAGTTCCCGGTACTGAAAAGCGAAGCCGCTGAGCCAGGCGTTGAGAAAGAGAAATGGGGCATCGGCGTGCTGTTCCTGTCGATTGCGGCGCTGTGCTACATCCTCGGTCAGCTCGGCTTTATTTCGTGGGTGCCGGAATACGCCACCAAATCGATGGGCATGGATATCGCCGCTGCTGGTCAGCTGGTGGGTAACTTCTGGACCGCATACATGGTCGGCATGTGGGTGTTCAGCTTCGTGCTGCGCTTCTTCGATCTGCAGCGCATCCTGATGGTGCTGGCCGCGCTGGCAACCGGTTTGATGTACTGGTTTGTCACCTCTAAAGACGCCAGCATGCTGCACTGGATCATCATGACGCTGGGCTTCAGCTCAAGCGCGATTTACACCACCATCATCACGCTGGGATCGCTGCAAACCAAGGTCTCTTCACCGAAGCTGGTGAACTTCATCCTGACCTGCGGCACCGTCGGCACCATGCTGACGTTCGTGGTGACCGGCCCAATCGTGGCACAAGGTGGCGCACATGCCGCGCTCTCTACCGCTAACGGTTTGTACGCCGTGGTGTTTGTGATGTGTGTTCTGCTCGGCTTTGTGACCAAACATCGCCAGCACGGCCACGTAACGCACTAAGTTTGATGGGCGGACCTCGGTCCGCCCTGCTCCTCAGCGTTTGAAGGTTACCGCTTCTTTTTCCGCTAAATAGATCTCGCTGCTGGCGGGCTGCGTCGCTGCCACCAACACGCCTTTACGCACTGAATAACGTACCGGCACCTGCCGCCGCACCGCATCAAATCCACTCTCCGCCGGCAGAATAATCAAACTGGCATCATTACCTGCCTCAATACCGTAATTCGCCAGCTGCATGGTCTTGGCGCTGTTCGTGGTGATCAGCTGCAAGCCATTATTAATCTGCTCGTAGCCCATCAACTGGCAAACATGCAATCCCATATGCAGCACCTGCAACATGCTGGCAGTGCCGAGCGGATACCAGGGATCGAACACATCATCGTGCCCGAAACAGACGTTGATGTTTGCTTCCAGCAGCTCTTTCACTCGCGTGATGCCACGACGTTTTGGATAGCTATCAAAGCGCCCTTGCAGATGGATATTCACCAGCGGATTGGCAACAAAGTTGATGTTAGAAAGCTTGAGCAGACGGAACAGCCGCGACGTATAGGCATTGTTGTAGGAGTGCATCGCCGTGGTATGACTGGCGGTGACGCGCTCACCGTTGCCATCACGGTGCGCCAGCGCCGCCACGGTTTCCACAAAGCGCGACTGCTCATCGTCGATCTCGTCGCAGTGCACATCCACCAGCCGATCGTAGCGATTAGCCAGCGCAAAGGTTTTATGCAGCGACTCCACGCCGTATTCGCGGGTGAATTCGTAGTGCGGAATCGCGCCCACCACATCCGCGCCCATGCGCAGCGCCTCTTCCAGCAACGCTTCACCGTTGGGATAAGAGAGAATGCCTTCCTGCGGAAACGCCACAATCTGGATATCGATCCACGGCGCCATTTCCGCTTTCACTTCCAGCATCGCCTTTAACGCGGTGAGCGTGGGATCGGAGACATCCACGTGAGTACGCACATGCTGAATACCGTTGGCAATTTGCCACTTCAAGGTCTGTTGCGCGCGCTGTTTCACATCGTCACGGCTCAACAACGCTTTGCGCTCCGCCCAGCGTTCGATGCCTTCAAACAGCGTGCCGGATTGGTTCCAGGCGGGTTCGCCGGCGGTTTGCGTGGTGTCGAGATGAATATGCGGCTCGATAAATGGCGCGCTCGCCAGTCCGCCCTGCGCATCCAGCGCGTCCGGCTGCGCTACGGTTTGCGGCGGCTGCGGGCGAATCTGCGCAATCTTGCCGTTATCGATTTCGATCTGCCACAAGCCCTGCTGGCCCGCTAAGCGCAGGTTGTTGATCCACTTCAGTGACGGGTTTGCCATGCCGTACTCCTGTTAAACGCAAAGCCTAAAGCTAGCATGAAAAAGGGAAACCAACGTAGGGTCGTTATTTATGGCGACCAGAACAATAACCAAACAAATAAGCCACTTAACTAATTCGTTCAAAATCAGCTACATACCTCAAAATAGGTATATAGGGGCGCGCTTGATGTACATCAATAAGCGTCAAAAGCGCCGCGTTAAGGTAGGCGCAGATACCGCAATTTTTGAGGCAAGCATGAGCAAGCACAGTGTCGTTATTATTGGCAACGGCATGGTCGGCCACCGCTTTATAGAAGAACTTATCGACAAAGATCAATCCAGTGAGTTTGCGATAACCGTTTTCTGTGAAGAGCCCCGCGTCGCCTATGACCGCGTCCACCTTTCCGCCTATTTTTCCCATCACACCGCCGAAGAACTCTCGCTGGTTCGCGAAGGTTATTATGAAAAGCATCAGGTTAATCTGCTGCTTGGCGAACGCGCCATCACCATCAACCGCGACGAAAAACTGATTCACTCGAATACCGGTCGCGCGGTGCATTACAACACGCTGATTTTCGCCACCGGCTCTTATCCGTGGATTCCGCCAATCACAGGCGCGGACGGCAGCGATTGCTATGTCTATCGCACCATTGAAGATCTCAACGCCATTGAAGCCTGTTCACGTCGCAGCAAACGCGGCGCGGTGATTGGCGGCGGCCTGCTAGGGCTGGAAGCAGCAGGCGCACTGAAAAATCTCGGCGTCGAAACCCACGTCATTGAGTTCGCACCGGTGCTGATGGCGGAACAGCTTGATCCTCAAGGCGGTGAACAGCTGCGCCGTAAGATTGAGCAGATGGGCGTATTCGTTCACACCGGCAAAAACACCCAGCAAATCGTCCATCATCCACAAGGCGGCAAAACGCTGGAATTTGCTGACGGCAGCGCGCTGGAGGTCGATTTCATCGTCTTCTCCACCGGCATCCGCCCGCAGGACAAGCTGGCCAAACAGTGCGGCCTGCAGCTGGGCGCACGCGGCGGTATCGCCATCGACGATCACTGCCAGACCAGCGATGTGCACATCTTTGCGATTGGTGAGTGTGCCGCCTGGCAGAACCGTATTTATGGTTTAGTCGCGCCAGGCTACAAGATGGCACAGGTCGCCAGCGACCGGTTGGTTGGCCGCGACAACGCGTTTGCGGGCGCGGATATGAGTGCCAAGCTAAAACTGCTGGGTGTTGATGTCGGCGGCATTGGTGATGCGCATGGCCGCACGCCGGGCGCGCGCAGCTTCGTGTGGCTCGACGAGCAGAAAAATATCTATAAGCGGCTGATCGTTAGCGAAGATAACCGCACGCTGCTCGGCGCGGTGTTAGTCGGTGACACCAGCGATTACGGCAATCTGCTGCAGCTGGCGCTGAATAACATCGCGTTACCGGAAAATCCGGCCTTGCTGATCCTGCCTGCGGGCAGCGGCGAGAAACCGGTGATGGGCGCTGATGCGCTGCCGGACAGCGCGCAAATCTGCTCCTGCTTCGACATCAGCAAAGGCGATATCGTCAAAGCGGTGCAAGGCGGTTGCCACACCGTTGCGGCGCTGAAAACCGAAACCCGCGCCGGAACCGGCTGCGGCGGCTGCATTCCGTTGATTACTCAGGTACTGAACGCTGAACTGAGCCGTCAGGGCATCGAAGTTAACAATCATTTGTGTGCGCACTTCCCCTATTCGCGTCAGGAGCTGTATCACCTGATTCGCGTGGAAGAGATCACATCATTCGACGCGCTGCTGGCGAAATATGGTCAGGGCTACGGCTGCGAGGTGTGTAAACCGACGGTCGGTTCGCTGCTGGCGTCCTGCTGGAATGAATATGTGCTGAAGCCACAGCTCGCGCCGCTGCAGGACAGCAACGACCTGTTCCTCGGCAATATCCAGAAAGATGGCACTTACTCGGTGATCCCGCGTTCGGCCGGCGGTGAAATCACGCCGGAAGGATTGATGGCGATTGGCGCCGTGGCGCGCCAGTACAATCTCTACACCAAGATCACCGGCTCGCAGCGTATTGGCCTGTTTGGTGCGCAGCGCGACGATCTGCCGGCTATCTGGACGCAGCTGATCGATGCCGGTTTTGAAACCGGACAAGCGTATGCCAAAGCGCTGCGCATGGCGAAAACCTGCGTCGGCAGCGTCTGGTGCCGCTTTGGCGTGGGCGACAGCCTCGGCTTCGGCATTGAGCTGGAGCATCGCTACAAAGGCATTCGCACTCCGCACAAGATGAAGTTTGGCGTCTCCGGCTGCACGCGTGAATGCGCCGAAGCGCAGGGCAAAGACGTTGGCATCATCGCCACCGAGAAAGGCTGGAACCTGTATGTCTGCGGCAACGGCGGCATGAAGCCACGTCACGCCGATTTGCTGGCCGCCGATCTCGATCGCGATACGCTGCTGCGCTACCTCGATCGCTTCATGATGTTCTACATCCGCACCGGCGACCGCTTGCAGCGCACCTCGCTGTGGCTGGAAAGCATGGACGGCGGCATCGACTATCTGCGCAGCGTGATTATCGATGACAAACTCGGCCTGAATACACAGCTGGAAACCGAGCTGGCGCGTCTGCGTGCGGCGGTGGAATGTGAGTGGACCGCAACGGTACAAAACCCACAGCAGCAGTCGCACTTCAATACCTTTATCAACAGCGATCGGCGCGATCCGCTGGTACAGCATATCAACCAACGCGATCAGCATCGTCCGGCGCAACCCGCCGAGCGCATTGCGGTCACTCTGATTGAGGAGATTGACGCATGAGCCAGTGGCATTCGGTGTGTGAACTCAGCCAAATTCTGCCTGCGACAGGCGTTTGCGCGCTGATCAACGGCCAGCAGATTGCCATCTTCCGCCCGCGCGACGATGAGCAACTCTACGCATTAAGCAATATCGATCCTTTCGCCCAGGCCAGCGTGTTGTCACGCGGCCTGATTGCCGAGCACCAGCAGGCGCTGTGGGTGGCAAGTCCGCTGAAGAAACAGCGCTTCCGCCTGAGCGATGGCCTTTGTCTGGAAGACGAAGCGCGCTCGGTGGCGAGCTATCCAGTGCGCGTGAGCGATGGCAAGGTTGAGATCTGCGCCTGACTGCATTCCTTCACTTTATGAGACGTCACTATGTTTACTGACACCCTGAATAAATGCGCCGCCAACGCGGCGCGCATTGTGCGTACCGCGCAGCACAGCCCGCTGGCCTTCTGGATCAGCTCGGCGATGGCGGGCGCCTATGTTGGCCTGGCGATTATCCTGATCTTCACGCTCGGCAATCTGGTCGAGCCGGCTTATCGCCCGCTGCTGATGGGCGCGACCTTCGGCATAGCCTTAACGCTGGTGATCATCGCCGGTTCCGAGTTGTTCACCGGTCATACCATGTTCCTGACTATCGGCGTGAAAGCGGGCAGCATCAAGCAAGGTCAGATGTGGTGCGTGCTGCCGCAAACCTGGCTGGGCAATCTTGTCGGTTCAGTATTGGTCGCGCTGATTTATTACTATGCGGCAGGTCCGCTGCTGCCGAATGCCGGATCGCTGCTGCACAGCGCGGCGCTGGCGAAAACCACGCAGACCGCCATGGCGCTGTTCTTTAAAGGCGCGCTGTGTAACTGGCTGGTGTGTCTGGCGATTTGGATGGCGGTGCGTACCGAAGGCACGGCGAAGTTCATCGCCATCTGGTGGTGTTTGCTGGCGTTCATCGCTTCCGGCTACGAACACTCGATTGCCAACATGACGGTCTTTGCGCTGTCGTGGTTTGGTCAGCATAATGCGGACTTCACAATGAGCGGCATCGGCCACAATTTGCTGTGGGTGACGCTGGGCAATATGTTCTCCGGCATGGTGCTGATGGGGCTCGGTTATTGGTACGCCACACCGCAGACGCAGCGCCCGCAGGCCGAAGCGCAAGCCGCGCCGCTCAAAACGGCATAACATTTTTTCAGCCCGCCTCACGCGGGCTTTTTCAGGATGAGCTATGGACTACTTTCCGCTGTTTTGCCGCCTGCAAGGCAAACGCTGTTTGCTGGTGGGCGGTGGCGATGTAGCAGAACGCAAGGCGCGTTTGCTGCTGGACGCTGGTGCCGATTTGCAGGTTGGCGCGCTGGATTTCTCCCCCGCTTTTCAGCAGTGGGCACAACAGGGAAAGGTGACCTTATTACCCGGCGCATTTGATGAGCACTGGCTCGAAGATTGCTGGCTGGTGATTGCCGCCACCAATGATGATGCGGTGAATCAGCAAGTTGGCGATGCGGCGGAGTTGCGCCGCATCTTCTGCAATCTGGTGGATGCACCGCAGGAAGCCAGCGCGATAATGCCATCGATTGTCGATCGTTCGCCGCTGATGATTGCCGTGTCGTCTGGCGGTCGCGCGCCGGTGCTGGCGCGTTTACTGCGCGAAAAACTCGAAGCGATGCTGCCACAACATCTTGGTGAGTTAGCGTCATTAGCCGGATCGCTGCGCAGTCGCGTCAAACGTACCTTTAACAGCATGGCGCAGCGGCGTGCTTTCTGGGAGCGCTTCTTCGTCAGCGATCGGCTGGCGCAAACCCTGGCGAATGGCGATCGGCCACGCGCGGAACACATCGTCGAAACCCTGTTCGATGCGCCGCTGTCGCAGCAAGGCGAAGTGGTGCTGGTGGGCGCCGGGCCGGGCGATGCGGGGCTGCTGACGCTGAAAGGCTTGCAGCATATCCAGCAGGCCGATGTGGTGGTGTATGACCGCTTAGTCTCCGAGCCGATTCTCAATCTGGTCCGCCGCGATGCGGAGCGCGTCTTTGTCGGCAAACAAGCCGGCAATCACTGCGTACCGCAATCGCAGATCAACCAGGTTTTACTTGAGCAGGCGCAGAGCGGCAAGCGCGTAGTGCGACTAAAAGGCGGCGATCCCTTTATCTTCGGCCGCGGTGGTGAAGAGCTGGAACTGCTGGCGCAGCACCACATCCCTTTTAGCGTGGTGCCGGGTATTACGGCCGCCTCGGGCTGCTCCGCCTACAGCGGCATTCCGCTGACGCATCGCGACCACGCGCAGAGCGTGCGTTTCGTCACCGGTCATTTGCAGCAGCATGGCGAAATCGAGTGGCGCAAGCTGGCCGCAGAACAGCAAACGCTGGTGTTCTATATGGGGCTGGCACAGGCGCCGGAAATCCAGCAGCAGCTGTTACAGCACGGCATGGATGCCGCGATGCCGGTGGCGATTGTGCAGAATGGCACCACGCCGCAGCAGCGCGTGGAGACCGCAACGCTGGCGGAACTGGCCACGCTGGCGCAGCAGTTTGCCAGTCCGGCTCTGATTATTGTTGGTCGCGTAGTGGAACTGCGTTCACAGTTACGCTGGTTCTGACACGGCAAAAAACTGTACAGCGCTGCGCTTTGTCGCCAGACTACAGGCCATCTTTCTCATCAATAAGGAGTTTCCATGCGCGTTGCTTCACTGATTTGCGCGTTGTTATTGCCGTTGAGCGTGGTTGCTACCGCTGCACCTGTTACCTGGTCGAACGTGGTGGGTGAATGGCAAGTGGTGGCAGTAAAGCCAAAGAAGGAAATGGGTCAGATCTATATCAAGAATGATCCGCAGTTTATGGGCGCGCGCGTGGCGTTTAAGCCAAATGCGATAACCTGGACGCGCGGCACAGCCGAGCGCAGCATCAATCCTTCCGTCGATAACTGCAACGCTAAACCACGTCTTAGCGCCGCCAATGGCGCAGGCCAGGATCGTGATTTCACCTTCCGTTATGGCTTCAATGTGAGCTGTGGCAACCAGGCTTGGGGACCGGCGCCAGGCGCGGTGATCAGCGTGCTGGCTGACGGTAACGCCCGCTTGTTCTGGGATGGCGCGGAACTGGCGTTACATCGCATCAAATAAAAAACGGCGGGTCATGATGACCCTCCGTTCTGTTCTATCCCGCTAGCCGCTTACGGCTGTGCGACAAAGCCTACCGCTTCGTACACTTTCTTCAGCGTTTCCTGCGCATGGGCGCGGGCTTTCGCTGCGCCATCACGCATCACCTGATTCAGCAGCTCTTCATCGTTACGAAAACGATGATAACGCTCCTGCAGTTCGGTCAGCATGCCTGAAACCGCTTCAGCCACTTCACCTTTCAGGTGGCCGTACATTTTGCCTTCGAACTCTTGCTCCAACTGCGCAATGCTTTTACCGGTCACGCCCGCGAGAATATCCAGCAGGTTAGAAACACCGGCTTTCTCTTTAACGTCGTAGCGCACCACTGGCGGCTCGGCGGAGTCAGTCACCGCGCGTTTGATCTTCTTCACTACCGCTTTGGTGTCTTCCAGCAGACCAATCACGTTGTTACGGTTGTCGTCTGACTTGGACATTTTCTTGGTCGGCTCAAGCAGCGACATCACGCGTGCACCCGATTTCGGAATGAACGGCTCAGGCACTTTGAACACATCGCCATAAAGCGCATTGAAACGCTGGGCGATATCGCGGCTCAGCTCCAGATGCTGCTTCTGATCTTCACCAACCGGCACCTGATTGGTTTGATACAGCAGGATATCGGCCGCCATCAGCACTGGATAATCAAACAGGCCGGCGGTGATGTTTTCCGAGTAGCGCGCGGATTTATCTTTGAACTGCGTCATGCGGCTCAGTTCGCCGAAATAGGCGTAACAGTTCAGCACCCAGCTCAGCTGCGCATGCTCTGGCACGTGCGACTGAACAAAGATGGTGCTTTTCGCCGGGTCGATGCCGCAGGCAAGATAGAGCGCTAAGGTATCCAGCGTAGCTTTACGCAGCGCGGTGGGATCCTGACGTACGGTGATGGCGTGCAGATCGACGATGCAGTAAATGCAGTGGAAATCATCCTGCATCTGCACCCACTGACGCAGCGCACCCATATAGTTGCCAATGGTCAGTTCACCGGAAGGCTGGGCGCCGCTGAAAACGATGGGTTTGCTCATGTTATGTCCTGATAATCACAGCCCGATAGCGGGCAAAAGTTCGTCAAAAGAGTCGAGAGTTAAATCGGGTTGGCTTGTCGCAATCGGCTCACCGTAGTTGTAGCCAAATGTCATACCGATGTTCGGTACGCCTGCCGCCTGGGCCGCGAGAATATCATTGCGGGAATCGCCGACAAACAGCAATTGTCCCGGAAGCACGCCAAAATGACCAAGGACGAGGAAAATGGCTGCCGGATGGGGCTTTTTCACAATCACGTCGTCACCGCCGATAATCTGCGTGAAGTACTCGGCAATTCCGAGCGACTTCAACAGCGGTGCCACAAACGGCGTGGGCTTGTTGGTGACGATCGCCAGCGGTAGACCTTTCGCCTGCAAGGCCGCCAGCGTCTCTTTCACCTGCGGGAACAGCGTGCTGCCCGCTTCCACCGTTTGCGCGTAATACTTATCAAATAGCGCACGTGCATCGCGTTGCTCTTCGGCATGCGGCTCGCGTCCCAGCGCCCAGGTCAGCGCGCGGGTCATCATCACGTCGGCGCCGTTACCAATCCAGGTCGAGGCCAATGCCAAACCCGGCGGCGGCAGCTGCAGATCGCTCAAGGCATGATCGATGGCTTGTGACAAACCGGGCGCGCTATCAACCAGCGTACCGTCGAGATCAAACGCCAGCGCGCGGATATCAGTGAAATGAGCCATTAACTTTCTCCAGTTCGCCACGCATCTCATCGATCACTTTTTTGTAATCCGGATGACCGAAGATCGCCGAACCGGCCACAAACATATCGGCACCGGCGGCAGCAATCTGGCCGATGTTATCGATCTTCACGCCGCCATCCACTTCCAGACGGATGTTGTAGCCACTCTCATCAATCAGGCGACGCGCCTGACGCAGTTTGTCGAGCGTACCAGGAATGAAGGATTGACCGCCGAAGCCTGGGTTCACCGACATCAGCAGAATGATATCCAGCTTATCCATTACATAGTCGAGGTAGTCGAGCGGCGTCGCAGGGTTGAATACCAGACCCGCTTTGCAGCCGTGCTCTTTGATCAGCTGCAGCGTGCGATCAACATGCTCGCTGGCTTCCGGGTGGAAAGTGATGAAGGTGGCGCCGGCTTTCGCGAATTCCGGGATCAATGCATCCACAGGTTTAACCATCAGATGCACATCAATAGGTGCAGTGATGCCGTAATCGCGCAGCGCTTTCAGCACCATCGGCCCCATCGTCAGATTGGGAACGTAGTGGTTATCCATCACATCGAAATGGACCACATCACCACCTGCCGCCAGCGCTTTGGCGGTGTCTTCACCCAAGCGCGCGAAGTCAGCAGCCAGAATTGAAGGGGCCAGTAAAAATTGTTTCATCCGATTCTCCCAATTTTGTGCGCCAGCCTGAGCTGGCGTAATGCCTTGGTCGCGGACGAAACAAGCTAGCGGAAAAGCGCCAGCAGTTCGTCGACTTGCGTGCGACCACTTATGCTTCGGCTGATGGAACGCCGGGCTTTGACTACGTGTAAATCCGCATTCTGATACCACTCACGCGTGAGCAGCGTATCGTGATTTGAAATCAGTACCGGGATGCGGTTTTGCTGCGCCAGCTTATTGGCCAGTTCCGCCAGATGCTGCTGCTCGCGCAGACTAAAACTGTTGGTGTGGTAAGCGGTAAAATTCGCTGTCGCCGAAAGCGGTGCATACGGCGGATCGCAATAAACCACTGAGCCTTCAACGGCGTTGTTCAGAGTAACATCGTACGATTCACAGACAAAGGTCGCTTTTTGCGCCCGTTCGGCAAACCATAATAGCTCCGCTTCCGGGAAGTACGGCTTGCGATAACGACCAAATGGCACGTTAAACTCACCGCGCAAATTGTAGCGGCACAGACCGTTATAACCGTGGCGATTGAGATACAGAAACAGCACCGCGCGCTGATATTCATCTTTGCTCGCATTAAAAGCGATGCGCTGCGCGTAGTAGGTTTCTGCCGTGTTGCCTTCAGCGTTGAAGAGCTGACGCGCGTCTTCTATGAAAGCCGCAGTTCGCGTTTTGACGATGTTATACAGATTGATGAGATCACCGTTGATGTCCGCCAGGTGATAGCGGTCATAATCGGTGTTGAGGAACACGGAACCGGCGCCGACAAAGGGTTCAATTAGACAATCACCTTGTGGCAAATGACGACGGATGTCATCAAGGAGCGGGTATTTTCCTCCGGCCCATTTCAGGAAAGCGCGATTTTTTTTCATGCTGTCGTGGTTATTACATCTTAATTATTGGCTGTGGTGGAACCGACAGCAGCTCTGCGCTTTAAACGGGGCCGCATGTTTACGGCCCCACATCAATTACTGACTTTCTTTCTTCACCTGGCTAAGCGGTTTTACCCATGGATTAGCTGCTCGTACTTCCGCTGGCAGCGATGCCACGGCGCGTTTCGCATCGGCTGGCGTGGCGTAAGCACCGCTCACTAACACATACCAAGGCTCGCCGTTACGCGTGGTTTTATACACGTGATAACCGCTCAGGTTCTGTTTTCTCGCCCAGGCGTTCAGGCTCTCTTCTTTCGACGCGCCACTTAACTGCAGCGTGTAGTTTCCGCCCGAAGGCAGCGATTTACTGGCACCGCTCGAACTGGCAGGTGCGGAATTACGCGTCGCAGTGGTGCGGGTGTTGTTCTCTTTCACGGGTGCCGGTTTAGTGGCGGCCGCTGTTTTATGCGGCGTCGACGCGTGCGTCTCGCGTGTACCGCTGTTGCTGGTGCGCGCTGGGGTCTCTGAACGCATGGCTGGCGGCGTAATCGCTTTACCGTTGCCGCTGACCGTGGCCGGTGCGGTTGGCAACGAGCTATTACCCTGCGCGCCTTGTGCTGCGGCATCGACAGAACCTTGCTGATTGTTCAGCGCAGTATTGAGATCGCCCGGCAGCGTGACACGCTGCTGATTGGCTGGCGTATCCACAGGCGCAGCTTGCGTCGGCGTAGAGGAGACTGATGGCATCGAAATGGATTGGCCGTCGCTACTCGCTGGTGCAGCCGTGCCCGCTGTGTTTTGCGGTGCGCTGCCATCAGCAGAAGGCGTGGCGTTTTGCTGGCCGCTCATGGACGTCGATCCCGAAAGGTCGATATTCTTTTCGCTGCCACCGGCAGAAGGTGCCGCGCCGTTATTTGCGGTATTGTTTGCAGGTTTCTTCTCGTCTGGGCCGGTTAATGCTGAACCAATCCCCAGCACCACCAACAGCAGAACCAAAATACCAATGCCCATCATCATATGTTGACGAGAAACCGGTACTTTCACTTTCGGCGCAGAAGACGATTTGCGTGGCCGCGTCGGACGGCGGTCACTGGCGTCAGGTTTTAACTCGTCTTCCGGTTTGAACTCATCCATTTAGCCTCCTCCGTAAAACGACGCGCTTCCCACACGCCGCATCACCACTCACTTCTAATAATCAGGGTTTCTGGCAATCGTTGATTGCTGCCAGCACCATATCATGTGCCACACCGCCACGCACTTCAGAGCGGCCAATAGCGAGAGGCAGCACCAGACGCAGCTCGCCCGCCAGCACTTTCTTATCGCGCATCATGTGTGGCAAATAATCTTCCGCCGCCATGCTCGCTGGGCCATGTACAGGCAAACCAGCACGCAGTAGCAGCGCGATAATGCGATCGGTTTCAGCAGAGGTGAACTGCCCTAAACGTTCAGCGGTACGTGCGGCCATCACCATGCCAGCTGACACTGCTTCGCCGTGCAGCCAGTTGCCGTAGCCCATGTGTGCTTCAATCGCATGACCAAAAGTATGGCCCAGATTGAGCAGTGCACGTACGCCAGTTTCGCGTTCATCAGCCGCAACCACTTCTGCTTTCAACTCGCAGCAGCGACGGATGCAGTAAGCCAGGGATGTTTCATCCAGCGCCAGCAGAGCATCAAGGTTCTGCTCCAGCCACTGGAAGAATTCGCCATCAAGGATAATGCCGTATTTGATCACTTCCGCCAGACCGGACGCTAATTCGCGCGGTGGCAGAGTGGCCAGGCAAAGGGTATCCACCACGACAGACGCGGGCTGATAAAACGCCCCAATCATGTTTTTGCCGAGTGGATGGTTAACCGCGGTTTTTCCACCGACGGAGGAGTCAACCTGAGACAACAACGTGGTCGGCACCTGAATAAAGCGCACGCCACGCTGATAGCTGGCCGCAGCAAAGCCGGTCAAGTCACCAATCACGCCACCACCCAGTGCAATCAACGTGGTATCACGACCGTGCGGCTTTTTCAGCAGCGCGGTGAATACCTCGTCCATGACCGCCAGCGTTTTGTACTGCTCACCATCAGGCAAAATGACCTGATCTACCTTAATGCCGGCATTGCTGAGCAGCGCTGACAGGGGTTCAAGATAGATCGGCGCCAGGGTCTGGTTTGTCACCAGCATGGCATTGTCGCCTGCTTTGAGCGGCCAAAAAGAAGCCGGATCGTTAAACAGTCCGGCAGCGATGGTGATGGGGTAACTGCGATCCCCGAGTGAGACAGTGATCTTCTCCATGATGACCGATACCTATTGCTGAGCCCTCAGGGCGCTGGATTAGTTCTTTTCCAGCATGTTGATGATCTGATTGGCCACCACTTTTGCACTCTGATCGTCAGTGCGAATAGTGACATCAGCGATCTCTTCATAAAGCGGATTACGTTCACCAGCTAGCGCTTCCAGTACTTCGCGCGGCGGTGATTCAACCTGCAACAGCGGACGCTTTTTATCACGCTGGGTTCGAGCAAGTTGCTTTTCGATGGTGGTTTCAAGGTATACGACCACACCGCGGGCGGAGAGACGATTACGGGTCTCGCGGGATTTGACTGAGCCGCCACCGGTCGCGAGGACAATGCCTTGCTTCTCGGTCAGCTCATTAATGATCTTTTCTTCACGATCGCGGAAGCCTTCTTCGCCTTCCACATCAAATACCCAGCCTACATCCGCTCCGGTGCGTCGCTCAATTTCCTGATCGGAATCGAAAAATTCCATATTGAGTTGCTGAGCCAACTGACGACCAATAGTGCTTTTGCCGGCACCCATCGGCCCAACCAGAAAGATATTGCGTTTCTCTGCCATTTTATCGGTATTACTAAGAATTCGTTGATGATACCCCGCGTTCAGCGTAGCTGGCGGGACAGGAACTGAGACCTCATGAGCGTTAACAAGAGTCAGACGGAAAATTATCTCAACACTCATGGCCGTTTGGCAACCGAATAAATTGCCCCCGGCGACCTCTTAACAGGACCGGTCTGTGGTTCGCGAGACGGTAACGCACCTCCGCTAATCCGCTATATTTCGTGCTACAGGCACGCTGGCCGGGGTCATCCACTGTAATCGCTTACCGATGTAAGCACAGTGCATTCACTCATTTAACGTCTTACTGGAGCTCGAATTATTTTGGAGATATTTCTTTTGACGTCAGTATCGCTTGTGACCAACGTCATTCGGAAGGTTATTCTGCCGCGTTCCGTTACACCGTTTTGAAAATCGCTAAACCTTGTAAGCTAATTCCAGCCCTGCGTCAACGCAGTTGGCCTCACAGAGCGAATTTTCCGCTTTATCCGGCAGTAAGCGCTGCTTCCCTGACCAGTCGGGGAGTAATAAAGATCACCAGCTCCTTTTTCTTCTGCTCATCGGTTTGCTGACGGAACAAATTGCCCAGTAACGGCAGATCGCCAAGCCCAGGCACGCGTTTTTCGCTCTGCGAACGCTGCTGCTGGAAAATGCCGCCCAGCGCTAAGGTTTCCCCATCGCGCAGCGTCACCTGAGTCTCGATCTCCTGCTTATCAATACTCAGCACCTGATTGTCGCCAATGTTTAGACTGCGTCCCGGCAAGTTCTGACTCAGCCGTAATTTGAGCTGGATGCGGCCATTTCCCAGCACCACCGGTGTTACTTCCATACCCAAAACCGCTTCCTTAAATTCAATGGCCGTCGCGCCGCTGTTGCCTGATTTGACCTCATAAGGGATTTCCGTGCCCTGCTTGATGCTGGCGGTTTGCTGATGCGAGGTAAACAAGCGCGGACTGGCGATGATTTCGATTTGATTCTCCTGCTCCAGCGCACTCAGCTCGAGGTTGAGCAACTCGCCGCTGACCTGGCCCAACGTCACGCCTGCGCGAAACGCCGGATTGCTCACCGCCAGTGGAATCTCGAGCAACGGGTTGCGAAGCGCCTGCGTCACCACTTCTGCCGGTGACGTGCCCCAGTTCACGCCCAGCTCACGCAGATGCTCTTCATTGATGGTGACGATGTGCGCGGTGAGCTCAACCTGCTCGAGCGGTAAATCCAGCGCTTTTAACCAGCGTTCGGTGTCACGCAGCGCCTCAGCCGTGTCGCGCAGCAGCAAACTGTTGGTGCGGCTATCGACCGTGACGCTACCGCGCGGCGTCATCAACGAACGCTCGGCTTGCAGACTGCGATAAATATCGCTGGCGCTGGCGTAATGCAGTGTCACAGTTTGTTGCTCCAGCGGCGTTTGCTGTTTTTCCTCCTCGCGTTCCTCCTTTTCCTGTTGCACCTGTAACTGCTGCCAGCTTTCCGGGTAGACCAGCAAAACGCCCTCTTCCTGCACCACGGTGAGTTTTGCTAACTTCATTACCAACGCGAGCGCGCGATCCCAGCCAACATTGTCTAAGCGCAGCGATAACCGACCTTCAACGCCTGGCGCAATCAGCAGGTTGGTCTGTTGATAATCGGCCAGCGCCTGCAAAATACGTTCAACCGGCGCATCATCAAACGTCAGGCTTAAGCGGTCGTTATTAGCGCGCAGCGGCATGCTCAGACACAGCAGCATCAGTAACGTCATCCATTTCATAAAAACCTCCTTTTATTACCCATGTGATTTGCTGTGGTGTGCAGCTTTGTGCCGCACTCAGCACCAGCGTGCGCGACGTAAGCTGCACGACCTGCCAGGGCGGCTGGGGGAAAGGCGCTTGATCTTTCAGCCGATGGCTTTTGCCTTGTGGCGACACCAGCCACGCCACGTAGTGCGGCGCCGTGCCAATAATGCCCTGCAAACGCCAGCCTTCTGGAGCAGCAACCTGCGCCTGACACAGCGTTTCTGCCAGCGGCTGAAAAGGGTCGCGCGCCAACGCCAGCGAGCTACAGAGCAATAACAGTAATGCGCTACTCCGCATCGTCACTCTCCAGCCAAAGTTGCGTATTCAATACGCCCTGCTCGGCGTGCAGCTGAAAGCGTTGTGGCACCGGTAATCGGGTGTTGGCTAATTCGCTAAACAGCGGCAGAAATTGCGGCCAGATCAGCCTTAACTGCAGCTGTTGCGGCTGGCTATCCGGATGCCAGGCTTCCAGCTGGCTGCCGCGCGCCGCCACGATTCGCTCCAGCGTTTGCTGATTACCCGCATCTTTCGTGAGTTGCTGAAGCTGGCTAATCTCGATCTGCAAGGCATCAATCGCCGGAAGTGAAGCCAGTTGCTTTAGCCGCTGTTGCTGCTGTTGCCGCATCTGTTCCATCTGCCGCGCTTGCGCTTCATGCATCTGCTGCTGCGGCCAAAGCAGCACAATCCACGTCAGCGCAAACAGCAGCAGCGATAACATCAGCAGCCACACCATACGCAGCGGTAGCGTTAGCATCAGCCAGCGCTGCAGGAATTCATTCATCTGTCACCTCCTGCACACGCGCATGTAAAGCAAAGCGATAGTCGCCGCCCGCCTCGCGCTTCACGCCGCCCTGCTTTACGCTGCTGAACAGCGGCTGGGTGATGAGCTGACGACGGAAATCACTGACTGCCGCCATGCTCTGCGCCTGCCCTTCCAGCACCAGTTGCCCTTGCCGTCGCTCGAGGCGATTCAGCCACAAGGTGTCAGGCATCAACTGCGGCAGTTGCTGCCAAAAATGCTGCCAGCGCTGATGCTGCTCTTGCCGCTGCAGCTGTTCCTGCTGCGCCTTAAGTAGTGATTCACGCAGCTGCAACAGCGATTGCTGCTGTTCCAGCTGTTGCTGCAGCGCATTGAGCAGATAAGTAATTTCCATCAGCGCGTTCGTCTGTTGCTGCCGCGCACTGACACCGCGCCACCACAGCAATGAGAGGATGAGCAAAGTCACCGCCAGCGTAAGTAAGAGCAGCGAGATGCTCTGCTGGCGCCGCCGCTGCGATTGCTGGATGCGCCAGGGAAGCAGGTTAACCGCCAGCATCAGACATCCTCCGGGCGCAGCGCCAGCCCAAGCGCGATGGCAAAAATACCTTCCTGCGTGGGCAGCGGCGGTTGCAGATAATGCAGCAGTGAAAACGGTTTACAGCGTTTAACCTGCTCCTCGGGCAACACCTGGTTTGAGGTGCAGAATACGCTTTCCATCTGCGGGAAGGTTTCGCGCAGCTGCGAGAGGGTGAGAGGTTCGGTGGCCGAGCCTGAAGTGGCACTTTCACCCGCCAGCGTCCACAGCCAGTGATCGCTTAGCGGATGAATCAATAACTGGTTGTGGCGTAACGGCAGCCGCATGGCGATCTGCGTCAGCGCCAGGCTGCTCAGTTCGAACACGTCCGGGCGCAGACCGGCCTGCTTGAGCGGCGTCAGCCATTGTGCAATCACCTCACGCCGCGCGGCGGTGACGCACAGCGAAGAATCTTTGCCCGGCGATCGATAATCCAGCGACAGCGAAGCGGGCTCGACGGGAAACAGGCGCTGTGCGGAAGCCGCCACATAGCGCCCCAGCGCGGGCTCACGCAGCGAGGTTTCCGGCATGGGCAAAGTGCGTTGCAATACCAACTGCGGCGGCAGGCCAACGCGCAGTGAATAGCGTTTCGGCAGATGGCGCTGCCAGCGCCCTAACATATCCAGTAACGCAGGCGTGGTTTGCAGCACGCCGTTTCTTAACGTATCTTGCGGCAGCGTTTGTTGCCACCAGTGTCGCAACTGCCAACCATGACGTCGACGTTCGATGCCAAGGGCGCACAGTTGCCCGTTTTGGATGTCCAGTCCAATTTGCCAGCGCTGAAAAGCCATACGCATGATCTCCTTATCATTGAAGGTAATGAGCTCTAATACCCGGCCAACTTCAATTATTGCGGGTATATCAAAGCGTCAGGCTTGTCTTTATACTACCGCGCGGTTGCTTATAAACTGCTCAAACGACAACAGATGGGAATTCTCAGGTGAAGTTCGTAAAGTATTTATTGATCCTTGCAGTGTGTTGCATTTTGCTGGGAGCCGGCACGGTTTATGGTTTGTACAAATACATAGAGCCGCAGCTGCCTGATGTGAACACATTGAAAGATGTGCGCCTGCAAACTCCTATGCAGGTTTACAGCGCGGATGGCGATCTGATCGCCCAATACGGTGAGAAGCGCCGTGTCCCGCTGACTCTGAAACAGATGCCGCCTGAGTTAATCAAAGCGTTTATTGCCACCGAAGATAGCCGTTTCTACGAGCATCACGGTGTCGACCCAGTGGGGATTTTCCGTGCAGCCAGCATTGCGCTGATGTCCGGTCACGCCTCGCAGGGCGCCAGTACCATTACTCAGCAGTTGGCGCGTAACTTCTTCCTCAGCCCGGAACGCACCTTGATGCGTAAGATTAAGGAAGCGTTCCTCGCGATCCGTATCGAGCAGCTGCTGAGCAAAGATGAAATTCTTGAGCTCTATCTCAACAAGATTTATCTCGGCTATCGCGCGTACGGCGTGGGCGCGGCGGCGCAGGTCTATTTTGGTAAACCTATTGATCAACTGTCGCTGAGTGAAATGGCGATGATTGCAGGATTGCCGAAAGCCCCTTCGACCTTCAACCCGCTCTATTCTCATACGCGTGCGCTGGCGCGTCGCAATGTGGTGCTGGCCCGTATGCTGGATCAAAACTACATCACGCAGCAGCAATATGACGACGCGCGCAACACGCCGCTGGCGGCCAGCTATCACGGTCCGGAAATCGCCTTCTCTGCACCTTACTTAAGTGAAATGGTGCGTCAGGAGATGGTGAAGCGTTACGGCGACCGCGCTTATGAAGATGGCTATAAGGTTTACACCACCGTCACTCGTCATCTGCAGGAAGCGGCACAGCAGGCGGTGCGAAACAATGTGATGGCGTACGACATGCGCCACGGCTATCGCGGCCCGACCAATGTGCTGTGGAAAGTGGGCGAAGCGAGCTGGGATCAAACCCGCATCCAGAACGCGCTAAAAAATCTGCCGACTTACGGACCGCTGAATGCTGCGGTGATCACCAGCGCCAGCGCCGATCAAGCCACAGCAATGCTGAAAGATGGCAGCAGCGTCACGCTGAATATGGCGGGCGTACGCTGGGCGCGTGCTTACAAATCTGACACGCTGCAAGGCCCAACGCCGCGCAGCGTGACGCAGGTGTTGCAAGCCGGTCAGCAGATTTGGGTGCGCAAAGTGAATGACGACTGGTGGCTCGGCCAGGTTCCGGCGGTGAACTCCGCGCTGGTGTCACTCAACCCAGAAGATGGTGCGGTGCGCGCACTGGTCGGCGGTTTCGACTTTAACCAAAGCATGTTTAACCGCGCGACCCAGGCATTGCGCCAGGTGGGCTCCAACATCAAGCCATTCCTGTATACCGCAGCAATGGATCGCGGTTTAACGCTGGCATCGATTCTCAACGACGTACCGATTTCGCGCTGGGATGCCGGTGCAGGTGCCGACTGGCGTCCGAAGAACTCACCGCCTACTTATGCGGGCCCAATCCGTTTGCGTCAGGGCTTAGGCGAGTCGAAAAACGTGGTGATGGTGCGTGCGATGCGTGCGATGGGTGTGGATTATGCGGCGGAATATCTGCAGCGTTTCGGCTTCCCGGCGCAGAACATCGTGCATACCGAATCGTTAGCCTTAGGCGCGGCGTCCTTTACCCCAATGCAGGTGGTTCGCGGCTACGCGGTGATGGCGAACGGCGGCTTCCTGGTTGATCCGTACTTCATCACTAAGATTGAGAACGAACAAGGCGGCGTGATCTTTGAAGAGAAACCGAAAATTGCCTGTCCGCAGTGCAACTTGCCGGTAATCTATGGCGATACCAAAAAGTCGGTCGCGCTGAACGAAGAGAGCGTCGAGAATGTCGCGACTTCCGATCAATCGCAGAACCAAACCGTGCCGCAGCCGGAGCTGGAGCAAGTTCCTGCCCAACCGCAGCCGGGTGGCGAGCAGCAGTATGCCCCGCACGTGATCAACACGCCGCTGTCATTCCTGATCAAGAGCGCGCTGAACACCAACATCTTCGGCGAGCCGGGCTGGATGGGGACGGGCTGGCGTGCCGGTCGTGACCTGAAGCGTAATGATATCGGCGGCAAAACCGGTACCACCAACAGCTCAAAAGATGCGTGGTTCTCCGGTTACGGTCCGGGCGTGGTGACGTCAGTGTGGATTGGTTTCGATGATTCACGCGCGCTGGGTCGCTCAACCATGTCAGGCGCGATTCCGGATCAGATCTCCGGTTACGAGGGCGGCGCGAAGAGTGCGCAGCCAGCATGGGATGATTATATGAAATCTGCGCTGGAAGGCGTGCCGGTGCAGCCGCTGACACCGCCAGATGGCGTGGTCACCGTTAACATCGATCGCGGCACCGGCAAGTTGGCCAATGGCGGCAACTCGCGTCAGGAGTACTTCATCAACGGCACGCAGCCGACGGAGTATTCGGTGCATGATGTGGGCACCACCATCATGGACAACGGCCAAAGCCACGAACTGTTCTGATCAAAAAAGCCGGCAAATTTGCCGGCTTTCTTTTTTATAGCATGATGAAATTTAGTAGCTTAAACGGCCCTGCTTCACCAGCCACTCGCGCACCATAAACAGCGCACTGACGTTACGCGCTTCGCGGAAGTCCGGTTCATCCAGCAGCGCCAGCAGATTATTCAGCGGCCAACGATGGACGATCAGCGGCTCCGGCTCATCACCTTCCAGCTTCTCTTCGTACAACCCTTCCGCCACCACAATGTTCATCTTGCTGGAGAAATATGAGGGCGCCATGGTCAGCTTGCCCAGCGCTTCCAGTTTGGTGGCACCAAATCCCGCTTCTTCTTTCAGTTCGCGATCGGCCGCTTCAAAGGCGCTTTCGCCAGGATCGATCAGCCCTTTTGGAAAGCCCAGTTCGTAACTTTCCAGACCGACGGCGTACTCCTGAATCAGGATCACGTCATCGCCAATAATCGGCACAATCATCACCGCTTCACGATCGGAAGGTTTCATGCGTTCATAGACGCGGCGCGCGCCGTTGCTGAAAGCGAGATCGACCGCTTCGATAGTGAACAGGCGGGAGCGGGCCACCGCTGCCACATTGAGGATGTCAGGTTTTTTCATTGGGGTTTTCATATCAGCCTCAAACTTAGCACAACCCTGTGAAACGTGATGACGCCAGCATACCGAAGCCAGAACTATTGTGCGACACGCAGCGTAAGTAAACTATGGTGACACATATTCACTTACGGCTGCTAACAACTTCTTGTTATCTATGCAGTTAAAAATTCACAATAAGTCAACGGTGTATTGTTAAATTCAGAAAATACCGATATTTAATTGAGTCATGTCTGGTTAACATCCCGTTGAGGAATAATCTAACAAACTATAATTAAATGATTTTGCGCGTTATTTTATCTGACTTTTCCCTTGTCAGAATGACATCTGCTCGCCAAAATTGACTTGTATTGATGGATTCACCGGGAGTAAATCGTTAACGTGAAGGCAGTTTTTTGGCTGGATTGAGCAAAGCATGAGCACTTATATTGTCATTCTGGCTGTCATGCTCGCCTGTTCCCTCTTAGCAGGTATCGGCTATTGGTACGCTATGCGGCATCGTCCGCCGTTGGCGAAACCGCTGCCGTTTATCAGTCCGCCTAATCGCAAGCTCACCGACGAAGAACGTACTGCCGTTGAAAAGTACATCGCGCTCATCGCCAAACAGCAGCAACACAGCAGCGCACGCTCGGCAAAGAAGTCGCGCGAACCTGAAGCGCTGACGCTCACCGCGCAAAGCAACAATGTTTATCCTGTCACCCGCTCCATCACCCGCTACGGCCTCTCTACCGACGATCCGCAGAAATGGCGCTACTACCTCGATGAAGTCGAAGTGCATCTGCCGCCGCTATGGGAACAGTACATCGCCGAAGAGAACTACGTAGAGCTGATCCGCACGCAAACGCTGCCGCTGGTGATTTCACTCAACGGCCATTCGCTGGTGAATTACGCCGTGGAACAACCGGCGCTGCCGCCGCTGGTGCGTCCGATATCCACTAACGCGTCGATTCGCAAAGAAGAGAGCGAAAACGTTGAGCTGCTGCAGGTACGCAAAGAGACCGCGGAAGAGTATCAACTGTCACGCGCCGACGGCACGCGTGAAGCGGTGGTCATCTGTTTCGCGTTCCTGCTGTTCTTCCTGAGTCTGGTGTTGCCCGGCAGCCTGATGGGCTGGATTGCCCTGCTCGGCTGCCTGATGATCGCCGTCAGCCTGTGGTTCCTCTATCGCCTCCCTGGCGCCAAAGGTTTGCGCGATGTGCATTGCCTGCGCGGTGCGCCTAAGCGCTGGGGCCTGTTTGGTGAATCCAATCAGGAGCAGAGCAACATCTCGCTGGGTATTATCGATTTAATCTATCCCGCACACTGGCAGCCATATGTCGCACACGATTTAGGCCAGACCACCGACGTCGAGATGTATCTCAATCGTCAGGTGGTGCGTCAGGGTCGTTTCCTGTCGTTGCAGGACGAAGTACGTAACTTCCCGGTGCAGCGCTGGCGTAAAAATCTGGTGCTGGCATGCGGTTCGCTGCTGGTGCTGGTGATGCTGTTCACCTGGATTCCTCTCAGCATGCCGATCAAACTCAGCCTTGCGTGGGTCAAAGGCACCGAGAGCATCGAAGTGAATAGCGTGGATAAGCTGAATGCGCTGCCGCTGCACATCGGCGACAGCCTGAAAGTGGCTGGCACCGGCATGTGTTCGGTACCGGGCAATTATCAAAGTAATCGCAGCTACGCTTACATGCCGTTCGACTGCTCGGCGATTTACTGGAATAACGCCGCGCCGCTGCCACAGCCGCAATCGGACATCATCGATAAAGCCTCGGCGCTGCTCGATACCACCACGCGTCAGTTGCATCCGGAAACCAACACCGATCCCAAACTCAACCCGCAGCTGGCCTCGGCGATTCAAAAATCCGGCATGATTCTGCTGGATGACTTCTCCGATTTGGTGCTGAAAACCCAGGATTTGTGCAGCCAGCAGCAGGATTGTGTACGCCTGAAAAATGCGCTGGTGAATCTCGGCAACGCTAAAGATTGGGATTCACTGATTCACCGCGCGGATTCCGGCAAGCTGAATGGCATGAACGTGCTGCTGCGTCCGGTGAGTGCCGAAGCGCTGGAAAACCTGGTGAATACCGCGACGTCCAGCTTCTTCGCGCGTGAAACGCGTCGCGCGGCGGAAAACCTCAACAGCCCGCCGCCGGGTGGCTTCCTGATTATCAGTGATGAAGGTCGTCAGATGGTGACGCAGCCGCAACCGTCGATCGCGCTGTTTGATCTTGATGCACCTTCACAATGGCGCGAACTGCAGCGCATGTCCGGCATGCTGCTGCACACGCCGTTCGCCGCCAGCGGCATCATCACCAGCATTACCACCGATGCCAATGGCACACGCCACATCGCACTGCATAACGAGCCGGATGCCATGGCGCAGTGGCGCTATTTGGGTACCGCGCTGTTGATGCTGGTGCTGATTGCCAGCGCGGTGATCAACGGCTTGCTGGCGCTGCGTCGTATTCATCGTAATCGCCTGCGGATGGCGGAAATTCAGCAGTATTATGACAAGTGCTTCAACCACAATCTGAACACTATGCAGAGCGTGCGCTCGCTGTTCTGAGCCCTTCCCTTCTGTGCTACCCTGTCGCCCACTTTTTTGCGGCGAGAAAGAAAATGCAGGTTACGCTTAACTGGTCAGAGATTGATACCGTGCTGCTGGATATGGACGGCACTTTGCTCGATCTCGCTTTCGACCGCCACTTCTGGCTGGAACACGTGCCGGAAACCCTGAGCCGCGAACGCGCCATCACGCTGGGCGAAGCGCATCAGCTGATTGAGCAGAAGTATCAGGCCGTGGTGCATACGCTAAACTGGTATTGTCTTGATTACTGGTCGCAGGAGCTGGCGCTGGATATTCGCGCCATGACGTGGGAAAAGCGCCACCGTGCGGCGATGCGTGAAGATACGCTGCCGCTGTTGCAGGCGCTGCGTGCCGCAGGTAAACGCACCATTCTGCTGACCAATGCGCATCCCTACAATCTGGATGTGAAACTGGCGCAGACCGGATTGGCTGCCCACCTTGATTTATTACTTTCCACCCATACCTTTGGATATCCGAAAGAGGATCCGCGTCTCTGGCAGGCCGTTCAGCAACATACTGCGTTTGACAGCGCGCGCACGCTATTCATTGATGACAGCGAAGCGATTCTGGATGCAGCGACAAATTGGGGCATTCGCTGGTGCTTGGGCGTCAGCAATCCGGATTCCGGTCGGCCCGATCAATCTTTCCAGCGTCATCCGGCGGTACGCGATTATCGCCAATTGTGTGAGACGCTGCGTTAAAGCAGGAGCCGCAATACCATGAAAGAGAAAGTGAGCGAAGGCGTGCGCCTCGATAAATGGCTGTGGGCCGCTCGGTTCTATAAAACGCGTGCCATCGCCCGAGAAATGATTGAAGGCGGCAAAGTGCACTACAACGGCCAGCGCAGCAAGCCAAGCAAACTGGTGGAGCTGAATGCCGAATTAACGCTGCGTCAGGGCAACGATGAGCGCACGGTGGTGATCACCGCAGTGACCGATCAACGTCGTCCCGCAAGTGAAGCGCAAGCGCTGTATGCCGAAACCGCCGCCAGCATCGACAAGCGTGAGAAAACCGCACTGGCGCGCAAGATGAATTCCTTAACTATGCCGCACCCCGATCGCCGCCCGGATAAAAAAGAGCGCCGCGATCTGATGAAATTTAAATTGTCGGGCGATAAATAACGCGCCCAAACGAGAGAAACACTATGTCTACAAACGATCAACTGCACCGTTACCTGTTCGAAAACGTCGCCGTGCGCGGCCAGCTGGTAAATGTGACCGAAACCTGGCGTGAAATCGTCGAAAATCACGACTACGTTGAGCCGGTAAAAACTTTGCTGGGCGAGCTGCTGGTGGCCACCAGCCTGCTGACGGCAACGCTGAAGTTTGACGGTGATATCACGGTGCAGCTGCAGGGCGACGGTCCGCTGACGCTGGCGGTGATCAACGGTAATAACCGTCAGGAGTTGCGTGGCGTGGCGCGCGTGCAAGAAGACGCGGAGATCGCACCGGGCAGCAGCCTGAAAGAGATGGTCGGCAACGGCTATCTGGTGATCACCATCTCGCCAGAGAAAGGCGAGCGCTATCAAGGCGTGGTTGGCCTGGAAGCGCATACGCTTTCGGGTTGTCTGGAAGATTACTTCATGCGTTCTGAGCAGCTGCCAACGCGCCTGTTTATTCGCACCAGCGACAAAGGCGCAGCCGGTATTCTGCTGCAGGTGCTGCCAGCGCAAGAGCCGAGCCTCGATGATTTCAATCACCTCGCTACGCTGACCGAAACCGTGAAGAGCGAAGAGTTAATCGAATTGCCCGCCACCGACGTATTGTGGCGTCTGTACCATCAGGAAGAAGCCACGGTGTTTGACCCAACGCCGGTGAGCTTTAAGTGCACCTGTTCACGCGAGCGCTGTGGCGAAGTGCTGAGCACGCTACCAGTGGAAGAATTAAACGAAATCCTCGAAGAGGATGGCGAAATCGACATGAACTGCGACTATTGCAATTCGCATTACGTGTTCGATGCAGTGGATATTGCCGCCCTTCGCAACGCGCCAACCAACAACAGCGATCAAGTGCATTAATTATCTGCCGGGCGGTTCATCCGCCCGCTTTCCTGCTGAACGTATCCCTATCATTTATCACGGTTATTAGCTAAATAACGCTGACTTTAGTTTCATAAGTGGCAGATTTCTCTACTTGTCACGTTCCAGCTCGCATTTCTGACTATCTTCTCTTTTCCGCCGTGCTCAGAAGAGTACACTGCGCGCGATCTGCCCTGCGTGGCTATGCAGGCAGGCAGCAGAATCACCCCATAAAAAATATGCAGTAACAGATACCGATTAAAGGAGCAGTCACATGCGCGTTAACGGCCTGACATCGCAAGACCTCGCCTCTATGGGCATCAGCGGCACCACCGAAGTGGTGTATAACCCTGATTTCGACACCCTGTTTCAGGAAGAAACTCGCCCAGAGCTGGAAGGTTATGCGCGAGGCATTCTGACGCAGAGCGGTGCTATTGCCGTGGATACCGGCATCTTCACGGGTCGCTCGCCAAAAGATAAGTACATCGTTCGGGATGACACCACGCGCGACACGCTGTGGTGGAACGATGTCGGCAACGGCAAAAATGATAACCAGCCGCTGTCACAGGAAACCTGGCAGGCGCTAAAAGATCGCTGCACCCAGCAGCTTTCCGGCAAACGTCTGTTTGTGATCGATGCGTTCTGCGGTGCCAATCCCGACACGCGCCTCAGCGTGCGCTTCGTGATGGAAGTGGCCTGGCAGGCGCACTTCGTTAAAAACATGTTTATCCGCCCGAGCGAAGCCGAATTGGCTGACTTCAAACCGGATTTCGTGGTGATGAACGCCGCGCAGTGCACCAATCCAGACTGGCAGGCGCAAGGTCTGCACTCCGAGAACTTCGTCGCCTTCAACCTGACCGAACGCATGCAGCTGATTGGCGGCACCTGGTACGGCGGCGAAATGAAGAAAGGTCTGTTCGCCATCATGAACTACCTGCTGCCGCTGAAAGGCATCGCTTCGATGCACTGTTCGGCTAACGTCGGTAAAGCGGGCGATGTAGCGGTGTTCTTCGGCCTGTCCGGCACCGGCAAAACCACTTTGTCCACCGATCCGGATCGCCAGCTGATTGGCGATGACGAACACGGCTGGGATGACGATGGCGTGTTCAACTTTGAAGGTGGCTGCTACGCCAAAACCATCAACTTGTCTGAGCAGGCGGAGCCGGAAATCTACCGCGCGATTCGTCGCGATGCGCTGCTGGAAAACGTGGTGGTGCGCGCTGATGGCAGCGTGGATTATGCGGACGGCAGCAAGACCGAGAACACCCGCGTCTCGTATCCGATTGAGCATATCGAAAACATCGTGCAGCCGGTGTCCAAAGCGGGCCATGCGAAGCGGGTGATTTTCCTCACCGCTGATGCCTTTGGCGTACTGCCGCCGGTTTCACGCTTAACGCCGGAACAGACGCAATATCACTTCCTGTCTGGCTTTACCGCCAAACTGGCCGGTACCGAGCGCGGCGTTACGCAGCCAACGCCCACCTTCTCCGCCTGTTTCGGCGCGGCGTTCCTGACGCTGCACCCCACGCAATATTCCGACGTGCTGGTGAAGCGGATGGAAGCGGCAGGTGCGCAGGCGTATCTGGTGAATACCGGCTGGAACGGCAGCGGCAAGCGCATTTCGTTGAAAGACACGCGCGCCATCATCAACGCGATTCTGGCCGGTGAGCTGGATGAGGTTGAGACTGAAACCTTGCCGGTGTTCAACCTGCAGATGCCTAAAGTTCTGCCGCAGGTGGATAGCGCGATTCTCGATCCGCGCCGCAGCTGGCCGACAGAAGCGGCCTGGCAGCATGCCGCGCAGGATCTGGCGCAGCGCTTTATGACGAACTTTGAGAAGTATACTGATAACGATGCGGGTAAAGCGCTAGTTCAGGCGGGTCCGCAGTTGTAATGTGAAAACCCGGTGGGCATAAATGCCCGCCGGGTATCACGCACTATGATTAATACTCACCACCGCCGTACTGCTATTACCTTCCGGAATCGGCAACCAGGCGCGAATCCGTAATCCGCCGCGATCGCTATCACCAATCTCCAGTGAACCTTCATGCGCATCGATAATACGCTGCACAATCGCTAAACCGAGGCCGGTGCCGCTGGTGCTGCGCGCGCTGTCGCCGCGCACAAATGGCTGGAACAGATGCTGTAGCTGATCCGGCTCGATGCCCGGACCATCATCTTCCACCTGGAACCACGCGCGGTTCAGCTCCTTGCCGCTGCTGACCTTAATCCATCCGTTGCCATAACGCGCTGCGTTGACCACCAGATTCGCCAGCGCGCGCTTGATGGATAGCGGGTTGATATCCAGCATCAACTCCTCGGACATCACCGCGTTCTCAATTTCACGCTCGTAGCCGCTCTCTGCCGCCACCACTTCGCCCAGCACACTGTTCAGGTCGGCGCGTTCGGTCTGCATCTCCTGACCGGTGCGCAGATAATCGATGAACTGCTCGATGATCGCGTTGCACTCTTCGATATCTTTGTTGATCGACTCCGCCAGATAACCATCCTGCTCGCCCATCATCTCAGTAGCGAGACGAATACGCGTTAACGGCGTACGCAAGTCATGGCTGACCCCCGCCATCAGCAAGGTACGATCGTCAGCCAACTGCTTCACACCGGCCGCCATCTGGTTAAACGCCCGCGTCACCGAACGCACTTCCGACGCGCCATATTCACGTAGCGGCGGCGGAATAATGCCTTTACCAACCTGTAACGCCGCATGCTCCAGATCCACCAAGGGTCGGTTCTGAATACGGATAAACAGCCAGGCGCCGCCAATCGCCAGCAGCATAATCGCCAGCGTGTAGCGGAACAGCGGTGAGAAGTCGCCCTGATGGATTTCGGTGAGCGGCACGCGCACCCAGATATCTGGCGACAGCCAGGTTTTCAGCCACACCACCGGCGAGTTTTTATTCACCTCGACACGGACATCGGTGGGACCGCCCAGCTGCTGGCCCATCTGCTCACTGAGAAATTCGTAATGTTGCGCCCAGCGCAAACCGCTCTCTTCCGCCGCCGCGTTGGTATACAACGAGATGCCCAGCTCACGATAAATTTCGCGTCGGAAGGCCGGCGGCACTTCCAACTGCGTTCCATCTTCCAGCTGCAGCCGATCGGTCATCAACATACGCACTTCGTACGCGAGGACCTTATTGAACTGCTGCAAGCTGGGAAGAATGGCGAAATTGAGCACCACCAAATAGGTTGTTACCAGGCTGACGAACAGCAAGGTAACAATCAATAACAAGGTGCGGGCAAACGAACTGCGGGGTGAGAAGCGCAATCGCCTCATGCTTTGCTGCCGTCCGGAACGAATACGTAGCCAAGACCCCAAACGGTCTGAATGTAACGTGGATGCGCCGGGTCTTCTTCCACCATGCGGCGCAGACGCGAAATCTGTACGTCGATGGAGCGTTCCATGGCGCTGTATTCACGACCACGTGCCAGGTTCATCAGCTTATCGCGCGATAACGGCTCACGCGGATGGCTGACCAGCGCTTTCAGCACGGCAAACTCACCGCTGGTCAGCGGCATTGGCTCATCTTCACGGAACATCTCGCGGGTGCCGAGGTTCAGCTTGAACTTACCGAAAGCGATAACCGCTTCTTCCTGCGATGGCGCGCCTGGCAGCTCATTGGCCTGACGACGCAATACGGCACGAATACGCGCTAGCAGCTCGCGCGGGTTAAACGGTTTTGGAATGTAGTCATCCGCGCCGATTTCCAGACCGACGATACGATCCACTTCCTCGCCTTTCGCGGTGACCATGATAATCGGCATCGGGTTGCTTTGACTGCGCAAACGGCGGCAGATAGACAAACCATCTTCGCCCGGCAACATCAAATCAAGCACCATCAAGTGGAAGGATTCGCGGGTTAACAGTCGATCCATTTGCTCGGCGTTGGCAACGCTACGCACCTGAAAGCCCTGCTCGGTGAGATAGCGCTCCAGCAACGCACGCAAACGCATATCATCATCGACGACCAGAATTTTGTAGTTCTCTTGCATGTTCAACTCCCAAAGGCGCCATTGCCTGAGCCAATATTGTTAAAAAAAGAGGCCTCAGTGTGACAGTCATTAATGGTTTATATTCTAGCCGAAATTGTTACAAAGCATATTAAACAGCAGCTTATATTTATTTTTAGCCCTGAAATGCGCTTCGCTTCGCGTTTTTTATCTGTGCTTTCAAGCCGCTTAGCGCTCATCTGAAAATTTGGCGCGTTTTCTTTCTGTTACTGGTTCATGACAAAAAATCCCGCCGCCAGCGAGGCGCTCAGGGCGATTTGGCTTAAGGTGATGGTGTGGAATACGCTTTCAGTGTGCGGAGGACAGCATAAAATCCCGTGATTTCGCTTTCGGCCCCGCAACTGCTCTCGGAACAATTCCACGACGAAAACAAACAAGACCAGCATTAAATAAAGGCTGATAAATCAGGCAATAAACAGCCCTTTCTTCTCACCACGCGATCTCTGACACTGCGGCTATTGAGTTCATGTGGAGAGAGAAAAATGAAAAAAAACCTAATTCTGCTGGGCGCACTGGTACTGACCAGCTTCACTCAGGTTCAGGCGGCGACCAGTGCAGGCGAAGCAGCTGGCGCGCAAGCATCCACCACGGCGAAAGGTAACTCAGACGCGATCGGTGTTGGCGCCGTGGGCGCACTGCTCGGCGTGGCGCTGGCGACCATGGGCGGCGGCGATAGAGGCGGCAGCGGCACCTCAACCACCACCGCAACCCAAGCCGGTAAATAATGTCAATCGCAGGGTCGCCATTCGTGGCGACCGCTTCACCCTTAGCAGACCATTCATAACGCCCCGCTATGGCGTCTCTTTCACATATTCAATGCTGTTAACGAACCACAACTTCTGCCCTTCCGGCGTGTTGACCACCACTTCGTCATCCACTTCTTTCTTGATCAGCGCGCGCGCCATCGGCGAATCAATTGAGATGTACTCTTTCATCGTCTCGCCATAAATTTCATCCGGGCCAACAATGCGGAAGCGCTTCACATCGCCCTGCTCATTCTCCACTCGCACCCAGGCACCAAAGAACACTTTGCCCTCCTGCTGCGGCGCGTAATCCACAATTTTCAGATCGGCGAGGCATTTGCGCAGATAGCGCACCCGGCGATCGATCTGGCGCAGCAGACGCTTGTTGTAGGTGTAATCGGCGTTTTCGGAGCGATCGCCGAGGCTGGCCGCCCATGAGACGATTTTGGTCACTTCCGGACGCTTTTCATTCCACAAATGGTCGTGTTCGGCACGCAGCTTGTTATAGCCTTCGCGGGTAATCAGTTGGGTTTTCATGACTTCAACTCGTGGTGACGGCGGTTCTTCGCAGCAAAGAGGCTAACAATAAGCGACCGATTGACCATCAGCAAGATTGCGCGCGCTGCATTCAGAAAAAGACGGATTCACGGGCCACCGGCTGGCAATTTTCGGCCTCATTCCGTATAACTGTCCGCTATTTCCAACCCTGTGTAAGCATTGTTAATGATGATGAAAGATTCACTGAGCCAGATTATCGCAGGCGAGCTGAAGGCACGCGCCGACCAGGTTGATGCTGCCGTTCGCTTACTTGATGAAGGGAACACCGTGCCGTTTATCGCACGTTATCGTAAGGAAGTGACCGGCGGACTCGATGACACCCAGCTGCGTTTGCTGGAGAGCCGTCTGAGTTACCTGCGCGAGCTGGACGATCGTCGCCAGTCGATTCTGAAATCCATCGACGAACAGGGCAAACTCACGCCTGAACTCGCTACCGCCATCAACAGCACGCTGAATAAAACCGAGCTGGAAGACCTTTACCTGCCGTACAAACAGAAGCGCCGTACGCGCGGACAGATCGCCATTGAAGCCGGTCTGGAACCGCTGGCCGACACGCTGTGGCAGGATCCATCGCAGGATCCGGAGCAGCTGGCCGCCAGCTACGTTGATGCCGACAAAGGTGTCGCCGACGTGCGCGCTGCGCTGGATGGCGCGCGCTATATCCTGATGGAGCGCTTTGCCGAAGACGCCACGCTGCTGGCGAAAGTGCGTGAATATCTGTGGAAGAACGCGCATGTGGTAGCACGCGTGGTGGAAGGTAAAGAGGAAGAAGGCGCGAAATTCCGCGACTACTTCGATCACCACGAAGCGCTGAGCGGCGTCCCGTCGCACCGTGCGCTGGCGATGTTCCGTGGCCGCAACGAAGGCGTGCTGCAGCTGTCGCTGAATGCCGATCCGCAGTTCGACGAAGCCCCGCGTGAAAGCTATGGCGAAACGCTGATTGCCGAACACCTCAAGCTGCGCCTGAATAACGCACCGGCGGATAGCTGGCGTAAAGCGGTGGTGAGCTGGACCTGGCGCATCAAAGTGCTGCTGCACCTCGAAACCGAATTGATGGGCACTATTCGTGAACGCGCCGAAGATGAAGCCATCAACGTGTTTGCCCGTAACCTGCACGATCTGCTGATGGCCGCGCCTGCCGGCATGCGCGCCACCATGGGCCTCGATCCGGGCTTGCGTACCGGTGTGAAAGTTGCGGTGGTGGATGCCACCGGCAAGCTGGTCGCGACCGATACTATTTACCCGCATACTGGTCAGGCGGCGAAAGCGGCGACGGCCGTGGCCGCGCTGTGCGCGAAACATCAGGTTGAACTGGTGGCGATTGGTAACGGCACCGCCTCGCGCGAGACCGAGCGTTTCTTCCTCGACGTGCAGAAGCAGTTCCCACAAATCAACGCGCAGAAAGTGATTGTCAGCGAAGCCGGTGCATCGGTCTATTCCGCATCTGAGCTGGCGGCGCTGGAGTTCCCGGATCTCGACGTGTCGATTCGTGGCGCGGTTTCCATCGCACGTCGCCTGCAGGACCCGCTCGCCGAGCTGGTGAAGATCGATCCGAAATCGATCGGTGTAGGCCAATATCAGCACGACGTCAGCCAAAGCCAGCTGGCGAAGAAGCTGGATGCGGTGGTGGAAGACTGCGTGAACGCCGTCGGTGTCGATCTCAACACTGCATCTGTGGCGCTGCTCACCCGCGTGGCCGGTTTGACCCGCATGATGGCGCAGAATATTGTCAGCTGGCGCGATGAAAATGGCCGCTTCCAGAACCGTCAGCAACTGCTGAAGGTGAGCCGCCTCGGGCCGAAAGCCTTTGAGCAGTGCGCGGGCTTCCTGCGTATCAACCACGGCGACAACCCGCTGGATGCCTCAACCGTGCACCCGGAAGCCTATCCGCTGGTCGAGCGCATTCTGGCCGCCACCGAGCAGGCGCTGAATGAGTTGATGGGCAATCCAGGCGGTCTGCGCGATCTCAATGCACGCGACTTCACCGATGAGCGCTTCGGCTTGCCAACGGTTACAGACATCATCAAAGAGCTGGAAAAACCAGGCCGCGATCCGCGTCCGGAGTTTAAAACCGCGCAATTTGCTGAAGGCGTGGAAACGCTTAACGATCTGCTGCCGGGCATGGTGCTGGAAGGCGCCGTCACCAACGTCACCAACTTCGGTGCTTTCGTCGATATCGGCGTGCATCAGGATGGTTTGGTGCACATCTCTTCCCTTTCCGACAAGTTCGTTGAAGATCCGCATCAGGTGGTGAAGGCGGGCGATATCGTCAAAGTGAAGGTGATGGAAGTGGATATGCAGCGTAAGCGTATTGCGCTCACCATGCGTCTGGATGAGCAGCCCGGTGAAAGTAATGCGCGCGGCGGCGGCAACCGCAGCGCGGGCAAAGAAAACGCTCGCCCGGCAGCCAACAACAAAGGCCGTGGCAAACCGGCCAGCGCTCCGGCGGGCAACAGCGCCATGGGTGATGCGCTCGCCGCCGCCTTCAAAAAACGTTAAGTTCCTGCCTTAAACACGCGCGGAGACATCCCGTCTCCGCGCGCATACCGCCTTGATAAATCTGCTCGTCCATCTACGCTTTGAAAAAATGACCTGCCGCGTGGCCCTGCGATCCAATGGATATTATCAACGCCTTAATCGATGAGATTTATCACGGCAGCTTTCCGGTCGCGGCACGTGAACGCCTGCTTTCGCACATTCGTGCCGCGCGCGATACGGTTAAACTGCCGCGCAAGGCGCACTGGGATGAGAAAGATGTGGTGCTGATCACTTACGCCGATCAGTTCCGTGAACCCGAACAGCCAACCCTCGCCAGCTTCTCGCGTTTTTATCAGCAGCATCTGCAATCCACTTTCAGCCTGGTGCATCTGTTGCCGTTTTTTCCCTACTCTTCGGACGATGGCTTCTCGGTTATCGACTATCACCAGGTCAATCCGATCTGCGGCGACTGGCAGCACATCAGCGCACTGCACCGCGAGACGCGCCTGATGTTTGATTTTGTCTGCAACCACATGTCGGCGCACAGCCGCTGGTTTCAGCACTTTATGGCGCTGGATCCCGGTTGGGATGATTTCTTTATCAGCATGCCGCCCGCCACCGATCTTAGCGCGGTGACGCGTCCACGCACCTCGCCGCTACTGACGCCGTTTGCAATGGCCAACGGCGAAACACGCTATATCTGGACCACCTTCAGCGCCGACCAAATCGACCTCAACTTTGGCAATCCGGAAGTGCTGATTCGCATGGTTGATGTGCTGCTCGATTACCTGATCAAAGGCGCGGATTATGTGCGGCTCGACGCGGTCGGCTACATGTGGAAAACGCCGGGCACTAACTGCATTCACCTGCCGAAAACGCATCAGCTGGTGAAGCTGTTTCGCGCCATCGCCAATGAAGTCGCGCCCGGCACGGTGATCGTCACCGAAACCAACGTGCCGCATAAAGACAACATCAGCTATTTCGGCAACGGCAAAGATGAAGCGCAAATGGTGTATCAGTTTTCGCTGCCGCCGCTGGTGCTGCACGCCATTCATTCCGGATCGGCACGTGCGCTGCGTCAGTGGGCCAGCACGCTGGATTTGGGCGGCGGCACCACCACTTTCTTTAACTTTCTCGCCTCGCACGACGGTATTGGACTCAATCCGGCACGCGGCATTTTGTCGGAAGTGGAGATTGTGGCTCTGGTGCGTGATTTGGCGCTGGAAGGCGCGCTGGTCTCGTACAAGAACAATGCAGATGGCACCACCAGCCCATACGAAATCAACGTCACCTATTTTGATGCGCTGAATCAGCAAGACGATGACGATGACACGCGACTGCGTCGCTTTCTATTGGCGCATGCGATTCTGCTGTCGTTTCCCGGCGTACCGGCGATCTACATTCAAAGCATTCTCGGCTCGCGCAACGATAACGACGGCGTGCGCGCGGCGGGTCACAACCGCGCCATCAATCGTCAGAAATACGACCTGCATGAAATGGAGCAGTGGATCAGCGGCGGCAATCCGCTACGTCAGCAGGTGTATGAACGCCTTAGCGCACTGATTCAGCTACGTACCCGACAATCCGCATTTCATCCCGATAACCCGATGACGCTGCTGGAGAGCGAGAATACCTTGCTGGTGCTGCGTCGCCATCAGCCGGACAGCGAAGAGGGTTTGCTGTGCGTGTTTAATCTCAGCAGTCATGAGGTGACGACGCAATTACCGCTGACGCGGCTTGTGCAGGATGTGATTAGCGGGGATAAGCTGGATGGCAGCCAGCCTTTGACGCTGGCTGCATGGCAGTTCATGTGGCTGCGGTAAACTCTATTATCAGTTGCGTAAATTCATCCGGGTGAGAGATGAAAGGGGCATGTGCGGCTTTCTCCATTACCACCGAGGATGAATCTGGCCAGCGAGCATCCAGTTCCTCTGCAATACGACGCGGCACCAGCCCATCGAGATAGCCGTAAATGCGCAGGAACGGCAGCGGCAGATCGTCGAGCGCGACACGAAGATCATCCTGACGCAAAATCTCTAATCCCCCTTCCAGCACCTCAACCGTCGGCATCGGCTGCGATAAAACCACCTCTTTCAGCTGGCGTGCATCCTGCCGCGCATTTTCCGTGCCCATGGTTTGCAGCGCCAAAAAACGCTCCACGGTGCGCTGGAAATCAGTACTCAGCTGCTGCTGAAAACTTTGCAGCGTTTCGGGCTTAATCCCCGGCCATTCATCACGTGCGGTAAAACACGGCGATGAGGCGACTGTGATCAGCGCTGCAACGCGCTGCGGCTGGGTTAACGCCAGCTGGCTAGCAACTAATCCGCCCAGCGACCAGCCGAGCAGCACTGCGCGATCGGGTAACTGTGGCAACAACTGTTGCGCCATTTCCGCTAAGGTCAGCGGCCCAAAATCCTGGCTGCGGCCAAAGCCCGGCAGATCCACCAGATGCAGGCGAAAATGCGGGCTGAGTCGCGGAATCATGTTTTGCCACACTTCGGCATTCAAACCCCAGCCGTGCAGCAGCACAAGATCGCGATCGCCCGTGCCTGTGGTGTGCCAGTAAAGCGAACTCATCGGTTACACTCCGGAAAAGTGAAAAGGAGGTCGCTATGCTACCAATCCCGGCACTGTGTTGGCTATGCCGCCTGCCGCTACAGATTGCCAGCCACGGTTTGTGCAGCCGCTGTGTGCAGCAAATTCCGCGCCTGCCGGAACTCTGTCCATGCTGCGGATTACCGGCCAGCGGAACACAACCTTGCGGGCGCTGCCTGCGTCGCCCGCAGCCGTGGCAGAGCTTAAGCTGCGTCAGCGATTACCTGCCGCCGCTGAGTGATTGGGTGCAGCAGCTGAAGTTTTCTCGCGTAACCGCACTCAGAGTGATGCTGGCGCGGCTGATTTTGTTAAAATTGTTAACAATGCGTCGTGATTACCGACTGCCGCGTGTAGATTTGGTGCTGAGCGTACCGCTGCATCGTCGGCGCGCCTGGCAACGCGGCTACAATCAGGCGGCGCTGCTGGCAAAACCGCTGGCTCGCTGGCTGGGCTGTGAATATCGCGAAGGGGTCAAGCGTATACGACACGGCGCAGTCCAGCATTCCTTGAGCGCCAGCGCGCGCAAAAAGAATCTGCGCGGTGCCTTTCGCCTTGAAATACCGGTGCGCGGACGCCATATCCTGCTTATCGACGATGTTGTGACGACCGGAAGTACCGTGGCGGAAATTAGCCGCATCCTGCTGGCGCAAGGCGCGGCCAGCGTACACATTGGTTGCCTGTGCCGTACCTTGTAGAGCGTCGGTGTTGGGCGTATTATAACCAAGTAATTTAGTCAACTATTGAGCAATCGCCATGATCGTTATTACTGATGCTGCGCAAGAGCACTTCTCAAAATTGCTGTCCAAACAAGAAGATGGCACTCAGATTCGCGTATTCGTCATTAATCCGGGTACGCCAACCGCAGAATGCGGTGTTTCTTACTGCCCACCCGATGCAGTAGAAGCGACTGATACCGAATTTAAGTTCGAAAAACTGTCCGCCTATGTTGATGAGCTGAGCGCACCGTACCTTGATGACGCAGAAATCGACTTTGTTACCGACAACCTCGGTTCGCAACTGACGCTGAAAGCGCCAAACGCCAAAATGCGTAAAGTCTCTGACGATGCGCCGATGGTGGAACGCGTGGAATATCTGCTGCAAGCGCAGATTAACCCGCAGCTGGCTGGCCACGGCGGTCGCGTATCGCTGATGGAAATCACCGATGACGGCATCGCCATTCTGCAATTCGGCGGTGGCTGCAACGGTTGCTCGATGATCGACGTGACGCTGAAAGATGGCATCGAGAAAGAGCTGCTGGCAGCCTTCCCTGAGCTGAAAGGCGTGCGTGATTTGACCGAGCACCAGCGCGGCGAACACTCGTACTACTGATTTAGCACGCGGCAGCGACCCGACGCTGCCGCGCGTTCTCTAACGCTTCCTGCGCCCTGTATTGACCGCAGTTAGCAAGCCCGGCACTTTTCCTCTGAACATCTCTTCTAATGTGACGCTTAACTTGCGCCGCCAGTTCGGATATTCATCTACCGTGCCCGGCACGTTAACCGGCGAGGTCATAGCCAGCCAATCCTCTGGTTGCAGCCCCAATAATGCGCTGTTTGTTCGCGCCAGATAGCGGTGGAAGCCGCGATTGAGTAGCGGTGTGAAGGATACTCGGCTGGCCACTTTACTTTGGCGTGCAGGCAACGTATTCATCTGATGCAGCGCATCCAACAGCGCCTGTTTTTGTTTATCCCTTTCTCCCAGCAAGGGAATCAACACGCTCTCTTTGTACAAGCCCAGTTTGTGCCCCAGAGAAAGATCCTTAAATCCCCAGAATCCCGCCAGCGTCGGCAAATCGTGGGTACTGGCGCTGGCAATCGACTGTACGGGATACTCGTGCGGCTGACGGTAACTGCCATCGCCGTGCTGCTCGAAGAACAACACTTTCCACGAGAAAATGCCGCTGTTGCGCAGCAGGCTGACGATTTCTTTCGGCACCGTACCGAGATCTTCGCCGATCACCATGCAGCGATGGCGCTGACTCTCCAGCGCGAGGATCGCCAGCAGATCGTGCACCGGATACGCCACGTAAGCGCCTTTATCCGCGCTTTCGCCGTAGGGGATCCACCACAAACGCAGCAACGCCATGACGTGATCGATGCGCAGTGCGCCGCAGTCGCGCATGTTGGCGCGCAGCAGATCGATAAACGGCTGATAGCCACGCGCGCGCATCACATGCGGATCGAGCGGCGGCAAACTCCAGTTTTGTCCCTGCGGACCGAGACGATCCGGCGGCGCGCCGACGGATGCACCAAGCTTGTAAAGCTCCGGATCCTGCCAGGTTTCCGCGCTACCCTGCGCCACGCCGACCGCCAGGTCGCGATATAATCCCACTTCCATACCAAGTTCCTGGCTGATCTGACAGCAGATGGCGAACTGCTCTTGCGCTACCCACTGCAACCAACTCCAGAACTGAATCTCATCTTCGTGCTGCGCGCACCATTGCTGCACCTCCGGCAACAAGGCGTTGCGCCAGCCTTCCGGCCAGTTCGCCCAGCCCCATTCATCGGGATGTTGCTGGCTGCGCTCGGCAAGAATGCCATCAAACGCCGCCTGATAACGCAGATGATCGCCGCCCTCGACGATAAATTGCTGGAACGAAGCATCGTCAGCGGCGCGAGGCTGAAAGCGCTGCCAGGCAAAGCGCAGCGCGGTCAATTTCAGTTCGGCCACCGCGCTGTAATCGACAAACTCGGCCGCGCGCGCTTGCTCCAGCGCCTGGCGTGTTTTCGCCCTTGCCCACCAACGCTGGGCTGACTGGCTGCGCTGGAAATCTTCCAGCCGATTAACGTCGATATACAACACGTTGAGCCAGCGGCGCGAGGTTGGGCTGTAAGGACTGGCGTTTTCTGGCTGTGCAGGATAAAGCGCATGCAAAGGATTGAGGCCGACAAAATCACCGCCATAATCGGCGACCTTCTCCAGCATGTGCGCTAAGTCGCCGAAATCACCGATGCCCCAATTGTCATCCGATCGCAACGTGTAAAGCTGCACCAGCGCGCCCCACAGTTTCTCGCCTTGCTCGATGGATTCGGGGATAAAGCAACGTCGCGGCGCGATGATAATGCGCGTCTGCCACTGCTGGCGGCCTTTGCGCAATGTGAGCAGGTGATAACCTTGTGACAGACGCGGCGGCAGCGTGAGCAATTCGCCGCCCTGCACCTCGCCGCTGAAGCTTTTGCTCTGTTCGGTTTGCAGCTGCCAGGAAAAAGTGCCGCTGCCTTGTGGCGTCAATTGGCGTTTGCTGCGTGCGGCAAAGACCTGCACCGGCGGCAGCGGTGGCGCTTTGCCGGTGGGCGTTTCCATGACCGCCAGCAACGCGCGTTTGGTCTCATCACTGATAGTTTCCGACTCGCCATGCGCATTAATAAAGCGCAGCGAAATGCCAGCATCCTGTGCCGCCTGATCCAGCTTGTTAAGCGTCATTGCTTCTCCGAAATTTGTAGGGTCGCCATTCATGGCGACCGAAATATCGATTATCGTGCCGTCTGCCAAATCCGCTGCTGGTAATCGCGAATCGAGCGGTCAGAACTGAAACGGCCAGTATGTGCGGTATTCAGAATGGCCGCGCGTGTCCAGGCGTCCTGATTCTTCCACAGCGCTTCCACCTGCTGCTGTGCGGCGATGTAGGCATCAAAGTCAGCCAGCACCAGCCAGGGATCGCCATTTTTGGTCAGGCTCTGCAGCATCAAGTCAAACGCGTGCTTATCGCCGTCGCTGAACTTGCCCTTCTCCAGCTCCTTCAGCAATCCATCCAGATAAGGATTCTGTTTGCGCAGCTTTTTCGGACTGTAGCCGCCCGCTTTCAGCGCCTTCACTTCGTCCACGCTGTTGCCGAAGATAAAGATATTCTTCGCGCCCACCGCTTCGGCAATCTCCACATTAGCGCCGTCCAGCGTGCCAATGGTGAGCGCACCATTGAGCGCCAGCTTCATATTGCCGGTGCCGGACGCTTCATAACCGGCGGTAGAAATCTGCTCGGAGAGATCGGCGGCCGGAATCATCAACTCTGCGGCGGTGATGCGGTAATCCGGGATAAACACCACTTTGAGGCGGTCGCCGACGCGCGGATCGTTGTTAATCACCTCCGCCACTTTGTTGATGGCATAGATGATGTTTTTAGCGAGGTAATAGCCGGGCGCGGCTTTGGCGCCAAACAGGAACACGCGCGGCACAAAGTCGGGGTTATCCGGGTTATCGCGCAGCTGGCGATAGCAGTGCAGCATATGCAGCAAACTGAGGTGCTGACGTTTGTACTCGTGCAGCCGCTTGATCTGTACGTCAAACAGCGCATCCGGATTGATATCAATGCCGGTCACGCGCTTGATGTAGAGCGTTAAGCGCTGCTTGTTTTGCTGCTTGATGTCGCGGAACTGCTGACGAAACGCTTTTTTGCGGGCAAACGGTGCCAGCCACGCCAGCGCATCGAGATCGTTGGCCCACTCAACCTGCAAGCTGTCATCAATCAACGTCGACAGCAGCGGGTTGCATTGTTTTAACCAGCGGCGCGGCGTAATGCCGTTGGTGACGTTATGGAATTTATTCGGCCACAGCCGGTGATATTCCGGGAACAGATCTTTCACCACCAGCTCGGAGTGCAGCGCCGCCACGCCGTTGACGGCGAAACAGCTCACCACGCACAGATTCGCCATGCGCACCTGACCGTCAGCCACCACCGCCAGCTTGTGCCAGGTGGCTTTGTCATCCGGCCACTGTTGCTTCACCACCTTTTTCAGGCGGCGATTAATCTCACGGATAATCAACATATGGCGCGGCAACAGGTCACGTACCAGCTTCTCATCCCAACGCTCCAGCGCTTCCGGCATCAGCGTGTGATTGGTGTAGGCAAAGGTGCGGCTGGTGATGTGCCACGCATCGTCCCAACTCAATTGATGCTCGTCCAACAGCACGCGCAGCATCTCTGGAATGGCGATGGTAGGATGCGTGTCGTTAAGCTGGATCACTTCGAAATCGGGCAAAGTGCGAATGGCGCGCCCGGCGAGATGATGGCGCCGCAAAATATCGCCCACCGCGCAGGCGCACTGGAAATACTGCTGCATCAGGCGTAGCCGCTTACCTTCGGCATGATTATCATTGGGATAGAGCACTTTGGTCAGCTTGTCGGCGTCGATGCCTTGCTGCTCGGCCTGCAGGAATTGACCGTTGTTAAACGCGGTGAGATCGAACGGCTGCGCGCTGCAGGCTTTCCACAGTCGCAGCGGCAGCGTGATGCCGTTGCGATAACCCACCACCGGCAAATCCCAGGCTTCGCCTTTGAGGTGAATTTTAGGTCGCCAGAGGATGCTGCCATCGTGATTCTCTTTGACCTTGCCGCCAAGGCCAACCTGCACATCCAGCGCGGCGTTATGGCGGAACCACGGATAGCGATCACGCTGCCAGTCATCCGGCGCTTCCTGCTGCTGTCCGTCGGCAAACCTCTGGCGAAACAGGCCGTATTGATAGTTGAGGCCGTGGCCCATCGCGGCCTGGCCGACGGTCGCCATTGAATCCATATAGCAGGCGGCTAAGCGCCCCAATCCGCCGTTGCCGAGCGCCGGATCCACCTCCTCTTCCAGCAGTTCGCTCAGCTCAATCTGATGTTCCGCCAGCGCGGCTTGCACCTCGTTGTACCAGCCAAGATTAAGCAGATTGTTGCCGGTCAAACGCCCCAGCAGAAACTCCATCGACAGATAATTGACGTGACGCTGCCCTTGTTTGGCTGGCGCAGGTGGCTGCGTCGCCAGCATTTCTGCCAGCACGCTGCTCAGCGCTTGCCACCATTGGTGCGGTGTCATTTGCTGGGCGGACGTAAGTCCAAGATGTTGCCATTGGCGGGTAAGAGCGGCGTCGAAACGTGTTTTATTGAATTTTTGCTGCGACATATCAATCCCTTCGTGTCCGTTAACGGTAAAGCCGGGGCGAGCGCAAGAGGTGAATGGATAAGTAAAGCTGGGGCCGCAGAAAAAAGCGACAGGGAAATGTCAGTACCGGAAAAAAATCGTGCACGCTGGGTGTCGAACGGTCGCCATTCATGGCGACCGTTTACCACGCGATCAACACAATTCGAGGTGAACTTCGTGCTGCTCAATCACTTTCAGCACGCTGGCCGGCGGGCTTTGATCGGTATACATGTAATCAATCAGGCTCATATTGCCGAGGTTGACCATCGCATTGCGGCCAAACTTCGAGTGATCCACAACCAGCATCACACAGCGTGAGTTTTCGATAATGGCGCGTTTGGTGCGCACTTCGTGATAATCGAACTCCAGCAGCGAACCATCCATATCAATGCCGCTGATACCGAGAATGCCGTAATCGAGTCGGAACTGCGAAATGAAGTCCAGCGTCGCTTCGCCCATGATGCCGCCATCGCGCGTGCGCACCTCGCCGCCAGCGATAATTACGCGAAAATCCGGTTTCGCCATCAGCAGAATCGCTACGTTGAGGTTGTTGGTGACGACGCGCAGATTGTTGTGATTGAGCAGCGCATGCGCCACCGCTTCCGGCGTGGTGCCGATATCAATAAACAGCGTGGCGCCATCAGGGATCTGGCTCGCCACACGCTCGGCGATACGCGCTTTCTCCGCCGACCACATCATCTTACGATCCTGCCATGCGGTGTTTTCTGAGCTGGACGGCAGCGCCGCCCCGCCGTGATGGCGCATAATTTTGTTCTGATCGGCCAGGTCGTTCAGGTCACGCCGAATGGTTTGCGGGCTAACTTCAAAGTGATCCACCAGCTCTTCGGTACTGACATATCCCTGACGCCGGACCAGATCGATAATGGCGTCATGACGTTGCGTCTGCTTCACATCTCTCTCCTCGGCTCTTAGCCGCTTCTTTTATTGGTGCTGCTAACGACGCGTAATCTTACGCGTATCAACAAATGCCATCGCTAAGCCCACCAGCAAGCCGGTGACGTGCGCGGCGTTGGCGATCGACAGACCAAATGCGCCGTACCAGCCAATCACCAACCAGACAACCGCGAAGCCAATCAGGCCGCGCTCAAGATAAATACCACTTTCGGGATCGCGCTCGCCGCGCAGCCAGCAGTAACCCATCAGCGCGTAAACCACGCCCGACAAGCCACCAAACAGCACGCCGCTAAACTTGGCCTGCATCCAGCCGGTCAGCAGCGCGGAGATCAGCATAATCACAAACAGCTTACCGCTGCCGAGACGCTTCTCGACGGCACCGCCGAGATACCACCACCACATCAGGTTGAACAGGATGTGCAGCAGCGAGAAGTGCAGCAGCGCATGGCTAAACCAGCGCCACACCTGGAAATATTGCGAAGAGTCCGCTGGCCACGCCAGCCAATCCAGCGCCACATCATCACCAACGATCTGCATCAGGATAAACACCGCGATGCAGGCGATCATGAGGGTCATGGTGAGCGGACCTGCGCGTTCGCGAATGCTCGACCAGATGTGGGTGCGCTCGTAGCGCAAGCCACTTTCGGTGCTGCCGCTATGCCAGCTGGCAGCCTGATAGCGCGGATGGTTGGGATCGCGCACAAACTGCGCGAGTTCGTTTTCGACCATCTCAAACTTACTGTCATCATCCAACATGATGACGAAGTGGCTTTCGCGTTCAATGCGTAACGTCACGCCGCGTGTCGCCATGTAGTCGACAAACGCCTGCGCCATGCGCGGATTGTTAAACTGGGTGATGCGCATCATGCGGTGCTCTCCTTCCTTATGCGATGGGCTTAGGCGTCGCCGAGGGCAACCTGCGCCGGGAATGCCGCGCGCCAGGCGTCAAATCCGCCGTCAATGCTGTACGCTGCGCTGAATCCCTGGCCCAGCAAGAACTGCGCCGCTCCTTTGCTGCTGTTGCCGTGATAGCACATCACCAGCACCGGCAATGCCTGATTCGCGTTGGCGATGAAATCCGCCAGATTGTCATTGGTCAGATGCTGCGCGCCCGCCGCGTGGCCCATCATAAAGCTCTGCGGATCACGGATATCCACCAGCTGCGCACCTTGTGCCAGATGCTCTTGCGCCTGCAGGACATTAATACACTCGAAGGTTTCCATGGTGTCTCTCATTACTTGGTCACAATTAGCGCCTAGTTTAACCTGAGAAGCCGCCGCGATAACCTGACAACTTATAGGGTTATGTGATTTTTTTCCTGTCGGAATGTTAGCTATATCACGCAAAAATGTTTTTATTCAGTTAACCGCTGGCGTCGATGTTGGTTTCCGATTATTATTACGCTCGAAAACGAACATTTTAGAACTATTCCGAACATCGGAGGAGATGACGTGGAAACCAAAGACCTGATCGTGATCGGCGGCGGCATTAACGGAGCCGGCATTGCAGTGGACGCTGCAGGACGCGGACTGTCGGTGCTGATGCTGGAGGCGCGGGATTTGGCCTGTGCAACCTCCTCCAACAGCTCGAAATTGATTCACGGCGGCCTGCGCTACCTTGAGCACTATGAATTCCGCCTGGTAGGCGAAGCCTTAGCAGAACGTGAAGTGCTGCTGAAAATGGCGCCGCATATCGCCTTTCCGATGCGTTTCCGTCTGCCGCACCGTCCGCATCTGCGTCCAGCGTGGATGATCCGCATGGGCCTGTTTATGTACGATCGCCTCGGCAAACGCACCACGCTGCCGGGCAGTAAAAGCCTGCGTTTTGGCGCGGATTCGGCCCTCAAGCCGGAGATCACGCGCGGATTCGAATATTCTGACTGCTGGGTTGATGATGCGCGCATGGTGGTTCTCAATGCGCAGGAAGTGGAAAAACAGGGCGGCGAAGTTCGCACCCGCACTCGCGTGACCCGCGCCTGGCGTGAAGCCGGTTTGTGGATGGTAGAAGCCGAAGACATTGATACCGGCAAAACCTACGCTTGGCGCGCTAAAGGTCTGGTCAATGCGGCCGGTCCGTGGGTAAAAGAGTTCTTCGACGATGGCCTGAAGCTGAAATCGCCATACGGCATTCGTCTGATCAAAGGCAGCCACATTGTGGTGCCGCGCGTTCACCGCGAAAAGCAGGCGTATATCCTGCAGAACGAAGATAACCGTATCGTGTTTGTCATTCCGTGGATGGATGAGTTCTCCATCATCGGTACCACCGACGTGGAGTACAAAGGCGATCCGAAAGACGTGAAGATCGATGACAACGAAATCAGCTACCTGCTGAAGGTGTTCAACGGACATTTCAAACAACAGCTGAGCAAAGATGACATCGTCTGGACTTACTCGGGCGTGCGCCCGCTGTGCGATGACGAATCGGACTCACCGCAGGCCATCACCCGCGATTACACGCTGGATGTGCATGACGACAACGGCCAGGCACCGCTGCTGTCGGTATTCGGCGGCAAGCTGACCACCTATCGCAAGCTGGCGGAACATGCGCTGGAGAAACTGACCAAGTACTACCCGAACATCGGCCCAGCATGGACCAAAAACGCGGTATTGCCGGGCGGTGATTTCTCCGGTTCACGCGATGATTACGCCGCTGGCCTGCGTCGTCGCTATCCGTTTATCAGCGAAGGTATGGCGCGTCACTTTGCCCGTACTTACGGCAGCCGCACCGAAGAGCTGCTGGCAGACGCGAAGAGCATCGACGATTTGGGCGAGAACTTCGGTCACGAGTTCTATGAAGCCGAGCTGCGTTACCTGGTGAAAAACGAATGGGTGCGCGAGCTGGATGATGCGATTTGGCGTCGTACCAAACAAGGTATGTGGCTGAGCGCCGCCGAGCAGGCGCGCATTGCTGAGTGGCTGGCGGTTAACGCACAGAAACCGGCGTTGTCGTTAGCGTCATAATATAAAAACGGGGCGTCGTAAATGACGCCCCGTTTACGTAGGGTCGCCATTCATGGCGTAATGCTCGTCAGTTAAGACTTAATCATGCCGGAACGCATAGCGTTTCGGCTTCTTTTTCACCGCTCGCGGATAATGTCTCGTCCGCCGGGTTGGCAGCACGAAGCTTCCCGCCATCGCCATTATTTCATCTATTATTCTCGGAATTTTTCCCGGCGCTACCGCAGGCAGGAGTCTCAGTTGACCTGTCAGGTACAGTGCCGCCTGCTTAAACCCCAGCTGATAAGGCTCCACGTTTTTCAGGCTATAGGCCATCTGCGCCATCATAAAACGCAGCAGGTTATACGCCAGCGCAACGCCCCATAACTCCTGCTTCACCAGTTCCGGTGTTTTGCTTCTCAGCGTGAGCTCGTTGTTCAACAGATGCTGCTTCATCTCCCGGAAGCCATGTTCTATTTCCCAGCGATGTCCATAAAGATCAACGATATCCCCTCCCGGATATCGCAATGGATCGCACATTGACGTCAGGATTTTCACCACTCTCCCGTTAACCTTTTTGCTTATCAGTCGCGCCGTCAGCGTTTCCGGCACATCTTTCCATTTTTTACGCGCCTGCCACGACAGGTCCAGTTCTATCAGCTCGCTGCCTGAGCCCTGTTTTTGCAGAACACGGTATTTTGCATCGTTGCGCAGAGGTAGCATCCAGTGTCTTTCCACCCCCGAGGTCTGCCAGTAATGCAGGAAGCCGGGCGCATAGAAGCCTTTATCCAGGATCGTTAGCGAGTGATCCGGCGTCTGTCCCACCAGTTGTGCCGCAAGATCAACCTCGCTGGTTTCGGTCACGCTGCCAAAGCTCACGCCCGATAAGAGATGGCTTGTCAGCTCCATCTGGCAGACCATGCGCAGCTGAGGCCAGTCAGACTGACTGTGTGCATTTGCCGTCCGCCCAAAGGCCTTATCGTTTTCCGGCGTATCGGGGGCCCGCCACAGCGTGCCGTCGACCGCCAGCAGTGTCAGGCCGTTCCAGTGTGACAGCGGTGTTTTATCAAACCAGAGCTGGCGTGACTTTTCAAAGACCCGGCGGACCACGTCTTCTCCGAGCCGCTGACGCGCCTGCACAACCGCGCTGGTCGCGACGAATGGGCGCTTGCCCGGCAAAACGATATCCAGATGAGAAACAATCTGGTTCATGGAAAGCGAGCGGAACAGGGCCATGCCGGTAACGGCCCAGACCATCATCTCCATTGGAAGACGGCGTTTTCGCACGGTCACGATACCAGTATCAGCCAGGCATTCGTCGATGAGTTCAGGCGAGAGCAGATCGGAGAGCGCGGAGAACTCTTTGGGCGTAAAGTTAAGAACGGCATCGAGAGCCTGACTGAGTAACATAAAAAAATCCGTAATTCCTGTGAGATTACGGATTTTTGCAGAACTGGAGGATCGTTCAACCGATCATTTCGGGCTTAACTGATCGGCATTACGCCATTCATGGCGACCTTTTTAATGTCTACTCGTTTACAAACCCGCATTCTCACGAATGTACTTACGCGCTTTCACTGCATATTCGAACGGATTGGCCAGCGCCGGATCCTGTTCCGCTTCCACCACCATCCAGCCTTTATAGCCGTAATCGTCGAGGATTTTGAACACCGGTTTGAAATCGATCACGCCATCGCCCGGCACGGTGAAAGTACCTTTCTTCACGCCATCAAGGAACGACAGCGATTTCTCGCGCACTTCCGCCACCACGCTGTCGCGCACATCTTTAAGATGCACATGGAAAATACGCGGCAGATATTTGGTCAGCACATCCAGCATTGCCTGCTGTGAACCTTCGGAATAGTAGATGTGGCCGGTATCGTACAGCAGGCCAACATTCTCATTGGTCATTTCCATAAAGCGATCAATCTCAGCTGGCGTTTGGATGCCGGTGCCCATGTGATGGTGCAGCGTCAAACGCATGCCTTTCTTCGCGGCGATCTCCGCCAGTTCGTTGTAGCCTTCCGCCGTTAAGCGCCACTCTTCATCCGTGAAAATCGGCTTCTGCTCCAGCACCGCCAGCGTGGTGCCCTGAATACTTTTGCTCTGCTCAGAGCAACCAATCACCCGCGCGCCCATCGCATGCAGGAAGTTCATGTGATTGGTGAATTCGTCGATGGTTTTCGCTTTTTCGCCGTTGGCGAAGAAGGTGCTGAACCACGCGTTGCAGATCTGAATACCACGGATATCCAGCATCGGCTTGAGAATCGCCGGATCGCGCGGGTATTTGCTGCCCACTTCGCTACCGGTAAAGCCTGCCAGCGCCATTTCACTGACGGTTTGCTGGAAGGTGTTTTCGCTGCCCAGCTCCGGCATGTCGTCGTTGGTCCAGCCGATTGGCGCAATCGCCAGTTTTACGTTGTCTTTGTTCATCTTGTTGTCCCTGATTCACAGAGGCGGCCGCTGAGCCGCCGAGGAGTATTTAGCGCACAGCTCAGTTATTTGGCGTAGAAATCCGGACGCGGCGGCATGGTAACCGGCTCGATTGCGCCGCTGTTCTGCGCTTTCTGGCAGGCATCGGCGGCCACGGAAGCAGCAAAACCATCCCAGGCAGAAGGTCCGGTCAGCTGGCCGTCTTTCACGTCATTGATAAACGCTTGCAGCTCAACGTCATACGCATCGATGAAACGATCTTTCCAGTCGGTCAGCAGCGGCACGCCGAGACGCGCGTTTTTGCGCGTTTGGATCGCCGAAGGCTCCGGCAGCTTCGCGATGCCCTCTTCGCCCACCACTTCACACTGAATGTCGTAGCCGTACGCGCAGTTAACGAAGATCTCCACGTCAATACGGATGCCTTTCTGCGTTTCAAACAGCACGATTTGCGGATCTTTCAGCTTGGCGTGAGACTTCGAGGTGGTACGCGGGAACACCACTTGCACGGTTTTGTAGTCGTCTTCCGTCAGCCAGCGCAGCACATCCAGCTCGTGAATCAGGGTGTTGGTGATCGCCATGTCGGTGGTGTAATTCTCACCGACGCTCTGGTTGCGGTGCGCGCAGTGCAGCATCAGCGGCTCGCCGATTTCACCGTCGGTAATCACTTTTTTCAGCGCGCGATAGCCGGTATCGTACGGGCGCATAAAGCCAACCTGCACCAGACGTTTACCGTGTTTGATCTCGGCATCAACAATGCGTCGGCAACCTTCAGCGCTCAGCGCCAGCGGCTTTTCACAGAACACCGGTTTGCCGGCCGCGATGGCCGCCAGCGTGAACTCTTCGTGGGTCGGATCCCAGGACGTCACCAGCACAGCGTCAACATCTGGCGAGTTGATCACCTGATGACCATCCTGATAAACCTCGGCTTCGATATTCAGACGTTGCAGCGCAGCGCGCGCACCTTCCACGTTGATATCAGAAACCGCCACCACTTTCGCACCCTGCAAAACGTTATTGCAGCGACGAATGTGTTCCTGACCAATTGCACCGGTACCAATTACACCGAGTTTGAGCGTCATAGTTACACCTGTAGATGTAGAGTCGGATAAGTATCCCCTTCATACTTCAAGATGCAGGCGCGTTGGCTGCTCTCGCTCACCCGAATCACTTACTTAAGTAAGCTCATCGGGACTCTCTCGTTGGCCGCCTTCCTGCATCTCGAATTATTTTGGGTATAGGGTTAAGCAAGGCCGACGAACGCCGGCCTAAAAAAGATTTAGTACTTACGTGCTTGTTCGATATGCACGTTAAGGTTGTCGGCCACTTCTTGCGTGCGCGTTGACGTAGAGGTTTGCGCCACGCCGACGTGCCACCAGCTAAAGTATTTGTGCACCATGGTTTTAGGTAGCACTTTGATGTCGAACAGCACGGAAACGGTCTGCTTCTGCGCATCGATCAGCGCGGCTTCCAGCTGCTCCAGCGTGGTGATGCGGTAGGTTTTGCAGCCGTAACCGCCGGCGATTGCCGCGAAGTCCACCGGCACAAAGCCGCCATCCAGCTTACCGCCTTCCGGATTACGGAAGCGGAACTCGGTGGTGAAGCTGTCCATGCCGTGTTCCATCTGCAGGTTGTTGATACAACCGTTGGTCATGTTATCCAGCAGCACCACGTTGATTTTTGCCCCTTCCTGAATCGACGTGACCAGCTCGGAGTGCAGCATCATGAACGAGCCGTCGCCGACCATGACGTAGACTTCACGCTGCGGCTGCGCCAGCTTCACGCCCAGCGCGGCATTCACTTCATAACCCATGCAGGAGTAGCCGTACTCAACGTGGTACGAGTTGTAATCTTTGGTGCGCCACACGCGCTGCAGGTCGCCCGGCAGACTGCCCGCTGCCGCGACAATCACTGCATCCTTTGGGAGCTGCTCGTTTAAGGTGCCCAGCACGCTGCTTTGCGTCAGCACCGATTTCGTCAGGCGCTCAAACTCAGCAAACAGCGCTTCGCGATCGGCGTGGTCGGCGATTTCCGGAATGAAATCGTCGGTGTTATAGGTCGCGGCATAGACGCGCTGCGTCTCTTTCAGCAGTTTGCTTTGCGACAGCTCAATCTGGCCGCCCCAGTGGTTTTCAAAACCTTGCAGACCGCTTTCCAGCGCGGTTAAACCTTCACGCGCATCCGCCAGCAGCTGCACCGCATCCAGCTTGTAGCTGTCGAAATTGCTGACATTGAGGTTCAGATAGCTGACGTCCGGATTCTGGAAAATCCATTTCGACGCGGTGGTGAAGTCGGTGTAACGCGTACCGATACCAATCACCAGATCGGCTTCTTTCGCCAGCAGGTTAGCGGCCAGACAGCCGGTTTCACCCACGCCGCCGACATTCAGCGGATGATCGGAAACGATGGTGCCTTTACCGGCCTGAGTTTCGGCAAACGGAATGTTGAAACGCTCGGCAAATTTCAGCAGCGCATTACCCGCGTCGGAATATTTCAGGCCGCCACCAACAATGATCAGCGGCTTGTGTTTGCGCGCAATCAGCGCCAGCGCATCTTCTAATTGCGCGGCAGTTGGCAGACGGCGATCCAGACGATGCACACGTTTCTGGAAGAAGTATTCCGGGAAGTCCCAGGCTTCGCCCTGCACGTCCTGCGGCAGCGCAATCGTCACCGCACCGGTTTCTGCGGGATCGGTCAACACGCGCAAGGCGTTGATGCAGGCGGTCATCAGCTGCTCTGGACGGCTAACGCGATCCCAGTATTTGCTCACCGCGCGGAACGCGTCGTTGGTGCTGATGCTGAGATCGTGGCTCTGTTCGATCTGCTGCAAGACCGGATCCGGTTGGCGCGTGGCGAACACATCGCCTGGCAGCAGCAATAAAGGAATGCGGTTGGCAGTCGCGGTGGCGGCAGCGGTAATCATGTTGGCTGCGCCGGGTCCGACCGATGAAGTACAGGCGATAATCTGACGACGCAGCGACTGCTTGGCAAAACCAATGGCGGCGTGCGCCATGCCCTGCTCGTTACGGCCCTGATGCACCACCAGATCGCCGCTGTCCTGCTCCAGCGCCTGTCCCAATCCCAGCACGTTGCCGTGACCGAAAATGGCAAAAATGCCTTTCACAAATTTGGTTTCAACGCCGTCAACGTTCAGGTATTGGTTATCGAGAAATTTTACCAGCGCCTGTGCCGTGGTGAGTCTGATTGTGCCCATATGCTTCTTCCTTTACATGCTGGTACCTGCGGCGAGGTACATCGCGGTTCGGGTAAAAACTGCCGTTCACGGCGCCCGCGGATTAAGTGAAACGTGAGGCGATTATAAACAAATATTTTTTTCATTAAACACGATTACAGAAGAAACATTTCATTTTGCGATGGAGATCAAATTCAGCAATGAAACGTGGGCTGCGCGAGTCGCGAAAGGGGGAAAAGTGGAACAATAAAAGGTCATTTGCCGGTCATAACGAAATTTCATTTCACTTCAGTAGCTTCCTTGATTCGCCAGCACTTTCCTGAGACCTGGCTCACAAGCCTGACTATCACTGAAACTCCCAACGATTCCGACGCCGCTTTGCGGCTTCGTCAGAGTTTTACCTGGCTCACAAAATCGTGATGGATGTTTCATTTCATATTGAATTTGGAATTTTTATTCCTCATACTGCGACCAAAGCCAATCAGGCACCTTGAGAACCCGGAAGCAAAGCGCTCGACGTTGGGCGGCAGCGCCCGCAGTGTCTGCTTATCACAGAAGGAAACAATAGGTATGAGTACACAACAGAAGCGGCTTGATGTGATTTGTATCGGACGCATCGCCGTCGACCTCTACGGTCAGCAAATTGGATCACGTCTGGAAGATATGACCAGCTTCAACAAATATCTCGGCGGATCTTCCGGCAACGTGGCCTACGGTACGGCCATTCAGGGCCTGAAATCGGCGATGCTGGCGCGTGTGGGTGACGAACATAACGGCCGCTTTTTGCGTGAAGAGCTGCAACGTGCAGGCTGCAACACCGATGGCCTGATTACCGATAAGCATCGCCTGACCGGGCTGGTGATCCTCGGGATCAAAGATGAAGAGAGCTTCCCGCTGATCTTCTACCGCGACAACTGCGCAGATATGGGGCTGGTGCCGGAAGATATTAACGAAGAATTCATCACCTCCTCACGTGCGGTCGCCGTTACCGGTACGCACCTGTCGCATCCACAAACGCGCGCCGCAGTGTTGAAAGCGCTGGATATCGCCAAACGCAACGGCCTGCGCACCGCGCTGGATATCGATTATCGTCCGGTGCTGTGGGGACTCACCTCGCTTGGTGACGGTGAAACGCGTTTCATTGAATCGGGTGAAGTGACGCAACAGCTGCAGGAAGTGCTGCACTATTTCGATTTGGTGGTCGGAACGGAAGAAGAGTTCCATATCGCCGGTGGCAGCACCGATACGCTGACCGCGCTGAAAAATGTGCGTAAATCGAGCCAGGCCACATTAGTGTGCAAACGCGGTCCGCTGGGTTGCGTGGTGTTTGAAGGCGAGATCCCGGATAGCTGGGAACAGACCAAACTGCAGAGCGGCGTGCGTGTAGAAGTGCTGAACGTGCTGGGCGCGGGCGATGCCTTTATGTCTGGCCTGTTGCGCGGCTGGCTGAACGATGAAAGCTGGGAGCAAGCGTGCCGTTACGCCAACGCCTGTGGCGCATTGGTGGTGTCGCGCCACGGCTGCGCACCGGCGATGCCAACCAAAGAAGAGCTGGATGATTTCCTCAGTCGCGATAAAGACGTGAAACGTCCGGATCTCGATGCGCGTCTCAATCACCTGCATCGCGTCACCACGCGTAAACAGCAGTGGCCGGAGCTGAATGTCTTCGCCTTCGACCATCGCAAGCAGTTGGCTGATATGGCGCGCGAAGCGGGCGTCAGCGAAGAACGCATTCCACAATTGAAACTGCTGCTGCTGCGTGCCGCAGAAGAAGCGGCTAATGAAGCCGGTCTGAATGAGAAGAGCGGCATCCTCGCGGATACCACTTACGGCCAGAAAGCGCTGAACGCGATTACCGGTAAAAACTGGTGGATTGGACGTCCGATTGAGCTGCCAAGTTCACGTCCGCTGCGCCTGGAGCACGGCAACATCGGCTCACAGCTGGTCGACTGGCCAGCCGAGCACGTAGTGAAATGCCTGGTGTTCTACCATCCGCACGACAGCGCTGAACTGCGTAAAGAGCAGGATGATCTGGTTCTCGACGTGTGGAATGGCTGTAACAAGAGCGGGCACGAACTGCTGCTGGAACTGATTCTGCCGGAGAGCAATCCGGACCGTAACGAATCTTACTATTACGACATGCTGAGCCACTTCTACAGCCTTGGCATTCAGCCGGATTGGTGGAAACTGCCGCCGCTGTCTGCAGAGAGCTGGCAGGCGATCAGCGGGCTTATCGAGCAGAACGATCCGCACTGCCGCGGCATTCTGCTGCTGGGCCTTGATGCACCAGAAGAGACGCTGAAAGCCGGTTTCGCCGCCGCCGCGCAAGCGCCGTGGGTGAAGGGTTTCGCAGTAGGTCGCACCATCTTCGGCCAGCCGTCGCGCCAGTGGCTGCAAGGCGAGCTGGATGACAAGGCGCTGATTGAGACCGTGAAAGGCAACTACCTGCGGTTGATCGGCTACTGGCGCGCTGTGCGCGGTTAAGTGTTGTGGCTTGGAAAAAGCGGCTTTGGCCGCTTTTTTTGTTTCTTCTGCGGGCTGATGCCCTCACCCCGGCCCTCTCCCACAGGGAGAGGGAGACGCAGCCACATGTGAGTAAGCAACAAAACATTCACGCGGTCGGTTCCCTCGCCCGCTTGCGGGAGAGGGTCAGGGTGAGGGAAAACCTGCATATTTTGTGAGGTATTTCATAAACCGATGAAATAAGCGTCACGATGATGGCAAACAAATGAAATTTTCCATCCATCTGGTACTATAGCGCTCATTATCCAGCCATATTTTCTTTTTTAGCGGGCCGAAGTAATGACCAATAATCCAACGCAATTAACCTTGTTACAGGACGAGATCCGTCGTCGCTATGAGACGCTGAGCAAACGCCTGAAGCAGGTGGCTCGTTATATCCTTGATAACAGTAACAGCATCGCTTTCGATACCGTTGCCTCTATCGCGCAACATGCGGATGTACCACCTTCCACACTGATCCGCTTTGCCAACGCGTTTGGCTTCAGCGGCTTCAACGAAATGAAACAGGTTTTCCGTCAGCACCTGATGGAAGAGACCGTGAACTACACCGAGCGCGCACGTCTGTTCCGCCAGACCGCCACCGACGACAGCGCCACCTCACCTGAGAGCCCGGCCGAAATCCTCAACGTCTTCACCATGGTCAACAGCCAGGCGCTGCAACAGCTGGCAATGCAGGTCAATCCAGACCAGCTCAACCGCGCGGTGAAAATGCTCGATGAAGCCGAGAACATCTACATCATCGGCCTGCGTCGCTCATTCAGCGTGGCATCGTATCTGGTGTATGCGCTGCGCCATCTGGAGCGTCGTGCGTTCCTGATCGACGGCCTCGGTGGCATGTTCACCGAGCAGCTGAGCATGGTGAACCCGAAAGACGTGGTGATCGCCATCAGCTATTCGCCATACGCGCGTGAAGCGGTGGAGTTGGTTGAGCTAGGTGCCAAACGTGGCGCGCATCTGATTGCCATCACCGACAGCCAGGTCAGCCCGCTGGCCGCCTTCAGCGATGTGTGCTTTGTGGTGCGTGAAGCGCAGGTGGATGGCTTCCGTTCGCAGGTGGCGTCGCTGTGTCTGGCACAAACGCTCGCCGTATCGTTAGCACTGAACAACAACGTCACCAGCGAATAACTCTCGTAGGGTCGCCATTCATGGCGACCATCCAACAAAAAGGGCAGCCACCTGGCTGCCCTTTTTTACGTTGGTGCGCATGTTACGAACGCGGATACTGGTCGCTGTTCACCCAGGCGTGATCTTTCTCCCAGGTAAATTTCCACAGACGTTTTGGACCCGCCATCACGTTGAGATAGTAGTTATCGTAACCGGCAATGGTCGCCACCGGATGATAGCCACGCGGCACCGTCACCACATCGCGATTATACGGCGCCATGCACTCGTCGAGTGAACGGTCGTCGGTATACACGCGCTGCATGGCGAAACCCGGTTCAGGATCGAAACGGTGATAATACGTCTCTTCCAGATAGGTTTCGTCCGGGCTGTCTTTCTGGTCGTGCTTGTGGCTGGGGTACGAACTGGTCGCACCTTCGTCGGTGTACACTTCCACCACCAGCAGGCTGTCGGCCTCTTTGTTGTCCGGCAGAATGTTGTGCACCAAACGCTGGTTACGCCCTTTACCACGCTGCTCAACGCCAACATCTTGCGGCGCAATCAGTCGCGCCGGAAGGTTGCCGCTGCTCGGTGCATTACACACCGCCAGCTCCAGATCGCTATCCGCATACACTTCCACTTCATCGTTATGCGGAACGTACACCGAGTAAGGTGGAATTCGTTCAAACGGCGACAGACGCTTACCGAGATTGGGGAACTCGGCGTGACGGGTTTTCACCGACGCAAAGCCCGCCACCAGCACCAGACACAACTCTTTGTCGCCACTGCTCAGCTTCAGGCTCTGCCCTTTTTTCAGCAGATAAGCGTCGAAGCCGACGTATTCCCAGCCCGCGCTTTCCGGCGTGACGTGCTGGATGCGGCCGTTGCTGTCGGGTTTTTGCGCTTTCGAAATCAGAGACATCCTGTTCCTCCTTGTTGAGCGAAATTAGCCCAGCGTCGGCATGCTGAACTCAGAGACGGTCTGCTGGCCGCTCGGCCAACGCACGGTGGCGGTTTTCATGCGGGTGTAGAAACGCACGCCGTCTGGACCGTGCACGTTCAGCGCACCAAATACCGAACGCTTCCAGCCGCCGAAGCTGTGGAACGCCATTGGTACCGGAACCGGCACGTTAACGCCAACCATACCGGCTTCGACGTTTTGCACGAATTCACGCGCGGTATGGCCGTTACTGGTGAAGATGGCGCTGCCGTTACCGAATTCGTGGCTGTTCACCAGTTGCAATGCGCTGTCGTAATCGCTGGAACGCATGATGCTCAGCACCGGTCCGAAGATCTCTTCGCGCCAGATGGTCATATCCGAAGTCACGTTGTCGAACAGCGTGCCACCAACATAGTAACCTTCTGCATGGCCAGCAACCTGGATGCCGCGGCCATCAACCACCAGCTTCGCGCCTTCCTGCTCACCTTTGTCGATGTAGCCCAGCACTTTCTTCTGGTGCGCAGCAGAAACCACCGGCCCCATTTCATTCTCTTCGGCACCTTTCTGGATGCCAGGACCGACGCGCAGCGCCTTGATCAGCGGCGTCAGACGCGCAATCAATTTGTCCGCGGTGTCGTCACCAACGGCAACAACAACGGGCAGCGCCATGCAGCGTTCACCGGCTGAACCAAACGCGCCGCCCATAATGGCGTTCACGGTGGCATCAAGATCGGCATCGGGCATCACGATGGCGTGGTTTTTCGCTGCGCCGAACGCCTGCACACGTTTACCGTGGGCGCTGGCAGTTTTGTAGATGTGCTCCGCCACGCCGGAAGAACCGACGAAGCTGACTGCGGCGATGCGCGGATCTTTGTACAGCTGCTCGGCATCTTCGTTAGAGGAATGCACCACGTTGAATACGCCATCCGGCAGACCGGCTTCTTTCAGCAGTTCGGCCATGCGCACAGAAGCGGATGGATCCAGCGCCGGTGGCTTGAGGATAAAGGTGTTACCGCACGCCAGCGCGATGGGGAACATCCACAGAGGCACCATCGCCGGGAAGTTGAACGGTGTGATACCCGCCACAACGCCGACCGGCTGCATCAGCGAGTAGCTATCAACGCCGGTGCCCACGCTTGGTGAGTTTTCACCTTTAATCAGATGTGGAATACCGCAGGCATACTCGATCACTTCGATACCGCGCGTCAGTTCACCCAGCGCATCGGACCACACTTTGCCGTGCTCAGACACGATCAGTGCCGCCAGCTCTTCGCGATGTTTTTCCATCAGCGCTTTAAAGTTGAACATCACACGGGCACGACGCAACGGCGCGGTTTTCGACCATTCCGGGAACGCGGCATGAGCGACTTCAATCGCCTGCTCTACTTCAGCAGCGGTGCTCTGCGTCAGTTCACGCACGACTTTGCCGGTCGCCGGATCGTACACGGGAATGGTTTCATTGCTGGCGCTGTGGGTAATTTTGCCGCCGATAAAGTTTCCTACGATAGTCATGTCGTTGCCTCTTAGATGTGAAGTTCCCTGCAGATAGCCCGTTCGAACCGCGACGCTGCGTGTGCAGGCAATACTTAAAGCGTGCTATGAAGCTATAGTAATGAAATGAATTTTTCAAATACTTCTTTTTGGAAAATTTCCTTTTAGCGGCATGGATCGCATTTTTTCCGCTTGTGCTGACAGCCGGGTGCAAATCCGCCCGTAGCGCTTCCCTGCTGGCGCTATAGGCCTGCCAAACTGCATCACTGCTAAGCCGTTGCGCGCACAGAATTTGTGTCTGAAATCCAGCTTCAACATGTAACGCGAAACGAAATATGAAATTTTTGCGAGGCAGATCCAATATCTGATATTTCATAATTCAATAATAATGAAATAAATGTTTTCTTTGCAGCACCTCATCCGTATCCGTTTACAGGAGCCGCCTATGGCCATCGATCCAACCCGTTTCTGTATTAACCGTAAAATTGCGCCCAGGCTGTCGCTGGAAGCTTTCTTTCAGCTGGTGCAGCGTCTGGGATTGAGCAAGGTTGAACTGCGTAATGACATGCAGAGCGGCAAGGTCACCGATGATCTCAGCGTGGCGCAGCTGCGAGCGCTAACGGATAAGTACCACATTGAAATCGTGACGATTAACGCGCTCTATCCGTTTAATCGTGCTGATGAGGCGTTGCTGGCAAAAGCCGACGCGCTGCTGCAGGAAGCTCAAGCCATCGGCGCAAAAGCGCTGGTGATGTGTCCATTGAATGAAGGGATTGAGATCTCGCACCAGCAGACGCTGGAAGCGCTGCAGGTGCTGGCACCGCGCTTTGAGCAATATGGCATTCAGGGGCTGGTGGAACCGCTGGGCTTCCCGGTCAGTTCGCTACGCTCGGCGGTGCAAACGCAAAAGCTGATTAAGCAGGCAAAAGTACCGTTCAAAGTGCTGCTCGATACGTTCCATCATCATCTGTATGAAAACGCCGAAAACGAGTTCCCGCAGGAGATTGATATCAATCATATTGGACTGGTGCATTTGTCTGGCGTGGAAGATACCCGCCCGACGGCGCAACTGACCGATGAAGAACGCATCATGCTCAGCGACCGCGATGTGCTAAACAGCGTGGCGCAGGTGAAACGTCTGGAGATGCTGGGTTACAAAGGCGTTTACGCGTTTGAGCCCTTTGCCTCATCGCTGGAGATGTGGAATACCGCTGAGATTGAACGCCAAATTCGCTACAGCATTGAGTTGCTGCAAGCCTAAAAGAACCCTTATCTGTGTCTAAAACAAGACACTTTTTGTTAGTGTTGGGCCTCGGTCGGAGGCCTTTTTTTTCATACCCGTCATATTTTAAGCCATAGCTGCGTTGGCTGCGCATGCTCACCCCAGTCACTTACGGGCGTAAGCTCCTGGGGATTCTCACGCTTGCCGCCTTGCTCTGACTTAAACTATTTAGGGTATGCCTGAGTTAAATAGCAAAACTACGCGTTCTCTTTAACCTCCACCACCGGATCTTCCGGCATCCGCTTAATCATCCGCAGCGTGCAGAACAGCGCCAAACACACCAGCAGCGCGGTGAGGAAATAGACCAGCGACACGCCGGCATAACTCATGATGAAACCGGCAATCGGCCCGGTGATACCCAGCGACAAATCCATAAACGCGGTATAGGTGGCGAGCGCACTGCCCTGATTCTGCTGCGGCACCACTTTCACCGCCACCACGCCAATCGCTGGGAATACCAGCGAGAAACCCGCGCCGGTGAGGAATGCGCCCATTTTCGCCATCCATGGATCGAACGAACCGGCCACCAAAAACAGGCCAACTGCTTCCACCGCGAAGCAAATACTCGCCACGCGCAAACCGCCGAGCTTATTGATGGCATTCGGGAACAGCAGGCGCGTGCCGACGAACGCGGCACTGAACATGGTCAGCGCGAAGGCGGCGCCATCCCAACCTTTATCCTGATAAAACAGCGTGATGAAGGTAGCGATTACGCCAAATCCGGCGGAACCCATCGCCAGAATCAGGCCGAAACCGTACACCTTGCTCAGCACGTCACGGAACGGCAGCGGCTTGGCTTTGCTGCCTTTCACCGGCGCACGCGGCAGCGCCAGCGCAATCGCCAGCACGCAAATAGCGATGATGATGCTGGAGAGCAGCAGCAAGCCGCCACTGCGGAAAATCACCACGCCGAGCGGGGCACCAATCGCCATCGCGCCGTAGGTGACAATGCCGTTCCACGAAATCACCCGGCCAATATGCAGCGAACCGACGCGCGCCACGCCCCACAGCGAGGTGCCGGTGCCAGAGAAGCTTTGCCCCACGCCGAGAATCACGCGCCCCAGACACAGCAGCACCAGACTCAGCACGCCCTGCCCATCGCTGAGCGCCGAGAGCAGAATACAGATGCCGCTCAACAAACAGCCCACCAGCCCCAGCACCACCACTTTTTTCGGCCCCCACAGATCGGCATAGCGTCCGGCGTGCGGACGGCTGAGCAGCGTGGCGATGTATTGCAGGCTGATCACCAATCCGGCCCAGAAGGCGTTATAGCCCAGCCCGTCATGTACAAAGCCGGGCAGCACCGCCAGCGGCAAACCGATGGTGAGATAGCTGGCAAAGTTAAACTTCACGATGGAAAGGATCAGTAAATTGAGACGAAAACGGCCGTGTTCAGGTGCGGCGGCAGGCGAGTCAGGCATGAGTGATTGCGCTCGTGGGTGACGGAATTTTTATAACAAGAGGATAACTATACGCCATTTGGTGTTATCCGCATCAGTGAAATGCCCAGTTTTACGGTCATCATTTCGTCATATCGCGCTCGTAGACTCGCCCTCAATCAAATCCCAAAGAGGATAACAATCTGATGACGCCCCTGATTTCTCAGGCGCGCGTGCGTAACGCTAACTCCTTCGCGGGAGATGGCCGATGACGCATGCCGCGCTGCCTATTGAACTGAAAAATCTCAGATGGTCGGTGGGTAACCTGACTGTTCTGCACGATCTCTCCCTGACCATTCCCGCAGGCGAAATCCTGGCGCTGCTCGGCCCGAGCGGCTGCGGCAAAAGCACGCTACTGAAACTGCTGGCGGGTTTGCTGCAGCCAACCGCAGGCGAACTGTGGATTGGTGAACGCTGCGTGGCCTCGCCGCGCCACTGCGATGCGCCGGAGCAGCGCAACCTCGGCATGGTGTTTCAGGATTACGCGCTGTGGCCGCACATGTCAGTGGCGCAAAACGTCGCCTTTCCGCTGCGCATGCGCGGCATGAAGAAAGCCGCCGCGCGACAACAGGCCGATGCCGCCCTGGCTCAGGTTGGCCTCGCTGATTTTGGCGATCGCAAACCAGCGTTGCTTTCCGGCGGCCAGCAGCAGCGCGTGGCGCTGGCGCGCGCGCTGGTGGCGAAACCGGCCATTCTGCTGTTCGACGAACCGCTCTCCAACCTCGACCGCGACCTGCGTGAAACCCTGGTTCACACCATGGCGGATTTGCTGCGCGCGGCGGGTATCACCGCTGTTTACGTTACGCACGATCGCGAGGAAGCCAACACGCTGGCCGACCGCATCATTCACCTGGCGCAGGGCCAGATTGTTTCCGTTACTCACCTCTCAGGGGACCGCAATGCCATCTCTCAAGTCAGTTAAAACAGGAGCCATCAGCGCGATGATTTTGACTTCCGCCATCATGATCAACGATGCCCAGGCGCTGACGGTGTACACCGCCGGTCCGGGTTCGCTGTCGAAAAGTCTTGCCGCCGGATTTGAAAAACAGACCGGCATCAAAGTGAATATTTTCCAGGCCACCACCGGCAAAGTGATGGCGCGTCTGGAAGCGGAACAGGCCAATCCGCAGGCCGATGTGCTGATCTCGGCTTCGTGGGATACCGCCGAAGATCTGCAACAGCGCGGCTGGCTGCAACCTTTCGAAAGTGCTAATGCAGCGAAGGTGCCGGATCAGTTCAAAACCGCCAACTATGTCGCGCAGGGTATTTCCGCGCTTGGCATCGTGTGGAATACGCAAAGCAACACGCCAGAGCCGAAAACCTGGCAGGATCTCACCGCGCCCGCCTTTAAAGATAAAGTCACCACGCCGGATCCGGCGCTGTCTGGCGCATCACTCGATCTGCTGATTGGCCTGCAAAACAGCGAAGGCGAAAAAGCCTGGCAGCTTTTTGACCAGTTGAAAGCCAACGGCATGGTGATGAGCGGACCCAATGCGCAGGCGGTGACGCCGGTGCTGCAAGGCGCGAAAGCGGCGGTGTTTGGCGCGGTCGACTACGTCACCTATAACAACATCGCGCAGGGCGAAAGCGTGAAGGTGATCTTCCCGGAAAACGGCACCGTGGTCGCGCCGCGTCCGATGATGATCCTGAAAAGCAGCCAGCACGCAGATGATGCGAAGAAATTCGTCGATTACGTGCTGTCCGATGAAGGTCAGGAACAAGTGGCGAAAGCCTGGCTAATGCCAGCGCGTACCGATATCAAAGCGCAACGTCCGCTGTTCACCGAGATCAAATTGTTGCCGACCAATCAGGATGGCAGCAGTGAGCGCTCGGCGGTGCTGAAGCGCTTTGGCGCCTTGTTCGGACAGTAAACGATGTCGCGTGCCCTGAATGGCTTTATTCTGCTGGCGTTATTGCTGCTGGTGGCGCTGCCGCTGCTGTTTATCGTGCTGCAAGCGCTGTTTCCGTACTTCGGCGAAGGCAGCTGGCGCGGCGCTTTTAGCGCCTTCCCGGCACTGATGGACGATCCGCAGCTGGCATCGATGTGGCTGGGCACGCTGAAAATCGGCGGCGGCGTGGCGCTGTGCAGTTTGCTGCTGGGCTTGCCGCTCGGCGCACTGCGCGGCCTGTTCCGCCTGCCGGGCGCGGCGTTGTGGGATCTGCTGTTTCTGATCCCGTTTCTGACGCCGCCCTATATTGTGGCGCTGTCATGGACGCTGGCGCTGCAACGCAACGGTTATATCGAACAACTCACCGGCATCAACTTCGACAGCCTGCTATTTAGCAGCAGCGGCATGATTGGCGTGATGACGCTGAACATCTTCCCGGTGGTCTATTTTGCGGTGTCGCGTTCGCTGCTGGCGAGCGGACAACGTCTCGCCTGGGTAGCGCGCGTGCATGGCGCATCGGCGTGGCGCAGCTTCTGGCACATTACCTTACCGCTGACCTTACCGGCGTTGGCAGGCGGCGTGCTGCTGGCATTTACGCTGGCGATTGAGGAGTACGGCGTGCCCGCAGCGCTGGGTGCGCAAGCGAAGCTGACGCTGATGACCGTGGGTATTGAAACCAAACTCGCCGATTGGCCGATCGATCTGCCCGGCGCGGCATCGCTGTCACTGATGCTGAGCCTGGTGGCGCTCACGGCGTGGCTGCTGCAGCGCAAACTGACCGGCAGCAGCGATGTCACGGCGGTTGGCGGTAAACCTGTTACTCAGGAACTGGCGCATGCCGGACGCTTACAAAACCTGATGCTACTGCCTTTTGCTGTCACCGTGCTGCTGGCGGTGGTGCTGCCGCTCGGCGCGATGACCTTGAGCGGCTTACTGAATACGCTCTCCGGTGGATTGCATCTCAGTAATCTGACGCTACGCCACTTCGGCGCGTTGTTCAGCCAGCAAGGCGATGCGCTGGCGGCCTTCTCCACCAGCATTGGCCTGGCGCTTGGCGCGGCGCTGCTGACCGGTGCGCTGGGCTTTCTCATTGCCTGGCGCGTGTCGGAAGGAAAAACCCGTTTGCTGGCAATGATGGATGGTCTGGCGCTGCTTCCTGCGGCGATGCCCGGCGTGGTGGTTGGCGTGGGTTTGATTCTACTGTGGAATCGTGGTTTCTGGCCGGTTTCGCCCTATAACACCATGTTTATTCTGCTGTTGTCGTACAGCTGTTTGCTGCTGCCGTGGCCGGTGCGCTATGTCAGTAGCGCGCTGCGTCAGCTGGCCCCAACCTTGGAACCGGCGGCGCGCGTGCACGGCGCATCACGTTTGCAGGCGCTGCGGCTGGTTGTGCTGCCGCTGGTCGCACCCAGCTTGCTGGCGGCGATGATGATGGTGTTTGCCGTTGCGTCGCGCGAGCTGGTGACCTCGCTGCTGCTGGCGCCGGCAGGCACGCAAACCGTGGCGATCTTTATCTGGCGTCAGTTCGAACAAGGTTCGGTCGGGCAAGGCATGGCGATGGCCACGCTGACGCTATTCGCCAGTTTGAGTTTGATGTTGGCTGCGACGGTATTGATGAGGCGTCAGGCCCGGTGATGATAATAATGGCGGTCGCCATAAATGGCGCCCCTACGGCACGGCGATCCGGATTTCTCTTTATCTTAAAAAACAGATGGTTAATTTCCATCAACTACACTCTCCTGAGCAAAAACCGTCTCAGGAGAGAGAATGAACAACCTGCTACAGGAAAAAATTGGCCAGAACATCCTGGTAAAACTGGCGATGCTGGTGATTATTCTGGCGGGCATTCGCGCCGCCTCGGACATTCTGGTGCCCTTCTTACTGGCCAGCTTCCTGGCAATCGTGCTCAATCCGCTGGTCACAATGCTGATGCGGCGCGGCGTCAAACGTGGCCTGGCGATTACCTTGGTGATCAGCGTGATTTTTATCGTCGTGCTGTTACTTATTGCTGTACTTGCCAGTTCGGCCAGTGACTTCAGTGATACCTATCCGCAAATCCGCACCATGCTGGAGCAAAAGCTGGCCGTAGTGCAACATTTTGCCGCGCGTTTTCATATCAACATCTCTACCGAAGCGCTGGCGGCACGCCTCGATCCCAACGTGGTGATGGACATGGCCACATCGGTGTTGAAACAGCTGTCCGGCGCGATGACCAACGTGCTGCTGCTGATTCTTACCGTGGTATTTATGCTGTTTGAGGTGCGCCATCTGCCGTATAAAATGCGTAACGCGATGGTCAATCCGCAGATCCGCATCGCCGGTCTGCACCGTGCGCTGAAAGGCGTGACGCACTATCTGGCGCTGAAAACGTTGGTGAGTTTGATTACCGGCGTCGCCGTTTGGCTGTCGCTGCTGCTGCTCGGCGTGAAGTTCGCGCTGTTCTGGGGTGTGGTGGCGTTCATCCTTAATTTCATCCCCAATATCGGCCCGATCATCGCCGGCATCCCGCCGTTTATTCAGGCGCTGGTGCTGAATAATATTTATGACGCCATGCTGGTGGCGGCGCTGTTCAGCGCGATTCACATGGTGTTCGGCAATATGCTGGAGCCAAGATTAATGGGACGCGGGCTGGGATTGTCGACGCTGGTGGTGTTTCTGTCGTTGATTTTCTGGGGATGGCTGCTGGGCCCGGTTGGCATGTTATTGTCGGTGCCGCTCACCAGCGTGACCAAGATTTTGATGGAAACCACGCCGGGCGGCAGCCGATTGGCGATTATGTTGGGTAATGGGCGGCCGGGTAAACGGGCGCGATAACAGCCAGGTCGCCATAAATGGCGACCCTACGCCGCTTATTGAAACACGCTGTTATCGGTAATTGCCTGCACATCGACTTTGTTTGGCAGGATATTCAGCTCGCTGAACAAGTCCGACACCTTCTGCACCTTCGCCACATCATCTGGCGTCACGCCACGCACGCCGTGGGAAATACGCGCAGTAATCTGCTGCGCGTCCGCCGGTTGCAGGCGCGTTAACTGCGCATAAACCTCGTTATACTGCTGCGGATGCGCCAGCGCCCATTCACGCGCTTTGGCCAAACGATGAGTGAAATCCGCAATCGCCGCGCGCTTGGCGGGATCGTCGAGCGAGCTTTGCGTGGCGGTGACAAACGACAGCGCGGTCGTCAACCCTTTGCCGTCACGCAGCAGACGCGCGCCATGCTTTTCCGCAATGCCTAAATAGGGATCGAAGGTCGCCCACGCGGCAATCTGCCCGGAGTTGAATGCGGCGCTGGCGTCGGTTGGCAACACAAATCGCACCGGCACCGTATCGCGCGGCACTTTTGCCTCTTCCAGCGCTTCATACAGCAAGTGCTGCGAAATACTGCCGCGCGCCGACGAGACGACGATCTGCTTGCCGGCCAGATCCCTCACGCTGTGGATCGGCGAATCGGCAGGAACGATCAGCCCATTCGAGCCGGCATCTCCCACATTGGTAGCGATAATCTTCAGCGGTACGCCACCCGACGCCGCCATCAGTACCGGCAAATCACCCGCGTACGAGGTGTCCACCGCACCGGCACGCTGCGCTTCAAACAGCGGTGCCGCTCCCTGGAAATTCGCCCAGCGATATTGATAAGGCGCGTCTTTCATCACATCTGCCGCCTCGATCAGCGAACGCAGATTGCGCGCCTGATCGCCCAGCACCAGCGTAACTTTACTCAAATCAGGCGCCGCCTGACTGCCAAACGCCGCGCACAGCAGCAGCGCAGAAACTACCGGTTTCAGCCATTTCATTGGGAGATTCTCAAAGTGCGTTGCGGTTGAGCTGACGGATGTAAGCATCCCAGTGCAGCTGATATTTGCGCTGGCGAATGCTGTTATCAAACGCCTGCGCGGCTTTCTCGGCAACGGCATCTGGCAGGATGATCAGATCCGCACCGCCCGATTGTGCCGCCAGCTGGGCCTGGCAGGCGCGCTCGAGGTAATAGAGGTTGTAGAAGGCTTCTTCGATGCTGCCGCCGCTAGTTAACAGACCGTGATTGCGCAGGATCAGCGCGTTGAGATCGCCAAGATCGGCAACGATACGCTGCTGCTCGTCGAGATCCAGCGCGATACCTTCGTAATCGTGATAACCGAGGCGATTATGGAAACGGGTGCTGTGTTGCGAAATCATCAGCAGGCCGTTTCGCTGCGCCGAGACGCCAATGCCTGCGGCGGTATGAGTGTGCAACACGGCGTGCGCATCGGGACGTGCGCGGTGAATCGCACTGTGAATAACAAAACCAGCGAGGTTAATTCCCAGCCCGGTTGGGTCGTCAATAATATTGCCGTCGATGTCGATTTTCACCAGCGTTTCCGCCTGAATTTCATCGAAGGTTTGACCGAAAGCGTTGATAAGGAAGTGCGGCTGATGGCCCGGTACGCGCAGGGAAAAATGGGTGTAAATATGGTCGGTCCAGCGCAGCTTCGCCGCCAGATGGTAAGCCTGTGCTAGCTTGGTGCGCGCCTGCCATTCGCCTTCGCTGATGCGCTGCCGTAACGATGTAACATCCAGGGTTTCAGTGCTCATTTCCACTCCTCATTTCAGGTCAATGTGCTTACCTAACATCGTGGCATAGCGTTTTTGCCGCTGGGAAATGCCAATAACGGCAAAACATTGTCAGTAAACGCAAAGTGAGAATGATCATTGACCTGTATCAGACCGGTTTATTCTTAAATCGCTACCCTACACAGCCCTGTGAAAATGGTATGCTGCTGACGCCGCAACCGCAGCTTATGCACGGCGTAAACCCACCGAGGATTGTCTGGTGCCACTGAAAAAACGACATCACGATTTTGGCTGGCTCTTAATCGTCTGCGCCGGCTTGTTACCCTTGGTGCTCGGCATCCTTTGTACCGCCATCGAAGCGCGCCACACCGTCCACCAACAGCAGATTTCCACCGCCAATACCTTGCTCACTCAGGCTGAAAAGATGAGTGATAACGCATGGGATATGATCACTGAGCTGCGTCAGTATCACTATCAACCTTGCGCAAAAATCGAAGATCAGCTGCAGCGCGCCGGCACGCTCAATCCCTATTTCCGATCCATTGGTATGCTGAAAGGCGGCGACATCAGCTGCTCGTCCGCCTTTGGCCTGCAACACGGCACATTAACTGAAATGATGCTGCAGCCGCCGCCGATTACCGGCAAAGCCTGGTGGAGCATCTCGGTGCGCGGCACCTACGGCGTCCAGAATCGTCCCGCCGTGGTGTTTGTGCGCGAGCTCCCCGATACCAGCGGTTTTTGGGCGGTCATCGATGGCCAATATTTGATGGACTTTATGAACGCTATCGGCGGATCGCGTGGCTACCACATGAGCCTGCAATTTAGCGGCGGTGCGGTGATCGCCAGCGGACCGACTGACACGCGGCCTATGCTGTACATGAATAGTGAATCTTTTCAGGCCGACTCCAGCCGCTATCCCATCACCGTTAATGTGACCGTTCCGGCTTCTGAGTTGCTGAAAGCCTGGCGTCAGGCGCTGTTCATCTTCCTGCCGATGGCGGCGATTTTTTCGATTCTGCTGATGATTCTCACCGCTAACTGGCTGCGTCGCCGTATCTCCTGGCACGATGAGATTGGCCGCGCCATCCGCGCTCGCCAGTTCTCGGTGCACTATCAACCGGTTTACAGCAATACATTACAAGCCTGCGCCGGCGCCGAAGCCTTGCTGCGCTGGCAGCGGCCAAACGGCGACATGATTCGCCCGGATATCTTTATCAGCGCCGCTGAAGCCGAAGGCATGATTGTGCCGCTGACGCAGCATCTGCTGGAGCTGATGGCTGAAGATATTCAGAGCTGGCAGGTCGAACCCGGTTTCCACATCGGGCTGAATCTGGCAGCAGAACATCTGCAACATGCCGATTTCGTGGCAGATATCGAGCTGTTTGCTGAGCGCATCAAAGATAAACAGCTGTGTATCACGCTTGAGCTGACCGAACGTAGCCTGATTGAAGATGGTGAAATGGTGGCGCTTAAGCTGCGTCATTTGCGCGCGCAGGGCATGAAAGTCGCAATCGATGATTTCGGCACCGGCCACTGCTCGCTGACCTATCTGCTCACCTTCCCGCTGGATTATCTGAAAATCGATCGCGGCTTCATTAACGCCATCGAAGGCCTCGACGTCGAAACGCCGGTACTGGATGCGATTATTAATCTGTCTCACAAGCTGGAACTGGATGTACTCGGCGAAGGCATAGAGACCGCAACGCAATTTGAGTACTTACGGCAGCGTGGTGTGATATTTATTCAGGGCTACTATTATGCCCGTCCGCTGGATAATGACCGGCTGCGTGCCTGGCTCAGCGAGCAAGGACACAAGCCACTTCTCGCTGAGGAACATCATGAGCCTGAACTGCATCATTCTTGATGATTACCAGAACATCGCCCAGTCGCTTGCCGATTGGGCGTCTCTCGCCCCACTGGTTAACACCACTTCCCTGACTGAACATGTCGCCGACCAGGATCAACTGGTTAAGCACATCGCCCACGCCGACATTCTGGTGGTGATGCGTGAACGCACGCCGCTCAGCGCCGAGCTGATTGGCCGTTTGCCTAATCTGAAAATGGTGGTCACTTCCGGCATGCGTAATGCCTCTATTGATTTAGATGCCTGCGCAGAACGCTATATCGCGGTATGTGGCACCGCCAGCAGCAGCGCGGCCCCGCTGGAACTGACGTGGGGATTGCTGCTTGGGCTGGCGCGCCATATCGTGCCTGAGAATCTGGCCCTGCGCAGCAACGGCGCGTGGCAGCACACCTTAGGCATGAGTCTGCAGGGCAAAACGCTGGGATTGCTCGGACTGGGTAAAATTGGCGGCGAGATGGCAAAAGTGGCGCAGGCGTTTGGCATGCGCGTGTGTGCGTGGAGCCAGAATTTAACCGCTGAACGCGCCGCCGAGTGTGGCGTTGAGCGCTCGCTTTCGCTGGAAGCACTGCTCAACAGCAGCGATGTGGTGTCGATTCATCTGGTGTTAAGCGAGCGCTCACGCCATTTGGTCGATGCGGCGGCGCTGGCGCAGATGAAGCCTGGCGCGCTACTTATTAATACCTCGCGAGCCGGGATTGTTGATCAACAGGCGATGATCGCTGCGCTGCAATCAGGCCAGTTAGCCGGTGCGGGGTTGGATGTGTTTGAACAGGAGCCGCTTCCTGCGGATCATCCGTTGCGTCTGCTGCCGAATGTGCTGGCAACGCCGCATCTCGGCTATGTTGCCGACAGCAATTACCGCACCTACTTTACGCAGGCGGTGGAAGATATTCAGGGATGGTTGACCGGTGCGCCGCTGCGCTCGTTACTCTAAACGGCCTGCGCGACGTTTTTCAGCAATACGCAGCGCGACTTCGAGACTATCTTCCGCCAGCGCGCCATTCGGCAAATCGCGCTGGGCGTTAAGACGTTGATTAATGCGCTCCAGCGTCGGCGTTAACTGGCCCACTAATTGCTGATATTCATCAAGCTGCGTGATGGGTTGGTTACGTGCGATGCTGGTTTGTGTCAGCCGTTGCAGCTGACGAAAACTCTCCATCGCCTGGCTGGAGAGTAATCCGGCCTGACGCCAGCTTTTCAGGCGTTGCAGCAGTTCATCGGGTTGTTGCGCCAATAATGCCAGCTGCGCATCGGCACGTTCGCCACAGTTAATCCACTCAATCGAGGTACTGGAAACGGCAGCCGTACGCGGTGCCGCAGGCACAAGATTGATAAGATTCATTTCTACACTGTCGATCATCGACAGCCAGGGATTCTTAAAAGACTGGACGTTTTTCCTCGACATGAACACTCCACCAAAGCACGGCGGCAGAGTATTACTGAATGCTTACAAACTGGCAAGCGGTGCTTACCGCCTCACTTAATGATAAGTTTTTCTTATTTATTTGCGCAGCAATCAGGTATGGCAATAAAGCCGCGGCATGCCAGAATAATTGATTATTTGATCGCCGTTCGGGAGTTGATACATCTGATAATAATCATTGTGTGACTCTCGCGCAGAGGTGAAAAGTATCTGCACTGCAAGTGCCTCGGGCACCGTGTCATCAGCCATTACCTGCACTTTACGGGTATTCACCAACATGAAATCCCCCTGACGATGCCAGCTGCTGACAGAAACGCGGTTCAGCCGATATTGGCGATCTTGCACTATGACCGTGCCCATCAGCATTGATGAACCACTGCCATCCGCTTTAAAACGAGTATGCATAATAGCATTAATCATACCCGATGGTTTTCCTTGATTATCAATGCGATATGGGACTTCACACCATTCTGGCACAGGTTCAACTGGACGAACCAATAGCACCAACGCCCAGGGAAGGATGAATACAACAATAACGGCCAAACTCAGCAATGCTTTACGCATCCGGAAGCTCCTGAACAAACACCATCCACGAAATGCACTCATTATCCTTTTGCGCGATCGGTCTGGCGCAGAGAAAAGCGCTGGTATGAACCCGGGTACGGCTCTGATTAATAAAGAGTAAGGGCGTCGTCGCGCCATTCGCTAGATGAGGCTTTAACTCTTTGAAACGTCGCAGAGCATCTCTAACGATAAAAGAGTTCGCGGAAAGGCCTTCAGCGATAAAGATCTGCGTTTGCGCCTCCTGACCATAAAATTTGTATTGCGTGCCTACATGCTTGGTTGGAGCAAACTCCTGGCGTGCCACCAGCGCCAGCACCGCATTGATCAATAATACTGCCAACACTATTCCGCGTAACAGCCATGATTTTTTCTTCACGGCGACCGCTTTTTTAACAGGTTCAGGCTGCGGCGTGACCGGCTTTTCAACTTCAGCCGCAGGCGCTGCAACATCACTGCAGGATTCCACATCCACCTGTTCTGCCAGCACACAGCCAATCAGCGGCACCTGATGAATGACGGCGCCCGGCGCATGAGCCTGCTGCGCAAGACGGTTAATCTCGGTAATTGAATGGGTTAGCCGATCGGCAAAGGGAGTATCTGAGGGTTCGCGCTGAAACAGGACATGCAGCGCCTGATTGCGTACCAATTTTCCTTGTGCATTTAACACGCGACGTAACACTGCGCTTTGCAGTGGACTTAGCGCCACGCGTTGTGCAGGAGAATTGAGCGGATAAAACACCTGTTGATCGGCATCAAAACAGAGACTTTTGGCAAATAAAACAAAGCGCGCCATATGTAACCTGATTTCCAAAAAAGCAACTTACGCAAGTATATGTAGTTTCAACAAAGGGCGCACGTTTACCACTGATTGATACGTGATTTAATCCCCTTTTTTAGGCGCGTTTACGCCACAGCATTAGCTAAAAAATAGCCAGTTAATGGGGGAAACATGACAAATATCACACTAAATCGGTATACTCTGTCGCGGTTGGCAATCATTACCCCCCTAATAATTGCCCGGCAGGCCAGGGAAAAACGTTATTTCCCGGCTATGCTTTAATTTTCTCAACGCCGCGGACTGTTGGCATTTATTGAGTCCGCAGCGTTGAGGATTTTTCGAATTCCAATACAGGGTATCTGCATGAAACTACGTAGGAAGCGTGTAAAACCTATCGGGATTGATGATGTCACGATTATCGATGACTCCCGTTTACGTAAAGCCATTACCGCAGCCTCGCTGGGCAACGCGATGGAATGGTTTGATTTTGGTGTTTATGGCTTTGTGGCTTATGCGCTGGGTAAGGTGTTCTTCCCGGATGCTTCACCAAGTGTACAGATGATTGCTGCACTGGGTACGTTCTCAGTTCCGTTCCTGATTCGTCCACTCGGTGGTTTGTTCTTCGGCATGTTGGGCGACAAATATGGTCGCCAGAAAATTCTCTCTATCACCATTGTCATCATGTCGATCAGTACCTTCTGTATTGGCTTGATACCCTCTTATGCCTCCATTGGCATCTGGGCACCGATCCTGCTGCTGCTGGCAAAAATGGCGCAGGGCTTCTCGGTAGGCGGTGAATATACCGGCGCATCGATCTTCGTTGCCGAGTATTCCCCTGACCGTAAGCGCGGCTTTATGGGCAGCTGGCTCGACTTCGGTTCGATTGCGGGCTTCGTGCTGGGTGCGGGCGTTGTAGTCCTGATCTCCACCATCATTGGTGAAGAGAAGTTCCTCGAGTGGGGCTGGCGCATTCCGTTCTTTATCGCGCTGCCGCTGGGCATCATTGGCTTGTATCTGCGTCATGCGCTGGAAGAAACGCCGGCGTTCCAGCAGCACGTTGATAAACTGGAACAGGGCGACCGTGAAGGTCTGCGCGATGGCCCGAAAGTGTCGTTTAAAGAGATCGCGACCAAACACTGGAAAAGCCTGTTGGCCTGTATTGGTCTGGTGATTGCCACCAACGTGACCTACTACATGCTACTGACCTACATGCCGAGTTATCTGTCGCATAATCTGCACTACTCGGAAGATCACGGCGTGTTGATTATTATCGCCATCATGATGGGTATGCTGTTTGTGCAGCCAGTAATGGGCATGCTAAGCGACCGCTTTGGCCGTCGTCCGTTTGTCATCATCGGCAGTATCGCACTGTTTGCCTTCGCGATTCCGGCCTTCATGTTGATTAACAGCGGCGTGCTGGGTTTGATTTTTGCCGGTCTGTTGCTGATGGCCGTGATCTTAAACGCCTTTACCGGTGTAATGGCATCATCGCTACCTGCGATGTTCCCCACCCACATTCGCTACAGCGCATTGGCAAGTGCCTTCAACATTTCGGTGCTGATTGCCGGTTTAACACCGACATTCGCCGCTTATTTAGTGGAAGCCACCAACAATCTGTACATGCCGGCTTACTACCTGATGGTTGTCGCGGTGATTGGTTTGATTACCGGTATCTACATGAAAGAGACCGCCAACAAGCCGCTGCGCGGTGCCACGCCAGCCGCGTCGGACATGGATGAAGCACGTGAAATCCTGCAGGAGCATCACGACAACATCGAGCAGAAAATCGAAGATATTGATGACGAGATCGCCAAGCTTGAGGCGAAACGTAAAAACCTGGTGCAGCAGCATCCGGACATCAACGAGTAATCTTCCCCACTCCCGCCGCCCGGCGGGAGTTTTCGTTTCCGCACACAATCCTTCATGCTCAGTGCCGAAAAGGGGTAAACTATTGCCACTTTTTTAACCTGCATAAGTTGTAGAGCATGTCTGAATTTAATCTGATCCAGCGCCCAAGAAGGCTGCGTAAAAGCGCGTCAATGCGCGAAATGTTCCAGGAATCTAACCTCAGCATCAACGATCTGGCGCTGCCTATCTTCGTTGAAGAAGGCGTGGACGATTACGTGCCGATAAATGCCATGCCGGGCGTGATGCGTATTCCCGAGAAACGTTTGGCGTATGAGATCGAACGTATCGCCAAAGCGGGTATCCGTTCAGTGATGACCTTCGGCATTTCCCATCACACCGATGCCACCGGCAGCGATGCCTGGAACGAAAACGGTTTGGTGGCCCGTATGTCGCGTATCTGCAAAGACACCGTGCCAGAAATGATCGTGATGTCTGATACCTGTTTCTGCGAATACACCAGCCACGGCCATTGCGGCGTACTGTGCGATCACGGCGTTGATAACGACCAAACGCTGATTAACCTCGGTAAGCAAGCCGTAGTGGCTGCACAAGCCGGTGCCGACTTTATCGCCCCTTCTGCCGCGATGGATGGCCAGGTGAAAGCCATTCGCCAGGCGCTCGACGCCGCCGGCTTCACCGATACCGCCATCATGTCGTATTCGACGAAGTTCGCCTCCTCCTTCTACGGCCCGTTCCGTGAAGCCGCAGGTACCGCGCTGAAAGGCGATCGTAAGACTTATCAGATGAATCCAATGAACCGCCGTGAAGCGCTGCGCGAGTCGCTGCTTGATGAAGCGGAAGGCGCAGATTCACTGATGGTGAAACCGGCGGGTGCCTACCTCGATATCCTGCGCGATATTCGCGAACGCACCACGTTGCCGCTGGCGGCGTACCAGGTGAGCGGCGAGTACGCGATGATCAAATTCGCCGCACAGGCGGGTGCCATCGACGAACGTAATGTGGTTCTGGAAAGCCTGGGCGCGATTAAACGTGCCGGCGCCGATCTCATTTTCAGCTATTTTGCCCTTGATCTCGCCGAGCAAAAAGTGCTCTGATTATCATTACGCCTGGCATCGGACATCGCATCCCGCTGCCAGGCGCTTTCAGCCTTTATGGCACCAACACCAGTGTTTCAGTCATTCCATAATTAATAAGAGTCACGCGATGAAAGCACCTGCACTGCCTGCGGACGAGTCACATCGTCTGGCCCAGTTACGTGCGCTCAACATTCTGCACACGCCGGCAGAAGAGCGTTTCGACCGATTAACCCGCCTTGCCCGTCGTTTGTTTGGCGTGCCCGTCGCGCTAGTCAGCCTGCTGGAAGAGGACCATCAGTGGTTCAAATCGGCGGCCGGTTACGCTGCTACCACCGCACCGCGCAATACCTCTTTCTGCGGCCACGCCGTGCTGCAGGATGATGTGATGGTGGTGGAGAATGCCCTCGAAGATGAACGCTTCCACGATAATCCCCTGGTAAATAACAGCGATAATCCGGTGCGTTTCTACGCCGGTTGCCCGTTGCGTACGCCTGCCGGTGCTAAAGTCGGCACGCTGTGCATTATCGATCACCATGCGCGCCAGTTCGATGCAGACGATATCCACACCCTGCGCGATTTGGCTGCGATGGCGGAAGCGGAGCTGGTGGCTTTCCAGACCGCGACCTCCGATGAATTGACGCAAATCACCAATCGCCGTGGCTTTATGACGCTCGGCCAGCTGGCGCTGAATGAGTGCCAGGTGAAGCAGTTACCCGCCAGCCTGACGTTCCTCGATCTCGATCGCTTTAAAGCCATTAACGATACGCTCGGCCATCGCGAAGGCGACCGCGCGCTGATGGATTTTGCCGATGCCATGAAAGTGAGTTTCCGCCACGCGGATATCTTTGCCCGTTTGGGCGGCGATGAGTTTGTGGTGCTGTTTAACGGCTTACAGCTCGCCGATGCCGAAGGCGTGTTGGCGCGCTTTGATGGTTTCCTGCAACAGCAAACCCAGAATCTGGAGCGGCGTTACGCCCTGCACTTCTCATCGGGCATTGTTGAGTTCGATCCTGACCATCCGCAATCGCTGGAACAATTGCTGGAAGGTAGCGACGAACGGATGTACGCCGCTAAAAATGGGAAAAAGAAGCTAAGTTGATGTTGGCCGCCATTAATGGCGACCCTGCGGTTAATTGCCAGCTAAATCGGCGATTAATGTCTGATTAAACTTCTGCGGCTCTTCCATTTGCGGCGCGTGGCCCATGCCGGGGAATTCGATTAAGCGAGCGCCGGGAATCAGCTGCGCCACCTGCTTGCCCAGCACGTTGTAATGACCGAGTTTTGCTTTCACGTCCGGCGGCGCGATATCGCTGCCAATCGCCGTGGTATCGGCGGTACCGACCATTAAGGTGGTTGGCACGCGCAGATCTTTAAATTCGTAATAAACCGGCTGTGTGAAAATCATGTCGTAGATTAACGCCGAGTTCCACGCCACTTTCTTGTGACCCGGTCCGCTGTTCAGTCCGGCCAGCATATCGACCCATTTGTCATACTCCGGCTTCCACTGGCCGCTGTAATAAGTCTGCTGTTCATACTTCTTGATACCCGCCGCATCCAGCTTGAGTTCACGTTGATACCACTGATCCACCGAGCGCCACGGCGCGCCTTTGGCTTTCCAGTCTTCTAAACCGATGGGATTGACCAGCACCAGCTTCTGCGTTTGCTGTGGGTACATCAGCGCATAGCGCGTCGCCAGCATGCCGCCGGTGGAATGCCCAACAATAATGGCGTTGTCGATACCCAGCTGCTGCAACAGCTGATGGGTGTTCTGCGCCAGCTGCTGGAAAGTGTATTGATAGTTAGCGGGTTTGGTTGAGCTGCAGAAGCCAATCTGATCCGGCGCAATCACCCGATAACCTTTCTGGCTCAGCGCTTTGATGGTGTCGTCCCAGGTTGCGCCACAGAAGTTCTTGCCGTGCATCAGCACCACGGTTTTGCCGTTGGCCTGCTGCGTAGGTTTGACATCCATATAGCCCATACTCAGCGCTTGCTGCTGCGAGGTGAAATTAAAGTGCTGCAGAGGATAGGGATAGTTGAAGCCCTCCAACTGCTCGCCATACACATTGGCAGCGAGCGCCGGGGCGCTAACGCAGAGCGCGATTGATGCCAGAATAACGGCAAGTGACTGTTTTGGCTTGAAACGAAAATCCATAGCGCCATTCCTCAAGAGTGAAAACCTTCAGTCTGGCACGTTAATTCGCGTTAAGTATTGATGAAGTGTGCCGCCAAAAAAATACGCCTTTTACTATTAAGCATCACAACGCGATGAAAAATTTGAGTTAATAATAACGCCCGTTATTACAGTAAATATTCAACACCATCACAACAAGAAAACCTGTAAATTCACTAAAACCAAGACCGGTCTTGATGACAAATAACAAAATAGCTCAATAATCAGAAAACTTTACATTAATTGCAGATTGGAAAGATTAATTAAATTACACTCTGTGCGTGTTAATGGAGGACTATGATGACACAGCAAAAATACAATGAAGGGGTAATTGATTCGGTAACCGAATGGATTATGGCTAATCTGGATCAACGTTTAAGCATCGATGATATCGCACTAAAGTCCGGCTATTCTAAATGGTATTTGCAGAAACTCTTCGCCCGCTATCACAATGAAACGCTGGCACGCTACATCCGCAAAAAGAAACTGGTTCAATGTATCAATGACTTAAAAGCCAGCAACGTGCCGATTATCAGTCTGGCGGTTAAATACCATTTCGAAAGTCAGCAATCCTTTACCCGGTCGTTTAAGCATGTATTAGGCTGCACACCGCTGTATTGCCGCAAGCGCCAGCTCGATGATGAAACCAAACAAGCAATGCGAGAAAGCAACGATCCCTGCATGCTGTGTCGTCAAGCGGGTTTTGATGCCACAGAACGTGCTAAAGATATTGTTACGCCGCTAGCGCGCAACGATAGATTTCCACCCCGAATCGGTTGTGTGATGCGTTGATAAATAACCGATCTTTTATTAACGCCTTTTGACATCAACAGACTTATTCATTTCAATTAAATGCTCTATTTCACCAATGAAAAACGGATGGAATACCATCCGTTTCTCAATTAGTAACTCGATTTATTCAGCGCATTTACGCTCTTTTTAAAATGCGCGAGCCGATTATCCAGCGCATCGGTATACAGCATGGTATCCACACCGACAGCAACAAAGTTTGCCCCCCAACTAATGGCGCGTTCTGCCATTTCAAGATTCACTGCCAGAAAACCGGCCGCTTTTCCCGCGCTGTGGATGCGTTTAATACTGTGCTCAATCACCTTCTGCACTTCAGGATGCGCGGCATTATCGGGATAACCTAATGAAGCGGATAAATCTGCCGGGCCAATAAATATCCCGTCAACGCCTTCTACTTCCAGTAACGCATCCAGATTATCAATCGCCGTTTTGCTTTCGGCCTGAATCAACAGGCACAACTCTTCATTGGCGCACGCCATGTAATTTTCCACGCGTCCCCAACGTGCCGCCCGCGCCACGCCAGCGCCGACGCCGCGCGTACCGTAAGGTGGATAACGCGTCGCCTGCACCAGCGCTTTTGCCTGCTCGGCGCTATCGATCATCGGTACCAGCAAGGTACGCGCACCGATATCCAGCACCTGCTTAATCAATGCGGTCTGGAATTCAATCGGACGAATCACCGGCTGGCTGCGATAAGGCGCGACCGCCTGCAATTGATGATAGAGATCCTGCACGGTATTCGGGGCGTGTTCGCCATCAATCAGTAGCCAGTCGTAGCCGCTGGTGGCGGCAATTTCGGCCAGATACGACGAGGTGCTGCTCAGCCACAAGCCAATCTGCGTTTCACCTTTAGCCAATCCGGCTTTGAAAGGATTTTTTAATGGGTCCTGCATAGCTTCTCCTAACTCAATGACTTGCCTGCTGAGAGTGCGGCAACTGACGCTCCACTTTCAGGCTGAGGATAATGAGTGAACCGATGGCGGCAATCAGCGCCAGCGCCAGCAATCCGGCGGCGCTGCTGTTAAATTGCATCTCGGCATTTACGCGAATCAGCGGCGCGAGGAAGCCACCCACGGCGCCAAACAAGTTGACGAAGCCGATGCCAGCCGCCAGCGCGGTACCAGAAAGCAGCTGCGTCGGCATGGTCCAGAACACCGGCTGCACGGCAATAAACCCCACCGCCGCGACGCTAAGCGCAATGATGGCCAACAGCGGTGAAACCAATCCGGACAAACCAATCCCGACAGCCGCCGCCAGCAACGTAAACGCCGCCACCCGGCGACGCTCGCCGCTGCGATCGGAATAGCGCGGAATCAGCCAGGTGCCAAACAGCGCGGCAACCCACGGAATCGCCGCCACTAGCGAGGCGAGGAAACCGACTTTGGTGCCCAACAGCGCCGCCACTTGCGATGGCAGGAAGAAGATCAGTCCATATACCGCAATCTGGATGGTCATGTAGATGATGGCGAGTTGCCAGACGCGACCATTGCGCAGCGCATCACGCAGATGTGACGTCGGCTTTTGCTGCTCTTCACTGTCCAGCTGACGTTGCAGCGCCTGTTTCTCCTCGGCGCTGAGAAAACGCGCTTTTGCCGGCGTATCGTCGATATAGCTGAAGGTGAAAACACCGGCCGCTACCGCCAGCAATCCTTCAATGATAAACATCCAGAACCAGCCGGGATGGCCCAGCACGCCGTGCATTTCCAGCAGTGCGCCAGAAAGCGGTGAACCCAGCGTCAACGCCAGCGGCGCGCCCATATAAAACAGCCCCATAACGCTGGCGCGCTGCTGCTGCGGGAACCACAGCGAGGTGAGATAAATCATGCCGGGAAAGAAACCCGCCTCAGCAGCGCCGAGCAAGGTGCGCACCAGCAGGAATTTGGCTTCGGTATCTGCAAATGCCATCGCCGCAGAAAGAAATCCCCACAGCAGCGTGGTGCCGCCAATCCAGCTGCGTGCACCGAATCGCTTCATTAACAAATTAGCCGGTACGCCAAGTAGCGCGTACACCACAAAGAAGATTCCGGCACCTAACGCGTAAGCTTCATTACTCAGGCCGGTATCCAGTTGATACGCCTCTTTGGCAAAACCGATGTTGGCGCGATCCAGAAACGCCAGCACGTAGAGCATCAACATGAAAGGAATAAGACGTGCGCGGTTCTTTTTAACCGCGCTTAACACCAGATTATCCATGGTAAAACCCTCACGCACGGCTGCGACGCGTCGCCGCAGCCGCTGCGATTAGTGTTGATAAGGACGCTTCAGTCCATCGCGATTCAGTTCCACGCCGAAGCCCGGTTTATCCAGTACCGATTTGTGCATACGACCGTTAACCGGCACCGGTTCGTTGATCAGTAGCGGATCAAACTGTGGACGCAGCGTGCTGCAATCCGGGCTGGTCATCAGGAATTCACTGAAAGGGCTGTTGGTGAAGGTGATCACCGCATGATGCGAGTAAACCGAAGAGCCATGCGGCACCACCAGCTGGCCGCGTGATTTCGCCAGCGCCGCTACCTCAACCAGCGTTGTCAGGCCGCCGCACCAACCCACATCCGGCTGCAGAATATCGATGCCGGTTTCTGCCAGCGTGCGGAACGATTGCAGTGTGCCGTGATGTTCGCCGCTGGTGATTAACATGCCCTGCGGCGCTTGCTGTTTCAGCTGTGCGTAACCTTCGAACTGTTGCGGCGGCAAACACTCTTCCAGCCACTTGACGTTATAAGGTGCGCAGGCGTGCGCCAGTTTGGTGGCGAAATTGACGTCCTGACTCATCCAGCAATCGAGCATCAGCCAGAAATCCGGGCCGCAGGTTTCGCGATAGTGAGCGATGCGTGCCACCTCTTTACGGATGCCTTCATCGCCATCATGCGGTCCCCACTGCACCGCCATTTTGCCGCCGATAAAGCCCATCTTCTGCGCCAGATCCGGACGCGCGCCGGTGGCATAGAACTGCAGTTCATCGCGCACCGCGCCGCCCAGCAGTTTGTAGACCGGCAGATCGGTGACTTTGCCGAACAGATCCCACAGCGCCAAGTCGACACATGAAATGGTGTTCATCACCAACCCGCCCGATCCGGCGTAATACATGGTGGCATTCATCATCTGGTCGTGAATCAGTTTGATATCGCTGACGCAGCGCCCTTCAAGAAAGCGGTTGAGATGCTTTTCCACGATGAAACAGCCCATTTCGCCACCGGTGGTAATGGCGAAACCGGTTTGACCGTTATCGGCTTCAACTTCCACGATCAGCGTGCCTAATACGTTGATGCCAAAGGATTGACGTGACTGCTCATACTGCTTGTATTTGCTCATTGGCGTGGCGACGTGGTCGTCAATCCAGTGATTGGCACCTTGATCGTGATAATCGCCGCCAGCCGCCGCTTTATCAGCGGTAGCGCCACCGGCAAAGTAGGCGCGGACAGTTTTAATTTTAGGTAGGGACATGCTCTTCTCCTGGTTATGAGGCGTGCTTTTCCGCCGGGCTACGCCAGCCCAGCAGACGGGAAATATCGCGGGCGCAGGCAATCACCTGACCAGCAAGGTAATCGCGTTTGTCGTCGTCAATCTCGAGTCGGGTACCCACCAGAGAAATGGCAGCGACTAACTGCTGGCGGGCATTGAAAATCGGCGCGGCAACGCAGCGCACATCGGGATAATCTTCGCCGTTATCAAAGCTCCAGCCCTGACGGCGAATGCGTGCCAGCTCAGTGCGCAGCGCGTCGGCATTGCGCAGCGAGGTTGGCGTCACCGCCACAAAGCGCAGGCCGCTGATAATACGTTCCTGCTCTTCAGGCCGTTGCCAGGCCAGTAAACATTTGCCAATGCCCGAGCGATAGAGCGACAGGCTTTTCCCTTCGTGCGAGCGCACGCTGATGGTGGCGGCAGATTCGAGTTTGAGGATGTAACAGGCGTGGCCGCCATCGAGGATGCCGAGGTGGCACAACAGATTGGTGTGCTGCATTAAGCGCGTCAGACGTGGACGCGCGATATCGCGGATATCCATGTGCTGCAACGCGTGACCGGCAAATTCCACCAGCCGCGTCCACAAGCAGTAGTTGTTGTTGCGATCAATGGTGATCAGACGCTGTTTTTTCAGTTCAGCGAACAGCAGATAGGCGCTGCTTTTGGGAAGCGCCAGCGTTTCAATGATCTCGGCGGCACTGCACGGTCCGTGCTGGGCAATAAAGTCGAGAATCGCAATGGCGCGCGTCAGCGCCGGGACAGGCGTAATTTCCAACATGCTGGACTCCAGTCTGATGATCTGGAGCGCAGTGTTGTGGTTTTAACCTCTGAGAAGTGTGCGCCGCTTCAAATTACGTGGCGCACAGTGCGTCTGGCGGCAGCGCGTGTGCGGGAATGTGAATCGCGCCGCGCTGCAAGTACAGTCGGCTGTACTCGCAGCGCAGAATCAGGAAATTTAAGAGAAAATGTATTTGATGGCTGCAATCACCATCGTAGTGGTCATCACCATTAACAAACGCTTTATCCAGCGCATATCGGTTTTCAGCGCGGCAACATCCGCTTTGAGTTGTTTGACGTCAGCTTTTAGTTCGTCAATGTCCTTAATCGCGCCACTTAAGCGAAAATCGAGATCTTTAATAGCACCAGTAAGCCGAACATTAAGCTCCCTGATAGCACCACTAAGCCGATCATCCAGCTTCCTAATAGCGCCACTTAGCCGGTCATCTAGCTCTTTAATCGCACCAGTAAGTCGAACATCCAGTTCTTTAATACTCCCTGTAATGCCTTCTCCGGCCTTCATCAAATCGGCACGAGATAACGCATTGTCCTGCTGCATTTCGGTAAAGATCTCGACCATGGCTTTGGCTTGCTGATCGCTGACGCCGGCCAGCTGCAGTGCTTTAAAAGCTTTGTGTGTATTCATCATCGCGAGTGTCATCCGTGAAGCTCTTGAGTTGAGGTGAGGCATAAGCCGACATCTTCCTCAGCGAGCGATTGTTGCGCCATGTAAGTGTTGATATTTTGCGCGGCATTGCGAAAAATATCAATTAGTACAACAAGTAACGTTCAGACGGATGCGGGCATCTCGCAAAATTGACGTCAGGATCTGCCGCGAAAAGTTTTGCGATATTGCAGCGGGGAGGTGTTGAGTTGCTTCTTGAAATGGCAGCAAAGCTGTAGAGGCTTACGCTGCCAGTGCAATGATCACTGAACCGGCTGGCCCGGTAGCAATTTCTCAGACATCAACCGGCGGCAGGATAAACTTTCCTGCCGCGCTTGCTGCTGCTGTTGCGGCGACAAATCCTGCCAAACCGTTTGCAGATGCTCTGCCAGGCCTTGCTGGAAATGCACCTTCTGCAATGCGTAATCGGAATTACTGCCTTCAATAATCTGCTGCATATCTTGCGGAGCATTGCCGCGCCCATCGTGAGTCAGCGTACAGAACATGGCGATGTAATAACCTTTATCCTCATCGCTGTAGTGCGGCATCAGCCACCAAACCACAGCACTGATGACGATCAGCAAAGGCACAATGTATTTGAGTTTTAACATGAATAGGTTTATCCGCTGAAGAGTGAAGCGCGCCATGATAGCGACGTGAATTAAAGTGCCTGCGCGCACGCCCAGGCCGAGCTCCATGCCCACTGGAAGTTGTAACCGCCCAGCCAGCCGGTAACGTCCACCACTTCGCCGATAAAGAATAAGCCAGGCACATCGCGCGCTTCCATGGTTTTTGATGACAGCTGGGTGGTGTCAACGCCGCCCAACGTCACTTCGGCAGTGCGATAACCTTCAGTGCCGTTCGGCTGTACGCGCCACTGATGCAGCATATTAACCAGCTCGCCCTGCTGCTTGCTGTTCAGCTGCTTCAGCGTGACGTCAGGAATCTGCTTCAGCTCCTGCAGCACCTCAACCAAACGTTTTGGCAGAATTTTCGCCAGGCTGTTTTTCAGGCTAAGGTTGGGATGCGCTTCGCGCTGCACATGAATGAAATCATCCAGCGAGGTGGCGGGTGATAAATCAATGGTGACGAATTCGCCCGGCTGCCAGTAGCTGGAGATTTGCAGCACCGCAGGGCCCGATAAGCCGCGATGGGTAAACAGCATCGCCTCTTTAAATAAGGTGCCATCCTGCGCGGTGATGGTGGTGGGCAGCGCGACGCCCGACAGCGTGTTGAGCTGTTCCAGCAGCGGTTTATGCAGCGTGAACGGCACCAATGCCGCGCGCGTCGGGAACACTTTCAGGCCGAACTGCTCCGCCACTTTGTAGCCAAACGGCGTGGCGCCGAGGCCCGGCATCGAGAGCCCGCCGCTGGCGATCACCAATTTTTCAGCCTGCACCGAAGTACCGTTCAGCTGTAAGGTATAGCCGCTGTCGTCGCGCTCGACGCTCAGCACTTCACTGCGCAGTCGCAGCGTCACCTGCCCGGCATCACACTCTTTCAGTAGCAAATCGACAATCTGCTGCGCGGAGTCATCGCAGAATAATTGTCCCAGCGTTTTCTCGTGATACGCAATGCCGTGACGATTGACCAGATCGATGAAATCCCACTGGTTGTAACGCGCCAGCGCCGATTTACAGAAATGCGGGTTGTGCGACAGGTACGCAGCGGGCTCGGTATGCATGTTGGTGAAGTTGCAGCGACCGCCACCCGACATCAATATCTTGCGACCGGCTTTTTTGCCGTTATCCAGCAGCAATACGCGACGACCCAATTGTCCCGCCTGCGCCGCGCAGAACATGCCGGCTGCGCCTGCCCCAATAATGATAACGTCAAACTTTTCCACTGCTTTTATCCGCCTTGCCCGAAAGGCGCTGATTGTAGGGATTTGCGGCTTTTAGCGCCAGCTTCAAAAAAATGCCGTAAATGTGTCATAATGTAACTCACTAATTTTTAGCCGTTTTCAGCTAAATCTATACGCTGCATTACAATTTTAAGACAATAAAGAGCTATATTTTTCTTTCATATCGCGCACGTTGTCGCAGATAATGCGCCGCGTTCATGTCCTCCCAAAATGGCGTAACGTTTATGCTACATCTGTTTGCTGGTCTCGACCTCAGTACCAGCCTGTTACTGATTCTTGCTCTGCTGTTTGTATTGTTTTACGAAGCAATCAACGGTTTTCACGACACTGCTAACGCGGTCGCGACTGTCATTTATACCCGTGCGATGCGGGCGCAACTGGCGGTTGTCATGGCGGGTGTTTTCAACTTCTTAGGTGTTTTGCTTGGTGGATTGAGCGTGGCGTACGCCATCGTTCACATGCTTCCGACCGATTTACTGTTGAATGTCGGTTCGGCCCACGGCCTGGCTATGGTCTTCTCCATGCTGCTGGCCGCGATTATCTGGAACCTCGGCACCTGGTATTTGGGTTTGCCCGCCTCCAGTTCTCACACATTGATTGGCGCTATCATCGGTATTGGTCTCACCAACGCCCTGATGACCGGCACCTCGGTGGTTGATGCGCTCAACCTGCCGAAAGTCATCAATATCTTCATGTCCCTGATTCTTTCACCGATTGTAGGTCTGGTGATTGCAGGCGGTCTGATCTTTATCCTGCGTCGCTACTGGAGCGGAACCACCAAACGTTCACGCATCCATATGACGCCTGCTGACCGTGAAAAGATTGATGGCAAGAAAAAGCCTCCGTTCTGGACGCGCATTGCCTTGATCGTTTCCGCGATTGGCGTGAGCTACTCACACGGCGCTAACGATGGTCAGAAAGGCATTGGCTTGATTATGCTGGTGCTGATTGGCGTCGCGCCGGCGGGATTTGTGGTGAACCTGAATGCATCAGGTTATGACATCACCCGCACCCGCGATGCCGTCAATCATCTGGAGCAGTATTATCAGCAGCACAACGAGTCGCTGACGCACATGATGCAGCTGGCGCCGCCTGTGGTGCCAACGCCGGATGAATCGCTTGGCGGTCCGCAGGAGTTCCATTGCGACAGCAGCCGTGCGCTGCAGGCTATCGATCGTGCGCAGCTGCTGCTTAACAACCTGCAGAGCTACGATCAGCTGACGGTTGATCAACGCAGCCAGATGCGTCGTCTGCTGCTGTGCGTTTCCGATACCGTGGATAAAGTGGCCAAGCTGCCGGAAACCAGCGCGGAAGATAAGCGCTTCCTCAACAAGCTGAAAAGCGATTTGCTGGGCACCGTTGAGTACGCACCGATCTGGATTATTGTGGCTGTGGCGCTGGCGCTCGGCATCGGTACCATGATTGGCTGGCGTCGTGTTGCCACCACCATTGGTGAGAAAATCGGTAAGAAAGGCATGACGTATGCGCAAGGGATGTCGGCGCAGGTGACGGCCGCAGTATCGATTGGCGTGGCCAGTTACACCGGTATGCCCGTTTCTACCACGCACATTCTGTCGTCGTCGGTGGCCGGTACTATGCTGGTCGATGGCGGTGGATTGCAGAGTCGCACCATCAAAAATATCGCTATGGCGTGGGTGTTCACCTTGCCGGTATGTATTTTGCTGTCGGGTTCGCTCTACTGGATTGCACTGAAACTGATCTAAGCAAAGCGCAGAAATATTCGAGGGCGACGCGATGTCGCCCTTTTTTATTGCCAGATCGCCATCGCAATCAAACTCACCACCACCAAAAAACAGAGCCCGCTGGTCAGCACAAACTGTCCGCGCACGCGCTCACAGCGGCGAATGAACTCGTCGTCATGATGATCGTGATAGCGCTTCTCCCAGATATAGCGCACCAGCCGCACCTGCTTACTTGGCTGCCCGTGCGACGTGAAGAAACCCGCACCATCCACGTATTGATATAACAGCGGATCGCAACCGCGCAAAACGGCCAAAAGTGAGCGCAAAGAAGAGAAATAGCGCGCCATATTCACCAGACAAACCACACACAGAGCCCAAAAAAGCGCGATAGTGCTGATCATGTTCCCCTCCCGGCTGGAGCCGCAACGACGTCGAACGCAGCGGGGAATTGCTGTAGACGCCGCACGGGAAATAAACCAGCCACTGAATGATGTCGATTGCATTGTTGTTATGCGAACCTGAGTGCGCAACGCATATGGCAGTGGCACTTATTTTCAGTGTAGGAGATCTGTTGAATTTTTTTCCAGCGATGATTTTCGTTCAGGGCGAGTGAAAAAGCCGATAACGCTTGATCTCCCTCACAAGCGAACTTGCGCTTGCAGCATTTGTTAACAACTCTGGCTATACTCAGGACATAACAAAAACCGCCTGCAAGGCTGAAATAGTTGGTTGGTGGCGCTTCATCGCCGTCTCGCGCAAAGGAATCGCCGACCGTGAAAGCAGGAAGATTGCCCCGAATCTTGAGAAAGGAGTTTTATCATGGCTTATAAACACATCCTGATTGCAGTAGACCTTTCCCCGGAAAGCCAGTTGCTGGTTGATAAAGCCGTTTCGCTGGCCCGTCCTTATGATGCAAAAATCTCGCTGATCCACGTTGATGTGAACTATTCAGACCTCTACACCGGGCTGATTGATGTCAATCTGGGCGACATGCAGAAGCGTATTTCTGAAGAGACGCACACCGCGCTGAAAGAGCTGTCAATTAACGCCGGTTATCCGATCAGTGAAACCCTGAGCGGCAGCGGCGATCTTGGCCAGGTGCTGGTGGATGCGATTAAGAAATATGATGTGGATTTGGTGGTGTGTGGTCACCATCAGGACTTCTGGAGCAAGCTGATGTCATCGGCGCGCCAGTTGATTAACACCGTGCATATCGACATGTTAATTGTTCCGCTGCGCGACGAAGACGAAGAGTAACCGTAGGGTCGCCATTCATGGCGACCTTCCTCAAAACCACTCGCTCTACCCCAGCGGCGGATAAATATCAAAACGATGGCTTTTGGTCACCACCGCATCCTGCGTCACCACGCCCGCTAACGGCGGCGCGTAATCCGGACGCTTCACCACAATGCGCTTCTTCGCCAGACGGCGCGCCGGTTCCAGCAACGCATCAGCATCATCATCCGCACCGACCAGCGACTGAAACACCCGCATCTCTTTCTTCACCATCGCGCTTTTCTGGCGATGCGGATACATCGGATCGAGATAAACCACATCCGGCGCTGGCGTGATATCGCTCAGCGCTTGCTGGCTAACGGCGTGCAGCAGCGTAAGCCGATCGCGCAGCCAGCCGCCAATCTCCGCATCCTGATAACCGCGACGCAAACCATCGTCCAGCAAGGCCGCGACCACCGGATGACGTTCCAGCATGCGCACGCGACAGCCCAGCGCCGCCAGCACAAACGCATCGCGCCCCAAACCGGCCGTCGCATCAACCACATCTGGCAGATAACCGCTTTTGATGCCGACCGCTTTCGCCACCGCTTCGCCGCGACCGCCGCCAAACTTGCGCCGATGCGCCATCGCGCCCGAAACGAAATCCACGAAGATGCCGCCGAGTTTCGGCTCATCCCGCTTACGCAGCTCAAGGTGCTCGGCGGTTAACACCAGCGCCATCGTTGCCTGATCGTCCTGCTGCAAACCCCAGCGCTCGGCTAAATGTAATAAGGCGCCGTCTCCGGCGCCTGTTTCATCAATTAAACCAATTTTCACAAGCCGGCTTATCCCTGAATTCCGTAGTGTTCCAGCATTGCATCGAGCTGCGGCTCACGGCCACGGAAGCGTTTGAACAGCTCCATTGGCTCTTCGGAACCGCCACGCGTCAGGATATTGTCGAGGAACGACTGACCGGTCTGACGGTTGAAAATGCCCTCTTCTTCGAAGCGCGAATAGGCATCGGCAGCCAGCACGTCGGCCCACAGATAGCTGTAATAACCGGCCGCATAACCACCAGCAAATACATGGCTGAAAGCGTGCGGGAAACGGCCCCATTCCGGGCTTGGCACCACGGCAACCTGCTTCTTCACTTCACGCAGGGTTTCGAGGATGCGTGCGCCTTGCGCAGGATCGAACTCGGTATGCAGACGGAAATCGAACAGGCCGAACTCCAGTTGACGCAGGATAAACAGCGCCGCCTGATAGTTTTTCGCCGCCAGCATTTTATCCAGCAGTTCTTTCGGCAACGGCTCGCCGGTTTCGTAGTGGCCGGAGATAAACGCCAGCGCTTCCGGCTCCCAGCACCAGTTTTCCATAAACTGGCTTGGCAACTCGACGGCATCCCACGGCACACCGCTGATACCGGATACGCCCGGCGTTTCGATGCGCGTCAGCATATGATGCAGACCATGACCGAATTCATGGAACAGCGTGATCACTTCATCGTGCGTGAACAGCGCCGGTTTGCCCTGCAGCGGACGGTTAAAGTTACAGGTGAGATAGGCCACCGGCTTTTGCAGGCTGCCGTCGGCTTTACGCATCTGGCCGACGCAATCGTCCATCCACGCGCCGCCACGCTTGTGTTCGCGCGCATAGAGATCGAGATAGAAGCTGCCGCGCAGTTCACCGCTTTCGTCGAACAGGTCGAAGAAGCGCACGTCTGGATGGTAAACATCGACGTCTTTGCGCTCTTTGGCGGTGATGCCGTAAATGCGTTTAACCACCTCGAACAAACCACTCACCGCGCGCGCTTCCGGGAAGTACGGACGCAGCTGCTCGTCGCTGATGGTGTAGAGATGCTGTTTCTGTTTTTCGCCGTAATAGGTGAGATCCCACGGATTCATCTCGTCGACGCCGTACTCTTTCTTCGCGAAGGCGCGCAGCTGAGCCAGCTCTTTTTCGCCTTGTGGACGAGCGCGTTTCGCCAGATCGGTCAGGAAGTCGATCACCTGCGCCGGATTTTCCGCCATTTTGGTCGCCAGCGATTTGTCAGCGTAAGAGTCGAAGCCCAGCAGCTGCGCGAGTTCATGGCGCAGCGCCAGCTCTTCCGCCATCACCGGACCGTTGTCCCATTTGCCCGCATTCGGGCCCTGTTCGGAAGCACGCGTTGAATACGCGCGATACAGCTCTTCACGCAGTGCGGCGTTGTCGCAATACGTCATGACCGGCAGATAGCTTGGGATATCCAGCGTCAGCAGCCAGCCTTGTTGCTCTTTGGCTTCGGCCTGTGCTTTGGCGGCGGCCAGCGCACTTTCAGGCATGCCCGCCAGTTCCGCTTCATCGGTTACCAGCTTGCTCCAGCCCATGGTGGCGTCGAGCACGTTGTTGCTGTAGGTCGAACCCAGTTCAGAAAGACGCGCCGCGATTTCGCCGTAGCGCTTCTGCTTCTCTTTATCGAGGCCGATACCGGACAGCTCAAAATCACGCAGGCTGTTATCCACCGCTTTCTTCTGCGCGGTATCCAGCGCCGCGTAGCTATCGCCCTCTTTCAGGTTGCGATACGCCTGATACAAACCTTCATTCTGGCCAACCCAGGTGCTGTATTCGGACAGCAACGGCAGCGTTTGCTCGTAAGCTTCACGCAGCTCCGGGCTGTTTTTCACCGAGTTCAAATGACTGACCGGCGAGAACAGCCGACCTAAGCGATCGTCGACTTCAGCCAGCGGCTGCACCAGATTTTCCCAGGTATAAGGCGCGCCTTGTGCCACAACGCGTTCCACCGCTGCGCGGCAGTCATTTAGCGCTTCGGTAACCGCAGGCACCACATGTTCAGGTTTGATGGCAGAAAACGGAGGCAGCGAAAAAGGCGTGAGTAACGGATTGGTCATAAGCGCAGTCCTTTCATGATGAAGTAGTGGCGCGAACTTTCGCGCGACGCATTTTACTAACATGCGGCTTGATGGCATGAAAATCAATGCCACTAAGCCTGGACCAACGAAGAAAAGCCCGCCAGAAGGCGGGCTGAAGATTATTTAATCGCGAGTTGGTAGTGAATCACATCGTAAGGCGCCACCCACGGCGGCAACGGCTCGCGCTCGAAGATATCTTTCGCCAGCGCCCAGCCTTCCACAGCGCCGCCGGTCCCCGTTAACGACATCCCTTCATACAGTAAAGGTGGCAGCGTATTATCAAACACCACCTTATCGTCGGCAAAATCGTTAATCACTTTGCCGCTCAACGTACTGACTTTCACACTCACCTGCACTTGCTGTTCAGGGATCAGCTTTGCATTAACTGATTTAACCGTAAACCAGTGCACGCCATTCTGCGTTAACAGGCTTTTGCGCTTATCGAGCTGCTTGTTCAACCGCGCGTAGCCTTTCTCGATCAGCGAGCCCATATTTTTATTGATGGCTTCCTGCATTGCCGCATATCGACGCGACATCTCTTCACTGTTCATAACCGAAGTGCCGGTTTGCAGTTGTGTGCTAAATCCCGCAATGAGCTGTTCAAGACTGATGGTGAGGCCGGTATCTTTCACCATCTGCAGTTGTACCACCGCGTTGCTGGCGATGGATTGCCCCAACATATAACCATCGCGCTCAGCATCACTTTTGGGATCCGTGAGCGGTGCCGCCGCAACAACGGGCTGCTTTTTCGCTGTTTCAAGTTCTGCGGTGAGTTTATCGCTGCTCGCTTGTAGCCTCTTTTCCTGCTGTTCGTTCTTCAATTGCAGAGCGGCTTTCTGCTTTTCCAGTTCGATAACGCGCGCGCGCAGATGGTTGAGCTGCGTCTGGAGTTCCGGCTGAGCGGCAGGCTTTTGAATTATTTTTGGTGCAACCGGTTTTGGCTGCGGTTTTGGAGTTTGAACTGGTACAGAAGGTAGCGTGCGCGCCGCATCGCCAAAGGCGTGCAGCATTTCCTCTTCCGAGGCCGCAGAGGCCAACGCAGGTAATAATAATGCAGTGCAGAAAAGGACAAACGGCAGATGACGCTGTGTCATCACAATCTCCTGTAACAGCCCTAAGAACACAAAAGGCCTCATCCCTATTATCTAAATAGAAATGAAGCCCATCAACAGCGCGAAATTTCGCGCTGTTACTTAACGAGTGTGGTTAAAAACGCGTGGTTTAACCGGCCTGGCGAATAATCAGCTGCGACAGACGTGTCTTAATGCGGAAGCACAATTCACGAATCTGGAATTGATAACGCGGCATCACTAAATCGTTAATATCCGCACCAATTGAATCTTTAATTTGCAGATATTTATTGGTCTGCGCACCGATTTTCTGGAATTCGGCTTGATAGCTGGCATAAGAAGCCTGGCTATAAAGGCGCATCGCGTCCAGCTCTTTGCGGCACTGCTGAATATTGCTCGAACGGTCATCACTGAATGAAGCGGTCGCTGGCTGAGCCGGAGCTGAAGCCACAAATGGCGTACCTTGTTGCTCTGGCGCGTTTTGCGCTGCAGGCTGCTCTTCCGCGATCGGCGGCGTAACCAAGCTATGAGTGGGTTGTTGTTTCGCGCAGCCAGTCAGTACCAACAGGGTTGCCACCGCGACACCAGTCATTTTTTTCATTATTGTCACCAGGAGTTGTTTGAGATGCTTTAAGCAAAAAATTATACGGCTTTAACCGAAAAGTTTCCTGCCAGAAACACCTGGCATTTCGCTCGCGACCGTTTCGCTACCGGAAACTAACTTACTTAATCTGTAGTGAAATTTCGAGTATCGCGTTATTACACGGCGAACTTTCCTGAAGCAGGCTTGATCGCAATCGGCTAAAGCGACCCGTTGCTTGCAAACTTAAGCCTCGCGCCAAAACGTCAGCAATTTTTATGCAGCGCGGCTATAATCGCGCCACACACGATGTTTTGACTCCCTTTGATCCAACCGCGGACCCCCTTTCTTTATGCTGAGTTATCGCCACAGTTTTCATGCCGGCAACCATGCCGACGTGCTGAAACATACCGTTGAAAGCCTGATCCTCACCGCCCTGATGGAGAAGGAAAAACCTTTCCTCTATCTGGATACCCACGCCGGTGCCGGACGTTACCTGCTGAGCGGAGAGCACGCCGAGCGTACCGGTGAATATCTGGAAGGCATTGGCCGCATCTGGCAGCAGCCGGATGTGCCGGAGTTGCTCAAGCCGTATCTCTCGGCGGTGCGTAATCTCAATCCGCACGGCACCTTAAAGTATTATCCGGGTTCGCCGTTGATTGCCCGCTTCCTGCTGCGTGAAGAGGACAAAATGGAGCTGACCGAGCTGCATTCCAGCGATTATCCGCTGCTGCGCACCGAGTTCAGCAAAGATTCCCGTGCGCGCGTGGCGCGTGGCGATGGCTATCAGCAGCTGAAAGCCAAGCTGCCGCCGCTGAGCCGTCGCGGCCTGATTCTGATCGATCCGCCGTATGAGATGAAAAGCGATTATCAGGATGTGGTAAAAGGCATTCAGGAAGGTCACAAGCGTTTCGCCACCGGCGTGTTTGCGCTGTGGTATCCAGTGGTGATGCGTCAGCAGATCAAGCATATGGTTAAAGATCTGCAGGCCACCAATATCCGCAACATTCTGCAGATTGAGCTGGCGGTCCGTCCGGACAGCGATCAGCGCGGCATGACGGCCTCCGGCATGATCGTGATTAACCCGCCGTGGAAGCTGAAAGCGCAGATGGAAGAGCTGCTGCCCTGGCTGCATCAGAAATTGGTGCCCGCCGGAACCGGTCACTTCAGCGTCACGCAGATCGTGCCAGAGTAAGTTCGCTGACTACGTCGCCAGCCTATCAGGACAATTATCATGTGGATCATTCTGGCTGGCGCACTTGCTGTGCTGTCGCCCGCTAAACGTTTTTCGGTACTGCTGCTCACGCTCGCCACTATTTTGGGGCTGTTCGAAGATGTGCTGGATTGGCCAGCGATGGTGCTGCTCGGCGCGATTGCCGTCATCGCCTGGATTCGCGTGGAAAATAACGCACGCTGGATTCAGCTGGTGAGTGAAGCCGCGCTGGTTGCCATCGCTATCGGCCTGTTTGTGCACTTTTTCCCCGGTTTCAAAAATCCGCGTCAGGTGGAAGATGTGCAAGCCGGGCCGCTCAGCCTACCCTTTAGCTTCTCGTATAACTTCGATAAAGCGCTGATTCCGTTTGTGTTGCTCATCTGCTTGCCGCAGCTGTTCCGCACTAAATCCGCGCCGCCGCGACGCAAAATCTTGTGGCTGGCGCTGCTGGCGGCGATTCCGCTGCTGCTGTATGTCGCGGTTGAGTTAGGTGGCCTGGCCGTTGAACCACACTGGCCGGAATGGTTAGGCAGTTTTATGCTGGCGAATCTGTTCTTCGTGTCTCTGGCGGAAGAAGCGTTCTTTCGCGGCTATCTGCAACAGCGCCTGCGCCAGAAAGGCGGCCCCGTTGCCGCGCTGTTACTGACTTCGCTGCTTTTTGGCGTGTCGCATTTTCCCGGCGGGCCGCTGCTGATGGTGTTTGCCACCTTCGCCGGGCTGATTTACGGCCTCGCATGGCAGTGGAGCGGACGCCTGTGGGTCGCCACCGGCATCCATTTCCTGTTCAACATGACGCATCTGCTGTTTTTCACCTATCCGGCGCTACAGCTCTAAACCTCGAACACCGCGAAATCATGTGCCAGCTCGGTCGCCGCAAACACCGACTGGCACTCCGCCAGCAGTTTCTCCCGATCCTTAGACAAATAGCGCGAGCTGAAATGGGTGGCGATCATCCTCTTCGCCCCCGACTGTTTCGCCACTTCGGCGGCCTGAAGGGTGGTTGAGTGGCCGCGTCCATTGGCTTTATCCTGCAGCGCCGCCTCCAGCGTGGTTTCATGCACCATCACATCGGCATTCGCGGCCAGCTGCAGCGCCACCTCGGTTGGCGCGGTATCACCAAATATCGCCAGCACTTTGCCTTTGGTTGCCGGGCCAAGATAATCGGCGCCGTTGATCTCTCGACCATCTTCCAGCTGGATGCGCTTGCCTGCTTTCAAATCCTGGTACCACGGCCCGCGCGGTACGCCTTCAGCCTTCAAACGCGGCGCATCGAGGAAACCTGGTTTATCGTGCTGCTCGATGCGATAGCCATAACACTCAATCACATGATTCATCGGCCAGGCCGTCACGCGCACTTCGCCGTCATCCAGCACCAAACCGGCTTCGATCTCGACAATTTCCAGCGGATAAGAGGTGTACGAGCCACTCAAACTGAGCGCCGTCTCGATAAACTGGCGAATACCTTTTGGTCCGTAAATAGTCATTGGTTCGGGTATACCGGCCATCGAGCGGCTGGTAAGCAAGCCCGGCAGCCCAAAGATGTGGTCGCCGTGCAGATGGGTGATGAAGATTTTCTCCAGCTTGCCCGGCTTTAGCGCAGAACGCATGTATTGATGCTGCGTCGCCTCGCCGCAGTCAAACAGCCAGGTATCGCCGCGTTTTGACAGCGTCAGCGCTATCGCAGTGACGTTACGTTGCAGGCTGGGCGCACCGCCGCCGGTGCCGAGGAATGTCAGTTGCATGCTATGCTTCCCTGTAATCGGACATAAAAATCAATGCTATTACAATCATAGGTGCAATCTTTGCGTCAATAATCGTCCTAGCGTTAAACTCTATGCCAATTTTCTTCCAACAGATGGACATAACGGATGACCAGACATTTTGACTACCTCGCCATCGGCGGCGGCAGCGGCGGTATCGCCTCGATTAACCGTGCAGCGATGCATGGCCAGAAGTGCGCGCTGATTGAAGCCAAAGAGCTGGGCGGCACCTGTGTCAACGTCGGCTGCGTACCGAAAAAGGTCATGTGGCATGCGGCGCAAATCGCTGAGGCTATTCATCTTTATGGGCCAGATTATGGCTTCGACACCACGGTAAACCGGTTTGACTGGTCAATTCTGGTGAAAAACCGCAGCGCCTACATCGACCGCATTCACAGCTCATACGACAATGTGCTGGGTAAAAACAAGGTTGAAGTGATCAAAGGCTTCGCGCGCTTTATCAATGCGAATACTGTGGAAGTGAACGGTGAAACACTCACTGCCGATCATATTCTGATTGCTACCGGCGGACGCCCAAGCCATCCCAACGTGCCGGGCGCGGAGTACGGTATCGACTCTGACGGCTTCTTCGAGCTTGATGCCCTGCCAAAACGCGTGGCGGTCGTGGGCGCAGGCTATATCGCGGTGGAACTGGCGGGCGTGGTCAATGCGCTGGGTGCAGAAACGCATCTGTTCGTGCGTAAGCATGCGCCACTGCGCAGCTTCGATCCGCTGATCGTCGATACGTTGGTAGAAGTGATGCAAGCCGAAGGCCCAATGCTGCACACCGAATCGATTCCGAAAGCCGTGATCAAAAACGCCGACGGCAGCCTGACGCTGCAGCTGGAAAGCGGCCACGAGCAAACCGTCGATTGCCTGGTGTGGGCGATTGGCCGTGAACCAGCAACCGACAACCTCAATCTGGCGGCAACCGGCGTGGCGCTGAACGACAAAGGCTACATCAACGTCGATAAATTCCAGAACACCAACGTGAAAAGCATCTACGCGGTGGGCGATAACACCGGCGCGGTGGAACTGACGCCAGTGGCCGTTGCCGCAGGCCGTCGTCTCTCCGAGCGTCTGTTTAACAACAAACCGGACGAGCATCTGGATTACAGCAACGTGCCGACTGTGGTGTTCAGCCATCCGCCAATTGGTACCGTGGGACTGACCGAACCGCAGGCGCGCGAACAGTACGGCGACGATCAGGTGAAAGTGTACAAATCCTCCTTCACCGCGATGTACACCGCCGTTACCCAGCATCGCCAGCCTTGCCGCATGAAGCTGGTGTGCGTTGGCCCGGAAGAGAAGATTGTCGGCATTCACGGTATCGGCAACGGTATGGATGAGATGCTGCAAGGCTTCGCGGTGGCGCTGAAAATGGGCGCGACCAAGAAAGACTTCGATAACACCGTAGCGATTCACCCAACGGCGGCGGAAGAGTTTGTGACGATGCGTTAATATTTCCTGTCGGAAATGAAAAACCAGCCATTTATTCATGGCTGGTTTTTTTATGGCTGTAATTTACATTCCGTTTTCTTCACTACTCAATAATGCATGCACAGGATAAGATTTATTTCTTTGTTGGCGGTCGCCATTAATGCGCACTGAAAATTCAATGGCATTACCAGTTTAAATATTTTTACGGGGAGAACGGTGTGAATAAAGGTCGGAAGCGGGCATGAATATTATCGATATCATTATGTCCGCAGGCAAAGCCTCGGTAGACGTGGCCCTCTACACGTTGATTCCGATTATGGTGGTGATGTTATTCATCATGAAATATCTGGAGGTCAAAGGTCTACTTGATTTTGTTGTGCGTCATGCCACGCCGTTATTAAAACCTTTCGGTATCACCGGGCTGGCATTTTTTGCCATGATTCAGCTTAATTTCGTCAGCTTTGCGGCCCCGCTGGCGGCGCTCGCCATTATGGAAAAGCGCGGCACTTCCGATCGTCATATGGCGGCCACGCTGGCGATGCTGTTTGCCATGGGCCAGGCCAGCACCTTTTATCCGCTGATTCCGGCGGGATTACACTGGAGCACGGCGCTAATTATTTCGATCTGCGGCGGCGTAGTAGCGGCGGCGGCAACTTATCACCTGTTTGGCCGCAAACTCTCTGATGCGGCGCTGTTGAATGAAGATGAAGCCGTCACCAGCAGCGAAAATAAAATGGGGCTGATTGGCATCATTAATAGCGCCGGATCCGATGCGATTCGTCTGGCGCTGGGTTCGCTGCCGATGCTGATTATCTCGTTATCGGTGGTCGGCATTTTGAAGGAAGCAGGCGGGATTGAAATGCTGACGCGTCTGGTGTCGCCGCTGCTGGATAAGCTGAATATTTCCGAAGTCTATATTCTTCCGGCGCTGACTAAATGTCTGGCAGGCGGCACCGCCTATTACGGCGTGGTGGCGGGATTGGTGGAGAAAGGCTTATACAGCGCGCACAACATCAACGCGTCGGCGGGATTGCTGATTCAAACCTTCGATCTGCCCGGCATCGGGATCTACCTTGGCCTGTCGAGCCGATTCCCGCGCCTGTTCCGCTTTGCCGTGCCCGGCATTATGCTCGGTATTGCGCTGCGAGCGATGGTGCACGCCATCCTGTTCTGATTATTGCTGGCGCTGAATACGCTTTTCAGCGCCATTTAGTAAATAACACTACAATTCACAGGCGTTATTTATTATTAGCCCTATTAATTTCATCGTTATTTTCACCCATTGCATTAGTGATATTTTTAGTACTATTATCGCAACAGATATTTCAACTATAAAATTAATCCTGATTAAATATCGGGTTAATTTACCAAGCCCTTAACTTCATTGCAGGTAATATTCCTGTATATCCTTTTTTTGCAGACAGGGTAACTCCATGAGCGCTAAGCAGATAACCTGGAATGGCGGATTACAACCGGAAGCCATCGATATTCTGGCGAAAGATGGCGGCATGATCGTTAGCCCAACCAAAGTGGGCTACATCATCATGACCTCCGATAAAGCCGGACTGGAGCGTAAGTTCGAAGCCAAGCAGCGCAAGCGCAACAAGCCTGGCGTGGTGCTGTGCGGCTCGCTGGAACAGCTGCGTTCGCTGGCGCAGCTCACACCAGAAATCGACCAGCTTTATCAGCGTCACTGGGATGAAGATATTCTGCTGGGCTGTATTCTTCCGTGGCGCGACGATGCGCTGTCGCGTATTCCCGATGATGGCTCAAAAGAGCTGATGATGGATGGCCGTCAAACCAGCTGCTTCGTGATTAAATTCGGCAAGCCAGGCGAAAATATCGCAAAAGCATTATGGGATACTCACGGGAAATTCTCCTTTGCCAGCTCAGCCAATCCATCTGGGCAGGGAAATCGCGGTTTGGTTGAAGGTATTGGCGAGCGCATTGAAGCCCGCGCCGATTTAATTATCGAAGCCAATGCTTATGTGAAATCCATTCAGCCTAACGATGCCAATAAAGTGCGCTATGAACAAGGCGTTATGGTGTCGATGGTGGATAGCGAAGGTCGTCTGATTCCACAGCAAAACGGCGAGCGCAAAATCACGCCGTGCCCGGTGCTGATTCGTAAAGGGTTGGATGTGGATAAAATTATGGCGCTGCTGTCCGAGATCTTCCCTTCATGGGATTACCGCCACGGCGATTATTATTGATTTGCGGCTTGGTCGCCATGAATGGCGACCCTACAGATTTACACATCCGCGCCAAACGCCACATCCCGTTGCCCGCGCAGCTCTGCCAGCCGGCTTTCCAGCGCCGTTTCGATATTCTGATACGCCGTGCTGCCGAGCGCTAATCGCAGCGGCATGCTGGGCTGATCCAGCGTGGCGATCATCGCCGTGACGCATTTCCCGGCATCGCCGGCAATAGTGAAATCGCCCGAAAAAATCGCCTGACGCAACTGGCCTGCGGCGTTATCGCGATAAACCGCCAGCGCATCGGCCACATCCAGACCCGCACCAAAATGGGTTGCGGTCGGGCCTGGTTCCACCAGCAGGAAATCAACACCGAAGCTGGCGACTTCCTGGCGCACCGCTTCGACAAATCCTTCAATGCCCCATTTCGTGGCGTGATACAGGCTGAAGTTGGGATAGGCGATTTGGCCGCCTTCGGAGGAAACCTGCGCGATGCGCCCGCCGCCCTGCTGACGCAGGAAAGGGATCACCACGCGAATCAGCTGGATTGAACCGGTAAGATTGGTGACGATCTGGCGCTCAATCTGCGCATCGCTCAACTCTTCAGCCGCGCCAAACAGGCCGTAAGCTGCGTTGCTCACCACCACATCAATGCGATCGACGGCGGCAAAAGCGCGTTTAATCGCGGGTGCAATGCTGGCGGTGTGCGCCAAATCCAGCGCAATAATCTGCAGCTGTTCGCCGTAGGTTTGCTGCAGATCGGCCATCGCCTGCTCACGTCGCACCGTTGCCAATACGCGATCGCCGCGCGCCAGTAAACGTTCACTCATCAATCGGCCCAGCCCGCTGCTGGCACCGGTAATTAACCAGGTTTTCATGTTGTGCTCCTCATATTGAAAACCTGATGGTAGATCGCTTTACTGGTGGAGATAATCCACCTAATCGCGCATGACCCGGTGAGGAAAAACCACCAATGAGACGTCCTTCCTGGCACGAACTGCAGGCCATCAAAACGCTGGGCGAGCAGCGCAGCTTTCGCCGTGCCGCTGAAATGCTCGGCTTAAAGCGCTCTTCGCTCAGCCATCTGGTGAAAACGCTGGAGCACAATCTGGGCGTACAGCTGTTTCAACGCACCACGCGCAGCGTGTCGCTCACCGATGCCGGGCAGCAACTGCTGGATCGGCTTTCGCCGCTGCTGAACCAGATGGATGATGTGCTGCACGACATCTCCGCCAGCCGTCATCAGCATTACGGCACGCTGCGCATCAGCGCCAGCGATGCCTCGATCGGTTTGCTGCTGGATCACGTAGTGGCGGACTTTAGCGCGCACTATCCCGATATTCAGCTCGATTTCGCCGCGCAAGGTGCGTTAGTGGATATCACCGCCGCCGGTTTTGATGCCGGCATTCGGCTGATTGAGGATGTACCGCAGGATATGGTGGCCGTTCCGCTTGGCGGCCCGCTGACGTTTGTAACCGTCGCCGCGCCCGCTTATCTGACAAGAAACGCGTCGATTGTTCATCCGCGCGATCTGCTGCAACAGCAGTGCATTCGCCAGCGCTTGCCGAGCGGTAAACGTTATCAGTGGGAATATGCGCAGGCGGGCGAAAAGCATGAGATTGACGTGCCAGGCACGCTGACGTTAGACAGCAACGCGTTGATGGCACAGGCCGCTCTCGCCGGTTTGGGCATTGCGTATGTGCCATCGCTGTATGTGGAGAAAGAACTGCGCAGCGGCCAGCTGGTGGAGCTGCTGGCCGAGTGGCGGGTGCAATCGGCGGGGATTGCGCTGTGGTTCCCGCCCAACCGACATCAATCCATGGCGCTGCGGCTGTTTATCGATGCCCTGAAAGTCAGCCTGCCTCATTACGCGTGAGGTCGAGAAACACGGTTTCAGTCTTAAAACCTTCAGCAACGGCGTTGCTCTCTTCATGCCCGGCGGCGTAACCTATCTTCACAAAACCTAAAAAATACACCATCGCAAAATGATCGTACGTCCTCATCAACACTGGTTTCTCCGGCTGTTTGACTGGCATGGCTCGGTGCTCAGCAACATCGTGTTCCGCCTGTCGCTCAATCTGCTGATGTCGCTGATCGCCATCTTTGGTTACCCGTGGTACTCCACTTTCGGCATTCACCTCACCACCGCGCCTTTTAGTTTGGTCGGTGTGTCGATCGCTATCTTTCTCGGCTTTCGTAATAACGCCAGCTATGCGCGTTTTATCGAAGCTCGCACCTTGTGGGGCAGCCTGCATATCACCCAACGCTCGCTGCTGCGGCAGATCAAAAGCATTCGTGGCCTGAGTGAAGAACAGGTACAGGAATTTACCGGCTTGCTGCTGGCGTTCTGCTGGAGCCTGAAACATCGCCTGCGTAAAACTGATGTGCAGGTCGATTTACAGCGTTTGCTGCCAGCCTGCTGGCACAGCAAAGTGCTGCATCATCCGATGCCAACGTCGCAGATTTTATTATGTCTGAGTGAATGGCTGGCGCAGCGCCGCGATGAAGGGTTGGTGTCGGATATTGTCTGGCAGAGCATTGATGAAAATCTTAACCAGCTATCGGCGATTCTGGGCGGTTGCGATCGCATTGCCAGCACACCGATTCCATTCGCCTACAGCCTGATTCTGCATCGCACGGTTTACCTGTTCTGTACGCTGCTGCCGTTTGCGCTGGTGGCGGATTTACACCTGATGACGCCGCTGGTATCGATGTTTATCTCCTACACCTTTTTGTCGCTGGAAGCGCTGGCGGAGGAGCTGGAACATCCGTTTGGCACCGCACCGAATCATCTGCCGCTTGATGCGCTGTGCGTCAATATCGAACGCAATTTGAAAGCGATGAATGGCGATACGCCGCTGCCGGAACCGCTGCAGCCGGATGCGAATTTTAATTTGACGTAATTAACCCTGATTATCCAACCAACGCACATACGCCTGATCCCACAATGCGGCTGGCGTGCCCGCTTTGCCGAGACCAAAACCATGCCCGCCGCTGCTGAGTTCTATCAGCTCAACCGGCACGCGCATGCGGCGACAAGCGTCACGCATCATTTCTGTATTGTGGGGGTTGGAGGTGTGATCGTCCTCGGCCTGGGCGAGAAAAGTTGGCGGATATTGCCGCGTGACGTAGTTTTGCACTGACCAGTTGGCTTCCTGGGTCGGCGTGGCGTTTTGGCCCACCATCATCAGATGCGTGTTGGTGCGCTGATACGGCGCTTCAAGGGTGATCACCGGATAAATCAGCCCAACGCTATCCACAATTGGCCTGACCTGATCCAGCGGATCCTGCGCCGGATAGGATTCAAAATCCGGACGCGCCGCCGCCATGCCGAGCAGATGGCCACCGGCGGAGAAGCCCAACACATGCACTTTGCGCTCCATCGAACGCACCAGACGAATGGCACGTTGCGCATCCTGCAGCGGTGCCAGATTGCCCGCCTGCCACTTCTCACCCGGTAAACGGTAGCTAAGCACATACACCGTATAGCCGCTGCCATTCAGCCAGCGCGCCACCGGCCAGGCTTCGCGGCCCATACCGATAAAACGATAGCCGCCGCCCGCCGCCACAATCACCGCTTCGCCGTTGGGATTTTCCGGGCGGAAACGTTGAATCGCGGGTGAAACGATATTGGTCCAGGAGCCATGGCGATCGACTTTGAGCAAGCCTGAAGGGCCGCCGCCGCCGGGCGGATCGTCGGGCCACAACGGAATGACATCATCGCGAGCAAAGAGTTTGCCCGTGGTCATCGAGAGAACGGTTGCTCCAGTAGCCAACAAAAAGTGACGACGTGTAATCATCTTGCCCAGTGCCAGTATGCAAAAAATGCCAGCTTCAGTAGCTGAATCTCATTATGTGACGCATGTCTGATTTCGACGTTGGCGATTATGTACGTAAATCGTACAAAAAAGCCATAAAAAACGCGCCTGAAAAGGCGCGTATTCTTGCGATAAATAGAACTAATCCTGCTGTTGGAATTGGGTCATCACTGTTTGTTCACACTGCTGCTGATCTTTACGCAGTTTGCCGCGCTCATCCTCGCCCAACTCCAGCCACGCGCTAATCACTTCCTGCGCGATTTCTTCATTAAATTCAGGCTGCTGCATAGACGACGAAGACTGGCTGGCCGCGAGTTGTGACTTCAGCTTCTCCGTGTAGCCATCCAAATCGCTGGTCTTCTTTTCACTGCTCACCAGATGACACAGCTGGCTGGCATAAACATTCTCTTCCTGATTATTTTCACCGTCGGCAGCCAGGGCACCGGCTGACAGCGACAGCCCAACGAGGGCGAGTAATAACGCTTTCATAATAGGCTCCAATAATTTCCAATAAATCAGTTTTCGTTTTGTTCGGCGCGTGCGGCCTGACGGGCAGCACGCCAGTTTAACAACGGCGTGACCGTGATGCCGTGCAACACAATGCTGCACACCACTAACGTCAGCGCCATATCCACCATCTGTTCCGCCTGCGGTCCACGCATGCCGTGCACCCATGCATAGGCAATATAATTGATACTGCCGATGCCGCGAATACCCAGCCAGCCAATCAGCAAACGTCGCATCAGCGGAATATCGCAGCGCCATGTGGTGATCCATACCGCCAGCGGACGCACCACCACAAACAGCAGCAGCGCGAGGCCGATACCGATGAGATTCCAGTGCTGCGCCAGCGTAATGCCCAGCACCACCATCATGCCCGCCGCCAGCAAACGCTCGATGGTATCACCAAATGAGAGCGCATCGCCGATCACCAAACCCACCGATTTGACCATGCCGCTGCTGCCCTGCGCCATCCGCTGACCGGTATTGACGCGCGCTTCTGCCGGTAAGAAACGCTCCTCTTCAGACATCTCATCTTGCGGATAGTGCTTCACCACGCGCAATTCCGCGCGACGTAACCCGACGCCGGCCGCAAAAGTGGCGAGGAAGCCCGACGCATCAACCGACTGCGCAGCAGCATAGCTCAACGCAATCAGCGCCAGTGCGAACAGATCGTTGGGTGCCACATCCTGATTGGCGGTACGTAAATGCGTCGCCAGCTGACCGATCAGCCAACCCAGCGCAAAGCCAATTCCCAGTCCGCCGCCAATCGCCCACAGCGCATCTTTGGCGAACCATTCGCCCAGCGCAGCGGTGCTCAATTCGCCCGGCTGCAACAGCAAAATCGCCAGCATCAGCAGCGGCAGCGCGGAACCGTCGTTCATGCCCGCTTCGCTGGAGAGCGCCACGCGCAGGGCATCGTCATCACGCGCATCGTTCACGGAAATCAGGCTGGCGAGCACCGGATCGGTCGGCGCAACAATGGCACCAAACGCCAGCGACATCGCCCAATCGAAGCCAGTGATCCAGTGCACCAGTAGCGTCATGCCGCCGACGGTAAGCAGCATCGCCGGAAACGCCAGCCTGACGCCAAGCCGCCACGCATGCGCGTTGAGCGGCAAGCGCAGTTTCAGCCCGGTGATAAACAGCGAGGCCGCCATAGCGATTTCAGTGAGATGCGCGGCGAGGTTGGCGTGACCGATGATGTCGACTTGCAGCAGATTGAGCATCCACGGACCACACAGGATGCCCGCGAACAGGTAGAGACCAAATGAGGTCACTGGCCCACGGTGAATCCACCCGGAAGCCAGTGACATAAGGAGTAAAAGACCGCCGGTGGCGGCGGTCCAGGCCAGGAAATTCATAACGCTCCGTTTTTAAATGACATTCTCCTTTAAGCCTGGCACATGTTAAGCGATCAGTTTTTCAGATGACGGCTGGCGAGGCGAATCATCAGGGCAAGCGCAGCGGCCAACGTTGCGAGTGCGACTACGCCGGTCCAGCCCCAGTGTGCCAGCGCCAGGCTTCCCAGCGCCGCACCGGTTGCCATGCCGATAAACACCACGGTAAACATCAGGGCGTTAAGGCGGCTGCGTGCTTCTGGTGCCAGGCTGTAAACCAGCGTCTGATGCGCCACCAGCGTGGCCTGCACACCTAAATCAAAACCGATGGTGCTGATAATAATCAGACCCAGCTGAGCCGGCATCGGCAGCAGCGGCAACAAGAACATCAGCGCGAACGACACCATAACCAGCGTGGCACCGTACTGCGTAACACGCGCTGGACCGATGCGATCCGCCACGCTGCCAGCTAACGGCGCGGCCAGAGCGCCTGCGGCACCCGCAAGGCCGAATGCGCCAGCGACCGCGCTGTCCAGATGGAAGTTTTGACTCAGCATCAACGCCAGCGTTGACCAGAAGGCGCTAAAGCCCACCGACAACAATCCTTGCGCCAGCGCGGCACGGCGCAGCGTTTGATGGTGCTGCCACAGATGCGCCAGCGACAGCAGCAGACGCGGATAGCTCACCGAGGTACCCGGCGTAAAGCGCGGCAGCACGCGCCACAGCGCAACGCTAATCAGCAACACCGCTACCGCCGCAATCATGTACATGGTGCGCCAGCCGAAATACTCCGCCACCACGCCGCTCACCACGCGTGACAGCAAAATCCCCACCAGCAATCCCGTCATCACCGTGCCGACGGTTTTGCCTCGACTGCGCTCCGGCGCTAACGCCGCTGACGCTGGCACGATGTCCTGCGCCACGGTGGCGGTTAAACCGGTGACGAAGCTGGCGACCAGCAAGGCATTTAATCCGCCCGAGAAGCCACACAGCAGCAGCGCAGCAACCAGCAGCAAACCTTTAATCAGAATAATGGTGCGACGATCGTGACGGTCACCGAGTGGGGCCAGCAGCAAAATCCCCAGCGCGTAACCGGCTTGCGTCAGCATCGGCACCATGCCGACGCTGCCGATCCCGACGTTGAACTGTTTGCTGATGATATCCAGCATCGGCTGGCTGTAGTAAATCGATGCGACGCTGAGTCCGGCACCGGCCGCGAGCGTGAAGACCAGCGGCGCGGGCAGTTTTTCAGCTGGCATGGCTGACGTTGAGATGGCTGACATAGTGGATTCCCCCGTGAAAGTGCGCTTATTAAAGCGCGTCGCCGCCATACGCGGTAGACTGCTCAAACACAGAACTGTTATGCGTGGTGCGTATGAACAACATCTCCAGCCTGGATCGCATCGAACTGATGCAAACCTTTATCCGCATCGTCGAGAGCGGATCGCTGTCAGCCGCCGCCACCCAACTCGGTACCACGCAGCCCACCATCAGCCGTCGTCTGCAGGCGCTCGAGCAGCGACTCGGCCTCAAACTGATTATGCGCACCACGCATGCGCTGAAACTTACCGATGATGGCGAGCGCTGTTATGCACAGGCGCGTCAGCTGGTGGCGACCTGGCATGCGCTGGAGGATGATCTCACCGGCGCCAGCGATGACCCGATTGGCACGTTGCGCGTGCGGGCGCCGCATGCGTTTGGCCAGGATCAGCTGATTGAACCGCTGATTGATTATCTGCATCGCTATCCACGCTTAAACGTGGAGTGGACGCTGAATGACCGCACGCCAGACTTCATCAGCGAAAACATCGATTGTGCGATTCAGGTCGGTGCGCCCAGCGATGCGTCAATCGTGGCTGTGTTACTGGCGGAAGTGCCGCGCTTTGTGGTGGCGGCACCGTCGCTGCTGGCCGCGCATCCGCCAGTGGATGAGGTGTCGCAGCTCACTCATCTGCCGTGGCTGGCGCTGACCAGCTTTTATCGCAACGAAATCGCCTTGCAGCGTATTAGTGATGGTCAACCGCTGAATCTGGCGATTGCGCCACGCCTCGCCAGCGACAGTTTGTACGCGGTGCGCAAAGCCGCGATTGCGGGCATGGGCGCGGCGGTGGTGTCGTCGTGGGTGGTGCAGGAGGATTTAGCCAAAGGCGATTTGATTCAGCTGTTGCCGGAGTGGCAAGCGCCGCCGCTGCCGGTGTGGCTGACTTATCCGTGGGCGAGCTATTATCCGGCGCGATTACAGAAGTTTTTCGCCATGATTCGCGAAGTGATGCCGAAGTTAGCGGGAGCGCAGCCGCCGACGCGGTAGCGGTTTCCCCTCACCCTAACCCTCTCCCAAAGGGAGAGGGAACCGATGGTAGCACGGTCAGCCCCCTCGCCCGCTTGCGGGAGAGGGCTGGGGTGAGGGCCAGCGCGCACCCAACTACATCTTCACCGCTTTCTTATCCCCCTTCGACATATTATCCAGCCAGCCCATCACAAAGGCCGACAGCACAAACGTCAGGTGGATAATCACGTACCACATCAGCTTTTCATTCTCGATGTTGCGCGCATCCATAAAAATACGCAGCAGGTGAATCGATGAAATCGCCACAATCGAGGCCGCCACTTTGTTTTTCAACGAGCCGGAGTCCATTTTACCGAGCCAGCTCAGCTTCTCTCTGTGCTCATCAATATCCAGCTTGGAGACAAAGTTCTCGTAACCCGAGAGCATCACCATCACCAGCAAACCGCCGACCAGCGTCATATCCACCAGCGACAGCAGCAACAGAATCAAATCGTTCTCCGCGATGGTGAAGACGTGCGGCAACAGGTGAAAAATTTCCTGGAAGAATTTGATGGTCAGCGCCAGCAGGCCCAACGAAAGTCCCATGTAAACCGGAGCCAGCAGCCAGCGCGATGAATACATCAGGTTTTCGATAAAACGTTCCATAAGTTCCCATTAATCAACAGACAAGTGGGCGAGTATAACCGAACTTATGTGAAGTTATTTCAGCCCTTCTTCAGAAATTTCAGGCGCGGCGGGCAGCGGCAATGACAAACGGAACACCGCGCCGCCTTCTGGCCGATTCTCCGCCCAGATACGCCCGCGATGGGATTCGATAATGGTTTTACCGATCGCCAACCCCAATCCGACGCCCGGCACCGCTGACTCTTTATCGCCGCGCGCAAACTTGTCAAAAATACGCGCCAGGTTCTCCGGCGCGATGCCGGGACCGCTGTCCCACACCGCAATCTCCAGCCGATCGCGATCGCGCCACGCCCGAATACCGTGCTGCGCGGCGTTGCCGGCGTATTTCAGGCTGTTTTCGATCAGATTGGTAAACACCCGTTCCAGCATGGCGCTGTCGCCTTTGATCAGCACCATCTCGGGCAATTCGAGCATAAATTCATGGCCCTTCAGCGACGGGCCCATGCTGCTCAGCGCACCGCCAATCACCTCATCCAGCGCTACCCACTCTTCACGCAGATTGAGCCCGCCAGACTGAATGCGCGCCATATCCAGCATGTTACTCACCAGCCGAATGGTGCTTAGCGTCTGTTCGCGAATCTGATTGGCCTGGCCGACGTACTTCGACTCTTCACTGGCGAGATCGAGCATCAGCATCTCCGCCTGACCAAACAGCACCGTCAGCGGCGTACGCAGGTCGTGCGACAGCGCTGACAGCAGCGCATTGCGCAGCTGCTCGCGTTCTGCGGACAGCCGCGACGCCGCCTCACTGTGCGACAGCGCCATGCGTTCCAGCGCGTTGGCAATCAGCACGGTGAAAGTTTCCAGTAAACGCTGCTGCTCGGGAATCATCAGCTGGCGCAGGTTTTCCGGTTCTACTACCAGCAAGCCGCGACAGTGATTGCCGCTTTTCAGCGGCAGAATCTGGTACGGCACCGCAGGCAAGGTATCGGTGCCCGCGCCCGCCGGTTGACCTTTGCTGTAACTCCACTTGGCGATAGCCAGATCCGGCGGCGTGCCAATCGCGGTATCGCCCACGGTTTGCAGCTCGCCCTGCTCATCCGGCAGCAGCAGCAAACTGCGCGCCTGCAAGGTGACATCGATGATGCGCTGGCTGGTGCTGGCGATATCCTGCGGCGTCAGGTCGCTGCCGAGCGCTTTCGCCATCTCATACAGATGCCGCGCGCGCTGTTCTCGATAGCGCGCCACTTTGGCCTGATAGCGCACGCCAGCGGTGAGATTCCCGACAATCACGCCCACTGCCAGCATCACCGCGAAGGTCACCAGATACTGCAAATCTGACACCGCAACGGTGCCGGTCGGCGCGACAAAGAACAGGTCGAAGGCGATGATGTTGATCACCGTGGCGAACACCGACGGCCAGCGGCCATAACGCAGCGCCACCAGCACCACCGCTAGCAGATAAATCATTACGCTGTTGGCGGGATCAAACTCAACCAGCAGCCAGCGCCCAACGCCGGTGACCAAAATACACAGCAGCAGTGCCATCAAGCAGCCGCGCAGATAGAGCCGCCATTTTTCGCTGCTGGCGCGCTGGCCGCTGAGCGGATGCGGTGCATCGCGCACCGGTTCATCCAATGCCACCACCAGCAAATCGAGATCCGGGCCGAGTTCGCCGAGGCGCTGGGCAAAGCTGTCGCGCCGCCAGCGCCGTTGCGGCTGGCGACCGGTTACGATTTTGCCGAGATTGTGCTCGCGCGCGTAGCGCAACACCGCGCGCGCTTCATCGGGATCGGAGAGCGTGGCGGTTTCCGCACCAAGTTCCTGCGCCAGCTGCAGCGTGCGCAGGATGGCGCGACGGCGCGCTTCCGGCAGCCGATTGAGGCGCGGCGTTTCGACATACACCGCGTGCCATTCGCTGCCAAGCCGCGCCGCTAAACGTGCGGCGGTGCGCACCAGCTTCTCGCTGCCGGTATCGTCACCGATGCACAGCAGAATGGCGTCACGCGTATGCCACACTTTGTCGCGGCCTTGCTGATCGCGCCAGGCGCGCATCTGGTCATCCACGCGATCGGCGGTGCGGCGCAGCGCCAGCTCGCGCAGCGCGAACAGATTGCCTTTACGGAAGAAGTTTTCGATGGCGCGTTCGGCGCGGTCGCCGACGTAGACTTTGCCCTCTTTCAGCCGCTGACGCAGATCGTCCGGCGGCAGATCCACCAGCACCACTTCGTCGGCACTGTCAAAGAAGGGATCGGGCACGGTTTCGCGCACCTGAATACCGGTGACGCCGCCGACCACATCATTCAGGCTTTCCAGATGCTGGACGTTAACGGTGGTGATGACGTCGATGCCCGCTTCGAGCAGCTCTTCAATGTCCTGCCAGCGCTTGGGATGGCGCGAACCCTGCACGTTGGTGTGCGCCAGTTCATCCATCAGGATCACCGCCGGATGACGCGCTAATGCCGCATCGAGGTCGAATTCGGCGTGGCGTGAACGCCCGGTGGCACGACGGGGCAACAGCGCCAGCCCGTTGAGCAGCGCGGCGGTCTCTGCGCGATCGTGGGTTTCCACCACGCCCGCAAGCACGTCGAGACCTTGTGCGCGCAGGCGCTGCGCCTCCTGCAGCATGGCGAAGGTTTTTCCCACGCCCGCGCAGGCGCCGAAGTAGATTTTCAGCTTACCGCGATGGCTGTCGCTGTGGTTCAGCAATAGCGCATCGGGATCGGGGCGGGGCAGTTCATCATGTAGGTCGTTCAAAGAATCCGTCCGATTAATCGAGGTTCCGTGCGGCCATGAAAACGGTCGCCATCAATGGCGACCCTACGGGTTTATTGCAAATCATCCAGCGCCAGATTGAGGCGCAGCACGTTAACTGTCTCTTCGCCGACAAACGGCAGCAGCGGGCGCTCGGTGTGGCGCACAATCAGCGCCTCAACATCTTTCAGCGCCATGTTGCGTGCGGCGGCAATACGCGGTGCCTGCCACAACGCGGCTTCCGGCGAAATGTCCGGGTCTAATCCGCTCGCCGATGCCGTCACTAACTCCACCGGCACCGCTTTGGGTGCTTGCGGATTCGCCGCACGCAGCGCAGCGACGCGTTCTGCCACCGCTCTGTCCAGTGCCGGATTGCTGCCTGCCAGATTGCTGCCGCTCGAGGCCAGCGCATTATAAGGCGCATCACCGGTTGCGGAAGGTCGGCCCCAAAAGTGGCCCGGCTGATTAAATGCCTGGCCGATCTGCTCGGAACCGCGTACCGCGCCATCCTGCTCAATCAGCGAACCGTTGGCCTGTGATGGGAACCACCATTGCGCCAGACCGGTAGTGAGCAGCGGATAGACCGCACCAGTGAGCAGCGTAAGCACTAATAACAATACAATAGCTGGACGTAACTGACTCATTTCTCTTCTCCTTAAGCCAGACCAAGCAGCGTCAGCAGCAGGTCGATGGCTTTAATACCTATAAACGGCACCACCAATCCGCCCGCACCGTAAATCCACAGGTTGCGACGCAGCAGCGCCGCCGCGCTCAGCGGGCGATAACTCACGCCTTTCAGCGCCAGCGGAATCAGGAACACAATCACCAGCGCGTTAAAAATCACCGCAGACAGAATTGCCGAATTCGGCGAATGCAGCCCCATCACATTCAGCATATTGAGCTGCGGATAGGTGGCGGCAAACGCGGCCGGAATAATGGCGAAATATTTCGCCACGTCGTTGGCGATACTGAAGGTGGTCAGCGAACCGCGCGTCATCAGCATCTGTTTACCGATGTGCACCACTTCCAACAGCTTGGTCGGATTCGAGTCGAGATCGACCATGTTGCCGGCCTCTTTCGCCGCCTGAGTACCTGAGTTCATCGCCACCGCCACGTCGGCCTGCGCCAGCGCCGGTGCGTCGTTGGTGCCGTCGCCGGTCATCGCCACTAAACGCCCTTCGGCCTGATACTGGCGAATCAGCGCCAGCTTGGCTTCCGGCGTCGCTTCCGACAGGAAATCATCGACGCCCGCTTCCGCCGCAATCGCCGCCGCCGTTAACGGGTTATCGCCGGTGATCATTACCGTTTTAATGCCCATCTTACGCAGCTCGGCAAAGCGCTCTTTGATGCCGCCTTTAACGATATCTTTCAGCGCCACCACGCCCAGCACCTGCGCGCCTTCCGAGACCACCAGCGGCGTGCCGCCCGCGCGCGCCACCTCTTCCACTGCGGCATTCACTTCCAGCGGGAAACGGCCATGATTGGCTTCGATGTGGCGACGAACCGCATCGACCGCACCTTTGCGGATCAGACGATCCTGCACGTTGACGCCGCTCATACGCGTTTGCGCCGAGAACGGAATAAAGCTCGCGCCCATGCTGCTGAGATCGCGCTCGCGCAGGTTAAATTTCTGCTTCGCCAGCACCACGATGCTGCGCCCTTCTGGCGTTTCATCGGCCAGCGACGCCAATTGCGCCGCATCAGCCAGTTGCTGTTCGCTGACGCCCGGCGCAGGCAGGAACTGCGTCGCCTGACGGTTACCGAGCGTGATGGTGCCGGTTTTATCCAGCATCAGCACATCGACGTCGCCTGCCGCTTCCACCGCACGGCCGCTGGTGGCAATCACGTTCGCGCCCAACATGCGGCTCATGCCCGCCACACCGATGGCCGACAGCAGGCCGCCGATGGTGGTAGGAATCAGACACACCAGCAGCGCCACCAGCACCGTGATGCTGACTGGCGTGCCGCCATACGCCGAGAATGGCCACAGCGTGGCGGTCGCCAACAGGAACACTATCGTCAGCGACACCAGCAGAATAGTCAGTGCCACTTCGTTCGGCGTTTTACGGCGTTTTGCGCCTTCCACCATCGCAATCATGCGATCGAGGAAGGTTTCACCCGGATTGACGCTGCACTGAATCACCAGCCAGTCGGACAGAATGCGCGTACCGCCGGTCACGGAGGAGAAGTCACCGCCCGATTCACGAATCACCGGCGCGGATTCACCGGTAATGGCGCTCTCATCCACCGACGCGCCGCCTTCCAGCACTTCGCCGTCGCATGGAATGATGTCACCGGCTTCCACCAGCACCACATCGCCTTTGCGCAGCGTATCGGCCGCCACGCTTTGCCACGCTGCGCCATAACGCGCTTCGGCCAGTTTTTTTGCATCGCTGGTTTTGCTGATGCCTTTCAGGCTGTTGGCCTGCGCCTTGCTGCGCCCTTCCGCCAGCGCTTCGGCGAAGTTGGCGAACAGCACGGTGAACCACAGCCAGATGGCGACGCCGGCGGTAAAGCCCGCGTTGCCGCTGAGCGTGCCGCTGGCCATGCCCACCGCCAATACCGAGGTCAGCACGCTGCCAATCCACACCAAAAACATCACCGGGTTGCGGAACTGCACGCGCGGATCGAGTTTTTTCAGCGCATCCAGCATGGCAACGCGGGTGAGCGCCGCATCAAACAGCGCCAGTTGTTGACGACTCATGATTCCGTTATCCCTGAATAAGTTGCAGATGTTCCGCGACCGGGCCTAATGCCAGCGCGGGGATGAACGTCAATGCGCCCACCAGCAAGACGGTGCCAATCAGCAGCGCGATAAATAGCGGGCCGTGGGTTGGCAGCGTACCGTTGCCCACCGGCTGAATTTTCTTCGCTGCCAGCGAACCGGCAATCGCCAGCACCGGAATGATGATGCCGAAGCGGCCCACCAACATGCAGAAGCCGAGCAGCAGGTTCCAGAACGGCGTGTTGGCGCTCAATCCGGCAAAGGCGCTGCCGTTGTTGTTAGAGGCCGATGACACTGCATACAGTACTTCGCTGAAGCCATGAATGCCGGGATTGGCCATGCCGGCGCGACCGGCATCGGTCATCATCGCCAGCGCGCTGCCAAGCAGCACCAGCGTTGGCGTCACCAGAATCGCCAGCGCGGTCATCTTCATCTCCCACACGTCGATTTTTTTACCCATGTATTCTGGCGTGCGACCGATCATCAACCCGGCGATAAACACGCCGAGCAGCACGAACAGCAGCATGCCGTACAGGCCAGCACCGACGCCGCCAAACACCACTTCACCCAACTGCATCAACCACATCGGCACCATGCCGCCGAGCGCGGTGAAAGAGTCATGCATGGCGTTGACCGCACCACACGACGCCGCCGTGGTGATCACCGCAAACAAGCTGGAGTTGAGAATGCCGAAGCGCGTCTCCTTGCCTTCCATGTTGATGGCGCTGTCCGCGCCGAGCGCGAGGAAGTGCGGATTGCCACGCAGTTCGGCCCACATCACGGTGATCACCGCCAGCACGAACATGATGGTCATCGCCCACAGCAGCATGTGGCCCTGACGACGATCGCCCAGATGCTGGCCAAAGGTGAAACAGAGCGCAGCCGGAATCAGGAAGATGCTCAGCATCTGCACGAAGTTGGTCAGCGCCGTCGGGTTTTCGAACGGATGCGCCGAGTTGACGTTGAAGAAACCGCCGCCGTTGGTGCCGAGCATTTTGATCGCTTCCTGCGACGCCACCGGACCGAGTGGCAGCGTCTGCTGCGCGCCTTCCAGCGTGGTGAGCGCATGGTAAGGTTCGAAGGTTTGAATGCTGCCCTGGCTGACGAAGAACAGCGCCATCAGCAGGCTGATTGGCAGCAGCACGTAAACGGTAATGCGCGTGAGATCGCGCCACGCGTTGCCGAGCGTCGCCAACGAACGGTTGGCAAAACCACGAATCAGCGCAAACGCCACGGCGATACCGGTCGCCGCCGACAGGAAGTTCTGCACCGTGAGGCCCGCCATCTGACTGAAATAGCTCAGCGTGCTTTCCCCGGCGTAGGATTGCCAGTTGGTGTTGGTGACGAAGCTGATGGCGGTATTGAGCGCCAGATCCCAGCTCAGATTAGGCAGATGCTGCGGGTTCAGCGGCAGCGCGGCCTGCGTCATCAACATCAGCAGCAGCAAGGCAAAACCCAGCGCGTTAAACAGCAGAATCGCCAGCAAATAGTGCGGCCAGCGCATGGCGTCGCCGTCGGCACCGGCCAGTCGCCACAGCGCGCGTTCGGTACGCGGCAGCAGCGGCTTGTCAGCCACAAACAGGGCGAGATAACGTCCCAGCGGTTGTGCCAGCACCATCAGTACCAGCAGGAATACCGCAATTAGCATGAATGCATTCGCAGCCATCAGAATGCCTCCGCATTAAGCAGGGCATAAATCAGGTAGCCCAGAAGAACAAACACCAGCACGATGCCGGCTATCACGCCCACGCTCACAGCAACCTCCAGAGGATTTTGGTAGTGCTGCAAGCATGCGCGGCGCGGCATAAAGAAGAAGTAAAAAGGCGGGAGGCGGGCGTAAATAAAGTATAAAAATGGTGAAGAATTAAGCGCTTTCTAACGCCCAGATGCGGTTCAGATCGATGTTCTGCCACAAGCCGCTGTCTTCCGCGCCGGTGATGCTGTCGGTGCAGAAGCTGTCGCCAAGATCGAGCTCTTCCGGTTTTACTTCGCGCTGCGCGTGCAGCGACCAGAACACATGCACTTTGGGCTTGAGCAACGATTTTTCGCCCGCCTGCACCACTAGCGCCACGCGCCCGGAAGCCAGTCGCACCAGCGATCCCACCGGATAGATGCCGATGGTGCGCACGAAGGCGTGCAGCAGCGAGTTATCGAAGTGGCCACGCCAGCTCAACATGTTGTGCATCGCTTCGGCAGGCGTCCAGCCTTTACGATAAGGACGATTCGAGGTGACGGCATCGTAGACGTCGCACACCGATGCCATGCGCGCATACAGTGAGATCTCCTCGCCTTTCAGACCGTGCGGATAACCGTTGCCGTCGTATTTTTCATGGTGATGCAGCGCGATATCCAGCAGATCTTCACCGGCGTTAGCTTCCATTAACATCTGCGCACCGACAATCGGGTGCTGGCGCATCACGGTAAACTCTTCATCGCTGAGCTTGCCGGGCTTGTTGAGAATCTCCAGCGGCACCGCCGCTTTACCCACATCGTGCAGCAAACCGCCCATACCAACGCGGCGCAGCTGGTGCTCATCGAGGCCCATTTTTTTGCCGAGCGAGATCATTAAGCCGCACACCGCCATCGAGTGCAGATAGGTGTAATCGTCGTGATTCTTCAGGCGCGCCACACTCAGCAGTGCAGTCGGTTCGCGGGTGATCGAACCGGCTATTTGATCCACCAGATCAAGGGTGTAATCGAGGTCGAGGCCCTGCCCCATACGCGCCTCGTTAAACATCGCCAGCACCTGCGGTTTCCCCTGATTGAAGATGCTTTGCGCCTGATCCATCTCCTGGAAAAACGGGGTTTGAGGAATATCTTTTTTTGGCGCGGGCGCAGCGGGCGCCTGAACCGATTTATCGAGATCGATCCATAACTGCAGGATCCCCTCATTGCGGATCATCGCGATCTGGCGTTTATCAGTGATCAGCATTTGGTTGCGAATGCGCTTATCTTTGACCCACCAAACCTCAAGTTTGTGGATAAACATTCCCTGCCGCAGTTCGTCAACGTTAATCAGCTTTATCACGATATCGCTCCTTAATATCAGTGGGTGGTAAGGAGGTATCGGCAGCTGAGCAAAAAATCTTCAGGAGTGATTTGTGCGATCGGTGAGGTTTGCGAGATGGGTGCGCATTAATGCGCACATTACGTCGTAGGGTCGCCATTCATGGCGACCTGGCTTGAAATCTCCTGCTCCTCGCCAACGCGTTCAATCGGTCCCATCACCAGCAGGAACAGCAAAGCAGCAACCACGCAGTGCGCGCCGACAAACACCAGCCCAATGCTGTAGCTGCCGGTTAAGCCGACGATGATGCCGAACAGCAGCGGCGTGATAAAACCCGCCATATTGCCGATGCCATTGAAGATCGCGCCCGCCAGGCCAACCGCTTCTTTTGGTGCGGTATCGCTGACAATCGTCCAGGTTCCGGCGCCCGCCGCCACGCCTTTGCCGAAGAAGGCGAACGACATAATGGCGATAATGCCAACGTTGCTGGGGATCATCGCCGCCAGAACCAGCGACGCCGCCATCAGCATGCCGACGATGTACGGCGTTTTACGCGCCCAGGATAAACTCCAGCCGTTTGCCAGCAGTTTGTCGGAGATATAGCCGCCGCTGATGCCGCCGACGAAGCCAAACACCGCCGGTGCGATGGTGGCAAAACCGGCGTCGAGAATGTTCATGCCACGCGCCTGCACCAGATAAATCGGGAACCAGGTGATAAAGAAGTAGCTGAGCGCGATGATGCAATATTGGCCGATATAGGCGCACCACAGCATGCGGTTGCTGAGCAACTTTTTGAACATCGCTTTGCTCAACGGCGGACGCGCTTTTAGCGTTTGCGCCGAATCAATATCGACCAGCGCGCCGCCCTGCTCGATGTAGCGCAGCTCATTTTCCGATACTCGCGGATGATGGCGCGGACTGCGCATAAAGCCCATCCAGACAAACACCGCCAGCACGCCAATGCCGCCCAGTACGAAGAACGGCCATTCCCAGCCGAAACGCGACACCAGCCAGCCGGAGAGCGGCGAGAAGATAGCGACGGCAAAATATTGCGCCGAGGCGAAGAGTGAAGAGGCGCGGCCGCGTTCGGCGCTGGGGAACCACATGATCACCGCACGGGCATTGGCGGGAAAACTCGGGGCTTCAATCAGGCCCAGCGCGAAACGCAGCGCAAACATCAATGTCAGTGCCATGGTCATGCCGCTGGAGAACTCGCCGACAAAGCCCATCAGCAGCGTGGAGATCGACCACAACCCCAGCGTCACGCCATACACTTTTTTGGTGCCGAAGCGATCAAGGAACAGGCCGCCGGGGATCTGGCCGATCACATAGGCCCAGCTAAACGCCGAGAGGATCAGGCCAAGCTGGATCGCCGAAAGTCCAAACTCATCTTTGATCGCCGATCCCGAGATCGACAGGATCGAGCGGTCGGCATACGCCACCACGGAAAGAAACAGGATCAGGCAAAGGATCCAAACGCGTACGTGGCTGTTCTGTGGACGATTATTGGCTTTTAGCATGGGCTGAATTCCTCAAATGAAACACACTGGAATACCGCTTTATTTCCCCTGTGCAGCAACTATAGGAAGCGGTCTCAGGCGTGGTCATTGTGCGAATGGCGGAATCGACGGTGCTAAATAGCGGCAGATTTGGCAGCTGGCACAAAGCGAGGTGCGGCGCTGCACAGAACCTTAAAGATCCGCGCGCCTTTGCACCGCAATGTGCGCCAGCTCTAAGAAAATCCTTTGCAGCGCAACTATGAGTGCGCGAAGGAAAGACGCACCCGAGAGCAAAGTATGCGCCTGGCTGCAAAATCCAACCTTGCTGATTGTCAGCCGCATGGCGGGCTCGTAGGCTGAAAATGATTTCATTGAGCCATTTTTTATCTTGATGAAACATTCATTCTAATAACAAACTTACTCTGGAGTCTGCGATGAAAACCCTCAAGGCGATTGTGTTGCTCGGCTTGCTCTCAACGTCAGCCTCGGCGCTGGCGGAAAAAATTGGCGTGTCGATGGCCTACTTTGATCAAAACTTCCTCACCATTATTCGTCAGTCGATTGATAAAGAAGCCAAAGCGCGCGGACTCGATATTCAGTTTGAAGATGCACGCGGTGATGTCGGACGTCAGACCGATCAGGTGCAGAGTTTTATCGGCGCGGGCGTGGATGCCATCATCGTCGATCCGGTCGATTCTGCCAGCACGCCGCAGCTGACCAAGTTAGCGCAGCAGGCAAAAATTCCGCTGGTGTACGTAAACCGCACGCCAGGCGATAAATCGCTGCTGGCGGGCGTGGTATTTGTCGGTTCGGACGAACGTGAATCCGGCACCTTGCAGATGGAAGCGTTGGCGAAAATGGCCAATTACAAAGGCAATGTGGCGATCATGATCGGCAACCTGACCGATGCCGGTGCGCTGCAACGCACCAAAGACGTTGAGCAAGTGGTGGCGAAATATCCCGGCATGAAAGTGGTGCAGAAACAGCCCGCCAACTACGCGCGCAACGAAGGCATGGATTTGATGAATAACTGGCTGGGCAATGATGAAGCGATTGATATCGTTGCGGCTAACAACGATGAGATGGCGATTGGCGCGGCGATGGCGCTGGCGAAGGGCAATAAAAAGGTGCTGATTGGCGGTATTGATGCCACGCCAGATGGCTTGAAAGCGCTGTCGCAGGACAAAATTCAGGTCACGGTGTTCCAGGATGCGGTCGGCCAGGGCAAAACGTCGGTGGATGTGGCGCAGAAGCTGATTAAAGGCGAGAAAGTCGACTCACACGTATGGATCCCGTTCGAGCTGGTAACCAAAGAGAATATGCAGAAGTACGTTGAAAAATCACAATAATTACCGCCAATCGTAGGGTCGCCATTTATGGCGACCGTAACGCAGAGTTTCGTGCGTTGATTGAGAAGGTCGCCATGAATGGCGACCCTACGGTTAACGTAATATCGCCATCTGCACGATATCGTGATACTCGCCATCACGCAGGCAGGCTTTGCGCTTCACGCCTTCACGCTCGAAGCCCAGCTTTTGATACAGGCGCAGCGCGCGCTCGTTATCGTGGAACACTTCCAGCTCGATGCGCATAATGCCGAGCCAGTTAAAGGCGTAATCCATCGCATTGCGGATCAGCTTTTCGCCAATGCCGCGCCCGCCAAACGCCGGATCGACGCCGATACCAAAACTAATGCTATGACGCGTGCGCGGACGCTGCTCGACAAACAGCGTGAGCTCGCCAACCATCGCGCCATCGATCTCCGCAACAAAGCCGATGTATCCCAGTTCATCCATCTTTTCGAATTTTTTCTGCCAGGTCGCCACGCTCGGGCACGGCAGCTGCGTGGTCCAGCGATAAACGTCAGGATGGCTGTAAAGGCGTTGGTAGGCGGCGGCGTCGCCCGGCTCACGACCGCGAATGTGTAAATCCATGTCGGTAATCCCTTTTCACTTGCACTAAGCTGTTAACTCTCACCATGTCGGGAAGAGTGACTCTATGTTGTATCGCCGTTTTGAACGTTTTATCAATATTTTCCAGGATGCGCCAACCGATTCCCCGCCCGCCAGCGTCTGGCCGTTCTACTTCTACTATCTGCGTCAGGTGTGGCCGAGCTTCGTCGCGCTGCTGATTGTCGGGCTGGTGCAGGCGCTGATCGAAGTGGCGCTGTTCAGCTATCTCAGTCGCATCATTGACCTGGTTAATCACTCCACGCCCGCCTCGTTGTTTAGCGATAACTGGCAAATATTGTTGTGGATGGGCTTTGTGGCGCTGATTCTGCGGCCCGTGGTGATTGCCGCGCACGATATGCTGGTGCATCAAAGCATTAACCCGAGCATGACCAGCATGATCCGCTGGCAGCATCACAACTACGTGCTGCGCCAGAGCCTGAACTTCTTCCAGAACGATTTTGCCGGGCGCATTGCCCAGCGCATCATGCAAACCGGTAACTCGCTGCGTGATTCGGCGGTACAGCTGGTGGACGCCATCTGGCACGTGGTGATTTATGCGGTGACCTCGCTGGTGCTGTTTGCCGAAGCGGACTGGCGCCTGATGATTCCGCTGGTGATCTGGATTGTGGCGTACAGCGTGTCGCTGAGCTTCTTCGTGCCGCGCGTTAAACAGCGTTCGGTGGTGTCATCGGAAGCGCGCTCGAAATTGATGGGCACCATCGTCGATGGCTACACCAACATCGCCACCATCAAACTGTTCTCGCACAACGATCTGGAGAAGCGTTACGCGCGTGAGGCGATTCAGGAGCAAACCGACAAAACCCAGCACGCCAGCCGCATGGTCACCACCATGGATATCACGCTCTCGACGCTCAATGGCTTGCTGATTGTCAGCACGTCTGGCCTGGCGCTGTGGTTGTGGAGCCAGTCGCTGATCAGCGTCGGCGCGATTGCGCTGGCGACCGGCTTGGTGATCCGTCTGGTGAACATGTCCGGCTGGATCATGTGGGTGGTGAACGGCATCTTCGAGAACATCGGTATGGTTCAGGATGGCCTGAACACCATTGCGCAGCCGCTGAGCGTGCAGGATCAGCCGAACGCGAAAAACATGCAGGTGACGCGTGGTCAGATTCGCTTTGAGGATGTGCGTTTTGATTATGGCGGCAGCCGTCAAGTGATTAATCGCCTCAATCTCAACATCAAACCGGGCGAGAAAATCGGGTTGATTGGCCCGTCCGGCGCCGGTAAATCCACCTTAGTGAACTTGCTGCTGCGGCTGTATGACATCAACAGCGGTCGCATTGTGATTGACGATCAGAACATTGCCGAAGTGACGCAAGAGAGCCTGCGCGGGCAAATCGGCATGATCACCCAGGACACGTCGCTGCTACACCGCTCGATTCGCGAAAACCTGCTGTATGGTCGCCCGGACGCGACGGAAGAGGAGCTGCAGGCGGCGATTATCCGCGCGCGCGCCGACGAGTTCATTCCGCTGCTCTCCGATCCGCAAGGCCGCACCGGCTTGGATGCGCACGTGGGCGAGCGCGGCGTGAAGCTGTCAGGCGGTCAACGTCAGCGTATCGCCATCGCGCGCGTGCTGCTGAAAGATGCGCCGATTCTGATCATGGACGAAGCCACTTCCGCGCTGGATTCCGAGGTGGAAGCGGCGATTCAGGAGAGCCTGGAAACGCTGATGCAGGGCAAAACGGTGATTGCCATCGCACACCGTCTTTCCACTATCGCCAAAATGGATCGTCTGGTGGTGCTGGAGAAAGGCGAGATTGTCGAGATGGGCAACCACCGCGAACTGCTGGCGCACGGCGGACTTTACGCGCGCCTGTGGCAGCATCAGACCGGCGGTTTTGTCGGCGCGGATTAATCACCACGCCGATACGGCAAGGCGTCGCGCGCTTCAATTGCCCAGCCGCGCACGCCTTCCCGTTCCTGCAGCAGAAAATCCGCCACCGCATCGCGCAAACCGGGATGACACAGATAGTGCCACGAATGGGTGATGTGCGGCTCAAAGCCGCGCACCAGCTTGTGCTCGCCCTGCGCGCCCGCATCAAAACGCTGTAAACCTTCCGCGATGGCGAAATCCATGCCCTGATAGAAGCAGGTTTCGAAATGCAGCCGATCAAACTCCGCCAGACATCCCCAATAGCGGCCATATAGCGTGTTGCCGTCCATTAAGCAGAACGCCATGGCGGCCGGTTGGCCTTGCAGCGTCGCGATCACCACGCGAATCGAACGCGGCATGCGCTCTGCCAGCAGGCTAAAGAAGTGGCGCGTCAAATACGGTCGCTGGCCGCGCACCGCATAGGTGTTGGCGTAGCAGGTGTAGACGAAATCCCACTGATCTTCGCGCAGCTCATCGCCGCGATACCAGCTGAATTCGAAGCCGCTGCTCATCACCTGCTCACGCTCTTTGCGCAGCTGTTTGCGCTTGCGCGACATCAGCGTGTCGAGGAAATCCTGAAAATCGCGGTAGCCTTTGTTGTGCCAGTGATACTGCAAGCCAAGACGTTCCAGCCAATCCGGCTGCTGCTGCATGATGTGATTGGCGAATGGCGTGGTGAAATTGATGTGCGCGCCGCTCAAACCCTGTTCGTAGAGATTATCCGGCAGCGCGCTGAGCAATTTCAGCACCGCGTCTTCATCGCCCAGCAGACGTGCGCCGGTCACTGGACTGAACGGAATCGCGCCCAGCCATTTCGGATAGTAAGGAATACCGGCGCGCTGACAGGCATCCGCCCACGCATGGTCGAACACATATTCACCGCGCGAATGGCGTTTGCGATAGCCCGGCAGCGCCGCACGCAGCGTGCCGTTTTCGCGCCACAGCAGGTGATCCGTCTGCCAGCCGTTTTCGGGCCGCACGCTGCCGCTCTCTTCGAGAGAAAGAAGAAAGGCATGGCGCAAAAACGGTTGATCGTCAGGTAACAGCGCATCCCATTCGACGGCGGCAATCTCCGCCAGCGATGACAGATGTAGCAAAGACATTCACGGCTCCCGGCCTGATGAAAGCAGGCGCCTAGTTCAACAGGTTTTCCCGCGTGGGAAAAGGTATAGCGCACTGAATGTGTAATCAGCAGATTTGACCCGATGCGCATTAATGCGCAACCTACGACGTAGGGTCGCCATTCATGGCGACCGATTAACATAAAACGCTGAACTAACAGGAAACGCCATGGATCGACTCGATTGTGACCGCATGTTTGTCGCCGTGCTGGAAGTCGGCAGCTTTGCCGGTGCGGCCGAGCGCCTTGGCACCAGCAGCGGCCAGGCGTCGAAGCTGGTCTCCCGGCTGGAGCAGGAACTTGGCGTCCAGCTGTTTAAACGCAGCACGCGTGCGCTCTCGCCCACCGAAGTCGGTCGCGCCTATTACGAGCGGGTAAAAACGCTGCTGGAAGCTTTTGATACATTGGATGCCACCGTGCGCGACAGCGCCACCACGCCGACCGGCCGCCTGAAAATCAGCGCGCCCGGCACCTTTGGTACGGCGGTGTTAGCCAGCGTGCTGGTGGAGTTCGCGCGCCATTATCCGCAGATCGAACTCGACGTGAACTTCTCCGATCGTGCAGTCAACATCGTAGATGAAGGCTTCGATATGGCAATCCGCATAGGCAAACTCGACGACAGTAGCCTGATTGCGCGCCGCCTCGGCGATGTGCCAATCCGCGTGGCGGCCTCCTCCAGTTATCTGCTGCAACACGGCACGCCGCAGCACTGGCGCGATTTGGCGGCACATCAGTGCATCAGCGATACCAACTTCCGCGATCCCTGGCACTGGCCGTTTGTCACGCCGTGCGGCGACAGCGTTAGCATGCCGATTCGTGGTCGTCTCTGTTTCTCAAACACCGAAGCCTGTTTGCAGGCGGCGATTGCCGGATTGGGCATTGCGCGGCTGCCGGGTTTTATTGCCGCGCCCGCTCTGCAGCGCGGTGAAATCGTCTCGATATTAGAGGCGTTCGCCACGCCGCCGCTCGGCCTGTTCGCGCTCTATCCGCCGGCGCGTCATCTGGCGCAGAAAACCCGGCTGCTGATCGATTTCCTCGCCGCCCATTTCCGGCACCATCCGCCCGGCTGATTCCTTCCAATTTGGAAGCAATGAAAGCCATTTTTCCCGGATTATCACCCAACCAGCAGCGCTGTATGCTTACTCCATCAACACTGAGGAGAGAAGGCGATGCTGGTAAACGGTAAGTGGAGTGCAGAGTGGCATCCGGTGCAAGCCACCGATAAACAAGGCGGATTTGTGCGCCAGACATCCAGTTTTCGTCACTGGATCACCGCAGATGGTTCCAGCGAATTTGCTGCCGAGCCGGATCGCTATCACCTCTATGTGGCACTGATTTGTCCGTGGGCTTCGCGCACGCTGCTGGCACGCACTCTGAAAGGGCTGGAGAAAGTGATCAGCGTGTCGGTGGTGGAACCGCAGCTTGGCGCGCAAGGCTGGCGCTTCGGTGATTATCCCGGTGCGGATCGCGACTGGCTGAATAAAGCCGAATACATCCACGAGCTTTATACCCGCGCCGATGCCGATTTCACCGGCCGCGCCACTGTGCCGGTGCTGTGGGACAAAAAGACGCAAACCATCGTCAATAACGAGTCGGCCGATATCCTGCGCATGCTGAACAGCGGCTTTGGCGCGCTGGCGGACGATCGTATTGATCTTTATCCCGAGGATCTGCGCGCAGAGATCGACACGCTGAACGAATCGATCTATCCACGCCTGAATAACGGCGTGTATCGCACCGGCTTCGCCACCACGCAGATCAGCTATCAGCAGGCGTTTAACGATGTGTTCAGCCAGTTGGATGAGCTGGAGCTGCGTTTGCAGGATGGCCGCACCTTCCTGCTCGGCGAGCGCTTAACCGAAGCGGATATTCGCTTGTTCGTCACGCTGGTGCGCTTTGACGCCGCCTATCACGGCCTGTTTAAATGCAACCTGCGCCGCCTGCGCGACTATCCGCTGCTCGATCGTTATCTCAAGAGTATGCTGTCGGTTTCTGGCGTGCGTCAGACGGTGAATATCGACCATATCAAGCAGGGCTATTATTCGATTAAAGCACTGAATCCCAACGGCATTGTGCCGGTTGGCCCGGATATGGCGGCCTACGGTTTTTAAGGAGCAATGCGATGGCAAAAGCGTTAGTGATTTTTTTACATGGCGTCGGCAGCAACGGCGGCGACCTCGCGGTGCTCGGCGAACTTTGGGCGCGCCTGCTGCCAGATGTGGCGTTTGCCTCGCCGAATGCGCCCTATCCTTTTGAACATGCGATGGGATATCAGTGGTTTAGCCTGACCGGCATCACGCCTGAAAATCGCCCGGCGCGGGTGCGTGAAGCGCGCGCGGCCTTTGATGACACACTGCAACAGCTGATGGCGCAACACGGCATGGCGGATGCGTGGGACAAAGTGATTCTGGTGGGCTTTTCGCAGGGTTCGATCATGGCGCTGGATGCACTGGCGTCGGGTCGTTATCCGCTGGCGGGCGTGGTGGCATTTTCCGGTCGCCTGGCGTTTGATGGTGCATTAACGCCGCAACAGTACACGCCTGCGCTGCTGATTCACGGCAAAGCTGATGATGTGATTCCGTTTAGCGAAAGCGCATCGGCGGAGCAGCGTTTGCAACAGGCTGGCGTGACGGTGGAAGCGCGCTATGAAGCGGCCACCGGCCACACCATTTCATCGCAGGGTGCGATGGATGCCGCCGGTTTTATTGCGCAATGTTTGCAGGATTAAGGCCAGTAGCGATTTAACGCCTGCCACGCCTTGTGCGCAGCCACCTCTGCTGGCTGCGCTTTCAACTTATCGTTAAACACTTCAATGCCGACCGGCCCGCTGTAACCGGCACTTTTCAGCTTATCGACAAAGCGTTCCACTTCAATGATGCCATCGCCCGGCAACAAGCGCTGGTGGCGCGCGTACTCGCTGAGCGGCTGCTTATCCTGCGGCGGCATGTCGGCCATGTCGCACAGCTGCACTTCGTATATGCGATCGGCAGGAATGCCGTCCAGTTGCGAAGCGTCGCCGCCTAACGCGCAGATGTGGAACAGATCGACCACTAAGCCGATATTCGGCTGGTCCAGCCGTTGCAATCTTTCCCACGCCAGCGGCAGCGTATTATCCACGCTGCACCACGCCATCGGCTCATACATGATGCGCATGTTGTAGCGCGCGGCTTCCGACGCCATCCAACGCAAATCTTCGTCAATGCGCGCCGCCACGCAATCTTCACGCGTGCTGGCGGGTGCCTGAATGGTGTCGCAGCCAATAGTTTGGGCAATTTGAATGAACTGACGCAGCTCTTCGCGTTTTTGCTGGCGCTCACGATCCGGCGCACCGGTGAAATCGCGCAGCACCTGAACATTGGTGAAGCCAAGCTGTAACTGCTTTGCTAACTGTGGCGTACTGGCTTGCACATCGTCGCGCCAGATCTCAACCTGCTCGAAACCGGCGGCGCGTGCGGCACGCAGCTTCTCCTCAGGTTCACCGTTTAACAACACCAGGTTAAGGAATTTGGGGTTATGACGCATGACACAGCTCCTTAATCGTCCGGATAATCGGTGACACATTCTGTGCGTCACGCGCACAGAATGGCGATCAGTATCTACCTCTGAGGAGTTATTTCAAGCCCGATGGTTATCCCAGCAGATTTACCACGGCAAAACCGGCGAAGGTCATCAGCAGCGAACCGATGACATGCACCATCACGCTCGACATCGCCCACAGGTATTTGCCGGTTTGCAGCAGCCCGACAATTTCTGCTGAAAAGGTCGAGAACGTGGTTAAGCCGCCGCATAAACCGGTGACAATCAGCAGTTTCCAGAAGGGATCGATATGCGGGTTGCGCACGAAGAAAGCCAGCGCCGCACCGATGATAAAACCGCCCACCAGATTCACCATCAAGGTGCCCGGCGGCAGATTGGGAAACAGCGCGTTAAAACGTAATGAGATCAACCAACGCAGCGAACAGCCCACCGCACCGCCGAGTACCACCGCCAGTAACGACTTCAACATAGTTTGGAGCTCCTGAAATGAATGACGCGCAGGGCCGCGGCAGGACAGAATAACACCTGACACACCGCCGTCTCCCGCGCAGGGATACGAGTGTTGTCAGGCGTCATCAGCCGTCTGTGACCAGAACGGCGGTTGGGGAAGGTGGCACGCCATCACCTTAGGCGGGAGATAATACGCTGGCTTGGCAATGCAGACAATATGCGACAAAGCGGTCGTAGGGTCGCCATTCATGGCGACCGAACATCCCGGAGAATTACCGCCCGAAGTGAATTACGCCTTTAATCAGTTGCCGGTTATTAATCACATCCGCTTCAAAGCGATCCGCCAGCGTTGAGAAATAATAATGACAATTCAGCATCATATCGGCACAAAGCTGCCCGTTCGCCATCAGTTCGCCAACTTTAGCGAAATCTTCCAGTGTGGCGTTGCGGCTGCCCATCAGCGTGGTCTCTTTTTTGTGGAACTCGATATCCGGGATCACCAGATCGCCTTTATGCAGGCCGACAAACACGATGGTGCCGCCGTGACGAATCAATTTCACCGCGCCGTTCATCGCCGCTGGGCTGCCGGTGGCATCGATCACTTTGGCGGCCAAACGTCCGCCAAACTCCGCTTTAAGCTGCGCGTCAAAATCGGCGTCTAATGGATTCACCGTCGCCAAACCCAGTTTCTGCGCCACGTGCGCACGGCGCTGCTCGCTGGTGTCAGCCACCACCACGTGGGCACCCGCCGCCGCCGCAATTGCGGCCACGCCAAGACCAATCGGGCCTGCGCCCACCACCAAAACCTGCTCATCCGCCGCCACGGCCGCACGGCGCACCGCATGCGCGCTAATGGCGAAGGGTTCAATCAGCGCGGCAGCTTCCGGATCGACATCATCCACCGCCAGCAAATTGCTGCTCGGCACGCTAAGAAATTCGCAGAAACCGCCATCCTGGTGCACACCAATCACCGAGATGTTTTCGCAGCAGTTGGTTTTGCCGCTCAAACAGGCATCGCACTGCTGGCAGGCCACATAGGGAATCAGCGCCACGCGCTGGCCCAGCCTAAAGCCGCTGGCCTGGCTGCCGAGTTCCACCACTTCGCCACACAGCTCATGCCCCAACACGCGTGGATAGCTGAAGAACGGCTGATTGCCAGCCCAGGCGTGGATATCGGTGCCGCAAATCCCGGCGGCAATCGGTTTGATCAGAACATCATGGGCGGCGGGCGTCGGCTTTGCGCGCTGCTGCCACACCATCTGGCGCGGCTCGGCGACCACCAGCGTTTTCATTGTTGTCATGGGCTTCTCCTGTGCTGTTGTCGCAGTTATGGCGAAAATCGCCGATGACAGCGTTTTGCGTTGGGGGAAGTGTGAAGCCAACCGCTTTTTTTGGGCTTTGTATGGTTTTTAATAGATAAAAAACCGGAGACGCGCATGAGCCGCAGCCAGAACCTACGTCAGAACGTGATTAACCAGATGCTGGAAGGCATTGCCAAACGGCATATCCGTTCGCCGTTGCCACCGCAGGCGGCGCTGGCCGAAATGTTCAACATCAGCCGCACCACGGTGCGCCACACCTTGCAGCATCTGCATGCGCGCGGCGTGCTGGAAAAGGTGGATGAAACCTACGTTATCGTGCGCGATCCCAGCGATGAAGATGGTTTTAACGCCCTGACGCCGCCGATTGATCAGCAGGCGCTGCAGTTCGAGCAGACCTTTTTCAACCTGATTAATCAGCGTCAACTGATGCCGGGCGATACCTTTAGCGAGCTGCAGTTAGCGCAGCAGGTAAAGGTCAGCCCGATTGTGGTGCGCGAATTCCTGCTGCGTTTTATGCGTTATGACCTGCTGGAGCCAGTGAGACGCGGACAGTGGCGCATGAAGAAGTTCGATCAGAAGTATGCCGAGAACCTGTTTGAGCTGCGCGAAATGCTGGAAACCCACGCGCTGACCCGTTTTCTCAACCTGCCCTCGCAGGATGAGCGCTGGATGCAGGCACGTGACCTGCTGGATCGCCATCGTTCGATGCGCGACACCATCGCCAGCAATTACCGCCACTTCGCCGCGCTGGATAAAGAGATGCACACGCTGATTCTCTCCGCCGCCAACAATCCGTTTTTTAATCAGTCGCTGGAGATTATTTCAGTGATTTTTCACTCGCATTATCAATGGGATGAAACCGATCTCAAGCAGCGTAATATTGTGGCGCTGGAGGAGCATATGGCGATTCTGACGGCGCTGATTAGCCGCCAGGATGTTGAAGCGTTGTGCGCCCTGCACAATCATCTCGGCACCGCCAAGACATCGATGATCCGGTCTATCCGTCAGTACAATTAAAAACCGATTAAAAACCACAAAGCATTAGCTCCCGCACGAATCTGAAACATCTCCGCAACATCCCGATCTGATTGCTTCTAGTCTCGAAGTCAATCCGTTGGGGCAGCACCGTTTTGCTGCCGCAGGATCCCACACAAACGCATAACGATAAGTACCCAGATCCGGGAGGTCGCAATGGAAAATACTTCGGCTCGTGGCCGCGAAAACGCGCCACAACCGGCTGCAGACGGGCAAGATTTTATCCCGGCACGCAGTGACGTGGTGCGCTCGCCGCGCATCAGAAAGATCCAGATTACCGCCATGTTGCTGCTGCTGTTCGCCGCCATGATCAACTATCTCGATCGCAGTTCGCTGTCGGTCGCCAATATGACCATCCGGGGAGAACTGGGGTTATCTGCGACTGAAATTGGCGTGCTGCTGTCGGCGTTTTCACTGGCGTACGGTTTAGCACAGCTGCCGTGCGGTGCGCTGCTCGATCGCAAAGGGCCGCGCATCATGCTGGCGATTGGCATGTTCTTCTGGTCGCTGTTCCAGGCAGCGGCGGGGTTGGTGCATAACTTCACCCAGTTTATTTTGGTGCGCATCGGGTTAGGTATTGGTGAAGCGCCGATGAACCCGTGCGGCGTCAAGGTGATCAACGACTGGTTCAACATCAAAGATCGCGGCATGCCGATGGGCATGTTTAACGCCGCCTCGATGATTGGTTTATCCATTGCGCCACCGATTCTGGCCGCGATGATGATGGTGATGGGCTGGCGCGGCATGTTTGTCACCATCGGCGTGCTCGGCATGTTCCTCGCCATCGGCTGGTATCTGATGTACCGCGATCGCGATAACAACAAGTTGAGTGGCGAAGAGATTCACTATCTGCAGGCGGGCAGCGTGGCATCGCGCAAAGAGCCGCTGAGTTTTGCCGAGTGGCGCGGCCTGTTTAAGCAGCGCACCATGTGGGGCATGATGATTGGCTTCAGCGGCATCAACTACACCGCATGGCTGTATATCGCGTGGCTGCCGGGTTATCTGCAATCCACCTATAACCTCGACCTGAAAAGTACCGGTTTACTGGCGGCGATTCCGTTCCTGTTCGGCGCGGCGGGCATGTTGCTGAACGGTTATGTGGTCGATGCGCTGGTGCGTCGTGGCCATGATGCGGTGAAAGTACGTAAGGTCTCAATCGTCACTGGCATGCTGTTGTCTGCTGCGTTTACCGCTTTCGTAACGCGTGCCACCGACACCACCAGCGCGGTGACCATGATCGGTATGGCGCTGTTCTGTATCCACTTTGCCGGTACATCGTGCTGGGGTTTGATTCACGCCAACGTCACGGCGCGCATGACCGCCTCGGTTGGCAGCATCCAGAACTTCGCCAGCTTTGTGTTCGCCTCGTTCGCGCCAGTGATCACCGGTTGGGTGCTGGATACCACCAAGTCGTTTAGCCTGGCGTTGATGATTTGCGCCGGTGTGACGGTGGTGGGCGCGCTGGCGTATTTGCTGCTGGTGCGTAAACCAATTACGGATGGGGTTTAATTAAGAGTCGGATGTGGGACGGTCGCCATAAATGGCGACCCTACGAAACCGGTATTACGTTGGGCGGGTGAAAAACTGCGATTCACATTGGCGCGCGATCTCCCACAGCTTATTGCGAATCACCTGTTTCAGCTGCAGCGTGGATTGCGACTGCGGCTGATCACGGCGGCTGATTAACATCACTTCAAACGGCAGCGGCTGCGCGACCGGCAACAGCTTGAGCTGGTCGGCATAACGGCAGGCGGTAAACAGATCGACAATCCCGACGCCGCCGCCCGCCAGCACCATATCGGCAATCACCGAATAGGTTTTGATCGACAGCGATACCGCCGGATTGAGCCCTTTATCGCGCAGCGCGCGGTGCAGAACGCGACCGAGCGGATCCTGATTCTGCATCATCAGCAGGTTATTAGCGCACAGCCACTCCAGCGTCACCGGCTCATTGTGGGTGTGATCGCGCGGCAGCAACGCCACCATCGACGACTGAAACAGCGGCTCCGCCAGTAAATCCGCTTCTACCTGCTGACCAAACACCAACGCGAAATCGAGCTGATTCGCCATGATCATGCCGCACAAGGTGCTGAAATGCTCGGTAACCAGCTCCACGCTAACCGACGCTGCCTGTTGTCGCCAGTTCACCAGCGCTGGCGCTAACACCATCTGACCAAACGCATGAGCGGCACCGACGCGCACCGTTTGCCCTTCGCCGCGCCGCAGTTGCTCGGTGAGCTGGGTAATTGCTTGTAAACGTTGGTAGATGTCTTCCACTTCCGGCAGCAAACGCCGCCCTTCTGCGGTCACCACCATGCCCTGCGCGCGTCGCTCAAACAGCGCAAAACCAAGCTGCTGCTCGGCGTGATTAAGCACGCGGCTGACATTCGGCTGCGACACATTCAGCAAACGCGCCGCCGCACTGATGCTGCCGGTCTGCACAATCGCCTGAAACACCTCAATATGCCGCAGCCGCATGATTATTCGCCCCAGGTGGCTTCAAGCACGCGCAGCCAGTTGCCGTGGCAAATCTTCTCCAGCAGCGCACGCGAATAGCCGCGTGCCGCCAGCGCCTGCACCAGCAGCGGGAATCCGGCCACGTCTTTCAGATCGCCCGGCATGGTGGCACCATCAAGATCCGAACCAAAACCAACGCCCTCTTCCCCGACTTTTTCCAGCAGATACTCAACGTGACGCACAATGGCATCGACGCCGGTCGGCGCATGGCGATCGCCATCTTCGCGCAGGAACGGCACGGCAAAATTGACGCCGACAAAGCCGTTGGTTTCAGCAATCGCCGCCAGCTGGCGATCGGTGAGATTGCGCGACTGCGCGCTGATCGCATGCGCGTTGGAGTGGCTCGCCACCAGCGGCGCATCGCTGATCTCTGCGGTGTGCCAGAAGCCTTTCTCATCCATATGCGACAAATCAACCATGATGCGGCGGCGATTACAGTCGCGTACCAGCTGCTTGCCCGCTGCCGTCAGGCCATTGCCGATATCCGGCGACGAAGGATAGAGGAACGGTACGCCGTCGCCGAACTGATTCGGGCGGCTCCACAGCGGCCCCAGCGTGCGCAAGCCGCTGGCGTAGAGCATGTCGAGCAATTCACCGTGGGTATCCAGCGCTTCCGCACCTTCCACGTGCATCACCACCGCTAACACCTTGTTTGCCATGCAGTGGCGGATATCACGCACGCTGCGGCAAATCTTCACCTGGCCGTTTGAGGCCTGCTCAATGCGCAGTAGCAGCGCCAGCATAGAAAACGTCGCATCGCGCGCTGCGTTGATAATTTCCTGAGGAAAATCTGCGAGGTCTGGCGCACTTCTTGCAATCAGAGGGTGGGACGGCACCCAGGTGGCGAAAATGCCACCTGCCATATTTCCCTGATGGATACGCGGCAAGTCCATTTGGCCCGTTTTGGTGCCAGTAAAAAAGGCATTAACCGCGTCCGGCTGATGGTGCTGCCACAGCTTATTCAGCACATCGTTGTGGCCGTCAAAGACCGGAATATTGAGGGTCATCGAGTCAGACATGTTGTTCAGTTCCATGTTCGGGGGAAAGCGCAGCACTGCCAGCTGGCGGAGCAAATTGCACCAAAAAAGGGCGAGCACACGCGCGTGAAACAAATGGCTTAGAGCCGGTATTAATCCTCCGGCAGGTGCGTAAAGTCAAGACAAAAAACAATCAAATAACAATTTTTTATTTTACTTATCAATCAGTTGGGAGTTTACATGGTTACCAGAAGACGTTTTCTTGCAGGATGCACTGCTGTACCTGTTGTTTCCTACCTCAGCCTGAATTCATCCTTTGCCGCGACGCCGCCGACCATGCTGGTGATCGCGATGCAGCTCGATAACATCACCAGCCTCGATCCACACGAAAGCTTCGAAGCCACCGGTGGCCAGATTTGCGGCAACCTCTATCAACGTTTAGTCACGCCCGATCCAAAGCAAGCCGACAAAGTGATTGGTCAACTGGCGCAAAGCTGGGACGTCAGCAGCGATAACGGCACTTACACTTTCCATCTCGATCCGGCAGCTAAATTCGCCGATGGTTCGCCGCTCACCGCAGAAGACGTGGCGTTCTCGATTGAGCGTATCGTCAAGCTGGATAAGAGTCCGGCCTTTATTATCAACCAGTTCGGCTTCACCAAAGACAACGTGACGCAGCTGGTGACCGCGAAAGATGCGCACACCGTTGAGATGAAACTCGGCGCGCCGGCGGCCGAAACCTTCCTGCTCTACTGCTTATCCGCCACCGTCGGCAGCATCGTGTCGAAGAAAGCCTGTCTGGCGAACCAGCAGAACAACGACTTCGGTAACGGCTGGCTGAAACAGCACAGCGCCGGTTCCGGTGCCTTTAGCCTGCGCACCTGGAATGCCAGCGAAACGGTGATTCTGGAGATTAGCCCGCAATATGCAGGTTCAAGCAAAACCAAACGCGTGATCCTCAAACACATCGCCGACCCGGCCGCGCAGGCGCTGATGCTGAAAAAAGGCGATGTCGATGCCGCGTATGACCTCACCACTGAACAGCTGCTGCAGGTGAAAAACGACAACAGCGTGTCGCTGGTGAATCAGTCGCTGTCGGCCATCATGCTGATGTCGTGCAACACCAATAATCCGTACCTGAAAAAACCGCAGGTGTGGCAGGCGCTGAAGTGGGCGCTGGATTACGAAAGCATCCAGAAAAACATTCTGTCGATGAGTTTTGTCACCCATCAAAGCTTCCTGCCGAGCGGCTTCCCGGCGGCTTTGGACGATACGCCATTCCACAAAGATCTGGCGAAAGCCAAAGCGCTACTGGCCGAAGCGGGTTATCCGGACGGTTTCGACATCACCCTCGATCACTACTCAATGCAACCGTATCCGGACATCGCGCAGGCGATTCAAACCCAGCTGGGCGCGATTGGCATCAAAGTGTCACTGATCGCCGCTGAAAACCGCCAGGTTCTGACCAAGATGCGTGCACGACAGCATCAGCTGGCATTGACCGTGTGGGGTGCCGATTACTTTGATCCTAACTCCAACACCGAAGCCTTCTGCGTTAACACCGACAACAGCGATAACGCGCGTGCGCGTACGCTGGCGTGGCGCTGCAGCTGGTCAGATGAAGAGTTCAACAAACTCACCGAGCAGGCGTTGCATGAGCCCGATCCAGCGAAACGCATCGCGCTCTATCAGCAGATTCAGCAGCTAGGTCGCGAGAAGAGTCCGTTCATTTTCATGATGCAGAAGACCAAAAACGTGGCCACCAGCAAAGCGCTGAGTGATGTTCACATGACCGTGCTGGAGCAGTGGCCGTATGCGCAGGTGAAAAAAGCCTGATGCCGTTACTGAAGAGAATCGTCAGCACCCTGGGAAGCCTGGTGCTGACGCTGTTTGGTCTGTCGGTGTTGACCTTTTTCATTGGCCGCGTCATGCCCACCGATCCGGTGCTGGCGGCGGTCGGTGATAACGCACCGCAATCGGTGGTCGAGCGCGTGCGTGCGGAAATGGGGCTGGATCAGCCCCTTTACGTGCAGTTTGGTCACTACCTTAATCAACTGCTGCATGGCGATCTCGGTAAATCAATTCTCACCTCGAATCCGGTGATTACCGACATCGCCCGCTTCTTCCCCGCTACCATGGAATTGGCGACGGCGGCGATCATCATCGCGGCGCTGATCGGCATTCCGCTCGGCGTGTGGGCGGCGGTGCGTCAACGTTCGTGGGTCGATCAAACCATTCGCGTGATCTGTCTTGCCGGCCATTCGCTGCCGGTGTTCGTGCTGGCGCTGCTGAGCCTGCTGGTGTTCTACGCGGTGCTCGGCATTGCGCCCGGCCCTGGACGGCAGGACATAATCTGGCAGGATATGGTGCCGCAGGTCACCGGCTTCCTCACCATCGATTCGCTGCTGGCCGGGGAGACCGACGCCTTCTGGGATGCGCTGGCGCACATGGCGCAGCCGGTGCTGATTCTGGCCTACTTCAGCATGGCCTACATCACGCGTATGACGCGCACCTTTATGCTTAACGCGCTGAGCGGCGAGTTCGTGATCACCGCGCGCGCCAAAGGCTTGTCGTCACGGCGGGTGATTTGGCGGCATGCGTTTCCCACCGTGGCGGTGCAGCTGGTCACGGTGCTGGCGCTGACCTACGCCGGATTGCTGGAGGGCGCGGTGGTGACGGAAAACGTCTTCGCCTGGCCCGGTATCGGCCAATATCTCACCACCTCGCTGATGAACGCCGACATGAACCCGGTGATCGGCGCCACCTTGCTGGTCGGCACCGTGTATGTGCTGCTCAATCAGCTGGCTGACCTTCTCTATCGACTTTGGGACCCGCGCGTAAAATGATCTTCTTCTCACGAGAATGGCTGCTCGACGACACGCCCGCCAATCGTCGCCAGGCGGTGTGGGGCCGGCGTTATCGCCTGTGGCTCAGCCTGCGCAGTAATCCACTGGCGATGGCCGGACTGCTGGTGGTGGCGGTGATGCTGCTGCTGGCATTGTTTGCGCCGTGGCTGACGCCGTTCGATCCCGGCGTGCAGCATCTGGAAAACCGTCTTGCGGCACCTTCCGCCGCACACTGGCTCGGCACCGATGAACTGGGCCGCGATGTCTGGACGCGCATTATCTATGGCGGCCGCACCACGCTCGGCATGGTGATCGCTGTGGTGCTGCTCACCGCGCCGCTCGGTCTGCTGATTGGCTGTATCGCCGGTTATGCCGGCGGTTTCATCGATAAAGCGCTGATGCGTTTGACCGACATCTTCCTCGCCTTCCCGCGTCTGATTCTGGCGCTGGCGTTTGTTGCCGCGCTGAAACCTGGCGTTGAGAGCGCGATTCTGGCGATTGCCCTGACATCATGGCCGCCATATGCACGTCTGGCGCGCGCCGAAACGCTGCAGTTCCGCCACAGCGACTTTATCGCCGCCAGCCGTCTGACCGGCGCGTCACCGCTGCGCATTATTCTGCGCCACATCATGCCGCTGTGCGTGCCGAGCCTGATTGTGCGCGTCACGCTGGACATGAGCTCCATCATTATCACTGCCGCCAGCCTTGGCTTCCTTGGCATGGGCGCGCAGCCGCCGTCACCGGAATGGGGCACGATGATTGCTACCGCGCGTCGCTTCCTGTTCAGCGAATGGTGGGTGCCATTAATGCCGTGTATCGCGATTTTCCTGACGTCATTGGCGTTTAACTTTCTCGGCGACGGTCTGCGTGACGTGCTGGATCCCAAGGAGCGCTAAATGTTGGTGGAAATCGAGAACCTGCGCGTTGCCTTCCGCTCGCGCAGCGAAACCGTTGAAGCCGTGCGCGGCGTCAGTTTTAGCGTGGGCCGCGAGAAGTTTGCCATTGTCGGCGAAAGCGGTTCCGGCAAGTCGCTGACCGCGCGCAGCCTGATGCAGTTATTGCCGGGCAATGCGGAAGTCAGCGCCGACGTGCTGCGCTTCGACGGTATCGATCTGCGCGGTGCCAGCGAGAAAGTGCTGCGTAAAATTCGCGGCAAGCGCGTCGGTTTTATCCTGCAGGACCCGAAATATTCACTCAATCCGGTGATGACCATCGGCCAGCAGATTGCCGAAGCCTGGCGCGAGCACAAAGGCGGCAGCCATAAAGCGGCGATGCAGGCAGCGATTGAGCTGCTGGAGCAGGTGAAGATTCGCGATCCCGCAGCCGTGGCGAAACGCTATCCGCATGAAGTCTCGGGCGGCATGGGCCAGCGCGTGATGATTGCCATGATGCTGGCGCCCGATCCAGAACTGTTGATCGCCGATGAACCCACCAGCGCGCTGGATGCCACGGTGCAGGCAGAGATCCTCAAGCTGATTGACGAGTTGGTCTCGGCGCGCGGCATGGGGCTAATCCTGATCAGCCACGATTTGCCGCTGGTGTCGCACTTCTGCGATCGCGTGGCGGTGATGTACGCCGGCCGCATCGTCGAGCTGCTCGATGCCGGGCAGTTGCAGCAGGCGCAGCATCCGTACACGCGCGGTTTGCTGGCGTGTTTGCCGTCGTTGCGCCATCCGCGCGAGCGTTTACCCGTATTGCAGCGCGATGCCGCGTGGCGCGAATAATTAGCCTGGTCGCCATAAATGGCGCCCCTACCGTAGGGTCGGCATTCATGCTGACCGTTTCACGGTTCGCACGGAACAACCCATGATTCAAATCGATAACCTGCGCATCCACTTCGGTGCGCACACGGCGGTGAAAGACGTCAGCTTCTCGGTCGGTAACGGCGAAAGCTTTGGCCTGGTCGGTGAAAGCGGCTCGGGCAAATCCACCATCCTGCGCGCGCTCGCTGGGCTGAATGCCGACTGGCAAGGCAGCATGCTGTTTGGCGGCATGCAGCTCAGCGCTAAACGCAGTCGCGCCTTCTATCGTCAGGTGCAGATGGTGTTTCAGGATCCGTTTGGTTCGTTGCATCCGCGTCAAACCATTGATCGCATCCTGCACGAACCGCTGCTGGTGCATCAGCTCGATCGCGCTGAACAGCGCATCAGCCAGGCATTAGGCGAAGTGGGCTTGCCCGCCTCGGTACGTTTCCGCTATCCGCATCAGCTGTCGGGCGGCCAGCGTCAGCGCGTGGCGATTGCGCGCGCGCTGATCGCCGAACCGGAAGTGCTGCTGCTGGATGAGCCGACCTCGGCGCTGGATGTGTCGGTGCAGGCCGAAATCCTCAATTTACTCAGCGATCTACGCAGCGAGCGCAAACTCACCTACATTATGGTGACGCACAACCTCGCGGTGGTAACGCACCTGTGTCAGCGCATTGGCGTGATGCAGAATGGCGAGATGGTGGAGCAGCTGAGCGCCGACGATCTGCGCGCGCGGCGCATCCAGCATCCGCATACCGCCCAACTTTTCGATCTCAGCATGACGCTGGAGGAACCGGCATGACCGCTCACTGGCAACACGCCGCGGATGTCGCACAACAGATCACTGAAAGCTGGCAACAGCCGGGCGCGCCGGGCGGCGCAATGGTGCTGTTTGATGCACACCAGATCCACTCAACGCACTGCGCCGGACTGGCTGATTTGGCGCAGCAAACGCCGTTCAGCGCCGACAGCGTGGTGCGTTTCGCCTCGATCACCAAACATCTGTTTGCCGCGCTGGTGACTGGGCCGGGACGTCGCTACCTCAAGCTGGACGATGCGCTGGTGCAGCATCTGCCACAGCTGATCGGAGCCAACGGCCAAATCACCGTCGGCCAGGCGCTGGATATGAGCAGCGGTTTGCCGGACGTGCGCGAAACCTTATCGCTGCTGGGATTGTCGGTGTACAACGCCACCCGCGCCGACGACCTGCTGGATTTTATCGCGCGCGAAGGCGAGCTCAACTATGCGCCCGGCAGCGAAATCTCCTACACCAACACCGGCTATCGGCTGGTGGAAGAAGCGCTGAAAGCCAAAGGCGTGTTATTCAATGATCTGCTGCAGCAGTACATCTGCGATCCGCTGGATATCAACCTGATTGCGCCAGAAAGCTGGTTCGATATCGTGCCCGGTTTGGTGCCTGGCTACTGGCAAAACGGCGCGCAGTGGCAGCTTTCCAGCGCCGGTTTGCATCTCTCGGCATCGGGCAGCGTGACCGGCAGCCTGCATCATCTGACGCGCTGGCTGCAAAGCCTGCTGGCCGATAGCGGACCGGGGGCAGGCGTGCTGCAGCGCCTGAGCGCGCCGCGTAATCTCAACGATGGCCGCACCAGCGGATACGGTTTGGGCATCACCAGCTCGACGCTCGGCAGCCAGACGCTGTTTGGTCACGGCGGTTCGCATGCCGGTTATAAGAGCTATTTCCTGCTGCATCCGGAACTGAAAATCGGCGTGGCGCTGGTCGCCAACCGCGAAGATGTCACTACGTCGGAAAGCGTGCTGCGGGTGATGGCGGCGCTGCTCAATCGCGCGTTACCGGAGAAAGGACACGATTTAACGCCCGGACTTTACGTGGCGCAAGACGCCGCCGACTGGCTGGAGATTAAAGGCGTGACCGCCACCTGGCTCGGCGCAGGCGAAACCTTGTGGCGTGACGATGTGCACGGCACGGCGGTGTCGCTCTCCAGCACCTTCCCGATGCGGTTACGTCATGATGGCGCGGCGATTGTCGGTGAGATTGGCCATGCCGCACGACGTTTTGTGCCGGTGCAGGCCGATCAGGCCAGTCTCGATAATCTGCAAGGCCGCTGGTTTGCGCCGCAGTGGCGCAGCGAGTTAGTGATTGAGGACGACAGCTTAATCATGGGCATTGGCCCGGCGGCGATTCGCGCGCGTTTGCAGTCGCTGGGCAACGATCGGCTATTAGCCACCGCGCAGGATGGACCGTGGGAGAAGCGCTTCGCGATTGCGCGCGAAGGCGATACGCTGCGGCTGCTGTTGAACCGCAGCCGCGTGGTGCGCTTTTTACAGACAGCACGCCCTAAATAATTCGAGTTGCAGCAAGGCGGCAAGTGGGTGAATCCCCAGGAGCTTACATCAGTAAGTGACTGGGGTGAGCACACGTAGCCAACGCAGCGGCGGCTCGAAGTATGACGGGCGCTAAGCCACGTAATGATGTAAACGGCCGATCTTTTCGATTTCTACTTCAATCTCATCGCCGGGGAACATAAACAGCGGTGGCGTGCGTTTTTTACCGACGCCGCCCGGTGAACCGGTGATGATCACATCGCCTGGCGACAGCGGGCTGAACGCGGAAATGTACTCGATGATCTTCGCCACCGGATGCACCATGCTGGCGGTGGTGTCATTCTGCACTTCGCGCTGATTGAGCCAGGTTTTGATCGCCAGCTGCTGCGGATCGGGGATCTCGTCGGCGGTGGTCATCCACGGCCCGAAACCGCCGGTTTGCTGCCAGTTTTTCCCGGCGGTGAACCAGGTAAACTGCATGTCGCGCACCGTGGCATCCATAAAGCAGCTGTAACCCGCAACGTGATTCAGCGCATCAGCGGCTTTCACCTGATAGGCCGCTTTGCCAATGATCACCGCCAGTTCGCCTTCGTAATCAAATTCCTGCGTGGTCGCGGGTTTCATCAGCGGCTGCTCGTGCGCCGCCAGCGAATCCGCGAAACGCACAAACAGCGTCGGCGCTTCAATCGTCTCGGCAAACTCTTTGCGTTTGTCGGCGTAGTTCATGCCAACACAGAACACTTTGCCAGGATTTTCTACCACCGGCAGGAAGCGAATGGCGCTAAACGGGTGATCAACCGGCATTGAAACGAAGGCGTCGAGATCGCTTAACGCGCCGCGTTGCAGCAAGGTTTTCAGGTCCGGGCAGTCAGCGCCGAGACGCGCGCCGATATCAATCACGCCCTCTTGCTGCACAATACCGTAACTTTTTCTTTGCTGGTCAATAAGATAAAAACTGCAGAGCTGCATGACTGCCTCGTTGTTATATATAAATTGCGCGCAGGTTAGCAAAATTCAGCAGGAAATGCGGACCGACCTGATGATTTAGCGCGGCCGCCATAAATGGCGCCCCTACGATCACGACTGCGTGCTCGCCAGATAGGAGAAGGCGCTCAGCAGGCTGATTAACGTGTTCATGTTGTCCGCGCGATAACCAACGGTGACCGCGTCAATGCGCGTCACGCCGGGAATCAGGCTGAACAGATCCGCCAACACTGGTTTGCTGGCTTGCAGCTGCATCTCATAAGGCGCGCTCAACCGCGTGGTGCTGATTTGGCGTTTGCGCTGCACCGCAGCCGTTGCCGCAGCGCGAATGGCGTTCTGCGCTGCCTGCGGGCTGATGGATTCGGCACAGGTGTGTGAGATGGCGCGTTTCACACAGACGTAATCCACCGAGGGATAATGCTCGGCAATCCAGCCTTTGAGCTGATCGTCACCGCTTACCAGCCACAGCGGCGTGCCCTGTTCGGCAGCGGCTGCGGCGTAGATATCGGTCTCGCCCATCACTTTACCGTTGATGTGAATGCGCCAGAACGCACGGCCATTAATGGTGTGCGCCAGCACGCCCGGTTCGCCCGCCGCGCTGTGATAGCCGATAAAGAACAGGCCATCAAACGGCTGCTGCTCAATGCCTTCCACCATCGATAAGCCACGCGGTTTACCTTGCACCATGCGCGCGCGGGGATCGATATTCTCCGCGCGTAGGTTGGTCATCTGCGCGTGGCTGTCGGCCACCACCACTTCCGTCGCGCCACCGGCAAAGGCGCCATCGATGGCGGCGTTAACTTCCTGTTCCATGAGTCCGCGCGCCAGTTGGTATTCCGCGTGGCCGGGTGAACACTGTTCAGGGCGCATGACGCCGGCGATGCCTTCGATGTCAGCAGAGATGAAGATTTTCATGAGGTTGGGTTCCATGCGGTTATTGGCAGAGGTCGCCATGAATGGCGACCCTACGACGCGGTCAATCGATCTAATACTTCGGTTAACGACGGGCGATGATGGCCGCGAAAACCGGTGACGGCTTCGGCGCTGAGTAAGGCATCCAGCACCGCGTGTTCGGTGGCATCGGCGGCGGCGGCGAGTAGCGGTTCCAGCGTGGATTCTTCTGGCGGTTGCGGCTGTGGCTGAGTGGAAAATGCCACTGCAATATCGCCCGAACCGTGGCCCCAATAACTGCCCAGTCGTCCCAAACCGGCACCGGCGCGTTTGGCGACGCGCTTCAGCTGACGTGCATCGAGCGGCGCATCGGTCGCCATAATAATGATGATGGAACCGGCATCGCGCTGCGGCGTCAGTTCCGGCAGCAGCGGCGCGATCATTTCGCCGAGGCGTACGCCATCCAGCGTCAGCGCGGTTAACGCGCCAAAGTTCGCCAGCACCAGCACGCCCAGCGTGGCGTTGAGCGACGGAATACTGCGCGACGCCGTACCAATGCCGCCTTTCAAACTGAAACAGCTCATGCCGCGCCCGGCACCAACGCTGCCGCGATCGAAATCTGTCGTGGCGTCATAGAGTGCTTGCTGCGCCATCGTTTCAGTGATCGCCAGCGCCTGAATATCGTTGAGCCAGCCGTCGTTGCACTCCAGCGCCAGCGGATTGACCGTGGGCAAGCTACGGCCCAACTCGCTGTTGCGGCTGATGGCATCGCGCACCAGCGTGGTAAACAGCGTGCCGACCGCCAGCGTGTTGCTCAGCAGAATCGGCGTTTGCAGCACGCCCAACTCTTCAACCTGGACCAGACCAACCGGCTTGGCGAAACCGTTAAACACCGCCGCCGCACAAGGCAGCGGCTGGGTAAACAGATTGTCGCCCGGCGGCACAATCGCGGTGACGCCGGTTTGCCGCTCGCCGTCGGCTAACGTGTAGTGACCGACGCGCACACCCGGCACGTCGCTAATACGATTGGTTGGCCCGCTGGCGCTGCGCGGTTGTCCCAGCTGGCGCTCGCTGCGCCAGCGTTGCAGCAGCAGGTCGCGCTGCAGTTGTTGAAAGTCCATGCTTAGCTCTTCAGTTTGGGATCGAGCGTGTCGCGCAGCGCATCACCCAACAGGTTAAACGCCAGCACGGTAATGAATATCGCCAGACCCGGAAACACGCTGACGTGCCACAAGCCAGCCATCATCATGCTGCGGCTCATCGCCAGAATATTGCCCCACTCCGGCACATCGGGTTCCGGGCCGAGACCGATAAAACTCAGCCCGGCGGCGGTCAGAATACTGGTGCCGATACGCATAGTGAAATAGACAATCACGTTTGACAGCGTGCCCGGCAGAATGTGGCGCAGCAGAATCACGCGGTCCGGCGCACCGGCACAGCGCACCGCTTCAACATACGCTGCCTGTTTCAGCGACAGCGTGGACGCACGCACGATGCGGGCAAACACCGGCACGCTGAAGATCGCTACCGCGATGATGACGTTGTTGAGTCCCGGACCGAGAATCGCCACCACCGCAATCGCCAGCAGCATGCCGGGAAAGGCGAACAGCACGTCAGAGCCACGCATAATCAGCATATCGATCCAGCGTCCGTAATAGCCCGCCAGCAGGCCGAGCAGCACGCCAACTATCATGCCGAGCGTTACCGACAACACGCCCACATACAGCGAGATACGCGCGCCAAAGATGATGCGGCTGAACAGATCGCGCCCCAGTTCGTCGGTGCCCATCCAGTGCGTGCTGGAGGGCGGCGATGACAGCGCCATCCAGTCGGGTGCCATTGGATCCCATGGCGCCAGCCAGGGCGCGAAAATGGCCACCAGCACCAGCAGCAGCACAAAGCCGCCGGAGACCAGCGCCAGCGGATTACGCACCAGCGCGTGCAGGAAATCGCGCCACGGCGAACGGATCGCCTCCTGCGCGTGGGCAGGCAGAGATTGCAGACTCATCAGGGCTCCTGTCGCAGGCGAATCGCTGGGTTGACCACGGCGTACAGCAGATCCACCAGTAGGTTAATGATAATAAATTCAAACACGAACAGCATGACTAACGCCTGGATCACCGGTTGATCCTGCGCTTTGATCGACTCGATCAACAGCCAGCCCAATCCCGGCCAGTTGAACACGCTTTCGACCACGATCGATCCGCCGAGCAGAAAACCAAACTGCAAACCGAGCATGGTGATCACCGGAATCAACGCATTGCGCATCACGTGTTTCCACGTCACCAGCCGATTACGCAGCCCTTTGGCTTTCGCGGTGCGCACGTAATCTTCCTGCGCCACTTCAAGAAACGCCGAGCGGGTGAAGCGCGCCATCACCGCCGCCACCGAAGAACCGAGCGTGATCGCCGGTAATACGATGTCGCTGGGTTGGCTGAAGCCGCTGACGGAGAACAGGCCAAATGGCATGGCGACAAACTGGATCAGCAGCAGGCCGAGCCAGAACGTGGGCATCGAGATGCCGCCGACGGCGACGCTCATTAAGGTCCAGTCCTGCCATTTACCGCGTTTCAGGGCGGCAAACACGCCGAGGAAAAGGCCCAGAATCACCGACCAGGCAAAACCGGCCAGCGCCAGCCACAGCGTGGGCATAAAGCCCTGCTTGATCACCTCCAGCACCGGCTGTTGAGTGCGATAAGTGACGCCCAGATCGCCGCGCAGCAGGCCACCGATCCAGTTGATATATTGCTGCGGCAGCGGATCGTTAAGTCCCAGATGCTGACGCGCTGCTTCCACCGCGGCCAAAGGCGCATCCGGTCCGGCGTAGATACGCGCCGGATCGCCAGGCAGCAGTTTGATGAAGCCGAAGACCAGCAGCGAGACCACCAGCAATACGGGGATCATCTCCAGCAGTCGGCGAATGATGTATGCGAACATGCGGTTCCTTTTGGTTGGGTGCGGGTTTTTTCCCTCACCCTAGCCCTCTCCCAGAGGGAGAGGGGATTGGTTGTGCCCGCCTATTCATTCCCTCTCCCGCTTGCGGGAGAGGGTTAGGGTGAGGGCAAAGGCTTTACTTAAACGTCGCCTGATTAAACAGGAAGTTGCCATCCGGCAGCATCGACACGCCGCTCAGCGTGCTGCGTTTGCCGACCAGATTGTCTGGCGTGCCGAGGAAGGCGACTGGCGCCTCTTTCCACAACACTTTCTGTGCCTCGGCGTAAGCTTCGCCACGCTTAGCCGGATCGGCGGTGGCTAGGCCGCCGGCAATCGCTTTGTCGGCTTCGGCGTTGCTGAAGTACGAGACGTTATACGAGGTCGGCACCCAGGATTCGGTGGCGTAGAGTGGACGCAAGGCCCAATCGGCATCACCGGTTGATGTCGACCAGCCGCCGTAATAGAGATCAAATTCTGCCGCTTTCGGGTCCTTCACGCCCCACAGTTTGGCGTTGCGCGTGCCGGAATCCATCGGCGTTACCGTGGCGCGAATGCCCACCGTTGCCAGCTGCGCTTTTAATACCTGCGCGGCACGCACGCTGGCGGTGGCGTTGGTGACCCACAGTTTGAGATCGAGGCCGTTCGGATATCCGGCGGCTTTCAGCAGCGCTTTGGCTTCATCTGGCGCATAGCGATAGTTCGGCGCGCTCTGCTTCTGGTAGAACTGCACGCCTTGCGGAATCGCCGAGCTGGCTGGTTTGCCCATGCCGGCAAACGCCACTTTCAACCACAGATCGCGGTCAATGGCGTAGTTGATCGCCTGACGCACGCGCACATCCGCCAGCGGTTTGTGCTGAGTGTTGATCGCCATGTAATAGAGGTAAATGCTCGGATCGCGCTGCACCGCCAGTTTGCTGTCGCTCTGCACGGTGGCGATCAGATCGGATGGCAGCGGCCAGATCGCATCTACCTGGCCCGACTTCAGCGCCGCAACGCGCGTGGCATCTTCCGGGCTTGGCGAGAAGATCACGTTATCCACTTTCGGCCAGCCTTTCTGCCAGTAGCCGTCGTACTTCGCCAGCGTCACCGCTTTGCCCGGCTGCCACGTTACAAACTTGAACGGGCCGGTGCCGACCGGATGCAGGCGCAGCTGCGCTTCTTCCGGATACTGCTTGAGAATCGCCGGGCTCCACATCACCGCGGACGGATGCGCCAGCGTGTTGATGAAAGCACCAAACGATTGGTTCAGATCGATTTTCACCTGATCCGGCGCCAGCACCGTTACCTTCGCAATCATCTTGTAGAGGCTGTTGCGCTTGAGGCCTTTGGTCTGGTCGGCAAGGCGATCAAGGTTGGCTTTTACCGCTTCGGCATCGAACGGCGTGCCATCCTGGAAGGTCACGTCTTTACGCAGCGTCAGGGTAAATTCGGTGGCGCTGTCGTTGCTGGTGTAGCGGGTAGCCAGCCACGGCTGCAGCTTCATCCTGGCATCGAACTGGAACAGACGTTCGAAGATGCCGCTCTGCACCGAGTAGCTGACGTTATCGGAGGTATCGTGCGGATCGAGGCCGGTGATGTCGGCATACATCGAAATGCGCAGATCCTGCGCCTGAGCGGTGGCGGCCAGCGAGAGGGTCAATCCCAGCGCGAGCGCAGTACGGCGGAAAATCGGGTTCATGAAATCTCCTGGTATTGAGGGTTAGCGCGAAACACAATCAGCGACCCAGTGTTGCGGAGCAACCTGGCGATAACGCGGTTTAACGACCGTTTCTCCCACCTTGCGCAGCGGCGAAGGAATTTCGCTGTCCTCGAAAGTGCGGGGTTGACGGTTCTGGGGATCGGCCACCGGCACCGAGGCCAGCAGACGTTGGGTATAGGGATGTTGCGGCTGGTTGAACACCGATTGACGCGGCCCCAGCTCAACAATCTGGCCGAGATACATCACCGCCACGCGGTTAGCGATGCGTTCCACCACCGCCATGTCGTGCGAGATAAAAATCCACGCCACGCCGGTTTGCTGTTGCAGATCCATCATCAGGTTTACCACCTGCGCCTGAATCGACACGTCCAGCGCTGAGACGGCTTCGTCGGCGATGATCACTTTGGGTTTCAACGCCATGGCGCGTGCAATGGCAATACGCTGGCGTTGGCCGCCGGAAAATTCATGTGGATAGCGCTGCGCGTGTTCCGGCAATAAGCCCACGCTTTTCAGCAACGCATCGACCTGCGGCGACGCGTCTTCCAGCGACTTGACCATGCCGTGCAGCAGCAGCGGTTCGGCAATGGTGAAGCCGACGGTGAGACGCGGATTGAGCGAGGCGTAAGGGTCCTGAAACACCATCTGAATTTCACGGCGCAACGGCTGGAACTGCGCTTCTTTCAGGTTGGCGATTTCATTGCCCTGGAAATGGATGCTGTCGGCGTCGCTGTTAATCAGCCGCATCAGCGCCCGGCCGGTGGTGGATTTGCCGCAGCCGCTTTCGCCGACAATCGCCAGGGTTTCGCCCGGCCACAGGCTGAAATCGATCTGCTCCACCGCGTGCACCTGATGGGTGAGCGCCGAGAAAATGCCGCTGCGAATCGGGTAGTAGACTTTCAGGCCGCGTACATCCAGCAGCGGCGTTTCGTCATAGCGCGCGGTGCGCTGCTCGCTGTTATCGCTGGCATTGCTGCCCAATAGCGGAAAGCGCTGTGGCCATGCGTGTTCGCGCATATCGCCGAGCTTCGGCACTGCGGCCAATAATGCTTTGGTGTAAGGATGCTGCGGCGCGTTGAAGATTTCAGTTACCGTGCCCTGCTCAACTACTTCGCCGCGCAGCATCACCACCACGCGATCGGCGATTTCTGCCACCACGCCCATGTCGTGGGTGATGAACAGCACCGCCATCTGCTTCTCGCGCTGCAGGTCACGCAGGATGTGCAGAATGCGCGCCTGCACCGTGACATCCAGCGCGGTGGTCGGCTCATCAGCAATCAGCAGTTGCGGATCGCAGGCCAGCGCCTGGGCAATCATTACGCGCTGGCGCATGCCGCCCGATAGCGAATGCGGATAGCTTTTCATCACCCGATCGACATCAGCGATGCGCACCTGGCGCAGTAATTCACGGGCGCGCGCCTCGGCCTGACTTTTGTCGCAAATCTGATGATCCCGCAGCGCTTCGGTCAGCTGATCGCCGACGCGCAATACCGGATTGAGCGAGGTCATCGGCTCCTGGAAAATCATCGCCATTTCACGACCACGCAAGGCACGGCGCTGGGTTTCATTTAGCGTGGCAAGCTGATGCGCGTTGCCCTGACGATCGCGAAACTGCATGCTGCCGCGATCGATACGCCCGGACGCGGCCAGCAAGCCCATTACCGCCAGCGAGGTGACCGATTTACCCGAGCCACTTTCACCGACCACGGCGACAATTTCGCCCTGATGAATATTAAAGCTGATGCCCTTCAGCGCCTGATTTTCGCCGCTGCGGCCGCGAAAACTGACGCTGAGATCCTGAATCGCGAGCACCGGTGCTGAACCGGCAACGCTGGCGGCGTTGGGTGTATGTAAAGTGTCCGTCATCGTTGCTCCGCGTGCGGGTTACAGCCAGATTTGGCCTTGAGCGTAAGAAAGGAAGGGCGAGCTATCGGCGGCCAGCCAGATTGGGCCATCGAGATCGACATGCTCAGCGGCAATCGCCACCGGCAGCGCTGCTTCCATCGCCAGTGAAGAGCCGAGCATGCAGCCGACCATCAAGCGCATATCGCGCTTCTGCGCCTCCTCCACCATCGCCAGCGCTTCGGTCAACCCGCCGCACTTATCCAGCTTGATGTTGATCATCTCGTAGCGATTACGCAGCGGCGCGATGTCTTCACGTGTGTGGCAACTCTCATCGGCACACACCGGAATCGGGTGCGCGAAGCGCTGCAACGCCTGATCCTGGCCCGCCGGCAGCGGCTGCTCGACCATCGCGATGTTAAAACTCGCCAGCGCGTTGAACAGGCTTGGCAAATCCACGCCCGACCAGGCTTCATTGGCATCAATGATTAAGGTGGCGCGCGGTGCGGCCTGTCGAATCGCGGCGACTTTCTCCAGAATCTCGTCGCGATTGAGTTTGATTTTCAGCAGGATGGCGCCGCGTGATACCGCGTCGGCAGCGGCGGCGGCCATGTTCTCGATGGAATCGAGGCTGAGGGTTTCGGCGGTGATCACCGATGGCGGCTGACGACGCTCGCACTGTTGCCACAGCGTGTGCTTCACCAGCGCGGCATCAAGACGCCACAGCGCGCAGTCCAGCGCATTACGCGCTGAACCGGCAGACACACGGCTTTGCAGATCAAGGCGGCTCAGGCCCGCTTCCATGTCGGCGCGCAGCGCTTCCAGTTCGGCATTGACGCTTTCTGGCGTTTCATCGTAGCGCGGCGTGGGCGTACATTCGCCGCGGCCAATAAAGCCGTTCTGCTCCAGCGTCACGCGAATTACCGTAACCGCCGTGCGAGTGCCACGTGAGATGGCAAACGGACGCGCCAGCGGCAGCTCCAGCACTTCAATCTGCATGCGCCGCATAATTAGCCTCGCTCCTGCAGCAGCGCGGCGATATCCGCAATGCCGAAACGCACCGGATCGGTGGCTGGCACGCCGAATTCTGCGCTGATTTCTGCGCAATAGGCGCGCGCTTCTGCTTCGCTGTAGTTTGAGGTGTTGATGGCGAAACCGGCCAGTTGTACCGCGTCGCTGGTAACGTGCGCCGCGCGCAGGTTGGCTTCTACGCAATCTTTCAGGCTGACCATCGGCTGATGCGGCAGATGACGCATATGCGGACGGCCCATTTCATGGCACATCACCAGCCAATGCGGCTGCGCACCGTGAATCAGGCCCATGCTGACGCCAGCGTACGAAGGATGGAACAGTGAACCCTGGCCTTCGACGATATCCCAGTGATCGGCGTCATTGGCTGGTGACAGCGCTTCAACCGCACCGGCGATGAAGTCGGCAATTACTGCATCAATCGCGATACCTTCGCCCGCCACCAAAATACCGGTCTGGCCGGTGGCGCGGAAATCGGCTTTCATGCCGCGTTCACGCATCGCGGCTTCCAGCGCCAGCGAGGTGTACATCTTGCCTACCGAGCAATCGGTGCCGACAGTAAGTACACGCTTACCTGTACGCTTTTTACCGCTGCCTACTTCCAGTTTTGGACGCATATGACGCAGGTCGAACAGCTCAACACCGAACTCTTTGGCCAGCGCCACCAGCTCCGGCTCATCCACCAGACGATGGTGCAAACCGCTGGCCACGTTCATCCCGGCAGAGATGGCGCTTTTTACCGTGTCGAGCCAATGCGCGGGCAAGTAACCGCCGGCATTCGCGGTGCCGAGCACCAGCGTTTTGGCGCCGCGCGCTTTGGCAGCGGCAATGTCGAGGACGTCGAGGCCCAGCGATACGGTGCAGCCCGGCAATTTGATTTCGCCAACGCACTGCTCTGGACGCCAGACGTGGATGCCGCGGGCGGTTTTAGCGGCCAGTGGATCGGTTACGTCGCCGAGGAAGAGTAAATAAGGTTGTGGGATCAGCATGATGTTTCTCATTTCAGACGGTTTATAGGGCCTGAATTGACTATTTCATGCAGAAGATGGGGTGACGAATGCTTGTTTAGTTGCGGGGTATAACGTGCGGCTATAGCCAGATCGAAATCTGATGGCTGAAGGATTTTATCAGCAAGTTAGGGAGAAAATGGGGGGAATTGCGGCTGGAGAGATAAGAAAACAGTTGATAACCACAGGTCGATCCGTGACCGCGATTATCGAGGGTATTCTGTTAGCGCTGGATTAATGCTGTGCGCCTGGCGGTACGTGCTTGAAGGTTTCAACGTAAGCGTTAAACACGTAGCGGAAAAAGCGTTTCATAAGGCACCTGGTTCAAAAATTGTTGAAGAAATACGCAAAAAGTATAGCCTCTGAGCGTTTTCACCGCAATTATTTTTGAAGTAGATCACAGAATTGGGTTTTGGTGCGGATGTGAAGAAGAGGTCGCCATGAATGGCGACCCTACAAATTAAAACCAGCCTAAGTGCTGGCCCAAAATGGTGCAGCCTATGCTGATCAGCACTACACCGCCCAACACTTCGGCCCATTTGCCCATCACCGGACCGATAAAGCGGCCCACCAGCACGCCGGTGGTCGCCATAATGGTAGTGGCGGCGCCAATGGTGACGGCGGTCATGATGATATTCACTTGCAGGAACGCCAGGCCAACACCGACGGCCAGCGCATCAAGACTGGTGGCGACAGCAGTTAACGCCAGCACCATAAAACCGTGACGCTGCGGCGCTTCGCAAGGCTCATCGGCGGTTTGACGGAAGCCTTCCATTATCATACGGCCGCCCAGCACGGTTAACAGCACGAACGCCACCCAGTGATCCCACGCCATGATGTAGCGGCTGGCCGCAAGGCCAATCGCCCAGCCAATCAGCGGCGTTAACATTTCAATGACGCCAAAGATCAAACCGGTACGCAGCGCTTCTTTGAAATTTGGGCGATGCAGCGATGCGCCTTTGCCCAATGCTGCGGCGAAAGCGTCCATCGACATGCCAAAGGCCAAAATCAGGGTTGCGATAAATGTCATGGGTTTTAAATCAATGCTGCGGAACCGGCGCTAAAGCCGCTACTTCTCCGCATTTATTGTTCAGTAATGAAAAAGTGCGCGCAGTCTAACACGCAAAAACGGCAAAAAAAAGACAGTAAAATCAGGGATTTAAGTATAGCAAAGGCTATAACTCTTAACTTTCGCTATTTTTGGCGCTAAGTGAATGGAATAGAAGAAATTTCTTAGCGCGATTCGGCACGGGGATTGCACCGTAGCGCGGTTTTATGCGCTAATGCCCGCGCTAACTGATTTGGATAATGACCATGAATAACCCATTCGAAACGCTGATCATCCCAGGCGGCATTCTGCTGCTGGGCTTTCTTTCTGCCCTGCTGCTGCCCGCGCCTTCATTTGGTATTGAGCTGGCAAAACAGCTGCAGGAAAGTCTGCATCTGATGGATGTTAATCAGCTGTATACCATCGTCTTTAGTTTGTGGTTTTTACTGCTAGGCGCGATTGAGTTTTTCGTCATTCGCTTCCTGTGGCGCCGCCGATCGCGCTGATCATTTTTCCGTCAAGGTGATGCATTTTTCTTCTGGCGGACACCCACGCCCAAGCTGAAATTCATCACCACAAAAATGTAACATTACTTTTACACGATATGGCGAAATATCGCGCAACATAAAATCCGCATAAATAATCAATTTAGTTAAAATTTATAATTTTCAATAAATTAAAATGTGACACACCTCACTCACCTTTTTCAATCCCATCAAAAGCACTCACAATAGCGTAACAACTGCATTACGCTAACCGTCTGATTAAGAGATAAAAATCCCTTATGACCGCGGGGTTGAGCTGATTAATTCTTATGCTGAATCTTTTCCGCCTTTAAAAAATAAACAAACGTTTAATTCCGATACGAGAATGTTATATTCGAATGCATATGCATAACGTGCAGTTAACCGTTATCGTCCCCATGACTTATACCTGAGTCTTAACCTTTGAGAGATAGCGCCACGCGCTCGAAAGAAGCGCGGCTATTTCGCCTGCGAACCTGTTGAGCTTCAGGTCAACAGAGAGAGGAGATGTCGCCTCATGAGTACTACTGCGGTAAATCTGGCGCTCGCCGCCGCTGGCATGGAAAGTGCAAACCTTCAGGAACGAAAAGACGTCGACGTACTGCTGATTGGCGCAGGCGTGATGAGTGCGACTTTGGGCGCATGGCTGCAAGATCTCGAACCTGACTGGTCGATTGAGATGGTTGAACGTCTTGATGACGTGGCCGTTGAATCTTCTAATGGCTGGAACAACGCCGGAACCGGTCACGCCGCGCTGGCAGAGCTCAACTATACGCCGCAGAAGGCGGATGGCAGCATCGACATCGCCAAAGCGGTGGCGATTAACGAATCGTTCCAGATTTCGCGCCAGTTCTGGGCGTATCACGTTCAGAAAGGCAACCTGCGCAATCCTAAAAGCTTTATCCACAGTACGCCGCACATGAGTTTCGTCTGGGGCGACGATAACGTTGAATTCCTGCGCAAGCGTTTCAATGCGTTGCAGAAAAGCACGCTGTTCCGTGGCATGAATTACTCTGAAGACCGTGATCAAATCACCGAGTGGATTCCGCTGGTGATGAACGGGCGTGACAGCAAACAGAAAGTGGCGGCCACCTGGACCGAAATGGGCACCGACGTGAACTTCGGTGAAGTAACGCGTCAGCTGATTGCCTCTTTAGAGAAGAAAGCCAATTTCCGCCTGCGTCTGCGCCAGGAAGTGCGTGATATCAAACGCCTGAGCGACGGTCGCTGGCAGGTCACGCTGCATAATCTGGCCAGCGGCGAAAATCGCCTGCTGACCACGCGCCAGCTGTTTATTGGTGCGGGCGGCGCGGCGTTGCCGCTGCTGCAGAAATCCGGCATTCCAGAAGTGAAAGGCTACGCCGGTTTCCCGGTGGGCGGTTCATTCCTGGTGACGGAAAATCCTGACGTAGTCAAACAGCACATGGCGAAGGTGTATGGCAAAGCCAGCGTTGGCGCACCGCCGATGTCGGTGCCGCACGTCGATACCCGCGTGCTGGATGGCAAGCAGGTGCTGCTGTTTGGGCCGTTTGCGACCTTCTCGACCAAATTCCTCAAGCAGGGTTCGCTGCTGGATATGTTCGGCGCGATGAACACCAGCAACCTCAAGCCGATGGTGCAGGTTGGCCTGAAGAGCTTCGACCTGGTGAAATATCTGGTTGATCAGGTTTTGCAAAGCGACAGCGATCGTATGGAAGCGTTGCGCGCTTACGTGCCGCAGGCGAAGCAGGAAGACTGGCGTTTAGTGACTGCCGGCCAGCGCGTGCAGATCATCAAGAACGATACCGTGGAAGGCGGCGTGCTGCGTCTCGGTACCGAAGTGGTGACCTCGGAAGATGGCTCGATTTCTGCCTTGCTGGGAGCATCACCGGGCGCCTCCACCGCCGCACCGATTATGCTCGAGCTGATGGCGAAAGCCTTCCCGGAACAGATGCGTTCGCCGGAATGGCAGACCAAAATTCGCATGGTGATCCCATCGTGGGGACGCAAGCTGAACGGCGACGTCGCATTGACCGAGAAAGTGCTGGCCGATACCAGCCGCGTGTTACAACTCGACTACGAGCCGGTAATTACACCGGATGCCGCCAACGATGAAGCGCGCGAAACGGCGCACGTGGTGGGGAAGTAATAAGGTAGTTCTAGCCTGGTCGCCATGAATGGCGACCCTACAAATGCTTCGGTGCGCATATATGCGCACCGAAGCATCTAGCTGAGCAGCACCGCGTCGTACAACATCCACACAGTTGTCGCCACCAGCGACAGCGCCATCAAACTGTTAAACGCCTGACGTTTCCACGCAACCTGCAGATGGCTGCGCAGGCGATCGCCCAGCGCTGCCCAAATCAAAATGCACGGCAGATTCAGTGCCGCGAATCCCAGCAGCACCGTCAGCACGCCGTTGCTGTTGGCGTACATCAGCGCCACGTTGGTGACCATCAGCCAGGCTTTTGGGTTTACCGCCTGGAAACAGATGCCGCCAATTAACGTCATCGGGCGCGGACGTTCGCGCAGTTGCGGTGCGCCGGCATGGAAAATCTTCCAGGAAAGCCACAGCAGATAGCTACAGCCAACCACCGTCAACGGCAGGCGAATCGCGCCCATCCAGTGCAGCAGCGCATCGAGCGCCACACTCGCCAGCAGCATCTGTATCGCACAACCCAGCAGGATGCCAAACAGCATCGGCAGCGTGCGTTTAAAGCCAAAATTCACGCCTGAGGTCGCCAGCAAGAGATTGTTCGGGCCTGGCGTGATCGACATAACGGTGACGTAGCTAAAGAATGAGGGATCAAGCATGATGCGCTTCCTGAAGAATCAATGATGTCTTCATGCTAGTGCGAACGCAGCAATGGAAACAGAGACACAAAACCACTATTGTAATGGATACAGTTGTCTCAAAAATGAATTGTACCCACTGCGCGCGGAGGCTTTTGTGTCCCTTCCACTTTCATCTGGCCAAACGCTGTATCAGCAGCTGGTCGATAGCTTTGCCGAGTCGATTCATCAGGGCACGTTGAAGCCCGGCAAGCGGCTGCCAGCGATACGTCGCGTGGCACAATCGCATCAGGTAAGTATCAATACCGTGCTCAATGCGTGGCAAATTCTCGAAGATCGCGGCCTGATCGAATCGCGTCCGCAGTCGGGTTATTACGTGCGTGGCGTGCTGCCCGCCGTAACGCGCCCTGTCAAACCGCTGCCGGCAAAAATCAACGATCCCAGTGCGCAAAAGCTGGAGCTGATTGAGCAAGTGTTCGCGGCGCAAAATAATCCCGATTACACCAATATCTCGCTGGCCTGTCCGCAGGATGGCACTTTCTATCCGGCGGCGCGAATAGCGCGAATTACTGCGTCGATTTTGCGCCAGAATCCCGACATTATCGGACGCTATGCGCTTCCACCTGGTAGTGAGCGCTTACGGGAGGAGATTGCGCGTCGCGCTCTGCACAACGGCATCAACCTGCCGCCGCAGGCGATCACACTGACGCACGGCTGTATGGAAGCGCTCCAGCTGGCGCTGCGTGCGGTGACCAAACCTGGCGATTGTATTGGTCTGGAATCGCCAACCTATTTCTTCCTGTTCCCGCTGCTGGCGTCGCTGGGTTTGAAGGCGCTGGAAATTCCCACCGATCCGCAGCAGGGACTGTCGCTGGATGCGCTGGAGATGTTGTTACAGGAGAAGCGGATTCAGGCGGTGATCGCCATGCCGGGCGCGCAGAACCCGTTGGGATATGTGATGCCGCTGGAAAACAAAAAGCGGCTGGCGAAGTTAGTGAACACTTACCACGTTCCGCTGCTGGAAGATGGTTTGTATGACGAATTGCAGTTTGAGTGGCCGCTGTCGCCGCCGGTGAAGGCGTTTGATAGCGATGGTTGGGTGATTTACTGCACCAGCTTTACCAAAACTGTGGCGCCCGATTTCCGCGTCGGCTGGACTGCCGCGGGACGTTTTCATGACGCTATCGCCCACCTCAAAGCGGTTTCGTCGATGGCGGAATCACGCTTGTTAAGTGAAACCCTGGCCGAATTTCTTGCCAGCGGCGGCTACGATCACCATCTGCGCACGCTGCGTCGGCGCTATGCCGCCAATCTGGATGCGGCGCGCGGTATTCTGGCGCGCCACTTTCCACAGGGCACGCGCGCTACCCTGCCGCGCGGCGGGTTTGTTTTTTGGGTCGAACTGCCGGGAAATATTGATACCGTGGAGATGTTTCATCGTTTGCTGCAGGAGCAAATCTGTGTGACGCCAGGCGCGCTCTACTCGCTGAGCGATCGTTATAAACACGCCTTGCGTCTCTCCTGCTGCTATCCGTTTGATGAGCGTTATACGTGGGCGTTGCAGCGCACCGGCGCGCTGGCCTGCGAAATGACAGGTCTCGCGCCGGGACAGGATCAGGGTTTGCCGTTGCGGCCCCAGGTGGTGTAAGGCTCGCGCTCGGTCAGACGCTCGTAATAGGTCTGTACCGCCGGGAAGTTAGGATGATCCAGCGGGGTTTCAAACCAGCGGTTCACCGCCAGTCCAACCGGAATATCCGCCAGCGAGAAATTGCGGCCTGCGACGTAGCGCCCGGTTTTCTCCAGATGCTGGTTGAGAATGTTCATGGTGTGCGTCCAGCCTTTTACGGCCGCCGCCAGCAAGCGGGGATCCTGATGCGCTGGCGAGTTGCGCACCAGTGACATAAACGCATAGCGCCATGAGGTATTGAGTTCGGTGGCTTGCCAATCCATCCACTGATCGACCGGCGCGCGCGCGCGAGGATTACCGGGATAGAGCCATTCGCCGCCATTGCTGTTAGCGAGATAGCGCAGAATGGTGTTGGATTCCCACAGCACGAAGTCGTCCTCGATAATCACCGGGACCATGGCGTTGGGATTGAGCGCCATAAACTCTGGCGAGTGCAGCGATTGCGGATCATCGCCCCAGGGTTCTAATTCGTATGCAATATCGAGTTCTGCACACAGCCACAAAACTTTTCGCACGTTAATTGAAGAAGTACGGCCAAGAACTTTTAACATTGTGGACTCCGATTCCAGAATTCTTAATCTATTCATAGCCCTGTTGCTGGCCTTTCGCAATCAGCAGGATGTAAATCCCGATTTCAGACAACCTCAACGAGGAAGGAGTGACAATGAAGGTCGCATTTAAACAGGTGGATGTGTTTACCTCATCGGCGTTTAAAGGGAATCCGCTGGCGGTAATTATGGATGCACAGGGATTGAGTGACGCGCAGCTGACGGCGATTGCGCGCTGGACCAATCTGTCCGAAACCACCTTTGTGCTGCCGCCACAGAATGTGGCGGCAGATTACCGCGTGCGCATTTTTACCGTGGAAGGTGAATTGCCGTTTGCCGGGCATCCGACGCTTGGCACCGCGCATGCGCTGCTGGAAGCGGGCTGGCCGCTGAAAACGCCAGGCAAAATCGTGCAGGAGTGCGGCGTGGGGTTGGTTGAGGTGAAAATCAGCGACGACGGCGCGCTGGCCTTTGCCGCACCCGCCGCTCGCTTAACGCCCTTCAGCGATGCGCTGATGAGCAGCGCGCTGAACAGTGAAGCTTTCGATCTCAGCCAAACGCCGACCATCGTTGATATGGGCATCCGCTGGCTGCTGATTCCGATGAGTAGCGCGCAAGCGGTGCTGGATGTGGTGCCGTCAGCCGCCGATTTACACCGTTTACAACAGCATGCTGAGGTTAACGGCACGGCGATTTTTGGCGCGTTACCAGCAGGTGAAAACGAGCAGTATGAATTGCGCGCATTGCTGGTTGAGAACGGCAGTTTGACCGAAGATCCAGTGACCGGCAGCGCCAACGCCTGTCTGGCACGTTACTTCGAGGCGAACCACCAAACGCGGGATTATCGGGCGCGTCAGGGCAGCGCGATTCAGCGTGAAGGTCGGATTCAAGTGAGTTTTACGGATAAGGCGATCTGGATTGGCGGCCAAACCGTGACGGTGATTGATGGGACGATTGATCTGTAAGGTTGCCATTTATGGCAACCTGGCTGGCGTCGCTGTTTAACGAGGTCGCCATGAATGGCGACCCTACGGATTATAGGCCTTGGCCGCCTGAGGCTTCGATGCGCTGTGCGGTGATCCAGCCGGTTTCATCGCTGAGGATCGCGCTGATGGCATCGCCGATATCATCTGGCAAGCCAACGCGGCCTAACGCGGTCACCGAGGCGATGTGATCGTTGAGATCTTTGGTATCACGCACGCGACCGCCACCGAAGTCGGTTTCAATCGCGCCGGGCGCCAGAATGTTGACGCGGATATGGCGCTCGCCCAACTCTTTTGCCTGATAGCGGGTTAATACTTCCATCGCGCCTTTAATTGAGGCGTAAGTGCCTGAACCCGGCAGCGTCAAACGGGTTAAACCGCTGGAGATATTCAGGATGCGTCCACCATCAACGATCAGCGGCAGCAGTTTTTGCGTCAGGAAGAACGGCCCTTTGAAGTGCACATTCACCAGCGCATCAAACTCATCTTCGGTGGTCTCGGCGAACAGCTTGTAGTGGCCATGACCGGCGTTGTTCACTAAATAATCAAAATTGTCACGCTGCCAGGTTTTCTGCAGCGCTTCTTTCACCTGCGCCACGAAGCCATCGAACGTGCTGCTATCGCCCACATCCAGCTGCAGCGCCACCGCACGCGCGCCCAGCGCTTCAATCTCTTGCACCACCGCCTGCGCTTCTTCCGCGTGACCGCGATAGGTAAACAGGATATCGATGCCTTTGGCGGCCAGTTTCAGCGCCCCATTCTTGCCTAAACCACGATTTCCGCCGGTAATCAATGCAATTTTATGACTCATGTTTCGCTCCAGTTGGAAAATTGAACACGTGTTAAGGATATTCGTGAATAATTGATCTATAAACGCAGAGGAATACGCAGCACTGTTTCACTAACAACAACAATCGGTGAACAACATGGATAAAATTCACGCAATGCAGGTTTTTGTGCGAGTGGCAGAAATGGGCAGTTTTACCCGTGCAGCAGAAAGTTTGGGTTTACCGAAAGGCAGCGTATCGCGTCAGCTGCAGGCGCTGGAAAATCAAATGGGGACGCGGCTGCTGCATCGCACCACAAGGCGCGTGCATCTGACGCAGGACGGCCTGGTCTATTACGATCGCTGCCTCGATTTGCTCTCAATGCTCGACGACATGGACAGCCTGTTCCAGCACGATCCCGGCACCTTAAGCGGCAAGCTGCGCGTGGATATGTCGGTGGCGATGGCAACCGGCTTTGTGCTGCCTCGTTTGCCGGAATTTTTGCAGCACTATCCCGGTCTGGAAATTGAGCTCAGCAGCAGCGATCGCCAGGTCGATGTGATTCGCGAAGGCTTTGACTGCGTGGTGCGCGTTGGCGAGCTGAAAGATTCCGGGCTGATTGCGCGGAAAATCGGCTCGCACGCCTTGATCAACTGCGCCAGCCCCGGCTACCTTTCCCGCTTCGGCATGCCGGTGCGGCTGGAAGATCTGTCGCAACACGCGATGGTGCATTACACCCAGCAGCTTGGGCAACCTTCACTGGGCTTTGAATATTTTGATGGCAAACAGTGTCATTACGTTCAAACCGGCGGCGTGGTGACGGTAAACAGCACCGAAACCTATCGCGCGGCGTGCATGGCCGGGCTCGGCATTATTCAGGTGCCGGCGATTGGCGTGCAACCGCTGCTGGAGTCAGGACAACTGGTTGAAGTGCTGCATCACTTCCCGGCGAAACCGATGCCGATCTCGCTGCTTTACCCGCATCGCCGTAACGTGGCGCGCCGCGTACGCGTGTTTATGGAGTGGTTAAGCCACGTCTTGCAGGAGTACGTGACATAGCAGGCTATAATTGTATTTTCGCAGTGAACAGGATGACTATCGTCTATGACGGACAAAAAACCTATAGAGACAGCGGCCAAGGCAGAAGCCAAGCCGCTTATTGATATTAAAACCGGCAATAAAACCGTGGATGGCTCGATTCAACATGTGTCGCGCTTCGCTGCCTGGTTTCAGGCGATTCCGGCGGTGGCGCACTTTATGCGCGCGCTGGAACGCTTCAACGATCGTCTCGGTAGCCAGTTTGGCGCGGCGATCACTTACTTTTCCTTTCTCTCTCTGATACCGATTTTGATGGTCTCCTTTGCGGCGGTCGGTTTTGTACTGGCGTCGAATCAGGATTTGCTCACCGAGTTGATCAACAAAATCGTTAACAGCATCAGCGACCCGACGTTGGCCACCACGCTGAAAAATACGGTGAATACCGCGATTCAGCAGCGTGCCACAGTGGGATTAACCGGTTTGCTGCTGGCGCTCTACTCCGGCATTAACTGGATGGGCAACCTGCGTGAAGCGGTGCGCGCGCAGTCACGCGACGTGTGGGAACGTACGCCAGACGATCAGGAGAAACTCTGGAAGAAGTACGCGCGCGACCTGCTTTCGCTGCTGGGTTTGATGTTTGCGCTGGTGATTACGCTGTCGCTGACCTCGATTGCCGGTGCGGCGCAGGCGGCGATCGTTAATGCGCTGGGGCTGGAAGACATTGAGTGGCTGCGTCCGGCGATGACGGTAATTGCATTATCTATCTCCATCTTTGCTAACTATCTGCTATTCCTGTGGATCTTCTGGATTCTGCCGCGCCACAAGCCACGTAAAAAAGCACTGTTCCGTGGCACGCTGCTGGCGGCGATTGGCTTTGAGGTGATCAAGTTTGTGATGACGCTGACGCTGCCGAAGCTGGCGACTTCGCCATCGGGCGCGGCCTTTGGTTCGGTGCTCGGGTTGATGGCATTCTTCTACTTCTTTGCGCGTTTGACGCTGTTCTGCGCCGCGTGGATCGCCACCGCGAAATATAAAGATGATAAAGAGATGCCGCAGCCGCATCAGGCTAAATAAGCCGACGAGGTTGTTACATTTGCCGTACTAGCTAAAAATGTTTCCTGTTGGCTACTTTTTCAGCAAAAACCAGCAGGAAACGCTAAAGGGTCACTTTAATTTGGCCCTTTTGCAGAGATTCCCGCCAAAAAAATGACACTTCCCGTTCCCATCCGCCACTGATTGCAGCAACTCAGAAATTATCCACTTATTCGCCGAAAAAGCCCGGTCTGACGCGGTTTTTCGCCATTGAATGCCGCAAACCAGGTGCGTAAGATTCTCTGTCTACATTTACAATTAAGAAACACTTATGCAAGCCTCCATCACAGAAACACTCGACAAAAAACACGACGACACGCCGGTCAATTCACGTGGCAAAGTGGTTGTGGCATCGCTTGTCGGCACCGCCATTGAGTTCTTCGATTTCTATATCTATGCCACCGCTGCGGTGATTATTTTCCCGCACATCTTCTTCCCGCAGGGCGATCCGACCGTGGCCACGTTGCAGTCGCTGGCGACCTTCGCGATCGCCTTCGTGGCGCGTCCTATCGGTTCTGCCGTGTTTGGACACTTTGGCGACCGAGTTGGCCGTAAAGCCACCCTGGTGGCATCGCTGCTGACCATGGGCGTCTCGACGGTGCTGATTGGTTTACTGCCAGGTTATGAAACCATTGGCGTGGCAGCGCCGCTGCTGCTGGCGCTGGCGCGTTTTGGTCAGGGCCTTGGACTCGGTGGCGAATGGGGCGGCGCAGCACTGCTGGCCACCGAAAATGCCCCGGCGAAGAAACGTGCGCTTTATGGTTCGTTCCCACAGCTCGGCGCGCCGATTGGCTTCTTCTTCGCTAACGGCACGTTCCTGCTGCTTTCATGGTTGCTAACCGACGAGCAGTTCATGAACTGGGGCTGGCGCGTGCCGTTTATTCTCTCTGCGGTGCTGGTGTTAATTGGCCTGTATGTGCGCGTTTCGCTGCATGAAAGCCCGGTATTCGCCAAAGTGCAGAAAGAGAACAAACAGGTGAAAATGCCGATCGGCACGCTGCTGAGCAAGCATCTGACCGCCACCATTCTCGGCACCTTCATCATGCTCGCCACTTACACGCTGTTCTACATCATGACCGTGTATTCGATGAGTTACGGCACCGCACCCGCACCGGCTGGCCTCGGCTATTCACGTAACAGCTTCCTGTGGATGCTGATGGTGGCGGTGATTGGTTTTGGTGTGATGGTGCCGATTGCCGGTCTCCTGGCCGATCGCTTTGGTCGTCGTAAAACCATGATCACCATTACGTTGATGATTATCGCCTTTGCATTGATGTTCCCAATGCTGCTGGGTTCTGGCTCTCAGGTGCTGGTGATGGGCTTCCTGATCCTTGGTCTGAGCATTATGGGCCTGACGTTTGGTCCGATGGGCGCGCTGCTGCCAGAACTGTTCCCGACGGAAGTGCGTTATACCGGTGCATCCTTCTCCTACAACCTGTCGTCGATTCTTGGGGCCTCGGTAGCGCCTTATATCGCCACGTGGTTGAATGCCCACTACGGTTTGCAGGCGGTGGGTTTCTATCTTGCTTCGATGGCCGTATTGACGTTGATCGCGCTGATTGCCTGTAAAGAGACACGTAATCAGACGCTGTATGAAGCGGTGTGATTGATTTCCACCATTCGTGCTCGCTGTCCCCCATCCCGGCCTTCCCCCGCTAGCGGGGGAAGGAGACGCTGCCACATGCAGCTTCATCACTGGCATGTGGCAGCATCTTCCTCCCCCATTTATGGGGGAGGACCGAGGAGGGGGACACCGAGCACATACATAGCGGGACAGCGAGCACCAATAACAAAAAACCCCGGCAAGCCGGGGTTTTTATTGTGCTGAAAACGGTGTCGTGCGTGGCTTAGCCAGCGACAGCGATACGTTTCATATCGGTCATGTAGCCACGCAGTTTGCGGCCTACAGATTCGATTGGATGCTGACGAACGGCTTCGTTGACGTCACGCAGCTGCGCGTTATCAACCTGCGTACCTTCGATCGCTTTGCCCAGATCCCCCGGCTGCAGCGTGGTCATGAACTCTTTCAGCAGTGGAACTGCCGCGAAGGAGAACAGGTAGTTACCGTATTCTGCGGTATCGGAAATAACCACGTTCATCTCATACAGACGCTTACGTGCGATAGTATTAGCAATCAGCGGCAGCTCGTGCAGTGATTCGTAGTAAGCCGACTCTTCAATGATGCCCGCGTCAACCATGGTTTCGAACGCCAGCTCAACGCCTGCTTTCACCATTGCAACCATCACGACGCCTTTGTCGTAGTATTCCTGCTCTTCGATTTTGCCATCAAACTGCGGTGCGTTTTCGAATGCGGTTGCGCCGGTCTCTTCACGCCAGGTCAGCAGGTTTTTGTCGTCGTTAGCCCAGTCAGCCATCATGCCTGAAGAGAATTCGCCAGAGATGATGTCATCCATGTGCTTCTGGAACAGCGGTGCCATGATGGTTTTCAGCTGCTCAGACAGCGCGTACGCACGGATTTTCGCCGGGTTAGACAGGCGATCCATCATCAACGTAATGCCGCCGAACTTCAGGGATTCGGTGATGGTTTCCCAGCCGAACTGAATCAGTTTTTCAGTGTAAGCCGCGTCGTGACCTTCAGCCACCAGCTTGTCGAAGCACAGCAGAGAACCGGCCTGCAGCATACCGCACAGGATGGTCTGCTCGCCCATCAGGTCAGATTTCACTTCCGCAACGAAGGAAGATTCCAGCACGCCCGCACGGTCGCCGCCGGTCGCTGCTGCCCAGGCTTTAGCAATCGCCATGCCTTCACCTTTGGGATCGTTTTCCGGGTGAACGGCGATCAGCGTAGGAACACCGAAACCACGCTTGTACTCTTCACGTACTTCAGTACCCGGGCACTTCGGTGCCACCATCACGACGGTGATGTCTTTACGGATGGTTTCGCCCACTTCAACGATATTGAAACCGTGTGAGTAACCCAGCGCAGCGCCATCTTTCATCAGCGGCTGAACAGCCTGAACCACAGCAGAGTGCTGCTTGTCTGGCGTCAGGTTAACCACCAGATCGGCCTGTGGGATCAGCTCTTCGTAAGTCCCCACTTTGAAGCCGTTATCGGTCGCTTTGCGGAAAGAGGCACGCTTCTCAGCAATCGCTTCAGCACGCAGGGCATACGCCACGTCCAGACCAGAATCACGCATGTTCAGGCCCTGGTTCAGACCCTGAGCACCACAACCAACGATGACCACTTTCTTGCCTTTCAGGAAGCTAGCGCCATCTGCGAATTCGTCGCGTGACATGAAACGACATTTGCCCAGCTGCGCTAACTGGTTGCGCAGATTCAAAGTGTTGAAGTAATTAGCCATGGGTACTCCGGTTAGATGTTGTGTTTGTTTTTGTTCAGTAACGACGTTGTCTCTTACGCCGCGAATGACCCCATCATATGACAGGAAATCCGTTGCTTAAATTGATATATTAGCAAGGTCACATTGCAAAATTTGCAACATAACCTTGAGGCGATACGCGCATGGATTTAAGAGACCTGAAACTCTTCCTTCATCTGGCTGAAAGCTGCCACTTTGGCCGCACCGCGCGTGCCATGCACGTCAGCCCTTCAACCCTATCGCGCCAGATTCAGCGCCTGGAAGAGGATGTCGGTCACACGCTGTTCCTGCGTGATAACCGCACCGTGACGCTGACCGAAGCCGGTGAGCGTTTGCGCCAGTTTGCGCAGCAGACGTTGCTGCACTATCAGCAACTGCGGCATGTGATGGATCTTAACGGCCCTTCACTGAGCGGCGAGCTGCGCCTGTTCTGCTCGGTGACCGCCGCTTACAGCCATTTGCCGCCGATTCTCGATCGCTTTCGCGCTGAACATCCGCAGGTAGAGATCAAACTTACTACCGGTGATGCCGCCGATGCGATTGAGATGGTGCAATCCGGTGACGCCGATCTCGCCATTGCCGGTCGCCCTGAATCGCTGCCGGCCAGCATAGATTTTACGCCACTGGGCCTGATTCCGCTGGTGCTGATCGCCCCGGCGCTGCCTTGTCCGGTACGCAATCAGGCAACGCAGGAGCAACCCGATTGGGCGCAGATTCCGTTTATCCTGCCGGAACAAGGACCTGCACGCCGTGGTATCGATTTATGGTTCCGCCGCCAGCGCATTCCCAATCCACAGATTTATGCCACGGTTTCTGGTCATGAGGCGATTGTGTCGATGGTAGCGCTGGGATGCGGTATTGCGCTGTTGCCGGATGTGGTGCTGGAGAACAGCCCAGAACCGGTGCGCAATCGCGTGTTAACGCTGGAGAATGTGGAGTCTGTCGCGCCGCTGGAACTCGGCGTTTGCGTACAAAAAAAGCGGCTCGGAGAGCCGCTTATCAATGCGTTCTGGCACCAGCTGTAGTTACTGCCCGGCGAGGAAGAAACGGAACGCCGGGTTGCTCGCTTCGTCATGCCATTCGTAACCCAACGCGGTGAGATGGGTTTCGAAATCCGGTTCATGATCGTTGGCTTCAAAGGCTGCCAGTACGCGGCCATAATCGGTGCCGTGGCTACGATAATGAAACAGCGAGATATTCCAGTGCGCGCCCAGCGTCTGCAGGAACTTCAGCAGCGCGCCCGGTGCTTCCGGGAATTCAAAGCTAAACAGACGTTCGCGCAGCGGCTTCGATGGACGTCCGCCCACCATGTAGCGCACGTGCAGCTTGGCCATTTCATCATCCGACAGATCCACCACGTTATAACCGGCTTCGCTCAACTGGCTGATGATCTCACTGCGCTCCTCCAGCCCGCGCGTTAAGCGCACACCGACGAAAATGCAGGCGTTATCCGCATCCGCGTAGCGATAGTTGAACTCGGTGATTGAGCGCCCGCCGATGGTCTGACAGAACTTGAGGAAACTGCCCTGCTGCTCTGGAATGGTGACCGCCAGCAGCGCTTCACGCTGTTCGCCCAGTTCGCAACGCTCGGAGACATAGCGCAAGCCGTGGAAGTTCACGTTGGCACCCGACAACACGTGCGCAAGGCGCTCGCCTTTGATGTCGTGCATCTGGATGTACTTCTTCATGCCCGCCAGCGCCAGCGCGCCTGAAGGTTCCGCCACGGCGCGCACATCTTCGAACAGATCTTTCACTGCTGCGCAAATCGCATCGCTATCCACCGTGATGATGTCATCAAGATACTCCTGACACAGGCGGAAGGTTTCGCTGCCGATGCGTTTGACCGCCACGCCTTCAGCAAACAAGCCCACGCGCGGCAAATCTACCGGCTCTCCGGCATCCAGCGCCGCCTTGAGACAGGCCGAATCTTCCGACTCCACGGCGATCACTTTGATCTGCGGCATCAGCTGCTTGATCAGCACCGCCACGCCCGCCGCCAGACCGCCACCGCCGACCGGCACGAAGACGCGATCGAGATGCGCATCCTGCTGCAGCAACTCCATCGCCAGCGTGCCCTGCCCGGCGATCACCGCCGGATGGTCAAACGGAGGTACGAAGGTGTAACCCTGCTGCTCCGCCAGCTCAATCGCTTTGGCTTTCGCCTCGTCGAAGTTGGCACCAAACAGATAAGCCTCACCGCCAAATGCGCGTACTGCATCAACCTTGATGTCTGCCGTGGCCAGCGGCATCACAATCAGTGATTTAATGCCAAGCGTGCTGGCCGAGAGTGCCACGCCCTGCGCATGGTTGCCGGCCGAAGCCGTCACCACGCCGCGCGCTTTTTGCTCTTCGTTCAGCCCGGCAATCATCGCGTAAGCCCCGCGCAGCTTGAAGCTGTGCACCGGCTGACGATCTTCACGCTTCACCAAAATGGTGTTGCCAAGACGCGATGAAATTTTTTCCATTTTTTGCAGCGGCGTCACCTGAGCAATTTCATACACCGGTGAACGCAGCACTGCGCGTAAATACTCCGCGCCGTTTGGCGTCGCGGAGAGCGGTTGAGACTCAGCCATGGGTTAGCCTCCCAGCTTAGACTTATCGCGCACCGCGCCTTTGTCAGCGCTGGTCGCCAGTGATGCATAGGCGCGCAGGGCAAAGGAGACTTCACGCACACGGCCGTGCGGGGTATAGGCCGCATCGCCACGCGCTAGCTCTTCTTCACGACGGGCGTGCAGTTCGTTATCCGGTACCGCCAGCTTGATGCCACGGTTCGGGATATCGATTTCAATCATGTCGCCATCTTTCACCAGCGCGATGGTGCCGCCGCTCGCCGCTTCCGGAGAGGCGTGACCAATCGACAAGCCCGACGTACCGCCAGAGAAGCGACCATCGGTGATCAGTGCGCAGCTTTTGCCGAGGCCCATGGATTTCAGATAGGTGGTCGGATAGAGCATTTCCTGCATGCCCGGCCCGCCTTTTGGTCCTTCGTAGCGGATTACTACGACATCGCCAGCCACCACTTTGCCGCCAAGAATTGCTTCAACCGCATCATCCTGGCTTTCGTATACTTTGGCCGGGCCTTTGAAGGTGAGGATCTCTTTGTCTACGCCCGCAGTTTTAACAATGCAGCCATCTTCCGCAATGTTGCCGTAGAGCACGGCTAAGCCGCCATCCTGCGAGTAAGCGTGTTCGCGAGTACGAATACAACCATCGGTACGATCGTCATCCAGCGTGTCCCAACGGCAATTCTGCGAGAACGCCTTGGTGGTACGAATACCAGCAGGACCAGCGCGGAACATATCCTTCACCGCCTGATCTTTGGTCAGCATGATGTCGTACTGATCCAGGGTTTCACGCATGCTCTGCTGCAAGATATTGCGCGCGCTGGTGTCGATTAAACCGGCGCGATCTAACTCACCGAGAATGGCGATAACGCCACCCGCACGGTGCACATCTTCCATGTGATATTTCGGCGTACTTGGCGCCACTTTACACAGCTGCGGCACTTTACGAGACAAGCGATCGATATCGGAGATGTTGAAGTCGATTTCGCCTTCCAGCGCCGCTGCCAGCAGGTGCAGAACGGTGTTGGTGGAACCGCCCATGGCGATATCCAGCGTCATCGCATTCTCGAACGCCGCTTTGGTGGCGATGTTACGCGGCAGCATGTTGACGTCATCCTGCTCGTAGTAGCGTTTGGTCAGGCTAACGATGCGCTTACCGGCATTGATGAACAGCTCTTTACGATCGGCGTGTGTGGCCAGCAGTGAACCGTTACCCGGCTGCGACAAGCCCAGCGCTTCGGTCAGACAGTTCATCGAGTTGGCGGTGAACATACCGGAACAGGAACCGCAGGTTGGACAAGCAGAACGTTCGATCTGATCGCTGTCGGCATCGCTGACGTTCGGGTTGGCGCCCTGAATCATCGCATCAACCAGATCCAGCTTGATGATTTGATCAGACAGTTTGGTTTTCCCGGCTTCCATCGGTCCGCCAGACACAAAGATCACCGGAATGTTGAGGCGCAGTGACGCCATCAGCATGCCTGGGGTGATTTTGTCGCAGTTGGAGATACAGACCATGGCATCGGCGCAGTGCGCGTTGACCATGTACTCCACTGAATCGGCAATCAGCTCGCGTGAAGGCAGTGAATACAGCATGCCGCCATGACCCATGGCGATACCGTCATCCACCGCAATGGTGTTGAACTCTTTGGCCACGCCGCCAGCTGCTTCGATTTCCTCAGCAACCAGTTTGCCAAGATCGCGCAGGTGCACGTGGCCCGGTACGAATTGGGTGAATGAGTTGACCACGGCGATAATCGGCTTACCGAAATCGTCGTCGGTCATTCCTGTCGCGCGCCACAAGGCACGGGCACCGGCCATGTTACGTCCATGGGTGGTGGTGGCGGAACGGTACTTAGGCATGCTCTATTTACTCCAGTAATAATCAGGTTGCGGGCGCCATCTGACGCCCGCAAAAAATCTCGTTATGCGTTAACCGGATCCAACCAGCCCCACTTGTCTTCCGTCTCGCCAGTGAACAGGCCAAAGAATGCCTTCTGGATACGACCGGTGACCGGACCACGTTTACCTTCGCCGACCTGAATGCCGTCGACGCTGCGCACCGGAGTGATCTCCGCTGCAGTACCTGACATGAAGACTTCGTCGGCCAGATACAGGGATTCGCGCGACAGAACCTGCTCACGCACTTCAATACCCATGTCTTGCGCCAGCTTGATGATGGCGTCACGGGTGATGCCCGGCAGCGCTGAAGAGGTGAACGGCGGCGTGAACAGAATGCCATCTTTCACTTCGAACAAGTTTTCGCCAGCACCTTCTGAAATATAGCCGTTGGTGTCGAGCGCGATACCTTCCTGATAGCCGTGGCGGCGCGCTTCGCTGCCTACCAGCAGAGAGGAGAGATAGTTACCACCCGCTTTCGCGGCGGTTGGCAAGGTGTTTGGTGCAACGCGGTTCCACGAAGAAACCATGGCGTCGATACCGTTTTCCAGCGCTTCAGCGCCCAGGTAAGCACCCCAAGGGAAGGCAGCGATGATTACATCGGTGGTGTAGCCATCTGGCGGGTTCACACCCAGACCCACGTCACCCACGAAGGCCAGCGGACGGATATAAGCGCTTTTCAATTTGTTCACGCGGATTACTTCGCGGCACGCTTCCATCAACTCATCAACGCTGGCTTTAATCGGGAAACGGTAAATTTTGGCGGATTCATGCAGACGCTTCATATGCTCACGGTGGCGGAACACCACTGGACCTTTGTGTGAGTCGTAGCAACGCACGCCTTCAAACACAGAAGTACCGTAGTGCAGGGCGTGAGACATAACGCTGACCTTGGCGTCTTCCCACTTAACCATCTCACCATTGAACCAAATAAAGTCTGCTTTCTTCGTACTCATTGCTTTTTCCTTTGGCGACTATGCGCGGATTTGTTGTGTTGTCTGTTGTTGGATCTCGACGCAAGCGACATCCATAAGTTTGCTTAACTGCGAAGACAGTAAATCGACTGAGCGTTGGCTGGCAACGGTCATTTCGATATTAATGTTCTCCGCATTGACCGCGGAGGCCATATTCATTGCACACACTTGGAAACCACGGTGACGCACGACACGCAAAATGCGCTCCAATATTTCAGGACGAAAGCGGGCTTCGATAGACAATTGATGCTGATTCATGCGGTTTTCTCCATCATGTTTGCGTTGCTGGCACCCGGTGGTACCAATGGCCAGACGTTTTCATGCTCATCTATCGAAACATGCAGGAAGTAAGGACCTTCACTGTTCAGCAGAGCATCGAGGGCGGCGTCGACCTGATCTTTACGGCTAATGCGCTGGCCTGGGATATCAAAGGCGCTGGCCAGCGTGAGGAAATCGGGGTTATCGGTCAGAATGGTTTCGCTGTAGCGACCATCAAAGAACAGTTGCTGCCACTGGCGCACCATGCCGAGGCGCTGGTTATCCAGTAGCAGAATCTTCACCGGCAATTTGCCGCGCTTGATGGTGCCCAGCTCCTGAATGTTCATCATGATAGAGCCATCACCAGATACGCAGATAACCGAATCTTTTGGACGTGCAACCTGCGCACCAATCGCCGCCGGCAAACCAAAGCCCATGGTGCCGAGACCGCTGGAGGTGATGAAGTTTTCTGGCGCGGTGAAACGCATGTGCTGTGCGGCCCACATCTGATGCTGGCCGACGTCGGTGGTGACCACGGCGCTATCCGCTTTACGATCGGACAACTGCTTCAGCAACAACGGCGCGTAGATTGCTTCGCCTGGGTGATCGTAACGCCAGTCAAACTCTGTTTTCATCGCGCTGACTTCTTGCCGCCAGCCATCAATGTGCATTGGCATGCTCAGTGCGGGCAGCACCTGATTCATATCGCCCTGCAGTGAAACGTGCGCGCGGCGCAGTTTGTTCAGCTCGGCAGGATCGATATCGATATGGATGACGCTGGCATGCGGGGCGAAGGTATCCAGCTTGCCAGTAACGCGATCGTCAAAACGCGCGCCAACCGCAATCAGCAAATCACAGGATTGTACCGCGAGGTTAGCCGCTTTGGTGCCATGCATGCCCAGCATGCCCAGATAGAGATCGCTGCTGGCATCCGCGCTGCCGAGACCTTTTAGGGTGGAAACCATCGGGATACCGGTCTCCAGCGCCATGGCACGTAAGGCAGGAACCGCCTGCGCCATGCCAACGCCGCCACCGATATACAGCATCGGCTTATGCGACTGCGCCATCAATTCACGCGCCTCCGCAATGTGCTGCGCTGAATGGCTGACTTGTTCCTCAACCGGCAGCAGATGTGGCGTCAGTTCGCCGTTGGCGATTTGAATGTCTTTTGGGATATCAACCAGAACCGGGCCGGGACGACCCGATTGCGCAATGGCAAAAGCTTCTGCCATCACTGAAGGTAAATCATCAAGCGATTCAACGAGGAAACTGTGTTTGGTGCAGGCTAAGGATAAACCGAGAACGTCAATTTCCTGGAAGGCGTCGGTGCCGATAAAGGCCGATGAGACCTGGCCAGTGATCGCCACAACCGGGATTGAATCCATCATCGCATCCGCCAGACCGGTGATCAGGTTGGTGGCGCCCGGGCCCGAAGTGGCGATACAGACGCCAGTCTTGCCGGTTGCGCGGGCATAACCGATGGCCGCCATCACCGCACCCTGCTCATGACGGCACAGTAGGTGTTCCACGCCGCCATCGTAGAGCGCATCGTACACTGGCATGATTGCGCCGCCAGGATAGCCAAACACTGTATCGACACCCTGCGCGCGTAAAGCCTGAACTACCCACTGTGCACCTGTCATGGTTATTCTCCTGTATTCCTAGGGGAACAACAGAATTTTATGCTACTGCTCATAATCTGTTCCTCGCTAATTTGCTGATATTTAACCTGGTTAAAAAAAAACCCCCGGACCTTTCGGTGCGGGGGTTTTTGGAATTCCAGACTTGATTTTTAAGCCTTTCTTTCTCCAAGCGATGCCCCGCACGGTGGGATAATAATCACCACCACGCTAATCACGACTAGGCTAATCACTTGTAGAAGGGCTTTCATGTGTTGTTTGTTTTTTCGATTGTTCGAAGTAATACCTACAGAGTTATCATAGTTAGCACGTCATTGACAATAATTTTCATTGGGAATTTTTATGACGGCGCTGGCGGTTGTGCGTTATCACATTGTAAGTAATAGGTTATTTACATTTGTGATAAATATTCATAACGCCCGCGTCGTTATTTTCATTTGCGGTTTACGAACAGGCTCTGATTTTCAGTGAAACCACTGCAATAATCAGGGAATGTCAGGAATCTGGTTCTGATGTTGAGCAGTTAGCCATTGTTCATCCACCTGGCTGCTCTCAAGATAAAGACAACAAGGAGCGGTTATGTCTTTATCGAAAGTATTAACACGAGCTGCGCTGGGAGTTCAGGCTCCGCTGGTGACGGTGGAAGTACACATCAGCAATGGCTTGCCGGCCCTGACGCTAGTTGGGCTGCCTGAAACCACGGTAAAAGAAGCGCGGGAACGGGTGCGTAGCGCGATTATCAATAGCGGATTCACCTTCCCGGCGAAACGCGTCACCATCAATCTGGCACCTGCCGATCTGCCAAAAGAAGGCGGACGCTATGATCTTCCCATCGCTATCGCCATTCTGGCAGCCTCTGAGCAGCTGCCAGACGCAAAACTAGGGCAATATGAATTCCTGGGGGAGTTAGCGCTTAACGGCGCGCTCTGTGGCGTTCAGGCCGCTATTCCGGCGGCGATGGCGGCGCTGCAAGCGGGCAGACAAATGGTGTTAGCTGAACAGAATCAACAGGATGTCGGGTTGATTCAACAAGGCGAGACGCTGGTTGGCAAACATCTGGTAGAAATCTGTGCGTTTCTGCATAACAAAACTACCCTCACCGTCGCGCATTATCACCCAGAAACGCTTGAACAGGAAAAGCAAGACCTCAGCGATATCATCGGTCAGGATCAAGGACGACGTGCACTGGAGATAACCGCAGCTGGCGGGCATAACCTGTTACTGATTGGACCGCCGGGCACCGGCAAGACGATGTTGGCAACGCGTCTGCCCGGTATCATGCCGCCATTAGACGACCAGGAAGCGCTGGAGTGCGCTGCTATCGCCAGTCTGGTAAGCAGTGGCAATCTCCATCATCAGTGGCGCAAACGGCCGTTCAGAGCGCCTCACCATAGTGCATCACTCTATGCGCTGGTTGGTGGCGGTTCCTTGCCGCGGCCAGGGGAAATATCATTGGCACACAACGGTGTGTTATTTCTCGATGAACTGCCCGAGTTTGAGCGCAGAACGCTGGATGCGTTGCGCGAGCCGATTGAATCCGGGGAAATCTCAATATCGCGCACACGCGCTAAAGTGACTTATCCCGCCCGCTTTCAATTGATTGGCGCAATGAATCCTAGCCCGACCGGGCATTATCAGGGCAATCATAATCGCTCATCACCTCAGCAGGTGTTGCGCTATCTCAATCGCCTATCAGGACCTTTTCTCGATCGCTTTGATTTATCGTTAGAAGTTCCACTTCTTCCGAGCGGATCGCTGAGTAAGAAACAACAAGTCAGTGAAAGCAGCGCTGAAGTTTTAACTCGCGTCCTTGCCGCGCGACAGATTCAAACAGCGCGCAGCGGAAAAGTGAATGCTCATCTCTCAAACCCGGAGATTTTACGTTGGTGTCCATTGACGCAGCTGGATGCGGAATGGCTGGAAGAGGTGTTAAATTCGTTGGGGCTTTCAGTACGTGCCTGGCAGCGGATTTTAAAGGTGGCGAGGACAATCGCTGATTTAGCAGGTGAAGTGCAGATTACCCGGGGTCATTTGCAGGAAGCAGTGGGATATCGCAGCATCGACCGCTTAATGATCTATCTGCACAAAACTCTGGAATAAAAAACGGGGCTTATATAAGCCCCGCTATTCTTAATCATCGCTATCGCTAAAATCTTCCACCGTGTCCATCTGCGGCTTGCCGCCAGATAGCGTGTGGAAACGCTTAGGTCGTTTGATACGTGCGGTATATTTCGACCATACACGTTCAGCTTCCGTTTGCGGCTCACGAATACCACGACATACTTCTAAAAATGAACGCTCTTCTTCTGTAATGGGTTCACGCTTAGCGAGATCCAGTTCATTAAAGGCGTAACCGTGGCGCTCCAGAAGCTGAGCTTCTTTAATGGTGAAATCACCATGACGCGAAAAACCACGTGGGTAATGTTTGTTATCAAAGAAACGATTTGTTGTTGCGAAGCTATCCGCCATTTTACACGCTCCTGACTCTCATATGGCCGTGCTATTTATGGCGCGGAGTATTAGATAGGCTTGACAGAGTGTAAAACAAAACATTTAAATCAGTACGACAAACAATTTTTGGGAGAATGCAGTGGATACGGAATTACTGAAAACTTTCCTCGAAGTGAGCAGAACACGCCATTTCGGGCGTGCTGCTGAAGCGCTTTACCTCACGCAATCTGCCGTTAGTTTTCGCATTCGTCAGCTGGAAAACCAGCTGGGCGTAAATCTTTTTACTCGTCACCGTAATAACATCCGGCTGACTTCAGCGGGCGAGCGTTTATTACCCTATGCCGAAAGCTTGATGAGTACCTGGCTGATGGCCAAAAAGGAAGTTTCACATACACAGCAGCATCATGAGCTTTCGATAGGAGGTAGCGCATCCCTTTGGGAAGCGTATTTAACTCCTTGGTTGCAAACACTTTATGAGAATCGCGAAAGCCTCCATCTTGAGGCACGCATCGCCCAACGACATTTGCTGGTCAAGCAGTTGCATGAACGTCAGTTGGACCTATTGATCACGACCGAAGCACCAAAAATGGATGAGTTAACCAGCCAGCAAATAGGTCATATTTCTCTCGCATTATTCCGGGCGCGCAAAACTGAGAAGCGTGAAAAATATGACTATATCAAGCTGGAATGGGGCGCAGATTTTCATCAGCATGAAAGTTATCTGTCCAGTGATGATGTCCCTGTATTAACTACGACATCGGCACATTTAACGCGCGAATTACTGCATACCACCGGTGCATGTGCATTTTTACCTGATTTTTGGCACGGCATTTATAGTGATTTGATGGTTATTCCAGATACACCCGTCGCCGTGCGACCGTTATATGCGGTGTGGCTGCAGAATAGCGATCAGCAAAGTCACATTCGTCAGCTGCTTAAATATCCGGTTTTGACACAATAAGATAATAAATGAGGCAGTTTGAGTGGATCACAGTGAAACTCAAACTCATTTCACTGCCAAATTTTGGACAAAAAAAATCCTTTGCCGAAGCAAAGGATTATTTTCTGGCAGGGGCGGAGGGACTCGAACCCCCAACACCCGGTTTTGGAGACCGGTGCTCTACCAATTGAACTACGCCCCTAATTAGGGTGGCGGAACGGACGGGGCTCGAACCCGCGACCCCCTGCGTGACAGGCAGGTATTCTAACCAACTGAACTACCGCTCCACCGATTCTGTACTGATATCAGACAATCGTTCTGATTTCAGGTGTTTCGCCCTTTCCGCGTCACCGGGAAGGTCACGACCCGATAACGGGTCTTAATTTGATGTCTGGCAGTTCCCTACTCTCGCATGGGGAGACCCCACACTACCATCGGCGCTACGGCGTTTCACTTCTGAGTTCGGCATGGGGTCAGGTGGGACCACCGCGCTAAAGCCGCCAGGCAAATTCTTTGCGCAAAAACGAATAACATCCGCTTCCGCTAAATCTTTAATCCGTAAAACAAGCTGAAAATACCGGTCTCTCAGACCAAAACGCCTCTGGCGTTGTAAGGTTAAGCCTCACGGGTCATTAGTACCGGTTAGCTCAACGCATCGCTGCGCTTACACATCCGGCCTATCAACGTCGTAGTCTTCAACGTCCCTTCAGGACTCTCAAGGAGTCAGGGAGAACTCATCTCGGGGCAAGTTTCGTGCTTAGATGCTTTCAGCACTTATCTTTTCCGCACTTAGCTACCGGGCAGTGCCATTGGCATGACAACCCGAACACCAGTGGTGCGTTCACTCCGGTCCTCTCGTACTAGGAGCAACCCCCCTCAATTCTCCAGCGCCCACGGCAGATAGGGACCGAACTGTCTCACGACGTTCTAAACCCAGCTCGCGTACCACTTTAAACGGCGAACAGCCGTACCCTTGGGACCTACTTCAGCCCCAGGATGTGATGAGCCGACATCGAGGTGCCAAACACCGCCGTCGATATGAACTCTTGGGCGGTATCAGCCTGTTATCCCCGGAGTACCTTTTATCCGTTGAGCGATGGCCCTTCCATTCAGAACCACCGGATCACTATGACCTGCTTTCGCACCTGCTCGAGCCGTCACTCTCGCAGTCAAGCTGGCTTATGCCATTGCACTAACCTCCTGATGTCCGACCAGGATTAGCCAACCTTCGTGCTCCTCCGTTACTCTTTGGGAGGAGACCGCCCCAGTCAAACTACCCACCAGACACTGTCCGCAGCCCGGATTACGGGCCTACGTTAGAACATCAAACATTAAAGGGTGGTATTTCAAGGTTGGCTCCACGCAGACTGGCGTCCACGCTTCAAAGCCTCCCACCTATCCTACACATCAAGGCTCAATGTTCAGTGTCAAGCTATAGTAAAGGTTCACGGGGTCTTTCCGTCTTGCCGCGGGTACACTGCATCTTCACAGCGATTTCAATTTCACTGAGTCTCGGGTGGAGACAGCCTGGCCATCATTACGCCATTCGTGCAGGTCGGAACTTACCCGACAAGGAATTTCGCTACCTTAGGACCGTTATAGTTACGGCCGCCGTTTACCGGGGCTTCGATCAAGAGCTTCTCCTTGCGGATAACCCCATCAATTAACCTTCCGGCACCGGGCAGGCGTCACACCGTATACGTCCACTTTCGTGTTTGCACAGTGCTGTGTTTTTAATAAACAGTTGCAGCCAGCTGGTATCTTCGACTGGCTTCAGCTCCGGGAGCAAGTCCCTTCACCTACGCGCCAGCGTGCCTTCTCCCGAAGTTACGGCACCATTTTGCCTAGTTCCTTCACCCGAGTTCTCTCAAGCGCCTTGGTATTCTCTACCTGACCACCTGTGTCGGTTTGGGGTACGATTTCGTGTTACCTGGAGCTTAGAGGCTTTTCCTGGAAGCAGGGCATCAGTTACTTCACCACCGTAGTGGCTCGTCGTCACGCCTCAGCCTTAAGATATCCCGGATTTACCAAAGATATCAGCCTACACGCTTAAACCGGGACAACCGTCGCCCGGATAACCTAGCCTTCTCCGTCCCCCCTTCGCAGTAACACCAAGTGCAGGAATATTAACCTGCTTCCCATCGACTACGCTTTTCAGCCTCGCCTTAGGGGTCGACTCACCCTGCTCCGATTAACGTTGAACAGGAACCCTTGGTCTTCCGGCGAGCGGGCTTTTCACCCGCTTTATCGTTACTTATGTCAGCATTCGCACTTCTGATACCTCCAGCAACCCTCACAGGCCACCTTCAACGGCTTACAGAACGCTCCCCTACCCAACAACACATAGTGTCGCTGCCGCAGCTTCGGTGCATGGTTTAGCCCCGTTACATCTTCCGCGCAGGCCGACTCGACCAGTGAGCTATTACGCTTTCTTTAAATGATGGCTGCTTCTAAGCCAACATCCTGGCTGTCTGTGCCTTCCCACATCGTTTCCCACTTAACCATGACTTTGGGACCTTAGCTGGCGGTCTGGGTTGTTTCCCTCTTCACGACGGACGTTAGCACCCGCCGTGTGTCTCCCGTGATAACATTCTTCGGTATTCGCAGTTTGCATCGGGTTGGTAAGCCGGGATGGCCCCCTAGCCGAAACAGTGCTCTACCCCCGAAGATGAGTTCACGAGGCGCTACCTAAATAGCTTTCGGGGAGAACCAGCTATCTCCCGGTTTGATTGGCCTTTCACCCCCAGCCACAAGTCATCCGCTAATTTTTCAACATTAGTCGGTTCGGTCCTCCAGTTAGTGTTACCCAACCTTCAACCTGCCCATGGCTAGATCACCGGGTTTCGGGTCTATACCCTGCAACTTAACGCCCAGTTAAGACTCGGTTTCCCTGCGGCTCCCCTATACGGTTAACCTTGCTACAGAATATAAGTCGCTGACCCATTATACAAAAGGTACGCAGTCACCCCATTAAAGAGGCTCCCACTGCTTGTACGTACACGGTTTCAGGTTCTGTTTCACTCCCCTCGCCGGGGTTCTTTTCGCCTTTCCCTCACGGTACTGGTTCACTATCGGTCAGTCAGGAGTATTTAGCCTTGGAGGATGGTCCCCCCATATTCAGACAGGATACCACGTGTCCCGCCCTACTCTTCGAACTCACAGTATGTGCACTTTCGTGTACGGGGCTATCACCCGGTATCGCGCGACTTTCCAGACGCTTCCACTAACGCACAAACTGATTCAGGTTCTGGGCTGTTCCCCGTTCGCTCGCCGCTACTGGGGGAATCTCGGTTGATTTCTTTTCCTCTGGGTACTTAGATGTTTCAGTTCCCCAGGTTCGCCTCGCAACACTATGTATTCATGTTGCGATGATGCACTGAGTGCACCGGGTTTCCCCATTCGGACATCGTCGGCTGTAGCGGTTCATATCACCTTACCGACGCTTTACGCAGATTAGCACGTCCTTCATCGCCTCTGACTGCCAGGGCATCCACCGTGTACGCTTAGTCGCTTAACCTCACAACCCACAGGCGTTTTGCAACGCTGCGGACTGCAGGCATTGAGAGACTCGAACATGTTGTTATTCATTTCTTATTACGGAGAAATGAACCAACACGTCGTTTCAATTTTCAGCTTGTTCCGGATTGTTAAAGAGCAATAACTTCGCAATGTACCCGAGGATACATTCTGAAGTTAGTTATCAACGTGGGGTCGTTGATGGTGGAGCTAAGCGGGATCGAACCGCTGACCTCCTGCGTGCAAGGCAGGCGCTCTCCCAGCTGAGCTATAGCCCCATAGAGTTTTGCAAAACGCGTGCTTACCAGGAGAATTCTTTCAGGTTCAAGGCGTGTCGATACGAAGCATACTCAAGTATGCGAGCTATCGGCACAACGCGGAAACTGTAAGAATTTGGTAGGCCTGAGTGGACTTGAACCACCGACCTCACCCTTATCAGGGGTGCGCTCTAACCACCTGAGCTACAAGCCTGCAGGCGTTTTACGCTCTTCTTTAATTTCATCAGACAATCTGTGTGAGCACTGCGCGGGAAGGTATCTTCAGGTAAGGAGGTGATCCAACCGCAGGTTCCCCTACGGTTACCTTGTTACGACTTCACCCCAGTCATGAATCACAAAGTGGTAAGCGCCCTCCCGAAGGTTAAGCTACCTACTTCTTTTGCAACCCACTCCCATGGTGTGACGGGCGGTGTGTACAAGGCCCGGGAACGTATTCACCGTAGCATTCTGATCTACGATTACTAGCGATTCCGACTTCACGGAGTCGAGTTGCAGACTCCGATCCGGACTACGACGCACTTTATGAGGTCCGCTTGCTCTCGCGAGGTCGCTTCTCTTTGTATGCGCCATTGTAGCACGTGTGTAGCCCTACTCGTAAGGGCCATGATGACTTGACGTCATCCCCACCTTCCTCCAGTTTATCACTGGCAGTCTCCTTTGAGTTCCCGGCCGAACCGCTGGCAACAAAGGATAAGGGTTGCGCTCGTTGCGGGACTTAACCCAACATTTCACAACACGAGCTGACGACAGCCATGCAGCACCTGTCTCACGGTTCCCGAAGGCACTAAAGCATCTCTGCTAAATTCCGTGGATGTCAAGAGTAGGTAAGGTTCTTCGCGTTGCATCGAATTAAACCACATGCTCCACCGCTTGTGCGGGCCCCCGTCAATTCATTTGAGTTTTAACCTTGCGGCCGTACTCCCCAGGCGGTCGACTTAACGCGTTAGCTCCGGAAGCCACTCCTCAAGGGAACAACCTCCAAGTCGACATCGTTTACGGCGTGGACTACCAGGGTATCTAATCCTGTTTGCTCCCCACGCTTTCGCACCTGAGCGTCAGTCTTTGTCCAGGGGGCCGCCTTCGCCACCGGTATTCCTCCAGATCTCTACGCATTTCACCGCTACACCTGGAATTCTACCCCCCTCTACAAGACTCTAGCCTGCCAGTTTCGAATGCAGTTCCCAGGTTAAGCCCGGGGATTTCACATCCGACTTGACAGACCGCCTGCGTGCGCTTTACGCCCAGTAATTCCGATTAACGCTTGCACCCTCCGTATTACCGCGGCTGCTGGCACGGAGTTAGCCGGTGCTTCTTCTGCGGGTAACGTCAATCGGTGAAGTTATTAACTCCACCGCCTTCCTCCCCGCTGAAAGTACTTTACAACCCGAAGGCCTTCTTCATACACGCGGCATGGCTGCATCAGGCTTGCGCCCATTGTGCAATATTCCCCACTGCTGCCTCCCGTAGGAGTCTGGACCGTGTCTCAGTTCCAGTGTGGCTGGTCATCCTCTCAGACCAGCTAGGGATCGTCGCCTAGGTGAGCCATTACCCCACCTACTAGCTAATCCCATCTGGGCACATCCGATGGTGTGAGGCCCGAAGGTCCCCCACTTTGGTCTTGCGACGTTATGCGGTATTAGCTACCGTTTCCAGTAGTTATCCCCCTCCATCGGGCAGTTTCCCAGACATTACTCACCCGTCCGCCACTCGTCACCCGAGAGCAAGCTCTCTGTGCTACCGTTCGACTTGCATGTGTTAGGCCTGCCGCCAGCGTTCAATCTGAGCCATGATCAAACTCTTCAATTTAAGTTTGATTTGCTGAAACACGTTCAGCGGTGCTCATCTGTAAAACGTCATAATGAATTTCATTATGTGTTCACTCGTGAGGCTTTGATATTTTGTTGCGTCCGGAGACGCTGATATCAATCCTGCGAGTGCCCACACAGATTGTCTGATAAATTGTTAAAGAGCATGCCGCGACTTCTCTAGCGGCGCGGGATGCATATATTACGCTTTCCGCATTCTCAGTCAAGCATTTATTTTTGCTTTTCTGAAGGTTGCCTTGAAGACCACCTCCTGAACACATCGCTTCGTAAGCCGTTGTTCCGTGTCAGTGGAGGCGCAGTATAGGGATTTCTTCGGGGCTGACAAGTGCTAATTTCAAATTAATTTTCGAGTGCTGATTTTTTCGTCGAAACGCCACTAAACTGCTAATTTTTCCAGCAACGGGAAGCCATAACGCTGCAAAATCGATGACAATTTCGTCACTTCATCATCCATACGCGTACAGAACGCTAAATTCTGCCCGGACGAAACCGCCTGCGGTGCTTCATGCTCTAATAACCAAACGGTACGTCGCGCGATAGCCGCGCCCGAATCCACCAACCTCGTCCCTTCCGGCAGTACCAGTTGCAGCTCATCACGTAATAAAGGGAAATGCGTACAGCCGAGAACCACGGTATCGGGCGGCTCTTTCATACGTAGCCAGGGTTGCACAGCGCGGCGCACATCGGCCAGTTCAACATCTTCGCCATGCAGCTTGGCTTCCGCCAGTTCCACCAGCTCAGCAGAACCGAGCATTTCGATTTTGCAGTCCCGGGCAAATTGCGCCACCAACTCATGCGTATAAGGACGCTTCACCGTGCCACGCGTGGCCAGTAATCCCACCACGCCGTTACGCGTCAGACGCGCAGCAGGTTTAATCGCAGGCACCACACCCACAACCGGGAATTCGAAGCGCTCACGCAGAGCCGGCAAAGAGATGGTACTGGCCGAGTTACAGGCGATAATCACCAGCGCAAGCGGAAAACGCTGAGTGATAGCCGTCACCACCGCCACTACACGCTCGACAATAAAGTCTTCGGATTTTTCGCCGTACGGGAAACCTTCATTATCGAAGGCGTAAAGATAGTGAAGATCCGGCAGTAAATGCCGGACCTCATCATAGACAGACAGCCCACCGACGCCGGAGTCAAACACCAGCACGGTGGGTTGTAGATCAGAAGCTGTAGCTGGCGCTGAGGTAATACTCCGTTCCTGGAGTTGGATAGCCATACACTGTCTCGTAATCTTTATCGAACAGGTTGGCAATTCTACCACGAACGGTGAGCTGTGATGTGACCGGATACGAAACTGCCAGATCCCACAAACTCACGCCGCCTAATTTTACGCGTTCAGCGGTATAAGAGTGGTTGTAATCGGTATCGAAACGATCGCCGAGATAGTGATAAGTCACAGACCAGTCGAAGTCATACACCGTCCAGTCGAGTTGATACTTCACCTGCTGCTTCGCACGGCGCACCAATTGCTGATTGGTCTCAGCATCACGCGCATCGACATAATCGTAAGAAATCTGATGGCTAAGCGGGCCGGTATCGAACGATGCCGTAGCCTCAACACCTTTAATACGTACTTTGTCGATGTTGTAGTAGATGAAAGTGCTTGGATCGCTATCAATCAGATTTTCGATGTCATTGCGATAACCCGACACGCGCCAACTGACCGGCCCGGTTAAACCTTCAAAGCCACCTTCCCACTGTTTACTCTCTTCCGGTTTCAAATCGCTGTTGCCGTAAGAACCATACAGCTGACCAAGACGCGGCGCTTTATAGGCGGTCGCATAGTTAGCGAAGACGCTGTAGCCGTCAACAAACTCCCAGGATGCGCCACCCTGCCAGGTGCTGTGCCAGCCAAACTGACTGTTGTCATCACCACGCAGCGCACCTTCAAGTGTTACATCGCCAAACTTTTGCTGCGCAGTGGCGTAAATGCCGGTATCGCGCAGTTCAGTGCTATGGGTGACATAAGCGGTGCCCGGCTCGGTAGTCTGTTTCTGCCAGTCTACGCCGCCGCTGACGGTGCCTTGCCCAACCTGGAAGGTATTGCCCCATTGCAGGTTATATTGCTTACTGTCATCCAGTGTGGTCGCCGGACCATAACGGCCAGTGCGTGTATCATAGTTGTAATCTTTGCTGCGGCTGTAGCTGGCAATCAGCTGAGTGGAATAGATGTCATGGTTGTAGCGCAGGCCGGTATCCCAAGTCTGGCTATATAGCTGACGAGTGTCGTTTAATCCGGTGATATTGAAACTGCTGTCATAACTGTAAGTGCCGTCATAGGCCGTACGGTTATCAAAACCGTAACCGCGGAAGAAGCCACTCAGCTCGTCGCTAAATTGATGTTCCAGCGATCCATACAGCGACTTGCTCATGAAACCATCGCGGTCTTTTTGTGCCGGATCGCCATACACATCAGGTAAGTTGGCCACCACATCGTAGCCTCGGGTGTAGGTGTAATTACCGGCCATGGTCAGCCTGGTGGCATCACCCAACTGTTGCTGCGTTGAACCTTCATAACTCTGATAACCGTTCGAACCCACACCAGCGGTCAACGTTGTGCCTGGTTTATCGCGGCCAGTAATAATGTTGATGACTCCACCAATCGCATCCGAACCATACACCGCCGAACGCGCGCCACGCACATATTCGATGCGTTGCACCAGCGAAAGCGGAATCTGGCTGAGATCGGATGAACCGGAAACGCCGGCCTGATTGAGACGAATACCGTCAATCAGCACCAGAACATGACTGGAATTGGTGCCTCGAATAAACAGCGAACTGCTCTGACCCATACCACCATTCTGCGCGATATCCACGCCCGGCAAACGGCGCATCACATCGCTCAGGGTTTTTGACTGCCAGCGATCAATATCTCCACGTGTCACCACGGAAGTTGGCGCCAGCACCGACGAGACCGGCTGTGCGAAGCGGTTCGCGGTAACGATTTGCGTATCATCATTCTGCTGCGCGTAGCCAAATTGCGCCCAGAGAGACAACGCCGTTGCACTGAAGGCAAACAGCGAAGCATGTGTTTTTTTCATTGTTATAGCATCCAAAAGACGAAGCAGGATGCCGCACGACTACAACCAATAGCTCGCGATGGTCGTATGTATTGCGACGTTACACCGGCAGGTCTTCGGGCTGAGAATCATAAATGGTGAAAAACTTCCCATCCGGCAGGACAGTGTTTATCAGTGCCATCACCACGACATTCTTTACCGCTGCGCGTCAGCTCCAGATTCACACTGGATTCCCTTTTAACTCAAGGAGGCCGGCAGGCGCAGTCTACGGCCAGGAAGGCCGGAAATCCAGACTTCCAGCCATCTTGTTTTCCGCAGGGCTGGACATCAGCAGTTGAATGCCTACAATCGCCCGGCAAGCCAGCTTATTACCAGGATTAAAGATGACACCCGAACAGCTCCCGATTGAACAATACGACGCGCAACTGGCGGAAAAAGTCAGCCGCTTACAGGCGATGATGGTGCCCTTTGCTGCGCCCGACGTGGAGGTGTTCCGTTCGCCGGTCAGCCACTATCGGATGCGTGCCGAATTCCGCATCTGGCACGACGGTGACGATCTCTACCACATCATCTTTGATCAACAGACCAAGCAACGTATCCGCGTCGATCAATTCCCGGCGGCCAGTGAATTGATCAACCAGCTGATGCCAAAACTGATCGCGACGATCCGCGACAACCGCGCGCTGCGTTTTAAGCTATTCCAGATCGATTACCTGTCGACGATGAGCAACCAGATCGTCATCTCGCTGCTCTATCACCGCAAGCTGGAAGAGGAGTGGACCGCCGCCGCCAGCGCCCTGCGTGATAGCCTGCGTGCCGAAGGCTTTGACGTGCAGCTGATTGGCCGCGCCACCAAAACCAAAATCTGCCTCGATCGCGATTACGTTGATGAACGTCTGCCGGTTGCCGGTAAAGAGATGATTTATCGTCAGGTGGAGAACAGCTTCACCCAGCCAAACGCGGCGATGAATATTCAGATGCTGGAGTGGGCGCTGGACGTGACGCAGGATTCGCGTGGCGATCTGCTGGAACTCTATTGCGGTAACGGCAACTTCTCGCTGGCGCTGGCGCGTAACTTCCGCCGCGTGCTGGCCACCGAGATTGCCAAGCCGTCAGTCGCGTCCGCGCAATACAACATTGCCGCCAACCAGATTGATAACGTGCAGATTATTCGTATGGCCGCCGAAGAGTTTACTCAGGCGATGACGGGCGTACGCAGCTTCAATCGTTTAGAAGGCATCGACCTGAAGAGCTATCAGTGCGAAACCATTTTTGTCGATCCGCCGCGCAGCGGGCTGGATGAGGAAACCGTGAAGATGGTGCAGGCGTATCCGCGCATCCTTTATATCTCCTGCAACCCGCAAACCCTGTGCGACAACCTCGCGGTGCTGGGAGAAACGCATGATGTCACGCGTCTGGCGCTGTTCGATCAGTTCCCGTATACCCATCATATGGAATGCGGCGTGCTGCTGACGCGCAAGGCCTGATGAATCGGTCGCCATGAATGGCGACCCTACAGCAGTCGAAGCCTTAGTTACGGTTTTTACGGCGGAAACGCATACCAATCCAGAACACTAGCGCCACCATCAGAATGGTTGGGATGAAGTTGGAGCCGATATCCGGATATTCAGCCCGCACCAGCGCGCTATAAACCAAAATACCCAGCAGAAAGAACGCCGCCGCCAGTGAAGGCATGCCGTCTGGCATATTGCGGTTGAGATAACGCTGATGCAGACACCAGGCCGCGAGGCCAAGCGCGATCAGCGGGAATATCGAAAAGGGAACAAACGTGCTGAACAGCACCGAAAAGGAGCCGTTGATCGCTAAACCGGTGATAAAAGCCAACAAAAGCGTTCCTTTATCGCGAGGGTTTTGCTGAACCATTTCATTATCCTTATCACATTACTCTTCGGGTTTTTCCAGGGTAACTGCCAGGCGCTCTTGCTCCCGGCGATACCAGTAATAAGCGCCTTTGGCGATCATGCGCAGCTGCAGCACTAATCGATCCTCCAGCTTGCGACGCTGCTCAATATCAACATCCAGCGCTTCGGCACCCGCGCTAAACACAATCGTCACCATCGCTTCGGCCTGCGCTTCGGTGAAGCTGCGCGGCATGCGATTTTCCAGCTCAAGGTAATCGGCCAGTTCGGCGATGAAGTGCTGAATCTCTCGGGCAACGGCGGCACGAAATGCTGCCGAGGTTCCGGAGCGCTCGCGTAGTAAGAGCCGAAAAGCGTTGGGATTGTTCCCGATGAACTCCATAAAAGTTGCCACCGAGGTTTTGATGATGCTGCCGCCCTTGGCAATACGCTGGCGCGCCTGACGCATTAACTGGCGCAGCATCAAGCCGCTTTCGTCCACCATGGTCAAGCCCAGCTCGTCGACATCGCGGAAGTGACGATAAAATGAGGTCGGCGCAATCCCCGCTTCGCGTGCAACTTCGCGCAAACTCAGGCTGGCAAAACTCCTTTCTGCACTTAACTGACTGAAGGCAGCTTCAATCAGTGAACGTCGTGTACGTTCTTTTTGTAGCGCTCTGACGCCCATTTTCCCGGCCTTTTAGGTGATTTGGCAGGCACTATAACAAACTTTTCAGCGTACAGCGGTGCAAACTTTGTGAACGCCTGTGAACCTCACGCTTTGTCAAACTTCAGCAATTTACGCTGTTAGAATTCAGATGTGCGCGGCGAGATGTTAGAATCTCGTTGTAAAAATGTGATAAAAAAATAGGACGTACTGGTATGCAAAAGTCTTACGATTACGATGCCATTGTGATTGGCTCCGGTCCGGGCGGCGAAGGTGCGGCGATGGGGCTGGTGAAGCAGGGAGCGCGTATTGCAGTGATCGAACGCTACCACAACATCGGCGGCGGTTGTACTCACTGGGGAACCATCCCTTCCAAAGCCTTGCGTCACGCTGTCAGCCGTATCATCGAGTTCAATCAAAACCCACTTTACAGCGATCACACTCGACTCCTGCGCTCCTCATTCGCCGACATTCTCAACCACACCGAGAACGTGATCAGTCAGCAAACCGCGATGCGTCAGGGTTTCTACGAGCGCAACCGCTGTGAACTTTATCAGGGCGATGCCCGATTTGTTGATGCCAACACTATCGAAGTGGAACAACCAGACGGCACCCGCGAGCGCTTAACCGCCGAGAAATTCGTTATTGCCTGCGGTTCTCGTCCGTATCATCCAGCGGATGTCGATTTTACCCATCCACGCGTTTACGATTCCGACTCCATCCTCAACCTGCACCATGAACCTGGCCACGTCATCATTTACGGCGCCGGCGTGATTGGCTGTGAATATGCCTCGATTTTCCGCGGCCTGAACGTCAAGGTTGACCTGATTAACACCCGCGACCGTCTGCTGGCGTTCCTCGATCAGGAGATGTCAGATTCCCTCTCCTATCACTTCTGGAACAGCGGCGTGGTGATTCGTCACAACGAAGAGTTCGAGAAAATTGAAGGCGTTGATGACGGGGTGATTATTCACCTTAAATCGGGCAAAAAAGTGAAAGCCGATTGCCTGTTGTACGCGAATGGTCGAACCGGTAATACCGATTCACTGGCGCTGGAAAACGTAGGACTGGAAGCGGATGGTCGTGGCCTGTTGAAAGTGAACAGCATGTATCAAACCGCGCTGCCGCATATTTACGCGGTCGGTGACGTGATTGGTTATCCAAGCCTGGCCTCTGCTGCTTACGATCAGGGCCGCATCGCCGCGCAGGCGATCATCAAAGGTGAAGCCACCGCGCATCTGATCGAGGATATTCCAACCGGGATTTACACCATTCCGGAGATCAGCTCCGTGGGTAAAACCGAACAGCAGCTGACGGCGATGAAAGTGCCGTATGAAGTGGGTCGTGCACAGTTTAAACATCTGGCGCGTGCGCAGATTGTGGGTATGCACGTCGGCAGCCTGAAGATTCTGTTCCACCGCGAAACCAAAGAGATTTTAGGGATTCACTGCTTTGGCGAGCGTGCTGCGGAGATCATTCACATCGGCCAGGCCATCATGGAACAGAAGAACGGCGGCAACACGATTGAGTACTTCGTGAATACCACCTTCAACTATCCCACCATGGCCGAAGCCTATCGTGTGGCAGCGTTAAACGGCTTAAACCGCCTGTTTTAACGAGGTATCCAGATAACCCTTCATGTGGGTTTTGATTGCTTCTGCCAACTGCTCATAGCGGCTGCGCAGAGGCGATCCTGGACGATAGACCAACGCGATGGTGCGCTGTGGAACAGGCTTGTAGCACGGCAAATAGCAGACGCCATCACGTTCGCGTTCATTCGGTACGGACAGCGCAGGCAGCAAGGTAATACCGCTTCCGGCGGCAACCATGTTGCGCAGCGTTTCTAAACTGGTGGCGCGGAAATGCGTATCTTCATCGGCACCGGCTTCGAAGCAGAAGCCCATCGCCTGATCGCGCAGGCAGTGCCCATCTTCCAGCATCAGTAATTTCTCACCGGCCAGATCCGACATTGGCACGCGATCGCGATCGCGCCACGGATGATCGGCATACACCGCCAGCGTCATTGGCTCATCAAACAGTGGCACCTCAATAAAGGCTTCACTCTCTTTCACCAACGCCACGATGGCGCAATCCAGCTTGCCGCTGTCGAGCTGTGCCAACAGTTGCTGCGTCTGCGCTTCGTGCAGGTACATTTCGAGTTTGGGGAAGGTTTTGTGCAGCATCGGGATGATGTGCGGCAGCAGATACGGCCCGGTGGTTGGAATCAAACCAATGTGCAGCGGTCCAGACATCGCTTCGCCCTGTTGGCTCGCCATCTCCTTCAGTACTTTCACTTCGCGCAGCACGGTTCGCGCTTGGTCCACCAGCAACAGTCCAGCCTGAGTAAACAACACCTTACGGCTGGTACGCTCCAGCAGCATCACACCAAGTTCATCTTCCAGCTTACGAATCTGTCCACTTAAGGTGGGTTGGCTGACATGACATGCGTCAGCTGCGCGCCGGAAATGGCGATGCTCCGCAAGTGAAACCAGGTATTCGAGATCACGAATATTCATTGAAATCCTCCAAACCACGATAGCCCGTGGCGATAGATAGAATAGCAATGAACGATTGGCCCTATCAAGCCGTGTGCGGGAATAATGCGCGCATCAACATGATGTGGAGCAGAACCTGCAAACTGCTTAAAACAAATCACTGTGCTGGCCGGGAGTGGCCTGCCCTTGATGATGTGCCTATAACAAAATGTAATTCCGAAGCTAGAGGTTGGCGGGCTACCGAAGAGGTGCCCGCTTTTTTTGCGTTGGATTTATTGGTCGCCATGAATGGCGACCCATCAAGGCATTAACCTAAACGCTTCTGCGCTTCGCCGATGGCAAACGCCACTTGTTGCGGTGACACGCCGCCCTGCGCATTACGCTTATCGAGACAGGATTGCAGCGACAGGATCGGATACACGTCATCCTCAATCACCGCACTGAACTGCTGCAACTGCGCCAGAGTGAGCGCTTCCAGCGCCACGCCTTGCTTGATCGCTTCCACCACGGTTTCACCGACAATGTGGTGCGCTTCGCGGAACGGAACGCCTTTTGCCACCAGATAATCGGCCAGCTCGGTCGAATTAGCGTAGCCCTGCTCAGCGGCTTCCTGGCAACGCGGACGTTTTACCTGAATGCCGTCCAGCACCAGCACCGACATATGCAGGCAATCGAGCCAGGTATCAAGCGCATCGAACAGCCCTTCTTTGTCTTCCTGCATATCTTTGTTATACGCCAGCGGCAGACCTTTCAGCGTCATCATCATGCCGGTCAATGCGCCCTGCACACGGCCACATTTGCCACGGATCAGCTCCAGCGCATCCGGGTTTTTCTTCTGCGGCATCAGCGAAGAGCCGGAAGTGACTTTATCAGACAGCTCAAGGAAGCCCGCTTCACCAGTGTTGAAGAAGATCAGGTCTTCGGCAAAGCGTGACAGATGCACCATACCAATCGAGGCGTCTGACAGCAGCTCCAGCACGTGATCGCGATCGGAAACGGTATCGAGGCTGTTACGCGTGGCAGAAGCAAAACCTAACCAGCCGGCCAGCTGCTGACGATCGATCTCGTAAGCGGTACCGGCCAGCGCGCCGCAGCCCAGCGGACTGACATCCATACGCTTCAGTGCATCCTGCAAACGGCTCTCGTCACGCGCCAGCATCTCAACGTACGCCAGGCACCAATGTGCGAAAGTCACCGGCTGCGCACGCTGCAGGTGCGTATAACCCGGCATCACCGCGTCCTGATTGGCTTCTGCCGTAGCGACCAGCGCCGATTGCAGTTCGCGCGTCGCCTCCAGCAGCACGGCAACCTGCTCTTTGCACCACAGTTTCAGATCGGTCGCGACCTGATCGTTACGGCTACGTCCGGTGTGCAATTTCTTGCCCAGCGCGCCGACTTTATCGATCAGCTTGCCTTCCACCCAGCTGTGAATATCTTCCGCATCGCTTTGCAGAATCTGCTCAGGATTGGCGCGTACCTCGGCCAGCAGTTCATTCAACGCGCTTTCCAGCTGTTGCTGCTCTTCATTGGTCAGCACGTTGACCGTCACCAGCGCTTTTGACCAGGCAATCGAGCCGGTAATGTCCTGCTCGGCCAGGCGATAGTCAAAACGCAGCGAGTCGTTGAACTGTTTGAACCGTTGGTCTGCTGCCTGCGAAAAACGTCCGCCCCAAAGTGCCATCTGAATTACTCCTGAATCCGTTATAGAAAAGGCGGCCCGAAGCCGCCCTTGCAAAATATGTCGATTGCCGCGGTATTACTTCTTCTGCTCGTTCAGCGCGCGAATGCGTGAAGAGAGCGAGAACAAGCGGATAAAGCCGCCCGCGTGACGGTGATCGTACACTTCGTCTTCGCCAAAGGTGGCGAACTCTTCTGAGTAAAGGCTGTTAGCAGAGGTTTTCTGAATCGCCGTAGCCTGGCCTTTGTACAGCTGCAGTACCACTTCGCCGTTCACCTCTTCTGCCAGTGATTCAGCAGCGGCCTGGATGGATTTGCGCAGCGGCGCGAACCAGCGGCCATCGTAAACCACGTAAGACATTTCATGGCCCAGCTGCTCGCGCCATTTGAAGCTATCGCGATCCAGCACCAGCTGTTCAACCGCACGCAGTGCATTCACCATGATGGTGCCGCCCGGGGTTTCGTAGCAGCCGCGAGACTTGATGCCTACCAGACGGTTTTCCACGATGTCGATACGACCCACGCCGTGTTTCGCACCCAGCACGTTGAGTTTTTCCAGGCACTGGAACGGGCTCAGCTTCTCGCCATTCACCGCGACAACGCGACCTTTCTCAACGGTAACGGTAACGTTTTCTGGCTGATCTGGCGCTTCCAGCGGATCAACGGTCCACACCCAGCAATCTTTGTTTGGTGCGTTAGCTGGGCTTTCCAGCACGCCGCCTTCGGTAGAGATGTGCCATGCGTTCTCGTCACGGCTGTAGATTTTTTCCAGCGACGCAGTGGTCGGGATATTGCGCTCTTTCAGGTAATCCAGCAGCGCCTCACGTGAACGCAGGTCCCATTCACGCCATGGTGCAACCACTTTCAGCTGTGGTGCCAGCGCGGTGTAGGTAGTTTCGAAACGCACCTGATCGTTACCTTTACCGGTTGCGCCGTGGCACAGCGCATCTGCGCCCACTTTCAGTGCCAGCTCAACCTGCGCTTTGGCGATAATCGGACGCGCCATTGAGGTACCCAGCAGATAAGTGCCTTCGTACAGAGCGCCGGTCTGCAGTACCGGATAAACGTATTCGCTGATGAACTCTTCACGCAGATCGGCCACGTGGCACTCAGACGCACCTGACTGCAGCGCTTTCTTCTCAACGCCTTCTAAATCTGCCGGATCCTGGCCAATGTTCGCCACGAACGCCACCACTTCACAGCCGCCGTAGTTCTCTTTCAACCATGGAATGATGGCTGAAGTATCCAGACCGCCTGAGTAGGCCAGAACGATTTTTTTGATGTTTTGCGTGCTCATGTCTTAATCCTTGATTATGCGAGAATCCGGGTGCCAATCGACACGCCGTTGAAAAGGGTTGGCAGTTGTTCAGCATGACGCCAGCTGGCGATATCGACCGGGCGACCGAGCGTGCGGGCGGCATCAAGCGCCGCGTTCACTTTCACGATCATGCCATCGGTGATGATGCCCTGCGCAATCAGCTGTTCCGCTTTCGCGGCGGTCATCTCTTCGATGCGCTGACCTTTGCCGTCGAGAATGCCGCTAACGTCAGACAACAACACTAAATCGGCACCGACGGTCGCCGCCAGCGCAGTCGCCGCCTGGTCAGCGTTGACGTTCATCAACTCGCCGCCGTCGGTGATGCCAATCGAGCTGATCACTGGCATGTAGCCCGCCGCCAGCAGCGTGTTCACCAGCGCCGGATTGCCAGGCGTCGCGTTGCCAACGTGTCCCAGCTCTTCATCGAACTGCGCCACATTAACCAAACCGGCATCGCCGAGGCACAAACCGACTGCGCCGATGCCGTATTTCTTCGCCCACGCCAGCAGTGTTTTGTTGGCGGTACCGGCTAATGCACCGGTAATAATGTCAATCTGATCGGCTGGCGTCACGCGCAAACCGTTCTTCTTTTTCACCGGCAGCGCGAGCTTCTTCATCAGCTCGTCCACCACGCAACCACCGCCGTGCACAATGATCAGCGGACGCTGATGTTCATTGCGGTACGCCAGCAGGGCATCAAACAGACGGGCCAGCGCTTCTTCGCTATCCAGCAGCACGCCACCCAGTTTAATGATCAATGGATTCATTGCGTTATCCGTTCGTTAAATCAAAGACAGCGTTTCGGGGAAGCCGAAACGAATGTTCAAACACTGAACCGCCTGCGATGAGGCGCCTTTCAGCAGGTTATCTTCGGCAGCCACCACAATCAGGTGCTCGCCTTGCATGGCGAAGCCGATGTCGCAGAACGGCAAACCGACCACCGCTTTCAGCGCCGGTACGCCTTTGTCATACACGCGCACCAGCGGTTTGTCGTGGTATGCATTATGGAAGGCATCCGCCACATCCTGTTGCGTCACGCCCGCTTTCAGGCGGCAGGTCGTGGTCGACAAAATACCGCGCGGGAAGCTGCCCAGATGTGGCGTAAAGATCACCGGCGTACCGAGATGTGCCACGATTTCCGGATGATGACGGTGATTAAACAGGCCGTACGGCTGCAAGCTCACTTCACAGAAGCTGGTGCCAACGTTGGCTTTGCGCCCTGCACCGCTCACGCCACTGGTGGCATTGATCACTGGCCACTGTGCGTCGCTAAGCAGGCCCGCTGCGATCAGCGGCTTCAGCGAAAGCTGGGCGGCGGTTGGGTAGCAACCCGGCACCGCAACCAGCTCCGCATCTTTAATTTTGTCGTGCTGCCATTCGGCCAGGCCGTAAACCGCCTTATCCAGCCAATCCTGATGCTGATGGCTGAAACCGTAATATTGGGTATAGAAAGCGTCGTCGTTTACGCGGAATGCGCCGGAGAGATCGAACACCACGCAACCGGCTTTGAGGAATTCAGGTGCCAGATCGTGGCTGACTTCATGGGCGGTGGCGAGGAACACCACATCCACTTTGTCGGCCCATTCAGCGGCATCGCTCAGCGGCTGCAGCGGCAAATCGACAATGCCTTTGAGCTGCGGATGCAAATCCGACAATAACTTTCCAGCATCCGGGCTTTGCGCTGAAACCGCCAAAGCGGTTATGTTCATATGCGGATGGCGATTCAGGTAGGTGGCAAGCTCTACGCCAGCGTAACCACTGGCACCAACGATCAGCGTATTCAACATCAGGCTGTATACCTTATTACAGTCACGTATCGGGTCGCGGCCTTGCCCCGTTGCCCAGAATGCCGGTTGCAGAAGATTTGATGCTTCACATGCAAGCGACGTTATTGTATTTTTATTCACTATTAATGCATGAATATTGATACATCCTAACCCAAGGACCGTCAACAGTGAAGACAAAATTACCACCTTTTATCGAACTCTACCGCCAGTTGATTGCCACGCCATCAATCAGCGCAACCGATAGCGCACTGGATCAGAGTAATGAAACTTTAATCAATTTGCTGGCCGGCTGGTTCCGCGATATTGGCTTCAGTGTAGAAGTGCAGCCGGTACCTGGCACGCGGCATAAATTCAACATGCTGGCGCGCAGCGGATTGGGCGCAGGCGGCCTGTTACTGGCCGGTCATACTGACACCGTTCCCTATGATGATGGCCGCTGGACGCGCGATCCCTTCACGCTGACGGAACACGACAACAAGCTGTACGGCCTGGGCACCGCCGATATGAAAGGCTTCTTTGCCTTTATTCTGGATGCGCTGCGAAACGTTGACGTGACCAAACTCAGCAAGCCGCTCTACATCCTCGCCACCGCCGATGAAGAGACCACCATGGCGGGCGCGAAGTATTTCTCTGAATCAACGCAACTGCGTCCAGATTGCGCCATCATCGGCGAGCCAACCTCGCTCAAGCCAGTACGCGCGCACAAAGGTCATCTGTCGAATGTGATTCGTATTCAGGGACAATCGGGCCACTCCAGCGATCCGTCACGCGGCGTCAACGCCATTGAGCTGATGCATGAATCCATCACCCAACTGATGCAGCTGCGTAACACACTGAAAGAGCGCTACAACCACGATGGGTTTGCCATTCCTTATCCAACCATGAACTTCGGCCATATTCATGGTGGCGATGCCGCCAACCGCATTTGCGCCTGCTGTGAATTGCATATGGATATTCGTCCGCTGCCGGGCTTAACCCTGAGCGATTTGGATGGTTTACTGAATGACGCGCTGGCACCGGTGAGTGCACGCTGGCCAGGACGATTAACCGTGGGCGAACTGCATCCGCCGATTCCAGGCTACGAATGCCCGGCCGATCATGAGCTGGTGCAAGTGGTGGAGAAGCTGCTGGGCGTGCCAACCGAAGTGGTAAACTATTGCACTGAAGCGCCTTTTATCCAGCAATTGTGCCCAACGCTGGTTTTAGGCCCGGGATCTATCAATCAAGCCCACCAACCTGATGAGTTTATTGATACCGCATTTATCAAGCCGACTCATGCGCTTATCACTCAAGTCGTGCAGCATTTTTGTCATTGATGAACAACAGATGGGGCATTTCACTGTTAAATCAGCAAATTGCCCCGTCATTGTTCGGGATTTGATAATAAGAATAACTTATCTCGCTTCGCTGCAAGCAAATTCTTTGAATTTCCGCCATTTAGCAGCACATTTACGTAGATTTAAGGCAATTGACGTGCAGGAAGATACGTGGCTAGATAAAAGACGATGTTATGCCCGTGGGTAAATCATTCCCGTGGGGATATTTAAAAAGATGATGAGGGTGTCAGGGTCCAATGAACGAACAATATTCCGCAATGCGAAGTAATGTCAGTATGCTCGGCAAACTGCTCGGGGATACGATTAAGGATGCACTAGGAGAGAACATCCTCGACCAGGTGGAGACCATCCGTAAACTCTCTAAGTCATCCCGTGCGGGAAATGACACCCATCGTCAGGAACTGCTGACCACGCTGCAAAATCTGTCGAATGACGAGCTGCTGCCGGTGGCGCGTGCCTTTAGCCAGTTCCTTAATCTCACCAACGTCGCTGAACAGTACCAAACCATTTCGCGGAGCGGTGATGGCGCGAACCATCCTGAACTGCTGAAAAAGACTTTCGAGCGCCTGAAACAGCAAGGCGATATCAGCGAAGCGGCAATCCGTCAGTCAATTGAAGAGCTTTCACTGGAGCTTGTGCTGACTGCGCACCCCACCGAAATTACCCGCCGCACGCTGATCCATATGCTGGGCGAAGTGAACAGCTGCTTGCAGCAACTCGATCACAGCGACATTTCCGATTACGAGCGCACGCAGGTGATGCGCCGTCTGCGCCAGTTGGTGGCGCAAGCGTGGCACACCGACGAAATCCGCAAATACCGTCCAACGCCAATCGATGAAGCCAAATGGGGCTTTGCCGTGGTGGAGAACAGCCTGTGGCAAGGCGTGCCCGCCTTCCTACGTGAGCTGAACGAGCAAGTTGAAGAGACCTTTGGCATTAAGCTGCCGGTCGATTTCGTGCCGATTAAATTTACCTCGTGGATGGGCGGCGACCGTGACGGCAACCCGAACGTCACCGCACCGATTACCCGCCACGCGATGCAGCTGAGCCGCTGGAAAGCCGCGGACCTGTTCCTGCGCGATATCGGCGTGCTGGTTTCTGAGCTGTCGATGTCCGAATGTAGCGACGAAGTACGCGAGCTGTGCGGCGATCCGGAAGCGCTCGAGCCGTACCGTATGGTGCTGAAGCGCATTCGCAGCCAGCTCATGACCACGCAAGCCTATCTTGGCCGTCGTCTGAAAGGCGAGCGCCTGCCGCGTCCGGCCGATCTGCTGGTCTCCAACGATCAGCTGTGGGAACCGCTGTTCGCTATCTACCAATCTCTGCAACAGTGCGGCATGGGCATCATCGCCAACGGCCAGCTGCTGGACACGCTGCGCCGCGTGAAGTGTTTCGGCGTGCCGCTGGTGCGTATCGATATCCGTCAGGAGAGCACCCGCCATACCCAGGCGATTGCCGAAGTAACGCGTTATCTCGGCCTTGGTGATTACGAAAGCTGGTCAGAAGCGGATAAACAAGCCTTCCTGATCCGCGAACTGAATTCTAAGCGCCCGCTGTTGCCGCATCAGTGGGAACCGGGCGATGAGACACGTGAAGTGTTGGATACCTGCAAAGTGGTGGCCGAAGCGCCGCAGGGTTCGATTGCTTCCTACGTGATCTCCATGGCGAAAACCCCGTCGGACGTGCTGGCCGTGCATCTGCTGCTGAAAGAAGCCGGCATTCCTTACGCCATGCCGGTTGCGCCGCTGTTCGAAACCCTCGATGACCTGAACAACGCCAACGACGTGATGACGCAGTTGTTGAACATCGACTGGTATCGCGGCTTTATCAACGGCAAACAGATGGTGATGATTGGCTATTCCGACTCGGCGAAAGATGCCGGTGTAATGGCCGCCAGCTGGGCGCAATATCAGGCGCAGGACGCGCTAATCAAAACCTGCGAGAGCGCGGGCATTACGCTGACGCTGTTCCACGGACGCGGCGGCTCAATCGGTCGTGGCGGCGCGCCAGCTCATGCTGCGTTGTTGTCACAGCCGCCGGGCAGCCTGAAAGGTGGCCTGCGCGTGACCGAACAGGGCGAGATGATTCGCTTCAAATACGGTTTGCCAGAAGTCACCATTGCCAGCCTGTCGCTGTATACCGGTGCGATTCTGGAAGCCAACCTGCTGCCACCGCCGGAACCAAAGCGCGAATGGCAGGAGATCATGAACGGTTTGTCGGCGCACTCCTGTGCGATGTATCGCGGTTATGTGCGTGAAAACCCGGACTTCGTGCCCTATTTCCGCTCGGCCACGCCAGAGCAGGAGCTGGGTAAATTGCCGCTGGGTTCACGTCCGGCTAAACGTCGCCCAACCGGCGGTGTGGAATCGCTGCGTGCGATTCCCTGGATCTTCGCCTGGACGCAGAACCGCCTGATGTTGCCCGCCTGGCTGGGCGCGGGTGCCGCGTTGCAGAAAGCGATGGATGAAGGTCATCAGGATGAGCTGGAAAACATGTGCCGCGAATGGCCGTTCTTCGCCACACGTCTTGGCATGCTGGAGATGGTGTTCTCAAAAGCCGATCTGTGGCTGGCGGAATATTACGATCAGCGTCTGGTGGATAAATCACTGTGGCCGCTCGGCAAGCAGCTGCGCGATCAGCTGGATGCGGATATCAAAGCGGTGCTGACCATCGCCAACGATGCGCATTTGATGGCTGACCAACCATGGATTGCTGAATCTATCGCGCTGCGTAACGTCTATACCGATCCGCTGAACGTGTTGCAGGCTGAACTGCTGCATCGTTCGCGTGCGCAGGAAGAGCGCGGTGATGAGCCTGATGCGCGTGTAGAACAAGCGCTGATGGTGACGATCGCGGGTGTTGCGGCAGGTATGCGTAATACGGGGTAATTTTTTCCCCTCACCCTAACCCTCTCCCGCTTGCGGGAGAGGGGACCGATCAAGCACAGATGTTACACATTTCCCCACCTAAACATTCCCTCGCCCGCTTGCGGGAGAGGGTTAGGGTGAGGGCATTAACCCCCAATCGCCGGGCGCACGCCCAGCGTGTGGCAAATGGCGTAACTCAATTCGGCGCGATTCAGCGTATAGAAATGGAAATCCTTCACCCCTTCCCGCGACAGGATTTTCACCATGTCCATAGCGACGCTGGCACCCACCATTTTGCGCGTTTCCGGATCGTTATCCAGACCTTCAAACATTGCACTCATCCAGCCCGGCACACGCACATTGGTCATGGTGGCGAAGCGTTGTAGCTGTTTAAAGTTAGAGACCGGCAAAATACCTGGCACGATTTCCACGTCGATACCGGTTGCGACACAGCGGTCGCGGAAGCGCAGGTAGCTTTCCACATCGAAGAAGAATTGGGTGATGGCGCGGTTAGCACCGGCATCTATTTTACGCTTCAGGTTGATCAAATCGGCCTGTGCGCTTTTCGCTTCGGGATGCACTTCCGGGTAGGCCGCCACCGAGATATCGAAATCGCCGACATCTTTCAGCAGTTCAACTAAATCCGAACCGTACATTTCCGGCTTGCCGCTGCCCGGCGGTAAATCACCGCGCAGTGCCACGATATGGCGAATGCCGCTATTCCAGTAATCACGTGCGATAGCGCGCAGCTCATCACGCGTGGCATCGATACAGGTCAGATGCGGTGCCGCTTCCAGACCGGTGCGATCTTTAATGCCTTTAATGATGCTGTGCGTACGGTCGCGCTCGCCCGAGTTGGCACCGTAGGTGACGGAGACGAATTTCGGCTTAAGGCTGCTCAGTCGATCGATTGAGCTCCACAGGGTTTCTTCCATTTCACTGGTGCGTGGCGGGAAAAATTCGAAAGAGACATTAATTTGCCCGTTCAGCTCAGCCAGGCTCTGGTTCAACGCTTCGCGTTGATTGGCGTGAAAGAAACTCATCCTAATTACCTCGTCATCACATATCGATTATTTTGCGGCCTTCGAACATCCATACGTTTAGACGTCCAGATGCACAAAATGAACGATTCGCGCGCCAGCGTCAACAGAAAATTAATGTACGGGCGTGACAAATCTTCAATCAAGGTGAAAGCGTTTCATGATACGCGGGAGAAGGTGAAGAGTGCAGACGGCTGATGCCGTCTGCAGAGTGAGGCAGATTACAGCAGCTGTGCGAGGCGGTTGATATCCGATTGCAGCGCGCCCGCCGTAACATCACGGCCTGCGCCCGGTCCGCGAATCACCAGCGGATTATCGCGGTACCAGCGGCTTTCAATGGCAAACACGTTATCGCACGGCAGCAACGCGGCCAGCGGATGCTCGGGACGTACCGCTTCCACGCCGACGCGCGCTTTGCCATTGGCATCGAAACGCGCTACGTAACGCAGCACTAAGCCCATCTCCTGCGCTGCTTCCAGACGCTGCAGCATCTGGTCATTCAGTTCGTCAGCGTTTTCAAAGAAGTGATCAATCGACTCACCGTCGCAAATCGCCGGCACCAGCGATTCGACTCGCACCTGATCCGGCTCGATGTCGTAGCCCGCTTCACGCGCCAGAATCACCAGCTTGCGCATCACGTCCTGCCCGGACAAATCAACGCGCGGGTCCGGTTCGGTCAGGCCTTGCTGCCACGCCTGATCGACCAGCTCACTAAACGGCACCGTGCCATCAAATTGCAGGAACAGCCAGGAGAGCGTGCCGGAGAAGATACCGCTGATCGCCAGAATGCTATCGCCGCTTTCGCGCAAATCGCGCACCGTGTGGTTGACCGGCAAACCGGCACCGACGGTGGCGTTATACAGCCAGTGACGACCGGTTTTGGCGAAAGCATCACGCACCTGACGCCAGCTCTTGCCGCTCGACGCACCGGCAACCTTGTTGGCACTGATGACGTGGAAGCCGTGGCTGGCGAAATCGTGATACTGCTGCGCCAGCTGCTCGCTGGCGGTGACGTCCAGCACCACTAAATCATCGAACGGGTGCGCACGCATCCACAGGAAAAGCGACTCTTCGTCACGCTCGACCGCTTCATCATCAAAAAACGCCAATGCGCGGCTGGCTTCCAGACCGTCGTAACTTAGCAAACTGCGGCTGCTGTCTGCGACGCCCGCCAGCACAAACTCAAATCCCGTACGCGCCGACAATGTTTCCTGCTCGCGGGCAAACAGCTCCAGCCAGCGTGAACCGATGTTGCCTTTGCCGAACAACATCAAACCGATGCGTTTTTCTGCGCGGAACAGCGACTGATGCAGTCCCTGAATCAGGTGCTGCGTCGGGCCGACGCGCAGTACCGCCACGATGCTGATGTGATCTTCGGATTGCCAGACAAACTCCACCGGCTGATCTTTGATCTGCTGCCAGAAGCGGTGGCTGTGCAGCGGATTACGCGTCACGCCTGCGCCCACCAGCGCCACCAGCGCTAAGCCGTCGCGCAGCTGCAGATGGCCCGGCAGTGCGGCATCCTGCAATAGGTTGAAGGCGCTATTCACCACTTCCGAGGTGTAACACAGCTGCAGCAGGCGACGATCGGGATGCACGCCGATCGCCAGCGGACGCAGCTGCGCACGCTTCAGCAGCAGATCGATCTCTTTCTGCTGCGTTTTGAAATCGTGATTGTCGGGGATTTGAATCTCCACCAGACACACATCATCGTGGCTGGTAACGATTCGCGCGCCGGTGCCAGATGCCAGCACGCGTTCAATACGCGTCGAGCCTTGCTCCGGTTGATAGCTGCAACGCAGCTGCAAATCGATGTCGCTGTTGGAAACCGGCTGCAAGGTGCGGGTATGCAGCACCGGCGCAGCCAGACGCGCCAGCTCGCTGGCTTCATCGAGACGCAGCAGCGGCAGCAAACAAGCATCAGAAACTTTACGCGGATCGGCGCTGTAAACGCCCGCCACATCGCTCCAGATGGTTACGCGACCCACGCCCGCCAGCGCACCAATCTGCGTTGCCGAGTAGTCCGAGCCGTTACGACCTAGCAGCACGGTTTCACCCGCTTCACTGCGGCTGATAAATCCGGTCACTACCAAACGCTTATGCGGATGCTGTGTTAACAACTCCTGCAGCAGCGGCCAGGATTTGCCTTCATCAACCTGCGGCTGCGCGGCACGTTCAGCACGCAGGAAGTCACGCGCATCCAGCCAGGCGGCTTCGATCTCGCGCTGGCTCAGCACCGCGGCCATCAAGCGCGCCGACCAGATTTCACCGTGCCCCACTACTTCCGCATACACCGCATCGGTGATGCTGCCGTCGAGCAGCGCCGCCAACCGTTCCAGATCGCGTATAAAGGATGACGTCAGGGTTTCGGCATATTCAGCAGGCAGCAGCGCAGCAATTAACTCGCTGTGAAAACGCCGTAAAGCCTGTTGCACCTGATGGGCAGATAAGCGATCGCTCTGGCTCAATTTCAGCCAGCTGATCAACTGGTTAGTGGTGCTGCCTGCGGCAGAGACCACCATTAAGTCGCCTGGCTGGCTGTAATCCGCCATGATGCTGGCCACGCGCTGATAGCAACGTGCGTCGGCCAGGCTACTGCCACCAAATTTATGCAACTGCTTGATCGGCGTTCCCGCGCCCACTGAACTCGTCATGATTACTCCTCGGCTGCGATCCGGAATGCATTATCCAGATCGGCGATTAAATCTTCGTGATCTTCAATCCCAACAGAAATACGCAGCAGTGTTTCCGAAATTCCCGCTGCCGCGCGCGCTTCTGCAGACATGCCGGCATGCGTCATGGTGGCGGTATGCGAAATCAAACTCTCTACGCCGCCGAGCGATTCGGCCAGCGTGAATAGCTGCAGCGCTTTCAGGAAGCGGCGCAGGCGAGCCTCATCGGCATCGATTTCAAAACTCAACATCGCACCAAAGCCACGCTGCTGACGTACCGCGAACTCATGACCGGCATTTTCCGGCAGAGACGGATGATACAGTTTTTTCACCAGCGGTTGTTGCTTCAGGTAATCAACAATCGCCAATGCATTGCGTTGTGCTGCGGCGATACGCGGTGACAGCGTGCGGAGACCGCGCAGCAGCAGGTAGCTATCAAACGCTGCGCCGGTTACACCAATATTATTCGCCCACCACGCCAGATCGGTGGCCATCGCCGGATCTTTCGAAATCACCGCGCCCGCCACCACATCCGAGTGACCATTCAGGTATTTGGTGCAGGAGTGAACAACCAGATCGGCGCCCAGCGCCAGCGGGTTTTGCAACGCCGGGCTGAGGAAGGTGTTGTCCACCACGCTAATGGCGCCCGCTTCACGCGCGGCGGCGCAAATGCTGGCGATATCGACCACACGCAGCAGTGGATTGCTTGGGCTTTCAACCAGCACCAGTTTCGGTTTTTCGGCTAATGCCGCGTCCAGTGCCGCTTTATCGCCTTGATCGACGAACTTAACGCGATACGCACCGCGCTTGCTCAGGCTATCGAACAGACGATAGCTGCCGCCGTAACAGTCGTGTGGCGCCACCAGCAGATCGCCCGGCTTCAGGAACACAGTTGTCACCAAATGAATCGCCGACATGCCGGTATTGGTTAATACCGCGCCTGCGCCACCTTCCAGCTCTGCCAGCGCGCGCTGAACCACATCGCGCGTTGGGTTACCACGACGTGAATAGTCATGCGCACGCGGCTCATTGAAGTCGAGGAAGTTATAGGTGCTGGAGAGATGAATCGGTGGGACAACGCAGCCATATTGCTCGTCATCATTCAAACCGCTACGTACTGCGATGGTTGCCTGTTTACGCGTCATGGTGCTTACTGTTCCTGAAGAAAAAGAAGAGCAACAGAATAACATTCCGCACATAGACGTCAATACATCTGGACATCTAAATGTCTTTGCGTATAGATTGAGCAAATCATCAATAACCGCTAAAATTGTCCGTCATCGCCTGGTGTTCAGCGCGCTTTCCTTTACAGAAGCGGTGCTCAAGCATAAAACCTGCGGTTTAAGGGGTCAGGCATCGAAAAATCGGGCATAATCAACGGATTTCCCCATATTCAACTTTTATTGATTAAGGTAACCCATGGCTGAATGGAACGGCGAATATATCAGCCCTTACGCTGAACATGGCAAGAAGAGCGAGCAGGTTAAGAAAATCACAGTTTCTATCCCGCTGAAAGTGCTGAAGATTTTAACGGATGAGCGCACCCGCCGTCAGGTGAACAACCTGCGTCACGCCACCAACAGCGAACTGCTGTGTGAAGCCTTTTTGCATGCTTTCACCGGGCAGCCTCTGCCGAACGATGTCGATTTGCGTAAAGAACGCAGCGATGAGATTCCGGAAGAAGCAAAACAGATTATGCGTGAAATGGGCATCGATCCCGATAGCTGGGAATACTGAAGCCAGAAATAAAAAAACCCAGCCGAGGCTGGGTTTTTTCTTGCTGCCGAATCGCGAAGATTCGACGGCCAAAAATCTTATTTCTTGCTTGCTGGCACGCTGAAACGCTTGTTGAAGCGATCTACACGGCCACCGGTGTCGGCAATACGCTGCTTACCAGTGTAGAACGGGTGGCATTTGCCGCACACGTCCAGGTTCAGACCAGAAGCCATGGTTGAACGGGTGTTGATCACGTTACCGCAAGAGCAAGTCATGGTTACTGCTTCGTACTTAGGGTGAATACCTTGTTTCATGGGAGAACCTCATAAAAGGCCGTGTCGCTCTCCGTGCCAGGCTCAGCCTGCACAGCACCACACGCGGTTGAACATTAAGTGTATGCTCCGACAAGCGATCTCATCGAAGGCGGCATAGTATACAGAAATTAACCGGTTTTAGCAAATAGCCGCTTCCTAATTAGGCGTGTACACTACTTCTCCTTAATTCAGAACTGGATAGAGATTCAGATGCCCGTTGTTCAGGTTGCCCTGCCCGTTCCGCTACCTCGCCTGTTTGACTACTTGCTGCCTGCCGATACGCCGCAGCCGGTGGCGGGCGCACGCGTGAATGTGCCGTTCGGCAATCGCAAAATGATCGGCATTGTGGTCGGCACGCGCGAGACCAGCGATCTGCCGCTGACGCAGCTCAAGCAGATAGAAAGCGTGCTCGACGATCAAAGTCTGTTCTCGCCCGCCCTGTGGCGTATTTTGCATTGGGCCGCCAACTATTATCATTCGCCGCTCGGCGAAGTGCTGAGCCATGCGCTGCCGGTGCTGCTGCGTCAAGGCAAACCGGCGCAGGAAGCGCCGCTGTGGCAATGGGTGATAAATGATGCTGGCCGTGAAGTGGCGATGGAAAGTCTGAAGCGCGCGCCGAAACAGCAGCAAGCGCTGGCGATGCTGCGTCAGCGACCGCTCTATCGTCATCAGGTCAGCGAACACGATTTTACCGATGCCGCGCTGCAAGCGTTGCGCGCTAAAGGCTTGTGCGATTTGCGTGAACATACGCCGCAGATGCACGACTGGCGCACCAGCTTTGCCGTTAAAGGTGATCGCCTGCGCCTGAATACCGATCAGGCGATGGCGGTGGGCGCGATGCGCAGTGAAGACGATCACTATGCGCCGTGGCTGCTGGCCGGCATTACCGGTTCGGGTAAAACCGAAGTGTATCTCAGCGTACTGGAGAACGTGCTGGCACGCGGCAAACAGGCGCTGGTGCTGGTGCCGGAAATCGGCCTGACGCCGCAAACCATCGCCCGCTTCCGCGAGCGCTTTGATGCGCCGATTGATGTGCTGCACTCAGCGCTGAATGACAGCGAACGCCTGGCCGTCTGGCTGCGCGCGCGCAGCGGCGAAACCGCGATTGTTATCGGCACACGCTCGGCGCTATTCACGCCGCTGGCGCGTCCCGGCGTCATCATTATTGATGAAGAGCACGACAGCTCTTACAAACAGCAGGAAGGCTGGCGCTATCAGGCACGCGATCTGGCGGTGTTCCGCGCCCATGAAGAAGACATTCCGATTGTGATGGGTTCGGCCACGCCCGCGCTGGAAACGCTGCACAACGTGCGCGTCGGCAAATATCGCCAGCTCAATCTCACCAAACGCGCGGGCAATGCTAAACCGGCATTGCAACAGCTGATTGATCTTAAAGGCCAGCAGCTGAAAGGCGGGCTGGCACCGGCGCTGCTCGGCAAAATGCGTCAGCATCTACAGGCTGACAATCAGGTTCTGCTATTCCTCAATCGCCGTGGCTTCTCTCCGGCGCTGATGTGCCACGATTGCGGTTGGCTGGCGGAGTGCCAGCGCTGCGATAGCTACTACACGCTGCACCAGAATCATCGCCAGCTGCGCTGCCACCATTGTGATAGCCAGCGCCCGCTGCCGAATCAGTGCCCGAGCTGTGGTTCGACGCATTTGATGCCGGTTGGCGTCGGCACCGAACAGCTGGAACAGCAGCTGGGCACGCTGTTCCCCGGCGTGCCGGTATCGCGCATCGATCGCGATACCACCAGCCGTAAAGGTGCGCTGGAGCAGCATCTGGCCGATGTGCATCGCGGCGGCGCGCGCATTCTGGTGGGCACGCAAATGCTGGCGAAAGGTCATCACTTCCCAGATGTCACGCTGGTGTCGCTGCTGGATGTCGATGGCGCGCTGTTCTCCGCCGATTTCCGTGCCGCCGAGCGCTTCGCTCAGCTTTACACGCAGGTCGCGGGCCGCGCCGGTCGTGCCGGAAAACAGGGCGAAGTATTGCTGCAAACCCATCATCCGGAACATCCGCTGCTGCAAACGTTGCTGCATCGCGGCTATTTCGCTTTTGCCGATCAAACGCTGCTGGAGCGTCAGTCGGTGCAGCTGCCACCGTGGACCAGCCATGCGCTGTTCCGCGCAGAAGATATGGATAACCAACAAGCGGCGGAATTCCTCACTCAGCTGCGCAATTTACTGGAAGCCAGCCCGCTAAAAGATGAAGCGATGTGGCTGATGGGGCCGGTTCCGGCATTGGCACCGAAACGCAGCGGACGCTGGCGCTGGCAGCTGCTGTTGCAGCATCCGTCACGCAAACGTCTGCAACAGCTGTTGAGCGGATCGCTGCCGCTGATCGCCACCTTGCCCGCGTCACGCAAAGTGAAATGGACGCTGGATATCGATCCCACCGAGAGCTAGGCCGCGCCACATCTGCGAGCCAGATCGAAAAAAGTCGCACAAGTCACAATTTTTATGCAAATTAAGTAACAACCCGGCGCGACCTTGGGTTAACAATAGTGCCGACCCGGTTGAAGCCCGGTAATGTCAGAAAATCAATGCGCTGTACCGCGTCAGGAGTTATACGTTGGACCAGAAGCAACCCTCCACCGCCGCCACCATGAAAGATGTGGCCGAGAAAGCAGGCGTTTCAACCGCCACGGTTTCACGTGCGTTGATGAATCCAGAAAAAGTCTCTGCTGCGACCCGACTCAAAGTCGAAAAAGCCGTGATTGCCGTGGGTTATGCGCCGCACGGGTTAGCGCGCAATGCCAAACGCGGTGAAACGCAAACCATTCTGGTGATTGTGCCGGATATCTGTGATCCCTTCTTCAGTGAGATCATTCGCGGCGTGGAAGTCACCGCCGCGCATGAAGGTTATCTGGTACTGATTGGCGATTGCGCGCATCAGAACAAACAGGAAAAAACCTTCCTGAATTTAATGCTAACGCGCCAGATCGACGGCATGGTGCTGTTGGGTTCACAGCTGCCATTTGAGGCGGGCATTGAAGATCAGCGTAACCTGCCGCCAATGGTGATGGGCAACGAATTTGCGCCGGAAATGGCGTTGCCAACGGTACATATCGATAACCTGACCGCCGCTTTTGAAGCGGTAAATCACCTGCTGCAGCTCGGTCATCGCCAAATCGCCTGCATCACCGGGCCAGAACATATTCCTCTGAGCCAATATCGTTTGCAGGGCTACATTCAGGCGCTGCGTCGCAGCAGCATCGCCATCGACCCGACAATGATTGTGCACGGCGACTTCACCTTTGAAGCCGGCGCGAATGCGCTTAAGCAGCTAATGAGTTTGCCGCAGCCGCCGAAGGCGATTTTCTGTCATAGCGACTTGATGGCGCTGGGCGCGATGAATCAGGCGCGCAAATTGGGCATGCGCATTCCACAGGATCTGTCAGTAGTGGGCTTTGATGATATCGAACTGGCGCAATACTACGATCCGCCGCTGACCACCGTGGCACAGCCGCGCTTTGCCATCGGTCGTGAAGCCATGCTGCTATTACTTGATGAGCTGCAGGGTAAACGCGTGAATAACGGTTCGCGCCTGCTGGATGCGGAGCTACGCGTGCGCGGCAGCACGGCACCGGCAGCAAAAAGGGAAAAATAGCGCGTAGAAGCCTGCATTTTCAGCGGATTCTGAAGGCAGACTGTGCTGGTCAAAGTTCCAGCCCTTGCGTAACATGGCGCATTCATTGCCGGGCAATTAACAGCACATTTACATGCCCATTGGCATTTTTTTGAAGGGTAGCAGAACGAAAGTGGCACAGAAAGATTATGTAGGCCGCGGGCGTTCAACAGGGACGCGTCGCAAAAAACCCGCCAGCCGCAGCAAGAAAAGCAAAGGCGGATCAGGCATTTCAAAGCTCATGATGGTACTGGCCGTGGCCGTGCTGGTCACCTTTGCCGGTGGTTTATGGTTCATCTCGCATCATAAGAAAGAAGAGATTGAGGTCATTCCAAACCACAAAGCCAACGGTAACGGCCTGCCGCCGAAGCCGGAAGAGCGCTGGAAGTACATCAAAGAGCTGGAAAATCGCCAAATTACCGTTCCGTCGCCGACTGAGCCTTCGGCCGGTGGCGTGCAATCTCAAACTCAGCTGACCGACGAACAGCGCCAGTTGCTGGAGCAGATGCAGGCCGATATGCGCCAGCAGCCGACGCAGTTGAACGAAGTGCCGTGGAACGAACAAACCCCGGCGCAGCGCCAGCAAACGCTGCAGCGTCAGCAGGTTCAACAACAGCAGCAGGTTCAGCAACAACAGCAGCAGCAGTTGCAACGTCAGCAGCAACAGTTACAACAGCAGCAGCGTCAGCAACAGTTGCAGCAACAACAGGCCGCGCGTCAGCAGCAGCAACAGCAAGCTGCGCCGATCACGCGTGAGCCAACGCAACAGACCAAACCGCAGGAAACGGCCAAGGCGAAAACCGAAGAGAAAGCCTCTTCACAGCGCTGGATGGTGCAGTGTGGATCGTTCAAAGGTACCGATCAGGCGGAATCTGTACGCGCCGGTCTGGCATTTGAAGGATTCGAGAGCCGCATTACGACCGGCGGTGGCTGGAATCGCGTGGTGATCGGGCCGTTCAAAGATCGCAGCAGCGCCGACAGCACAGTCAAACGCTTACACAGTTCCGGCCACGGAAGTTGTATTCCCCTCGCTTTACCCTAAATAATTCAAATTGCAGGAAGGCGGCAAGTGCGAGAATCCCCATGAGCTTACTTTAGTAAGTGATTGGGGTGAGCGCACGTAGCCAACGCGCCTGCAATTTGAAGGATGAAGGGTATGCTGGGGGTTGAAACCCCTTTTTCCTACCCCATATCTGGTTGCATGATACTCCGCGCCGAGTGCGCGGAGTTCCTTTTCTACTGCAACAAGGGGTCTGCCCGTGACAACAATAGTAAGTGTACGACGCAACGGCCAGGTAGTGATTGGCGGTGATGGCCAGGCTACGCTCGGCAATACCGTAATGAAAGGCAACGTTAAAAAAGTCCGTCGTCTTTACAACGATAAAGTGATCGCCGGTTTTGCTGGCGGTACCGCAGATGCCTTCACCCTGTTTGAACTGTTTGAGCGCAAGCTGGAAATGCACCAGGGCCATCTGGTGAAAGCGGCGGTCGAACTGGCCAAAGATTGGCGTACCGATCGCATGCTGCGCCGCCTCGAAGCGCTGCTGGCGGTGGCCGACGAAAACTCCTCATTAATCATCAGCGGCAACGGCGACGTTATCCAGCCGGAAAATGATCTGATTGCAATTGGTTCTGGTGGGCCTTACGCCCAGGCAGCGGCACGCGCGTTGTTGGAAAACACCGACATTGGTGCGCACGATATCGTGGAGAAAGCGCTGAACATTGCTGGCGATATCTGTATCTACACCAACCACAATATTAACTTCGAAGCATTACCGTCTAAGGCTAAGGACTAAACATCATGTCTGAGATGACTCCACGCGAGATTGTCAGCGAGCTTAACCGCTTTATTATAGGCCAGGACGGCGCAAAGAAGGCGGTCGCGATCGCCCTGCGTAACCGCTGGCGCCGCATGCAGCTCGACGAAGAGCTGCGCCACGAAGTGACGCCGAAAAACATTCTGATGATTGGTCCTACCGGCGTCGGTAAAACCGAAATCGCCCGTCGCTTAGCCAAACTGGCGAACGCACCGTTCATCAAAGTGGAAGCCACCAAATTCACCGAAGTGGGTTATGTCGGCAAAGAGGTGGATTCCATCATTCGCGATCTGACCGATTCTGCCATCAAGATGGTGCGCAGCCAGGCGATCGAGAAGAACAAATACCGCGCGGAAGAGATGGCGGAAGAGCGCATCCTTGATGTGCTGATCCCCCCCGCGAAAAACAACTGGGGCCAGGCTGAACAAGCGGCTGAGCCATCAACCGCGCGTCAGTCCTTCCGCAAGAAACTGCGCGAAGGCCAGCTGGATGACAAAGAGATTGAGATCGATTTGGCCGCTTCATCGGCTGGCGTCGAAATCATGGCGCCTCCAGGCATGGAAGAGATGACCAGCCAGCTGCAATCGATGTTCCAGAACCTCGGTGGCCAGAAGCAGAAACCGCGTAAGCTGAAAATCAAAGAAGCCATGAAGCTGCTGATTGAAGAAGAAGCGGCCAAGCTGGTGAACCCGGAAGAGCTGAAGCAGGATGCCATCGATGCCGTTGAGCAGCACGGTATCGTGTTCATTGATGAAATCGACAAAATCTGTAAGCGCGGCGGCCAGAATGCGGGCGGCCCAGACGTGTCACGTGAAGGCGTACAGCGCGACCTGCTGCCGCTGGTTGAAGGCTGCACCGTTTCCACCAAGCACGGCATGGTGAAAACCGACCACATTCTGTTTATCGCTTCCGGCGCGTTCCAGGTCGCGAGCCCATCAGATCTGATCCCAGAACTGCAAGGTCGTCTGCCGATTCGCGTTGAGCTGCAGGCGCTGACCGTCAATGACTTCGAGCGCATCCTGACCGAGCCAAACGCCTCGGTTACCGTGCAGTACAAAGCATTGATGGGCACCGAAGGAGTAAATATCGACTTCACCGATGACGCCGTACGTCGTATCGCCGAAGCCGCATGGCAGGTGAACGAAACCACCGAGAACATCGGTGCGCGTCGTCTGCATACCGTGCTGGAGCGTCTGATGGAGGATATCTCCTATGACGCCAGCGATCGTAACGGTGAATCGATCACTATCGATGCCGAGTACGTTGGTAAGCATCTGGATGAGCTGGTGGCCGACGAAGATCTCAGCCGCTTCATTCTGTAAGCTTCACCCGCGAAATCGCTGCCCGGCCACTGTGCCGGGCTTTTTTTTACCCAGGATATTGATGCAACGCTTTGTTTGGCGGTTGATGATTTTGCCAACAATCGCCAGATAGCGATATACTTAGCGCTCCTGTGGCAAACAGACGAAAACCCTCATGAAATACGATACATCTGAACTCTGTGACATCTACCACGAAGCTGTGAATGTTGTTGAACCGCTTTTTTCGAACTTTGGTGGGCGCAGCTCATTCGGTGGTCAAATCACCACAGTGAAATGTTTCGAAGATAACGGCTTACTCTACGATTTGCTGGAAGAGAACGGTCGGGGTCGCGTATTGCTGGTGGATGGCGGCGGTTCGGTCCGTCGCGCACTGGTCGATGCTCAGCTGGCAAGTCTGGCGGCGCAAAATGAGTGGGAAGGCATTGTGGTTTACGGCTCGGTGCGTCAGGTTGACGATCTTGAAGAGCTGGAAATCGGCATTCAGGCGATTGCGGCGATTCCGGTGGGCGCAGCGGGTGAAGGCATTGGCGAAAGTGACGTGCGCGTTAACTTCGGCGGCGTGACCTTCTTCTCTGGCGACCATCTGTATGCCGACAATACCGGCATCATCCTGTCTGAAGACGCACTCGACATCGAGTAAGCCGCAACAAAAACGGGTGCCGCGGCACCCGTTGGTTTAAGCATCGACGCTTAAACTTCTTCCATTTTTCCCAGCAGTGCCCGCAGACGATCCTGCCAGACATGCTGCTCTTCTTTCAGATGCTGATTTTCACGCACCAGCGCATCCTGGTTGCCTGAAGCCTGGCTGACTTCGTTTTTCAGCGTATTGTTTTGCTCTTTCAGCTCTTCAATTTCCATCTGCAGCAGAGTGATGGTATCAATCGCCTGCTGTACTTTCGCTTCCAGTTTCTCGAACACTTCAAATGACATCTTTCTGACCTCTCCTAAATCTTGCAAGGCGTTGATGGGGCTAGTGCATGCCTTATTATGGTGCGCTCAGCCACGATGACTCGATTGTATGTAGCCAAACCCAGCAAGTCCAGTGGCACAAGGCTTGCGAGGGCAGTCTGTAACACTTTTCAGTCTATGCCTAAAAAAATGCGCATCTTCGCGCATCTGTGTGCGCGATCACATCAGCATCGACCAGCAAAGCGGGAAAAATGGGTCTTAAAGCAACGTAAAAGACGCGAAAACGCGCATTTTTATGATGGAGTACACAGTTTTCAATTTCGCTATTTCTCGTTTATGCTCGTTAACGATAAATTCACATCAACCCTACATTGATAGCTGGGCGACTCATGGATGAGAACAAAAACTGATAAAATTTAACCTCGCTTCAGGAATGCCATTATGAGTCAGACAACTAACACACTAAAAGGTCAGTGCATCGCTGAATTTCTCGGCACAGGTTTGATTATCTTCTTTGGTGCAGGCTGTGTTGCTGCACTGAAACTGGCCGGTGCGTCATTCGGTCAGTGGGAAATTTGTATTATCTGGGGTTTAGCCGTCTCCATGGCAGTCTATCTCAGCGCAGGCGTTTCTGGCGCGCATCTTAACCCAGCCGTTACCGTCGCGCTGTGCCTGTTCGCTAATTTCGAAGGTCGTAAAGTTGTCCCCTATATTCTGGCGCAGGTTGCCGGCGCGTTCTGCGCTGCCGCGTTGGTTTACGGTCTCTACTACAATCTGTTCTTTGATTACGAAGCAGGCCATCAAATGGTGCGCGGCAGCGTTGAAAGCCTCGATCTGGCCGGTATCTTTTCTACCTACCCGAACCCGCACATCAGCGTCGCTCAGGCGTTCCTGGTTGAGATGGTGATTACAGCGGTATTAATGGCGGTGATCATGGCGCTGACCGATGACGGCAACGGTGTACCGCGTGGTCCGCTGGCTCCCCTGTTGATTGGTTTACTGGTCGCGGTAATCGGTGGCTCAATGGGTCCACTGACCGGCTTCGCACTCAACCCTGCGCGTGACTTCGGTCCAAAACTGTTCGCCTTCTTCGCTGGCTGGGGCAACGTAGCCTTCACCGGTGGCAAAGATATTCCTTACTTCCTGGTTCCGATTTTTGGCCCGCTGGTCGGTGCTTGCCTCGGAGCCTTTGGTTACCGTTCGCTGATTGGCCGCCATCTGCCAGTTAACGTCGCGGAAGCCAGCACAGCAGAAAAACCGGTTGCGCGCGCTCAGCAGCGTAAAGCGTAAGTTTCGTCGATACCACATCAGGAAAGCACAATGACTACTGATAAAAAATATATAGTTGCACTCGATCAGGGCACAACCAGCTCACGCGCCGTGGTGCTTGATCATGATGCCAACATCGTCGCGGTTTCTCAGCGCGAATTTACCCAGATCTACCCGAAAGCGGGTTGGGTTGAACATGACCCAATGGATATCTGGGCGTCACAAAGCTCAACGCTGGTTGAAGTGCTGGCTCACGCCGACATTAACTCCGATCAAATCGCGGCGATTGGTATCACCAACCAGCGTGAAACCGCCATCGTGTGGGATAAAGAGACCGGCAAACCGGTTTACAACGCCATCGTCTGGCAGGATCCACGCACCGCAGATTACTGTAATAAGCTGAAGAAAGAGGGTCTGGAAGAGTACATCCAGCACACCACCGGTTTGGTGATTAACCCGTACTTCTCTGGCACCAAGGTGAAGTGGATTCTGGATAATGTGGAAGGCGCGCGTGACCGTGCTAAACGCGGCGAACTGCTGTTCGGTACCGTTGATACCTGGTTGATTTGGAAAATGACCCAGGGACGTGTGCACGTCACCGATCACACCAACGCCTCACGTACCATGATGTACAACATCCACAAGCTGGAGTGGGATGAGCGCATGCTGGAGATCCTCGATATCCCGCGTGAAATGCTGCCAGAAGTGAAAGGCTCTTCTGAAGTGTACGGCCAGACCAACATTGGTGGTAAAGGCGGTACGCGTATTCCAATCGCCGGTATCGCGGGTGACCAGCAAGCGGCGCTGTATGGCCAGCTGTGCGTACAACCGGGTATGGCGAAAAACACATACGGCACCGGCTGCTTCATGCTGATGAACACCGGCACCGAAGCGGTGACCTCAACGCATGGCCTGCTGACCACCATCGCGTGCGGCCCACGCGGCGAAGTGAACTATGCGCTGGAAGGTGCGGTGTTTATCGGTGGTGCGTCGATTCAATGGCTGCGTGATGAGATGAAGTTGATCAGCGATTCAACCGACTCTGAATACTTCGCGTTGAAAGTGAAAGACACCAACGGCGTGTATATGGTGCCAGCCTTCACCGGTTTGGGTGCGCCATATTGGGATCCGTATGCACGCGGCGCGATTTTCGGTCTGACGCGCGGTGCGAACGCGAACCACATCATCCGTGCCACGCTGGAGTCGATTGCTTACCAGACGCGCGACGTACTGGAAGCGATGCAGAACGATGCGGGCACCCGCCTGCAATCACTGCGCGTGGATGGTGGTGCGGTTGCCAATAACTTCCTGATGCAGTTCCAGTCTGACATTCTCGGCACGCGCGTTGAGCGTCCGGAAGTGCGTGAAGTCACGGCGCTGGGTGCAGCGTATCTGGCGGGCTTAGCGGTCGGCTTCTGGAACGATCTGGAAGAAGTTCGCGCTAAAGCGGTAATTGAGCGTGAGTTCCGCCCAAGCATCGAAACCACCGAACGTAACGTCCGTTACGCCGGCTGGAAGAAAGCGGTCGCTCGCGCTAAAGCGTGGGAAGACGAAGAGTAAAATCCTGCTAACCCGCGGCGCCCTGTCGCGGGTTTTTCCCCTGCCACGTTTCCCCGCTGTGTTAAACTACCTGCCTGTTTTTTATCAGGTGCCACCATGAAACGAGAACTCGCGATTGAATTTTCCCGTGTGACCGAAGCCGCTGCATTAGCGGGCTATCACTGGTTAGGACGCGGCGATAAAAATGCGGCCGACGGCGCAGCCGTTCACGCCATGCGCATTATGCTCAACACTATCGATATCGACGGCCAGATCGTGATTGGCGAAGGCGAAATCGACGAAGCGCCGATGCTTTATATCGGTGAGAAAGTCGGTACCGGCCGTGGCGACGCCGTGGATATCGCGGTTGATCCGATCGAAGGCACGCGCATGACGGCAATGGGCCAGGCCAATGCGCTAGCGGTGCTGGCGGTGGGAGACAAAGGCAGCTTCCTGCACGCACCTGATATGTACATGGAAAAGCTGATTGTTGGACCGGGCGCACGTGGCGCCATTGACCTCAATCTGCCGCTCGACATTAACCTGAAAAACATCGCGCTGGCATTAGGCAAACCGCTCAGCCAGTTAACGGTATCGATTCTGGCTAAGCCACGCCACGATGCGGTGATTGCCCAGCTACAGCAGCTCGGCGTGCGCGTGTTCTCCTTCCCGGACGGCGATGTCGCAGCCTCGATACTGACCTGTATGCCGGATAGCGAAGTGGATGTGATGTACGGTATCGGTGGCGCACCGGAAGGTGTGGTGTCGGCGGCGGTCATTCGCGCGATGGACGGCGACATGCAGGCGCGTTTATTGGCGCGTCACGAAGTGAAAGGCGATAACGAAGAGAATCGTCGCCTCGGCGAGAATGAACTGCAACGCTGCGCCGAGATGGGCATTGAAGCGGGTCAGGTACTGAAACTGGATCAGATGGCGCGCAACGATAACGTTATCTTCGCTGCCACCGGCATCACCACCGGCGATTTGCTGAAAGGCATCACGCGTAACGGCAACATCGCCACCAGCGAAACGCTGCTGGTGCGCGGCAAATCGCGCACTATTCGCCGCATCCAGTCAATCCACTATCTGGATCGCAAAGACGCGGCGCTGCATCAATTTATCCTGTAATCGCCTGCTTGCCGCTCTCTGGATGACGAGAGAGCGGCCACCAGCACAGCAGCATCACCAGCGACGTCACGAACATTAACATGCCAAGGCTGGATTGATCGTGCTGCGGTAACAGCGCAGAAAGCCACGCCACCACGCCGGAACCGAGGTTCTGCAAACCACCGATCAACGCACCAGCGCTGCCCGCCAGCCACGCATACGGCTCCATCGCACCCGAGGTTGCCAGCGGAAACAGCATGCCCGCGCCAAAGAAGAACAGCGCAGCTGGCACCAGCAACGTCCAGATGTTCATTACGCCAAACCAGGCCGGCACCCACATTAACAAGCCCGCTAACAGGCAACTGTTCACGCCGTACCACATCAGCGTGTGCCAGGATTTTTGCTCGCGTCCGGCAAACCAGGCGCCAAAAAACGCCGCCGGAATCGGCAGGATAAACAGGATGCTGACGGTTAATCCATCCAGCCCCAATACGCCGCCCATCAGCACGCCGCAGCTGGCTTCAAACACCGCGATACCGGCCAGCGCACCAATCAGCAGCAGCAGATAACGCACGAAGTTGCCGTCGCTCAGCAAAGTGGCATAACGGCGCAGGAACGGCGTGGCGGGCGTATCAACAGGACGCGTTTCCGGCAGCCAGCGCGCCATCGAGGCGGTGACGCCGACGCACAGCAGCAGCAGGAAGGCGAAACAGGCGTGCCAGCCAAAAAGATGCGTCAGCAGCGCACCAATCACCGGCGCCAGCAGCGGACTCACCAGAATGCCCATATTCAGCAGGCTGTTCGCCTGGCGCAGAGCGATGCCGGAATAGAGATCGCGCGGCATGGTGCGCGCCATCACGCCCGCTACGCCGGTCCCTAAACCTTGCACCGCGCTGCCCAACACCAGAATATCGAGCGAGGGCGTGAACATGGCGATCAACGCGCCGACGGCAAAGATCGTCATGCCAATCAGGATCACCGGACGGCGGCCAAAACTGTCCGAGAGCGGGCCGTAGATCAACTGCGATCCGCCGTAGGTCATCAGATAGGCGGCCATCACCTGCTGGATCGCGCCGCTGCGCACATTGAGCGTTTCGGCCATGTTGGCCATCGCTGGCACATAGATGGTTTGCGCCATCTGCCCGACCGCCACCAGCACGATCAGCATGAATAACAGAAAGCGATTTTGCGTTTTACTTATCAACATGGAACAAAATGTCTGCCTGAGAAACAAAGAATAGGCAGCACAAAACAGGCCGCCTCGGATTTATGGCGGCAAAAATATCAGGATTCAGTGACAAATCGAGAGGCGCGGGCAAAGCTGTATGTCTTAAGCCGTCAAGTTGGTAGTCCAGATTGTAAACCGCCCGCTACAGTTGCTGATCTGTGCGCTGCGTTTGTCGCTGAGAGCCCTTTGCTGGGCGCAAGGCTGGAAATTTGCCGGATGGATAACGATGATAATCATGTGCCTGAATATTCAACATTAAGGAGTTAGCATGGCTGAGTGGATCAATGCTGAAGTTAAAGAAGTAAAAAACTGGACCGATGCACTGTTCAGCCTGCGCGTCGAAGCACCGATTGATACCTTTGCGGCGGGACAGTTTGCCAAGCTGGCACTGGAAATTGACGGTGAGCGCGTGCAGCGCGCCTATTCATACGTCAACGCGCCGCAGGATCCGCTGCTGGAGTTTTATCTGGTCACGGTGCCGGAAGGTAAACTAAGTCCGCGTTTGCAGGCGTTGCAGCCCGGCGACCAAGTAATGATCACCAAAGAGGCGGCGGGTTTCTTTGTACTCGACGAAATTCCAGACTGCCAAACGCTGTGGATGCTGGCGACCGGCACGGCGATCGGCCCCTATTTATCGATTCTGCAACAGGGCGAAGATCTGGATCGTTTTGATAACATTGTGCTGGTACATGCCGCGCGTTTCGCCGATGACCTGAGCTTCCTGCCTTTAATGCAAGCACTGCAGCAGCGCTATCAGGGCAAATTGCACATTCAAACAGTAGTTAGCCGGGAAGAGATCGCCGGTTCGCTACACGGTCGCGTGCCGCAGCTGATTGAAAGTGGAGAACTGGAGCGAGCCGTCGGCTTGCCGCTGACGGCCGAAACCAGCCATGTGATGCTGTGCGGCAATCCACAGATGGTGCGCGATACCCAGCAGTTACTGAAAGATACGCGTGAGATGCGTAAACATTTCAAACGTAAACCCGGCCATATGACCAGCGAACATTACTGGTAATCGGCGCGGCACAAAGAATGTAAGATTTTTCCCAGTGTGGGTTTTGACTTTGCCCGGTAAAAACCGTTCTAATCGTGGGCTAAGTGAATGATTTAGGGCCGAAGCAATGAACAACCTGCCAGTCGCGCTGCTGCTTGGCCTCGCACTGACATTTCCCGTCTGGGCGGAGGATGCCCCCGCGTTAGATCGTAGCGATCATCTGCCTGCTGCGCCCTATCTGCTCGCGGGTGCGCCAACGTTCGATATGACCGTTGCTCAATTCCGTGAGAAGTACAACGCGGCCAATCCCAATGAATTGCTGCAGGAATATCGCGCCATTGATAATCGCGGCGATAAAAGCAATCTGACGCGTGCCGCCAGCAAAATCAGCGAAACGCTGTATGCCTCAACGGCGCTGGAGCAAGGCACCGGCAAAATCAAAACCCTGCAAATCACCTGGCTGCCGGTTCCCGGCCCCGATATGAAAGCCGCGCAGGCACGCGCCATGGATTATATGACCGCCCTGCTGCGCTTCTTCATCCCCGGCTTATCGCCCGAAGATGGGCGTAAAAAACTCGATTCCTTGCTGAGCGCCGGTAAAGGCGCGCGCTATTTTGCCCGCACCGAAGGTGCCTTGCGTTTCGTGGTGGCGGACAATGGCGACAAGGGTTTGACCTTCGCCGTTGAGCCGATAAAACTGGCGCTCGCGACGCCCTGATCGCACCGGCAAAAATGACGAAAAGCAAAGCCAGCAACAAATTTGATCTCTATACTGTCTCGCAGACATCGCTGCCCGATGGCAGCGCTATTTCATGAATCGCGTTATGCGGAGGAAAGAATGCGACATCCACTGGTTATGGGTAACTGGAAACTGAACGGTAGCAAGCAGATCACCAAAGAGCTGATTGAAGGCCTGCGCAAAGAGCTGTCTGGCGTTGATGGTTGTGGCGTCGCGATTGCACCGCCAGCCATCTATCTGGACCTGGCGAAACACGCCATTTCCGGTAGCCACATTGCTCTGGGTGCTCAGAACGTTGACGTTAATCTGTCTGGCGCATTCACTGGCGAAACTTCCGCAGACATGTTGAAAGACGTTGGCGCGAAATACATCATCATCGGCCACTCTGAGCGCCGCACCTATCACAAAGAGAGCGACGAGTTCATCGCAAAGAAATTTGCCGTTGTGAAAGAAGCGGGCCTGGTGCCGGTTCTGTGCATCGGTGAAACTGACGCAGAAAACGAAGCGGGCAAAACGGAAGAAGTGTGCGCACGTCAGATCGACGCCGTGCTGGAAACTCAGGGCGCTGCAGCGTTCGAAGGCGCAGTGATCGCTTACGAGCCAGTTTGGGCGATCGGTACCGGCAAATCAGCCACTCCAGCGCAGGCTCAGGCGGTGCACAAATTCATTCGTGACCATATCGCGAAGAAAGATGCAGCTATCGCCCAGCAAGTGATCATTCAGTACGGCGGCTCGGTCAACGACAAAAACGCCGCTGAGCTGTTCACCCAGCCAGATATCGATGGCGCGCTGGTTGGCGGTGCGTCACTGAAAGCCGATGCATTTGCGGTGATCGTGAAAGCGGCAGCAGCAGCGAAAAACGCGTAAGTCAGCGTTTTCGATGCAGAAAAAGGCGGCTGATTAGCCGCCTTTTTTATTGGTCGCCATAAATGGCAACCCAACGAAAGATGGGTTATTGCGGCAATATGCTGCAGTTATGATCCTGCAGCTCTTCCGCCGAGCCGCTGTTTAATTTCAGCCAGTTACGCTCCAGCGCCAACAGCGCTAAACGGCCATCCGGCAATTGTGCCAGCGCCAACCCGTATTTCCCCATCTCGGTGCGCGCATGCGGCACTTCATCCGCCAGGCGGATAAACGCACTCTGCTGCGCCAGTTCTGCCGCAGAAATCGACCGCACCAGATAACGATGCTTACGCAGCATTTCACTGTGCCACTGCGCGTTTAGCCTCGGAGCCAGCGCGTCCAGCTGCTGACGCACATCTGGCCGCAGACAGGAAATATGAATATGCAGCTGATTCTGCGTACGCCCATATTGCGCATTGATGGCCAGCGACAGCGCGCTATCGGGAATCGGCGCGCCGTGCTTCTGCGCCAGCAATGTGCGTTGCTGCCACGCTTCGGCAAACAGATTTGGCGTTGCGGGTTCAAGAAGGATCGGACTTTCCATGCCGGTAATTTTTTCGAGCGGCATCAGCAGAAACTGCAACGGGCCGTTGAGATCTTTCAGCGTGACGTAACGCTGCGCGCTGTTCACCTGCTGACATGGCGCGGGTTTGCCCGTCGCCGCCATGTTAGGCACGCACTTTTCGCTGATAATCTGCCACAAGGCGTTGGAGTTTTTATGGAAATGGATGGCGCCGGCGATCAGTCCGACAATCAACAGCACCAATAATGCGGTAAGTAACTTCAGGGTACGACGACTGCCCTGCATAGCCCGATTCCTCTGTTCATCACCTGCCAGCATCCTCGCCTGGCAGGTGATGAAAGTCACGGACTAAAACAAAACGGCCAGCATTCTCGCTGGCCGTTTTTTATGCGTTATGGCTTCATCACCTGGTCGTAGCTGCCGCCATCGGCGAAGTGGGTTTTCTGGGCTTGCGTCCAGCCACCAAATTTGCTGTCGATAGTGAACAGTTTTACCGGGGCGAATTTATTGGCAAATTTCTTCGCAACGGCTTCATCACGTGGACGGTAGAAATTCTCCGCTGCGATGGTCTGGCCTTCCGGCGAGTAGAGATACTTGAGGTAATCTTCGGCCACTTTACGGGTGCCCTGCTCGTCGACCACTTTATCCACCACTGAAACCGTTGGCTCGGCCAAAATCGATTCGCTTGGGGTGACGATTTCAAACTTGTCTTTACCCAGCTTATCCACCGCCAGATAGGCTTCGTTTTCCCACGCAATCAGCACATCGCCAATGCCACGTTCAACGAAGGTGTTAGTCGCACCACGTGCACCCGAATCCTGTACTTCGACGTTCTTAAACAGCGATTTGACGTAAGCCAGCGCTTTGGCCTGATCGCCATGGTTCTGATCCAGCGCCCAACCCCATGCAGCCAGATAGTTCCAGCGCGCACCGCCCGACGTTTTCGGGTTTGGTGTGATGACGGAAACGCCCGGTTTAATGAGATCCGGCCAATCATGAATGCCTTTCGGGTTGCCTTTACGCACCAGGAACACGATGGTCGAGGTGTAAGGCGCGGAGTTGTCCGGCAGGCGTTTAATCCAGTTTTTATTAATACGACCACGGTCAGCAATAGCATCGACATCAGATTGCAGCGCCAGCGTAACCACATCAGCACGGATGCCATTGATCACTGAGGTCGCTTGTTTACCGGAACCGCCGTGCGACTGGCGAATCACCACGTTGTCGCCGGTCTCCTGCTTGTAATGCGCGCTAAACGCTTTGTTGTACTGCTCGTACAGCTCACGGGTTGGATCGTAAGAGACGTTTAACAGCTGAATATCCTTTGCCAGAACACTGGTTGAAGCCAGTAACAGGGTGACACCAATACTCCACTTATTCATTGCTTGCTCTCCCGAGGTCGTTATAGAACAAGACTGACACAAACTTATCCATGGATTAAAGAATTAAAAATAAGCTGTTATAACTGGAGGGAATATGAGCAGGTATAAAAAAGGCGCGAGTTGCGTCGCGCCTTGACAGGGAATTAGTAAAGTTTTTTGGCGGTATCCAGCCAGTCGCGTTTGAACGGACGCTTCATATTTTCAATCGCGTCGATGATGTCGTGATGCACCATCTTCTCGTTCTGAATGCCGACGCAGCGGCCGCCATAACCTTGCAGTAGCAGCTCGATGGAGTAAGAACCCATGCGCGATGCCAGGATGCGGTCATAGGCACAAGGTGCGCCGCCACGCTGAATGTGACCGAGAACGGTGGCGCGGGTTTCGCGTTTGGTTTCAGCTTCGATGAAGTGCGCCAGATCGTCGATATCGCAGATGTGCTCGGTAATCGCTACGATGGCGTGTTTTTTGCCTTTGGCGATGCCCGCTTTGATCTCTGAAACCAGCTCTTCGCGGGTATAGGGGATTTCAGGCAGTACGATGAACTCACAACCGCCGGCAATCGCTGCCGCCAGGGTTAAATCGCCGCAGTAACGGCCCATCACTTCAACGATGGAGATGCGCTGGTGGGAAGAGGAGGTGTCGCGCAGGCGGTCAATCGCTTCAACCACGGTTTCCAATGCAGTGAAGTATCCGATGGTGTAATCGGTGCCCGCTACGTCGTTATCGATGGTGCCCGGCAAGCCGATGCACGGGAAGCCCATTTCGGTCAGGCGCTTCGCACCCATGTAGGAACCGTCACCGCCGATAACGACCAACGCATCAATGCCGCGCTTTTTCATGTTATCAATCGCGGTCTGGCGCACTTCATCGTTGCGGAATTCTGGGAAGCGTGCGGAACCGAGGAAGGTGCCGCCACGGTTGATCATGTCTGACACGCTGTAGCGGTCGAGGTTGATCATGCGATCTTCGTACAATCCCAGATAGCCGTCGTAAATACCAAAAACTTCCAGTCCTTCACTCAGCGCGGAACGTACAACTCCGCGAATGGCTGCGTTCATGCCTGGGGCGTCGCCGCCGCTGGTCAGTACTCCGATTTTTTTGATCATGACAACCTCTGGATTGTTCAAAAACTAAGGATTATTCCTGCCATGTGTCCGGCGTGGACCAGCTCGCGATCGCATGGCTTAATAGTTGCAAAATAGTATATCAAACGCTTGATGCTGAATTGATTCAGGTCAGACAAGTTTTCGCTAATTTTTTACAGAGTTGTTAGCGTTACGTCACTTTTTTTGTGTAATTGCATGATTTTAAATCGCTAACCTTGAAAAAATCCGTGCTGATTGCTCGGCACAACAGAGCAGGGATCTTGATGGATGATCACGTCTGAGCCGGGAAACTTCTTTAGTAATGCCTGCTCAATTTGATCGGCCACCTGATGCGCCTGCACCAGCGGCAACTGATCTTCCATCTCAAGATGCAGTTGGATAAAACGCGTCGGGCCCGATTGCCGCGTGCGCAGTGCATGTGCGCCACGTACGCCTGGCCAGTTGGTCACCACGTTAATGATCTCCTGCGTTTCATGCTCGGGCAGTACGCGGTCTAGCAGCGCCTGTACCGCGTCATAGCCCATCCGCAAGGCGTTATAGAGAATGTAAACACCGATGCCGAGCGCGAACAATGCATCCGCCCGTACAAAACCATAGCTGCTCAAACCAAGGGCGACCAATATTGCGCCGTTCATCACCACATCAGATTGATAGTGCAGCATGTCTGCGCGAATCGCCTGGCTACGCGTGCGACGCACCACCCAGCGCTGGAAGGCAACCAATGTCAGGGTTGAAAACAGCGCAATCACCGTCACCACAATGCCCACCAGCGGCGCATGTAAGGTTTCGGGCGATGCCAGATGCTGAATACCGGTGAGAAACAGAAACAGCGCCGAGCCGGAGATAAACATGCTCTGCGCCAGCGCGGCCAATGATTCGGCTTTACCATGGCCGAAGGTGTGATCGTCATCGGCCGGCTGTAATGAATAGCGCACCACCAGCAAGTTGGTGAGAGAAGCGGCGATATCCACCAATGAATCCACTAAGGCCGCCAACATGCTGACTGAACCGGTATGCCACCAGGCGAAAATTTTAACGATTAACAGCAGCGTCGCCAGCGTAGTCGCCGCTAACGCCGCCCGATTGACTAACTTTGCATAGGAAGAATCCATGCTATGCCTCGCCGGGTCGCACGCTTCATCGGTGCGGCCTTTAGGTCTCAAGATGGCTAAAGTTTATCATCGGCAGAAGTGTGCTGCGTGATTGAATTTTAAGACAATGATGTTAGAGAGAAATGACAAGCAAAAAAAACCCCCGCATCATGCGGGGGAAGACAGGGATGGTGTCTATGGCAAGGAAAACAGGGATACTATGTTACTGGTTACTGCTGGTACTACTCACTGCTTGCAGCGGTGATGATGGCTGCAATCCTGAGAGCCGACGAACTTCAGCCAATCGTCGCTCATAATTTTTCTGCAATGTCGCTTGCTGTGCAGGCGTTAACAGGTGGTACATCTGATTACGAACCCGAGCCATTTCGACTTGCTGTTCTATCGCTGCGCGGGCTTGTTTCTCTGCCTGCTGTCGAATAGCCGATTCGTTAAATTTGTCTGCAATGACAAGGTCATGCATAGTTTCTATATCTTGAACGCTGATTGTTGGGCGTTCGTGTCGCGCTTGCTGCATCAGGTCTCGCATCTGTTGCCGCTGTTGTTCAGTCAGCTCAATGCCATCGAACATGTAGCTTTGCGGATTTTGCGTCATACTGCCTGTCGTCAATCCGCTGTTCGGATGCATCTCGTCAATCGTCGTCGTGTCTGCTGCTTCGGCGCTGGCGTGACTGAGAACCATCGCTGAGGCAATGACGACGGCGGTTAAGTAGCGCATCGTTAACTCCCAGTTCGTTCCGTTTTGCGATTCAACGAGAGCCAGTGTACGGCGGTGGCTGCAAACATCCGTCAGGGGGTGTAAAACTACGTAAAGCGTTGGATTGCAAGTCAAGGAACACGGTATTTTGCCTGCGGAGGGCAATAAAAAATGAATAAAATCCTGTTGGTTGATGACGACCGCGAATTAACTTCGCTGCTTAAAGAACTGCTTGAGATGGAAGGTTTTGAAGTCATTGTGGCAAGCGATGGTGAGCAGGCGCTTAACCTGCTAGATAACACCGTGGACTTGTTATTGCTTGATGTCATGATGCCGAAGAAGAACGGTATCGACACATTGAAAGAACTACGCCAACAGCACCAAACTCCGGTCATTATGCTGACTGCACGTGGCAGCGAACTGGACCGTGTTCTGGGCCTTGAACTGGGCGCAGATGACTATCTGCCTAAACCGTTTAACGATCGTGAACTGGTGGCGCGTATCCGTGCCATTTTGCGTCGTTCAAACTGGAGCGAGCAGCAACAGCAGCATGATAACAGCTCACCGACGCTGGAAGTCGACTGCCTGCGCCTGAATCCAGGTCGCCAGGAAGCCAGCTTTGATAGCGAAACCTTGGATCTCACCGGCACCGAGTTCACTCTGCTCTATTTGCTGGCACAGCATCTGGGTCAGGTGGTATCGCGTGAGCACCTGAGTCAGGAAGTGTTGGGCAAACGTCTGACACCGTTTGACCGCGCTATCGATATGCACATTTCTAATCTGCGCCGTAAATTGCCGGAACGTCGTGATGGTCATCCGTGGTTTAAAACCCTGCGCGGACGCGGCTATCTGATGGTTTCGGCATCATGATTGGAAGTTTAACCACCCGCATCTTCGCCATCTTCTGGCTCACGCTAGCGTTGGTGTTGATGCTGGTTTTGATGGTGCCCAAACTCGATTCGCGCCAGATGACCGCATTACTGGAAAGCGAGCAGCGTCAGGGCACCATGATTGAACAGCACGTTGAAGCGGAGCTGTCTCAGGATCCGCCAAACGACTTAATGTGGTGGCGTCGCCTGTTCCGCTCCATCGACAAATGGGCGCCGCCCGGCCAGCGCTTGTTATTGGTGACCAGCGAAGGCCGGGTGATTGGCGCGCAGCACAATGAAATGCAGATCATCCGCAACTTTATTGGGCAGTCGGATAACGCCGACCACCCACAAAAGAAAAAGTATGGTCGCGTTGAAATGGTTGGGCCTTTCGCGGTGCGCGATGGCGAAGACAACTATCAGCTCTACCTGATTCGTCCTGCCACCAGCTCACAGCTGGATTTCGTCAATCTGCTGTTTGACCGCCCGCTACTGCTGCTGATTGTCACCATGCTGATCAGTTCACCGCTGCTGCTGTGGCTGGCGTGGAGCCTGGCGCGTCCCGCCCGCAAACTTAAATATGCGGCGGATGAAGTGGCAAGCGGCAATTTGCGTCAGCATCCGGAACTGGAATCGGGACCGCAAGAGTTTCTGGCAGCGGGTTCGAGTTTCAACCAAATGGTGAGCGCGCTCGAACGCATGATGACGGCGCAACAGCGTTTGCTATCTGATATCAGCCATGAACTGCGTACGCCGTTGACTCGCTTGCAGCTGGCAACCGCGTTACTGCGTCGCCGTAATGGTGAAGGCAAAGAGCTGCAGCGCATCGAAACGGAAGCGCAGCGTCTTGATGGCATGATTAACGATTTGCTGGTGCTGTCACGCACTCAACACAATAACGCACTGGTTAGCGAGGCAATGAAGGCCAACCAGCTGTGGAACGGCGTGCTGGAAGATGCCAAATTTGAAGCCGAGCAGATGGGCAAACTAATGGAAGTGCCCTATCCGCCTGGCCCGTGGCCGCTGTACGGTAATCCACATGCGCTGGAGAGTGCGCTTGAGAATATCGTGCGTAATGCGCTGCGCTATTCGAATTCGCATATCAGCGTCAGCTTCTCGGTGGATATCGAAGGCATCACCATCCACGTCGATGATGATGGTCCGGGCGTCAGCCCAGAAGATCGCGAGCAGATTTTCCGTCCGTTCTACCGCACCGATGAGGCGCGCGATCGTGAATCAGGCGGCACGGGTTTAGGCCTGGCGATTGTCGAAACGGCCATCCAGCAGCATCGCGGCTGGGTCAAAGCCGATGACAGCCCGCTCGGGGGTTTACGCCTCACGCTGTGGCTGCCGCTGTACTCCGCCCGCCAATAATTTGTTATGCTTCGGCCCTCGTTTCTGGGGGCCTTATGCTAAACATTGTCTTATTTGAACCTGAAATTCCGCCAAATACCGGCAACATCATTCGCTTGTGCGCAAATACCGGTTTCCAGTTACACCTGATTGAACCGCTAGGCTTTGCCTGGGATGATAAACGCCTGCGACGCGCCGGGCTGGATTACCACGAATATACCGCCTTAAAAAAACACGCCAATTACGCGGCATTTCTGGCGACGGAAGCACCGCAGCGCATGTTCGCCCTCACCACCAAAGGAACGCCTGCGCACAGCGCGGTGAGCTATCAAAAGGGGGATTATTTGGTGTTTGGTCCGGAGAGTCGCGGCTTACCCGCAGAGATCCTCAACGCGCTGCCCGCTGAGCAGAAAATCCGTATTCCGATGATGGCGGAAAGCCGCAGCATGAATCTGTCTAATGCGGTGTCTGTGGTGGTGTATGAAGCGTGGCGCCAGCTCGATTATGCTGGCGCACTGATCAAAGGCTAAATGCCGTCGCCGTACTCAAAGCCCGCGCCGTTGAAGTGCTGATCCATATCCATCGACGGTTTATCGCTGGTCGGTTTACCGACAATGCGCGCAGGCACGCCGGCCGCCGTGGTATGCGGCGGTACGGGCTGCAGGACAACGGAACCGGCACCGATTTTCGCACCGCGTCCTACTTCAATGTTGCCCAGAATCTTGGCACCCGCGCCAATCATTACACCTTCACGGATTTTCGGATGGCGATCGCCGCTGGTTTTACCGGTACCGCCGAGCGTCACCGATTGCAGGATTGAAACGTCATTTTCGATGATGGCCGTTTCGCCGATAACAATGCCGGTGGCGTGGTCAAGCATGATGCCGCGACCAATGCGCGCCGCCGGGTGAATATCCACGGCAAACGAGACGGAAATTTCGTTCTGCAGATAAACCGCCAGTGCGCGGCGACCTTCTCTCCATAACCAGTTGCCAATGCGATAGGCCTGTAAGGCGTGGAAACCTTTGAGATAGAGCAGCGGCGTGGAGTATTTATCAACAGCGGGATCGCGCTGACGCACAGCCTGAATATCGTAGGCCGCGGAGACAATCATCTCTGGGTCTTCACGATAGGCTTCTTCCACGATTTCGCGAATAGCGATAGCGGGCATGATCGGGTTCGCCAGCTTGTTGGCGAGCATATAGCTGAGCGCACTGCCGAGGTTTTCGTGTTTAAGCAATGTCGCATGGTAAAAGCTGGCCAGCATCGGTTCACAGTCGGCCAGTGCTCTGGCTTCGGCTTTGATATGGTTCCAGACCAGTTCTAACTCTTCAGACGACATTGCTGTTTGCTCCCGATAAAAAAAGCGCCTGATGGGGCGCTACAGGTGGTGACGCTGGCGCATCCTGCTTCAGCTTTGGCTGTTTTCGTCCTTCCTTGCACGGCCAAGTAAGGTCAATGCTGCCTCTCGCGCTGATTTTCCGCAATAGAGCACCTGATAAATCTGCTCAGTAATCGGCATTTCTACGCCGACACGCGCGGCCAATGCTTTGACTTCTTTAGTGTTTCTGTAGCCTTCTACAACTTGTCCGATAATGCGTTGCGCATCGTCTACGCTCTCACCTTGCCCCAGCATCATGCCGAAACGACGGTTGCGCGACTGATTATCGGTACAGGTCAGCACCAAATCGCCTAAACCGGCCATGCCCATAAAGGTGGTGGCATCGGCACCCAGCGCTGCGCCGAGACGGCTCATTTCCGTCAGACCACGGGTGATTAAGGCAGTACGCGCGTTGGCACCAAAGCCTATGCCGTCAGAAATCCCCGCACCAATCGCAATCACGTTCTTCACCGCGCCGCCTAACTGCACGCCGATGAAATCCTGATTGTTATAGACGCGGAAACTTTTACCACAGTGCAGCTTCTGCTGCAGGTCGTCAGCGAACTCCGCATCAGTCGATGCCAGTGCGATGGCCGTAGGCATGCCAGCAGCCAGCTCTTTGGCAAAGGTGGGTCCGGAAATCACCGCTAGCGGAATGGCATCGCCAAGGATTTCACGCGCCACATCCTGCAGCAAACGGCCGGTCTCTTTTTCCAGTCCTTTAGTCGCCCAGACAATCCGTGAATCGGCACGCAAATGCGGCTTAAGCTGCGTCAGCACGTCGCCAAATACATGGCTCGGCACCACGACCAGCAGATCGCGACTGGCGTTAACCACGGTAGCCAGATCGGCTTCAGGAACGAGATTATCAGGGAAAGGAACATCGGGCAGGAAAGCGGTATTGCAGCGGTCAGCTTGCAGCTGCGCCAAGCTTTGAGGATTGTGGCCCCAGAGCAGAACCGGATGGCCATTACGGGCCAGCGTGATGGCCAATGCGGTGCCGTACGAGCCGGCACCGATGACGCTAATTGAAGCATTGAGTGTAGTCATCAGGCATCCTGATGTGGCGCTTCGCCTTCACCTTGCTGCTGCAGATAGTTCATAAACAGCGCATCAAAGTTAACTGGCGCCAGGTTGAGCTGCGGGAAAGTACCACGAGACACAAGGCTGGTTACGCATTCGCGTGCATACGGGAAAAGAATGTTCGGGCAGTAAGCACCGAGGCAATGTGCCATCTGCGTGCCTTCGATACCGCTAATGGTGAAAATACCCGCCTGCTGAACTTCGCACAGGAATGCGGTCTCTTCGCCAACGGTTGCGGTTACGGTAACACGCAGAACGACTTCAAAAACGCCATCAGCCAGCTGAGAAGAGGCGGTGTCCAGGTCCAGCTTCACTTCCGGTTCCCACTCTTTCTGGAAAACCTGCGGTGCGTTTGGCGCTTCGTAAGAAACATCTTTGGTGTAAACACGTTGAATCTGGAACTGCATTTCGCTGTTGCTTTGCTCTGACATGTGTCTAAATCCTGTGAGTTAAAATTGTCTGACCGAAAAGTTATGCCTGGAGTAAAGGATCAAGTCCCTGACGCCCATCCAGCGCGTAAAGATCGTCACAGCCGCCAATGTGCTGCGCATCAATAAAAATTTGTGGCACCGTCGTGCGACCGCTGCGTTGAATCATCTCTTCACGTTTCGCCGCGTTCCCGTCAATGGGAATCTCCTGGTACGACACGCCTTTCTGATCCAACAACGCCTTTGCACGGTGGCAATAAGGACAAGTGACTTTGGTGTAGATCTCTACATTTGCCATACGGTTACCTCGAAGAAGTTATTTACCGCGCACCAGTGGCAGGTTTTCACCACTCCAGCCGCTCACGCCATCTTTCAGTACGGAGACTTTCTCGAAGCCCGCTGCGCTCAATTTCGCCGCAGATTCGCCCGCACTTTGACCGGTCGCGCAAACTACAATTATGTGCTGTGACTTGTGCTTTTCCAGCTCGCCAAAGCTCTCTTTTTTGATGTCTGCTGCCGCTACGTTGATAGCCCCAGAAATGTGTCCTTTGCGGTAATCGTCACGTGAACGAACGTCTACCACCACCGCGTCCTCTTTGTTAATCAGGTGGGTTGCTTCACCACGGCTGATGGTTTTTACTTTAGAGAACATACCTTTAACGGTGGTCACAATCACGAGAACGAGTAAAGCAACCCATGCCAGACTGAGGATGGGGTGATTGCTTGCAAACTGCATAATTTCTTGCATGAGGGGTAACGACTCCAAACCGGGCTGATAAGCTAAAACAAGGGTTCTGAGTATACCTGCGCCACTTCGCATGTACAGTCGCTAAGGGGACAGAGTTACGATTTGTGCGTCATTTTCCAAAAAAAGTGTTCTAATCCCAAAATTAAGACAAAGTTTATGCCGGTAAGCTCGGTACAGACATTTTTAGCAAAGTAAAACCCGGCCGGGCTAACTGGTAAGCGGCTGTTCATCGTGGAATAATTATCGACTATGAAGGGAAAAGCGACCGTTACACACACAAGGACCCGTCACAACGGCACTGCGCTTCCGTTGTCATTCCGCTGGCCCGAAATCTCCCTGAGTCTGCTTCTGGCAGGCACATTATTACTTCCTGCTGCCGCTCGCAGTGCGGATGACAGTAAAACGCAGTTGAAGTCCATTCAGCAGGATATCGCCGAGAAAGAGAAAAGCGTTAAAGCACAGAAAGTGCAGCGCAGTAAGCTGTTGGATCAACTGCAGAGTCAGGAAAAAGTGATTGCGCAGGCCAGCCGTCAGCTGCGCGAAACGCGTAACAGCCTCAGCACGCTCGAAGGTGAAATCGCGCAGGTCACCTCCTCTATTTCGCGGCTGGAAAAGCAGCAAGCGCAGCAGGAAAAACTGCTGGCACAACAGCTTGATGCCGCCTTTCGTCAGGGACAGCATAATGGTCTACAGTTGCTGCTTGGTGGCGAAGAAGCCCAGCGCAGTGAGCGTATTCTTGCCTATTTCGGCTATCTCAACGCCGCACGCCAGAAAAACATCGACGATCTCAAGCAAACCCAACAGCAATTAGCGGAACAGCGCCAATCATTGCAGGGTAAACAGGATCAGCAAAAATCGTTGTTAGCTCAGCAGCAGACGCAGCAAAACAAGCTGGAAGCAGCTAGCGCGGCGCGTAAGAAAACGCTCACCGCACTGGAAAGCTCGCTGGAGAAAGATCAGGCTGACCTGGTTGAGATGCGTGAGAACGAAAGCCGATTGCAGAGCAAAATCGCCAAGGCTGAGCGTGAAGCGCGTGAACGTGCCGAACGGGAAGCGCGCGAGGCGGAAAAAGTGCGTCAACGTCAGGCACAGGCGAAAGCCAAAGGATCAAACTATCAGCCAACGCAGAGTGAGCGCGAGCTGATGGCGCGTACCGGCGGATTAGGCAAGCCCGGCGGGCAAGCGGTTTGGCCGGTACGTGGACGCATTGAACATCGCTTCGGTGAATCGATGCAGGGCGAATTGCGCTGGAAAGGTCTGGTGGTTGATGCGCCAGAAGGCACTGAAGTGAAAGCCATCGCAGATGGACGCGTACTGATGGCCGACTGGCTACAAGGCTATGGTCTGGTTGTGGTTCTGGAACACGGTAAAGGTGATATGAGCCTTTATGGCTACAACCAAAGCGCACTGGTGAGCGTGGGTGCTCAGGTGAAGGCAGGACAGCCTATCGCCCTTGTGGGCACCAGCGGCGGCCGCGGCACGCCTTCGCTCTACTTTGAAATCCGACGCCAGGGACAGGCCGTCAATCCACTACCGTGGTTAGGAAGATAAGTTTTGTTTCAACCCTCTAAGCTCTCGGCCGCCCTGTGCGGCCTGTTTCTATCACTTTCCGCCCATGCGGGAAAACTCTCCATCGTGATCGACGACTTCGGTTATCGGCCAAAAGAAGAGAATAAAGTGCTGCAGATGCCTACTGCGATTTCCGTTGCGGTCCTGCCGAATGCGCCACATGCGCGTGAGATGGCGACGAAAGCGCATCAGGGCGGTCGCGAAGTGCTGATTCACCTGCCGATGGCACCGCTCAGCAAACAGCCGCTGGAGAAAGACACGCTAACGCCAGAGATGAGCAGCACGGAAATCGAGCGGATTATTCGTGAAGCCAGTGGCAAAGTGCCTTACGCCGTCGGCCTGAATAACCATATGGGCAGCAAAATGACATCCAGCCTGCCCGGCATGCAGAAAGTGATGCAGGTGCTCAATCACTACAACTACTACTTTCTCGATAGCATGACGATTGGCAACAGTCAGTCGATCCCGGCCGCGCAAGGCACCAACGTTAAAGTACTGAAACGTCGCGTGTTCCTTGATGATAGCCAGGATGAAGCTTCAATTCGCATACAGTTTACCCGCGCGGTGAAACTGGCGCAGCGCGATGGTTATGCCATCGCCATTGGCCATCCGCATCCCACGACGGTGCGCGTCCTGCAGCAGATGCTGCCGACATTACCCGCCGATATCACGTTAGTGCGGCCAAGCCAGTTACTGAATGAGCCGCTGCATCAGGGCACGACTCCGCCGCCATCCAAAACGCAGCCTCAACGCTTCCGCGCGCCAGGCGTATGTAAACCGAACAAACCGTTAGCGCCAGTGCCGCAGAGCCACGCCGTTGAGTTGATCAGTGAAAGCATTGTGCAAAGCCCATTGGTTCAGTCAATAAAGCAGCTCTTCTGAGATCGGGAAAAGGAAATTCAATGAGAAGAAAAATTCTGCTATTGGATACCGGCCGCGAATGGGGCGGCGGTACCAACAGTATGCTCGAGTTGCTCAAGCGCATTGATCGACAGAAATTTGATATTACCTGCTGCTTCTATAACAACTATTCTCGCGGCAACAGTGAAACCATTGAGTCAATTCTCAATTCGATTGGCATTCCGGTGGTTTTTATCGCCCAGCGTCGTCAGCCGAAATGGGCGAAAATCGCTAAAGAGCTGTTACGCACGCTATTCATTTTTAACCGTTCGCTGAAGAAGCAGATGATTGGTCGGGTTGATGAAAAATGGCGTGTGTTGCCAAACGCAAAACAGATTTCATCAATTTTGCATGCAGGGCAATATGACGCGCTGTATATGAATAATCAGCCCAGCACCAATGTTGAAGGCTATCGCGCTGTTCAGGGTATGCCGGTTGCGCTAATTCAACACTGCCGCATTGAGCCGCAAATGAACTCTGCGCTGGTCGAGATGGTTAATGAACGTGTTGATGCCGTTATCGCGGTTTCGCATGGCGTAAACCAGACGCTGCGCCAGAGCGGGGTTGATGTGCAGCGTTGCTTTACTGTTTCAAACGCCATCGATATCCATCAGGCATTACCGGATCACGAGAAAGTGCGCGAGCGCTTTGCTTATTCGCCTGATACTTTTATTTTTGGCTCGATCGGATCCCTTATTACACGTAAAGCGAATCATCATATTTTCCAGGCGCTAGGCCAATTTAAACGCATGCATCCTGAAGCTAAATGGAAAATGGTGGTGGTGGGTTCCGGGCCGGAACATGAAAATCTGGTTCAGCTGGCACTTAAAGAAAACATTGAAACGAATGTTGTTTTTACCGGTTTTCAAAACAACCCGCTGGATTACCTCGCAGCGTTTGATGCCTTTATTCTCGCCTCGCGCAGTGAAGGCTTACCGCGCGTAGTGCTGGAAGCCATGCTGGTGAAAACGGCCGTTATTGGTTCGAATGTCGTGGGCACCTCAGAGTTAATTAACCACAATGAGACTGGATTAATTTTTGAATATGGCGATGTTAAGCAATTAAGTGCTCATCTTACCGCCTTATGGCAAGATGCAAGCTTACGCCAGCGACTTATTAGTACTGCGGAATTACGCGTGCGTGAATGCTACGCGATTGAACACTATGTCGCGGGGGTTGAAATGATATTGGATAAGAGTATTGAAAGGAAAACGGATGTTTGATTTTTTAAACAAAAATCGTCGGCATATTCGTGGGCGTCATAATATCCCCTATTCGCAAAGCAGTACGCAGGGCGATGTTCCGGTTACCTCTGTTGTCATACCTTGTACCGGTGCTGACTATGTTGAAGAAGCGTTATTAAGCGCCGAGTTTGCCAGTCGGTTTGCGCCCGAAATGAAAGAGATTGTTATCGTTAGCGATCAGCCTGTGCAGGTTTTTGGCAAACTTCCACACAATAGTCGTGTGGTAACGTTAGATGTTCCTCATCGTGAAGAGAGCTATCGTTACAAGCAAATCTACCGCAGCCGTTTAATTAAAATTCAGGCGCCTTTACAAGCAAAAGGTAACGGTATTTTAATGATTGATTCGGATCTGAATTTGCTTAAATCCCCCGATATTCGCATGCATGCAGGTCACCTTTATTCTAGTTTCCGTAACGGAAAAATGATCGCCAAGCTGGAGGGTGCAGAAAAACATGCCATTCCCGCCTATTACCGGCCGTCAATAAGACCTTATTTTGAAGACCACGTTAATGGCGCCTATTTGGCGGCAACCCGACAAACCTGGAAACGCATTTGTCCACTATGGTTAACGCTATTTCAGGACACCTGGGAATTAATGAACGATAGTCAACCGCCGACAGATCAGCTTCCTCTTGCCGCCTTATTGGATATGCTGGATCTACGCACAGTTAATTTAGGTGAATGGGCGAATTGGCCTGTGTCAAAAAAGATTGGTGGCACCCCGGCGACAATCCCCGCAGAAGTCATTGGCGCGCACGGTGGTTTTCCATTGAGTGAATGGCAAAAGTATTTACATGATCCCACTCAGCCTCTCACTTTTAGAGGCCAGGATTATACGCGCAAAGTACGTTATCTGACGGATGCGGAAAAACAGCAGTCCTGAAATTCTCCGGCCATCAGGCCGGAGAAAGGTTTAATCCCAGCTCAACACCACTTTGCCGGATCGTCCCGAACGCATTTCATCAAAGCCCTGCTGGAACTCATCAATGTGATAGCGATGGGTGATGATCGGCGTGAGATCGAGGCCAGACTGAATCAGCGCCGCCATCTTGTACCAGGTTTCGAACATCTCGCGGCCGTAGATGCCTTTGATGAACAAGCCTTTAAAGATAACCTGATTCCAGTCGATTGACATCTCGCCCGGCGGAATGCCGAGCAGCGCGATGCGGCCGCCGTGGTTCATCACTTCCAGCAAAGTGCGGAACGCCGCTGGCGCACCGGACATCTCCAGACCCACATCAAAGCCTTCGGTCATGCCGAGTTCAGCCATCACGTCACGCAGATTTTCCTGCGCCACGTTCACGGCGCGCGTTACACCCATTTTGCGCGCCAGTTCGAGGCGATAGTCGTTGATGTCGGTGATCACCACATGGCGCGCGCCGACGTGCTTACACACCGCCGCCGCCATAATGCCAATTGGCCCAGCACCGGAAATCAGCACATCTTCGCCTACCAAATCGAACGACAGCGCGGTGTGCACCGCATTGCCGAAGGGATCGAAAATCGCCGCCAGTTCATCGGAAATGTTGTCAGGAATTTTGAAGGCGTTAAATGCCGGAATCACCAGATATTCAGCGAAACAGCCCTGACGATTGACGCCAACGCCTACCGTATTGCGGCACAGATGCGTGCGTCCGGCGCGGCAGTTGCGGCAATGGCCGCAGGTGATATGACCTTCACCGGAAACGCGATCGCCCACGGCAAAGCCCTTAACTTCCTGACCCATTCCTACCACTTCGCCCACATATTCATGGCCGGTGATCATCGGGACTGGAATGGTTTTGCGCGACCAGTCGTCCCAGTTATAGATGTGTACGTCGGTGCCGCAGATAGCAGTTTTACGAATCTTAATCAGCAGGTCGTTATGGCCGGGTTCGGGAATCGGCGCGTCCTTAACCATCCAAATGCCTTCTTCGGCTTTTAATTTGGCGAGTGCTTTCATTTACTTGCTCCTGAAATAACGCCCAGCTGTTGACCAATGCGGGTAAAGGCAGCCACGGCGTGCTCCAGCTGCGCCTGCGTATGTCCGGCAGAGATCTGCGTACGGATACGCGCCTGGCCTTGCGGTACCACCGGATAGAAGAAGCCGGTGACGTAGATGCCTTCCTGCTGCAACAGGTTGGCAAACTGCTGCGCCACTTTGGCATCGCCCAGCATTACCGGGATGATGGCGTGATCGGCGCCGGCCAGCGTGAAACCTGCAGCAGTCATTTTCTCGCGGAAGAAGCGGGCGTTTTCCCACAGGCGCTGACGTAAACCGTCGCCTTCGCTTAGCAGCTCCAGCACGCGCAGCGAGGCGGCAACAATTGCCGGCGCCAGCGAGTTGGAGAACAGATACGGACGCGAGCGCTGACGCAGCCATTCAACCACTTCTTTCTTCGCTGCCACGTAGCCGCCCGATGCACCACCCAGCGCTTTGCCCAGCGTGCCGGTCAGAATGTCGACGCGATCCATCACGTCACAATATTCGTGCGTGCCGCGTCCGGCAGAACCGACAAAGCCCACCGCATGAGAATCATCGACCATCACCAGCGCATCGAACTCATCGGCTAGATCGCAAATGCCCTGCAGATTGGCGATCACGCCATCCATCGAGAACACGCCGTCGGTGGCAATCAGGATGTGACGCGCGCCTTTATCGCGTGCTTCCTGTAAACGCGCACGCAGCTCGCTCATGTCATTGTTGGCGTAACGATAGCGCTGCGCTTTGCACAGACGCACGCCATCAATGATCGAGGCGTGATTGAGGGCGTCGGAAATAATCGCGTCTTCAGCGCTGAGCAGCGTTTCAAACAGGCCACCGTTGGCATCAAAGCAGGACGAGAACAGAATCGCGTCTTCCATGCCGAGAAACTCAGCCAGCTTATGTTCCAGCTGCTGGTGGATGTCCTGCGTGCCGCAGATAAAGCGCACCGAGGCCATGCCAAAACCGTGTGAATCCATGCCGTCTTTCGCCGCCTGGATCAATGCCGGATGATTGGCTAAACCCAAATAGTTATTGGCGCAAAAGTTGATAACGGGCGGGCTGTTGGCAACGTTGATTTCTGCCTGCTGTGCCGATGTGATGGTGCGTTCTCGTTTGAACAATCCGTCCTGACGTGTTGTCTCAAGTTGTTGACGAATTTGCGAATAAAACTGACTGGACATGATTCTGCTCCTCAGATAGCAAAATTTTGGCACATATTACTGATCGAAAAGCGAATAGACGATATTTCAGCCATCAATATCTCGGTTTTGCAGCATAGTTCACGCTGCGGACAGGATTTGTGCAGCGCTTACGGAGTCATCTGGCTGCCTGCGTCTGGCTGAAATGTTATGATGATAGGTATTCGTGGGTGAAACCTCCTGTTTCCCCCCAACTCTTTAAAGGCAAAGCATATGATTATCGTAACCGGTGGCGCTGGCATGATTGGCAGCAACATTGTTAAAGCGCTGAACGATCGCGGTCTGACCGACATTTTGGTGGTGGATAATCTGAAGGATGGCACCAAGTTCGTGAATCTGGCGGATCTCGACATCGCTGATTACATGGATAAAGAGGAATTCCTCAGCTACATCATGTCTGGCGAAGATCTCGGCCCCATCGAAGCCGTTTTCCACGAAGGTGCGTGTTCCGCGACCACCGAGTGGGATGGCAAGTACATGATGGATAACAACTATCAGTACTCGAAAGATCTGCTGCACTTCTGCCTCGAGCGTGAAATCCCGTTCCTGTACGCCTCTTCTGCGGCCACTTACGGCGGCCGCAACGAGAACTTCATCGAAGAGCGCCAGTACGAGCAGCCGCTGAACGTATACGGCTACTCGAAAATGCTGTTCGATCACTATGTGCGCCAGATTCTGCCTGAAGCCGAATCGCCGGTGTGCGGCTTCCGTTACTTCAATGTGTACGGTCCGCGTGAAGGCCACAAAGGCGGCATGGCGAGCGTCGCGTTCCACCTCAACACGCAAATCAGCAACGGTGAAAATCCAAAACTGTTCGAAGGCAGCGACGATTTCCGCCGCGATTTCATCCACGTTGATGACGTGGTGGCGGTAAATCTGTGGTGCTGGGAAAACGGTGTTTCCGGTATCTACAACTGCGGTACCGGGCGCGCTGAATCTTTCCAGGAAGTGGCGGATGCGGTGCTGAACTTCCATCAGAAGGGCCAGATTGAATACATTCCGTTCCCGGACAAGCTGAAAGGCCGTTATCAGGCGTTTACCCAAGCCGACCTCACCAATCTGCGTGCAGCGGGTTACGACAAGCCGTTTAAAACCGTCGCGCAAGGCGTGGGTGAATACATGGCATGGCTGAACCGTAACGCATAAGGAAATCGGCAGCAGCGATGAAAATTCTGGTTATTGGCCCATCATGGGTCGGCGATATGATGATGTCGCAAAGTCTCTATCGCACGCTCAAGGCTGAGCATCCTGAAGCGGTAATCGACGTGATGGCACCGGCCTGGTGCCGCCCATTGCTGTCGCGTATGCCGGAAGTGAATCAGGCGCTGGCGATGCCGCTCGGCCATGGCGCATTAGCGCTGGGCGAACGTCGTCGTTTGGGGAAAACCCTGCAGGCCAGCGGCTATGACCGCGCCTATGTACTGCCGAACTCCTTCAAATCTGCGCTGGTGCCGTTTTTCGCCGGGATCAAACGTCGCACTGGCTGGCGCGGCGAGATGCGCTATGGCGTGTTGAATGATGTGCGCGTGCTGGACAAAGCGGCCTTTCCGTTGATGGTTGAGCGCTATGTGGCGCTCGGCTATGACAAACCGGTTGCTTCCGCGCAGCAGCTGCCACAGCCATTGCTGTGGCCGCAATTGCGTGTTGATGACGATGAAAAGCAGATGACGGCGGCACATTTTGCGCTGTCGGCCGATCGCCCGGTGATCGGCTTTTGCCCAGGCGCAGAGTTTGGCCCGGCGAAGCGCTGGCCGCATTATCATTATGCCGCGCTGGCAGAGCAGCTGATTGGCGAAGGTTATCAGGTGGTGCTATTCGGTTCAGCGAAAGACCGCGAAACTGGCGACACCATTGTGCAGACGCTGTCTGAAGTGGCGCGTGCGCACTGCAAAAATCTGGCCGGTGAGACGCAACTGGAGCAAGCGGTGATTCTGTTAGCGAATTGCGCGGCGGTAATCAGTAACGATTCCGGCCTGATGCATATCGCTGCTGCATTGAATCGTCCGCTGGTGGCGCTGTATGGCCCAAGCAGCCCGGACTTCACGCCGCCGTTGTCCCAGCACGCGCGCATTATTCGTTTGATCACCGGTTATCACAAAGTCCGCAAAGGTGATGCCGAGCAAGGTTATCACCAGAGCCTGATCGATATTCAGCCAGCGCGCGTTCATCAGGAACTGAGCGCGCTGTTGCATCCGGTGCAGGAGTAAAGATGCACGTTTTAATTGTTAAAACTTCCTCAATGGGAGACGTGCTGCACACCTTACCGGCGCTGACAGATGCGATGCAGGTGATTCCTGGCATCAGGTTTGATTGGGTGGTTGAAGAGAACTTCGCTCAAATCCCAGCCTGGCATCCGGCGGTCGATAAAGTGCTGCCGGTGGCAATTCGCCGCTGGCGCAAGCACTGGTTCGGCAGCCAGCAGCGTGAAGAGCGTGTGCAATTTAAGCGTGAGCTGCAATCGCGTCAGTATGATGTGGTGCTTGATGCACAAGGCCTGATTAAAAGCGCCGCGCTGGTTACACGCCTGGCAAAAGGCGAGAAGCACGGACAAGACAGCCGCAGCGCACGCGAACCTTTCGCCAGCTGGTGGTATGACAAACGCCATGAAATCAACAAGCAGCAGCATGCGGTGGAACGTACGCGCGAGCTGTTTGCCAAAAGCCTCGGCTATGAAAAACCCACGACGCAGGGCGATTATGCGATTGCTGGGCATTTCCGTTCTACGCTGCCAGACAACGCTCAGCCTTATCTGGTGTTTCTGCACGCCACCACGCGTGATAACAAACACTGGCCGGAATCACACTGGCGCGCGCTGATTGACTTAGTGCAGCCAACAGGTTTGCGCGTGAAGTTGCCGTGGGGCGCTGAGCATGAACATCAACGCGCACAACGTTTGGCGGAAGGCTTTGACCATGTTGAGGTGCTGCCAAAGCTAACGCTGGAGCAGGTAGCGCAGCAGTTAGCCGGCGCGCGCGCGGTGGTGTCGGTGGATACCGGTTTGAGTCACCTTACGGCGGCGCTGGATCGTCCGAATATCACACTTTACGGTCCAACCGATCCGGGGCTGATTGGCGGTTATGGTAAGAATCAGTATGTGCTGCGTCCTGCTCAAGGACACAGCATGGCGGATATTCAAGCCAAAGATGTTGCAACGATGATGAAAGAAATTGCGGTATAAATTTATACCGCTATCGCTAGATAGCGCTGTTTCTCTTCTGCAGCGCATATTCCGTCAGCGTCATACCTTGAGTACGTGATTGTAGCCAACTGAAAAGCTGCTCTAAATCATCATAAAGGCGCTCAATGTCAGCTTCATTTTTAAATGTGGGGCTGCCATCAGGCATGAATTCTGATGAATGCAGCATGAACTCGACGTAATCATTCCCCTGGCTAAGTGTTTGCTCAACCACCTGCTTCATCTGCGCCACATTGCCCCCAACCGGACGTAGCCAATTAACAGAGGGACCACGTTTCTTGCCGCGTACGTCATTCCACACTTTTTTCAGCTGATTAGTGAATGTGCCATAGCGGTATTGAATGCTCATCGGCAACTCTAACAACGGACTGTCACCTGCGCGGGAAATGTCATGAACATCAAGGTAATAAGCATGATCGGGGAAACGGCTGTAATCGGTGCCGCCTTTGCCTTGCGGCGCACCAGATGAATTACGCCAATCCACGCGCGGTGTGACAGAGCAATCAACCAGATAACCATTGTCAATCAATGCTCGGGCGTAAACTTCATCAAAAGCCCAGCGTCCGGCTCGATGGCTAGTCATCTTCTGCTGAAAAGCGCTTTCCAGCAAATCGGTCATGTATGCGACCTTGTCGCGCAAAATATTTTCAGGAAATTCAATCAAATAAGGCTGATAGCGCCAGTCATCATCGGTCAACGCGTATTCCGGCGGGCTATACCATGCATGAAGATGCATGCCGATTTCACCTTGCCCGCGCGCCAGTAGATCGCGACCAAATTCAACATAAGCCGCATCGCTCGCCATTTCGTAATTGGTTAGCCAGGTAGGTTTAAACCCGTATTTCTCACATAAAGCCTGAAAGCGCGGCAGGAACTGAACATTTCGAGTGGTAACCTTGCCGCTGCGATTGCGCCAAAGATTATCCCCTTCAGTATCGAGAGTAATTAAAAACGCAGGCTTATCCATAACTTATCCGGTAAAATGAGCACTTTCTCATCGCTATGGTACGCAAGCCCTTGAGTGAGGGCAAACATTTCATCTGGCGTGTTCCCACAGATGTTGTTAGCAGTATAAGTGTGGTTAAACTAGAGTAAATTAGACTGCACATCGACGCGCATACGCAGAATGTTCATCTTAAGAGCAATAAGCAATATCTGAAGCCAAACATACCTAATAAATTGATTTATCTTATATTCAGTCCTGTTTTATCAGGGGATGATAGCTGCATTGTCATACAAAACAGGCTGGCGATTAGGAGCAAAAGAATTTGTCGAAGCGCATTCTGATGGTGATTGATGGCCTGCCGGGCGGCGGTGCCGAAAAAGTCGTGCTGACACTGGCTGAGGGTTTTATCAGTCAGGGACATCGTGTGTCGCTTTTCTCCTTGCGCAAAGTCTGCGAATACCCCATTCCTGCGGGCGTGGATTATCAGACCGTGATTGATAAAAGTTCACGTCCGTGGCGCAAACTGACTGAAACCCATCGTCGTGCGCATTTGTTAGATGAAGCCGTGCTTCAAAGCGAAGCGCTGCACGGAAAATTCGATTTGGTTTTATCTAATCTGCACAAAACCGATCGCATTGTTCGCTATGCACGTGCGCTGGATGCGAGTAAAACCTGGTACTGCCTGCACGGCGTTTTTTCAGCCTCCTATCTTGCTCGCAAATCAGGTTTCTCTTTATGGCTTAAGCGGCTGAAAATTCGTGATACTTACCACGGTAAACAGCTTATCGGCGTCTCGCAATACGTCATTGATGATGTGATTCATAATATCGGCGTGAAACCCAGCAAAGCGCAGGTCATCTTTAACCCATTTGATTTCGAACTTATTTCCCGACTGGCCGCAGAACCTTGCCCACTTGCAGGACGCAATTTCGTGCTGCACGTCGGACGCTTCCATGAAACTAAGCGTCACGATCGTTTGCTGGCCGCCTATGCTCAGAGTGGCATCACTGCTCCGCTGGTTTTATTGGGTCAGGGGAGCGAAAAAATCACGGAAAGATTACGCCAGCAAGCCACTGATTTAGGCATCGCAGAACGTGTGCGCTTTGAAGGTTTTCATAAAAATCCTTACCCGTGGATTCGCCACGCTCGGCTGTTAGTGGTGAGTTCAGACAGCGAAGGATTCGGCAATGTACTGGTTGAAGCCTTGAGCTGCGGCACATCCGTGGTAAGTACTCGCTGCCCCGGCGCGCCGTCGGCCATCATGACCGGCGACCTGGCGCGCGGTCTAGCGGATTTGAATGCTGATTCACTCGCGCAGAGAATGCGCGAGATTTATGCCGATCCGCCTGAGTTGCAAGATCTGGACTTAAGCATTTATAGTCTCAAGATTATTTGTCAGCAGTATTTGCAACTGGCAGAAATGGAAGTACCTCTATTTTCAGGCACTCAGCACGTTTCAGGTTAATAGGTCCCCATGTCGGTGTGGCCGTATCATGGGGATAGATCGTTGACGTATGTAATTCTCTTTTTACTTTTTTTACCGGTCAAATGGGTGATGAAAATCTTCCACAGCCGAACCGGTAAAAATCTGGTTATTCAAACAGCCAAGATCGGTGATTTCGTTAATATCACCCCGCTATTAACCCATCTGGGAAAAAGCGATGCGCTATTGAGCAATAGCGTTGCCGCTCTTGCCACGCGCGATAACACGCTGGAAAACATCTGGTATATCGAAGAGCATCGTTCAGGCTTAGTCAAAAAAATGAAGTTGGTGTGGCAGATACTCAACCGCTACGACAACATCTATCTATTGCATCCCACCAATCTCAATCTGTTTATTGCCGCTTGCTGTAATGCCAGCAACAAACAGTTTCTTTCAAGTTATCGCCGCAAAAGTTATCAGGGTTTGTTTTACCTCACTGCAAGCGGCGTGGTCGAACATGAAAAAAATACCCTGACGCTGGAAAATTACCTGAAACTCGCCGATCGCTCGTTCACTAAAGAGAGTTATCCTAAGCATGCCACACAACCACTTTGGCAACCCAACTCGCTGCCGGATGAAATATTCCAGCATGATGGCATTCGCATTGGCATCAGTATTACCGCAGGTAATCAGGCAAAAACGATCCCACCGATAATTTGGCAGCGACTTTTTAACCACTTGAGCGATCTGCCTTGCCAGTTTTATGCCTTTGGCGCACCGAATGAACAAACACGCTTGCAGGAGCTGTATAAAGTTGTCGGCGCGCGCGAGAACCTCATCAGCCTGGTTGGCAAGGTGCCATTAGAAGACGTGCCAGCGGCTATCGGTGAAATGGATTTCTATATCGCGTCAGATTCCGGCAATGTCTATATCGCCGATGCGCAGCAGGTGCCGATCATTTTGATTTATGGCCCATGTTGCGTTGAAGAGCAGCGCCCGCTGGGCGATGTGTTGTTGATTGGGCCAAATCATATTGCGCCCTCATCTTTTGTTTTCGACGCACAGTACAAATTTATGCATCCCGCTGAACAGCTGTTTGAACTTGATCAGCGGAAGCTAAACGATATTCATGATTTTATCAGCGCCAGGCAGCAGCAACGCCTAGCGCGACGGAAGAACAGTAAAACAGCATGACCATGCAGCCTGAAAGATCATCCCCGTTACTCAGCATCATTATTCCCATGTTCAATGCGGGCAATGATTTTGCCGCCTGCATGCAGTCGTTGCTGGCGCAAACTCTTACCTCGCTGGAAATCATCGTTGTCGATGATGGCTCTACCGACGGCTCTGATGAGCGTGCCGACGCCTATGCTCAGCAGCATCCACATGTGCGGGTGATCCACCAGGCCAACGGCGGCGTATCGCGCGCGCGCAATGCCGGCTTAGCGATAGCGCGCGGTAAGTACGTTTCGTTTCCAGATGCCGACGACACCATGGATCCGGCAATGTATCAAACGCTGGTTGAGATGGCAGAACACGACAATCTCGATGCTGCGCAGTGCAACGCAGAATGGTATTTCAAAGCCAGCCAGCAAGTGAAGCCACTGATTCCTCTCGATCGCCTTACCAGCACCGAAGTGCTCGGCGGCCCTGAGTGGCTCAATAAAGCACTTAAAACGCATCGCTATATGCATGTGGTTTGGCTGGGCATTTACCGCCGTGACTTGATTGAACGGCTCAAACTTTACTTTGAACCTGGCCTGCATCATCAGGACATTCCATGGACGACTGAGTTCATGCTTAATGCCCAACGCGTTCGCTACACCGATCGGGTGCTTTACCGTTATTACATGCACGATGCCTCAATCAGTAATCGCAAACGCACCGGCCAGCGCAACGTCGAATATCAGCGTCATTACCTGAAAATTGCGCAATTATTGGAAGAGATCAACGCACGCTATCGCCACAAAGTGAACATCTATCCGGCGTTTCACTACCAGATCACGCACGAGGCGCTTAGCGTCTGCCACTGTATTCGACGCGAGCCGGAAGAGAGCGCGCGTCAGGCGATGATTGCCGATCTGTTTGCCACGCAAACCCATAAGCGCATGCTGCGTAATGCGCGCGGTATTCAGCAATGGTATCAACTGCTGCTGTGGCTGAGCCGGATATATCGCTGGCGCAAGAAATAAGCGCCGCGTCTGGCTTTCACGCCTTTGGGGTTTGCCCTACAATCAGCTGACTGAATTCTGAGATCATTTGAGTATGGCAAGCCCGATTCCAGACCCCTTTGCACCGAAAAATATTCTGCTGATCAAGCTGCGCCATCACGGCGATATGCTGCTGACCACGCCCGCTATCAACGCGCTTCGCCAGCGCTATCCGCAGGCCAACATTGACGTCCTGCTGTATAAAGAAACCCGTCCAATGCTGGAAGCGCATCCGGCCATTCGCCAGTTACACATCATCGATCGCAACTGGAAGAAGGAAGGCGGCTGGCGGAAATTCCGACATGAAATGGCGCTGCTTTCAGCGGTGCGTGCTTGCCATTATGACCTTGTGATTAACCTTGCCGATCAGTGGCGCAGTGCCATCATAACCGGTTTCTCTGGCGCGCCGGTGCGCATTGGGTTTGCCTTCCGCAAACGTGATAATGCCTTATGGCGCTGGATGCACAATCAGCTGGTCAGCACGGCTGATCATCATCAGCTGCATACGGTCGAACAGAATATGGCGGCGCTGAAGCCGCTGGGCATCAGTGCCGCTGGCGCAAAAGCCTCAATGCATTTCAGCGTAGCCGATCAACGGAAAGTGCAGGATGTGCTGGCGCAGCACGCGGTGAAAATGCCATTTGTGGTGGTGCAACCCACCTCACGCTGGCTGTTCAAATGCTGGGAAGATGAAAAAGTCGCACAGCTGATCGATGCGCTGGTCGCCGAAGGCCGCACCGTGGTACTGACTGCGGCGCCGGACCAGAAAGAAATGGCGATGATCGCCAATATACAGTCGCTGTGCCATAGCCATAACGTGGTGTCGCTGGCCGGTGAATTATCCTTGCCGCAGCTGGCGGCGCTGATCGATGCGGCGCAGCTGTTTATCGGTGTGGACTCTGCGCCGATGCATATGGCCGCCGCGCTGGAAACGCCTTGTTTGGCGCTGTTTGGCCCCACCAAGCTGCAACACTGGCGTCCATGGGGCGATCACAACCGCGTGATTTGGGCCGGCGATTATGGTCCGCTGCCCTCGCCAGACGCCATCGATACCAACACGCAACAGCGCTATCTTTCTGCCATTCCCGTTGAGGATGTGGTGGCTGCCGCCCGGAGTTTTTTGCATGAGTAAGTTACGCCTGGCGATCGTCCGGCAGAAATACCGCCCAGACGGCGGCGCAGAACGTTTTATCTCGCGTGCGCTGGAAGCGCTGGATAGCGAGCAGCTCGATCTCAATATCATCACCCGCAGCTGGCAGGGCACGCCGAATCCAGCCTGGCATCTGCACATTTGTAATCCGGCGAAATTTGGTCGCATCTCGCGCGAGCGCGGTTTTGCGCGTGCCGCACGTGAATGTTGGGAGCGCGAGAAGTTCGATATTGTGCAGAGCCACGAACGCATCGCCGGTTGCGATATCTTTCGTGCCGGTGATGGCGTGCATCGCGTTTGGCTGGAGCAGCGCGCGCGCATCGTGTCGCCGTGGCAGCGCTTAAGTGCCCGCCTCAGCCCTTATCATCGTTATGTGTTGCAGGCGGAAGCCGACATGTTCAACGCGCCGTCATTGCAAGCGGTGATCTGTAATTCAGAGATGGTGAAGCAGGATATTTTGCGGCACTTCACGCTTGATGCCAGCAAGATCCATGTGATTCATAACGCCATTGACAGCCAACGCTTCCAGCCAGCCAGCGAAGCAATGCGCCATGCGGCACGCCTGCAGCTCAAACTGCCGCAAGATGCCACGGTAATGATTTACGTAGGCTCGGGCTTTGAGCGCAAAGGATTGAAGGCGGCGATTGAAGCGGTGGCGAAAAGCGATCGTTATCTGGTGGTGGTCGGCCAGGATAAGCAGTTGTCGCGCTATCAGCAGCTGGCAAACCAGCTCAATTGCCTCGACCGCTTACGCTTTGTTGGCGTACAGCAGGACGTGCAACCGTTCTACCATGCAGCCGATGCGCTGCTGCTGCCCACGCTTTATGATCCCTTCCCGAATGTGGTGCTGGAAGCGATGGCCTGCGGTCTGGCAGTGATCACCAGCACCGGCTGCGGCGGCGCGGAGTTTATCACTGCGGGCCAGGAAGGTTTTGTCTGCGATGCATTAGATATCAACGCATTAAACGAAGCCGTAAAAGCAACACCGGCGCTTTCTCACAATTCTGCCATGGGCGAAGCCGCACGTCGCAGAATTGAACCTTATGGTCCGCAGCGGCTGGCGCAAGCGCTGACCTCGCTGTATCAGCAAGTGCTGCAGACCCGCTGACGAAGGGGTATGAGCAGGCGGTTAATTTCTGATAACATGCCGCCTTTCCTCTGTTTTTTGACGCGATTCTGTCGTAACGGTAACTATGACGACTCTATACACAGCCTTGCTCTATCTGATTCAGCCACTCATCTGGCTGCGCCTGTGGCTGCGCGGTCGAAAAGCACCGGCCTATCGTAAACGTTGGGCAGAACGCTACGGCTATTGCACTGGAAAAGTGCTGCCGCATGGCATTGTGTTGCACTCGGTTTCCGTCGGCGAGACGCTGGCGGCGGTGCCGCTGGTGCGCGCGCTGCGTCACCGCTATCCGACGCTACCGATCACCGTCACCACCATGACGCCGACCGGCTCCGAACGTGCGCAGTCAGCGTTTGGCAAAGATGTGCACCACGTTTACCTGCCGTACGATCTGCCAGGTTCCATCAACCGTTTCCTTGATACCGTCGATCCACGCCTGGTAATCATCATGGAAACCGAGCTGTGGCCAAACATCATTCGTATTCTTCATCAGCGCAAGATTCCGCTGGTGATTGCCAACGCGCGCCTGTCTGAGCGCTCGGCCAAAGGCTACAAAAAGCTCGGCAGCTTTATGCGCGACTTGCTGCAACGCATCACGCTGATTGCCGCGCAAAACGCCGAAGATGGCGATCGTTTCCTCAGCCTTGGCCTGAAGCGTTCGCATCTCACCGTTACCGGCAGCCTCAAATTTGATATTTCCGTGACGCCAGAGCTGGCGGCAAAAGCGGTCACGCTGCGTCGTCAGTGGGCATCGCGTCGTCCGGTGTGGATCGCCACCAGCACCCACGAAGGCGAAGAAGCGATTGTGCTCGATGCGCATCGCCGCCTGCTGCAACAGTTCCCCAATCTGCTGCTGATTTTGGTGCCGCGCCATCCGGAACGTTTCAAAGATGCCTGCGACCTGACGCAAAAACGTGGCTTCAGCTTTACCTTACGCAGCAGCGGCGAAATTCCTTCAAGCTCCACGCAAGTGGTGATTGGCGACACCATGGGCGAGTTGATGATGCTATACGGTATCGCCGATCTCGCCTTTGTGGGCGGTAGCCTGGTTGAGCGCGGCGGTCACAACCCGCTGGAACCGGCAGCGCATGCCATTCCGGTGTTGATGGGCCCGCATATCTGGAACTTCAAAGATATCTGCGCCAAGCTGCAGCAAGCCGAAGGGCTGATTACCGTCACTGACGTGGTATCGCTGCAGAAAGAGGTCGCTAACCTGCTGCAGGATGACGATTATCGCCGCTATTACGGCCGCCATGCTGTGGACGTGCTGCATCAAAATCAGGGCGCATTACAGCGTCTGCTACAGTTACTCGAACCTCACTTACCACCGCGAGCTCACTAATTCATGTCGCAACGCCAACGTCTCTCCGTGGTGATGATCGCCAAAAACGAAGCTGAACTGCTGCCGGAGGCGCTGGCTTCTGTCAGTTGGGCGGATGAGATTGTGGTGCTTGATTCTGGCAGCAGCGATAACACGGTGCAGGTGGCTCGCGAACAGGGCGCGCAGGTGTTCCAGGCTGAAGGCTGGCAGGGATTTGGCAAGCAGCGCCAGCGCGCGCAGGCCCATGCGCGAGGCGAGATGATTTTGATGATCGATGCCGACGAGCGTGTGACGCCAGAACTGCGTCGCGCTATCGAGCAGGTTCTCGCGCAGCCCGCATCGGACAACGTTTACAGCCTTGGTCGCAGCAATCTGTTTCTCGGCCGCTTTATGCGCCACAGCGGCTGGTATCCCGACCGCGTCATGCGTCTTTATCCGCGCAAGCTCAATTACAACGACAATCTGGTACACGAATCACTCGAGACGCAAGGTGCGCCGGTAGTGAAGCTGGCGGGCGATCTGCAACATCTCACCTGCCGCGACCTGATTGCGTTTCAGCGTAAGCAGATGAACTATGCCGAAGCCTGGGCAAATGAGCGTTTCCAGCGCGGCAAACGCTGCGGCTTGTTCTCGATCTTTAGCCATACGCTCGGCGCGTTCATTAAAACGCTACTGCTGCGCGCCGGTTTTCTTGATGGCAAACAGGGCTGGATCCTGGCGGTGGTTAACGCGCAATACACTTTCAACAAATACTCGGCGCTCTGGGCGCTGAATCACACCTCAACACAAGGTCGCGTATGAGTACCAAAGCGATTTATCCCGGCACCTTTGATCCCTTTACTTTGGGTCATCTGGATATTGTGACGCGCGCAGCGAAGATGTTTGGCCGCATCGTCGTGGCGATTGCCGCCAGCCCGAGTAAAAAACCGCTGTTCACTCTGGATGAGCGCGTGGATATGGCGCGTCAGGTGACGGCACATCTGCCGAACGTCGAAGTGATTGGGTTTAGCGACCTGATGGCGAACTTTGCCCAGGCGCAGAGTGCCAATGTGCTGGTACGTGGATTGCGTGCGGTATCGGATTTCGAATATGAGCTGCAGCTGGCGCAGATGAATCGCCATCTGTTGCCCACGCTGGAAAGCGTGTTTCTGATGCCGTCAGAAGGTTTCTCGTTCGTCTCTTCTTCGCTGGTCAAAGAAGTGGCGCGCCACGCCGGTGACGTGCAGGCATTTCTGCCTGCCGTGGTGCACAAGGCGTTACTGGCGCGGCTGGCACAGCCTTAACTCAGTGCTGGCAGCGTGGACACCAGAAGGTGCTGCGCTGGCCATGCTTGCCGCTGACAATCGGCGTACCGCAGGCGCGACAAGGTTCACCGGTGCGACCGTAAACCTGCAGCTCTTGCGCAAAGTAGCCCGGCTTACCGTCAGTTTGCAGGAAATCACGCAGCGTGGTGCCGCCCTGCTCAATCGAGCGTAGCAACACCGCTTTGATGGTGTTAACCAGCAGTTCCGCCTCTTCCTGACTCAAACTCATCGCCGAACGATCGGGCAAGATCCCGGCGGTAAACAGCGATTCGCTGGCGTAGATGTTGCCGACGCCCACCACCACTTTGTTATCCATCAGCCACTGTTTAATCACGGTGCGTTTGCCGCGCGACTTTTCAAACAGATAAGCGCCATCAAATTCGCTGCTAAGCGGTTCCGGACCGAGATGCGCCAACACGCTGCTGCCTGCAAGGTCATTGCTCCACAGCCAGGCGCCAAAGCGACGTGGATCGGTGTAGCGCAGCACTTTGCCGTTGCTCATCACCAAATCGACGTGGTCATGTTTAGCGGCCGGTTGTTCGCCGGGAAGCACACGCAGGCTGCCGGACATGCCGAGGTGAATGATGATCCAGCCATGCGGCAGTTCGAGCAGCAGATATTTAGCGCGACGCTGCACGCTTAATACTGGTTGATCACTCAGCGCGTGGATTTCATGCGAGACCGGCCAGCGCAAACGTGGATTGCGCACCACTGCATGCAGAATCGTGGCACCCACCATATGGGGTTCGATACCGCGACGACTGGTTTCTACCTCAGGTAATTCAGGCATCTCATCTCCTCAACGAATCGCAGAAACAAAAAACCCGGCCGAAGCCGGGTTTTTCACAGAACACTAAAATTACTTAATTTTAGCTTCTTTGTAGATCACGTGCTGACGTACAACCGGATCGAACTTTTTCAGTTCTAATTTCTCTGGTTTAGTACGCTTGTTCTTCGTGGTGGTATAGAAGTGACCTGTACCAGCAGAGGAAACCAGCTTGATCTTCTCACGAATACCTTTAGCCATGATTCAGTTCCTTAGTACTTCTCACCACGGGCGCGGATTTCGGTCAGAACCGTATCGATGCCCTTTTTATCAATAACACGCATACCTTTAGCAGATACACGCAGAGTAACGAAGCGCTTTTCGCTCTCAACCCAGAAACGGTGAGAGTGCAGGTTCGGCAGGAAACGGCGTTTCGTCGCGTTCATTGCGTGGGAACGGTTGTTACCCGTTACCGGACGCTTTCCAGTTACCTGGCAGACTCGTGACATTTCTATTCTCCAAAAATCAAATCAGCTCGAGCTTTAAAAACTAGGTTTTGGCCGCCTCGTCAGGCCTTAGCCCGCCCAGGCGAGTTCCATGTGAACCCGCTAAGCTGGCCCAAACGCCAAACCCGAGATTCTCAAAGGTGGCGTAGTATACGCCGCTCAGCCCAAGTGCTCAAGTCCCGAACAGATAAAGATCCCTCTGGATCGCGCAAAAATGCCCTATTTCTGTTCAGTTGAATCGATGAATTACAACCAACCGCGCTCGGCGAAAGAGGTAAACTCGCCGTGACCGATCACCAAATGATCAAGTAAACGGATATTGAGCAGCGCGCAGGCTTGTCCTACTTTTCCGGTAATCTCGCGGTCGGCGCGGCTGGGTTCAGCGATGCCCGACGGGTGATTGTGCGCCAGAATCACCGCTGCTGCGTTGAGTTTCAGCGCTTCGCGCACGATTTCGCGCGGATGAACTTCCACGCTGGCAATCGTGCCGGAGAACATCTTCTGCGCCTGCAACACGCGGTGCTGGTTATCAAGGAACAGCGCCATAAACACTTCGCGCTCCTGATGCGCCAGCACGCTTTGCAGGTAATGGCGCGTCACCTGTGGATTCTCCATCACATTCTCCCGCGCCAGCTGGCTGGCAAAAAACCGCCTTCCCAGTTCGGCTATGGCATACAGCTGCGTCATTTTGGCGCTGCCCACACCTTTAATCTGCCCGAGTTCCTCTTTGCTGGCCGTCATAATGCGATAGAGCGAACCGAACTCGTTCAACATCTGATGTGCCAGCAGCAGCACACTGGTGCCGCTGATACCGGTGCGTAAAAAAATCGCCAGCAGCTCAGCATCACTCAGCACTTCGGCGCCCATTAACATCAGTTTTTCCCGTGGTGCCAGTTCCGTCATGACCCTCTCCTCCCTGCGTTGCGGCGATTCTGCGCGTCAGCCACATTCAGCGCCAGCACCCATTGAACGATTTCAGAGCCGGCTCGCAAAGGCCGCAGGCAGTGAAAAGGCGCGTTGCGGATTTTGTGATAAAGTTGCCTGCATCTGCCGCCCCTGACGCGGCAATCTGCTTTGAGGCGAACAACATGACGGGATTAGCCGGAAAGAAAATTCTGCTGGGCGTGAGCGGCGGCATCGCTGCGTATAAAGCGCCGGAGCTGGTGCGTCGGCTGCGCGATCGCGGTGCGGATGTGCGCGTAATGATGACCGAAGCGGCCAAAGCTTTTATTACCCCGCTGAGCCTGCAGGCGGTTTCCGGTTATCCGGTATTTGATGATTTGCTCGACCCAGCGGCGGAAGCGGCAATGGGCCATATTGAATTGGCAAAATGGGCCGATTTGATTGTGCTGGCGCCGGCAACCGCCGATCTGATTGCCCGCATGACGGCCGGTATGGCGAATGATTTGGTCACCACCGCGTGTCTGGCAAGCGCCGCGCCCGTTGCCATTGTCCCGGCCATGAATCAGCAGATGTACCGCGCGGCGATCACGCAAGAGAACCTGCAACGTCTGCATCAGCGCGGCGTGTTGATTTGGGGACCCGACAGCGGTAGCCAGGCGTGCGGCGATATGGGTCCGGGCCGCATGCTCGACCCGCTGGCAATTGTGGCGCACGCGCTGGAATGGGCTGCGCCCGTCAACGATCTGCAACATCTCAACATTATGATCACCGCCGGTCCAACACGTGAAGCGCTGGACCCGGTGCGTTATATCAGCAATCACAGCTCGGGTAAGATGGGCTTTGCGATTGCGGCTGCGGCAGCAAAACGCGGTGCGAAGGTGACGCTCGTTGCCGGTCCGGTGGCGCTGCCAACACCAGCTGGCGTGCAACGCGTGGACGTCGACAGCGCGCTGGAGATGGAAGCAGCAGTGATGGCGCAAATCCAGCAACAACATATTTTCATTGCCAGCGCAGCCGTGGCAGACTACCGGGCGGCTAACATTGCCGCAGAGAAAATCAAAAAACAGGGTGGCGACGATAACGTCACGCTGCAGTTGGTGAAGAACCCCGATATTGTCGCAGGCGTGGCGGCGCTGCAGAAAAATCGCCCTTACGTTGTGGGATTTGCTGCCGAAACCCAGAATGTGGAAGAATACGCGCGGCAAAAACGGGTGCGAAAAAACCTGGATCTGATTTGTGCCAACGATGTGGCGCAGGCGGGTCAGGGCTTCAATAGCGACACCAATGCTCTTCACCTTTTTTGGCAGGAAGGAGAAAAAGTCTTACCGCTCAGTGATAAGACGCTCCTTGGCCAACAATTAATAGACGAGATTGTCAGCCGTTATGATGAAAAAAATCGACGTTAAAATTCTTGATGCACGTGTGGGCAACGAATTCCCGCTGCCGACTTATGCAACCTCTGGTTCCGCAGGTCTCGATTTACGCGCCTGCCTGGATGATGCACTGGAAATCGCACCAGGCATGACCACGCTGGTACCCACCGGTCTGGCGATCCACATTGGCGATCCAGGTCTGGCAGCCGTGATTCTGCCGCGCTCCGGTCTTGGCCATAAACATGGCATCGTGCTGGGCAACCTGGTCGGCTTAATCGATTCCGATTATCAGGGCCAACTGATGGTTTCCGTCTGGAACCGTGGTCAGGATAGCTTCACGCTGCAGCCAGGCGACCGTTTGGCACAGCTGGTCTTCGTGCCGGTCGTGCAGGCCGAATTAAACCTGGTGGAAGATTTTGACACCAGCGATCGCGGCGCAGGCGGCTTCGGTCACTCAGGCCGTCAGTAACACGCGACACTTTTCGCTTAGCCATCTTTTTATTTCTTATCGCCACAGGCCGCTATGTCTGTGGCAGATGAGGCAGTATTGCCTGTTTTTGGTGAATTTCAGGGGTGTTGAAGGTCATGGCAGAAAAAAAAGTCGCGAAACGGAATCGTCGCGAAGAGATTTTGCAGGCGCTGGCACAAATGCTGGAGTCGGGCGATGGCAGTCAGCGCATCACCACTGCGAAGCTGGCCGCCAATGTCGGCGTATCGGAAGCGGCGCTCTATCGCCACTTTCCCAGCAAAACGCGTATGTTTGACAGCCTTATCGAGTTTATTGAAGACAGTCTGATTACCCGCATCAATCTGATCCTGAAAGATGAAAAAGAGACGCTGACGCGCCTGCGTTTAATCGTGCAGCTGATTCTGGGATTTGGTGAGCGTAATCCGGGGCTGACGCGTATTTTGACCGGCCATGCGCTGATGTTTGAACAGGATCGCCTGCAAGGGCGTATCAATCAGCTGTTTGAACGGATTGAAGTGCAGCTGCGTCAGGTGATGCGCGAGAAGAAAATGCGTGATGGTGAAGGTTTCCAGAACGACGAAACGCTGCTGGCGAGCCAGTTGCTGGCGTTTTGTGAAGGGCTGTTGTCGCGCTATGTGCGCTCGGAGTTTCGTTTTCGTCCGACCGCAGATTTCGATAGCCGCTGGCCGCTGATGGCTGCGCAGTTGGTTTAAAAGACCAGGTCGGCATTTATGCCGACCTCATTACCGAATAATTAAATCCCATACTCTTTGCGATACGCGCGCACTTTCGCCAGATGATCAGCCATCTCCGGTTTCTCTTCCAGATAATCAATCAGCTCAGCCAGCGTAATGATTGCGGTGACTTTGCATTTATAGTCGCGTTCCACTTCCTGAATCGCCGAAATATCGCTGCGGCCGCGTTCCTGACGATCCAGCGAAATCAACACGCCCGCTAACGTCGCGTTATGCGCACTGATGATATCCATTGATTCACGAATCGCGGTGCCGGCGGTGATCACATCATCCACCAGCATCACTTTGCCCTGCAGCGGGCTGCCGACCAGCAAACCGCCTTCGCCGTGATCTTTGGCTTCTTTGCGGTTAAAGCAGTAAGGCACATCACGCTCATGATGATCGGCCAGCGCTACCGCAGTAGTGGTAGCAATCGGGATGCCTTTATACGCCGGGCCAAACAACAGGTCGAAATCAACACCGCCGTCGACCAACGCCTGTGCGTAAAAGCGGCCTAACAGCGCTAAATCGCGACCAGTATTAAACAGACCGGCATTGAAGAAATAGGGGCTTTTACGTCCCGATTTCAGGGTGAACTCACCAAACTTCAGCACCCCTTTGTTCAGGGCGAATTCAATAAACTGACGCTGCCAGGCTTTCATTTCTCACTCCTCAAATAAAGAAAAGGCGACTCTATGGTCGCCTGTTACATCAATTAGTTAGCGCCGCTTTCTGCGCCTGAATCAACTGCTCAATGCCGCCTCGCGCCAGCGCCAGCAGCTGCAGTAACTCGTCGTGGCTGAAGGGTTCACCTTCTGCGGTGCCTTGCACTTCAATCATGCGACCGTCTTCGGTCATCACCACGTTCATGTCAGTTTCTGCGGCGGAATCTTCCACATATTCCAGATCGCATAACGCTTCACCGCCGACGATGCCCACAGAAATCGCCGCCACCATGCCTTTCAGCGGGCTGGCTTTCAGCTTGCCAGCAGCCACCAGCGCATTCAACGCATCGGCCAGCGCCACGCAGGCACCGGTAATGGATGCGGTACGCGTGCCGCCATCGGCCTGAATCACGTCGCAATCCAGCGTGATGGTGAATTCACCCAGCGCTTCCAAATCCACTGCCGCGCGCAGTGAACGGGCGATCAGACGCTGAATCTCCAGCGTACGGCCGCCCTGTTTGCCTTTGGCCGCTTCACGCGCCATGCGGCTGTGGGTAGAACGCGGCAGCATGCCATATTCAGCGGTAATCCAGCCTTGACCTTTGCCTTTGAGGAAACGTGGCACGCTCTCTTCGACGGTTGCGGTGCACAGCACTTTGGTTTCGCCGAACTCAACGAGCACAGAGCCTTCTGCATGTTTGGTGTAGTGACGAGTGAGTGTGACGGGACGTGTTTCAGATGCACTACGGCCTGCTGGACGCATGGTTTCTCTCCGGCTTGCTTAGGTTTGGCTGCGCATTATACGGACTTCGGCTGCGGCTGTCCTGCCCGCGATCGCCACAATCCTGGATGAAATTCTGTGGTGGCTGTGGCTAAATGCGCGTTTCCTCCCTAAAAAAGATAAATGATGATCGCGATACTCCATTTCCTGCTGGCGCTGGTGGTGATCTTTGCCCTTGCGCTGTTGGTCAGCCACGACCGCAAACACATTCGTCCCCGCTTTATTATTCAGCTGCTGATTGTTGAAGCCGCGCTGGGCTGGTTCTTCCTGCATTCGGCGGGCGGCCAATCGGTGGTCTCTGCGGTGGGCGGCTTCTTTGAGACCTTATTAACCTACGCCGCGCAAGGGACCAACTTTGTCTTCGGTAATATGGCGGATCAGGGATTAGCCTTTATTTTCCTCGGGGTGCTCTGCCCAATTGTGTTTATTTCCGCACTGATCGGCATTTTGCAGCACTGGCGCATTCTGCCGCTGCTGATTCGCGCGGTTGGTACTCTGTTGTCGAAAGTGAATGGCATGGGCAAGCTGGAGTCGTTTAACGCCGTCAGCACCTTGATTCTCGGCCAATCGGAGAACTTCATCGCTTATAAAGGCATTCTCGCCGATATCTCTGCGCCGCGTATGTACACCATGGCGGCGACGGCGATGTCGACGGTTTCGCTGTCGATTGTTGGCGCATATATGTCGATGATTGATGCCAAATATGTGGTTGCAGCGCTGCTGCTCAATATGTTCAGCACCTTTATTATCCTCTCGATCATCAATCCAACCCGCCCGGAAAACGAAGAGCAGATTGCGCTGGATAAGCTGCACGAAGATCAGAGCTTTTTTGAGATGCTGGGCGAATATATTCTCGCCGGTTTTAAAGTGGCGATGATCATCATGGCGATGCTAATTGGTTTTATCGCGCTGATCGCGGCGATCAATGCGCTGTTCGCGGCGCTATTTGGCTACAGCTTCCAGCAGCTGCTCGGCTACGTTTTCTATCCATTTGCGTGGCTGGTAGGCATTCCGTCCGCTGATGCCTTGCAGGCAGCGAGTATTATGGCCACCAAACTGGTGGCAAATGAATTTGTCGCGATGATCGAGCTGAAGAAAGTGGCGGCTGAGATGACGCCGCGCGGACTGGGGATTCTGTCGGTGTTCCTGGTTTCGTTCGCTAACTTCGCCTCGATCGGCATCGTTGCCGGTGCGATTAAAGGCCTGAACGAGAAACAGGGCAATGTGGTTTCACGCTTTGGCTGGAAGCTGGTGTATGGCTCCACGCTGGTGAGCTTGCTCTCGGCCGCGTTCGCCGGACTGTTTATCTGATAACACATGGCGGCTGCATGGCCGCCATTTTTTAAAACGCCACGCACACCAGTGAATCAACCCGCATCACCGATTCCTGCTCAAAGCGCTTTTTATACACGTCACGCAGCTTATTGATGCTCTCAGAACTCGCCACATCCGGATTGTGAATCAGCATCAGCGCTTTGCTGTTTTCCCGCGCCAGCTTGCCGTTCTCGCCCAGCCACTGCCCTTTTGCGTCATATACCGATAAACCGTCTTTGAAACGCGGCGTCACATCGTTATCAACAAACTGCTGCCATTCGCTGCTGCTGACAATGCCACCTTTCGGTTTGTTCATGCCAAACCACAGCGTGGTTTGCATCATCACGTCACCCGAACCGCATACCGCGACCGGCGTAGTGTTGGGCGGGATCTGTTGCGTTGTGGTCGACGGTGCCTGACAGCCCGCGAGCAGTAAGGTTAATAAAGCAGGAAGAGCCAGAGAGCGGAACATCACTTCATCCTTTTAAGCGAACCAGCGCTAAGCATAAGTGTCTGTCAGCAAAAGGGGTAATTTTTTGTTATTCAAGCTTAAGTGCGCTTATGCCTGTTAGCGTCGAGGCTGCCTCGCTATACTTCACCCAACATTTCTGAAAAAGAGAAGACGACTATGATCCGCAGTATGACCGCTTACGCCCGCCGCGAAGCCAAAGGCCACTGGGGCAGCGCCGCCTGGGAAATCCGTTCGGTTAACCAGCGCTATCTGGAAACCTATATCCGTCTGCCGGAGCAATTTCGTGGTCTGGAGCCAGTAATCCGCGAGCGCATCCGCAATCGTCTGACGCGCGGTAAAATCGAGTGCAACCTGCGTTATGACGCCGATGCCAGCGCGCAAGGCGAACTGCAGCTGAATGAATCGCTGGCCAAGCAGCTGGTGCAGGCCGCCAACTGGGTGAAGATGCAGAGTGATGAAGGCGCGATTAATCCGCTGGATATTCTGCGCTGGCCGGGCGTAATGTCCGCGCAAGAACAGGATCTCGATGCTATTAATGCTGAGCTGCTGGTGGCGCTCGATGGCGCATTGGATGACTTTATCGAAGCGCGTGAAAGCGAAGGCACCGCGCTGAAAGCGATGATTGAGCAGCGTCTGGAAGGCGTATCGCACGAAGTCAGCAAAGTGCGCGCGCAGATGCCAGAAGTGATCAAATGGCAGCGCGAGCGTCTGGTGACCAAGCTGGAAGAAGCCGAAGTGCAGCTGGAAAATAATCGCCTCGAGCAGGAACTGGTGATGATGGCGCAGCGTACCGATGTTTCAGAAGAGCTGGATCGTCTGGATGCGCACGTTAAAGAGACCTACAACATCCTGAAAAAGAAAGAAGCCGTTGGCCGCCGCCTCGACTTTATGATGCAGGAGTTCAACCGCGAGTCGAACACGCTGGCTTCGAAATCGATTAACGCTGAGATCACCACATCAGCGATTGAGCTGAAAGTGCTGATTGAGCAGATGCGTGAGCAGATTCAGAACATCGAATAGTTAGCTTCCACAAAGCCCGCATTGCCGCGGGCTTTGCTACTTCATCGATTGATAGCAGAATCGCTCTGGTAGAGAATCATCCACACCCGGATAGCGTATGTTTTCCGCCGCTAGCGTTAGTGAATTGTCAGCAATGATAAAAAAACATTTCTAAAGTGATGTTAAGCGAGCGAAAATAGGCAGCAAACCAAAATACCCCCTGTAATTAACCCTCTGTAAGTAAACAATAAAATCATTTTGATCGCCATTAACCTGCCAATAGTCGCCTCATCAATGATTTCCATTAATCTTAAAGATTGTGGAGATCGCGTTTCTTTGACGGCACTATTTGTTAATCTACTGGTCGTAATTAGAACAGTTGTACCGCCAGGAACTCATGGACCCTCTTCTTAGTGCGATACATTTTCTCCCGACATGAAGGCGTTATGACGAAATCCAGGCAGTTCCGTTCCAAACTTCTGCATCCCCGCTATTGGTTTACCTGGTTTGGGCTAGGTGTGCTGTGGCTGCTGGTGCAACTTCCTTACCCCATTCTGATCCGGCTTGGCGCTGGCGCGGGCAAATTGTCACGTCACTTCCTCAAGCGTCGCGAACGCATCACCCGCCGTAATATCGAGCTGTGCTTCCCCAATATTGATGAAGAGAAGAAAGAAGCGATGATCGCCGGCAACTTCGAATCTCTGGGAATGGCGCTGGCAGAAACTGGCATTGCCTGGTTCTGGTCCGATGCACGCGTACGTCGCTATTTCAAAGTCAGCGGTCTCGAAAATTTGCAGCACGCCCAGAGCCATCAGCGCGGTGTGATGGTAATCGGTGTGCACTTCATGTCGCTGGAGTTGGGCGGCCGCATTACCGGTTTATGCCAGCCAATGATGGCGATGTACCGTCCGCACAATAATCAGGCGATGGAGTGGGCACAAACCAAAGGTCGCATGCGTTCAAATAAGGCGATGATCGACCGCCGCGATTTGCGCGGCATGGTGCAGGCGCTGAAAAAAGGCGAAGCGGTGTGGTTCGCACCGGATCAGGATTACGGCCCGAAAGGCAGCGTGTTTGCCCCGCTGTTTGCGGTTAAACAAGCGGCGACCACCAACGGTACCTTTGTGCTTTCTCGTCTGGCGAAACCGGCGATGCTAACCATCGTGCTGATTCGCAATCAGGATAAAAGTGGTTATCAGCTGATCATTCAACCAGAACTGGAAAATTATCCGTATGAAGATGAGGCCGCTGCCGCTGCGTATATGAATCGCGTCATCGAGAAAGAAATTCTGCGCGCACCCGATCAATACCTGTGGCTGCACCGCCGCTTTAAAACCCGCCCGCCAGGTGAAGCGTCTCTTTATATCTAATCTCTTGATTCAGCAGGTTTTCGCCTGCTGCTCATTTTCTCTACTCACATTTAACAACCATTCTTAACGAAAAACAGGTTTGTCAAAATCTGCCCTGCCTCTTGTAATGGTCGCCTCCTCCTCTCTTTGACCAGAGCCATGACATAGCACTTTCATTGCAAATTTTTCGCGCTGACCGTTGCCACTGCGCTGCTGGCCAGTTGTGCCAATTCACACGGCTTACACACCAAAAACACCTTGCTTGATGCCAATGCGCTGCAAGCCAATCAATCCCTGAAAGATGCACATTTCAGCGCCGCGAATTGGCCGAAAAGTGAATGGTGGCAAAGCTTTGACGATGCTCAACTCAATCAGCTGATTTATGAGGCAATGGCTTCCAGCCCGGATTTACCGGTGGTCAACACGCTGGCAGATAAAGCCAATGCGCAGGTGATTGCCGCCGATGCTGAGCGCTATCCTGATGTCGATCTCAATGCCGGTATTACGCGCTCGCGCGTGGCAAAAGTGGATGATCCTCTGCTGGAGGGCAAAAGCTACAGCACGCTGCGCACCGCTAGCGTTGGATTGAGCTACACCTTTAATTTGTGGGGCGGCAAAAAAGATGCCGCTGAAGCCGCGTTGGGGCAAGCACGCGCCAGCGAGTTGGATCGTCAGGCTAGCCAGTTAACGTTGGCTGCGAACGTGACGCGAGCATGGAACAACCTTAATCCCGCCTGGAATAATGCCGAACTGGCACAGCAGAATCTCGAGCGGGCTGCGGGTATCGCCAACATTCAGCAGCAACATGTTAGCGCCGGACTCACTTCCGGGCTCAACAGATCAATCTTGCGGTGGTGTTGATTGAGGATTTGGGCGGCGGATTCCAGAGCGGCAGCTCTCAAGTTTGAAAAGGTCGCCATGAATGTGCAAATTTTGCCGGCTGGCATTCTGACGAGCATTGATGAATCATAGTCCGCACTGTGTAATCACCTGCGGACTATTATGATGGAACAGAATATTGAGGCTGGCTGGTTGCGGCCTCTGATTGCCGACCGACTAACGCCTTACCTCGAAATTGACGCCGCTCGCCTGCAGCGTAACCTGCAACAGATGCAGCAAAAAGCCGATGCCGCTGGCGTCGCGCTGCGCCCTCACATCAAAACCCATAAAAGTGTCTGGATTGCTGAGCAGCAGCGCATGCTCGGCGCGCGTGGTATTACCGTATCTAAACCGAGTGAAGGCATCGCTTTTATTCTGGGTGGCGAACGCGATCTGCTGCTGGCTTACCCGATTGTGCATGCCGGGACGCTGAAAGAGCTGTTAGCGGTGGCCGCACAACATCAGGCGCGCATTACCTGCATTGCTGATAGCGCTAATGGTGTAGCGGCCATAGCAGCTGCACATCAGCGCCAGCCCGATTGTCTGCTGGCGTTAGCCATTAAGGTGGATGTGGGATTGCACCGCATCGGCGTTGATCCGCACAGCGATACTGCCATTACGCTGGCGCAGCAGATTCAGGATGCGGGCCTTACTTTTTCTGGTCTGGTTTCACATGCTGGTCACGCTTATGGCGCGGGCAACGCCACGGCGATTGCAGAAGTGGCCATGCAGGAAATCGCACTCATGCAGGATCTTCAACAGCGCCTGATTTCCGCCGGTTTTGCGCACTGCCCGATTTCGGTCGGTTCAACGCCAACAGCATTGGCGGCGCCCGTCGCACAGGGCAGCGATGAAATCCGTCCAGGCAACTATGCGTTGCTCGATCTCACCGCATGGCGTTTGGGTCTCTGCACGCCAGATGCATTGGCGCTGAGCGTGGTGACGCGCGTGGTGGCCGTCAATCCGCACTTCGCCATTATTGATGCCGGTTCCAAAATGCTTAGCTCTGACAAAGGCCCGCACGGCACCAATGCCAGCGGATTTGGTATCGCCGTGGATGAGCATGGCAATCACTTTGAAGTGTTGAAGCTGTCGGAAGAGCATGGTTTCCTGCAATACGCCGAGCAGGCGCCAGCCGTTGGTACGCTGCTGCGCATCTTCCCTAACCACAGCTGTGCGGTAGTTGCGCAGTCCGATCGCTTCGTGCTGCGCCATGCTGATGGTGCAGGTGAAGAGCAGGATATTCCTGGGCGCGGCAAGTTTATCTGATTACAGCGTTTTCACGGAAACCGCTGCTGTCCCACACTTCCATGACCGGGCCGTTTGCAGCCCGGTATCAGCGTGCTTTAATGACTTCTTGTTAGCTCATCAGGAGGTTCCATGCTGCCATCTCAGACAGTCACACTCACGGTCCCACGCAACTGGTTAGATTTGTATGAAACCATCTGGAAACCTGAATGCTTTGCCAAATGGGCTAGCGGACTCAGCGCCAGTACGCTGACGCAGGAAGGGAACAGCTGGAAAGCCAAAGGTCCCGAAGGAACGGTGAAGATTCGCTTTACCCCACACAATCCGTTTGGCGTGATGGATCACTGGATTGATACCGGAAACGGTAAAGAGATTTATATGCCGATGCGAGTAATTGCTAACGAGCAAGGCGCAGAAGTGGTGATGGTGGTTTACCGTCAACCATTCATGTCTGACGAGAAGTTTGCCGGGGATGTAGCGTGGGTAAAACGCGACCTCGAACAGCTTCTCCATCTGTTAACTCATTAGAATCAATGAATTATGCAGTGCTCGCCTCTTTAACGCATGCTGGAACCAATCAATAAAAATCGGTTACTTTTTTGCTCAGTAGCGTTTAACTGTTTTGTTCAAACCTTCATGTGTTTATCTGTTATTCACCAGCCCGGCTTAAGCATCCTCAGCAGGAAAATTCCTGGTGAGGATGTGCATGAAAATGCTGAGTCACTCTGATTTATCAAAGTTTTTTCTAATTATCTCTAACATTTCTTCATTCACCAGTCCTGAATGAAGAAATGTACTAATAAATAGTAAATCACTCGCCTTATACATTCTGATGCAAATTCTGAAACCATTTATTCCTGCGGTCTATTTATAGGAGTTTTCTGATGGTGTTAATTTAATTAAAACACGGTATAACTCTTTCCACACACAGCAGTAACCATAATAACAACAGCAGGGAAATAACATGGATCGCTCAACCTATCCTTTGTTATCAGAAAAAGAATTTGTTGAGATTGCCAGGCGGATGCTGGCCGGGGAATATATAAACGCAAAGGGATTTTATAATGACCTTACGGATTTCCTCCGCACAGGAGGAGATACCATTAAGACAACAACACCATTAAGCGCCAGGGGCATCTTTATTAATTCAGAACATCATTTAATTGCGAGCATCTTTACGTGGCAAAACCTGAAAGGTATATCAGGGTTGCGTCAGGAATCGCTGCATTAATGTGACCTGTGCTTTGGCCTGTGGCCAGAGTAAACCCTTAATTGCACTGGTACATGTACCATAATGAGCAGGATATGGCGATAAGAGAAAAAAATCTGACCAACGCTAAATGGTCAATTTTGTCATCGATTAAAATCGTCGGCATTGGTGTTTTACAACTTTCACTTCTGGCACAAATACTCCAGGCAAACGAGTTAGATCTACTCGCCATTGCTATTGTGATGTTATTAATTATTGATACGCTGGCCGATCGCGGATTTGGCAATAGAATTATTAGAAGTAAAAACCTGAATAACAGCGATCTCTCAATATTGTATTGGGGGAATGTATTAAGCGGACTGGCAATATTTGCTGCACTGTTTATCGGCAGCGATATTTCCAGTCGTATAATGAATCAGCCCGAAATGGCAATTATGCTGGAGATGATTTCAGTCATATTCATCATTATTCCGCAGGGACAACATTATCGCGCCATATTACAGCGGGAAAACCAATTTTCGCGCATCGCATTTGCGGAAATAGCTTCTGTGCTGGTGGGATTGGGCGTCACGCTGTTTACCGTGTGGCTAACACCTTCAGTGCTATGCGCCATCTGGGGCTACCTCGCGATGGTATCCATCAGAATGCTGATCTACTGCTACTACGGGCGCTCCTGGTTCCAGCCAGAATACCGTTTTAGCCTGAAAAGTTTCGCTAACGTGCGAGCAAGAAACGGATAATAAAAACAAGTCTGTATGGTGGGCTCTGGGCATCTGAAAAGATGCGTTCGCGTGCTGGTCGCCAGCACGCTTTTTTCTTTTTAGGCTTCCAGTAACTCTTCCAGTGACTGAAAACTGAGTTCACTTAACTTGCCGTTACGCTGCAAGCGCAGCCAACTCACTATCATGCGTAACTCATCAATCACCATATACAGATCGGCCATATCATTTTTGCTTTTGACCTGCAGTCGCGCTAGTGCATTGAGTTTGTGTGCATTCACGGTTTTATGACTGATGCCTAAGCGAATGCCGATGTGCTCGATGCTGTAACCCCACGCCAACATCAGTAGCACCCTTAATTGCCTGTCTGGCAGAAGAATATCCGCGCCTTCTACTAACTGAATCTGGGCATTGGTATTGATGCTGGTGAGCAGGCGGCTGGAAAGCATTTGGCGCGAGGATTTTAAATCCAAAACAGTGAGAGAAGGCAGATAACGACTGAGCGCATGCATCAGCGGTAACAAACGTCGCGTGAGGACCACGATTTGCATCGCGGGAAACTGCTGCTGCAAAGCGTAAAGCACTTTTAAGGTGCCGGTTAGCGGCATATTTTCATGAAAGATACAGACCAGCAAACGCGGTTTCATCTTCTCACACTTCGCCATCACCGTGCTGAGTGACCACAGTTCATGCACCTGACACGCCACAGGTAACCTGGACAAAAGACTCTCAAGCCCCAGCGCTGCCAGTTTGTCAGAGGAGAAAAAGAGAATGTCTTCGTTGCGAGTTTTCATGCCTGTCCAATAGTTGCTATGCGTGATACCTGAGAGCGGAAAGCCGGGTTTATTTGCCAGTAATCACGTACGACACAAACTGGATGGAACTTAAGAAGAAAGGCTCTTAGCCTCTTCGCATCATTTATACTTATGCGAAAAGGTCATTAACTCTCGATTTATCCCGCCCGTTAAGCCTGTTAGCATGCTCGCCATCAAAATGCCTAATCCGATAGCACTGTATTTAGAAAATCTCAGTGGTCTACACTCTGGGAAATCTTTAGCCTTGCCGCCAATTTATTGGAGTGCTCTATGTTATTAACCGTTCTCTATATTATTGGTATTACAGCCGAAGCCATGACCGGCGCGCTGGCGGCAGGACGTCGTAAAATGGACCTGTTTGGCGTAATCATCATCGCTTCGGTCACCGCCATTGGTGGCGGTTCGGTGCGTGACATTCTGCTGGGCCACTATCCGCTCAGCTGGGTTAAGAACCCGGAATACATCATGATCGTTGCTGCGGCTGCGGTTGTGACCACTTTTGTTGCGCCGCTAATGACGCACCTGCGCAAAGTGTTTCTCGTGCTGGATGCGCTGGGTTTGGTGGTGTTCTCCATTATTGGCGCCCAGGTTGCGCTGGATAGCGGCCACGCTTCCATCATCGCCGCCATCGCCGCCGTGATCACTGGCGTGTTTGGCGGGGTGCTGCGGGATATGTTCTGCAACCGCATTCCGCTGGTGTTCCAGAAAGAGCTGTATGCCGGGATCGCATTCGCCTCGGGCTGGATGTACATCCTGTTGCTGAAAACGCCGCTGGCGCATGAAGCGGTGGTGATCATTACGCTACTGTTCGGCTTTTTCGCCCGCTTGCTGGCGCTGCGTTTCCGCCTCGGCTTGCCGATCTTTAATTATCCCCATCCTGAGCACTGAGTCAGTGGCAGGAATCTCCTGCTGCTGCAGAAAGTGAATCAACTGCTGCAGGTGCGCATCCTGCAGCATCATCACAATCCGCTGCGCCAGCACGTTTCCGATGCCGGGCAACTGCTGCCAGCTCTCCGCCGTTCGCGTCAGCAACTGCGACCACTGCACATCCGGTAAAGCCTGTAACGCTGCGCGCGGCAACGGCAAGCCAGCGCACTCACCCAGCGCCGCAGCGGCTGCTGGCGCGTCAGGTTAAAGCGGTGCCAGATAAGTTGCGCGCGAGCTGGCGTGATGCCATTGGCTTGCGCAATCTGCTCGGGCGTCAGCGTCAGCCACGAAAAGAGATGGGTGATAGCGCCGCTATCCAGCAGGCGCTGCCAGCTGCTGCGCTGTACGCCCACAATATCGAGTACTGATTTCTGGCTGAGCCAGCTGAGGCGAGACAAAAACTGCGCCCGGCAGTCTGCACTAAAGTGCAGACAGGTTAAGCCGTTGAATTCGCCATTCTGTGGAGACGCTGGATAATCGCGCTGCGCCACGCGCCAAATCACCCGCTCCAGTCGCGGAATGCCTAAACCTGCCAGCGTGAGTGTCACCTCATCACCTGCTATTACATCTAATTCACGCCAGCGTCGTAGTGAACCAATGTTTACCCGGCGTACCGTTTTGTCCTCCAGTTGCACCGGTATCAGATTCAGCACCACGGCGACCTTGCCCGTGCGCCCCACATTGAAATCCACTGACAGCACTTCGCTGCTGACTTCCGCCGGTTGATATTTCCATGCCGCTGACCAACTGCCCTGACCAGGCTGCCAGTCGCGCCCTGCGCTGAGCGGTGACTGATGGATTACCACGCCGTCGGTGACAAACGGCAGCGATTCGCGGAACCAGCGATCGCGCCACACCGCGACGTCCTCTTCATTACTTACCTGACGACTCCAGCTCTGCGCCAATCCAAATCCCCATTGGGTGAGCTGCACCAGACGATCGGGCATCGAATTTGGCCCATCCGGCCACGCCCAGATAAATATGCCAAGTCGCGCAAGCAGCGGGCTATTGTCGTGACGCATCATCGCCCCCGCCACCTGAGCACGCGCGTTCTTGCCACCGTCGCGCCACTGTTGATGATCGGTCATTTGCAGAAACAGCTCACCTTGCAGCACCACTTCCTCACGCAAAGTATCCAGCCGCTGCGGAATGGAGGGAATATGTGCGGATTTGGCCAGCCACTCTTCGCCACGCAAACCATCGCCGCGGCTGATCAATGACGCCAACTTGCCTCGCCGATACACCAGGGTGACGGCGACGCCATCGACTTTCGGCTGCAGCCATAGCGCAGATTTATCCTGCATCCAGTACGCCACCGCCAGCTTGTCGCGCAGTTTGCGCACGCCGGTATGCGCCACCGGATGATGCGTGCTGCCATCGGTGGAGAGTTGTGCATCGTAGGTGGCTTGCGCCGGGGTGAAACAGCGCTGCCACTGCTGTAATCGCTGTTGCAAGCTGTCGTAATCGGCATCGGTCACCAGATTGGTGCCCTGCCGGTAGTACGCGTCATCCCATTGTCGTAGCTGGGTTTGCAGTTGTGCGATTTCCTGCCCCGCACGCACCGGCGACCAGTTCGGGCAGAGCGCTTCGGCCCAACAACCGATGCTGAATAAGCAACACAATAAACTCAGACATCCTTTCATCTTCGCTCTCCTTTTTCGCTATTGGAGAGCGCAGCGCAGCCATTTACCAGCCATGAAAATTGCACGCTGGAAGCAGATTCCAGAGATTAAATCGCTGTTGCAGCCTGCTACATCAGCCTCTGGCGCGGCTTCACAGAAAAAAGAATTGCCTCAGCCAAGCGGCAAACGCTGCGTGACCACCCCAAGCCGTGTATACTGTGCAGGAAATCGACTCCGCTCTTTACTCAATTCAAGATAACCATGGCTCAAGGCACGCTTTATATAGTTTCCGCCCCCAGCGGCGCGGGTAAATCCAGCCTGATTCAGGCGCTGTTAAAGACACAACCGCTGTACGATACGCAGGTGTCTATTTCTCATACCACCCGTGGCGTGCGTCCCGGTGAAGCTCATGGTGAGCACTACTATTTCGTCTCTAAGTCCGAATTCGAGACCATGATTGCCACAGACGACTTCCTCGAACATGCGGAAGTGTTTGGCAATTATTACGGTACGTCACGCGCGGCGATTGAGCAGGTGCTGGCGACCGGCGTGGACGTCTTCCTGGATATCGACTGGCAAGGTGCGCAGCAAATTCGCCAGAAAATGCCTGCCGCACGCAGCATCTTTGTGCTGCCGCCCTCTACCGAAGAGTTGGATCGCCGCCTGCGTGGCCGCGGTCAGGACAGCGAAGAGGTGATTGCCCGTCGTATGCAACAGGCGGTGGCAGAAATGAGCCACTACGCCGAGTATGACTATTTAATTGTTAATGATGATTTCGATCTGGCGCTGTCAGATCTGAAAACCATTATTCGCGCAGAACGTCTGCGTATGGGTCGCCAAAAATCGCGACATGATGCTTTAATCAGCAAACTATTGGCAGTCTGAATTCACTTTCAGTATTATGCCCAGTCATTTCTTCATCATCTGTGGAGTAGCACACCTATGGCACGCGTAACCGTTCAGGACGCAGTAGAGAAAGTTGGTAACCGTTTTGACCTGGTGTTGGTCGCTGCACGTCGTGCACGTCAGATGCAGGTAGGCGGTAAAGATGCGCTGGTTCCGGAAGAGAACGATAAGCCAACCGTTATCGCCCTGCGCGAAATCGAAGAAGGTCTGATCACTACCCAGATTCTGGATGTCCGTGATCGTCAGGAACAGCATGAGCAGGAAGCCGCTGAGTTACAAGCCGTTACCGCTATCGCTGAAGGTCGTCGTTAACAGCACTTCGCAGGTCGCCCTTGTATCTGTTTGAAAGCCTCAATCAACTGATTGAAAAATACTTGCCTGAGGAGCAAATTAAGCGCCTCAAGCAAGCTTATCTAGTCGCGCGTGATGCCCACGAGGGTCAAACACGCTCCAGCGGCGAGCCTTATATCACCCATCCTGTTGCTGTTGCCTGCATTCTGGCCGAGATGAAACTCGACCATGAAACGCTGATGGCGGCGCTGCTGCATGACGTGATTGAAGATACGCCCGCCACTTACCAGGATATGGAACAGCTGTTTGGTAAAAGCGTTGCCGAACTGGTGGAAGGTGTATCCAAGCTCGATAAGCTGAAGTTCCGCGACAAGAAAGAAGCGCAGGCTGAAAACTTCCGCAAAATGATCATGGCGATGGTGCAGGATATCCGCGTCATCTTGATCAAACTGGCTGACCGCACGCACAACATGCGCACGCTCGGCGCGTTACGTCCGGATAAAAAACGCCGTATCGCGCTGGAAACGCTGGAGATTTACAGTCCTCTGGCGCACCGCCTTGGTATTCATCACCTGAAAACAGAACTGGAAGAGCTCGGCTTTGAAGCGCTCTACCCGAACCGTTTCCGCGTGATTAAAGAGGTGGTGAAAGCGGCGCGCGGTAACCGTAAAGAGATGATTCAGAAGATCCTTGCTGAAATCGACGGTCGCTTACAGGAAGCAGGCATTCCCTGCCGCGTAAGTGGACGCGAAAAACATCTCTACTCGATCTACCGCAAAATGCACCTGAAAGAGCAGCGTTTTCACTCGATCATGGATATCTATGCTTTTCGCGTCATCGTGAAAGATCTGGATACCTGCTATCGCGTGCTCGGACAGATGCACAGCTTGTACAAACCGCGTCCCGGACGCGTCAAAGATTACATCGCCATTCCCAAGGCCAACGGCTATCAATCGCTGCATACTTCAATGATTGGCCCGCACGGCGTGCCGGTTGAAGTGCAGATCCGTACCGAAGATATGGATCAGATGGCAGAAATGGGTGTGGCAGCACACTGGGCGTATAAAGAGAGCGGCGAAGTCAGCGGCACCACCGCGCAGATTCGTGCTCAACGCTGGCTACAAAGCCTGCTGGAGCTGCAACAAAGCGCCGGTAGCTCATTTGAATTTATCGAAAGCGTGAAATCCGATCTCTTCCCGGATGAGATCTACGTGTTCACGCCGGAAGGCCGCATCGTCGAATTACCTGCTGGCGCCACGCCGGTCGATTTCGCCTATGCAGTGCATACCGATATCGGTCATGCCTGCGTCGGCGCACGCGTCGATCGCCAGCCTTACCCGCTGTCACAATCGCTGACCAGCGGTCAAACCATTGAAATCATTACCGCTCCCGGCGCTCGCCCGAACGCTGCCTGGCTCAATTTTGTCGTCAGCTCGAAAGCACGCGCCAAAATCCGTCAGCTGCTGAAAAACCTCAAACGTGAAGACTCAGTCAACCTTGGCCGTCGTCTGTTGAGCCACGCGCTCGGCGGCAGCAAGAAGCTGGCAGAGATTCCGGTTGAGAACATTCAGCACGAACTTGAGCGCATGAAGCTGATCGCTATCGATGATTTGCTGGCAGAAATCGGCTTAGGCAACGCCATGAGCGTGGTGGTAGCGAAAAACTTGCTGCAGTCCGGCAATGAAGAGCCGCAGAGCAATAGCAAACGTAAAAAGCTGCCGATCAAAGGCGCGGATGGCGTGCTGATTACCTTCGCCAAATGCTGCCGTCCGATTCCTGGTGACCCGATTGTGGCGCACGTCAGTCCCGGCAAAGGTTTGGTGGTGCATCACGAATCCTGCCGTAACATTCGCGGCTACCAAAAAGAACCTGAAAAGTTCATGCCGGTAGAGTGGGATAAAGTGACCGATCAGGAATTTGTCGCTGAGATTAAAGTCGACATGTTCAATCATCAGGGCGCACTGGCGAATCTGACTGCGGCAATCAACACCGCCGGTTCCAATATTCAGAGCCTGAATACCGAAGAGCGTGATGGTCGCGTTTATAGCGCCTTTATCCGTCTCACCGCGAACGATCGCGTCCATCTGGCGAATATTATGCGCAAAATCCGCGTAATGCCGGACGTGATCAAAGTTCACCGCAACCGTAACTAGTCCATGAACGCTCAACGTTTTGCCCGAATTCAGGAGATGCTGGCCCTGCGCCAGCACGATCTCACCGTCTGCATGGAACAGGTGCATAAACCGCATAACGTCTCGGCGGTGATTCGTACCGCCGATGCGGTGGGCATTCATGAAGTGCACGCTGTCTGGCCAAGCGTGCGAATGCGCACCATGGTTTCTGCTTCGGCGGGCAGCAACAGTTGGGTGAAAGTTAAAACGCATCAGCATATTGCAGATGCGGTGCGTCATCTGAAAGATGAAGGCATGCAGGTGCTGGCGACCAATCTGTCGGCCAAAGCGGTAGATTTTCGCGACATCGATTACACCAAACCGACCTGTATTCTGATGGGGCAGGAAAAAACCGGAATTACTGCTGAAGCGCTGGCGCTGGCCGATCAGGACATCATTGTGCCGATGGTCGGCATGGTGCAGTCGCTCAATGTCTCGGTGGCTTCCGCACTTATTCTGTATGAAGCGCAACGTCAGCGACAGAACGCCGGCATGTATCAGCGCACTTACAGCCTGCTGGATGAAGATGAGCAACAGCGCTTGCTGTTCGAAGGCGGTTATCCTGTGCTGGCGCGCGTCGCCAAGCAAAAAAATCTGCCTTATCCGTACATCAATGGCCAGGGCGAAGTGGAAGCCGACGCCGATTGGTGGGCCACCATGCAATCGACAGGTAGAAAATGAAAGGCCGTCTGCTGGATGCCATCCCGCTCAGTACCCTGACCGGCGTCGGCGCCAGTCAGGCGGGCAAGCTGGCCAAACTTGGCCTGTTTACCATTCAGGATTTACTGCTGCATCTGCCACTGCGCTACGAAGACCGCACCCAACTGTATAAAATCAATGACCTGCTGCCGGGCGTTTATGCCACGGTGGAAGGTGAAGTGCTGAACAGCGAAATCACATTTGGTCGCCGCCGCATGTTGGTGTGCCAGATCAGCGATGGCAGCGGCATGCTGACCATGCGCTTCTTCAATTTCAATGCCGGGATGAAAAACAGCCTGTCGCCGGGCCGTCGCGTCACCGCCTATGGCGAGATTAAACGCGGTCAGCGCGGCGCTGAAATCATTCATCCCGAGTATCGCGTGCAGGGCGAACAAGGCGGCGTTGAGCTGCAGGAAACCCTGACGCCGGTTTACCCCACCACCGAAGGCATTCGTCAGGCGACACTGCGCAATCTCACCGATCAGGCGTTGACGCTGCTGGAAAGCTGCCCGATTGCCGAGCTGCTGCCGTCAGAACTGAGCGGCGGGCTGATTAGCCTGCCGGATGCCCTGCGAACGCTGCATCGTCCGCCGCCGGATTTGCGTCTGAGCGAGCTGGAAACCGGCCGCCATCCGGCACAAAAACGTTTAATTCTGGAGGAGCTGCTGGCACATAACCTCAGCATGCTGGCGGTACGCGCCGGTGCGCAGCGCCATCATGCGCTGCCGATGACGGCGCGCCACGAGCTGGTTGATCAGCTGCTGGCGGCGCTGCCCTTCTCGCCAACCGGTGCGCAAAAACGCGTGGTGGCCGAAATCGAAAAAGATCTGGCCAACGATTTTCCGATGATGCGCTTGGTGCAGGGCGATGTTGGCTCCGGCAAAACGCTGGTGGCCGCTCTGGCGGCACTGAACGTCATCGCGCACGGCAAACAGGTGGCGCTGATGGCGCCGACTGAACTGCTGGCCGAGCAGCATGCCAACAATTTCCGCCAGTGGTTTGCACCGCTGGAAATCGAAGTGGGCTGGCTGGCGGGTAAGCAGAAAGGCAAAGCGCGTGAAGCACAGCAGGAAGCGATCGCCAGCGGCCAGGTCGCGATGGTGGTCGGCACCCACGCGCTGTTCCAGGAGCAGGTAAAATTCAACGGCATGGCGCTGGTAATCATCGATGAACAGCACCGCTTTGGCGTACATCAGCGCTTAGCCTTGTGGGAAAAAGGTGAGGAACAAGGTTTCCATCCGCATCAGCTGATCATGACCGCCACGCCGATTCCGCGCACGCTGGCAATGACCGCTTACGCCGATCTCGATACCTCCACCATCGACGAATTACCGCCAGGCCGTACGCCGGTCACCACGGTGGCGATTCCCGATAGCCGCCGCAGTGAGATCATTACCCGCGTGCAAAGTGCCTGTCACGAAGGACGTCAGGCTTATTGGGTATGTACGCTGATTGAAGAGTCGGAAGTGTTGGAAGCGCAGGCTGCGGAAGCAACGTGGGAAGAGCTGAAAGTGGCCCTGCCCGATTTGCAGGTTGGTCTGGTGCACGGCCGCATGAAGCCCGCCGAAAAACAGGCGGTAATGGCGGCGTTTAAGGCCAATGAAATCCAGCTGCTGATTGCCACCACGGTTATCGAAGTGGGCGTGGATGTGCCGAATGCCAGCCTGATGATTATCGAAAACCCGGAACGTCTCGGTTTGGCCCAGCTGCATCAGCTGCGCGGCCGCGTGGGCCGTGGTGCTGTCGCCTCACACTGCGTGTTGCTGTACAAAGCGCCGCTCAGCAAAACCGCGCAGAAGCGTTTGCAGGTGCTGCGCGATAGCAACGACGGCTTCGTGATTGCTCAGCACGATCTGGAGATTCGTGGTCCAGGTGAGATGCTCGGCACACGTCAAACCGGCAACGCCGAGTTTAAAGTGGCGGATTTGCTGCGCGATCAGGGCATGATTCCCGAAGTTCAGCGCGTGGCGCGTCATATCCACCAGCACTATCCCGAGCAGGCGCAGGCACTGATTGAGCGCTGGCTGCCGGAAACCGAGCGCTACAGCAACGCTTAATCTGACGTTATCGCTTTATCGATAGCCATAAAATCCCCGACAAATTTCTGCAGCAGACGCGCCAGCTCGGCGCGCTCTTCATCCGACCAGCTGGCAAACAGGTTCTGATAGATCTGCGCGCGCGCCGCATCGATCTTGTCGGTCATCGCTTTACCTGCCGCCGTGATCACCGCTTCATTCACCCGTTTGTCTTTGGCGTTTTTCTGCCGCTGCGCCAACCCTAACTCCTCCAGCTTCGCCACCTGACGACTCACCGTGGTGTAATCACGCCCGGCACGCTCCGCCAGTTCGACCACGCCAATTGGGCCGAAGCGACCGATCTGAATCAGCAGAGGAAACAGCGCGCGATCGAGCTGAATATTCGACTCTTTTATCAGTAATTCATCACGTTGCGGACGGTTGAAGGTTCCAACAATCATCAGCAGCGCATTATGTAGATCATCGAATGCTGCACTATTATGTGTATTTTGCACACTTTTCATTGACGTTATCCCGAGGCAAGCCTAATGTGTGCATATTACACATAGTTTCCACTTAACTGAAGGTGAAAGCATGAAAGCAGCGATTGTTTCCGCGGCAGGTGAACTGCCGGTTTACGGTGATTTCCCTGAACCGCAGGCTGATGAAAGCCATGTGGTGGTGACAGTAACAGCCGCCGCCGTCAGCCAGCTAGCGAAAGCACGCGCCGCCGGTACCCATTACAGCGCGGCCGCGCACTATCCCTTTATTACCGGCATTGATGGTACCGGCACGCTGAGCAATGGCGATCCGGTTTACTTTCTCGCTTTTGATGCGCAGTGGGGCAGCATGGCGGAAAGAACCTTAGTGCCCGCCGACAGCATCGTTTCGTTGCCGGCCACACTGGATCCGGTGCTGGCCGCCGCGCTGGCGAATCCGGGCATGTCATCCTGGGCAGCATTAACCCGACGTGCTCAGCTGCGCGCCGGTGAAACCGTATTAATCAATGGCGCAACTGGCACGTCGGGCGGTTTAGCGGTGCGCATCGCGCAGCATCTGGGCGCAGGAAAAATCATCGCTACCGGCCGCAATCGCGCCGCGCTGGATCAACTGCGCGCGCAGGGTGCTGACCTCACTTTCACGCTGGATGAATTGCCGGGCGCGTTACCGGCATTGATGAAAGAAGGCATTGATGTGGTGCTGGATTATCTTTGGGGCCAGAGTGCGCTCGATATCATGCAGGCCGCCGTGGCGGGCGGAGAGAAAACGGTGCGCTTTGTCCAAATCGGTTCGTTGAGCGGACAGGAAATTACCCTGCACAGCAAACTGCTGCGCTCCTCCGGGCTGACATTAATGGGCAGCGGCCTCGGCAGCGTGTCGGATAAAGCGTTGATCGCCTGTATCGGTGAAATGCTGACGGCCGCCGCTGAGAGCGATTTTTCCATCGCCTTCCAGATGCGCCCGCTGAGTGACGTCGCCCTGGCGTGGCAGGAAGATGACAGCCGCTGCCGCACGGTGTTTACGCTCTAGATCAACGGAAGTAAAAAGGGGCATTGCAAACGATTGCTTTCACAACGCAACCGTTTAAAATCGCCCCTTTGTTGTAATTGAGAACGTCCACTATGTCCGTCAACACCGCTGAAACTCGCCAGCCTGCCAGCGCTGCAAGCCCGAAAAGTGAACTGATTTACCGCCTCGAAGACCGTCCACCATTACCGCAAACCTTGTTTGCTGCCTGTCAGCATTTGCTTGCGATGTTTGTCGCGGTGATTACGCCCGCGCTATTAATTTGCCAGGCGCTGGGTTTACCGGCGCAGGATACGCAGCACATCATCAGCATGTCGCTGTTTGCCTCGGGCGTGGCATCCATTCTGCAAATCAAAACCTGGGGACCGGTGGGTTCCGGCCTGTTGTCGATTCAGGGCACCAGTTTTAACTTCGTCACGCCGCTGATCATGGGCGGTATGGCGCTGAAAAACGGCGGCGTTGATGTACCAACCATGATGGCGGCGCTGTTTGGCACGCTGATGGTGGCGTCGTGTACCGAAATGGTGCTGTCACGCGTGCTGCACCTGGCGCGCCGCATCATTACGCCGCTGGTTTCCGGCATTGTGGTGATGATTATTGGCCTGTCGCTGATTCAGGTCGGTTTGACCTCCATCGGCGGCGGCTTTGCTGCGATGAGCGATCACACGTTCGGTGCCCCGAAAAACTTATTGCTGGCGGCTTCGGTATTGGTGGTGATTATCCTGCTTAATCGCCAGCGTAATGCTTATCTGCGCGTGGCTTCGCTGGTGATCGCGATGGCGGTAGGTTATGCGCTGGCCTGGGCGCTGGATATGCTGCCTGCCACCAGCATGACAGCCGATCAGCCGCTGATAGCCGTGCCATCGCCGCTCTACTATGGGCTGGGCTTTGACTGGAATCTGCTGATTCCGCTGATGTTGGTGTTTATGGTGACCTCATTGGAAACCATTGGCGACATCACCGCGACCTCTGATGTTTCCGAGCAGCCGGTGAGTGGTCCGCTGTATATGAAGCGTCTGAAAGGCGGCGTGTTGGCAAACGGGCTTAACTCCTTTGTCTCGGCGCTGTTCAATACTTTCCCGAACTCCTGTTTTGGCCAGAATAACGGCGTGATTCAGCTTACCGGCGTTGCCAGCCGCTATGTGGGGTTTGTCGTGGCGCTGATGCTGATCGTGCTTGGCCTGTTCCCGGCCGTGAGCGGTTTTGTGCAGCACATTCCGGAACCGGTGCTGGGCGGTGCAACCATTGTGATGTTCGGTACCATCGCCGCGTCTGGCGTGCGCATTGTTTCACGCGAGCCGCTGAATCGTCGTGCCATCATGATTATCGCGCTGTCGCTGGCGGTCGGTTTGGGCGTTTCTCAGCAGCCGCTGATTCTGCAATTTGCCCCAGACTGGCTGAAAACCCTGCTTTCATCTGGCATTGCGGCCGGTGGTATTACCGCCATCGTGCTGAACCTGATCTTCCCGCAAGAAAAGTAATCCAGACGGCAGGCTTCGGCCTGCCTGATATTTATCCGCATTTACATCCAGGCTGTTGAGCTGTAACGGTAATTCAGGCATAACAACCACTCACCGGATAAATATCGGGATGGATGAGTGCGATGAAATTTTTAGGCAAGTTTTTCCTTACCTTACTGCTGCTAATTCTGCTGGCGCTGGTAGTGCTGTATGTGTTGCTGCAAACACAATGGGGCGCGGGTTGGTTTAGCCGCTGGGTAAGCGATAAAACCGCCTGGCATCTCTCTCTCAGCAAGATTGAGCACGGCTTCTCCTCTCCTTCGCACATCATTCTCGATGACTTCAGCTTTGGCCATGATGGCCAGCCCGCCGTGTTGGTGGCGAAACGCGTTGATCTCGGCCTTGCGCTGGTTCAGTTCAGCGATCCGCTGCACTTCAACAGCATCGAAATACGCGACGGTGAAATCAATCTGGCTAATCAAGCGCCCGATACCACGCTGCCGATTCAGGCCAATCGCCTGCAGCTGAATAACGTGCGCATTGAGAATCCGCATAGCGCGTTGCCGATGACCGCTCAGCGCGTGAACGGCGGTCTTCTGCCGTGGAAACCGCTGCCTAACGACGTGCTGGGCAGCGATGCGCAGTTCCAGATCAGCGCCGGCACTCTGACGCTGGATGGTGTGCCGGGCAATAACGTCTTGCTGCAGGGCAGCATTAAGCAACGTCGTCTGGTGCTGAGCAATATCGGTGCCGATCTGGCGCGTGGTTCGATGACCGGCAACGCCGAACGTGATGCGCAGGGTAACTGGAAGATCGACCAACTGCGCCTCAACGATATCCGTTTGCAAACCCATCAAAGCCTGGGCGACTTCCTCAATCCGCTGCGCGATGTGCCTTCAGTGAGCATCAACCGTCTGGATATGACCGATGCACGCCTGCAAGGACCGGATTGGGCGGTGACCGATCTCGATTTAACCCTGAAAAATGTCACGCTGCGCGGCGATGATTGGGAAAGCGATGGCGGCTCTCTCTCCATGAACGCCGGGAATTTCATTAACGGTGGCTTTGAGCTCAACGATCCTATCGTCAATGCCGACCTTTCGGCGCAGGGCATCGCGCTGACGCAGTTCAGTTCGCGTTGGGTGAATGGCGTGGTGCGCGCCAGCGGCAACTGGTCGCGCAGCGACAAGCGTTTAACGCTGGATGAACTGGCGATCGCCGGGCTGGAATATACCTTGCCGCAAAACTGGCGTGAACGCTGGCAGCAAACCTTACCGGATTGGCTGGATAGCGTGCTGATAACCCGCGCTACCGCCAACCGTAACCTGATTATTGATATCAATCCGGCGTTCCCGTTCCAGATGACGTCACTGGATGGCAGCGCGGATAACCTGCTGCTGGCACGTCAACATCAGTGGGGAATCTGGGCCGGTAAAGCCAGCTTCAACGCGGCTGAAGCCACCTTCAATCGCACCGATCTGCGCCATCCATCCATTGCGCTGAATGCCAATGACCAGCAGATTCAGGTAACGGAGTTGAGCGCCTTTAACGGCAGCGGTTTACTGGAAGGTTCTGCAACGGTTGGGCAGGATGCGCAACGTCCGCTGACGCTGAATCTGAAAGGTCAGGCTGTGCCGGCAAACGTGCTGGGAAATTGGGGTTGGCCAACGCTGCAGTTGAGCGGCAACAGTAATTTGCAGCTGCAGGTGAAAGGCTCGTTGAACGCCAGCGCGCCGCTGCGCCCCAGCGTGGAGGGTACGTTGTCAGTGACTACCGATGCACAGTCGGTGCAGCAGACGATGCGGGGCGGGCAGGTTCAGTAAGGTAAAATAGAAAGGTCGCCATGAATGGCGACCCTACGTGTTAGTTGATACGAGCGCCGGAACCACCCTCTTCCAGCGCCCCGTCCGAATCGGCGGGCAAGACGATATACACGCCTTCGAATACCGCGCCCAACTCATCATCACCAAACAACTCCACTTCCATCTGCACGCGCGCTTTGCGGCCTCGCGCCAAACGGTCAAGATCGCCGCTGAGCGAGCCGAGATCGGCAATTGCGCCCGGACGGCCGCTTATTGGTTTGCTATAGCGAATATGCGCATCCGCCAGAATAATGGTGCCACCGAGATGCCGCTCGCGTAGCAGCAGCCAAATCAAGCCCCAACCGGTTAGCGTGGCGAGCGAGAACAGGCTGCCCGCAAATAAGGTGTGATGTGGATTCTGGTTGCCCGCTTCGGGCATGGTGGTAACGAATTTCTGCCCGGTGTATTGCAGAATGCGCACGCCCATTTTTTCACTCAACGGGATGTGCTCATACCAGGCTTGTTGCAGCTGTCCGCACCAGTCGGCGCGATGCAGAATATCGTCAAGCGTCACGACCGGTTTGATCATCAGGAAGTGGCGCACCGGCGTGGTTTGCGGCGCGGTGATTTCACCCTGATTGACGTATCCAAGCTTGGCGAAGAATTCGACCGCGTCTTCACGCGCGCTACAGGTGACGCGTTTCGCTCCTTCCTGACGCGCAACCGATTCCAGCGTCATCGCCACCAGCGTGCCAAGACCTTTGCCCTGCACGGAAGGATGCACGGCAAGGAAGCGAATCGCCGCTTCGTTCTCAGCGTTGATGTACAGACGACCGATCGCCACTGGTTTGCCCTGCTCATCCACCACCATTTGATGATGTGCCAGCGCATCCCAGGCATCACGCTCAGAACCCTGCGGCTGACGCAGCGGCTTTCGTAACATTTCCCAGCGGAACTGGTAATACATATCCAGCTCTTCCGCCGTTTGCGGTACGCGAAGATGATACATAAAGTGATTCTCTCGTTCGGAGCTTGCGTGGCTAAGTCCTTGCCGCTCGGCTGAAAACCTCACACCTGTAACCAGAAGGTCACCGGACCATCGTTTACTAACGAAACCTGCATATTGGCGGCGAAGCGCCCGTTTGCGGTGGTCACGCCCTGTGCTCGGCAGCAATCGCTAAAGTATGCATAGAGGCGCTCGGCTTCCGCCGGTTCTGCGCCGCCAGAGAAAGAGGGACGCATCCCTTTATTGGTATCTGCGGCGAGAGTGAATTGCGACACCACCAGCACGCTACCACCCGCCTGCTGCACATTGAGATTCATTTTGTCATTCTCATCCGCAAAGATGCGGTAGCCCAGCACGCGCTCGGTTAGACGCTGCGCTTTTTGTTCGTCGTCGCCCTTTTCCACACCCAATAACACCAATAACCCATTGCCAATTTCGCCCACTGTCGCGTCGTCAACGCTAACACTGGCGCGGCTGACGCGCTGAATCAAAGCAATCATGTTTCCTCACGTTCTTTTTCGCGTTCCTGCTGTTTTAGCTGGCGATAGTCATCCAGCGTGACGGTGATTTCCGCGCCTAACAACACAATACACCACGACCAATAGACCCAAAGGAACAGAATGGGGATGACCGCCAGAACGCCGTAAATTAACTGATACGAAGGGAACATCGTAACATAGAGCGCAAAGCCTTTTTTGCCCAGCTCGAACAGCAATCCGGCAACGATCGCGCCGATCAGTGCATCACGCGTGGGCACGCGCCGCGTCGGCACAATGCTATACAGCAGCCAGAAAGCGAGGATGGAGAGGCACAGCGGGAAAATACGGAGCAGCTGATCAACCAGACTGGTTACGCCTGTCACACTCAACCACCGCAGCGATAACAGATAGGAGCTGAGCGCTAAGCTTGCGCCCGCCAGCAGGGGCCCGAGCGTTAAGATCATCCAGTAAACGGCAAACGAATAGACCATCGGACGCGGCTTATCGCTGCGCCAGATGGCGTTTAATGCGCTATCCACCGAATGCATCAGCAGCAACGCGGTGACGATCAACCCCACAATACCAATCGCCGTCATCTTATTGACGTTGGCGACGAACTGGTCGAGATAACGCTGAATCACGTCGCCCGTTGCTGGGATGAAGTTGGTAAAAATGAAGTTCTTCAACTGCACGCTGATATCCGAGAACATCGGAAAAGCAGCAAACAGCGCGAACACCACGGCAATCAGCGGCACCAATGCCAGCAATGAAACGTAGGCGAGATTACCCGCCTGCGTCGTCATGTTGTCATCGTCAATGCGTCGCCACAGCAGTTTTACCCACAAATAAAAGGCATGCGCCGAGTGGCGCAGATGTCGTTGGTTCAGCACTCAGAGACGACCCGCAAACCAGTCCGGCACGGTTTTATCATCAACCACCAGCACGCTTTCAATACCAAGCGCGCGCGCAGCGTCGATATTGGCCTGGTTATCATCGAAAAACACCGCCTGATTGGCCTGATAACCTTCGTGCTGCAGCACATAGTGATAGATGCGCGCTTCCGGCTTACGCATGCCGATATCCTGCGACATATAAAGATGATCGGCCGCCTGTTGAACATCGGGATATTGGGTTGGCCAGAACTCGAAGTGCAGCTGATTGGTATTGGACAGGATCACCACGCGCTCGCCATTGGCACGCAGCTTGTTCATGATCGCCAGCGTTTCCGGACGTACGCCGACAAAGACCGCCTGCCAGCCAGCGGTGAATTGCGGATAGCTCAGCGCGATATCCAGCTGGTCGCAGATACGTGCAGCAAATTCCGGATCGCTGATTTCACCGCGTTCGTGTTGCTCAAAAGCCTCATCCATGCGGAAACGACTTTGCAGCGTGGATAACGGCACGCGCCCCAAATCGCTCCAGACGCCGAGCACACGATTGAAATCGATATCAACAATCACATTGCCTAAATCAAAGATGTACAGCATGACGCCTCTCCTTTTCGTTCCCTGGATCATTCACTTTAGCGGCAAAAGTGGGAGCTGAACAGGGACGAAAGGCGGGAAATCAGTAATCTGGAGGCGGAGCCAAATTTCATTAAGCGAGCGTTGCAGCGGGTTGCAGGCATAAAAAAGCCCCGCAAGTGCGGGGCTCAATATCAGACTGTTTCGCTTACTCTTTGCTGCCGCGAGAAGAACGCTTACGGTCGTTCTCGGTCAGGTGACGTTTACGAATACGGACTGACAACGGAGTCACTTCTACCAGTTCGTCATCATCGATGAACTCGATAGCCTGTTCCAGCGTCATTTTCTGCGGTGGAACCAGAGTGGTGGCTTCGTCAGTACCTGACGCACGCATGTTGGTCAGTTTCTTACCGGTCAGGCAGTTTACTGTCAGGTCGTTAGAACGGCTGTGAATACCAATGATCTGGCCTTCATATACTTCCGCACCGTGACCCAGGAACAGCTTACCGCGATCCTGCAGACCGAACAGGGCGAACGCGACCGCTTTACCCTGACCGTTTGAGATCAGCACGCCGTTCTGACGCTGGCCCACTTCGCCTGGACGAACGTCGTCGTAGTGGCTGAAGGTGGAGTACAGCAGACCGGTACCTGAAGTCATGGTCATGAATTCGTTACGGAAGCCGATCAGACCACGGCTTGGGATCATGTAGTCAAGACGTACACGGCCTTTGCCATCTGGATCCATGTTTTTCAGGTCGCCTTTACGCTCACCCATCGCTTGCATCACAGAACCCTGGTGGGTTTCTTCGATGTCGAGGGTCACGTTTTCGAATGGCTCCTGCTTACGGCCTTCGTGCTCACGGAAGATTACTTTCGGACGGGATACCGCCAGCTCGAAACCTTCACGACGCATGTTCTCGATCAGAACTGACAAGTGCAGCTCACCACGACCAGAAACGCGGAACGCATCCGAATCTTCGGTTTCTTCAACGCGCAGTGCCACGTTGTGGACCAGCTCTTTGTTCAAACGCTCCAGAATCTGGCGCGAAGTCACGAACTTACCTTCTTTACCGCAGAACGGTGAGGTGTTCACGTTGAAGAACATGGTTACGGTTGGTTCGTCGACGCTCAGGGCTGGCAACGCTTCCACATTCTGCGTGTCGCAGATGGTGTCAGAGATGTTCAGCTCGCCCAGACCGGTGATCGCGATGATGTCGCCCGCTTCTGCCAGGGTGCTTTCGATACGCTCCAGACCAAGGTGGCCCAGCACTTTACCGACTTTACCGTTACGGGTTTTGCCTTCGCTATCAATGATAGTGACTTGCTGGTTCGGCTTCACGGTACCGCGCTTGATGCGGCCGATGCCGATCACGCCCAGATAGTTGTTGTAGTCCAGCTGCGAGATTTGCATCTGCAGTGGCGCTTCAACTTCAACCTGAGGTGGAGAAACGTGGTCAACAATCGCCTGATACAGCGGGGTCATGTCGTCAGCCATGTCGGTGTGTTCCAGACCCGCGATACCGTTCAGCGCCGAAGCGAAGATGATCGGGAAGTCCAGCTGCTCGTCAGTCGCATCCAGGTTAACGAACAGGTCAAATACCTGATCAACAACCCAATCAGGACGCGCGCCCGGACGGTCAACTTTGTTGATAACCACAATCGGCTTCAAACCATGAGCAAATGCTTTCTTGGTTACGAAGCGGGTTTGCGGCATAGGGCCATCCATCGCATCTACAACCAGCAGCACCGAATCCACCATGGACATGACGCGCTCCACTTCACCACCGAAGTCGGCGTGTCCTGGGGTATCAACGATGTTGATACGGTAGTCATTCCATTTGATGGCGGTGTTTTTTGCGAGGATGGTAATCCCACGCTCTTTCTCCAAATCGTTGGAGTCCATTACGCGCTCAGTCGCTTCGGTACGAGCATCAAAAGTACCGGACTGTTGGAGCAGCTTGTCAACCAGGGTGGTCTTACCATGGTCAACGTGCGCGATGATGGCGATGTTACGCAAATTTTCGATCACAGCTTTGCCTCAGGCATTATAGAAATAACGCGGTATTGTACACGGATTAAGCGGAAGACTGAACATGATCACAGATTTCGCCGAAAGTTTCTCGTAGCGCTGGTTTTTAGCACCGTTTACGGTGCATTAATCTGCACTGCGATGGCAATTTGCACCAATTTAGTGCTTAACTTCACCTATGATGCACCATTACGATGCATGCAATCCATCCTGGTGCAGCCTTCGACTCACGAAAGGGCGCATTGTAGCGCCATTTTCACCATTGTCATAAAGTTGGCACAGAATTCGCTTTATATATTTTAAGCGAAAACGACAGTTATAAAACGGTTGATAGAGCTTGCCGAGATCTTTGGTTAGGAATGGTCAGCAGTCATGACACATTCCCGGCAACGAAGTTCTCTCACCATGACGATAATGACCATTTCCAGGAGAGTTGAGTATGTCCGCTGAACACGTTCTCTCGATGATGAACGAGCATGAAGTTAAGTTTGTTGACCTGCGTTTTACCGATACCAAAGGTAAAGAACAGCACGTTACTATCCCTGCTCACCAGGTTAACGCTGACTTCTTCGAAGAAGGCAAAATGTTCGATGGCTCCTCCATCGGTGGCTGGAAAGGCATTAACGAATCAGACATGGTGCTGATGCCGGACGCAACCACTGCAGTAATGGATCCGTTCTTCGAAGACTCGACCCTGATCATCCGTTGCGACATCCTTGAGCCAGGCACACTGCAGGGCTACGACCGTGACCCACGCTCCATTGCTAAGCGTGCAGAAGAGTTCCTGCGTTCTTCAGGCATCGCGGATACCGTGCTGTTTGGACCAGAGCCAGAGTTCTTCCTGTTCGATGACATCCGTTTCGGTTCTTCTACTTCAGGTTCACACGTTGCTATCGACGATATCGAAGCCGCATGGAACACCGGTAAAGAGTACGAAGGCGGTAACAAAGGTCACCGTCCAGGTCTGAAAGGCGGTTACTTCCCAGTGCCACCGGTTGACTCAGCACAGGACATCCGTTCTGCCATGTGTCTGACCATGGAGCAGATGGGTCTGGTGGTTGAAGCACATCACCACGAAGTAGCGACTGCTGGTCAGAACGAAGTGGCAACCCGCTTCAACACCATGACCAAAAAAGCTGACGAAATTCAGATCTACAAATACGTGGTGCACAACGTCGCTCACGCGTACGGCAAAACTGCAACCTTCATGCCTAAGCCAATGTTCGGTGATAACGGTTCTGGTATGCACTGCCACATGTCCCTGTCAAAAGGCGGCGTGAACCTGTTCTCTGGCGACAAGTACGGCGGCCTGTCTGAAACTGCTCTGTTCTACATCGGCGGTATCATTAAGCACGCTAAAGCGATTAACGCCCTGGCGAACCCAACCACCAACTCATACAAGCGTCTGGTCCCAGGCTACGAAGCGCCCGTTATGCTGGCTTACTCTGCCCGTAACCGTTCTGCTTCTATCCGTATCCCAGTGGTTGCTAGCCCGAAAGCACGTCGTATCGAAGCACGCTTCCCGGATCCAGCGGCTAACCCATACCTGGCATTCACCGCGCTGCTGATGGCCGGTCTTGATGGTGTTATCAACAAGATCCACCCTGGCGATGCGATGGACAAAAACCTGTATGACCTGCCTCCGGAAGAAGAAGCTGAGATTCCAAAAGTTGCAGGTTCTCTGGAAGAAGCATTGAACGCACTGAACGAAGACCGCGAGTTCCTGACCCGTGGCGGTGTGTTCACTGATGACGCTATCGATGCATACATCGAACTGCGTAAGTCAGACGTTGACCGCGTGCGTATGACTCCGCACCCAGTTGAGTTCGAACTGTACTACAGCGTTTAATCAGCATTAAAGATTCGCGGATTTTGCATCGCCGCAAGGCGGCAATCGAGAGAATCCCGGGGAGCTGAGATAACTCAGTGACTCGGGTGAACGAGTGCAGCCAACGCAGCGGCGGTGTAAAAGACGCCGAAGATTTTATATTGCCGTGGAAACTTTAGCCCATCTCCGGATGGGCTTTTTTCTCCGCGCATTCATGGTTCGAAGCACAGATTTCCGTCCTGAAAGGCTATAATGCACTAAATTAGTGCAGAGGAACGCTGTATGGCAACTGGCACGCTGCCCGACGCGGGGCAGATTCTCAACTCCCTGATCAACAGTATTTTGCTGGTCGATAACGATTTAGTTATCCATTACGCCAATCCGGCGGCTCAGCAATTACTGGCGCAAAGCTCACGTAAATTGTTCGGCACGCCATTACCGGAATTAACCGGCTATTTTTCGCTGAATATTGAGGTGATGAGCGAGAGTCTCGGAGCTGGCCAGGGCTTTACCGATAGCGAAGTCACGTTGGTGGTCGATGGCCGCGCGCACATTATGTCGCTCACGGCACAGCGCTTACCGGATGGCTTTATTCTGCTGGAAATGGCGCCGATGGATAATCAACGTCGTCTTAGCCAGGAACAAATTCAGCATGCTCAGCAGGTCGCGGCCCGCGATTTAGTGCGCGGCCTGGCGCATGAAATCAAAAACCCGCTGGGAGGATTACGTGGTGCCGCGCAGTTGCTGACTCGCGCGTTACCCGATCCTTCCCTGCATGAATATACACGCATCATTATTGAGCAAGCCGATCGACTGCGTAATCTGGTCGATCGCCTGCTCGGCCCGCAACAGCCGGGCTTGCACGTAACGCAAAGCATTCATCAGGTCGCCGAGCGCGTGGTGAATCTGGTGTCGATGGAGTTGCCGGATAACGTCTCGCTGGTGCGTGATTACGATCCAAGCCTGCCGGAACTGCCGCACGATCCCGACCAGATTGAACAGGTGCTGTTGAATGTGGTGCGTAACGCGCTGCAAGCGTTGGGCGATGAAGGCGGTACCATTGTGATTCGCACGCGTACGGCCTTCCAGCTCACGCTGCACGGCACGCGTTATCGTTTAGTTGCACGTATTGATATTGAAGATGATGGCCCAGGGATTCCGGCCCAGCTACAAGACACCCTGTTCTATCCGATGGTTAGCGGACGCGAAGGCGGCACCGGTTTAGGTCTGTCCATCGCCCGTAGCCTGATCGATCAGCATTCAGGGAAAATAGAATTTAACAGTTGGCCAGGACACACCGAATTCTCGGTTTACCTGCCTATTCGCCAGTGAGGTTTCTATGCAACGAGGGATAGTCTGGATCGTCGATGACGATAGCTCCATCCGCTGGGTGCTTGAAAGGGCACTCACTGGAGCCGGTTTGAGCTGTGCAACCTTTGACAGCGCTAACGAGGTATTGGACGCGCTCGCAAGCAAAACCCCAGACGTATTATTGTCAGACATTCGTATGCCTGGCATGGATGGACTTACGCTGCTGAAACAGATTAAGCAGCGTCATCCGATGCTGCCGGTGATCATTATGACCGCGCACTCCGATCTGGATGCCGCCGTCAGTGCTTATCAGCAAGGTGCGTTTGATTACCTGCCAAAGCCGTTTGATATTGATGAAGCGGTGGCGCTGGTTGAGCGAGCGATTAGCCATTATCAGGAACAGCAGCAGCCGCGTAATCAGCCCGTCAGCGGCCCAACCACCGACATTATCGGCGAAGCGCCGGCCATGCAGGATGTGTTCCGCATCATTGGTCGTCTTTCACGCTCCTCAATTAGCGTGCTGATCAACGGTGAATCCGGTACCGGTAAAGAGTTGGTGGCACATGCGCTGCATCGTCATAGTCCGCGTGCGAAGTCCCCTTTTATCGCGCTGAACATGGCGGCGATACCCAAAGATTTGATTGAATCAGAGCTGTTTGGTCACGAGAAAGGCGCATTTACCGGTGCGAACCAGATTCGTCAGGGACGTTTTGAGCAGGCCGATGGCGGCACGCTGTTCCTCGATGAAATTGGTGACATGCCGCTTGATGTGCAGACCCGCTTGTTACGCGTTTTGGCCGATGGCCAGTTTTATCGCGTTGGCGGCTATGCGCCGGTGAAAGTGGATGTGCGTATTATCGCGGCAACCCATCAGAATCTTGAGCTGCGCGTGCAGGAAGGCAAATTCCGTGAAGACTTGTTCCATCGTCTTAACGTGATTCGCGTTCATCTGCCGCCGCTGCGTGAACGCCGCGAAGATATTCCGCGCCTGGCGCGTTACTTCCTGCAGGTCGCTGCACGTGAGTTAGGCGTGGAAGCGAAGATTCTGCATCCGGAAACCGAAACCGCGCTGACGCGTCTGCATTGGTCCGGTAACGTGCGCCAGCTGGAAAATACCTGTCGCTGGTTGACGGTGATGGCAGCGGGCCAGGAAGTGTTGATTCAGGATCTGCCGCCTGAACTGTTTGAATCCAGCACGCCAGACAATCCGGTGCAGTCGTTACCGGACAGCTGGGCCACGCTGCTGGCGCAGTGGGCAGATCGCGCCTTGCGTTCCGGTCATCAAAACCTGTTGTCGGAAGCACAGCCGGAGATGGAGCGCACCCTGCTCACCACTGCGCTGCGTCACACGCAAGGGCACAAACAGGAAGCGGCACGCTTGCTCGGCTGGGGACGTAATACCCTGACGCGTAAGTTGAAAGAGCTGGGAATGGAATAACGCGCACGTTGTGCGTGTTAATATAGGGGAGCGAATGAGCTCCCCTTTTTTATATCACTCGCGAGAACTGCTGCATGCGCACCTTTTGGCGCATATACACATCGAAGCACATACAGATGTTTCGAATCAGCAAACGCCCGACGCCAGTAACGTGCAGGCTGCGACCGCGCTGTTGCACTAATCCATCCGCCACCAGCGGCGCTAACAGCGCTAAATCCTCGGCAAAATAACGTTCAAACTCTATCGGGTATTGTGCTTCTATCGCGGCAAAATCCAGTGAGAAATTGCAGATTAAGGCTTTAATCACATCGCGGCGCAAACCATCATCGTCATTCAACGTGAGCCCGCGCCACAGCGCATTGCCGCGCTGCTCGACTTCTGCGTAATAGGCTTTCAACTCTTTGTGATTTTGCGCATAGCTGTCGCCCAACATACTGATGGCCGACACGCCCAAACCGAGCAGATCGGTTTCGCCCTGCGTGGTGTAGCCCTGAAAATTACGATGCATTTCGCCGGCGCGTTGTGCCACCGCCAGTTCATCATCCGGACGCGCGAAGTGATCCATGCCGATAAACTGGTAACCTTCGCCGGTTAAGGTGGCGATGGTTTTCTGCAGGATTTGCAGTTTCTGTGCCGCGCCTGGCAGCTCGTCATCTTTAATTTTGCGCTGCGCAGCGAACAACGTAGGCATGTGCGCATAGTTGAAGACGCTGAGGCGATCGGGATTAAGTGCAATAACGCGCTGTAAGGTGAAGGCGAAGCTTTCCGGTGTCTGCAGCGGCAAACCATAAATCAGATCGAGGCTAACCGAACGGAAGCCCTGCTCACGCGCACGCTGCACCAGCGCGAAGATGGTTTCTTCATCCTGCACGCGATTCACGCGCTCCTGCACCGCTTTATTAAAGTCCTGCACGCCCATGCTCAGGCGATTGAAACCTTCCGCGCGCAGATGATCGATCATCTCCAGTTCGATTTCACGCGGATCAACCTCGATCGACATTTCGACATCATCGGCAATGGTAAAATGATCGCGTAGCAGCGCCACCAACCGGCTCACCTGCTGCTGGTTGAGGAATGTCGGCGTACCGCCGCCCCAATGCAGCTGAGTGACGCTGCGCCCCGCAAATAAGGGCGCACGCTGGCGGATCTCCTGCTCCAGCACATCGAGGTAGCGATCGGCTTTATGCAGCTGGCGCGTCACGATTTTGTTGCAACCGCAGAAGTAGCAAAGACGATGGCAAAACGGGATATGCACATACAGCGATAACGGACGATCGGGATAGCGCTGCACGGCGTGCTGAAAATCTGCCTCACCAAAGTTCTCACTGAACTCGAGCGCGGTGGGATAAGAGGTATAACGTGGGCCAGCGTAATTGTATTTTTCGATGAGGCGCTGATCCCAATCAATCTGCTGCGATGACATGCTCACTCCTTACGGTGACGTCGTCTGAGAGAGGGCCGCGTAGCAGAAGAGTGGACGAAGCGATGGGCTGAACGCCGACGTAAACGCGACTTCAGACGCGACAGGCGGCGTAGTTTAAACAATAACCAGATCAGATAACATGTCAGTAGCAGCGCGAAAATTGATCCAGGCCAAAACATAGGTGAATACCTGTTTAGCACGGCATGCGCGAAAACGCATGCCGATCAAAATTGGCCTTAATTGCCTTTGAGCAGGCGCATCATATCTTCTTCAGCCTGCTCATCTTCCGCTTCGTCATCCAGCGCGATGCCTAACGTTTCCATCAGCTCGTCAATGCGGTCTAAGGTTTGATCCAGCCAGGCCTGATCTTCGCCACTTAAGGTTTCACCGTTTTCCAGTCGATCCAGCAGCGTATCCAGACGTTCGTCATTTTCCAGCTTCGCCAGCTCTTCTTGCGGCGTCAGGCGAACTTTTTCCGCTTTTGGTTTTGGCTTCGCTTCAGGCTTTTTCGCCGGCTGGGTTTTACCATCAGCGACTAATGCGATCGGCGTTTTGCTGCCCAGGCGTGGATCCTGAGCTTTTTTACCCTGACCTTTGCCAGCGGTTTGCGTTTCCGGATTAGCGCGGCTGCCAGATTTGTGGCCGCTATGCTTTTTATCGCGTTTGCGATCGCGCGCTTCCTGATTAAGGTCTTCACGCGATTTGCGTTTGGCTTTCGCAGCAGGTTTGCCACGCGGGGCTGATGCAGGTTGCTTCATGGTGTCCGGTCTCGGCGATGCTTTGTGAGTTCAGTATAGAATTGCGGCGAAATCTAGCAGAAAGTAAGCAAAGAAAAAAGGCGATAGCCTATGCTATCGCCTTTTATCGCACCTTCATACGAAGGAAACACTGAATAAATCCTTTACGGCTCACAACGTCCCGGTTGCTCCATCGCCACATCGCTCCTGCGATTAATCCCTGTCCTTGTTCGATTCCTGCCTGAATCGCTTCCCGCCATGCTCTTGGTCATCCCCGACACTCCTGAGCTCATCATCCTGATGGGTGCTGCCGTGCACTGACAACAAATGTAGACTAATAGGTAAAATCAACAAGTGAGACTTGTCTCTATTTTAGAGTGGTATTTCCTACAAACACTTCAACCCATTGAAATTAAATGCCTAAAATCATTGTTAATATTCCATGAAGCGGTAATCGCTGGCAGTAAAAATCATAGATCTCTTACAAAATGACGCGTTTAGACGCTATCGGGCACTTTTGCGCCATTACAGGTATAATCAGCCCAATTGCCCGATTCATTTTGCTGGAGTTTCACTTTGTCTGCTTTGAACTATCACATGACCCATTTCATGCTCAGCGCCCCGGATATTCGCCATTTACCGGCGGATGTGGGTATTGAAGTTGCTTTTGCCGGGCGCTCGAATGCAGGCAAATCCAGCGCGCTGAACACCATCACTAACCAGAAAGGTCTGGCACGTACCAGTAAAACGCCAGGTCGTACTCAGTTGATTAACCTGTTTGAAGTGGTTGAAGGTAAATGTCTGGTCGATTTACCCGGTTATGGCTATGCCCAGGTTCCGGAAGAGATGAAGCGCAAATGGCAAAAGTCTCTGGCGGAATATTTACAGAAACGCCAGGCATTGAAAGGCTTGGTAGTATTGATGGATATACGCCATCCGCTGAAAGACCTTGATCAGAACATGATTGAATGGGCTGTACAGAGCCAGATTCCCGTGCTGGTCTTGCTGACCAAAGCCGACAAGCTGGCATCCGGCGCGCGTAAAGCACAGCTGACGATGGTACGCGAAGCGTCGCTGGCCTTTAACGGTGATGTGCAGGTAGAAATGTTCTCGTCACTGAAGAAGATGGGCGTTGATATTGTGCGTAAGAAGTTGGACAGCTGGTTTAGCGAACTGGAGCCTGCGCAAGAAGGCGACGGCGAAGAAACAGCAGAGTAATTTTGTTGCGGCTTTTGCGAAAAAGCCCAATAAAAAACGCCCCAGTCATAAATGACTGGGGCGGCTAAATATTCAGCCAAATCCGATTACGTGAAGTAAAAGGTCTGAAAGATAGAACATCTTACCTCTGTACCCTACGCGACAAACTCTACCTGATTTTCCGCGCCCTACAAAGGGTTTTTTGTTGTTAAGTTTCAGGATTCGACATCTTTTTTACTAAGTTCATCACACTTTCACGTGTGCGATGTAGTTTAATTACTAAAAAAATGCTTAGCCGATAAGTAGTTACAAAACGCGCATTTAATAGACCGCTTTGTGAGGTTGCTGAACCGATTAAGTAAACATTTTTCTTATGATGATGTCAGCGGCACGCAAATACCGCTGAATACGCATAATCAGTGCGCCTCATCCCAGTTATCGCCGGACCCGACCTCAACCTGCAGCGGCACATCCAGCTTCATGCTGTTCTCCATCAGGTCACGGATGGTCTTAATCGAGCTATCTACCGCGTCGCTGCGAATCTCAAACACCAGTTCATCGTGTACCTGCATAATCATGCGCACGGCATCGTCTTTTTGCTCTAACAGCCAGCCATCCACCGCAATCATCGCGCGTTTGATGATGTCTGCCGCCGTGCCTTGCATTGGGGCGTTGATCGCCGCACGCTCCGCTGCTTTACGACGAATGGCATTGCTGGAGGTAATATCAGGCAGCCACAAGCGACGACCATCAAGCGTTTCAACATAGCCTTTCTCTGCCGCCTTCGCGCGCGTCTCTTCCATATAACGCAACACGCCCGGATAGCGTTCAAAGTAGAGATCCATGTATTTCTTCGCCTCACCCGCGCCGATATTCAGCTGGCGAGAGAGACCAAACGCGCTCATTCCGTAGATCAGGCCAAAGTTGATCGCTTTAGCACTGCGACGCTGCTCGCCCGATACTTTGCCAAGCGCCACACCAAACACTTCTGACGCGGTGGCGCGGTGGATATCTTCGCCCTGAGCAAACGCATCCAGCAGACCTTTATCTTGCGACAAATGCGCCATGATGCGCAGTTCAATCTGTGAGTAGTCCGCAGCAACAATACGATTGCCCGACCCGGCGATAAACGCCTGGCGAATTCGGCGCCCTTCTTCGTTGCGCACCGGGATATTCTGCAGATTAGGATCGGTAGACGAGAGTCGTCCTGTCGCGGTTACCGCCTGATGATAGGAAGTATGCACGCGGCCGGTAACCGGATTGATCATCAGTGGCAGCTTATCGGTGTACGTCGATTTCAACTTCGATAAACCACGATGTTCAAGAATCACTTTCGGCAATGGATAATCGAGCGCCAGCTCAGCCAATACTTCTTCGCTGGTCGACGGTGCGCCGCCCGGCGTTTTCTTGGTTGGCTTGATTCCCTGCTTTTCAAACAAAATGGTTTGCAGCTGTTTAGGTGAAGAGAGATTGAACGGTTCGCCCGCCAGCTCGTGCGCTTTCAGCTCCAGTTCGGCCACACGCGTGGTCAGCTCCTGCGAGTGTTTCGCCAGGATATTCTGATCAATCAGCACGCCGTTGCGCTCAATACGCGATATCACCTTCAACAACGGCATTTCTATCTCTTCAAATACCTGTTTCGGCCCCGCTTCCGGCTCCAGCTTCTCCCACATTTTCAGATGCAATTGCAGCGTGACATCGGCATCTTCCGCCGCATAGTGACCGGCTTGCTCGATAGCAATTTGGTTAAAAGTGAGCTGATTTTTCCCTTTGCCCGCGATCTCTTCAAACGTCACCGTTTTATGGTTGAGCCAGCGCGCGGCCAGGCTATCCATATCGTGTTTGCCGCCCACGCTGTTCAGGCAATAGGATTCGAGCATGGTGTCGAATTTGATGCCGTTCAGTTCGATGTCGTAATTCTTCAGCACGCCGCGATCGTATTTGAGATTCTGGCCAACCTTCGCCGCTTTGCCATCTTCCAGCAGCGGTTTTAGCTGCTTCAGTACTTCACTACGATCCAGCTGATCTGGCGCATCCAGATAATCGTGGGCGACCGGCAGATAAGCCGCTTCACCCGGCGCGACGGCAAAACCAATACCGACAATATTGGCGCTTAAGGTATCCAACGAGTCGGTCTCAAGATCGAAAGCGAAGAGCTCGGCGCTTTTCAGCTTTTTCAGCCATTCAGTAAATGTCGCTTCATCGAGGATAGTGACGTAGCCATCCGCAGAGAGCACGCTGGTCGCTTCGGCAGCGGGCGCAGCAGGTTCGCTGAGGTGCGCTTTCTTAGTCTGCGCGTTGCTCTTTTTACCTTGTTGCAGCCATGAGCCATCCTGCAAATCGGTGATCCAGCGCTTAAATTCATAGCGGCTAAGCAAGGTTTGCAACGCTTCTACATTGGGTTCATTGACAACGAGCTGATCGCACGTCAGATCCAATTCAACATCGGTTTTGATGGTTGCCAGCTGATAAGACAGGAAAGCGACATCGCGATTTTGCTCCAGCTTCGCCGCCATGGTTTTCGCGCCGCGGAACGAGAGATCGGCCACTTTATCGAGATTGTCATAGATTGACTGCATACCACCCAAGCCTTGCAGCAGCGCCTGTGCGGTTTTCTCACCGACGCCCGGCACGCCCGGAATGTTGTCCGAGCTGTCGCCCATCATGGCAAGGAAATCGATAATCAACGCGGGTGGCACGCCATATTTCTGCTCGACCTCTTCCGGACCGAGCACGGTATTGGTCATGGTGTTAATCAAGGTGATTGCAGGCGTCACCAGCTGCGCCATATCTTTATCGCCGGTGCTGATCAACACCGGGCGGCCAAGTTTTTCCGCCTCTAGCGCCAGCGTACCGATGACATCATCCGCCTCAACGCCAGAGACCGCCAACAGCGGCAGGCCCATCGCTTTCACCATTTCATGCAGCGGCTCAATCTGCGCACGCAGATCGTCTGGCATCGGCGGACGGTGCGATTTGTAGTGCTCAAACAGCTCATCGCGGAAGGTTTTGCCTTTCGCATCGAAGACCACAGCCACATGGCTTGGCTGATACTGCATCAACAGGCTCTTCAGCATATTGAGCACACCATACATGGCGCCAGTTGGCTCGCCTGCACTGTTCGTTAGCGGCGGAAAGGCATGATATGCACGGTACAGATAAGATGAGCCGTCGACCAGAATCAGGGGATTTTCTGCAATTTGCGCCATAGGTTCGTATTTTCTTCGTTGCGATAATGAGGGCTATAAGGATGCCACAACCGGAGGAGAATGTTGAATGCACTCGGGGAAGTCAGGATCTTTTTCGTCGTTACGCGGCATGGATCGCAAGGATCAATCTGTGGATAAGTTTGTGCGTAAAAATCATAACGTATTGTTATTTACGTTAATTGCAATTACTTTAATATTAAAAATTAAATTATATCAGTTAGTTAAATACTTACCGTGACCTCATCCGCTCTAATGAAAAGACGATCGTCCATGTGGATATTAAGCGGAAGGTCAATAAATACATCCTATACGTATGAGAGAAAAGGCAATAAAAAACGCCGGCAGTGCCGGCGTTCTGAAAACTAAATTACTTCTTTTCTACCAGGAACTTCACTACGTTGGCGTAATCAGCAACGAAGTTGTCCATTGAGCTGGTATCCAGGCCACCGTTGTTAACCATATATTTGCCGTTAACAAAGATTGCTGGCACACCTTGCAGATTGACGTCTGCTGCCGCTTTCTGCTGCTGCGCAACTAGCGCTTTTACAGCGAAGCTGTTCCACGCTGCATCGTAATCTTCTGAAGAGATACCCGCCGCTTTAATAAAGGTCTCTTTCAGGCTTGCTGCATCGGTAACGGTTTGGGTTTTCTGAATACCATCGAAGATCGGTGCAGTAACTTTGCTTTCTACGCCCAGCGCCATGGCAACAGCCCATGCCTGAGTGACAACCGGACCGAATTGACCGCCAAGGAAATCAACGTGGTATTTGGTCACTTTCGTATCCGCCGGCAGGTTCTTTTTCACTGCATCGCTCACGTGATAAACGCGTTCGAACTGGTAGCAATGTGGGCAGAAGAAGGAGAAGAACTCCAGAACCTGCGGCTCACCCGCCACTGGCTTTGGCAAAGTAACGAACTGCTTACCCTCGTTGAACTGTGCCGCTGAGGCGCCAAATGCCAGCATTAAACCTACCAGCGCAAACATGATCTTTTTCATCGTGAAACAATCTCCTGAGTACTTCATTAATATTGCGGGCTAAGCTGCAACGGCGGTTCCTGTAGCAGCCTTTCCTGCTCGATAAATAATGCAATCTGCCGGCGCCAAAAATCCTCATCTGTCATCCAGGGAAAGGCGCGCGGAAAAGCGGGATCCTGCCAGCGGCGTACCACCCAGGCCAAATAATAAACCATGCGCATAGCGCGTAAAGGCTCAATCAGTGACAATTCATGTAAATCAAAATCACCGAATTCATTATAGGCTTCCAGCAAAATGTCCCATTGAATCAATTGTTCCTGACGATCGCCATTGACCAGCATCCACAAATCCTGCACTGCTGGTCCGTTACGGGCATCATCAAGATCGACAAACATCGGGCCTTCACGCCACAGAATATTGCCGGGATGGCAATCGCCGTGCAACCTTAACGGCTGCCATTGGCTATGCCAGCGCTGCTGCAGTGTCGCGCTGAGCTTATCAACGGCAGCAAGCAGTAAGTCCTTGAGTGAAGACGGAACTAACGCGCTTTGTTCCAGCTCCTGGCGTGGTTGAAACACATACTCTTCAAGGCCGAAGGTGGGCCGCCGCTGAAACAGGCTTTGCTTTGCGGTTTGGTGGATGCGGCCCAGAAAGCGGCCAACCCATTCCATCTGATCCTCGTTATCGGTTTCATATTGCCGCCCGCCTAAACTGGGGAAGACCGCGTACATGAAGCCGGCATGATGATTCAGCGTACTGCCCTGCAGAACGAGCGGCGCGGCGACCGGCACTTCATCCTCTAATAAATCCTGAGTGAACTGATGCTCTTCAAGGATCTGTTGCGCGCTCCAGCGCTGCGGACGATAAAACTTAGCCACATAGCGGCGTTTATCATCATCGCTGAACTGATAGACGCGGTTTTCATAGCTATTGAGGGCGGTTAAGCCTGATTCGACACGCAGACCCGCATCCCAAAGTGCATCAAGGATGACATCGGGATTCAGCGTCTGGAAATTAAAGGCGGCTTCGCTCATCATTTGGCCTGTGTGTTACCTTTGCGATTAATGCGCAAGGATAACATTACTCATCATCCTTAATCACACCGCGTGCACGTAATAGCGCGGTTTTGAAGTCCACTTCATAATCCTTTTTCAGGCCGGGAATGACACTCTGGCTATCTGTGTCACGCATTTTGAGATGGTAAATCAATACATCATCGGTTAATTCACTTAATGGGCCACTGAAACCAGATTCCTGCGCCAGTTTTTGCAAAAATGCCAGCAAATTGAGATCGGGATCCTTTTGCCATGCCGGTTGCAGGAGCTCGAGCAGTTCATTGAGTCGGTGATATTTCATCATTGATTCCTTATGCAGATGGTACGCTGCCGCTCAGTAAGTATCGTCCAGAATGAAGCAAGGAGACGAAGATGACAGCTTTTACCGGCGTGATTCTCGCAGGTGGCCAAGGCAGCCGTATGGGAGGCCAGGATAAAGGGTTTTTGATGTTACAGGGCGAACCCCTTTATCAACACGTTTTGCGGCGATTCCAGCCGCAGGTCAATATTGTGTTGATAAGCGCTAACCGTAACATTGATCGCTATCAGGCAAGTGGTTGTCAGGTTGTTACCGATTCATTGCCCGATTATCCCGGACCGCTGGCTGGCATGCTCAGTGGTTTACGCAGCAGTGAAACCGAATGGGTCGCTTTCTGCGCTTGCGATACGCCATGGATCCCCAATGATTTCGTCGCGCGTTTATGGCAGCAGCGTAATGATGCGCCCGCCGTGTGGGTGAAGTCTTCCCTGCGTGATCATCCATCCTTAGCGCTGGTCAATCGTGCGCTCGCTGATGATCTTGAAGCCTGGCTACTGCGCGGCAAGAGACGCCTGATGCAGTTTTTACATGAGCATGGCGGGCATGCCGTTGCGTTTTCGGATCCAGAATCTGCGTTTCGCAATATCAACACGCCAGACGACCTCGTGAATGAGGAAAAATGTTTATGAGCCTGCGCTTACTGGCTATTGCCGCGTGGAGCGGGACCGGAAAAACGACCTTGCTCGAGCAAGTTATCCCGCTGCTCAAAGCTCGGGGGATTCGCTCAGGCTTAATTAAGCACACACATCATCAGATGGATATCGATACGCCGGGGAAAGACAGCTATTTACTGCGCAAAGCTGGGGCGGATCAAGTGATCGTCGCCAGTAATCAGCGCTGGGCGTTGATGGCTGAAACACCCGATAGGCCGCTAAGCCTGATGCAATTAGCATCGCAGATGGATAGCTCGGCATTAGATCTGGTGCTGGTAGAGGGTTTCAAAGATGAGGCGGTCCCCAAAATTGCACTTTGGCGGCGTGGCGTTAAAGGTAGGGTTGAGGATTTGCTGGATCAGTATGTAATTGCAGTCGCTGCTGATGAAGATTTAGAACTGAATTTGCCGGTATTGGATATTAATCAACCAATGCAGGTTGCTGATTTTATTGCTCAGTGGCTGAAGAAGCGTTGAATTAGTAGATTTTTTACTAATATCCGGATGTAAAAAAGCCCCGAACTTTCGTTCGGGGCTTCTTCACTTAATTGATGCCTGGCAGTTCCCTACTCTCGCATGGGGAGACCCCACACTACCATCGGCGCTACGGCGTTTCACTTCTGAGTTCGGCATGGGGTCAGGTGGGACCACCGCGCTAAAGCCGCCAGGCAAATTCTTTGCGCAAAAACGAATAACATCCGCTTCCGCTAAATCTTTAATCCGTAAAACAAGCTGAAAATACCGGTCTCTCAGACCAAAACGCCTCTGGCGTTGTAAGGTTAAGCCTCACGGGTCATTAGTACCGGTTAGCTCAACGCATCGCTGCGCTTACACATCCGGCCTATCAACGTCGTAGTCTTCAACGTCCCTTCAGGACTCTCAAGGAGTCAGGGAGAACTCATCTCGGGGCAAGTTTCGTGCTTAGATGCTTTCAGCACTTATCTTTTCCGCACTTAGCTACCGGGCAGTGCCATTGGCATGACAACCCGAACACCAGTGGTGCGTTCACTCCGGTCCTCTCGTACTAGGAGCAACCCCCCTCAATTCTCCAGCGCCCACGGCAGATAGGGACCGAACTGTCTCACGACGTTCTAAACCCAGCTCGCGTACCACTTTAAACGGCGAACAGCCGTACCCTTGGGACCTACTTCAGCCCCAGGATGTGATGAGCCGACATCGAGGTGCCAAACACCGCCGTCGATATGAACTCTTGGGCGGTATCAGCCTGTTATCCCCGGAGTACCTTTTATCCGTTGAGCGATGGCCCTTCCATTCAGAACCACCGGATCACTATGACCTGCTTTCGCACCTGCTCGAGCCGTCACTCTCGCAGTCAAGCTGGCTTATGCCATTGCACTAACCTCCTGATGTCCGACCAGGATTAGCCAACCTTCGTGCTCCTCCGTTACTCTTTGGGAGGAGACCGCCCCAGTCAAACTACCCACCAGACACTGTCCGCAGCCCGGATTACGGGCCTACGTTAGAACATCAAACATTAAAGGGTGGTATTTCAAGGTTGGCTCCACGCAGACTGGCGTCCACGCTTCAAAGCCTCCCACCTATCCTACACATCAAGGCTCAATGTTCAGTGTCAAGCTATAGTAAAGGTTCACGGGGTCTTTCCGTCTTGCCGCGGGTACACTGCATCTTCACAGCGATTTCAATTTCACTGAGTCTCGGGTGGAGACAGCCTGGCCATCATTACGCCATTCGTGCAGGTCGGAACTTACCCGACAAGGAATTTCGCTACCTTAGGACCGTTATAGTTACGGCCGCCGTTTACCGGGGCTTCGATCAAGAGCTTCTCCTTGCGGATAACCCCATCAATTAACCTTCCGGCACCGGGCAGGCGTCACACCGTATACGTCCACTTTCGTGTTTGCACAGTGCTGTGTTTTTAATAAACAGTTGCAGCCAGCTGGTATCTTCGACTGGCTTCAGCTCCGGGAGCAAGTCCCTTCACCTACGCGCCAGCGTGCCTTCTCCCGAAGTTACGGCACCATTTTGCCTAGTTCCTTCACCCGAGTTCTCTCAAGCGCCTTGGTATTCTCTACCTGACCACCTGTGTCGGTTTGGGGTACGATTTCGTGTTACCTGGAGCTTAGAGGCTTTTCCTGGAAGCAGGGCATCAGTTACTTCACCACCGTGGTGGCTCGTCGTCACGCCTCAGCCTTAAGATATCCCGGATTTACCAAAGATATCAGCCTACACGCTTAAACCGGGACAACCGTCGCCCGGATAACCTAGCCTTCTCCGTCCCCCCTTCGCAGTAACACCAAGTGCAGGAATATTAACCTGCTTCCCATCGACTACGCTTTTCAGCCTCGCCTTAGGGGTCGACTCACCCTGCTCCGATTAACGTTGAACAGGAACCCTTGGTCTTCCGGCGAGCGGGCTTTTCACCCGCTTTATCGTTACTTATGTCAGCATTCGCACTTCTGATACCTCCAGCAACCCTCACAGGCCACCTTCAACGGCTTACAGAACGCTCCCCTACCCAACAACACATAGTGTCGCTGCCGCAGCTTCGGTGCATGGTTTAGCCCCGTTACATCTTCCGCGCAGGCCGACTCGACCAGTGAGCTATTACGCTTTCTTTAAATGATGGCTGCTTCTAAGCCAACATCCTGGCTGTCTGTGCCTTCCCACATCGTTTCCCACTTAACCATGACTTTGGGACCTTAGCTGGCGGTCTGGGTTGTTTCCCTCTTCACGACGGACGTTAGCACCCGCCGTGTGTCTCCCGTGATAACATTCTTCGGTATTCGCAGTTTGCATCGGGTTGGTAAGCCGGGATGGCCCCCTAGCCGAAACAGTGCTCTACCCCCGAAGATGAGTTCACGAGGCGCTACCTAAATAGCTTTCGGGGAGAACCAGCTATCTCCCGGTTTGATTGGCCTTTCACCCCCAGCCACAAGTCATCCGCTAATTTTTCAACATTAGTCGGTTCGGTCCTCCAGTTAGTGTTACCCAACCTTCAACCTGCCCATGGCTAGATCACCGGGTTTCGGGTCTATACCCTGCAACTTAACGCCCAGTTAAGACTCGGTTTCCCTGCGGCTCCCCTATACGGTTAACCTTGCTACAGAATATAAGTCGCTGACCCATTATACAAAAGGTACGCAGTCACCCCATTAAAGAGGCTCCCACTGCTTGTACGTACACGGTTTCAGGTTCTGTTTCACTCCCCTCGCCGGGGTTCTTTTCGCCTTTCCCTCACGGTACTGGTTCACTATCGGTCAGTCAGGAGTATTTAGCCTTGGAGGATGGTCCCCCCATATTCAGACAGGATACCACGTGTCCCGCCCTACTCTTCGAACTCACAGAATGTGCACTTTCGTGTACGGGGCTATCACCCGGTATCGCGCGACTTTCCAGACGCTTCCACTAACGCACAAACTGATTCAGGTTCTGGGCTGTTCCCCGTTCGCTCGCCGCTACTGGGGGAATCTCGGTTGATTTCTTTTCCTCTGGGTACTTAGATGTTTCAGTTCCCCAGGTTCGCCTCGCAACACTATGTATTCATGTTGCGATGATGCACTGAGTGCACCGGGTTTCCCCATTCGGACATCGTCGGCTGTAGCGGTTCATATCACCTTACCGACGCTTTACGCAGATTAGCACGTCCTTCATCGCCTCTGACTGCCAGGGCATCCACCGTGTACGCTTAGTCGCTTAACCTCACAACCCACAGGCGTTTTGCAACGCTGCGGACTGCAGGCATTGAGAGACTCGAACATGTTGTTATTCATTTCTTATTACGGAGAAATGAACCAACACGTCGTTTCAATTTTCAGCTTGTTCCGGATTGTTAAAGAGCAATATCTCAAACATGACGGTTAAGTCAGTTTTGAGATACTTCGTGGAGACACCTTTCACCTGTCACCAAGCAAGTGGCGTCCCCTAGGGGATTCGAACCCCTGTTGCCGCCGTGAAAGGGCGGAGTCCTAACCGCTAGACGAAGGGGACACGATAGTGTCACGACTTCGCAGCCGTCTTGCTCATTACTTTTTATCAGACAATCTGTGTGAGCACTGCGCGGGAAGGTATCTTCAGGTAAGGAGGTGATCCAACCGCAGGTTCCCCTACGGTTACCTTGTTACGACTTCACCCCAGTCATGAATCACAAAGTGGTAAGCGCCCTCCCGAAGGTTAAGCTACCTACTTCTTTTGCAACCCACTCCCATGGTGTGACGGGCGGTGTGTACAAGGCCCGGGAACGTATTCACCGTAGCATTCTGATCTACGATTACTAGCGATTCCGACTTCACGGAGTCGAGTTGCAGACTCCGATCCGGACTACGACGCACTTTATGAGGTCCGCTTGCTCTCGCGAGGTCGCTTCTCTTTGTATGCGCCATTGTAGCACGTGTGTAGCCCTACTCGTAAGGGCCATGATGACTTGACGTCATCCCCACCTTCCTCCAGTTTATCACTGGCAGTCTCCTTTGAGTTCCCGGCCGAACCGCTGGCAACAAAGGATAAGGGTTGCGCTCGTTGCGGGACTTAACCCAACATTTCACAACACGAGCTGACGACAGCCATGCAGCACCTGTCTCAGAGTTCCCGAAGGCACCAAAGCATCTCTGCTAAGTTCTCTGGATGTCAAGAGTAGGTAAGGTTCTTCGCGTTGCATCGAATTAAACCACATGCTCCACCGCTTGTGCGGGCCCCCGTCAATTCATTTGAGTTTTAACCTTGCGGCCGTACTCCCCAGGCGGTCGACTTAACGCGTTAGCTCCGGAAGCCACTCCTCAAGGGAACAACCTCCAAGTCGACATCGTTTACGGCGTGGACTACCAGGGTATCTAATCCTGTTTGCTCCCCACGCTTTCGCACCTGAGCGTCAGTCTTTGTCCAGGGGGCCGCCTTCGCCACCGGTATTCCTCCAGATCTCTACGCATTTCACCGCTACACCTGGAATTCTACCCCCCTCTACAAGACTCTAGCCTGCCAGTTTCGAATGCAGTTCCCAGGTTAAGCCCGGGGATTTCACATCCGACTTGACAGACCGCCTGCGTGCGCTTTACGCCCAGTAATTCCGATTAACGCTTGCACCCTCCGTATTACCGCGGCTGCTGGCACGGAGTTAGCCGGTGCTTCTTCTGCGGGTAACGTCAATCGGTGAAGTTATTAACTCCACCGCCTTCCTCCCCGCTGAAAGTACTTTACAACCCGAAGGCCTTCTTCATACACGCGGCATGGCTGCATCAGGCTTGCGCCCATTGTGCAATATTCCCCACTGCTGCCTCCCGTAGGAGTCTGGACCGTGTCTCAGTTCCAGTGTGGCTGGTCATCCTCTCAGACCAGCTAGGGATCGTCGCCTAGGTGAGCCATTACCCCACCTACTAGCTAATCCCATCTGGGCACATCCGATGGTGTGAGGCCCGAAGGTCCCCCACTTTGGTCTTGCGACGTTATGCGGTATTAGCTACCGTTTCCAGTAGTTATCCCCCTCCATCGGGCAGTTTCCCAGACATTACTCACCCGTCCGCCACTCGTCACCCGAGAGCAAGCTCTCTGTGCTACCGTTCGACTTGCATGTGTTAGGCCTGCCGCCAGCGTTCAATCTGAGCCATGATCAAACTCTTCAATTTAAGTTTGATTTGCTGAAACAAGTTCAGCGGTGCTCATCTGTAAAACGTCATAATGAATTTCATTATGTGTTCACTCGTGAGGCTTTGATATTTTGTTGCGTCCGGAGACGCTGATATCAATCCTGCGAGTGCCCACACAGATTGTCTGATAAATTGTTAAAGAGCGTTGCGGGCAGCGGCTGAACCGTCTGTCGCGAGGTGGCGTATACTACGCTACTCTCCTTCGGAGTCAAACACTTTTTTCAGCGCTTTCATCCGGCGGGATGAATTTCTTCACTCCCTGCTGAGCCGTCTGCGTTGCCGCTTTGCCGTCTCAGTGGTGGCGCATTATAGGGAGTTATTCGGAGGTGACAAGGGTTAATTGCAAAAAAATGACTGAGCGCCTCTTTTTTAAACGAACGCGTTAAAAACAGACATTTCCCGGCGAAGAATCAGTCAAAAGCGCCGCTTCATCGGCACAAATCAGCGCCATCACCTTAAACACCAATGCTATTCTCTTTAACCAAACGTAATTTCTTTGTCGCAGGCTGACAATTATTCGAGAAGGACTTTCAATGATTCGCTCCGCGCGCAGTATGGCCGGCTTGCCCTGGATCGCCGCCATGGCGTTTTTCATGCAAGCACTTGACGCCACCATCCTGAATACTGCGCTTCCTGCTATCGCCACCAGCCTTGAACGTTCTCCTTTAGCCATGCAATCCGCCATCATCAGTTACACGCTAACGGTGGCAATGCTGATCCCGGTGAGTGGCTGGTTGGCCGATCGCTTCGGCACACGCAAAATCTTCATTCTTGCCGTATCACTATTTACGCTGGGTTCGCTGGCCTGTGCCTTATCCGGGTCATTGAGCATGTTGGTGGTCTCGCGCGTGGTGCAGGGGATTGGCGGAGCGATGATGATGCCCGTCGCGCGCCTGGCGCTGTTACGCGCTTATCCGCGCAGTGAACTGCTGCCGGTGTTGAACTTCGTTACCATGCCGGGTTTAGTGGGGCCGATTCTGGGCCCAATGCTCGGCGGGTTGTTAGTGACCTACGCCAGCTGGCACTGGATATTCCTCATCAACATTCCCATCGGTATCGCCGGCATCTTCTATGCGCGCAAATATATGCCGGACTTCACGACACCAAAACGCCGCTTCGACTTTTTAGGCTTCCTGCTGTTTGGTTTGGGTTTGGTGTTGATCTCGGTCGGCATCGAACTGTTTGGCGAACGCGTGGTGTTGCCGTGGCAAGCGGTGTTGGTGCTGTTGAGCGGCATTGCATTACTTCTTCTCTATATAGTGCACGCACGTCGTCATCCGGCACCGCTGATTAATCTGCCAATGTTTAAAACCCGCACCTTCTCGGTCGGCATCCTTGGCAACATCGCTTCGCGTCTGGGAACCGGCTGCATTCCATTCCTGATGCCGCTGATGTTGCAAGTGGGCTTTGGTTATCCTGCGCTGATTGCCGGTTGCATGATGGGACCGACAGCGATTGGCGCGCTGCTGGCGAAATCCACTGTGACGCAAGTGCTGCATCGCTTCGGTTATCGCCATACGCTGGTGGGTATCACCATCATCATTGGCATATTGATCGCCACCTTCTCACTGCAATCGCCGGGTGGCAGCGTGGTGATGTTGCTGGCGGCACTGTTGATTCTGGGGATGGCGATGTCAACGCAGTTCACCGCGATGAACACCATCACGCTGGCGGATTTAAATGATGAGAACGCCAGCGGCGGGAACAGTGTGCTGGCGGTAACGCAGCAGCTGTCGATCAGCTTTGGTGTGGCGGTGAGCGCCGCAGTGCTGCGTTTCTATCAGGATGTCGAGGCGACAACCGTCGCGCAATTCCACGCCACCTTCCTGACGATGGGCGTCGTCACGGTGTTGTCTGCCTTTACCTTTATGATGTTACGTCCGGGCGACGGCCGTAATCTAATCGCCAACCGCGAGAAAAAGAAGAAATCGGCTTAGACCGAACCGCGTTCCACCAGCTCCGGCGTCAGCACCAGCGTTTGCTGACTGGCGTCGGGATCGCTCATACGATGAATCAAGGTATCAATCGCCAGTTCGCCTAACTCATCTTTCGGCTGATGGATAGTGCTAAGCGGCGGCGTCAGGTAACGCGCCAGCTCGATGTTGTCATAGCCCATCACCGCAATATCCTGCGGCACGCGCAATCCGGCCTGGAACAAGGCGTGATAGACGCCAACCGCCATCGCATCGTTGCTGGTAAATATCGCTTCTGGCAGCGTATCCAGCGTCAGCAGTTGATTCATGGCGTTGAAGCCGCCCTGAAACTCAAAATCGCCATCAACTACATAACCCAACGGAACCGATAATCCGCTGTTGGCCATCGCCTTATGGAAACCTTCAAGACGCAACCGCGCGGGGGTTTTATCCTGCGGGCCAGCAATACAGGCAATGCGCGTATACCCACGATCGATCAGATGCTGAGTTGCCAGCTCACCGCCGAGCAGCGCATTATCCTGAATAATGTCGCCGCGCCCTTCAAAAGGCGCCCAGTCCATCATTACCATCGGCACCGACGGATAACGATTGAGGATCTCCGCTGAAGGCAGATGAGTTTCGGTGCACATCATTAACAAACCATCGACGCGCTTTTGCATCAGCGTCTCAAGGCTGCGATTCATGCGTTCTTCATCGCCTTCGGTATTACACAGAATCAAGCTGTAGCCGCGTTCGTAGCAGCTGTTTTCCACGCCACGCACCACTTCGGAATAGAACGGGTTACTGCTGGCGGTCAGCAGCATGCCGATGGTGCGGGTTTGTTTGATCTTCAGGCTGCGCGCCAGCGCGGACGGCGCATAGTTAAGCTCGCGAATCGCCTGATCCACCTTTTCACGCACCTGCTCGCTGACAAAGCGATTGTTATTAATGACGTGTGAAACGGTGGAGGTCGAGACGCCCGCCAGGCGGGCGACATCTTTCATGGTAGCCAAGCGCTTAGCCCTGTTGCTGCAGGAAAGCGTCGATCTCAGTGCGCCACGGCACTGAGGGCTGCGCGCCCGGACGCGTCACCGCAATCGCAGCGGCGGCATGGGCGAAACGTACGGCATCGTGCATTGGCATACCTTCCAGACGTGCGGTAATAAACGCCCCGTTGAAGGTATCTCCCGCCGCAATAGTATCGATGGCCTGCACGCTGAAGCCCGGAATGCGCACGCCGTTGCCTTGCTCACTCAGCCACACACCGCGACGGCCTAAAGTGATTAACACGGTATCGATACCTTTGGCATGCAATGCCGCAGCAGCACGCGCGGCATCTTCATCGCTCTTCACCGCAATGCCGGTGAGAATTTCTGCTTCGGTTTCATTTGGCGTGATGATGTCGATAAGCGCGAGCAGCTCATCTGAGAGCGCGGTGGCCGGTGCGGGATTCAGGATCACTTGCGTCTGCTGCGCGCGGGCAATCTTCGCGGCGGCCAGAACGCTTTCCAGCGGAGATTCCAGCTGCATCAGCAACGCATCGGCATCGGCAATCACTTGCTGGTGCTGCGCAACGCGAGTCGGCGTCAGCGCCGCATTGGCACCGGAATAGATGCCGATATTATTTTCGCCTTCGCCATTCACGAAGATCATCGCTACACCGGTCGATTCATCAGCGACGGTTTCAACCGGTGCGGTATCAATGCGGTCTTGCTGTAACTGCTGACGAATGCGCTCGCCGATATCATCGGCGCCTACGCAGGCAATAAAAGCAATGTCTGCACCGGCACGACCGGCAGCCACCGCCTGATTGGCCCCTTTGCCGCCAAAGGCAATTTGATACTGTTTCCCGATCACCGTTTCGCCCGGACGTGGAAAGTGGGCGAGGTTAAGGATGTGATCGGCATTAATGCTGCCGAGAACGGCCAGTTTTGCGCTTGTGGTCATTGGGATTCATCCAGAAAGATGCGCCACCAGGACGGTGGCGCGTTGCCCTGCTTTTCTTTACTTATTATTTGGTAACCAGCTTCAGGTCAACCGGATTAACCGCCTGCACCTTCTCGCCTTTCAATACTTTATCGGCAGTCTGCACGCCAATCACACCAATCTTGTCTGGCATCTGAGCCACAGTGGCGGTCAGTTTACCCGATTCAACGGCTTTCACACCGTCAGCGGTGCCGTCAAAGCCCACCACCAGCACGTCGGTTTTACCGGCGGTTTGCAGAGCACGCAGCGCGCCCAGCGCCATTTCGTCGTTCTGAGCGAAGACGGCCTGCACATCCGGATGTCCCTGCAGCAGGTTCTGCATCACGTTCAGACCTTTAGTACGGTCGAAGTCAGCAGGCTGGCTCGCCAGGATGTTGAATTTGTGCGCATCGGCTGCCTGTTTGAAGCCTTCGCCACGCTCGCGCGCCGCAGATGTACCGGCAATACCTTGCAGCTCAATAATCTTCGCGCCATCACCCAGTTTTTTGGCGATGAAGTCACCGGCCATTTTGCCGCCGAAACGGTTGTCAGACGCCACGTGGCTCACTACGGTGCCCTGTGCTGCTACGCGGTCCAGCGTGATCACCGGAATGTTCGCCTGGTTCGCCATCTTCACGGCGTTACCCACCGCATCAGAATCGGTTGGGTTGATCAGCAAAAGCTTGGTGCCACGCACCGTCAGATCCTGCACGTTCGCCAGCTCTTTCGCCGGGTTGTTCTGCGAATCCAGCACCACGAGGTTATAACCCAGTTGGTCAGCTTCTTTCTGTGCGCCATCTTTCAGAGACACAAAGAACGGATTATTCAGGGTTGAAACCACCAGAGCAATGGTGTCCTTTGCCATCGCGCCAGCACTGAGGGTGGCGCCAAGAATGACGGCCAATGCAGTTAACTTTTTCATTTTTAAATCCTGTGTGAAGGTCAGAGTTATTTACTGCTTTTGTTATCCACCAGCACCGCTAGCAGAATGACGACGGCTTTAACAATCATTTGGTAGTAAGACGATACGCCCATCAGATTCAGGCCGTTGTTCAGGAAACCGAGGATCAATGCACCAATCAGCGTGCCCATGATGCGGCCTTTACCGCCCGCCAGGCTGGTACCGCCCAGCACCACCGCCGCGATCGCATCCAGTTCATAACCGGTGCCCGCGGTAGGTTGAGCGGAAGAGAGACGCGCCACTTCGATGGTGCCCGCCAATGCCGCCAGCAGGCCGCACAGCGAATAAACGATGATTTTGACGCGATTAACGTTGATACCTGACAAACGCGTCGCCGCTTCGTTGCCACCTAACGCATAGATGTAACGACCAAGGCGCGTGTGATGCAGCATGTACCACGCCAGACCAAATACCGCGACCATCAGCCACACCGGCGTTGGGATGCCCAGCGGACGACCGATACCGAACCAGCCAAACAGATCGGCGTTATCGTTGAAACCGGTATTGATCGGGCTGCCGTTGGTGTAAACCATGGTGACGCCGCGCAGCAACAGCATCATCACCAGCGTGGCAATGAAAGCCTGCACCTTGCCGCGCGCCACAATCACGCCGGTAATACCGCCAATCGCCGCCCCCAACGCCAGCGAAGCCGCAACGGCCACCAGCGCATTCACCTCTAATCCGACGATCGATGCCGCCACCGCGCCAGTCAGCGCCAGCAGCGAGCCCACTGACAGATCAATGCCCGAAGTCAGAATCACCAGCGTCATGCCAACCGCCATAATGGCGTTGACCGACGTCTGCTGCAGAATGTTGAACATGTTGGCCAGCGTAAAGAAGTTCGGGCTCTGGCTGGCAACCACGGCGATCAGCACGATCAATGCAATCAGGGATTTCTGCTCCAGCAGCCAGGCTTTGCTGAACCAACGGCGGCTGGCGGGTAAGGTTTGGGTGCTCATACAACTAACTCCTCGCTGTGTTGCTTACCGACTGCCGCCGCCATCAGGGATTCCTGGGTAGCTTGCTCACGGGAAAATTCGCCACTGAGATGGCCTTCATGCATCACTACGATGCGGTCGCTCATGCCAAGCACTTCCGGCATTTCCGACGACACCAAAATGATGCTCAGCCCTTCGGCTTTAAACTGATTAATTAACTGATAAATTTCTTTCTTTGCCCCGACATCGACGCCGCGCGTTGGCTCATCAAGAATCAACACATCAGGGCGCGTCATCAGGCCGCGCGCAATCGCCACTTTTTGCTGATTACCGCCGGACAGCAGGCCAATCGGCTGCTCCATTGAAGGGGTTTTGACGTTGAACAGGCGGATAAAATCGCCCACCGCCAACTGCTCATCGCTGTGACGCAGGTTGCCTGCGCCGGTGCTGAAATAGCGCAGCGCGGTTAGCGACATGTTCTCTTTCACCGACATGCCCAATACCAAACCATCGCGCTTACGATCTTCGGAGATATAAACGATGCCGTTCGCCAATCCTTCTTGCGGGGAGCGAGTGGTGATTTCGCGGCCATTCAGCGTGACTTTACCTTTGCTGCGCGGCAGCGCGCCGTACAGCACTTTCATCAGTTCGGTACGTCCCGCGCCCATCAAGCCCGACACGCCAAGGATTTCCCCTTTGCGCAGCGTAAAGCTGACGTCATCAACGCCCGGACCGCTGAGGTTTTCAACTTTTAAGCGGATCTCACCCGGCTGCTGATCGATACGTGGATATTGATCTTCCAGTTTGCGGCCGACCATCATCTCGATCAGGCTCTCTTCGCTGAGATCGCACACCGCGCGCTCGGCAATAAACTGCCCATCACGGAACACGGTGACGTCATCGCAAATCTCGAAGATCTCTTTCATGCGGTGCGAGATATAGACGATGCCGCAGCCCTGCGCTTTCAGTTCGTTGATGACGCGGAACAGCGACAGCGTTTCGGTATCGGTCAGCGCATCGGTGGGTTCATCCATAATGATGACTTTCGACTCGAAGCTGAGCACTTTGGCGATCTCGACCATCTGCTGATCGCCAATCGACAAATCGCCCACCAGCTTGTGGCTGTTGAAGCGCAGATTGAGGCGCTTTAATAGCGCATCCGCCTCGGCATACATCTTTTTCCATTCGATACGGCCAAAGCGGTTAACAAATTCGCGGCCAAGGAAGATATTCTCGGCGACGGTCAGTTGCGGAATCAGGTTAAGTTCCTGATGGATAATACCAATGCCCGCTTCCTGCGACGCTTTCGGGCCAGAGAACGCCACATCCTGACCGAGCCACTGCAGGGAACCGGCATCCATGCTGTAAATGCCGGTCAGCACTTTCATCATGGTAGATTTGCCGGCACCGTTTTCACCCACCAGCGCCATCACGCGTCCCGGATAAACAGCAAGCGATGCGCCATTCAGCGCCTTCACGCCGGGAAACGACTTTTCAATCCCTTTGAGTTGCAATAACGGTTGCATAGCGGCCTCAGAAGGTCACGCCGGCGCTCAGGATGACATTCGCATACGGAGAACACTCTCCGCTGCGAATGACCGCCTGACTACGCTGCGTTTGTTGTTTGAATTGTTCATGGCTGGTGTAACGAATGGTGATGACATTCCCCTGGTGCTGTTGCAAGGCTTCGAGCACGGCGAGCAGTGCGCTATGGAGCTGCGGATTGTGCTGCTTAATCTCCTCCGCCATCAGGGCGCTTTCGACTTGCATCTCCTGCGTGACTACCTCAACCACCTGTAAAAATTCGGGCATACCCGGCGTTAACGCCAGATCGATGCGCTGTGGACCAGCCGGAATCGGCAAGCCTGCATCTGCAATCGTCAGCGTATCGGTGTGCCCCAGGCGAGCAATCACATGAGAGACTTCAGCGTTTAACAAGCGACCTTTTTTCATTTCTTCCACTCCACAGCGAAACGTTTCGCTGATCGGGAGTGTATAAAATGCGCACGGCAACTCAATGGCGGCATCACGGAAATGTGATCGCCATCGAAACGTTTCGCTTGTACCAGAGAGAATTTGAGTTTGGTGGGATATTGGAGCCGCTGCTGCGGCCCCGATGCAGGGATTAAGGCAGTTTACGTACCTGTTTCACGTCCAGTTCGATGGAGTTGAAATCTTTATCCAGTTCGCCGGTCAGTTCTACCTGATCCTTCGGCGTGATGGTCAAACCGTTCCAGCGTTTATGATCGATCTCGACCTTCATGGTGCCGGTGGCATCACGGAACTGATAATCCTCATCACCGATTTGCTTCTCAAGCGTACCGCGCACGGTGATCCAGCTATCGTCCTTCATCTCTTCGGCCTGTTTCACCGTGACAACGCTGGTGTTATCGGCTTTGAAGCCACCAGACTTCACCTGCGCGGATGGCGCATTCGGATCAACAAAGCCACCTTGCTGAGCGGCAAGAACCGGCGTGGCGGCCAGGGCGATGATAGCTAACAGGGCTGCAGACTTTTTCATATGTCACCTCTTTTCCATGAATGTGTTGGTTTACGGAAGCTATTTCACCATAAGGTTCTTAACAGGATCTTAAGAGAATCCGTCGGGCTAACATTCATGAAAAATAGTCTATTTGCCGGGATTTTCGCTGTACAAGAGCGATTGTGCTTCGTATAACTCCGCTTAACAGAAGGAGAGTAGATGCGCATTTTACTGATAGAAGATGACACGCTGATTGGCGACGGTTTGAAAGTCGGGTTAACCAAACTCGGATTCAGCGTGGATTGGTTTGTCTCCGGCGAAGACGGATTTCAGGCGTTGGCGGCCGCGCCCTGGGACGCGGTGGTGCTGGATCTGTCGCTGCCGGAACGCGATGGTCTGGATATCCTGCGTCAGTGGCGCCAGCAAGGACAGGATGTGCCGGTGCTGATCCTCACCGCGCGCGATGCGCTCGATCAGCGCGTTCAGGGATTGCAGCTCGGTGCCGACGATTACCTGTGCAAGCCGTTTGCGCTGACAGAAGTGGCGGCACGCTTGCAGGCGCTGATCCGTCGCCGTCACGGCCAACTGCAGCCAGAACTCAAACACGGCAAAGTGGTGATGGCGCCCGGCAGCCATAGCGTGCTGTGCGATGGCGAAGCCGTCAGCCTGAAGAGCCGCGAACTGGCGCTGCTGGAACTGTTTCTGCGCAATCCCGGCCGTGTACTGACGCGCAGTCAGCTGGAAGAAAAGCTCTACAGCTGGGATGAAGATGTCTCCAGCAATGCGGTGGAGGTGCACATTCATCATCTGCGCAAGAAACTCGGCAGCCAGTTTATTCGCACCGTACACGGCGTCGGTTATACGCTGGGAGCGGCAGAATGAGTCTGTTTCTGCGCCTCGCCATCGGCTTTGTGCTGCTGATTATGCTGTGCGGCGGCCTGGCCAGCCTCAGCGCCTGGCACCAAACCCGCGATACGGTAGACGAGCTGTTTGATACTCAGCAAATGCTGTTCGCCAAACGCCTGATTAAGCTCGATCCCACCTCGCTGCAGGACGAAAAACTGCCTAACACCAAGTCGATCCTGCGTCATCATCGTGGCGATCAGGATGACGATGCGCTGGCGTTTGCCATTTTCAGCGCCGACGGCCAGCCGCTGCTCAATGACGGCGAAAATGGGCGTGATTTAGAGTTTGATTACCAACGTGATGGCTTTACCGATGGCCGCCTGCGCGGCGATAAAGAGAGCTGGCGCTTAGTGTGGCTCACCTCTGCGGATAAGCGTTATCGCGTGGTGGTTGGGCAAGAGTGGGAATACCGCGAAGATATGACGCGCGATCTGGCGCTCAGTAGCTTGCTACCATGGTTGGTCGCCATGCCTTTTATGCTGCTGTTGCTGCTGGCGCTGGTGTGGTTTGAGCTGCGCCCGTTGAAGCGCCTCACGCTTACGCTGCATCAACGAGCGCCGGACGATGCCACGCCATTGCCGGACACGCGCTTGCCCAAAGAGGTGAAGCCGCTGGTGGTGGCGCTCAACGGCTTGTTCAGTCGCATGGCGCATCTGGTACAGCGCGAGCGTCGCTTTACCTCCGATGCCGCCCATGAACTGCGCAGCCCGCTGGCGGCGCTGCGCGTGCAGAGCGAAGTGATTCAGCTGGCCGATGATGATGAAGCGATGCGTAAACGGGCGATTCAGCAGCTGGATAGCGGCATTGTGCGCGCCACGCGTTTGGTGGATCAGCTCTTAACGCTGTCACGCGTGGAAGCAGACGATCTGCGCAGCGAGTTTCAACCGGTGGCGCTGGCACCGCTGCTGCAAAACCTGCTGGCGGAGCACTTCCCGCAGGCAGAACAACAAAACATCGCTTTGCAGTTCACCAGCCATGCCGAACCGGTGATGAACGGTCATCCGCTGTTGCTGGGGTTGATGGTGCGCAATCTGCTGGATAACGCGCTGCGCTATTCGCCATCGGGCAGCACTATTGATGTGCAGCTCAACGTTCGCGCCATTACCGTTGATGATAACGGACCGGGCGTCAGCGATGAGCAGTTGGCAAGGTTGGGTGAACGCTTCTGGCGACCGCCGGGACAGGCGCAAACCGGCAGCGGATTAGGGCTTTCTATCGTGAAGAATATTGCCCAGCTGCACGGCGTTCGCTTGCAGTTCAGTCAGCGCGCCAGCGGAGGATTGCGCGTCACCTTGAGTTGGTGACGCGCGCAGCGTTAAATCTCGACCTGGGTTCCCAGCTCGATCACGCGGTTCGGTGGGATTTCAAACTGATCCGGCGCGCGCAGCGCATTGCGTTGCAGCGCGAGGAACAGCTTGCCGCGCAGGCGCAGATACCACGGACGATCGCCGATAATCAGCGATTCATGCGACATAAAGAAGGAGGTTTCCATCATGCGGCAGTTCAGCCCTTCAAGACCGCAGCGGTGGAAAATCTCCTCAACGTTTGGCGTTTCGCGCCAGCCGTAACTCGCTACCACGCGCCAGAAGGTCGGCGACAGCTGTTCGATGGTCACGCGACGCACATTGTGCACGTAAGGCGCATCTTCCGTACGCAGCGTCAGCAACACCACGCGCTCATGCAAAACTTTGTTGTGCTTGAGGTTATGCAGCATGGCAAAGGGAATCACATTCAGCGCCCGCGACATATACACCGCGGTGCCCGGCACGCGTACCGGCGGCGATTTCTCCAGTGACGCTATCATCGCTTCAAGAGAATTGCCGTGCTCATGCATACGACGTAGCAGGCGGAAACGCTCGCTTTTCCACGTAGTCATGATGATAAACATCATCAGTGCCAGCGTCAGCGGCAGCCAACCGCCGGAGAACACTTTGATCAGGTTGGCGGAGAACAGCGACACGTCGATGATCAGCATGGCAATCAGAATCAACACCACCAGATAGCGGTTCCAGTGCCAGTTTTGAATCGCCACGGTTGAACAGAGAATGGCGGTCAGCACCATGGTGCCGGTTACCGCAATGCCGTAAGCCGCCGCCAGATTGCTGGAGTGCTCAAAACCGACAATCACAATCACCACCGAGAAATAGAGCAGCCAGTTAATCACTGGAATGTAGATCTGCCCGGACTCCTCTTCGGAGGTGTGCACAATGCGCATTGGCGGCAAATAGCCGAGACGCACCGCCTGACGCGTTAATGAGAACACGCCGGAAATCACCGCCTGCGACGCAATCACCGTGGCTAAGGTCGCCAGAATCAACATTGGGATCAGCATCCAATCCGGCGCGAGCAGGAAGAACGGGTTTTTGATCGCTTCAGGATGTTTGAGCAGCAGCGCGCCCTGACCAAAGTAGTTGAGCACCAGTGAAGGCAGCACCACGATGAACCAGGCGAGACGAATCGGGAATTTACCGAAGTGGCCCATATCGGCATACAACGCTTCTACGCCGGTAATCGCCAGTACCACCGCGCCCAGCGCGAAGAAGGAGACAGTTTTATATTGGATGAAGAAGTGCACCGCCCAATACGGGTTCATCGCATGCAGGACGTCAGGATTGTCGATAATGCTGCGCGCGCCCAGAACCGCCAGCACCAAAAACCACAGCAGCATCACCGGCGCGAACAGCTTGCCGACAATGCCGGTGCCGTGTTTTTGGATAACAAACAGTAAAGTCAGCACTGCAATCGCCAACGGCACGATGTAGGCATCAAGACTTGGCGCGGCAATTTCCAGACCTTCAATCGCCGATAGCACCGAAACCGCCGGCGTTATCACCACTTCTCCGTAGAAGAAGCTGCCGCCAATCAGTCCCATGATCACCAGAATTGCCGTGGCTCTGGCGCCGGTATGGCGTCCGGCCAGCGACATCAGCGTTAAAATCCCGCCTTCACCGGCGTTATCCGCACGCATCACGTAGCTGATGTACTTCAGCGACACCACCAGAATCAGCAGCCAGAAGATCAGCGACAGAAAGCCAAATACCGCTTCGCGCTCTACGCCAAATCCAAACTGACCAGAGAGACATTCACGCAATGTATAGAGCGGGCTAGTACCAATATCGCCATACACCACGCCAATTGCCGCCAGCGTGACGGCCCCAAGGGACTGTTTCTTATCCGAGCTCATAAGTTGTCTTTTGTTGGAGCCGGAGGCACTTGCCTTCCGCTCAAGCCATCAAAAAGCGCACAGTATGCACATATTCCCAAAAAAACCTACTCTTACAAAGTGCCACCATCGCGTCGGTGACGCGGTTTTTCGCCGAAAATAGCGCCAAAAAACCGTTGGAAGCGGCGAGTTCTCTCGCATCAACCTTCTGAAACAAAAAAGCTGACGGCTATCAACGCAATCGCGCATGATAATCAGTAGAGTATTGCGCTCGCCAGAATATGACGGCACCAGGATCAAAAGGATAATGATGTGATTATGGCTCAACCCCATCTTTTGGCAGAAAGAATTTCTCGCCTGAGCAACGCTCTGGAAAAAGGGCTGTATGAACGCCATCATGCGATCCGCCTCTGTTTGCTGGCTGCCTTAAGTGGCGAAAGCGTGTTTCTGCTCGGGCCGCCAGGCATCGCCAAGAGTCTGATTGCCCGCCGATTAAAATACGCCTTCCAGCACGCCCGCGCTTTTGAATACCTGATGACCCGTTTTTCCACCCCGGAAGAGGTGTTTGGTCCGCTATCGATTCAGGCCCTGAAAGATGAAGGGCGTTATCAGCGTCTGACCAAAGGTTATCTGCCGGATGCTGAAATTGTCTTCCTCGACGAAATCTGGAAAGCCGGCCCGGCGATTCTGAATACCTTGCTGACCGCTATCAACGAACGCCGCTTCCGCAATGGCGACAGCGAAGAAAAAATCCCGATGCGCTTGCTGGTTACCGCTTCCAACGAACTGCCGGAAGCCGATAGCGGACTGGAAGCGCTGTATGACCGCATGTTGATTCGCTTGTGGCTGGATAACGTGCATGAGAAGCAGAACTTCCGCAGCATGCTCACCCACCAGCAGGATGAAAACGACAATCCGGTGGCGGAATCGCTGCGCATCAGCGATGAAGAGTATGAACAGTGGCAGAAAGGCATCAGCCAGGTCAGTTTGCCGGATCACGTGTTTGAACTGATCTATCAGCTACGTCAGCAGTTAGAAACGCTGCCGGACGCGCCATACATTTCCGATCGTCGCTGGAAGAAAGCCATTCACCTGTTGCAAGCCAGTGCCTTTTACAGCGGTCGCGTGACCATCGCGCCCATCGACTTAGTGCTGCTGAAAGATTGCCTGTGGCATGACGTGGCATCGATGAAACTGCTGGATCGCGAAATCGATACGCTGATGTCGCAACATGCGTGGCAGCAACAGGCTCTGCTGCACAAGCTGCAGCAGATCAAAGGCCGCCGTCTGGCGCTGCAACAGCAGCAAAGCGTGGCGCAAGCGCTGACGCTGGAGAAACACAGCGGCATGTTCAGCCGCAAACCGCACTACGAATTACCCGCCGCCATTACCGATGAGCAGCTGACGCTGATGCTGCAACAGCCGTTAATGCTGCACGACATGCAGGTGACGCACATTCTGATTGGCCGTGAAGCACTGGAGCAGTGGCTGCTGAAGGGCGGTGAAATTCGCGGCAAGCTGAACGGCATCGGCTTTGGTCAGACGCTGGATATGCTGGTGGATACGCATCATTGTCTGACGCTGCGCGATGTTAGCCTGCAATCCACGCGTCTGACGCTACCGGGCGCCAGCAGCAGCAGCGAGATGCCGCAGGAGATCGCCGATGAGTATGACGCGCTGGAAACTCAGCTGCGCGCGCAGCGCACCCTGTTCAGCCAGCATCAGCGTTGCCTGTTCATTAGCGATGACTGGCTGGCGCGCATTGAAACCAGCCTGCAGGATGTCGCGGAACAGCTGAAACAGGCGAGAAAATGATCTCACTGGAGACGCTGAGTGCGCTGCTGTCGATTGGCGAAACCGAGTTAATCGAAGAGCTAATTATCGCGCTGCTCGCCTCGCCGCAGCTGGCGCTGTTCTTTGAGAAGTTTCCCCGCCTGAAGCAAGCCATGATGCGCGATCTGCCGCGCTGGCGATCGGAGATCGCCGAGCAGATCAAAGTCACGCCGGTGCCAGAAGCGCTGGCGCAGGAGTTTCAGCTGTTTCAACAGATGCAGCTGCTCAGCACACAACATTTCACCCAGCAGTTACCCAACATCATGACGCAGCTGAAAAGCCTGCCGTCGCCGTTCATCGAAGAAGCCAGCAAACTGCTGCTGAATGCCGAAAGCGACCAGCTCAGCAACGCGCAACACACCTTGTTCCTGCAACGCTGGCGTCTCAGCCTGACGCTGCAAACGCTAACGCTGAATGAAACCATTCTCGAAGAGCAGCGCGAACGCTTGATGGCCGAGCTGCAACAGCGCATGGCGATCAGCGGCCAACTGGCGCCAATCCTCACCGATGATGATGAAGCCGCCGCCGGACGCCTGTGGGATTTGAGCAAAGCGCCGCTGCAGCACGGCGATTACGAACTGATCGTGCAATACGGCGATTTCCTCGCCCAGCAGCCGGAGCTGATGAAGCTGGCGCAACAGTTGGGTCGCAGCCGCGAAGCTAAATCGGTGCCGTCGCAGGATGCGCCGCTGGAGGAGTTTCACCAGCTGGTACGCGAACCGGATAACGTGCCGGAAGAGGTCAGCGGCATTCATCAAAGCGATGATGTGCTGCGTCTGTTACCGCCTGAATTGGCGGCATTGAGCATCAGCGAGTTAGAGCTGGAGTTTTACCGGCGCTTAGTTGAAAAACGCCTGCTGACTTATCGTCTGCAGGGCGATGCGTGGCATGAAAAAGTCACCATGAGTCCGGTCAGCCACCAGCAGCATGAAGAGCAACCGCGCGGCCCATTTATCGTCTGCGTTGATACGTCCGGTTCGATGGGCGGTTTCAACGAACGCTGCGCTAAAGCCTTTTGCCTGGCGCTGCTGAAAGTGGCGCTGGCGGATAAGCGCCGCTGCTACATCATGCTGTTCGCTCATGAAGTGATCGGCTATGAACTCACCGCCGACAATGGCATTGAGCAGGCAATCCGTTTCCTCAGCCAGCGTTTTCGCGGCGGCACCGATCTCGCTGCCTGCCTTGCGGCGGTGGTGAAACGCATGGAAGGCAGCGCCTGGCAGGAAGCGGATGCGGTGATCGTCTCTGACTTTATTGCCCAACGTTTGCCGGACGACATCGTCAGCACCATTAAACAGCGTCAGCGCCAACATCAACAGCGTTTCCATGCGGTGGCGATGTCCCTGCATGGCAAACCCGGCATCCTGCGCATCTTCGATCACATCTGGCGCTTCGATACCGGCCTGAAAAGCCGTCTGCTGCGCCGCTGGCAGCGCTAATTCATCTGACGGAAATGCTAATTTGCTATAGTGATAAGTTCGAGCACTGAGCAAACTGGAGCATCTTGTGACGACCGCCCAACTTCCCGCACCGACCCGCACGCTAAAACTTTCTGGCCAAAACTCCGAACAAAAACGGGCCGAGCTGCTGGCGTACTTCACCCAAACCTGGGAACTGTATGAAAGCCTGTTTGATTGCCTGGCGGACGAGCGCGCCTGGTTTAACAAAGCCATTTCGCTGCGCCATCCGCTGATCTTCTATTACGGCCACACCGCGACCTTCTACATTAATAAGCTGATGGCAGGCCGCTATCTTGATCAACGCGTTGACGATCGCATCGAAGCGATGATGGCGATCGGCGTCGATGAGATGAGCTGGGACGATCTCAACGACAGCCATTACGACTGGCCGAGCATCGCAGAGGTGCGCGACTATCGTGGCAAAGTGAAAAGTCTGGTGAGTGAGTTTATTCGCACCCTGCCGCTGGAACTGCCCATCGGCTGGGACAGCCCGGCGTGGGTGGTGTTGATGGGCATTGAGCACGAGCGTATTCATCTGGAAACGTCCAGTGTGCTGATGCGCCAGTTGCCGATTGAATGGGTTAAGCCGCAGCCGCACTGGCCGGTTTGTCCGCAGGCGCGTCACGATCGTCAATCGGTACCGGAAAATGCCCTGATCGCGATGCCCGGCGGCCGCGTGCAGCAGGGCAAAACCGACGACACCTATGGCTGGGATAACGAATACGGCAGTCAGCAAACCGAACTCAAGCCGTTTAAGGCCAGTAAGATGCTGGTCAGCAATGCCGAGTTTTATCGCTTCATTGCGGCGGACGGTTATAACAATCGCCGCTGGTGGGATGACGAAGGTTGGGGCTGGCGTGAATTCTCCGGCGCACAGATGCCGACATTCTGGGTCGGTGACGAAAAGCTGCCCGATCAGCTAAAACTGCGCGTGCTGGCCGAAGAAGTGGCGATGCCGTGGGATTGGCCAGCGGAAGTGAATCAACTGGAAGCCGCCGCTTTCTGCCGCTGGCTGGCCGAAGAGACCGGTAAATCTATTCAGCTTCCCTGCGAGGCCGAATGGGCGCTGCTGCGTGAGCAGGTTGGCGGCGATCAGCCTGATTGGACTGAAGCACCGGGCAATATTAATCTGGCGTATTGGGCTTCCTCCAGCCCCGTCGACCGTTTCGCGCAGGGTGAGTTTTACGACATCGTCGGCAACGTTTGGCAGTGGACCACGACGCCAACCAACGGTTTCGAAGGCTTTAAGGTGCATCCGCTGTACGACGACTTCTCGACGCCGACCTTTGATGGCAAACATGCGCTAATCAAAGGTGGCAGCTGGATTTCTACCGGCAACGAAGCGCTGAAATCTGCGCGCTACGCTTTCCGTCGTCACTTCTTCCAGCACGCCGGTTTCCGCTATGTGGTTTCTTCCCATGAAGAGAGCATGGCCCTCAATCCCTATGAAACTGACAGCATGGTGTCGCAGTATCTCGATTTCCAGTACGGGCCGAGCTACTACAACGTGCCTAACTACGCGGCGGCACTGGTGGAAAAACTGCTGCCGCACTGCACTGCGCGCGGTCAGGCGCTGGACATCGGCTGCGCTACCGGGCGTGCCAGCTTTGAACTGGCACGACACTTCGACGCGGTAACCGGCATGGATTACTCGGCGCGTTTTATTGATGTCGCGCTGCAGCTGACCTCCGGTGAGGATTTCCGCTATGTTGTGCCCGAAGAAGGGGATCTGGTGGAGTATCGTCAGGTGCGGCTGAAAGAGTTTGGTCTCGAAGCAGAGCAAGCGCAGCGAATTCAGTTTGTGCAGGGTGATGCCTGTAACCTGAAGCCGCAGCCGGATCGTTACGATCTGGTGCTGGCCTCTAACCTGATTGATCGTCTGCGTCAGCCGAAGCGCTTCCTGCAGGATATTATCCCGATGATCCGTTCCGGCGGTTTGCTGGTGCTGTCATCGCCGTATACCTGGCTGGAAGATTTCACACCAAAAGAGAACTGGCTGGGCGGTGTGCGCGAAAATGGCGAAGCACTGACGACCTATCAGGCGCTGCAGCGTCTGTTGCGTGATGCTTTCGACGAAGTGGCACCGCCGCAGGATGTGCCCTTTGTGATCCGCGAAACGGCGCGCAAATTCCAGCACACGCAGGCGCAAGTGACCTTCTGGCGTAAGCGCTAAAAAGCAGGCAGACAACGGCAAGGCTGTTGTCTGCACCTTGCCTGCACCGCTAATTTGCTGCACATTCTCCCCTATTCATAGAAGAAGAACTCAACGAGGATGGATAATGGCGGAACACCTTCAGCTGGATAACCTGGATCGCGGCATTCTGAATGCGCTGTTACAGAATGCGCGCACCGCCTATGCCGAGCTCGCCAAACAGTTCAACGTCAGCCCCGGCACTATTCATGTGCGGGTGGAGAAGATGCGTCAGGCGGGCATTATTTTAGGCACGCGCGTGGAGATCGATCCGCGTCAGCTCGGCTTCGATGTGTGCTGCTTTATCGGCATTATCCTCAAAAGCGCGCGCGATTATCCGGCGGCGCTGAGCAAACTCGACGCGCTGGATGAAGTGGTGGAAGCCTGGTACACCACCGGCCATTACAGCATCTTTATCAAAGTGATGTGCCGATCGATCGATGCCTTGCAACAGGTATTGATCAACAAGATCCAGACCATCGACGAAATCCAATCCACCGAAACCCTGATCTCACTGCAAAACCCGATCATGCGCACCATTAAGCCGTGATCCCTCTCTAAGCTGTGCACAAACTTATCCCCGGCAGATCGCGCGTATGGCGCGACTTGTCGCCTGATGCTTTCATCTATTAACCCTGTTTTCCACAGGTGGATCACGGCTTGATCACAGCGTACAATGCTCGCCTTTAGTGCGGGAGAGCATCATGGCCGATATTACGTTAATCAGTGGAAGTACCCTTGGCAGCGCCGAATATGTTGCTGAACATCTGGAAGAAAAACTGCAGGAAGCGGGCTTCTCAACCGAGGTGCTGCATGGCCCAGAGCTGGATGAGCTGCAACCGGAAGGCATCTGGCTGATTGTGACCTCCACGCACGGTGCCGGTGAACTGCCTGATAATTTGCTTCCTTTATATGAAGCACTGCAAGAGACAAAACCGGACCTCTCGGGCTTACGTTATGGCGCAGTCGGCATCGGTAATCATGAATACGATCTTTTCTGCGGCGCGATCAAGCTGCTGGAAGAGCAATTGAACCAGCTGGGCGCCAAACGCATTGGCGATCGACTGGAGATCGACGTGCTAGAGCATGAGATCCCGGAAGACGCGGCTGAAGTGTGGGTCGCCACATGGAAAACGCAGATTTAAAACGATCGTCAGTGGCTGGGGATCGGGAAATTACAATGATCCCCAGTTGATTGCGCTGTTTTTTTACTTTATACACGCGATCGACTGTGGATAACATAGCCTGATTCATGCGTATAA